>JAWKMN010000001.1:0-1336912 GCA_041392165.1 Flavobacteriaceae bacterium
CATGGATCCAATCTCGCGCTTTGCCATTGAAACTATTGCGGAACATGGGGATCTAACACCTATATCCTGGCTGCACAGAAATGATCGATTCTATGAAAAATTGGCTACCCCGGATGTTACAGTGGCCGATTTAATCGGAGATGTGGACCCCATCAAAGCCGCCAACCTAAAGTTGTCCTACGCAGATGATAGGGTTATACATTTTGGAATGATCCCCAGGGCCAACCGTTGTATTTTTGTAATCAATGAACTACCGGACCTACAGGCAAGGATACAGGTCTCCCTTTTTAATATCCTACAGGAGGGCGACATCCAGATAAGGGGATTTAAGCTTCGATTGCCCTTGGACCTACAGTTTGTATTTACTGCAAACCCGGAAGATTATACCAATAGGGGCAGCATAGTAACTCCTTTAAAGGACAGGATAGGGTCCCAGATATTGACCCATTATCCGGAGGACATTGAAACCGCTCGTAAAATTACGGAACAGGAATCCAAATTGGATGAACGACAAAGCGAGGCTATTTATGTTCCGGATCTGGCCAAAGATCTCTTGGAACAAATAAGCAGGGAAGCCAGGGAAAGTGAATATGTTGATGCCAAAAGTGGCATAAGTGCCAGGATGAGCATAACTTCCTTCGAAAATTTAATGAGCACTGCCGAACGGAGGTTATTGAAGAATGGCCAGGAAACGACCATGGTTCGGCTAAGCGATTTCATGGGGGTTATCCCATCCATTATCGGGAAAATTGAATTGGTGTATGAGGGGGAACAGGAAGGTTCGGGCAGTGTTGCAGAAATATTGATCGAAGATGCCGTAAAATCCCTCTTCCAAAATTATTTCCCGAAGATAGATAAATTGGAACGCAAGGATACTGAAGGCCCTTATGATGGATTGGTAGGTTGGTTTTTTGATGGCGAAGGCTTTGATCTTTTGGATGATGCCACTGATAGGGAATACAAGGAAAAACTGGATAGTATTGCCCCCCTTCAACAATTGATAGCCAAATACCAACCTGAGATTAAAAAGGAGGATACCTATTTTTTAAAGGAATTGTTGTTGTGGGGACTTGTTGCCCATAATAAATTGAGCAAACAGCGGTATACCATAGGGTATCAGATAAAAGATGTGTACGGAAGTTTTATTAGGGGGCTGTAATAGGGAGTTTTATTACTCCCAGGCATCAATATGATTATTTAAGTAATCAAAATCATATTTGCCTACCCGTTGTCTTCTAATTATAAACGACCAAACGGTAAGTAGGACCAAAAGTGTCTGTATTGCAATGATCAAGATGCCCATGGGAACAAAAGTACTTGGAATAATATGGTTTTGAAATTCATTTTGTGAATCCAGCAATAAAAAAGTTCCATATATATTATATCCATATACCAATACCACTCCGTACAGGACATACTCAATATTTTTCATGATCATATCGGGATATTCCATTTCGGTAATCTTAAACCATAGTACATATAAATAAAGAAAGTGGATCATAGTCAATAAAGGAAAAATATAACTCTCAAGCCTATTAAAAACAAAGGTATTTCCATACATGCTATAAAAACCAAGAAGGATCAAGGATACCAAAGAGACAATGGTCAGAATAATATTAATTTTGGGAGCGGTTTTTTTAACGGAATTTGCCATAACCAAGGTTTAGAAATTTTGATAATTTTCAACATAATTACAATATAATTCTAGCCCGGTATGAAAAATTCGATGAATTTATAGAAATTTAAGGTAGAAAAAAGAGGGCCCGGACGAAGTGCCGAAAAGCACGGTGAACGCCTGATCGCCAAACTTGAAAATACCTCCCATTACAAACAAAAATCCGGTCTTCATAACCCGTCTTTAAAAAGGATTTGTAAGGATTTAATTAAGCAACATACAAGGCAGATGCAAACACCACGTTTTTACTATTTAATTCATGTTCAATTTTTGGGTTTCCGCTATAGTGGCTGGCAAAAGCAACCCGATCAAAAAACGGTGGAAGGTATGCTGGTCAAGACCTTAAAATTCGTGCTGCCCAAATCCAAATTCAAGATTCTTGGGGCCGGACGCACAGATGCCAAGGTGTCTGCCCTGAACGCGGCATTCGAATTGTTTTTGGATAAGGAGCCCCTGGAAGACCTTCAGGAGTTTATGCGCTGTTTTAATGTGAACCTACCGCCTGATATTCGTGTCATAAGTATAGACAAGGTAAACGAAAATTTTAATATCATACAAGAAAGCAAATTAAAGGAATATGTGTACCTATTCTCGTTCGGGCAAAAAAACCACCCCTTTTGCGCGCCCTTTTTGGCAAACATTATGGACGAATTAAATGTGGATCTAATGTCGGATTGTGCCCGATATTTTATTGGTACCCACGATTTCTCCTCCTATACGGCCCGACTTCAACCCCATACAAAAGTACTGAGGACCATAACATCATGCGAAATAAAACGGAACGAGATTTTAACGGCCAACTTTTTTCCGGAGGAGAGTTATGCCCTGCATATTAGCGGGGAGGGGTTCATGAGATATCAGATCAGGATGATCATGGGGGCATTGATTCAACTGGGCAGGGGAGAACTTACGGCAATGGATATAAAAGAGTCTTTGAAAAAGGATCATAATACGGTACTGACCTATGTGGCTCCCGGCTCCGGACTATTATTGAACCATCTGCAGTTCCAATAAGTGGAAAACACCAATACTAATTGGCTATTGCTTAAAAAATGATATAAATTTTTTATACCATTTACGTAAAAGGTCGTTACGGAATGTATAAATTAGTGCAAAGAACAAAAATACAGTCCAGAGGATACTTCTATATCACCACCTATGGCCCAAAAAAAATCAACGCACAAAAGACATTCAAAAAGACTTGCCAAAACGGGAAAGGCGCCTGGAACGGTAACCTATTTGGGAAATAGGGAAGGCGTTAAAAGTATAGTCAATGTTATTGAGTATGATGGGAAAGGTGTCATAGAATCTGGCTTTGATGTGTATACGTCCAATAGTCTTGATAAGATTGTCGCCTTCCGATCCTCTCCCTCAATTTCTTGGATCAATATTATTGGAATAAGTGATGAGCAATTTATTGAAAATCTTGGACATGCTTTTTCCCTCAATCCATTGACGATCGAAGATGCCGTAAATACGCATCAACGCCCCAAGGTGGACGAATACGATGATTATATTTTTGGGGCATTCAAAATGCTGTATTTGGATAGTGACAATGAAATGGTAACGGAACATGTGGCCATTGTTTTGATGGAAAATTCGGTGCTCGTTTTTCAGGAAATGAAGGATGATGTTTTCAATAGCATTAGGGAAAGGATACGGGCCAAAACCGGACGAATACGAAGCAAATCTGCGGACTACTTGTTCTTCGCCCTTATGGATGCCATTATAGACAACTATTTTATGGTTCTTGAAAATATAAACCACAAAATAGACCTTTTGGAGGAAGAGGTCTACGATGACCCCAGTCCCAAAACGGCCCACGCCATTCAGGATTTAAAAAAGGAAGTGTTAAGGATAAGGAGGTATGTTTACCCAATGAAGGAATTGGTGAGTAAATTAATAGATACCGAACATTTTTTAATTACCAAGGATACCAAACTATTTTTAAGGGATGCCTTGGATCACTGTACCGAAATAAATGAAAGTCTCAATATTTTAAGGGAAATGTCTATGAGCCTCATGGAAATGTATATGAGCAACATGAGCAATAAAATGAACGAGGTAATGAAGGTCCTGACCATTATGGCCTCTATTTTTATTCCCCTTACCTTCATTGCGGGCATTTACGGAATGAATTTTGAGTATATTCCGGAATTGCAGTATCACAATGGCTACTTTTATGTTTGGGGGCTGATGATCGCCATCTTTATAGGCCTTTTATTTTATTTCAAAAAGAAGAAGTGGCTCTAGTGTCCTTTCAACACTACTTTAGCTATTCCAAGCCTTGTTCTTTTTTACCCGGCCTTCGTTAAAAAACAGTTCTATAGCTACCGCTGCGCAACATTTTTTGCCTTGGTCGGATAAAAGATTACGGAGACCTAAACAGTACAGTGGCATTGACACGACGCTAGTTCCAAAGTATTTTACCATTAGTTAATCAAAAAGATCCGACGAAAGATAACGGTCGCCGCGGTCGCATACAATGGAGACAATGATACCCTCTTCCAGACTTTGGGCCAGTTTTACGGCGGCGGCGGCGGCGCCCCCACTGCTCATTCCTGCAAAAATACCCTCTTCCTTGGCCAATCGTTTGGCCATCTCCCGGGCCTCCTCTTCGGTAACCTCTATAACGGAGTCTACTTTCTTGGGATTAAAAATTTTGGGAAGATATTCTACGGGCCATTTGCGGATACCAGGAATTTTGGCCTCATCGGTGGGCTGCACTCCTACAATTTGAATCTTGGAATTCTTTTCCTTCAAAAAAGTGGATGTTCCCATTATAGTCCCTGTAGTACCCATGGATGATACAAAGTGGGAAATTTTCCTTGGGTATCCCTCCATATTTCTGGCCCGGTACCCATATAATGTGCCTTCCAGTTATCATCATTGGAGAACTGGTTGATCATAATATACCCTTCCTCCTTAACTTTTGTTCCGCATAGTCCCTGGCACCTTCTATGCCAACATCCGCAGGGGTAAGGGTTACTTTGGCTCCATACGCCCTCATGGTCTGTACCCTTTCCTTGGTGGAATTTTCGGGCATTACCAGTTCTATATCCAATCCGTAAATTCCGGCAATCATGGCCAGGGCAATACCGGTATTTCCACTGGTAGCTTCTATCAACTTGGAATTCAAATCAAAATCGCCCCTTTCCAAACCTCCCTTTATCATATTGAGAGCGGCACGATCCTTTACGCTTCCTCCAGGATTATTGCCCTCCAATTTAAAAAAAAGTTTAACCTTGGGATTGGTATTGATTACTTTTGATATTACTAGGGGGGTGTTCCCTATAATATCCAAAATATTATGAGACATGCGGTAGGGTTTTAATTTTAATTACAGGAGAATGATAAACCGTGGAATTGGCCGGCACGGATTCCGTTAGCCATGCATTTCCTCCTATTATGGAATTTTCCCCGATTACCGTATCCCCTCCAAGGATAGTGGCATTGGCATATATGGTAACATTGTTTTCAATGGTGGGATGACGCTTGGTCTTTTGCAATTTTTTGGCAACATATAAAGCTCCCAAGGTTACTCCTTGGTAGATTTTTACATTATTTTTAATTATTGCCGTTTCCCCTATGACCACTCCCGTGGCATGATCAATGAAAAAAGAATTGCCTATTTGCGCACCCGGATTGATATCCACACCTGTCTGTCTATGTGCATATTCCGTCATCAATCTGGGTACCAGAGGAAAACCATCCTTATAGAGTTCATGGGCAAGCCGGTAGATGGCAATGGCATAAAAACCGGGATAGGCCATATATACCTCTTCAATAGATAGGGAAGCAGGGTCGCAATTTACAATGGCCTCGGCATCCAAATTCAATTTTTCAAGTATTTCCGGCAGGCGCACCACAAAATTCGTCCATATTCTTTGGCAAGGTTTGTCTACCTGCCAACAGGCCAAATTTACCAGGACATCGAATTCCTTTTCCAACAGGTCCAGATTTTCGTCTACCGGGGTATCTATATCGAACAAGGTATAAAACAAACGATTGGTAAACAATTCCGTCCTTTCCTTGAGTTCGAACCTTAGGTTGGGCTGATTTTTATGTTCCTTAATATTCCTTATTATAGATGCTTTATCCATTTGCATTTTTAATTATACGTTCAAAATTAACCATTATTTCAAAATCGGCTTATGCTAAAATGGTTAACTTTAGCACAAAGATAATGTGTTATGAGTCGTATACAACAGCCGCTGATTACGAAAGATGTATTTCTATTTTTGGAAAACCTGAAAAAAAATAACTCCAGGGAATGGTTCCAGGAGCACAAAACCGAATTCAAGGCACTGGAAGCAGAGGTAAAGAATTTTTATTCCGTGTTAATGAATACCTTGAAGGCCCATGATGATATTGAAAAATTAAAAATGTTCCGCATCTATAGGGATGTACGATTTTCCAAGGATAAAACACCCTATAAGACCCATTTTGCAGGATCCTTTTCCAGATCCGGACAGCAGCTTCGAGGCGGGTATTATTTGCGGATAAAACCCAATGAAACCTTTATTGCTACCGGATTTTGGGAACCCAACAAAGAAGACCTGTTGAGAATTAGAAAGGAGTTTGAAACCGATGCATCCGAAATACGCGCCATAATGAACAAGAAAAGCTTCAAGGAAGTTTGGGGCGAAATGCGGGGTGATGAATTAAAAACTGCTCCCTCCGGCTTTGATAAAGATCACCCCAACATTGATCTGATCAAAAAGAAACAATTCATTTTTATGAAAAACTTTTCCGATCAGGAGGTGTTATCTCCCAATTTTCTAGAGAATGTTGACCTTGCTTTCCGGACAATTAGGCCTTATTTTGACCTAATGAGCGACATCCTAACCACTAACCTTGATGGGGAATCACTTTTGGAATAAGAATGAAGGGAGTCTACACGGGCTGAAACAAGGCTTTCTCAAAAAACTGAACCTGATCCTTGATGCGCTCAATGACCATCTGCATCATACGTTTATTTAACGGGGAAGAGTTGCGAATGTATAACGCATACTCCTCCGTGGTAAATTGGCCTATGATTATTCCCTTTAACGAATTCCTGAACTTAATGTCCTTTTGTATCGCATTTTCTATAAAAATAAGACGTTTATGCACCCCAAGTTCATAAAAACTGTTTTTGTGCTTGGCAATGTAATTCTGAAAGACCAAAAGGAGTAAGGGATTTTGCATTTTTATTACAGGGCGCAAGGTTTGGTTTTGAAACCTTTCATCACTGCTCATAAATTCCGTTACTTTGGCCGATGGGATAATAGGACGTATTTCCAAAAGACTATTGGACCTATCGCTCATATCATTGGTGTTTTTATAAAGATAGGGATTAGGATTTATCCCTATTTGGCAATTCCATGATAGTTGTTAACGAGCTTATGAACATGTTCCGTAACTTGTGATCGGAATGTCCGTGCCTAAAAAATAAACATGATCATTATATGAAATTCGGAAAAGTAGAGAAACCGGAAATAGTGGATTTTCTAATGCCTAAAGACCATCCGGACACCAAAAAGGTGTTGGAAAAATTGATTGGTCAAAACGCTCCAGGTATATATGTGGGCTGTGCCAAATGGAACCGACAGGACTTGAAAAGCTTCTATCCAAAGGGAACAAAAGATGAACTGGCCTATTATTCCTCCCAATTCAATAGCATAGAACTTAATGCCACCTTTTATCGGATTTTTCCGGTGGAGCAGTATGATAAATGGTATGAAAAGACCCCCGCATCCTTTAAATTTTTTCCTAAAATAGTGCAAGACGTTAGTCATTTATTTAGGTTGAACGATCAGGCTTACCCCATTGTGGAGGCATTTTTAAACGCTATTGCAAACCTTAAAGACAAACTGGGTACTATTTTTTTACAGATGCACAACAATTTTGGACCTGCAAACTGGGACAAAGTGGTCCGGTTTGTTGCGTATTGGCCAAAAGAATTTCCCCTGGCCATCGAATTTAGGCATACCGATTGGTTTAATGATGATAAAGTCGCCCAAGAATTACATAGTTTGCTATATGAAAATAATATTGCGAATATCCTTGTGGATACCGCGGGCAGAAGAGACTTAATGCATATGAGAATGACGAACGATGAGGCTTTTATACGTTTTGTTGGCAGTAATCATATAAGTGATTATCAACGTTTGGACGATTGGGTAATGCGGCTGTACGATTGGAAAGAGATGGGATTGAGGAACATCCACTTTTTTGTCCATCAAAATATGGAATTGGAGTCTCCATTATTATCGGCCTATTTTATTTCCAAATTGAATGAAAAAATCGGATGTAATTTACATATACCTAAATCGGGTGATAATTTTTCCCCAACACTGTTTTAACGAAATAATCTTCAGTAATTTTAACTTAAAATTACCGAACTATGAGATTTCATACAAGAAAATGGGTGAAACCGGAAGATTTAAATGCCAATGGTACCCTATTTGGAGGCAAGCTACTTGCCTGGATAGACGAGGAAGCCGCACTGTATAGCATTATACAATTGGAAAACAAGAGGGTGGTTACCAAATATATGTCCGAAATAAACTTTATGAGTACTGCCTTAAAAGGCGATATTGTTGAAATAGGGATAGACGTGGTAAAATTTGGAAAGACCTCCCTGACCCTTAATTGTGAGGTTAGGAACAAAATGACCAGGGAAACTATTGTAACGGTAGACAATATCATCATGGTAAATTTAGGTGCCGACGGAAAACCCAAACCCCATGGAAAAACTAAAATTGAATTTGTAAGGGATCGTCTGGCCTCGGGTTATTAGTCAACAAATTGAGTTTTCGTCACTACCCTTTGGGGATTTAATGTCCGTATGGAACGCCTGTCCGTCCTACAGGGACAGGCAAGCATGGGCCACATCCTTGACCCTTGGCATATCTACTTTTTAAGGGTCCTGTACCTATGGTACATTATTGTTCATATGGGCCGCTATTTCTCTGTCCACTCCTTCCTTTTTCTTACAGTACATTATCGTTAAAATGCATAAATATCCGATGAGATGCTATGGGTTTATAAGGTTTGATACATACAGATAAGTGCATTTGACAACATAAAATGGCCCTTAGATAACATTTAATTGTAAACTGCACTTTAAAAGGGGAGTTTTAGACTTTCTGAACCCAAACAATTATAAATTGAAATCCAACAGCCTACTATCCCAGCTTACAAATCTTGAAGGTCAACTAAATCATTTTTTGTTCGAGGAGTTAACCTCGGAGGAAGCTTCTTCATTAAAGAAATACTTTATGACCTTCAAATATCGTCTGGAGGAAAAAGTATTGGGACCAAAATCCAATGTTTACAACTTCCTTAAAAACAATAAGGATTTTGAATTGGCCATTGGCAGTAAAGAAGGGGCAAATACGGTAAAAAGGAAACCAAAGCAGGAAGAAGGCGGGTTACTTGCTAGGGTAGCTGATGAAATTAGAACCCCGATTAACGGAATAATGGAGACGGTAGATCTTCTAAAGGAAGACAATCTAACCGAGGAGCAACTTGTTAAAATCAATTCCATTGCCTCCCATTCCAATCATCTTTTGGATATAATCAATGCACTCTTGGAATATAAGGAGCTTACTTCGGGAAAGGAAAAATTTGAAAATATAGATTTTAATTTTCACGGTATAATTAGGGATACCGTGTATCTGTGCAGCACCCTAATAACTAATAATAATGTTACCCTAGAACTGGATTTGGATACGGAAATACCCCAAATTATTAAAGGGGATCCATCCAAGTTGTCCCAAATTCTACTTACCCTTTTAGGAAACTCCATAAAACAGATTGATGAAGGAAGTATCCTTCTCAAGATCAGGCCAAGAAGCCAACGCGGTAATTTTCTCGTACTCGATTTTGAAATAAGGGATATGGATAAAGAAGTTTGTACAAAAGACTTGAAGCCCCCTGCAAAAGATATAGGAATTGGTTTTGTAATGGCGGAAGGCATACTGGAAATGCTAAATGGGTCCTTGGCTACTATGGCCAACCTGAATGATGGTTGCACTTATAAGTTTAGCATCCCCTATGAAAAAACAAAACAGGTTGTAGGACATGGCAACCACTATACCAACAACAGGGATTTAGGATGGAAACCTATACGTAATTCCGATGAAAACCTTACCTCATTTTCAAAAGAAAAGGAAGTATGGGAAGTATGCCTAAACAATATATTGAAAGAGTGCATGGGAGAAATAGATCTCCTAGAAGAGTTGATAGGTCTGTTTAAACAAAATATGCTGGATTTCATCGGCAGGGCCAATGTCTATATCCCGGAAGGCAATTTTAACGGTTTGGCATTTGCCGCCCATAAGGTTAAAACGGGACTTTCCATGATGAAGGCAGATTATCTTTTTTTCCTTGTGGATAAAATTACGATTGGCTGTAAGACCCATAGGAATCTGCCGGAAATAGGACGGTTATACGATCAATTGTTATTGGCATATCCCAAGGTGGAGAAAGCTATTGACACAGAATTGATGATCCTAAAAAGAAAGGGAAACTAAAGGCTTATTAAAAAAGGAACACGAATACATGAATGTATCCAATGTACATAACCATCCGTTTTGGAATTTAATAGTATTGTTCCTGCTTTTGGCCGTTGGATATGGGTTCGTCCTATACTTGTTAAGGAACTACACGCTGCCGGGAGGTAGCATGAGGAAGAAAAGAAGGAAACAACTAGGTGGAATAATATATAAGCTAATACAATCTGCCCAAGGAAAGCTGCACATGTCCGAAAGGGAACAAATAGACCTAAAGGTAGAATTGTGGAAGCTGCTAAGGAAATCGAGCAACAAACGTATGGCCACCTCCATATTAAAGGAAATGAACTTGTATCTTGATAAGGGGGGAAATCGGATAATACAGAAAATATCCAAAGAATTTGGTCTTGGCTGGGAGGCTATGGAAAATAGGGATGCGCATGGTTCGTCCCGGGTATATAAAACCAATAATTATGTTACAAAACCAGGTTCATTGCAGAAGGAAGAGCCGAATCTTAACTTCGTTCCCATAGTAACGGATAATGGAGGCAACGATGATAGTTGTAGTTGGGAATTACAGGAAGAACCGTTGTTTGGCAACCATCCGGAATCCTCCACGGAAAACCGCGATAGGGAAAGTTTTCAAATAAATCCATATAAGGCGATACACGGGGAAATATACGGAAGAAGCAATAAGTATTCTTATAGCAGTCCCGCTAAGGCGGAGAATTTTCTTTTAAATATAGATTTCTTGCCCTTGATCATGGAAATGGAGGAAGGGAAAGAAGCACCTGTAACCAACCTTTACGATCTGGAAGTGGAATATGAGGTGGTCCTGGATCCTCACTTCAAAAAACAGGTCAGTGATATATTAAAATCGCACCAAGAGAAGGAAAGCAAAACAGCTTTACAGGGAGAAGACAATAAATTATTGGATTTGGGTGAAATGAAACTTCCTCCGGCCAAATTCTATACCGATTCTGAATTTAAAAAAGTTAAATTATTACATTCCATCGCCGAAATGGGGGATATGCGCGAGGTGCCCTTATTAAATGAAATGCTGGATGGGGAGGAGAACGAATCCATTGGCAATCTCATAAAGGAAATCATTTTCAAGTTCCTTTACGATTGTCCTATGGATATCGATAAACAAAACACAGACAACAGAATCGTAGATTTTGGGGAACATTACGTGTTCAACCATTTATTCAACTCTTTGGATATTGAATCGCAACTGCTCTTACTAAAGGAGATTCAGCAAATAGGAGACTTAAGCGATCTCTATTTTTTAAAGACCCTTCACGATCATCCGAATAAAACCATAGGGGAAAAGGCTAAATTGGTTTCACAAACTATAGAAGCAAAATTCCAAGCCATTCTAACTGGAGAAACACAAACCTTTTCAGGGCATAACATGGATTCAAATAATGAAATTAACGACCCTTCAAAAGTGATCAAAGATCCTTGGATCTCTTTTGAAGCGGCAAAATCCGGTTTTATATCCACAATAGTATCCGGTCAGAAAAGCATGGATACCACCAATAGGATAACATCCCTGGATTATAGTGATGCTCCTTCCGGTAAGGAGGGGGGGAATATTGGTGACAATGATCTGTTCCATATCGATTTTGATATTACATCCTTGGAGAATATGAAGGATTACAAAAAGGACAACTATAAAAAGGGGAAAAGCATAGCGGATTTGGAGGAAATGAAATTTTTGGACCACCTAAAGTTCCTGACCAATAAACTTTTCAAGAAGTAAATTGGCCAAAGGGTAGACCGGCAAGGGCAGGTTCTACCAAGCGGAATAGGCATCTTTGACTTACAAAGTAAGGACTTTGCCGATAAATCCATAGAAATAGTGTTAACGGAACCATCGGCTTGTTCATTAAAAAAAGGATTAAACTTTATGGACAGTCCATTTTACAACTAAAAAACAACGGTACACAACATTTAATTGGAAGGGAAAGGGATAGTAAATATGTTTACTATATAATTATTGACCCAAACAATAATAATTTAAACCAAGTCTTACTATGTTATACGACACCTACGGAGAGGAATACCTTATATTCCTACAGGATTTAAATGAAATTTTGAGTTTAAACGAATTGACCGAGTTGGACTATATGTAGTTGGGCCCGGAATTCAGAACCTAAAAACCCCTATTAAGATGGCAAAACAAAATCCAGAAAATGCAGCTTATCTGAACTTCATTGAAGATTTAAATGAAATTCTTATCCATTTCAATATCAATAAATTAAGTTATTCTTAAACCTATTGCTTTGGAAACAAAGAGGCCCGTTAAAGAAATACTTTAACGGGCCTCTTTGTTTTTGGGCATCTATCCCAAATAGGTTTTGAGCAATTTGCTTCTGGAGTTGTGGCGAAGCTTTCTAATGGCTTTTTCCCTTATCTGCCTCACCCGTTCACGGGTAAGGTCAAAAGTAAGTCCTATCTCCGCCAAGGTCATGGATTGCTGATCTCCAATGCCATAATACAATTTAACTACATCGGCCTCCCTTTGGGAAAGCGTTTCCAAAGCCCTGTTGATTTCTGTATTTAAGGACTGCCGTAAAAGAAACATATCCGGTTTTGGGGACTCTCCGG
Source organism: Flavobacteriaceae bacterium (assembly GCA_041392165.1). Classification (GTDB taxonomy): domain Bacteria; phylum Bacteroidota; class Bacteroidia; order Flavobacteriales; family Flavobacteriaceae; genus Arenibacter. Next base: position 12,790 of record JAWKMN010000001.1, read on the forward strand.
ACCTGACTACATCGTACAGATTGGAATCTTCCCCCTCCTTTAAAGGTGCATCCATGGATACGTGTCTGTCCGAATTTTTCAAGGATTGTTTTACCTCGTTGACGGACATTTCCAATTCATTGGCTATCTCCTCGGGAGATGGCGGCCTTTGATGGGCCTGCTCCAAATAAGAAAATGTTTTTTTTATTTTATTGATGGAGCCTATCTTGTTCAGTGGTAAGCGTACCACTCTGGATTGTTCGGCCAGTGCCTGTAGAATAGCCTGACGTATCCACCAAACGGCATACGATATAAATTTAAACCCCCTTGTTTCATCAAAACGCTTGGCCGCCTTTACCAAGCCTACATTCCCCTCATTGATCAAATCCGGGAGCTTTAACCCTTGATTCTGATATTGTTTGGCAACAGAAACCACAAATCTTAGATTTGCCGTTGTTAGCCTATCCAAGGCAACTTGATCCCCATCCCTTATTTTTTGAGCCAGTTCTACCTCCTCATTGGCCGTGATCAACTCAATTTTACTGATATCCTGCAGATATTTGTCCAGTGATTTTGATTCCCTATTGGTAACCTGCTTGATGATCTTTAGTTGCCTCATATATTTTTATTTGGAATTTGAAACGTTAATCTCTCATTATACTTTTTTTTTATGTCTTTTCCAAAGGAAGCTGCATTACTTTATACATAATTTATGAGAAGTTTATGATATTCCTTGTCCCTATCAATTATTAAAGTAATAATTTTCTCCCAGGTGCTGTTTTTTGGTTTTTAAATAAGAAATTACAGTTTATAGGTTCAAAATCAATTAATTGGGAGAATGGGCAAAAGAGCATTGGTCAACTATTTATCGGAATTAAAAAAAAGGGAATTGGAAGAGCAATTACTGGATCTGTACCTCAGATTCCCGGAGGTAAAGGAATATTACGATTTTGTTTTCAACCCTAAGGAGGATAAACTGGTGCAGGATGCCAAGATAAAGATCTCCAACGAATACTTCCCCCTGAAAAGAAAAAGGCCCAAAGCAAGGAGGTCCGTTGCGCAAAAAAACATAAAACACTTCCTTAAATTGGGGGTAGATCCACATATAACTGCAGATCTTATGTTGTACAATCTGGAGGTGGCACAATCCTTTTCACTGGAGAAGAATGTCCCTGAGTCTTTCTACAAAAGTATGGGGAACTCTTTTAACGAACTGGTCCGGTTTATTTCCGTAAACGCCCTTATAAGCGATTTTAAACACAGAATCGTTGCCTGTTACCTATTTGCCCAAGATCACCTTTGGCCCAACAGGGAGGACTTCTCAAAGTCTTTGGATATTCTGGACTAGCCAATATGTAGTTCTTTGCCCTCCCTTTTCAATCTATTCATGTATCTTGTCCTAGTGGGGTGAGCCGAAAAAAAGATCCCTACACTGGAGAGTTCTTTCCTTAAATTTGGGCAGAGACCAATTCCAATTTCATGTTTTTGCCCTGTAAATTTGAAACCGGCACAAAAAACCCTTAATTTTGTAAGGTTTGATTTTCCTTAATTAAAAAATATCATTTTCCATTTGGAGCTGTCTAAAGAAAGTACGGAAAAAACCCTTTATGATTATCAAGAGGAAGATCTGAACACGATATTCAAGTGTTTGGAGGAATCCCCGGACGATATGAACCTTTTGTACCAACTGCCCACCGGTGGAGGTAAAACCGTTGTTTTTTCGGAAATTGCCAAAAGATATATTTATAATACCAATAAAAAGGTAGTAGTTCTAACCCATAGAATTGAATTGAGTAGCCAAACCTCCAAAATGTTAAAGGGTTTTGGGGTTAAAAATAAAATCATCAATAGCGAGGTAAAGGAGTTGCAGGACCAAGACCAATATATGTGCTTTGTGGCCATGGTGGAAACCCTTAACAACAGACTTCAGGATGACAAGGTCAAGATCAATGATATTGGCCTTGTCATTATTGATGAGGCACATTACAATTCCTTTAGAAAATTATTTAAATATTTTAAAAAATCCATCATTCTTGGGGTTACTGCAACACCTTTAAGTTCCAATATAAAACTCCCTATGAAGGACCACTATCAGAAGTTGATCGTAGGGGAATCCATATCATCGCTCATTGAAAAGAATTTTTTGGCCAGGGCCAATATGTACAATTACGATGTTAGCCTTAAAAGCTTAAAATTGGGCATAAGCGGCGACTATACGGTAAAATCCTCGGATGAGCTGTACGGCAACCAGAACATGCTTACCAAACTGGTCAATGCCTATGAAGAGATAGCCAAAGGCACTAAAACCCTTATTTTCAACAATGGTATAAATACTTCTTTGTATGTTCTGGACACCTTTAAGAAAGCAGGCTACAACATTCGGCATTTGGATAATAAGAACAGTGCTTCCGAGCGTAAGGAAATTTTAAAATGGTTTTCAAAAACCCCTGACGCCATACTTACCTCCGTAAGTATATTGACTACGGGATTTGACGAACCCACTGTGGAAACCATTATTTTGAATAGGGCAACAAAATCCTTGACCCTTTATTTTCAAATGATAGGGCGGGGATCCAGAATATTGCCGAACAAAAATGAATTCTCAGTGGTGGATCTTGGGAACAATATGGCCCGATTTGGTCTATGGAACGCCCCCATAGATTGGCAGGAAATTTTTCATTTCCCGGATTTTTATTTGGAAAGCATAAAGAATGATGAAGAAATAGAGCGGGATTTTGTGTATGAGATGCCGGCCGACCTCAAAGCCTTGTTCGGCAAGTCCAAAAATATCGAATTTGACATCAAGGCAGAATACAAAAGGGTTTTTGCCCAGGGACTTAAGTCCAAAACCGTACTGGAGAACAGTATTGAACAGCATGCCACCATATGTGTAGAAAATAGTGATGATGTATTTGACGCCCGTATCCTGGCCAAAAAACTAAAGGAAGAGATCGCTTATCGTGTGCGCCAATATTCCTATTGTATAATGAACAATACCAAAAATTACAAGGAATGGTTGGAAGAGGATTATGAGCGAAAACTGCGTTCCAAAATATCCCAGAAATTCGCCAAGCGATTATAGAATACATGCGCCCAAAACCGGATAAAAAAATATTGATCATTGGCTATGTGTGGCCGGAGCCGGGTACTACGGCGGCAGGGGAAAGAATGTTACAATTGGTGCATTTCTTTTTGAAGGAAAATTATCGGATTACTTTTGCTTCAACGGCTGTAGAAAGTCAATTCTCCGCCGATTTGGAGAACCTTGGGGTGCGCAAAGCAACCATTTTGCTCAATCATTCCAGTTTTGATGATTTTATTAGGGCCCTGGATCCGGATATAGTGCTTTTTGATCGTTTTATGACAGAGGAACAATTTGGATGGCGCGTTGTTGAATGTGTGCCAAATGCCCTGCGTATATTGGATACCGAAGATTTACACTCCCTTAGATCGGCCAGACAATTGGCGTACAAAAAAGGTATTTCCTTTACGGAAGCGTTTTGGTTGGATCAAGACCGGACAAAAAGGGAAGTGGCCAGCATTTATAGATGCGATCTTAGTTTGATCATTTCCCTATATGAAATGGAACTTCTTGTGAATACTCTGAAGCTCAATCCCAATCTACTCATGCATTTACCGATGATGTATGAAGCCATTGACGATGCTAAACAGAACAATTGGCTCCATTTTGACCAAAAAAAAGATTTCGTCTGTATCGGTAATGGGAAACACGCACCAAATATAAACGCGGTACAAACCCTTAATAAAGACATTTGGCCCTTGATCCGCAAGGAATTGCCCCTTGCCCAACTATTTGTTTACGGAGCATATATGCCAGAAAGTGTTAAACAATTGAACAATCCAAAACAGGGATTCCATATTATGGGACACGCCCATGATGCAGATGAGGTCCTATCCCGATCCAGACTTATACTGGTTCCCTTAAACTTTGGAGCGGGAATTAAAGGAAAATTGCTGAACGGGATGCTGAACGGCACTCCCAGTATTACTACAGAAATTGGTGCTGAAGGTATCTGTGAAAATTTGCCATGGAGCGGAATAATTACCAATGATAGGGAGGCTTTTGCCAAGGCTGCCATTTTCCTTTACCAAAATATAAATGAGTGGTCCAATGCCAGACAACATGGAATTGACATTATAAATAGTATTTACAACAAAGCTGTTTTGCATAAAGAACTAAGGGCTAGGATAGGGGCCCTTATCAAGAACTTAAAAGCGCATAGGTCCGGCAATTTTATGGGGGCCATGCTCTTGCACCATACTATGGCTGGTACCAAATTCATGTCCAAGTGGATTGAGGAAAAAAATAGCAATTCTTAATTGGGAAAAAACATGGATACAAGTTTGCCAAAATAAAGAGTATTATCTTTGATAACCGTTAAACCATTTTTGAAATGCAGAAGAAAATTGATTGGAAAGTAGTTAGGGAATTTGAGGATATCACCTATAAAAAATGTGGTGGTGTAGCCAGAATTGCCTTTAACAGGCCCAATGTTAGAAATGCCTTTAGGCCCAAGACCACAAGCGAATTGTATCAGGCATTTTATGATGCCCAGGAAGACACCAGTATCGGTGTTGTGTTACTTTCAGGAGAAGGTCCGTCTACCAAAGATGGGGTATATTCCTTTTGTAGTGGGGGAGACCAAAAGGCCAGAGGGCATAAGGGCTATGTTGGGGAAGACGGTATGCACCGTTTAAATATTTTGGAAGTTCAGCGACTTATAAGGTTTATGCCCAAGGTGGTCATTGCCGTAGTTCCGGGATGGGCCGTGGGAGGTGGCCACAGCTTGCACGTGGTCTGCGATCTTACCCTTGCCAGTAAGGAACATGCCATCTTTAAACAAACGGATGCGGATGTAACCAGTTTTGATGGCGGCTACGGATCGGCCTACCTGGCCAAGATGGTGGGACAAAAAAAGGCCAGGGAGATATTTTTTCTGGGCAGGAACTATTCGGCCCAGGAGGCGTTTGAAATGGGAATGGTAAATGCGGTTATTCCCCATGGGGAGTTGGAAGACACAGCATACGATTGGGCCCTGGAAATACTTGAAAAATCGCCAACTTCCATTAAGATGCTGAAATTTGCCATGAACCTTACCGATGACGGGATGGTAGGACAGCAGGTATTTGCCGGGGAAGCTACAAGATTGGCCTATATGACGGAAGAAGCAAAAGAAGGTAGGAATGCCTTTTTGGAAAAACGCAAACCCAATTTTGGCAAGAACAATTGGATCCCTTAATTATTAAGACCTAATGGTTTTCAAAAACCATGGAAACTAAAAAGAGCCCTGACTTTTGGATCAAGGCTCCTTTACGAGAACACTATATGAAAATGAAAAATCCTTTATTTCTTTATTACGTAGCCAAAGTAGTATAGAAAACCGTTATGTGGAAACTATTGTTGTAAAGAGGTCAAAAGTTGTGGTAGGACTGGAAAAATTTGTTATCTGGACAACTAAATTAGTATGCAGTGGGTTTTGGAACGGATTGGATGATATGTTGGCAAAAAACGGAGTAGTTAATACCAAAATATGGCATTCAAAAAAATTCAGGAACAGCTAAAAGAGGCCTTGGAACAACAGGGAATCAAGGAACCATCTCCATTTCAAAAGGCGGTTGTCCCCAAATTAAAGGGAGGGGCCAGTATTTTTGGTATAGCCCCGGAAGGTGCCGGTAAAACTACCTCCATCATAATCAGTACGCTTCAAAAATTAAACTGTGCCGCCTTTGAAGAGGCTCCAAGGGCATTGATTCTTGTAAGGGACAAGGAAGCCGCATTGTCCCTACAAAGTGAATTTGAACGCTTTACAGCAAGAATGGATCTACGCATTTATCCGGTTTATGAAGAACACAATATTGAAGCACAGCGGAATGAAATTTTTGAGGGAGTGGATATTGTTATCGCCACCCCAAAAAGATTGAGCAAGATATTTTACCTCAATGGGGTCAATTTGGGAAAACTAAAGTTGTTTATCGTGGACGATGCGGAGTTCTTGTCCAAACCGGGCCCTTTTTCAGAGGTCATCCGAATCCCTGAAAGTTTGGACAGGTGCCAGTATGCCATTTTTTCCACTAAGTTTGATCACCGTATGGAGCGGATGCGGGAATTGTTTATGGGCCATGCACAGATTGTTGGTTTAGGGGAGTAATATCAATGTGCCAATTCTTTAATGAAGTAATTCTTTAATATGCCCATTGATCATACCCAACTACGTACCGTCTATGGGCTGAGGGTACAACACATTAAAGGAATGCTCTTGTTTTAAACAATTTGGTCCTATCCTCCAGGCCAACCAAAAAGGTTTAAAACTAAAAAGAGCCTTATCTTTTGGGAAAAGGCTCTTTTACGAGAACACTATATGAAAATGAAAAAATTATTAATTCCTTTTTTATTACACTGCTAAAGTATAAGGATTGCGCAGTTGAAAGAAATTAATGTTGCGAAATGGGCCAATTCTGTGGTAAAAAGGGCTTTTTATGGTATTTTGATTATTTACCAACTTTAAAAAGGGGAGGTAATTTATAGGAAATCCACAATAATGGAAAGAATCTTTGTTATTTTAGATACAAAACTAAGGTTGTTTTTCACATTAATTTAGATGCTGTATGTATAAAAGAAGGAGAGAATGTTGGAGTAGGGCATTGTTATTAATCTTTTTTACGTCCCATATACTAGCTCAAAAAAGTACTTCACCTCATACTATAGCAGATAAGCTGGAAGCTTATGTGAATAATTTAGCGCCCGAAAAAATATATATTCAAACAGATAAGGATTTATATACCATTGGAGATACGATCTGGTTTAAGTCATATTTGGTTAATGGGGTGGATCACTTTGCAAGTGATATAAGCAATGTGGTTCATGTTGAACTATTGGACACAAATGGCAGTGTGGTAAAAAAACGAAAGTTGTATACCGATAAAGGAAGTGTTTACGGCGACATTGAAATTGATGATTCTATCCTAGAGGGGAACTATCGTATCCGAGCTTATACCAGATATATGCTAAACGGGGATAATAAATTTCTTTTTTTTAAAGAAATTTCAATTATGGCCCGTTCAGAGGCCTCCAATGATACATTGAGTTTAGGGGCCTTGGTAAATGGAAAAGAGGAAAATGGACAAGGAAAAGAAGCTCTGAACCCTCAGATGTCAAAGCCTATTGTTCAATTCTTTCCGGAAGGAGGTAATTTGGTAACCGGTATGTATAGTGAGATGGGCCTCAAAGCAACCAACGCATATGGGAATGGACTAGCTTTAAAAGGTAGGATTATTGATCAAGTAGGGAATGAGGTCAATTCCTTCCAAACCGATAATTTGGGTTTAGGTATTGTATCTATTACTCCTGGAGCGGACATCAATTATTATGCTGAAATCAATGTTGACGGAAATCTTCACAGATATTCAATACCCGCAGCCTTGAATAAGGGTTACATAATGCAGCTTAAGAATCTGGGTTCCCAAATAATTATCAAGATTTCTACCAATATTGATCAAGGATTAGCGGGGATGGAATTAGTGGGGCATCTTCGAGGTAAGATATTCCTTAAATATTCAAAGGAAAATAGAGGTGAAACATCATATCTTATTAAGTTTCCTACTTCTAAATTGTCAGATGGAATGGCCCATTTCACCTTGTTCAATTGGGAAGGAGATCCTATTTGTGAGCGTATAACATTTGTAGATAATCCAAGAAACAAGATAAACCTTACCCTAAAAACAGATAAAACGGGTTACAAGTTTCGTGAAAAGGTCAACTTGGATATGTCCATTACCGACAGCCAAGGAAAACCTCTACAGGGAGATTTTTCTATCAGTGTTGCACTAAATAACAGTTATAAAGAACGTTCTGCCAATATTAAAAGTTGGTTACTATTGGATTCTGATATGGGCAACTCGGTAGAGAATGCGCCTTACCTTTTTAATCAAGATTCAAATGTTCGTAAAAACATACTTGATATGTTAATGCTTTCACCCAGGTGGCATAGGTTTGATTGGAGTTACTTCCTGCCGGATAAATCGGGAAAGGAAATAAAGTTCCTACCAGAGAAAGGGATAATGGTCAATGGAGTAACAAGAGCATACGATAATCATTATCAGCCAAGAAAAGCCCTTACTACATTGAGCGTCATGGGGCAGGAAGTATATCAAGAAAAAGCGCTGACGGATGCGCAAGGGAAGTTTAGCTTTGGACCTTTGTTTTTTTTTGATAGTGTTAAGGCTATAATTAATGCATCATCTATTATCCCGGATAGAAATGAAAAAATCGCTATTTATATGGATACGTCAAAAGTACAGGTCAATATTGATGATGGTCCAATAGCCCCAAAGACCATTCCAATTCAAAAGGAGATTTTAGAAGAATATAGGAATAAAATGAGTGATATTGAGTATTCCTCAAGGGTTACGGCATTATCCGAAGTTATTGTAAAGGCCAAGAAAAAAACGAGAAAGCAACGCATTGATGAAGAATTGAGCAAGATGACCGTATATGGCACGGCCCAAAATAGACTTTTCCCAGATTCGATACCCGGTATGAAGTCACGCACGGTTTTCGACCTTTTAACAGGAATAGCGGGGATTCAAGTTATTGGTACTTTCCCCAACCAGAGTGTTCGGATTAGAGGTATAAGCAGTTTGGGCAACTCCGGAGATCCGCTGTATACCTTAGATGGAGTTCCTGTTACTGTGGATTTCATTCAGAGCTTAACTATCAATGACATATTGTTCGTTGATGTCCTAAAGGGGGGAGAAGCTTCCTTTTTTGGGTCCCGTGGTACTAACGGAGTTGTTGCCATATACACCGATCGCGGTCAAAGTTTTGATTCTGGACAAAAAGAGAACACTAATGTGGCTACTATTACAATTGAGGGATTCTATAGGGCGAAGAAGTTTTATAGCCCCATTTATGAAGGAGTTAATGATATGGACCATACAATATCGGATTATCGTACCACCTTATATTGGAATCCGGAAATTGTGATCAATGAAAACAGCTCTGCCCGTTTGAATTTTTTTACGGGTGATATGCCGGGGAAATATACCATTAAGGTAGAAGGAATCACTACCAATGGAATCCCTGTGAACAAGCAGTGTAACTTTGTTGTTTTTAATTAGGATGATATGAAGACGTACTATTTTATTTAGCCTTATTAAACAAATTGTATGAATAATTTTATGGGTATTATGGGTGATAAGGGTAGGCAACCTACATTATGGTTCGTTTTTCCAGTCATCCTTTTTTTCCTGGCCACCTGTAAGGAAAAAGTAGTGGATGATGGTTATGTGTGGAAAAAACTCAAGGTAACGGCCACGGCCTATAATTCGTTTCCTTTACAAACTTCTAAAACCCACCTTGGAATAACGGCCTGGGGCGATTCGCTATATCCGGGTATGAAAATAATTGCCGTTTCCAAATACTTGATTCCCTTGGGACTGGATTACAATACCCAGGTAAAAATAAAAGGGGATACCAGTATATATCTGGTGAAGGACAAGATGCATTCCAAATGGAAAAATAGAATAGACATTTATATGGGGGAGGACAAGGAAAAGGCTTTGCAGTGGGGACGAAAAAAAATAACCATTCATTACAGGGTAAGAAGGGATTCCATAGAAATACATTGATATTGTAACAGTACATGGCAAAAACCCATTAGAGCATAAAAATGCGTCATTGCGAACAAAGTGAAGCAATCTGCACAATGGGCGACAGATCGCTTCGAACCTCAGGATGGGGAAAAACTATTTTTTGTCATGGACTAAATGATATTGTACCTTTATTCACTTGAGTTACAAGCTGAAAATACCATGAAAAAGATAGTTCTTTTATGTTCCATATCCATTATCACGATTTCGTGTTCCGTAAACCGTGAGATAATGGACAAACCCATTATTTTTAACGAAGAGCGAAAAGAACTCACTTTGGAATATATGATGGACCGCTACGGCCTTTATCAAGATGAACCCAATATAGTGCCCAAAATGATAGTTTTGCACTGGACGGTAATCCCTACCTTGGAAAAATCGTACCAAGCCTTTGAGCTGCCCACCCTGCCCGATTGGAGGCCCGAGATAAGTTCGGCCAGTGGTTTAAATGTGTCTTCCCAGTTTCTTGTAGATCAGGACGGTACCATTTACAGGTTAATGCCCGAAACCACCATGGCCAGACATGTAATAGGTCTAAATCATTGTGCCATAGGGATTGAAAACGTGGGAGGAACAGGGAATACCAAACTTACCAGGGCGCAATTAAGATCCAACAAATGGCTGGTAAAGTATTTAAAGTCCAAATATGATATAGACTATGTAATAGGCCACTATGAATACACCCTTTTTGAAGATCACGAACTTTGGTTGGAGAAGGATTCGGCCTATAGGACCGTAAAGACAGACCCCGGCCAAAAATTTTTAAAAAGAGTAAAAAGAGCTACCAAAAAACTTAATTTTAAGCCTACACCAATTGTAAAATAATATTATGGGACCATATAAATTAGCCCTTGTCCTTTGTTTGCTAATAGCTTTTTCCGGTATTGGACAGGAAAGGGATTTTACTTCCGACCTGTACTCCACATACGAAAAATACAGGGAACCGTCTTTGGACAAAGAAGGATAAAGCATAATGACATACAATCACTGATCCACAGATTATCAGCACACACCCAATTTGAGGTACGAGTAGTTGGTAAGTCCATAGAAGGGCGTAACCTTTCCCTAATAAGTATTGGAACAGGGGCTACCGATGTTTTTCTTTGGTCGCAAATGCACGGGGACGAACCTACTGCCACCCAGGCCATATTCGATATTTTTAATTTTTTGACCAGTGACGATTTTAAAAGTGAAAAAGAAAACATTTTAAAGAATTTAAAGTTGCACTTTTTGCCCATGCTCAATCCTGATGGAGCGGAGGTATATCAAAGGCGAAATACTTTGGGAATAGATATCAATAGGGATGCACTATCCCTACAATCGCCCGAGGGAAGGACCTTGAAAAGAGTGAGGGATAGTTTGGGTGCCGATTTCGGTTTTAACCTTCACGACCAGAGCACCTATTACAATGCGGAAAGAACGGATAAGCCCGCTACCATCTCCTATCTGGCACCGGCCTTTAATTATGAAAAGGATATCAATGAAGTACGCGCCAATGCCATGAAGGTTATTGTCTATATGAATCAAATAATTCAGAAATATGCCCCGGGACAGGTAGGGCGCTATAATGATGATTTTGAGCCCAGGGCCTTTGGGGACAATATTCAAAAATGGGGTACAAGTGCCATTTTAATAGAATCCGGCGGTTATAAAAACGATCCGGAAAAACAGGAAATCAGAAAATTAAATTATGTCTCCATTCTATCGGCCATTTATAGTATCGCCAATGGCAATTATAAAACCATTTCCATTTCGGAATACGATAAAATACCCGAAAACGATAGAAAATTATTCGATCTAAAACTCAATAATCTTACTTATAATTTATTGGGCAAAAATTATACCTTGGATGTGGGCATACACCGGTTGGAAATTGATGACGCATCACATAAAACCTATTACAATAGCAGTAGGGTCGTAGACCAGGGGGATCTATCCACCTATTATGGATATGAAACTTTGGAAGGGAAAGGCTACTCAATAACGGGGGGCAAGGTATACCCAAAGATACTGCCTTCCAAAAAGGAAGTGTCCCAATTGAAGGTCTTGGATCTCCTGCGATCGGGCTTTACCTATGTGCGGGTAGAAAATATTTCCAAGGGTACCAACTATGTATCCTTCCCCATGAACATTATTGGCAAGGACTATAAAGTTCCGGAATTTAAAATGAAGGTAGGTGTTGTTCCAAACTTTATATTGGAACAACAGGGCCGGCCACGTTATGCCGTCATCAACGGATTCCTCGTAGACTTAAAGTCGGGGGAAGGAAATTTTAAGAATGCCTTGATCTTGCGCTAGTGTTATGTTAATGCTAATGTGTTGGTTAAGTCGCCGTTATTTTTTACCTGGACGAGGCAAAAAATAGTTGCATAGCCATAGCTACGGAACCCTTTTTTAACGATGGTCGGGTGAAAAGGAACTAGACTTGGGGTGACTAAAATAGGGTTAGGACACTAGGTCTACTAGCCAAAAGAAACCCGGATATTGTCCCCATAGGCAAATATCCAGTAAAGCATTACAAAAAGAAGGCTTGCGATACAGGCAAAAACAGCTATGGCCAGGCCTTTAAACCCGTTAGGCAGGCTACTGATAGCACTGTACTTTAAAATGTCCTTGATTACAACCATAGTATTCTTTTTTATACGATACAAAATTTAACTTTGGCAACATAGCGAATTTAGGTTGATAAGGGTTGTTGTTATTGGAACAATTATCTGGCCAAAAACCCTTCCCTGTATATTATTTTTCTGTCCCGTTTCTTTAAGGATATGGGTTGTGATCTTTTAATTAGGGGTAAATTGGGTATAGATTATTTCTTTGTTAACTTAAACCCATCTAACCATTATTGCGGAAGAATTTATTTAGTTTTGTTTAATTTGGTCCGGTTCATTTAATTTTTTTATTAATGGGATATAGAACATCTCAAATTTTAATATTGCTAGTCACATAAATCAATTTCCATGCTTAGATCTAATCGCTTTTATGTATTGCTCTTTTTGCTTTCCCTTCAAATCGTATTGGGGCAGAAAACAAATTCCTTTAAAATACATTCCCATAATGATTATATGCAAATTGCCCCGTTTTGGGATGCCTATGCGCATGGGGCCAGCTCTATCGAAGTAGATGTATTCCTTAAGAATGATACCTTATATGTTACCCATGATGAGGAAGATATTAAAGAAGGCCACACCATGGAAAGTTTGTATTTGGAGGCTATAAAAACGGCAATGGATCTTCAACTGGGCAAGCACCAGGAGCTTCAGGAGTTACAGCTGCTGATTGATATAAAATCGGAAACCTACACCACCTTGGCGAAAATAGTGTCCGTGTTGGAAAAGTATCCCAGTATTATTAGCAACCCCAATATTTCCATGGTCATATCTGGAAATAGGCCTAAGCCGGAAGAGTACAAAAATTATCCGTCTTTTATTAAGTTCGATTATCAGACGCTGGAAGATATTCCCCACAAAGAGGCCTGGGACAAGGTGGCCTTGATAAGCCTGCCATTTCATAAGTTTTCCCAATGGAACGGAAAAGGAAGATTAACGGCAGAAGATTTACAAAAGGTTAAGTCGACCATAGATAAGGCCCACTCCTACAATAAGCCTTTCCGTTTTTGGGCCACTCCTGACTCCAAGACGGCATGGAAAGCCATGCACGATCTGGGGGTGGACTTTATAAATACCGATATGACGGACAAGGCATCGGTATATATGCAAACCTTGGGGGATAGGGTGTTTTACAACAAGGCTATCTCCCCTGTATACACCCCTACCTACAAATCCGACCAGACTAAAAAGTCGGTCAAAAATGTTATTTTGCTCATAGGGGATGGCAATGGGCTCACCCAAATTTCTTCATCGGTGCTGGCCAATGGTGGCAACCTTACCCTGACACAGTTAAAAAGCATAGGATTTATTAAGACCCAATCTTCGGACGATTTCACAACAGATTCAGCAGCAGCAGGTACTGCACTGGCCACCGGGACAAAAACGTATAACAGGTCTATAGGAATGTCCGCCAACGGACAACCCCTTGTAAATATCACAGAGTTATTGGACCAACACCAGTATGTAACCGGCTGTATCACCACGGATAAGATTGTAGGGGCCACCCCTAGTTCATTCTACGCCCACCAAAAGGACAGGGATGACACCGATGGTATAGCCCAGGACCTATTAAAGAGCAGACTCTCTCTCTTCGTTGGAGGAGGGGAATCTAATTTTGGCAAGGCGGAATTACAGGGGAATGGTTTTGCCATGTTGACGGATGTAAAGGAATTGGGAACCAGCAAAAAGGATAAAATAGGATTGTTCATTGCGGAAAACGAGGTTCCCAGCTTTTTGGAAGGCAGGGGAAATATACTGGCCGAAGCCACTAAAAATGGACTTCAATTCATGGATTCCAAGAAAAAACCTTTCTTTTTAATGGTGGAAGCGGCACAAATAGATTCTTACGCGCATAGGAATGAAGTGGCGGGCATAGTTACCGAGGGGATCGATTTTGACGTAGCCATAACGGAGGCCATAAAATTTGCCGACAAAACCGGAAACACTTTGGTAATCATCACCGCAGATCATGAGACCTCCGGATTTACCATGCCACAGGGCAATATGGAAATGGGCATGATAGAGGGCGACTTTACTACCGATGACCATACGGCGGCCATGGTTCCTATTTTTGCTTACGGGCCCCGTTCACAGGAGTTCCAAGGTGTTTACGGGAACGATGAGGTTTTCCATAAGATTCTAAAGGTGTTGGATATAGTAAGTAAAAAGTAGTGGGAATTGATTATTGGGATTCTAATTGCCTTAACTTAACGATATAAAAAACCCGATGCTCGCATCGGGTTTTTAAGCTAAAACAATAATTATAGGTAATGGTAGTGTTTCTATAATGTTTCGGCATCCAGAAGGGCAAAAAACTTATCCAGATTAGGAATAATTACGATTTTGGTACGTCTGTTTTTGGCCATATTTTCCTTACTGTTGTTATCTACCAAGGGCAAATAGCTGCTTCTTCCCGCAGCGATCAAATTGGTGGGGTCCACATTGTACTTGTTTTGCAAAAGCCTAACGATGGACGTGGCTCTTTTAACACTTAGGTCCCAGTTATCCTGGAACATTTCGGTATTGATGGTCCTGGAATCGGTATGTCCTTCCACCATTACTTCCATACTGGGTTCGGAGTTGATCACTTCGGCCAATTTGGATAATATGGTGTTCGCTTTATTGCTCACCCTATAGCTTCCGGAATTAAACAATAATTTATCGGAAATATTGATCATCACCACTGTTTTGTCGATATCTACAATTACATCATCGTCTTCATCGGAAATGGATTTCTTCAAATTGTAAGAAATGGCCAAGTTCATGGAATCTTCCAAGGTTTGTGCCTTGGCCAATTCACTGGGATCTATTTTGGCCAAAGTGGCCCGCATTTTTTCCTTGGTGTTGTTGCTCATTACGGCAACGTCATCAATAGAAGTATATTGGGCATCATTAATTTCCTGTAAGGAATTTATTTTTTTGTTGTATTCGGCAACCCTGGCCTCTATTTTGGATACTTTGGATTCCAATTCCTCTTTTTCTACCTGGGTTTTTGTCAACATACTTTTGGTATTGGACAAATCCCCTTCAAGAACTACATATTTTTTCTTAGATACACAGGAAGCCAAAAACGCCATTCCCAACAAACTAACTAAAGTTACTTTTTTCATCTTCTTAATTGTTAAAAATTTACAAATAGTTTTCTGTAAGGTTATACGGTCGTAATAGGGAAAAAGACGTTGGAAGCTGGATAAACTTTGGTAAAAAAAAGGACATCAATATAAATTGATGTCCTAATTGTGTGATATAAAGAATATTAACCTAAGTTATTCACATCCTCCGGTAAACCCTTTTGCGTTAAACTTTGTTTGCACGGCTCCCTGTCTGTTCCCTGTCTTTACTTGAATGGCGAGGTTGTTTTCACCACTGCCGTCACGTTTGGGACTACAGTATTCAAACAGGTAAAAACTATTGGCCTGTTCGGAAACCCTAAAGGAAATATCATTGAATGTGTTTTCCAATTCCTCCTTGTTCCCGGCGAACACACTAAAAGTCTTACCGATCTTACCTAAGACATCGGCGTCAATTTCCGCTCCCAATCCAATACTAAAAAAGGCAATGTTCCTATTGGCATTATCCACTTTTTTTAAGGCGGCTTCTTGGGTATAACGGGAAGCTTGATCGGTACCATCGGTAAAGACGACCACTGAAGCGGCACCAATACGGTCATTGGTAGTACTTGCCGCCAATAACTGTTCTGCCTTGTCCGTAGCTTTGATCACCGCACCGTAAAGATCGGTAGAAGGATC
Organism: Flavobacteriaceae bacterium; assembly: GCA_041392165.1. Taxonomy (GTDB): domain Bacteria; phylum Bacteroidota; class Bacteroidia; order Flavobacteriales; family Flavobacteriaceae; genus Arenibacter. The sequence goes on from JAWKMN010000001.1 coordinate 28,796, forward strand.
TTTGCTAATATTGGCGTTTATCCCATCAATGGAAGTTAAAAGCTCCTGTTTTACGTGGGTCAACTCGTTAAGCACATGTAACTTATCCTCCCCATCAAACCAATAAATGGCCATCTTGAAGGATTCCGTATCCGATTCCGGCATAACATTGTTTACAAAACTTGCGGAAGCTGTTTTTAATTCTTCCATGCTACTGCTCAGGACACTGTTGCTCAAATCCAGTACCAAAATAGTATTGTTGTTGAAAATTTGCGAATTGGGCGAGATCCTAGCAAAAGACTCCGTAGTGGATATGGTACTGAAACAGGCATCGTTTCTACCTTGCTCATAAATGGTGAACTGACTTGCATTTAGCCCAGGGACCGGATCCCCATCGGTATCGGACACCTTAAAAAATATGGACACCTTTCCCGGCAGGGTGGTATATTGATCCTGAATGGACAATACCAGTTCGCCATCGCCCAAATTCAAGCAGTCGTCCACAGGTTTTCCTAGACCCAGATCGCCATCGCCATTTACACCAAATTGCACATCGTCATCTGCATTTCCACATGATACAAAAAAGGCCAAACTGAAGCAGATAGCCACTAATTTAATATAAAATTTCATTTTCATAATTTTTAACGTTCACCTAGCAGAACGCTCAAAACTATTTAAAATTATAATTTAATTTAAAATTGCTGTTAATATTTGTTAAAGACTTTATTCACATTTTTTAACTGGCCGTTGGGAGATGTTTCTAAATTCGTGGGCCATAATAAGAGTGATGTTCAAAGTTGAAAGATAACTAGTGAAACCCTAAACCTTAAACTTTGAACGTGCAAGCTGCTCCTACCTATTGCGGATGTCCCATCAAAATATGGCTGCTAGATGAATTCTTTGGACCCCTGTACGACCAATACCATTTTTTTGTATTTTACATTACGCTTCGGTAGATAATGCGAAGGTAAGTTATGGATATACGTTACTGTGCAGATTATGAAGACATGAGCCAAATGGCTTTAGATGCCTTTTTGACCCATTTAAAAACAAACCCACAGTCGTTGATCTGTGCCGCTTCGGGTTATTCGCCCACCAAGCTTTATGAAAAATTGGCGGACTTCTATAAAAGCGATCCGAATATTTTTAAAGAAATAAGAATTATAAAACTGGATGAATGGGGCGGAACCCATGGAGATTATCCCAATACATGTGAGCATTACCTTCAAAAGAAACTTTTGGAACCTTTAAGGGTTTCGAAAAATAATTATATTTCCTTTGATAGTAGCCCAACAGACGCAAAAAAGGAATGCGATCGTATGGAGAACGAAATCCAGGAACAAGGCCCGATAGATATCTGTATCCTCGGATTAGGGAAAAATGGGCATTTGGGTTTTAACGAACCTTCCAAAACCTTATTGCCGGATTGCCATATTGCCGATTTAAGCGAGTCCTCCCTGAAGCATCCCATGGCCAATAAAATGAGGACCAAACCTGCATATGGCCTAACCCTGGGGATGGCGAACATCCTAAAATCGAAGAAAATAATTCTTTTGGTAACAGGATCGAACAAGAAAAAAGCTATAAAAAAGTTGTTGGGCAGGGAAATAACCACTTTTTTACCGGCCTCTTTTTTATGGCTGCATCCCAATGTGGAATGTTTTTTGGATAAAAGTTCCCTATAGATTTTAATGGATATTTTTTATCCCATTTTTGTTCAACTCTATTTTGAGCTCTACAATACAGGGGTTCATAATAGAGGAATTCCTCCCTTAACAAACTGTTAAAGTAATACATACTTTTCCTAAATTTGGTAACTTGTTGGGTATTATATTTTTTCTACCTATAAATTATCGACTATGCCAAAATACAATATCAATATAAACGGAGTTTCCAAAAGTGTGGAAGTTGCCGAGGATACCCCATTATTGTGGGTGTTGCGAGATCATTTGGATCTGGTAGGGACTAAGTATGGTTGTGGTATCGCCCAGTGTGGTGCCTGTACGGTTCATTTGGACGGGAATGCGGTAAGAAGTTGTTCTTTGCCCATTGCTTCGGTAGCCGGGCAGCAAATTACTACGATAGAAGGTCTTTCCGAAAATGGTGATCACCCTGTACAGCTGGCCTGGAAAGAAGTGGATGTCCCCCAATGCGGTTATTGTCAGGCCGGACAAATAATGACGGCCTCTGCTTTCTTTGGCAAAAATCCGAATCCAACCTCGGATGAAATAAAAACGGCCATGCACGGCAATATCTGCAGATGTGCTTCCTATACCAGAATTCATAGGGCTGTGGAAATTGCTGCTACAAAAATAAGGTAGGCCGTTTTCTTTGGAAAAATTTAGGCCACTATATTCGTTTGCCATAAAAAAAATAAACCCTCGGAACATTGGGGAATAAAAAACTAAAAATATGTCAACATCACCAATAACATTCAACAGACGGGCATTCATTAGGACATCGTCCCTGGCCAGTGGGGGGCTTTTAATAGGTTTTAATCTTTTTACGGCCTGTAAACCTAGGGTGCAGCCCCCTGTAGATATTTCCCAATTAAATTTTAATGATTTCAATGCCTTTATAAAAATTGCCGATAACGGTGCGGTAACCATTTTCTCACCCAATCCCGAAATAGGTCAGGGCGTTAAAACGGCAATGCCCATGCTGATCGCCGAAGAGTTGGATGTAGCTTGGAAGAATGTCTATGTACAGCAGGGAATTTTGGATACCGAGAATTATACCAGACAGCTCGCAGGAGGAAGTCAGTCCATCCGATTGGGATGGGAGCCCTTGCGCCAAACCGGAGCTACGGCCCGTCAAATGTTGGTCAATGCCGCTGCAGCCAAATGGGGCGTGGACCCATCGGAATGCACCACTTCGGAAGGGGTGATCACCAATGCCAAAGGGGAAACTTTGGGTTATGGGGATGTGGTCAAGGAAGCCGCAGCTTTGGAAGTTCCGGAAAATGTAACTCTCAAGGATCCCCAAAATTTTAAGGTTATCGGGACCGATGCCCCAAATGTGGATATGGATAAAATAATTACCGGAAAACCACTTTTTGGGTTGGACTATAAGGTGGAAGGTATGGTGTATGCCTGTGTTTTGCGCCCTCCTGCCTTCGGTAAAGTATTGGAGTCCTATGACGATACCAAGGCCAGGTCTATGCCGGGGGTGTTGGATGTAATAAGAATAGGGGAGAAGGCCAAGGAACTTACAAAAGAAGGGATAGGCAATTGGACCGTAGCTATGGGCAAAAGCGATAAGGTGGTGGTCATTGCCCAAACAACCTGGGAGGCCCTAAAGGCAAAAGAGGCCCTATCCGCTATCTGGGTGGATGACAGTACATTGGAAAGTACCGAATTTCAGGATCAACAATTGTTAGGGCTATTGAATGGGAAAGAGTTCAAGACCCTGAGAAAGGATGGGGATATCGACAAAGCCTTCTCCCAGGCCGATAAAATCTTGGAGCGTACTTATGAATCGCCCTTCCTGCCACACAATTGTATGGAACCCATGAATTTTTTTGCCCATATAACCGATGAAAAAATCCATTTGGTAGGTCCTGTACAGACCCCTGAATTTGCAGCCACTGCAGTAGCGGGTATGTTGGGCAGGGACGTAAAGGAGGTTCATTTGGAGATGACCCGTATGGGAGGAGGTTTTGGAAGGCGATTGTACGGGGATTTTGTTTATGAGGTGGCAGAAATTGCCAATGCGATAAAAAAACCGGTCAAGTTAGTGTTTTCCAGGGAAGACGATATGACTGCCGGAACTTACCGCCCAGCTATAAAGTATAGGATCAAAGCGGCAATAAAGAACGGTCAGGTAACCGCTTATTATTTAAGGGAAGCTGCCATTGGAGGGAATATGTATGGATTGATACCCAATTTCTTCCCTGCCGGGGCCATAGAAAACTATCAAGTGGATGTGGCCAACTATCAAAGTAATATTACCACAGGGGCGTGGAGGGCTCCCTATACCAATTTCCTGGCCTTTGCCGAACAAAGTTTCTTTGATGAACTGGCGGAGACCATGGAAGTGGATCGCATCCAATTGCGTCTGGATCTGTTGGAAAAAGTTAAGGGCAGTACGGATGAACGCATCGAATATTCTCCGGAGCGTATGCAGCAGGTAATTAAAGTGGCCGTGGACAAATCCGGATGGGGCAAAAAAGGGGAAGGGGTATTCCAAGGCTTTGCTGCCTATTATTGCCACAATTCCCACGTTGCGGAAGTGGCCGATGTTGAAGTAGAAAACGGAATTCCCGTTGTAAAAAAGGTTACCTGCGTAGTAGATTGTGGTATTGTAGTAAATCCTTTGGGCGCCAAAAACCAAATAGAGGGTGGTGTATTGGATGGAGTAGGCCATGCCATGTACGGGGACTTTAGCTTTGCCGATGGAAGGCCCCAATCCCAGAACTATGATAAATACCGATTGATCCGAATGAGGGAAATCCCTGTGGTGGAATCCCATTTGATACAAAATAACCTTGCACCGACCGGATTGGGGGAACCAACTTTGCCTCCTGCCGGTGCAGCCGTGGCCAATGCCCTTAAAGCCGCTACAGGAAATAGGTTTACCCAACAACCATTTTCCAAATTTCCGGAACTGATGCAGGTCCCAACAAAAGCAATTATAGGATAATATGACCATACTACTTTTTGGCGTAACAAAAGATATCATTGGCAGTGCAACACTGTCCATGCCCAGTTCCAGCGAATTTGGATCAAAAAAATCCAAGACCGTTAAAGAGCTTAAGGAATACTTGGGCAAAATATACCCGGAACTCAAAAAATTATCTTCTTTGGCTGTCGCCGTAAACAATTCTTATGCCAATGATGATACCATAATCGATAATTTTGATGAAATTGCACTCATTCCACCGGTAAGCGGGGGGTAAGTGTATTATCTCAGTGGCAATCCCGATAGTTATCGGGACAGGGGGTAACAAATAAAATTACTGATAACTTTTCAACATCCGCCCGAACGGTCGGGCAGGTGTCGGAGTACCTGCTTATGGCATACAGGTCAAAAGCTCACTAAATGGGTAAAAAGAGGAAAATGCTGATAGACAATCACAATAGGAGAATAAATTACCTACGCTTGGCGGTTACCGATCGCTGTAACCTGCGCTGCAACTATTGCATGCCTTCGGAAGGGATAAATTTTGCTGAAAAAGACTCCCTTTTTACCATTGGGGAGCTCTGTAAACTGAGTGAAATCATGGTAGGGCAGGGCATAGACAAAATAAGGATTACAGGTGGAGAACCATTTGTTAGAAAAGACCTAATGGTATTATTGCGCAAACTGTCGTCTTTAGAAGGTTTGAACGATATTTCCATTACCACCAATGCCACTTTGATAGGACCCTATATTCAAGAATTAAAAACCTTGGGGATCAAAAACATCAATGTTAGTTTGGATGCCATTGATAGGAATACTTTTGAAAAAATTACGAGACGCAATCAATATGATACCGTATACAACAATCTAATCCGATTGATAGCGGAAGGATTCAACGTCCGTATCAATTTTATAGCTCTTGAAAATCAGAATACCCAGGATATAATACCCATTCTCGAAGTTATGAAACATTACCCGGTTTCGGTGCGGTTTTTGGAAGAAATGCCATTCAATGGTGGTTCCAAGTCATTCAATACTATAAACTGGGACTATAAAAAAATATTGGGCCACATTCAATCGGAATATCCAGAAATTACAAAGCTGGAATCGCCCAAGACCTCTACCTCTATAAATTATAAGATCCAGGGGCACAAGGGCACCTTCGGACTTATCCCTTCTTTTTCCAGAACTTTTTGCGGTAGTTGCAACAGACTTAGGATATCGGCCACGGGCGATGTAATAACCTGCCTGTACGGCAAGCCCAGAATGAATTTGAGGGAAGTGATGAGAGGGAACCATGCAGAATCCGAAATTAAAGGGCATATTCTTAAGGCTATTGGCAGCAGATCTAAAACGGGTTTTGAGGAACAGGAAAAATATGATGGCATATTCGAAAATTCAATGACCTCCATAGGGGGATAATTCCAACTGCCCACTGCCCGGAACAAAGGTGTTCCAGATGCTGAAATATAAAAACAACTACAATAATGAGCTCCACTAAAATATATGGTCTGGTACTTGGCGGTGGAAAAAGTACCAGAATGGGAACGGACAAGGGATTAATTACATACCATGGCATGGCACAACGCGAGTATCTCTACCAACTCCTACAAACGGTTTGCGACAACACTTATATAAGCATACGAGGGGAACAGGCCCAGGAATTTACACCCGATCACCAACTAATAATTGATGAAAACCAATATAAAGGTCCTTATAACGGACTTTTAAGCGCCCACAATTTTAAGCCCGAGGTGGCTTGGTTGGTATTGGCCTGTGATTTGCCCCTGATAGACGGGAAAGCGCTGGAGCAGTTGATAGATATGAGAGATCCGGACAAAATGGCCACTGCCTTTGCCACTAGGGAAAGCGGTTTACCAGAACCCCTTTGTGCCATATGGGAACCTTTGGGCTTAAAAAAATCGCAGGATTATCTGGAAAACGGGCCGGGTACCTGTCCACGGAAATTTTTGATCAATGAGGATGTTAAATTGGTGTTTCCCGAGAACGAAGAAGTACTGTGGAACGCCAACTTTAAGGAGGATTACGAAAAAGTAATGTTAAAGTTATCGACCAATCCATAATAATTGAACGGTTAATGGCGGTATAAAAAAGAATTGTTATTTACAGATGGACTTTAATAGATATCAACGACAGACCATTTTGAAGGATTTTGGTGCGGAAGCCCAACAAAAGCTCAAAGACGCCAGTGTTTTGGTCGTTGGTGCGGGTGGCCTGGGAATTCCCGCGCTTTTATATCTCAATGCCATGGGAGTAGGCAAAATAGGCATTGTAGAGCAGGATATGGTTGAAATCACCAACCTTCAACGTCAGGTGCTGTATAGCGAGAAAGATCTTGGAAGGTCGAAAATTGAGGTGGTAGCGGAACGATTGAAAGCACAAAACTCTAGTACCCGTCTCAACATCTTTGATACCTTTCTTACCCGGCACAACGCCTTGAAATCATTGCCCAATTTGATATCGTAATCGATGGTTCGGATAATTTCCCTACACGATATTTGATCAACGATGCCTGTGTAATTTTAAAGAAACCATTTGTTTCAGGAGCCATTCAAGGCTTTGAAGGGCAACTTAGTGTCTTTAATTATGAGGGAGGCCCTACTTATAGGTGTTTGTTTCCGAATATGCCAGGTCTGGAAGAAATTCTGAATTGCAACGAGAACGGGGTATTGGGGGTACTTCCAGGTGTCATTGGAAATCTTCAGGTATTGGAAGCGGTAAAGGCCATTACGGGGTTAGGCGAGGTGTTAAGTGGTAAGTTATTGATTTTTAATGGATTAAATCAGTATTATACAACTATCAATTTCAATAGGGACCCAAAAAATGCGGCCATAAAAAAACTCATGGAATCTTATGGGGAAGGGGAAAAAGTTTGTACAACTGGCCGTAGCATTAGTGTAGAGGAACTGGAAAAGACATTGAATGGTCAAGATAATGTTCAGATAATCGACGTAAGGTCCGAAGAGGAGTTTAAACATTTTTCCTTGCCGCAAATGAAAGCGGTCAATATTCCTTTGAACGAATTGGAGGACCGGAGCAATGAACTGGACTTCCAAAGCCCCGTATTTTTGCTCTGTCAATCTGGAAAAAGAAGTGACATGGCACTGAGGATATTGGAAAAAGCAAACCCTAAGCTTGAGCTTTATAATATAAAAGGGGGATTGGACCGGTTCCTTTCCCTTTATAAGTAAACTATTTTTTAGCTTTTTGGAGTATTAACAATACCGAACAATATGGCCAAGTTTTACGATTTAGAGCAATTGGGATACCGGAAGGAAGATATACTTTTAATGGTACACGCGGATGATTCCGGACTATCATGTTCCGAAAATGCGGCTACCATTGAAGCTTTGGAAACAGGTATTGTAAATTCCTATAGTATTATGGTACCCTGTCCTTGGTTCCTGGATATGGCCAATTTCGCCAAACACCATCCCCAATATGACTGTGGAATTCATTTAACGTTGACCAGCGAATGGAAACATTATAAATTTGGTCCTGTGCTGCCCTATTCCGAAGTACCGAGCCTGGTGGACAAACAGGGTTTTTCCATGCCAAAAGGGAGATGGTAAAAAATTTCGCCGATCCCTATGAGGTAAAAAGGGAACTTAAGGCACAAATTGAAAGGGCATTGGCATCAGGTATTAAGCCCACCCACTTGGACTCCCATATGTACACCCTGGGCCTGACCAAGGAGCTCATGGCCGTTTACAGGGAATTGGGCAGGGAATATGGGCTACCTATTTTTTTAAGCGATCAGCTCCTAAGGGATGTAGGTAACCCTGATTCGCTACAAGAAGGGGATAGCATAGTAAATGCCTTACATATAGGCAATTGGGGAGCCATGGAAAGTATTGGTCTTTATGAATGGTATACCCAAATATTAAAAAATTTAAAAGCGGGATTCAATATGGTTTTGATCCATCCAGCCTTTGACAATATGGAAATGAAACAGGTATGTGTAGACCATCCCAATTTTGGTTCCCTATGGAGGCAAATGGATTTTGATTTTTTCACAGATCCCAATACGGCAAGCTTACTGAGGGAAATGAACATTAAACCCATTACTTGGAGGGAAATACAAAAGATAAGCCTTTAACAAATCTGTTATTAATTGTAACTTGTATCCATGATTTCCTTTAAAGACGCTTATCAAAAAGTTTTGGTCCTTTATCAGGACTTTGGCCATGAACAGATTTCCCTGGAAGTAGCTTTAGGCAGAATACTGGCCGAAGATGTCGTAGCCGATAGAAATTTTCCTCCTTTCAATAGGGCCACCAAGGATGGTATTGCCATAAATTTCAACGCCTTTGAAAAGGGCCGGACCACTTTTAAGATAGAAGGGGTACTGGCGGCAGGCATGCCTTCCCAGCCTTTATTGGATACTTCCAACTGCCTTGAAATAATGACCGGTGCCGTTGTTCCGGACAATGCCGATACGGTGGTGATGTACGAACATCTGCTTATAGAAAACGGATGGGCCACACTTACCAAAAATCCAAATAAGGGACAGGACATTCATTTGGACGGAAGCGACCAAAGAAAAGGGGATCTGATTTTGAAAAAACACAGCATTATAACCGCTTCGGAAATAGGGGTCTTGTCAGCTGTGGGCAAAGCATCCGTCAAAGTACGCGCATTACCCAAATTGGCCATCGTATCTACAGGGAACGAATTGGTTGAGGTAGAAGAAACACCCTTGCCCCACCAAATACGTAAATCCAACATCCACACCCTGTACGCGGCATTGTCCGCTGAGGGCATTGTACCGGCCAAGCTTCATCTGCCCGATGAAAAATCCGGTATTAAAAAAGCATTGGAACATACTTTAAGGGAACATGACGCAGTCCTTTTGAGCGGTGGGGTATCCAAAGGCAAGTTCGACTTTCTTCCGGAAGTATTGGAGGAATTGGGCGTAGAAAAGATATTTCACGGGGTATCCCAACGTCCAGGGAAGCCATTTTGGTTCGGAATTCAAAAAGAAACCAATACAGTGGTTTTTTCCTTTCCCGGAAACCCGGTATCCACCTTTGCCAATTACAATGTCTATTTTAAGGCTTGGCTAAGACGTTCTCTGGGTCTGCCATTACCAAAATTTGATGTAATTTTAAGGGAAGCTGTTGCCGTAACGGGCAATTTAACCTTGTTGTTGAGGGTGAAAATAGTGTTCAATCAAGGGCAATTAGGGGCTTACTTGGTAAAAGAGAATGGATCCGGTGACCTGTGTAGCCTAGTGCATACGGATGGATTCATAATTCTAGAACCCAGGATTGATGCGTATAAAGCAGGGGAACTGGTCCCTTTTGTCCCTACCAGACAGGTATTATGATTATGACGCACGAACTAAAAAAAATTATCCGTGAATATCAGTCGGCCACCTCAAGGGGCCTAAAATGTGTTCTGGCCACGGTAGTGGCCCTGGACGGTTCCTCCTACAGAAGACCTGGGGTAAGAATGTTGATAATGGAAGACGGGCATATGATAGGTGCCGTAAGTGGTGGATGTGTTGAAAAGGAAGTGGTAAGGCAGGCACAGTCTGTCTTTGTAGATGAAATAGCCAAGATAATGACCTATGACGGTAGATATAGACTAGGTTGCGAAGGTATTCTGTATATATTATTGGAAACCTTTAGGCCGGACAAAATATTTTTGGACACTTTTGAACGGACCATCCTATCAAGACAGTATTTTAGGGTGCTTTCCTTTTTTGAAAAAAAAGAAGGTGCCAATGCCGATTACGGCTCAACAGTGATATTTGCCCAAGAGCAATTACCACTCTCACCGGGGTTCCATGCCCAAGGGAAGCTTGAGGTATTTGAACAAAGAATGAAACCCTGCTTTAAGCTATTTATTATTGGAGCCGAGCATGATACGGTACAGCTTTGCAGCTTTGCTACCAATGCGGGATGGGAAGTAACCATCGTTGCCGACCCTGCCGAGGAAAAGAATATTCTGGATTTTGAAGGGGCCCATGACTTTCTAGGGATTTTACCGGAGAACTTTCCTTTGGCGCAAGTGGATAGGCATACTGCCATTATTTTAATGAACCACAGTTATTCCAAAGATTTAAAGTATTTGTTGATGTTAAGGAATGTAAAACCTATATATTTAGGCCTTTTAGGTCCATACAGAAGAAGGGAAAAATTGTTTGGCGAACTTATGGAACGAAGCCCGGAGATTTCGTACGACTTTTTGGATGGGATCCATGGACCGGCCGGACTCAATATTGGTGCCGAGACCCCCCAGGAAATAGCTATTTCCATAGTGGCCGAGATATTATCTGTAATTAGGGAAAAGGAACCTATGCTTCTGAAAAATAAAGAAACCGGGATTCATGATTGATGACTAAAAAATTGAATATAGGAATTTTGGTCATGGCGGCCGGTATGTCTTCAAGAATGAAGGACATAAAACAATTGTTGCCCTGGGGAGACGTTACTTTAATTGGTAATGCCCTAAAAAATGCACAAAGCTCCAAAGGGTCCAGGGTGTTAACAGTTTTAGGGGCCCATGGGCGGGAAATAGTAAAGCAATCCAGTTTTTCCATTACGGAATTTGTCTTAAATCCCACCTGGAAGATGGGATTGGGAAATTCCATTGCCTACGGTACTAAATGCCTTCTGGAGCAGGACCAAGATTATGATGGTATCCTAGTGATGCTGGCCGACCAACCTTTGATAGACGATAAGTATTTAAATGTGCTGATAGATAATTTTTCCAATTCCGAACACAGCATCGTAGCCACCAAATATGACGACAGGGTGGGAGTGCCGGCCATCTTTGGGGAAATACATTTTAAGGCCCTTATGGGATTGGACTCGGATTATGGTGCTAGGGAAATTATTAAGACCCATTCAAACGACGTATTGGAGGTTTCCGCTCACGGAAAGGCACTGGATATCGACACTTCGGAGGAGTATGAGAGGATGAAAAAAAGTCGAGAGTAGACAGTTCAAGGTTTAAGGTTCACAAGAGTTGGTAGTGACAGTGGGCAGTATTCAAGGTTCCAAGTTTAAGGTTTCTAGTTTTTCTTTGATCTGGCCTCTTTCTTCATTCCAGTATTAGTTGGTCACTTCAACATGAGTCCAATTTCAGGGCGATTGAAAAATCGTACATCCTAAAAAATGGATCGTGTGTTGGAGTTTTCACTGATCGTATACACCCGCCCCATTTTGGGTAGTATCGGGTCCGTGTTGAAAGCAAGGAACTTTTTTGTTTCGTACCCGTTAAGAATCGGTCCCGATGTCACTTTGTACATAATATTGAACATTCAACTTTCCAACTCATCACCAACTTCCGCCAACTGCAAACTGCAACTGCCTACTCCTTTTTTAAACCTTAAACTTTGAACGTACATATGGCACTACAGCCATACGATTTATGCATGCAATATTTTTTTAACTTCAAACTTTAGGTTGTCCCCTATAAAGCATAAATTTAAAAACTAAACGAAAGACCCAATGACTTTTAAAAAAATAGCCCCATTTAGTATCTTGCTTATAGCCTTTTACAGTGAAGTCCTGTCCCAGGATATGGGTTTTGAGGAATACAATCCGGTTTCGACCCTTAAAGTCCCGGGAAAGGAAATACACAGGGCCAAATTCCCTTTTATAGATGTGCATGGCCATCAGTACCAAATGCCTACACAGGACCTTTCCCTGCTTATCTCAGATATGGATAAGCTCAACCTCGCCATCATGGTCAACCTTAGTGGTGGTTCGGGAGAAAGAATAAAAAAATCCTTGAAAAATATAAAAGACCATTACCCCAACAGATTTGCAGTTTTTGCCAATGTAGATTTTGATGGGGTAGGTAAGCCGGGTTGGTCAGAGAAGGCGGTAGCGCAATTGGAGACCGATATAAAGAACGGTGCCAAGGGACTTAAGGTATACAAAAGTTTGGGATTACGGGATACCGATGTTTCAGGAAAGCGATTGGCTGTAGATGATGACCGCTTAAGTGCCATTTGGGAAAAATGTGCGGAAATGGGTGTACCGGTACTTATCCACTCCGCAGACCCGAAGCCTTTTTGGGATGAGGTAAACTCCGATAACGAAAGATGGTTGGAGCTAAAGACACACCCCAGGAGAAAACGTTCGGCAACGGATCCGGCCCCTTGGGAACAGATTATTGGGGAGCAGCACAGAATGTTTAAAAAGCATCCAAAGACCAATTTTATTAATGCCCATATGGGATGGTATGCCAATGATCTGGGTACCTTATCGCGCTTAATGGACGAATTGCCCAATATGTACGTAGGTATTGGGGCCATTATTGCCGAATTGGGCCGGCAGCCAAAAAATGCCAATAAATTTTTTGTAAAGTACCAAGATCGGGTTCTCTTTGGCAAGGATAGCTGGAAACCGGAAGAATTTCCAACTTACTTCAGGGTGTTGGAATCCGATGACGAATATTTCCCTTACCATAAAAAATATCACGCTTTCTGGGCCATGTACGGTATGGACCTCCCGGATGAAGTACTAAAAAAGTTATATTACAAGAATGCATTGAAACTCATTCCTGGATTGGACAGCAGTTTATTTCCTATGGATTAACATTGCCCAAACTATTGGTTTATTTATTTTCCTCAGGTTTTTGAATTTTTTCAAATTTCCCATATTCCTGAAAAATTCCACAGGAATCCGGTTTTTTAACAAGCGATTGTTCTTTTTTTCTTTTGGCCAAGGCTTCGATCTGTGGTGATAAAAATGACATATCCAACTTTTTTTGTGATATAAAATTACCCATTGTTAAGAACGCAATTGGAATTAAATTGTTGTATTATTGTTAATTTTTTGCCTGATAGTTAAGGGCACAATACTTCCATATTCCATTCTGGAAAGGGTTACGATATGATATACAATTAACAATTATAATTGTAAAAAATTTGTAATTCAATATCTTATGTATTATCTAGTAAACTAATAATCCAATACCGAATATTTCTGTTCCATTAGCCCTTTCAATACTTTAAGCTTCTATCTTCCTGGTGTCTAGTTCTTTTTCAATCATTTTCATATTCCCACGCCACATCACTCAATACTTAATACTCAATACTCATTACTCCTTTTAAAATGTTTCACGATATTTTAATAGTTAAACCGTTGCGATTTCATATTTTCGGAAAAATAAAATCCAACATATAATTTTTATAGGTAAACTTTATTTTAAATCTCGATTATCGAGTAAAGTATAAAATAGCTATAGATGACCCAAAAAAATGAAAAAGGCTTAAAGTCCCGGTTGTTTGGAAGCATAGCGGTCTTTATGGGCATCTGTTATCTAATGGCGCCATTGCAGCATGGATTAAAGGAACTGATACATTTTTTATCGCATTCCCTAGATCAGGGAGTAGGGCATCATTCCTTTGCCTCCCATTCCCATAATTATGACGCCCACCAATGGCGGGATAATATCCGAAAAGGAATATCGTCCCATACATTGGAAGCGCATGAATATACAGAATCAGGAGAAATAGGCGACCACGGCCACCCCCATACACACCATACGAAAACCCATACACATGAAATAATGGATTTTATGAATATGGCTTTTGGTACTTCAACCCCGATCCATCAGGACAATGACAAGGGAATGGCACAATTCAACCTGGACAAGCATTTAATGGTTATCAATTATGGCACAATCCAAGCTATTCCAACTTTTACAAAAAACCATTATTTAAATATTGAGGAAAACACTTCCAAAGGAATCCAATTTCTAATAGTACCCCCTCCAAAACCCCTTTCTTAATTTAATGGGATATACTATTAAGAGGAAACCGATATCCAAATACAGGATTATTTGGTGCTCTTTTCTATTGTTATAATCCAATTATAAGAAACCTTAAAAACTAAAGGCATTCAATCCTATCCCGTCTAAGGCCAGTGGCCTTACAAGGATGGGTTTGCCCAAAATATATATTCCGAGTGGCCATAGGCCACTCGGAATAAAAATTAAAACTATGATTAAAAACACACTTGGCCTATTGGTCCTTTTGCTTTGCGGTACTTTAAATGCCCATACCATTAGAGGAACAATAGTTGATCAGGACAAGGCGCCCCTAAGTGGAGTAGGGGTATATAATAAGAGCACGGGGAGTTATACCTACAGCAATAGTTCCGGAGCCTTTAACCTGGCAAACGTTAGCCTTAATGATCACATCTATGTTTACAGTCTTGGATATAAGAACCAAGAGCTGTCCATAACCCAAAGTCATTTGGATACAACCCTTGAAATCGTTCTGGAGGAAGCCGCGGTTTCCCTAGATCAGGTAGTACTGGTATCCAATATCAATGCCATGAGCAGTTTTGTAAACGTGGACGTTAAATCCGATCCCGTGAAATCCTCCCAGGAAATCCTTAGAAAGGTCCCCGGTCTCATCATTGGCCAGCATGCGGGTGGTGGTAAGGCCGAACAAATCTTCCTTAGGGGATTTGATATTGATCACGGAACGGATATCGCTATAAATGTAGACGGTTTACCGGTAAATATGGTTTCCCATGCCCATGGCCAAGGCTACGCAGATATGCATTTTATAATTCCGGAAACCATAGATAATATAGATTTTGGAAAGGGGCCGTACTATGCGGATAAGGGTAATTTTAATACCGCCGGCTATGTGGATCTGACCACCAAAAAGACCTTGACTAAAAATGTGGTTAGCTTGGAGGCCGGAAAATACAATACGCTAAGGGCCTTGGGCATGATCAAACTATTGGAAAGTGATGATGACAATGCCTATATCGCCTCCGAATATCTGATTAGCGATGGCGTTTTTGAATCGCCCCAAAATTTTAATAGAATAAATATTATGGGACGTTACAACCATAGGGACGATACCGGAAACGAATTGAATTTGACCGCTTCCCACTTTCAGAGCAAATGGGATGCCTCCGGACAAATTCCACAACGTGCCGTTGACAATGGAAGCATTGGGAGGTTTGGTGCCATAGACGATACGGAGGGGGGCAATACCAGTCGTACCAATCTATTGGTGAACCATGACAAACAATTGGACCAACATAGTCGGTTAAAATCCAAGTTCTTTATTTCAAAATATGATTTTGAACTGTATTCCAATTTCACATTTTTCCTAGAAGATCCCGTAAATGGGGATCAAATAAAGCAACAGGAAAACAGGACCCTGATAGGGGGCGAGACCAGCTATGATAAAACCATTCACCTGGATAAAAATAATTCGCAGTTCAGATTCAATACGGGTATAGGGTTCAGATATGATGATATTAACGATGTTGGGCTTTCCCATACCTTAAACAGAAAGACCACCTTGGAGCAACTTGCTTTAGGTAATATTGATGAGTTGAACGCCTATGGTTTTTTCAATATCAATTACAAAATAAATAAATGGAACATTAATCCCGGGGTGCGGTTGGATTATTTAAAATTCGATTATGAAAATCTATTGACCACGGCCTATGACCAAACGAGCGAGCACAAATTGGTGGTCAGCCCCAAGTTAAATGCCATTTACCAAGCGTCCCAAGAGGTTCAGATGTATGCCAAGACCGGGATCGGTTTTCATTCCAATGATACCAGGGTGGTCACCGCCAATAACGGGGAAAGAATTTTGCCCTTGGCGTTCGGGACCGACGTAGGGACCATATTCAAACCAAAAGACCGATTGGTATTAAATATGGCCCTGTGGCATCTTTTTTTGGAACAGGAATTTGTATACGTAGGCGATGCCGGGGTAGTGGAGCCCAGTGGCAAGACCAGACGATTAGGGGTAGATTTTGGAGCGCGGTATCAATTAACGGACTGGTTGTATGCTTATGGCGATGTTAATTATACCTATGCCAGAAGCACCGAAGAACCCAGTGGGGAAGATTATATTCCTTTGGCACCGGACCTGACCTCCTCTGGCGGACTCATCTTTAAGGGAGTCAAAAACTTTTCGGGAGGACTCAACTATCGTTATATTAAGGATAGACCGGCCATGGAAGATAATTCCATTATTGCCGAGGGATATTTTGTTACCGATTTCAACCTAAATTATTCCTGGAAGAACTGGAATTTTGGACTCATCGTGGATAATCTTTTTGATACGGAATGGAACGAGACCCAATTTGCCACCAACAGTAGGTTGTTCAACGAAGCGGAGGCGGTAGAAGAAATTCATTTTACCCCAGGGACACCGTTTTTTGCAAGGGGCAAGGTTACCGTTAGTTTTTAAATAGGATTACATCCATATTTAGCTCCTTCCCGCTGGTGCGAGTGTTACGCTTGTGCCTTCGTGGAAGGAGCTTTTTTTTGTTGTTCTGAAAGCTTTCAACTTTTTGAAACCAAAAACCTTAAACTTTCTCCCTGTCAACTGCTACTGCCTACTGAAAACTGTAACTGCCCACTCTATAATATGCGAACCTTCAATTTTATAACTTTCAACCTCATAACGTCCCTTCCTTTTCAAGGACACCCAACGCCAATCGAAGGGTTGAATACTCCATTTTTTCTTCAAAATGTTCAAAATAGGGTTTTAGGCCCTCCGGATCCTGTAGTTCTTCCTTTGCCTTGGCTACTTTGGCTACATCCTCCCTGGTGATCAGCCGGTATATATCAATATCCTTTCCGTTAAGGTACAGCTTTTCCAAATGGGCCAAAATGGTGTTGGGCTTAAGCCCCCGGATCTCCGCAATTTCTTCTACGGCAATCCCTTTCGAAAACAGCTCAAAGGTTTCCATAACGGTATCCGATTTCCTGACCTTCTTTTTCTTTTTTCCGGTTTCTGCCACTAGAAAGGCCTTGATTTCATTAATAAATACCTCCCCGTACACCTCCAATTTTCGCTGGCCCACCCCATTGATTCCTTTGAAGGCTTCATTGGTCAATGGTTTTTTGGATTCCATTTCTTTTAGGGTGGCATCATTGAAAACCAGGTAGGCGGGAATATTCTCCTCTAGGGAAATATGATACCGCAATTGACGAAGTTTTTCAAACAGGGTATGGGCATTGATGGGCTTGGACTTGGTTTCCTTGCCTACCGCTATTTGTTCTTCCCTGGACAAGGGCCTGCTCAATTGCACCTTGGAATTGTTGAACAGTACGGCCTTGGCCAAATCGGTAAGACGAAGTACGTTGTTCCTGTGGAAGGCAATCTCGCAGAGGCCTTGGTTGATAAGTTGAACGGTATAATGCTGCCAATGGTTCCAGGAAATATCCCTGCCGATGCCATAGGTCCTTATTTCCTGATAATTTTTATCCAAAATGTTGGCATTTTGTGCGCCCCTCAACACATCTATTACTGTTCCGATAGCCTCCGACTCCTTTAATCTGGCTATGGTGGATAATATCTTTTGGGCCAGAACCGTACCATCAAAGAACTGAGGCGGATTTTTACAAACGTCACAATTACCACAATCAGCTTCTAAATATTCCCCAAAATAACTGAGTAAAATCTTTCTTCTGCAACTGGAGGCTTCCGAGAACTGTTTCATACGTTCCAGCTTGGCCAGCTGTACCTCCTCATTGGCCGTACCGGAGGCAAATTTTTGCAATTGGATTACATCGGCATAGCTATGGAACAAAAGGGCGTGTGCCGCCAGTCCGTCCCTTCCGGACCTGCCTATTTCCTGATAATAGCCCTCTATGTTTTTGGGCATATTGTAATGTACCACCCAACGCACGTTGGATTTATCTATCCCCATCCCAAAGGCAATGGTGGCACATACGATCTGGATCTTGTCAAAAATAAAATCCTCCTGTACCCTGTTACGGCTCTCAAAATCCAATCCCGCATGGTAGGCCGCCGCCTTGATACCATTATTTAGGATCTTTTCAACCAGAGTTTCTGTGGATTTTCTGCTTAAACAGTAAATAATGCCCGATTCATTGGGCCTTTGTGCTATAAACTGAAGTATTTGGGATACCCGGTCATGGGCCGCCCGTACCTCCAATGAAATATTTTTTCTATTAAAGGAAGCCAAAAAAAGCTTGGCCTTGGGCATCTGCAATTGCTCCAAAATATCCTGTCGGGTAGCCTTATCCGCGGTGGCCGTTAAGGCAATGATAGGCGTTTGGGGCAGGGAATCCTTTAAAAAACCCAATTGTTGGTAAGACGGCCTAAAATCGTGTCCCCAGGAGGAAATACAATGGGCCTCGTCTACGGCCACACAACTAACAAACTCCTCTTTTAAAATAGGGGACAGGCCCTGCAAGCTTTCCGGTGCCACATAAAGCAGCTTTAATTCCCCTTTGCGGATACTGTTCAATATAGCCTGTTGTTCTTCTGTGGACTGACTACTGTTAAAAAAAGCTGCGGGGATACCGTTCACCGTTAGTCCGTCTACTTGATCCTTCATCAGGGCGATCAACGGAGAAATTACCAGGGTAATGCCCTTGAACATCAGTGCCGGCAACTGAAAACAAATGGATTTACCACCGCCTGTGGGCATGATTACCAGACAATCCTCCCTATTCAAAACTGCGGTGATAACGGCCTCTTGTTGTTTTCTAAAGCGGTCAAAACCAAAGTACTTTTTTAAATAGGGGATTAACTCGTTCTGGAAATCGGACATGGGTATCGGTAATACGATTGTATGAAACGAAAATAATCATAATTGGAGTTTCATAACAACTTTCAGGCTCTTAATCTTTATAATTCCCCTACGGCTCTGCCTCTGGGTTTCCGATCATACCTCCCCTTGGGGGAGGTGGAATTGCTTTTTCGCAATTCCGAGCGAGGCAAAATACAAAATTTCGGCTTTTGGCCCTAAGGCCAAAATGATACCGATAGCTAACGGTACGGCGAAATGCCACTAGGGCCCTGCCTTGAGGATAGTCGGTTTCAAGAAATTTTTTATTCCCAAAAACTAAACTAAGGACCGGGGGATAAGTAGGCAGTGGACAGTGTGACCATTGTTCATTGTCCATTACTTATGGCCTATGGTAATGGCTTTTTTATCTTTGCCAAAAAGGTTACATTTATCCAATACAACCTTAAATAAGTCTACCAAAATGAATCTTAGATATCGCTATTACCTGATCATTATCTTCTTATTTATATTTTCCTCAGTCATAAGTTCACAGGAAGCCTATATGGCTCCCAAGTTGTCCGATCCGGATTCCTGGTCCATTATTTTGGTTCCGGACACCCAGACCTACGTGAAGTTCGAAAGAAACCAGGGTATTTTGGAAACCATGACCGCCTGGATCAGTGAAAATATTGATGCCCTTAATATAAAAATGGTATTGTGTACGGGCGATTTGGTAGAGCAGAACGAACTTTTGGTGCCGGACAAAGTAAATGGAAATATGCCCAGTAGGGAACAATGGAGGGCCGTTTCCCAGGCCTTTGGGCGACTGGACGGAAAGGTGCCCTATATTTTGGCGGCAGGCAATCACGATTTCGGTTATAAAAGTGTGGAAAACCGAAAATCCAATTACAGCCGGTATTTCCCTGTACATAGAAACCTATTGAACGCAAAGGCATTAAGGGCAGCTGGGAAGAATATAGACGGCTTGCCCTCTGTGGAGAATGCCACCTATGAACTGGTATCTCCCCAGCAAAGAAAATTTTTATTCCTAAACTTGGAATTCGCGCCCCGTGACACTATTTTACAATGGGCCAACAATGAGATTTCCAAAGAAATGTATAAAGATCATACAGTGGTAATGCTTACCCATTCCTATCTTAATGCCCAAAACAGACATATGGAAAAAGAAAACTATCCTATAGAGGATGCCCATTATGGCAAGGCCCTGTGGGAAAAATTGGTTGCCCCTTCCAGGAATGTCCAATTGGTCTTTTCTGGCCATATAGGTTCCCCTAATAATTTTAAGGCGCATACTGCGTTTAAAACGGATAGGAACGCTGCCGGAAAAAAAGTGAACCAGATTACTTTTAATGCCCAGGCCATGGGTGGTGGTTGGCATGGCAATGGGGGAGATGGTTGGCTGCGGATCATGGAATTTTTGCCAGATGGGAAGACCGTGATCACCACTACGTTTTCACCTTATTTTGCCATATCCCCTTCAACACAAAAAATGGCCTATCAACGGGACGATTACAACAATTTTAGTTTTCAATTGGATTGATGCTGCCATAAGAGAAGGACCGATTACAGGGTTTTGGGATCAAATCCTTAAAAACCAAGGCTAAAATCGACCTAAAACCAATGCATATGTAAGATATTTCTTAATAACGTATACTGTAAGTCGAAAATTGCCGTTTTTTTAACATATTAATGTATAAGCACTTATTTTAGCCTCGTTAAATATGTTTTAAACCCCAAGAAACAATGAAAACATTTAAGTATTTAGTTTTAAGCTTTGTATTTATCGGAATCGCTGCTTGTAGCAATGACGCCTTGAACAACTTAAACAATGAAAGTCTGACCTCTGAACAGGTTAAATCCCAAATGGAGGCCAATTCCATTTCGGACGGCTTGGACGAGTTGGTTTCTGAATTGTTGATCAATGACAAGGTGGAAAACTCCAACAAGACCAACACCGAGTGCGCAACTTTAGCGTTTACCGAAGAAAGTATTACGGTAGCCTACGATCAATGCACGATTCAGGGTAAGACCATAAGTGGAACAATGGTACTGACAGGAAACAACGGCAGTACCGATGGCAGTAAGGGCAGTTTTGCCGTTACTTTTACCGATTTCACCTATAACGACTATTTGTTGAACGGTACCAAGACCTTATCTTTTGATTTTTCCGATCCCAATAGTCCAACCTTTACCATAGTTACCGATGCTACTTTTAAGGATGCCAATGGGGACATTGTAATCTGGAAGGGAAATAGGGTACTCAGCTGGCATTTGGATCAGATCAATGCCGAGGGAGCCGATGTTAGCTGTACTGGAAATTGGGACATTACCGTAGATGATATTACCTATCAATTTAAAGTGACCGAACCATTATCGGCCAATTTGGGATGTGCCTTTATTACTTCCGGAGTTGTGCAATTGGAAGTAGATGGTATGACGGCTTCCCTGGACTTTGGCAATGGTAGTTGCGATCAATCCGGTATCGTTACCTATCCCAACGGGGAATCTGAAGAAATTAGCTGGTAGTTGCATAATCTCCATAGATATTAGAAAACCCCGATGAATTTCATCGGGGTTTCTTTTTGGGTTACGTTTCTGTTTATGTTAGTGTTAATTTAATGGTAATGGGGGCAGGGGGGAGTGGAAGGGAATAACTCGCCTGGAAATAGAAGTAGAGATAAAGAAAAGTAAGGTTTACAGAGGAATTGTGCCGTTTGTCCAAGAAATAAGGTGGTACGTCGGGGGATACACCAGTGTTAATTTTGGTTTAAACTAATGTTAATGAGGAAATTACTTATGGAAAAGTGGGATTTATGTCGTAACTTTTAGGTACAAATCAATTAAATCAAATTATATAAGAGTGTACCAAAGAAAAATCCGTTAACCCTAAAAACACAGCTTACACCATGGAAACAACCCCAAAAATTAGTAGAAATTTAATTAATAGGCCTTCCAATAGTGGATGTATTCTAAAATTGGAGCGTACCAATAATGATTTGTGCCAATTGGAAAGAAAACTGACCTCGTATGTATGTGAACCCAACACTTATTCCTTGTTCATTAAATCTGAGGCCCTCCGACAAACTTTGAGCAACTTAAAAACAACGAATGCCGAATTGATCAAGGCATTAAAAAGGGAAAAGGATTTAAAGATCGAACTCTTTGAAAAAACAATAGCCCAAATCCGATCCTATCTGGAAATACAAAAGTCGGTCGAAGAATACAGCAATATGTTGAGGTATTAAAGATTCCCGTAATTTTCCCGAAATCTTGGGAAAACGGGTAAAAAAAGCTCCTGATCTTGATATCCGAAGCTTTTTTTGTGGGACGAAATGACATCACATAAAAATAGAGGATACTGTTAGGTGATAGGGCTTTTAAAAAAGTTTTATTTTACATAATGTAAATTATAGTACAAATTATGACGGTTTCGTAAAACGGCGTATGCTTGCATTTTACATAATTGCAGATACGACCTTCGCGTCAGCGGATCATATCGTCAGCCATTATGTAAAAGCCGTTTTACTGAAAGGCTTATTAATATTCGTAAGTCAATTTTTATGCGCAAATACTTATGCAGTTTATATTTTATTAAATCGGTATTCGTGAATGCTTCGCATTTCTCAGCCACTTGGCCAGTGCCATTAAAAGCTTCGCTTTTCGTTATTGTTGAAACCATTAGTTTACCGGTGTATTTGAAAAGAAAAATTTCATAAGCTTTTCCTCAGCTTTCCGCAAACGCTTAAAATTTCGCTGAAGCGTAAATTTCTGAGCACTTGCTCAAATGCTCCCCTAATTGAAATTTATATTTCTGTACCTTTTAATATTATGTCAAATAGAATTTAATCTTTGGTGGGTACTAACAACTCTCTTATATCAACATCTAAAATGATAGCAATCTTTTTAAGGTCTTTAAGATGCGGTTGAGATTTATTATTACATATAGCAGCCACAGATGTAGTACTCTTTCCAAGTTGCTTAGCTAGCCAAACCTGTGACTTTTCTTGGATAACCAGTACTTCTTTTACTCTATTTATTCTATCTGCCATTTGATAAAGTTCTACATCAAATATATAACTCATTCTTACCTAAATACAGCTTTAACTTAAATTTCAATAACTATGGCTTGCATATTTAAATAATTTAATATAAGTTTGATTTAAACATATAAAAGTAAAACTTACATAAAAATAATCTATACTTAAATATTTCCTGTTAACAACTTTAATCCCCTATTATGCCATATCCGAGATATACCAAAGCCGATTTAGAACAAATTGTAGGTGCTCAATTGGAGAATTTGAACGCAAATAAGAAACTGAATGATGAAATTGAGGGTTTTAAGAAAAAGATTAAACCTTACCCAAATGGCCACAGAAAACAAAAGTCCTAAAAGGCTTTCTATCTTTTGCCTTGATGCAAAAGAAATCGAGTTTACGAGATTCACGAACAACAAAAATTGAAATAAAAATGCGTGAGCTAAACAAAAAATCAAGAAGAAAATATGCTTCCGCGCGCCCTTTGTGCCTTGTAGCTTCGCTACTTGGGCGTTTCACGCCCCCACACAAAGCCCAGGGCAATGGCTCTTTGTGCCAAGCCACAAATTCACTCCCCTCCTCGCCCGCATTTTCTTCTGATCACTTCCCTATACCTATGCTTACTAAAATTCTAATAGTACAACTGGAAGATTACTAGTTTATTTAATTAAATTTAGAAATATGAAAATTGGGAACATGTTAATAATAGCTGGTATTCTAATAATTGCTTTAGGGACTTGGGCAATAAGTAAGGGCAATGAATTAAACGATTCGAAAACCATCAAAGACTTAAAAGATTCGTTAAATCTAAAAAACGAAGAACTACAGCAAAAAACAGATAAAGTAGGTGAATTAACCAACCAGGTTTTAAATTTTTCAAAAGAATTGGATAGTAATACTGCGGAAATTGCAAAAATCCAAAAGGATATAGTTAAACTAAGTTCTAATACTAATAAAACTACAAATAAGGTTTTAGAGTTGTCAAAAACATTGGATTCTAATACTGTAAATATTTCAAGAATATCCACAGAGATTTCAGGAATAGCCTCAAAAACAAATCAATTAACAAACATCATTCTTAATGAACAAAGGGAGAAAGGTGCTATCAAATTTAAAGTTCCAAATACTCGGAATTTCTTACTTAACCTTGGGGGTAATATTGTTGCGAAAAGTCGCAAAGCTTTCGAGGAAGGATTTATTATAAAGTTTTTCAACGTAGGTGAACTACCAATTTATTTGCAAATCGATGGGGATGACCTTTTGGTCTCAGCTGTATTAAAAGATAGAAAAAGAAATATAATACTCGAGATGGATAACAACGAGTGGGCTTTAGACAAAAGCAGCAATTTCTCTATTAATTATGATGAATCAGCTTTGGAAATAATCGATAGCCGAGGCTTAATTAGTTTGCAGATTCAACTAATAGGAAACCAATTTATATTTAAAGGTATAGTTTTTCAATACAAAACTGGAGTAATAATATTCACTGATAAAGTAGCAAGCCTTATGAGCTATGATAGTGAAGATTTTGAAAAAAAACTGTTTGATGAAATGATTCAAACTCCAAGGTTATTTAAACATGTCGGGGCAGATTATCTCGGTAAACGAGTAACTAATTAAACGTTAGCAACCTTATCATTCTACACACATACCCTCTCCTCCTACCTCGGTTCGTGTAAAAAGTGTTCCATTTTTAAAATGATATTTTGAGAAGAAATTTTTCAGGGAGTGCCGTACAAACTTTCGCTTTTACCAAAGCTCAAGTTACATAACGCGAGATCATTATAGTACATTTTGTATTATTGGTTTAGCCAGTAGCTGAAGCAATAATCAAGAAGGTTGGCGCGCTGGCGAAATTCCACAGAAGTTTAATCCAAGTAGTTATAATTCCATTATGCAAAATATCCCAGAACATTTTATTATTTAAGCAAATTATGAGCAGGGTCATGAATCTTTATAAGTGGTATGCTCCGCATGGCTAAATAATTCATTTGTATCTATAATTTGCCATAATTTAAAATAGAAATCCAGCGAATAATTATCCATCGTTTGCCGACGTCATATAAAAGCTTCACTTTTTGCACTGTTTTAAAATTTGCCTACTTAATAAAATGTACGTCAAAAAAAAATTTACGAGTTGCCTATTTATATAATCCTCTTTTTCTTTGCCATTGCAATGGCTTCAATTTTGGAGTGTACCTGCAGTTTTTTGTAAATGTTTTCGATATGTCTCCGGACGGTGGCGGGAGATACGATCAGGTTTTCGGCTATGGAGGTGTACGGAAGTCCGGTGGACAATTGTTCCAATACCTTCACTTCCCTGCCCGTAAGTTTTACGGTTTCCTCCGCCGTATCTTTTTGTAGCTGCAATGGCGAGCGCAGAAGGTTCAGGGTTTTGAGGGCAATGGAAGGGGTCATTGCGGCACCACCCTCCAAAGTTTGGATCATGGCATCGTAAAGTGCCTGCGGGGGGGTGTCCTTCAACAGGTATCCGTCCGCACCGGACTGTATGGCATTGAAGATATTTTCATCATCGTCAAAAACCGTAAGTACAATGGTCTTTATCTGAGGATATTTTTGCTTCACCAAAGCCGTGGTTTCAATACCGTTTTGCTTCGGCATTTCAATATCCATCAATATAAGGTCTATATGGCGGTTCCCGTTCAATTTTTCCATGCATTCCAATCCGTTGTTGGCGGTAAAGGAAATCATTATATCGTCAAAAAACGAAAGTTTTTCCTTGACGCTTTTTATCAGGAAATTATTGTCGTCTATAATGGCCGTCCGTATTTTCATCTGTCATTAGTTATTGTTTTTTATAATCGGACCTGCCCTTGCCGGCCGAATTATTTTTATGATATCCCTACACGGAACGATATAACCGTTCCCTTATCCGGCCCTGACCGAAGCATCAGTTCGTCCCCCAGTTCATGGGCCCGCTTTCGCATGTTTAACAATCCGTTGCCCGCTTCCACTTCCTTTTCCACAAAACCCTTTCCATTATCCTGTATACTGAAATGGATGTTGTTTCCCGTTTTACGGATAGATATCCCGATTTGGTCCGCTTCGGCATATTTCAGGGCATTGTTGGTGGCTTCCTGTACGATCCGGAAAATGTTCAACCCCTGTAAGCCCGTAAAAGAATGATCGGCGGGAACATTCTTGTCGGTTATAAACGAAATACGGATATTGCCATGGGATTGCTTGGCTTTCTCCATAAAGTTGGCAATGCGCGACTGCAAATCTTTGATAGTGATCCCCTGTTTGTTCATGGCCCATATGGTATCCCGAAGCTCCTGTATGGTTTCCCTGGCAAAAATACCAATATTGTCCAGCCTGTCGGTAAGCTGGTCGTTCCTGTCCGAGATATAATATTTGATAGTGTCGATGGCCGAAACGATAAACGACAGCTGGGCACCGATATTATCGTGCAGATCCCTGGATATGGCCAGTCGCTGTTCCTGTAACCTGTTTTGGGCATCGATTTTTTCCAAAACCAGTTTCAGCTCGTTGTCCTTCTGTTGTTTGATGTTTTTGAGTAGCTGTTGTTTGTACAATAAAAAACCGATGAGCCCAATAATAATGGCTAAGGTGACCAACCCAAAAATCCAGAAGTTTCTGTTTTTAAGAGCGAGCTGATGGTCGACAATTTTTGCCCGCTGTGCAAGGATCTGCTTTTCCTTTTCGGCAGTTTCGTACTTGGTCTGCAATCTAAAGGTTTCCTTTGCTTTCTCAATGACGAACAGACTGTCCTGGGTGGACTTATTGATGGAGAAAAAACTGGAGGATTCCTTAAACTTTTCCTTGATCCTGTACACCTTGGCCAGAATCTCGGAAGTAGAGGCAATTTCCGGCAGCAATTGCAGTTTCTCGGCCTTGGTGTAGGCTTCCAATGCTATTTTTTCGGCCTTATCCATATGGTTGTGCCCCATATACAGATCGGCAAGATAGCCTTGCGTAATGATCAGGTCCTTTTCATCCTTATTTTTCTTCTTTATTTGGATCGCTTTTAGGTAATATTCTTCCGAAAGGGCATAGTCGTCCAACCCCTTATATGCGGTACCCAAATTAACATAGGGATAACTCAGTAATCTTTCTTTGCCGGTTTTTGTAAATTCCGCTATTACCTTTTTGGCATAGGGAATGGCTTCCCTGTATTTCTTTTGATGGACATAGTTATTGGAGAGGTTGTTTTGTGCGTATACCAAATAGGCCTGATAATTGATATCCTCGCAGATTTTTATGGCATTTTGATAGCATTCGTTCGATTTTTCATATTCCTTGATTTCGAAATAGACGATTCCCAAGGTAAAATTCGATCTCGCGATCAGATGTTCATCGTTCGATCTTTTTCCGTAATCAAGGGCTTTGTGCAGATGGTCTACGGCAAGATCATATTCCCCTATGCTCACATATTCCACTCCGAGACTGTTATGGATTATGCCGAGTGTCTCATTGTCCTTCCTGTTTTCAAAATATGGGATTAAAGTTTGGGTCTTCTGTATCGCTAATTTGTATTCGCCTTTTTCGGCAATCAAAAAGGCATCAAAAAGTTCCCATTTCCTTTTTAAATACCCGTCATATTGTATCAATTTTTTCGTTTCGTCCCTATAATGGAAGGCACTATCCACATTTATGTTCCTGAACTCGTCCCCTATTAGGATTTTATAGTGGATTTTTAAAGAATCATTGCCCGTTTCCCTTATCAAACGCTGCAGACTGTCGATCTTGTTTTGTCCTGTCTGCGAATAGGCATGGGTACAGACAAGGCAACAAATGATTAAAAATATCCTATTTAGCATAATCGATTCTATGTTATTTTTATCACAACAAGGTCGGATCGTTGCGTACAGGGGGACAAACTGTGAATCGGCCGGCAATATATAAAATTATTTTAAAGATCATGGTCGTCCCGCGACTTCACTTTTAACAGGGTCATAGTGGAGGCCAGCAGCTGTTTCAAACTTTGTGTCAGGATTTCCGCTCCTTCCTTCGGATGATTTTCTTCGGAAGGTATCTTATGTAATTTTCGCTCCATCTCCATTAACCGCTCATTGATGACGGTATTGATTTCTTCCTTTTTTCTACAGCGGGAAAGGATTTCATTTTGTAGTTCTAAATAATGTGGCAAGCGGCTATCGTTATCCGCATTGTCCAGATCAACATAGGCTTCAAAATACCGTTGAAGCAAGCGTACGATCACAGACAGCAATCCGATGATCAAAACAAACAACAGGGCAAGGGCTATCATACTATCTTCTTTTGTTTCTGCTCTTTCTACGGATTCCTTTCCATTTAAGGATGGCCCAAATGGCAATGACCACGGCAAAGACCAAGATAATGACAGGTGCAGCGATGACGAAAAGGGTCAGCGATCCGGAAAAATCCCCCCAAAAGGAACTTTCCACCCCGAAGGGATCGCCCGTCCGTACTTCGGTATAGGCCAGGCTTTCCAGGGGAAAATTGCCCAAATCACCTATTTTTAAAAAGAGGCTATCGGCTCTGGCAAGTACTTCCTTAAACACAAAGTTTTCGTTCCGCAAATTTTTCATCAAATCCCCTACTCCCATATATTAAATCCCATTATACACAAAAGGTGCCCAGAACTGTGGATGCTTAAAGGACGGCCCAAAATCCCCGTTGATAAAAGCACGCTTAATCCGATTTAAGGTTTTTACCGTGTTCGCGTTTTTCTGTACCACCTGTGTAAATAAACTTTGCATGGTAAGGGCCGTTCCGGCATCGTTTACGGGCCATAACGACAACATGGTCGCGTTTGATCCGGCCACCAAAAAGGCAGTGTTCAATCCGTTGATCCCCTCACCTCCATACAGTTTTCCCAATCCGGTATCGCAAGCACTCAAAATAACCAGATCGGCATTCAGATTCAGGTTTGAAATTTCGGGAGCCAGTAGGAAGGTATCCTCATGGCCATCCCCTCCGTTGGGCTGGGAGAACATAACACCGCTAAATTCGGGAATGATATCACTTGTAAACCCGTGGGTGGAAATAAGCAGATTTTTGTACTGTTTCAGCTCGCCGGTCGCATTCGCTTTTTTAAAGTTGCTTTCGCTCATGTCATATCCTTTGTACACTTTGATCTCGTTGGACAGAGCGCCTACAAATTCAACCTCCCGTAATGTTCCCTCCAGATAATTGGCCCCTCCGAAACCAAGTGCTTCCAGTTCGGGCTTAAAGTTGTAAATCCCCTGGCTTATTTTTTGATTGACGGCATCCGAAATCCTGTAAAAATCCTCGATCCCCCTCACCGTCGGCTTTATGTTTCCCGAAGGTTGGTATTTTGCCCCTCCAAATGCCAGAACGGGTTTTCGGTCTTCACTGTAATTTCTGTTGGCAATAATCTTCCAAATGGTGGTGTTGGGAATATAGCGTACATCATGGGTGGAAACGAAATATTGGTCGCCGGGCGATAAAAAGGCTTCAAAGGGAAGGTAGTTCAATTCTGAAGAGGCGCTGATAATTACTTTGGGATGGTCCGCCAAAATATCCTGGACCGGTTGCAGGGTCAGATCGTACCAAAAATGGAGAAAATCGCTCTGGACATGCTGTAATTGCGGATGATCCTCTTCCAAGAGTTGGCGTGTCCATTCTACAAGACTATTAAAATCTTCCTTCTTATAGGCCGATTGTTTTGTGGCATAACGTACCAACTGTCCGTCCCGATAATCCACCTGCAGGTCATATATATAGGGATTTAGGTTTGCCGGTATCTTTTTGGAAGCATTGGTATAGGCTTTTTTTAAACGAAGTAGTCCATCCACCGGATAATTGTAGCGGATTTCCGCTTTGTCCTTCGTAACGGCCGTTATAATGATTTCGCCCGGCCGCCCAACGGTATAGGTAAGCAAAACCTCGTCCGGCTTCAATAGGTGCTGCGCGTCGGCAATGGAAGCGGTTTCCATATTTTTGTGCAGTAATTCCTTTAAATGACCGCCCCGACTCCGTTCCTGTAGCTGAAAGATCTTTTCCAGGTCGTTCGTTTGCCTATAGCTCATGATTAGCCCCGTATAAACACCCGAAATATCGTTCATATATTCCAGCTTCTGTTTGGCGTTCAATTCCGATCTTACTTTTTCGGCCAGTGCAATGCTCTTTTCAAATTGGCCGACGGCATTGGTGTAATCTTCCCTGTTATAGAAAATGAAGCCCAAATTGTTGTATAAATTCTGTGCCTGGGCAAAAAGATCTTCCTGAAGGTACCCTTGTGCCGTTTCCTCGGTAATCCGTTCTGCATCGGCATACAGGCCCTGTTTTGCCTTGATGATGATATAATTTCCGTTCACCTCCCTGGTCAGATGGACATCGTTTACTTTTTGGGCCAGATCATAGGCTTTGGCAAGGTATTCGCCCGCTTTGCCCTGATCTGCCCGGGGTCCGTCCAAGAGGTAATGTGCCCCGATGGAGTTATAGGCCTTGGCCATATAATAGTCGTTGTTCAACGCAACGGCGGTTTGTTCCAACTGATGGGCCATTTGCAGTTTTTCCTGCTGTTTATCGCCTAGATTGCCCAAAACATGAATTTTGTGCAGTTGCATCCCGGCCAATTGATAGGAGACAAATCCCAAGTCCTTATATTCCGACAAGGCCGCATCAATATCGATAAGCGCTCCCCTTTCGTCGTAAACATCCCCCTTCATAATGGATCTGAACCACAGTGCATAGGAGCGTTTCCATATCAACGATTTGTCGCCCAGTGTCCCTACGATAAACGTGTCGAATTGCTTTTTTGATTCCGCTATATTGCCTTGGGTGTAAAAATTGACCGCCTTGGTAAGCGGAACAATTTTATGGATCATCGGATTCGGATATTCCATAGCATTGAACTTGGCGGCCAAAGCATCTATTTTATCACAGGGCGTGCCTTTGATGGCCCCGATAAAACAGGTGTCAAATTCTGTTGCCAAAACCGGGTCCATCACCCCCTCGCCTGCAATTTTATGGAGCATATCCCTAAAACCGGAAAAATCCTTTTTAGTGAAATGTGCCAATAGGTCGATGTCCTTATCCATGTCGTCCAAACCATTGTGCGATCGTAACTGAACCGCATAATGAATATTTTTTACAGCCGATTCGGCTTCGCCGGCAACAAAACAGGCATACGATCTTACCATATAGGGATAGGGTGAAACGGGGTCGATATTAAGGGCCCTGTTTATTTCAACCTGCGCCTGTACAGGATTTGACGAACAAATCTGATAAAAGGCATTCAAATAATAACCGGCAAACTCATCGGGGAAATGCTTCATCAGGAGCTCGCTTCCCTCTTTCATTTTGGAAAGGTCCCTGTTGTTGTACCCGTCCATATATATCCCGTAATACTGGTTAAAATCGTTGGGCTGTGCAAACGAACACAACCCGACCAACAACATGATCTTCAGCACTGTTACCCTTACTGTTACCGGTTTCATATATTCCTGCTTTTATAGTGCGATCTCGAGCTCTCCGCCCTTATAATGTCCCTTTTCCGTAAAATTACCGTCCTTATCGAGCCAAAAGCCCAGCCCTTCTTTATAATTGTCATCCCAATAGCCTATATATTTGTCCCCATTAGTGTAAAACAAAACACCAAAACCGTTTCTCCCGCCACCTAAATACTGTCCGTAATACGAATACCATTCACTATTTTCCCAGACATGTATCATTGGAGAAAACCTATAGCCCCATTTAAAATATCCCAAAGCATAGCTTTCATCGTATTTTTCCATAGAAAACCCGCTTATCCCGTCACCTTTGATCAGGGCATATTTTCCGGGAGGTTCAACGACAAATCCGTTAAGATCCCTGTTATCATCTTTAAATTGTTCCTTCCATTCTACCTTTCCGTTCGCTATTTTGAATGCGGGACCGTTCTTTTTGCTATGCCGATAGGTATACAGTTCAATAGTTCCTTCCTGCTTTTTCATCTGGATTACAACGCCGTCTATCTTACTTTCCTTATTGTAGTTTTGGTAGGTGGTTGAACCATCTGTATGCAATACCATATTGGGCCCTACAATAAGACCGTCCATTCTAAAACCATAGGAGACATCCCCATTTTCGGCGGTAAACGATTTAAAACTTATCTGTCCCTTTTTTACCTCTTTTTTGCCGGGCTGGTTTTTTTGATTGTCCTGTGCATGCACGGAGGTTGTCATAAACAGACATAGTAATGCATACTTAAAAACGTGTACTGTTCTTTTCATTGTATTTATTATTAAGTTGGTTACCGTAATGGTATTTTTTGATGCGGAACCTTTATTTTCCGCCATATTCGATTTATAGGGGGCGTTTTCCAAGGATGGTAAAAAAATGCCCCCATATATAGTATTTATTGTTCTGATCCTTAAAAATTTTGTTTGTTCATCGTATTGTCGGAAGCCGTTAGATACTGTAGTGCCATTTTCAACAATAAAAATGGCAATGCGATAACTACCGACCCCCAACGGTTTTTGGGCGTGAAGGTTTCTGGGTATCCCTTAACAACAAAAAACAGCAGCACACCTCCTACAATAATCGAGATGTGCAACACGATCGTATTGGGGTTAAAAGCACCAAAATAAATTTTCAGAGGTTGTTGTACCCTGTGCAGATGCAACCGCTCTACCAATACAAAAATGAGGTTGATGTTGAAGAACCAGTTCTGAAGAAACAAAACTCCCATATTGGCCATCATAATCTCCGCATTGTCCGAACCTGCCATAAACCCGAAAAACACTACAATAAACACCCAATAAATTCCCATCAAAAACAAGCCTCCCCAAAAATCGCCCGAAAGCCCATCCCTGTAGTATATTGCATTTTTATTGCCCTTATAGCACAACCTGTCCACCGCCAAGCGGATAAGCTCGTTCCACCAAAAAAAGTAAATGAGGTAAAAAACCGTAGTCTGTCCGTTCAGGACGGACAATAAGGTCAGCACCGTAAAAATGAGAAAATCCCATTTTCCGTAATGCCGTACTTGTTGCTCTATGAGGGATAAAAACGGTTTCATTGCCGCATGGCACTTTTCAGTTCAAGGATTTTCTTGACGGGACACCTGTGTTTTTTTGTTCAGTCCAATGTGGTCCTGCATATGGTTGCCCTGTTTTTCCCTATTACATATATGTTGTTGTCCGCATCAAATTCAATATCGTCCATTTGCCTCCCGTTGGGGTTATCTCCACGTTCACCTTCATATTTTAAACCCTTTATACTTACAAGGGGCTCTGTTGTTTCATCCCAAGTATAGACCGTCCATCTGTTACTTTTAAATTTTTGGATTTCATTTCTTGACGCTGCAATAAGGTTATTATCCCGGTCAACGGCTTGCGGAAGATAAGACAGATTGGAAACCTGCCAGCTTGTGCCGCTGTTATCGGAATAAAGCAGTTGGGATGTTCCAACTCCTGTCCATGCTTCGCTGATAGCAAAAAGTCTGTTGCCCTGCAGTGCCGAAATATAGGAATTGTCACTGTCCTTACGGTTCCAGGTAGCCCCGCCGTCGGTAGATATAGCAATCAATTTATTGTCCTGCAAATAGTTGGCATTATTGGCCTTGTCCATGATATGCGGAAGTATCAGATCCCCGTTGGGCATCACGAACAGGCGGTTTACGATCAGGTTCATAAAAGTCCCTGTATACCAGCCCGCCGCATAGTTCGTATAGGTTCCAACCTCAAACTCTGTACAGGTTGCCCCAAAATCATCGGAAACAACAAAATAACTTTTGCTATCCTTTACAACATGGAGGTACAGTTTTCCGTTTTCAAATTGTAAGGGAAGGGCATAGAGCAGGCTTTTTTCCCCGGTCACTTTGTTGATCCGATAGGCAGTTCCCAAACTATTGGTATAGAACAGCCATTGGGCATCATCGGAAATCTCAAAATGGACAACGGTTTCCCCAGCTTCAAATTCATGGAATACTTCCCATTCAATGTTTTTTGTATGTCCGGTCTTTTCGCCCGGATTTTCGTTATCCGTGCTGCACGATACAAACAATAGCCCGGCAAATAATACCGGAACCATCCATTTCGTCATATTCGTTAAACCCATCGTTCCAGGGATTGGTTTATTTAAAAAACTTGTTCTTAAATTCATTGACATGGTGCGATAAAAATGTATTAATGGCCTCTTCCACCCCTTTTTCGTATTTATTGGCATCGGCCTTGATCAATGCGGTATTTTCCACCGAAATATTATCGGCCCTATACACTTTTCCAAAAGCTGTTTCGGTTCCTATAAAATCCTGACTGGATTTGGCATAAGCCTCTACTTTTTCCTTCCCTACCACTCCATTAATTTGAAAATCACTCTTTAAAATCCCGGAAAAAGTACCAAGTGGGGACCCGCCAATTTTATTTTTGCCCGCTACAAAATCAATGGCCGATACACAGAGATAATTTTTTTCTTTGGTTTTTCCCGTTAATCCTAATTTGGTCGTTGTGGAATTATTGGCTACCCGGCTTTTAATGTGCTCATAGGCAGCAAGCCTTAGATTAGTATTTGCAGTAATTTTTGCCCCATTGCCCTGATACGGTTTTTTTACATCCAAAAACAGTATGTACATATCGGCATTGACGATAGTGGCATCGTTCAATTCGGCGGACAACTTGGTGTACGACCCTATTTCATCTTTAATGCTGTTGCGACCATCGTCGTTCATCAGCCGGTTTAGACTACCTCCAACACCACCTTGCTTTTTTTGACCATCGTTGGTAAAACCTTTCACGAAAAAAACCGTATTGGAAGGATATACCGTCACCATTCCCGGAGCTTCCGACAGGCTCATTTCCATATTGTTAAAACGCTGATACCCCTCATAGTATTTGGTTTTTGCCGCAACGTCACCGTTTAGTACATTAAAGCCCTTTCCTTTCAGATCTGCTATAAATGTCCGATACGCCTCATCGGTAATCTGTTGCAAAGTTGCCGAAGGAATATCCAGCCCCACCGCTAACGAGGCCTTTGTGTCTCCATGAAAACCTGATAATTGAAACCCACCTTTTGTTGTGGCTGTTTTGAGATTGTACATTTGAAAATTGACCGAAAAGTTGGCAATGTAGATATCTTTGGACGGGAACTTTCTGGGGCCATAAGCCCCTCTGTCCTCTTTCGGGCTGAAATTTCCCAAACTTTGTGCGATAACGGTAGATAGTCCCATAAAAAATACCATGGGAATGATTAGTCTTGATTTCATATTTATTATTGTTTATGGATAATATTGCAATATTACCCATAAGGGCCACGTCAAAAAATAGGGCATTTGTACCATTTTTTAATGAAGGTATATGCGTAAAAACAATAAAATTCTTACCCCATTCTGCAGTAACAGTTGGCAGGTTAAAATCTTCCAAAACCCATACTCAATACTGACTTTGGTAGTAACAGTAGGCAATTAGAAATAATTGTTGGTAGGTTTAAGGCGTGGAGAACAAATTAATTTTCCCTCTTCAGAGGGGCTAGGTGGGTGTATTGAAGGAATACTTTCTAATTGGTATCAGAAAAATGGTAACAGTATGATTTTCGATCAAACATTCGGATAAAATTATAGGTATAAGCTATGATGGGATAAAAAAAAAGGGAAGTCCGCCGGACTTCCCTTTTTTATGGTATTATTTCCCTACTCCGCCTGTGGTGCACTTATGGCATCCACGTACCGACCCGCCCAATAGGGCAACAAATAGATATAGGGGGCATATTCCCGTTTGCCATCACTTCCTCCATTGTTCCTATAGGCCCCATTGTGCAAATGGAGCGTCCGCTCGTCTCCGGGCAGGACTTCGGTATAGGTCTGATTTCTAAAATTTGGTGCTATTTTAGTGAGGTCCTTTCTATGATCATTATCAATTTTCCAATCGATAAGGTCCATAGGAAACTCGCGCAACCACCAGGCAGATTCTTCACTATCTATATTTTTCCCTCCCGAGAGTGCAAAAAGATAGTTCCATAGGGGATTTTTTTCGGAACGCTCTATTTCCCAATGGCTTTTTGCCGCATTAAAATGGGCCTCTTTCTGTTCTTCAGAAAAGGAATAATTAACAAATCCGGGAATGGTGAGGAAATACATTTCATCATCGGAATGGTTCCATGTACTACTTAAATTCTCTCCTTCTACGAAGCCAATGACCGATGCCGGACGATTGGCATTTTCATCGTACCCATATTTTTTTATCAACTTTTCTGCCCCTTTCTTATATTTTTTGTCCTTTGTAAAATGATAGGCGGTTTGTAGAAAAGACAGAATAAGGGTGGAATTTAACCTCCTATCCCCTACGTTGATGGGAAATCCGTTGACGTATTCCGGATTCCATTTTCCCCAAGCGGTAGGTTTTCCGTTCCAATCCATCAGGTACCAATCGTTATCCATAATATGGTCCATTTCTATTTTTATCTGATGTATGGCCCTGTCCCTCCACTCCTTATCTGGCGCCAATTCGGCAAAAAGTGCGTATACGAAAAAGTGGCCACAGGATTCATCACTACTGGTGGTAGACTTCCATCGCCATAGTCCATCTTGCGATAACTGCCATATCCGACCGTTTTCTTTCTCCCATTGCTGTCTCCATTCTTCGGAAAATCCGTTGGCGTGCAGTCCTACCTCATAACCGTCCCTTTCAAAAGACCTTGCCGGGAACCCTTTTAAATTGGGAAGTACCGTTAACCTTTCCATGGCCTCAAAGGCTTCGTAGGCATTTTGTTTGGCATCCTCGGACTTTGTTACGGCATATCTGAACAACTCCCCTGCCAGGTACATGGACGTCCATAGTCCGTCATTATCCGTATCGTGAAAATAGCCTGTTGAAAGATCTCCGGGAGTTCTCATGGCCAGATCGGTGGTAAAACCGTAACGAATATGTCGCAATCGCTGAATTTCCTGAAAATATTCCGCTTTTTGCGCCAGGGTCATAGGTGTAAAATCGATTTTACTTAACCCTTTTTGGGTCAGGACCAGCACACTTTCGTCCGGCCCCTCGGCCAGGTCCACTACCCTATCATCTACCAACCATCGCTTTGAAGCGTAATAATCGTATTTGCCGTCATCACGTAGTTTAAAGGCCCCCTTTGGTGGACCCGAACCATAGGCTGGAACGAATGTTCTTTACAGTGGTAATTTCTGTCCAAGGTAGTTTTTGGTCCAATTTTTTTAAGGCAAATGTTCTACGGTCCAAATACTGTACGCCATTGTTGGTACCCAGAACAATGTTGTCTTTGTACAGATCGAATGCCGTTAAATTATTGCCTTCAAACACTTTTTTAGATGTCTTTGCATCAGCATCCACTAGGTACAGGCCATTGGCCGTTACTATTAAAAACCGACCGGAATCGGGATCGTATTGCACGGATAAAGGGTTTGGATCATTGACGGTAGACTTCCAAATTTCCTTACCGTTCTTAAAAACGGCAAAATCCTTATCCCCTACTACCACGATTAAAAAACCGGGCCCAAAACCCATCGCCTTAGGATTGCTTATATTGTGATCAAAGTATAATTGGCCCGCCCAGGCATTGCTTAATACCGCCTTGTTCGTTAAATAAACAAATTGGTCCTGGTACTCGGCCAAAGCTATAATGTTCATATCGAGCATAGGCCGATATTGTACATCCTGTCTAAGATTTTTTTCATGTGGCAGCATCAGGCCTTGGTTGGTAAGTACTTTAACGGCCTTGTTTCTATCGTTGCCCACTTGAAGCAAAACCACATTCCCGGCTTCCTCCTGCAAGGCAAATTTTTCGGCACTATCCTGAAGAAATGGCCTATCGGCCACCGTTTGTGCCTTGGTTATGAAGCCCGTTAATAAACAAAAACCTAGTAATAATTTTTTCATAATATATCATATTGTAGAATCGATAAAAATAAAAGTATGTAGGCGAAACAATATCACTATTCTTGATGAATACCTATAGATTTTTACCCTAGGCGGTTTTTAACAAATGAGCTAAGTAACGGGGTAAGACCGCTGTGCTGCAAGAACCAAGATATAAGACAACTAGATACAAGACAAAATAATCCAACACGGTGTAGAGCATAGAAGATATTAGAGACAAGACCACTGCGTTCCAAGAACCGGGATACAGGGGACAAAAAAATCCAATGTCGCGCATTGTGATTACCTATAATATTATATACTCGGGGAATTTTATTGATTAAAGGCCTGTATGATTTTCAAAAGAGCAGCTTAAATAGACAAGAAACACTATATGTAATTTCAACTCAAATATTACAGGATCAATCTATCTCGGCAATTAAATAGACGATGACCGGGACATTCAACGGCGATTGATATATACCGATTGCCGACCGGGTGTGCATCCCCCTGTCTCCAAACACTTGGTTCATTAGGTCCGAAGCCCCATCCAAAACATCCGAATGATCCTTAAACCCGTCAGCGGCCTGTATGTGGCAATCCAAGCGGATAATTTTTTTCACCCTTTCCAGATCTTGCACGGCATCCCTTAGTTGGGCTATGGCATTAATGGCACAGATACGGGCACATTCATACCCTTCCTTTATGCCCAGATCGCTCCCTACCCTACCCGTGAATGCCAAATCGCCGAACGCTCCGTCTTTCCAGGGCAACTGACCGGAAGTATAAAGGGTATTATTGGAAATGGTCCAGGAAACATAATTCCCTACCCCCCTAGGTGCCACTTTGGGCAATACAATCCCCAGACGCTCCAATTTTTCTTCAATGGTCATAATGAAATCCTTTTAATAGATACCCTACAAAAGTAACCTTTGACGGTTAAAATAACCGCCCTGATCCGTTAAAACAGAATAACCGTTTTCCCAATGGTTTTCCCGGACTCCTGCATTTTATGTGCGGCCTTTAGATTTTCTACCGTAAACCCATAGAGCGTAGTGGTCAATGTGGTCTTTAGGACACCCTCGTCCAATAATTGGGCCACATGGTTCAAAATTTCGTGCTGGCACTCCATATCCTCCGTATGGTACAGGGAACGGGTAAACATAAACTCCCATGAAAAGGTAACACTCTTGTTCTTTAACACATTTAGCTGCAAGGGGATACTGCTACCGGTAATTGAAACAATATGTCCTTGAGGTTTAATTATATCCACTGCCGATTCCCAGTACCCTTCCAGGTCTACGAAATCCAATATATAGTGTACCTGGGGATAGCCTATGTTCTCCAGTTCCTGTTTTAGATTATTGTGGTCCACTACATGGTCTGCTCCCATATCCTTGCACCAGCTTATGGAGTCTTCGCGGGAGGCGGTGGCGATAACCGTTAGGTTACATAATTTCTTTGCCAATTGGATGGCTATGGAGCCAACGCCACCGGCTCCGGCTATGATCAAAACCGATTTGCCCCTATCCTTTTCAGGATCGATACCAATACGGTCGAACAATGCCTCATAGGCCGTTAAGCTGGTCAATGGCATGGCCGCTGCCTCGGGAACACTCAGGTTTCTAGGTCTGTGTCCAACAATACGTTCATCTATCAGCTGGAATTCCGCATTGCTCCCACTTCTTCCAATATCCCCTGCATAATACACCTCGTCCCCCACCTTGAACTTTGAGGCTTTATCCCCTATTGCCTCTACAATTCCTACCGCGTCCCATCCGATAATTTTTGGGGTGTCCAATACCTTCCCCTTTGCCGCATTTTGTCTAATTTTGAAGTCCACCGGGTTTATGGATATTGCCCAGACCTTAACCAGTAAATCATATCCTGTTGGCGTTGGTTTTCCGGCCTCAAAGGCCATAAAACTATTCTTTTCCGTAATGGGCAGTGATTGTTTGAATCCTATTGCTTTCATTGTTTTTTTCTGGTTAAAATTAAACCCTGTTCCCTTTAATTATCGGGATTGGTTTCTAAATGCTTTGGGTGTCCACAATGGTCGGTGACAGATTACAGATGACATAAAAAACGGACTTCACTGCTTGTATTGTACAGACCGATGCCCAAGTGGACAACCTACCCTTTGGTCCTTTTGCCTTTTGCGGGCATAAAGATACCTGATTCATCAATATAATTGGGTTGTCTTAAATATTTTTCCTTGATCTGTTATGATTTACCTGACCAACATCAGGGATTTTAACTAAAAACTTCTTTATATTTATAGTATCAATCAATACATTTTCGCAATGAATGATTTAAGAAAAGTTTTAGGTGAGATTTCACAGCTCACTTCCGAAATTGAAACCCAATATCCCGAATTATACCGTTATTTGGATGAAAATCCCTTGACCCTTCCCGCAAATAGCCAGCCCCATGTAAACAAAGAAGATTTAAAGGATTATTTGGAAAGCTTGAAGCAATTGATAAAACATCATTTGGAGACTCATAAAAAAAATGGGTAATTCCATCCTAAAAGTAAGACAATGGGAGAAATAGCTAGCTCTGAAAGACAGATAACCCTATATTACAGTTCCAAATCCACGAGGGCCAAGCAAACTTTGGCCTATGCCAAGGCAGAAGGATTGCCTATACTGGAAATTGACCTTCTAAAAGTGCCTTTGACCGGAACCCAAATCGTGGAATTGGCGGGTAAATTGAATATGGAGGTCAAAGATCTGGTAAATCAGGAGCACCCCAACTATAAAGCCCATTTTGATCCTCATGAATTTTCTACCGACGATTGGATTAAAATGATAAGGCATAACCCGGAAATTATGAAACAACCTATCGCCATTCGTGGTAACATGACCATTTTAGTGGAAACCCCCACGGATATTATTAAAATATAGTATGAAGGAACTACTTGGACGCAGAGCGTAGGAGGTATAAGAATCAAGTCCGCCGCCCTATACTTCATGTCTCGGGTGCGGACTTTCTTATAAATCTTTCTTTAGTCCAGCCAAAGTCCTACAGCTACTTCCATTTGCATAATGAGCCATTTACTTGATCAAAATTGAATAAATAAAGTCGATCGTATTTAAAGTGGTATCTGTTGGCTCAAACAATGCAGGGTACCAAAGCCCCATATAAGATCAATGGCACTGATCCC
This sequence comes from Flavobacteriaceae bacterium, assembly GCA_041392165.1. Taxonomy (GTDB): domain Bacteria; phylum Bacteroidota; class Bacteroidia; order Flavobacteriales; family Flavobacteriaceae; genus Arenibacter. Next base: position 69,915 of record JAWKMN010000001.1, read on the forward strand.
TATAACTTCCCTATCAGGAAAGCAGGTAGCCAAGGTGTTCAACGCAATTCTATCGGACGGATCATTAAAGGTTGGTACTAAAACACAGTGGTTAAGAATCAAAAAATTGGCATAACTGGCGGGTAGTACCAAGGCGTCAAAAACAATATCCTTTGGCATGGGCAGGGTAATGACCTTTGGCGACTTGCCATTTTCCAAGGTAGCTTTTTTAAGTCGCTTCAAATTATCCCGGAGGGCCTTATAGTTTTTATGTTCTGGGTCCGATTCCACAACGGTGACAATGGTTTCCGAATCCACAAACCTGCACAAATCGTCTATATGGCCGTGGGTATCGTCTCCTATAATGCCATCTCCCACCCAAATGGTATTGGTAATACCTAGATATTCCTTAAAAATAGCTTCGTAATCCTTTTTGGTAAAGCCGGTATTTCTCACCTGTACCGTTGGGTGCAATAGGCATTCCTCCGAGGTAATCATGGTTCCCATACCATTTACCTCAAGTGCCCCTCCTTCCAGGACTACGGGTTTCCCCTTGTAAACTACCTGTGTCAATGGTATTTCCAATACCTCCGAAACGGCCAGGGGTACCTTTCTATCCAATTGATAATTGGAATATTTGGCCCAACCATTAAAATTAAAGTTTAAAGCTTCCCTGCTCCTTCCGTTTTTAACGATAATCGGACCGGAATCGCGCATCCAACTACGGTTGGTTTTCTGGATTATAAAGGCAATTTTTTTTAAGTCTACGGTGGCCATTTCCAACATTTCCGTAACCTTTTCACGATGTTGGGAGCTGTTCACTATCAAAAAAACCTCTTCATAGGCCGCCACCTTTTTAATAAATTCCACAAAAGCCCATTGAATGGCGCCGTACTTGCCCGGCCAATCGTTACCGTTATGGGGAAAACAGAGTACAATGCCCTGTTGTTTTTCCCATTCTGCAGGGAACCTTCTCATTTAGTCCAAGGCTCTTTTGGTGATATCGGCAAAGGCATCTATACGGCGATCCCTGAAAAACGGCCAATTCTGACGTACATTTTCCTGAAGGCCCAGATCCACTTCCGCTATAAGTATCTCTTCCTTATCGTGGGAGGCCTGGGCCAGGATCTCACCTTGGGGTCCTGCAATAAACGATCTTCCCCAAAACTCAATACCCGCCGTATTGGGGAGGTATTGCTCCAAACCTATTCTATTGGCGGCCGCAACAAATATCCCGTTGGCTACGGCGTGGCCTTTCATTACGTTCATCCAGGCATTGTATTGTTTCTCCCCGTATTGCTCCTTCTCCTGTGGATGCCAGCCAATGGCCGTTGGATAAAATAAAACTTCGGCACCTTTAAGTGCCGTAAGTCTAGCCGCTTCAGGATACCATTGGTCCCAACATATAAGGGTTCCTATATTTCCTTTTTTGGTAGGATTGTTTTTAAAGCCCAGATCCCCGGGCGTAAAATAGAATTTTTCATAAAAATGGGGGTCGTCCGGAATATGCATTTTTCGGTATAGCCCGGCTTCGGTACCATCGGTATCAATAATATAGGCGCTATTGTGATACATACCAGCCATTCGCCTTTCAAAGAAGGGTACAATAATTACTACTCCCAACTCTTTGGCCAAAGCACTAAAGGCTTTAAAAGAGATGCCGTACAATGGCTCGGCCAAGGCAAAATTGTCCGTATCCTCACTTTGACAAAAGTAATGGCTACTATATAGTTCGGGGAGACATATAACCTCTGCCCCTTCATTAGCTGCCCGTCTCACCCAGGCCATGCACTTTTTCAGGTTGTTTTCGGCAACATCATTGAGGTTTAACTGTACTACTGCAATCTTATAGTTCTTCATAATTGTTATCATAACAAGATGTTGCAAAAGTAATATTATTATACAACATTCCGACCCATTGAATTGGGTACGATAAGAATTTTCCCGGAATAGGGAATGTGGTCCTATTTTGGCCTATAAGGATTTAAAACCGATACCTATAAGTTAGGCATGTCCCGGTTATATCTACCTATGGGAGGTAGTTTCTTCCGTGCTATAGCACATAAAAAAAGCCCATCATTGCTGAAGGGCTTTTTGTTAAACATGAAAAAGTATATATTATATAACTTGTACGTTTACCGCGTTTAAACCTTTCTTACCTTCTTTTAGGTCAAAAGATACTTCATCGCCTTCGCGAATTTCATCGATCAAACCTGAAATGTGTACAAAATGATCCTTTTCAACACCTTCTTCAGTGATAAAACCGAAACCCTTTGTGTTGTTGAAAAATTTTACTGTTCCTTTACTACTCATTGTAATGTAATTAAATTTATTAGAAATATTATCCGACAAAGATGGTGCTAATAATTTAAATAACAGCTATTTACTTCATTTAAATTTAAAAAGCCATATTTTTTAGGTCTTATTTCTGAAATTCTTCATGAATTGTTATGCTGTTCAATACCCTGTAATACTTACTCTTTTAAGCTACTTAATGATTTTATTTACTAGATAATCGAGATTTAAACCTGTCTAGGTTGGCCTGCCCCTGATGCAATTTATTTATCTATTCAGGGCTACCTCCAATTCTGGCAAACTTGGTATATGCCTATAAAACGTGGCAATTAAATATACTTTCCAGTTCGGCTTTAGGATCGCGGCATAGACCGGAATGGGTTTCCGAACTCTGGATCATTGTACTTCTGGAGGCCGTTAACCATCTAAATCTATCCGGTAGATCCAATTTACCGATGGTACCTCCGTAGGGCGCTCCTTTGCACACCAAGGTCCAGGCCTTTAAATATTCTTCTATGGCATTAATATCCAATTCATTGGAGAAACATCTTAGTTTTTTTGGATCCACAAAATATTTTACTTCCAAGAACTTTTTCCGCTTAGAAAAAAGTATTGCCCCAATATTGAAGAATTCGGCACGCTCCACTTTGGGAACAAGTCTAATGATAGCGTATTCGTATTTGTCCCTATCTTGCATTTTCAGATTCTTTAACCAAGGTATCGATCATAGCAAGTTTGGCGTTCAAGTATTCCTTATAGGCCGCCCTTATTTGATCGGGACTTAGATCATCCGCCTCGTCCATTAACCATTCTTCAGGAATCAATCCTATAATTTCTGAAATTTTATCGGCACCAAGTGCTTCTTTAATTATCAATGCGGCCTCCTGTAGCTTAGTAGCAAATTCTAAAAGGACATGGTCCTTAATTAGGGGAAAGGTTCTCTTAAGATGATCTTTCCAGGTTTCCCAGTTATGGTGAAAATAAAAACTGGCCCCATTATCTATTACCCACAGTTCCTTGTTCCAGTTTAATAAATTAGTATTTTTGGTGGTTCGGTCAATATTGCTCATGATACTATCCAAGAGTACTATTTTTGAGGCAATTAAGGCATCTACCTTGGAAACCAATGGATCAAAAGTAATGGCACTGGACAAAAAGTGTAAACCAAGGTTAAGACCTACACTAAATTTTAATAAGTCTTGTACTTCTTCATCCGGTTCTGTCTTGCTAAAGGAGTCATCAAGGTTCATAAATACCAGCTCGGGTACCTTTAGACCGATGGCCCTGGCCAACTCTCCTCCCATAAGTTCGGCGATCAATGCTTTTTTGCCCTGTCCGGCCCCTCTAAATTTTAAAACATACAAAAATCCATCATCAGCCTTTACAATGGCCGGAAGGGAACCACCTTCCCGTAATGGTTTTATGTATTGAACAACATTGACTGTCCTTATCTCGATTGGATCCATAGATGCTAATATATAAAAGTTACGGAAGATTTTTCCAGGTTTATTTTCCGGTCCTATCCAAGTCAATCTATTCCGGACTTGTAATGCCAAGGTGTGGTTGGTCAATATCCCCAATTTCCCGTAAAGAACCGACAATTACCGACTTAAGCAATTTTACGCGATAATCAGGATTTAAACCTGTCTTTGTCCGGCAGGCTGGCCCGCCCGTTTCCATTCATGCAGGCCTGCCCCAAGGTAGTTTACTTAGCTTTTTAGAATTCTTTTTTACCAAACTCACTTTCTATGAACTTTGCCTTATTTTTTATGGCATTAAAAGTGTAGGACAAATTAATGGATATCATATCTACCTCGTACCTATAATTCGTAGTAGTGTAAAACTCATTTTCCTTAAAGGTTGTGATCCGTTGCTCATTGGTATCCAATAATCCCATATCCATATGTTGCCATTGAAGGGATGCCGTTAGCCTGTCATTGAAAAATGACTTCCGGAAGCTGAGATTGGGGGAATAGAACCTGGAATCTTCCCCTTGGGCGGTATTGGTATCGGACAAATAATTAAAAGTAAACTGTAAAGAAGCATTCTCCCAGAAAGAATAGGTAGAATTTAGGTTGAAGGAGTATATGGTGGCACTGCTATTTACGTCATAATTTCTGGTAATGCCATCCCTATGTCTAAATACAAAGGCCCCGTTAATATCATAGGAATAAATATTGGCCCCAATATAATGGCTCCAATTCTTGCCAGGTTTTAATTGTGCCCCAATTTCCAGACCAACGGCATTGCTTTTGCCCACATTGGAATAAACCCGATTTATTATACTGTCCAATACGGCCCCATTGGCTTCATAGGCCAAGGTATTTACACGGTTTATTACATGGTCTACATGTCTGTAATACGCGGTGGCGCTGACCGAATTACCACCTTTAAAGTTTTTTATGACCCCAAATTCTGCCAAATCTATGAATTCAGGTCTCAATTGGTTGTCCCCTTGTTCAAAAACCTCGGAGTGTTCCCTTTCCGCAAAACTGTTCATTTTCAATGTAGTTGTCCGCTCTACCCTTTTGCTATAGGCCGCCTTTAATTTGGTAGCATCGTTAATCGTATATTGCAAGGAAGCGGATGGAAATAGCTTCACAAAATCATAGGTGTAGGTTTGTTCGGGATTGGCGGTCCTTAGATCTTCTGAATAGGTACGATCCATGGATTCCAGACGCAAACCGGCCGCATAGTCCCATTTATGCCCTGTACCCGTTAGTTGGGTATATCCGGAGTGGATGGTTCGCTGTAGGCTTATGTTACTGGAAAATTCGGGTACCAATACGCCATCCCGCTCATAAACGAACTCCCCGGTATGGTCTATGTCCCTATATTGGTAGCCGGTCTCCAAGGAGCCAAAAGCAAAAGGCTTAAATTTATAATCCAAATTCACCCTATATCCATTTAAGGGATTGTTGTTGGTATTGTACTCCTGTTGATAAATAATACTGCGATCGTTAAGGCCTAAATTATCATTATAGGTAGGGCCGCCCAAAAAAGTGTATTCATACAATAGGGAGGTGGACAACTTGGAACCATTGTTGAATTTATGGGCATAATCTAAACTGCCCAGGGCAAAATCGCCTTTTCTGGTCCTTAAATTATGATTATAATACTGAAAAGTATACTCCCTATTGCCACTGCCTATAGGCGAAATGGCATGATTGTCATAATAATCGATATCGGCCAAACGATCTACGGTATGCTTTCCTGCATAGAAACCTAAAGAATAGGTATCGGACGCATTGGGCGTGAAGTCTATACCGAACCTACCATTATAGCTAATGTCATCAAAACTCCGTTCTCCATCGGAAGGCAAAAATGTTTGCTTGCCCTCTACATGATCAATAACGAACACCTCACCTTCCCTCCTACCTGTTTTATCATTGCGCTGGTAACTTGTGCCAAAGGATAGGTTCCATTTGTCCGTTCTTTTGTTTAAAGTGGCATCCACTCCATAGCGTTGGGCAACTTCCTTGGTATCATAGGGTTCTATTGAAGGTAATCCCCCTCTTAGGTTTACTTGGGCATAAACCCCATTGGCTGCTCCTTTTTTTGTTATGATATTTAAAATTCCACCTTTGCCCTCTGGATCATATTTGGCAGAAGGTGCCGTTATCAACTCCACTGTTTCCAAAGCATTTGCCGGCAATTGGGCCAATATGGCACTGGCATCACCTTGTGTAGGCTTCCCGTTAATTAGGACGGCAAATCCGGAACTGCCCCTAACGCTGATTTCACCTTGTGCATCAACGGTAACCGACGGCAAATTTTTTACCACATCAATGGCGTTACCGCCCTGACTGCTTTGGAACTTTTTAGTATCGAATACCTGACGGTCTATTTTATGAAGTATGGTGGCCCTTTCCCCCTTAACAACAACCTCATCCAATTGGTTGCCAAGGGATAGACCAATAGTGGCAAGATCTTTTACAGTTTGCTTTTTATCTATTTTAATATTGGGAATTGTTTTGGTATTGTACCCCATAAAGGAAGCTTCCAGATAATAGGTTCCGGGTTTCACCTGTTCTATGACAAAGGATCCATCATGGGAGGTAACCACTCCGGTAACCAGGGAACCATTTTTCTGATCATAGAGGGCGGCAGTGGCATATTCCAATGACGAATTATCGGAGGCATCTATTATTTTACCCGAAATCTGTGCAGTTAAAGCTTGGAGACCCAACAATAGGGCAACCATCATAAAAAGGTTCCTACTATTCATAAATATCAATTTCAATGAAAGATTTTGACAAAAATAGAGGAGCCCCATAACCTAAAATGGTGTATTTGAAAAAGGAATGGTATTAGAGCTTATGGTTAAGCCTAAACCTAATTGGAGATGAAACGTTGACTAAAAACTAAAGCTTAGACTAGGTTTTTTCTATACTGAAGTGGGGTAAGTTGTGTATAGCGCTTAAAATATTTGGTAAAATGCGAGGTATCCTTAAATTCCAGATCATAGGCAATTTCACTTATAGATTTGTTCGTATAGGCCAATTGTCTTTTTACCTCCACAATAATATGTTCCGCAATTACATCCGATGCCGTTTTATTGAATACTTTATGACATATGGCGTTGAGGTTCTGTGAAGTAGTATTTAAGGTCTCTGCATAAAAAGAGACATTATTTTTTAAATTTTCGGATAATAAGTTTATAAATTGCGCGGTCCTATCCGTATTTTCACCACCTTGTAAGGAAGCGTATTTGACCATTTTGGATAATAAGGCCTTTAACCCCCCTTCTATGGCCTCCTGGTTCATATTAACTTGATTCATCTCCCAGCACAAGGATTTAAACAAGGCCTTCAAGGATTTATCCCCATTATTTACCTTTATTTTCTGGCGATTGTTCAATTTTATCAACTGTGAATTGATGTATTTGTCCTGTGTTCTTTCCAAAAATGATTCCTTGATAATGATGACATACCCTTTGGGCTTTGTGGTGATCTCCCAATGATGAACCTCATCTTTTTTAACAAAAAACAGCAAAGGTGGTTCTATGCTATGGCTTTTCATATCCATATGGTGATAACCGCTGCCTTTTATAAAATAGATTATTTCCAGATACTTATTGTGCTTGTGGGGTTTGGTATACCTTTTGGTAACATCGAAAGGCTCTATTTTTATACCCACTTCGGAGTTGATCTTGTTGTATGTTCTGATGGAATCGTTCAAAATGGTCAATAGTTGGCAAATTACAATAATGGTAAATGTAATTATTACATTTTAAAGGTGATTTTAGTGGGCCCAACTTTATGATAACATTATTAGAATTTAACATCTTTCTTTGCAAAAAGAGCTATTGGGATTTCTTTAACCAGTTTTTTGGGAACAGTAACAAAAAAAGGTGGGTTTTGACACCCACCTTATTAAATATACCTATCTCATAAAATTACATACCTGCCCGCTTGTATAGGCATGGCTTTGGTCTTTAACATATTCTTATTCCCCTGCCTCTGCCGACAAAACAAAGTCTTGGGAGGTCTTATTTCCGGCTACTATTTCTATATCGGTAACACTTTGTTTTTGATACGTTGATAATTCCACTTCAACATCATAGGTTCCGGCCAAAAGCCCCATAACCATATATTTTCCGTCAGCATCCGTAAAAGTTGTCGTATTTAAGGTGTCCGCTGCAAAAACGGCCACTTGTGCCCCTTCCAATCCTACGGCAACCTCTTCCTGCAGGGTCGTAACCGTACCGGCCAAGGTACCGGCCGTAGATAAATTACTGGCCTTGATCACCGGTTTAAAATTAAAGCCGGTTATATTCCCAAAATTACTGCCACCTTTGGCCACAAAAGATTTGCTTACATCGAAATCCAATAATAAATCGGCGCTTAATCCTCCATTAACAACTAGGCCTGGTTCAATAAAGACCTTAATTCCGGTTTGTTCGCCGCTAGGCACTTTTAAATCAAAGGTAGTCCCATCGGTAAGAACTATATTTACCCCTCTCACATATACCCTCACCAGGTCGTATGTTCCAACCGGTACTTCCAAATCTGCCAAGTTTTGGGTAACTCCATTGGTAAGGTCCAAAAGGTTCACCTCCACTTCATTTTCCATAAGTACAATGAAAGAGGATTCTTCTTCGGCTCCCTTAGCTGATTCCGCAGTATTGTCCCCCACTTCAGAGGTCATTCCCGCCTCTCCCTTATAACGGGCCTCTACTTTAAAAATAGTTACGTTTGCTTGCGCTACCAGATCATGGGGAAAAGGTGCATCGGTCAAGTTTACAGAAAGTCGGCCATAATCACTATTCTTATCATTATTATCGGTACAGGAAGTAAAAATTGTAAGAACAAATAATAATGCAATTGTCGATAATCCAAATTTCATAGTTTCAAATTTTAATAATTGATTAAGTTCCACAATAAAGGGCTTTTAAACAATAACAACCAAAGATGGTCTTCACCCTACCATATTCCTAATTTTTAACTTTTTATTCGTTGAAATGCATTCATTATTTAATTTTCAGGGAATAGCAACAAACGAGCATGGAAAGAATTATGGCTCCGGTCCGGACCACTTTTATCCCATGGCATACAAAACTACTTTAAGAACGATTCCTCAACAAAATCTTCCATTTCCATGATCTAAAGGGAAAATTGCCTATAACAGCAATCTGCAAACCAGTGCCGCCAAAAAAATAACGACAAATCCCATTATAACGGGTATTATTGAAGCGATAAGCATCCACTTGTCACTTTTGTTTCCTTAGTGAATAGTATAATGTTGCTGCTGCATGGGTTGTGCAAGCAACGGAACAACATGGTATACACCGTTATTTTTGTACCACCTACCAACCCCGAATTGTAAACCGAACAATATATGGTACAGAAACCCCAAATACCGGATGTCATTTATGGGCACCATCAGCTTTGTGGAGGTCCAGGTTGGTGGGGCAGCACTATATTGGGTTCCCAAATTGCCCTTAACTACTTGGTTTTATATTTTGATTGACCCTGAACAGGTTGTTGGGATCATATTGTTTTTTTATCATGGCCAAACGTTTGTAATTATGCCTGTAACTTGCCATTACCCGTTCCTGTCCTTCATCCATCATAAAATTGGAATAGGCGCCACCTGAGGAATATGGGTGCAACTCATTGTAATAATCCTTGCACCAATTGGTTATCTTCCCAGTATTTTTTGGATCTGGATCAACACCAACAATGACGCCTGCGTATTTGGCGTCCCTGTAGGCCCAGGGAGTATCCGAAGCACCAACCCTGGCGGCAGCACCGCTAATGGGATATAAATGCATTTGAGAAAGCGGAGTTGGAATTTTGGAACCATACTTTAAATGGCCCGCTCTTATTTCCGGACCCAGTTCATTAAAAAAATCAGCCCTCCAATACCATTGCAATCCTGGTGGAAAAAGTCCGTCGAACAAGGTTTGGACGGATGGGTAAGGCATTTCGCCTACATGTTCAAACAACGGTTTTTTTTCTAAAACCGGTTTAAAGGTCTCTTCAAATTTATCCGGATGTCCTGTATAACACCAAACTATACCGCAAAATTGTTTGTTGTGCAAATGTTCCGGAAATGGCGGTCCAGGGATGATCATGGTAGCTATAAACCCATTTAATTCCTCAGATACATTATTAATAAAATCGTCGTACCAGGCCATTATTTCTTCGGTCTGCCCAATGGGCCATAAGGTAGGTCCGGCAATGACTGTTTTTATAGGATGGGCTTGAAATTTGAAGGAGGTTACAATTCCAAAGTTGCCACCACCACCGCGAATGGCCCAAAAAAGGTCTGCGTGCTGCTTTGCGCTCACTGTAACAAAGCTACCATCGGCCAATACCATATCGGCCTCTAGTAAATTGTCTATGGTGAGCCCGTACTTTCTGGAAAGATGGCCTACCCCGCCCCCCAGGGTTAATCCACCAACCCCAGTACTGGAAATTATTCCTGCAGGGATTGCCAATCCAAAGGCATGGGTGGCATGATCCACCTCGCGCCAAAGGTTTCCCCCTCCAACGCGTACCGTATTATTGGAAGTATCCACACGAATAGATTTAAATCCGGATAGGTCTATGACCATTCCGTTATCACAGATACCCAATCCGCCACCGTTGTGCCCTCCTCCCCTAACGGCTATAAGTAGGTCGTTTTCCCTGCCAAAGTTTACACAGGCCATAACATCCGCAACATCCGCACACTTTACGATCATTCCAGGGTGTTTATCAATATTCCCATTATATACCTTGCGGGTATTGTCATAATCATCGTCTGAAGGCATTATTATTTCTCCCCTTATCTGTTTTTTAAAGGATGCGATAAGGTCGGCATCCACTTCTGTGACCATTTCCATAATTATAATTTTAGTATTTGAATAACGTTTCCTAACAATATCTATTTATTCCTTTAGTACTACTGGAAATGCATCCAAAGGTTCCTCAAAGGCAATGAACAGAACACAGGGCTCCCCATCCCCGCATTTTGCGGTATGGGGCTTTGTAGATGGACCAAAGGCATAAGAGCCTACTTTCATTATTTGTTCTTTTTCCCCTTCATAGGTAAGGTGTAATTTTCCGGACACAAGAATCATACGCTCAGCAGAGCTATGCCAGTGCTTCGGTATTACATAATTGGCGGGGACCTTAAAAAATACATCCGAGTTCTTTTTGGAGGGATCACCGTGCAATACGGATATTGTACAGCCTTCGGGCATAAAAGGGGGACAGGGGCCCCATTGCAAATCTTTATCTTCATGGTTCAGTACCAAGGAAGTTTCCATCATATCATCTATTTCGCTTTGGCCAAAAAATAAAAAGGGTCCAAAAAAGCTAAAAATTAAAATGATAAATTTTAAACAGGCATTCTTAACAGTTTTTTTCATAATAAAAGTTTTGTGATTAATAAATATGACTACCTGATAAGAGGCTATCCCCTAGATTAGGGCATTCAGGGTTTAGCCAATTCCCATTGCAATGTAACGCCCATTCATCCCAAGTGGCCAAAAAGCGGAAATTGGAAAAAAGTGTGCGCAAGATTATTTAAATATCAAATAAAATGGGGGGTATGCATAAAAAACCAAGTAGCAATGATCACTGCTTAATTCAAGTTCTTGTCCAGGACACAATCACAATTTATTATGAGCTATTGTTTTTACTCCCGGTAAATTTAAAGCAAGTAAAGGCAACTGAACTCTAAATTTAATTCAAATAATTACAAAATACAAGCATGTAGACCATTATAATATAGCTTATTCTACATAATTTTGGATATATTTTGATGGAAGGATTCCGTAATGATCCATAAAACATTTAGAGAAATAGGCCGGACTGTTAAATCCTGTTGCAAATGCCACTTCAGATATACTATTGGCCTTTGTATTTAGCAATTGCAGGGCTTTTTCCAATCGGTAATCCTTGATAAAACTATTGGGCGACTTTCCTGTAAGACCTATTATTTTTCTGTATAATTGGGATTTGCTTAAACCCATATTTTTACTGAAATCGTTGGCGTTAAATGTCGTATTGGTCCATTCCTTCTCGGTGTAATCCATCAATAGGTTTAAAAATTTTTCCTCGCCCGCATTAATGGTTTTAAAATTATTAAGATTCAATTTAACATTTAAATTTTCACTTTCGTATAATTCCTTGACCTCAGGGGAAACAACAATTTTCCAGTGGACCATTTCACAAAACCGTTCTGCAAGGTTAATGGTATCTTCAAAGATATCATTCTTGTCTGTTACGGGAACTCCAGCGTTCAAGCCAATACTCCATTGTAAATCCTTGATAAAGTTCTTTGAGGAAGCGTTAAGATGGGAATATATCTCCTGAGCACTTAGTACGGCATTGGTTACCGAATTAAAGGAAGCCAAAAAATTACCTGATTTTTGCCTTACTACCCTCCCTGAAAATTTCCCTATAGATTCAACAATAAATGTATTATAATGGATGAGTGCCCTATCCATAAGCTTTGGATCTACCCCTAGAAAGGATCTATTTCTTAGATTTATGACTATTATAGTTCTAAATGCGGGATCGTTGATTATATTCAATTCTGTCTTTTGAGATTTTTCAGGATCCTCAATTCTGCCTAAGAATGATTCCACAATGGAGCCTTCCACTTCTATAATCCTATGGGGGACTTCTCCGTGAGCATGATTGTGCATATCCTGAATAGCCTTTTTATTTGGGGCCTGAATTAGGCAAAAAGCAGTCTTCCTTTTTTCATCGCACCAATAAGTCATACCTTTGCAGCCGTATAGATGCTCAATTTTCAAATCCTCCCGATGCATTTGTGCCACATGTACCGCAGTAATCTCTTCAGGAATTTCATGACGATCCATATAAATTGGCATGGCAATGAATTTTTACACAAGTTAATGATTTTAGTCCAGGTTTCAAGCGGTTTTCCCTGCTTGGTTTTGGCCAAATACCTTAAAACAAACTCTACGGTCCTGTTTTGTACCCCGAAAGAACAAAGCGGACCAATATCCTTACCGGCACCGGGTTGTCTATGACAGCAATCTCCAAACCTGCGCCACCATAAAGGTTACAACAAATCCAATTATGACCGGCATTATTGAAGCGATAAGTGTCCACTTAACACTTTTTGTTTCCTTATAAATGGTATAAATGGTGGTGCTGCACGGGTTGTGCAGCAAACTGAACAACATTAGGTTAATAGCGGTCAACAACGTCCATCCACCGGCCTTTAGAATATCCCCTGTGGCCGTTGCCGAATCCAATTCGAACATGACCCCTGCCCCTGCTCCGGCGGAAATCCCGGTTACCAGTACGGTCAGCATCAGTATAGTGGGAATCACAATTTCATTGGCAGGTATGGCTACGATATAGGCTACCAAAATAACACCGTTAAGGCCCAAAAGGAACCCGAAACCATCCAGGGAACCTATCAACCCTGCGGCAAGGCTTGCGTCACCTAGATATATATTTGAAATAAGCCAGATTACGGCCCCTGCGGGAGCGGCAAAAACAATTGCACGCCATAACACTATCAAGGTCCTATCTATTATAGAGGTATAGATGGTTTTCCAAAATCGTGGAGGACGGTATGGGGGCAATTCCAAATTAAAGGTAGATACCTCTCCTTTCAACACTGTTTTGGACAGGGCCCAAGATACCAAAAACATAAATACCATGCCCAGCACGGCTATTCCAATAACGGCCGCCAATGACATTATTCCCGAATAAGAAGCCGGTACCATGGCGCCCACAAATATGGTGGCTATCAAAATCTGTGTGGGCCAACGCCCATTGCACAGTGAAAAATTATTGGTAAGAATGGCAATCAATCTTTCCCTGGGACTGTCTATGATCCGAGTGGCCACAATACCTGCGGCATTGCAGCCAAAGCCCATACTCATGGTCAAGGCCTGTTTGCCGTGTGCTCCGGATAATTTAAATAGATGATCCAAATTAAAGGCTACTCTTGGTAGATAACCAAAATCTTCCAACAGGGTAAACAAAGGGAAAAATATGGCCATTGGCGGCAACATTACGGCAATGACCCAGGCCACGGCCAAATACACCCCATCAATTAAAAAACCGTCCAACCACCACGGCATGCCAATGCTGGCGGCAAATCCCTTTAGGGCCGGATGAACCGTATCCAACAGCAATCCGGACAACATAGCGGAAGGGTAATTGGCTCCTACGATGGTCATCCAAAGTACTACGGCCAAAATTACGAACATAAGCGGAAAACCCCAGACCCTGCTGGTAATGATCTTGTCTATTTTCGCGTCTATCCTAAAGGAGCCTTTTTCATCCTTTTTATGTACCGAACCCTTTACAATTTCTGCAGCGTCGGCATAAATTCCTTCTGAGAGATTATCAAGGAATTCATCGCCAATTTGCCAACGAAGATCATTGGAAAGTGCAATAATATGATCTATTTTGTTAGTGTTCATGAGATTATAACTTAACGAATTGGCCTGTCTTAAGGGTCTCTATAATATTTCTATCCCCTTCCAGGAGGCGCAAAGCGAGCCATCTGCTATTGGGAACGTCTGGATAGACTTTTTTTATTTCCGCACCCAATTTTTCCAAGGCCTGCTCTATATTTTTAGGGATGTTCTTTATACGGTGGGGCCTACAGATAATTTTACCATTGGCCAGTTCGCTAATGGTCTGGATCAGTTCGGGAATGCCCCTATTATATCTTGCGCTGGTCGGTACCACGGGAATACCAAGGTCCCTGGCCAAAGTACGGATATCTATTTCCAAATTATTTTTTTCCGCCTCATCCATTAAATTTAGGCAAAGAACCGCATTATTGGTTATTTCCAAAATCTGTAATACCAAATTTAGATTTCTCTCCAACCTACTGGCATCTACTACGATTACCGTTACCGAAGGCTTCCCAAAAAGAATAAAATTCCTGGCCACTTCCTCATCTTCCGATGTAGAGAGCAAGGAATAGGTTCCTGGCAGGTCTACCAGTTTAAATTTTTCACGGTTGTACTCAAAGGCACCTTCTGCCCTTGTTACCGTTTTTCCCGGCCAATTTCCGGTATGTTGGCGCAAACCGGTCATCGCATTAAAAACAGTACTTTTGCCTGTATTCGGGTTGCCAGCCAGGGCAACAACGTAGTCATAATCGGAGGTGTTCACCCCTAATTTCCTCAATCCTTCCGAATTGAACCGGACACAGGTCTCACACGTACTTTTTGGTTTAACTTCCATGACCTAATCTTTTTGTATTAAAATTTTTGATGCTTGATTTTGACGAATAGCAATACTCGTGCCCTTGATTAAATAAGCCTTGGGATCACCCAAAGGATTCAGAAGATCTATTTTTACCTCTGCCCCTTTTACAAAACCCAAATCAAGTAATCTTCTTCTGCTATCTCCCCTGATTTCTTTTGAAATGCCTATAATCTTGGCTGATTCATTTTCCTTTAAAATGGACAATCTGGTTAAATTTTCCTCATATATCACATCCTTTTCCAAAACCGATACCGTTATATTACCGGCCATTATGGGTGCCAGTACAAAGGCTTCCCCTTCCGAATGGAATTCAATTCTGGCAGATGTCTTTTCCATTATGCGTATTACGGATCCAATATGGATATTTTCTGCCAAGATCTGTTTGTAGATTATTTCGGGCTTATCCTTAATATGGATAATTCTTCCTATTGTTCCCACAGCCAGTTCCGAAACCGGAACTCCCTTAACTTTGGCAATCTTTCCCGTATTGGTAGGTATTGGATCTCCATGTGGGTCAAATTGGGGATTGCCTAATTGGGAAGAGAGAATATCCGTATCTACCTTGGAAAGTTCATGTTCCATTCGCTCTGCCCTTTCGTGCCATTCCGCTTCCTTAAAACCTGTTTTTTCAGCCAAAAATTTCTCCCATAACCTATGGGCCCTTACAATGCGTAAGGCATAATCGTTTCCTGATTTTGTAAGTTTTACGTTATCTCCCTGAATACTTACCAACATATGGTCGGACATTTTGTTTATGCCTTCAAGTACAAGTTTGTCGTTGTATTTTAAAGTCCTGATAATATCATTGATATTGAGGTGCTTGTCCGCATTCTCATTGTGGTACAACAATTTTAGCACATCTTCAACAACAATTTTATCGGTCGAGACCGAACTATTCTTTATCAGCCAAAACCACCCCTTATTTGGCCTGAACAGTAAATATGCCAAAATTGATAATACAAAAAACGCGGCCAATGCCGTTAGAGGATTGTAGGTGTCCATTCTTGGATTTAAAATTTATATAAAGATAATTATTAATTTTTAGATTAAACTAAAAAATTATTTCATATCACCCATATTTATTATGACTTTATTTATGTGATTATTTTATCGTTTAAATTTTGGCATATTTATAAAAACATATCTTATTTTTAGCAAAATTTATTTATGGGTATTATGAAATGAGCCATAACAAATCTTGATACCTCCCGATAATTATCGGGACGATATGTTAAATGGCGAATTCCATCTAACCATTGAAAAACAATAAATTTAAACAGATGAAAAAATTATTGACTTCCCTTGCTTTAAAAAAATTGGTCCTATCTCTCCTTATGATAGGTACGTTCGCTGCCAATGCCCAACAAAAAATTGGCGGTCTGGCGCTCTACACGGTAAGGAACAATATGGGGGAGGATGCCAAAGCCGCTCTAACGGCCGTTGCAGAAGCCGGTTACAAGAATATTGAGGCCGCGGGATACAGGGATGGCAAATTTTACAATATGGCGCCCCAAGATTTTAAAAGGCTGTTAAAGGAAGCAGGGTTGACCCCTATAAGCTCCCATCAGGGCGGAGTTACACTGGAGAATGTGGATGCGATGATCGCAGATGTTAAAGCGGTAGGTTTTAAATATTTTGTAATTCCCTCACCCCCCAAGGGATTAAGGGACGATCATGAACAATTGGCCACTGTTTTGGCTGCCGTTGGAGAAAAATGTCATAAGGCCGGATTGAAACTATTGTACCACAATCATGATTTTGAATTTAAAAAGGGCGATGATGGTATAGTGACCATTGATTATCTACTTGAAAATACCAATTCAAAATACGTTAATTTCCAGATGGACCTTTATTGGGTTGTCAAAGCGGGAAAAGATCCTTTGGCCTATTTTGATAAATATCCCGGTAGATTTAAAATGTGGCATGTGAAGGATATGGACACCGAGGGAAAATTTACACCTGTAGGCAAGGGTCAAATTAATTTTTCAAAAATCCTTGCGCAGAAAAAACTTTCAGGAATGAAATACTATATGGTGGAGCAGGATAACACTTTTGATATAACACCTTTGGAGGCCATAAAAATAAGCCATAAAGGGCTAATGGATATAGGTTTTAAATAATCATCGATCCCCGTTATAACAGAGTAGCCTCCACTGATGGATTTGGATTTTCTATCCAGGCCGGTTATAAAGGGAAGGTTTTTAATTTTATCCTGTATCAAGGTTGCAACGGCTATTTCTAAAGCTACATCGTCCCCAGCAGCTCCCAAAATGTCTACGCATTATGGATTGCAGTCTTCACAAATTCCCTTGACCAGCATATTCATGTCTTCAGGGATGAATTTGTCCGGAAGATTAATTTGTGGTATTCTATATTCCGTTAAACAGATCGTTCTGTTGCATTTGGTACAATGAAAGTGTAAATGCAGGTCCGAATGCTTTGCCAAATCTTCTTCATGATCGCATAGGGCGTATTTTGGAATTCCTGTGCCATCATCAATTTGATGGACAATGCATTTCTCCTCGAAGGTCTTTAAAGTTCTATATAGGGTGGTCCTATCCGATTTTTCAAAATTTTCCTCCACAGTACTAAGACTAACGGCCGAATTTTGGGAAACCATAAACCGATGCACCAAAATGCGCATGGCAGTTGGCCTAACCCCAAATCTTTTTAATTGTTTTTCAGTTTCTCCCACTATTTCTGGCTATATCCACTACTTCTGTTATTGAAAAATTGATTCTTGGGGCAATCTGTCGCTATAATGCTAACTTTCGGGTACCCTAATAATTAGGGTGCCCTGTGTTTTGTTGTTCCAAGCTACACATTTTCTTGAAATTAAACAGCCTTTTTGAAGCAAACATAAAAAATTACAATTGAGGGGTTTCTTCCGTTCTAAAAAAGTATCTTCCCCCTATGTTGGAAACTGCACATCTTCACTTTAAAATATACAAGCCTTGCGGGATGTTAAGTCAGTTGCACTCTAATGATGCCAAGGAAGCGCGCAATAAACGCTTCTTGAACGAATTGTATAATTTTCCTAATGGAATTATGCCCATTGGGCGGTTGGATGAAAAATCGGAGGGACTGCTCCTGCTTACCACAGACGGGAAACTCAGTGATCTTATAAACCGTTCGGGAATAGAAAAGGAATACTATGTGCAGTTGGATGGGGAAATAACCAACGAAGCCATAGAATTGCTGCGGAATGGAGTGGAAATTGGATTTCATGGTAGAAAATATGTAACCAAGTCTACCCTGGTCCATAGATTGAATACCCTCCCTACCCTGCCGGAAGCGGATAAAAAATTGAGAATAGGAAGGCATAGGCCAACTACATGGATAAGTATTACCATAACCGAAGGCAAGTTTCGCCAAGTACGTAAAATGACGGCAGCAGTTGGTTTTCCTACTTTAAGATTGATCAGAATCCGCATTGGGAATATTAATTTGAAGGGACTTGCCCCCGGAAAAGTAGTCCCGATAAAAGAACCCTCCTTTTAAATAGCGGTTTATTGAACCGTAGCATGGCCATTTCTATACTTGGTATTCCCTCCCCTAAGGGAAACCAATAGAAATATTTATTTTGATTATTGCCCAATCCTTACCTAATTATCAAATGGGAAACAGTAAGGCACTATTCCTAAAAACGGGATAAATCTTGGTCTTGTGCCTCAAGGGGCCGTTTTACTGAGCTGCTTAATGGGCGTTAGGAGTACTTTCTTAAATTCCACTTCCGCACCTTCGGCCTGTAAAGCAATATTTCCACTGCTAGCGGTAGCATTGTAGCCATAGTTTACCAAATCCCCATTTACCCACACCTTTATCGAGTTGTTAAGGCACTCAATGGTCATATGGTTCCAATCGCCCAAAGGTTTTTCAGAACCATTTGTCAGATTCTTTATTCTTCTCAATTTACCTTCGGTTATCCCCCACTCTTCTTTAGGTCCACGCCTCTCCAACATATTGTCGGTCTCAATATCCTGAACAATACACCAAAAATCCCCGGCATTTTCATGCATCATTTGAACCTCAATAGATTTGGGAAACATTTCATATAGGGATCTAGGGGTGGAGGCAAATACCAGTACACCGCAATTTCCAGGTTCCCCAGAAAAACGATATTCCACTTCCAATCTAAAATCCTGATAAACGAGATCTGTAATAAGGTGGCCCTGTGGTTCTCCCAAACTTACCAACATCCCCTCCCTTACTATAAATGGATTTCTAGCACTGGGGTTATTATCCATTTCCGGAACATCTATATGCCACCCTTCCAAATCCTTCCCGTTAAAAAGACTTTTAGCAGTCTGGGAAGTACAACTTAGTAGGGCCATAAAAACGATAAAGACCAATATAATGCTTTTCATCCGTTCACTTTTGTCGGTTATAGTATTGTACATAATTCAATTTCAAATCCAAGATTCCATAAATGTATCATTTTCCATCGACATATTATCCAAAACCAAATCAATGTGGGTTGGATTTGGAGTGAAGTTCAAATTAGATGATTGTCCATTATTCAAAACGCTGTTTCTGTCTCCCATATGGGGTCTAGAAGTCGTTATACGGTTAAAGGCCAAGAAATTTCGTTCCATTTTATATTCTACCTTTGCCGGATAGATAGACCTGCCTGGACGATGTGATTTCATGGTATATTGGTTTGGTTAAACACATTTTTTGTATATTAAAGCACATTAATTATTAATTATAACACCTAAAAAAAATGTCAGGATTATTGGATCTTTTAAGTAGCCCAATGGGCCAACAATTAATTAGCGGGGTTGCCGGTCAAACCGGACAACCGGAAAGCAAAACGTCAGAAGTTTTGAGTATGGCTATGCCACTTTTGTTGGGCGCCATGAAGAAGAACGTATCCTCTCCACAAGGGGCCGAAGGTTTAATGAGCGCCCTATCTTCCAAACACGATGGTGGATTATTGGATGATCTTGGCGGTTTGTTCGGTGGTGGGGTAGATCAATCCGTTATGAACGATGGGGCAGGAATTTTAGGGCATGTCTTTGGAGGCAAACAGGCCAATGTGGAGAACGCCTTAAGTCAGAAATCTGGGTTGGACGCAGGAACTGTTGCCGAAATCCTTAAGATAGCCGCACCATTGGTGATGGCCTACCTGGGCAAACAAAAGGCACAGAGCAATGTAAATGATGCCAACGGATTGAATAGTTTATTGGGAAGCATGTTGGGAGGACAACCACAACAGAACCAGAGTTTAATTACGACTTTGTTGGATGCCGATGGAGATGGTAGCGTATTGGACGATGTTGCCGGAATGGTCATGGGAACCGGAAAAAAGAAAAGTGGATTGGGAGGCCTGCTTGGTGGGCTTTTTGGAAAATAGCAGTTTTAACATAATATAAGGAAAGCCATTTGTATCATGAATGGCTTTTTTTGTACCTTATAGGAAGGAAACGGGAGATAAAGGATTACGGCATGTTTTTGGTGTAAGCACATGAAATACCGTGTATTGGGCTTATTTGATCTATGATTATTGAAAGTATTTAAGCTATGAAATATCCATTGGAAAAATTTTCAAACCCACCGAAAATGATTACTTGGATATTACATCTAATCGATAAAAAAACAATAAATATAAACAGATGAAAAAGATTGTTATTGTTATAGGGGCTACCATCCTTTTTGCTTTATCCCTGTCCAATTGTACCGGAACCAAGCAAACCATTGCTATTACGGATGAAGAGCAGGCCGCTTTTTCCCAAACGGAGGGAGATACCATAAGTATAAAGGATGATAAAACGGAATATGAAATTATTATCATAGAACCCGGCTTCAATTTATGGCTTCAAAGCATAGCCAAGCCCGAAGGGTTTTATTCCCAATCCTATCTGGAAAATAGGAATAGAATAATGGTTTTGGAATGGAACCAAAGAGTGATGCAGCCCTTTAGGTACAATCCCAATCTTTATGAGCTGCGAATAGATTACGACCCCAATATAGATTATGGCTACGAAGTAAATTATAAATTGTACAATTACTTTATTTATTTTCAGCGTAAATACAATCAAAGATTGGGACCGTTTGTTCCCCGTGTATAAAAAGTTATCTTTGCAGGGATTTTTTAAGGTATGAAGAAATTAAAACAACGCTGGGGCGTAAGCTCAAATCTACAACTTTTGATCATTTTTATAGTGTTCTCCATAACAGGTTCATCTGCGGTCTATGCGGCAAAACCGTTTCTAAATTGGATCGGGCTGCACAGGGAGAATTTTTCTCCCGATTTCCTTTGGGGAGGCCTTATTTACTTAACCTTTAGAATATTGCTGATTTTTCCCATTTATCAATTTCTTTTGATCATATACGGATGGTTGTTCGGGCAGTTCAAATTCTTTTGGGAATTTGAAAAAAAGATATTGAACCGTTTGGGCTTGGGATTTATACTTAAATAAAAGGCCTAAAACCGGGATATCAGTGGTTTTACATGATACAGGAAGTCCTGTAGTGGAAAAATTGAAGGATTCAGGATATTTATTTCTACTAGGTACTTGCAATTAAGGATAATAGTAGCAATTTTATATTTTTTTTAACGATTATTTTGTAGGGATACCTTTAGATTTGGCGGGTGAAGATTTGTTTGAGAAATATAGTTTTTTCCTTTATTGCCGTCCTGCTGGTCGGTTTAATAACCCTTCCTTCCATTTTAAAACTAAAACATGCCATTTTTGAGCATCATACCTTTGTTTGTAAAGAAAAAGGGAAGTTGCATATACATGAAGTTGAATTGGATTGTGATTACCATAAATTTAACCTTACACACTATTACACGCATTTTCAACAGGAAACCACCACATTTGTGGTCACTACAAGATCAGCAAAAATTATAAACTTTTATAATTTTTTAAGTAAACATCAAAAACTTCATTTCTCTAGAAGGGGGCCTCCATCCGCTATTTAATATTTTAAAGGGATTTAATTATTATGGATACGCCTAAGGTGTACCTATGAAGCATCATGTTTCCAAATAGGTGCCGTACATGTACCATATACCATAATTTATTTAAGCCTTTGGGAGGTTTAAACCTCTCTGTAAAATAGCAGAATAATTTTTAGCACAACTTTGGAGGTAATTGCCATTAGGCCGTAATCCCCCACTTACGAAAAAAAATGAGAAATGTAACCCTGTCAATGCTCTGCATATTGACGTATATATCGGTAAATTCCCAAAATACCCTATCCGGGAAAATAGTTAATAAAGAGGATCAGGAAGGTCTGGAACAGGTCTCTGTATATTTTCCACAAATGGAAAAGGGCACTATAACCGATAATAAAGGGGAGTACCATATAGAAGCCTTGCCTACCGGAACCTATAAGGTAGTGGCCTCCTATATCGGTTTTCAGACCTTTTCCGGCAATATCACCATAGAAAAAGGCAACAATACCTTGGATATTTCATTGCTTCCAAGCGCTATTGAAATGGAAGAAGTTATTGTTTCCACCCCTTTCATAAATTACAGCGTGAAAATGTCATGAAGGTAGAGTTTGCAAAGCTATCCGCCCTTAAGAGCCAGGGGCCCCTACCCTTGTGGAAGGTATAGTGGCCATCGGGGTGGATGTAGTCTCCACGGGGATGGGAATAGGGAAACCTGTAGTTAGGGGGCTTACTTCCAACCGTGTTTTGGTATACACCCAAGGTATCCGGTTGGAAAACCAGCAGTTTGGGGCAGAACACGGACTAGGTGTAAACGAAGCAGGAATAGAAAGTGTTGAGGTAATCAAGGGCCCCGCTTCCCTATTGTACGGATCCGATGCTATGGGAGGGGTACTTTATTTAAATCCGGAAAAATTTGCGGCCCCTAAAAGCACCGAAGGCGATATAAACTTTACCTACAATACCAATACTCTGGGTATAAACAGTGGGGCTGGTATAAGAAGTTCTGGGGAAAGATTTAAATATCTTCTAAGATGGGCAGCCAATAACCATGTAGATTATTTGGGAGGGGATGGCAATAGGGTAACCAATTCCAGATTCAACGAAAAAGATTTAAAAGCAGGGTTGGGCTATCAGACCACCTTCTTTAAAAGTGAGGTCAGGTATAATTACAATCAATCCAATTTAGGGATCCCGGAAGAGGTAGGATTGCAGACCACCACCAGGACACCCGATATGCCCTATCAAAAATTGGACAACCATATTTTGAGTTCCAATACCAAAATATTCTTCAACAACTCAAATTTGGACATCACCCTAGGTTATATTGCAAACAACCGTAAGGAATTTGAAGAGCACCATCATGACCACGGGGAAGGAGAAGAAGACCATGGTGAAGAAGATCATGGGGAGCATGAGGGTGCTGCCTTGGATATGCAACTCAACACCTTTAATTACAACCTGTTGTACCACTTCCCTGAGTGGAATAAGTTTGAAACAGTAGTAGGGGTACAAGGAATTCATCAAACCAACAAAAATTATGGGGAAGAGATTTTAATTCCGGATGCCACTACCCAGGATATAGGATTTTTGGGAACCGCTCATTTTCACCTTGATCAGAACAACGATTTTCAAGTGGGATTGCGCTATGACCATAGGCAAATAGACGGGCAGGCTTATGGTATTAACGGGGAAGAAGGATATATTGCCGCATTGAAACGAAACTTTAACAGTTTTAATGGAGCCCTGGGATATAAGAACAATATTTCTGAGCGATTTACCGCTAGAATTAATGTGGCTACGGGGTTCCGGGCTCCCAATCTGGCGGAACTGACCTCCTACGGGAGTCATGGGGGGTCCAATAGGTTTGAAATTGGAAATGCAGATCTCAAGAACGAACAAAACCTTCAGATTGATCTGGCCCTGGAATTTCAGAATGAGCATTATGAGTTTTTTCTAAATGGTTTTCACAACAGTATTAGGGATTATATTTTTATGGCACCTAGCGGAACCTTTATGGAAGAAACCCCTGTATACAATTATCTACAGCAGGATGCCACACTTTATGGAGGGGAAATTGGATTTCATTTGCACCCCCACCCGCACGACTGGCTGCATATAGAAAGCAGTTACCAAACGGTATTCGGGGAATTACGGACCGGTGGCCCTTTACCTTTGATACCTGCCAATAAATGGACCAATACCTTTAGGGTAGAGTTTAACAATGTAAGGGGATGGTGGCTTAGGTCCAATGCCTTTGTTACCTTAAACACCACCTTTAAGCAAGGGAAAGTGGGTGCTTTTGAAACCGTTACCCCTGGCTATTCCCTTCTAAATGCCGGATTAGGGGGCGATATTAAATTTCTGAAAAAGTCAATGAATATAACGTTCAGTGCCAATAACCTGTTGAACAAGAAATACATTGCCCATCTATCCCGTTTAAAAAGCGATAACATTCTAAATATGGGAAGATCGGTCGTTCTAGGGCTGAACATTCTATTGTAAGCAATGTTTTTCCAAATCTTCCGCATCAACTATAACATGGCTAAACAGTACCTATGGCCTGGATTTTTTTAGGCCGTAGGTTATTTGTTTCCAAAAGGAATTTGGAATCTTTTCATCCCCTTCAAAGCCCAATTCTATAGAGCCGCTATCTTCGGGGATATAATTGGTCTTAAAAATATAATCCCATAGGCTGAGGCTTATTCCAAAATTTACCCCAAATTTCCCTGCCGGCAGATCATGGGCATGATGGTATAAATGCATTACAGGGTTGTTCAAAAAGTATTTTAGGGGACCCCAGGTTATCTTTATATTGGCATGGTTGAAATGGCCTATGGCTATGGCAAAGAAATGGACAATATAGGCCTGTTCGGGTTCAAAACCGCCCAATATCATAACCCCAAAGGTCTTTAGGGGTTTATAGAGTATATTTTCCATCCAATGGTACCTAAGATGTGCTGCAAATCCCATTTCCTTAACACTGTGGTGGATTTGATGGAATTTCCATAAAAGCGGATATTTATG
This sequence comes from Flavobacteriaceae bacterium, assembly GCA_041392165.1. Lineage (GTDB taxonomy): Bacteria > Bacteroidota > Bacteroidia > Flavobacteriales > Flavobacteriaceae > Arenibacter. The sequence continues at coordinate 94,824 of JAWKMN010000001.1, forward strand.
TAGCAAAATATGGGTAAACCACTGTACAAAATCCAAAATAAGGAAAAAGAGCAATAATTGAAGCCATCCCGGATATTGGGACATATCTATAAGGGAAAGACTATCTTTCCCTATTCCAAAATCATAAAAAAGAAGGCCCAATAACTTATAAAAACCACTTATGGCAATGGCAAAAAGGAAAAAATTAAAGAACATATAAAATCCGTCCAACCAAAAATCCTTTCTAAAAATGGATTGGTCCCTGCGCCACGGAAACAAAATTTCCAGCACCCATACTACTAGTGAGATGAGTATGAGTCCCCAAAAATAATTGGTATGCCAAGGCACCTCGAACACAATGGATTTCCACGTCCAATTCGCAGTACCTATAAAGGCATTGATAAATCCTTCAAAATATTTTTCCAAGACCTATTTCCTTTTGGGTATGCCCCACATTATTCTTCATTTAAAGTATACCACTCAATATTGGTCAGTACTTCCCTCCTTCCCTTATTCTTGGGGGGATAATTGGTGACCAAATAATTGACGATGATTTTTTCATTGGGCCCCAAATCCCATAAATTCTGAGTTTTTTGCATCCAACGAATGGTCTCTATCCAACGCTCCTCGTTCATTCTATTCTGTATGACCAATTGGGCGGAATGGCAATTGGTGCAGTTATTGACCACCATCATTAAACCCTCCCCATCTTTGAGCCCTGTCCTTAGGTGGATCCCATTTTCTATTTTGTCCCACTCATCATCTTCTTCGGGACTTATATTAACGATTTCCGAATTTGGAGTATCCGTTTTATATGAAAATGCGGATGGGTCCATCATATATATAACGCCCAATACCCCTATAAGGAGAACCATAATAAAGGATACCACTAAAATGCTATAAATAGACTTGACCTGCTTTCTGAAATTATCCTGCTTGCTCATTTAACTTACTTTTATGGCAATCCTATGGCATGCGTTGTTTAGGTATCCCTTTGGGTTCCATCCAGGCAAGAGCATGGGTTGGCTTACTCCATTGGCATCTGTAGCCTTTGCCCATACCTCGTAATATCCGGATTTCGGAAAATGTATGCTGGCCTTAAAATGCTGCCATGCCAGGCGGTTGACAGGCTTTTCCAATGTACATTCGGACCAGGTAGCCCCGAAGTCGATGGAATAGGACACCTTCGAAATTTCCAATTCCCCGGCCCAGGCATGCCCCCTAATATTTAATTTTTTTTCCTTGGGAATCATGGCCCCGGATTTGGGGTAGGTAATCAAGGATTTAACGGGCATGGATTCTATGATGCACATATCTTCATCCCTAACTTTTTCCCCTGGTGCAACGGGAGTACAGGGGACCTTATAGGAGGAACCGGTCATTTTTTCTCCATCATGGACTATATTGCGCACACTGATCCTATTGACCCATTTGCCCGAGGTAGATGCGGGCCATCCGCCACAGACCAGACGCAAGGGATGCCCGTGTACCAAAGGAATATCTTCTCCGTTCATTTTAAAGGCCAATAAAGTTTCGTCCATCATGGCCTTGGATATGGGTACTCCCCTGGATATAGGTTCTTTGTTGGGATCCCTACTTAAATGCAGGTCTGCCGCATGGTAACCTATATATACGGCATCATCCTTAATACCAACATCTTTAAGCACATCCTTTAAACGGACCCCGGTCCACTTGGCACAGCTCACGGCCCCTATTGTCCATTGGTTTCCCTTTGCGGGCGGGTCAAATTCGCTCCTTCCATTGCCCCCACATTCCAAGGTAAGTTGATAGGTGTGGTGGGGGAATTTTGATTTTAGTTCTTCTAGGGTGAACGTTTTACTTTCTTTAATAGATTCCCCATCAAAAGTTATGGACCATGTTTTGGCATCGATATTTTCGGGAACCAAGCCATTGTTTCGGATAAACATATATTTGTTGGGCGTAACCCTATCGTCCAACAAATGGGCCATGGCCTCCATATTCCATGGTTTGCTGTTTAAAACGACCATTTCCTTGCCCTTATCGAACATTTGAAACGGGTCCGGATCCTGAAGCCCCAATAAGGTATAGTTTTCTGGAATTTTGGCTCCATATACAATGTCTAGACCCAATATTCCAGCCAAAGAGCCCAAGCCGGTTTTTTTTACGAAATTTCTTCTTTCCACACGTTTAATTTTTTTAATGCCCGTTTGATGTACGCAATATTGTAATACGGGATAAAACTAAGAAAGATATCCCAAAACCCAAGTAACATTTGTTGCTTATTAAACCTTAAAGAATCTGTGGTGTACTATAAAAACTGAACTGTCCATTTACTTGGCCGATATCACCTGTTCATTTTTAGCGGACTTAAAAATATAGGTATAAAGCCACATTATGGTAAAAGTTGGAACAATGTCCAGGCCAGGTACCATTTCCTCTATAAAAGTAATTACCCCTGCAGCCCGTCCAATCTTGCCCTTGTACATTTTTGTCATTAACCAACCTGCGACCGGAGCCCAGATTACATCGGAAAATTCTCCGATCCCTGGAATAACAAAAGAAAGCATTCCAATTCCATCAAAAAGCAATCCTAAAAATAGATTTCTTAATTTATGTTCTTTTAAGGTGGACATATCTTCAAAATAAGTTACAGCTTTTTTAAAATCAAATAAGATGCCAAAGTATTGCCCCTTTGACCGAATGGAAGCCTAAGATAACGTTGAGCTTATCAATTTTAAAAACTCGTTCCTCGTTTCTATTTTTTCAAACTGTCCTCTAAAACCTGAAGTAGTGGTTACCGAGTTTTGTTTTTGGACTCCCCTCATCATCATGCACATATGCGAGGCCTCTATGACCACGGCTACACCCTGAGGTTTTAAAGTGTTGTTGATACATTCCAGTATATCATTAGTGAGTCGCTCCTGTACCTGTAATCGCCTAGCAAAAACATCCACCACCCTGGGTATTTTACTTAGGCCAACAATATGGCCGTTTGGAATATAAGCGATATGGGCCTTGCCGAAAAAAGGAAGCATATGATGCTCGCACAGGGAATACACTTCAATATCCTTAATGATAACCATTTCATTGTAAGACTCTTTGAACATGGCTCCTTTCAAAATTTCTACGGCATCCTGTTTGTATCCCTGGGTTAAAAAAAGCATGGCCTTCGCCGCTCTCTCCGGAGTTTTTATGAGTCCGTCCCTGTTAAGGTCCTCCCCTATTTCATTGATAATAGATGAGTATCTGGATTTGACCTCATCGGTAATTTCCAGATTGTATTCTTCCAAATTTCTATACTGTGCCATATACGTCTATTCCAATATAATGTTTCATTTTGTCGCCCCCACAATATAAACATTACGGAATTATAATAAAAAGAATATCCCGTTAGATTTTTGTATGTGATTTTATTGCCTTTCGTTAAATTGGATAATAAAAGGCCCTATGCCAAATAACTATTTTGTATTCTTCTTGGTAATGTTTACTTTCAACCCTTAATTTAAAATGATGATCAAGGCTACAAATATCAATAAGTTTTATGGCAGCCTTCAAGTGCTAAAGGCAGTTGATCTGCATATAAAAAAAGGAGAAGTCGTTAGTATTGTAGGTCCCTCCGGAGCTGGTAAAACTACACTTCTGCAAATCTTGGGTACCTTGGATACCCCAAGCAATAAGGATGAAAGTACCTTGTTGATAAATGATGAGGACGTAACTAAATTATCGGACAAGGCCATGGCCAAATTTAGAAATAGCCATATTGGTTTCATTTTTCAATTTCATCAGTTGTTGCCAGAGTTTACGGCCTTGGAGAATGTATGTATCCCGGCATTTATTAAGGGAACAAAAAAGGAAAAGGCAGAAGTAAGGGCCACGGAACTTTTAGAGTTTCTGGGGCTTTCCCATAGGTTACGGCACAAGCCCAATGAACTTTCCGGGGGCGAGCAACAGCGAGTGGCAGTGGCAAGGGCCCTGGTGAACAAGCCTGCCGTTGTTTTTGCGGACGAACCCAGTGGCAATTTGGATTCTGAGAGTGCCGATAACCTTCATAAACTGTTCTTCGATCTTAGGGACGCTTTTGGACAAACTTTTGTCATTGTGACCCATAATGAAGAACTTGCCGATATGGCCGATAGAAAACTGACTATGGTGGACGGTTCCATACTACGATGAACACATTGGCCAAGGTCCGGAAATTTATAACAGATCCTGCCTATAAGCACTTGGACCATGCTTCAAATGCATTAAAATTAAAAATAGTGCTCGTCCTTTTGCAATGGGGCATTCTGATAGGTGTGGTTATTGGGATGTGCAATCAAGGACTGATCGGTCTTTTAAAGATTGATCTTGGAGAACATGCCATTGAAAGATTTATAGAGAATCGTTCCATTGCTACATTTTTCCTGATGGCCGTGGTGGTTGCCCCGGCGATCGAGGAAATTTTATTTCGAGGCCCGTTGATCTGGTTCAGGAACAAGAAGTATTTCAAATACTGCCTTTATGTTTCTGTCCTGCTATTTGCGGCAGTTCACATTACCAATTATACAATGACCAGGGAAGTATTTTATATCGCCCCACTATTGGTGGCGCCACAATTGATCTTGGGTATATTTTTGGGATACGTTCGGGTTAAATTGGGGCTACGATGGTCTATTTTTTTGCACGCCATGTATAATGGCGTACTGATCACCCCCATATTTCTTTATAGATTTTTAAATTTCCCTTTGGAATGACACAGGAAGAACTGAAGGAGTTTTTGGATGCCAAGGTAGAACAATACAATCGGCCGGATTTTTTGTCTACAGACCCCCTCCAAATACCACATGGATTTAGCACAAAGGAGGATATTGAGATCAGCGGATTTTTGACCGCCACCATTGCATGGGGCAATAGAAAAAGTATCATCAACAATGCCGGGCGAATGATGGAACTCATGGAGGGTTCCCCTTTTGATTTTGTTATGAACCATCAACCTAAAGACCTGGAAAAATTGCAGGGTTTTGTGCATAGAACTTTTAACGGGACGGATCTTAGTTATTTTATACGCAGTTTGAAGAATATCTATAATCGTTATGGGGGATTGGAGCATATATTTGCTTTAAAAGGGGATATAAATTCCATGCCCATGTCCATCTCCAACTTCAAGAAAATATTCTTTGAGCTGGACCACCTTTCAAGGACCACAAAACATGTTTCCGATCCTCAGAAAGGTTCTGCGGCCAAACGGATCAATATGTTTTTGCGATGGATGGTAAGAAATGATGGCAACGGAGTGGATTTTGGAATCTGGGACAAGATCTCGCCTTCACAACTGTCATGCCCCTTGGATGTCCACTCCGGCAATGTGGCCCGTAAGCTGGGCCTGATTAGGCGAAGACAGAATGACGGTAAGGCCTTGGCGGAATTGGATGCCGATCTTAGAAAATTGGACCCGTTAGATCCAGTAAAGTACGATTTTGCTTTATTTGGCCTTGGGGTTTTCGAGAAATTTTAATCTAGATCAATTGTTACGCTACGCTATATAAATGGCTTGGAAAGTTCTTGTCCCACCAATATGCCTCTACGAATCGTCTTCCTCCCTTATTGGGTATATTCCATCACTTGTCCTGATCTTGCAGGGATTCCAAAATTTCCATTTCACTGTGTTTTTTGGAGAAGTTCATGGCACATTCTATCAATGCCAAATGGGAATAAGCCTGTGGAAAGTTCCCCAATAGTCTTTTGGTCTTAAAATCGATATCCTCGCTAAATAACCCTAAATGGTTGCTATAGCCCAATAATTGGTCAAAGTGCTTCATGGCCTTTTTTTCATGGCCTATCTTAAACAGGCTATTTATAAACCAAAAGGTACAAATGGTAAACGATGAAGAGGGCAGTCCAAAGTCATCTTCATTTTTATAGCGGTACAACAATCCGTCATTGCACAGTTCCCTTTCAATGGCCAGTACCGTACTTACGTATTTAGGATCTTTGGGATCAATAAAACCGTAAGATTCCATGAGCAGGACGGAGGCGTCCAAATGTGGCGACCCATAGGATTGTGTAAAGGCCTGTTTTTCTTCGTTCCATGCGTGTTTGTGGATATCTTCCCTGATCTGTTTTTCCAGGGTACGCCATTTATCCAATTTTCGCTGTTTGCCAAAAAGTTCGGCCACTTTAATGGCCCTGTCGATTGCTGTCCAGCACAGGATTTTTGAAAATGTAAAATGCCGATCTTCCGTGCGGAATTCCCATATCCCTTTATCGGCTTCCTGCCAATGCTTATTTACGATCCAAACAATACCCTTGGTAATTCCCCATAACTCTTCCCCATTTTCTATTTCCGTATCAAATTTTTCCAATTGGGTATGAATAACATCCATTAGGATACCATATATATCGTTCTGACGCTGCATATAGGCGGCATTTCCTATTCTTACAGGTTTGGAACCCTGGTACCCTCGTAAATGGTCCAACGTTTCTTCTGTCAACTTTTTTTCTTTGTTGATGCCGTACATGATTTGCAATTTCTCGTCCTTATCGGGGATAAGGTCTATAATGAACTGCAAATAGCGCTTGGCTATATTCTTGTGTCCCAGTTGCCCCACTACCTTGATCACCATAGAGGCATCCCTGATCCAGCAAAAACGATAGTCCCAATTTCTAACCTCTCCAATAGTTTCCGGTAGTGAGGTGGTTGCAGCGGCGAGAACCGCCCCGGACCTGTCATAACTCAACATTTTTAAGGTTAAGGCACTTCTCTTTATTTCGGCATCATATTTCTTATAGGTAGGTGTCTTGTTCGACCAGTTTAACCAATAGACCTTGGTGCGCTCCAGTTCCAAATAAACCTTTTCCAAAGTGGGTTCCAATATTTTTTCATTATATCCCAGCAAAAAATAGCCATCGCCTTCCAAAACTATTTCACTTTGGGACATGATATTTTCCTTGTTGAACGAGGAGTAAAGAAAAAAGGTGTCAAATTTTACTTCATGGGTCAAACTGGCAATAAAACTATCTTTGACATAGGTACTTGTTTTCCCCATGGCATATTCCAATTTAGGATTGTACAATACCCGGAAAACTGGTTTGCCGGAATTGTGTTTTATATACCGGATAATTTCCGGTGGAGCATTATAGCCCCCATTTTGCTTGTAGTAGCGGGGCATAAAATCCTGCACCTCAAAACTATTTTCGCCATTGGTAAATGTTGTGACCAAGATGGCGGTGAGGGGTATGTATTTCTGTTCTATGGTATAAGTGTCATCTACCAGTATTTCAAAGCTGCCTCCTATTTCCTCATCAAGAATTTTAGCGAATATGGAAGAGGAATCAAACTCCGGTAAACAGCACCAGTCCAAGGAACCCTTCTTGGAAATCAAAGCTGCACTTCTACAATTTCCTATTATACCGTAATCTAAATTATCCATATAGTATTTTATTCTTTAAATAACCTTATTTAATAGGTTTTGCACATCATTTTACCGAAATTTAAGGAAATTAAATGCGAATTATCTTTAAAAAGAGCAAATTATGGATAAAACTATCATAATCTCAAACAGACTGCCCGTACAATTACAAATCGATAATGGAAGCATTACGGCAATACCAAGTGTGGGCGGATTGGCAACGGGTATGAAATCTGTTCATACAGGTGGGGATAGTCTATGGATAGGTTGGAGTGGATTAACGGAGGAAGAGATTCCGGACGGACTTGCTCCGGAGATAGACAGGGCATTGGCACAACATGGATCGTCCAAAGTAAGTCTGAGCTCGGAGGAAGTAGATGGTTTTTATTATGGATTTAGCAACCGTACCATATGGCCTCTTTTTCATTATTTTTTGGAATATTCCGAGTTTGAGTTTGAAAGTTGGGATATTTATAAATCGGTTAATCAAAAATTTGCCAATGCCATTTTGGAAAAGGCCGGGCAAAACGATATCATATGGATCCATGACTATCAATTGATGCTGGTGCCACAAATGGTAAGGGAAAAACGCCCCAATATTTCCATTGGTTTCTTTTTGCATATTCCTTTTCCTTCCTTTGAAATATTTAGGACCTTGCCCTGGCGCAAGGAAGTTTTAATGGGGTTGCTTGGGTCGGATCTGATAGGTTTCCATACCTATGATTACGAACGGCATTTTCTAAGTTCCGTACGCCGATTATTGGGGCTGGAGGTTAGTTTTAACGATATCTATTTGGAGGACCGGGTCATTGAAGTAGATTCTTTTCCAATGGGGATCGATTACAGGAAGTTTAACGATGCCGCTAAAAAACATAATGAAAACAAGACCGGTCAAAAATCGGAATTGAAGCGCAGGTTGGATATGCACAAAGAGTCGGATCAGGATGCCAAGTTCTTTTTGTCCATAGACCGATTGGATTATTCCAAGGGTATCGCCAAAAGACTTAATGCGTTCGAATACTTTTTGAACAAATATCCACAGTATAAGGAAAAGGTGAGACTTATTGTGCTGGCGGTGCCATCACGGTCAAATGTACCACAATATCAATTGTTGAAAAAAGAAATAGACGAATTGGTAGGGAGGATCAATGGTGAATTTTCTACGGTAAGCTGGACACCCATATGGTATTTTTACCGTTCCATGCCCTTTGAGAGCCTTATAGATCTATATACCTCTTGTGACATTGCCTGGCTGACCCCTATCCGGGATGGGATGAATCTCGTGGCCAAAGAATATATTGCGACCAGGACTGATAAGACCGGTGTCCTTATCCTTAGTGAAATGGCCGGTTCCGCCAATGAGATGAACGAGGCCCTGCTTATAAATCCCAATAATTTTGAAGAAATAGCAGATACGCTCTATGAGGCTATAAATATGCCCATAAAGGAGCAACAGTCAAGAAATGCGGTATTGCAAAAAAGATTGGAAAGGTATAACGTTGAAAAGTGGGCCAATGATTTTATGACCTCTCTGAAAAACCAGAGACTAATAGACCATTCCTATAAGTCGCGCAGCTTGTCCAATAACATTTTAAGCGATATTAAGAAGGATTTTGTCAAAGCTAAAAAAAGATTGATGTTCCTGGACTATGACGGCACATTGGCAGGATTTCACGGCGACCCCCAAAAAGCGAATCCGGATGAGGCCCTATTTAATTTATTGGACCGTATTTCAGCATTGGAAAATACAGATGTCTATTTGATAAGTGGTCGTGATAAGGATACCTTTACCAAATGGTTTTTGCCAAAAAAGTACCATATGATTGTGGAACATGGGGTATGGATTTCCGAAAATGGAGAAGCTTTTAGAATGCTGGAGAATGTAAAAAAGGATTGGATGGACAAAATTCACCCAGTGCTGGAATCCTTTGTGGATAGGACCCCGGGAAGTTTTATAGAAGAAAAAAATTATTCCCTGGCATGGCATTACCGAAAGACCGATCCGGATTTTGGACAAAAACGGGCCACGGAACTCCATACCGTGCTAAGCAGTTTGATAGCCAATGACGATTTGAGTATTCTGAACGGAAATAAGGTAATAGAGATCAAGAGCAGCAATGTAAACAAAGGAAGGGCGGCCATGCGCGTATTTTCGCAAAAGGAATATGATTTCGTATTTGCCATAGGGGATGATTGGACCGATGAGTTTATGTTTCAGGAATTGCCGGAAAGCGCTATTACGGTGAAGGTGGGCAGACAAAAAACCCAGGCCCGCTATTATGTGGACAGCATTAAAAATGTCCATGGATTATTGGAGCATTTTATTGATTAAAATTGAAAATATTTCATAGTCCATGGTGGGTTATTGCATTTGTTTTTGATCATATATGTTCTTGTATGTCCTATATAAAATCCAGTACTAAATCCATGTCGGGAGGGCATATTCTGCCCATCATCATTGTTTCGCAGTTTGCATGCACTTCCTTGTGGTTTGCAGGTAATGCCGTTATGGATGACCTTGCCCTAAAAACTGGATTGGGAACCGGAATTATAGGTTATGTATTGTCTTCGGTTCAAATAGGTTTTATTATAGGTACCTTGGTATTTGCCCTTTTAATGATTTCGGATCGCTATTCCCCTTCCAAAGTCTTCATGTTCAGTGCTTTTTTGGCTGCACTTTGTAATATGGCACTTCTGTTTCGGGATATTTCCGATATCCCACTTTTTCTAGCCAGATTGGGCACCGGTTTTTTTCTAGCCGGTATTTATCCAGTAGGGATGAAGATTGCAGCCGATTATTATGAACAAGGCCTGGGAAGGGCCTTGGGATATTTGGTAGGCTCTTTGGTCTTGGGTACGGCATTTCCGCATTTGCTTCAGGGTTTGACATGGAATGAGGATTATACCATTGTCATTAGAACAACCTCTCTTTTAGCCATTCTGGGAGGGGTATCCATTTATTTTTTAGTTCCCAATGGGCCATACAGAAAACCAAGCAAGGTATTGCAACTTAAGGTAGGTATGGCACTTTTTAAGATTCCGGCCTTTAAGAATGCTGCCATTGGCTATTTTGGACATATGTGGGAGCTATATGCTTTCTGGGCTTTTATTCCCTTTGCAATTAAAACCTATAATGCCATTAATAATAGCGATCTTGCCATTTCAATATGGACATTTGTTATAATTGGTCTTGGAGGGATCTCATGTGCCATTGGCGGACATTTTGCACTTAAATGTGGAAGTGGGAAAGTAGCCAAGTTGTCATTGTTGTTGTCCGGGTTCTTTTGCATGGGCTCTCCATTATTTTTTCTTTTGCCGGTTCACCTATTCCTTCTAATATTTTGCTTTTGGGGAATGTTCGTAGTTTCGGATTCGCCCCAATTCTCTACCTTGGTCGCTTCTGCTGTCCCTATAGAACTGAAAGGTACGGCACTTACCCTAGTAAACTGCATTGGTTTCTCCATCAGTATAATCAGCATACAATTGCTGACTTTCTGGTTGGAAATAGTAGATTCCAGTTTTATTTTCACCGTGCTTGCCATTGGTCCCTTTCTTGGTTTATGGGCAATGCAAAAAGGAGGGCTTAACAAATAATTAAGAAACTTATTTTACGGATAGGCGTAAATTAACAATTTTAAACCAAAGACGAATGCACAAATTTGCCACTGCCTGCATCTTTCTATTTTCTTTTTGCCTTATGGGACAAACGGACCAACGTATATATGATATAATCAAACAGGTTTCGACCGATAGAATTAAAAAGGATGTCACTACTTTGGTGAACTTTGGTACAAGGCATACCTTGAGCGATACCCTTTCCGATTTCAGGGGAATAGGTGCGGCAAGACGATGGATAAAAAGTGAGTTCGACAAAATTTCCAAGAGTTGTAATAATTGCCTGGAAGTGAGCTACCAAAGGGACCTTGTTAAAAAAGAGGAAAGCGATCGGATCCCCAATGATGTTTGGGTAGTAAATGTTATGGCAATTCAAAGGGGTACTACATATCCGGATCGCTATATTATTATGAGCGGAGATATTGATTCTCGGGTCAGCGATGTCAATAATTACACTTCGGACTCCCCAGGTGCCAATGATAATGCCAGTGGTATGGCCGGGACTATAGAGGCTGCAAGGGTCCTGTCCAAATATGAATTTAGGAACAGTATCATATATTTAGGGCTATCAGGAGAGGAACAGGGTCTTTTTGGGGGTCAGGGCTTGGTAAAAAGTGCGAAGGAAAAGGGATGGGATATTATCGGAATATTCAATAACGATATGATAGGTAACATTAAAGGGGGCGACGGAATTATCAGTAATACCGATTTTAGGATTTTTTCCGAACCCGTACCCCCGACAGAGACGGAAAGGGAAAGAAATATGCGCAGGTTTTATGGAGGGGAAGTGGATGGTATTTCCAGACAATTGGCCCGATACGTTTACAGGAACGTGAAAACGTATATGCCAGGCATGAATCCGATGATGATCTATAGGTTGGATAGATTTGGACGTGGTGGCCACCACCGTCCTTTTAACGATGCCGGCTATGCCGGAATAAGGATAATGGAGGCTCATGAAAATTACACCTGGCAGCATCAGGATGTTCGGGTAGAAAATGGAATTGCCTATGGCGATGTTTTGGAGCATGTAAATTTCGACTATGCTAAAAAACTAACTTCGGTGAACGCCATTAATCTGGCATCTTTGGCCTGGGCGCCCCCTGCACCCAAAGAGGTAAGTATTGGAGGAATTGTAGCCCCCTCGGCGAAGTTACATTGGAGCAAGGAGCCAGGAGCTATCGGATATAAAATTTATTGGAGGGATACCACATCCCCTACATGGGACCATAGTAGATTTGTCGGTGACGTATCGGAATTTACCTTGGAAGGCGTAGTATTGGACAATTTTTTCTTTGGGGTGTCTTCCGTTGGAAAGGACGGTTTTGAAAGTGTAATTGTATTTCCCAATACAATTTTAAAGTAGGATAGTACGGTTGGAAAAAAACATATGAAATTAAATAGGCAATTACTTCTCCTTATATTGGGTTTTACCGGGATTTTACAGGCCCAAGAACCAAATCTAACTTCCAAAACTCCCATCCACCAGAAGTGGGTAGACCTGGAAAGGGATAACGGTAGTGTATTAAAGGCTTTGGTTGTTTATCCTGAAAGCAGGGCAATTACCAAAGCGGTCGTTATAATTCATGAATATCTAGGATTAAATGAATGGATTATGGCCTTTTCGGAGAAATTGGCTTCCCAAGGATTTTTAACGATAGCCCCGGATCTGATATCCAACAGCATTGAGGGCATTGAAAAAACGACCGATTTTGAAAACGCCGATAAAGCAAGGCAAGCTATTATAGCCCTGGACACGGAACAGATAACCAAAGATCTGGACCTAACCTATAATTATGTGGTACATGAACCAGTGGTCGATGGGGAAATTTCGGTGGTCGGATTCGGTTGGGGCGGAACACAGGGTTTTAACTATGCGACCCAAAATCCGGATCTGGAAAGTGTAATGGTATATTATGGCAAGGCCCCTGAGGATTTAACTACTTTAAAAAGAATTAAGTGCCCGGTGTACGGTTTTTATGGTGCTGCAGACACTATGGTAAACGAGACGATTCCAGATACCGAAAGAACAATGAAAGAATACGGGAACCTATATTCTTTTGATATCTATGAAGGTGCGGGACATGCTTTTATGAGCAGGGGTTCCCGGGAAGCTTATGGACCAAATACCATGGCCTATGAAAAGTCATGGAAGAAATTAATAGCTCTTTTGATAGGCAACAAGCAATAAGCTATAGGCAGTAAGTAAGGGCATTGAAATAAGAAGGTTGGTTACGGTCAATGGCATATTGCCAATTGCTTTACCGTTAATTATTAAATTTAAAACGTGTGAAAAAAACGGCTGTAATATTGTTGCTGGCCTTTGGATTTTTCTCCTATGCCCAACATCGGCATTTTACAGAACAGGATTCCTTAAGGGGCAGTATAACTCCGGAACGCTCATGGTGGGATCTTAATTTCTACAATTTGAACGTTGAGGTGAAACCTGGGGAGAAATTTATTTTGGGAAGTAATGTAATTCGATATACCGTATTGGAAGAACGGCAGCTTCTCCAAGTAGATCTTCAACCACCCCTGATTATTGAAAAGATCACCCAGGATGGAGCAACGCTGCAATGGGAATCAAAGGGGAACGCCCATTATGTGAATCTAAAAAAGCCACAACGTAAAGGGGATGTAAATGAGATAAAGGTGTATTACTCCGGTCATCCGAAAGAGGCGGCCAACGCCCCGTGGGACGGAGGTTTTTCTTGGAAAAAAGATAACAATGGAAAATACTTCGCTGCAACTTCCTGTCAAGGTTTGGGCGCGAGCGTTTGGTGGCCCAATAAGGACCATATGTACGATGAGGTAGATAGCATGGCCATAAGCATTACAACGCCTAAAGACTTGATGGATGTCTCCAACGGTAGGCTTTTGAAAGTAGAGGAAAATAAGGACACTAAGACCTATCATTGGTATGTGGCCAATCCTATAAACAATTATGGGATAAATATCAATTTGGGCGATTATGTTTATTTTGGGGAAACCTACAATGGGGAAAAGGGAAAATTGACAATGGACTATTATGTACTTCGTGCTAACAAGGAAAAGGCAAAAGAACAGTTTAAGCAGGCTCCAATGATGATGGAAGCCTTTGAACATTGGTTGGGCCCCTACCCTTTTTATGAAGATGGTTATAAACTGGTAGAAGTACCTTACCTGGGGATGGAACACCAGAGTTCCGTTACTTATGGGAATCAATTTGGCAACGGCTATTTGGGCAGGGATCTTTCAAAAACAGGTTGGGGGTTAAAATTCGATTTTATCCTTATCCACGAATCGGGCCATGAATGGTTTGCCAATAATATAACGTACAGGGACATAGCGGATATGTGGATCCATGAGAGCTTTACGGCCTATTCGGAAAACTTGTATTTGGATTATCACTTTGGCAAAAAAGCGGCATCGGACTATGTAATAGGTACCAGAAGCCATATACAAAACGACAGGCCTATCATTGGGATCTATAACGTTAATCAAAAAGGTTCCGGGGACATGTACTACAAGGGGGCCAATATGCTACATACGCTTAGGCAATTGGTGGAAGATGATGAAAAATGGCGGGCCATTTTACGTGGCCTCAATAAAGAGTTCTACCATCAGACCGTTACAACAAAACAAATAGAAGATTTTATTAGTAGCGCTTCAGGAATAGACCTGAACAAATTTTTTGACCAATATCTGCGTACCGTTAAAATACCGGTGCTGGAATATCTGGTAAATGGCAAACAACTGCGCTATAGGTACAACCGTATTGAGGACGGCTTTGACATGCCCTTGAAAATTAATGTAAATGGTACTGAAGACTGGTTTTATCCCAACTCCAATTGGAAATCAAAATCTTTTAAAAAGGAGATCCAATCGGTTACAGTGGATAAAAACTTTTATATTGAACAAAAGAAAATTCAATAATTGAAAGCAATTGAACAACATTATTTTAGGACCGATATCGAATGGCGTGCCTGGTTAGAGACCAATCATATCAACAGTACCGGAATACATCTTATTTTTTATAAGGTAGCACATGAAAAGGATAGCATGCGATGGGAAGACGCTGTAAAGGTGGCCCTGTGTTTTGGATGGATAGACAGTACGGTTAAAAGTCTTGGGAATGGTAAGCGGCAGCAATATTTTTGCCCCAGAAAACCTAAAAGTGCTTGGAGCAAATTGAACAAGGCCTATGTAAAGGAACTCAAAGCCAAGGGGGAAATGCACCCGAGCGGATTGAAAAAAATCGAGGAAGCTAAATTGGATGGCTCATGGAATGCCATGGACGATGTTGAAAAGGGTATTGTCCCGGAGGATCTACAATTGGCTTTCAACTCGGAACCAAAGGCCTATGCAAACTATCAGGGTTTTGCGGTTAGTTATAGAAAAAGCTATCTTTATTGGCTTAACCAGGCCAAACGGGAGGAAACTAGGCAGAGGCGGATAAAGGAGATTATATCGCTTTGCAAAGAAAATAAAAAGGCACGGGATCTTTAAATGGTCGGCTTCGAATAAATCTAAATTCAATAACTGATTAAAATGGACATAAATCTGGCAGTATTGATAGATGGTGACAATATCCCCTCCGCTTATGTAAAGGAAATGATGGAGGAAATTGCCAAATATGGCAACCCTACCATAAAAAGGATATATGGCGATTGGACCAACCCCAAATTGTCCAAATGGAAGAATTTATTGTTGGAAAACGCCATAATACCAATACAACAATATGCGTATACCACGGGTAAAAATGCTACCGACTCCGCTATGATCATTGATGCCATGGATATCCTGTATTCCAATAAGGTAAGCGGATTTTGTATTGTTTCCAGTGATAGTGATTTTACCCGCTTGGCTACAAGGTTAAGGGAGGCAGGTATGAAGGTAATAGGTATCGGGGAAAAGAAAACCCCCAACCCTTTTATAGTGGCTTGTGATAAGTTCATCTATATTGAAATTCTTAAAAATCAATCCGAGGAAAGTTCCTTGGAAGCTACTGATACCAGCAAGGGAAAGAAGGACAATGTGGATAAGATCACCCCAAAGGAGATTAAACTTATCGCCTCCACTATTTCCGATCTTGCCGATGAGGATGGATGGGCATTTTTGGGAGATGTGGGCAGTCTTCTACAAAAGAAGCAGCCCAATTTTGATTCACGTAATTATGGTTTTCAAAAATTGACCCCATTGATAAAATCCATTAAGAATTTTGAAATTGACCAGCGCGAAAATGTCAAGGGACGGTTTAAATTAATTTATGTCAGAAACAGATAGATCCTTAATTTTCAGGCTAGGTCAATTGTATATTCAATACTATATAGCATATCCAAATTGGTAAATCCCCCTTTCTGCCAATCTAGGACAACCAGTATTAACTTTAAATCCATATCGACATGAAAAAAATTGGTTTATTCATTTGTTTTGTCACTTTTTTTTGCTGTTCCCCGAAAAAGGAAAGTATAGGTTCAAAGGCCATATTGATAACTGATGTCAATATTGTTGATGTGAACAATGGAAATATCCTAAAAAATAGGCAGGTAGTAATAGACTCGGGCAAAATCAAAAAAATAGTTGGGTTGATCGAAAATGCGGATGATTACCCCAATATAATTAACGCCAAGGACAAATATCTTATTCCCGGACTGGCGGAAATGCACGCTCATATTCCCCAGCCCCCAACCAGTAACACCCGTATAGAGGAAACCTTGTTTTTATACCTTTCCAATGGCGTTACCACCATCAGGGGAATGTTGGGTCATCCTACCCATCTGGTATTAAGGGAAAAAGCATTGAAAGGGGAAGTGCTGAGCCCCCGGATTTTTACCTCCAGCCCTTCTTTTAACGGCAATTCCGTCACCACCAAGGAAGAGGCCATAGAGAAAGTTACCGCCTATAAAAATGAGGGATATGATTTTTTAAAAATACACCCGGGAATGCAGTTGGAAGTTTTCGATCAAATGGTAGCAACCGCCAATGAATTGAATATACCCTTTGCAGGCCATGTGCCGGTAATGGTAGGTATACGTCACGCCCTGGAAAGCCAATATGCTTCCATAGACCATGTAGATGGTTATTTGGAAGGACTGGTGCCGGAATCCGAGGCCGTTGATCCTTCCGCGAATGGATTTTTCGGCTATTCTTTTACCCCTATGGCGGATACTACCAAAATTGATGAATTGGTGGCACTGACCAAAAAGAACCAAGTATGGATCGTACCTACCCAAAGTTTATTTGAAAGGTGGTTTGCCCCGGTAAGCTCCGATGAATTATTGAAGCAACCGGAAATGAAGTATATGCCAGTTTCCACCTTGGAGGATTGGAAGAGAAGAAAGGATGGATCCACGAGACCTGAAACCGGATTTAATGAAGCCCAATGGGATAGGTTTACGGCCATAAGAAGATTGTTGATCCAAAAACTACAGGAGAACGGACATGGTATGTTATTGGGTTCGGATGCGCCGCAATTGTTCAACGTACCAGGCTTTTCCATCCATCATGAGATGGAAGGGCTGGTAGAAGCGGGACTCAACCCTTTGGAAATTTTGCAATCCGGGACCATTAATCCGGCCAAATTCTTTGGAATGGAAGATACCTTTGGAAACGTAAAAGAAGGTCTTGATGCCGATTTGATATTATTAAACTCCAATCCCTTATCGGATATTAAGGCGTTAAAAGATGTTTCCGGTGTTGTGGTTCGGGGAAAATGGTTGTCCAAGGAGGCTATATCAGAGAAGCTGGAGCAAATAGCCAGTAATGCCAAAAACAATTAATATTCATTATTCTTATGGAACCCTTTACCTGGATTTTTAAAATATATTCATGATTTAGGATGTTTGTCATGAGTCCGGCTTGGGATTGAAAAGAATGCTATAGACCGGGATTCCCAATTAAATGGGAATTTCCAAAGAAAATATATTTTTGTACGGAGAGGGGTATAAAGGAGAGGGGGCATAAATTAGAGATAAAGAAAGTAAACCATAGATTTAAACATTTAAAAAGAAACGAGTTAACATTATGAGGAAAGTTTTAGGCGCGCTGATACTTATTTCAGCAATCACAGTAAAGGCACAGGTAAATGGGGAAGACAAGTTGGGATCCTGGCATATGTATTTTGGTACCAACAAGATTAGCAATAAATTCAGTATTCATACCGAAGCACAGCTGCGATATTATGAACAGGCCAAAAATTTTAACCAATTGCTGTTACGAACGGGTCTAAACTATCATATCAACGCCAATGCATGGACTACTTTTGGGTATGGCTATATTGTTACCGATGGCAGTTTTGAAGAATTTCCAGAGGAAACGAATTCTATTGAACATCGCATTTTTGAACGGTTTTTCCTAAAAAACAAGGTATGGGAATTTAACTTTGAACACAGGTATACCTTGGAACAACGTTTTTTGGATTTTAGGGATCGTACCGATGTGCAACATAGGATGCGGTATCGTTTACAAATGACACTTCCTTTGACCAATACTTTTTTTCTTAATTTCTACGATGAGATCTTTATCAATCTTCAAGATGATATTTTCGGTCAAAACCGACTCTATGCCGCTTTGGGAATCAATGTAACAGAAAACTTGAACCTTCAGTTGGGGTACCTGAAAAATCATTTTTCAGAGGCCCATTATGATCGTCTGCAGATGGCCGTTACCTATAATCCAGACCTTAGGGGCGTACTGAAAAAGAATAAATAGGATTATGGACAATAAATAAGTAGCTTTCAAAATGGGAACGGAGAAACTATGATCAATTCACGGAACCCGTTTAAAGAATTGGTCGACAATATTTTTTATGCTTAACTTTATGCCTAATATTTCAAATAAAATATCATGAAAAAAATCGCTTTTGCATGCTTAAGTATCCTTTTGATAACCGGGATTGGCTGTAAGGATGCCAAAAAAGGACAGGATGGTGGAACCGTAGAATTGGAGGCCGCCCCTTCCGAAAAATTTGGCCTGCTCAAAGATTCTACCAAAGTAAGTTTTACCGCTTATAAGACTACCGAAAAATTGCCTGTCGGTGGCAAGTTTACCAAAATTAATATTACCCATTCCACGGAAGGCAGTACAGCAATGGAAGCCTTAAACGGGACCACTTTTAATATTCCCGTAAGCAGTTTGTTTACGAATGATGCTACTGGAACCAGAGATCCCAAGATTTTGGAATTCTTTTTCGGTGTTATGGATAATACCGAACTTATTTCCGGGGTATTTAAAGTCTCCGCTGGGGATAAATGTTCTATAGACGTTACATTAAACGGAAAAACGGCCAATATTCCCCTTGAACATGAAAAGGTAGGCGATTACGGCTATACTTTTAAGGGGGTTATGAATTTGGAGGATTGGGACGCATTGAATGCAGTGGAATCCATAAATAAGGCCTGTGAAGTATTGCATACGGGCAAGGACGGTGTTAGTAAGACTTGGAGCGAAGTTGCTGTTCGTGCCGATGTCCTTTTGCAAAAAAAATAATGCTTAAGTATTTGGAAAAGTGAATGGCCCAAATTCATTTTTCTTTTGAACATTACTAGGAAGTGGTAATAATCCCCTTATTCGATGCCATCGAATAAGGGGATTATTAATTTAAGGAAACCAATTTTTGGCTCCATTAAATGATAAAATAACGCATATCCCCTCTCGGCTTGATACTCTTTCCCTTAATGACTAAATTTAAAAGTACCTTAAAAAAATGAGAGATGAAAAATATCGAATTATTGTTCTTGATGTTACTTTTGTTAGGCTCCTACGGTTGTAAGCAGGCCAAGAAAGAAACCAAAGCCATTATGGAAAATGTAGTAACAGCAGTAGAGGAAATGAACAACTTGGAAGTGGTTAAGACCCTAAAGTTTTCCATGGAACCAAAAAGTGATAGTAATGTTAAGGGTGAAGTGGTCTTTACGGAAGAAAATGGGATCGTTAGCATGAAAGCCAGCTTGGCCGCATTGGCCCCGGGAGAGCATGCAATCCATATCCATGAAAAAGCGGACTGTTCCTCGGCCGACGGAAAATCTACCGGAGGACATTGGAACCCCACCTTTGCCCCACATGGTAAATGGGGTTCCACAGAAGGATATCACCGAGGGGATATTGGAAATTTTGTGGCAGATGCGCAGGGCAATGCCACCGTGGAATTTTCTACGGACGAATGGTGTTTGGGATGTGGGGACAAAACTAAAAACCTAATAGGAAAAGGAGTGATCGTTCATGAGGATGTGGATGATTTTGTTTCACCAGCCTACTGGTGACGCCGGGGGAAGGATAAGTTTTGCCGGTATTATTGAATAAAAATAACTGTTGAACAATTTTTAAAAAAAGCAAAAACCTATGAAATTTTGCTAATAACTGTTCCTACAAATTATTGGACCTTTGTTTAGTTAACATCCCAATATCCAATAATTATGAACCTATCCAATATTTTAAAAGGAATACTAGGATGCATTATTACATTATTCCTCTGTACATTGTCCGCCCAGGAATCCAAGGGTGCCAACTTTGGTAAGTCCAATAATTACGAAAGCGGTAAAAGAGCCGATAAATATCAAGAACTTCTAAAACTGGGTTATAAGGAAAACGAAGTATTCGAGGATCTTGGCAATGCCAATTTTTTGGC
This sequence comes from Flavobacteriaceae bacterium, assembly GCA_041392165.1. Classification (GTDB taxonomy): domain Bacteria; phylum Bacteroidota; class Bacteroidia; order Flavobacteriales; family Flavobacteriaceae; genus Arenibacter. The sequence continues at coordinate 115,395 of JAWKMN010000001.1, forward strand.
AGGAAATTATGGGGAAGCCCTATTTTGGTATAAAAAATTATTGGATGTGAATGCCAGTTCCTCACCTAAGGCAAGTTATTATGAGCGCTATCTTTTCGCATTAAAAAAAATGGGGTCTACCGTAGTGGAAACTACTTCGGAAGATAAGGATTGGCTGGCCCAAATAAAAGGGGACTATCAAATAAATACAGGACCCGAAGAAAACAATATTCACCCTGAAAAAAGGAACAAATACAAGGATTTTAACTTTCAACGGTCACAAGAACCGGTGGTGTCCCGAGAATTGACCTTGGAAGATCTGGGACTGGAAAATGAAGAGGTATCGGGCTTTGGGGATAAAGAAAAGCATAAATTTGCCTATAATGCGCCCATTGCGATTACCGAAGATGGCCGTACTGCTTATTTTAGCAAGGCCGTATATACAAAGCCCTTGGTTGGGGTCTTTTCCAAAAAAGAATTGGTATATAGGATATTCACGGCCAATAAGGTTAATGGGCAATGGCAGGACATAAAAGAAGTGGCCTTGGTGCCAAAGCATTATTCGGCCATTCACCCTACCGTTTCACCGGACGGAAAACGATTGTTCTTCGCCTCCAATATGCCTGGTACTTTTGGAAAATATGATATCTATGTAGCGGATATCCGGAAAGACGGTTTCTTTGGTGTGGCCAAAAATTTAGGAAGCAAGGTAAACACGGAAGACAACGATCTGTATCCGAAAATTATAGGAGGATCTTCCTTGGTCTTTGCCTCGGAAGGTAGAAAGGGTTTTGGCGGATTGGACGTGTATATGGTTCAGGTGGACCAAAGGAAAGTGGGGACTTCCGTTAATCTGGGAACCGGCATCAATAGTGCTGATGATGAATTTTCAATTTTACTTACCGGTAATAACGGAATGGGGTATGTAATGTCCAATAGAGGTGAAAGGGAAAGTAATCCCCAAAGGGTGGCATTCACTTATTCCAAAGAGAAAAGGGATAGGATATTGGAGAAAAAGAAATTCAATACCTTGGAAAACATGGATGTTAAAACGCAAATTCATTATTCCAATACGGTCTTTGAGGAGTAGGACTTACCTATTATGTTGATCTATATAAGGTAGAATACAATATAAAAACTATGATAAATTAATAGTGGGAATTTACTTACCTTTTTATAGTTTGGTCTACTATTTTTTGGACCATTTCAATTTTTCTAAAGCCCCGACCAGGTTGGCGGTCAACTTATAATGAATGATCCAAGTTAGGCGAGAGACACGCATATATGATTATAAAGAATAAATTATGATCTGAATAAAATAAATTTTTCCCCCTTGGATGAACTGCAGAGATGCCATATTTGAGAAGGTATTGCTCCTAATATTATTTTGCATTGTACTCTGCAATGATACCGTATTTTCTCAAGAAACCAATTCCAATTTCAATTCGTCTACCTCCTATCACAACCAATTGGTCTATAATAGGTTTTTGGTTCATCCTGCTTTTTCCTTGGTAAGGGAAAACAAATCTTATGTAAATATCCTACATCAAAATCAATATGCCACTTTTAACGATAACAACCAGAATTATTTTCTGGGATTTGGCAATAAGTTAAATGACAATACCGCTATGGGATTGGGTGTCTATTCCCATCGGGCCGGCGTTGTGCAGGAATTTGGGATAAACGCCAATTATGCCACCTCCGTACAATTGGGTAGGAAAAGCAGTTTAAGCTTGGGGGCCAATGTTACCTATCTTAATTCGGGGATCGATAAAAACAGGATTATAGCTTCTGAAAACGATCCGGAAATATTGGATTCCAAAAAAGAAACCAGGTTGGTTCTTCAACCCGGTATGGTTTACTCTGTAGGTGCATTGGATTTTGGCCTGTATGCCCAAGACCTTATCAGTTACAATCAAACGACCAATAGTGTTATCACGGATTTTAGCGATAAATCCCTAAAGGCCTCTGTTCAATATACACATGAGTTTAACGCTAGGAGGGGATTATTCACCAATGGTAGGGTAATGCCTTTGTTACAGGTCCATAGGGACGAGGAGGAAAATTTTTCCATAGCAGGATCGGTGTTATTGGACTTGCCGGATTATGGCTGGCTACAGTCCACCTTTGATGATAGGTACGGTTTATCTGTGGGACTGGGATTTAATCTAGGCAAAAAGATGACCTTGGGATATGTATTTGAAAAGAATTTTTTAAAATACGGAGCCAGCCTTGGTTGGAACCATGAATTATCATTAGCCTATACATTTAAAAATGACTTCCCCAACAATACAAGGAGACCAATTGTAAATTCCACTTATAGAAAGCCTACTTCATCCAAAAAAAGAAAATCGGCCCCCCTAGTAAAAAATTACGAAAAGGAGATTAAAAAACTGAAAGCCGAAATAGAACGAAGGGATCGGGGCTTATCACCGAGCGATCAAAATTCCGCAGGAGAAATGGAGGACTATATCCCTAATGATGGTTCCGCGAATCAAATGTTACGACTGGGTTCCGGTAATGACATCAATAATAATTGCGAATGCCAAAATACATTGGCGTACCAAAATCATTTGATTTTAAAGGAGTTGCTTAAAAATCAGTACGCTAAAAATGACGATTCCAAAGACCATATCATAAATCTTACCGTGAATACTGCCAATGCCGATAAGGTTAATAAAAATGATGATTGTCAAAACACCCTTGCCTATGAAAATCGGTTGATATTGGATGGACTTATCTTAAGACAGGATTCCTTGGAATCTGCGAACAAGAAGGAGATCGACAAAAGGTTCGATATGTTGGTGCGAATCCTAAAGAACGAAATAAGGCAGTACATGAAAACCGACCCTCAGGGATTAAATGATGAGGCATATGAAACCGCCGTTGCCGATATACGGAAAAAGACTGTTTACCACATCAATAATGCAGAGAATAAGGATTATGCCAAATTACCAATAAGGATGGAGCTGCAATCCGGCATAGAAGGGTTAAAGGCCGGTTATTATTTGATAGCCAACGTTTATAAGAATAAGGAAAATGTAGATTCCTTTATAGACCAACTTAGACATAAAGGGATTAGTGCCAAACAATTTTATAATAAGGAAAAAGGCCTGTATTATGTGTATCTGGCAGGTTATAATAATAGAGACGAAGCCGAAATGGCGTATACCACGGATTTGGAAGGTAAATATTTAAATGAAAAATGGATAATGAAGGTCAATAATAGCCCGGCAACGGTAGATAATCTATATGAAGATGGGGATGTGCCAATTAGCGGTTTTGAATAGCCTCAAATACTTGGGAAGTACTTTTTTATCGAGTGTTGGGCATAAGTCAGGAAAATAGGATAGTCTTTATTAACAATTCACAATTGCTATTATAATTTTAATATGTAAGAAAATACCTTCTTATTTTGTTGTGATTATAAATATAATTTTTATATTTGAATTAGCGTTAACATAAATTTAAGGTTTAGAAACAAATAGAGGAAGATAGTACATATCGTTTAAGATTTACCTACGGTCTTATTATGAAAACAGTATTTTCCTTGATGATTTAATATGTTTATAATAGTAAAAGAATAAATAATTAATTAATCCCCAAATCATGAAAACCTACTACCCTTACCAATTTAGAAATCATAAGACGTTTACCTGCATTTTGGTCTCTAAAATACTTCTTTTCCGCTTCCTCAAGCAGTAGTACTTCATTTGTATCGAGGATAATTGTCAATACCAAGTATTGCCCTTGATTATTATTGTTGTAAAAGCTTAAAGAAATTCCCCAAACCCCAAATCTTATGAAATCTAACGTTTTAAAAGTTATCATAATAGACTATGACCTGTCTATACATGAAGCCTACCACCATTATTTTGAAACTTATAAGGATTATTCACTTGAACGAACATATGTTTCCGTGCAGGAAGCGTTGTTGGATTACGACAATGTATTGCCCGATATCATTGTATCTGAAGCAACATTGCCAGATAGCTGTGGTATTGAAGGTATTGGACTTTTTCACAAAAAAGATCCTGAAGTCAAAATTATTATGATGAGTGGCCAAATTGATTTTGATATGGTAAAACGGGCCTTTAAAAATATGGCCAATGGGTATCTTTCCAAACCTATTGGTCCGGAAAGTATGCAACATGCCCTAAATGAGGTCAGGTACGAAGGTGCTACCATAAGCAATGAAATAGCTAAGAAAATAATTTCTATGTTCCAAAGAAAATCCTTTGCTTCTTTTTCTGAAAGGGAAAATCAGATCATAGAGTATTTATGTCAGGGAGCTACCTATAAGACAATTGCAGATAATTTATTTGTAACCACGAGTACGGTAAATTTTCATATACAGAATATATATCTGAAATTAAATGTAAACTCAAAATCGGAAGCTTTGAGCAAATTGAGGGAAATGGAATATTCTACCCAATTGATTTAATCTTTATAATTCCCCGACGGCTCTGCCTCGGGGTTTCCTATCATACCTCCCCTTAGGGGAGGTCGGAATTGCTTTTTTGCAATTCTGGGTGGGGCAAAATGCAAAATTCCGGCTTTTGCCCCCAAAGCCAAAATGATACCGATAACTATCGGTACGGCGAAATGCCTCTATGGCTTTGCCTCGAGGATAGTCGGTTTCAAGAAATTTTTTATTCCAAAGAAAAGGTATTGTACGGTAGATACTCCCTAAGAATTCATTGCCGAAATTATAAATTCCTTGAATTCTTTTGAAATAGGGATCAGTGTATTATTGACCAAAATATCCTTGGAGTTGATGGCATCAATATGGTCCACATTCACAATATAGGATTTATGTGCCCTGTAAAACTTATGTTGCGGCAGTTTCTCCAAATAATCTTTTAGGGGAGATCGAACCAAAAACTTTTTGTCTACTGTATTTACTTCCAAATAAACGTTATCGGCTTTGATAAACTGGATATCCCCAAATTGGATTCTGTAATACAAGTGTTGCTTTTTTACGAAAATGGAATCTTTTAATACTTTGTTGGACAATAACCTGTCATCATTTTCTTCCTGATTTTCGGATGATGTCCCGGTGTTTTTAACGGAAGTAAAATTGGAAAGCGCTATTTCAATGGAGGTATATAAATCCTGTTGCTCGAACGGTTTTACCAAATAGCCATTGGGCTTAACGGTCTTGGCATTTTCAACCGTGGCCCGATCGGAATTGGAGGTTACGAATATAAAAGGGATATTATAGTTTTTCCTAATATGTTTGCCCAAATCTATTCCTGTTTTATCGGATGCCAATATTATGTCGATCAATACCAGGTCAACTTCTTTGTTCTTCAAGACTTCAACTGCCTGTTCGTAAACAATAACATTGTCCACAATTTCGTATCCAATCTCTTCCAACATGGACTGCATATCATCTGCAATGATCACATTGTCCTCTACAATAAGAATTCTAATCGGTTGTTCCAAAGCTGTTTTATTTGATTGGTTATCGTCTCAAAATTACGAAAAATTATTAAAACTAAAATAAAACAGAATCGACAATAAAAAAGTGCTTAGCGCCAACTTTTTCAATTCAGGATCCAGCAGCACGGTATTCTTCAGTTTCCACATTTTATTCAGATGTACCAATATAGGTACATAGGCCATTAAATGGATAGTATTTTTCCAATTGTGATAATGTAGATAGGTAAAGGCCAACATACATATAAGGCTAATTACAATCAGAAGCACATGGTATATTTTTCCGTTGGGTACACCTATCTTTACTATCAAGGTGTTTTTATTGGAGGCCTTATCGGATTCATAATCCCTTAAATTATTGAGATTGAGTACCCCCGTACTCAAAAGACCTATTGCCATTGCAGGAAAAATGGCCGTGGAATAAAATGTTTTGGTATAAAGAAACATGGATCCCAGTACCCCTAACAGGCCAAAAAAGAGAAATACGAACAGGTCCCCCAAGCCTTTGTATCCGTAGGCAGAAGAACCAATGGTATATTTTATGGCCGCCCAAATACTCAGTATTCCAAGTACACCAAAAATTAAGGTAAAAAGCAGGTTTTCACTGCCAAATGACACCAATAAAAGAGCTACCGTTAAAAGGATGCATATTATAATGGAAAATAAAATACCTGTTTTAAGTTCGTATCGTGATAACCGTCCGCTTTGCAGGGCACGCTTGGGTCCTACCCTATTTTCATTATCGGTCCCTTTAACGCCATCCCCATAATCATTGGCAAAATTTGAAGTGATCTGGAATCCGACGGTAGTCAAAAGTGCAAAAATAAAAATATTCCAGCTAAACTGGCCGTACATGCTTCCCAGTGCTGTACCTACTACTATTCCGGACAACGAAAGAGGAAGTGTCCTCAAACGGGCCGCATTGATCCACGCTTTAACTTTAAGCAATTTAATAAGGGTCTTCTATTTCTAAACGTTTTCCTTCTTTGTAGGAAGCAACGAATGCATCCTCAAACCCCATTTTCACCAATTGGAACCTGAAAGATCTGGCTTCTTCCAAGGTTTCAAAATTACCTAAGGAGTAGGAATAAAAAGGATTGGTCTTTACAAAAATGGTGTTGTTAAGCGATTCTGATGTAAGTGTTATATTGTTGTCTACGAAGGATTTAACCTGTACGGAATAAATTTTTTCTTTATCCAAAAACTTTTTGGCCAAATAGAACTCTTTCACCAAACTAAGTTCTTCGTTCTGCTCCTTGAGATTATCTATTCTTGCCTTTATAACTTCCAGACTATCTATGGACACTAGCAGATTGTTGTTCATGCTATTCCTGTTTTCATATTTAGAGGATATAAATCCTGCATTGTAGGAGAAAATAGCCAAAGTGCCTATTAAAAAGAGGACGGTAATACTTCCAAATATATTACGTTGGACCTTACTGCGCTTTAATTCTTTGTTTTTATATTTTATCTGATCCAGTAGGCGCTCATTTATAATTTGGGCCTTGTCTATATCTTTATGCAATTCCAACAAATCGCTTTCCTCTATGAATGGCATAGTATTAAATTGTTTAGGGGATAGGTTCTAAAATTAGTAAAAATAAATTGACTATTAAGGTTTTTGAACTTGGTTGTTGTAAAAGTAATGGTTTTTGTTGCAAAACGACAAATAATTAAATTTAAAATCCATAAATATTTGGAGACCATTAACTTAAAGTTTATTATTTAAAGCTTATAACAATTTGATGCTTTCCGGCCTAATTTCTATTTTGCGTTCCTTGTACAATGCTCCTATCCCCTTTTTAAAGGTCTTCTTGCTCATCTGCAATATTTTTTTTATATCCTCGGGGTCGGATTTGTCATGTAGTTTTAGGACCCCGCCATTGGCAACAAGTTTTTCATAAATTAGATTTGCGGCCGGCTCCATACTTTGGTATCCAATAGGTTGTAGGCTGACATCTATTTTGTTATCGGGTCTAATATTTTTGATGTATCCTTTCAATTTATCCCCGACGGCCACTTTTTTGTAGATCTCATTGGCATAGACCAGTCCTTTGTATTTATTGTTGATGATGACCTCCCAGCCTAAATCGGTCTGTCTGGTAACCACAAGGTCTACCTCGTCCAGTGCTTGTACCGTAATGTTGTCATTGGACAAAAACTTGTCCAATTTGTTGGAAGCGACCAACCTATCCGTTTTTTCATCCAAATAGCAGTATACCACATACCATTGTCCTTCTTGCATTTTATTGCGCTGTTCCCGAAATGGTACCAATAAATGCTTTTCCAATCCCCAGTCCATAAACGCACCATATTCGTTTACCTCTGCCACTTGAAGTAATTGAAACTGATCTACAGTAACAAAAGGAACCAAGGTAGTGGCCACAATGCGCTCTTCGTGGTCCAGATAACAAAATACATCTATAAGGTCTCCTATCTCAAATTCTTTCGGTACGTACTTATTGGGCAATAGTACATCATTACCTTCACCATCGCCCAAAAAGAGACCCACTGTAGTGTCCCTTAGTATTTCTAAATTATTATATTTTCCAAGTGCTATCATTGGGCAAAAATACGTTTAAAAAGAATCTCAATAAAAAAAAGCCGCTCTTTTTAAAAGCTGCCCATAGGTATTTAAGGATTTCCTCTAATACGGGGCTATCTTTTAATCTTTATAATTCCCCGACGGCTCTGCCTCGGGGTTTCCGATCATACCTCCTCTTGGGGGAGGTTTGAATTGTTTTTTCTCAATTCCAGGTGGGGCAAAATACAAAATTTCGGATTTTTGCCCTAAGACCAAAATGATACCGATAGCTATCGGTACGGCGAAATACCTCTACGGCTCTGCCTAGAGGATAGTCGGTTTCAAGAAATTTTTTAATAGCTTTTTAGGATATGAAATCAAAATAACTGAGCAAAATATTGTTATTTAATAATCTTGGGGTTTTTATTTCCAGGATTTTTGGTTTTTCGGATTCGTTGTAAAAATTGTCCAGGGCTTTATTTAAGTCCGTTTTATTTGAAACGGATTCAAAATCAAAGCCGTACAATTCTGCCAGGGATTGGATTTGGAGCTTATGTGTTGTTTCAAAAAAGGTATTAAAATTGTCGGTATCCTCTTTCCCCGGCAAGATCCTAAAAATACCGCCCCCATCGTTATTGATTACTATTATTCTAAAATTGGGCTTAATGTAATTATTCCAAAGGCCATTGCTGTCATAGAGAAAACTCAGATCGCCGGTAAGCAACAGTGTTGGCTTGGAATCATGGATAGAAGCCCCTATGGCCGTGGAAGTACTTCCGTCTATACCACTGGTGCCCCTATTGCAGAAAACACGGATGGAGGGATCCAAATCGAATAATTGGGCATATCTCACCGTAGAACTGTTGGACAGTTGCAATTGATAATTACTTGGAATGTTCTCTTGGACCTTATGGAAGACCCACATGTCTGAAAATGGTATTTCCTGCAAGTATTTTTCCCTTCTGGACCTGTAAAGTTTTTTTCTTTTTGTCCAAAACTCATGGTAATTGCCTTTCTGGACCATGGTGTTCGCCAAAAGGTTTTTAAAGAGTTCATTGGGACTCGTTTTAAAGTGTTTTGTTAAACAAAAAAAGGTGTTGTAGGCCTTTTTGACATCCACATGCCAATGCATTATGGGGGGGTATTCCCTTAAAAAAGCTTTTATTTTTTTGGATACTATAAGTCCACCTATGGTCAGCACAATTTCAGGACGTAGCATCTTAAACAATTCATCCCTGTTGGCGGATTTCTCTATGGGGGCTATGATACTATCTATACTAGGGAAAAAGTTGGGATGGAATACATTGGAGGTGCATTCGGTCATTACCAAAACCGTTGGGTCTTTGCTCAGTATTTCCAAATACTTTTTTTCCAGTGTATTAGGGGGATTTACTCCGACCAGCACCAATTTTCGGCAAGCTTTTTGCCAAATATGAACATAGTCCTGCCATTCTTTCGGATCCTTTTCCTCTTCCCTTTGGCCCTTCAAAGGTTTTATATTCGGTAAAACCGATGGCTCCCCTACCGTTTCGTACAAAGGTTCTTCGAACGGAATGTTTATGTGCACGGGAGTACTATCGGCAAAGGCCATATTTAACGCCTTGTTAAGCTCTTTGTCATTGTACTTTTGTACTAGGGATTGGGACTGGTCAATAGTATGGTTGCCTAATTGATCGGGCGCGTATTTCCGAACTTTATGGGTTGCATGGCCAACATCCTGTTTAAGGTTTGCGGAATAACCGATATGCCTCTCAAAAACATTTTCCTGCCTTATGGTTTGTCCGTCCCCTATATCTACTTTATAGGATGGTCTATCTGCTGAGATGACAATAATGGGAATATCGCTATAGAAGGCTTCCGCAATGGCCGGGTAATAATTTAACAATGCGCTGCCCGAGGTACATAAAACTACTGTGGGCCGCCTTAATTGCTGTGCCATGCCCAGGGCAAAAAATGCCGCGCAGCGCTCGTCAACGATGCTATAACATTTAAAATAAGGGTCTTCCGAAAAACTTATGGTCAAGGGGGCATTTCTTGATCCCGGGGAAATAATTATATTTCTTATGTCCCTGGCCTTGCAATGTAGAACAAGGGACTGCGCGGTGGGAATATTGGAGTATTTCATTTATTGCAAAGTTACAGCTAAGGAATTTTTTAAACCAATTAGATGTTGTTTTTTGGTTTACTTTAGAATAATATTTAACATAGTACTACTTTTATCCAGGGTTTCCTGCCATTCCTTTTCGGGAACGGACCTGCTGGTTACGCCCCCACCAACATACACTTTCACCGTATTTTCCAATAGCTGCATACATCTTAGGTTCACATATAACGAGGTCTTGTTTTTTATGGTCCTATAGGCCCGGTTTTCCTGGTTTTTTCTTGCGGACGGCCTCCTTATATCTTCCTTAAAATTCAATTCCCCTAAGAATCCGGTATAAAATTGCCGTTCGTAGTCCTCATTTTCCAGAATGAACTTTTTAGCGGTATTTTTGGGCAGCCCACATACGGCCGGTGTTGGGTGCAGGGCATCTATAATTTCTTTTAGGCCGGTATTGTCCATATTCCCCGTAACGGATGTCTTTATATGCCATAGATCTCCCGCCCTTAAGGACGTGGCCTCGGACGCCTTTACGGAAGACACCTTGTTTTTTAGTGAGCTAAGGATAAATTGGGTTACCATGGCCTGCTCTTCCAGTTCTTTTTCTTTCCAAATGGGCGTTTCACCTGCTCTGTACAATTGGGTGCCTGCCAGGGACATGGTCCTAAACTTATGAGTTTCGGTTTCTAAAAACATCTCAGGAGTGGCTCCCAGCCACATCCCGATGTTGGGATGGAACCAGATATAACAGAAAGCTTTAGGGTAGTGTATCAGTAGGTCTTTGAACATTTCAAAAGGTGTCTTGGAGATCGCTACTTCTATACTTCTGGAAAGAACTACCTTTTTTAATGCTCCCGAATCTATGGTGTTGATTGCCCGCTGGATCAACTGTAGAAAAAAACTTTTATCCGGTTCCTGGTTCAAGGAAGGGAGATGTGGATTTCCAATGGATTCGGCTTCCCATGTTGCGGATTCGGCAATGGCCCTGTCCTTTTTGATCAACACCGCAGTTGCTTCCCTATCAAAGGGGGCAAAAACAAAGCCGCTCTCGGTATAGTCCGTTATCTTATGTAATTCCCGGTCATTTTGAAAAATTGCCTTTACTTCAACCTCCTCGGGTTTCCTGTAGGCTACAAAAGGCAGATCTTTATGAAACTGTACTTTAATCTGATCCAAAAAATATTGGGACATACTATTTTTTTAATAAGGCAATGGTGGTAAGTTTACAAATTGAAATGAGGTTTCCGTCCTTATCCGTTACTTTTATATCCCAGATTTGTGTTGTACGGCCTTTATGCAACACCTCTGCCCTAGCGTAAACATCCCCCTCCCTGATACTCTTTACGTGATTGGCCGAAATTTCCAATCCACGAACAAAAAATTCCTTGGTGTCCAAAAAAATGTGGGAAGCCATACTTCCTACACTTTCGGCCAATGCCACCGTGGCCCCTCCGTGCAGCACTCCATCTGGCTGGTGTACCTGTGGGGAAACTGGCATTTTGGCCAACAAATAATTCTCTCCCACATCAATATATTCTATCTTCAAGGTTTCCATTAAGGTAGCCTTGTTGGACTCATTACAAATTTTTAGAATTTTCTCTTTGTATTCGTTCATGAATTATTTTTTTGTAAAATTAAGCATTAGAAATTCAACAATTAAATTACTTTATACCTTATCCCAAAATTTATGGAATCTGAGGAAAAACAAATTTTATATACCAGCTCCAACACTTATAGTACTTTGAATACGCTGAATGAAAGGACCAAGAATGTTTGGATAGTATTTCATGGTATTGGATTTTTGAGCAGGTATTTTATTAGGTATTTTGAGGAATTGCCCAAAAATGAAAATTATATTATTGCTCCCCAGGCACCTTCAAAATATTACTTAAACAAGGACTTTAAGCATGTTGGGGCCAGTTGGCTTACCAAGGAAGGCACAGTTTTGGAAACGACCAATGTTCTAAATTATTTGGACAACCTGCTGGCATCGGAAAAAATACCCGCCCATTGTCAGCTGATTGTATTGGGATTTTCCCAAGGGGTATCCATCGCAACCCGTTGGACGGCGAAGAGCAGAATAAACCTTGATCAGCTGATTCTATATGCGGGGGGTATTCCCGAGGAACTAACTTCAGGGGATTTTAAATTTTTACTTGCAAGAAATGCCAGGATAAAAATGGTATTGGGCAATAAGGATAAATTTATAACCGAGGCCCGTTTGGAAAAAGAAAAGAAAAAGCTGGATTCCCTGTTTAACGGAAGTGCCCAATGGATTAAATTTGATGGCGGGCATGAAATAAAAAAGGATGTATTAATAAATCTATTGGAATGAAGAACTATACCCCAATTCTTGAAAACGATTTTGTGACACTGGCGCCCTTGAACTTAAGCAACTACCATTTCTTGCTGCCCATTGCCAGTGAAGAAAAACTTGTACAATATTCCCCATCCGATATTGGAACCGCCCAAGCGCTCAAGAAGTATGTGGAAAAAGCGCTGGAGAAAGAAAATGAATTTTTGGGCATGCCCTTCATTATCTATGATAAAAAGAATAAAAAGTATGCGGGAAGTACCCAATTTATGAATATCGACCGTAAAAATAAGGTTCTTGAAATTGGTTCCACATGGATAGGTAGGGAATTTCAAGGTACCGGCCTGAACGGCCATGTAAAAAGGCTTATGCTCCAGTACATATTTAATGAAATGTTGTTCGAAAAAGTGGAATTCAGAATTGACGAACGTAATGTTCGTTCCCGTAAGGCCGTTGAAAAATTGGGAGCCAAACTGGAAGGCATATTGCGTAAAAACGTTTATCTGCTGGATGGGTATAAAAGAAATACCTGTTGTTATGGTATATTAAAAGAAGAATGGTACTGATTTTTACGGGAGAAACCTTTAGGGTTTTACTTCCTTGACCGATGGTTTTTCATAATATTTAATTTTTCTGGTTTTATAGGTATTGTCCGGGGTAACGATCTGTTTTATCCAGTTGCCGGATTCATGGCTATCGTATTGGTATACAAATTCCTGGACGGTTGTGGACTTGCCTTTAACAGTTTTTAAGGAAGATAGCATTCCCATGTCGTTGTAGGAATAGTGGATACTTTCTAAGGGTACAAATGTTTTTTGGACATCGTTGTAAACAAATTTTTTTTCGGATATCAATTTATTATTGCTATCATAGGTTTGCTCCAACGCCTTTTGGGGCAGTCCCTCCAGAAATTCCTTGGTCAGAATTAATTTATGGACCAAATTGTCTTTCCCCTTTATTTTGGAGGTTCTTATGGATTTGTATACAATATCGTTCAAATAATACGTTTTGGTATGCTCGCCCTTGTATACTTCATATTTAAGTGCGGTTTCATCAATACCGCTGTCATTGGTGCGCTTTATGGTAGATAGCCTGCCGTCCTCTGCGTAGTTGTATTCATATTGGTCCAAAAACTCCTTATTGTACGAGATTATTTTTTCGGTAATCTTTTTGCCATCCGTAGTATCCATTTCATAAAAATTGGCAATGGAGGTGTTTCTTACAAAAACACCGTCCCTGTAATTTTCCAGTCTTTTTTCCAATAAGACCGATCCATTCAATTTATAGGTGGTTATATCATAATCGGTATCGTTATAACGTGTAACGGCCTTTGTTAGAAGCCCTTCTTCATTAAAGGCATATTCTTCCTTGCCGTAATCGGTCGCTACCAAACAAGATTTTACCGGTCCGTTCAAATCAAAATCCTCCACTGAAAACACATTTATTTCCTGGCATAATAGCTCCGTAGGGAAGGCAATTCCAAGGGCAATGGAAATACGTATAAGAAAATGTACTGAGTAGTTTTTCATCATATGCCAAAATTAGTCTTTAAAAGTCATAATAAAAACAAAATGGAAGATAACAAAAAACGTGGCATTGATATAGCGCTCTAGGCAATTTATACAGTTTGAAATTATTATTAATTTAACATGCTGTATATTTGTTTTGGATAAGATGCCAAACACTAACCCTGGGCATTAAAGTTGTCAATATCCCTATTATCTCAAACGAGGGCGGATATTTTGGGCTATTCCATTACTTTGGTATTGGTCAACTTTAATACATTATGGTTGTTAGTTTAAATTTCGACCATGAAGAACATTAAATTAAAATGTATTTTAATAGACGATTCGACTGTGCAACGCCGTGCAGTGGCCAAAATTATAAAGGAACATTCCAAGCTGGATCTTGTATGTGAATATGACAATGGCATAGATGCCAAAAACGATCTGGGAAATAATCTTGTTGATTTAATTTTTCTGGACATTGAGATGCCTGGCTTTAACGGATTCGATTTTTTGGATGCTGTGGAGCGCAAGCCCCAGATTATACTTGTTTCGGGTAGCCCCAATTATGCCATGAAAGCATTTGATTATGATGTAACCGATTATTTACAGAAGCCATTGGACAAAAGGAGATTTGCTTTGTCGATTAAAAAGGCCATCAATAAGTTTGAACTTCAAAATTCAGAAAAGGTAGATTTGGAATACATATATATTGATAAGAATCTTAGGAAAACCAAATTATTTCTGAACGAGATTTTATGGGTGGAAGCTTATGGCGATTATGTGAAAGTGGTCTCTTATGAAAAAAAGACTTTAATCTTGTCTACAATGAAGGCATTTGCCAAACTATTGCCTAGGGATAAATTTCTTAGAATCCATAAATCCTATACCGTTAATCTGGAAAAAATTGAAAACTTTAACGGTTCTACGGTAGAAATAAACCAACAGGTTATTCCTTTAAGTAGGCATAAAAAAGAGGCTTTGATCAAGGCTTTGGTGGTCATTGAATAAGGATGGGCAATAAGTTGGTCGACATCTTTTCTTTGAAAGACTTATTTTTATATCTTTATAGGCCAATGAGCAAACTATTTTCCATAGCGCTATCAGTTTTATTGCTGTTCCAAAGCTTTAGTTTGGATATGGTGGATATTGCCCAAATGGATGATTTTTTGACGCATGCCGAGTTCCACAAAGAAAAATACGGTGATAGCCTCTATGTGTTTATATCCAAACATTATGGGGAACTTAAAGCCCAACACGATTTGGAGCACAGGGAAGAACACAAGGATCACGAGGAATTGCCCTTTAATCATCAGACCTGTTCCCATTTTTCTACGGCCTTTGTACTGGGGGAAACAGATTTTATGGTTCCCAAAACACCTCAGGTGGCCGATAGTACTCCCAACTTTTTTTACCGGGAATCTTATTGCCAAATAGCAAAATCAGATATTTTTCAACCTCCCAAGACTGTATAATTCATTACTGATTTAGATCATTATTTAACAGGCTGTTCTACAATGGCCTGCAATCTTTTTATCAATGAATTATGTTGTCCAGTATTATACATTTCAGTATAAAGAACAAACTAATTGTTTTTTTGCTCACATTATTTATTATAGGTTTTGGTCTGTATTCCTTAACCCAGATACCTATTGGCGCCGTACCCGATGTTACAAATAATCAGGTACAGGTAATTACCACCTCACAGAATTTGTCCACTCAGGATATGGAGCAATTCATAACCTACCCTGTGGAACTTGAAATGGCCAACCTTCCAGGGGTGGTTGAAATTCGTTCGGTGTCAAAGTTTGGACTTTCGGTGGTCACCATTGTCTTTGAGGACAAGATGGGGACATTTTTGCCCCGACAGTTGATCTCCGAAAAATTAATTTCTGCTTCGGAAAAAATTCCCGAGGGTTTCGGAACCCCGCAAATGGGCCCGATTACGACCGGTCTTGGAGAAATTTATCAATATATTCTGGACACCAAACCAGGATACAAGGATAAGTATTCTACAATGGACCTTCGTACCATCCAGGATTGGGTGGTAAAGCGTCAACTTTCCGGGATCCCTGGCGTAGTGGAGGTCAATACTTGGGGTGGATATTTAAAACAATATGAAGTCGCCATCAATACCCAAAAGCTGAACGCCATGAATATTACCACTGCCGATATATTCACGGCTTTGGAGAAAAATAATAGTATTTCCGGGGGTGGCTATATCGAAAAGGTAAATCAGGCCTACTTTATTAGGGGTGAAGGGCTTATTTCTTCGCTTGAGGATATTGGGAACATTGTGGTAAAAGCTACGAACAACCTACCAATTTATATTAAGGATGTAGCTAAGGTTGGTTTTGGTAGCGCCCCCCGATTTGGGGCCATTACGGGAAATGGCGAAGGGGAAAAGGTTCTGGGACAGGTAATGATGCTAAAGGATGCCAATTCCAAAAAGGTGATTGAAGCAGTTCATGAACGCATAGACGCCATTTCCGAAAACTTGCCCGAAGGTGTTTTTATCAATGCCTTTTTGGAACGCAGCGAGCTAATTGGAAAAACAACTTTTACCGTTGCGGAAAACTTGATCCTGGGCTGTTTGATCGTTATTTTTGTGGTTGTCCTGCTGTTGGGAAATCTTCGTTCCGGATTGGTGGTAGCTTCGGTTATACCACTTTGTTTATTATTCGCACTTTCATTAATGCATATTTTTGGGGTAGATGCCAATCTTATGAGCCTAGGGGCCATAGATTTCGGAATCATTATAGATGGTGCTGTTATTATTGTGGAGTTTATAGCCTTTCAAATAACCTCCAAAAAAAGCGAATTACAACTGTTGGGGACCAAGGATCGACAGTTGCTAAAAAATGAAATTACCATTAATGGTGCCTCCAAAATGATGAACTCGGCTATTTTTGGGCAGCTGATAATACTTATCGTATTTATTCCTATTCTGTCTCTAAGCGGTGTTGAGGGCAAAATGTTTAAACCCATGGCCCTTACCTTTAGTTTTGCTTTAATAGGTGCCATGATCCTATGTTTTACCTATGTTCCCGTAGCCGCCTCCATATTTATAAAACCGTCTACTTCTTCTTCCAAAAATATGTCGGTACGCCTAATGGAGTTTTTAAATAGATCTTATGATCCCATTATTCGTTGGGCACTCAAAAAGAAAAAATTGGTGTTGACCATTTCCGTATTATTATTGGGCGGGTCCATATATCTTTTTACTACTATGGGCGGGGAGTTTGTACCTACCTTGGACGAAGGGGATTTTGTGATACAGCCCGTTTTAAAAACGGGGACATCTTTGAGCGAAACCGTTGAAATTACCACCAAGATAGAACGTATTCTTTTGGATAATTTTCCAGAGGTAAAACAGGTGGTCACTAGAATTGGTGCTGCAGAAGTACCCACAGACCCCATGTCTATGGAGGAGAGTGATGTTATGATTATCCTGAAATCCAAAAAAGAATGGGTTTCTGCTGAAAGCAAGGATGAACTGGCCGATAAATTCAAAGAGGCTTTGGCAGTGATTCCGGGTATGGAGGTAGAATTTACCCAGCCGATTGAAATGCGCTTTAATGAGCTCATCACAGGGGTCCGTGCGGATATTGCTATTAAAGTTTTTGGCGAGGATTTGGAAATCCTGAACAAAAAAGGCAATGAAATAAGAAGTCTTATTCAGAATGTGGAGGGTGCCGCAGACATTGCGGTAGAAAAAATTGCAGGCCTTCCGCAAATGAACGTAAAGTTCGATAGGGCCAAAATTGCCAGGTACGGACTTAATATTGCCGATTTGAACAACCTTATTTCCATGGGGTTTTCCGGTACCAATTTGGGTAGTGTCTTTGAAGGGGAAAGGCGATTTGACCTGACCCTTAGGCTTGATCAAAATAGCAGACAGGACATTTCCAATTTAAAGAATTTGTATGTAGACACGCCTTTGGCAGGTAAAATCCCGCTGGGGGAGCTGGCCCAAATCTCCTATACCACCGGAGCGGCCAAAATATCACGCGATGATACAAAACGTAGGATCGTAGTAGGTATCAATGTGAGGAACAGGGACCTTCAATCTGTAGTGGATGACGTTAAAAAGCTGATAGAAACAAATGTAAAACTGCCCGTTGGTTATACAATTACTTATGGAGGGCAGTTCGAAAATTTACAAAGTGCCAAAGACCGACTTAAAATTGCAGTGCCTGTAGCATTGGTCCTTATTCTGATATTGCTCTATTTCGCTTTTAAATCTATTAGGGAAGCATTAATTATCTACTCCGCCATTCCATTGGCTGCCGTTGGCGGAATACTTCTTTTGTTTGTCAGGGACATGCCATTCAGTATTTCTGCCGGTGTTGGTTTTATAGCCCTTTTCGGCATTGCTGTCCTAAATGGAATTGTACTCATAGAACATTTTAAGGAATTAAAACATGAAGGGATGGAAGATTCGGACGAAATTATAATAAAGGGATCAAAGGACAGACTAAGGGCCGTTTTGCTAACCGCTGCCGCTGCCGCACTCGGCTTCCTACCCATGGCAATTTCCACCAATGTGGGTGCCGAGGTGCAAAGACCACTTGCTACAGTGGTTATTGGTGGGCTTATTACCGCTACTATATTGACTTTGGTAGTTTTGCCCATACTCTACTCACTTTTTCATTTGAAGGATGAAAAGGAGTTGGAGAAATCCAGGAATAGTACTAAAACCCTAAGTCTGGTGATATTGTTCTTCATTTGTGGCATTGGTGTTCAGGCACAGGAAGTAGGACTGGATTTTGATGAAATACAAACTATGGCCTTAAACAATAATGCGGGCCTAAGGGCCGCGAAACTCAAGGTTGACGAGTCCAAGGCCCTTATAGGCAGTGCCTTCAATTTTGATAAGACAGATCTTTACTATCATTACGATCAAAATAATATAGCTGTCAACAATAAGCCTTTGGAAGTATTCGGTATTCAGCAGAACTTTCTGTTTCCAACCGTTTATTTTGCGGAAAGAGATGTCAATAAGGCCAACCATCTCATGGAAAATAGTAGTTATGAGCGTAAAAAACGAATCTTGGAACAAGAATTGGCTTCCAATTATCATGGATTGCAATACGCAAGGCAGAAGGAAAGGACCTACAGGGAATTAAATGAATTGTATGAACGGTTTTCCTATTCGGCCCAACGCCGTTTTGAGCTTGGTGAAAGTAACTATTTGGAAAAAATAACGGCCCAGGCCAAACAGAGAGAGCTTCAGGCCCTATATGTAAAGGCCGTTGAAGATGCCAATCTGGCTTATCAGGAACTCGTTAAAACGGTGCAGCCCGATGCTACCCTCTTGGTTAAGACCATGCCTATGGAAAAGCTGCAGATGACGGATTTGGATATTGAAAACAATGCAGGCATATTGTTTTTTGAAAATAGGACAAAAATGTACGATGCCAAAGGCACTTTGGAACAACAACATGTATTACCGGATCTGAATTTCAATTATTTTCAGGGAACCAATGCCACTTTGGGAGAGAATTTATATGGTTTTCAGGTGGGGATCAGGATTCCGTTATTTTTTAGTGGCAACGCTTCCAAAATTAAGGCGGCTAAAATAGCCAAGGAAGTATCACGTGCAGAAGCTGACGACTATGCGGTTCAGCTGAGGGCCAAATACAGGTCGCTGATGGGGCAATTAAAGAAGTATCAAGAAGTGCTTGCCTATTATGAAACAGAAGGTCAGGGGCTTGCGGATGAAATCATAAAAACGGCCACCTTAAGTTATCAGAGTGGGGAAATCGATTTCTTCCAGTACATACAGAGTATGGAAAATGGTTACCATATTACCCTAACGTATCTGGAGAACCTCAATGCCTATAATCAAACGGTGATTGCTATCAATTATTTAAACTTATAAAACAAATATTATGGTAAGAATACTATATATAATTCCTGTTACAATCCTTTTTTTAAATTTGTCGGCCTGCGGGGGGGCAAGTGAAAAGAACAATGTCCCGGGCCATAGTGCGGAAATTGAACAATCGGCAAATAAAATAGTCATTTCCAAAGCTCAGTTCGATGGGGAGCAAATGGAATTGGGACGCCTAAGTAAACAAGATTTTCCAGTAATGGTGGAGGTTACGGGGACCATAGACGTTCCTCCCCAAAACAAAGCCATTGTAAGTGCGTTTGTTGGGGGCTATATTAAAAAAACTCCGCTTTTGATAGGAAATAAGGTAAAAAAAGGACAGCCCTTGCTTACTTTGGAAAATCCCGAATTTGTTCAAATACAACAGGATTATCAGGAAAGCTTTGAACAGCTTAATTTTCTTAAATCGGAGTTTGAACGCCAAAAGAGTCTTGTTGCCGAGCAAATAACTTCACAAAAAAATTTCCTAAAGGCGGAGAGCGAATACAAACGTAATTTGTCCAGGTACAACGGTCTACAACAAAAACTAAAAATGTTGAATATATCTCCCGAAAATGTTGAAAAAGGAATTTTGGCATCAGAGGTAACCATTTTCTCACCCATAGACGGTAGCATAACCAAAGTGAATATTAGCAAGGGTATGTATGTTTCCCCTGCCGATGAAATTATGGAAATTATAGACACAGACCATATCCACCTGGAATTGTCTGTCTTTGAGAAGGATATTATGAATGTAAAAAAGGGTCAAAAAATACGTTTTAAGATTTCAGAGGCCTCGGAAGAGTATTATGATGCAGAGGTATATTTGGTAGGGACTTCCATTGATGCAGATAGTAGAACGGTAAAGGTACACGGGCATTTGAACAATGATGAAAACCACAGTTTTGCGGTAGGTATGTTTGTTGAGGCGGCCATAATAACCTCCACTGGAAATATAGTTGCTTTGCCCAACGAGAGTTTTGTTGTTCAGGACAATAATCAATACGTTTTATCATTGGTCTCGGAGGGGGATCAAGGATATGTTTTTGAAGCAAAGGCCATTGATATTGGGGAAAGCTATAATGGGTATACGGCTATCACAAAAATGGGCGACCTAGAGGCCAATGATCAGGTCCTTGTAAAAGGGGGATTTAATTTGCTGGGGGAGACCGGAGGAAGTCACCATTGAACAAGGGACACCCCCATGGAAAGTTGATGTCCGTCCTTTCGGATAACATCTCTTGGCATAAAATCCATATCATGTATATTCTATTTCATGGTATGGATTTTTTTTGGCATAAAAACCCAGTGTAGTGTCAACCCTACTTTAGCAGCATTGAGACGATACTAGAACCGCCTATCTGGGGAAAAGCCATTGATATTCATGGATGGTTTTTGATCCGATATTATTTCGGAGACCAATTTTCCCGTTACAGGGCCAAGACTCCAACCCATCATGGCGTGCCCGGTTGCAATAGTTAAATTTCTGATGGTCTTACTCTTTCCAATATAGGGCAGCCCGTCTGGGGAAACAGGGCGCAATCCACTTTTGGCATCTGCTTTTTCGGCCTCACTTATTTTAATTTCCGGATAGAATTCGCTAGCGGCATTTGCAATGGCTTCCACCCGCTGTTTTCTAATAATATCGTTGATTCCCGAAAATTCCATGGTGCCTGCAAACCGGGTATAATCCACCATTGGTGTTACCGCTACCTTGGCTTCCAACAAAATGGCAGGAATGGTGATTCCGGTAGGTCTCGATACATTTATGCGATAGCCTTTCCCCGCCTGCAAAGGAAGTTTTATGTTCATTTTTTTGGATAGATCATTGCTCCACGAACCTGCGGCCATGACAACTTCCTCCGGAAAATAGTCACCTTTATTGGTGCTTACTTTGGTGATACGGCCATTCATCGTGGCCAAATCAATGACTTCTTCATTTGTTTTAATGCTTGCCCCGCTCCTTTGTAAATGATCCAGCATTTTTTGCATGAACTCCGTTGGAGTGGTATGTCCGTCGCACTCATAATAAACGGCCCCTTTAACGTCCATGGTAACATTGGGTTGAAGATTGTCCAGCTCTTTTTTGTTCAATAAGCTAACTTCCAGGCCCAAGGAGGAGGCCTTTTCTGCTACCTGCATTTCATGTTCCCCTTCCTTTTCGGATTTGTAGAGCATTAATAGTCCTTTTCGTTCCAGTTGAAAATCTCCCAGGTCCCCTGAATTCTTTATGGAGGTGAAAAGTTCCCGGCTAATTAGATTTATTTCCTTGATCATGGGGATGGCCATGGCCACTTTTTCTTTGGTGGAGGATTTATGGAAATACCACGACCATTTAAAAAAATCGGTATCCCATCGGGCTTGCAAGTAAAACGGACTGGAAGGATTGAACATCCATTTTATTCCTTTTGAGATCATTCCAGGAGAGGCCAAGGGAATAATATGGCTAGGGGTGATATATCCGGCGTTGACAAAAGAGGCTCCGGAAGTAATATCTGATCTGTCCACCACGGTAACCTTATGTCCTTCTTTTTGTAAAAAGTAGGCGGAACAGAGTCCTACAATTCCCCCGCCTACGATCAATATATTTTTCCCCATCCTATTTAAATTACTTGAAACCCGTGGGCATAGGGATCATCGTCGTCTATAACAATATTGTTATAGCCATAAACCTGTGCCCATCCCTTAATACTGGGGATAATGGCCTTTATTCCAGCCAAAGTAGTCTCTTCCTCCACTTTTCCGATAAACTGGGAACCAATAAAACTTTCATGGACAAATTCATCCCCCAATTTCAGCTTTCCCTGGGCATGCCATTGTGCCATTCGTGCGGAGGTACCGGTACCACAGGGAGACCTGTCAATGGCTTTATCCCCATAAAAAACGGCGTTTCTTGCCGTGGCCTGAGGTGATATGCTGTTGCCTGTCCACTCTATATGGCTAACTCCATTAATGGTCGGGTTCTCCGGATGGATAAATTTATTGGGATATTTGAGATTTATTTTTTCCCTTATCTCTTGACTAAATTGAATCAACTTGGCTGCGGAGAACTCCTGAATACCTTTAAAATTCTTTTGAGGGTCGATAATGGCATAATAATTTCCCCCGTAGGCAACATCAAAAACAAGCTCTCCCAAATCGGAACAGTTCACGGTAAGTGCTGATGCGGCAAGGTATGATTTAACATTTGTTAATTTTACCCAATCCACTTTTTTACCAGTTTGTTGGTATTCAATATGTACCAAACCGGCAGGGGTTTCCATTCTTATCTTTCCCGGTTCCTTAGGAGTAAGCAGGCCTTCCTCTATCCCTATAGTTATGGCCCCAATGGTACCGTGCCCGCACATGGGAAGACAGCCGCTGGTTTCTATAAATAGAATGCCAAAATCATTGGCCGTATCCGAGGGCGGGTAAAAAATGCTCCCGCTCATCATGTCATGGCCGCGAGGTTCGAACATTAACCCCTTCCGGATCCAGTCGAACTCCTTCAAAAAATGCTGGCGTTTTTCGCTCATGTCCGCACCAAGCAGATTTGGTCCGCCCCCTGCAATAACCCTAACAGGGTTTCCACAGGTATGGGCATCCACACAAAAAAATGTCTTCCTACCCATTGCGCTAGAGCACCTGTTTGGTATGCTCGCCGTTTACCAGTCTCATGATGTCCAAAGGATTATCGGCCTTTAAGGCATCTGGCAATAATTCTTCCGGCCAATTTTGGAAGGATACCGGTCTTACCCATCGTCTTATGGCCGAAGTTCCCACAGAGGTGAACCTACTGTCCGTAGTAGATGGAAATGGGCCTCCGTGCATCATGGATGGGCATACTTCCACTCCCGTAGGTACTCCGTTGAAGATGATGCGCCCTACCCTATTCACCAAGACCTTTATTACCTCCGGACTTGCTTTTAACTCTGATTCCGAACCTAGAATAGTGCCGGTCAACTGTCCCTCCATATGTTGGATAACGGTAACCAGTTCTTCTTTGTCCCGGCATTGGACAACAATTGAAAATGGGCCAAATACCTCCCTGTGCAACACAGGATTGTCCAAAAAGTCTTTGGCGGCAACGGTCAATATTTTTTGTCCTGCAAAATTAGGGGCAACTACACCTTTATAAGAGGCCACTTCCTTTGTTTTGGGTTGGGAGGATAGTTCCTTTTTTCCTTTTTCATAGCCTTCATGTATATTGGGGTGCAACATGCAAGTAGGCTCCAATTTTTCTATTTCATTGCCCAATTTGGTTATAAAACCATCCATTGCTTCCCCTTTTATACCTATAATAAGTCCCGGATTGGTACAAAATTGTCCCGCTCCCAGTACAATGGAGCCTGCGTATTGAGCGGCCCATTCGGACCCTTTTTCCTCTAGGGCGGATGGTAGGACCACCACCGGGTTGATACTTCCCATCTCTGCAAATACGGGGATAGGTTCCTCTCTTTGCGCGGCCAATTTGTAAAGGGCCATTCCTCCTTTGGTACTGCCAGTAAAACCTACGCCTTTTACCTTGGGGTGCATGGTCAACAATTGTCCTACCTCCGAATCACTGCTATTTAGGTTGGAAAAAACACCATCGGGCATCCCTGTCTTTTTTGCGGCCAATGCAATGGCAGAAGCTACCAACTCTCCCGTCCCGGCATGCATTGGGTGGCTTTTTACAATTACGGGGCAGCCCGCCGCCAAAGCACTGGCGGTATCTCCCCCCGCAGTAGAAAATGCCAATGGAAAATTACTGGCACCAAAAACGGCAATGGGGCCAATGGGAAGCAACATTTTTCTAATGTCTACTTTTGGCAATGGCTCCCTATCGGGCTGTGCGGTATCTATAGTGGCCTCAACCCAGGATCCCTCTTCCAATAAAGAAGCGAAAGCCCTTAGTTGTCCCATGGTTCTCCCCCGTTCTCCTTTTGCCCTGCCCTCGGGCAATCCGGACTCCTGGGTATACACAGAGATCAATTCCTCTCCCAGGGCTTCAATTTCACTGGCAATCGCCTTTAAAAATTCGGCTTTTTTTCCATCGGGAAAATTGCGATATGTTTCAAATGCAACCGCCGCCTTTTCCACCGCGGCATTTACCTCTTCTTGGGAAGCCTCATGGAAAACCCATTCCGTAGGCTTGTTTAATTTTGGATTGAAAGTGGAATATGTTCTATTGTTCCCGGCTAATGTAACCGTTCCTATGTAGTTTTTACCTGTAATCATTATGAATTTGTTATTATTATTAGTGCCAATGAATTTCTGTTTTCTTGACTAAAGTAACACTTTAGAAGCGCATTTATGTTATTATTGGGTTAAACCGACGCCGTTTTATACTTGGGCAGGGTTGGCCTGGTCCTCATCCCTTCCTCTATTATTTTTAGGACCTTACTCCTCTCCTCCCCTTGTAAAGGTAGTCTTGGGGGCCTTACCTGTTCCGTTCCAATACCGGTAGCTACTTCGGCCAATTTTATATTTTGTACCAATTGGGGGGTTATGTCCAGTTCCAACAAAGGTAAAAACCATCTGTAAATAGTCAGGGCCTCCTGAATTCTTCCAGCTTTTGCCAAGCTGTATATGGCCACCGTTTCTGCGGGAAAGGCACAGACCAGGCCGGCTACCCAGCCGTCCGCACCCATTAGTATGCTTTCCAATCCTAGAGTATCCACTCCGGTCAACACTTTTAATCGGTCGCCAAATCTATTCTTGATTCTCGTAATGTTCGAAATATCGCGAGTAGATTCCTTTACGGCCTGTATATTGGGTATGGCCAATAATTCTTCAAACATGTCCAAGGTGACCTCAATACCATAATCTATTGGATTGTTGTATACCATTATAGGTAAATCTGTACTCATGGCCACTTCCTTAAAGTAAGTTATCGTTTCAATATCATTTGCCCTATAGCGCATGGGTGGAAGCATCATTAAACCACTGGCACCATATTTTTTAGCTTTATGGGCCGCTTCAATGGCATTTTTTGTAGTTTGTTCAGCGATATTCATGACTACGGGAATTTTACCCTTAACAATTCCCACGGTTTCCTGTACCAGTATCTTTTTTTCATTATCCGCTAGGGTGCTGGCTTCGCCAAGGGTGCCGCCCAGAATAATAGCGCTTACCCCGGCATCCAGCTGGGCCAAAATATTTCGTTCGAACATTTTTAGGTCCAAGGTGTCCTCTTGCGTAAATTTGGTGGTAACTGCAGGCATTACACCCTCCCATTTTATCAGCATAACAACATTTTTTTGAATTGAATTGCAAATTTACAACAAGCATATTCCCTATAATGGAGGAATATTAGCCGAATATGAGTGTATATTGACTTCTTGGTGCTTCACTTGCGGAAAACGATTTAAAAAACTTGGAGGGTTGCCCTGCTCCCAAACCATTGGATTTTCATTCGATTTAGTTCCCGATTCTAAATTCAGGATATTTGTACCGCTCATGATATGCCAAACTTAATGGCCCAAACAGTTTTATAAAAATAGTAAGATCCATTTTTTTAGATTTCCCTATTTTTGCAAAATTCAGAAATAGGAGTAATTTAAAATAGCTGCATGAAAAAAATACTGTTTGTTGCATTAGGACTTTCTATGGCCTGCAACTCATCGCAAAAAACCATTTCCCAACAAATTGAACCGGTAAATACCGATGTTGACCCTCAGATTTATGCCCAAACCATTACGGAGGCCGAATTAAAGGAACATCTTTATATCTATGCTTCGGATGAATTTGAAGGTAGGGATACCGGGGAGCCGGGACAAAAACTGGCAGTTGAATATCTCAAAAAGGAATATGTTGGGCTGGGTATTCCTGCAGCCCAATCTGACGGGAATTATTTTCAAAATGTACCATTGGTCATAAGTAAATTGCCTAAGGGATCTGTTTCCATTAATGGGAAGCAATACGAAAATGGAGAAGGGCTGTTGACTTTTGCAGAGGCTTTAGGCACCTATAATAATATAGTATATGTGAAGCATGGAATTGAAGATGGAAATTATTCCGATTATGCCGGTGTGGACGTAAAAGGTAAAATAGTATTGATAAAGTCCGGAGAGCCTATGAACGATGACGGAACCTATACACTTTCTGGCTCAAATGAAATGTCGGTTTGGAGCAATATGTCCGAATCTATTGGCAAAAGAATGGAATTGGCTTCTGGTAAAGGTGCCATTGGCGTCCTATATTTTGATAAGGACAATTATGGCCGGTTTAAAAACAGGTTTAATTATATGCAGCGCCAAGACGGTGGCAGTATGGGGCTGAAAGATGAAGTTCAAAATGATTTTTTCAGTTTTTTTATTGATGCCGATGTGGCAAATACAATTTTACCCAATATTATCTCTGAAAATACTTCGAAAAACATTTCCACCAATTTGATCCTGAATATTGAAAGTGATAGTCAGGATGTGGAATCCGAGAATGTAGTAGCGATGATTAAGGGATCTGAAAAGCCGCATGAGTATGTTATTGTTTCGGCCCATCTTGATCATGTTGGCGTAAACAAAGAAGGGGAAATTTATAATGGTGCAGATGATGACGGTTCCGGAACCGTTGGTATTTTAGAGGTTGCCGAGGCCTTTAAAAAGGCTGCGGATGATGGTCACGGCCCTAAAAGATCTATCGTATTTCTACATGTTACCGGAGAGGAAAAAGGGCTTTTGGGTTCAAAATATTATGCCGATCACGATCCTATTTTTCCTTTGTCCCAAACGGTGGCCAATTTAAATATTGATATGATAGGGAGGATAGACCCAAATCGCAAAGGGGATAGGAATTATATTTATTTAATTGGTTCCGATAAGTTAAGTACCGAGCTTCATGAATTATCGGAAGAGGTCAATAAAAAATATATGAATATAGAATTGGATTACACCTATAATGATGAAAATGATCCCAACCGTTTCTATTACAGAAGTGATCATTATAATTTCGCAAAGAATAATATCCCCGTTATATTCTATTTTAATGGAACCCATGCCGACTATCACCAGCCTGGGGATACACCGGACAAAATAAATTATGACCTACTCCAAAATAGAACCAGGTTGGTGTTTTTTACTGCTTGGGAAATAGCTAATAGGGAAGCCCGTTTAAAGGTGGATAAAGGTACTAGGTAATATAAATTGCAAAGAAATAATGGTTTTAAAAAGGTGGATGAAATTTGATTTGTCCACCTTTTTTATGTTCAATCCTTAAGGATTTTGTTGCTCATAGGCCTATTCCCATTGGTTGTGCAATCTAAGGGAAAGTTGGAATAATACCACAAGGGAAGGAGAAGGTTATATTCCAAACAATCGGTAACTTTTATGTTGAACATCGTAATTATTCCTATATTAATTTCAATGATTTACAAGATAGTCTTAATTTTGCATGCTATTAAAAAGTAGGCATTGCGCCTCTTTATCAACATTTAATCTAAGATTGTAATCATAACCCTATAAAATGAAGAAAACGTTATTTGATAAAGTATGGGATTCCCATGTGGTTCATAAGATAGAAAATGGACCGGATGTATTGTTCATTGACCGTCACATGGTTCATGAAGTTACCAGTCCGGTAGCATTTCTAGGCATAAAAAGTAGGGGCATTCCAGTAATGTATCCAGGGCGAACTTTTGCCACTGCAGATCACAATACGCCGACCATTAACCAACATTTGCCGGTAAAAGATCCACTTTCGGCCAATCAATTAAAGGCATTGGAGGAGAATTCCAAAGAGCACGGTATTTCCTATTGGGGTCTTGGACACGAGAAAAATGGAATTGTACACGTGGTAGGTCCGGAATATGGAATAACCCAACCTGGTGCTACCATTGTATGTGGTGATTCGCACACCTCTACCCACGGTGCATTTGGGGCCATAGCTTTTGGTATTGGAACTTCCGAAGTGGAAATGGTATTGGCCACCCAATGCATAATGCAACCGAAGGCCAAATCCATGCGTATCAATGTAAACGGAAAGCTCAGTAAGGGTGTTACCCCAAAAGATGTGGCGCTATATATCATTTCCAAGTTAACGACTTCCGGTGCCACAGGATATTTTGTGGAATATGCAGGTGATGTTTTTAGAAACATGACCATGGAAGGTAGGATGACGGTTTGCAACCTAAGTATTGAAATGGGTGCCCGGGGAGGGATGATAGCTCCGGACGAAAAAACCTTCGAATATATCAAAGGACGTGAATTTACCCCTGTAGGTGCCAATTGGGACAGGGCCATGGAGTATTGGAAAACACTTTCAACAGATGAAGGGGCCACTTTTGATAAAGAAATAACTTTTGACGCTGCGGATATAGAGCCTATGATTACCTATGGCACCAATCCAGGAATGGGTATCGGAATTTCCAATGGTATTCCAAAGGCCGAAACTGTGGAGGGCGGTGTTGCCACGTATAAAAAATCCCTTCAATATATGGCTTTCCATGAAGGTGACAATATGATTGGAAAGCCAATTGATTTTGTGTTTTTGGGTAGTTGCACCAATGGCCGTATTGAAGACTTCAGGGCTTTTGCTTCTTTGGTAAAAGGTAGAAAGAAAGCACCTAATGTTACTGCTTGGCTGGTACCTGGATCCCATAAGGTGGAATCTGCTA
This sequence comes from Flavobacteriaceae bacterium, assembly GCA_041392165.1. Taxonomy (GTDB): domain Bacteria; phylum Bacteroidota; class Bacteroidia; order Flavobacteriales; family Flavobacteriaceae; genus Arenibacter. The sequence goes on from JAWKMN010000001.1 coordinate 144,706, forward strand.
TTAAGGAAGAAGGAATTTTGGATATTTTGCATGATGCCGGTTTTGAACTGAGGGAGCCCGGATGCTCTGCGTGTTTGGCCATGAACGATGATAAGGTACCTGCCGGGAAATATGCGGTTAGTACCTCCAATAGAAATTTTGAAGGTAGACAAGGTCCCGGATCCAGAACGCTTTTGGCCAGTCCGTTGGTGGCAGCTGCAGCTGCCGTTACCGGAATGGTGACCGATCCAAGGGAGCTGATGCAGGAGGAATTGGTTTAAAGCTATAAAGGGCTTATAGAAAGCTGGAGTATTCCTTAGAATTGGTAGCTTCCTTTAAAATGTCTTTGGGAGCATCCATTAAGAGGTCAAAATAATTTTATAATAAAATAAAGTTTAATGTTCGCTTGGCGTTCTGCGCCGAGTACTTAAGTTAAAATAACATGGCATACGATAAATTTAATATCCTTAAAACAACAGCGGTTCCGCTTCCTATTGAAAATGTGGATACGGACCAAATAATTCCGGCCCGTTTTCTTAAGGCGACCGAGCGTAAAGGGTTTGGGGACAATTTGTTCAGGGATTGGCGCTACAATCCGGATAACAGCCCAAAAGAGGATTTTGTTCTTAACAATCCTACCTTTGGAGGTAAAATACTGGTGGGAGGCAAAAATTTTGGATCAGGCTCTTCCAGGGAACATGCTGCCTGGGCGGTATACGATTACGGATTTAGGTGCGTGGTATCCAGTTTTTTTGCCGATATTTTTAAGAACAACTGCTTAAACATAGGGGTATTGCCGGTTCAGGTAAGTGCCCCGTTTTTGGAAAGAATATTTGAAGCGATCTATGCGGATCCAAAAACGGAATTGGTGGTCAATTTACCGGAACAGACCATTACCTTGACTACGACCGGGGAGTCCGAAAGCTTTGATATCAACAATTACAAAAAGGATAATATGCTGAACGGTTTTGATGATATTGATTATCTTTTGAACATAAAAGGGAATATTAGGGAATTTGCCGAAGATACTCCACTGTAAAATATTGCAACGGTATATGTGCCATAAACAGGGAATGGTGGTTCCCTTGGTCTTGTAAGCGGGTAAACATTTTACTGTATTTTAAATTGTGGGTCAATTGGGCTACGATTACTAGTTCTGCATAAATGAAACGAAGAATAATTGAAATAATGGACACCACCCTTCGGGATGGGGAACAGACTTCAGGGGTGTCCTTTTCGGCATCCGAAAAACTTACTTTGGCCAAGTTGCTGTTGGATGAGCTGAATGTGGATAGAATTGAAGTGGCCTCGGCCCGGGTTTCGGAAGGGGAACTCTCAGCCGTACAACAGATTACGGATTGGGCCGCTTCCAAAGGATATTTGGAACGTGTAGAGGTATTGACATTTGTGGACGGTGGTGTTTCTATCGATTGGATGAAAAAATCCGGTGCCAAGGTCCAGAATCTTTTGACAAAAGGTTCTATGAACCACCTAACGCACCAACTTAAGAAAACGCCGCAACAACACTTTACGGAAATAGAAAAAACCATTGCGGAAGCAGCCAAGGAAGGCATTTCTACCAATGTATATTTGGAGGATTGGAGCAATGGGATGAGAAATTCCAAGGAATATGTGTTCCAATTTTTGGATTTTCTGGCCACTCAGCCTATTAAAAGGGTCTTGCTGCCCGATACCCTGGGAATCTTGACCTATACCGAAACCAACCGTTATATTTCGGAAGTAGTACAGCGTTATCCCAAGATGCATTTCGATTTTCATGGGCATAACGATTATGACTTAAGTGTTTCCAATGTTATGGAGGCATTAAAAGCAGGTTGTCACGGACTTCATTTAACCGTAAACGGTATGGGTGAAAGGGCAGGAAACGCCCCTATGGCAAGTGCCATTGCGGTAATCAACGATTTTATGCCCGATATTGAGGTGGCCGTGAACGAATCTTCCCTTTACAAGGTGAGTAAATTGGTTTCCGCCTTTACCGGTTTTGGAATACCGGCCAATAAACCAATTGTTGGGGATAATGTTTTTACCCAAACTGCAGGAATCCATGCCGATGGAGATAGTAAAAAGAACCTGTATTTTAATGATCTGATGCCGGAGCGATTTGGGAGAAAACGTAGGTACGCATTAGGGAAAACCTCGGGAAAGGCCAATATTCAAAAAAACTTACAGGAGCTGGGGCTAACGCTCAACGATGATGAGCTAAAAAAGGTTACGGCCCGTATAATTGAATTGGGGGATAAAAAGGAAAAGGTAACCAAGGAAGACCTGCCCTATATTATTTCCGATGTTTTGGATAGCAATACCTATCAGCAAAAGGTATTTGTTAAATCATACGTACTTACCCATTCCAAAGGTTTAAAGCCATCCACTACCCTGTCTCTCGAAATTAATGGGGAACATATAGAGGAACACGCTCAGGGCGATGGGCAATATGATGCTTTTATGAATGCCTTGAGAAAAATATATAAGTCCAAGAAAATGGAATTGCCCACTTTGGTGGATTATGTGGTACGAATTCCGCCAGGGAGTAATTCCGATGCGCTCTGCGAAACTATTATTACATGGAAAAACGGGGATAAGGAATTTACATCGAGAGGGTTGGATTCCGATCAAACCGTATCGGCCATAAAAGCGACCGAGAAAATGTTGAACATAATCTAGGAAAAATACAAACAAGTATAACCATGCCATACATAAAACGAATGGCAAAAAGCAAGAATAAATGAAACATCCAGGACTAAAGATTTTGTCACACGGCGGAATGATTATTTGGATGTTACATGTGACATTTGGAAAACAATAAATATAAATACATGAAATTAAATATTGCTCTTTTAGCAGGAGATGGAATAGGTCCTGAAGTTATTGATCAAGCTGTAAAAGTATCCAATGCCATAGCTGCGAAATACAATCACGAAATAAGCTGGACACCTGCTTTGACAGGTGCGGCCGCAATTGATGCGGTTGGGGAACCTTATCCGGATGAAACCCATGCCGTTTGTGAAGCTGCGGATGCCGTTTTATTTGGTGCCATAGGGCATCCTAGGTTTGACAACGATCCTTCTGCCAAGGTACGTCCGGAACAGGGGTTATTGAAAATGAGACAAAAATTAGGTTTGTTCGCCAATGTTAGACCTACTTTTACGTTCCCTTCACTTATAGATAAATCCCCTTTGAAACGTGAACGTATAGAGGGTACGGATTTAATTATTCTCAGGGAATTGACAGGTGGGGTATATTTCGGGGAACGTGGGCGTAAGGATGATGGTAATACGGCCTTCGATACTATGACCTATACCCGTGCGGAAATTCAACGTTTGGCCAAAAAAGGTTTTGAAATGGCCATGGCAAGATCCAAAAAGCTTTGTTGTGTAGATAAGGCCAACGTTTTGGAATCTTCCAGATTGTGGAGGGAGACTGTACAAGCTATGGAAAAGGATTATCCGGAAGTAACGGTTTCTTACGAATTTGTGGATGCGGTAGCAATGAGATTGGTACAATGGCCAAGTTCTTATGACGTTATCATCACAGAAAACCTTTTTGGGGATATTTTGACCGATGAAGCTTCGGTAATTTCAGGGTCTATGGGATTAATGCCCTCGGCTTCGGTAGGAACAAAAACCAGATTGTACGAGCCTATTCATGGATCATATCCGCAGGCGGCCGGTAAGGATATTGCAAATCCGTTGGCCACCGTACTTTCTGCGGCCATGATGTTTGAAGATTTCGATTTAAAGGAAGAGGCTCAGGCCATTCGCGATGTCGTGAATAAGTCCTTGGCCGAAGGTTTTGTTACCGAAGATCTTTCCGAAGGTGGAAAAGCTTATAAGACCAGTGAAGTTGGTGACTGGTTGGCAAAGAACATTTAGGTCAATGCTGTTCCTGTTTAGTCAGGAACTTATAAAAAAAGGGAGGCTGTCTAAAAAGACAGCCTCCCTTTTTTTGCAGTAAATAATCTTATGCTTATTGGTTACGCTTCGCTTTTTTAGCTTCGCGCTTTTCTTTTAATATTTCCAAAATAGAACCTCCTATCCAATAGGGAATAACAAAAGTCAACAAAAAAATCATCAACCAAAATCCAATGGTCAAGATGGTCAAGAATGCTAAAAACCCTAAATATTGGTCGAAATCGAACATGAGCGTTATATTTTTATATGGTAGTACAAAGATATCAAAATCTAAGTTATTATTCCAAGGGCTATTTAAAATAATTTAACTTAATATCCAAACAGCTTTGGCTATGGGACCAATAGGACAGGCTGGTAGGTTGTAAGCTATATGCCTTATGCTGTTGGCAGTAAAATCATTTTTTTTCGACTGTAAACTGCCACTGCCAACTATGACCAAAATCTTAACAACTACTCCCTATACCCCCTCATAGGGATCAGGCCTGTCTTTACTGGCAGGCCTGCCCAACTACATTCAGGCGGGGTTCTAAGCTATTATTTATTTCAGGTTGTCCAATATAAAATTCAGGGTACTATTCTTATTGAGGTTCTGTTTAAAAGCCACATTGTAATGTGTTATGTTATTTGCCAATCCCAGATCCTTAAAACGGTTTATCGTAGCTTCGGACTCCATGGTAACCTTACCTGTCAACAAAGTATCCATGGACAGGCCGGTCCTATGTCGTTTATAAATCTTTTTCAACCCACTTAGATACAACCGGTCCTTGGTAAATCCGCCTCCCCGATGAACCCGCATGGTTATGGTAAAGGCTTTGTTGCGGTCCAGTTTGTATTGTCCGTGAAGCATATCAAAAGTATCGGAAAAACCATATCCTTTTATCAAACTGTCCGAAGCCAAGACCCTGTAGGCCAGCTCCTTTAATCTTTTTAAAGTTAAGGCCCCGCTCATATATTCACTGAATACCGCCAGTCCTTCTTGGGTTTCCACATTCTTTGGAAAACCGTTGTAAAAGACTTTTAAAGGTTGCAACATGCCATTATAGGTGGTTACCAAGTGTACCCCGATCTCATGATTGGCCAAGGTAAGTAGTTGGTTTCTGCTAAAAATGGTATTTTTCTTAATTAGAAGGGATTGGGTATTATTGCTCACCATGGCATCTGCAGCAATGCTATTGGAAAAGGAAATGTTCAGGGGAAAATTGTATTGTTGTACAAACTCTTCAAAATAGGCCTTTGCATCCTCCGGAGTATATATCTTTTCCATATCCCCGGTATCCGGTTCATCGGCCAAATGCAGAATAAACCTGGCATTCTGAACATCTTTCTCCGTGGGAGTACCGTATACCCTTAGTGAATTGTAATAGAACTTTTTGTTTTGCCCAATGGTCTCAATACATTGAATCATATTGGCATAGTAATACACCACTTCCCGATAAAATTTCATTATTTGTTCATCCTTAATTCGCTCCAAACGCTGGGAAAAGAATAAACGGTTTAGTTTATAAGGATCAAATTGTAGCTTTTTGTATTTAAAAACAGGTTCGTCCACGTATTTGGATGAAAAAAACCGATGCTTTTCCTTTTCAATATTTAAAGGATTCAGATAGGTAAGCAATTCAATTTTTTTTACCAGCCTGTCCAGGTCGGCATCTATTGCAAATACATTGGGAAACTGTTGTATAATTTCCTGTTGTCTACTTTCTTTGATCATATCTACAATTGTAATACCCTGCTAAAACCTACAATCCCATTTGGCGGTACCGACATAAGTTAAAGGATAATGCTTTATTTGGACGGCTTATAATGATCGGCCCATTCCTTTACCTTTGGTTCCCCTAATTTGTCAACAGACTTTGCAACCATCATGGATACCGCAGCATCCCCGGTAACATTTACTACCGTTCTACACATATCCAAGGGTCTGTCTACAGCAAAAATGAGTGCCAGTCCGGCTTCAGGAATTCCAGCCTGTGCAAGAACAATTACGAGCATTACCATGCCTGCTCCCGGTACAGCGGCACTGCCTATAGAAGCTAATGTGGCCGTTACTATGATTCCCAATTGGGCCCCAAAACTGAGATCCATTCCAAAAGCTTGGGCAATAAATACCGCCGCAACAGCTTGATAAAGACTGGTGCCGTCCATATTTATAGTGGCCCCAATGGGCAACACAAAACTGGCCACCTCCTCCTCTACTCCCAAATGTTCTTCCACCCGTTCCATGGTTACGGGCAATGTAGCTGCACTGGAACTCGTAGAAAATGCCAGTAATTGGGCCGGGGAAATTCCGTTGATAAAGAATGATGGTTTACGTTTGGTAAACATCCATACCAATAAAATATAGACACTTATCATTAAAACCAAACCCGATAATACACTAATGGAATACCATCCAAGGGCCTTAAAAAGATCCAAACTGGGAGATTCCACTACCAATGCGGCCAATAAGGCAAAAACACCGTAGGGAGCGGCCAGCATAATCAAATCTATCAATTTAAGGATTACCTCATTGAAACCATCAAAAAACTTCTTGACAGGATCTGCCTGGTCTGCCGGAATCAAAATTAAGCCTATTCCGAAAAAGATGGCAAAAAAGATGACCTGCAACATATTTCCGTTATCGCTGGCCGCATTAAAGATATTGCTGGGTACCAAATCTTCCAAGGCCTGTAGTGGACCGGATTCTCTTTGTTCATTGGCTTGGGATATTTTGGAATCGGCATCACCTTTGTAATTTTCCACCAATTCGTTTCTTGTCTCTTCAGAAATGGAAGATCCAGGCTTTATTATATTCACTATGGCAAGTCCGATAGAAACAGCTATAATGGTAGTAATTAGGTAAATACCTATAGTCCTCCCCCCCATTTTAGAAAGTTTGGAAATATCCTTTAGATCGGATACGCCCTTGATGAGTGAAGCCAATATTAATGGAACCGCAATAAGTTTTAGGGAATTGATAAAAATATTACCAAAGGGTTTGACCCAATCTGAGACAATTTTCGGCCCCCAATCAAACTGTACCATGATCAGCGCAAAAAGGACTCCGCCCACCATTCCCAAAATAATCTGCCAGTGCAATTCCAACTTCCTCATAATAACAATGATTTTGATTGGAAAGATAGTATTTTGTGGTACAAAGCACCAAAAAATATAAGGCTATAATTTAGCCGCCCTGTTCAGCAAAGTAAAATCTGCCATGACCAAAGCGGCCATCGCCTCCACAATCGGTACCGCTCTGGGCACTACACAGGGGTCGTGCCTGCCTTTGCCCTGGGTAGCTACTTTATTCCCTTCCCGGTCTATGGTATCATAAGCTTGGATGACGGTGGCAACGGGTTTAAAGGCTACATTGAAATAGATATCCATTCCATTGCTTATTCCTCCCTGAATACCGCCACTATGATTGGTCTTGGTGGTGCCATCGGTATTAAACTGATCGTTATGTGCACTTCCCTTCATTTTTACCCCTTCAAAACCACTGCCATACTCAAAACCTTTAACAGCGTTAATTGAAAGCATGGCTTTGCCCAATTCTGCGTGTAATTTGTCAAATACCGGCTCTCCCAGGCCAATGGGAACATTTTGAATAACACAGGTAATTATTCCACCAATGGTGTCTCCCTCCTTTTTTATTTTTTTGATATACGTTTCCATTTTGGCCGCAGTGACGGGATCCGGACACCTTACCGGATTGGATTCTATAAGGGAAAAATCCAGCTCGCTGTAACTTTTGTCCAAGGAGAGCTCCCCCACTTGGGAAACGTAGGCGTTTATTTTCATATCGCCCAAAAATTGTTTGGCAATGGCACCTGCGACTACCCTACTGGCCGTTTCCCTGGCCGAACTTCTTCCTCCTCCGCGATAATCCCGGAAACCATATTTCTGATCGTATACATAATCGGCGTGCGATGGTCTGTAAGAATCCTTAATATGTGAATAATCATGCGACTTCTGATTGGTATTGTGTATGGCAAACCCTATAGGTGTCCCGGTGGTCTTCCCTTCAAAAATTCCGGAGTAAAACTCCACCGTATCGGGTTCCTTGCGTTGGGTCACAATAGCCGACTGACCGGGTTTACGCCTATCCAGATCTTTCTGAACGGCCTCCAGATTCAATTCAATTCCTGCCGGACAGCCATCCAGCACCCCACCAATGGCTACACCATGAGATTCTCCAAAAGTGGATAGTTTAAAAAGGGTTCCAAAAGTATTTCCTGCCATATGCGTAAATAAAAGATTGCGGTTATAAATTGGTCTTGAAGGCCATTTTAACTCAATGACCCAAAGGTAAATCTTAAAACAGAGATACGAAAATAGAAACCCTTCATATATTAAATTAAAAGAAAAATGTATCCACTTAATGTAAACTTAACCTTTTCATTATTCTAATTTGATTTTTCTTTCACCTTAAATTTAAATCCAAAGACTTAATTTGAAGAAACTCCAACTCCGTGAAAAAGAGACAAATAGAATTAGCAGTGATTTCAGACGTACATTTGGGTACTTTCGGTTGCCATGCTGATGAACTACTGGCCTATTTGAACAGTATAAATCCCAAGAAGATTATTTTGAATGGGGATATAATGGATATCCGCCAATTTAGTAAGAACTATTTCCCTGCCACACATATAAAAGTACTGAGAAAGATAATGTACATGGCCACTAATGGCACCGAAGTGTATTACATTGCCGGTAACCACGATGAAAAGCTGCGAAAATACTGTGGCATTTCTTTGGGAAACATCCATTTTGTAGATCGGTTGACCATGGAAATAGATGGTAAAAAAGCCTGGTTCTTTCACGGTGATGTTTTTGATATACCTATTCAGTATACAAAATGGATGGCTAAAATGGGAAGTAGGGGATTTGGTTTCCTAATATTGCTTAACAGTACCCTAAATTGGATATTGGGCACATTGGGGCGCATATCAAAAAGGGCAGGGAACAACCTAAAGGGCAATGTAAGATGTATTGAAAATTATGAATATACGGTCAAAGGGATGGCCATTGCCAAAAACTATGATTATGTTATCTGTGGCCACATCCATCGGCCAAAAAAAGAGATTTACGAAAATGAATTTGGTAAATGTACCTATTTAAATTCCGGAGATTGGGTAGAAAATCTCACGGCTCTTGAATATGCCTTTAAACGCTGGAAAATATACCAATATAGTGCAGATAAACTCTCCCCTTTCTTTGTTGATGAAGAACTTAAGGGCATGGACATTCATGAATTACTGGCAACCGCGACAATCTCCCAAAAATCCCCGAAAAAATCATCAAAAAAAATAAAGATCTAATACTGTACCTTGGTTTGGCCAATAAAATATCTTTGAAATGTATTCCTCTATGCTTCCAAAACATTTGGAAAAGGCCCAGGACAATAATCATAAACCGTATTGCCCAGGGTTAAAATTCCGTTTTTTAATGGGATTAAATGTTGCCATAATCCAATAGCATCCTATTGGACCTTTAATGCCTCCTTCAAAACCGTTATAGGGTGCAGGGCCTTCCGTTGCGTACCATCATATATCTGATGTCTACAACTGGTGCCATTGGCCACAATGATCACATCTTCTGCCGATTTTCTAACGGCCGGAAACAACTTTAGTTCCCCTACCTGCATACTTACCTTATAATGCTCCTTTTCATAACCAAAAGATCCTGCCATACCACAACATCCGGAATTAATGATGGAAACGGTATAATTTTTTGGAAGATTCAATATGTCAAAGGTTACCTTTTGGTTGGAGATGGACTTTTGATGGCAATGTGTATGTATTTTAACAGTCCTGGCTTCCTGTGTAAATTGATCCGGTGTCAAAACCTCGGCCTTAATTTCCTTGGCCAAAAATTCTTCTATTAAAAAAGAATTATCGGCAACGGCATCCATTTTCTTTTTGTCAATACCAAACCGTTTGTATTCATCCCTAAACGTAAGTATGGCGGAAGGTTCCAGTCCAATTATGGGAAGTCCCATATCCGTTAACTTGGAAAGTTTATCCACATTCCCAAAGGCCAATTTTTTGGCCTGTTTTAAAAAACCTTTGGAAATATAGGTCCTGCCGCTCTCTGCATAGAAAAGTTCTACTTCATACCCCAATCGCGTCAGCACCTCAATGGCATCCCTGCCCAGTTCAACATCCAAATAGTTGGTAAATTCATCTATATAAAGAACTACTTTGGATTTGGTGGTATTTGACCGACCCTTGGCTTTTTGAAGCTCCTTATCAAAATTGAACTTATAGACTTTCGGCAAACTGCGTTGCGCGGCAACTCCTACCGATTTTTTAAGCAATCCTCCAAAAAATTTGGAATCGTATATGGCATTGGTAATACCCGGTAAAGTACTTCCCAATTTATTCAACACCGTATTATGGGCAAATAGTTTTGCTCTTAAGGGATACCCATTTTCTTCTTGGTATTGATATAGAAATTCTGCTTTAAGGGTGGCCACATCCACGTTACTGGGGCATTCACTGGAGCAGGCCTTACAACTTAAACACAGATCGAAAACTTCTTTTAATTCTCTATTGTTAAACTTATTGGTCTTTTCCGAAGAAGTTAAAAATTCTCTCAGGGCGTTGGCACGGCCCCGTGTAGTATCTTTTTCATTTTTGGTGGCGTGATAACTAGGGCACATGGCGCCGGATACCAAATGGGTTTTTCTGCAATCCCCACTACCATTACATTTTTCGGCTGCTTTAAGAATGCCTTCACTATCGGAGAAATCCATCAAGGTCTCTATCTGTGGCTCTTCCCTATCAACTTCATAGCGCAATGATTCATCCATGGGATAGGCATCCACAATTTTCCCTGGGTTGAAAATATTATGAGGATCAAAATAGGTTTTTACCCGCTTCAAGAGCCCATAATTTTTCTCTCCTATCATTAAGGGAATAAACTCCGCCCTTACTATGCCATCTCCATGTTCCCCGCTAAAGGACCCGTGATACTTCTTGGTAAGCTTGGCCACATCCGTTGTAATGGATCTGAACAAGGCCACATCTGCAGATTTCTTTAAATTTAGGATAGGCCTTAGGTGCAACTCCCCTGCCCCGGCATGGGCATAGTAGACCGCATCTTGCTTATAGTCTTTCATTATTTGGGTGAATTCCCCGATAAAATCCTTAAGATCCTCCAAGGCCACTGCGGTATCCTCTATACAGGCAACCGCCTTACGGTCGCCCACTATATTGCCAAGCAGTCCCAGTCCGGCCTTTCTAAGTTCAATGGCCTTATTTACGTCGGCCAATTTCAATATAGGGCTGGCATAGCTTAATCCTGATTCTTTAACGGTCTGCAATAATTGTTGTAGTTGTTTGTCCAAGTCCTCCTCGGCATCGGCTTTGACCTCCAACATTAATAAGGCCGCTGGATCCCCTTCCACAAAAAACCTGTTCTCCAATTGGGTGCGGTTATTTTTGGTACAGTCCAAAATTACCTTGTCCATCATTTCACAGGTATGTAGGTCATGGGTCATTAACGGAGCTACATCTAACAGGCAGTCTTCCAGTGTTTTATAATGGGTAACTACCATTCCGGAAAGTTTCGGTGGCAAATCCGTTAACTGGAGTACTATTTCGGTGGTAAAGGCCAAGGTACCTTCACTTCCGCATAATAATTTACATAAATTTATAGCCTCCGAACTATCACCAAAAACATTGTTATTGAGCAACTCGTCCACGGCATAGCCGGTGTTGCGCCTATGGATCTGGGGCTTCGGAAATTCTTTGGCAATTTCTGCCTGTATTTCCTTATTGCTTAATTCTTTATGTATGTTGCTGTAAATTTTCCCCTCAAAATTATCCAAGGACATTTTACCCAGAAATTCGTTCAAGGACAAATCCTTAAATTCCACTTTGCTGCCATCGGATAAGAATGTCTTTAAAGATACGACCTGATCTCGGGTAACCCCATATTGTATGGAGGTGGTCCCCGATGAATTATTGCCTACCATTCCCCCTATCATACAGCGGTTGGAAGTAGAAGTATTGGGGCCAAAGTATAGCCCATAAGACTCCAGGTAGAGGTTTAACTCGTCCCGGATCACCCCTGGCTGAACCCTTACCTGTTTTTTATCCACATCCACAGAGAGGATCTTGGTAAAATTTTTGGAGATATCCACAACAATGCCGTTCCCAACACATTGTCCGGCAAGGGAAGTCCCTGCTGTTCTAGGTATTAAACCTATTTTGTGTTCCCCAGCAAATAGAATTAGTTTTTTAATATCCTCTTCGGTCTTCGGGTAGGCCACTGCCATTGGTATTTTTCTATAAACCGAGGCATCGGTGGCATATAGGGTGGTCATTAATTTGTCTACAAACAAATCGCCCTCCAGATCATCATTTAATTTATTTAGCATATTTTTATCCAACTCAAAACAATTTTCGGCACTAAATTAAGTTTTATTGTTTCAGATTAATAATCAATTTTTAATTTTTACATTAATTAATTTTAGAATGCTTATGAAAATTTCAAAATTATTTGCCCTATTTATGTTCTGCTCCTGGTGTTCCATAAATGCCCAGGAAATATCCGATCACGCCCTTGGTCTCCGCTTGGGGGACAGTGATGGATTTGGCGCAGAAATTTCCTATCAAAAATCTTTGGACCGGGACAACAGATTGGAGGCCAACCTTGGATGGCGGGATAGCCGCTACTTTGATGCCTTTAAATTAACGGCCCTTTACCAATGGGTTAGACCCTTGGACGGAAATTTCAATTGGTACTTTGGCGCCGGTGGCGGTCTGGGAAGTGTGGATTTCGCTTCCAGGCCCAACGGTAATGGTGGATACTACACCCCTGATGGAGGGTTATTTGTTTTAGCTGCCGGGGATATTGGCATTGAATACAACTTTGACATTCCTTTACTGATTTCATTGGATTTCAGACCTGAAATAGGCATCGTGGGCTATAATGACTTCTCCGATAATTTTGATTTTGATATCGCCTTGGGAATCCGCTATCAATTTTAATGTAGAAAACCAAACTACTCCTACATAGCGAAATTGCATACCGGCAAGGGCAGGCTTCCTACGGACAAAGACAGGGGTTTGGGAAAAAATGTAATTCCCCTTTCCTGGGACAGGGAGATTAATGGGCAGTAAGCAGTATTTAGTAGGCAATAAACCTTAGTCATAAGGTTGGTTAAAAGCTGCCTACAGAAAACTATTTACTTAACACTATCTATTGCCCACTGCCATTTGCCGACCGCGGACTATTAAAGTTTTTGGAAACCTTATCCGGATAACCATCGGGAGCAGAGTTTTAAGTGTTAACTAGATTTTATTGGGCCATGAATGTTCCTGTAGCATTTATGGCTTTTTTTATTAGCCATATATAAGTACATTTGCGACAATTAAAAGAAAATAACAATGAAGAAAATATTATTATCCCTTACGGTAATTGTAGGGTTCACAGCGTGCAACAGTAAGCCCGAAGGTTTTGTATTGAACGGAACCTTGAGCGGTGATGTGGAAAATGGTACCCAAATATTCATTAGAAAGATTGGTGAAAACAACCAACCCTATGATATAGATACGACCACTGTTGAAAATGGCAAGTTTACCGCCAGTGGTCCTGCCGATACCCCGGATCTAATATATGTTTTTATTGATAAGATTCAGGGTTATACCCCTGTGGTTGCCGAAAAAGGCGAAATAGAGCTTAGTGCCCAAAAGGATAGTTTAAATTTTGCCAAGGTCAAAGGCACCGTACAAAACGATATTTTCTTCAATTATCTAACGGAATCAAGGGCATTGTCCGATCAGGCCATGTCCATTCAAAAGGACATGCAAACCGCAAGTATGGGTGGAAACGAAGCTACGGTGAATTCCTTGCGAGACGAGTTTGCCGAACTTCAAGAGGAATATAAGAATTTTGAGCTGGATTTTATTAAGAACAACCCCAACGGTCTTATTTCTGCATTGTTGATAGAAAAAGGTCTTAACACAAGAATCGTGGAAAGCGAAGAGGCTCAAAAAATGTATGATGCCCTAACGCCGGAGATAAAGGAAACCCTGCCTGCGAAAAACATCCTAAAAAGTTTGGAGGCCGCCAAGGCCAGGGAAGAAAAAGGCAAAAGTACGGCAATAGGAGCCAAGGCCCCCGATTTTTCAGGACCTACCCCGGATGGTAAGGAATTGTCCCTTAAAGAGGCTATGGGAAAAGTGACCATCATTGATTTTTGGGCCGCTTGGTGCAAGCCTTGTAGGGTTGAAAATCCCAATGTTGTCAATATCTACAATAAATACCACTCCAAAGGCCTTAATATTATTGGTGTTTCCTTGGATAGAAAGGAAGAGGATTGGAAAAAGGCGATTGCAGATGACCAACTTAGCTGGAACCATATTTCCAATTTGGACTACTTTAACGATGCCGTTGCCAAACTTTACAATGTGGAAGCTATTCCCGCTACCTTTATTCTTGATGAAAACGGGGTTATTGTTGCCAAAAATCTAAGAGGTCCCGAATTGGAATCAAAAATTTCGGAACTTTTGCAATAATAAGGTTCAAAAATTTTATTAAAAAGGCCCGGAAATTTTTCCGGGCCTTTTTGGTTATGTAAAGAACTTTGTTCCAATACCATTATGAATGTTAGGAAAGCAATAACTGACCGGGCTTCTTCATGCAAATGTTCTCAGTATTCGGGTATGTCATATACGCCTGTTTATATCTTGCCCATTTTTCCAAGAATAAAAAGAAGTACTATTGGCAAAGCCAGTAAAAATACCATTAGGGAATCTGTAACCAATAGGTCGGGCTTAAAGAACAAGGTAGCCACATACCCACCTATAGCACCTCCAAAATGGGCCGTATGCCCAATGTTCCCCAATCTTGTTTTCATGCCGTATATAGAATAAAACAAATAAAGGATCCCTAAAATATAAGCCGGTAAAGGAATAGGGATGAACATGATACCCAATCTCATCCCCGGCTCCAGCAGGATGGCCGAGTACAAAATACCGGTAACGGCCCCACTGGCCCCAACAGCACTGTAGTAAGGTTCGTTCTTATGGAAATACAGTGCCAATAAACTACCGGCAACAAGGCTAATAAAATATAGGATAAGGAACTTACCGGGGCCAAACCAATCAATGACCACATCTGCAAAAAAATAAAGGGTGAACATATTGAAAAAAAGGTGGGAAAGGTCCACATGTAAAAACCCCGAAGTAACCATCCTATCTTTTTGTCCTGACTGGATAGCACCGACACCAAACTTATAGCGTTCAAAAAAAGTTTGATCATTAAACCCTTTTAATGAGACAAGAACATTTGCGGCCATAATGGCAATGGTAGCGATATGAATGTTATTCATGGAGAAAACTATTATTTTTAGGTTCAAATATAGCTATATTTGCCCTAATTAAATCTGCATGCAGTTTCTGGCCTATATTCTCGTTTATCCCTTACTATGGTTTATTTCCATATTACCTTTTAGACTTTTTTACTTTTTTTCGGACCTTATCTTTTTAGTGATGTTCTATCTTATCGGCTATCGCAAAAGGGTCGTTTTGGAAAATCTTACAATGGCCTTTCCGGATAAGTCGGCAAAAGAGCTAAAAGACGTTCAGAGGTGCTTCTACCGTCATATGTGCGATATGTTCCTGGAAATGATAAAGACCTTGAATCTGACAAAAGAGGAGTTAAAGGAACGCTATAAGATAATCAATATTGAAGTACTTCAAAGCATAGTCGAGGATAAGAGCGTCCTTATCGTCTGCTCCCATTACGCCAATTGGGAATGGAACGTAAGTATTAATAATTATGTGGATGCCAAGGGATATGCCGTATATCAAAAAATTGGCAATGTTTATTTTGACAACTTGATAAAGAAAATAAGGGCCAAATGGAATACCACCCTTATAACCCAGCAAGAAACCGTAAAAACGGTCTATAGAAATGTACAAAACGGAACAATATCTGCCTATGGCATGGTAAGCGATCAATCCCCGCAAGTAAAAAAGGCACAATATTGGAGTGAATTTATGGGCGTTAAGGTGCCCATTTTTAATGGCCCCGAGAGTATGGCCAGAAAATTGGATCTGGCAGTGGTCTTCCTTAAGGTTTCCAAAGTAAAAAGGGGATATTACCAAGCAGAATTCATCCCTATAACCATGGCCGGCAGTAAGACCCAAAAGCATCAGATTACGGACCAGTTCCTTAGATTGACCGAAAATCAGATACGGGAAAAACCGGCCTACTACCTTTGGACCCACAAACGATGGAAGCATAGAAATAAAGTACCAGTGGAATTCCAATAGGCATATATTGGTTTGCAAATTAATGTTGTTGGTCTAAATTGGGAGTACAATTGAACTTTTCTCATTATATTATGGCCCAGTTTAATTAAAATCAATTTTTAATGGATATTTTGGGAACCCTTTATGATGAGGTAGTTGGATTTTTGGGCATTCGTCAGGCAATGGAACTATTGCAGGCCGGGGATTACAGTGTGTTCTCTACTTATGATGGTGTTGTATCGCTCATTTACCCCATAATCCCCTTGCTTTTGATATTGGAATTCATCCTTGGTCTAGTATACAAAAAGCCTAATACCAAGGTATATAAGGTAAACTTTCTCATCTATGTGTTTAATAGGTTCATTGGCCGATTTATCGCCATAGCCATGGTGACCCTTATTATAGGATGGTTACAGCCCTATGCCCTATTCCAGACAAAAATGACCTGGTACTGGTTCATTTACGGATATATAGTATGGGAGTTTGGTCATTTCCTATATCATTATTGGGGACATAAGGTGCGACTTTTTTGGTGCCTGCATTCTACCCACCATGCCCCGGAACAAATGAACCTTTCGGTAACCCATGCCCATTTTTTCTTGGAAGCCCCTTATGCAGATACCATAAGAACCACGGTGTGCATCCTTTTGGGCGTTGAACCCGTTTTGCTCTTCTTGATTATGTTTATAGATGGCACTTACGGTGCATTTATCCATGTTGGTGAAAATTTAATGAAAGATGGAAGAATGGGATTTTTGAACAAAATTATTTTAACCCCCTCCCATCATAGGGTACATCATGCCAGAAATCCGCTGTATATGGATACCAATTTCTGTAATTTACTGAATATCTGGGATAAGGTTTTTGGAACCTATCAGGATGAAAAAAATGATATCCAGATTGAATACGGCATTACACGTAAAATGGATAGTGGCAATTTTTTTGACGTTTACTTTGGTGAATTCATAGCCTTGTTCAAGGATGTGGCCAAGGCGCCGGGACTTAAGAACAAACTCCTGTATATTATAATGCCTCCGGGTTGGAGCCATACAGGGGAACACCAAACCGCCAAACTGGTACGGGGAAACTATTTATCAAACATTGGCTAAGGAGTAAATACTAGGGTCGCTATTATGATGCAGTGATCGCTGGCATAATTTTCACATAGCACCTCATAATTCAATACCTGCCATTTTTCCGGCTGGTTGTACATGATATGGTCAATACAGATATTGGGGCCTGAGGCAGGAAAAGTCCCTTTAAGGGCATTTGGGTGTATGGGTTTTGTAAATTTTTCTGAAATAGTGGAGATCGTGTTGCTGTTTGGCGTTGCATTTAGATCGCCCACCAATAAAGTGGGGAGATCGGTATCTCCCAAATGGGCAACAATTGCCTTGGCCTGCATTACTTTATCGGTTTCATCCCTCAGATGGTCCAAATGGGTGCCCACAAACTGAATGGTGTTCCCTTTTTTTGTTTTGATCCGGGTAACCAAGGCGGCCCTAGGCTCTGAACCGGGTAAATGGGGCAACTCCAACTTTTCACTGCCAATAAAGGTAAATTTGGACAGTACCGCTTCTCCATACTCGCCGCCATCGTAATACATGGCCCGGGCAAATAGGGAGGCCATTTCTGTACGGATTCCCAGTTGGGTGGGCAAATCGTAGTTTTTGGCTCTTTTCGTTTTAAAATCCACCTCCTGTAAAGCCACTAGATGGGGCTTGTAGTGGTTAATTACCCCTGCAATGGTATCCAGATTAAAATCATTTTTAGTGGTGGCCCCATGTAGTATATTAAAGCTCATTACCCTGAGGGTATCGGCCTGCGCAAGACTATTGTAAGAAGTGCTTCCAATAAAAATGAAAAGAAATAGTTTTATGAGTTGGTTTTTCATTTGTCCAATTTAAAAATTAAGGTCGAAAACATAATATCTCCGACCCCTATTCAAATGTTGCTCCTAAATTCCGGCCACCATTTTTATTTCCCCTATTATCCTATCTGCCAAACCATCGGCTTCGGCCTGACTTTTGGCTTCCGTGTAGATTCGGATGATGGGTTCGGTATTGGATTTGCGCAAATGTACCCAGTTCTCGGGAAAATCGATCTTTACTCCGTCAATAGTAGAAATTTCTTCATTTTTATATTTCTCTGTCATGGCTACCAGAATACCGTCAACATCCAAGCCAGGGGTAAGTTCGATCTTTTTTTTGCTCATAAAATAACTGGGGTAGCTAGCCCTTAACTCGCTCACGGTTCCTCCCCTTTCTGCCATCAACATTAAAAATAAGGCGGTTCCTACTAGGGAGTCCCTGCCATAATGGCTTTCTGGATAGATGATGCCCCCATTGCCCTCACCACCTATAATGGCCTTATTGGCCTTCATTTTGGCCACCACATTTACTTCACCTACGGCTGCCGCTTCATAAGTGCCTCCGTGTTTTTCGGATATATCTTTTAAAGCCCTGGATGAGGATAAATTGGAAACGGTACTTCCTTTGGTTTTCCCCAACACATAATCCGCACAGGCCACCAAAGTATATTCTTCCCCAAACATCTCCCCTTCATTGGTAATAAAGGCCAAACGATCCACATCAGGGTCCACAACGATTCCAAAATCGGCTTTTTCCTTTACGACCAATTCACATATATCCCCCAGATGTTCTTTTAGAGGTTCCGGGTTATGGGGAAAATGTCCTGTAGGATCACAGTACAGCTCTACCACTTCTACCCCCAATTCCTTTAAAAGTTTGGGTATGGCAATTCCCCCCGTAGAGTTTACACCGTCTACCACTACCTTAAACTTGGCAGCCCTTATAACATCTGCATCCACCAAGGAAAGGTTTAACACTTCGTCTATATGGATATCGATATAGGAATCGTTCCTATGTACGCTCCCCAAATCATCCACCTCAGAGAAATTAAAGGCTTCCTTTTCAGCAATTTCCAATATTTTGGCCCCTTGGGCAGCATCTAAAAACTCTCCTTTTTCATTTAAAAGTTTTAGGGCATTCCATTGCTTTGGATTATGGCTGGCCGTAAGGATAATGCCCCCATCGGCTTTTTCCAAAGGAACTGCTATTTCTACGGTCGGTGTTGTGGAAAGGTTTAGGTCCACTACATCTATTCCCAATCCTACAAGGGTAGAAACTACCAAATTCTGGACCATTTCCCCGGAAAGTCGGGCATCTCGCCCAATAACAACCGTTAGTTTTTCCTTTTTAGAGTACTCTTTCAACCAAACACCGTAAGCAGCCGCAAATTTAACCGCATCAATAGGCGTTAAATTATCTCCTGGCCTACCTCCAATGGTACCCCGTATTCCCGAAATGGATTTTATTAAAGTCATATTTTAAGTATAAATTTATACAAATATAAAAGGTTAGGTTTAAATCCTATGCCGTTAAGTTGTAAATTCGAACTTAATAAACTTCAGTCACGGAAAATGAATTTTTTGGCGCACCTGTATCTTTCTTTTGAAGACGATGGGGTCACTATAGGAAACTTTATAGCGGACAGTATACGGGGCAATAAATACAAGCACCTTCCTGAAAGGATCCAAAAAGGGATTGTACTGCACCGTGCCATAGATACTTATACGGACAAGCACCCCATAGTAAGGCAAAGTACCAAGCGCCTGCATGAAAATTATAGTCATTATAGTGGTGTAATCGTAGACATTTTCTATGACCACTTTCTGGCCAAGAATTGGTCGGATTACGCCGTTACCCCACTACCCCACTTTGTGGACAATTTTTACGATCTCTTGGAAAACCATTACGATATACTCCCTATTGGGGTAAAGCGCATGATGCCTTATATGATAGCTGATAATTGGATTTTGAACTATGCCAAGATGGATGGAATATCCCGGGTATTGAACGGCATGAACAGACGCACACAAAATAAATCCAAAATGAATTTTGCCATTTTGGATTTGGAGGAACATTATACCGATTTTGAAAGGGAATTCACTATTTTTTTTGAAGAACTGATCGTGTTTTCCAAGCAGAAATATATCTCCTTGTTAGGTGTATGACAAAAATTGTCCCAACGGGGTTTTTCGGAAAATCTGGCGGAATTGTATTTTGCCCCAGCCGGAATTGCGAAAAAGCAATTCCGACCTCCCCCAAGGAGGGGTATGATCGGAAACCCCTAGGCAGAGCCGTCGGGGGAATTATAAGGATTAAAATTTCCTAGTAATAATAAAAAAAGAGTAAATTAAAGATTCCGGAGCTATAGTATTTTTTCCTACCTCTATATCCCTAATTATTTTAGCAGCCCTTTGGTAAATGCATTAAATTATTAACGAAATCATCCATGGAATTGAGGTTTATCCATAAATTTTAATCCTACGAGTATGTTAAAATTTATTTTTAATCGGAAAAGGCCTATCTTTTTGAAAAAAATATTGCCTATGATCCGTTTTACCGGTTTCTTGTTTGGTACCATCCTGTTTATCAATTGCAGGAGCATTCCCGACCCCTTGCCCACGGGACTAGTAACAGACCATGCTATGGTGGTTTCTGCCAGAGAGGAGGCCTCAAAGATTGGATCGGACATCCTTAAAAAGGGAGGTAATGCCTTCGATGCAATGATTGCAACGGAACTGGCCCTTGCCGTAGCCTATCCCTATGCAGGAAATATTGGCGGTGGAGGCTTTATGGTGTATAGGAAGACCAATGGGGAAATAGGGGCATTGGACTACCGTGAAAAAGCACCATTGGCAGCGCATGTAGATATGTACCTGGATACTTTGGGAAATGTAATTCCAGATAAGAGTACTTTGGGGGCAACCGCTGTAGGGGTACCGGGCACTGTGGCCGGTGTAATTGCCGTCCATGAAAAATTTGGATCCCTTCCCCTTAAAGAAATTATGGCCCCAGTCATCGATTTGGCCAAAAAGGGGGTCGTTGTAACCAAAAAGCAGGCCCAAAGATTAAAATACTATCGCGACATTTTTATTCAGGTGAACAGTGACAGTACCTTTTTTGCCACTGTTTACAAGATGGGCGATTCCATAAAATATCCTGCTTTGGCCAATACCCTCCAAAAAATTTCAGAAAAAGGCAAGGATGGATTTTACAAAGGGGAAGTTGCCGAAAAATTGGCCAATTTCATCCAGGCCAAAGGTGGTTATATTACGATCGAAGACCTTGGAAAATACGAAGCAAAATGGAGGTCTCCTTTTACGTTCCATTATAAGGACCTAAAAATTATATCCATGAGCCCTCCCAGCAGTGGCGGGTTTACGATAAATCAAATTTTTAAGATGATGGAACCTTATGATATTTCCAGTTATGGACACAATTCGGTTAAAACAATTCAATTGTTTACGGAGGCTGCCAGAAGGGCCTATGCCGATAGAAACTATTTTTTGGGGGATCCGGATTTTGTGGACATCCCTTTAAAGGAACTTCTGTCGGAACAATACCTACAAGAAAGAATGCGAAATTTTTCTTTTGACAAAGCTTCCAAGTCCTCGGAAGTATCCCATGGGGACCTACAAATAGTTGAAAGCGATGAAACTACCCATTACTCTATTGTAGATTCGTTTGGAAATGCCGTTGCGGCCACAACTACCATCAACGGAGGTTATGGCTCCAAACTGTTTTCGGATGAACTGGGGTTCTTTCTAAATAATGAAATGGACGATTTTAGTGCCAAACCCGGGGTTCCCAATATGTTTGGATTGGTGGGGGCCGAGGCCAATAGTATTGCCCCTGAAAAACGAATGTTAAGTAGTATGACACCTACAATTGTGGAAAAAAATGGAAAATTATGGATGGTGGTAGGGACTCCAGGTGGATCCACTATAATAACCGCTGTGGCCCAGACCATTCTAAACTGCTATGAATTTAACATGAGTATGCAGGATGCGGTAAACGCTCCCCGTTTTCATCATCAATGGCTGCCCGATGCCATCATTTTTGAACCCGAAGGATTTGAAAAGCATATACTCAATGCCCTAAAAGGCAAGGGGTACATCATCAATGAAGAAAACACCCCCATCATAGGTCAGGTAGATGCCATTAGGATATTGCCCAACGGAAAACTCGAAGGTGGTGCCGATAGGCGTGGGGACGACAGTGCCGCGGGGTTTTAGTTGTAACGGCACATAACAATTGTGCAATATACAATTACGGGAGTACACTAAATATACTGTCAATTCTAAAAGCCGATTACATTTGATAAAAAAAATAGGTAAAATAGTATTTGGGACATTGCTATTGCTGTTGGTTTTGGCCGGGATCCTATATGCCATATACAACGAGCCGTTACCAAAGGGAATCAGGGGTGAAAATGCAGATGACCTGGCCATGAAAATGTTAACGGCCCTCAATTATAAGGCCTTCAAGGACACACGTTTTCTGGAATGGTCTTTTGCCAATGGGAAACACCATTATCGTTGGGATAAGAAAACCGATACTGTATTTGTTGCCTGGAGCCATTATAAGGTAAAACTCGACTTAAAGGTACCTGCGAAAAGTTCGGTTGCCAAGGGTAAGATACCCCTTGAGGGCCAAGAAAAGGGAAAGCTTATTAAAAAGGCCACCTCTTTTTTCAACAATGACTCTTTTTGGTTGGTTGCCCCCTTTAAGATTTTCGACCCCGGAACGGAAAGAACCATGGTTCCCTTAAGAGATGGAAACCATGGGTTATTGGTTACCTACACCAGCGGTGGCGACACTCCGGGCGATTCCTATTTATGGAAATTACAGCCCAATGGATTCCCAATAAGTTTTAAAATGTGGGTCAGCATTATCCCAATAGGTGGTATTGAAGCCAGTTGGGACGATTGGCAGGTTACGGAAAGCGGTGCCTTTTTGCCCCATAAACACAGTATTGGCCCAATTACTTTAAATATGGGCGATGTGAGGGGATATCGGTGAAAAGCGGCCCGTTGTTGGTGATCAATGGACCATTGGCAATTTTAATGTTCAAGGTCCAAGGTTCAATTAACAATTTTCCAGTTGGTGCGAGCGTAACGCTTGCGAGATATACAAACTGAAGTCCTACATTACTCAGAATTCCTTTGCCAGGTTAGGTTCAGAATGGCCATTATATTTTTTATGCTACCCCAACCAGCCCTCACGGTCCAAACTTCGGTATTGTATGGCTTCGCCTATGTGATTTCCGCTAATATTCGCTGCATTTTCCAAATCGGCGATTGTTCTTGCCACTTTCAGAATCCTATCGTAGGCCCGGGCGGAGAGGTTTAAACGCTCCATGGCATTTTTAAGCAGTTCCTTGCACGCATCGTCCATTTTACAGTATCTCCTAATGTGCTTGGTATTCATTTGGGCATTGTAGTGCACGTTCTCCATGTCCACAAAGCGTTGGGTCTGTTTATCCCTGGCGGCCGTAACGCGTTTCCTTATTTCTAGGCTGTTTTCCCCTTTGCGTTCCTCGGACAGCTTTTCAAAAGGCACTGGGGTTACTTCTATGTGAATATCGATTCGGTCCAGCAACGGACCGGAAATTTTGCTTAAATAACGTTGCATCTCCGCCGGGGAAGATGTTACCGGGGCATCGGGATCGTTAAAATAACCGCCCGGGCTAGGGTTCATACTGGCCACCAACATAAAACTACTGGGATAGGTTACCGTAAACCGTGCCCTGGAAATAGTCACTTCCCTGTCCTCCAAAGGTTGGCGCATTACTTCCAGTACGCTACGTTTAAATTCTGGCAGTTCGTCCAAAAACAGGACTCCATTGTGGGAAAGGGATATTTCTCCCGGTTGGGGATAGGCACCCCCGCCCACTAGGGCGACATCGGATATAGTATGGTGCGGACTTCGAAACGGCCTTTGGTTCATAAGTCCCATATTTTTGATCTTGCCTACTACAGAGTGAATTTTAGTGGTCTCCAAGGCTTCGTACAAGGTCATGGGCGGTAAAATAGAAGGTAGGCGTTTGGCCAACATGGTCTTCCCCGAACCGGGGGGACCTATAAGGATTATGTTATGCCCGCCGGCAGCAGCGATTTCCATACAGCGTTTTATGCTCTCCTGTCCTTTTACATCCGAAAAATCGAACTCCGGAAAATCCAAACTTTTGTAAAATTCCTCTTTAGTGTCTATGATGGTCTGCTGCAAAGGAATGCCTTTATCAAAGAAGTCAATCACCTCTTTAATATTGTCTATTCCATATATTTCCAAATCGTCTACTATAGCGGCCTCCCTGGCATTTTCATGAGGTAAAATAAATCCTTTGAACCCCTCCTCCATGGCTTTGATGGCTATGGGCAAGGCACCTTTTATGGGCTGTAAACTCCCATCTAGGGAAAGCTCGCCCATAACAATGTACTTTTCTATGGATTCCGATTTAATTTGACCTGAGGAGGCCAGGATTCCCAGGGCCAGGGTAAGGTCGTAGGCCGAACCCTCTTTGCGAAGATCGGCGGGAGCCATGTTGATGGTGATTTTTTTTCCGGGTATTTTGTAACCGTTGTTCTGCAATGCTGCCGCTATACGGTAATTACGTTCCTTTATGGCATTATCGGGCAAACCCACTAAATGATATCCAATGCCCTTGTCGATATTTACTTCCACGGTAATGGTGGTTGCCTCTACCCCAAAAACCGAGCTGCCATAAACTTTTGTAAGCATTTACTTGTTATTTTTCTAAATGTAAACAAATAAATTAAATTTTCGGGCATTGATAGAGTTGAGATGTTGGATATTAGCATTGAGATGGTAGATGTGAACCATGAATCTTCAATTATAATGGTGTTGCCCCCAATAGGTTAGCCTGTACCATATTTAATTTACCCGATAATCGAGATTTAAATGCTCTGACGATTGCGTCGAAATCAAACTTGAATTTTTTTTTTCAATGCCTCGTGGGCTTGCCCCGAGGTAGTTTACTTATCAGGTTCAAAGACCAATAAGGATTCCTGGGTTTTAACGATTTCCTCCTTGTTCATCATCATTTTTCGAAATTTGCCCTCAATGTACATTTCGGCCTGATCGTCATAGTGGGCACTAAAAGGATTTCCGGACTGTCCTGTTGGAAGGATACTGGTACTATTTTCAATATCGGAAAAATCGATAACCCGTCTTGTAGAGGGGCCGGAAGTAGTTGGATATAGGCCCGTATCATCATATTTAAAGTACATATTGTTGATAACTTCCCTAGTTCCCGAAACAGGAAAGGGCCCAACGTTAAAAAATGGTCTTAGTAATTTTAGTTGTCCCAAGGGATGCCCGTGTTCCAAAGTGTGTACCTTATTCCAGGTCCATTGGTCGGGGTCAGTGCCAAAATCCTTTTCCAATGACCTAAATGCCTGTCTGAAGGAGAGGTTTATCCTTTCGGTTTTTGTTTCTACACTATCCTTGGTACCAACATCGTCCCACCAAACCGATTTATCTTTTGCCAACATTGGGGCAATTAACCTTTTGTGGAAATGGGTGTCCAAAAATTGCTGGAACATCTGGGTACCCAATTCATCCTCAAACGTATTTTTAAGTAAGAAATAAATCCAGCGGTGATAAACGGTAGGTTCTATTTGTTGCAATTGGTTGTTGCCGTCCCAAACATTCATTTGGTCCAGGACGCTGATCTGTGCCTGGGTCAAACCCTTTACCTCCATGCTTTTGGCCAAATTGGTAACCACTTTGGCATTTACACCCGAAGTAACATCCAATATCATAGCCTCTACCGAAGCCCTATCCCAGTCATTTTTGGGTTCCAATAGCGCTACTATCCTTTTCGCCCTATTCTCGGGCAAATAATAACCTGGATAAAATTTTCCATTTATGGAATCGGGCTGATTGTTGGCAGAATATACATAGTTCCAGGGCGGATTTATTGCCATGGGATTTTCCGTAAAATCCAAATAATGTAGGGGCTCATCCTCACCTTTACTTCCGTCCAAAATAAATTTGGTACTGATACTATCCGGCATTTGGTATAGTTTGGCCGTTGCAAACCACCCTACATTGCCCACGGCATCCCCATACATAATATTTAGACCGGGGGCATGTATATTTGGAAGGGCTTCTTTGAATTCCGATAAATTCTGGGCACGGCACATGCTGTAAAGTGCATCCATAACCTTGTTTTCCAATTTGGTATAGATCCAGGACATGGCTATGGGGCGCTTGTCCGCCACTTGATCGGCAATTCCGTTCAGAATGGGGCCATGTTGCGTTTTTTTAAAGGTAAAACTTAGGTCGTTCTCTCCTTTTATTTTTATAGTCTTGGTTACCAGCCCATATTTTTCCCATCCCGTAGAGGTTTTGTAGTAGCTGGTATCATTTGGTTTTTCCTCTTCATAGTAAAAATCGATATCATCATTCTCGAACATGGTTAGTCCATAGGCTATTTTTCGGTCATGCCCCAATAATGGAAAGGGCACTCCCGCTAAATGATATCCATATTTTTCGTAGTTAGGGGCATTTACATGGGCTTCATACCATACCGAGGGTTGGGCAAAACCAATATGGGGGTCATTGGCCAGAATAACCTTACCGTTCTTGGTCTTATTGGGTGCTATTACCCAACTATTGCTCCCTTCGAACTGAGGGACGGGAAGATCTTTCAACACTTCAGAAACTAGGCCCGCTATTTCATTTTTAAGGGAATCCCGAATACTGGGCTTGTAATTTTTTATCAATGTGTTTTTAGGGTCGGTACCTATTTCGAGATCCATTAAATAAGCTGGTCCCAGTTTGTCCTTGATGTTGGTAAGCAAGGGATCGGTTTTATGGGCCATGGCAAAACTAAAGGCCATATATCCAACTATATTATAGACATCCTTAAGGATGAACGGTGTTTTTTTCAAGCTGGTAAGATGAAATTCAACAGGTGTAGGCCCTTCTACTATAAATTGATTTATTCCATCCAGATATGCCTGGGACAGTTTGACCATGGGACTGCTTTTTGAAAGTTTCCCAATGGTTTGTTGTGAAGCATCATCTATACCCAAGGACAGAAAGAATTTGTCCGTTTTCAGCATATCCTCACCAAAAACCTCCGAAAGCCCCCCTTTTGCGATCCTACGCAACAGTTCCATCTGCCATAACCTGTCCTGGGCATGGACATATCCCAAAGCCCTAAGAGCATCTTCTTCGCCGGTGGCATAGATGTGGGGTATGCCATAGGTATCAAAATAAACCTCTACCTTATTGTTTAATTTTTGTGTTTTAACAGTGCCCGCATACTCTGGGGTATGGGTATAAACGTAAATGGCACTACCCAGTGCCAATACTGCGATAATACCCAAAACTATCCAAAGTACTTTCTTAAATACTTTCACTCGTATAGGTTTTAGATTAAAGATATGGCAATTTAAAATATTAAAAAAGTACCCTTAAGAGTACTTTCAATTCATGAAGATGAAAAGCCATTATGGTTTAAGTACGGTAAACTCTATTAAAGAGGTATTGTATACACGATGAGTTTGTTTTTCAAAGTCTTCAGGTTTGGCTTTAAATATATTCTCTACATAGGTTTGGGGATTAATATCTATATAGGGAAACATGGTACTTTGTACCTGTACCTGTATTTTATGGCCCTTTTTAAAAGTATGGAAGACATCCTGCAATTGAATGTTTACCTGGGTTATTTGATCAGGAACAAAAGGCTCTGGTTTAGAAAAATCATTTCTAAATCTACCTCGCATTACCTCACTGCGTACCATTTGGTGATAGTTGCCCATTTTTAAGTATGCCTGGGTCTCCTCGTAATCCTTATGGTCCGGTGGATATACGTCTATAACCTTAACGATCCAATCCGCATCCGTACCCGTGGTGGAAACGCTAAGTTTTGCCATAATATCACCGGCCAGGGTAATGGACTCTTCCAAAGGTTCGGTTTCAAATATTAGGACATCGGGTCTCCTGGCTGCAAAACGCTGATCGTCGGTCATGAACTTACGGGGGGTAAACACCATTTTTATATCTTCGGTATAAGGGACCGGCTTTTTAGGGTCGCTTATAAATTCCTGAAAGGAAAATTCCCTGGTCGCAATTTGTCCCAAACGTTGATTGCGCTGTAAGGAGTAGTTTTCCTTGGAGGTGTTCTTTGGGGGCCAAGTGTCAAAAGTTTTCCATTCCTTGGTCCCGGTATCAAAAACATAGGCTTCCGGTAAATTGGTCGTCGTCCCCTCCCCCTTTAGAAAGTGATTAAAAAATTGGGTTTCAATATTTTCCTGATAGAATTTTGAGATATCATCCCCAAAATAGACATTGCCAATGGCTTGGCGTTTTGTTTCCATGGACCAATCACCGTGGCTCCATGGCCCCATTACAATAGTATTGTAATTGGAGCTGTTTTTTTCTATGTGTCCATACGTTGAGCGGACCATAGAGGTCTTCAGCATCAAACCAACCGCCAACAGTCATTACGGTGGCGGGCTTTAATTCTTTAAATGTTGTATTATTCCGCGTTTTGCCAGAAATCATCATAATTCGGGTGTTCTTTTAGCTGCTGCCAAAAAACATTGTCCTCTTTGTAATATTTGTCCAAGTTGGACAAGGGACCGGCATCCAAGAAAAACTGGTATTGGTCTTCCGTACCCAATTCCGGAAAAGAATACCATTCTTGGGTAGTGGGTTGGTCTTTCATATATCCAAATACGGCTGTGGCTCTCCAGTAACTCAGCAAATAGGCACCATTATGATGAAAATCATCAAAAAAGAAATCTCCGATAGGGGCCTGGGGAGAAACGGCCTTGAGCGCGGGGTGGGCATCCAATAAAGAATAAGTAGCATAAAATCCGGGATAGGAAATTCCCCAAACCCCAACATTGCCATTGTGGTTTTCAACATTGTTTACAAGCCATTCTATGGTGTCATAGGTGTCCGAGGCCTCATCTACTTCCCCTTCCTTTTTATTCGGGATATACGCCCTCATGTTGTCATAGACCCCTTCACTGTTCCATCGGCCCCTAACATCTTGATAGACTATTATATTTCCCTCTTTCATCATTTTTCTATTGGGAGATATCATGGCTTTGTATTCATGGGAACCGTAGGGGCTGGAACTATAAGGCGTTCTGGACATAAGAATTGGATATTTCTTGGAAGTATCTTTTGGGGAATAAATGGTGGTATGTAATCTTATGCCATCGCGCATGGGAATGGCGACCTCTTTTTTATTATAAAAATCCTTGGGATGATAGGTGTCTGCTACACAGGTATTGGTCTTGTTAGTGGTTATCCCTGATTGTGTTCTTCCACAGGAAACTACTACGATGGCCGATAAAAGGATTAAAATTTTGTTCATAGTCCTAGAATTTGCTT
Source organism: Flavobacteriaceae bacterium (assembly GCA_041392165.1). GTDB lineage: Bacteria > Bacteroidota > Bacteroidia > Flavobacteriales > Flavobacteriaceae > Arenibacter. The sequence goes on from JAWKMN010000001.1 coordinate 174,109, forward strand.
TTATTGTATTTATAGAATCTTATACCCAATTAATAGAAATGCAGGTAAAACCAAAAAATAAGGGACCATAAATTTTCCAATACAGTTCCTATACCATCTATTTTATAGTCCCAATGCCTTAAAATTGCCTACTCCCTTTTTTAACCATTCCTTATAAGTATCCCTATCGGTATATTGAACAGCACTGTTCAAAATTTCCAGATCTGGAGACATGAGCACATAATATGGTTGCGAGGCTGCATTGAAGTTCAAAGTTTGGAACGTGCCCCATTTTTCGCCCACGGTATTGATTTTTTTAACGCGTCCGGAGGCATATCTAAAATCGAATTGTTCCTCTAATGGCAGTTCTTTTCTGTCATCAATATACAGCGATATCAATATATATTCGTCCTTAAGGATGGGATAGATATCCGGTTCGCTCCAAACATTTTCCTCCATTTTTCTGCAATTTACACAGGCCCAGCCCGTAAAATCCAATAGTATTGGTTTATTTACCTGTTTGGCATGGGCAAGTCCTTTATCAAAATCCTTAAAACATTCTATTCCCATAGGACAATCGCTTTCTGTTTCAAAAATACTGTAAAACTGTGGTGGTGGAAAACCGCTCAATAATTTTAAATCTGTAATTTTTGAAAGCCCCAATATGAGGTAGATGGCAAATGTGGTACTGAGGACGCCCATAAACTTCCTTCCGGAAGACAATCGTTGTTTTGGCCCATCGTGAGGAAATCTGAATATTCCAAATAGGTAAAGGGAAAGCAATACAAATAACAAGATCCAAATCCCCAAGAATATTTCCCTTTTAAAAATTCCCCAGTTGCCAACCAAATCGGCATTGGATAGAAATTTAAATGCCAATACCAATTCCAAAAACCCAAGGGTAACTTTCACCGTTGTCATCCAGCCCCCTGATTTGGGCAAGGAATTGAGCCAGGTAGGGAACAGGGCAAAAAGGCCAAAGGGCAAAGCCAGTGCAACACCAAAGCCGATCATTCCCATAGACAGGTTGGTGGCCACATCCCCCTCTGCCAAAGCAGTGCTTCCCAATAATCCTCCTAAAATTGGACCGGTACAGGAAAAGGAAACGATGGCCAGGGTAACGGCCATAAAAAATATTCCAAGAGCGCCCCCCACCTTGGAGGAGGCCGAGTCCATTTTGTTGGCCCAGGAGCTGGGAAGCGTCAATTCATAATATCCGAAAAAGGAGAAGGCAAAAAATATAAAAATGAGAAAGAAAAACAGGTTGAGCCATACATTGGTGGCAATGGTATTCAATATTTGAGAGTCCACAGAATCGAACAAATGAAAGGGCAAACTCAGTAAAAAATAAATCAATACTATAAAAAAACCATAAAGCAGGGCATTGGCAATTCCCTTGGACCTATGGGCGCCCTGTTTGGTGAAAAAGGAAACCGTTAAAGGTATCATTGGAAAAACACATGGGGTCAGCAGTGCAATTAGTCCGCCCAAAAAGCCTAAAACGAAAATGGTCCACAGGCCCGATTTTTCATGTACCGCATTGACATCCCCCTTAACCAACAATTCCCTGTTCTTTAGGTTAAGCATAAGTGCAGCACTCATATCCAAGCTGCGCTGGTCCACATACTGCTCTGCAACATCTATTTTTTTTCCTGTCAGGGAAATATGGAATATTTCGTCCTTAGGGATGCAGACCTCCTTACAGATTTGATAGAAAAGATCAACGTTAATTTGGTCAACTTCCGGATTCAATAATTTTATTCTTTGGGTAAAGACGGCCTTTTCCTTGAAGAAGGTTTCGTCTACCTCAAAAATATCGGAATACACTGTTAAGGTTTCACTTTCGGTGGTGGTTCCCACCAGTTCATAGTCCTCACCGGTTTTTTTATAAGTAAATTCACTAGGCAGGGAGCCATTTTCATCAGTAAATTGCGAATATATATGCCAGCCTTCATATATATCCGCCCTAAAGATCAGATCGTACTCGGTATCTGTTATTTTTTGTGCTTCATAGGTCCATATGGCCGGATTACTATCCGACTGTGGATATCCCATGAAAAAACTGAACATCATTAAAATAAAACCCGATATATGCTTCATTGTTCCAAAATGATCTTTAAAATTTTTTTAGTCCTATCCGTTATTTTAAAACGGTCGTCCGCACGTTTTCCCATGATCCAGACAATATTGCCATCGGAACACAACAACCATTGGTTTTCCTTGGCAAAAACGTCCATCTTTTCGTCTTTGAAATATTTGGATATTTTTTTCTTGCCCAACATTCCAAAGGGATAAAAATAATCCCCTTTTTGGCATTTACGGACTATTAATGGGTACTTTAACGTTTCTTTATCTACATAGATTATGTTCGAAGCCGTATCTCCTATAGCTTCAACAATACTAAATTTTAAGGAAATAGGGGCGGATAATTCTTTTTGCCCTTCTTCAATTTTAAAAACCGCTGTATTTTTTTTTGCTATGGGCTTCAATAATAAAAAATCCCTGTCCTTCAACAGTCTGTGGGTGTTTGAACGCACTTCTTTTCCGCTATTGGCCCTTAGTAGTCCGTAAATGTCGTCCCACTGGGTAAACCCATACTCCTTAAAGAAATGAAATAGGTAGGCTTTGGAAGGATGAAGTGCCAAGAGGGAAGCTACTTTTACCTTTTCTACCATACCTTCTTTTGAAAAAAGTTGTTTTTTTAATTGGATGATATGGCGACTTAGTATGTCTTGGGTCTGCCCAAGATATTCCTGGGTCTTTAAAAAATTATCCAAAAAATGGGGATGGAGTTCCTTTAGTTTTGGAATAATATTATGTCGAATGTTATTTCTAAGATATTTAGTGTTTTCATTACTGGCATCTTCTCTCCAATGAATGGCATTTTCTTGTGCATATTTTTTGATTTCAGATCGGGAAAATTGTAATAAGGGTCTGGCAATGGTATCGGTATATGAAGGAATTCCGGTGAGTCCTTCTATTCCTGTTCCCCTGGAGAGGTTGATTATAAAAGTTTCCAAACTGTCGTCTGCGTGGTGGGCCGTAACCAAGGTTTTAATACTATGAATAGCCATGATTTGCGAAAACCAATTATACCGAAGTTCCCTCGCGGCAATTTGCAGGTTGGCCTTATGTTGGGCCATGTATCCATGGGTGTCAAAACTGGTCACAAAGATTTCTTTACCAAGTGCCTTGGCCAATTCCCTAACAAGCTCTTCATCCTTATCACTCTCCAAGCCACGTAATTTGAAGTTGCAATGGGCTATGGAGAAATCCAAATGGCAGGAAGTAAACAAATGTGCCAGCACAACACTGTCCACACCCCCACTACAGGCCAATATAAATTTACCATCTTTAAGATGGGGAAAGTGCAGGTCTATGTGATTCCTAAAATTTTCTAACACACTGCTAATTTACATAAGAAAAACGATAGCGGATACATTCGGTAGAAAAGTGGTCCGGAGCCGTTCCTTGATCAAATATCTTTTAATTTTCAAGTACCTGTCTCATCGCTTTGGCCTTAAGGAGGCATTCCTCATATTCCTTTTCGGGAATTGCCCTGGCCGTTATGGCGCTGCCCACGGAAAAAGAGACATATTGGGTGGCCTTGTTATATAATATACTGCGGATAACCACGTTGAAGTCGAAATCATTTTCCGGGCTAAAGTACCCTACGGTTCCGGAATAGAGTCCTCTTTTTGAAGCTTCAAGGTCCTCTATGATCCTCATGGCGGATACTTTTGGAGCTCCGGTCATGCTGCCCATAGGAAAAGTTTCCTTGATAATATCTACCGGATTTTTGGTGTTGGAAACCTCAGCGGTTACTGTGGAGATCATTTGGTGTACCTGATCAAACGAATACACCTTACAAAGTTCCTCAACTTTAACGGAACCCTTCAAAGCACTTTTGGATAGATCGTTCCTTACCAAATCTACGATCATAATATTTTCTGCCCTTTCCTTCTCGTCGTTTTCCAAAGTCGTTACCAAAAGTTGGTCCTCTAGGCTATCCATAGAACGCTTTGCAGTGCCCTTGATGGGTTGGGATATTACCTTGTTGCCCAGTTTCTTAATGTAGCGTTCCGGGGAAGAGGATAATAGGTATTTATCGTTGATTTTTAAAAAGGCCGAAAAAGGCGCCCTGGTGATGGAGTTGAGTTTTAAATAGGTTTTTAAGGCATCTATTTCGGTGTTCTCTGCATAAAATTCCTGACAGAAGTTGGCTTCGTAGATATCCCCTCTGTGGATATGGTCCAACATTTTGTTTACGCGGATAAAATATTCGTCCTTAAATATTCTAAGTTTGATTTTGATATCGGTTCTATATTCCAGACCATGGGCCATTGGTAGTAGGGCCTTAAGGATACTCTCATAATCTTCTTCAATTTCATCCGCTACCATATTCAGGTAATGAAAGCTAACCTCGGTACCTTGAATTTCTATTAATTTTTTGGGTTGGAAGAAATAAAGGGCGGGAAAGTTCAAATTATCGGCATTGGAAGAAGAGAGTCTTTCCGTATCATTTTTTAAGTCATAGGACAAATAGCCAAAAATCCAATCCTTGGTATTGGACTGGTAGTTGCCCAAATCCTCAAATGCGTTTTGGGTATCCGTTATTATGGATGTAAGTGCATCTACGGCAAGCATACCGTCAAAGGAGCTGTATCTGCTCCTATGTCCGTTACTGTTCAGCCAAACTACCTCATAATATTGTTGGGACCAATGCAGTAGGGATTGCTTAAAACCTACAATGTCCGGAACTGTAAAAGAAACCTTTTTTCGCAAAGACTGTTAAATTTTTGATAAGAATATTTCCAAAGCTTTTCTGTGGGCTTCAGCAAGCTCGGGATCGGTTATGCCCTTTGCCCTGTCAAAGGTATGATTAAAGGACGGCAAAGAAAAAGTGGCTATAATTTCGCCTCCAAACCGGGGTAAAATTCCCTTGACCACTTCCAAAGAGCCGGAACCTCCCCTTCTACCTCCCGAACTGGACATTAACAGAATTTTTGTTCCCGCCAAGAAATTCCTATCCAGTCGAGATAGCCAATCCAATACGTTTTTAAAAAACGCGGAAGGATTTCCATTGTGTTCGTTTACGGAAATAATCAGGGCATTGGCATTGGCTATTCTATCTTTTAGCCCTCTCAATAAATGGGAATACCCTTCTTCCCTTTCCAGGTCCTCGCTAAAGACAGGAAAATTATAGTGGGCCATATTTATAAGGTCAACCTCATGCCCTTTCATAAGGGAGGTGGTGTACCTTACTAATTTATAATTCATGGAGGTGCTGGAATTACTCCCGGCAAATGCCAATATACGGGCCATTTGATTATTTAAATGTTTGCACAACGAAAATACCGTAAAATAGATTGAATTGCGAGGAAATTGTATAATTTTGCACACCAAAACATCCAAACCCACTGTTTTACAAGTATATAGGCTGTACATGAGAATTAATATGGGGAACAACGACCTGAGATTGTATTTTATTGATGCTATAAGGGCATGGGCCATACTTATGATGCTGCAGGGGCATTTTGTGGATGGATTGCTGGACAATGCATTTAGGGATAATTCCAGTACAACATATACCGTTTGGAAATATTTTAGAGGGGTTACGGCACCAGTCTTTTTTACGGTTTCCGGATTCATATTTACTTATCTCCTAATTAAAGGCGATAAGATTGGATTTAACAATCCAAGGGTAAAAAAAGGGATTAAGAGGGGGGTACAATTATTGGCCATAGGTTACCTGCTTAGATTGAACTTTTTTGGATTGTTAAAGGGCCAAATTTATGGTTCCTTTTATTTGGTGGATGTCCTGCACTGTATCGGTCTTTCCATTCTAGGGATTGTTGGCATTTATCTTCTGACCATTTCCAGAAATAAATATTTGTTCCCTGGGACATTATTGGCCATTACCATAGTTTTATTTGTGTTGGAACCCAATTATAAACAATATTCCCATCATTATCTACCGGAAATGATGGCCAATTACCTGACCAGGGCCAATGGGTCGGTATTTACCATAATGCCGTGGTTCGGGTATGCTACCATAGGGGCCTTCATGTCCGTGTTGTTCAATGGGTTCAAGAATTTTAAGTATTTATATCCGGCAGCCATTACAGGTTTTACCGTGGTGGGCATTGGCCTATTATTTTTTTCCTCAAGCTTTTTTTTAGCGTTGTATAACTGGAGCGGAATATTGTTATTTTCCAAAATTTATTTTAATAACTATCTGTTCATACGATTGGGAGATGTTTTCTTGGTATTTGCCGTATTTATGCTGTTTAGAAAATTTATGGGCAATAATAAAACCGTGCTGAGGATAGGGCAAAGCACCCTATCCGTTTATGTGATCCATTACATTATATTGTACGGAAGTTTCACCGGCATAGGGTTGTACTACTTCTTAAACCATAGTCTCTCCCCTACCCTTGTAATTCCGGGAGCTCTTGTGTTTATGTTGGCAACAACCGTATTGGCCCTTCAGTACGAAAGGAACAAGGCGTATTTAAAACTTCAAATGTCTTCCACTGTCAAGATGGTACAATTAAAGGGAGAGTCCTGGCTGAACGAAGAGGGGCTGCCCCTGTTAAAAGCGTTTGTCCTAAAAATCAAGCTAATATTGATACGCTTATTTAGAATTGTAAAAAATTAGAAGGTATATCTTTTTACTATCCGGGATTCGCTTATTTTCGCACAAAAAAATATAGATGAGCGAGATGAATAATAAATTTTCACCGGTTGCAGTGGAATTGGAGAAGGATAAAAAATATAAATGGTGTACCTGTAGCCATAGTAACGTTCAACCTTTTTGTGATGGTTCCCACAAGGCGGAAAACGCTTCCCCTCCAATGTTCTTTACTGTAGAGGAGGACAAAAGGGCCCATTTGTGTACCTGTAAATTAACCAAAAACCCACCGTACTGCGACGGTACCCATAAGTTGTAAATACAATAAGTATTTTGATATTGACATTTATGGAATTTATATAAGGCAAGCGCCCCGTTAGGAATAATCTAACGGGGCGCTTGCCTTATACATGTGTTTTCTTCATTTAAACATGTAGTGCCCTGTTATCGGTTGCGGCCAAAGCAGCTTCTTTCACGGCTTCCGCAAAGGTTGGGTGGGCATGGCTCATTCTTGAGATATCCTCGGCAGACGCCCTAAATTCCATAGCAGTAACCGCTTCGGCAATTAAATCGGCCATACGGGCCCCTATCATATGTACCCCCAAAACTTCATCGGTCTCCTTATCTGCCAATATTTTGACAAACCCATCCAGATCCATACTGGCCCTGGCCCGTCCTAGGGCACGCATAGGAAACTGACCTACTTTATAGGCCACTCCGGCCTCCTTAAGTTCTTCTTCGGTTTTTCCAACTGCGGCCACTTCCGGCCAAGTGTACACTACTCCGGGAATAAGGTTATAATCTATATGTGGTTTTTGTCCGGCCAATACTTCGGCCACAAAGGTTCCCTCCTCTTCGGCTTTATGGGCCAACATGGCTCCCCTTACCACATCGCCAATGGCATAAATATTGGAAATATTGGTCTGTAAATGCTCATTTACGGCGATGGTGCCGTTTTTTTCCAGCTCAACACCGGAAGCTTCAATGTTCAATCCATCGGTAAAAGGTCTTCTTCCTACGGAAACCAGGCAATAGTCCCCTTTAAACGTTATCTCCTCCCCTTTTTTATCCTCCGCTATAACAATTACTTCCTTGCCTTTGGTTACTACCGATTTTACTTTATGGGATAAATTAAATTTTACCTTTTGTTTCTTCATTACTTTCAACAATTCTTTTGAAAGTGCCCCGTCCATTCCGGGAATAATTCGATCCATGTATTCGATCACCGTTACCTCGGCCCCCAATCTTTTATAGACCTGTCCCAATTCCAATCCTATGACCCCACCGCCTATAACGATAAGGTGTTTGGGTATTTCCTTTAATTTTAGGGCCTCTGTAGATGTGATGACGCGCTCCTTGTCCAATTTGATAAAGGGCAGACTGGATGGCTTGGATCCTGTGGCTATAATTATGTTTTTTGCTCCAATGGTCTCGGTTTTGCCATCGTTCTTTTTTATGTTGATGTGGGTAGCATCCTTAAAGCTTCCCAGACCTTCATATACCTCAATCTTATTTTTGTCCATTAGGAACTTTACCCCTGCACAGGTCTGATCTACCACTGCCTGTTTTCTGCCGATCATCTTCTCAAGGTTGATCTTGATCTCTCCTGGAATTTCAATTCCATGGTCTTCAAAATGCTTTACGGCATCTTCATAATGGTGGGAGGAATCCAACAGGGCTTTGGAGGGGATACACCCTACATTAAGGCACGTACCGCCCAAGGTTGAATATTTTTCTATTATTGCAGTCTTCATTCCTAACTGGGCACAGCGGATTGCTGCAACATATCCACCAGGACCGGAACCTATAATGGCTACATCGTATTGGGTCATATTATTAATGTATTGAAAAAATTAGTTTCATTATTGTGTTTACAAAAGTACGAATGTTTTATTGTTGGACAACATTCATATGGCATAGGATATTAACCCGTAAGGGAGTGTTTTTGTTATATAGGAAACAGATTAATTTCAAGCCCTTATGGGCCAAGGTGTACAAGAGGGTTTGCAGAAAAGATATCAAAATCGTAATATTACCAAGAAACAAATAACCTCTAAATGCAGCATCTGAGTACCGATCCCGATGGCCTTGAAAATAAACATATTGAAGAAAACAAGGAATTAAGTCTGTGGGAAGCACTTGTCCCGGTTGTTCTTTTAATAATGATGTTGGCCTATAATATCTTCTATGCGGACGGAGAATGGTTTGGGGAATATTCCAATCAGATTATATTATTATTGGGAGGTGCCATTGGTGCCATAGTTGGTTTTTATAATAAGACTTCCGTAAAAACCATGGGACTCGAAGTTTTGGAAAATCTGAAAAGCGTTCTTGTTCCTATAATGATTTTATTTTTGGTAGGAGCATTGGCAGGAACTTGGTTGGTGAGCGGTGTTATCCCTGCCATGGTTTATTACGGTCTGCAAGTTTTGAATCCCACTATTTTTTTGCCGGCTTCGGTGGTAATAGCCGCCATTATTTCTGTAGCTACCGGTAGTTCATGGACTACCTCTGCCACGGTAGGTATTGCACTTGTGGGCATTGGGACCGCTTTGGGCATTTATCCGGGTATGATTGCAGGCGCAGTAATATCCGGCGCCTATTTTGGGGATAAGATGTCCCCTTTGAGCGATACCACCAATCTGGCACCTGCCATGGCGGGGACAGACCTGTTTACCCATATAAAATACATGTCCATTACTACGGTGCCTACCATATTGATAACATTGGGGGTCTTTGCTATCATTAGCTTTAATATAGAGACTTCAGGGAACGCGGATGTTAGTGCCCTGTTGGCCACTATCCATGATACCTTTAATATAAACCCGTATTTATTTATTGTGCCCAGTGTAGTAATTGCGCTCATAATATTAAAAACCAAGCCATTGATCGCACTTGGTTCAGGGGTGGCTTTGGCGGGGGTATTTGCCCTGTTTTTTCAAACGGAAGTATTAAATTCCTTATCGGATTCCAATGTAACGGCTATTTTCAATGCTATTTTTACCGATACCGCCATAGTTACCGAAAATGAAAAATTGAACGATCTTTTCAGTTCGGGAGGAATGCAAGGTATGCTATGGACCATATTGCTTATTTGCTGTGCTATGGTATTTGGCGGCATTATGGATGGCATTGGGGCCTTGGCCCGAATTACAAAATCATTGTTATCCATAGCCAATTCCGTATTTGGGTTGTTTGCAAGTGCCGTAATGAGCTGTATTGGTCTAAACGCTATTGCCAGTGATCAATATCTGGCGATCGTTATTCCCGGGAAAATGTTTAAGAAGGCCTTTCACGATAAGGGATTGGCCCCGGAAAATTTAAGTAGGACCTTAGAGGATTCGGGAACCGTAACTTCCGTATTGATCCCTTGGAATACTTGTGGGGCCTATCATTCCGGGGTGTTGGGTGTTGGCGTTGCGGAATATTTCATGTATGCCTTTTTCAATTGGTTAAGCCCTTTCATGACCCTGTTCTTTGCAGCCTTGCAGATAAAGATAAGACAGTTGAAAACGACCGAGACGGCCGCCCATTAAACTCCGGCCCTGAATTATGTTTCAGAATTACGCTTTGTAGGCCATTATGTTAGCTTTTATTAAAAATATTCCTTAATTATTGATTGAACGGGTCTCGATAGATTATCGGGAAAGACCTCATTTCAAAAACGTTACAGTACAATAGCTTATCTACTCCGCTATCATTGATAAATCCTTTAATTATCTTAAAATCAATATTTTAATTTAACTGCTTGAAAATTATTTTCATTCTAATTTGGATTGGACACTGGTAGTCACTTCGACAGAGTCCCTTTTCGGGACGACGGGAAATTGCACATACCGGTCGGGAGCAAGATGTGTGATTTAGCTCATCTTTAATAAATTATTAAAGTTCAATGTGTTGCAATTATTTTTGTCTCGAACTCACAGTTAATAGGTAGTTCTTACCTATTTTTTAGGTAACATTAGAGATTTTTTAATCAAATCATATTGTTTTATCGGTTACTTATTTTATCCAAAAACGAACTTGATATTTTAAAGTGGTCTCTATTGGGAAATCGGAAAATTTTATAGCTGTATTTTTCTAATTTCACAAGTAATTGTTCTAGTGGCCTTAGGTATATACAATTGTTATATCGGCATAGATTTTTTAAATCCATATTAGTAAAAACCCCTATAATTAGATGTAATTTTACATCAGAAATTAATTCTATAAATTTTATAAATATGACTTTAGTAGGTAAAAAATTTCCAAATCTCAGCGTTAATGCCATGAACGATTTAGGCGATACTTTCAAATTGAACGTTTTGGAAGAAGCTCGGAATAACAATAAGAAAGTAATTTTATTTTGGTACCCAAAGGATTTCACTTTTGTATGTCCAACTGAATTACATGCCTTTCAAGCGGCTTTGGGCGAATTTGAAAAAAGAAATACCCTGGTTATCGGTGCTTCCTGTGACACTGCCGAAGTTCATTTTGCCTGGTTGAATACAGCAAAGGATAATGGTGGAATTGAAGGGGTTACCTATCCCATTCTTGCAGATAGCAACAGAAACCTGGCCTCAACTTTGGGTATATTGGATATTACCAATGAACAGTTTAACGAGGAAATCGGCGTTGTTATGGTAGATGGTGACAATGTAACCTATAGGGCCACTTATTTAATAGATGAGGAAGGTACCGTATTCCATGAGGGAATTAACCATATGCCTTTGGGCAGGAACGTAAACGAGTATCTGCGTTTGATCGATGCCTATACCCACGTTCAGGAAAAGGGAGAAGTTTGCCCTGCCAATTGGGAAGAAGGAAAAGATGCCATGAAAGCGGATAGAAATGGTGTTGCCAGTTATTTGTCGGCACACGCAAACTAATTTCAATAATTACATATCAGGGAGTCAATGGTTGTATGGCATTGACTCCTTTTTTATAAAGAATTCGTTCAAAATTAAATATAGAATTTATGATAGTTGAATTGGAAAATGACAATCTGAAAGAGATTGTTGATCGGAATAAAAATGTGGTGGTTCAATATTCCGCTACCTGGTGCGGTAATTGTAGAATAATGAAGCCCAAGTTTAAAAAAGAGGCATCCATTAATGAAGATATTACCTTTGTTTTGGCAGATGCAGAGAAGTTTCCCGAATCCAGAAAATTGGCCAATGTGGACAATCTTCCCACTTTTGCCATTTTTAGTGACGGCGAGTTCAAGAATCAGGTGCAGACCAATAAGTATGAAGTATTAAAAGAATTGATCAGTGAAATTACCAGTAATTAAACACTTAACGGGCTTTATAGCCGAAAATGACGAGGATTATGTATTGGAAACCATAGAGACATTGGAGTCCATCACCGAAGTGTCTTCGTTAAAGGATGAGGAACTGGACGTTATTGGTGAATTGATCTCCAATCTTTACGGAGCCTTGGAGGTGCAAAAATCCATTAAGGAAGGCAAGTCCCCAAAAGAGGCCTTAAATGAATTTATGCAACGGGTACTTGGTTCCATAGACAAGTAATGGTAAGGGTATTGGTACCCGTGTTATAACGGATGCCCCCATCTTATGTAGTGGACATAGGATGGAGGCATTTGTATTTGTATAAAAGTTTAGGGAAGTCTGGCATATGTCCTATTTTTTATCAATTATTCCTTACTTATCAGACATATATTTTTTATTTTCACACAAAATTTAAATAAATAATCATGGCTACAGTAACACTTAAAGGAAACCCGATAAACACTATAGGTACACTACCGAAATCCGGAAGTAAAGCGCCCGGATTTTCTTTGACAAAAGGAGATTTATCCAATATAAATTTGGAAGATTACAAAGGTACAAAAGTGATATTGAATATTTTTCCCAGTGTGGACACGGGTACCTGTGCCCAATCCGTAAGGCAATTTAATAAGGAAGCCGCCGAATTGGAAAATACCAAGGTGCTGTGTATTTCCAAAGACCTCCCCTTTGCCCAGGCCCGTTTCTGTGGTGCGGAAGGAATAGATAATGTAGAAATGTTGTCCGATTTTCGGGACGGCAGCTTTGGAAAGGCCTATGGACTTGAGTTTGTGGACGGACCGTTAAAATCCCTGCACTCCAGGGCAGTGGTGGTGTTGGATGGGGAAGCTAAGGTTGTTTACACGGAACAGGTGGCGGAAACCGTTGATGAACCCAATTATAAAGCGGCCCTTGAAGCTCTGATGGATGCCTAAGGAAAGCTTTTTGGTGAATCGCATAAAGAGCGTTGGTTATGCCTTAAGGGGGGCGATTCTTTTGATTGGCACGGAATCCAGTATTAAAATTCAGGTTTTTATCACCTTGGTGATGACCGCGGCCGGATTTTATTTTGAAATTTCCAATACGGAATGGATACTTCAGATTTTGGCTATTGGATTGGTCCTGGGAATAGAAGGTTTGAACACGGCCGTGGAGAAAATTGCAGATTATGTGCAGCCTGAATTTGATGAAAAAATCGGATTTATCAAGGACATTTCCGCAGGTGCCGTTATGCTGGTATCCATTGCCGCATCCATTATAGGCCTCATCATCTATATTCCCAAACTCATTTAAGATCTATTGGTTGCCCCTCATTGGCTATATGGCCCATTATGAGTTTCCGTAAAATATTATTTCAATAGGAAAAGTTCCGATGAGTTCCTTAGTAAATTTGTAATTTAGCCACCAGAATTGAAGATTTAATGGCAAAAAAGGTAAAAAAACCAAAGTCTACGAACAATAAAAAAGGCTTTTCCTTAAAATTATCCCAACAGAACAGAATTATTTTTGGAGGGCTGTTAATGCTTTTAAGTATTGCGCTGTTCTTTTCTTTTGTCTCTTTCTATTTTACCTGGCAAGACGATCAAAGCTTGTTGACAGAATTTACGGACAGGAATGAACAAGCCAAGAATTTATTGAACAAATTTGGGGCCAACGTAAGTCATTTGGTGCTTTACAAGGGATTTGGAGTGTCATCCATCATATTTACCTTTCTACTTTTTATAACGGGTCTATATCTATTTTTGAGTATGCAAAAACGGGGGCTGCTTCGAAAATGGATTTGGGGCTTGGTCTTTATAATCTGGTTCTCCGTAGCCTTGGGTTTCTTTGCATCAGGACAGCCGTTATTGGGTGGTATGGTCGGTTATGAGATGAACGATTTCCTACAGGATTATGGTGGAAAAGTTGGAGTGTTTCTTTTGTTGCTTTTTGGTTTGATCGTTATTTTGGTTAGGTTGTTCCAATTTTCCCCGGATAAAGCGGTAGCCTATATTAACGACAAGGGAAAATCCTTGGCCAGCGAATTCAAGAACGGCAAGACTGTCAAGGCCGATAACTATAGTGATAGTGAAAAGGATGTTGAGTATACGGTGGAAAAGGAAGAGACCCCTGTAATAATTGACACCTATACCCACAAGAAGGATATTCCCGTTTTGGCAAAAGAGGACGATGAAGGGGATTTTGAAGTTAAAGTGGGACCTAGAGATACCATTGCCATGGAAGTGGAGAAAATTAAGGAGGAGAAAGAGGAATCGGACAATATTTCGGACAAACTTGTGGAGGATTTTGGTGAATTTGATCCTACCTGAATTGGGCAATTTTAAATTTCCCCCATTGGATCTTTTGGATCAGCATGGTGCCAGCGGAGGTATTACCATCAATCAGGAGGAGCTGGAGGAAAATAAGAATAAAATTGTTGAGACTCTAAAAAACTATAAGATTGGTATCGCACAGATTAAGGCGACCATAGGTCCTACCGTTACACTTTATGAAATTGTGCCCGATGCAGGGGTACGAATTTCAAAGATTAAAAACCTTGAGGATGATATTGCCCTTTCATTGGCGGCACTGGGCATTAGAATTATAGCTCCTATTCCCGGAAAGGGAACCATTGGTATTGAAGTGCCCAACAAGAATGCTACAATCGTATCCATGCGGTCCGTTATTGCTTCCAGTAAATTTCAGAAGGCAGAAATGCAATTGCCCATCGCCTTTGGAAAAACCATTAGTAACGAAACTTTTGTGGTAGATTTGGCCAAAATGCCCCACTTGTTGATGGCAGGGGCCACAGGGCAGGGGAAATCCGTGGGCCTAAATGCGGTATTGACCTCTTTGCTCTATAAAAAGCATCCTGCAGAGGTAAAGTTTGTGCTTATAGATCCCAAAAAGGTGGAACTTACACTATTCAATAAGATTGAAAGACACTACCTGGCCAAGTTACCGGACTCCGAGGAGGCTATTATTACGGACAACAACAAGGTAATCAACACCTTGAATTCGCTTTGTATAGAAATGGACAACCGTTATGAGTTGTTAAAGGTGGCCATGGTCCGTAACATTAAGGAATACAACGCTAAATTTAAGGCCAGGAAACTGAACCCCAATGATGGTCATATGTACCTGCCCTATATTGTATTGGTCATAGATGAGTTTGCCGATCTTATTATGACGGCAGGCAAGGAAGTGGAAACCCCTATTGCCAGGCTGGCACAGTTGGCAAGGGCTATAGGTATACACTTGATCATAGCCACCCAGCGGCCCTCCGTTAACGTTATTACGGGGATAATAAAAGCCAACTTTCCGGCAAGGATCGCATTTAGGGTGACCTCAAAAATAGATTCAAGGACTATCTTGGATACGCAAGGAGCCGATCAATTGATCGGTCGTGGCGATATGTTGTTTACACAGGGTAATGACGTTACCCGAATTCAATGTGCTTTCGTGGATACGCCAGAGGTTGCCAAAATTACTGATTTTATTGGTTCGCAAAGGGCTTATCCGGATGCGCATTTACTTCCGGAATATTTCGGAAATGACGATTCTGGCACAAGTATTGATTACAATATTTCCGAAAGGGATACTATGTTCAGGGAAGCGGCTGAAGTAATCGTAATTGCACAACAGGGTTCGGCCTCTTTGATACAACGAAAGTTGAAATTGGGGTACAATAGGGCCGGGAGAATTATAGATCAATTGGAGGCCGCTGGTATAGTTGGCCCTTTTGAAGGTAGTAAGGCCCGTCAGGTGCTTGTACCCGATGTTTATGCCCTGGACCAACTTTTGAACAATGAACAATGAAAGTGCTTAGAAGGTACCGTTACAAATTTAAATAACAAAAAATGAAAATTAAATTATCCCTATTCTTATTGATATTATTATCTACTTCCATAGCCCTGGCCCAAAATGCAGCAAAGGCCAAAACCTTATTGGATGAAGTGTATAATAAGGTAACAAGTTATGACAATATCTTTGTAGATTTTAAGTACAGCCTTCATAATGAGGAGGCTAACATAAATACGGAAACAAGGGGAGATGTAACCATGCAGGGCGATAAGTATTTGTTCAATTACCTGGGATCCAAACAACTATATGATGGAAGAAAAGTGTATACCGTTGTTCCGGAAAATGAAGAGGTGACCATTGAGGATAAATTGGATGATGAAAATACTATTACGCCATCCAAAATGCTTACTTTTTATAAGCAGGGACACAATTATGCTTGGGATATTTTACAAAATATCCAAGGAAGAAAAATACAATTTGTGAAGTTGACACCAATCGATACCAATTCTGAAATCAAATCTATTTTGTTGGGCATTGATGTGGAGACCAAACATATCTATAAGCTTATAGAAACTGGTAGGAACGGTACCAAAACGACCATTACTGTTAATTCTTTTAAAATTGACCAGCCTTTATCCGAAACCTTATTTACTTTTGACGAGAACAAGTACAAGAATGATGGGTATTACATCATAAGAAATTAGACATTGAGAATTCTAGACCGATATATATTATCGAGGTTCCTCTTTAATTTTATCAGTTCGTTCGTAATACTGATGTTTATCTTCGTATTTCAAACGATCTGGTTGTTTATTGATGATTTTGCAGGTAAGGGATTGGATATTTTCATTATCGGAAAATTCCTGTTTTATCTTATGCCCAACCTAATGGAACGCGTAATTCCCTTAACGGTATTGCTTTCTTCCATTCTCACCTTTGGCACCTTTGCGGAGAATTATGAATTTGCGGCCATGAAGGCCTCTGGTATATCATTACAGCGGGCCATGTTGTCACTCATTGTTTTTGTTACATTTTTAGGTGGGGTAACTTTTTATTTTGCCAATAATATCATTCCCGTATCAGAACAAAAAGTATACAATTTAAGAAGGAATATCGCCAAGGTTAAACCGGCGGCCATTATTTCGGAAGGGGTGTTCAGTGATCTGGAAGGAACGGATATGAATATGAAGGTGGACCGTAAGTATGGGGAAAATGACCGATTCTTGGAAAATGTTATCATTCATGAAAAATCCAAAACAAAGGTAAATACCACGGTGATCAAGGCCAGATCCGGAGAACTTATCAGCAGTGAGGATTCGGATATTTTACAGTTGGTATTAAAGGACGGACACTATTATTTGGACGTGACCACGAAAAATAATAAGGAGAAGAAGAAAAACCCTTTTACCAAGGCCAATTTTAAGACCTATACCATTAACAAGGATTTGTCAGACCTTAACAATGTAGATTTAAATGAGGAGCGCGATGTAAGCACGGATAAGATGAAGAATATTTCCCGCTTGACCAAGGATATAGATTCCTTAAGGAATGACAATGTTAAATTGGTCACTGCGTTTTCCAAGAATATAGTAGGAAGAATGGGTGCTTTCATATCTTTAAAAAAGCCCGATTCCATCACCCAGGTTGCCATCGACAAAAAGAAGAGGGAGATGGATTCTTTGGATACCAGAAAGGATACGGATAGTATATTGGCCATCTTTCCCTCCTATCACCAGACACAGATATTAAGTTCGGCCAAGAGTTCTGTTGCCAATATTATTACTAGTATTCAGGGAAAGAAAAACGAGCTTCAAATAAAATATAAGATATATCGACTTCATATTCTATCGCTCCACAAAAAGTATGCCCTGGCATTGTCCTGTATCATTCTGTTCTTTGTTGGGGCCCCCTTGGGAGCCATTATTAGAAAAGGAGGTTTGGGCCTGCCCATGGTAATCGCAATTATCCTATTTTTAACCTATTATTTTATAGGGGTATTTGCGGGAAATTATGCCAAGGAGGGGAATATTCATCCTATTATAGGGGCATGGCTATCTACATTAATAATGTTACCTTTAGGTGTTTTCCTGACCAGAAGGGCTACGGCGGACAAAGGATTGATGTCTTTTGGGAGTATATTGGATTATTTTAAGGGCGTATTTAAGAAGAAAGATAAAATTGCTGTATCATGACAACAAAAGTTGAAAAGACCATTACGCTAAATACCATTGAGGAGGCCATTGAGGATATAAGGCAGGGCAAGGTTATAATTGTAGTGGATGATGAAAATAGGGAGAACGAAGGGGATTTCCTGGCCGCAGCAGAATTGGCGACACCGGAACTGATCAATTTTATGGCTACCCACGGAAGGGGACTTATTTGTGCCCCTCTTACCGAAGGTAGGTGTAAGGAATTGGGGCTGCATATGATGGTCCATAACAATACCGACCCCATGGAAACGGCATTCACCGTTTCTGTAGATTTAAGGGGCCATGGGGTAAGCACAGGTATTTCTGCCGCAGATCGTGCCAGTACCGTTAAGGCGTTGACGGATACCAGTATAAAGGCCCATGATTTGGGAAGGCCGGGACATATATTTCCCTTGGTAGCCAAAGAAGGTGGGGTGTTGAGAAGAACGGGACATACCGAAGCTGCCATTGATTTTGCCCGTTTGGCCGGACTAAAACCTGCAGGGGTAATCGTTGAGATTATGAACGAGGACGGTTCTATGGCCAGATTGCCCCAATTGGTAAAAGTAGCCAGGACATTTGACTTGAAAATTGTATCTATCGAAGCTTTGATCGCCTATCGTATGGAACATGATAGTCTGATCCGTAAAAAAGAGGATTTTAATATTGTTACCAGATTTGGTGAATTTAGATTGAGGGCATATCAACAGACGACCAATAATCAGGTACATTTGGCGCTGACCAAGGGGACTTGGGATAAAAACGAAAAGGTTTTGGCCAGAATAAATTCTACACTGATCAACAATGATATTTTAGGCACCCTTACCAACAATCCTGATAAAAAATTGGAGGACATGTTCAATGCCATCAACGAAGAAGGCAAAGGGGCCATAGTCTTTATAAATCAGGAATCCGAATCTTTGAACCTTTTGGGCCGATTGGGAGAACTTAGGGAGTTGCAAAAGCAAGGCATTTACAAGGCGCCCAAAGTGGACATGGATGCCAAGGATTTTGGTGTTGGGGCCCAAATTCTGCACGATTTGGATATTGCCAAAATTAAGTTGTTGAGCAATTCCAGCCATACCAAAAGAGTTGGTATTGTAGGTTATGGACTAGAAATCGTAGAATACGTAACGTATTGATAGTAATACATTATGGATACTAAGGAATGCCGAAGAAAATGGGTCTTCGGCATTTTATTTTTGCAGAAATAGTTGCAATTTACAAGGGTCTTACCCAGATGTTCCTGAACTGTGTTTTGTTGCCGTGGTCCTGTAGTGAAAGCACATCATCTCCATGGGCCGAAGGGTAGTTATGCAGTCCGGTATAATAGGTGTTGCCATTAATCTCCACGTTATTTTGTATAAGAACACCATTGTGAAGCACTGTAATTTTTGCCTTGGCATCCAAACGACCGTCCTTTTTAAATCTAGGTGCCGTATAGATGATGTCATATGTGTTCCATTCCAAGGGACTGCGCATGGCGTTGACCAAGGGGGCATAATCCTTATATATACTGCCTGCCTGTCCGTTCCTATAGGTGCGGTTATTATAGGAATCCAATATTTGTAATTCGTATCTGTTCTGCAAAAACAATCCGCTATTGCCCCTGCCTTGGCCATGGCCTTCCACCACATCTGGGGCACTAAACTCTATATGTATCTGGCAATCCCCAAATTTCATTTTTGTGCTTATCCCTCCCGTTCCCGGTACCACTTCAAAATGGTCGTTATCCACGATTTTCCATGGGGCGGCCTGGGCATTGTCCTTTTGGCTTACCCATTGGTCCAGGTTGGAGCCATCAAATAAAATAATGGCATCCGAAGGGGCGTCCCCTAAAGTTTTTGCAGGGGCAACTACACTTACTTCCGGCTCCCAGATTTCCGTCATTTGTGGTTTCATAGGCATGGGGGATACTTCCGGAGGAATACCGCCGTGCTTGCTTTGGGCTTTAATTTGCATGGAAAGTGCAATGGAAAAAATACAAGTAAAGAAAGTCTTGGAATTCATATTGAATAAGGGTTTTAAGGTTATTTTATTTGGATTCTTAAATGTAGTTATAATACTTAAATTTACATATCAAAACTTATATCCAGTGGTTGGGACCTATTTGTTGGCCCGGCCCTATGATCTTGAGGCCGATGATAAAAAGTACCATTGCACGTTTTCGGAATCGAGATGTGGGAATTGAATTCTGGGGCGTTGGCGCTTTTTGGCATCAATTAAAAGAGGTTATGGTGGGAAGAGAAGAAAAAGGGGATACTTGATCCAATTTCATTTGGGTGGTTTTATACTTAACTATAGTTTAGATTCAATAATAGCTCAATAATTGGGGATGTCAATACATTTTTGTAGAACATGTGCCATTTTTTTGGCCCTGGCTTCCACCTCCTCTTCGCTCCATCCCAATTTGATAAGGGAGGATATATTGCGTCCTACCCAATGGTCAGATTTTGAAAAGTTGGACGAATCATAATTGGGCAAGCCATTTTTTAGTTCTTGGGAAAAACTGCCCAGGGCAGTAAGATTTTTTAAATGTTTCCATTTCCGGTAGTAATGCCAATTATTATCGAACCAATAAAAGCAGGCATCCACACCATTTTCAGCTAGTGCTTTTATGCTTTTTTGGGCCATTTCTTCGGTGGGAAGAAAAAAGCTTAGAAAGGAATAGTTTTCTGTTCCGTGTTCCGGAACCCTTCGGAAGCTAAGTCCGGGAATTTTTTCCAAGGCCGAACGCATAATGGAATAATTCTTTTTCTGGATAGCAATAAAATCGTCCAAACGTTCAATTTGCGCAAGGCCTACGGCAGCGTGGAGTTCGGATATACGATAGTTATATCCCAAAATAGGATGGTTCTCCGCTCCCCTGTCCTTACCAATATGATCATGGCCGTGGTCGGAATATTGATCGGCACTTGTATAAAACTCCCTGTTGTTGGTGATTACCGCTCCCCCTTCCCCGCAGGTAATGGTCTTGACATAGTCGAAGGAAAAACAACCTAAATCCCCATAGCTTCCCAAGGGCTTGCCCTCATAACTACCGCCTATGGCCTGACAGGCATCTTCCAAAAGAATTAGTCCGTGTTTTTTGCATATCGCTTTTAATGGTGCCAGATCTGCCATGGATCCGCACATATGTACGGGCATCACTACTTTGGTTTTATCGGTTATGGCCCTCTCAACGGCAAGGGGATCTAGGGTAAGCGTATCGTCCACATCCACTAAGATGGGAATAGCCCCAACAGAGAGGACCGCTTCAAAGCTGGCTACAAAGGTAAATGTGGGCAATATAACCTCATCTCCTGCGCCTACGTTGGCACATGCCAACGCTACTGATAAAGCAGCGGTACCACTGCTCACCAATTGTGCGTGGTTTACTTGCATTCGTTTTTCCAGGGCCAGCTCCAATTCTTTTGCTTTCCAATGGCCGTTCCTCATACCATCAAATCCATACCGCATTAACACCCCTGTATCCAAAACATCCTTGACCTGTTTCCGTTCCAAATCCCCAAAAAGTTCAAATCCTGGCATACTTTAAATATTTATTTATGATTTTTATTTGATTTTATAGTGCGACTATGGTATGTGAATGATGCTTTCATCCAGGTCCCTACGTACTTTTTTTAGGGTTGCGAACATATCGTCCGTTGCCCTGTAGCCAACGGGAAGGACCAAAACTGAAGTCAGTTTTAGTTTGTCCAGCCCCAACAGTTCATCGTAAGAGTTGGATTGAAAGCCCTCCATAGGACAGGCATCAATTTCTTCCATGGCACAAACGGTAAGCAAGGTACCCAATGCCAGATAGGCCTGATTGGTGGCCCAGACCCTGACTTCCTCCATTTCTTTTTTGGAAAAGCTTTCGATCAAGGCACCCTTGAACGGATCAAGAATTTCATTGGACGTACTTCTTATTTGCTGTACCCTTTCAAAGTAGTCATGGATAAATTTTTTGTCAATTTGTTTTTCAATACAAATAACAAAAACGTGGGATGCCTGTGCCACTTGTTTTTGTCCGTAGGAAAATTTTACCAGTTTCTCTTGTAACTCCTTGTTTTCAACTATCAATAATTTGATGGGTTGCAATCCGTAGGAAGTGGCCGTTAAATTAAAGGCCTGCTTTAATTTTTCCAGTTTTTCCTCCGTTAACATCTTATCGGCGTTGAACTTCTTTACTGCATAGCGCCATTCCAATTTCTTGATAATATCCAAAATATACTCTTTTTTAATTAAAAAAACCTTAGTTTAAAAGATATGAAAATGACACTGTAAGCAGTACAATTTTCAGAATACTGTTCCCTTGGTCCACAGATTATGGCCATAGGCCAACTAACCTTCCAAGAGTTTCTTTAGAGTCTAAAGTTAATCCTATTTTCCAATCCAACTTGTTGTTCTGTCCAAAAAGTATCGAGGCTTCACAAAGGTAAGTTACTTTATATGCCGCTACGCTAAGGAACCGAGGTGCAGGACAAATTAATCCAATGTCGTGCATCGGGACTTCTTTTAACCAACACCCGAAACAGGAATTTGTACCTGATCCGTTTCAATGGATATCAAATAAAATTAAAAAAGCCCGTAAACATAGTATTTATGGAATTTTGGTGGAATTTTATAAGTTCCTTGTGGAGAAGGGGAACTGTCCCAAAAGTCTCTTTTCAAGGTAATTATGGGCCTTTCAGTGGACGAAAAAAATGGATTTGAAATCCATAGTGTTTATTTGGTATAAGTTTCAATTATTATACTCAAAATTACATTATCAAATTAGGCTGTGGTATGTAAATCCAAAAAAAAAACATTCCATTGAGATGGAACTCTTAATTGTCAAATATATTCACAATACGATATTAAACTATGGGTTAAACTTTTTAATCTCGTATAGCGAATGAACAATTATTTACTAGTTAGTCGAGATTTAAATGCTCCGACGCTTGCGTCGAAATCAAACTTGAATTTCCTTTCAATGCTTCGTGGGCTTGCCCCGAGGTAGTTTACCTTATAAACTTTATCGAATATAGATCGGCATCTTTCATATAGATACGTAGCCGTACGGGTTTTGAAGTTAATTTATCCAATTCTCCATTCCATAATACAGTTCTCGAGATTTCATTTCCTATTACCGGGCGTGCTTCCTCCATGGTAAAGCCTGGAATAGGGGTTCCATTTTCATCCTGCAACTCAAACTTTATTTCGCCTGCAGCGGAAGTAGAATAGTTGATCTCAAGCCTGGATCCGGTAAAAGTAAATAATTTGGTCGTTAAATAGCCACCACTGTAGAGCGCTGAGATAGATGTAAAACCATCGATTCTAAGTGAGTAACGATTTAAATTTGCGGTAGGCTGGGCATAGTTTTGATTAACATATAGGGACATTTCTTCAGGACTGGTCTGTACCACATTAAGCGCAGGGTAATTTGATCTTGAAACCCAATTGTCCAGACCAATTCCGGGACGAATAAATGCCTCCATGAATGTCCGGGTATATTCACTTCCACCTCTTGATGTCATAAAAAACGCATCTGAGCAATCTTTGAAGTACTTCGGATCAACATTAAATTCTTCGGCCTGTTTATCGGTCAACACCTGTTTGTCTGGCATAAACCTGCCGCCGATGGCCACGTAGATATGCTGTGCACGGTAATAAGGACTGGTCTGATTGGTATACAGATGTTCGAGACGAGTGTTGCCAAAGGTCATTTGTTCAGGTGCCGTCCAGTTAATAAAGTCCAATGAGGTAGTACGGCTAACACTCCTTATTCCATTATAGCCTACACCTGTCCAACTTCTGAAATAACATACATATTTCTTTTCCGTCTCTGACCAGAAGACAACATTTTGTGAATCTAAAATGCCATCGGTAAAAACAGCTTTTTTCTGAAGTTTTTTCCAGTTTATTCCATCCGGTGAGACAAAAGCTATTAACCCACTTTCTCGAACACCTGCCAGAGCTTTGTATCTCTGACTTGATTTTGTATCAGGGTTGGAATCAAGAAATGGACTAAAATTGTGTGAAAGCGGCGCAGAATTTGCCAAAATCACATTATTATCTAAAGTCCCATCTATTTCAAAAAGTCTTAAATTGGGTTTTACCCAGTTAATACCATCTTTTGATTCTGCATAACAGGTAACCTCCGCGTCATTTCCATCTTTCCCGGCCACTCTAATACCTCTGTAATAGGCCCTGAATGTATCTCCGTCTTTAATAATGGTGGTATAGCCGCTAAAATTTCCTTCCCAAGGATTATCAAAGGTCAGTACTGGGCCTTCATCTATTGGGGTATGCTTTACAATGCCCAGTCCATCAAGTTGTTCAATTAAAAAAGTATCAACAAAAATCTCCCTTTTGCTTCCCAATTCTATTGGGTTTTGGGCAGAATTTAGATAAGTGAAAAATAAGCAAATTGCAAAATTGATTACTTTATTATTCATAGTTTCTATATTTTACTCGATAATCGAGATTTAAATGCTCCGACGCTTGCGTCGAAATCAAACTTGTATTTCCTTTCAATGCCTTGTGGGCTTGCCCCGAGGTAGTTTACTTGAGTTGTTAAAAATAGCATTATAGTAGTTAATTAACCTAATAACCTGGGTTCTGCCCTACTGACCTCCTCCCATATTTAGGTACCGATCATAACTAGAGAATCCGGGCTATTCTCATTCATTTGGATATTCTCGATGGGGACATATCCCCCAAGGAGCTGCACGGTCTAAGGCCGTTATAGCCCTTTCTCCAAATATCGAACTTTTCCTGCGTATCTCCCAAAGAAAAGAACTAATTGGCGTTTAGGCATTCATCCCTGAACGAACCGTTGAAGCTCTCGATAAACGGATTATCCGCGGGTTTTCCTAGCCTTGAGAAATCCAATTTCACCTTGTGCTCATAAGCCTATTTATCCAAGGCCTTACTAGCAAATTCACTTGCGTTATCTACATTAATACGTTCGGGAAGTCTAATATAAGGAAAGGTAACACTTTGAATTAATTCCGTCATATGCATAAATATCCAAATACCCAGAAATAATACTTGATCCCTTGAATTCCCTTGTTTGATACTATTTAAAATTAAAAAAGCCCGTAAACATAGTGTTTACAGGCTTTTGGTGGAATTTTGTAAATTCCTGGCGGAGAAAGAGGGATTCGAACCCCCGGAGGTGTGACCCTCAACAGTTTTCAAGACTGCCGCATTCGACCACTCTGCCATTTCTCCTTAGCGGCTGCAAATATAGAAACCTTTTTTTCTTTTTAAAAGAAAAGAAGATTTTTTATTTAATAATTCAAATAATTCCCAAAGGTTCCGAGTATTTGGATATTTATGGTCTAAAAAACTTTTTTCCATTACATTGATTAAATTATTACCACACAACAGCCCTATCTATTATTCAATTTTCTTTATATTTTTTTGGATTACTATATGAAGTAAAGTTTTATTGGAATTTGACTTTGGACTTTGAAAATGAAAAACCGACTGATCCTTGAGGGCGATACCCTTTGTAAAAGGGAAATCCATTCCTATTATGGATTTTATACCCATTTTGATGCATATCCAAAAGGAACTTTTACATTGATCGGAAAAGATGAACTTAGGGGGATGGGCAGGGTTTTAGGGTCATTAAGATAGCTGCCCCACATTGAATTCTACTTTTTTAAAAAAAATAAAGACCAATAATGCAATAAATTAAAGTTTATTCGTCTTATAAAATAAAAGCCCTTTTAATAGGGCGTAACCAAATTTGGAATCGGAGAACAGCAAAAAGCTAAAGGATTTTTTTGGACGGGAATATGACGCTCTCAAGCGGTATGTGGGCACCAAAATAAGTGACACTGCCAATCGTGACGCTGAGGATATTATCCAGGATGTTGCTTTAAAATTATTTTCAGGGGCGGATAGGTACGCACCTATAAATAATGTTGCCGGATTTGTCTATACCTCCATTAGGAACAGAATTATTGATGTAATGCGCAACAGGAAAAATGGCCCTTCCGTTACTATTGATAATGATCTGTTGGATTTGGTAGATGTGCTACATCAATCGGCCAATAGCTACTCCTCCGAAGAAACAGTTTTGTTATTAAAAGAATGTATAGATGAGTTAAAGCCCGTGTACAGGGACATTATCATTGCGATCGACTTTGATGGGTTTACTTACAAGGAAATTTCGAATGAAACCAGTATTTCCATTGGTACATTGATGTCTAGAAGGCATAGGGCACTTGGTATATTGTACACTAAAATTGAACAGAAAATAAATATATAAACTTAATATCATTAAATCATGACAAATTTTTTCACCCATAAATTCAGAAAAAAATCGCCCATTAAAATTATTGGTATGATAATTTTTGGGACAATTGCCATAGTCGGATTGGCCATTTTATTCGGTTTTGTTTTAATGTGGTTATGGAACTGGTTAATGCCGGATATATTTGGTGTACC
Source organism: Flavobacteriaceae bacterium (assembly GCA_041392165.1). Lineage (GTDB taxonomy): Bacteria > Bacteroidota > Bacteroidia > Flavobacteriales > Flavobacteriaceae > Arenibacter. The sequence goes on from JAWKMN010000001.1 coordinate 200,388, forward strand.
CCCTATTACTTATTGGCAGGCAGTTGGACTCTTCATTCTTTTGAAGATACTTCTTGGCGGGTGCGGTAGTAGTGGTGGCGGAAAGAAAAAATCGTCGAAACATTCCAATAAGACCTGTAAAAATGAATACAGAACCGATTTTTCAAAATGGAAGCACTATGATAAATTTTGGAAGGAAGAAGGGGATGAACACTTCAAGGACTATTTAAGAAGACAAACCGATCCTATGCAGGATAACAGTAAAAAATCAGATTTGGAATAACACAATCTATTAATATGGAATTACTAATATTTCAGACAGATATAAAATCAAAGAGAAAACTGAAATCCATTAAACCAATATTGAACCATCACTCCGATATTATTAAATGGTCCGTAGACCTTGAGGATATAGACAATATACTTAGAATCGAGGCTACGACGGGATTAAAGGAAAAAGAAGTTATCGACATCATACGGAAAAAAGGATTTTATATACGACCATTGTTGGATTAAGGCCTTGGTCCCTGATTTCTTTGGCCTTTAAGAGAATCGGTTTATATTTTAAATTGTTATGTGCACACCAATTAAGGATGCACAGCTAACTATGGGGCATTTTTTTTTCGAATAATAAACTGGCGACGTATCCCACCAAAAAACAGGAAACTACCCCTGTAGCGGAGAATAATAATAAATGAACAGGTGCTGTAATTCCTACTATAACCTGTATAGGGATGCTCACTGCTATGCCGATCAGAACGCCCTTGGAATTGGCTTTTTTTGTAAATATTCCGAGTAAAAAAACACCTCCCAAGCTTCCTATCACCAGGCCCAGTACCTTTTGAAATTCGTCCCAAAGGGATTTTACATCCATGGTTGCCATCATGATCGCAAAAAGTGTCCCGATTATTCCGATGGTCAAGGTTGCCATTCTGGCCAATTTCAATTCATTGGTATCCCTATTCCATCCAAAGCGAAAATGAATATCGGTAGCATATGATGTCGCTGCCGAATTCATACTGCTGCTCAAACTGCTCATGGCCGCCGCAAATATGGCCGCTATCAATAATCCTGAAACACCTGTAGGCAACTGCGAAACTACATACCATGGAAAAATGGCATCATTATTTTCAAAAGTGGGATTGAGTTGCAATGGATAATTCTTATAAAATACAAATAAGGTGGTGCCCACAAAAAAGAATATCAGAGTGGCCGGTATGGTCAGTACGGCATTGGTCCAAACACTCTTTTGGGCTTCCCTTTGCGTTTTGGTCGTTAAGTAACGCTGTACCATGGTCTGATCCGAGCCATAGGTGGTGATATTGGCAAAGATTCCTCCTAATACCATCACCCAAACTGTAGATTGCTCCAAGGACAGATCCAGATCTATTATATTGAATTTATCATTTGCCCTGGCAGTTTCATAGATACCGGAAATCCCTCCTTCAATGGAAGATATCATTAAGTATAAGGACAGGATGGCACCTCCCAATAGTACTATGACCTGAACAACATCGGTCCAGATCACCGCCTCTATTCCGCCATAAATAGTATAGATCATACTGACCACTCCCATTAAGGAGATACAGATAAAAATGTCTATTCCGGTAACTACGTTCAATGCTATGGAAGGCAGGAACATTACTACCCCCATACGACCGATCTGGAACAATATAAATGACAGACTGCCCAGAAGCCTAATGGTAAGGTTGAATCGGGATTCCAAAAATTCGTAGGCTGTGGTAACATCCAACTTTCTGAAAAAAGGTATAAACCAGAACACAATTACCGGTGCCACCAAAAAGATGGTCATATTGAGCATAAAATACGACCAATCCGTGGCAAAGGTTTTGGCCGGTACGGCCATAAAGGTTATGGCACTCAAAGCGGTCCCAAAAATACTCAATCCCGCTGCCCACCAAGGGATACGGCCACCACCCTTAAAATAATCCTCAGTGTTTTTTTGACGTTTGGAAAAAAAATATCCCATCCAGGACAGGATAAGAAAATAAAGGCCAATGACCAACAAATCCATTGTTCCTAGGTGTTTGGCATCCTTATTTACTTTAATTTTCATTACTCCAGGCGTTCTTACCCCAGGCCTGATCTCTCCCGTTGGCACTACAATATTTTCCCCCCAGCGTACAGCCGTGGTTGTTACCTGACCATTGCCAGGTATCTCCCCTACTCTGTAAAATTCCTTTGAAATGGTATTGAACCCGTATATTTCATTTCCAAACCCCGGGTGGTTGTTCAAGTGGGCGATCAGTTCCATTTTGGCCAAATTCAATATTTCACCCACATCATTCCCATTCAACAATTGGCTTTCCAATTGTGCTATTCTTTTTTTGATGCTGATTTCTTTCAGGGCCAGGTCACCATCAGATCCGGAAGCAAATATGATGGAACTGGCACCAAGTGGAAAGCCCGTGCCGGCCATGACCTTAAATTCCTGCTCCTTTCCATTTGAGATGACCTGCCATTTTTGGGTCATCGGGTTAAAAACATGGGCATCGAATAACAGATTCCATTCCCCTATTGCGGTAATTTCTCTCCCTGAGAAAAGATAAAAACAATTCTCCAGACCGTTACTTTGGCCCACGCCTACTGAAAAGGCCCTTGGCCCTCCTTCCCAAGAAGGCAGTAATTCCCATTTCCAGTCCCTTGGATCCCCACCTACAAGGGACAATTTATAAAAAATGTTGGTGGACGGACCTCCAAATTCGGAAATTCCACCGGCAACATAAACGGTATTATCAACTTTGGCAAAGGCAAAATTGGTCAGAGGTATTGGTAATTCAGGTCCTTTGTTTATTTTTATGTCCCCTGTTTCCGGAATATAGTCTATAAACCAGCTATCCGATATATTTTTGTCCGCTGTGTTCCCGCCAAAGCATAGGAGCCCATTATCTGTAGATATTGCTCCCCGTACCCGGCGGCAAAAGGTAATTGGGCCGTAGTTGTTTCCCATTGAAAGGTGCCGTCGGTTTTTTCCTTAAGTATAAAAATTGCGTCATGATAGATTTTTATCCCACCTTCCCATGGCAATTTATCCGGAAAATTGGCCCCTCCCGCCACTATCAATACATTGTCATCTATTCCTGTATATGGACCTGCAAGACCTGGTTGGACATTTTGCCCTATGCTTGGGGGCAGATCTGGAAGATGGTCGTACTCTAAATATACATCCTGCGAATTAATCTTTAAACAGACTAAACAGAGTACAACAGTTAATAATGTACTCGAAAGCATATTGTGTTTATTATTGTCCCAAAAGACTTTTTTATTCATGTCTTTTCATTAATTCATTGATGTTGATCTTTTGAAAGGTCATATGGGCCTGGCTCCCTTCATAAAGAATTCCGATATGGTCATTATCAATTGAGGTGATGCAGGAATATCCGGCTCCCCGCCCATCGTCCAGCTCCATCCAATATTCCTTGGGCCATGATTTACCATCGTCCAAACTGACTTTGATGGTCTGTTTGATTCTCTTGTATTTGGAATTAGGGTTGGAAAACAGCAAAATACTCTTTGAAGCTCCTGCGTTATCCGTATAATCATGCCGATGGATACTGGCCATACACCTGGGTTCAATAAGTGCGCCATGGGAAGTGGGATGTTCTGTCCAGGTATCCCCCAGATCATTTGTGACCATAATGGCCCGGCCATTGGTTTCCGATTTGTTTTCTCCATTGCGATTGTCCCTAATATTCAGCATAATGGCCCCATCGGTGAGTTCAACGGCCATGCATTCGGTGGTATCATGGGATGCGGGATTACTTGTTGTCCATGTTTCCCCTCCATCTTTGCTATAGGTTATATTTGAAAACGGCAATCCGTTTTCATCCCTACCTTGGGTCGGGATCACCAATGTTCCGTCTTTTAGGGTTATTCCATGTCCTGGCGCAGGTGCCCATAGCCACCATTTGGGGTCTTTGCACATTTTGGTCAAATTGATGGGCTCACTCCATGTTTTGCCATCATCGGTACTTTTGGTAATTAGAAATTGACTGCTCTGTTGAACGCCAAAACCCGGTTGGGAACCCTTGGTCCTCCACTGATGGTTCCATTCCTTGCTTTCTTTGTTGAGGTTTTCCTGCCAAACGCCTTCCGTGTTGATAACACCGTGCATCCATAATCCTGCAACGAATATGGTGCCCGTTTGTTCGTCCACTAGAATGTTGGCATCACTAACCCCATTGAATTTTTCCGGTAATCCGCCCCATTCTCCCATGTCCAATACTATTCGCATTGGTTCCCAAGAATTACCTCCATCTGTGGATCTGCTTAGTCCAATATCCATATGTCCCTGTAGATCCCTTCCCGATTCCCTACGTACATCATATACCGCCAATAAGGTACCCTCTTTGGTAGTGGTCAAACCAGGGATACGGTAGGTATGTACATTATCCTCCTGGTGTTGCCTTACCGCTACCCCAAGACGTAATGCTTTAGTTTCCGTACTATAGGATTCTCCAAGTTTTTGCTCCCCGAGGGTAATATAATCAACGCTTGCGTGTACTTTGCTGGTCAGGTCAACATTATCTGCCAGTTCATAGGAGATCCAGAAATAGTTGGTTCCTGGTTTTAAGCTTTGGTTTCCGTTGATCAGCGAGGTGTTTTTTGATTTTTCAGCTAGGCCGAACAACCTCTTGTTATTGAACACGGAATCGTTCTCCGTATAGTAGACCCGAATATTCTTAAGGCTTTCCAGTTTTGTATTTTCAGTGGATACTTGAATGGCATTCACTATTTCCCCTTCCTTCCCATTATTCAATTGTATCCTTAAAACGGGATTGTCTGTTTTACCTTTAAGTACGGGGTAGTTAAAGGTTTTGGTCATAAGTCTTTCGCTGATCTCCACTTTGTCCTTGCATCCGCATGGGATTACAAGTAGCAACAGTAGCATCATTTTCAATACCGAAGGCGTATCTTTTTGTTTCATCAATATCATTGTTCAGTTAGGATTATTTATTTATGGCATTAGCAGGTATGTTTATAGCGTAATTTTCATCTAAATTCGTGGTAACACCTTAGGTAGTGCCTTTTTCTACAATGATTACTATTTGCCCTGCGCTGCCACGCGGGGCTTTTTAGTCTAATCGGTCAATGTATATTCGAATTTTTTAAAAAGAATCGACCATCTCAAAAAAGCCGCAATCCTTTAGTTCACTTTCAAATGCCTTTGTTTCGCTATTGGAAAGGGATTGTAGCGGTTTTCTGCAAGGTCCGCAATCTATGCCTATCAAACCCATTAAGGCCTTGCCCGATACCAGGGCACCCTTATATTTGATAAGAATATTGATCAGATCAATGGATTTTTGCTGCTTTTCCCTGGCTTTTTCCATATGGCCATTTTTAAAATCCTCCATGATCCCATAATATAAAGGCGCCATAAAGTTATAGGTACTCCCTACTGCTCCGATGGCACCGAACGATAACCCTGCCAACAGCAATTCATCATATCCGTGAAGGATATCCCATTTTCTATCGTCCATAATAATGCACTTGGACATTTCCATAAAATTGTTATCGGTGAATTTGATACCGGCAAGATTTGGAATTATTCCCTTTGCTTCCCCAAGATATTGAGACATAGGAAAGTTGATGCCGGACAGTGCCGGAATATGGTAATAATAAAAGGGCAATTCAGGAGCCGATAATGCCACGTCCTTACTAAATTTTACCAAGTCGGACACATTTTTTGGGGGTAAAAATGGAGGCCCCATTATAGCTATGGCTTCGGCCCCCAATCTCGCGGATTCCGATGCCAATAATGCAGCGCTTGAAATACTGGTACTCCCTGCATGGGCAATAATCTTAAAATCATCGGTTTTTTGGGAAGCCCATGCCTCTATTACCTCCAACCTTTCAGAGTCTGTCATCAACATTCCTTCTCCTGTGGTCCCTGCAACAAAAACGCCCTTTACCCCCATTTTTTTTAAATGGTCCGCATAGGAAGACACATTCTTTACGTTAATCCTACCGTCCGATTCCATACCGGTAAATGGTGCGGCAATCAATCCCTTTGTTTTGCTTATTGTCATTTTCTATTATTATAATTATGTAAGAACTCCCAATATGGTCTTAGGTGTCTTCTGATTTTTTCCTGATATAAACTTTTATCGTTATCCTTAATGGCTTGTAATAAATCCGTATGGGTCACAAGCTCGCCGCTGTCTTGTAACTTTTTGTTGATGGGCTCAAAATAGCTTTCATAATTATGTTTGGCGAATAAAAATACGGGTTGCATCAATTCATAGAAATGTTGTATAAAGTTATTGCCGGCTACTTCGTAGATCTTCTTGTGAAATTGCATTTCATCTTCAATGGATAGGTTGTTTATACCAATGGCCTGTTGTCTTGAAATGATCTGTTCCAATTCTTCAATATCTTTTTCGGTAACATTGGTAAATACAAATTCTGCTATCCCCACTTCCATGGCGATCCTCATACCCATTAATTCCTTTATGGTGGGAATACTCAGTAATTGGGGATCCATAACCTTCTTAAATCCGTTTAACAATGGAGGTTCCTTAACGATTATCCCTCTTTTTGTGCGGGATTCCAGTATCCCTAACATTCTTAAGCGGCTCAGTGCCTCCCTCACCACATTACGCCCAACACTGAACATTTCAACAAATTCCTTTTCATTGGGCAGGGGATCTCCCGGGACAAGTCTATTCTCTTTTATATAGTCTATGATGCTTGCCTCTACTTGATCGGTAAGTGTGGTCACTATTAATTTCGATTTCATATCTAAGCCTTATTAATCCCTTTTGTCCTATAAATATAACAAAATAATTTTACGAACAAAATTTTTGCGATCAAAACCGAATTGATCTGAATGGATATGTATCCAAAGCGGATAAATTTATTGTAGATTGTTGAACAGGTGGGATATCTTGTGTTGGGCAACGTTACCCTTAGAAATAAATCTAAGGCATTAGTTTTTACCTATTCTATTTACCCTGGTCAGAAGAAATGCGCCAGCAGTAAAAAACAGTCCGGGCAAAATTATGGCATAGCGCATACTTCCAAAATAGTGGGCCGCAAAACCATATAAAAAGGTGCCTATAACAATTCCGATCTTTTCCGCTACGTCATAAAAACTAAAAAACGATGCCGTATCCACGGTCTCCGGAATAAATTTGGAATAGGTGGATCTGGAAAGCGCCTGGATACCACCCATAACTATCCCAACACATCCTGCGGCTACATAAAAATCGATGGGGGTTATTAAAAAATAGGCATAAATGCAGATCAACACCCAGAAAATATTCACCACTATAAGTGTCCTTATATTGCCGAAGGTTTTGGATGCCTTTGCCGTAAGTGTCGCTCCCACGATGGCTACAAGCTGAATAAGCAGGATACTCACAATCAAACCTGTTGTCCGTTCCGAATCGGAAGCCCATTGAATCTCCTCTTCCCCAAAATAAGTTGCAATCAACATTACTGTCTGTACGGCCATGCTATAAATAAAAAAGGCGACCAAATATCGTTTCAATTTTATTTGCCCACCCATTTGGAGCCATACATTTTTCAATTCCCTAAAACCATTAAGGAGTACATGTTTCCTGGTACCCTCCCTTTTAAACCCTTTAGGAAGAAAATAAAAACTATACTGGGAAAACCCTATCCACCAAAGGCCTACCGCAAGAAAAGAATATCTCATGGCTTTAATTTCCGCAATCCCGTCAGCATTGGTTTCTATCCCAAAGAGATTGGGTTTCATGACCATTGCCAAATTGAACAACAGCAAAATAACGCTTCCTATATAGCCCAGGGAAAAGCCTTTTGCACTAATATGGTCCTGTTGTCCCGGATAGGCAATATCCGGCAGGTAAGAGTTGCTAAAGGCAAAACTTATCCAAAATCCCACCAACCCCATGAAGTAACATATTAGACTAAAATATATATGCTCCAGAGAAAACCAATATAGCCCTATACAGGACAGGGCGCCCAGATAGCAAAACAATTTCATAAAGAGCCTTTTGTTGCCCAAATAGTCTGCAATACCGGATAAAATAGGCGTTATTAGGGCTATAAACAGAAACGCTGCAGAGGTAACATAGCTTATGAGTGGCGCCCTGGCAATTTCTCCACCAAAGACTTCCACCTTCCCTATTCCGGCCACCCGAAACAGGGCCCCATAAAAAATTGGAAAAATAGCGGACGAAATTACAAGGCTATACACAGAATTTGCCCAATCATAAAATGCCCAAGCGTTCAATAATTTTCTACTGCCCTTAATTGGAAATGCTCTAGCCATGAATAAAATAAAAAGAAGCTGTCCTTTTTTAGAACAGCTTCCCAATTAAAATTTCGGTTATAAAAATTTAAAATTACTTACCATTATTGAAAAGAGGTAACACCAAATTTGGCCGCTTCCTGTCTGGCTAATGGTGCCCACTCCGTAAGGTTGGCAATACGGGTTTCATTGGAGGGATGGGTGCTTAAAAATTCTGCTGGTGCATTGCCCCCACTATTGGCCTGCATTCTTTTCCAAAGTTCTGCGGCTTCATTTGGATTATAGCCTGCAATGGCCATAATCTGTAGACCGATCCTATCGGCTTCCGTTTCATGGCTACGGCTAAAGGGAAGCATTACCCCGACCTGTGATCCAATGCCGTAGGCCTGGTTGAACATGTTTCTTTTTTGCTCATCCTGTATTACTACGTTACCGGCCACGGCCCCCAATTGCTGCAAGGTGCCGGCGCTCATGCGTTGGGCACCATGGTCGGCCAAGGCATGTGCCACCTCATGGCCCATGACCACCGCTATACCGGTCTCCCTTTACATATGGGAAGGATGCCCGTATAGAAAACAATCTTGCCTCCGGGCATGCACCAAGCATTTACGGTGGGGTCGTTCACCAGATTATATTCCCATTTGTAATCCTTAAGGTAGCCGGGATAACCGTTGGCAGTAAGCCAACGTTCTGCCGCCGCTGCAATACGTTGACCAGTTTTTGCAATCAATTTGGCATCTGCCGTTCCTGTAATAACCTTATTTTCTTCAAGAAATTGGTCATATTGGGCAAATGCCGTTGGGAAGATCTGACTATTGGGGTAAAAGTTAAGCACCTTTTGCCCAGTAAAAGGATTTGTCTTGCAGGCAGCTGCGCCCAAAAAAACCATTATAATTAAAACTATTTTTTTCATCTGTTTGTATTTATTGTTTTATCAGTCAGACCTGCCCGACTTCTTCAGTCAGGCGGGTGTAATATCCAAGTAACCATTTTCGTCCCGATAATCATCGGGGAGGGTGAAAATTTTGCTAATGGATATTATATACGCTTAAATTTTAAACATCCCCTACCAATAAGAATGGGGATGTAATGTATTTTTAAAATTTCTTAATGCTCGTTTCTTTTTAAGGTTTCCTATTTATTCTCCCGAAAATTACAAAAAAATCACTCACCAATAATGTGCAATAATGTAAAATCCTTTCGGACATGTATGTTGTTGTTTCCATTCAATTTAACGTCCTTAAGATCTACAAACTCATTATCTATTTGTATTTTCGAAATTTTAAAGGGCAACCCATGAAGATTCATTTTTAAGGTTTCATAGGAGGTAATAAAACTACCATCTTTAAATTGTTGTATAAGCAATTCATTTGCCTTTCCCTTTAAGTTAAAGTTTCTAAGGCTATACCTGCCTTTTTTATAATCATAGCCATCCTGGCCATCCTCATAGACCGTTGAGGTTTCAATACCATTTTTATAGTACACATCCAACACCATTTCCTTAATTTCCAGTTCCCCCACATATTGTTGAACGGGATATTTTGGAATCATGGCACCTTCCTTTATAAAGATGGGTATCTTATCCAAGCCGGCCACTACCCATTTCTCCATGCCGCCAGTCACAGGCTCATTGGTCCAGTAATTGTACCAGATGCCTCTGGGCAGGTACATTCTCCTACCTTGGGCATTGGGTTCATGCACCGGGCATATCAATATTTGCTCCCCAAAAATAAATTCATCCGTCCTAAAATGCGTCTGATGGTCCTCTTGGTCAAAATGCACCAATGGTTTCAACATGGGCACCCCTTCTTTGGAATATCGGTAGAACATAGTGTACAAATACGGTAAAAGTTGATAGCGCAATTCAATAAATTTGCGCACAATGTTGGTTACCTCATCATCAAAGGACCATGGCTCCTGATCGCCGTGATCCCCACTGGAATGTACCCTGCAAAAAGGATGAAATACCCCCAATTGAATCCATCTGGCAAACAGTTCGCCATTGGGCTGTTCCGCAAAACCACCAATATCCGAACCTACAAAGGAATATCCGCTCATGCACATGCGCTGCGCCTGTACGTTCGCAATCCATAGATGTTCCCACGTGGCTACGTTATCACCTGTCCATGTAGAGGAAAACCTTTGGGTTCCGGCAAATGCCGCCCTTGTAATTACAAAAGGCCTTTTGGGGTATACATATTTTTTAAGGCCCTCATAGGTGGCACGAACCATCTGCATGCCATATACATTGTGGGCCTTTCTGTGCGAGCACGGGTGGCCGTCATAATCATGGCGCGTATCCAATGGTGCCGTCTTGGTGGGCACTTCCATCACCGCGGGTTCGTTCATATCGTTCCATACGGCATGAACTCCAATTTCAGACATCATTTCCTTGTAAAGTTCCGCCCACCATTCCCTTACCTTGGGATTGGTAAAATCGGGGAAATTACATTCCCCTGGCCACACCTTACCTTTCATAAACGCCCCATCGGCCCGTTTACAGAAATAATCATTCTCAATGGCTTCTTGGTATACCCAATAATCCTTATCTATTTTAATGCCCGGATCGATCATTACAACCGTTTTGAAACCTTTTTCTTCCAGATCGGAAATCATTTTTTTCGGATTTGGAAAACGCGATCTGTCCCAGGTAAAACACCTAAAACCGTCCATATAATCTATGTCCAAATAAATGGCATCGCAGGGAATCCTCATTTTTCTAAAATCCTTGGCAATTGCCCTTACGTTACTTTCCGGGTAATAGCTCCATTTGGATTGATGATAGCCCATAGCCCACATGGGCGGCAACTCCGGTGTCCCCGTTAAATTGGTGTAGGCCTTCACCACTTGGCCCATCTGGGGACCATAGATAAAATAATAGTTCATCTCCCCCCCATCTGCCCAAAAGCTGGTAACATTTCTACGCTCATGGGCAAAATCGAAATTTGTCTTAAAGGTATTGTCAAAGAAAATTCCGTAGGATTTATTGTTGTGCAAGCCTATAAAAAAAGGAATTGCCTTGTATAAGGGGTCCTGGTCCTTTCCATAGGCATATTGATCCGTGACCCAATTACTTACACGCTTTCCTTTCAGGTTGGAATGTGTTGCCTTATCTCCCAAACCATAAAAGCTTTCTGCATTTTGGGTAATCTTGCTCATTTTTACGGAATTGCCTCCAAACTCATAATTCTCTTCCCAATGAAAGCCCAGTTCGTCCTCATTAATGATATTGCCCTCAAGATCCGAAATCTGGGTCCTCAGGGTTTTTTTATCGACAAGCACTTTTAGTTTGGCCGTAAATACCAAATACTCGTTCGTGGTCTCCTCTACCTTAAGGTGGTTAAAGCCAACACTAACATTTTCGCTGATAGCATATGAAAAATCGGGTTCAAAAATATTTTCAGTGGCGTATCTAAACCTTAATATACTGTCCCGTAATATGGTCATTTCCAGAATGACTCCGTTTGAAGTGGTAAAATACAATTTATCCGTATCCCTGCGAAATTCAACAATGGTATTGGGGTATAAATTGCCTTTGTATTCAAGTTCGGTATTAGTGATCATGGGTGGATTAATTTTACGAATACAAAAAAAGCACATTCATCTGAATTAAAGAAATGATATGCATGGCAATAGTAATGGGCAACATCGGAATACCTAAAATCACTTAAAAATTACCACTCCCAGGGGAGGAATAGTGATTTCTACAGATTTATCATACCCATGCCAGGAGATCTTACTTATTTTTAGAGTGCCGTTTTTCATTCCCGTACCTCCATATTTCGTATCATCACTATTGAATATCTCCTTCATTTGTCCTGTCCTGGAAATTCCCATCCTATATTTTTCTCTTGGAACAGGAGTGAAATTGCAGGCGATATAGATATTTTCCTTGGGGTCCGTTCCTTTACGGATATAGGTAAGGACAGAGTTTTGATGGTCTCCATAGTCAATCCATTGAAAGCCTTCCGGGCTAAATTGTTTTTCGTACAGGGCAGGGCACTCCCTGTATAATTGGTTCAAATCCTTCACCAAATGTTGAATTCCACTATGGAAATCATATTGTAAAAGGTGCCAATCCAGACTTTTTTGAAAATTCCATTCGGAAGATTGTCCAAACTCCCCGCCCATAAATATTAAATTGGTTCCCGGATGGGTATACATATATCCATAAAGCAATCTCAGGTTGGCAAAGCGTTGCCATTCGTCACCGGGCATCCTATATAATAGGGATTGTTTGCCATATACCACTTCGTCATGGGAAAAGGGAAGCATAAAGTTCTCTGTAAAGGCATAGGTGGCGCTAAAGGTAAGATCGTTTTGATGGTACTTTCTGTAAATGGGTTCTTTTTTAAAATATTCCAAGGTATCGTGCATCCATCCCATCATCCATTTCATTCCAAAGCCAAGGCCTCCCATACTCACTGGTTTGGATACCATGGAAAAAGAAGTGGATTCTTCCGCAATCATCTGTATCCCTTCAAAATGGGAATAAACGGATTCATTAAGTTCCCTTATAAATGAAATGGCCTCCAAATTCTCATTATTACCGTACATATTGGGCTCCCACTGGCCTTCATCCCTGGAGTAATCCAAATACAGCATGGAGGCTACGGCATCTACACGAAGTGCATCGGCATGGAATTGATCCAGCCAAAACATGGCATTGCTGATCAAAAATGCCCTAACCTCGTTTCTACCGTAATTGAATATCAAACTTTTCCAATCCGGGTGATAGCCCCTTCTACTATCCGGATGCTCGTATAGGTGCGATCCGTCAAAAAATCCCAGACCGTGGGCATCTTCGGGAAAATGCGAAGGCACCCAATCCAGAATAACCCCAATTCCATTCTGGTGCAATGCATCCACCAACAGTTTAAATCCTTCAGGCTTTCCAAATCTAGAAGTCGGGGCAAAATAGCCGGTTAACTGGTACCCCCATGATGGGTCGTACGGATACTCCATAATGGGCATAAACTCCACATGGGTAAAATTCATCTCCTTTACATAATTCACCAAATCTTCGGCCAATTCGGAATAGGTCAAATAATCGTTATCGGATTTTCGCTTCCAGGATCCCAAATGCACTTCATAAACAGCAAATGGTTTATCCAGGGCATTTTTTTCCTTTCTGGATTTCATCCAGATTTCGTCTCCCCATTGGTGGTTATCTTCCCAAACTATGGAAGCCGTCATGGGCGGATGCTCACATCGCCTTGCAAAAGGATCGGCCTTTTCCGTTACCACCCCGTGATTTGTAGAATGAATAATATATTTGTACAAAGTACCCTTTCCCAAATTGGGCAAAAATCCTTCCCAGATTCCACTACCGTCCCAGCGTACATAAAGCTGATGGTCTGTTTCGTTCCAACTGTTAAAATCGCCCACTACGGAAACGGAACGTGCCGAAGGTGCCCAAACGGCAAAATAAGTGCCTTTGACCCCATCGACTTCAATTAGGTGTGATCCCAATTTTTCGTATAATTTGAAATGCTTGCCCGCCTTAAATAAATTGATATCAAAATCCGTAAATAAACTATGGGATACTACTTTGGTCATGATTACGTTATTTAGTGCAAGGTCCGGACAACTTTGTTCCTTAAATTTCCATAAAGAACAGTAAGTTTTCTTTAAAACCTAACTTTGCAAGTATAGATATAAAAAATGGAACGCTTTTTGAAACTACAATAAAAATACAATAACATTTATAGATTTTGATTAAACACTAAAATAATTATTATGAAGAAAGTTACCTTAGTACTCGGCGCATTTATGGCATTATTTATTATCTCCTGTGAAGGACCGGCAGGACCTCCGGGCTATGACGGTTTTGATGGACAGGATGGAAAGGATGGAGAAGACGGGATCAACATCCTGGGAACCGTTATCGACATTGAGGGGGACTTTAATCCAAGTGATTATAGTATAACCTATGAATTTCCTCAAACTGTTGAGGTGTTCGAAACCGATGTTGTATTGGTCTATATTCTATGGGAGCAACTTGCAAATGGTTCCGAACCCCCTATAGATGTATGGAGGTTGTTGCCCCAGACCGTTTTATTGGATCAGGGAATTTTACAATATAATTATGACCATACCTTTTTGGATGTAAGAGTTTTCTTGAATGGAGATTTTGATCTAGGAACACTTACCAGTGCCGATACACAAAATCAGATATTCAGAATAGCTATTTTACCGGCAGAAAAGCTGGCAGGTTCAAAACTGGACAAATCCAATATCAATGCCGTAATGAGAAGTATGGGCATTGAAGAGAAGGATGTACAACGATTCAAGATGAATTAATCCTAATACAAGAATGGTCATAGCCCTTAATTTTCAATAAAAATAAGGGCTATTTTTGTATGTTGAAATCTCAGATATAAATTTGACGCACATAAATACTGCAAGGAAACTACTATATTTTCGACCAAACCACTAAACTATTATGCAATGAAATTACATACGTTTTGAAATGGAATTCCTAGTCAAGGACTGGATGATATGTTGGCCGTAAGCAGTTGGCAAAAAAACGGATTTCACTGCCCACTGCCTTATGCCAACAGTGGACTACTAAAGTTTATAGAAACTAATCCCGATAATCATCGGGAGCTGGGTCTTAACCTTTAACTAGACAATAAAACATGAAAAGCCATATGAAATGTGCATAAGCAAATTTAATTTTTAGATAATTACAAAAATTTAAACGTATGAGACACCCATTATTAAGTTTTAATCACACAGCGGGATGTTTATTTGGGTGTTCCATCTGACCGCTAAAAAACAATAAATATAAACAGATGAAAAAGATAATACTTGTACTATGTGTCCTATTTATTGGATGCAAAGGCAGTTCCCAGGAAAAAGAAACATCCAAAACGGATACCCCAAAAAAAGAACGGTTCAAAGTAAGCAAAACCGAGGCAGAGTGGAAAGAGCAGCTTACGGACATGCAGTTTTATGTCCTTAGAAAAGCAGGTACGGAAAACCCGGGATCCAGCAAATTGCTGAACAACAAACAAAAAGGGGTGTATACCTGTGCCGGATGCGGCACCGAACTTTTTAAAAGCGAGCATAAATTTGATTCCGGAACGGGTTGGCCCAGTTTTGACCGGGAGATAAAAGGGAATATAGCCTTTGATATTGACAAATCACTTGGGATGCTACGTACCGAAGAGCATTGTGCCACCTGTGGAGGCCATTTGGGACACGTTTTTGACGATGGTCCCAGACAAACCACTGGCAAGAGACATTGCATAAACGGTGCCGCCTTAAATTTTGTTGCCAAAGACTAATGAACTCAATATACATCCCTGCCTACCGAGATGGGTTATGGAACCTAACAAAAGTCCGTGACAAGTTGGGAGTAAGCTATAAGCCATAAGCAAAATAAAGAAAACTGCCCACTGCCACTGTTTACTTAAGCCATAGGCTATAAGCAAAGTAACCGCCCACTACCACTGTCTACGGTGGACTCCCAAATTTTATAGGCCTGCCTTGTTAATCCAATTAATTTAAAACCGCATCTGTGTGGATTCAGTATGGTTTTGTAACTTTGCGACTTCATAATTTATTTACCAAAAAAAAAAATAAATGGGCAATTTCGATATTATTGTATTAGGTAGTGGTCCCGGCGGTTATGTAGCCGCAATCAGGGCTTCCCAATTGGGATTTAAAACTGCCATTATAGAAAAAGAAAATCTAGGTGGCGTTTGTTTAAATTGGGGATGTATCCCTACCAAGGCACTATTGAAATCCGCTCAGGTTTTCGAATATTTGCTCCATGCGGCCGATTACGGACTCAAGGCCGAAGGGGTGGACAAGGACTTTAATGCGGTGGTAAAGAGAAGTAGGAACGTAGCGGAAGGCATGAGCAAGGGCGTTCAATTTTTGATGAAAAAAAATAAGATTGAAGTTATTCAAGGATATGGAACCCTAAAACCGGGCAAGAAGATCAGTGTTAAGTCGGATGATGGTAAAGAAACCGAGTATTCGGCCAATAATATTATTATTGCTACAGGGGCAAGAAGTAGGGAACTGCCCAGTTTGCCACAGGATGGCGAAAAGATTATCGGCTACCGCGAGGCCATGTCCCTGGACCAACAACCAAAGAAAATGCTTGTTGTGGGCAGTGGGGCCATAGGCATAGAGTTTGCCTATTTCTACAATGCCATGGGTACGGAAGTAACCGTAGTGGAATTCTTGCCCAATGTAGTGCCGGTAGAGGACGAAGAAGTTTCCAAACAATTGGAACGAAGCCTTAAAAAGACCGGGATAAAGATTATGACCTCCTCCGAGGTAACCAAGGTGGACACTTCAGGTCCCGGAGTAAAGGCAACGGTAAAAACCAGTAAAGGGGAAGAAATCCTCGAGGCCGATATTGTATTGTCCGCTGTGGGCATCAAGACCAATATTGAAAATATTGGTTTGGAAGATGTGGGCATTGCAACGGATAGGGATAAAATTTTGGTGAACGATTATTATCAGACCAATATTCCGGGTTACTTCGCCATTGGTGATGTAACACCGGGACAGGCCTTGGCACATGTGGCCTCGGCGGAAGGAATACTTTGTGTCGAAAAAATTGCGGACATGCATGTAGAGCCCTTGGATTACGGGAATATTCCCGGCTGTACCTACTGTTCTCCGGAAATAGCATCGGTGGGACTGACAGAAAAGCAGGCCATTGAAAAGGGTTACGATATTAAAGTGGGCAAATTCCCGTTTTCGGCCAGTGGAAAAGCCAGTGCCTCCGGTAATAAGGACGGCTTTGTAAAGGTAATTTTCGATGCCAAATATGGCGAATGGCTGGGATGCCACATGATAGGCGCAGGAGTTACCGATATGATAGCCGAAGCTGTGGTGGCCCGTAAATTGGAAACTACAGGACATGAGATACTAAAGGCCGTACACCCCCACCCTACCATGAGCGAAGCGGTAATGGAAGCCGTGGCACATGCCTATGGGGAAGTAATTCATATATAAATTTAAATTAAAGGCATAGTCCCTTAATAATTTTGATCCGTTGAGGGCATTTGCCCCAACGGGTCCTTATCCAATAGTTCAATACAAACCCCATCTTAAAAGATATGCTGAAAATTTTTAGTCTAACCGCAATTCTCGAAGGTATTTCCTATCTGTTGCTATTCGGTATTGGGATGCCCTTAAAATATATGGCCCAAATTCCGGAACCCAATATCTATATTGGATACGCCCATGGATTTTTGTTTTTGGCCTATGTGGTACTGGCCATCTTAGTATGTATGGAAAAAAAATGGGACCTAAAGATGTTTTCCATTCTATTTATAGCTTCCCTGGTCCCTTTTGGTACTTTTTATGTGGACAGAAAGTATTTAAAACCGCAGATGGCGTAGTCGGTAGGCAGTAAATACTAGTGAACAGTTTTCAGTGAACAATGGCAGTTTTCTGTAGGCAAAACCAATGTTTTTTTTGACACAGTCCCTTGTTATTGTTCAATTAATGTACATCACTTGTTGGATAGTTGGTATTTTTCCCAATATGGGCAACCTTAGCCTGCATTTAAAAAGCTTTGTATGGCCAGGTCATAACTTTTTAGCCCAAAGCCCAAAATTACCCCTTTGGCCGCAGGGGAAATATAGGAGGTATGTCTAAACTCCTCCCGCCCAAAAGTATTGCTAATATGTACTTCCACCACAGGCGTGGTGATTCCCTTAATGGCATCGCCAATACCAATGGAGGTATGGGTATAGGCTCCGGCATTCAAAATAATCCCCTGATATCCTTCAAAACCACAATCGTGCAATTTATTTATGATTTCACCTTCTATATTGGACTGATAATATTCCAATTGCACCTCTTTAAACTTGAATTGCAGGGTGGCAAAATATTCCCCAAAAGATGTTTTTCCGTAAACCTCCGGTTCGCGCTTGCCCAAAAGGTTAAGGTTTGGTCCGTTGATAATGATAATCTTCATGGGATAAAAGTAATGAATTGTACTGCATAAAAAAAGTGGAAGGCAGTAATGACTTCCACTTTTTTATGAAACACCTATGGTCTTATATATTTCTGGGCATGGAATGAAAATACCCTGAATTAAAAATTAAAAATGTAGTGCGAACCCAATTCTAAATTCCAATATCCCTTCCTCCGTGAAATCTTTATTGAGACTTAAATTATATCTCAAGCCTGGTTCTACACTTATAAAATCATTCAAAAAAACGGCATAACCACCCTGAATACCCATCCATAATGGATTTTCGTCATTATCCTTAATACTTGCCCCGGTAAAATCCAATTGAACCGGGATAGTACTATTTATATAATATTTGGCTCCTAGCTTATATGTAAAAACATTACTTCCTTCAGTATCCGTATAACCCAATCCAACTTTTACCGCCAAATCATCCGCAACAAAGTAACCTCCCTCTCCACCAATGGACCATATGGTAGTACCATCAACGGATACCAGACCAAAACTGGTATTGGCAGTATGGCCAACCCCTAAAGCACCTCCACCAAAACCGGTATTGGCTTCAATAAGATATTTCCCCTTTGAAGTCGGGCTTCCGTCCTGAGCCTTTGCCTGAAATACTGTACCGATAACGACCATTACTACTAAAAAAACTTTTTTCATATTTATGCATTAAAATTGATTAATAATATGTCAACAAACATAATTATAGATGTGGTTCCATCGAAATGAAAGTTGTAAAAATACCGTAATTGGTTGTAAGGGAAGAGTAATTGTAGACCAAGTCCCTTTCAACTCAAAAAAGTCCATTATATTTAGCCCATGAAATGGAACCAAGCCCTACAGGATTTTCAGCATTACCTAAATTTGGAACGAGGCTTGTCCAAGAATTCCATTAGCAATTATCTTTTGGACCTTGAAAAATTAATAGCCTTCGTTGAGGTCCATCAAATTAAGGAAACCCCTTTAAATATTAATAAAAATACAGTTCAACAATTTATTTACGAACTGGCGAAAAAAGTAAATCCCAGATCACAGGCAAGGACAATATCGGGATTGAAAAGTTTTTTCAATTACTTGGTCTTCGAGGATTATCGCCCGGACAACCCCATGGAGTTGATAGAATCCCCAAAAGTTGGCCGCAAACTCCCGGATACCCTGTCCGAGGACGAAATCAATCAACTCATTGGGGCCATAGACCTTTCCAAACCGGAAGGGGAACGCAATCGTGCCATTTTGGAAACACTTTATGGGTGTGGGCTAAGGGTTTCGGAGTTGCTGGACTTAAAACTATCGGATCTTTATTTTGAGGAAGACTTTATAAAGGTTACGGGAAAAGGAAACAAGCAACGTTTTGTCCCCATAAGTGAAATCAATAAAAAATATATCAATATCTATAGGAGGGAAATCCGTATACATATGGCCATCAAAAAGGGAGACGAAGATGTCCTGTTTTTGAACCGCCGGGGCAATAAACTTACCCGCGCCATGATATTTACCATTATAAAACAACTTTCACTAGAAATAGATCTGCAAAAAAGTATAAGCCCCCACACCTTTCGGCATTCTTTTGCCACCCACTTATTGCAGAATGGAGCGGATCTAAGGGCCATACAACAAATGCTCGGCCATGAGAGCATTACCACTACGGAAGTTTATATGCATGTAGACCGTACACATTTGGCCGAGGTAATGAACAAATACCACCCCAGAAAAAGGGATTCAACCGAATAAACTACCGGAATGAAATTATATATCTGGATGATAAATTGGTAGTAAGCAGTGGGCAGGATTCAGGTTCAAAGTTCAAGGTTCAAGGTTCAAGGTTCAAAGTTGAGCCAGCTCCGAAAAGTAGTTGATAGCTTTCATTCGACAAAAAATGAATTTACAAAAATTATAATAATCTGATTGTCAGGGATAAATGAAAGAAATAAAAATCCTTAGCTTTTTAGCTTGAGTATTTGAAAGAAACTCAAGGTTAAAAGTTTTGAACTCAAAAAAATGGATTTCCTTGACAAACTACATTACGTTAAATCAATTGGTAATATGCAATTGGAAGCTAAATTTGCCATTATATACCAACTTTCAATATTGGAGCTTGGAGCTTGCAACTTCCACCCCCTTCCGTCTTCTCCTCCGTCTAAGCCACCTTCCCCTTTCCAGTGGAAGGAGCTTTTATTAGCTTTTAACCGTTAATTGTATACCTGCCTACTGCTGTAAAAGGTCTCGACTGCGACCAGACACGGCCGTCACTTCGACATGAGCCCTTTTCGGGCGATTGAGAAGTCGCACATATTTGGTCTGAGCCACTTGTGTGATTTCTCCTCCCTCCGGTCGTTCGAAATGACCCATACTCCTTTAAACTTTCACCCTGTCCACTCCTGTAAAAGGTCTCGACTGCGCTCGACCAGACAATTGTGTATTTTGAACCTGGAACCAGCCCCCCTCTGCCTACTGAATACTATTCTCACTATACTCAATACTATGTACTCCATACTAGAAACTGAATCTTGAATCAGAACCCCATTGCCCATTGCAAATATATGTATAGATCATGCACGGGAACGGCTTAAGGAGATTCCCTAATCCTTAAAAGCGCTGTAGTTTCTGTTGAAGGGCCTAATGATCAATCGCGCCTCCCTATCGAATCGAACATAATTATAGACCCAGTTTACAAAGACCACCATTCTGTTCCTGAACCCGATAAGAAAAAATAGGTGAACGAACATCCAAACGAACCAGGCAAAAACACCTTGGAACCTAATATTCTTCATATCCACTACGGCCTTGTTCCTTCCAATGGTGGCCATACTGCCTTTATCCCTATAAACAAAGGGTAGCAGTGGTTCATTTTCCAATAATCGGACCAGGTTCTCCCCAAGATTCCTTCCCTGTTGCATTGCAGGCTGGGCCATCATAGGATGTCCTTTGGGTGTGGCCTCGGTCTGCATACAGGCCACATCCCCCACGGCAAAAATGTTGTTATGCCCCTTAACCCTGTTAAATTGATCCACTGGGATTCTACTTCCCCCCACCAATAGTTCTTTGGCATTCAAACCTTTAATCTCCACCCCTTTTACGCCTGCGGCCCAAACCAAGGTAGCGGTTTCAAAATCTACATCCTTATCCGTGGTTGCCGTTTTGCCATCATAACCGGTTACTTTTGTGTTTTTCCAAATTTGTACCCCAAGTCCTTCTAAAAAATCCTCTGCCTTTTGTGAAGCCTGTTCACTCATTTCTTTAAGGATGCGATCTCCTGATTGGATAAGGTGGATCTGCACCCGTCTGGTATCCAAATCGGGATAGTCCTTGGGCAAAATCCCTTTTTTTATCTCCGCCAAGGCTCCCGCCAATTCCACCCCGGTAGGACCTGCCCCCACTATTACAAAATTCATCAGAGCATCCCTTTCATGATATTGATCGGTAAGAAGTGCCTGCTCAAAATTTTCCAGAATCAAACTTCTGAGATTTAATGATTGGGGTATGGTCTTCATAGCCATACTGTTGATTTCGATCTCCCTATTCCCGTAATAATTTGTTTCGGAGCCGGTAGCAATCACCAAATAATCATATTCCAATGAACCGATATTGGTAATAATAGTATGTTCCCCGGTTCTTATTTCCTCTACATTGGCCAGCCTAAAGAAAAAATTGGAATAGCCCTTAAGTACCTTTCGTATGGGATAGGCAATGGAATCAGGTTCCAACCCACCTGTAGATACTTGGTAGAGCAATGGCTGAAATGTATGATAATTATGTTTATCCAGAAGTACCACCTGTACCTCTTTATTTTTTAATCCTTTGGCAATGGAAATACCAGCAAAACCACCGCCAATTATAACAATTCTTGGAAAACTAGTCTTAGGAATATTCATAGATGTAAATATGGGTAAATTTAAACATTCGCAGACTATTCAAGAAAAAGAATATTGGTTTTATGCATAATCGGATTTCCTAGGACCCCTGCCTACTGCAACTGCGTACTGCCCACTTCTATAAAAAGGTCTCGATCCCCACCCGAACGGACCTTTCGGTACGGGCGGGTACTCGATCGGACACGGCCGTCACTTCGATATGAGCACTTTTCGGGCGATTGAGAAGTCGTACAAATCTGGTCTGAGCTACTTGTGTGATTTCTCCTCCCTCCGGTCGTTCGAAATGACTCCTACTCCCTTTAAACTTCAAACTTGCCCACTGAAGACTGTTCAATCTCTATACTCAATACTTTATACTCAATACTAATTGGAAGCTAAAACGGGACACTAGGGAAGTAATTTCTATATTCGTTGTAACAAAATTATATTTTATACTACTAATCATCAACTAACTATTATAGGGCCAAGTGACCAAAGATTTGGAACATCAATTCGTAAGGGAATTAGAATGCAATCAGAATATTGTGCACAAGGTCTGTACGTTGTACACCAATGACAGGGACTCCCATAATGATTTATTTCAGGAAATAACAATTCAATTATGGAAGGCCTACCCTAAATTTAGGGGAGAATCCAAATTTAGTACCTGGATGTATCGGGTGGCCCTGAATACGGCCATAACATTATATAGAAAGTCAAAAAAAAGTATCCCGACCCAGGATTATGAGTCGGTCATGTTCAAGATAACAGCAGACCAATACGATCCTACCGAGGAACAACAACTTAAACTGATGTACAATGCGGTAAGGCAATTGGGGGATGTGGACAAGGCCCTGGTCTTTCTATACCTGGAAGACAAAGATTATAGGGAGATAGCGGAAACCTTGGGTATTACCGAGGTAAATGCCCGAGTAAAAATGAACCGAATAAAAATAAGTTAAAAACCATTTTAAATCCCTAGCCATATGATGGATGAACTGGAATTACTAAAAGGATTGGCAAAAAAAGACAATCAATTGCCTCAATTGTCCTTTGATGAGATTTATAACATGATATGGAAGAAGTCCTCTTCCATCGTGAAATGGATTTTCTTAATAAGTATTATTGAATTTTTAGTACCCCACTTAATATATTTTGTTCCATCCATGTCCAAGAATTTGGCGGTTTGGAAAGATCTGGGCCTAGGGAATTTTTTATTGGTCTCCAGCGTGGTACAATATTCCGTGGTGCTATTTTTTATCTTTCAATTTTACAGAAGATATAGGGAAATATCGACCTTGGACAATGCCAAAAAATTGCTGTCCAACATCTTAAAGACCAGAAAGATCGTTAAGTACTATGTTCTTTTTTGTTTGTCCTTGATATTCATATCCTTTATAGTCATGGCCATAGGAATATATTTGAACGAAGATCCCATGACCGCCATGGGATATAATTATAATTCAGCGAATATTTCTATAGAAAAACTAAAGGCCACCATGATTATAGTGGTGGTGGTGGCGGGAATTATTATTACGCTGATAATGGGCTGTATCTATTTTTTACTCTACGGAATCCTCCTAAAGAAACTCAAAAAGAACTATACCGAACTTAAGGATATGGATATTTAAACCCTGAATTTCCGTTTTTTGTTCTCTTCTTCGTATGCCATTAACTCGCTTTTGGGAATGACCTTTAAAAAGGAAGGATGTTGCTCAATGGCATATTCCAATTTTTCAATGATGGAATCGAAGGATTCGTTCTCATAATCAATATCCAATGGCTCCTTGATTACCATAGACTGTAAAATTCCTTTCTTTTTAATGCGCAGTCCTTTTTTATCGAAAGATCGTCGGAAACCGTCAATGACCACGGGGACCACTACCGGTCTGTACTTTTTTATAATGTGGGAAGTTCCCTTTCTAAGCGGCTTCCACGGCGTTGTGGTGCCTTGGGGAAAGGTAATTACCCAACCATCCTTCAAGGCAGTTCCAATATTGGAAATATCGCTCATTTTAACCTGTCTGTTCACTTCCTGCCCTTCGGATCTCCATGTACGTTCCACACTTATGGAGCCCGCGTATGCCAGGATTTTTGTCAATAGACTCTTTTTCATGGTTTCTGCCGCTGCAACATAGTACATATTCAATTTGGGCTGCCATATGTACCCCAAATTTTTTATAGAATCTTCCCTACCGCTCAGGCTGGCATTGAATACATGGAACATGGCCACTACATCGGCAAAATAGGTCTGATGGTTGCTTACAAAAAGTACATTTTGCGCAGGCAGTTTTCTAATAACATCCGACCCCTCAATTTCAATGGTATTAAAGCCCCTATATCTTTTATGGGTAATAACGGCCAAAATACGAATAAGCCATTTCTTTAAAAATAAATTATGTCCAAACGGATTTTTCCTAAACAGGCCCATATTTTTCTTGTTAAGGCTCAAAATTACGAAATAAGTACCTTATAACACTTGTTTAAACAATTCCTTGATTTCGCTCAACATCATGGCCGTTGCCCCCCAAACCGTATAACCGTTTAATTTAAAGGCAGGTACCTCTACTTGCTGGGCATAGGATGTATTTAAAATTTGATGAAATATTTTCCTGTCATCCATAAAATCGTGCAAAGAAACCTCAATTAGGGCCGCCACCTCATTGGCCTGCCTTAAAAATGGTCGCTCCTTTTTATACAGCCCGAGGTATGGCGTAACCTCAAAATTACTTGGAGGAATATAGACTTCGCTCATGGAACGGATTACGGTAATCTGTTCCCTAATGGCCCCTACTTCTTCCTGGGTTTCACGTAAAGCGGTCTCCAACAAATTTGGATCGCTCTTTTCCATCTTGCCACCGGGCAATGCAATCTGATTGCTATGAACGCCCTTGTACGTATTTCTAAGTATCAAAAGAAGGTGGGTCCGATAATCCAAATTTGGATAAAAAAGTGCCATTACCGCAGCCTGCCCGGGGTTTTGTTTTTTAATGTTACCGGATTCCAACTCTTTAATCCTAAACATTGGGGCCATTTTATAATGTGATGCACTCCCTGGAAGTTCTAGATTTTCTATTTTTGATATTCTGTTGGAAAAATCGTCAAAATGCACGAATTCTGTTTTTGTGATTTTCAACAAAATTAATTAAAAACAACCAACCTTTGAACCCTATAAATCATTTAACATACATTTGAAAATAACAAAAATTACATGACACTTAAAGAGATTTCATTTCTTACCATAGGATTGGTGTTCCTTTTATGGGGCTGTAAAGATCAATCGGTCACCAAAGAAAACAAGCTTCCCCAAAACAATATTAAAAAAGATAGTATTGTTGTACAAGTGCCAATAAAGGTAGAGGAAAAAGAGGAAGAGGCCTTTGAACTTACCGAGGATAATGCCATCGAATTTTTCTTCAATTACAGCAAAACCTTAAAAGAGGACAAGGTAAAACTTACCACTAGCCTGGGGGACATTACCATACAGTTGTTCAACAATGTTCCCTATCATAAGGCCAACTTTATATACCTTGCCAAAATAGGTTATTTTAACAATACCTATTTCCATAGGGTGGTCAAAAACTTTATAATTCAGGGGGGCAATGCCGATAATGTGGAAACCGCGGAAAAAAGATCCAAAATAGGCCGATACCTTTTGCCACCGGATACCAGAAAAGGGCACAGGCACCATAGGGGGGTGGTATCCATGCCCAGCAGTGAAATTAACAACCCCCACAAATTGGCATCCCCCTACGAATTCTTTATTGTGGTTACCAAGCCAGGCTCCTATCACTTGGACGGGGGGTATACCCCATTTGGACAGGTGATAGACGGTATGGATGTAGTGGACGCTATCAATAGCCAACCCGTAGATAGCGGGGATTGGCCTTCCCAAAACATATATATATTAAAAGCGGAGGCGATGAAGTAAGCAGTTTACAATGAACAATAGGCTTTTTGTTCCAAGCATTGAGCGTACCGCCCCTTTCAAATTATTTGGCAACTTTGAACTTTGAACTTTGAACTTTGAACTTTGGATCTTGAACCTTGAACATTACCTGGCATTGCGGTAAATACTTGGAAGGGATATTTTGAATCTAACGGCCAGTATTCGGATCCCTATGACTATCAGTATGGAAGCCATATAGGCATAGGCGTCGTCATAGGGCAGTTTAAGCATAAGAAAAAAACCTACTCCGCCCATTATACAGGCAGTGGCATATATTTCCTTTCTAAATATTACGGGTATTTCATTACACAATATATCCCGTATTACCCCTCCAAAACAGGCTGTGATAGTACCAAGGGCAATGCACATTACGGGAGACAGGCCGGACTCCAGCCCATGGGAAATACCTACCATGGTGTACAGACCTATCCCGATGGTATCGAAAAGAAACAGGGATTTCCGAAGATATTTCAATTGGTTCCTGAAAATTATGGCAAAGACAACGGTGCCGGCAATAACATACACATAGATGGGTTCCTGCATCCACAAAACCGGAGTATTACCAATAAGCATATCCCTTAAAGCACCCCCTCCTGTTGCCGTTACAAAAGCAATGATGAAGACGCCGAAAAGATCCAATTTTTTATCCATAGCTACCAATACCCCGGAAATGGCAAAGGAAATTATTCCTAATATATCAATTATAAAATAGAACATGGGCTATGATTTTTGGGTGTAAAAATTATAATCTTTTAACACAGTGTCCAAATATTGAACGTCATAGAGGTCCGAATTGGTATGTAAAAGACTTTCCACCTTAGCCCTTAAAGCCTTCATTGTCTTATAATCATGACTTTTTTTGGCAATTTGGTAAGTTTCCTTTATAAGACGAACGTCCTTATCGGTCAATATGGTAACATTGGTAAACTTAGGGGCATAGGTTTCCCCAACCTCTTCCAAGATAGTATGTGAAATTTTAACTGCATTTTTTGTACTAATGACTACTGTGCCGGCAGCGGCATCTCCCAATCTTTGCTTTTTATCCGTAAATAAAATGGACAATAATCCAACAGCTCCAAAGAAGAGCCAAATATCTACCACCCGCAGCATCCACCTGACCAACAAGTTGGACCAATGTACGGGGGACCCGTCCAATCTTACCACCCTTATCTTCATGAGCATTTTTCCCACGGTTTGCCCATTGAACAAGCTGTGCAACAATAAGCTATAAAACATGGCCGGAAGAAAAATAAGGCCTACCAATCCTATCTGTGTCCAACCATCATCATACACATAGCCTATGGCCTGCCCTATCAACTGTACCAGCACGGCATAGAGGTATAGTATAAATCCGTCCACTAAAAAAGCCACGATCCTTTCCCCAATACCTACAATTTTATAATCCAGGTTTACATTTTGCGTTGTATTGATTTGAAGTTTGGACATATTAGTATTATTTTTATTTCTTAAAGGATTATCCCAATATGCGTGAGGCCGCTTTTGTGAAGCAAAATAAAGAAAAATGGATAGCATTTGAAAAGGCTATCAACTATAATGCCCACATTGATCCGGACGAACTTGCCAATGGTTACGTTCAACTGACCAACGATCTTGCTTACGCGCAGACCTATTATGCAGAAAGCAAAACATTATTGTACTTAAATTCTCTGGCATCCCAAGCACATCAAAAAATATATAAAAATAAAAAGGAGAACCGGAATAGAGTTGTGGATTTTTGGAAAACGGAATTTCCTCTTTTCTTTAGGCAATATCACCATACTTTGGGCATTGCCTTTCTCATTTTTATGATGGCCGGTGCCATTGGCAGTATTTCTGCCATTAACGATGACACCTTTGTAAGGTTGATTTTAGGGGATGCCTATGTTAACGAGACCCTCAATAATATTGCACATGGAGATCCAACGGCCATATACAAAGGAGGTAGTGAAATTGGTTCTTTTTTAGGAATTACCATAAACAATATCAAAGTTGCCTTTATGGCTTTCTCCTTTGGCGTAATTACCAGTATAGGTACTGCCTATATTTTATTTACCAATGGTGTTATGGTAGGCGCCTTCATTACTTTTTTTTATGCCCAGGATGTCTTTTATCAGGCCAATAAACAGATTTGGCTGCACGGTACCATAGAAATTTCGGTCATTATCATTGCCGGTTGTGCCGGACTGATTATGGGCAATAGTATCCTGTTTCCCAAAACCTATTCCAGAAGGGTCTCTTTTATGAAAGGCGCCAAGGACGGATTAAAAGTAGTGGTGAGCACCATTCCCTTTTTTATTGTTGCCGGTTTTATAGAAGGTTTTATTGCCCGGTATTCCAATATGCCCCCATGGCTGGCGTTTCTAATAATAGGGTGTTCCTTATTGCTCATTGTTTTTTATTATGTTATTTACCCCATTTTATTAAATAGATCTTATGCAAGACAAAAATCAGGAAAAATTCATTGAACTAAGGGTCAATAGGGACTTTGGGGATATCATTAATGTATACTTCGAATTCTTTAAACAAAACCTTAAAAAATTTACCAATGTTTTTCTAAGTTACAATGGTATTTTTCTAATAGGATTGTTGGTCGTTAGCTATTTGCTGGTATCCGGGGTAATCGGCCTTATTGCCAATAACCAAAACACGGTCCTGGATGCAGTTGGTTCCGGCGACGAAACCTATTGGATGTATTTTATCTTTGGGGGTATTTTATTCTTTGTGATTTTTATTATGGTGGCTGTCTTAAATTACAGCCTTAGTACTTCTTATATGATAAAGTACGAAGAGCACAGAGGCCAGGATTTTGACAAGGCCGATGTTTGGGAAAAAGTGAAAAACAACTTGGGGAATATCGTTATTTTTATTTTGATACTGATACTGCTCTTTTTTGGACTTATGATCGCAGCCATAGTCCTGACCTTTATACCGCTGGCAGGAATGCTTGCGCAATACGTAATTCAATACTTTATGATGGCTTGGATGGGCGTGTCCTTTTTTGTTATGCTCAAAGAGAAAAGGGGTGTTACGGATGCCCTAGGAGAAGGTTGGAACCTGGTGACCAAAAATTTTTGGAGGTCCGTGGGGGTCAATTTCATTCTGGGTTTCCTGATCGGACTTTTATTCATGGTGGTCATTATGATTCCGGGGATTCTAATCGGGATATACACCTTTCACGTAGTTCAAAACGATGTTGACCTAGGGGCTTCCATGGTACCTACCATCATTTACACCTTGGGTACCTGCCTATTGCTTATAATCGCGGTCTATTCACAATGTTTATCACAATTTGTAAACGGGCTGTTGTACTTTTCCCTGCACGAAAAAACATACAACTTAAATTCAAGAAGCAAAATAGACCAAATAGGATTGCAAGACCAGTGATTAAATTAACTGCCACCATTTATTCTTTTTTAGTACTATTCCCAAGTCTGGCCCAAGGGGAAAAAGATTCAATACCCTTATCCCTGGACACCAATGGTAAATTAATACTGAGAACTTTGGATGAAGATTTCATTCAAAAATACCAAGGAAAAGAATTTAACTACGACATTAAGGACGGGGAGTCACAAAATTTACTGGCCCGTTTTCTCAGTTGGGTTATGAACGGACTCCAAGGTGTTTTTGGTATCGATATCCCCCAGGAGCTTGCCCAATTGTTGGAATATCTTATCTATGGATTAATGGGAGCTTTGGCCATATACTTGCTTATACGATTCCTTATCGGAGAAAATGCCTCGGCCATATTCAGAAAAAAAGAAGCTGTAATTATACATCCAAACTTGGCAGAGGAACACATAGAAAGTCTGGATCTTGATACTTTGATAAGTGATGCCATTCAACAAAAGAATTATAGATTGGCCATACGTTACCAATACCTAAAAACATTAAAAACACTGTCCCAACATCAGATCATTCAATGGCATTATGAAAAAACGAACAAGGATTACGAAAAGGAAATAGAAACCCCAAAAATAAAGCTCCTCTTTAAGGATGTTTCTTATTTATACGACCATGTTTGGTACGGGGAACAGGAAATAGACGATCAAAAATACCGGGCCGCACAGATAATATTTGCCAATTTAAACAATATAAGTGCCCATGGATAAGCGTTCCAAAATAATTCTTGGGTTGTTCCTTACCGTACTCATAGGTATTATAGTAACCGAGATTGTGCGCCCCAAGCCCTTGAACTGGAAGCCATCCTATACTTCTTCGGACAAAATTCTTTTGGATGCTATGTATTGTTCCATGAACTTCCCAATCTATTCCCGGGACAAAAAATACATGCTACAAACGAAAGCTTGTACAACACCTTATCACAAAGGGATACCGGTAGTACTTCCAGTTATGTATTGATCAATGATTTTCTGGACCTGGATAAGCAGGAAGCCCATAAATTACTTCAATACGTATATGAAGGTAATGATACCTTTATTGCGGCATCCAACTTTGGAGCCCATCTTGAGGATACCCTAAATCTGGAAATAAAAACCCAATATTCCATACAAGAGGATTCGGTACTGGTACACCTTGCCAACAATTCATTTCCCAAAAAAGATTATCCCTTGAAGCGGGAGTTTACAACACCCATTTTTCTTCAGTAGACACATTGAATTCCACAGTTTTAGGGTATATCACCTTTAATTCGGATCAGGGTACATTACTTTCGGGACCCGAAAAGAAAACCGAAGCTGCCAATTTTGTGAAGGTAAGATTCGGAAAGGGCAATTTTATTTGAATACAACCCCGCAAGCGTTTACCAACTACTATTTGCTAAGGGGCAATAAGGACTATGTGGCTAATACCCTTTCTTATCTCAAGGATGTGGATGTCTATTGGGACAATTATAAAAATCCGGGCGGATCGTAATAAACTCGCCCATGAGATTCATACTTAATCAGGAATCCCTAAGATGGGCCTATTACCTAGGCATGCTAGGGTTATTGATTTTTATAATATTCAAGGCCAAAAGGGAGCAAGGATCATTCCTGTAATTACCCTTTGGAGAATTCATCCATAGAATTTGCCAAAACCGTAGGGGGGCTGTATTATGAGCACAGGGATTTACAGACCTGATCTTTAAAAAATAAATTTTTTTATGGAACAAATGAGAAGTAATTATCATCTTAATACTGAGACTATCAACGAGAAAACGGCGATAGATCTTGCTGCCAGGTCGGATAAACCATTATTGGAAGTCAGGGATCTTTTGGATTTTATAGTGCATCTTAAAAATAAAAAGCAGCACAGCGAACAGGATGTACTGCAACTGAATATAAAATTAAATCAATTTAAAAAATAGCAGATGGAAGAAAGTCAGCAAGGGGAAAATTCCAGACCGTTGGAATTTAAAAGTAGAATAGACCTTGGTCAATTACAGGTTTCGGTAGCACAGATAAAAAGGGAATTGGGCAGCGTAATCATTGGACAAGGGGACATGGTAGAATTACTGATTATTTCCATCCTCGCCAATGGGCATTCCTTAATAGAAGGGGTACCCGGAGTAGCCAAAACCGTTACAGCCAAACTTTTGGCAAAAACGATGGATGTTAACTTCAGCAGAATCCAATTTACCCCGGACCTTATGCCCAGCGACATTTTGGGCACTTCCATATTTAATGTCAAGACCTCGGAATTTGAATTTAAAAAAGGTCCATTATTTTCCAATATTATTTTAATAGATGAAATAAACCGTGCCCCCGCCAAAACACAGGCGGCCTTGTTCGAAGCTATGGCCGAACGCCAAATTACCATGGACGGACAATCTTATGAAATGTCGCCCCCATTTTTGGTATTTGCCACCCAAAATCCTATTGAACAGGAAGGCACTTACCAGCTTCCGGAAGCACAACTGGACCGATTCCTTTTTAAAATAAAGGTAAGCTATCCGTCCCTAGAGGAAGAGATTGCGATATTGGAAAGTAAACATCATCAAAAAAATAAAAACTTGGAAAGCTTAATAACTTCGGTGCTTAGCGCAGACCAAATAGCCAGCTATCAAGAGGTTATCAAGGAAATTATTATAGAGGACAATCTAATGAAGTATATAGCCGGAATTGTCCATAGCACACGTAACAATGCCAATCTATATCTGGGGGCCTCCCCTAGGGCCTCCATAGCCATTATGGATGCTTCCAAAGCCCTGGCGGCTATTCAGGGTCGCGATTTTGTGACTCCGGACGATATTAAGAAAGTAGTGGCCCCAATATTGGGGCACAGGGTTATGTTGACACCGGAAAGGGAAATGGAAGGATTTACAACGGAGAAAGTTATACAACAAATTATAGACACTATTGAAATTCCAAGATAGCGGACAAAAACCGTAGCTACAAAGGGCAAATGAAAAAAATCCTGAAAAACATCTATCTACAGAAGAGATTCTTTATTGTGTTGACCGGTTTGGTCCTAGGTTTTCTCGTATCCTATATGATACCGGATATTTTTGGGGCAATACAAGTATTGTTCTATATTTTTGTCCTGTTTTTTTTGGTCGATACTATCTTGGTGTTCGCTTCCAAAGGGAGAATAGAAGGCCAGCGTCTTGTCCCCGAAAAGCTTTCCAATGGTGATGAAAACGAAATAAAAATAAGCCTTTCCAATTCTTATTTGTTCCCGGTCGGTTTAAAAATATTGGATGAAATGCCGCATCAATTTCAAAAACGGGATTTCGGGATTTCCACAAATCTAGGGAAGGGCAAGGTAAAAGTGTTCAAATATTATCTGAGACCTACCGAGAGAGGGGTGTATTCCTTTGGAAACTTAAACGTCTTTGCCCGCTCCCCTATTGGTCTGATCTCCAAAAAATACACCTTTGATCAGGAACAGCAAGTTCCGGTATACCCCTCCTTTCTACAATTGCGAAAGTATGATTTAATGGCGTTTACCAATAAACTTTTCGAATACGGTATTAAGAAAATTCGTCGCATAGGCCATACTATGGAGTTCGAGCAAATAAAGGATTATGTTTTAGGCGATGATATCCGGAACATTAACTGGAAGGCAACGGCAAAAAAAGGTAACCTGATGGTAAATCAGTATCGGGATGAAAGGTCACAACCTATTTATTCCATAATCGATAAGGGCAGGGTCATGAAAATGCCCTTTAACGGTCTTAGCCTATTGGATTATGCCATTAACGCCACCTTGGTTATTTCCCACATCGCCCTAAAAAAGCAGGACAAGGCCGGAATGTTCGCTTTTAACAGGAAAATTGAAAACCGGGTAGTGGCCGAGAGACGAAGTGCTCAAATGAACCTTATTCTGGAAACACTGTACCATCTGGAGACCAATTTTGTAGAAAGCGATTACAGCCGATTGTATGCCGATATAAAAAGAAACATTACGCAAAGGAGCCTGTTACTGCTCTATACCAACTTTGAGACCTTGGATGCCCTAACCAGGCAACTCCCCTACCTCCAGGCTATGGCCAAGCAACATTTATTGGTGGTCATTTTCTTCGAAAACACGGAATTGATCAAGTTTACGGAGGAAAAAAGCAGGGACCGTTCATCAAATATTTGAAAAAATTGCCGAAAAGTTTCATTTATGAAGCTTATCGTTAACGAATTAAGGAAATATGGTATTCCAGACTATGTTGACCAAACCTGAGAACTTAACCGTGAATACCATCAACAAATATTTGGAAATATAAGGCGAGGGGATTAATCTGAGATATGGCAAGAAACAAACTCTTAAAGGTGACTGATTAAAGCAATTCCGTTCCAGGAGCTTAAGGAAGTCCTTGCCACAGTTTTCTTTTTATTTCTCTTCCTGAAAAAATGTTAATGGTAATCCCAACCGTAACCCCGCCCAATGCCGTTACTGAAGTCATCATTATCCCACCCTTTATACTTGTCTCATAGGAACCTCTTTGGCCAAAACCTACCAGTAACTGGAGGTGAAAGGCCCCAATAATTCGCCAATTCGGATCCTTATTGGATATTTTATCGGCTATTTTGGCACCAATAAATCCACTGGCGGCACCAGCGGCAAAATGCAATACCTTATCCTCCTGTAATTGGGGCGTTAAGTGGTAGGGCCGAAATAAAAGTGAACATGATTGCAATTATTACTTTCATGGCGTACAAAGATACTTGGGTCTCCATTATTTATATATTGAAGTAAAAGAATATGTAAATTGCCTACAGCCCATTAATCTTTATAATTCCCCGACGGCTCTGCCTCGGGGTTTCCGATCATACCTCCCCTTGGGTGAGGTCGGAATTGCTTTTTCGCAATTCTGGGTGGGGCAAAATACAAAAATATTTTCAGGTAATTTTATTTTGCCCCAAATGATAGTAAATCAGCTTAAAGAAATTGACACAGCACCGATAATAAAGGATGAATCGGAATCCGGAAGATGGGCAGGTTTTGGACCTGCCATTCAAGGGAACCAGAAAATTTATGTCCATGACGATGAGTTGGAAAAAACGCGAAGTATTGTCCAGGGAATTATTGGCACGTAAAGTCCTTTATTAATAGCCAAATCATAACCTATGGAATGTGGAATTAATTTTAGCGCATCAACCAATATAATTTTAGTATAACTCCTTATAATTCATTATCTTTAGATATAGCTAAGCTTAGTTTTTTATCCCCCTATAATTCAGCGATCATAAATTCTCCCCTCGCTATTAAGCGGTTGCTATTAGAGGTCAAAGCAACCTATCTACAAACATTGGTTGGCCCATTTTAACATTTTGGAAATCCAAAAAGGAATTACTACCAATATAAAACTACAACGTCATGAAAACAAAAATAAGTCTCTCCATAGTGGCCATAGCTCTATTGTCCATTGCTTTTTTTTGGACACCCCAAACTTCTCCAAAGGTATTGGAAGTTACGCAGGAAGCTAGTTTTTACTCCATAAAATGTACCGTTGCCAAATACCTATTGGGCAATGTGGATACCACCTAACAAATTGCACCTTTATTTGCAAACCTTGGAAATTTACATTTCGAGATAAGTACAAAAGATCAAAAGGCCCAGACATATTTCGATCAAGGCGTAAAACTTACTTATGCCTTTAATCATGCCGAGGCCCACCGCTCATTTATGGAGGCATCGCGCCTAGACCCCAAATCTGCCATGTCCTATTGGGGA
Source organism: Flavobacteriaceae bacterium (assembly GCA_041392165.1). Taxonomy (GTDB): domain Bacteria; phylum Bacteroidota; class Bacteroidia; order Flavobacteriales; family Flavobacteriaceae; genus Arenibacter. The sequence goes on from JAWKMN010000001.1 coordinate 235,481, forward strand.
CAAGCCTATACATTGGGCCCTAATATAAATGACCCCCTACCGGATAATGAGCGCAGGAAAAAATCTTATGAAGCCATTTTAAAGGCCAAAAACTTGGTTCAAAGTAGTTCTTCCAAAGAAAAAGCCTTAATAGAAGCCCTGTCCCATAGATATAGCGGGGATTCTACCAAAGAAATTTCAGAATTGAACATGTCCTATATGGATGCCATGGCGAAAGTAGCGGAACAATTTCCCGAGGATGCCCATATACAGACCTTATACGCAGCCTCTATTATGAATACTATGCCGTGGAATTATTGGGACAATGAAGGTAACCCGGCTCCCAATACGCTTAAAGCCAAAGCAGCATTGGAGAAGGCCATGAAGTTAGATCCCGATCATCCAGGGGCGCATCATTACTATATCCATATGGTTGAACTACCCCGGCCGGACCTTGCCATTCCCAGTGCCGATAAGTTAGGATCTCTAATGCCTGCTGCAGGACACATTGTCCATATGCCATCACATATTTATATTAGGGTAGGTAGATATTCGGACGCAGTAAAGGTAAATCAAGCCGCTATTTTGGCTGATGAGGATTATATTTCCCAATGTTACTCCCAGGGCATGTATCCATTGGGGTATTACCCGCACAATCTACACTTTCTATGGTCCGCCTCTACCCTTTTGGGCAACAGTGATCTAGCTATTGATGCCGCAAAAAAAACAGCGGAAAAAGTCCCTATAGGCGAGATGGTAACCTTACCGTTTTTACAGGATTTTGCTTCCACACCACTATTGGCATATACCCGCTTTGGAAAATGGAATGAAATTCTGACCATACCTTATCCGGGAGATCAATTTAAACATCTTAAACTAATCTGGCATTATGCAAGGGGAATTGCCTTTGTCAGGAAAAACAACATTAAAGAGGCCAAGGAAGAGTTGGAAGCCCTTAAGCTACTGAACAGCGACCCAGAACTGGAAACCATTGTGGCCAATTATACCAATCCATCCTCAAAAATAGCCCAAATTGCGTATAGGGTTGTTGCCGGTGAAATAGCCAATGCAGAAGGTAATGTACCAGAGGCCCTGGAGCACTTAAAACAAGCGGTATTTTATGAAGACCAGTTAATATATAGTGAGCCTACGGCATGGCATATACCTGTAAGGCAGACTTTAGGTGCCGTTTTATTAAAGGCTGAAAAATATGAAGCAGCGGAAAAAGTGTATAGGGAAGACCTTGACATACTGCGCCAAAACGGATGGTCTTTAATGGGGCTATATGAAAGCCTTTTTAACCAAAACAAATTGGGGGAAGCCAAAAAGATCAGACAAGAATTTGATAAGGCCTGGAAACATGCTGATATAGCTTTAAAAACATCCGTACTTTAATCTTTTTAGTTCCCCGACGGCTTTGCTTCGGGGTTTACGATCATACCTCCCCCAGGGGGGGCGGAATTGTTTTTAGCAATTCCGGGTGGGGCAAAATACAAAATTTCGGCTTTTGGCCCTTAGGCCAAAATGAAACCGATAACTATCGGTATGGCGAAATACCTCCACGGCTCTGCCTCGAGGATAGTCGGTTTCAGGAATTTTTTATTTCGCCAAAAATTACCAGCATCCAGTCTATTTTTATATGATGGGCAAGGAATGATGGATGTATATTAAATAACCATTAGGTATAGGCTTGATGGGACACTAGTTATGTTTTAGGGAAACTTCCAAACCGTTCCAAAATTTTTTTTCCTAATCTGGGTAGTGTAGGGTAATTAAACCAATATTCCTTCTACAAATGTTTCATCCCTGTTTTGGCCTGGGTAAATTCCTCCATCATGTCCGTCACAATTTGGGCGGCAGGTTTAATGTTGTGGATCAGTGCGGCCACTTGGCCAATTTCCAGCTCCCCTTCTTCCAGATCGCCCTCGAACATCCCCTTTTTGGCCCTGGCCCTACCCAATAGGGACCTTAGTTCCTCTACTGTTGCACAATCGGCATAGGCCTTTTGTATATCGTTAAAGAATTTATTTTTTATTAATCGTACCGGAGCCAATTCCTTTAAGGTCAGTTGTGTAGCACCCTCACCGGACTCTACCACTTTTTTTTTGAATAGTGGGTGGGAGGAAGCTTCATTGCTCGCCACAAACCTACTGCCAACTTGCACCCCGTCGGCCCCCAGGACCATAACGGCCAACATGGCCCTGCCAGTGGCTATGCCCCCGGCCGCTATTAAAGGAATGCTTATTTTTTCTTTTACCGCAGGAATCAATGTTAGTGTAGTGGTCTCGTCCCTACCATTATGTCCACCGGCCTCAAATCCTTCCGCAACAATGGCATCCACCCCGGCTTCCTCTGCCTTTTGCGCAAATTTTACACTGCTCACCACATGTACAACCTTAATGCCCCTTGCTTTTAAATAGGTAGTCCAGGTTTTAGGATTTCCGGCCGAAGTAAATACAATATTTACACCCAGCTCCACTATGATCTCCATGAGCTTGCCAATTTCCGGATACAGCATGGGCACATTGACCCCAAAAGGTTTATTGGTGGCCAACTTACATTTCCCAATATGTTCCCTAAGTACTTCAGGGTACATAGACCCTGCCCCTATTATCCCCAATCCACCGGCATTGGAAACGGCAGAGGCCAAACGCCATCCGCTTGCCCAAACCATACCGGCCTGAATTATGGGGTATTGAATTCCAAAAAGATCGGTAATTCTATTTCCCATTGGTTTTTTATTAATGGACTCCTCAGCTTGGTCATTATCCCCTAAATATACCCATGGGTACGCTGAGAACCTTCCCCAAACCGGGAATATTATAAATAGTAAATGGATTGCTCCCTGCCATCTTAAGAGATTACCCCTGAACCTACCAATTCATCCCCTATATACCATGCTACAAATTGACCTTCGGTAATAGCCGATTGTTTTTCAGCGAAATCCACATATATTCCGGCATCTACCCTATAGAGTGTTGCCTTTTGCAAAGGCTGACGGTATCTTATCCTGGCCATCACTTCCATAGTCCGGTCTACTGGCAATGCCAAATCTGTACGGACCCAATGTAACTCATCATTGTTGACAAATAAGGTTCTGCGATAAAGTCCCGGATGGCCCTTGCCCTGACCGGTATAGATTATATTTTGATCAACATCGGTTTCAATGACGAACAAAGGTTCTTTGGTTCCCCCTACGTCCAAGCCTTTGCGTTGTCCTTTTGTAAAATAGTGGGCTCCCTGGTGCTCACCTACCACCTTCCCATCGCTGGGGCTATAGTGAGGCTTTTCGGCATAATAGGCCAATTCCTCCAATTTGGTGTTGAACTGGGGAACGGTGGATTCTTTGCTCAATACCGCAGGGACTTCCACAATGACCCCTTTTTTTGGCCTCAGTTTCTGTTGCAAAAAATTCCGACGCTTTGCTTTCCTATAAAACACAGCCCTTGGGAATCCTTTTTGTCTGCCGTGATCAAATCATTTTCTGCTGCAATTTTCCGTACTTCAGGTTTTTGCAGACCACCTATAGGAAATAAGGTTTTGGCGAGTTGTTCTTGGGAAAGCTGACACATAAAAATAGGATTGATCCTTATTTGAATCCGCACCGGCCAGCAATTGATAGGTTTCCGCTCCGTCGTCATTTGTAATAACTCCCCTTCTACAATAATGCCCTGTTGCTACAAAGTCCGCACCAAGTTGCATGGCAATTTTCATAAACACATCAAACTTTATTTCCCTATTACAAAGCACATCCGGATTGGGTGTCCTCCCTTTTTCGTATTCCCTGAACATATAGTCCACAATACGTTCCTTATACTGGGTACTCAAGTCTACCGTCTGAAAGGGAATTCTTAACTTCTCCGCAACAATAAGCGCATCATTGCTATCCTCCAGCCACGGACATTCTTTGGAAATGGTTACGGAATCATCATGCCAATTCTTCATAAAAAGGCCTATAACCTCGTACCCCTGCTCCTTTAATAGATATGCCGTAACACTGGAATCCACACCGCCGGAAAGTCCGACAACCACCTTTTGCATCTGTAATTATTTATTGTATGCCCTTGGTCGCTAAAAACCATTTACGGCTTACATTTATCGTGCAAAAATACAAAATTGCAATTTGCCCGCCTAAAAATATAGTTGTACCCTATTGAGGGTATGATACGCTTATTTAATGATGTAAAGCTGTAACAGTAAAAAGAACATATCTAAAAGTATCTTTAACTTTAAATGCCCTATTTTGGAATAGTGGAGCAGTTAAAAATAGAGTACCATCCGCTAATAAAAAGAAATTAATCCCAATAAAATACTTGTCAAAAGAAGCTACTTTAGCACACCACTAAAAAGACTACTTTACAACTATTAATTTTATTCCGCTTAAAAAAAATATAATCTTTGGAGACCCAAATCTTACCAAACTAAACCAACACCAAAAAAACCCGGTCATTTTGACCGGTTTTTTTGTTTTAAAAATTATCCTAACCTTACCATCTTCCCCTTCACGGGCATTTAGTGCGTAATAATCATGTTAAATAAACCTATGGTAGATTCTTACCCTATTAAACAAATTGAATTTTGGTAAATGCAAAACCATGGTTAAGATTCAAAAAAAAAGTGTTTGAATTTTTTCAAACACTTTAATCTTAGATCAATAAAATTTGGACCTATTTCCGGCCTGTTTTTTTCTGTTCCTCGGCCTGTTCCATCATCTCGCGCATCTTTCTCTGGAACTTACTTTCCTTCTTGGGCTTCTTTTTATTTTCCTGTATCTGAGCATGGATCTTGTCCTCGTCCAAAATAAAATTCTTAATGGCCAACATAATAAAAATAGTGATCAAGTTAGACACAAAATAATACAAGCTCAATCCACTGGCATAGTTGTTAAAGAAGATCAACATCATCAAGGGCGATAAATACAAAATAAACTTCATATTGGGCATTCCGGGCTGTGTCTGCATATTCTGCCCGGTAGTCATCAACATATAAAAGAAGATGGCGACCGAGGCCAAAATAGGAAACAAACTAACATGGTCCCCGTAAAACGGAATGGTAAAGGGCAGTTGTGCTATAGCATCATAGGAAGAAAGGTCATCTGCCCATAAAAACGATTTTTGTCTCAACGCAAAGGAAGTAGGAAAAAACATGAACAGGGCATAGAAAATCGGCATCTGCAATAATGCCGGTACACAACCGCTCATGGGACTTACCCCCGCCTTGTTGTACAATTTCATGGTTTCCTGCTGCTTTTTCATAGCATTGTCCTTAAACTTCTCGTTCAACTCTGTAATTTCGGGTTTCAAAACCTTCATCTTGGCTTGGGACAAATAGGACTTGTATGTCGCCGGGGACATGATGAGCCTTACCAATATGGTCATGACCACAATAGCGATACCATAGGGTAAAAAAGAACTCAAAAAGGTATATACCGGAGTAAAAATATATCTGTTGATCCATCCAAAAATACCCCAGCCAAATGGAATGGAATCCTCCAATCCCAGTTCCTTATACTGGGCCAAAACCTTCACATCTGTCGGGCCATAGTACCAATTAAAATTATAGGCCAGCTCCCCACCTTGCAATTTCAAAGGTACCTCCGCAGCAAACTCCTTGGTAAACTGTTGGGTACGGCTTTCCTCTTCCACCAAATTTACAGAATTCAATTTGGCCGTTTCAAATTTATCGGTATAGGTAAGTATGGAACTGAAAAAATGCTGCCTATAAGAGATCCATTTTAGATCCACTTCAGATTCCTCATCCTCACTGCCTTCGGATAATTTACTTATTTTATCACCATCGTGGTTATAAGTAACCCTGGTATATCTATTTTCATATTGGATACTTTTGGAATGGCGAATGGTCTTCACTTTCCAATCCAAATCTATAGGTCTTGAACTATTTAAGATGCCGTTTAAGCCCTGGGAGCGAACCGTAAAACCTATCAGGTATTCGTTAGGTCTCATTTCATAACGGTATTCCAAAAACTTGTCCGATGCCACTTTGGCTTTCATGGAAAGCACCTGATTTCCATCAGATTTGGAAGAGTGGGCTCAAAATATAAGTCGTTGGTACTTAAAACCCTATTATCAGAAGTACTGAAATTGAGGGCAAAATTGGCATTGCCGTCTTTTATCAGATATACCGGAACGGAATCATAGGTCACATAACCTTTCATCTTTGCTTCAATAATCTGTCCCCCTTTATTGCTTACTTCCAAATAGACCACATCGTTTTCCAATACTGTGGTGCCCTCCTTAGGGGCCATGTAACCAAAGGCACCAATTGCGTTTTTGTAGCCTGCCACGGCCATTGAATCCTGTAAGTTGACCGTTTTGGGTTGGGCAATCCCTTCTTTGGCAGCATTGGCCTTTTGCATTTCAGCGGCCTTCAGCTGCTCTTGTTTTGCCTTCTGTGCTTCCAGCTCTTCCGGTGTTGGCTGGTTTTGCCAAAACATAAAAATAAGAATACCAAAAATCAGTACGAAACCGATTATGGTATTAATATCCAATTTCTTTTCCTCCATCTACAATTTAATTTAAAATACTATCGGTAGGGATACAGACAACATCTACTTTCCCAACGGTTTGAATAAGCTTGCAAATATATGCCCAATTAGGCTATATATGTCAAACTGGCATTTGTTTATTGCTTTCCTTCCTTCTGGTGCTTTAAAGCGGCTTTAATAAATCCAACGAACAACGGGTGCGGATTGTCTACCGTACTCTTGTATTCGGGGTGATATTGAACCCCAATAAACCAAGGGTGGGCAGGAACCTCCACTATTTCCACCAATCCGGTTTCATTGTTTACACCGGAAGCAACCAGTCCGGCCTCCTCCAATTGTTTCTTATAATTGTTGTTAAACTCATAACGGTGGCGGTGGCGCTCGGAAATTTCGGAAGCCCCATGATAGACTTTTTGTACCAGACTGCCCTTTTCCAAATGACAGTCCCAGGCTCCCAATCGCATGGTGCCTCCCTTGTTGACAATATTCTTCTGTTCCTCCATAATACTGATTACGGGGTCGGAGGTGTTTTCGTCCATCTCGGTGGAATTGGCCTTCTTAAGGTCAAGTACATTTCTGGAATATTCTATTACGGCCATTTGCATCCCCAAACAGATGCCCAAAAATGGTATCTTATTTTCGCGGGCAAATTGCACCGCCTTAATTTTCCCTTCTATTCCCCTTTCACCAAAACCTGGCGCTACCAATATTCCGTCAAGACCTTGCATTTTCTTTTCGATATTTTTGGCGGAAAGATGTTCGGAATGGATAGATTTCACCTTTACTTTTACATGGTTCACCGATCCGGCGTGTATAAAGGATTCCAAAATGGATTTATAGGAATCCTGTAATTCCACATATTTTCCTATAAGGCCAACGGTAACTTCATTTTTTGGATTCTTGTGCCATTGTAAAAATTGGTTCCAATTGGTGAGATCTGGAACTACGTTGTCCGGGAGTGCCAACTTTTTCAAGGTTACGGTATCCAATCCTTCCTGTTGCATTAGAATGGGCACATCATAAATTGTTGATGCATCTATGGATTGTATTACCGCTTCCCTTTTTACGTTACAAAAAAGCGCTAATTTTTCTTTAAGATCATCCGGAATTTCGTGTTCCGTTCTACAAACCAAAATATCAGCCTTAATACCGCTTTCCATTAATGTTTTTACGGAATGTTGGGTAGGCTTGGTTTTTAATTCCCCGGCTGCAGAAAGATAGGGTACCAAGGTTAAATGTATAACGATCCCATTATTATCGCCCAACTCCCATAACAGTTGCCGTACAGCTTCTATATATGGCAAAGATTCTATATCCCCAACAGTGCCCCCAATTTCGGTAATGACAATATCATAATCCCCACTTTTTCCCAATATTTGGATCCGTTCCTTTATTTCATTGGTAATATGGGGTACTACCTGTACCGTTTTTCCCAAAAATTCACCCCTGCGTTCCTTTTCTATAACGCTTTGGTAGATTCTACCTGTGGTAACATTATTTGCCTGGGAGGTCCTAACATTCAAAAAACGCTCATAATGACCCAAGTCCAGATCGGTCTCGGCCCCATCATCGGTAACATAACATTCGCCATGCTCATAGGGATTTAAAGTTCCCGGATCAACATTTATATAAGGGTCCAGTTTTTGGATAGTAGTTCTATAACCTCTAGCCTGTAATAATTTGGCAAGAGAGGCTGCTATTATCCCTTTTCCGAGGGATGAAGTAACCCCACCGGTTACAAAAATATATTTAGTCTGCGACATGAAGCGTTAGGTTGAATTCGTAACGCGAGCAAAAATACGAATTGCTATAACAATTCACTGTTATTATTGGGGAAAATCTTTTTGAATTTTTCTAATTACCCCCTCAAGTCCATTTATTTTAATTTCCAGCATGGCCCTTAACAAATTTCCCAGCTTTCCCTTTGGAAAACCGTTTTGTTGAAACCACACCAAATAAGGTTCGGGCAATTCCACTAAATAGCTTCCCTTAAATTTGCCAAACGGCATTTTATAATGTGCCAATTCTATCAATTGTCTCTTGTCCGGAACTACATTCATACTAAAAAGTCTACCCAAAGGTACCATACATTAGGAATGCTTCCCAATTTTTTGAATAAAATATATTTCTAGAATAGCCCCAATGTCCTGTAATCTTAGTTCGTCAGCAACATTTTATTTGGAAATTTCCTGTTTTTTAGACAAATCGCCTATCTTTATACACGTACAATTTACGTTTATAATAATTTGCAATGGTACGTCCAATAAGATATAAAATACCTTTAGGGCATGGGAATGGACCAATTTTGGTTTCTTTATAGGACAGGCAAATACATAAGGTATTGCAATAGTACCAACAGTAAAATACCTCGGGGCAAGTCCACGAGGCATTGAAAGAAGATTCAAGTTTGATTTCGACACAAGTGTCGGAGCATTTAAATCTCGGTTATCGAGTAAAAAGTAAATTTGAACAGATGAAACGAAGAACATTTATAGGAACATCAGCAGTAGCATCGGTTGGTATGCTGGCCTGCAAAACCGGAAATGCAATGGAACCGAACAAAAAGGAAACAACAAAATTAAAAAACAACATTAACCACAGTGTTTGCTATTGGTGTTATGGTAATATCCCATTGGAGGATTTTCTAAAGTCCTTACATAAATTGGGCATAAAAAATATAGACCTTATCGGCCCTAAGGACTGGCCATTGCTTAAAAAATACAATATTACTTCCTCCATGTGCAATGGGGCGGAAATAAGCCTTACGGAAGGGTGGAACGACCTTAAATATCACGAAACCTTGATTAAAAATTACACGGAGATGATTCCTAAGGTGGCAGCGGCCGGTTACACCAATCTTATCTGTTTTAGTGGAAATAGAAGGGGAATGGATGATACCGTTGGACTTCAAAACTGTGTAGATGGGTTAAAGAGGATAATGCCGCTGGCCGAAAAACACGGAGTGGTAATACAAATGGAGCTATTAAATTCCAAAGTTGACCACGAAGATTATATGTGCGATCATACCGAATGGGGCGTTCAATTGTGCAAAAAATTGGGATCCGACAATTTCAAACTGCTTTATGATATTTATCATATGCAGATAATGGAGGGCGATATTATTAGGAATATTCAAGACTATCATTCCTATTTCGGACATTATCATACCGGTGGCAATCCTGGACGAAATGAAATAAACCAAACCCAGGAATTGTATTATCCGGCAATAATGAAGGCCATTTTGGCCACAGGTTATAAAGGATATGTAGCCCAGGAATTTATCCCGACCTGGGACGATAAACTGGCCGCTCTAAAAGAGGGAGTAACCATATGCGACGTATAGTGGACACTAAGGGCGAGATGCCGTACATGGGAACAATGGCTTGTGCCGAAAGTTAAAGGTTCAGGTTGTGAAAAGGAGCAATAGGAATTGAGAAATTAGATTTAGGAAACCGGACTAAAGACCTAAGTTGTCCATGGTATTGGCATAGTGTTCCCTTCCCTAGATAAGCCGGTCCTGCGATTTCCACGGAAGGATTCGGTGGAAAGTTCCGCAGGTGAACCAATGAGAAGCAGGATTGCATTGAGAAGTAGGCATATTCAGGAGTAAGGCGATTTTTTGTTCTAATCTTGACATAATTATATCCCGGGCAATTGATATTCCCGGGATTTTTTATGTTTCCGTACCGGAACCATTTGCGTTCCTGATTTTTCAACGGTTTTTTTGATGTCCGGGCATACCTTTTCCATGGGGCTTTCGGATGTCGTTGCACTTATGCCGCTTTTTCCAGTCCCATGGCCGACATGCGCCTGCCGATCTCCAGTGCGTTGCCCGTATGGATGCCGAAGAATATCCACAGGACCTCGGTCTTCTTGGTGCGCGCCCTTATCCTTTTAAGGTGGTAGTGCTCCTTGTCCTTGCCAAAACTGCCCTCCAGACGGCTCGCCCGTTCTTTGGTAATGGCACCGGCCAGCTTGCTCCGTTGCTTTTCGTGCCTGCCGGCCCTGCCCTTTCTTTTGAAATCGGTGCGGATACCGTACTTGGTGGCGAACCTCCGGTTATTGTTGGTAGCATAGATGGCATCGGCACCGGCCAGCTTGGTCCTGGTCTTGGTGAGCCTTTGGGCCGCAAAGATGGTATCGATAAAACGGTTGCCCTCGTGGAAGGCGTCGAAGCTCAGGTGCTCGATAAAGCTGATCCCGCCCACTTGGAGCTTATTGACCTTGGCCCCGAATTCCACGGCCTTGGTTTCCTTGCCCCTTACGATGGGCCTGATGTAGGGGCGGTCCATGCTCACGATACGGTCCTTCGGCCTTTCTCCTTTGTGGAAATAGGCGTGCTGTTGGGCCAGCACCTTTTTGGCCGTCGCCCTTCTGCGATATTGGTCCTTGGCCATCGCTACCGTGTGCCGCGCCTCCAACCGGTCCACCTCGCGGCCCAACTTCTCCAATAACAGGAGCAAGGCCCGGGTCAGCGCCCTTTTCTTCTTCTTGGTCTTCCTGCGCATCTTGCTGTAGGACACGTAGCGTTTTTTCCATTTCAGGTACTTGCTGCGCGGCAAGGGTTCGCCCGTTTTTTTACAAAGGCCCATCAACAGGTCATGGATCCAGTCCACCGCCTCCCACAGCAGCTTGATGTTGGTAGGGTACCGCAGATGGCTCTCGTAACAGGTGGCGTCCATGGTGATTGAGCCACTGTCCCCGATATAGGGCGACCAGTAGCTATAGAACGCCTCCTGCGCCCCATCCATGTCCAGCTTTCCGGCCAGTTCGCAGCGGACCTCGCCGACCATCTTGAAATTGGACAGCCGTCCGGTGCCCAGATAGATCCCGCAAAAGAACTGCCAGTCCAGGTTCCCGTTCAGGTGCTCGATGAGCTTGCGGTCGGAAAGGCCAGAGTAGTTCTTCAGGAACATCAGGGCCAGCTTGCCCTTGGGGGAGAAAATGGCGGAAGGGCCTTTTTTGGCCTCCTTCAGGCCGAAGGCCCCTACCAGTTCGTCCCAGGGGACGGCCGAATAGATCTTGCCCAGGTCCCCTTCCAAAAAACGGGCGTAAAAGACATCGAACTGCTCTTCTTGCGAAGAGAATGAAAAACAATGCTGGAAATCGTGGATTCTTCGTATCTTGGTCATAGACATTAAGATAAAAACCCCGTTTTTCGAGCTGGATACTCATTTTCGGGGTTTTATTATACCTTAATATACGAATTAATTACTTGATATACAAGTAATTAAACTACTTCTGAATACGCCTAAATAGGTGCTTATAGTGGCAGGCCTCAGTTATAAAACAGCGGCATTGCAAAGCTTTCTATGGCTCCCTTAATATTTTTCGTAAGGCTATTTCATAGGCCAGGGCATATTCCATCATCCCCAAATCCGTAGGATGGGTACCATCTACAAAACTTTCCATGGACAGATTAAGTTCTTCCTTGGTCAATAAGTGAATGTCCCTTACCCCTTCGGATTGTAATTGGGCAAAGGCCTCCTTGGCAACTCTATTTAAGTCCGTGTAGGTTTTGAAACGATCGGCATCCACGGCCCCATCGGAATATCCGTCGTGTTCCACCAACAAAATTGGGGTAGCGGGACGCCTTGCCCTAATCTGTCCTATAGCAGAAATAATAAGCTGCCGTACTTTGTTCAACGAACGGTCCTTATTGGGCCCCAAATTTGGCAAACAATCCAGCACAAAGATTTTAGCATCAATTTCCGTAATAAAATTGATTACCTCCTCTTCCAGTCTTCCATTTCCAGAAAATGCCAAATTTATTAGGGGCCTATCCAATTTTCTCTCTAAAATGGATGTCCATGCCATTCCAGGGCGCGAAGCGCAGGCTCCTTGTGCTATAGAAGTACCATAGACCACTATTGGTTTCTCCGATCTTAAAGGCAAAGGTTCCAAAACCGCATCTTTCGGCACACCAATTTCCAACCATTCCACCTCATTGTACAAGGGCAGGAACAACTGGTACTCCCTTCCCTTATCATTGTATTTTTCTCTTGGATCAATATTGGAATATTGGTAACTAATGGTATCTGCAAAGGAATATTTTCCTCTATACCATCTCCAATCCCCATCACCGGTCTTGGCATAGAGATCCACCCCGCTTACTCCGGTTGCCGGCATATGGGGCATGGCATGGTTTCCTTTTACCTTGTAGCGCACCCTAATGGATTTTGCATCGCTCCTAAACCTTAGGGAGAGCCCTGCAGCATGTTTGGACAGGTTCCAGACCGCTTCACGGACAACACCTTCGGCCGGCTTCGGCAAACGGTGATACATAGCTGCCCCCTGACCGGGCCAAGCCTGGCCTTCAACGACCAAAAAATTATTCTCTGCGGGATTCCACCAGGAAATAGCAGTGCTTTCTTGGGCCATTGAAAATTGAAATAATAATACGATGGCCCATAAACTTAAAATCGACTTTTTTTCCATTTCTACTTGTACTTCACTTTTTATTATAATTGGTATCCACAGCTCTTCTTCCGAACGGGGATAGTTGTTTCCTGTACCTATGGCCCATAAATTCAGATGTTCCCTGGAATCCCATTGATAAGGTGATCCTGACGATCATGCCCAAAATGTAATGCATTGTACTCGAAAAGGCACTGGACAATCCCCTATACAAAAAAACGGCATCCCAACCTCCGGTCTAAGGTATGCAACCCCATTGCCCCAGGTATGCTTTAATCCACTAAAGATTATTTTAAACTTTAAATATAGGCACATGGTGGATAATAAAGAAGAATTTTAGGGAAGTATACGCGCTTATAGCATTTATACCATAAAAATTATTGCTTTCCAAGGTTCAATTACAAACCCTTTGGTATGCATATCATGCTGTTGTACCGTTTACAGTGCTGGGTTTGGTATATGGCCGACGAATTGTACACAAAGGCCGATAATTAAATTAGGTATACCAAAGCGAACCAAAAGTTCAAACCAACCTTTCGGTCGGTTTGTTATTTATCTGCTTACAAATGGGCATAAACCAAAAAAGGGTTAAAAGTAAAATATGGTTTAATTCACGGAAATTAAGGAAACCTCAAAAATAAGTACAGAACCCCCGGGGATTCCATTATAATCCCTGTTACCGTATCCTAAATGGGCGGGCACCAAAAGTATTCCGCTTCCTCCTTCCTTAAAATAAGTAATCCCCTCCGTCCAACCGGCTATAACTTGGTTTAAACCAAAAGTTATCCCCTCCGCATCACTTTGATCGAAGACCGATCCATTGAGAAAATATCCTTTATAGGCCACCGTTACATTGGAACTAGCCACTGCCTGCGTTCCTGTACCTTCTTCTTCGATTACGTAAAACAGTCCTGAACTGCTTCGAACGGCACTTAAACTGTTATTCTCAATATAGGCCTGGATATCGGCCTCGTTTTTGGCAACATAATCAATATTTTTATCGTTATCACAAGAAATGAAAAGCACCAGGGCCAGGACAATAAGTATATTCTTCATAAATTATTTTTTTAAGTGCCGAATATAGCAAAATACCCAAGACCACCTATGGCCATAATACCAAAAAGTTTATAATATTTAAAAACAAAAAACACCCTTAAAACCTTAATGAAAAGTCTTTAAGGGTGTTCCAAATAATAGAACTCATTATACTACAAACCCGGGCCTGTAATTTCTTGTTACAAACTGATTTGCTTCCTCAAGATTGGTAATGCGCATGTTCTCTCCGTCCCAAAGCAATTTTTTACGGGCAAAGAACTCCATTTTTCCTTTCTCATTTTCTTTTTGCAACAAATAGCTTCGAATGGCAAGGTTCCCCATTAAAACGGTCTCTGTCATAGGTCCAGCATAATCAAAGGAAGATGTTAGGCCAAGATGTTCCTTGCTGCCAAAGCCGGCCTTACAGGCATCAATCCACAAACGTTGATGTCCGTATTCCGGCTCATCATTGGGTTCCACTTCGGGTCCAAAATCCGTAGAGCCATCGTTCATATATAATTTTGGCATCAAAGGGGAACTATCGTTAATATTGGTAGAAATAATTCCTTTTTCTCCTATCATCAATACCCCGTTTTGACTTCTATGTCCACCAATTTCATGATCGGCAGGAATAATTTCCGGATGTGCAGGCCGTATACCTCCATCGCTCCAGGTCATCTCAATAGGGGATTGGCTCTTATCCGTGGCACCAAAATGCAGGGTAATAAAGGAAGAGGCGGGACAGCCCTCCGGATAGTAGTTCGCCCCCTTACTGGTATAAACCGTGCCCACGCTACATTCTGCATCCGTGGGGTATTTTAGGCCCAGGGTCCTAAAGGGAATATCGATTAGGTGGCATCCTACATCACCTAAGGCCCCGGTACCATACTCCCACCAACCTCTCCATCCAAAGGGATGTAAATTGGGCGTATAGGGTTTAAATTCAGAAGGGCCCAACCATAGATCCCAGTTAAGGTCCTTAGGTTTGGCGCTTGGGTCCGGCTTGGGAAAAGCACCCCCTTGCGGCCAAACCGGTCTATTGGTCCATACCTGTACTTTGGATATCTTTCCCATAACTCCGGAATCTACCCATTTTTGAACCATGCCCAATAACGGATTGGAACCTCCCTGATTTCCCATTTGGGTCACTACTTTCTTACTTCTGGCCATCTCCGTAAGCATTCTTGCCTCCCGAATATTATGTGTCATAGGCTTTTGCACATACACATGAACCCCGCGCTCCATGGCATATGCAGCTGCCGGTCCATGAACATGATCCGGAGTGGAAATGGTAACGGCATCAATTCCCTTTTCCTTGTCCAACATCTCCCTATAATCGGCATAAAGCTTTGCTTTAGGGAAAAGTTCAACAGATTTTTTTGCCGATCCCGAAAAATCCACATCACATAAAGCAACCACTTTTTCCCTACCTCCTACAGAGGCGTTACGAATATCACTGGCACCTTTTCCTCCGGCACCTATGGCCGCAATGTTCAATCGGTCGCTCGGAGCAGTATACCCTACTCCCCCCAATACATGCCTAGGGACAAAAAAAATGGAAGAGGCCATAGCTCCTTTTTTAATAAATGATCTTCGTGAATCCACAGATTTACTCGATTTTTTTTTCTTCATAATTGTTGATTATTACAGTTTATATTATTGATCTATCATATTTCCGAATTAGGAGCATCCCTTTTACCCCCCTTGTATCCATCGTCTTTGGCAGGTTGTCCCTTAGCAATTTTACCCACCGCATTTAGTCCCAACATTCTATTTTGTCCTAAACACCTACAAGAATCTCTTGAAGAACAGCAAGATAAAACATATTGACAGACATATTCACTGAGATTCTCTCAAAAACTACTGTAATTTTAACCCTCCCAAAAAAACTTTGGTACTGTTAAACATGTATAAAGGAGATATCCATACCGATCGGTATAGTTTGTGCGTGCTGTATATTATTCTTAAACATGGATTACCGAGTCCACCCTATACCACCTAAAACCAAACCTTTCACTATATTTTCGGAGATATTCGGCAAGTGATGTGGATAGGTGTCGGGTCAAAAATTATCCATTGCAATAAAGGGCAAGGTTGCTGTTAATTATATATTGCCAAACATTTTAGTCCTTTTTAATCAAAGCTTCGGTTTTAAGCACGTAAATGCGACTTTCCTTTTCCTTAAAACCTAAACTTTTATAGAGATTAATGGCCTCTATTCGTTTATCCGCACTAAAAAGAAGTATTTCGGTAAGACCCTTCTCCTTTCCTAGTTCCACCAATTTTTCCATGAGTTTCCTACCAATGCCTTGGCCCCTATGTGCCACATCCACTACCACATCCTCAACCCAACCCTTGATACCGGATATAACCGTATAGGTACACATTAAGGCCATTCCCAAAACCTGGTCACCTTCCTTGCAATATACCAGACATATCGGATTTTCTGGATCGAGTACCTGTTTAAAATTAATCTGTTTTATATCGGCATTCAATTGGCTGAATAATCCGGCCAACTGCTGTTCCATATCCGGATTGATATCGGATTCCTGTAATAAAGCTATTTTCATTCCTCTTGTTGAAACTACATCCTTTAAAATTCCAAGGTTCTATTGTTTGCAAATTTAATTAAACTTCCCAAGTTATTTTTAATGGCCTTTCACCTTTTGATAAACCTTAACATAATCGACCATAAAAACATCAGGGAAAATCGTCTTTAATATCTCCTCCTTTTTGCTCGGATATTCCATGCTCAAAATTATATATTCATCAATATTGGAGATTCCGGTCCTAACCTCATAATACTTGTACCCATCCACATAAAAAATATATTTGTCGGGGAACCATTCCAAACCAAAGGTATGGAACCCCAAACTTACCCCTTTCCTATAACTCTGCATTCCCTTGGTAGATTGTTGATTGGGCCCATAGGCCCAATGCACATTATGGGATACGATATCGGTACCCAATTTTTTAAAAAACTCCATTATATCTATTTCGGCCCCATATATGGACGGGTCCTCCCCTTGACTTATGCGGGGGGACTGCAACCAAAAAGCAGCCCAAACTCCCTGTGATTTCTGTAATTTGGCCCTGCATTCATAATAACCGTATTTGGACATGAACTTGCCTTGGGTCCCCACGGCACTGCCCAAGAGGGAATCCCCTCTTTTAAGAGCATATAATTTTAAGTATCCATTTTCCACTTTTACGGCTTCTTCGGACACATAGGCTATGGCCCTTGGCCCTACCCCCCTTACGGCCCACTTTGAAGTATCCAGGGTTTTGCCATTAAATTGGTCTTCCCATACCAATTCATAACCCATTTTTTTGGGACTAAACCGCTTTTTGGACATGGGCCCCTGCGCAGGACGTTGTGCAACGACAAAGCCGTTAATAAAGAGGAGTAACACTACAACTGCTAATTTCATTCCAATAACATTGTAAACTTCTAAGGTAACATCTCCAAGACAACATTATCTGGCAGATTCTATCAAAAACTGCTACAATCTTAACCATAGGCAATAGCTTTGGCGTGCCCTCAACGGGCCGGGCCGTCCACTCCATATCCTAGGTTTATTGCCTGTGGGATCGTTCCATCCCTTAACTATTCTATAGCCTAAGGGACAAGTCTATACATTTTATAATTAATCAACAGGGCATAAAAACTTACGGAATCTGGACCATTGATGTATGCTTTTAGATTACAGCAAATCCAACTACTTGGTCGGTTCTTGGTGCATCCGGATCTTTGGATGATAAATATTTCTTAGATATAAAACATAACTTAATCTATGAAACACCATTACTTAAGGGCTTAATTGCAAAAAAACAGATTAAACAGACCATTTGGTCTATTTAAAAAATAATTAATCTCCTAAACTAACTGGATTTCCGTTCTCTCATAACTTAAATCAGATCAGTATTAGGAATGCCTGATGTTGTATCGGGAAATGCCCTACAACCATAGTGTTAAACCAAATCCTGCCATAAAACAGGGATTCCTTGAACATGGAAAAAAAGTCCTGCAAGATTATTACCGACACGTAAAAATTTGTTGTTGGTTGATCAGGTGTCGATAAAACCTTGCAGGACTACAGTAAAGGTTGGTGGTTATTAAAAATACAAAGTATTGGTATTTAACTTTGTCTTGTACATGCCCGAAAGTTAATCCCTCTTCAGGCAATATTCGATTCCTCCGACCAAATGTTGACGGAAATTAAGGTCGTCATAAGCTTCTTCCGTATGTCCCAATCCCGTATAAAAGGCACGTCCGCCATCGTATTCATGGTACCAGGCAATAGGGTGGTTATCCCCGTTCTTACCGCCCTCATAAGAACTTTCATCCAATTTCATAAGGACATGAACTTCGGGGTTCATATTTTTATAATTGTACCATTCATCAAAATGTGTCCAAATATCGGCCAAATGCTTGGTTGCCGGATGATGGTGATCCACTACGTTTATCGTGGCTATTTGTTGCTTGGGATGGCTTCTAAAAAATAGGCCCCACCAGTTTATTGTACCAGGGCCATTCATATTCAGTATCCGCCGCAGCATGTACCCCCATAAAACTTCCGCCCTGCTGTATATATTTTTCGAAAGCAGATTCTTGCTCGTCGCCCAAAACGTCCATGGTAGTATTTAAAAAAACCACCAATTTAAACTTCTTCAAATTTTCACTGTTAAATTGAAGTGAATCTTCGGTATGGGTTACTGCAAAATTATGGGCCACCCCTAATTTTACAAAAGTAGCAACCCCTTTTTCTATTGATTTATGACGGAAACCATTGGTTTTGGAAAATACCAACACCCGGTCCTTGGCCAAGATATTGGAAGAAATAATTTTTTCGGGCAATTGTACCGGACTATTGTGCAAATTGGGATTTAAGGTGACTTCTTCCTGAATTTTTGTGCTACCACATCCAATCACGACCAAAAGAGCAATTAAAGCAATAGTACATTTATATAAGCGCATAAAAATTTCCGATTATCAATTTTAAAGGACTAAATATCTAAAATTTACCGCAACATAACACAAAAATTAATATTATTTCCTAAATAAACCAGAGTTCTCACAATAATACACCAACTTGTTAGAAATAAAATCCCTATAATGTAAAGAACACTATAGCGGGGCAAACGGGAATACAGTGGTATAAATTGCAACAAATACCACCAAACTATCCATTGGCCAAGGACATCAAGTATTTTTTAGGGGTGGTACTGTATTTTTTTTTGAAGGCGGCAATAAAGTGACTTGATGTACTATACCCCACTTTTAATCCTACCTCATTGACATTGTGCTTACCGGATTCCAACATTTTACGGGAGTACTCCATTTTGTAATCGAACAAAAAACTGTACACGGAATCCCCATATATTTGTTTAAAGCCCTCCTTCAGCTTCTTGAGGCTAAGTCCAATTTCTTCCGACAGATCCTGTAAACTGGGTGGTTCGGCCATTCTGGCTATAATTATTTCTTTGGCCTTCCTAATGCGTTTTACGTTATCCTCATCCACCAAAAAAGGACATTGTTCCATATCGGCATCCTGGCTCTTATTAAAATAGAGCGAAATTAGTTCATAAACTTTACCCTTTATATATAGCCCCTTTATGGAGCGATGAAGATTGTAGTTCATAACCTGACTCAAAACAACGGCTATAGCAGGAGATACCGCCTCTTGGGAATAGTACTTTTTATCTTTATTCTCTTGACTTAGGAAAGGTATATAATCGGCCTCTTTGGAAAACAGGGAATGAAATTTTCGGATGGTCATTATAATGGAGACCATCCAGGAATTGGCATTTAGAACAAGGTTAAGAGGTAGGTCCAACTGGGTATTATATAACAAAAGGGAATTATCCTCATTTACATCCAAAGCATACCTTCCTTCATTGAATACGAACTTGGCACTGCCCTTTAAACAGAAATGAAACTGGATAAAGGAACTGTCTATTTCTCTGGTAACCGTCTTGTTATGAATACCATCATTCTGAATTTTCAACACATAGAACCCGTCTTCGATCAATACTTCCTCGAAAGACCCTTGAGCGATATTTTCTTCCTCCATATCTACATTATATTAAATTATCTATTTAGAAACATTCTAAATAATTCTTGGATAGAATTCTCCCAACACCGCTAAAATATACTATCTCAAGGGTTTTAACACCTAAAACAGCGTTAAAAAACCACAAACGATATTAATTGTTCTTCTAGCGTTATTTTTATAGGCAAGTTGCTCTTATTTTTGTCGCGCTCTCAAGAGTACATATGAAAGATTATTCTGTTTCAAAACATAATTCATTGTATACCATTGGCCTTAACTACAAAAAGGCAGATGCACAAGTGCGTGGTAAATTTAGCCTGGACGATAATGCTTTGGATAGCATACTGGAACAGGCTAAGCAAATAGGATTGGACGGTCTTTGGTGACCTCAACCTGCAACCGTACAGAATTGCATGGATTTGCCCAGCACCCCTACCAACTTATAAAATTATTGTGCGATAATACGCATGGCACCGTAGAAGAATTCCAGGAAGTAGCCTATGTGTACAAAAATAACGACTCCATAAACCATCTGTTCAGGATGGGAACGGGATTGGATAGCCAAATTTTGGGCGATTTCGAAATTATCAGTCAATTACGACAAAGCTTCAATCGCTCAAAAAAACAGCAAATTGCCAATCCATTTTTAGAGCGTTTGTGCAACTCCGTAATCCAGGCCAGTAAAAGAATAAAGAACGAAACCAATATTTCTTCGGGTGCCACATCGGTTGCCTTTGCCTCGGTACAATATATCATAAATAACATTCCGGACATATCCGAAAAAAACATACTATTGTTCGGAACGGGAAAAATAGGTAGAAATACCTGTGAAAATTTAATAAAGCATACCAAAAATTCACACATCACCCTAATCAACCGTACCAAGGACAAGGCCGAGCAAATAGCGGGTAAATTTAATTTGATAGTTAAGAATTACGGGGATCTACAGACCGAAATCAGAAACACCGATGTACTTATAGTAGCAACCGGGGCACAATCGCCCACCATTTCCAAAGAGTTGATCTACACCAAAAAGCCTTTATTGATTCTGGACCTTTCCATTCCAAAAAATGTGTCGGACAATGTAACCGATTTGGAAAATGTGACCGTAATACATTTGGACCATCTATCCCAAATGACGGATGACACCCTTGAAAAAAGAAAGGAATCCATACCCCAAGCAGAGGCAATTATCGAAGAAGTAAAGGACGAATTTATAAAATGGCTGGACACCAGAAAGTTTGCTCCGGTCATTAAGGCCCTTAAGAAAAAGTTGAAGACCATGAAGGACGAGGAATTGGATTTCCAAAGTAAAAAGCTCTCCAATTTCGATTCCGCACAGGCCGATATTGTTTCTGAACGCATTATTCAGAAAATCACCAAACAATTTGCAAATCACCTCAAGGATACGGAAATAGACTCCGATACCAGTTTAGAGCTTATACAACGAGTCTTTCAACTAGAAGTGGAGTCTAAATGAGCAAAATAATACGTATTGGTACCCGCGATAGTGAATTGGCCCTCTGGCAAGCACATACGGTTCGGGACCAACTGGAAACCCTTGGTTATAACACCCAGATCATCTCAGTAAAATCTACCGGAGACCTATTGCTGGATAAGCCCTTATACGAACTGGGGATTACCGGAATCTTTACCAAAACCTTGGATATCGCCATGATAAACGGCAAGGTGGACATTGCGGTTCATTCCATGAAGGATGTGCCCACGAAACTTCCCAAAGGAATTGTGCAAAGCGCAGTTTTGCCCAGGGCAAGTACACAAGATATTTTGGTCTATAAGGATCTGGATTTTTTAGACTCCAACGGTACAATTGCTACAGGAAGCCTCCGCAGACAGGCACAATGGTTAAACAAATACCCTTCCCATAAGGTAGTGGACCTCAGGGGAAATGTAAACACCCGACTCCAAAAACTTCAGGACGGCCCATGGAACGGGGCCATATTTGCAAAGGCCGGCTTGGAGCGTATAGAGGTCCTGCCCCAAAACCATTTGGACCTGGATTGGATGGTACCGGCACCTGCACAAGGAGCCATGGTAGTAGTTAGTATGGAAAACGACCGGTATACCACCGAGGCCGTCCGCAAGTTGAACCATCCCGCTACGGATATATGCACCCATGTAGAAAGGGAATTTCTACAAGTACTGGAAGGGGGCTGTACCGCGCCCATTGGCGCCTTGGCCAATACAGAAAAAGATGAACTCCATTTTGAAGGGGTATTATTATCCTTGGACGGGACACGGAAACTATCCATCAAAAAATCTATTTCCCTTCAAGATTATATTGGTTTTGGAAAGTTGTGCGCACAGGAAATTTTGAGCAATGGAGGATTGGAAGTCATGATGAAAATAAAAAAGGAACTGGCTTAACCCCTGCTCTACAAATAGAAACCCAAGCACAATGAGCATGACCATTCTATCTACAAAAATCCTGACCTCCTCCCAAAAATCCATGCTGGCCCATGCCGACATACAGCTTGAGGATTATGATGCCATTAAGATCGACTACCTGACGAAGACCCAAATAGATCCCAATTTCAAAAATATTATTTTCACCAGCCAAAATACCGTAAAGGTCTTTCTAAAGATAATAGGACCTAAAAAACTTAGGAACAATACATATTCCGGCTTTTGCGTAGGTGAAAAAACAAAATCCGTCTTGGAAAATAACGGCATAAAAGTCTTGGAAATGACCAATTATGGTGCAGAATTGGCCAAAATATTAGTGACCAAATACCAAAATGAATCTTTTTTATTCATCTGCGGGGATAAACGCCGGAATGAGATCCCCTCCTTTCTAACAAAACATAATGTTAGATTTAAGGAACAGATAGTATACCAAAATAGTCCAAATCCCATTACCTTTACTGCCAATTTTGATGGTATATTGTTTTTTAGCCCCAGTGCTATTGCAAGTTATACCACCAAGAACAAGATAAAAAACAGTGTGGCCTTTTGCATTGGTACCACTACGGCCTCCGAAGCGCAAAAGCATACCAAAAAGATTATCATTTCGGAAAAACCAACTATAGAAAGTGTCTTGGAAAAAGCGATAGAATATAGTGCATCCAACAAAATTCAAATATGGCCGTTTAACGAAAATCCCTGAAAAATAATAGTAAGGAATACGTAAACATCGGGCAATAAATACAGCATTAAATTATGAGTATAAAAAATGATTTATTCTTAAGAGCTTTAAAAGGAGAAACCGTAGAACGACCACCGGTCTGGATGATGCGTCAAGCAGGAAGATATTTACCGGAATTTATGGCCATTCGGGAGAAATACGACTTCTTTACCCGCTGTAGGACTCCGGAACTGGCCAGTGAAATTACAGTACAACCCATACGCAGATATGGTATGGATGCAGCTATTTTGTTCAGTGATATTTTGGTGATCCCTCAGGCCATGAATATTGAGGTCCAAATGAAACCCAATTTTGGACCGTACCTGCCAAAGCCCGTACAGGATCAAAAAGGGGTAGATGAAGTTGTAGTCCCGGACGTGAATGTGGAATTGGATTATGTAATGCAGGCCATTAAAGCCACCAAGGAGCTGCTGAACAACGACATCCCTTTGATCGGTTTCGCCGGTTCCCCATGGACCATTCTTTGCTATGTAGTTCAAGGGCAAGGAAGTAAGACCTTTGATAAGGCCAAGGAATTTTGCTTTACCCATCCGGTAGCCGCCCATCAGCTGCTTCAAAAAATCACGGACACCACCATAGCCTATTTAAAAGCCAAGGTAAATGCGGGCGTAAATGCCGTACAGGTTTTCGATTCTTGGGGAGGTATGCTATCGCCGGTAGATTATCAAGAATTTTCATTTAATTATATTCAGCAAATTATAGACGCCCTTAAAGAAGAAGCCCCTGTAATCGTATTTGGCAAAGGATGTTGGTTTGCCCTTGGGGACATGGCCAGATCGGGTGCTTCGGCACTGGGTGTGGATTGGACCTGCTCCGCTAAAAATGCACGCTACCTCTCCGGGGGCCAAATTACACTGCAAGGCAATTTTGACCCGGCAAGATTGCTATCTCCCCCAGCGGTGATCAAAAAAATGGTCGTGCAAATGATCAATGAATTTGGAAAGGATAAATATATAGTAAATCTTGGCCATGGCATCTTGCCCAATGTACCCTTGGACAATGCAAAGGCCTTTATAGATGCGGTAAAGGAATACGGACAACATTAGTATGGGCGTATCCCTTTTTCCTCTTTGCAGGGAAAAAAGGGTCGCGCTTTCCGTTATATCTTTTATTTTTTTTAACTGTGGTATGTTTTACCTAAAAACCTTAACTGTAGTCCAAAAAAATAAAAGGATGTCACTGCAATCGCTTACGCAAAACCAAAAGTATGATCAACCATATACTTAACGGTATCAAAGCTTATTCGGGCACTTTTAAGATCATCTCTAATTTGGGGCTCTGGAAATATTTCTGGATTCCCGTCCTCATCAGTTTAATAAGCGCAGCCCTCATTTTTACATCGGCCTATGCCCTATCCGATAATATTGGCCAATTCCTTTCTCAATGGTGGGTTTGGGACTGGGGAAAACAAACAGTGATTCTGATAAGCGATATCTTTGGTGGCCTTCTAATAATTGTATTTGGCTTCATCCTGTACAAACACATTGTCATGGCCCTATCGGCACCTTTTATGGGTCCGGTCTCCGAAAAAATTGAAGCCCATCTATTGGGAAATACGACACCGAACCCCAGAAACACCAACTATATGGAACAACTCTGGCGGGGAATCCGTATCAATCTAAGAAACCTGATGATGGAAATTTTGTTGACCATTCCAATTTTATTAATCGGTTTAATTCCAATAATCGGGTTGGTTTCAACGGTCCTTATATTTCTATTACAGGCCTATTACGCTGGTTTTGGCAATATGGACTATACCCTGGAGCGACATTTTAAATATCGTGAAAGCATAAACTTTGTTCGAAAGAACAAAGGCATTGCCATAGGCAATGGAATTGTTTTTATGCTCTTTCTATTTGTTCCGGTAATTGGTATAATCCTAGTACTGCCACTATCGGTAACAGCAGCAACCATAAGGACGGTAGAACTATTGAAAGTGGAAAAAGAAATTGGATAACCTAAAAGCGGCAGCAAGACCTGCAAGGTTTCCAAAACCTTGTAGGTCTAAGCACAGGAAACCGAAAAACAATTGCCCAATGGCAAAGGAATAAAACCTACAAGGTCGAACAGACCTTGCAGGTTATGCAACCAAAAGAAAGGAATGCAACATTAAACCCGCAAAGTGAAGCGGAAACAAGACCTGCAAGGTTTCCAAAACCTTGTAGGTCTGAATCAGATACGAATTCTGGAATTCTGAAAAACAACAAAAATGAAACTGGAAAAACTCGAGCAGGATTGTTATTATCATATATACAACCGAGGAATAAACGGTGGACATATATTCAAATCCGATGAAAATAAAAGCTATTTCTTAAAACTGATCAATAAGTATTTGTCGGACAAAGTTTCCATCCTTGCTTATTGCTTAATGGACAACCATTACCATATGGCGGTTCAGATCATTGAAGAAGAGAAAAAAGTAACCCAATCATTTTCCAATCTTTTCAATGCCTATGCCAAAGCTTTCAATAAAATGCACAATAGAACGGGCAGTCTCTTCGAAAAGCATTTTAAAAGAATTAGAGTTCAAGATACCAAATATTTAAGAAACCTGATTGTCTATATAAATACAAATCCTGAATACCATGGAATGATTAAAGATTATAAAACATACGAATATTCATCTTATCGCGCCATTATTTCCAACTCTAAAGACATATTATCAATGATAATTGCAAAAGAAGAAGTAATAAATCTTTTTGAGGATATTGAGAATTTTAAATATTTGCATCAACAAAAAAGAACATTGGATCTGAACATATTGGATACTGATTAAAAATACTTATAATGTTAAAATGATGGCCAGACCTGCAAGGTTTCCAAAACCTTGTAGGTCTAAGTACAGGAAACCGAAAAAACAACTGACCGATGGCAAGGAAACAAAACCTACAAGGTCGGGTAGACCTTGCAGGTTAGGCAACCAAAAGAAAAAAATGCAACACAAAACCCGCAAAGTGGAGCGGAAACAAGACCTGCAAGGTTTCCAAAACCTTGTAGGTCTAAAAACAGAAAACTCAAAACATGAAAGATAAATTTTACGCATACATACAACTACTACAGGATAGGATTACCTCCAAATTGGAAATGGTAGACGGTTTGGCCAAATTCAAAGAAGACCTATGGGAAAGACCCGAAGGCGGGGGGGGACGGTCAAGAATCATAGAAAATGGGGCGGTGTTTGAAAAAGGCGGTGTAAACATCTCTGCCGTTCATGGAGCCCTGCCAGAAAGTATGCAAAACTATTTTGGTGTAGCGGAGGCCGATTTTTTCGCCTGTGGCCTAAGCCTTGTCATTCACCCCAAAAACCCCATGGTCCCAACTGTACACGCCAACTGGCGGTATTTTGAAATGTACGACAAGCAGGGAAATATGGTAGACCAGTGGTTTGGTGGCGGACAGGACCTCACCCCATACTACCTTTTTGACGAGGATGCCCAACACTTTCATAAAGTATGCAAGGAAGCCTGTGACAAACATAATCCTGGCTTTTATACCACCTATAAGGCAAAGTGCGACGATTATTTCTGGAATACCCATAGGAACGAAGCACGAGGTGTTGGTGGCCTATTTTACGATTACTGTAAAGCCACCGATAATATGGACATGGAAGACTGGTACCATTTTGAAACCGAAGTGGGCAATAGCTTCTTGGAAGCCTACATCCCTATCGTGGAAAAAAGAAAAGACTTGCCCTATACCAAAGAACAACGGGATTGGCAGGAAATCCGTCGTGGTCGTTATGTAGAGTTTAACCTGGTTCATGACAAGGGCACCCTGTTCGGACTAAAGACCAATGGGAGAATAGAAAGTATCCTTATGAGCCTACCTCCCCATGTACAATGGGTTTATAACCATCATCCGGAAAAAGGAAGTGAAGAAGAGCGCTTATTAAAAGTACTTGCCCAACCCAAGGAATGGATATAACAAAATTAAAAACAGTACAATGGGCAAACAAGGGAAGGAAACCCGGAAAGAGCAACTGGAGGCAATTGTAGCCAATCATCGGGAACAACAAAATCTGACCAAGAACGGTAACCAATAATTAACACAAAAGACTTAGGCTAAGTATAAATCATTAAACAAAAAACATGGATTGTCCCTGTGGATCCCATAAATCCTACACCGATTGCTGTGAATTGGCACATTTAGACCTCAAATCCGTTAGGACAGCGGAACAATTAATGCGTTCCCGTTATTCCGCCTTTGTACTGGGCAATGGAAATTATTTGATGGATAGTCACCACAGCTCTACCAGACCAATTAAGGAAAAGAAATCTATTGAAGCTTGGGCCAAATCCGTAAGTTGGATCCGGTTGGAAATTTTGGACAGGGAAAAAGGAGAATTAAACGACCAAAATGGTACCATTACCTTTGACGCCTATTTTTTTAAAAACGGCAAGGTGGATGTGATTCATGAAAAGTCGGAATTCGTAAAGGAAAAAGGTTTTTGGATGTATTTGGGCATAGCGGAATAATAATAGGATTAACCCATTCAATTATTAAAATTTAAGACTTGTTCCTTTATCTTTGAATATTAAAATAAACGTAAAATGTACCCATTAAGAAGAAATAGAAGACTCCGAACCAATGAGTCCATTAGATCTCTGATCCGTGAAACCATTATTTCACCAAACGACTTTTTAGTACCACTTTTTGTTGTGGAAGGCCAAGGGGTGAAGGAAGAAATTGCATCCATGCCCAATTATTACCGATATAGCTTGGACCTATTGGAGAAGGAAGCAAAAGATCTTTGGGCCATGGGGCTTAGATCCGTGTTGCTCTTTGTTAAGGTCCCGGACCATTTAAAGGACAATAAGGGCAAGGAAGCCGTCAACCCCAAAGGTCTGATGCAAAGGGCCATTAAAACGGTTAAAAACGCCTGTCCCGAAATGTTGGTAATGACCGATGTTGCCCTGGATCCCTATTCTTCCTATGGACATGATGGCATTGTGGCGGACGGACAGATCGTTAACGACGACACCGTAGAGGTTTTGGCCCATATGAGCGTAAGCCATGCACAGGCAGGAGCCGATTTTGTAGCGCCCAGCGATATGATGGACGGCAGAATATTGAGTATTAGGGAAGCCTTGGAAGAAGAAGGGTTTATAGATACCGGTATTATGAGCTATAGCGCCAAATATGCGAGTGCCTTTTACGGTCCCTTCAGGGATGCCCTGGATTCCGCCCCAGGCTTTGGCGACAAAAAAACCTATCAAATGGATTATGCCAACAGGTTTGAGGCTATTAAGGAAACAGAAATGGACATTGATGAGGGTGCGGATATCGTTATGGTCAAACCCGGCCTTTGCTATCTGGATATTGTAAGGGAAATAAAAAACGAGGTGGATGTTCCGGTAGCGGTATACCAGGTTTCCGGGGAATATGCTATGGTAAAAGCCGCCTCCGAAAAAGGATGGCTGGACCACGATGCCGTTATGATGGAACAGTTGACCGCCATTAAAAGGGCCGGGGCCAATATCATTGCCAGCTATTTTGCAAAGGATGTGGTACGCGTCTTGGGCTGATCCCATACACAATAGGATAAAAAACACCGGCCAAATTAATTTGACATTACAAATGAAAACAGTAATTCCTTTTATCCTTGTACTTTGTATATGGTCCGTACAATCCCAAGAACTGGTTATTCCTACCTTTTTGGAAAAATGGGAAAACTCCAAAAACTATTTGGTGGCCATTGCGGAAGCCATGCCCCCAGAGCAATATAATTTTAGGCCTACGGAAAGACAAATGGGCTTTCAAGACCAATTGCTGCATATAAAAAACAATATGGTATGGCTGGGCACTACCTATTTCAACGCCCAAGAATATAAAGGAAAAATGGATGATACGTCCAAATTGACCAAGGAAGAAACCATACAACTCCTGGTTGAAGGATTTGACTTGGTAAGTACCGCATTAAAAAACACCCCAACTAACTTGCTTAATGAAAAAGTAGCCTTCTTCGCCGGTGAAAAAACCAAATTACAAATATTAAATCTGTTACAGGACCATGTAAGCCATCACCGGGGACAATTAATCGTATATTTAAACCTCAATACTATTGAACCTCCAAAATACGTAGGTTGGTAACGGATTGATTATGAAATGAGCATGACCAAAATTTGGTCGCAAACTCAAATGAAGATATGCGAATTACATATGACCGCTAAAAAACAGTATATATCTACATATGAAAAAAAGAACTTTTATACCAATTGTTATACTATTTAGCGTACTTCTTTTTTCCCCGGTTTTGATTTCACAACAAACCAATCCGGAAGTACTTGTATACGACGATCCGTCCGCTGTAGGAATGGATTCTTTGTTTATACACTCCAAGGTAGATTCTATCATGACCTTGGCCATTAATGAGGAGGCCTTCCCGGGAGCAACGGTTTTGGTGGCCAAGGACAATAAGATCATCTTTCACAAGGCCTATGGGTTCCATACCTATGACAGTGTTCAACCCGTAGACCCCACGGATTTATATGACCTGGCATCGGTGACCAAAATAATGGCCCCCCTTCCGGCATTAATGAAACTACATGATGATGGAAAATTGGATTTGGATGCACCATTTAGCACTTTATGGCCCAAATGGAAGAATAAAAAGGACAAGAAAAACATTACGATAAGGGAAGTTTTTGCCCATCAGGCCGGCCTGGTGCCCTATATTATTTTTCTTCAAGAGGTGATGAAAAAGAATGGCGATGTAAAAAATCGTTTTGTAAGGCATGTACCTAGTCGTCGATTTAACATCAGGGCCTATGAACATATATATATCAAGGATAGGTTTATAAATAAAGTATACCGCCAGATCAACAGATCCAAGGTATCGGACATAAAAAAATATAAATACTCGGGACTTACTTTTTTGTTGTATCCCGTGATCATATCCAAAATTACGCATACCGATTATGAAACCTATTTAACCAAGAACTTTTATGCTCCTTTGGGTGCCACCACTATGGGATTCAATCCCAAAACCAAAAATTATCGAAATAAAATAGTCCCCACGGAAATCGACACCTTATTTAGACATGAACTCACTAAGGATTGGGTACACGACGAAAATGCGGCCCTAATGGGCGGAGTATCGGGAAATGCCGGCCTATTTGCCTCGGCTACGGATTTGGCAAAAATGATGCAAATGTTCATGAATTATGGTAGTTATGGAGGCAAGAGGTATTTGTCCGAAGCCACGGTGAAGGAGTTTATAAAAGTACAGTATCCCGAAAATGAAAACAGAAGGGGGCTCATATTCGATAAGCCCGAAATAAACAACGAAGAACTGACTCTGGCCGATTCCTATCCTGCCCCAAGTGCCGGTCCGGATAGTTTTGGGCATAGTGGGTTTACAGGAACCTTTGTATGGGCGGATCCGAAGGCCCAAATGGTATATATATTCTTATCCAATCGTGTATACCCCAGCAGGGCCCATGCCAATATTTACAAGTTACATATTCGCTCTGCCGTACAGCAAGTGTTTTATGACGCTATTGTTAAATGATACTTGGATTTCTTATTTTATTAGTACATTAGTATTTTATACTTTTTATGGGGTTACTACTATTTTATGCACTCATATCCATCCTGGTATCCTTTTTATGTTCCATTTTGGAAGCGGTATTGTTGAGTGTTCCACAAACCTTTATCAATCTGAAGAAAAAGGAAGGCAAAACCTTTGCCTTGGAATTGGAAATGTTAAAAAAGGATGTGGACAAGCCTCTTATCGCTATTCTCACCTTAAATACCATAGCACATACCGTTGGTGCCATTTTGGTAGGGGTACAAGCTAAAATTGCCTACGCCGAGCTATTTGGCAATGCAGAAAAAACACTTTTTGGAATTCAGTTTACCGAGGCCGCTATGGTAGGATTGGTTTCAACCATCATGACCATTCTAATCTTGGTAACCTCGGAAATAATACCAAAGACCATAGGGGCTACCTACTGGAAACAATTGGCACATGCCTCTACCACCGCCTTAAAAATAATGGTGTGGTCCCTGCGCTGGACCGGAATTCTCTGGCTATTACAGCTATTTACCAGGCTAGTGGGGAAAAAAGGCGTTCATGGAAGTGTGTTTAGCCGGGAAGATTTTAGTGCCATGACCGATATCGCCCATGAGGAAGGAGTATTCCAAGAATCGGAATCCACCATAATTAGAAACCTGCTACACTTTGACGAAATTAAAGTGAAGGATATCATGACCCCAAGGGCAGTGGTGAAAATTGCCTCTGAATCCGCTACCATCAAGGAATTTTATAATGCCAATCCCAAAATGCCTTATTCCAGAATTCCCGTATTCAGTAAAAAAATGGATAATATCACAGGATTCGTCCTAAAAGACATGATCCTGGAGGAAATAATAAAAAAAAATGGCAACGCGCCACTCTCCAGTATAAAAAGGGAAATATTGGTAAGCCACCGACAAACCCCGATTCCCGAGTTATTTGAAACCTTTATTTCCAAAAGGGAACATATTGCCCTTGTTGTGGATGAATATGGTTCCATAAGCGGGGTGGTAACCATGGAAGACATATTGGAAACCCTATTGGGCCTGGAAATCATGGACGAAAGCGATAGCGTTGAAAATTTACAGCATTTGGCCCGTAAAAATTGGAAAGAACGTGCCAAACGTTTGGGAATCATAGAAGAAAAAGAGAAAGACCAATAAGTGGAAACGGTATTCATTAAAACACCTCTGGGCATTGCAAAGATTGAAGGCGATGAAAGTGGATTAACCTCCATCAGCGTTTTCGATAGTGAGGAACAAGTATCGGATATTGTTCCTGAATTACTTGAAGATGTAGTATATCAGCTTAGGGAATATTTTGAAGGTACCAGAAAGGAATTTAGCCTAACGCTCAACCCCGAAGGAACGGATTTTCAAAAAAAGGTTTGGGAGGCCCTTCAACAGATACCTTATGGCAAAACAGTATCCTATCTGGAGCTGTCCAAAACCTTAGGTGATGCCAAAGCTATCAGGGCAGTGGCCTCTGCCAATGGCCAAAACCCGTTATGGATCGTTGTGCCATGCCATAGGGTCATTGGCAGCGACGGTTCCCTAACCGGGTATGCCGGAGGGCTGCATCGCAAAAAATGGCTTTTGGAACATGAAAGCCCCGTAAAGCAACAAACGCTTTTTTAATTTTTACAGACCCTGTGGTCTGTCGTTTACCTCATGGAGCCCAATTCCCGGGCCATTACCACATTACATCCACAAAATGTTGCTCTTTGTGGAGGTATCCCGGATCCGTATCTATAATTTGGAACAGTTTATAAACCGTATGGTCCGTTAATGACTTGTTACCTACTGAACCGCGATATAAAGAATTGACCCTATCCAAATTGTAAAGCCCCCCTTCCCTGTACTTATAAATTTGTTTGTATATTTATAAGTACAGGTATTTTTATCAAAATTCGTATCTGGCCCTTTACGCCATAATAAACTTTTTATGTTACATAAAATCAACTTGGAGCATATACTCTTCCTGGACATAGAAACGGTTCCTGAAGAAGCGAATTTTAATACGCTGGACGACACCAAAAAAGAACTTTGGGACCATAAGTCACATTACCAACGAAAAGATGAGTATACGGCCGAAGAATACTATGACCGGGCAGGAATTTGGGCAGAGTTTGGAAAGATCATCACTATTTCCGTTGGCTATTTTAACTACAAAGGACCCCAGCGCACGTTTAGGGTTACTTCATTTTATGGGGAAGAGCCTAAAATCCTGAAAGACTTTAAGAATGTATTGGATACTCATTTTAATCGTCCCCATCACCTATTGTGCGGACACAATGGTAAGGAATTCGATTTTCCCTATATCGCCAGACGCATGATCATCAATAAGATAGATCTGCCCAACAAGCTGAACCTTTTTGGCAAAAAGCCCTGGGAAGTAGCTCATTTGGACACTATGGAACTGTGGAAATTTGGAGACTACAAGCATTACACTTCCCTTAAGTTATTGGCCAATATCCTGGGCATTCCCTCTCCAAAACAGGATATAGACGGTAGTATGGTAAAGACGGTTTATTATGAGGATAACGATCTGGACCGCATCGTAAAATATTGCGAATTGGACGTGGTCACTACGGCCCAGATATTTTTACGCCTGCGAAATGAGGAACTATTGGAAGACAGTGAAATTAAACGGGTTTAGAACGGTTGTACAGGATACTTTTAAGGCTAGGACTTATAGAATTTAATCGATTTTGATCCTTCCAGATCTGCCAATGTCAACACATAAAGGCCGGATGTTAGATCGGCAATATTAATCTGTTTCTGCTCCGCCCTACCGGATTTTACCACGATACCATTAAGGGCAACTATCTTGTACATGGCATCTTCGGAGACGTTGCCGGTAATGGTCATTGAAGTCTGTACCGGATTGGGAAATATGGAAAACTGTACTTCCAAAGTCAAGGTTTCATATTCCGTATCATCCAAAAGTTCGGTTTCGCTTCCCTTAAACGTAAATTTATACTCATCACTGTATTCGGAACTTATATTTTCGGAACAAAATGTCTTCATTCTAAGACTGTAATCCGTTCCTTCCACCAAATTGTTTAAGCCAATAAAGTTATCGAAGGTTGTTTCCACCGTCCATTCGCTATCCGCTTCCGTTTTATATTCAATTTGGAAAAGTGCGTCCGTATTAGCGGTCCATTCCAGCCTTACCCCGGTTTCATTGGAAGCGGTAAGGGCAATATCTTCAGGGGTAACAAGTACGCAATCGGTAAGGGCAATTCCTGTAACAATGATGGAAAAATGCTGTGGCCCTTGATGGAGCGTGTTTTTATGGGTTACCGTAATGGTATAATCGCCCATGGCATTTAAAATATCAATTTTTTCAAGGGGTCCACCCTATTGTCTCCGTTAACAGCTGGAGCATCTGCCTGGGATGCATTAAGTTTCCACGGCAGAAAGGTGTGTCCGTCCCGGGTGATCCGATATCCAGATCGTTAATCAAGGCCGCCGACATATCGTTTTAAAGTTCTTGAATTGACGGTTCCTGTAGCGGGGTCTGTCCAAGAAATGGAGGCAGACAAGGGTGCTGTTCCATTGGCCACGACCTTATAGGTTTTGGTTTCGCCTTCTGAAAGCGTTTCTTCCAAAATCATGGAGGAGAATCCTTTACTTGCTATTACTTCAACGGCCGATTTTGAATTAATAATTCCCCATCCCATTTTGTAATCGGGACCTGGGGCAGCAACATCGTCCGCAGTATGCAGTACCAATCCTTTTAAAGTGGCCGCCCTCATAAAACTGTCCTCCATTTGTTCGTAATATTCCTGGATCAAGAGCATGGATCCGGTTACCCCCGGTGCAGCTACCGATGTTCCATTAGCGGTCTCATACTTATTGTCGTTTGCAATACCCGTTGTATATATATTGGTGCCATATGACGCAATGTCCGGCTTAATACGCCCATCGTCAACAGGTCCAAAACTGGAATAGGAGGTTACGGACGCCCTTAACAATTCCCCTTGGCCATTGGTCTCTATATCTGCCGCAGCAACAGTAACCCCATTTTTGGAGGTTGCAATCCCAACATCAAATCAAAACCCATGGAAGTCCGAAACCAAAATAGGGGCCTCATTATCCATGCTTGGGAATTACCAGCAGCGGTCACCATTAAATAATAGGGGCATTATACATAATTTTATCCCAATCCCTAGACACTTGGATATAGGATCCAAAATACCAATCGGGGACACGATCCGACATAATTCCGTAGGAATGGTTGGATAACAACAAACCATTGGCCGCCATTTCGGCAACTTCAATTTTATCCCTTCTCCAATCGTTTGAAACGGCCTTTGCCTTGTAGGCCACTCCTTTCGACCTTTTATCCAATCCTTCCGCAACCAAAATCCCGGTAACCCTTGTGGCATGGGAATCCACAATTTCACTCTGGTCCAAAGTCGATACCCTATTGCCAAATTCTTTGTGGTTGGTTAAAACGGCTCCCGCATCCCATACCCCTACCAACATGTTCTCCCCGTTTATTCCCAGATCCAATAATCCATCATCATGCAGGGCGTTGGCTCTGGTAGCCGTATTCAGTTCTGTACTGAAGGTATCGTAATAAAGGGGGTACCATCGTCGCCTATGGAAGTAAGCTCACTAAAATTTCCGTCTTCCGATCGTTCCGTCAATTTCCAACCATTGGTCTTCGCGGCCAACAATAAGGCATTGTTCTCCTTGTCAAAATTCTTTTTAAGGTCATTGGTAAATACCCCTAATTTTGAACTACGGTACTTATCCTTGATCATACGGATTTGTTTCGGTCTGTGCAAACGAGCCAAAGGTAGCCAGACAAAAAGCTACGGGAAGTAATCTCTTGCCAATCTTTAACAAAGTAGGGTTTGCGTAGGCCATGATAAAGTTTATAGTAAGATTCGTATTACAAATATACTATAACAAGCAAATATCATCGATTAACGACCCTTTTTATTCGTTGAAACGCACTATTATGTTGTGAACCGTTCAAAAATCGACATGAATGGTTTCTTATAAGAAGAAAATAATCTAATTATTGAACTTAAATTGTACATACACGGGAAAATGATCACTAACCCCCCCTATATATCTATTTCCCACATAGGTCCTACGTGGATTACCTTTATACTTCCCTTGGTATTCTGCAAGAAAGGCCTCATCAAAAATATTGGCCTCGGCAAAACTGTGGGTGCCTCTTTCATAATTAAAAAAATTATGGGATACAATAATTTGATCAAAGAGATTCCATGACCTTTTATAAAAGGCACTTCCACGATAAGGAGATTTTAATTTCTCCATAGGGTTATGCAGACTATTCCTGCCCATCAAGGTCTGGAGACTGGCAGATGACGGACCATCATTAAAGTCGCCCATTACTATATAATTGGGATTTTCAAAACTTCGCTCCAGCCGTTCCATATAATCAATAATGGTTCTTGCTGCAGCAATACGCTTATAATCGGTTTCTACCCCTCCATTCCTTCTGGAAGGCCAATGGTTTACAAAAATATGGACCTCCTCACTATTTAGAACTCCGTTTATATACAAAATATCCCTAGTAGTATCGCGTTGGCCATTATCATTATGTATCATCAAAGGAATGGCCTCCGATCCTATCATTTGAAAATTATCCCTGTTATATAGCAGGGCATTATCTATTCCCCTCTCATCCGGGGAATTGTGGTGCACATAATCATAATTGTATTTGCTTAGGGGGTCTGTTGACAACAGGTCCTGAACCACCTTCCCATTCTCAACCTCCGCAATTCCTACCAAGACGGGAGGAGACCCTGCAGATCCCAGACCAATCTGACTTATGGTAGTGGCCAGTTTTGACAACTTATTCTGATAGCGGACAGGGGTCCACCGTTTAGATCCATTGGGAGTAAAATCATTATCCAGTGTATTGCGGTCATTTTTGGAATCGAATAGGTTTTCTAGATTATAAAAGGCTACCGTATAAAGGGAATTGATCGATTTTTTCTTAAAAAATGAAAATTTCATCCAAAATATTTAATGGATCGCTAAATTACGAAAAACCCTTGGCAAGTATTGACTAGATTTGTACTATAAATAAATATATGCTAGAGAAGAAGACCATAGAATATGAAAAGGCGGTACTCATAGGGGTTGTGAACAAAGACCAAAATGAGGAAAAGGTAAAGGAATATTTAGATGAACTGGAATTCCTTACCTATACGGCAGGGGGAGAGGTTTGTAAGCGTTTTGTACAACGAATAGACCTGCCCAACCCTAAAACCTATATTGGGAGCGGAAAAATGTTGGAAGTAGAGGCCTATGTTAAGAGCAATGATATTCGGTCTGTAATTTTTGATGATGAGCTTAGTCCGGGACAACAGCGAAACATTGAAAAGCAATTGAAATGTAAAATCCTGGACCGTACCAGTTTAATCTTGGATATTTTTGCCCAAAGGGCACAGACCAGTTATGCGCGGACCCAAGTGGAACTTGCCCAATACGAATATTTGCTCCCCAGGCTTACCGGCCTTTGGACCCACTTGGAACGACAAAAAGGGGGAATTGGAATGCGAGGACCCGGCGAAACGGAGATAGAAACCGATAGACGTATTGTACGTGATCGTATTTCCCTCCTCAAGAAAAAATTATTGAAGGTAGATAAACAAATGGAAACACAAAGGGGCAACCGTGGGGCCCTTGTTCGGGTAGCCTTGGTAGGGTATACCAATGTTGGTAAATCTACACTGATGAACGTTATTAGCAAAAGTGATGTCTTTGCCGAAAACAAACTATTCGCCACCTTGGATACCACGGTCCGTAAAGTGGTGATAGGCAACCTTCCCTTTTTATTGAGTGATACGGTGGGATTCATTAGAAAATTGCCCACACAATTGGTGGAAAGTTTTAAAAGCACTTTGGATGAAGTGCGCGAAGCGGATCTGTTATTACATGTAGTTGATATTTCCCATCCCAATTTTGAAGAGCATATAGATTCCGTAAATCAAATTCTTACCGAAATAAAAAGTTCTGATAAAAAGACCATTATGGTCTTTAACAAGATCGATCAATACGAACACCAAACTATTGACGATGATGATCTAATTACTGAAAAAACCAATAAACACTTCACTATTGAAGAATGGAAAAATACCTGGATGCGACGCATTGGCGACAGGGCCCTGTTCATTTCGGCCCTGAACAAGGAAAATCTGGAAGAGTTCAGAAAACGTGTTTATGATGAGGTTCGGGACATACACATCACCCGATTTCCATATAACAACTTTCTATACCCCGAACATTTGGATGAGTATTAAAAATATAAAAAGGCCCTACACAAGGGCCTTTTTACATTTATATTAATTATCGATCTAAGCATTTAGAACGAATAATTCAATCCCAGCAGCCAATAGGTCTGCAGATCATTGTCTATGGAATCGAAAGTAGGCGTAGGATCCCCTACATCGAGATTGTCTATAGCATAGCTCAAGGCTTCCTGTTTGTTGTCCCTTAAGCCAAATTCAAAACCTAAACCTATCCCTTTCCATAAGGTATATCCAAAAGAGTTGGTCCAGGTCCAATTGGAATAATCCGCGCTTTTATAACTTTGAAACATGGACAAATTGGTCTTAAAATTAACCTTGCCCAATTTTCTGGTATAATCCGCCACTATTTTGGCTCCCAAGGAAGATTCGAAAACGGTATCCTCATTGCTAAAAACAAAGTTGTAGTTTAACGGATGTATAACTACCACAAGATCTGTAATCGGGGTCCAAGTTGCTCCAACCCCCAAATCCAAATACCCAGGGTCGTTAAAATTATCTATAATTGTTGTCCTATATTCCCCCAAGGTAGAAATTGCCAATTTATCGCTCAGTTTCTGACCGTATAATGAAGTTATATTAAAAACATCCGTAGCCGAACGAAAACTATTATCATCGGTATCAATATCCTTGTCATCAATTTTTACCCAGCCAAGATTGATATTCAATGAATTTCTCCAAAAGTATTTTGGCTTATTTAGATTGGCAAAGGCATTGGCAGTGACGCCAATATTTCCTGCACTGGAATTGGGAGCACCCTTGGAATACCAATTGTTAAAACCCGAGAGACTGGCACCTATGGTTCCAAAAGCACCTTTTTTCCAACCAGGTATCGCATCTATTTTTCCCTGTATGGCGTCTACCCTAGCCTGTATAGCGGAAATGGAATCCTTTTTACTGGCTTTCTCGGCCTTTAATTCTTCAAGACTTTGGGCCATAGTAATGTTCGTAGCCAACAACGCGACTATTCCTAGAACAATCTTCTTCATTATAGTTAGTGTTTTATTTATTAATTGACAAAAATAAGGAAAGTGGCCAGAATTTCTGATCGAAATCGCCCATTATTTGGCCTTGAACAAGGGTACCGAAGAACAGGCTTCACCGTACATTACACTTTTTGCTACGGACTGTATCTTGGTGGTTGCCCATAAATAAGCATTGGCCGGGACAGGTTTGTTGGAACAACCTTTGATGATAACAGGCTTATCGGAAAATTCGGAGACATCCAAATTTTCCAATACGGACTGGTAGAGGGAAGATTCCAACATTTCCAAATCCCCGATAACGATTCTCTGCGCATATGGCTGTAATTTAGTTGCAATAAGCATATACGCCCAGCCAGGTATAATGGCATCCGTAGAACAGTTTAATGCCACATAACAATCTTTATATTGGCTCCAATCACAATCCTCCAATTGGGCCCTAAAGTCCTTTTCCCTAAGAATTAAACCTTCATACAACCAATCCTTAATATCCAGAGCCACCCTATTTCCCTTGGGGTAATAATCCTCAAGATTAAAGGTTACCAGTTTACTTTGGGAGACACGGTTTATAATTTCAGACATATTTTATTATTGTAACAATGGGTTAATGTAGTAATTCATCAATGTAACAATATACCAATTTGAAAATGTGGCTATCTATCCGCTGCACAAAGTCTCACGACTTTACGCTTCTCCTACCTTACAGCATTCCCAGTTCCAATTTGGCCTCCTCACTCATCAGTTCCTGTGTCCATGGCGGATCAAATGTAATTTCCACCTCCACGTCCTTTAGTTCGTCTATGGATTTAACCTTTTCTTCCACTTCCATTGGAAGCGACTCCGCAACGGGACAATTGGGAGAGGTCAAGGTCATTAAGATCTTAACTTCATAGTCCTCATTGACGAAAACATCATAGATCAACCCTAATTCATAAATATCCACAGGTATTTCAGGATCATAAATTGTTTTTAAAACCCCTACTATTTTTTCTCCCAATTCCTGGGTGTCCATTGTTTCCAATTCTTCGCTCATTAGTTTACATCTTTATGGTTTGCACAAAGGCCTTTCTCAATAATTATCCAAATAATGGAAATTAATTTAATTGTGTTTGGTATGCCACGGCATACAACTTCAATTGTTTTATCATGCTTACCAAGCCATTGGCCCTGGTAGGTGATAAATGTTCCTTAAGACCAATTTCATCAATAAAACCGGTATCCGCATCTATAATATCCGTAGGCCTTTGATTACTGAAGGCCCTGATCAAAATAGCAATGATACCCTTGGTAATAATGGCATCACTATCGGCAGTAAAGACCAATTTATCACCTTCCAATTCGGCATGGACCCATACCTTGCTCTGACAGCCCTTGATGATGTTATCCGCTGTCTTATATTGTTCCTTGATCAGTGGAAGCGATTTTCCAAGCTCTATCATATATTCATAGCGCTGCATCCAATCCTCGAACATGGAAAATTCATCTACGATTTCTTCCTGTATTTCCTTTATAGTCATATCTAAATTTTGTACCCATTAAATTGTGGTAAACCTTCCAAACAAAAATACAACAAGTAATATTCCTATCAATAATTTAAAAGATTGAAAACCAATCCATCGAAGTTAAGAAAGCATGGTTTTGGCCTTTTGTACGCCGGCCACCAAGATATCCACTTCTTCCTTAGTATTGTAAAAACTAAAACTTGCCCTAACCGTACCCGGTATCTTATAAAAATCCATGATGGGTTGCGCGCAGTGATGCCCTGTTCTTACGGCCACCCCCAACTTATCCAAAATACTCCCAATATCATAGGGATGGAGCCCTTCAATATTAAAAGATATAACCGCCGTCTTTTCCTTTAAATCCCCGTAAATTTTTAATCCGTCTATGGCCAAAAGTTCTTTGGTTGCATATTCCAATAACTCGTGCTCATATTGGGCAATGGCATCAAATCCGATGGCATTCATATAGTCCAATGCGGCTCCAAAGGCAATACCACCACAAATATTGGGAGTACCTGCCTCAAACTTATGGGGCAGATCGGCATAGGTCGTCTTTTCAAAAGTTACCTCTGCAATCATTTCGCCCCCTCCTTGGTAAGGGGGCAATTTATGTAACCATTCCTCTTTTCCATAAAGCATTCCCACTCCAGTGGGACCACACATTTTATGGGCGGAAACCACATAAAAGTCCACATCCAATTGCTGTACATCGGCTTTTAAATGCGGAGCTGCCTGTGCACCATCTATCAAGACCGCAGCACCTACTTTATGGGCAGCTCCAATAATTTCCTCTATTGGATTAATAGTCCCCAAAGCGTTGGAAACATGATTACAGAACACCAATTTGGTACGAGGGGTCAATAGCTTATGGTATTCCCCCATAATCAACTTCCCCTCCAAACCCATTGGAATCACCTTTAAAACAGCTCCCGTACGTTCGCAAAGCATTTGCCAAGGCACAATATTGGAATGGTGCTCCAATGCTGACACCATAATTTCATCGCCCTTATTTAAAAACGGGGCAAAACCATTGGCTACCAAATTTATGCCATGGGTCGTTCCTGAAGTAAAAATTATTTCATGGGACTTGGCAGCATTAAAATGCTTCTGCACCTTTTGCCTGGCCTGTTCATAAACGTCCGTTGCCTCTTGCGAAAGAGTATGGACCCCCCTATGGATATTTGCGTTGTACCTACTGTAATAATCCACAATCGTATCTATAACCCTTTGCGGTGTCTGGGAAGTAGCGGCATTGTCCAGATATACCAAGGGATACCCATTGACCTTTCTATTCAGTATTGGAAAGTCTTTTCGTATACTCAATATATCCAAAACAGTTTGTATCATGATAAAAATTCAGTTGTGGTAATAAGGTTGAACAGCCGCTCTATAGGTCGAACCCTAAACGAACCCCCAATTTGTTGGCTATCAGCTTGTTGATCCTTGCTTTTAATTCCGGGATCCGTACACTTTGCAAAACGTTATTGGCAAAGGCATACATGAGCAAGGCCCTGGCCTCCTTTTTTGGAATCCCTCTGGATTGTAGGTAAAATAGGGCCTCCTCATCCAATTGTCCTATGGTACAACCATGGGAACACTTTACATCATCTGCAAAAATCTCCAACTGCGGTTTGGTGTTGATCGTAGCCTTATCGCTAACCAAAATATTATTGTTCTGCTGAAATGCATTGGTCTTTTGGGCAATCTTATCCACGATGATCTTCCCGTTGAAAACCCCTGTAGCATTTTCTCCATAAATGCCTTTATAATCCTGATGGCTTTCACAGTTGGGCTGTATATGGTGTACCAAAGTATGGTGGTCCACATGCTGTTTTTCCTCAATAATGGTAACCCCTTTCATGGTAGAATCTATACGTTCCCCATTTTGATAGAAGTTAAGATTGTTGCGCGTTAATTTACCCCCAAAAGAAAAGGTATGTACATTTACGACACTCCCGTCTTTCTGATCAATATAAGTATTATCTATCAACGAGGCAGTGGTTAAGTCGTTCTGCACCTTATAATAATCCACAATGGCATTTTTGGCCGCGAAAATCTCGGTAACCGAGTTGGTAAACACTTCATTGGCCGTTAGACATTGATGGCGCTCTATAATCTGCATCTCCGCATTTTCCTCTGCAATGATCAAATTTCTAGGCTGTAACAAAAGTGCCGCTTCATTGCCTGTGGAAAAATGAACAATCTCTATAGGCTTCTTTGGTATCTTGTTCTTGGGAATATAGATATAGGCTCCCTCTCGGCAGAACGCAGTATTCAACGAGGTCAGGGAATCATCCTTAGATGCTATTTTATTAAAATAAACATCTATTATCTGCTTGTACATAGGTTTGTTAAGGGCAGAGCTCATTAAACAAACATCTACACCATCATGAGTGGTCTCCGACAAAAAGGAACTGTATACCCCGTCTACAAAAACAATTTTGAAAGTATCTATTTCATGAAGAAAGTACTTTTTTACATCCCTGTATTCCAACATGCTTTCCTTCTTTGGAAATATGCTGAAGTCTATTTTCTGTAGTGTATTTAAGGAAGTATATTTCCAAGCCTCCTCTTTTTTGGTAGGAAATCCCTTTTTCTCAAAATTCTTGATAGCCTCCGAGCGTATATCATGTACCGGATGATCTACATCCACACCATTTTCAAAGGCCAAAAATGAGGAAACCAATTTTTCTTTTAAATCCATCTTTTTCAGTATTCAGTATTCAGTATTCAGTATTCAGCTTTGCCAACTGTACAGTGAATACTGCCAACTTATTTATATAACAGTTTCCTGTTTCAACCAATCATATCCTTTTTCTTCCAATTCCAATGCAAGGTCCTTAGTACCCGATTTAACAATCTTT
Source organism: Flavobacteriaceae bacterium (assembly GCA_041392165.1). GTDB lineage: Bacteria > Bacteroidota > Bacteroidia > Flavobacteriales > Flavobacteriaceae > Arenibacter. The sequence goes on from JAWKMN010000001.1 coordinate 278,801, forward strand.
CCATTGTGCAATACATGTACAAAATCAGGTACAATATATTCCAACAGACGTTGATAGTGGGTAATAACTATGACGGCATTGTCCTTACTTTTTAATTTATTTACCCCATTGGCAACAATTCGCAGGGCATCGATATCCAAACCGGAATCCGTTTCATCCAAAATGGCCAATTTGGGCTCCAACATGGCCATTTGAAAGATCTCGTTACGTTTTTTCTCTCCTCCAGAAAAGCCTTCATTAAGGGAGCGCGACAAAAATTTTCTGTCGATTTCCAGTAATTCCGATTTCTCACGGATCAATTTCAACATATCCTTAGCTGGCATTTCTTCCAGCCCTTTGGCCTTTCTAGACTCATTGATTGCCGTTTTCATAAAGTTGGTCACCGATACACCCGGAATTTCCACGGGATACTGAAAAGATAGGAATACTCCCTTGTGCGCCCTATCTTCGGGCGAGGTGTCCTCCAGGTTTTCGCCTTCCAAAAATACCTCTCCTTTGGTAACCTCAAACTCTTCCTTCCCCGCAATTACAGCAGCCAAGGTACTTTTCCCTGAGCCGTTTGGGCCCATAATGGCATGTACTTCCCCTGCATTAACAGTTAGGTTTATTCCCTTTAATATCTCCTTATCGTCTACTCTAGCGTATAAATTATTGATTTTCAGCATTGTTTATAATTCTAATTATTTAAAATAATTGGGCGCCTTCGGCATGTTATTAAAATCTTCTTTTTTCAATTATTGAAAAACAGTAGTGGTTCTCTCTCCTTAAAAGTCCTTGACTATTTGTAAATTTCCCTTAGCCTACAGATCCCTCTAAACTTATTTCCAATAATTTTTGGGCTTCCACCGCAAACTCCATGGGTAATTTATTCAGTACTTCCTTACTGAAACCGTTTACGATCAGGGCAATTGCCTTTTCCGTATCTATACCCCGCTGATTGCAGTAGAATATCTGATCCTCCCCTATCTTACTGGTTGTGGCCTCGTGTTCTATTTGGGCAGACTTGTTTTTTACTTCTATATATGGAAAAGTATGTGCCCCACATTCGTTCCCCATAAGCAAGGAATCGCATTGGGAAAAGTTTCTGGCATTATTCGCCCTACTGTTGACCTGTACCAATCCCCGGTAGCTGTTTTGGGATTTCCCGGCAGAGATACCCTTGGAAATAATGGTACTCTTGGTATTTTTCCCCAAATGGATCATTTTTGTACCGGTATCCGCCTGTTGATAGTTATTGGTTACGGCTATGGAATAGAATTCCCCAATGGAATTGTCCCCTTTAAGGATACAGGAGGGATATTTCCAAGTCACTGCCGAACCGGTCTCTACCTGTGTCCAAGAAATTTTTGCATTTTTTTCGCACAATCCCCTTTTGGTTACAAAATTGAAAACCCCTCCTTGACCATCTTTATTTCCAGGGAACCAGTTTTGTACTGTGGAATACTTTATTTCGGCATTGTCCAGAGCGATCAACTCTACCACTGCGGCATGCAATTGATTCTCATCACGGGAAGGGGCTGTACACCCTTCCAAATAACTTACATAACTCCCTTCGTCAGCAATTACGAGGGTCCTTTCAAACTGTCCGGTCCCAGCCTGATTGATCCTAAAATAAGTGGAAAGCTCCATAGGGCAACGAACGCCTTTTGGGATATAACAGAAAGAACCATCAGAAAAAACGGCAGAATTTAAAGCTGCATAAAAGTTGTCTTTTTGAGGAACTACGGAACCTATATGTTTCCTGACCAATTCCGGATGTTCCTTAATGGCCTCAGAAATGGAACAAAAGATGATTCCTTTTTCGGCCAGTGTCTTTTTGAAGGTGGTAGCAACCGATACCGAATCCATTACGATATCTACCGCCACTCCTGCCAACTTCTTTTGCTCGTCCAAAGAAATACCCAATTTTTTAAAGGTATCCAACAATTCTGGATCCACCTCGTCCAAACTATTGTATTTCGGTTTTTTATTGGGTGCGGAATAGTAGGAAATAGACTGGAAATCAGGTTTCTTATATTTTACGTTTGCCCATTCGGGCTCCACCATTTCCTTCCATATCTTAAAAGATTCCAATCGCCATAAGGTCATCCATTCCGGTTCTTCCTTCTTTTTGGAAATAGCTATTACGATTTCCTCGTTCAAACCATTGGGAAAGGTATCCGATTCTATGTCGGTGTAGAAACCGTATTCGTACTCCTTGGTCTCCAGTTCTTTCTTTAATTCTTCCTCTGTATATGCCATTTTTTTCAATTTATCAATTTGAAAATTTGTCAATTAGCTAATTATCGAATTGTCAAATCCCCAAATTATAATGAGAAACTCTCTCCACATCCGCAAGTCCTCTGGGCATTGGGGTTATTAAATACAAACCCTTTGCCGTTTAGTCCCCCGGAATATTCCAGTACGGTACCCACTAGATAAAGAAAACTTTTTTTATCCACTACAATACGTACTGCGTTATCCTCAAAAATTTTATCGGCTTCAGTGGTCCCTTTATCAAAATTAAGCTCATAGGACAATCCGCTGCATCCTCCACTTTTAACCCCTACCCGAACATAATCCTTGCTGGCATCAAAGCCTCCTTCGGCCATTAGGGCCATTACCCTCTGCTTAGCTGTTTCAGATACTTTAATCATATTAATTGGATTTAATCTAAATAGTTCACAAATATACTACATTAGTAGGGTTTTACCATATTTCCTAACATTAATATAACGAATAGGCAGATCAATATTTCTTATGGTCTAAGGGAGGATTGAAAGGCCCAATTATTTGGAGCGGATTTCTAATGAAAAAACCTAGGTTTTAGAAGGAACTACCATACCCCGCGGTTGTCCAAACCATAAATCCGGGCAAATGCAACCCATTAAAAAATCCAAGCGGATTGCCTATATACCAAAAGTAACTACCTTGGGCAAGTCCTAGAGGCGTTAAAAGGCATTTTATTCTAGATTTCGACGCAAGCGTCGGAACATTTAACCTCAATTATCGAGTTAAATGCTTTTCCCCAAATTTTGGGTCCTGTTAAAACCTGAATGGGAAAGGGCCCGAATCGTTGCCTTCAGATCCGGACCCTTAGATCTAAGGCCCGAGGATTTAAGGGCGATCTACAGGCTTTTTGGTCATGGTATACCAGGTTTCCGTTGACCAAAGGGGTTGGTCATTATCACTTTTAATAGGTTTTTTTATATGTATGTAAACTACCCTGTTTTCTTGGATACCATCAATCTCCAAAAACACCTTTTTCCTATCCACGGAAGGGTGCACCGATTTAATTTTGAGATCTTCCACTCCCAATTTTGGTCCCCCGTAGTCCTCAGTGGCTTGATAATAATATTGCTGTACCTCAAAAGCATCGATGTTCATTGATTCACCGGAAGCTATGGCCTCTGTAAATTCAATTTCCATACCATTGCTTTTTGCCCTGACCGCCAACATTTCAAAAGTAGATTTTTCATTATACTTAAAGCGATGTAAGGCATACCAAAGTCGCCCCTCATGCCTCCAATTACCGCCAGATCCCACTCCTCCGGCATACAGATTGCCATCAGGGCCCCAGATCGTCCTATTTACTCCGGCGTCCAACCCTTGAATAAAACGAAAAACAGCCCCCTGTTTTACACCGTCCACCTCATCAATAAACACCCTTTTAATACCGCCATGGGTTACATCTCCATGAATCATCTGATCTTTATAAGGTCCTAAATTAAGAATAGCGGGCTGACTGGGGCTATTGCTAATTTCTCCATGTGGTAGCCAAACCAAAGGAGGATCTTCCTTATAATCCTTTACCCGCTCCCAATCCGCATGTTTAAAACCGTAAAATTTTCCCTTTTCCACCCGTACAATCTTACTGGTAGGTATCCAATTTCCTTGGTTGTCCGCTACGTAAAGAGCCCCATCGGGTCCTTCGGCAATACCATTGGGGGTCCTAAAGCCCTCGGCTATTACCTCTACTTTACTGCCGTCCTTACTAATTTTCACTACCTTCCCCCTGTCCTTTACCTCTTTAAATTCCGACCCCAAATCCGTTGCCAGCGTAGCATAAAAACTACCTTCCTTATACACCAATCCAAAAGCAAACTCATGATAGTGGGAGGTAACGTTCCAAGAATCGCACACTTTTTGATACTCGTCTATTATCTCGTCCCCATCGGTATCCACCAATTTGGTGAGTTCCTGTTTTTGTAGAACATACAGTTCCCCATCCACCATTTTTATTCCTAAAGGCTCGGCCAATCCTTTGGCTATTTGCTTCACTTCTATAGATTCCGGGTCTTCGGTATTGTAGTTTTTCAAAATATACACAGCACCAGAGGCATCCCAGGTACAAATGACCATTTTATCCTTATCTATAAAATCTATCCCGCCTATCCTTGGGTGAAATTCAGCAGGTTTGGCCTGGAACACATCAAATGAAGGGTGCACAGCATTCAAAGGCATTTGGTCTCCGGGAACCGTACTTGCCCTTTTTGGAACATAAGGCAATAATTTTCGAAAAGCACCGGAATCATGATAAAATACGGAGTCCGGAACCACTGTAAACTGCTCCCCATCATCGGACCATTGAAGCGAAAGGCCATAACCTCCACCTCCCTGTTGAAATTGCAGCAAGAATTCATTCCATCCCTTTTCCAATCCTACCTCAGCATCTACGGCCACAGCACCATGATCTCCCCTGTTATCTATTATTTCTGTACCGTTAAGTTTCAATACCGAACCATCATCACTAATCAGTCTAAAGGTTTTGTTTACTTTTTTATCAGATTTTATAAACCCTTTAAACTCCATATAGAAATGCTCGTTGATTTCTCCCAACACCCCAGAAGTAGGCAAATGAATGGCAGGTGCGATCCCATTTAATATTGGCAACGTGCTTTTGGTCAGATCTTCATACAGATCACCACTGTCATTTACCAAATAAAAATTTACCGCCGTTCCAGCCTGTTTTACATTTTTATCGCCTTCCCTTCTATCGTCATTATCCAGAATAAAAGTAATGTCCGGTGTATTCAGAGCAATATCAACGACCCTTTCCCCGGGTTCCCGCTCACCATCCAAAGACAAAATATAATAGGACATATTCTGCGCCTCGGACCTTGATATATCCGGATGTGCGGACATCGCAGTCGTGCCCCAATTCCCTGTTCCTCCCAGTCTAATTTTGTCCGCTAGGACATCAACCGTGGCCCAATCAAAAGGGTATCTCCGGGCAATGGAATCATAAGCGGGACCGACCAGGTTTTCGTTTTGAAGATGGCAGGCACTGCAATCGCTGCCTTCAACCATTTTCTTTCCATTGAAGATCATTCCGGTATCATCGGCGATCGGGGACGCCCAATCTGCCGGAACCGGATTAAAATACGTCTGGACCACCGTATTTTGGGAGAGCTGCAATCCAATATTATTTTCCTCCCTTTTTCCTCCTTTCAGGACCTCCTTGAATTTCAATTTATGGTCAATGCCATAATTCAATACCGGTACCAGATCCTTGAAAGAACCTTCAAGAACAGTAAAGCTCCTGACCAATCCTGAACGACCTTCTTCAACAGTATACTCGGGAATTTCACGAATCTTGACCGATTTCCCACTTGTTGTTATCAGCTCAAAGTCTATTCCCACTTGACCATTAACGAAGGAATAACCCAAATAATTAATATTGGGAATTTCCTCTCCAGCCCGACTTTTTATCCTCCATTGGGTTTGTTGGGAATCATCCTGTACATAGGTAAATCCATAACTGCTAGGTTGTATACCATGTGCAGTGGTATAAACGGCCCCATCATAATTAACCCCTCCCTTCCATACTTTGTATAAATTCCCCGATTGCAGGTCATAACAGGCATACAAATCCTTGTTCAGGGCCACCGTCAACATCCGTGGCCGTTTATCCATGACCGACCTAAACACCCATGTATCAATGGGTCTATCATAGACTACCTTCTGTTCACATGAAAAATTAAGAACTATAAAAAACAGGATAAAGGACAGGCGGAAAATTGGAGTTTTTTTCATTTTTAACTATAAATTAGGTCTTTTAAGTAAAAATTAAGAGGACAAGATATAATAAGTTTGCAAATAAACCGACATCTGCTTAAACGATTAAAGCCAATATTTCCACATGTTCCCAATCGTTATATAGTTCTGTTAAGCCACTAACAATCAATATATAAAATCTACAAAACCCCTCTACATAAAACATAGTTTTAAGGTTAGAACCAATAAATTAACAAAAAATATAGAAATTTATTAAAACATCCTTATGTGGAATACAAAAAATTAATTTAAATTCAAATCCATTTTAAAAAAATAGAAAACTTTCAAAAATTATGTCCAAAAAAAAGACTGCATTTAGTAACAATTCGCGAAGAAATTTTATTAAAGGTACCGGCCTGGCAACTGCCGGATTCATGATCGTCCCAAGACACGTATTGGGAGGCCCGGGTTATGTTGCCCCAAGTGACAAATTAAATATTGCCGGTATTGGTGCCGGTGGTAAAGGTAGGAGCGATATTGCTTCCTTCGCTGAAAGCCCCAATGTTAATATTGTAGGACTTTGCGATGTGGATGACAGACAGGCCGTCGAGTCCAGAAAATCGTTCCCAAAGGCAAAATACTATGCCGATTTTAGGAAAATGTTGGAAAGTGAAAAAGACAATATTGATGCGGTATCGGTATCGACCCCGGATCACAATCATGCCGTTGCTGCCTATATGGCAATGTCCATGGGCAAGCATGTCTACGTTCAAAAGCCACTGACACATGATATTTGGGAAGCAAGAATGCTTACCGAAGCAGCAAAAAAATTCAAGGTAGTTACCCAAATGGGAAACCAAGGTGGATCTGGTGATGGCGTTCGAAAAATGAAAGAACTTTATGACACAGGTATCATAGGCGATGTACATACCGTAAAATGTTGGACCAACAGGGCCATATGGCCTCAAGCTCTACAAACACCGACCAAAAAAGACAAAATACCAAAGGGATTAAATTGGGACCTGTGGTTGGGTACGGCCGAAATGCGCGATTATAACGATGCCTATCTTCCATTTGACTGGAGAGGCTGGTCCGATTTTGGGACTGGGGCATTAGGTGATATGGCCTGCCATATCATGGATCCGGTATACAGGATCCTACCTATTCTCTATCCCAACCAAGTGGAATGCAGTGTTTCCGATTCCTTTAAAGGCAAATTTGAAACAGCTGATTATCCAAAGAGTTTCCCCAATTCCAGTAAAATACATCTAAGTTACCCAAGAACCGATGGTAAGGGTACTGTTAAAGTTACCTGGATGGACGGTGGACTCCTGCCAGAAAGACCGGATGAAATGGGGGATGACGAAGCTTTGGGCAACTGGGACGGTGGAGTACTATTTATTGGTACCAAAGGCAAATTATTGGCCGACTGTTATGGCGCCAACCCAAGATTGCTCCCATTGTCCTTAAACGAACAGTTCGAAGTTGCCGAAACTATTGCCAGAGTTCCTGAAGGCCACTACCTACAGTGGGTAAACGCCTGTATAGCAGGTTATGGCAATGCCGAAACCAGTTCTTCATTCGATTATGCCGGTCCGTTTACCGAAAGTATCCTTATTGGTAACCTAGCGCTAAAAGCTTATTTTGAAGTGGATCCCAATGCCGATAAGGGCAGCTTCTGGGGAGGCTCAAAATACAACGGAAGAAAACGTTTATTGTGGGATGCAGAAAATATGCGGGTCACCAACTTCGAACCTGCCAATAAATACGTAAAACGTAACTATAGGGCAGGATATTCTTTGGGATAGACCCTTTATATTGAACTAAAAGCACCGGACCGGATAAGTATTGTTACAAATACTTATTTAGGTCCGGTTTTTTATGCTACCTCACCCAGAACTGCTAAAAAACGCAGTTCTGACCTCTCCAAAGGAGAGGTAAAATTAGAAACCCTGTCTTACGAACAGGCAGGTCCGACCGGAAAGGTCGAAAAATCATTGTATTGAATAATTTCAAGCCTTTATTATCCAGTTATAAGGTGATGCCCTACCTTTGCCAATCTGTAATTTTATTGTGGTTACTTTAGGTTTTATGCACTTTGGGTATCCGCTGTTGAGGGTGGCAGTGGACAGTGAAATCTTTTTTGCGAACTGTAAACTGCTACTGCACACTCATCTTCTAGCCCTTGCCAAGGAATTCCGTTCCAAAACCCATGCATGTACGGCAAAGGTAGGCATGTAATTTCATTGCATATTAGTTTAGTTATTACAAAAAAGGAATATTATGGATTTACTACTTATTTTTGCTGCATGATAGAAGACAAGAATCAAGAAAGAACGGGACTGGATCAATTGGGAGAGTTTGAATTGATAAAACACCTTACCAAAAATTTCACCTTACAGCATCCCTCCTCCATAAAAGGAATAGGCGATGATGCGGCCGTATTGGATTTTAAGGACAAACAGGCTGTGATATCTACGGATCTTTTGATAGAAGGAGTACATTTCGACCTCAGCTATATGCCCCTGAAACACTTAGGCTATAAATCGGTCATGGTAAACCTATCAGATATCTATGCCATGAACGCCACGGCCACGCAAATAACCGTTTCCATTGCCGTTTCCAATAGATTCCCTTTGGAAGCCCTGGAAGAATTTTATAGTGGAGTGGCCTTGGCCTGTGACATCTACAAGGTAGACCTAGTGGGCGGGGACACCACTTCCTCAACCAAGGGAATGTTGGTCAGTGTTACCGCCATAGGAGAAGCCAAGAAGGAAAATATTGTATACAGAAGTGGGGCCAAACCCAATGACCTATTAGTGGTTTCCGGAGACTTAGGGAGTGCCTACTGCGGCCTGCAGGTTTTGGAAAGGGAGAAGGAGGTTTTCAAAGTAAATCCGAACAACCAGCCCGACCTATCCCCATACACCTATATTGTAGAGCGTCAATTAAAGCCCGAGGCCCGAAAGGATGTAAAAGGCTTGTTGGAGAAGTTGGGGATACTCCCTACTTCCATGATCGATATCAGTGACGGTCTTTCCTCCGAAATTTTGCACCTATGTGATAAAAGTGAGGTTGGCTGTAATTTATTCGAGGATAAAATTCCGTTGGATCCTACGGTAATTTCTACATGCGAAGAATTTAAAATGGACGGCACATTGGTAGCCTTAAGTGGAGGTGAGGATTATGAATTATTGTTCACCATAGACCAAAAAGACTTTCCTAAAATAAAGGGCAATCCACATTTTACCGTAGTGGGCCATATGACGGATAAGAATGAAGGGACTCATTTAATTTCCAGGAGCAATACCAAAATTCCGCTTACTGCCCAAGGTTGGAATTCCTTTTCATAAAGGAAAGGGAGCTACAGGTATTTTTAAGAAAAAAGAATTCCCGAAAACCAAGAACGTTCCTTTCTTGACTGTCGTGGGGCGCAAGACAGCCAGGAATATGGGCGTTCCAATAATTTACGGGAATAACTTCAAAAAATTCCTATACCGCTTAAGGTCGGAATTAAGTTGCCAAGCACAGTTTAAGCCACCTGTTGGGCGGCGGCCCTATGTCTTTTCTGATAAATATCTTGTAACGTATTGTTGATATCCTGCAATTCCGGAGTCAAGATGGATAGATTTCCACTTACATCTGTGGTCACCTCTTTATTGCAGTGAACACATTTATATTCTTTAATGTGGAGGGTAACCTTCTTGGATACAATGTAGTGGTGTCCAAAAATACTGCAACAAATTGCGCTGAGCTTTGTTCCATAATCTGTCATAACTTTCTTCATAATGCAGGTTTTTAGGTGGCATTGGTAAGGTATAGGGGACCGTAAAATGCAAAAATTAAAATTTAGGTTAACAGTTAAAAATACTTATTAAATGACTTTCAGATAATTAACGCCAACACCCTTTCTTTTATTGAGTGTCAATTGTATTTTTTTCGTTATTTTTTAGAAAAATTTAATTTTTTCGATGAACTGCACCTATTGGGCGTTTATACACCTATTTTAAACCAGTTGGTCCGTATATTGTTTTCGGCGACAATGGAGCTGTACACTAAGGGAAGTTGCCATACGACCTTTAATTTTGGGATCCCGGATGTTGGATGGTTTTCCTGTAAAAATGAATTTTTGGACGGAATCTCCAAAATTAAAAGTTCTTTTTCGTCCGACTAGGGCAGTCGGCACAATACGGATAATTCCTTATAATATCATTTACAATAAGGACCTCCTTTTTTTCCTCACTCGAAACTACCTTAAATGGCAGTTCCTACCCTGCCTACCGGCAAAGGTGGGTATGCTGCTAATATAGCCTACAAACTTACTTTCGCGCATTCATCAACTCTTCGATCTCTTCCACCTCAATTGGAATGTTGGCCATAAGGTTAAAGGGAGCCCCTTTTTCCTGGATAACCACATCGTCTTCCAAACGAATCCCCATTTTTTCCTCCGGAATATAAATCCCGGGTTCTACGGTATATACCATATGGGCCACCATAGGTGTTTTAAGTGCACCGTAATCGTGGGTATTCAACCCAATATGATGGCTGGTACCGTGCATAAAATATTTTTTATAGGCCGGCCAGTCTTTGTCCTCATTTTGCACATCGGCCTTGTCCAATAATCCCAATCCCAAGAGTTCAGAGGTCATTAATTTACCCACTTCCTTATGATATTCGGCCCACATGGTGCCCGGCACCAACATGGCAGTGGCCCCGTTCTTTACCCGAAGTACCGCTTCATAAACCGCTCTCTGCCTAGGGGTAAACCTGCCGTTTACGGGAATAGTACGGGTAAGGTCGCTGGAATAGTTGGCGTACTCGGCCGCTACGTCCATCAATAGCATATCCCCATCCATGCACTCGCGGTTGTTCTCTATATAATGTAGGACATTGGCATTGTTGCCCGAAGCAATAATGGGCGTATAGGCAAAGCCCTTGGACCTATTGCGGATAAATTCGTGCAGCAGCTCGGCTTCGATCTCATATTCCATAACCCCGGGCCTTACAAAGCCCAATAGGCGCCTAAACCCTTTTTCGGTAATATTACATGCGGTTTGCATAATGGCAATTTCCTCAGGTTCCTTTACACCCCTTATTTCTTGCAAAATAGGACTGCTCTTGGCCCATAGGTGAGCAGGATACTGCTGTTTGCATTTTAATATAAACCTATCTTCCCTGGTTTGGGTCTCCACCGCCTGACGATAATGCTCATTCGTATTAAAATATACGATTTCCGCTTCTGTCATTAGATCAAAAAAGAGCTTATCAAAATCTGTCAACCAATAAATAGTTTCTATACCGGATACTTCCGTAGCTTTTTCCTTGGTCAACTTTTCGCCTTCCCAAACCGCAATATGGGCATTTGTCTCCCTTACGAACAGGACCTCCCTATGCTTTTTCTCCATAGCATCCGGGAACAACAACAAAATAGTTTCCTCCTGGTCGGCACCGCTTAAATAAAACAGATCCCTGTTCTGTTCAAAAGGCATGGTACTGTCGGCCCCAATAGGGTAAATATCGTTGGAGTTAAATACGGCAATACTTTTTGGCTTCATTCCGGCCACAAACTTCTTGCGGTTCTTTACAAACAAGTTGTTATCTATTGGCTGATATTTCATTTCTCTGAATTTGTTGTCAAATTTAAGAATTAGGAAATGCTTTACCCACTAACCGTTAAATGAATTTTAAAAACTACCATTTACACGGAGGGTAACTCCAATTTATAATGAACTCATCTTATTTTTTTACTCGATAATCGAGATTTAAATGCTACAACGCTTGCGCCGAAATCAAACTTGAATTTCATTTCAATGCCTCGTGGGCTTGCCCAGAGGTAGTTTACTGAAAAATGGAAAATGACTGCGTAGAAATCGTTAGGATTTTGCACCAACGAACGGATATTAAAAAACGAATGAAATAAATAAACTACACCCAGTATATGGGCAGTTATGGCCGATTGGACTACAGTCGAATCCGCCCGATAGCTATTTGCCGGCGCAAGTGCTTAACCAAACATTTTCTCATTGGAAAACAATTGGGGAGAACAGACCATAACGGAAACCCTTATTACCTTCAGGATAATTGATCTATATTGACCTTGATCATATAGCTCCAGAGCAATGCCGCCCATAACCATAGTATAAACAGATATACCAGAATAAGCAGTACTTTGGATCGGGTAATTTTTTGGATATAGTACCAGGCCACGGCACCGAACACAAAACCAAAGGACCATAACATCCCCACCATAATAACACTGGACCAGACCCAATCACCTTGCCATTCATTAAGTGAGGGGTAGGATATAAACAGGAAAGAAACGGGATAATACAACATTCCTCCCAAAGCTCCCATACTTACAAGGCCGGCTATTGCAGTTATAAAAAAAGCAATTAAAGAGAATTTAATATTAAAGGACCAGCTTTTCCAGAATACCATTCAATTACCACAATTTATATCTTATTATATCTTAAGTTAGTTTCTAACGCTTAAAGATTAATAAAAGTATAAATTTACCATACGATATTTAATAATTTAACAAGAAAAAACTTTCAATAATTATAATAATTAATTACAAATATGGCTCCACCTTTATATCCAAATCACCATTATAATTATATACGCCCTTAAATCATAGCGTAGTCGAAGCACATATTTGGATACTGGATATTACTAGATTTTAGAATTGAGATATTAGATGCCGGATTCTAGAAGTTAGATGTTGTTAATTGAACATTGTACTTTTTCCCTGCCTACTGCCTACTGCCTACTGCCTACTGCCTACTGCCTACTGCAAAAAAATTAGATTTCTTTAAATTGGTTCTAAATACGGTACATAAGCTCAACAAAATTTGTTGGTGATTCCGTTGTGGAGTAAATTTGCAATCAAAACAAATAACCAATGAGTGGATTTTTAAACTCTTCTATAGGCAGAAAGTACACCATGGCCCTTTCCGCCTTTTTTTTAATGATCTTTATACTTCAACATTTTGCCATTAATATCCTATCCGTTCTAAGTCCGGATACCTTTAATGAAACCTCCCATTTTATGGGTACCAATCCCCTGGTACAATACGGGCTGCAACCCGTACTTCTTTTTGGGGTCATATATCATTTTGTCATGGGATTTGTATTGGAAATAAAAAATAGGAATGCCCGAGTCATCAAGTATGCCAGAAACAACGGTGCTGCCAATTCCACTTGGATGAGCAGAAACATGATTTGGAGCGGGGGTTTTATCCTAATATTCTTGGCAATACATTTCTTGGACTTCTGGTTTCCCGAAATAAACACCAAATATATTCAGGGAGACATGTCGGGCCTATTGCCCAATGGGGAAGGTTACCGTTATTACGAAGAACTGGTGCATAAATTTGAGCCTATTTGGAGGGTTGCCCTTTATTGTATCGGTTTTGTTTTTCTTTCATTGCACCTGCTTCACGGCTTTAGTTCTGCGTTTCAGTCTGTTGGTGCCAACAATAAATATACAAAAGGGTTAAAAGGATTTGGAAAAGCGTATGCTGTTCTAATTCCGTTAGGGTTTATTTTCATTGCCCTTTTTCACCATTTTAACCATTAATAATACTATTCTATGTCTGTATTGGATTCTAAAATACCCAAAGGCCCATTAAAGGATAAATGGACTACCTATAAGGATAAAATAAATTTGGTCAATCCTGCGAATAAGCGAAACATCGACGTTATTGTTGTGGGTACCGGCCTTGCGGGAGGTTCTGCCGCTGCCACCTTGGCCGAGTTGGGATATAGGGTTAAGGCATTCTGCTATCAGGATTCCCCGCGCAGGGCACATTCCATTGCTGCCCAGGGGGGTATAAATGCCGCAAAAAACTATCAAGGGGATGGGGATTCTACCTATCGCCTGTTCTATGACACGATAAAAGGAGGGGATTACCGTTCCCGAGAAGCCAACGTGTACCGTTTGGCAGAAGTTTCCACCAATATAATAGATCAATGTGTGGCACAGGGAGTACCCTTTGCCAGGGACTATGGCGGCCTATTGGACAACCGCTCTTTTGGTGGTGTTTTAGTGTCGCGTACCTTTTATGCCAAAGGACAGACCGGCCAACAATTATTATTAGGGGCCTATTCCGCGATGAATAGACAAATTGCCCGTGGAAAAATAGAAATGTACAACCGCCACGAAATGTTGGATGTGGTAAAAGTGAACGGCAAGGCGCGTGGTATAATAGCCCGAAACTTGGTCACCGGCGAAATAGAGCGACATTCTGCACACGCCGTAGTAATTGCCTCAGGTGGTTATGGAAATGTTTATTTCCTTTCTACCAATGCCATGGGATCCAATGCCACAGCAGCATGGAAAATACACAAAAAGGGGGCCTTTTTCGCCAATCCTTGCTATACCCAAATTCACCCTACCTGTATTCCACGTTCAGGGGACTATCAATCCAAATTGACATTGATGTCCGAATCGTTGCGGAACGACGGCCGTATTTGGGTCCCTAAAAGAAAAGAAGATGTATTGGCCATTAGGGAGGGGAAATTGAAGCCTACCCAATTGAGCGAGGAGGAAAGGGATTATTACTTGGAAAGAAGGTACCCTGCTTTTGGAAACCTGGTGCCACGGGATGTGGCCTCCAGAGCGGCGAAGGAAAGATGTGATGCAGGATACGGTGTTAATGCCACAGGGGAAGCCGTGTACCTGGACTTTAAATCGGCCATTGAACGATATGGATCGGAACAGGCAAAAATCCACGGAATACAAAATCCGTCCAAAGAGAAAATCACCGAGCTTGGTGAAGCCGTAGTAGCGGAAAAATACGGTAACCTCTTTCAGATGTATGAGAAAATCGTAGATGAAAACCCCTATAAGACCCCAATGATGATCTATCCTGCAACCCACTATACCATGGGCGGCGTTTGGGTAGATTACAATCTAATGACCACCGTAGAAGGTTTGTATTGTATAGGTGAGGCCAATTTCTCCGATCATGGTGCCAACCGCTTGGGAGCTTCTGCTTTAATGCAGGGCCTGGCCGATGGTTATTTTGTATTGCCATATACCATTGGGGATTACCTGTCCCATGAAATTAGGACGGGCAAAATTCCTACGGACACTCCTGAATTTGATGAAGCAGAAAAAGAAGTAACCGATAAAATCAATTTCTTTATCAACAACAAAGGATCCCATTCCGTTGATTATTTCCATAAACGCTTGGGCAAGGTAATGTGGGATAAATGTGGGATGTCCCGTAACGCTGAAGGCCTAAGGGAAGCCATTTCGGAAATTAAGGCTATTCGCGAAGAATTTTATAAAGAAGTAAAAGTGCCCGGTGCTGCCAATGAAATGAATCCGGAACTGGAAAAAGCAGGGCGTGTGGCCGATTTCTTGGAGTTGGGAGAGTTGTTTGCCAAAGATGCCCTGATGCGGGAGGAATCCTGTGGTGGACATTTCCGTGAAGAATCGGTAGAAATGGATGGAGAGCAAAAAGGAGAGGCCAAGCGTAACGATAACGATTATGCGTTCGTAGCCGCTTGGGAATACAAAGGGGAGCCTTCGGATGCCGTTTTGCACAAAGAGCAATTGGAATTTAACGATATAGAATTAAAACAAAGAAGTTATAAATAGGTGTTGATTAAGAAAATAGAGAAGAGAAAATAGACTTAATGGCCTTTCGTCAGCGACATAATTATAAAAATTTGAAAATATGGCAATTGGGGTTAGAAATTGCAAATGATATTTCTGATATTTTACAAAAATTTCCCAAGCACGAAAAATTTGATTTAAGTAACCAAATAAGCCGTTGTTCAATTTCAATGCCAAGTAATATTGCTGAAGGATCAGCAAGAACGGACAAGTCGTTTTCTTATTATCTTGATATTTCTTTAGGTTCATCATTTGAACTTGGTACTCAATTATTAGTTGCACACCACAGAAAATATATAGACGAACAAACTTTGGAAAAGTTGGAAGTTAAAAATGAGGAATTCCAAAAAATGACTATGGGATTCCAAAATAGTTTACAGTCATAAAGGGATCTATTTTCTTATCTCTTATTTCTGTTTTCCATAACTGAACTTTGATTATGAAACTTAATTATGAAGATTCCGAAAGGAGCTTTTTATTAACAAGAACAATATGAATCTTACATTAAAAATTTGGAGACAGAAAGGACCACAGGACAAAGGTAAAATGGTCGAGTATAAAGTGACCGATATCTCGGAACACATGTCCTTTTTGGAAATGATGGATGTTTTAAACGAAGAGCTGACCAATAAAGGAGACGAGCCGGTTGCCTTTGACCATGACTGTCGCGAAGGCATTTGCGGTATGTGCTCTATGTATATCAATGGAGAAGCCCATGGACCGGATAGGGGGGTTACTACCTGTCAGTTACATATGAGAATGTTCAAGGATGGCGACACCATTACCATTGAACCATTTAGGGCAAAAGCCTTCCCGGTAATCAAGGATTTAGTGGTGGATCGCAGTTCGTTTGATCGTATTCAGCAGGCCGGTGGTTTTATCTCGGTCAACACTTCCGGAAACACCCAGGACGCCAATGCTATTCCCATAGATAAGCATTCTGCGGATACGGCCATGGATGCCGCTACCTGTATTGGCTGTGGTGCCTGCGTTGCAAGTTGCAAAAATTCCTCGGCCATGCTATTTGTAGGGGCCAAAGTATCCCAATACGCATTACTTCCACAAGGCAGGGTAGAAGCAACGGACAGAGTGAAAAACATGGTTGCCCAAATGGATTTGGAAGGGTTTGGAAACTGTACCAATACCGGTGCCTGTGAAGTGGAATGTCCCAAGGGAATTTCCCTGGAAAACATTGCCCGTATGAACAGGGAGTTTTTCAGTGCCAACATAAAAGGATAATACGGATTAAAATTATATTTGTAATCTGCCGTAACAGACCCCATCCCTTTTCCGGAATGGGGTTTTTCTTTACTCGATAATCGAGATTTAAACCTGTCCGCCCGGTACCATTCCGGCGGGCTTACCTTTGTCGACAGGCTTTCCCCGAGGTAGTTTTCCAAAATTCCAGTATCTTTAACCATGTCAAAAGAATATAAGGAAGAGCGGATAATCGTCCCCCGTTTTAACGAAGAGTCCGGTTTTTACACCACACCGGAACGCTCCAGGATAATGGGCAAGATACGGGGCAAAAACACCATTCCCGAGTTGCAATTTAGAAAAGCGCTTTGGGCAGCGGGATATCGGTATAGGATAGACTACAAAAAATTGATCGGTAAGCCCGATATCGTCCTAAAAAAATACAAAACCGTCATTTTTATAGACGGGGAATATTGGCACGGCTATAATTGGGAAGAAAGGAAACAAAAAATCAAAACCAACAAAGGGTTCTGGATTCCCAAAATTGAACGTAATATTCAGCGGGATAAGGAAGTGAACCAAAAGTTACATCAATTGGGCTATACCGTCTTTAGATTTTGGGAAAGGGAAATTAAAAAAGAATTGGACCTCTGTCTTAATACCGTAATCCTTCATTTACAATCACAACAAACCTAAACTAAGTACAATCCATTTAATCACCGATAAATGCCCCAATATAGCCACAAAATAACCTCCAAACTTCCCCATATAAAAACGACCATTTTTACCGTTATGGGGCAATTGGCCCAGAAACACAATGCCATAAATCTTTCCCAGGGCTTCCCCAATTTTGAACCCGATCCATCCTTAATCGATTTGGTAACCAAGGCCATGAAACAAGGCTACAATCAATATGCCCCTATGGCGGGGGTAATGGAACTTCGCGAAATGATCGCAGAAAAAATAGAACAACTTTACGGGAGGCACTATGACCCGGACAAGGAAATAACCGTGACCATTGGTGCCACACAGGCCATTTTCACCATCATTACCGCCTTTATTGGAAGAGGTGACGAGGTCATAGTAATTAAACCGGCTTATGACTGTTATGAACCTGCTATTGAAGTTAACGGTGGCATTCCCGTTTTTGTTCAACTAAACAATACCGATTTTAAGTTGGACTGGGCACTTTTCCGTTCCAAAATTACCCCAAGGACCAAAATGGTCATTATAAATACCCCACACAATCCCAGTGGCACCATTTTCTCCAAAGCGGATATGCTCGAATTACAGAGGAGTCTTGAAGATACCGATATAATTGTGGTAAGCGATGAAGTATACGAACATATCACCTTTGATGGCCGTAAACATGAAAGTGCTTCAAAATATGACGGACTTGCCTCCCGCACCTTTGTGTGCGGTTCCTTTGGAAAAACATTTCACATTACCGGCTGGAAAATGGGGTATTGCACCGGTCCCGCCGAACTGATGCACGAATTTCGAAAAACCCATCAGTTCAATGTGTTCAGTGCGGACCATGCCGTTCAAAAAGCTTTGGCCGCCTATTTAAAAGAACCTCAACATTATTTGAGCCTAAACCAGTTTTATCAGAAAAAGCGGGATGCATTCCTCAAAGGACTATCCTCCTCCAGATTTAAAATAAAACCTTCCCAGGGAACCTATTTTCAATTAGTGGATTATAGTGATATTTCCCAAGAACCGGACCATGTCTTTGCAGAACGCTTGGTAAAAGAATACAACATAGCCAGTATTCCCATCTCCGGCTTTAATACCCATGGAATGGATAATCACCTCGTCCGATTCTGCTTCGCAAAAACCAACGAAACTTTGGAAAAGGCTACGGAAATTCTTTGTAGGTTATAGAAATAATTTACCCCGTGGGAGAGCGCTCTTCATCATTCTTGCGCATGGCACTAAAAAAAGGAGCAATATTCTTACATACCGCTCCCTTTTATAGTGATTGATCTATGCTATCTGTTACAGCATAAATAATTTTTTTGTCAATCTTACAATACCTGTAAAAAAGTCATTTCGATACACTTGAATTTCATTTTGCGGAGGTCTGCGATTAATTTGGGCTTCCATAGTAATTAAGATTTAGTAGCTGTTAAATTTGGGGTTTAACTTCTGTTGTTGATTGCAATATAATTCAGATTAACGCAATATTTAAAAAAATGTTGTGAAACAATCAGTAATTGTTGTCTGCAGATAAAAATAGGTATTTACATCGATATACGGCCATTACCAAAATGTTAAATATCCATTTCTGGAATATCCCCTTCCACAATCAAACTGCCTGCCGTTGCCTTAATGATTTCTTCTACACTGATCCCGGGGGCCCTTTCCAACAATTTAAACCCCTTGGGAGTTACATCCAGTACCGCCAAATTGGTCACGATTTTTTTTACACAGCCCACTCCCGTCAATGGCAAAGTGCACTTCTTCAACAATTTGGATTCGCCAGCCCTATTGGTATGCATCATGGCCACAATGATGTTCTCCGCAGAAGCCACCAGGTCCATGGCCCCGCCCATTCCCTTTACCATTTTTCCCGGGATTTTCCAATTGGCGATATCCCCGTTTTCTGCCACCTCCATGGCTCCTAAAATGGTCAGGTCCACATGTTGCCCCCTAATCATTCCAAAGCTGGTTACAGAGTCGAAAAACGAGGCTCCCGGAAGTGTGGTAATAGTCTGTTTACCTGCATTGATGATATCGGCATCCTCTTCGCCTTCAAAAGGGAAGGGGCCCATTCCCAACACCCCGTTTTCACTTTGAAATTCCACACTGATATCGTCACGCACAAAATTGGCCACCAAAGTAGGTATCCCTATCCCAAGATTAACATAATATCCGTCTTTGACTTCCTTTGCAATGCGCTTTGCTATTCCGTTTTTATCCAACATAAGATTAATTTGATAATTGGTTAATTTGATGATTTGTCTCATTTACTCGTACCCATAATCTTTGAGATGATCCAACCATAACCTCTAATTCCAAAAATAATATCCCTTGAAAATTTTGATAATTGGTTAATTTGATGATTTGTCTCGTTTACTCGTACCTATAATTTTCGAGATAATTCTAATGATGGATTCTAACTCAGAAAAAAGGGATTCATTAGGATTGGGATAGTATCTTGAGGCTTGGCAAAGTTTAATCCAATATAAAGTTTCGTCAGCTTCTTTAGCGGCAATCTTAAATTTATGCACAAAATCAGCAGTACTTTCTCCATTTTGGGCCTCCCAAGTATTGGCTCCAATAGATGTTCCACTTTTAAACAATTGAGAGGCCATTTCATACTTATTCAATGTTCTGAGTTCCTCACAATATTCAATAACTTGTAAGGAGAAATCAAAAGTTTTTCTTACTATTAAATTTTCCTTATCATTCCTCATACAATCAAATTTTCAAATCAGCTAATTTTCAAATTTTTTTCCGAACCGTCAACTGCTCAATTCTTTTCTCGTAATTGTTACCTTGGAAGATACGTTGTACAAAAATTCCAGGGACATGGATCTGATTGGGATCTAAAGTACCCACGGGTACCAGTTCTTCTACTTCGGCCACCGTAATCTTAGCGGCACCACACATGGCCGGATTAAAATTGCGCGCAGTACCCTTAAAAATTAAATTCCCTGCCTCATCCCCTTTCCAAGCCTTTACAAAAGAGAAATCGGCCTTAAAGGCTTCTTCCAGCACATACATCTTGCCGTTGAATTCCCTGGTCTCCTTCCCTTCGGCCACTTCGGTGCCGTAACCTGCTGGGGTGTAAAATGCCGGAAAACCTGCTTGTGCGGCCCTACATTTCTCGGCCAAGGTTCCTTGCGGGGTTAACTCCACCTCCAATTCGCCGCTCAACATTTGTCGTTCAAACTCATCATTTTCCCCTACATAAGAGGAGATCATTTTTTTTATTTGGCGTTGGTGCAACAATAATCCCAGGCCAAAATCATCTACCCCGGCATTATTGGAAATACAGGTTAAATCCTTGATCCCTATCTTTACCAATGCCGCTATCGCATTCTCAGGGATACCGCATAATCCAAATCCTCCCAACATAAAAGTCATACCATCCTTTACTCCCTGTAATGCCTCCTCCACGTTGGCCACTGTTTTTAGTATCATATAAAGCCCTTTTGATTCATCCTATATATTTCCTAGCACTCTCTAAAATACATGTTTTTAACGAAAAATGCCCTTAACTTTTTGAATAAAGGTAAGGACACTTATGATTGTAATTCTTAGGACATTAAAAATCCAGATCGTCTTCCACATCTATTTTAACATCCTCTTCAGTTGATTTCTTGGAGCAATCCACATTAATGGATAGTTCCTCGGGCTTTTCAAATTCCCCATCGGAAACACCCAATTCCTTGTTGGCATAGTTCTTTTTCATATACAGCCCCCAAATAGGCAAAGCCATGGAAGCTCCCTGTCCGTATGTAATGGTCCTAAAATGGACCGCTTTATCATCTCCTCCTACCCACACCCCGGTTACCAGGTTGGGTACCATTCCCATAAACCAACCATCACTTTGGTTCTGGGTAGTACCGGTTTTACCGGCAATTGGGTTTTTAAATTCATACGGATAACCGGTTATAATTTCCTTGTATTCCTTGCGATATTTCTCTGCTCCGGTGGTTCTTAACCTGGTCCCTGATCCTCCCTGGGTTACCCCGGACATGAGATCCAGCATGGCATAGGCTACGTCCTTACTTAAAACATCCTTGGTTTCCGGGACATACTCGTATAATACCGTACCATTCTTGTCCTCTATCCTGGTTACCATAACGGGTTTCACATATACCCCTTGATTGGCAAAGGTACCGTAGGCCCCCACCATCTCATACACGTTAAGGTCTGCTGTTCCCAAGGCAATGGAAGGCACCTCTGGAATATTCCCGGTAATTCCCAGATTTTTGGCTATGGATACCACCGCCTTGGGGCCTACCTTATCTATCAACTGTGCGGTAATGGTATTTACCGAATTGGCCAATGCATTTTTAAGGGTAAGCATATCCCCCGAATATTTACCATCGGAATTCTTTGGGCACCAGGGATCCGGATTGCCATGTTTATTGGCCTCTATACAATATTGATTGTCCGGGAGTATATCACAGGGCGAAAGTCGCAACTGATCTATAGCGGCAGCATACACAAAAGGCTTAAAGGTAGACCCAACCTGCCTGGCCCCTTGGATAACATTGTCGTATTGAAAATGCTTATAATCTATACCCCCTACCCAGGCCTTTACATGGCCTGTTTGGGGCTCCATGGACATCATAGCCGTCTTGAGAAAGGATTTGTAATACCTAATGGAATCCATAGGGGTCATTACCGTATCCTTTTCCTTGGTATCGCTATTCCAATCAAAAACGGTCATTTCCACAGGTTCGTTAAAGGAGGCCCTTATTTCCTTTTCGTTCTTTCCCTGATCTTTTAGGTTGTGCCACCTGTGCGAGGATTTTATGGCCCTCTCCATAATACCTGTTATTTCTCCAGGGACTTCTTCAATAAAAGGTGCTGTTTTATTACGATCGGGAGTGTTTTGATGAAAAAACTCCGCCTGCAACCGTTTCATGTGCTCTGCTACGGCATCCTCTGCATTTTTTTGCATGCGCGAATCTATAGTGGTGTAAATACGCAGTCCATCCAAATAAATATTCCATTTATCGCGCTCTCCTTTAAGTGCCGGTTTGGGATTATCCTTAATCCACCTGTTCATAAAACCCTGAAGGTACATTCTAAAATAAGTGGCCAAACCCTCCCTATGCGATTCCGGATTATAATTGATATCCATTTTTAAAGCCTGTAACGAATCTTTTTCGGCTTCAGTGATAAATTCGAACTTCGCCATTTGGTTCAATACCAAATTTCTCTTTTTTCTGGTTAACTCTTCCCGCCTTAGGGGATTGTAATAGGATGAATTCTGCAACATGCCCACCAACATGGCCGATTCCTCAATTTTTAAATTTTTTGGCTCCTTTCCAAAATATATTCGGGATGCCGAACGAATGCCATCCGCATTATTGCCAAAATCATAAATATTGAGGTACATTTTTATAATCTCTTCTTTGGTATAATTACGTTCCAGCTGTGTGGCAATTACCCACTCTTTGACCTTTTGTTTTATGATCTCGAATTTGTTCCTAGATCGTACCCCAACAAAAAGTTGACGAGCCAATTGCTGCGAAATGGTACTGGCCCCTCCACGTTTTCCCAAAAAGACAACTGCACGTAATACCCCAATGGCATCAATCCCTGAATGCTCATAATAGCGAACATCCTCGCTGGCCACCAAAGCATCGACCAAATTTTTGGGCAAATCCCTGTAATCCACATCGGTACGATTATCATCCAAATAGAACTTCCCTAGGGTAGTACCATCAGAAGAAATAATTTCGGAGGCCAATTTTGTCTGCGGATTTTCCAATGTCTCAAAGGTTGGCAGTTCTCCGAAAAAGCCCCACGAAGCCGACAGGAACAATAAAGCGATTGCAAAAATTCCGGTCGCAAACAAGATCCAAAACCACTTAATGAACTTAAAAAAATTGTTGTTGCTTTTTTTCTTCTTTCGGGTAGCTGTTGCCATAAGCCTACTGATTACTTTTTTCGATTTGGTACCCCACATCGGTAATACCTTCCAATTCGACAATTCCCTCTACTTGTCCATTTTTACGCATGGCATGGGAAATTTCCAAGGTATATACGCCAGAAAACGGGAAAACGACGTTTTCTTTATACCATAATTTGTTTTCCTTTAAGCTACCATGACCGGTCCCCAACCACTGTCCGTCCGGGCTTGCCATTTCGTATTCCAGGGTATCCCGTACTGCATCACCATTGGGAAACTTTAACTCTGCAATTAAAAAAAGGTTGCTGTATGGGTATGTCCCGTCATTTCTAAGGTTGATGAACATATTGTACTTTTGGAGGTTATCCAGTTCCTGAAAGGAAAATTTTACTACACTATCCTTGTTCCATCGTCCGTTCCGTGTTGGACTGTAATCGGACTTTACGGTTTTCGTATCGCAGGAAACCATAACAACTACTAATAAAAACACCCCTAAACTTTTAAGCATTTTTGGTAGGCCTTTTTTTATAATTGCTTCGCTTTTTCTTCTTGTTGTTCCTGTTGGACCTTCTTTTCTTGGGGGTATCGAATCGTGTTAGGCTATCCTGCCCAACCACATTCTCAAATACCTTTTCAACTTCCTGGACATTGTCCACCGCATATTCCTCCAAACTGGCTACTTTTTCCCTTTTTTTGTTTTTTTCCAAGACCTCCAATACCTGATCTTTGGACAGAACATGCCAATGGGCAGGTTCATCCTTATAAGAAAACCAAAGTGAGGCCTTAAAAATATCTATCTTCTGGCAAAAAGCCATCCCTTTTTCCGTAAACAGCTTGGTGTCCTGCCCTGGAAAATCCTTTAGGGCATCCAAATAAACGTCCAGTTCGTAATTAAGACAACATTTTAGTTTCCCACATTGTCCTGCCAATTTTTGCGGATTAAGCGAAAGCTGTTGATATCGGGCCGCTGAAGTACTAACGGACCTAAAATCGGTCAACCATGTAGAGCAGCACAATTCCCTTCCGCAAGAACCAATTCCTCCCAAACGTTGGGCTTCCTGACGGTAGCCAATTTGCCTCATTTCTATACGGATACCGAAAGCCTTGGCCATGTCCTTGATCAACTGGCGAAAATCTACCCGTTCTTCCGCAGTATAATAGAAGGTAGCCTTGGAACCATCTCCCTGAAATTCCACATCGGAGATTTTCATCTGTAACTTTAGAACAATGGCAATTTCCCTGGCCCTCTTTTTAATTTCCTCTTCCCTATCCCTACACTTTTGCCAAATGTCAATATCCTTTTGGGAAGCCTTCCGATAAATTTTGGGAAGTTCCGGACTTTTATAATCTTCCTTCTTCTTTTTCATTTGCACCCTTACCAATTCTCCCGTAAGGGTAACCATGCCCACATCATGGCCGGAGGTCGCCTGTGTGGCCACTATATCGCCAATGGAAAGTGAAAGATTTTCCGAATTTCTATAAAATTCCTTTCTACTATTTTTAAAACGGACTTCCACACAATCAAATGGTTTTTCCCCATTTGGCAGTGACATATTGGAAAGCCAATCAAATACCGTCAATTTATTACAGCCATCAGTGCCGCAAGTACCATTGTTCTTGCATCCTTTAGGCTGTCCGTCCTTACCGGTTGAACAACTGCTACAACCCATATTTCGTATCTTGGTTTAGTAAAAATGTAACACTTTTACTAAAATAAGGTTCATAAAATTATTAAATGTAAAGATAGTGTTTTTTTGATGTGATGAAAAGAAAGAGTTTCACAGTCGGCCTAAAGTACTCTTAAAACTGGGGAAAATCGTCCCAAGCAAGAAATTTAATACACTCATTGCCATAAAAACACAACATACCACAGCACTCTAAAACAGACAAAAGGGCTTGGAAACAGCATTCCTTTCTCCAGGCAAAATCAATTGCCAGGGAAACCAAAATTGGTTTTTTAAAAACAAAGGCAGGATCGGTTCCCCTGCAACATTTATTTGGAGGGTTACTTTTTGTACTTCAAAACTTCGGAACGGCCTTTCTTAAAAATCTTGTTGCTTACCACTTTTCCTTTCCTCAATTTTTTCTGTTCCTCAAAAGGCAACGCGTGAATTTCCCTGCAATCTACCGAGCAACAGTTGTCCATAGCCTCTGAACAGGCATTGCACTGTATAAAAAGCAGATGACATGCTTCATTGGCACAGTTTACATGGTTGTCACAAGGGCTGCCACATTGATGGCAATTGGCAATGACATCATCGGTGATCCGTTCCCCCCTACGGTGATCAAAAACAAAATTCTTGCCTAAAAATTTATTTTCCAAATTCAGGTTTTTCACCTGACGTGTATATTCTATGATTCCGCCTTCCAGTTGATAGACATTCTTAAATCCCTTGTGTTTGTAATAGGCACTGGCCTTTTCGCACCTAATGCCCCCGGTACAGTACATCACCAACTTTTTATCCTCCTTATGGTCCGCCAAATCTTTTTCAATGACGTCCAACGAATCCCTAAACGTATCCACATCCGGGGTAATGGCATTTTTAAAATGCCCTATTTCACTTTCATAGTGATTGCGCATGTCTACCAAAATAGTATCAGAATCCTCTATAAGTTCGTTGAACCTTATGGCATCCACATGGATCCCCTTATTGGTAACATCAAAGGAATCATCATTTAATCCGTCGGCCAAAATCTTTTCCCGGACCTTGACCTTTAGTTTTAAAAATGATTTGTTATCCTGTTCTATGGCGATGTTCAACCTCACATTTTCCAAAAAGGTGATGCTATCCAAATGGGCTTTAAAAGCATTGAAATTTTCGGCAGGAACCGATAATTGGGCATTGATGCCTTCATGGGCCACATATATACGTCCAAGAACATCCAATTCGTTCCAATGAATAAATAAATGGTTTCTAAAAATTGACGGATTGCCGATACGTGCATATTGATAGAAAGAAATGGTAAGGCGTTCCAATCCCGCCTCCTCTATAAGAGCTTCCCTCTCCTTTGCACTTAAGGTATTGTACAGTTGCATGCTATACCAATATTTTAAGTTAAAGAAATGTTTTAAGAGTGCAAAAATAGGATTAATAGGTCGGGATTAAAAGAATAATACCTGTTTTTTAATTCCATGATCAAGCAGGTGTAAAAGAAAATTGGAAAGAATGTTTCATAGGATCAATCCCAAAAGTTGTCTTTGAATTAATAGTAAAGATAGAACGGACTATCCCAAATTCATGATCCTCCTATGTTTTGCATTGCCCAAATACAGAGCATATATGAAAACCTATTTAAAACAACTCACCAAATCAAGCATGTTTCATTAGCAGTTATGGTATGGCAAGAATATAAAACAAAAAAGGATCTTGAACATATCAAGACCCTTTTTAAGGTCAATATTGTTTTTTCTTTTTCATAGAATTAAAAATAAAATATTGACCCACAACCCTTATTGTTTTACCAGAACAATAAGCAACCTAATTTGAGTTAGTTGTTTCTTAGATGATACAAATACAAAAAGGTTGCGTCCATATTGGCACATAATTGAAAATAATTATGGCCACACTGTGAAAATTGCGTGGACATAATCCGTTATAAACTGTAAATCAAGGTGTTTTACAAAAAATAAGGCCCATAAATAATTTCGATCAAAATAAAATAACGCCCCAATTTCTTCATATAAAACCTTGCCATTAGGTGGTATTATGCAAAAAGAATTGGTATTTTAGCATCCCTAATACAATATGAAAATGAGTTCTGAAAAAGACGCAAAATTAAAAGCCCTTAAACTAACCCTGGATAAGTTGGATAAAACTTATGGCAAGGGAGCCGTAATGAAGATGGGCGATAGTATAGTACAGGACGTAGAAGTGATATCTTCGGGTTCTTTGGGATTGGATGTGGCTCTGGGTGTTGGAGGATATCCCAGAGGAAGGATAATTGAAATTTACGGACCTGAATCTTCCGGTAAAACAACGCTTACGCTCCATGCCATGGCAGAGGCGCAAAAAAACGGAGGTATAGCCGCTTTTATTGATGCGGAACATGCTTTCGATCGTTTTTATGCCCAAAAGCTGGGAGTGGATATTGACAACCTCATTATTTCCCAACCCGATCACGGGGAACAGGCTTTAGAGATCGCCGATAATCTAATCCGCTCCGGTGCCATCGATATTGTTATTATCGACTCTGTAGCCGCATTGACCCCTAAGAGTGAAATTGAAGGCGAAATGGGGGACTCCAAAATGGGACTTCATGCCCGATTAATGTCCCAAGCATTGCGAAAGCTTACCGGTTCCATCAGCAAAACAAATTGTACCGTAATCTTCATTAACCAATTACGTGAAAAGATTGGGGTGATGTTCGGTAATCCGGAAACTACTACGGGTGGTAATGCCCTTAAATTCTACGCTTCGGTACGTTTGGATATTAGACGATCTACCCAGATCAAGGATACCGATGGAGATGTACAGGGAAACAAGACCCGCGTGAAAGTGGTAAAGAACAAGGTTGCCCCGCCATTCAAGACCGCAGAATTCGACATTATGTACGGGGAAGGTATTTCCAAGGTTGGGGAAATAATAGACCTGGGCGTTGAATTCGAGATTATTAAGAAAAGTGGATCCTGGTTTAGTTATGGCGACACCAAACTGGGCCAAGGCAGGGATGCCGTTAAAAGTCTGCTGCTGGATAATCCGGAACTGCTTGAAGAACTGGAAGGCAAAATTAAGGAAGCCATTAAAACCGTAAAATCATAACCCTGAAAATCCCGATCTAATCGGGATTTTTTGTTTCTGCACGCAACCTTTATTTCCCCTTTACATCTAAATAACAAAAGCAATTGTTATGAAACCGGCTTGCCCCCATATTTAAAATATGTCCGTTCATAATTTTAGATCATAGGGAAAAGGTTTCCAAAACCATTAAAAAACAAATTAAATATCAAGAACATGAAACGAGTATTCCTTTTGCTGCTTGTTGCCTCCTTTACACTATTCACATCTTGTAATATAGATGATGATGTTAACTATCATTTTGAAGCTTTACAGGTAAAATCCGTAGAAATGCCGGAGGCATTTGATTATGGTGAAATCTATAGGATAAAAGTTACTTACTTTAGACCGAATAATTGTACCTTTTTCGAAGGATTTGATGTTGTCAAGGAAGATTTGACAACTAGAAAGGTGGTTGCTATTGGTACTGTTATTGAAGATGAGGAGGAATGCTCTGGAAATGGGGAGGACTTAGTGGCAACGTTTAACTTTGAGGTACTGTACGATGAGCCCTATATATTTAGATATTGGACAGGTGAGGACACCAATGGTGAGCCAACCTATTTGGAAATTACCGTACCCGTCAACGAAGATAGTTCGGCCGTATTGGCTTCCAAAAGTGATTTGGGTACAACCCATTTAAAAAATTAGTAAATTACCCCTAGGCCTGTTTGCCTATTGTTGGACAGGCCCAGGGGCATTAACGAAAAATTTAAAAACATTTCGGCGTCTACCTTTGTTGGACAGATAGGATCGTACGAACAGAACGGACGTTGAAACTCCCGATAGTTTATCGGGATTAAATCTCACTTGGTGAGTAAATAACCCAATCCATATTTTGAGTAATCCGGTAGAGCTCATAAATAATTGTAAAAAAGGGAACAGACAGGCGCAAGAACAGCTATATAGGGACTATTCCCGAATACTGTTCGGTATCTGTCTCAAATATTCGCGCAACAAAACGGAGGCGGAAGACAATCTACATGATAGTTTTATGACCATCTACAGCAAAATAGGACAATTTAAACACCAAGGTTCTTTTGAAGGCTGGATCAAACGTATTACGGTAAACACAGTACTTCAAAAATATAGAAAGGAAGAAACCTTAACACTGGTTACGGATAATATTGAGGATGAAACACCAGAAGATTCGGACTATTTCAACCTGGATTTGGCCACCTTGCTAAATTATGTGCAAGAGCTTCCCAATAAATACCGTCTAACCTTTAACCTTTATGTACTGGATGGCTATAGCCACAAAGAGATCAGTGAAATGTTGGGAACGTCCTTAGGGACTTCCAAATCCAATCTTGCACGGGCAAGAATGATATTAAAAGAAAAAATTGAGGCAAATAATGCCGGAATTATAATGGAGGGTTAAACATTATGATTCCTGCTGAACCATTGAAAACATGAGTGAAAATAATTTAGACAAATTATTTCAAGAGAAATTGGCCAATTTCCAAGAAACTCCCGACGAAAAAGTCTGGAATTCCATAGCCGCTTCCTTGGATAATAAGAAACGATCCCGCAAACTGATTCCACTTTGGTGGAAAGTTGGTGGAGTGGCAGCTATACTTGCCATCCTATTTTTCGCGACCGATCCTTTTTCCACATCCGATGCCGTAATACCCATTATAACGGATGTAGAACACAAGACCAATAATGACAAGGATTCCAACATCTTAAAAGAATCATCTTCCGAAGCCACGGGCATTACCGGTAACGAAGGGAAGAATATCGAAAAAAATGAAAGGGAAACTACCCGTCAAACCACTGGGGACAAAATTATTGATCCGTTGCAAAACAATGAAAGTATTGTTGCCGAAAACAATGCCAAAAACAATGCTCTGGAAAAAGATCCAAAGAATACCATTACTGCCCGTCCGGTCTCCAAGGAATTGGCCGATAATATTACCGGTACAGAGAGCCCTGATAAAAAAACAGAACCAGACCCGGCCCTTTCTGTGCAACCAGGGCCAGTAGACCGCACATTGCCCTCCAAGGAGCAGTCCATTCTCACTGAGGAGGCCATCGCACAGGGGAAAAACAGCCAGATGAATAAGCCTGTTGAAAATAATTTGGAGGTGGCCCCTGAAGACCTTCCCACAAACAAAAAATCAATTTTGGAAGCCATCGAAGAAAATGAAGTGGTCGAAGTTGGAAAAACACCTAATGGAAAGTGGTCCGCAGGTCCCAGTATTGCTCCGGTTTACTTTAACGGTATGGGCGAAGGGTCCCCTATCAACTCCATTCTTGCCTCCAATAGCAAAACGGGAGGGGTAACCCTAAGTTACGGTATTACGGTAGCCTATGAAATTTCCAAGAAACTAAGTGTGCGTTCCGGTATCCATAAGGTAGATTATGGTTATGATACCAACGACGTCTCCTTTACGTCTTCTTTTAACGCTTCAACCGGTAGCCAGATACGTAATATTAATTATTCCGACGACTCCCAGTCCATAATTTTGAACGACCCAAGGAGCGAAAATGTAATTCCCAAGCCCGGATCCGTATTTGCTATGGACGTCACTGGCAAAAATCCTACCCGCTTGGGAACAATGGGGCAGCAAATGGCATATCTGGAAGTACCTTTGGAGCTGAATTATGCCCTCTTGGACCGTAAATTTGGCGTCAACATCATAGGAGGGGTAAGCTCCCTTTTTCTGACCGATAATTCGGTAGTCCTGGAATCCAGTGGACAGACAACAAAGTTTGGGGAGGCCAACAATGTGAATTCCGTTAATTTTAGTACCAATCTTGGGCTTGGGCTGGGGTATAAATTTACCCCGAAGCTTAAATTTAATGTAGAGCCGGTTTTTAAATATCAACTAAATACCTTTTCAAATACATCGGGTAATTTTAACCCGTATTCCTTAGGTGTTTACAGTGGATTTACTTTAAAATTTTAAGCCTAAGCCAGTTGATGTAGCCCAAATAGCGCCAAAGGGAATTACGGGTCTAGCAGGAATGTTCAAGCTCCTTCAATATGATTTCCCTGACGGATTCCCGCAACATTGCCTTGTCTGCCTCTTTAAGGGCATAGGTGACAAAAAACTGATGCACCCTAACACGTAGCCTTCCCGGACCACCACTGTAAAAAGTAAAGGAAAACCGCCTTTTATTGTCATAAAATGTCATGGGTACGACCGGAATTTTATGCGCAATGGCCATTTTAAATGCCCCGTCCTTAAATTCATCCAAAATAATCTGTTCATCGGGCACCCCTCCCTCTGGAAAAATACAGATACTCAAGCCCTGTTGTAATCTTTTTTGTGCCCTTCTATAAACCGCAGTCCTACTTTTGGCACTATCCCTATCCACCAAGATACAAACCCTTTTATAGAAGAACCCAAACAAGGGTATGGCCCCCAATTCCTTCTTCCCGATAAAAACAAAAGGATTTTTACTTACTTTAAGCATCAACATGATATCCAACATACTGGTATGATTGGACACCAACATATAGCTTTCCCCTTTTTTAAGTCTTTGTTCCCATTTAATGACCGGAAAACACCCCATTCCATAAAGAATAACGTTGGCCCAGATATTACGGGCCATCCAAAAGAATTGCGGATAGGTCCTCTCGGAAATGGTAAAAAGAACCAAGAAAGGAAACATTACCAAAATGGGCAAGACCGCTAAAATATAGAACCAAATCCGGTAGAGCGTGTGGCCTATTTTTTTTAGGTATGATAGCATGTCGTCAAAAGTAATAATTTTAGTCCTTCTTTAGAATTTCTTTTACCTTTGTCCTTCTTTGAAAATTAAATAATGGCAAGAATCTTAACCGGCATACAAAGTACGGGAACCCCACATCTGGGGAACATTTTGGGAGCGATCATCCCAGCGATAGAAATGGCAAACCATCCAGCAAACGATTCCTTTCTGTTTATTGCGGATATGCACTCACTTACCCAAATAAAGAATGGGGAGGTCTTGAGGAACAATACTTATGCAGTGGCAGCCACCTGGTTGGCATTTGGCCTGGATATTAACAAAACTGTCTTTTATCGGCAAAGCGATATCCCCCAGACTGCAGAACTGGCATGGTACCTTAGCTGTTTTTTTCCCTACCAAAGGCTAACCCTTGCACACTCATTTAAGGATAAGGCGGACAGACTGGACGATGTAAATGCAGGTTTGTTCTTCTATCCCATGCTAATGGCTGCGGATATACTTCTGTACGATGCTGAAATAGTCCCAGTTGGCAAGGATCAAATGCAGCATTTGGAAATGACCCGCGACGTAGCCTCAAGGTT
This sequence comes from Flavobacteriaceae bacterium, assembly GCA_041392165.1. Lineage (GTDB taxonomy): Bacteria > Bacteroidota > Bacteroidia > Flavobacteriales > Flavobacteriaceae > Arenibacter. The sequence goes on from JAWKMN010000001.1 coordinate 311,234, forward strand.
CCATGCCCAATTGGGGGAAACCTTTGTAATGCCCGAAGGAAAGGTACAGGAAGAGACCATGTATATCCCTGGGACCGATGGTTCCAAAATGAGCAAAAGCAAAGGAAATTTAATAAGCCTATTTCAGACCGATAAACAATTGCGCAAACAGATCATGGGCATACAAACGGACAGTACCCCTATGGAAGCCCCAAAAGATCCTGATACGGATAATGTGTTTGCCCTTTATAAAATATTGGCCAATAAAAGTGAAGTTGCCGAAATGCGGTCCAATTATATAAACGGCAATTATGGCTACGGCCATGCCAAACAGGCACTGTATGAAGTGGTCCTGGAGCGATTTGGAGAGGCCAGGGAAAAATTCGATTATTATATGAACAACTTAAATGAACTGGATGAAGCCCTGGCCATCGGCGCCGAAAAAGCCAAGAAAGTGGCCGATGGGGTTTTGGAAAGGGTAAGGATGAAGGTAGGATACTGATCATATAGAAAATAAACCCATTGGTTGGTTTGCTCCATGCCATAATACCTTCCCACAAAAATATTTGGGTTGAACGGTAGTTTATGTTCCATGTAATGCCCAACAACTTCATTGTTCATTAAAAAAACACCCTTTTACATACCTATTGGTCTGTTAATTTTAAATAGCTTCGAACAATTTACCCGGAAGTGGCCTCACTACACCTTTCATTTCCATATTCAATAAGGTAGAGGAAACCTTATATATGGGCAGTTTACAGTCCAGGGCAATATGGTCCAACATTTTTTTGCCCCCCAATTGCAAATAAGTATAAATTTCCTGTTCGGTATCTTCCAGATCTATAAATAATTGCTTTTGAATAATAGCGGGTTCCCTTTCCTCCAATTCCCAACCCAACATATAGATGAGATCTGCGGCCGACGTAAGCAGTTGTGCCTTCTGTTGTTTAATGAGATTATTACAACCGCTGCTGTACTTGTCCCGGGTTCTTCCTGGAACGGCAAAAACATCGCGATTATAACTGTTGGCGATATCCGCGGTAACCAGACTACCTCCTTTTTCAGCGGATTCCACTACAATGGTAGCCTCTCCCATACCTGCTATAATCCTATTTCTCTTTAAGAAATTTTCCCTATCGGGTTGACTCGTACTCCAAAATTCAGTGAAAAATCCACCATTTTTATTTACTTCGGGCACATATTTTTCATGAACTTTTGGATAAATCTGATTTAACCCATGGGCCAAACATCCTATGGTCTGTAAGCCATGTTTTATCGCCGCCCTTTGTACACAGATATCCACCCCATAGGCAAACCCGCTCACAATAACCGGATTAAGGGGTGCCAATTCCTCAATGAGCTGTTCACAGAATGCCGTGCCATAGCCGGTAATATTTCTGGTACCTACAATACTTATGATCTTTTGTTGGTTCAAATCTATATTCCCCTCACTAAAAAGTAAGATAGGGCCATCTATACAGTGTTTTAAATAGGCCGGATAGTTGTCCTCCATAAAATAGTGAAGGTTTATTCCCTGACTTAAAATAAATTCGTACTCGTTGCAGGCGGCCTCCAAATGCTCCCTGTCCATAAGCCCTTTCAGGGTACCCGAACCAATGCCGTCCAATTTTAACAACCGAGTTGTTTTTTCTTCAAAGATGGCCAAAGGACTCCCACAAGCGGATATTAATTTTTTGGCCGTTATATCACCAATATTAGGCACGTTCTGCAACCTAAGGATAGCAATTATTTCATCTTTAGACATTTGTGGAACCAGCTTAGTTGTTCACAAAATACACAAAATATAATGTTAATAAAAAGTTATGCACAGAGTTTTGAACTTATTAATTTTTTCCAATCTTTGTCCCTATGGGAACCGAACATTACATAGCGGAGCTACTTTATAGATACAATTGCGTAATGATACCGGAATTTGGTGCCTTTTTGACCCAGCTTAAATCGGCCGTTATCAATGAGGCGACAAATTCGTTCCATCCTCCCGCAAAGGTAATTTCCTTTAACGAACAACTAACTTCCAATGACGGTCTATTGGTGTCCTATATGGCCGATGCCGAAAAAATGTCCTATGAGGACATGCAGAAGCAAATAGCCGCCATATCCCATAAGTGGAAAAATCACCTAAAAGGAGGAAATAGATTGCATCTTCCCAATATAGGCGAGTTGTGGTTGAACAAGGAAGGAAAAATCCAGTTTCAGCCTTCGTACCAGACCAATTATCTAACCTCGTCCTTTGGACTATCCACGTTTGTGGCTACTCCGGTCTCTAGGGAAATTTTAAAGGAAGAAGTGGTAGAGTTGGAAGAGAAAATTCCGTTTATGTTTACCCCAGAGGTCAGGAAGAAAGCTACCCTTAGGCCTTATTTAAAATATGCAGCCGTAATACTATTGGCCGTTGCCACTGGTTTTACAGGTTATCGTCTTTACAATGAGAGGATCTATGATCAGGAACTGGTGAGACAGGAAGCGCAGCAACAAGTTTCCAAAAATATACAGGAAGCCACCTTTTTCAATACCGCTCCCTTGGAATTGCCCGCGGTATCCTTAAATGTCATCACCAATAAAAAAAGTGGTGTTCACCAAGTTATAGCCGGTGCTTTTAGAATTCAGGAAAATGCTGAAAAGAAAGTCCTTCAACTTAAAGAAAAAGGATACGATGCCTCTTATCTCGGCGCCAACCAATATGGATTGCATATGGTAGCCTATGGCAGTTTTGACGATGCCAAGGAAGCCTTGGATTATTTAAGGAAAATAAAGCAAACCGAATCGCCCGAAGCCTGGTTGCGATCCGTAAAATAATCCCATTCCCCTTTTTTGGCTTAATATTGCCAATGTATGTATCTTTGCCCAAAATAAATGTATGGAGCCAAAGACGCCCAGTGAATCGCGTACCTTAATGACCGATATGGTCCTGCCAAGTGAAACCAACCCATTGAACAACTTGTTCGGGGGCGAATTGTTGGCTAGAATGGACCGTGCTGCCAGTATAGCTGCCAGACGCCACAGCAGGCGCATAACCGTTACTGCTTCCGTAAACCATGTGGCCTTTAACCAAGCGGTTCCGGTAGGAAGCGTTGTTTCGGTAGAGGCAGCCGTTTCCAGAGCCTTCAAGACCTCCATGGAAGTATTTATAGATGTTTGGATGGAAGATAGGTTTAACGGCGAGAGATCCAAGGTAAACGAGGCTATCTACACTTTTGTGGCCGTGGACGACAGTGGAAAACCTACGATGGTCCCCGAATTGAGGCCGGAAACCGATCTGGAGATAAAACGATATGAGGCCGCCCTTCGCAGAAAACAACTCAGTTTGGTGCTTGCGGGCAAGATGAGGCCCAAGGATGCCACCGAGCTCAAGGCCCTGTTTACGGATTAAAAATCAAAATTATCAGGATCGGGACCAAATCTTTTCCCACGGTCCAATTGCTCCAATTTTTTAACATCCTCTGCAGATAGTTCAAAGTCAAAAATATCGGCATTGGCCCTGATCCGTTCCTTTTTAGCAGATTTTGGAATGGTAACAACTCCTTTTTGCAAATCCCAGCGCAATACGATCTGGGCAATGGTCTTATTGTATTTTGCCGCTAGGTCCTTCATAAAATCCAATTCAAAGATATGTCCCTGCATCAATGGGGACCAAGCTTCATACTGAATGGTATTTTTATTGCAAAAATCGATCAACCCCTGTTGCACCAAATACGGATGAAATTCCATTTGGTTCACCATGGGGACAATTTCAGAAAAAGAAAGTAGATCTTCCAGATGGTGTTGCATAAAATTACTTACCCCTATAGCCCTTACCCCTTTATGTTGGTACAAATATTCCATGGCACGCCAAGTCTCTTTATACTTCCCCTTTACCGGCCAATGCACCAAGTAAAGGTCCAAATACTCCAAATTTAGCCGTTTTAAACTGGATTCGTATGCCTTTATGGTACTTTCATAGCCTTGATCGCTGTTCCAAACCTTGCTCACTACAAATATATCCTTACGGTCCACACCGCTATCCTTGATCCCTTGTCCCACACCCTCTTCATTTTTATATATAGAAGCAGTGTCTATATGATGATAACCGTCCTGCAGCGCCCATTTTACCGCATTGGCAACCTCCTTTCCATCCTTGGACAAATACACCCCCAAACCAAAATAGGGCATCTCCACACCATTGTGCAGCTTAAAAGTTCCCTTTACATCCGTTATTTTCTTCAATTTCAAATTATTTTATAGTTGATATATCCATTCCTCGGGATTAAGGCGGGTAGTATCCTTGTAGAGATAAAATTTTAACTGGGTGGTACCACTGGATTTGCTGGTGTAAATATCCCCTAAATCCGACTTAATGTTTACCTTATCCCCTTTCTTTACATAAACCCTGGAAAGGTTGTAATAGGTACTTATATAGTTACCATGCTTAATCTGTACGCCTTTGTTCCCCCCCGGAACGGACAGAATGGCGATAACTTCACCTTCAAAAATGGCCCTGGCCTTGGATCCTTCATCCGTGGCGATAATTACCCCATTACTTTCGTGCTTTATACCCGGGTAAACGGCATCATTATAAACCCCAAACCCTTGTCTTTTGATCCCTTTTTCCACAGGCCAGATCAATTTTCCTTTATTGGCCGAAAAATTATTGGCCACAATGGTGGCTTCTGGCGTTAAAACAAACTTACTGCTACTTGCCACAGTTGTGTTGGTAGATCTACTTGCCTCTCTATTGGAGGCGGCAATAGCGCTGCGTATCAATCTTTCTATTTGTTCGTCGATCCTCTTGGCCTCCTTCTTTTTATTTTCAATGGCCGTTGCATATTTGCTTTCGTTCTTCCTTATACTCTTTAACAATTCCTTTTGGGACTGTACTTCCTTGTACAGCTGATTTTTGATCCGGGTATTTTCAGCCACCAGTTTGTCCTTCTCCTTACGCTGTTCGGAAAGATCCTTGTTCAATTGGGTAAGCTCGTTCGTTTTGGCAACAATTTGCTCCCCCTGTTCCTTTCTGTACTGGGTATATTGCTTCATGTACTGGAACCGTTTAAATGCTTGAAGGAAATTCTCAGAAGAAAAAAGAAACATCAACCTACTTTGTCCGGATCTATTCTGATAGGACTTCTGTATCATATTCCCATATTCTTCCTTTAAAAAAGCCAGATCGTTACGTAGTTTCCCAATGTTCCGTACGTTTGTGTTTATCTGTCTGTTAAGCAGGTTGGACTGTTGATTGGTGACCCGGATCAACTGCTGCCGAACGTTTATTTTTTGATCCATGGCCTCCATCTGTTCCAAAACATTTCCCTTTTCCTTCTTTTCGGCGAACAACAACCGGTTAATTTCTGATATTTCCTTTTGGAGTTGCTCCCGCTTGGATTCCAATGCCTTCTGTTCATTCGTCTGAGCCATGGTTAGATAGCCACATTGAATGAATATAACTAAAAGAAAATAAACTATATAAGAGGAATTACTTCTCATATTAATTTAATACAATTTCTTTAAAACCATTTGGTATATCATAAGGAAAGCTCAACACTCTATTAAATTCCATATTTCGAAACTCTAGGGTAATATTATTGGTATTATCCCCATCAACCGCCAAAATAGCTATCTCCCCGGGCAGAGTCCATTTATTCACTTTTTGATAATCCTTATAATTGATCTCCAACAATCGCTTCTCCCATGGTTGCGACAACTGTTGTATGGTCATTTTATAATTCAGGGGTTCAATTTGAAATAGTATTTTAAATAAATCCACAGGTTTTTTTGGTTTCAATTGATAGTTGTTATTGGCAATTTCCACAGCATACTTTTCATCCCTCAAATCAAAAAGTGGCTCTCCCAATAGAAGGTTCTGCACTTTATGAAAATTAAGGTCGGTTCCCAATAATTGGCTTAAATAGGAGAAATTCCCATCAAAATATTCATTGTCCAACTTATTATAAAAAGATACGCGATCCGGAGTAATATAAGCCTTTACAATACCCAAGGGGGCACTAAACCAAATGGCCTTATCTTTTTCCATCCTAAAACTTACACTTACGCTTTGTGTACTTTCCCCATCGGAATATTCGATCTTCATTTTACCACTTAGCGTCTTAAAATTGGTATGGGAATAATAGTGGTTTCTAATAACCGCCTTGGCGCTCAAATTTTCATCTACCGTAGCACTATTAATTGGGCTTGTAGACTTGCACGAAAACACCAATACCACAAAAATGACCAATAGCGTCCATTTTTGAAGTCCTTTAATACTGTACACCATAAATTTACAACCCGGATTTTAATTTACTAAGATACATATTTGCTTTGGAAGAATTTCCCAAAGCATTGTTAGCATCCACTAATTCTTTGTACATTTTATTGGCCAGATCAATATCGTCCAACAAATAATCCAAGCCCGACTCCAATATATCTATGGCCTCCTTATATTTCTTTACCTTATTTAGACTAAGCCCATAAGCATAATAAAAATAGGGTTGTGCCGGAAAATTCTCTAAAGCCTCCCCACTAACGGACGCCGCATTTATAAAATCGCCCTTTGCCAAGTATGTGGAAATATGGGATACATAAACATCCATAGGGCTTTCCTTTTCAACCGCTACTACCATCGTATCCTTCTTAATTTTAGCATTTTCCCTGCTTTTCATGGAGCTGTTTATTCTTGAGGTAAGGTCCTTGGAAAATGGCGAAACCTTCATACCATTAAGTATCTTTAAGGCACTTTCATAATTTTCCCGCTTAAAATAGACGGTAGCGAGATTTTCCTGGAGTTTGGCATTATTATAAGGAATCCTATCCTTTACCACGTCCAAGTCCAACCCCTGTCGCTGCACAATATCTACCAAGCTATTCAATACCCAAAAATTATCAGGCCTGGCATTCAGGGCAGCAATACCGTATTGTTGGGCCAAATTTAACTGTTTGGATGCCAAGTAGGCCTTGGCCAGTTCATGGTCCACAACGGAATTGTTCGGGTCCAAGCGCTTACATTCCAGGAAGAGATTTATTGCCCTATCGAAGTTTTCAATACCCTTTTGCTTTAATGCCTCAAAGAACTTCTCCTGAAACTCATCGGTATATTCCTCTAAAAATATATCCGCACTCCCTTCTTCCTTAATTTCATTTTCTTGGGCACAACCAGTCCTTGGAATAAAAACTAACCCCAAGACAAAAATAAGTACGTGTATCCTCCATCCCATATACAAATTTCCCCTAAACAAACGGCACTAAAGCCATGGTCTAATTAAACCCAACATTGGATAATCCCATAAATACAATAAGTAGACGATCCTGAACCTACATAAAATTAGTGATAATACCGGAACCCGGCCTGTATATCCCAGGGTTTTATTTCACTCCGGTACTGCCAAAGCCTCCCGCTCCCCTAGTGGTTTCGGAAAGCTCCTCTACCAAGTGCCACTCCGCCCTTTCGTGCTTGGCAATGACCAATTGGGCAATGCGTTCCCCATTTTCTACGGTAAAGGCCTCAGTGGACAGATTTATTAATATTACCCCTACTTCCCCCCTGTAATCGGCATCAACCGTGCCAGGAGCATTTAAAACGGTAATTCCTTTTTTCGCCGCCAAGCCACTTCTTGGTCTCACCTGTGCCTCATAACCTATAGGGAGTTCAAGAAAAAGACCCGTCTTTATTATGGTTCTTTCCATAGGCTGCAAGACAACGGATGCTGTGAGATTGGCCCTAAGATCCATCCCGGCAGAAGCCAAAGTTTCATAGTCGGGTAAGGGATGAACCGATTTATTGATGATTTTTATTGTCATTTTCGCAGAAATATTTGTTTTAGTTTATCACTTTCAAGCCTATATACCATTCCCAAGAATATAATAAAAAATATACTCCCAATAATCAAATTACGATCAAAAACATAAAAAGAGATCATAGAAAATAAGATGGAAAACCCCAGGTAAAAAACAATTTTTCTATGGTTATAAGGAATAGGGTAATACATCCTCCCAAAAAAGAAGGATAGTATTACCATAGAGGCGTAAGCTACCAAAGTGGCCACGGCAGAGGCCATATATCCAAAATAAGGGATAAAGGCAAAATTGATAATTATTGTTAGGACCGCCCCTATGAGGGAGATATAGGCCCCATATTTTGTACGGTCGGTTACCTTGTACCACACCGAAAGGTTGTGATAGATTCCCAGACAAAAACTGGCCAAAACTATTATGGGAACAATGGACATGGCCTCCCAATACGATTCGTCCCTAACAAAAATAAGCTTCAGTACATCGGCAAATACCACCACCCCCAATAATATTATGCTTCCCAATATCACAAAGTAGTTGGTAATCTGTGCATAGGCCTTCTGAGGCTTGTCCGAAGTGGAGTGGCTAAAGAAAAAAGGTTCTATCCCCATTCTAAATGCCGTGGCGAACAGGGTCATAAACATCGCCAATCTATAACAAGCCGAATATTTCCCAATTTCACTTTCGGCGATGTCCTCCGGCAAAAGATAGGAGAGCATAATTTTATCGAACACCTCGTTAACAGTAAAAGCAATCCCTGCCACCAAAACGGGCAAGGCATAATCCATCATTTTTAGCCATAATTTTTTATCAAATACATAGGGCCTTCTAACGTACAACCTAAGCATTAAAAGCAGCGTTATGCCACTGGCTATCAAATTGGATATGAATATATACGATATTTCAAAATTTGGGCGGTACAGGGCGTTAAAAGACGAATCAGGACTGTCCTCAACAAGTTGTGGCAGCCATATTAAAAAGAAAAGATTAAATCCAAAATTTATAACCACATTGGAAATTTTTACCAAGGCATAGCGCATAGGCTTTTCATTGGCTCTAAGCCACGCAAAGGGCACTATCACCAGGGCATCCAGGGCTAGTATCCAAATGGCATAACCAATGTACTTTTCTTCAATATTGGTAAAACCGGCAACACTGTCCTTAAAAAGAAATGCTAAGACCACAAAAAGAAAAGTAGTGGCAACTATCGAAATCACGGAAGTGGTAACTACTGTTTTACGATTATCTGATCCGGTATAAAACCTAAAGAAGGCTGTTTCCATACCATAGGACAAGATGACATTGAAGATTGCAAACCAGGCAAAAATAATACTCACCTCCCCAAAGCCCGCCGTCTCCAGAACCTCTGTATAGAGAGGCAATAATAAAAAGGACAGCATTCTGGGCAAGACCGTAGCCAAACCATAGATAAACGTCTGTTTAAATAGTTTTTTAAGTGGATTCAAAGAAGTTTATGAATTAGCTTTAAAATTAGGCATTTATTCGATGCCCGCAAAGTTAGTCAATTAGCTTATTCGGCAATTGGTCATACCTGATTCCCTAAAAATATAAAAGCCCCACATTCCTGTGGGGCACTCTACATAATTCTATAAAAAAGGTAGGCCTAAAATAGACCTAATTATCCAGTGATTCGGCTCCTAGGAAAATTTGGCTCCGCATACGCTGCGCCTAATCATTGTCCTCTTCACAGTTGTCAAATTTAAAAACCTAGCGGTTTTTTAATTGTTCAACGCTTCCGCGTAGAGCGAAATTTGGCTACGTGTCCACTCCGCCTAATTGTTCAGCGCTTCCGCATAGAATGAATTTGGCTGCGTGTCCACTCCGCCTAATTGTTCAGCGCTTCCGCTCCACCAACAATTTCTAATATCTCACCAGTAATGGCCGCCTGTCTTGCTTTGTTGTAAGTAAGTTTCAACTGATTTCTCAACTCAGTTGCGTTGTCCGTTGCCTTATGCATAGCGGTCATACGGGCCCCATGCTCACTGGCAAAGGAATCACGCACCCCGTAATACAATTGGGTCTTTAATGATTTTGGAATCAATTGCTCCACAATCTCGGCCTTGGAGGGCTCAAAGATATAATCCGCCGCCGCATTGGCTTCGCCTTCTATGGGAACAATTGGCAAGAATTGCTCTGTCATAACAATTTGTGTAGCGGCATTCTTGAATTTGTTGTAAACAATTTCGATCCTATCATATGTCCCCGTGGTAAACAGGTCCATCAATTCCTCGGCAATGACCGCCACATTATCAAAGGTCAAATCATCATAAACCGAGCTGTGATTGGCAATAACTTTGTTCTTTTTCTTTAAAATATCATTGGCCTTCTTACCAATGGCAATAAAATCTACCTGTTTATCCGCATAGGTCTCCCTTGCCAGCAATGTGCTTTGCTTTAAGATGTTGGAATTAAAGGCGCCACATAAACCACGGTTAGAGGTTATGGCCACGATCAAAACCTTTTTCACTGGACGATTATCGGCAAATTTGCTTCCGGAATCCGCATCCAAACTAGCACTAAGACTTTGCAAAAGCTCCGACAATTTATCGGAATATGGACGCATTGCGGTAATGGCATCCTGAGCCTTCTTCAACTTAGCGGCAGATACCATTTTCATGGCACTGGTAATCTGCATCGTTGAAGATACCGAAGCAATTCTATTACGTATTTCTTTTAAATTGGCCATAGGCTCCACTTATGCTCCCCAAGGAGAGGAATACTGTGTTAGACATTCATTTGTTCAATTCTTCCTGTCCTCTTTGTCCAAGAAGACAGGAAAAAAATATTCTCTTAATATTTATCGGATAGATCTTTGGCCACAGAAGTTAAAACATCTATCACCTCATCTGTCAATTTTCCAGCCTTAAGCTGATCCAAAATATCTCTGTGCTTGGCATTCAAAAACTCCAGATAGTCCCTTTCAAACTCCTTTACCTTCTCCACAGGAACTTTGTTCAATAAGTTCTTGGATCCAGCATAAATAATGGCTACCTGATCTTCCACTGTAAAGGGATCGTTCTGTGCCTGTTTTAGAATTTCAACATTTCTACGTCCCTTTTCAATAACATTCAAAGTAGCCCCATCCAGATCCGAACCAAACTTGGCGAAAGCTTCCAACTCACGGAACTGTGCCTGATCCAATTTTAAGGTACCGGCCACTTTTTTCATTGATTTTATTTGGGCATTACCCCCAACACGCGATACAGAGATACCCACATTGATCGCCGGACGCACCCCTTGGTTAAAAAGATCTTGGGTCAAGAAAATCTGACCGTCCGTAATAGAAATTACGTTGGTGGGAATATAAGCGGAAACATCCCCTGCCTGGGTTTCAATAATGGGCAAGGCAGTTAAAGATCCCCCTCCTTTTACCATTGGTTTAAGGACCTCCGGTAAATCGTTCATATTTTTGGCTATGGTATCATCCGCTATAACTTTTGCGGCACGCTCCAATAATCTGGAGTGAAGGTAGAATACATCCCCGGGATATGCCTCACGTCCTGGTGGACGTCTTAACAATAATGATATCTCACGATAGGCAACGGCCTGTTTTGACAAATCATCATAGATGATTAAAGCAGGCCTACCGGTATCCCTGAAATATTCCCCGATTGCCGCTCCGGCAAAAGGTGCATATACCTGCATGGAAGCAGGATCGGAGGCATTTGCAGCTACGATTGTGGTATAGGCCAAAGCCCCAGCATCTTCCAATGTCTTGGCAATATTTGCAACCGTAGAGGCCTTTTGGCCAATGGCAACATATATACAATATACAGGTTTACCTGCATCGTAAAATTCTTTCTGGTTCAAGATGGTATCCACGCATACGGTCGTCTTACCGGTCTGACGGTCACCAATAACCAACTCACGCTGGCCCCTACCCACAGGAATCATGGCATCAATGGCCTTGATACCGGTTTGCAATGGCTCGTTCACGGGCTGACGGAAAACAACCCCTGGTGCCTTACGCTCCAATGGCAGTTCGTACAAATCCCCGGTTATTGGGCCCTTACCATCTATAGGGGATCCCAATGTATCTACAACACGGCCCACTATGCCTTCACCTACTTTAATGGAGGCAATGGTCTGGGTACGCTTTACAACAGAACCTTCCTTTACATTTCTTGAAGGACTCAACAATACCACACCAACGTTATCTTCTTCCAAGTTAAGGACGATCCCCTGAAGTCCACCTTCAAATTCTACCAATTCCCCGTATTGGACGTTGGATAATCCATACACCCTAGCGATACCATCACCAACCTGTAGCACGGTACCTACCTCGTTTAATGAAGCCGATGCTTCAAATCCCGACAACTGTTTCTTTAATATTGCTGATACTTCAGCGGCTTTTACTCCTGCCATTTGTTATAGATATAAGATTAGGACCTCCCCAGAAAACCAAGATGGTCCCAAAAAATTATTTATAGACTATTTGTAAACTCTCTTTTCAAATTACTCAATTTATTGGCGATACTTGCATCGTACTGCAAATCCCCAACACGCAAAACAAACCCTCCAATAATACTATCGTCCACTTTATTCTCTATGGTAGATTGATTACCGGTAAGTGCCGTTACTTTGCTCAATATTTTTTTCTCAAGATCGGCGGTCAATGGTACCGCGGTGGTTACCAAAGCCACCCCCTGACCCTTACGGGCTTCATTTAAAACAATGAACTTCTCGGCAACATCGCTCAAAATAGAAATGCGCTTGTTGTCCACCAAGGTAGAGACAAGTCCTTCCGTAACAGCATCACTACCTTTAAAGATTTCCAATAGCGCGTTCTTCTTAAGCTCACTCTTCAAAACGGGACTTCCCAACATCTCCTGAAGTTCCGTACTATCCACTATAGTTGATAATATCTTCCGAAAATCCTTCTCCACCTGTTCGGTAGCCTTATTCTCTACCGCCAGGTCCAATACTGCCTTTGCGTAACGTACGGCTGCTCTAGCTTCGTTCATATCCCTGTTCCTAATTTAACTTGATATCCCCTATCATTTCTTCAACCAACTTCATTTGTTTGGCCTTATCAGAAAACTGTTCCTTTATTACTTTTTCCGCAATCTCCAGGGATAGGGTAGCTACTTCGTTCTTTATATCGGCAACGGCCGCTTTCTTTTCACTTTCAATGGCAAGTTGTGCCTGCTTGATCATTTTATCGGCCTCCGTCTGCGCCAATTCCTTGGCATCCGTAACGATCTTCTCTTTCATTTCACGGGCCTCTTTGATCATAACCTCGCGTTCTACCCTTGCTTCCTGCAAAAGACGTTCGCTATCGGCAGTAACATTCTGCATTTCCTTTTTGGCGTTTTCTGCTGCGGCCAATGCGTCCTTAATACCGGACTCACGATCCTCAACGGCATCCAGTATAGGTTTCCACGCGAATTTGCGCAACAAAATAAGCACTGCTATAAACAATAACAATTGCCAGAAAAACAATCCAAATGAAAACTGCTCTATTAATTTTTCCATATCCTAATTTATGAAATGTAAACGTTTAATTTTTAATTGTAAAAGAACAGTTATAACCAACCGTTATAACTGTTCCTTATTTTGTTTGACTAAGATGCGAAAAGCGCAGCAAAACCAATACCTTCGATAAGTGCGGCAGCAATCAACATTGCTGTTTGAATCTTACCTGAAGCCTCTGGCTGACGAGCGATGGCATCCATAGCAGAACCACCAATTTTACCAATACCTAAACCGGCACCGATAACGATCAATCCAGCTCCTACAATAGTTGGGATTTCCATAATATATATAATTAATTATTAAACATTCTACTTTTAATGATCGTGATGCTCCTCAACGGCCGAACCAAAATACAGGGCGGACAACATTGTAAATATGTAGGCCTGTAAAGCCGCTACCAATAATTCCAACAAAGCAAGTGCAAATGCCAAACCAAAGGACAACGGACTCCCTATCCAGTTTTTAAAAATAAACATCATTCCCAAAATACTCATTAGGACTACGTGACCCGCAGTAATGTTCGCATACAAACGAATCATTAGGGAAAAAGGCTTGATAAAAGTTCCCAAAAGTTCGATCGGAGCCAAAACAATCTTCATAAACACCGGTACATCGGGCATCCAAAAAATATGCTTCCAGTAATTCTTGTTGGCGGTAAACGTAGTGATCAAATAGGTTAGGATGGCCAAGGCAAAGGTCACCGCAATATTATTGGTAACATTTACCCCCAAAGGCGTAAGCCCCAAAAGGTTTATAATCCAAATAAAGAAAAATACCGTTAACAAATAACTCATATATTTCTTATAATGTTTCTCACCTATATTCGGAATGGCTATATCATCGCGAATATAGAGTACTATGGGCTCCAATAAACGTCCTATACCCTTGGGCAGGGCATTTGTTTTATATGACTTGGCCATTCTGCCAAACATAAACAACATCAAGACAGACACAAAAAATATAAAAACAACATTTTTGGTAATGGAAAAATCCAACGGTTTCACATTGGTTGCATGATGGTCTTCATCATAGTTGATAGTCCCCTCGGCATCGGTCTTCACTATTTTGCCATGGTAAAGGGCATAATAATTCCCATCTACTTCGGCCACAGATTTCCCATGGTGAAATTTTGACGATAAGAACACCTTTAGACCGTCATCCCAGATGATTACCGGCAACGGAAAACCAAAGTGCTCATTTTTTTCCTCATCTATGGTGAACAAGTTAAAATCATGGGAATCCAACAAGTGATGTCCAATAAATTCCTTGATTTCTGCTTTTAGGCTTCCTTTTTCCTCACCGGACGAGTGGCCCTTTTCTTGTGCGAAAGCATTGATACCCAGAAGAAGTGTAGCAACTAAAAGAAATTTGACGTAAAATGGTTTTTGCATATCGCTTAAAATATCGGTCTCAAAAAATCCGTGCAAATGTACGCTTTTATCTCAAAAAGAAAAAAGCATTAATCGGTTTATTTTGGACCCTACTTAAAAGAAATATGGAAAACAAAATTGAAGCTAACTATTTAGCATTCTGGCAGTATAGAAGGTCTCCAAAACAAGGCACAGCAAATAGGGAATAAAAAAAGTAGTAAACTCCAAAGATTCCATATTCCCATCTGCACTATAGAATGGATAAAAAACGAGAAAGAAAAATAAAAACTTGAGCATGCTTCCCCCTAAAAAAAGAAATCCGATCTGATCCCTCCATTTCTCCCGAAACCAGTAAAGTACCGAAAATATGATCAGGGCCAACACTACATTGAGCAAATAGGCCAAAACGATCATATGGTCCAACAAAGGAAATCCGAATACATAAAGGATGAGAAGGTGAAGACAAAAAACCAAAAAGCCCAATAGGACCAGGGAAAGGTAAAAAGTAAATAAAAACTTATTCTGGCTATTCCTGAACATTAATACTTTATGCGTTTCAATTGCTGCAAAACCAAATATATGGCAATGGCCACACCCAATAGGGTAAGTACGATAACAAAGGTTTTGGACTCCATTTCAAAATATTCATCCAACCATTTCCCCCCCTGGGCGGCCAAAAAAATGATCCCGCCCATTTCTATGGCAACACCGGTAAGGATCGCCGCATTTTTTAAACCATTTTTATCTTTAGGAGACTTTGGCAGGTTCATTAGTGGCTGCTGAATGTTTCATTGGGCTATTTGCGGCACCTTTCCCCTCCTTGCCCTTCATGGTACAGGAGGCATTGAAGGTAGCACCGGGATCAACAGCCAATTTGGACACCATAACGGTACCCTCGATTACGGCGGAAGACTTTAAGGTCAGGAGATCGGCCACAATCAGCTCTCCGTTGAAATTACCTTCAATATCGGCATTGACACACTCTACTTTACCATGGATATAACCATCTATTCCTATGACCACTTTTCCCGAGGTCTTTACATTGCCGTCCAATTTCCCATCGATCCGAAAATCGGCTTCGGAGATAATATCCCCTTTAATTTTGGTGTTTTTCTCAATTCTATTTGGTTGTCCGCCTAATTCTGTCATAACACGGGGTTTTTTGTTCTCTGAAAACATTTTGTTAAGGTTTTGGGGTTTATTGCTGAACTCTATAATCTGCTATATTCTTATGTACCTGTATTATTTTATAGTTATCGGATAAAATTACGAAATTCTCATCATCGATCCGGTAATCCTTATTGTTTTTTATCAATTCTGCATAGCCAAGTGCATAATCCTTGGATTTAAAGCCGTGAACCACTACAAATTGATCTTCCAGGTTATAGATGTCCTTTGAGACCCTATTCTTGTACTTCAGTTCTTTAATGGATTTTTCCAAAAGTTCCTTGAGCCTTAGGGCCTTTTTATCGTCCTTAATTTTAAGTGGAAATACCAACTTCCAATTTCCGGAACCTGTAGATTCGGTTTCCTTGGAAAAAACCTTGGGTTCCAACTTTGGCAGTTGTACCGCCACCACGGTCTGTGCCTTTTTCCCTTCCGGACTATTGGGATAATTCAAGGCCACATAATTCAATGCCTCCCTATATGCTTCAAACCCTTGTAACCTCCCAATTGCGTTGGCCTTTAACATTTCAAATTTTGGAACAATGGGGTCTCCGGTATATTTGCTTATATTCTCTTCGGCCCCTGTAATTACTTGCAAGAACCCCTGATTTTGGAACAGTTGGTACAGGCGCTGATACTTGGCATCGGGGCTATCGGCACTTCCCGTTAAAATGGTCTGTGGATTTAAAAGAATTTCCGCGTATCTGGATTCGGGATGGTTTTTAATGATATTGTATTTCATATCCGTTGCCAACGAACTTCCGGCCTCTTCGTAGATCTTGTATAGATTGTATTTGGATGGGATGATGAGCCTTTCTTCCGGATTGGATTTTAAGACGCTCTCCAATTTACCCGCGGCCAAAAGGTTTTCCTTAAATTTTTCCTTGTAGATCAACCCTAATTGATAATTGGCAAAATTGCGCTCGGTCCTTAAACTATCTATCAGTAAAGGATCTGTAGGGATTTTACCAAGGTAGTAATCCATGCTGTATTTTTCCCCTTCCCCCATTGCCTCAACATTATTCGCCACTGCATTGGTCCGATTTTCACCGTTTACCTCCAGATTTTGCACTTTGGATTTGTTGGACCAGCGCCAATCGTCCTCCAGGGTTCTCTTTCCCCATCTTGTCTTAAAATCGTTCTTGCCATACCCCAAGGTAGTTATGTTATAAAAATAAAACTTGCCCTTGTTCTCCTTTCCCCCCTTAGTTTTGCCAAAGGCGGCAAAACCGGCATTGGCCATACTTTCCTCTTTCTTTCTGTCTTTTTCGGCCACGGCCTTCAATTGGGCAATATGTTCCTCGAAATAAGTTATCCTATCGTCAATTGGAAGTTCATATAATGTAATTACGCTATCCGTATACTGTACCACCTCCTCATATTTAATAACATCCTCCAGGTTGTCCAGTTTCTTTTTAACCTCCCTATATTTCTTGGTGTTTTCATTTAAGTTTTGCAGTACACTGTCATAATAGGCCCCAGAAGGTTTGTACTTGTTCCGGTCAAAATTATAGATGGCCAAATTTTCATAGTTAAGGGCGTTCAACTGGGGCATATTCTGAGTGGCCCTCAAGGATTTGTTATAATACAACAGGGCCAAACTATCCGATTTATTCGCCAAATGAAATTCTGCTACCTGCCGGTATATTTTATTCAGGAAAGGTCTATTTTCACGGTCTTCCTCCAATTCTGTAAGGTACTCGTACATTTCCTCCTTATTGTCATCGGTAAGCTGGGTATTCTGAATTTTTTGTAAATGGGCATTGATCATATATACCCTGGGCGATTTCCTGTTTAGGTCGATTACCTTGTCGAAGGCATAATTGGCACTGTCCTTATGCCCCAATTGATTGTACAATTGGCCAATAATATATAAGTAACGGCCTTTTTCCGGATTTTTTTTGGCATATACCGATGCAATCTTTAACTGCTGAATGGCGGTATCGGGAATTTTAAGATTGATGTAGGCCTGACCCATCATGGCACGGGCATCGGCATATTCCTGATCACTTAAATATTCCTGTTTTATTAAACGCTTTAAATTCTTCAGGGCAAGCTCTTCATTTTCGAGACGAATATTCACCTTTTCCCTCCAAATGGTCGCTTCGTTAAGCTTATCGCTCCGGGTATATTTATTCAGGATATAATTGAAAGATTCCAAAGCGGGCATATAGCGTTGGTCAAAATACCGGGCCTTGCCCAAAAGTAAAAAAGCCTCATCGGTCTGGGGGTTGCGCTCCTCATCCTTTATGTCCATACTGTGCTTTTGTATGGCCTTGGTAGCCTTTTCCTCTGCAATAAGGAAACTGGGGTTGTTATCTTCAGAATCCAATTTTATGTCTTCGGTGACCTCCAGTCTTTCCACGGGCAATACTTCCCAATAGTTATCCTGATATACCGCATTGAGACCCTCACGACCTTCCTCAAAGGCAATATTACCATTGTACAGGGTATTGTACTTGGTATTTAGTGCGTGCCAATTGCGGTTTAAAAAGGCGTCTTTCTTCGTAGAACAGGCATTAAACACCAATCCCCCAAAAACAATCGAAAATATAAGTCTATTGCGAAGCTTCAAAATTCTATGTATTCGTACCTAACATTAACTTAAAAACGACCGGATTATTATGTAGTTGGTCGATAAAACAACATTATTTTTAGATATTGGATAATTCCGATCCCGGACAAAGAGAATGATAAGGAACCACATCCCAACAATAATGGAACTTGCCATGGCAATTCGCGTATAAGGACACAAAACCACATTGAAGGATGCGATAGGAAATATTCCTAATCTTCAATGCCATTATAGACAACAGAACAATTTATCCTCCAAAAAATGCTTCCAACTCTTTAAGGGTTTCCTTGGAAGTCTGTATGTCCCTTACCAACTCTCCCTTGTTGAGCACTACTATCCGCTCGCAAACTTCTGTAACATGGGTAAGATCATGACTGGAAACCAAAACGGTAACTTTTTTATTGGCAGCCAAATCCTTGATAATCCCTTTAAGTTTTATTTGGGTTGTTGGGTCCAAATTGGCAAAAGGTTCATCCAATATAATTACTTGGGGATCGCCAATGAAAGAAGCAACAATACCGGCCTTCTTCTGATTTCCCTTGGACAAGTCCCTCAAGTATTTTTTCCGGCCCAAAATTTCATCGTGAAAAAAATCTTCGAACCCGGCCAAGAGGCTATCCACATCGGCCTTGTTACGCCCCCTAAGTTCTCCGATAAAATAAAAGTATTCCTCCGGGGTTAAGTATCCTATCAAAAAAGTCTCGTCAATAAATGCCGAGGTAAATGGCTTCCAAGCCTCACTGGAATCTATCTGAACACCGTTATTAACGATATGCCCCGTAGTGGGCTGAATCAAATCGAGCATTAAACTAAAAAAGGTGGTCTTTCCGGCTCCATTATTGCCTACCAGGCCAAAACTCTGGCCTTTAGGGATTTCCAAATTTTCAATGTTCAAAACAATGGACTCCCCATACTTTTTAGTTAAATTTTGGACCGAAATCATAGATATATCCTTTTAAGCTTTTTGTTTGTAGGCTGCAAGCGTCTTATACTTTTCCTTTTTATAGATAGACTCGATCAAGGCAAATGCCTTATTTCTAAAGCCAAATCCGATAATGCCCGCCATACCCACAAAAATATAACCCGCGGTCTGGCCAATAAAATAATGTCCCATAGCATAGACTCCCATGGGCAAAATTAGTTTGGGCAAGGTCAATAACAGGGTTTTTGCATTAAAGGCCTGCTTATCCCCAAATGCCTTTTTATTGGATGTCAGTTCAATGGGTGTCTTAATATAGGCCCCGGCCCATAGCACCAAATAGGAATTGACACCAATATTATAAATGGCACCTACAATGACCGCCAAATAGGTATCCCAGCCAAAGTATATATAGAAGGAAGCCAGAATGGTACTTGCTACCGTTGCTATAATTACCAAATACCATTTGGAAGTTAAATATTCCCTATACCTAATATTTTGACTCATCATTAAGGGATAGTACGAACTGTCCCAACTGGGCACAAACTGACCAAAACTGAACAAGAACCCTCCGGAAATAAAAATACCGGCAAATATTTTCCAAACAGGGCCCTCATATGCCTCTACGGCACCGTTAAAGAAGAACAGTCCATAAAAGATAAAGAAAAAACCCATTATTACGGCGATTTTTGACCGCTTGTTCCTCCTGATCAATTTAATATCGTTCTTTAAAAAAGTACCCAAATTCCCAAAACGGTTCAACCAGGTATAATCCTCCGTTTTGGCCAAGGATTTCTTTCCTTTCAAACCCGCATCCAGGTACATATTCCTTTTAAAATAGGAAAGGGCGGAAAATACCAATACTACCAGCAAAGCCCAGGCTAAGAGAGCCATCCAAGGTTGCTGATAAAGTATATTAAAAAATGGTGCAGTGTAGACCGTGATATTAAACAGTTCAAAATACTGGCAAATTCCCAAAAACGAAAATAGGCCCAGTAACATATAAAAAAGATTGTCCTTATTATTGGCCAGTACGTTTATAAAATTATTGCAGAAAAACAGTGCCGTGATCCCCAAATGCCAACCAATGACCCCTACAGGAGAATAGCCCTCTACCAATAGTACTACGGAAAAGGGTATAAAGAAAAAGGCATGGGACCAATTAAAAAATGAAACTACCGTTTTTCCCAAAGAATACCACACTATCCTACCTTTGTTAATAGGAAGGTAGAGCAAAGGCTTAATATTGGTAATGGGCATTTTCTGAAGCATATACCTCATGTAAAGATCTCCTACCAAATAATAAACCATAAACCGATTGACCACTAGGAGAGGATCGCCCCAACCTTGCCTTTCAATGATATAAAAGGCCCTTATTCCCAAGCCCAGGAATACCGCTATAAAATAAAGCGCCCCAAAAACCATAAAAATCCTTATGGCCAGATTGGCTTTAAATGAGGCAGATCTATAAAAGGATTTCCATTCAAGCGTAAGGAACTGCTTTAACATACTTTAGATAGTTAAACCTTATGGATCAGTGTTCAATTTAGACTATTTGTTACAAACAGCCGGTATTTTTTTGATTTCCCGTTTTAAATACTCCCTGCTTTGCTTAATTTTGCAACAAAGATTTAATATGGCCCACTTTCATTCGCTTACCGTTCAAAAAATTAAACCGCTTACCCCAAACTCAGTGGCAATAACCTTTGCCATTCCTAAAGAACTGATACAGACTTTTACCTTTACCGCGGGCCAGTATATCACTATAAAAAAGGAAATAAAGGGCAAGGAATTGCGCAGGGCCTATTCTATCAGCTCCTCCCCTAAATGTGCTGACATTACCATTGGTGTCAAGAAAGTGGACAGGGGCGGATTCTCGGATTTTGCACATAACAAACTTAAGGAAGGCGATGTATTGGAAGTAATGCCCCCGGAGGGCCGGTTTATTTTTAAACCCTCCCCGAACCCAAAAAACATAATGGCCTTTGCGGCAGGCAGTGGTATTACCCCCATTATGAGTATTGCCAAAACCGTGTTGGAATCCAATTCCAAAAACAATTTTGTATTGGTCTATGGAAATAAATCCTATAAGGAAACCATGTTCTATACTGACCTGGTAAAGCTCCAACTAGAATATACCAATAGGTTTCATATCTATTTCATATTGAGTCAGACCCAAGAGGATGAATCCATTTTTGGACGTATAGATACCTCAACGATGAACTATGTGCTCAAAAACAAACATAAAAATCTAGATTTTAGCGATTTCTATCTGTGTGGTCCCGAGGCAATGATACAATTGGTAACCGAAAACCTCAAAGACAAGGGCATCTCTGAGGATAAGATCCATTTTGAATTGTTTACCTCCACGGAGATAAAGGATGAGCTTCCCGAAAAATTGGAAGGCAAGACCCAACTTACCGTTATTGTGGACGATGAGGAGTTTTCCCTTTCCATGGACAAGGGTGCCCTGGTATTGGATGCCGTTCTAAAAGAGAATATAGATGCCCCTTACTCCTGTCAGGGTGGTGTGTGCAGCAGTTGCATTGCCCGAATCAAGGAAGGAAAGGCCGAGATGGTAAAAAATCAAATTTTAACGGATAGCGAAATAGCGGAGGGATTGATCCTTACCTGCCAGGCACACCCCACAACCCCTACGCTAACTGTGGATTATGATGATGTGTAATGGCTATAGGTGATCATCCCTATAGGTCCCATACCCTTTCCGGACAATCCCAGTGCAAGCGATCTTGGTTTTATTCCCGATAGATCCATTTTGGGTTTTGGTTGATGATCACTGTTTTACAACGAGAATATATCCTTGAAATATTGGTTCTAAATGACCTATATCCCCTCTAATGCTGAGAAATTCAATTAGAAATAAATCCTTATCCACAAACTAGCGGGTTGGTATGCCGGTCGTAATCATACCGTTTCTGACAAATCCCTACTTTTTATCGCGTTTTTGGTTTTATAAATCGGATTTTTAATGAGATCACCCCATGGTTTAAGTGCATAAAACCGACCGTACAGTATGTGCGCCCATTTATTAGGATTATTTAAATTTATGGAAAAAGGGCACTGAAGTCCATATAAAACCCACTATTAAATTAAAATTCCATAGTTTTTGGAGGGGGCAAACATTGGACCGCCAGTATCAAATCCTCACTTAGTCTCTCCACAGGAGGGAAACCGCTCCCTTTAGGGAAAACTAAAACAGGGTTTACAGGACACTAGGAATGTAATAAAAACACCAAGAAAATAGCCGGCATAAAATAAATGGCAATAGTCCTTGCCCCGTCGTAATCCTTTGCCACACGCTGGCCCAGTAACAACATCAACAAGGCAAGACAGGCAAGAATAGCACCGGCCAGGGCCATGGAACCATCCCCTTGAACTATGAGCGTATAAAATCCTATGGAACAAAGCATACCTGCCACGATTTCGGTCACCATAACCGTACCCAATAATACAGGAACCATATTCTTAAAGGGCGTTTGGGAAAAATGACTTTTTAACCAAGATAAATTGCCCTTCCAGTCCAAGATTTTATCCAGTGCACTCTGAAGAAAGGTAATGACTATAAATAGGAGAAGTAGTAATTCCGTAGGGTAGGTCAAAATGTTGTCCATGCTCATGGCTTTTAAGATTATACAATTCCTTTAAGCTGCTTTTTTGTGCAGCAATCGGGTTAATTTTATGGATAAATCCATAAGTATCAATTTGGAATTTCCATTTCTTTCAATGTGATAAATGGCGTCTTCCAATTCCTGCACTATGGGAACAATATTGTTTTCATGAACAAATGGGGCAAACTTTTCCAACTGAAACCCTTCAATATGAATCCTCATGAATGCCAATTCACGGGTATTGTAATTGATCATAAGGGCCTGTCTTATTACGGCCATACAATAATTCAAAAACTTTTTCTGGGTCTCCCTTCCGGTCTTTGCCACTACTTCGCTCCAGGAAATAAGATCGTGGATCGCCGCCTTATTGCCCTTTGCCTTAAACGCACTTCTAACCCATTGCACAAACCATTTCTCAAATACCAAATCCTCGGAATCGTTGTTCATAAAATCGAGGGCCTTATTAAAATTGCCATTGGCCTCATGCGATATTCTATAGGCATCCTCCTCGGAAACCCCCCTCCTAATGAGAGCCTGGGAAATAGCTTCTTCCGCCAGCCGTGGAAAATGCAATATTTGGCACCTGGATCGTATCGTCTGTATTATTTGTTCTTCATCCTCCGCAATTAAAATCAATACCGTTTTGTCCGGCGGTTCCTCAATCAATTTCAGCAATTTGTTGGCGGTAGCGGTATTCATTTTTTCGGCCATCCAAATAATCAGGGCCTTATACCCCCCTTCATAGGATTTCAGGGAAAGCTTCTTTACCACATCCTGGGCCTCGTCCACACCGATCTGTCCCTGTTTATTTTCAATCCCAATTAACTTATACCAATCAAAAAGATTACCATAGGGCTGTTCCTTTATAAACTGGCGCCATTCCTCCAAATAATGATCGCTTACGGCATGACTTTTTACTTTATCCGAATTGGATACCGGAAAGACAAAATGCACATCCGGATGTGCCAAGGCGTTAAATTTAGCATTGCAGGCATTATTACCGTTACTATTTTCCCCTTCATTATTGCCACAGATCAGGTACTGCACATAACACAAAGCCAATGGCAAAGTCCCACAGCCCTCAGGGCCAACGAATAATTGGGCATGGGGTATCCGACCTGTATCGGCACTGGATACCAGATGGTTCTTTATATGGGAAAGTCCTAAAATATCCTTGAATAGCATGGCTCAAATATAGCGGTTTTTATCTGAAATTTACTTGCTTCACGGTGTTTGGAAGTTTAAAGGGAAACCATCTGTCCTTTTCAAAATACAAGTCCAAACATTATCTGGCCGGTAACTGTTTACATTTTTAGAATCAACCCTGATCCATAAACTACACAAATAAATGGAATAGTCTCTTTAAACACTACCTATAAATCTTTACATTTGTCTCTCTCTAAAAATAAAGGGCAAATGAAAACCATCAACGATTATAATTTTAAAGGTAAAAAAGCATTAATAAGGGTAGATTTTAATGTTCCATTGGACGCGGATTTTAAGGTAACCGACGACAATAGGATTGAAGCGGCAAAACCCACTATAATAAAAATATTGGAAGATGGTGGAAGTGCCGTACTAATGAGCCATTTAGGAAGGCCGGACGGAAAAGTGAATCCGGACTTATCCCTAAAGCACATCTGCAACAAGGTATCCGAAGTACTCGGTGTTACGGTAAAATTCTCCACTGAAAGCATTGGTCCCATAGCTGAAAAGGCGGTGGCAGAATTGAAAAGTGGCGAAGTGCTGTTATTGGAAAACCTCAGATTTCATTCTGAAGAGGAAAAAGGGGATGAAAACTTCGCGGAGCAATTATCCAAATTAGGGGATATTTATGTTAACGATGCTTTTGGAACCGCACATAGAGCCCATGCTTCCACTACCATAGTGGCCCAATTTTTTCCAGAAAAAAAATGTTTTGGATTTTTGTTGGCCAAAGAGATTGAAGCCATAGAAAAGGTAATGCGAACAGGGGAAAAGCCGGTGACCGCCATTTTGGGAGGGGCAAAGGTATCATCTAAAATTACGATCATCGAAAATATTTTGGATAAAGTGGACCATCTAATTATTGGTGGTGGAATGACCTATACCTTTGTGAAGGCCAAAGGAGGAAAGGTTGGGGATTCCATCTGCGAGGACGATAAAACGGGGTTGGCCCTGGAAATTTTGGACAAGGCCAAGAAAAAAGGAGTACAAGTGCATATCCCTGTAGATGTCCTGGCCGCGGACGACTTTAACAACAACGCGAACACCAAAATTGTAAATTCCAACGAGATTCCTGAGGGTTGGCAGGGTTTGGACTCAGGTCCAAAAACCTTGGAAATATTCAAAGAGGTAATCTTAAAATCCAAAACCATTCTCTGGAATGGTCCTATAGGGGTTTTTGAAATGGAAAGCTTCGCCAAGGGCACTATTGCCATAGGTAATTTCATAGATGAAGCAACCAAAAAAGGTGCATTTTCCTTGGTGGGCGGCGGAGATTCCGTTGCTGCGGTCAAGCAATTTGGTTT
The DNA here is from genome assembly GCA_041392165.1 of Flavobacteriaceae bacterium. GTDB lineage: Bacteria > Bacteroidota > Bacteroidia > Flavobacteriales > Flavobacteriaceae > Arenibacter. The sequence goes on from JAWKMN010000001.1 coordinate 336,658, forward strand.
TGAGGACAAGGTAAGTTATGTTTCTACCGGGGGAGGTGCCATGTTGGAAAGCCTAGAGGGCAAAACCCTACCTGGAATAGCGGCAATATTGGCCTAAATACGCCGTTATTTAAAAAAGGTTATCCGATTTTTGATCTGTCTTTAAAAATTAAATTTTAAAGTATAGAAAAAAATCACGATTTTAGTCTGCCCCTCTTAAAAAACAAACCTTATGAATACTTCCAAAAATATCTTATTGGGTGTCTTGACTATGGGTTTCTGGGTTACTGGCGTAGCACAGGAATTGGATTCAATACCTCCTGCAAAGCAGGACCAAAATACGTCCAAATCATTGGAAATTGCGGTAGATACCACAGCCATGGACATGGAAGGTATTGATCAGATGGAAACCATGGAGGCCAAAGATGATATTCAGGACAATCCATTATTGTTGGTAAAAGGTCAAAAAAAGTACGATTTAAAGGACCGTCCGGAAACTGCCAGGTTCGATAGTCTTTGGATGAAGGAATTATACGACAGTTCATCTTTATTCGATTCCATTTATCAGGACATTACTACCTTGGAAATAGATTCTGTATATCATTTCAATGTAGACACGGACACTTTAAAGGCCAGACTGAAGCTCCTCAATCAAAAAACGCCCTTTAATATTGTTTACAATCCTTCGTTGGAAAACGTAATACGCTACTTTCTAACCCGTAAACGGGATATGATGGGCAGAATGTTGACCATTAGCCAGTTTTATTTCCCCATGTTCGAACAGGAACTGGACAATCAGAATGTTCCCTTGGAACTCAAATATTTGGCTATTGTTGAATCGGCATTAAATCCGAGGGCCCGTTCACGGGTCGGCGCTACCGGATTATGGCAATTTATGTACGGAACCGGAAAGATGTACCATTTGGATGTCAACAGCTATGTGGATGAACGCAGCGACCCTATTAATTCTACCAAGGCGGCCAGTCTTTATCTTAAAAAGCTATACGGTATCTTTAATGATTGGGATTTGGCCCTTGCGGCATATAATTCAGGACCCGGTAACGTAAACAAGGCGATAAGGAGATCTGGTGGCTATAAAAATTACTGGAACATAAGAAGAAACCTGCCCCGGGAAACTGCGGGCTACGTACCGGCATTTTTGGCCACCATGTATATTTTTGAATATGCGGAAGAACATGGTTTTACAAGGCAGGTTGCGGATCGTCCCTATTTTGAGACCGATACCGTACATGTAAAGAGCACCATTACCTTTAACCAAATCTCGGAATTGGTAGACGTTAGTGAAGAGGAATTGATGTTTTTAAACCCCTCATATAAATTAAAGGTAATACCCTATGTTAAGGACAAAAATTATGCCCTACGGCTCCCTGTGGATGCTTTGGGAAAATTTGTGGCCAACGAGGAAGCCATCTATGCCCATGTACAGAATCAACTGAAATCCAAAGAAGAGCCCTTGCCACAAATCATACAATCGCAAGATCAAATAACCTACAAGGTACGTAGTGGTGATTTCTTGGGAAAGATTGCAGAAAGGTATGGAGTGGGTGTTAGCCAAATTAAAAATTGGAACGGTCTAAGAAGCAATAATCTCAGAATAGGACAAAGACTGACCATTTACCCAAGAAAAATTCCTTCATCAATAAGCTCGTCAAACACAGCCAAAAGTTCAAAAAATGCCGTGGCTTCAGCGGGTACCAAGGTACATACGGTTAAAAGTGGGGACTCCCTCTGGACTATTTCCAAAAAATATCCTGGAATTAGTATAGAAAATTTACGAAAATGGAACGGTATTAGTGGTAATGACATAAAACCGGGCACAAAGTTAAAATTGTGCGATTGTTCTTCGTAAACAAATAACTATATGAAAAAAATTGGAGTAGTAGTATTACTTTCTTTGATTATGGTCTCCTGTGGGGAAAAAGAGAAAAAGAAATATCTACCGGAATCCGTCGGTGCCATAAATTCCATGGCCGTTGTAATGGACAATGAACTATGGCAAGGACAAGTTGGGGATCGTGTAAGACAGCATTTTGCTGCACCCGTTCTGGGCCTTTCTTGGGAAGAACCCCTTTTTACCATTAACCAGATACCACCAAAAGTATTCTCAGGAACCATTATCCAGACCCGTTCAGTGCTTTTTGTGGCCAAGGATACGTTGAGCCTGGCCCATATTAAAACCGATGTTTATGCCATTCCCCAAAAAGTAGGTGTCATCAAAGGGAGAACGGATGAGGAAATTATTTCAAATTTGGATGCCAAAGCCGATGGGATTATTAAAGCATTCAAGGAGGTTGAAATCCAAGAATCGCAAAAGCGTTTCTTAAAATCGCTTAGCAAGGAAACGGTATTGAACGACAAATTGGGCATAACCCTGTCCCTACCTTCAATTTATAAGGTAGGCAAGCAGGAAAACAATTTTATTTGGATTGATAGGCAGATTCAAAAAGGAAGTATGAATATTATCGCATATGATATTCCCAATGATTATTTTAAAAACGACTCTACCTTTGTCAAAGATATTGTAGCAATGCGCGATTCGATAGGAAAGAGGTATATTCCAGGACCCGATGTACCTGGAAAAATAACCTATATGATTACCGAAAAAGCCTTTGCCCCTTATGTTTTTCCAGTGGAAGTTGCCGGTAAAAAGGCTGCCGAAGTTAGGGGAATATGGGAGATAAGCGGATATCCCATGGCCGGACCCTTTCTTACCTATATTATCAACGATGACAAAAATAATAGGAAGGTGGTCGTTGAAGGTTTTGTATTTGCTCCTGCTACAGAAAAAAGGGACGATATGTTCCAACTGGAAGCCATTTTAAAAACCGTGAAGTTCTCGGACGACAAATAATACACCGGCAATAAAAATATACACTATAGGGCCCTCATATGGGCCTTATTTTTTATATAATTTTAATACTGGCGAACAATAGAAAAGCCAATAAAACACCGCCAAACAACTTTGAATCTAGCTGATCTATTTAACTTTCATCGGAATCGGATAAATAAGCCGCTTGGCCATAAAAAAACGCCCTTGAGGGCGTTTTATGGTTTGGTTGGCTTGTATGGTTTTAATCAGAGGCAAAGCCTCCACATCGCTGGCGCAAGCGTCATGCTCGTGCCCTAATACAATTCTCAGCAACAATTCTGTGGCCCGATAGGCAGGCTCCTACTGTGAACAAAAAATACTTCGACTTCCCAACTAATGTTAACCTGATTTTTTGTTGGGTTCAATAAGTAAGGTTTAGATGTGTAATTTAATGGCACGCGCGTGTCGCACGCGCCAGCACTAAGTAAAGCATATGCTACATATTACATCTTTACTATGATAAATTCCGAGCGCCTGTTAAGTTCGTGTTTCTCCCTGCTGCAGCGAACCCCATTTCCACATTCATTGATCAAACGTTCCTCCCCGTAACCAATGGCACTTTCAATACGGTCTGACGAAATGCCCTTGGAAATAAGATAGGCCTTAGTAGACTTGGCTCTTTTATCCGATAGATATTTATTGTAGGCATCCGGGCCTCGGGAATCGGTATGGGATTCGATCTTGATCACCATATCCCTGTACTCGGTCATCACCTCCACCAGTTTATCAAGTTCCAGCGATGCGTCCCTTCTAATGGAAGATGCATCAAAATCGAAGAAAATCATATCGGTCTTAAGCTTCTTTATTCCGTCTTCTATGACAATGAGCTCCTTTAGCCTTTTCATGGAAACATCCACATTTACCACCTCATTTTTCTTGGTTTCCGTTGTAACCACATTTTCAAAGAATTCGCTCTTTGTTGTTTTAATTGCGTATTTGGTATTGGAATCCAAATCTTCAAAGACGAAGGAACCGTCATCTTCAGTAACCATTTCCTTTAATTTAATATTATTCCCATCCAAGAGGGTAACCAGTGCCTTGGGCATCACATCGCCGGTAATCAACTCGGTAACCACTCCGGAAATAGCATTCTTCACCACTTCTTCAGGTTGGAGTTTTTCAAAGGAATAAATATCGTCGTCCCCTTTACCGCCCCGTCTATTGGACGCAAAATATCCTTTTTGATTCCCTTCATCAACGATATAGGAAAAATCGTCATTATTGCTGTTTATGGGCTGCCCCATATTGATTACCTCTTTAAAACCTTCACCATCAAAAGCAACTTCATATACATCCAGTCCTCCAAGTCCAACATGGCCATTGGAAGCAAAATATAACTTCTTATCATTGACAAAAGGGAACATTTCCTTCTGTTCCGTATTTATTCCGGGACCTAAATTTTTGGGGTCGGAATACCTTCCATTACCCAATACATCTACCACAAAAATATCGGTATCCCCTATGGTTCCCGGCATATCCGAAACAAAATACAATTTTTTGCCATCCGGACTCAATGCAGGATGTCCCGTAGAATAGTCATCACTGTTAAAGGGAAGTTCTTCGGCCTCCGTCCACTCCCCATCAATTTTTTTGGAAGTATATATTTTTAAATGGTTAATCCCGTTTTTATCCCTTCTTAGTTTTTCACCATAATTATTTCTAGTAAAATACATGGTTGAATTGTCCGGCGTAAAACTTACCGATGCTTCGTGATACTTGGAATTTATTTTCTTTGAAAACTTAATGGCCTTCTGAAGGTCCCGGGATTCCTTATTTACCTTAGAGACATACAGGTCCAAATAAGGTTGATTGTTCCATTTATACCTTCTGGTCCTAAAAAAGGAAGAGTCCTTGGCCGATGCAAATACAATTTCGTCATCGTTATAAAACATTGGCGAAAACTCGGAATACTTAGTGTTTATGGCCAGGTTTTTAAGTCCGTATTTAAGTTCCGTATTTAGAATATTGTCCAGAATGGCTTCTTTACGGTCTGCATTTATATCCGGTCCATAACCTACATTCTTTTTTTTAACCTCTTTATTATACAGGCGCATCATTCTCTTGGACTTGGCATACTTGCCGTTACCCTTTAAAGTATGGGCATATTTAAAAATTTGATCAGGAGAAACTTCCTCTTCATATCTTTCAAATATGATATTGTAATAATAATAGGCCTTCGCCATATTCGTATTATAATAGTAGGCATCTCCGGCCTTTTGAAGAATTTCGAGGGAAAAATTGTTGGCCTCTTTTTTAATGGCTTCCTCATACAGCTCAGCAGCCTCCGCATACCACATTTTATTAAAATACTCATCTGCTTTTTTTATGAGCCTAGCAGTATTGCCTTTGACGTCTTTATTAGTATTACTTGCCTTTTCCCTTACTTGGGACATATCATTTTTTCCAACGGGACTCAACATATCATAAGTAACCTCTTCAACGGATAACTCCTTCTTGGGCGCTGCATTCTTTGTCTTTGACCCGGGTTTTTCTTCCTGATCCGGAGTTTTGACCGTTTTTGGATAATCCTGTACTTCTGGACTTAAAGTATTGTCCAATGTGGTATTGGGTAAGGGCAATTCTGAAACCGCGCCATTCCCGTTTATTCCCATTTTTTTGGATTTACCGCCATTATCTATATTCATTAACCAAAATGGATCGGTATAAGTACCATCCAACCTGGAATTACAGGCAGCTATAGCCCTATCCAAATCATCATACCTACACAAATAAACGTAATTGAGCCCATTGCCGGAATTACTGATATTTCCCGCGGCAAAACCCTTTCCCTTTAATTCCTGTACCAGATCTTGGGCATTGTCCAAATTGGAAAAAACACCTGCAATTATATAAAAGCCTTCATCCGTCCCTTTTAGGTTTTTAAAAGTCCTGTTTTTTATGTGGTTCAACGCAGCCCTTTTTATGAACATATCCGGGGTAACCTTGGTATTGGAAGTATTGGTATTACTATTAATGCCAATATCTATATCCGCGAACCGTTTATCCATAACGGAAGTAACGTTATTCCTAATTCCTTGGGCACTGCCAATAAAAGCAAAGAGGAGCAAGCAGGCTGTTAGAAGTTGTTTCATGTATATTCTATTAAATGAAGTGGTTTAAACTTCAATACCTTGGGGTCCAATAATTAAAAAATACAAAGGCATGTATAAAATTTATTATTCTTTTGGAATGGAAATACAGATACCTTAATAAATTATTTCAACGCTAAAACTAAAGTGGATAGTGCCATGAAAAAATTATTTGTTGTGAATCCCTTGTTTTCAATGGTGTAATGACCGTTTAAAGAAATTTATTCAGCAGAAAAAAAGAAAGGGTCACCGTAATCCAGATAAGAACATAATGCCTTAAGTGCTATTTTTAATTCCATTTCCGTCTATAAACGGCACACTGTTGAAGTAGATTGCCGTCAAATTCTAGAAATATAGCTAGAGACATCGTTAAAATTCCGTTCGGTATTTTGTGGATTAAAAATTAAAATGACCCTTTCCAAATAGATAGCCATCCGTCATGGCAGAAATTTTAGGTCCCAAACTATACCCTTATCCAGTACTTCCGTAGACCTTGCCTTAAAGGAATGATAGATCTGGTAAGATCTATAAACAAAAAAACACCTACACAATGGCAGATGTTCTTTATAAATATTTAAAATATGACCTATTCTTCCTTTTTTTCTTCCAATTTATCCTCATCCTTGGAAGCATCTTTAAATTCTTTAATGCCGCTTCCCAGTCCACGCATCAATTCCGGAATTTTTTTTCCTCCAAACAATAGTAGGACGATGGCCACAACCAAAGCGATTTGCATTGGTCCAATGGCTAAGAATGTATTTAAAGTTATCATGGTATAATATTTAATAACAACAAATGTACTAAAAAAGATGTTAGAATGCTGTTAATTTTAACTTCTAAAATATATTTTAATTAATCTAAATTAGAAAATATTTTCCCAATAGATACATTTGCAATGAAATTATTTATGGAAAATCAAATTCCGCAATAAAGGAATTAAAGTGAAATACTAAGCTTATCTTTGTTCATTATGGCCAAAAAGGTAAAGAAACGAAAGGAAATTAAGCAGAAACTGCTACACAAATATCGTCTGGTAATTTTGAATGAAAGTACCTTTGAGGAAAAAATTTCATTTAAGCTGAGCAGAATGAATGTTTTTGTAACCGGTTCCCTGTTTATTATTGGGTTGATCGGATTCACCATATTATTGATAGCGTTTACGCCCTTGCGCGAATATATCCCGGGCTACTCTTCCACTAAATTGAAGCGACAGGCCACCGAACTTACCTATAGAACGGATTCTTTGGTCGCCACATTAAATTATACCAATAGGTATTTGGATAACATACGAAAAGTGCTGCGGGGCGATATTGAAAATAATGAAATTAATAGGGATTCCCTGTTCGACCAATTCACATTGGATCCTTCCACCATAGATCTAACCCCCATCAAGGAGGATTCCTTACTGAGGGCGCAGGTAGCATTGGAGGATAAATACAATTTGTTCGAAAGAAACATCAATAATTCCGGGCAGGTTCTTTTTTCTCCCTTATCAGGCACTATATCACAGGATTTCGATGCTGAAAATCAACACTTTGCCGTAGATATTGTTGCCCCAACGGACAGTCCCATTAAGGCAGTGGCCAACGGTACCGTAATCTTTGCCGAATGGACGGCAGAAACGGGATATGTAATTATCTTGGAACATATGGACGGCTTAATAAGTGTATACAAGCACAATGGATCCTTAAATAAAGGCCAGGGGGATGTGGTACGCTCCGGGGAGGTAATTGCTTCGGTAGGGAATACAGGGGAATTGACCACAGGGCCGCACCTCCACTTTGAGCTATGGAGCAATGGTAGCCCGATCGATCCTCTAAATTTTATAGATTTTAAATAATTCCCAATGAGTTTAAAATCATTTGCAGCAAAAATATTTGCCAAGAATATAGTCAAGAAAACTGCCAAATGGGTAAATAATCCCCTTCAAACCCAAGAAGAGGTATTCCAATCGCTCATATCCAATGCCCAATACACCGAATTTGGTAAGGATCATCATTTTTCCCAGATAAAAACCCATTCCCAATTTGTTGAAAACGTGCCCATTAGGGACTATGAAGAATTAAAGGGATATGTGGAGAAGGTGGTGGCCGGTCAGAAAGATGTGTTGTGGCCCGGCAAACCTGCCTATTTTGCCAAAACTTCCGGGACCACTTCAGGGGTTAAATATATCCCCATTACCCTCGAATCCATAAAGTACCAGGTGGAAGCTTCCCGAAACGCCATTTTAAATTATATTGATGAAACCGGAAATGCAGATTTTGTGAACGGTAAAATGATCTTTCTTCAAGGAAGTCCTGAAATGAAAGAAAAAAACGGGATTAAAATTGGTAGATTATCAGGGATATCCGCCCACTATGTTCCCAACTATCTCCAAAAAAACCGATTGCCAAGCTGGGAGACCAATTGTCTGGAGGACTGGGATACCAAAGTGAACAAAATTGTGGAGGAAACGGTTAACGAGAACATGACGGTCATAGCAGGGATACCCTCTTGGGTCCAAATGTATTTTGAAAAACTGAACACCAAGACCGAGAAAAAAATAGGAGATTTATTCAAAAATTTTCAACTCTTCATTTACGGCGGGGTCAATTACGAGCCCTATAGGGCCAAATTTGAAAATCTCATTGGGCGGAGGGTAGACAGTATTGAACTTTTCCCTGCCAGTGAAGGTTTTTTTGCCTATCAAAATTCACAAAAGGAAAAAGGAATGCTGTTACTGTTGAATTCGGGCATCTTTTATGAGTTTGTCAGGGCAGATGAATTCTTTGTTGAAAACCCCAAGCGTATTACCCTTGCAGCCGTGGAATTGGGAATTAATTACGTTATGATCATATCTACCAATGCCGGTCTATGGGCCTACAATCTGGGAGATACCATTCAGTTTATTTCATTGAAGCCCTATAAAATAGTTGTTTCCGGAAGAATCAAACATTTTATCTCCGCCTTTGGCGAACACGTTATCGGCAAGGAAGTGGAAGAAGCCATGAAACAGGCCATTGAGGGTACGGATGCCCATATTAACGAGTTTACGGTAGCCCCCCAAATTAATCCGGAAGAAAAGGAACTTCCATATCACGAATGGCTGATCGAATTTGAGCATCCCCCTACGGACATCAAAAAATTCATCCATATTCTGGATAAGGCGTTACAACAACAGAATACGTATTATTTTGATTTGATTGAAGGCAAAATTCTCCAACCTTTAAAAATAACACCCATAAAAAAAGATGGATTTCAAGAATATATGAAGTCTATTGGCAAATTGGGCGGTCAGAATAAAGTACAGCGTTTATCCAATGACAGAAAGGTAGCAGATGCCTTAAGGGCGTTTATGGTATAGTTTCCACCGGGCCACCTTCCCCTTACTGGGGAAGGAATTGTTCCATGTGTTTAAGGAAAAGATTGTCCCCTTGAGGGGACCATAGGGGTGTTTATTATTAAGACTTGCTTAAAAAATACCAAAGAAATAGAGAAAAAAATCCTTGAAAATAAAACAAAAAATATAAATTGTAGTTTTGCACGAAATCTGCTTATGAGCAAATCCGTTAACACCACCAGGGCGCAAGATTCCACCAATGCCATTGAGCGTTTGTACATAACCATGCGGCATCTTTTCAACCGTGGATTTTACAAACCGTCAGGTGTTTCTGGAGCTACCCTAAGACAATCCCTTTTACAATTGCGCCCTGAAATATACGGTTCCATTGCCGAGGAAAAAACCGAACTAAACGGACTAATGTATGTTTTGGAAAGATTGCCGGAAGGCATAGAACAATGTAGGTTTATAAATCTCACTTCAGATGAAGGTTATGCCGGTTCCCAATTCAAGCCCATAATCCCCCCTAAAAGAAGAAGAAACTGTTATAGGATAGATGAAGAACAGATGAATATTGAGATTACCCGAGGCAGATCGGACATTTACGATATTTTGACCCATCTCACCTTTTTGTTCATTGAATCGGAAAAAATCAGTAAAAAAGTCCTCATAGAAGATTCGGATAAAACCATTAGGGACTGGGTAAAATTGGAAGAAGCGGTCAATAAAGAAGAACTTGGCCAAAGGGAAAGGGAAGTGGCTCTTATCCATGTGGCCAATATTTTGGGAAGGCCGTTCATTGAAGTTATGGAAATCCACCACAAACTATCAACTACTTCCGACCCGGAACGTTTTTTAAAAATTATCTTTTGGTTGGGCAAACTGGCCATAGAGGAAGAAACGACCGGGAACAAAAGGGCCATTACCTTCAGTCCCATGTTACGGGAACGTTTGGGGCATCATATTCACGGGGAACGATGGGCAAATAGGATCAAGGAAACATTGCAGGAGCATGGTCTATTGGAACGCCCTATCCATATAATTAGTGCCAATATGCATAGTGTAATGAACTCCCTGTTCGCCAAAAAGGCACTGTCCAAAACCTTGACGGGCAAAACGAAATTGGAGATATATGAGGCATTGAGCATCCCCAAAAACGCCAACCTAAGGGAAAAGGTAACTGCCCAGGCCAAAAAAAACGGAATGATCGCCATTGATGACGTTTCCGGGACCAATATAGATGTACAAATTTTTGACATGGCCAAATTGGGGAAAGGTGGCTGTTGTTACGAATTGCCAACAAACTGCCCGGAAAATGAAAAACCAGTTATCTTTGTAATGGATTATGCTTTTGGGGAGCAGGCTTATGAAACCATTGATGAATTGTTGAAACCTTATAGGCTTAAAAAAAACCAAAAGGTATTTTTAAATGTCGCCTCTATAAACATCATGGGAAAAGCAGGAATTCTGGAAGGGGGAAAAGGGGATATCATGATTCCGGATGCCCACATTTTTGAAGGCACGGCCGATAATTACCCTTTTATCAATGAATTGAAAAAAGAGGATTTTGAAGGCAACGGACTTAAGGTTTTACAAGGAGCCATGGTAACCGTATTGGGAACTTCCTTGCAAAATAGGGACATCTTAAAATTCTTCCATGAATCCACTTGGAACGTAATTGGATTGGAAATGGAGGGGGTTCATTATCAGAAGGCCATACAATCCGCTTCCAAAATTAGAAAGAGTATACGGCAAGATGTTAAAGTACGCTATGCCTACTATGCCTCGGATAATCCTTTGGAGACGGGTAGTACCTTGGCTTCCGGGGGTTTGGGTACCACAGGGGTAAAACCTACTTATTTAATTACCGATAAAATACTAACACAAATATTTAATTCCTAGTTTATGGCTAATCAACAACCAACAAATAGCAGTCCATCTTCTTCCGAAGAAATAGATTTGGGGCAACTGTTTCAATTAATAGGTAACGCTTTCAAGAAATTCTTCCGTTTTATAGGGAATATTTTCAAAAGTATTTTCCATACCGTTATCCTATTCCTGCTTTTTATACAAAAGCATTTTATAAAATTTGTGGTTGCTGCCATTGTAGGTTTGGCCTTGGGCATTTATTTGGATATGGTAAAAAAGCCCAAATTTATTTCCACTATGGTCGTGGAGCCCAATTTTAACAGTGTGCAACAATTGTACAACAACATTAATTTCTATAATGAACTTGCTCAATCAGGGGATTCCATAGCACTAGCCGAAGCAATGGATATTAGTGTATCCGAAGCAAATAGCATAAAAAAGTTTTCGGTAGAATCTTACTCGGACGAGAATCAGAAAGTGCAATTGTTCGATAAATTTGTGCGCAGTTTGGACTCTACCACCAAAAAGGCCATAGACATGCAGAATTTTCTTAAGAACTTTAATTCCATGGATGCCCGCTTCCACACCATATCGGTAACCACGGCCAACAACATGGTAGCCAAAAAAATTCAACCTTCCATTATCAGCTCTATTTCCCGAAACGAATATTTTCAGTTACAACAGAGCATCAACGATCAAAACATAACCCTACAGGACAGCTTGTACAAAAAACAGTTGATGGAGGTAGATTCCCTTCAACAATTGTACAAACGGGTAATGGTAAAGGAGGCCGAAAAACCCATGCAGGGCACCAATATCAACCTAGGTGAAGGCGGAGGGCAGGAAAACAAGGAATTGGCCCTGATCAACCAAGTGGATCGCTTAAAACAGAATTTAGTACTCCTAAACGAAGAACGCGCCAATAAAAGTAGTATCCTCAACGTTATCTCGGCTTTCCCGAGAAGAGGTGTAGAGGTAAAGGGAATATTGAACAGTTATAAATTTTGGATACCTCTTGGTTTTGTAGGAATTACATTATTGGTTTTAAGTTTGTCGGACTTAAACAACTATTTAAAAAAATATAAAAAAGAATGATCCATGAACATATTGGTTACTGGTGGGGCGGGATTTATCGGCTCCCATGTGGTTAGGAGATTGGTCACCAATTATCCCAATTATCACATCTATAATTTGGATGCCCTGACCTATGCCGGTAATCTTGAAAACCTAAAGGATATAGAATCTGCCCCCAATTACACTTTTATAAAAGGGGATATAACGGAGTCCGGTTATATTCATGCTATTTTTAAGAGACATACGTTTGATGCTGTCATTCATTTAGCTGCCGAGTCGCACGTAGATCGGTCTATATATGACCCAATGGCCTTTGTAAAAACCAACGTTCTTGGAACGGTACACCTTTTAAACGCGGCCAAATCCACTTGGGAAAGGGATTATGTGGGTAAACGTTTTTATCACATCAGCACCGACGAGGTATTTGGAACCTTAGGGGATACCGGCTTGTTTACCGAAACCACGGCTTATGGCCCTAACTCCCCGTATTCGGCCTCTAAGGCTAGTTCCGATCATTTTGTTAGAGCTTATGGGGAAACCTATGGCCTGCCCTATGTGATTAGCAACTGTTCCAACAATTACGGCCCCAATCAGTTCCCTGAAAAGCTGATCCCCTTGTTTTTAAACAACATAATTAAAAATAAACCATTGCCGGTATATGGAGATGGTAATTATACCAGGGATTGGTTATTTGTATTGGACCATGCCCTAGCGATCGATTTGGTGCTCCATAAAGGAAAAAATGCCAAAACCTATAATATTGGTGGCTTTAATGAATGGAAGAACCTAGATTTAGTAAAATTGCTCTGCAAACAAATGGACACAAGACTGGGAAGAGCAGTTGGTGAAAGCGAAAACCTTATTAATTATGTAAAGGACAGACCTGGGCACGACCTCCGGTATGCAATAGATGCATCAAAAATTAAAAATGAATTAGGCTGGGAGCCCTCCGTAACCTTTGAAGAAGGTTTGGCGAAGACCATCGACTGGTACCTGGCCAATGAAGAATGGTTAAAGAATGTTACTTCGGGAAAGTATCAGGAATATTATAAGAGGCAGTATTGCAAATAATGATAATGTGCTAATTGATTAATGTCACAATGAACCAATGTAACAATATACGTAGGTTTGTTGATTTGAAAATTTGCGAAGTTCTTTAAAGATTTAATGAACAAGGGCGACATCGCCCTATCCCCTACATTGGATTACACTCAGTACAGACTTTCAAAGGGGGAACAAATTGTGACAAAATAGGCTGGCACATGTATAGGATAACGGAAACAACTCCCCCTTTTGAAGGGGACTAAGAGGGGATGTAAAAATCTTAATAATTGAAAAACAAAATAATACCATATAACCCAAAGCTTAAAGCGTTCACCAGAGAACTAAGAAAGAATAGTACTTTGTCCGAAATATTGTTATGGAGCCAAATTAAACGGAAGGCTTTTGGGATAGAATTCCACCAACAAGTCCCTATGTTAAATTATATTGTGGATTTTTATTCCCACGAGATTATGTTGGCCATTGAAATTGATGGAAATAGCCATGATCATAAACAAAATTATGACCACAGGAGACAGTATGAACTAGAACAATACGGCGTTAATTGTCTCAGGATTTCGAATAAGGAAATAAAGCAGCAAATGTTTAGTGTTTTACTAGGGGGATTAAGGGGGATGTAAAAAGTATAATTATTAAAAAAATTCAGTTACGAAGTGATAAAGTTACACTGTTATGAAGAAAACAAATGAAACTCGTTAACATAATAACTGAATAACAGCATAACTCGATAACTATATAACAACTAAATCATGAAAGGCATCATATTGGCAGGAGGTACCGGAACTAGATTATACCCCATCACCATTGCGATAAGCAAACAGTTAATGCCCATCTATGATAAACCCATGATCTATTACCCTTTGGCCACCTTGATGTCGGCCGGAATAAAGGAAATATTGATCATTACCACACCTCAGGATATGGAGCTGTTCAAAAAACTATTGGGGGACGGGTCTCAATTGGGCTGTGATTTTAAGTATGCCTGTCAGAAAGAACCTAAAGGACTTGCAGAGGCGTTTATTATAGGGGAAGAATTCATTGGAAAGGACAAAGTCGCCCTAATTCTGGGCGATAATATTTTTTATGGCTCTGGATTGGCCGATCTATTGCAGGCCAATAATGATCCTGATGGCGGAATTATTTACGGATACCACGTGCAAGACCCACAACGTTACGGCGTGGTGGAATTCAATGCCGAAGGCAAAGCCATCAGTATAGAAGAAAAACCAAAGCAACCCAAATCCAACTACGCAGTTCCGGGCATTTATTTTTATGATAATGAGGTTGTAGAAATTGCAAAAAACATCAAACCCAGTCCGAGAGGAGAATTGGAGATTACCGACATCAATAAGACTTACTTGGAAAAAGGTAAATTAAAGGTAAGCATATTGGATCGTGGCACGGCTTGGTTGGACACCGGCACCTTTGCTTCCCTCATGCAGGCATCCCAGTTTGTAGAGGTTATTGAGGAACGCCAAGGACTAAAAATAGGGGCCATAGAAGAAATCGCTTATACCATGGGGTATATTTCAAAAGAACAACTTTACACCCTAGCGCAACCTTTATTAAAAAGTGGGTATGGCGCGTACTTGTTAGGGTTGATCAAAAATTGAACTGGATAACGACATAACTCAATTACCAAGTAATGAAGTTACGCAGTTATGAAGAAACAAAAATGAAACTAGTTAACAAGATAACTGGAGTAACATCCCCCCGCCCCCTTCAAAGGGGAAGTAATTTGTGACAAAAATATAGGCGGTATAAGCACATGAAAACGACATAACCATATTAGATAGAATAAAAACGAATCGTCCAAAACATTGTTGAAAACAACTCCCCCTTGGAAGGGGGATTAAGGGGGATGTAAAAATCTTACTAATTGAAAAACAGGATAATTCCATATGACCCAAAGCTTAAAACATACGCCAGGGAACTACGAAAAAATAGTACCCTGTCCGAAATATTGTTGTGGAACCAAATTAAACGAAAAGCATTTGGGGTAGAATTTCACCGACAAGTCCCTATGCTAAATTACATTGTTGATTTTTATTCCCATGAAATCAAATTGGCCATTGAAATTGATGGAAATAGCCATGACAACAAACAAAACTATGACAATAAAAGGCAGTATGAACTAGAGCAATATGGTGTAACTTTTCTCAGGATTTCCGATAAGGACATAAAACAACAAATATTTAGTGTATTATTGGTGTTAAAGGATAAAATTGAAGAATTAAATAACAAAGTAGCAGATAGACATCCCCCTAGCTCCATTGGAGACTCAGATTGAAGATCAAATAACAAAGTAGCAGATAGACATCCCCCTGGCCCCCTTCAAAGGGGGAATAAATTATGACAAAATAGGGTGGCACATTCACAGGATAACAGAAACAACTCCCCCTTTGAAGGGGGATTAAGGGGGATGTAAAAAAGTATAATTATTGAAAATATTCAGTTACGAAGTGATGAATTAAAATGATAAAAACAAAACTGGATAACATCATAACCTTATAACAACATAACTCGATAACATTGAAAATAACAGAAACCCAGCTAAAAGGCTGTTTTATTATAGAACCCAAGATTCATGTGGATGACAGAGGGTTCTTTTTTGAATCTTATCATAAAACCCTTTTGGAAGAAGCCATTGGAGAAGCCATTGATTTTGTTCAGGACAACATCTCCATTTCCGAAAAAGGGGTGCTACGAGGATTGCATTACCAAACCGGAGTACATTCCCAAGCCAAATTAGTGCAGGTATTAAAAGGAGAGGTGTTGGATGTTATTGTAGATCTTAGAAAGAAAAGCTCAACCTTTGGCCAGTATTTTAAGCTAAGACTATCATCCGAAAACAGAAAATCCATTTTTATACCAAAAGGTATGGCTCATGGGTTTTTAGCCTTGACCAAGGAGGTTATTTTTACCTACAAATGCGATGCATATTACCATCCCCCATCCGAAGCTGGAATTATCTATAACGATCCGGATTTACAAATTGATTGGGAATTTGAGGAAACAGACATGATACTTTCTGAAAAGGACCTAAAATTGCCGCTATGGAAGGACCTCAACATTTAAAAAGAATACTGGTCACCGGTGCCTCAGGGCAATTGGGTTTAAGCCTTCAGGATTTGGCTCATAAATACCCTAATTTGGAATTCATTTTTAAAAATTCAAAAACCTTGGACATAACCAATAATGATAAAGTACTTCAAATTTTCAAAACAAGCGGCTTTGATTATTGTATCAATTGTGCCGCCTATACCAAGGTTGATGAGGCAGAGAAAAACCCAAAAATGGCCTTTAACGTAAATGCAGAGGCCGTAAAGAATTTGGCTTTGGTCTGCAAAAATAATAACGTTACCTTGATCCACATATCCACCGATTATGTGTTTGATGGGGAAAAAGTATCTCCCTATACCGTTGATGACCAACCAAACCCAATTAATGTATATGGCAAGTCAAAATGGGATGGCGAAAAGTACATACAGGAAATATGCGACAAGTATTTTATTGTACGTACCTCTTGGCTGTACCATAAAAAACATGGTCACAACTTTTACAAGACCATTTTGGCAAAGGCAAAAAAAGGGGGAGAATTGCGTATAACCGACAAAGAAATGGGCTGTCCAACCAACGCTGCAAACCTTGCCAAATTTCTATTGAAGCTTATATTGGCTGAAAATCAAAATTTTGGTATTTATCACTATACAGACGGACAAATTATGAGTTGGTATGGGTTTGCCTTAAGTATATTGGAAGAAAACGGATTGAAAAGTACTACAAATATTGTGAAGGACAATAATTATCGTAGTTTTGCCAAACGGCCTAAATATAGCATGCTACTAACCAAAAAAGAAGCCTTTGAAAAATAATAATTTTTATGCGCACCCCACAGCGGTTATTGATGACGGTTGTATAATAGGAGAAGGTACTAAAATTTGGCATTTTTCACATATTATGCCCAACTGTTCTATTGGTAATAACTGTAATATAGGACAGAATGTGGTCGTATCTCCCAATGTTACTCTAGGAACCAATGTAAAAGTTCAAAATAATGTCTCCATTTACTCAGGGGTAATCTGTGAGGATGATGTGTTTTTAGGCCCTTCCATGGTGTTTACCAATATTATCAACCCCAGGAGCGCGGTAATCCGCAGGGACCAATATGTTAAGACATTGGTAAAAAAAGGAGCCTCCATTGGCGCCAACGCTACCATCGTCTGTGGCAATGATATAGGTAAATATGCATTGATCGGGGCTGGGGCCGTCGTTACAAAGGAAGTGCCAGATTATGCTTTATTGGTAGGCAACCCCGCTAAACAAATAGGTTGGGTAAGCGAATACGGGCATAGGCTAAAATTTGATGAAAAAGGAATAGCGGAATGCGAGGAGAGCAAACAACAATACGCATTAAAGAACAATGTAGTTTCAAGAATTGAATAAATATAGAAAATTGTTTGCCCCAAAATGGGATTAACATATTATGTAAATAAATCAACTATTAACCATGCCTTAAAACTCGTTAACAAGAAGATCAATTTTCAAGTTTATGTTTTTTTTGCTGGGCGGTGGTCCTGGTTTTAATTGTCATGAAAGTTTTAATCCCCATCCGAAATAAATGCTAAATTTAAATTCCCAAATAAGTTTTAACCATTAACGTTTTCTTTAATAAAGCTTATGCTATTTAATTCCGAGCAGTTTCTAGTTTTCTTTCCAATTGTTATCCTTTTATTTTTCCTCTTTCCACAAAAGCTAAGATGGGTTTGGTTACTTCTCGTTAGTTATTATTTCTATATGAGTTGGAATCCTTCCTATGCGATATTGATTCTAATCTCTACTGTAATTACTTATTTAAGTGGGATAGTTATAGGACAGATAAACGAAAGTTCATATTCGAAACAACAGAAAGAAACTAGAAAGAAGATTTTTGTCACAATTAGTTTTATATCCAACCTCGCAATATTATTTTTCTTCAAATACTTTGACTTTATAGACAATAGCATAAAGCATTTAGCAGAACAAATTGGATTTGAATGGCATGAAAGTAAATTCAATATTTTATTGCCTGTTGGAATTTCGTTTTATACATTTCAGGCTCTAGGTTATACTGTGGACATATATAGAGGTAGGCTTAAACCGGAAAAACATTTTGGTATTTACGCCCTTTTCGTTTCCTTCTTCCCACAACTTGTTGCCGGTCCTATTGAAAGGGCCACCCATTTATTGCCCCAGTTCAAGGAACCTAAAAAATTTGATTATGAAAGGATAAAATCTGGTTTACTTTTAATGCTTTGGGGATTATTCCAAAAAGTTGTTATTGCAGATCGCCTAGCCGTATTGGTCAATTCAGTATATAATAATCCATCAGAATATGAAGGAGTACAATTTATTGTGGCAACCATTTTCTTTTCATTCCAAATATTTTGCGATTTTTCTGGGTACTCTGATATGGCCATTGGCGCTGCAAAAATCCTTGGGTATGACCTAATGAAGAATTTTGATCGGCCGTATTTCTCCAAGTCCCTCCGGGAATTTTGGAGACGCTGGCATATTTCCTTGTCCACTTGGTTTAGAGATTATTTGTATTTCCCTCTGGGGGGAAGCAGGGTAAGCACCTTAAAGATTTATAGAAATATTGCAATTGTTTTTGTTGTTAGTGGGTTATGGCATGGTGCAAATTGGACTTTTGTGATATGGGGTGCCCTTCACGGAGTGTATTTGATAATTGAAGAGGTTTCCAAACCTATAACTGATAAAATATCTCGATTAATAAATATTGACCAAAACGGATTTTCCTACAAATTTATCAATGTCCTTAAGACATTTGCTTTAGTATGTTTTGCCTGGATATTCTTTAGGGCAAATTCAATAAATGATGCTTTTTATATCATTGATCATCTTTTTGTCCAGAATTGGAGTAAGTTATTCGGCAATAATTTATTTTCCTTGGGGTTGGATGAAAAAGATTTTTATATGGCTATCATCTCACTTTTAATACTGTTTATGGTTCATTGGATACAAAGAACAAGAAATATTCGGGAATGGCTAGATCATCAATGGATTCCTGTCAGATGGGGTTTTTATATGGGTTTAGTAATTTTTGTATTGGTATTTGGTTATTATGGAAACTATGAAAAAGCGGAGTTTATATATTTTCAATTCTAAAATTTTATTGGCCGGAGGTTTTCTAATTCTTTTTTTTATATGTCTAAATGGATTGCAGACACTCACCGCAGAGTATGATGACATACAAAAAAGATGGGATTATTTTTACGAACTTCCTCCCGGCAGCTTGGATATTTTAATCCTTGGCAACTCTCATGCATATTCTACATATAGCCCTAATATTATTGATGCCATATGTGGTACAAATAGTTTTGTGCTTGCCAGTAACTCCCAAAAATTAGAACAAACATATTACAATTTAAAGGAAGCCCTAAAGTATCACCACCCAAAAATAATTGTTATTCAACTTTCTGTATTGTCCGGTGATAGTTGGAAAAAAGAAGTTGGCGACTATCGTGTTTATTCCAATTTGGATGGCATGAAATATTCGTTAAATAAGTTAAAGGCGGTATTTACGCAGAGACCAAAAGCTGATTATATAAACAGTATGTTCCCGTTTTTCAGAAATCATAACAACTGGAAAGACTCAAAACTATTAGCTTCTAATTTAGAAAGGTTGGAAAATGTCAAAAATGAAGATTATAGAGGGTTTTCTCCCAGGGAAAGTGAAATGGGAAATAAAGTAACCGAACAATACAAACTAAGTAAAAAACAGGATTTATCCAATTATAAAATTAGTAAAAGTGACGAGTCTTATTTGGATAAAATCAAAACACTATCTAAAGAAAACAAATTTAAGGTAGTATATGTTATGAGCCCAAAATACAGTGATTTGCTCAATAGTACCTATACTAAGAAGTATAATATATTGAAAAAAGTCGTTTCCAAATATGGTGATGGCTATTTTGATTTTAATATGCTCTCAAGGGAAATTGGCCTAAAGGAAAGAAGTTTTGAAAACGGGTATATAGGTTATCAACACACTAGTTATTTTGGTGCTGTACAGGTAAGTACATATTTAGCAAATCATTTTAAAAATGAATATTTTGGAGCGGAACAATTAAAGACCCCGGACAAATATTGGTACAATAGAATGTCGAATAAAAAAGAGTCCTATTTATACGGTTCTTTCTTAGATATGAAGTCTAAAACAATATTGGAATTGGGAAACCGGCTAAAATTGTTCGACGATATATTTATTGACAAAGTTTTTGTTTTAAAGAAGCGAAGGGATGTTTATGAATTAATAATTGAATTTGACGATAAAACCAATATTGACAAACTCTCCATGTATAAATTCTATGTTCATTTATATCCAAAAGCATCCGACACAAATCTTAAACCGGAGAGCAAGGACTTTGGATTCGAAAATTTTGATTTTCAGCCATATACACTTCCTTTGCGAAATGGTAAAATCTATGTAAATAAAGAAATAAACACTAAAATCAAAGAAGTAGAAAAGTTGAATTTAGGGCTATTTAAATCGGGTTTAGACAGAAGTGAACAAATTACACTAATTAACTTTAATTTATAGTAGTTTTGGCCCGTAATGGTTACGTAATCAATAATTTCAACTGCGGAAAAACAGTTTAAAATAAGAATTATCGTACTTTTGCCACCATACAAAAAAATAAAGTAAAACATTATAACTCCTAGGAGCGCGGTAATCCGCAGGGACCAATATGTTAAGACATTGGTAAAAAAGGGAGCCTCCATTGGCGCCAACGCTACCATCGTCTGTGGCAATGATATAGGTAAATATGCATTGATCGGGGCTGGTGCCGTGGTCACAAAAGAAGTGCCAGATTATGCTTTATTGGTAGGCAACCCCGCTAAACAAATAGGTTGGGTAAGCGAATATGGACATAGGCTAAAATTTAATGAAAAAGGAATAGCGGAATGCGAAGAAAGCAAACAGCAATACGTATTAAAGAACAATGTAGTTTCAAGAATTGAATAAAAATATGAACATAGATTTTGCAAACCTAGGACTTGCCTATCGGGAACATAAACAAGCCATAGATAAAGCTATGGCCGAGGTAGTCAATACCAGCAGTTTTATCATGGGCCCTGCCGTTAAGGAATTAGAAGATAAATTGTCCGTTTTTACAGGGGCAAAACACAGTATTTCCTGTTCATCGGGAACGGATGCCCTTTTATTGGCCATGATGGCCATGGATATCCAACCTGGCGACGAGATCATTACAACGCCCTTTACTTTTATTGCCACCGCCGAAACCATCGCCTTTTTAAAGGCAAAGCCCGTATTTGTAGATATAGAGGAAACTACATACAATATGGATCCTTCAAAAATTGAAGCCGCTATAACGAATAAAACCAAAGCAATTATCCCTGTTTCCTTATATGGGCAAGTTGCAGACATGGAAGAGATCAATGCGATTGCCAAAAAATATAATTTAATGGTCGTTGAAGATGCAGCTCAAAGTTTTGGGGCCACCTATAAAGGTAAACAGAGCTGTAATTTAAGCGATATGGCCTGTACCAGTTTCTTCCCTGCCAAACCTCTCGGCTGTTTTGGCGATGGTGGTGCGGTATTCACCAATGACGATGAATTGGCCGATAAAATGAAAAGCCTAAGACTTCATGGGCAATCAAAACGATATTACCATCAGTACATAGGAATGGGAGGGCGACTGGACACCCTACAGGCAGCGGTTTTAAACGCAAAACTGGACCACTATGACAATGATGTTCTAAGGCGCCAAAAAGTAGCCAATACCTATTCAAAGTCCTTAAATACCCATGTAATAGCACCCTCAGTGAAAAGCGATAGGTCTTCTGTTTGGGCCCAATATTCCATTCGGGTAAAACAAAGGGACAAGGTACAACAAGAATTAAAATCAATGGGCATCCCCACAGCGGTTCATTATCCCATGCCATTGCATCTACAGGAATGCTTTAAATACCTAAAAGGCAAGCAAGGCGATTTTCCTATTGCGGAGATAGTCTCCAAAGAAATTATGAGCTTGCCCATGAACCCATACCTCACCCAGGAAGAAATCGATTACATAACCACCAATTTAATTAAAATACTTTAAATGAAAAATTTTGCACTTATCGGAGCAGCGGGCTATATCGCCCCACGTCATATGAAAGCCATTAAAGACACGAGCAATAATCTTCTAGCCGCCTACGATAAGGGAGATAGCGTAGGAGTCATAGATTCTTACTTCCCGAATACCGATTTTTTTGTTGAGTTTGAGCGATTTGATAGGCATATAGAGAAGTTAAAATATGAAAAAGATACCTATCTGGACTATGTAAGTATATGTTCTCCCAATTATCTACATGATGCCCATATAAGATTTGCCCTGCGCAGTGGTGCAGATGCCATTTGCGAAAAACCTCTGGTACTAAATCCATGGAACATAGATAAACTACAAAAGGTAGAAGAAAAAACCGGAAAAAAAGTATATAACATTTTACAATTAAGGGTACATCCCAGCATTATTGCCCTAAAGGAAAAAGTGAAAAATGCTAAAAAAGATACCAAATTCGAAGTGGATTTAACCTATTTAACCTCTAGAGGGCATTGGTATTATACTTCCTGGAAAGGGGATGTTTCCAAATCGGGGGGAATTGCCACCAATATCGGCGTACATTTTTACGATATGTTGTCCTGGATATTTGGAGACCTACAGGAAAACATTGTCCATGTACACGAAAAAGACAGGGCCGCCGGTTACTTGGAATTCGAAAATGCCCGTGTACGATGGTTTTTGTCTATCAATGCGGAATACCTTCCAAAGGAAGTTAAAGCAAAAGGACAGACTACCTATAGGTCTATAACCATTAATGGGGAGGAACTGGAATTTAGTGGAGGCTTTACAGATTTGCATACCATGGTTTACCAAGATATTTTGAATGGGAAAGGATATGGCTTGGAAGCGGCCAGAACGGCTATAAATATTGTTCATGATATTCGGAATTCGAATCCGATAGGATTGAAAGGGGAATATCATTCTTTTTGTAACACATAAAAATTGATCAGCTTTATATTTTATATATATGTAAAAGAGAAAACTTTATTGATTTTTTTATGAAAAAATATATTAAAAAAAAGCTTTCTCTTAATTCAAAGTTCGCCAAAAACATTGTTACACTTGTTACAGGAACCGCTCTTGCGCAAGCCATTCCATTAGCATTAGCGCCTATACTAACAAGACTTTATACCCCAGAAGATTTTGGTGTTTTGGCCACCTATATGTCAATAGCTGCTGTAGCTACTGTTGTAGTTTCCTTAAAATATGATATTGCGATTATAATCCCTGAAAAAGATCTCGATTCAGCCAGTATAACCATCTTATCTATACTTCTTGCATTTGTAATTAGTTTGGTATTATTATTATTGCTTCTATTTTTTAATACGGATATAGCAGAATTTTTGATTGAAGGGGAAGAAGCCAAAGTTCTTGCAAAGTGGTTATTTTTCATTCCCCTATCTGTGTTTTTTACGGGTGTATTTAATGCAGTTAGCTTTTGGTTTAACAGAAAATCCTTTTATAAAAGAATGGCTATCAGCAAGGTAGTTAACTCCTCTAGCATGACAGGACTTCAGATAGGTTCGGGAATTTTGAATTTTACTCCTTTAGGATTGCTGATCGGTTTTATCGCCGGAAGGTTTTTCTCCATGCTTTATCTTTTAAATAAGCTAAAAAAAGATAAGGACACGGTTTTTTCAAAAGTTAATAAGAAGGGGATGTTATACGTTCTAAATAGATATAAACGATTCCCTTATTTTACGTTGCCTGCAGAATTTACAAATGTTATTTCAAATCAACTTCCTATATTTATAATTGGAAAATATTTTGGAGGTATAGTTTTGGGAAATTACTCCTTGATGGAAAGGGTATTAAACGCACCTATTAGCCTTTTAGGAAGATCTGTATTGGATGTTTTTAAACAAAGGGCCAGTGAAGATTATGCCAAATTAGGAAATTGCAAGGAAATTTTTGTTAAGACCACTAAAACATTGGTTGTGATTTCCATTGTTCCAACACTATTGTTGTTCCTTTTATCCCCATTGGTCTTCAAATT
Organism: Flavobacteriaceae bacterium; assembly: GCA_041392165.1. Classification (GTDB taxonomy): domain Bacteria; phylum Bacteroidota; class Bacteroidia; order Flavobacteriales; family Flavobacteriaceae; genus Arenibacter. The sequence continues at coordinate 361,067 of JAWKMN010000001.1, forward strand.
TATTTTTGGGGAAGAATGGCACATGGCAGGAGAGTTTGCCCAAATTTTTTCCGTACTGTTCTTTTTCAAATTTACGGCTAGTCCATTAAGCTACATGTTCAATATTGCTGAAAAACAACATTATGATATGTTTTGGCAAATAGGACTCCTTGTTTTTGCAATTGTTTCTTTTGCCATAGGTGTCCAATATAACGATGTCAAAATTGCATTAATATGTTTTGTTACAACATACTCTTTGATGTATTTGTTAAATATATATTTATCTTATTCCTTTGCAAAAGGGACAAAAGCCCAATAAATGATAACAATTGTAGATTACAAAGTAGGAAATTTAGGATCTATCCAGAACATGCTCAAAAAAATTGGTGCAACATGCGAGATTACATCGGATCCGGAAATACTAAAATCTGCTAAAAAAATTATTCTTCCTGGAGTTGGTGCATTCGATTCAGGAATAGAAAGTTTGAAAAAGTATAACCTTTTGGAGGTTTTAAATGATAAAGCATTAAAAGAAAGAGTACCTATATTGGGAATTTGTCTAGGTTCTCAATTATTGTGCAATACAAGTGAAGAAGGAAAACTTAAAGGATTGGGTTGGATCAATGCAAATGTAAAAAGGTTCAATTTAACTGACAAAAAATATAAAGTCCCTCATATTGGCTGGAATTACACACATTTACAAAAAAGGAGCAATCTATTTAAAAACATGTATGAAGACCCTAAATTTTATTTTGTACACTCTTTTTATATGGATGTTGAAGATAATTCCGGGTTAACAAAAACACAGTATGGTATTAATTTTGACTCCGCAGTTGAAAAGGACAACATATTAGGGGTTCAATTTCACCCAGAGAAAAGCCACAAATTTGGAATGAAACTGTTGGAAAATTTTGTTCTAGAATATTAGATATGGCACTTAAAAGAATAATCCCCAGTTTATTGTTAAGAGATAATGGGCTTGTCAAAACCATAAAGTTCAAAAACTCAACATATATAGGGGATCCTATTAATGCGGTTAAAATTTTCAACGAGAAGGAAGTAGATGAACTGATTTTTTTGGATATAGACGCTACCAATGATAAAAAAGAACCCCCATATGAACTCATCAAGGATATTGCCACAGAATGTTTTATGCCATTTTGTTATGGTGGAGGAGTAAAATCAATTGATCAAATACGTAAACTATTAGCTTGTGGTACAGAAAAAGTGGCCATAAATTCTGAAGCTTTTAATAATCCCAATTTTATAAAAGAAGCGGCCCAAGTGTTTGGCAGCTCTACAATTGTAATATCCATAGATTATAAAAAAAAACTATTTGGAAAGACCTTTGTCTATGTTAATGGAGGACGTAAAAATACGAAGTTAGACCCTGTTACCTATGCCAAAAATATGGAGGAGCTGGGCGCAGGAGAACTGTTGGTCAATGCTATCGATCATGATGGGACAATGAGTGGTTACGATATTGAAATGATCCGAAAAATAACCGATGCTGTTTCTATCCCCGTTATTGCATGTGGGGGTGCCGGGAATTTAAACGACTTTAAAGAAGTATTTCAAGATGCAAATGCGTCCGCTGCCGCTGCCGGAAGTTTTTTCGTTTTTCAGGGAAAGAAAAGAGGTGTGCTTATTTCCTACCCATCACCGGAAGCTATAAAAGAAATTATCAGTAATTAAAAATCTCAAGTTAGGTTTATGGAGAAAAGAAATTACCAAATTTGCAATCGTTGTATCATGGATACAACGGATCCGGGAATCGTTTTTGACGAGCAAGGGAATTGCAACCATTGTAAGGATGCTTTGGAAAGGGCCAAGGCCATGTGGTTCCCCAATAATGAAGGCGAGAAAAAACTAAAGACCATTATTGAAGAGATTAAAAGAACTCAAAAAGAAAAAGAATACGATTGTATAATAGGTCTCAGTGGAGGCGTGGATAGTTCTTTTTTGGCGTATAAGGTAGTGCAATTAGGGTTAAGGCCATTGGTCGTACATATTGACTGTGGATGGAACTCGGAATTAGCGGTCAAAAATGTTGAAAATATTGTAAAGAAGCTAAATCTGGATCTACACACCCATGTAGTGGATTGGCAAGAAATGAAAGATCTGCAATTAGCCTATTTTAAGGCTGGTATTGCAAATCAAGATGTGCCACAGGACCATGCTATTTTCTCTGCTCTGTATAGTTATGCCGTAGCAAACAATATTAAGTATGTTTTTGGAGGTAGTAATTTTGCTACGGAGTGTATTCTACCGAAATCATGGGGGTATAATGCTTCCGACTACAAAAACTTAAAAGCCATACATAAAAAATTTGGTACACGGCCCTTAAAAAAATATCCCCATGTCACTTTTTTTAAAAGATATATCTATTTTTCCTTTATAAGAAAAATGAATATCGTAAAGGCCTTGAACCTTATGTCTTATAATAAAGATGAAGCGATCGATATAATGAAGAAAGAATTGGATTGGCAATACTATGGAGGCAAACACCACGAATCGCGCTTTACCAAATTTTTTCAGGCCTATTATTTGCCCCATAAATTCGGCTATGATAAGCGTAGGGCACATTTGTCCAGTTTAATTGTTTCCGGACAACTTTCACGAGAAAAGGCTTTAAAAGAAATGAATATAGAGATTTATCCAAATGATTCCCATTTGCAGGACATGGAGTATGTGGCCAAAAAACTGGGGATTTCCTTAAAGGAATTCCAGGAAATAATTGCACGGCCCAATAAATCCTATAAAGATTATCCTAATAATGAAGCTCTCTTTGAATATGGGTTTAAGATAAGAAATAGAATTTTTAAATAGTGAAAAACAATTTTTAATTTCTCCCTATAGGTACTGATTTAGTTTTTCTAAAAAATTATCTATTAAAAGTCTAATATTTACGAATTAGCATTCCTGTTTATTTAAGTATCCAAAATGAACCCTTTACAACATATAAATCTAGGTAATTTGATTTGCCTATTTGCTTTTTTTCTGCCTATAAGTGAAAAGGCTTCGACAATGGTAATTTTAGGTACTGTAATATTTGTGATTTGGGAAAACTTAATCAAAAAAGTTAAGTTAAGTAAAAAAGACAATTTCAATTTATTGGCATTGGCAGCATTATTTTTGGTTTATGTAATATCCTTGTTTTTCTTTTCTAAGAACTTTGATATTAAATTTTTGGAAATGAAACTATCCTTGATAGCGTTTCCATTTATTTTTTACTTTAATCCAAATATTAATAAACAGCAGATAATAAAATATTTTGTATATGGCACAGCAGTGGCTTATTTCATTTGCATCGGAAATGCTATTCAAAATTCATTTATATTGGAAAATGGGGTCTATGTATTTCATCCATTGAAAACTGACTCTCGAACATTTTTTGAAGCTATTGTTTATGAAGGAAATAATTTCTTTGGAAAATACTTCTCTTTTTTATACCACAATACCTATTTTGCCATATACCTAACTTTTTCTTTTTTAATATTATTGCTGCAAAAAAATAGTTTTAATAAAGGTATTTTCTATTTGCTTGTGGTCATTTTTCCACTAGGTGTTATCCAAACAATGAGTCGAGCAGGATTTGGGTCATTGTTAATTGTATTGTTATTACTAATTATTTTCAAAATAAAAAAACTGAGACTAAAAATTCTACTTTTCGGATTATTTTTTTTAACTATAGGGATAGCTTTTACAATACATCCTAGATTGCATTTATTGGTCGATAACCTCATAAGTAAAGGGATTGAATTGAATCCAAATGGGATGGACGGCCATATGTTGAGACTGTTAAGTTGGGATGCGGCATTGAATGTTATTAAAGAAAGTCCTATATATGGGGCAGGTATAGCGGATGCGCAAGATACTCTCGAAAAAGCCTATCACGATAAAGGATATATCCATCCGTTGCAGAGAAATTTGAATGCGCACAACCAATTCCTTCAGATTTATATAGAATGTGGTATAATAGGATTATTAGCTCTTCTAGCATTGTTTTGGAAGTTACTTAAGAGTATAAAAGACACCTTAGGAGAAAATAGAATATTATTGATTTCGTTTATTGCTTTAATGGCATTCAACTTTATGTTCGAAAGTATGCTAAACAGATATTTAGGAATCTCTTTCTTTTCTTTTTTCTTTTGTTTGTTGATTTATGATATAAAATCAAAAAGACAATTTTGAAAAAGTACATCTATAACATATTTAAGTTAAAATGCTTTCTATGGCTAGTGGCCTTTTATTTTCTATTATCCTTCCTTCACTTCACCTATATTATATATTATGATGATTTTAATTATGTTAAATTTTCTCAAGGTATAGAGTTTTATTTCTACTGGCCACGATATATTTCAGCTACAGCAATCATTCTTTCTCATTTCATTTTGTTGTTATATTCAAAAGTGTCCGATTTTTTGTATAGTATTTTATTACTTATATTAGTTTTTTTCGTAATACCCAGTGGGCTACTCTTTTCATCCAATAGTAATATAAATTGGGAGATATTCCTCTTTCAAAACATTTTTTTTGTAACGGTATATTTGTTTTCGTTTATAAAATGGAACTTGACATTGCCTAATATCAACAATTATCAATCCCTTATACTTTTAATTTCTTTTACAGCTATAGGATTAATCCCTTTCGTGATTTTATACGGTCCCTATCTGGATATAAGAAATTTGTGGATGGTCGAGGTTTATGCTACAAGACGATTGGTTGAAGCAAAAGTGAATAACCTATATACAGCGTATACCTATTCCTGGTTTTCCAAGATAATTATACCTATTACAATAGTCTTTTGTATCTATTTTAGGAAGAATTTACTCCTTTACATTTCAATTATATTCCTATTATTTCTCTATTTATGTGGGGCTCACAAGATGGTTTTTTTTGGAACTTTTTTCATTGTTATTTTTTATAAATATGAGTATTTGAAAAAAATGTTCTTCTTTATGAAACTTATGACCCTATTTTTAATTGTAACGATATTAGCAACCGTTTTATTTGATTACACTTTCCTATGGGAGCTGACTTTTAGGAGGGCTATGATGCTTTCGGCTTTATTAGATTATTGTTATTTTGATTTTTTTCATCACAATTATATCTATTGGTCCAATTCGTTTATGTCCAATTTTATACATTATCCATATGATATTTCTCCGGATTTTATTATTGGAAGGGATTATTTTAATAAACCTAATATGAATGCTAACGTTGGTATTATATCGGACGGTTATAAAAATGCTGGAGTTATAGGCACATGCATTAACATTAGTATTGTAGCATTAATATTCTCTTTTTTAAATGCGATGAACATCAGTCCAAAGTTCTTTGGTTTGTTCATTTTATTTTTATTTACTCTACTTAATAGTTCTTTATCTACCATTTTACTTACTCATGGAGGCTTTTTACTAATTTTTATGTCTGCTTTTCTATTGAACAATACTGGAAGATATTTAAAGTAAAATCTGCATAGATTATATATCTAAATAATGAAAAAATATGGCAAATTAGTATATAATAAAACACTCAATTTATTATTATTGTTTAAATAGATTTAGTTTTTTAGTTTAGTTAAATGAGATTTGAATTTATTAGAAACATATTAAAAAGGAAATTAATTTCGATAAAAATACTCGCTAAATGACTTCGAAATCCAGAAAAGTTTGCCACCTTACCTCGGTCCACACCCGATACGATACCCGCATTTTTGTTAAAGAATGCTGTTCTTTGGCCGCAAATGGATACGATGTTACCTTATTGGTTGCAGATGGACTAGGTGACGAAGAAAAAAATAAGGTAAAAATCACTGATTTGGGAAAGCCAAAGAGTCGTATTAATCGGGTTTTGTTTTGGCGTAAAAAGGTTTTTAATAAGGCTCTGTCCATCAACGCTGAGATTTATCACTTTCATGATCCAGAACTATTACCGATAGGTAGAAAGTTAATAAATAAAGGCAAAAAGGTAATTTATGACGTACATGAAGATGTGCCGCGCCAAATATTGACAAAACCTTATATTCCCAAAATTCTTAGACATATTGTTTCAAAAACATTTGAAAATTATGAGAATAGGATTACTCCTAAACTCTCTGCAATTGTGGCAGCTACTCCATTTATTAGGGATAGGTTTTCTCGGTTTAACAATAATGTTATTGATGTCCAAAATTTTCCATTATTATCGGAATTTAATCTAGCGGAAATTAATGGGGAAATCCAGAAAAAAAACGCTGTTTGTTATATGGGGGGTATTTCCAAGGTAAGGGGAATTCTAACTATGGTTAAGGCCATGAATTATGCCAGTGGTGCGGAATTATTGTTGGCTGGAAATTTCGAAAGTGAGGAATTGCGAAATGAAGCCATACAAATAAAGGGATGGGAAATGGTTTGTGAATTAGGGTTTCTCGGAAGGGCCCAAGTTACCGAAACGCTTGCTCAATCCATGGCAGGCTTAGTGGTGCTGGAACCTACATTGAATTACTTAGATAGTATTCCTGTAAAAATGTTTGAATATATGGCGGCTGGAATTCCTGTTATCGCATCCGATTTTAAATATTGGCGAGAATTAATAGGAATGGAAGAATGTGCCGTATTTGTTAATCCAAAGGATCCAAAGGAAATTGGAAGAGCCATTAATGATCTTGTTAATGATAAAAGTAAATCTTTTCAAATGGGGCAAAGAGGTAAAAATGCTGTGGCTAAAAAGTTTAATTGGAAAATAGAGGAAAATAAAATGCTTGCCCTATATAAAAAAATGTCATAGCATTCTTATTGCCAAATCCAAAGTCTCAATTAATATTTACCTTTGTCGGTAATTTATATTAAACATTAATAAATGAAAATAATTACCGTTATAGGGGCACGTCCTCAATTTGTAAAGGCAGCTGTGGTCAGTAGGGCTATAAAGGAATACAATAAAAAAAATAAGGATCAAGAAATAGTAGAACAAATAATACATACTGGGCAACATTTTGATGAAAATATGAGCTCCATATTTTTCGATCAGATGAGGATTCCCAAGCCCCATTATAACCTAGAAGTAAATAGTCTTACCCACGGCGCGATGACAGGGAAGATGTTGGAAAAGATTGAGGCCGTGCTTGTAAAAGAGAGACCGGATTGGGTCTTAGTCTATGGAGATACAAATTCCACCATTGCAGGAGCTTTAGCAGCCAAAAAGCTACATATTAAGGTAGCGCATGTAGAGGCCGGGCTACGATCATTTAATATGATGATGCCGGAAGAGGTCAACAGAATACTTACCGATAGAATTAGTGATATCCTATTTTGTCCTACGCAAACTGCCAAGGAAAACCTAATAAACGAAGGGTATGCCAATATTAAATCCAAAAAGATTCAATGTGGTGACGTAATGTATGATGCAGTACTCTTCTATGTAGATAAGGCTACAAGACCAAAAGAATTTGAACAAACAGATAACTTTGTGCTATCGACCATACATCGTCAAGAAAACACAGATGATCCGGCAAAGCTAACCTCTATTTTTGAGGCTTTAGAAGAGATTGCCAAAAAGCAGAAAGTAGTATTGCCACTTCATCCAAGGACAATAAAAAAATTAAAGGAATTCAGCATTGTTCCAGCTAAAAACATTCAAATACTGGAACCCGTTGGCTATTTTGAAATGATATGGTTGTTGTCTAACTGTCAATTGGTAATAACCGATAGTGGCGGATTACAAAAAGAAGCTTATTTCTTTAAGAAACCTTGTATTACTGTAAGGGACGAAACAGAATGGGTAGAATTGGTCCGGAGTGGGGTGAATATTTTGACAGGACATTTTAAAGATCGGATCATCGAGGCATTTAATGTCTTTAAAAAAGCCGATATCGATTTCAGTAAAGAATTGTATGGAAGTGGTAATTCCGGGGAGATAATTGTAAAGAAACTTGTTGACTATCCCTCCTGGGAGGAATAGAAAATCTGCTTAATATCAAATCACAAGCGGCTATGTCAAAGAACATTTGGATTATTAACCAATATCTTACCACCCCCGAATTAAACGGTGATGGCTATCGCCATTATTACTTGGCCAAAGAATTTGAGAAAAAAGGATTTGATACCACTCTAATAACATCTTCCTTTTCCCATGTCCCTAGCAAGGATATTCGCTTTAAGGGATTTTTTAAGATTTTTGATAATGAGGTAAGGACCTTGGTAATAAAAGGCAATAGGTTTGTCCATAGTAAAGGAATACATAGAATTCTCAGCTGGCTTATTTTTTGTGGACTCCTTTTCTTTATTCCTAAAAAAAAGCTACCCAAACCAGATTATATCATTGTTTCTTCTATGTCATTGTTGCCCGTTTTGAACGTAATTTATTATTTCAGAAAAAAGTACCCGGATGCCAAGTTTATTATGGAGATCAGGGATATATGGCCAATGACAATCGTGGAATTGGGAGGCTATTCGGAAAAGAATGTTTTTGTCCGATTCTTGGCCTGGGTGGAAAAATTGGGTTACAGTCGTGCGGACCATATTGTATCCGTTCTTGTAAATGCCAATAAACATATCAAAAATGTTTTAGGGCATAGCAAATTTGAATATAGTTGGATTTCCAATGGGTACCATTTGGAAACATCCAACAGAACGGAAAAGATTAACCAATATTTGGACAACAATATTCCTAAAAACAAATTTATCGTTGGATATGCAGGAACCTTGGGAAAGGCAAATTCATTGCATTATTTAGTCCATGCAATGCAAGATATTCCAGATAACGTATGTGTTTGTATTTTAGGATTTGGTAATGAACGTCAAAATCTTATGGAAATGGATATTACAAAAAGGGTCATCTTCTTAGACAAGGTCCCTAAATCCCAAGTATTTCCTTTTTTACAGAGGTGCGATTTACTTTACATAGGGCTGAATAAGGTCAAATTATTTGATTACGGTATTTCTCCTCAGAAAATTTTTGATTATATGAATGCCAGTAGGCCTATTTTATTATCCGGGGAATTTTTGGACAACCCTGTTGCTACAGGCAAATGTGGATTTGTAATCCCTGCAGAAAATATCGATGCAATTAAAAAATCAATTGTTTCCATTAGCCAAATGGACAAAAGGGAATTGAGTATATTAGGAAATTCAGGAAAAGATTATCTTATAAAAAACTTTACATATGATAAACTGGCACAGAAGTATATTTCGGAGGTGTTTTTAAATAATTAAATCTTCCCAATCGATATTTTGTGCTTGTAAAATACTTTAGAAACCTTCGCTTTAAAACTTTTTCAAAATGAAAAACTATCTTTGACTTCCTTAAATGATATTTAACCCAAATGCCAAGACCTTCAATATTAAACTCTGTTGAAAGAAAATTCATTCTCCTAGTGGGGGATACCCTAATCATATTGGCTTCCTTAAATTTATTGGTGAACTACGCAATTGATGAAAAGTATATTTCTTTAAAACTAAAGTTTAATGTATTTGCTACAGGCATAATCTCTTATTTGGTCTTGGCCTACATCCTGGACTTTTACAATTTGGAAAAAGTATCCAAGCGGCGTTATTTCCTGCCACAATCCGTATATATTTCCAGTTTATACGTATTTGTTGTTTTCCTGTCCTGTATTATTTTTTTCGATATCAGCTTTTGGAGAAGACCTCTATTGATATTTCTATTGTTGACCCCTGTAGAAATTGGTCTATGGCGTCTTTTTTTTAGTAATGTTTTTAAAATTATCCCAGTTACCAAAAACGTAATATATATCTATGAAGATGGCACATTTGATAGTTTGCGTGAAGATATGGCTGCGATCAATGGAATCGATATGGAAACCTTTTACAAAGTGAAGCTTACATTTTCAATTGATCAAAACTCCTTAATAAATAAAAAATACTTTTTAACCGCGGCCGAAAAAATAGACACCTGGATCATCAACACCAAAAGCTATAATAATTTACCGAAAGAATTGGAAAATATAATTCTTAGATCCATGCTAAGGGGTAAAGAGGTTATTTCTTATACCTCCTTTTATGAAAACACCTATGAAGCATTACCTATAAAATCGCATAACGATAGTTTTTATGAAATACTTCAGTTTAAGAATAAAAAAATAAGATATTTAATCAAAATATTTAATTTCTTGGTTAATTTTTCACTTGCCTTTTTTATTGGAATTATATTTGCTTTGGTCACTCCGTTCGTGTTTATATTAAATCTATTCTTCAACCGGGGCCCTCTCTTTTATACCCAAAAAAGAGTTGGACAACATGGTAAAGAGTTTAATATATATAAATTTCGCTCCATGGTGGTGGATGCCGAAAAATCAGGGGCAAAAATGGCTACTAAAAACGATACGAGAATTACTCCCTTTGGTAGAATATTACGATTATTCCGAATAGATGAACTTCCTCAAATAATTTCCGTAATTAACGGAGATATGCAATTTATTGGTCCAAGACCTGAAAGAAAGATATTTGTAAAGCAACTCAGTGAGATTACACCTTTTTATAATATTAGACACCTAATAAAGCCGGGTATTACAGGTTGGGCACAAGTAAAATACAAATACGGTGAAAATTTAGAAGATTCCATAAAAAAGCTGGAATACGATCTTTACTACATCAAAAATAAATCGGTTACCTTAGACCTAAGAATCATTTTTAAAACCGTTACCACGGTCCTGTTTTCGAGAGGGGTATAAAATAAAATCAATGAAAAAAGTACTTATCACCGGGGCAGCCGGATTTTTGGGATCGCATTTATGCGATCGCTTTATAAAGGAAGGGTATTACGTTATTGCCATGGATAACCTGATTACCGGTGACCTTAAGAATATTGAACATCTTTTTCCCTTGGAACAATTTGAGTTTCAACACCACGATGTTTCCAAATTTGTACATATTCCCGGGAAGCTGGACTATATCCTGCATTTTGCCTCCCCGGCAAGTCCCATAGATTACTTAAAGATCCCCATTGAGACCCTAAAGGTAGGTTCCCTGGGTACCCTAAACCTACTGGGCCTCGCCAAAGAAAAAAAGGCCAGGATATTGGTAGCCTCCACTTCGGAGGTTTACGGGGATCCCCTGGTACATCCCCAAAACGAGGATTATTATGGCAACGTTAGTCCGATCGGACCCCGTGGGGTTTATGACGAAGCAAAACGGTTTATGGAATCCATTACCATGGCCTACCATCGTTTTCACGGTGTGGATACCCGCATTGTCCGTATTTTCAACACCTATGGGTCCAGAATGAGATTGAACGACGGAAGGGTAGTTCCTGCCTTTATGGGACAGGCGTTAAGGGGTGAAGATCTAACTGTTTTCGGCGATGGTTCACAAACCCGATCCTTTTGCTATATAGACGATCAGGTAGAGGGCATCTACCGCTTATTGATGAGCGATTATACCGATCCCATTAATATTGGCAATCCCCATGAAACTACCATCAAGGAGTTTGCCGAGGAAATTATCAAACTTACCGGAACGGACCAGAAAATAATATATAGACCCCTGCCCCAGGACGATCCCATGCAACGCGAGCCCGATATTGGCAGGGCCAAGGAAATATTGGGTTGGGAGCCCAAAGTAAGCAGGGCGGAAGGACTCAAAAAAGTCTACGAGTATTTTAAATCCCTGTCCCCGGAAGAGCTTCAGAAAAAAGAACATAGGGATTTCTCGGCCAAGTAAAAATGAAGTATTGAGTATTGAAATGTCAGTATTGGGAAAAATTGTTGAAAAAAAGAACCCCTTCCGTCTTTTGCCCCCACGCTATGCGAAGTTTTAAACTTCGCTTCCTTATCTCATAGCATAAGCATCCAAAACTTTAGAAAATAGACCGTTGCACTGCTAGAATATAGATTCCTGAAAATCAGAACTCCAGGCGTTCCTCTTTTGTTGCGTCATCTTTTTTTTTCGAATTTATCTTTTTTGCAAAAAGTTTGGTTTTATTAAAGGAACGAAACCTTAGTCGATTGAAAATCAACAAAGTCTGTGTTCTTGGTTCTAAAAGCGAAGCGGTCTTTTGTCAAACTTTCGGATAGTTGTGATCTCATTGAAACAAAAAGCGGCACTTTATTTCTAAAATGTAGCTTATTGGTATCGCTCTTTTACTATTATATGCTTCGAAGTCACAGACTTCGAAGAACGGTTTATCAAGCAAAAAAAAAAATTTGATAAGTTATAAGTAAGCCTTATTTTTGGACAAATTTAAAGTACAACTTTAAAAATGTCCAAACAAAATTTTTTTTTAGAGAGACTGTTACACCACGAATTGATTAGGTTGTCCGGTCTGTATGCCGTCGTTGTGGTAACCGGGCCAAGGCAGTCGGGAAAAACGTCTTTATGTAAATATCAGTTTCCGGATTATCATTATGTAAATCTCGAAAACCCCAGTACGAGAGAACAGATTTTGGCTGCACCAAAAGCATTTCTGGAACAATACACTATGGGATTAATTATTGATGAGGCACAACATCTGCCAGAGTTGTTTTCCTATATTCAGGTAATCGTGGATGAAAATGAAGAGGCAAAATTTGTACTAACAGGTAGTAGTAATTTTTCATTATTGCAAGGCATTACTCAATCATTGGCGGGCAGGGCAGCCATCTTAACTTTATTGCCGCTCTCATTAAAAGAAATTGGCTTAAAAATTAATGAAAATACCGATATGCTGATACTAAACGGTGGTTATCCTGCGGTGTGGGCAAAAAACATACCGGCACAGGATGTAAGCCGTAATTATTACAACACTTACATAGAACGCGATGTGCGTCAACTTTTAAATATAAAAGACATTACCCGTTTTCAAACATTCATGAAATTATGTGCAGGAAGGTCGGGCGCAGAGTTCAACGCCTCATCATTGTCGAACGAAATAGGGGTTTCGGTACCCACCATTCAGGAGTGGTTCAGTGTCCTGGAAGCCTCTTATGTTTTATTCAGACTACCGCCTTTTTTCAGAAACATAGGAAAACGTTTGGTCAAATCGCCTAAAATTTATTTTTGCGATACAGGTTTAGCCTGCTTTCTGCTGGGAATCGAGAATGAACAACAATTGGCAACACATCCGCTACGGGGCAATCTATTTGAAAATATGGTGATATTGGAATTTTTGAAAAACCGCTATAACCAGGGTAAATTGCCCAACTTATATTTCTATCGTGACAAATCGCAGAATGAAGTTGATTTGATAGAGGAAAAAGGGACACAACTGTATGCCTATGAAATAAAATCGGCAAAAGCCTTTACCAAAAGTTTTGTAAAAACCCTGGATTATATCCGAAAAATTGCAGGCAATGATGTGGTTTCCACTCAGGTTATTTACGATGGAGAGAACGATATTAATACCCCGGAGAACGGAATGCTGAATTTTAGAAATGTTAATTTTATCGATTAATCTCCCACTAAACTACATCCACCAACGCTATGCGAAGTTTAAAACTTCGCTTCCTTATCTCATAGCATAAGCATCCAAAACTTTAGAAAATAGACCGTTGCACTGCTAGAATATAGAAAATAAATTCCTGAAAATCAGAACTCCAGGCGTTCCTCTTTTGTTGCGTCATCTTTTTTTTCGAATTTATCTTTTTTGCAAAAAGTTCGGTTTTATTAAAGGAGCGAAACGTTGGTCGATTGAAAATCAACAAAGTCTGTGTTCTTGGTTCTAAAAGCGAAGCGGTCTTTTGTCAAACTTTCGGATAGTTGTGATCTCATTGAAACAAAAAGCGGCACTTTATTTCTAAAATGTAGCTTATTGGTATCACTCTTTTACTATTATATGCTTCGAAGTCACAGACTTCGAAGAACGACCATATCGCTTGTTTTTAAGCAACAAGGTGATTGTTACTTGATCTTTCAAAGTGGCACAAAACGAACCGAAGTATCCATTTACTCTTTAGCATGGTAACGTGCACCGCGACCTGAACCGGTTGTTAATATAAAACCTTCCTGAACCAAATACTGTAAATCTTTCTTGAGTGTATTTCTTGAGTAACCGGACAAACCCTTTTCCAAATCCTTTATTTGAATAGTCTTATTTTTATTGATATAATCCAATACTTGTTTTTGCCTGTCGTTGGTACTGCTTTTTAAGCTATTATAAGTCTCGTATTTGGATTTTAACTTCTCTGTGAGCTCAATAATACAATCCAAAAAGAAAACCACCCAGCGGTCCAGTATTTCTTCGTCAGAGTCTCTGTGCTTTTGGGTTTCCATAAGTACACGGTAGTACATCTCCTTTCTACTTTCAATAACATGTTCAAAAGATACATATTCCACGAAATTATAATTCTGTTTAAGCAATAGAAATGTAGTCAACAATCGCGATAGCCTGCCGTTACCATCCTGATAGGGGTGGATTGACAGAAACTCATAAACGAAAACGGATGTTATCAATATTGGATGGAGCTTTTTTTCTTCCAATTGTGTATTCGTCCATGCAATTAAATCATGCATTTCTCCTGCGGTCAAATGTAGCTCGGTAGTCCTGAATATGACTTTTTGTTCACCGCCCGGATAATTGGCCACTACCCGGTTGGACAGGTTCTTGTACTGCCCTTTATGGCGTTGGTCCTTACTGCTGTATTTTAAAAGTACAGCATGTAATTGGTGTAGGTAACGTTCTGAAAGGTCCATATCTTCATAATGTGCCAATATTAGCTCCAAAGCTTCATAATAGCCCACAACCTCTTGTTCTTCACGTTTATCCAATTTGTTTATCTGAACCGATTTAAGCAATTGTTTTACTTCTTCATCGGTCAGGGTGGCGCCTTCTATTCTAGTTGATGAACCTATACTCTCAATAGCGGCAATATCACGTAGTTCTTTTAAATAACGCTTCTTTTTGTTCTCTATAAGGTTCCAGCCACCTTTAAAGGTGTCCACTATACCTGACTTTTGTATAATGTCCTGAAATATGCTAGGCTGAAAGGCTATTTTTTTAGATATATCCATTTTGTATCCAATTTTATCCAATTACAAATATATAATTATTCTTTTGGACATATCCAATTTGTATCTGATTCTATCCGATTGTGGTTTTTAACAACAAGTGCCTGAAAAATAACACAATAGGGCTCCCCACGCTATGCGAAGTTTAAAACCTCGCGTCCTTATCTCATTGCATAAGCATCCTAAACTTTAGAAAATAGACCGTTGCACTGCTAGAATATAGAAAATAAATTCCTGAAAATCAGAACTCCAGGCGTTCCTCTTTTGTTGCGTCATCTTTTTTTTTTCGAATTTATCTTTTTTGCAAAAAGTTCGGTTTTAAATAAAAAATTTCTTGAAACCGACTATCCCCAAGGCAGAGCCATCGGGGTATTCCGCCGTACCGATAGATATCGGTATCATTTTGACCTTAGGGCCAAAAACCGAAATTTTGTATTTGCCCCGCCCGGAATTGCGAAAACGCAATTCCGACCTCCCCCAAGGGGAGGTATAATCGGAAACCCCGAGGCAGAGCCATCAAGGAACGAAACGTTAGTCGATTGAAAATCAACAAAGTCTGTGTTCTTGGTTCTAAAAGCGAAGCGGTCTTTTGTCAAACTTTCGGATAGTTGTGATCTCATTGAAACAAAAAGCGGCACTTTATTTCTAAAATGTAGCTTATTGGTATCACTCTTTTACTATTATATGCTTCGAAGTCATAGACTTCGAAGAGCGGTGGCCTGTTTAAAAAAGTTGCATTTACTTCCCCGATCTTTTCTGAAATTGAGGTTATTGATTTTAAAATTTCAGGGGTTATTTCGTAGGGAGGATTCATCTTAATAATATCATTTGATACTATCAAATATACAATCATTTTAATTATATTCCGCTTCCTTTTATATCGTTCGGTTGTTATAGAAGCCATTATACTACTAATCCATACGCTTTCGAACCCATTGATTTTTAAATCTAGAAAATAATGTGGACAGTGGCAGTCACCAGCGGGCATAAGCTCCAGTATTCAATATTCACCTGCAATTTTCTTGGCTTTAACCTTTTGGACAATGGCTAATGCCTGGTGGTTTTTGATCATAGTATACCGCTTAATGCCTTTTCCTTATTGCTATAAAACTTCCAGCAAGAAAAAACCACAACAGATATATTTTAGCCCAAGTAGGTACATTTTCCATTTAAGCCGTATTTTTGGGAAAAATTTTTAAGAATGAATATCCTTATCCTTGGTGCCGGAGGGCGCGAACATACCTTAGCCTGGAAATTAAAACAAAGTCCAAAACTTAAAAATCTTTATGTGGCTCCCGGAAATGCAGGAACGGCCGTCATTGCCAAAAATATCCCCATTGGGGTCAACGATTTTGAGGCCATTAAGAACTATGTGCTTTCCGAAAACATCCAGATGGTCATAGTTGGACCTGAGGACCCCTTGGTGAACGGAGTTCACGATTTTTTCCTAAAAGATGGGGATATAAAGCATATTCCCGTTATAGGACCGCAAAAGGCCGCAGCCACCCTGGAAGGAAGCAAACAGTTTGCCAAAGAGTTTATGATGCGGCACCACATCCCTACCGCAGCCTATGAAAGTTTTACGGCCAAAACCTTGGAAAAGGGCTATGCTTTTTTGGAAACCCTAAAACCCCCTTATGTACTAAAAGCGGACGGACTTGCGGCAGGAAAAGGGGTATTGATCCTAAATGAATTGCAGGAGGCCAAGGACGAACTCAAAACCATGTTGGTCGATTCCAAATTTGGGGCTGCCAGTACAACTGTGGTTATAGAGGAATTTTTGGACGGAATTGAACTTAGCTGTTTTGTACTTACCGATGGAAAAGGTTTTAAGGTCCTGCCAACTGCAAAAGATTATAAAAGAATTGGCGAAGGTGATACCGGACTGAATACAGGGGGCATGGGGGCCATTTCCCCCGTTCCTTTCGCAGATAAAGTGTTTATGGACAAAGTGCTTGAGCGAATCGTAAAGCCTACCGTAGAGGGCTTTAAATTGGATAACCTGCCTTATAAGGGATTTGTATTTATTGGTTTGATAAAAGTAGGGGACGAACCAAAAGTAATTGAATACAACGTACGAATGGGCGATCCGGAAACCGAGGTAGTCATTCCTAGGATTAAGAATGATCTGGTAGAAGTTTTTGAAGCCGTTGCCAACCAAAGTTTGGACAGTATGGACCTGGAAATAGATGAGCGCGCCGCTACCACCGTAATGGCCGTATCCGGAGGATATCCGGAAGCATATGGGAAAGGTATGGAAATAACAGGTTTTGAACATATAGAGGATGCCGTGGTATTCCACGCCGGAACCGAATTAAAAGATGGCAGGGTGCTGACCAATGGGGGCAGGGTTTTGGCGGTTACCGCTTATGGTCCCAACTATAAGGAAGCGCTTAAAAAATCCTATAAAAACATGGAAAAACTACAATTCGATAAAATGTACTATCGCAAGGACCTGGGATTTGATCTTTAGAAAGAACAAACGATGGATTTTGTAAGAGAACCAAAAAAGGGATGGCACTTGCCATCCCTTTTTATTTCAAACTCCATAGATACTCCATAGATACTCCATAGATACTCCATAGATACTCCATAGTTAGGCCGTATATGCAAATAGGGAAAAACAGCCTGGATCCACCCCTTTTTGGCGGGCTAAAATAGCTCCGTTTCAAGGCACTTACCGGTTAGTGAATGAGTAGTAAGACAGTTTATTGTCATTCGGTCCTTATCAAGGTATTGAACCCAAATTAACCCCTTCTGTTCCTATTGGCCGAACCGACCACACGAAGACTTAGTTATTAGCTCTCGTTTTTTTCTTTCATTTTCAGAAAATTCAACGGTGTCATAACTGCAATCGAAGAGTTTCTGTAATCTTTTATGTTCCGGGTAATTATTACATCCAGGTCTTTAATCGTCAGTGCAGAGGAATATTGAACGGAACCCTCATAGTCCGTAAAATCATTCTTTAATGCCTGGATGATTTCCTTTTTTGTCGTACCGACAATTTCCGTCATTTCGGTAAGCGTCTCAACGACTTCGAGCGTTTTTTTGTGACCTAAAAATCTTCTTGTGATATAGTAGATATTATTGATACTCACAGCTGACAAATACAATTTCACATTCCCCTGCTCATTGAGCTCAAAAATTTCACTTGCAGGATTTGCGTGGGGTTCACGATCGGTAAAAAAATCGATAACTACGTCAGAATCCACAAAAAGTTTATACTCCATATTTTTTTGAAAGTTCCTCGGTCAGAATTTGTTTGTAGTTAATCTCATCATCTATTTTGATAATTCCCCTCAGTTTTCTAACCCTGGGAGAGAGCTGCTTTTCTTTTAGCCCCATTCTTTTTACGGTTACAAACTTGAAATAGTTTTCAACCATTTCAGAAAGACTCTGTCCTTTTTCCTTTGCATATTCCTTTGCAATTTCTATAACCTCTTTTTCTATTGTCAAAGTCAATTTGGTATTCATAACTATTTTCTTTAAGACAAAATTACGTGTTCCTATTTAATTTAACAACACGTGTTTTTTGAAATGAGAGCTAACTACATAGTATATATAAATCGTTTAGGAAAGACTATAACTACTATTAATCAGTTAGTTGAATTCTAGTGATGGGAACTGTTGTAGTTCCGAATGAAGAATGGGAAGAAACCGAAGATTTCTCGTCGCTTGCCCCTAGCTCTGTCGAAATGACAATGCTTATAAAATTAACAGGTTGATCTATTTAAAGGCAGGAAGCTTATATCAAACCCATATTATAAGGGATAAACATTGGAACAGAATATAAAAGGGATAGCAAACACTATCCCTTTTATATTCTGGATTATTTTGATTTTTAAAAGAGATCCAAGAATCGGACTTGGTCCAAATAAGCCTTATTTGAATCGAAAACCAAAAATACGATTATAGGTAAGAGTGTGCGGTAGCGTCCTTATTTTCCTCGCCCTTGTCATTATACTTTTTCAACTCCAACATCCAATATACAAAGGCGGCGGTACCGATAAGCATAAAAATCCAGTTTAAGGTGTTTGCTGCCCACCAATTCTCCATGGCACGTAACGCGTCCAATGGTGCAAAAAGTACATTTACAAATAAATCCTCTATACCGTAAAAAAATGAATCCATCTTAATTATATTTACCTTGCAAAAATATAAAAACCTAGGATGATTTCAAGCATTTTTGGAAGAACAAAACCAATAAATTATATCATACTACTGGTATTCCTATTTATTTTCTATTGGTTTGTCCATTTTTTTGTATTTCAAAAATCGTATTCACCTGAGCAATTATTGGGACAAACAGCAATTCTGGGAATCTTGTCCTTCAGCATTTTCGTGGTCAATTTTATTGCCCTAAGAAATAAGGTTACCGCGGGCAATTCCTTGGCCATCCTATTTTATACCCTGTTAATTGTACTTTTTCCGGAAGTGCTGATAGATGCCAATGCTATTTTCTGTAGTTTTTTTTTATTGCTGGCCATACGCAGGATCCTAAGTTTCCGTAGTCTCAAAAACCTTAAATCAAAAATTTTCGATGCCACTTTTTGGATAATGATAGCCAGTTTGTTCTATGACTGGGCCATATTGTACCTAATGGTGGTCATTGTTGCCATTTACCTTTATGAACCAAAAAATATTAAAAACTGGTTGGTCCCATTCGCTGCTATAATTGCTATGGTGCTAATGACGTTGGCGGTTCTGGCTTTGGGCAATAATATGGAATTCCTGTGGAACCATTATTATTTCGATTTTCAGTTCAATGCGGTCTATTTCTATGATTGGAGCAACAGTACCCTTTTATTTCTTTATGTATCCACAGTATTGCTATGCAGTTTTTTGACCTTTTTAAAATTGGGCAGCGTAGGGGTAGGAAAAATAGTAACCATGCGCCTCATAATCCTGCTCTTTTTAATAGGATTGCTGGTGAAGGTGCTAAAATCCACTCCGGAAACCCACCCTATTCTAATTACTTTTTTCCCAGCAGTAGTTTTTATCACCACCTATATCCAATCCATTAAAAAGGCCAGTGTGCGGGAAATTGTGTTAATGGTTTCCGTTATAGTTCCCTTTATCGTATTTCTGACCAATGTCCTAATGAAGTAAAATGCCATATCCGTCTTTAATAACGGCCTTTGCCAAACGGAAACTAACCATGAACTTCCTGAATGAATGCTCAAGTTAAGGAACATCAATCCAAGTACCATTAAATAAATAAATCCCGTTTTTTAAATAAACGGTATCTTTACCCTAAATATTGTCATTATGTTCAGTGATTTTGCCTATAAAATATTTGAAGAAAGCATCAAAAAATATCATCTTTTAGATGATGTATCCCAAGTGTTTAACAACCCCTACCCCAAAAGCGATATTTCCCATCTCCTATATCGCAAAAATTGGATAGACACGGTGCAATGGCATTATGAGGACATTATACGGGACCCCAATATTGAGCCTGTGGCCGCGTTACAGTTAAAAAGACAGATTGATGCCAGTAATCAGGATAGAACAGATTTGGTAGAATTTATTGACAGTTATTTTCTGGATAAATACCAAACTGTGGAAAAAAATAAGGATGCGACCATAAATACGGAAAGTCCGGCCTGGGCCATAGACCGATTGTCTATTTTGGCCCTTAAAATATATCATATGGAAGAAGAGGTAACTAGAGGGGACGCCTCCCAAGAACATCAACTAAAATGCCAAAATAAACTGGATGTGCTATTGGAACAAAAGAAAGACCTAAGTGCTGCCATAGATCAATTATTGGAGGATATTGAATCTGGGAAAAAATACATGAAAGTGTACAAACAGATGAAAATGTACAATGATAATGAACTAAACCCTGTTCTCCGCAAGGCCCCATAAGGCACTAGTTTGCCTCCCCTTATTTACGGAATCAATGAAATTATAAAGAAAACACCCCGGGAACCGCATCCACACTCAGGAGGTTGATTGTTCAGGATGTGGCATCTGACCGAAATTTAGAATAATATTAGCAGATGAAAAGAGCGCCCAAAGCTACTATTTCCACTACCGATACCATTGGAAATGGGATTTTAAAACCTACTTTATCCAGCGGGGCAGGAAAACATATTTTAATCATTAGATTATCTGCCATGGGGGACGTAGCCATGACCGTTCCCGTTATATCGGCCTTATTGGAACAATATCCCAACATTAAAGTGACCATACTAACCAAGGCGTTTTTTGCCCCCCTTTTTTCTGAGCTCAAAAATGTAACTGTTTATGAGGCGGAAGTAAAGGGGAAACACAAAGGCATATTAGGTCTTTGGAAGCTCTATAAAGAACTTAAAAGTTTACATTTGGATATGGTTGCCGACCTGCATAATGTGCTGCGCAGCAACCTCCTTAAACAGTATTTTAAGCTGGGATCTGTTCCGTTCGTACAAGTGGATAAGGGCAGGGCAGGGAAAAGGGCATTGACCTCCCCGACCCATAAAGTGTTTAAACCTTTAACCACTACCCATCAACGCTATGCGGACGTTTTTGGAAAACTGGGCATAGCTATAGATATGGAAAAGGCAAATCCGCTACCTAAAAGGATCATAACCCCTTCCACCAGGGAATTGGTTAATGGCAAAGAACAAAAATGGATAGGTATTGCTCCTTTTGCAGCCTTTGAAGGCAAAATGTATCCTTTGGACCTCATGGAGAAGGTAGTCCATGCCCTTAACGAAACCAATGGTTACAGAATTTTACTCTTTGGTGGAGGGGAAAGGGAAAAAGACCTCCTGGATAAATGGGCAGGCAACTTCCAAAACAGTATCAATCTGGTGGGCAAATTACCCTTCAAGGAAGAATTGGCCTTAATTTCCCAATTACATCTCATGTTGGCCATGGATAGTGGCAATGCCCATTTGGCGGCATTATTCGGAATCCCTACCCTAACTTTGTGGGGTGTTACACATCCCTATGCAGGCTTCTATCCCTTTAAACAAGATCCCCAAAATGCATTGCTGGCGGATAGGGATCAATTTCCTTTGATCCCAAGCTCGGTCTATGGAAACAAATACCCCCCTGGGTACGAAAATGCAATGCGAACCATTGCTCCGGAAGATATTCTTTCCAAAATTGAGGAAATCTTAAACAATAAACTATCACAATAGTTCGTCGGGAGACCTTGTACAGCAGGGCAATGCTATCCTAAATGAATGGAGCCACAAGTGAGATTTAGCTCGTCTATATTTATTCTAGGGGTATTCGTGAACCTTCGGTTTCTCACTGCGTTACCATTGACGTCTTTATTAATAGTCTCAATATGAATGATATGAATTGGCAACAATAGTCACTTCGACAGAGTCCCTTTTCGGGACGACGAGAAGTCACACATACTGGCCGGGAGCTGGATGTGCGATTTCTCATATGCATTCGAAATGACGATCTGGAAACCTTTAGTTTATAACCCATACCTTTAACTGTCTCTCTCTACCTGTATCATATTTGATATTTACCCCAAAATCAAATTTTTAAAATAATGTCATTTTATCCACTTGAAAAATAAAATTTCTTGGGTCTCGAAAGGACCGTAGCAGTTACTTCGACAGAGCGAAGCATGAGCGACGAGAAGTCGCACATATAGCTATTTAAGCAACGGGCAATCCTAATCCTAAAAACTATAAACTATGCCGGTTCCTTGTACTCTATTAATTTGAAATATTGACGAAGCTGTTGTATATATTTGTACCGCAACATCTTACTATTGCCCTCAACCATTAAAGTCCGTATACCGATATAGGATGAAATAAGATAGGTGGCCACGGCTTCACTATCGATATGCCTATTTACATATCCGTCCGATTTTCCTTTTTGTAGGGCCGTTACCAAATTAACTTCCCACACCTTCAGAATATCCTGAAGGTAATTCATTATATCAGGATTCTTACCGTTGAATTCGGTAATGAAATTACTCAAAACGAATCCGTAATCCAGAAAATTATGCTCAGCTGTTTCCAGAGCGTCATCAAAACAGGCCACAATCTTGTTTAAGGGATCTTCCTGACCTTCTATAGGCTCTATTAAACTACTATAGACCTTTCTGAAAAGCAAATTCTGGACAATACTTATAAAATACTCCTCCTTGGATTGAAAATGGTAGTAAAAGGCCCCTTTGGAAAGGGAGAGCTCCTTTAAAATATCATCTATACTGGTATTAAAATAGCCCTTTTGGTAAAATAGCTCCAAGCCCGTGGTTTGTATACGTTGCATGGTAGCCATGCGCTTCAATTGTTTTTCCATAAGATTTGGTTTTCGGCAAAACAGACCTTTAAGTCTGTTACCCTAACTCCAATTATGGACTTTTATTTAAAAATAGGCGTTAAAAATTAGTTTAAATCGATAAAACGCACTGAAAAACTATAATTGAACCCCTATTTGACCTTTAACAAACCCATTGGTCCTTTCCAGGGCGAATTACGGAGTACCGTCCTTGTATATAAAAACAAAAATACCGTATTAGGTAACGACTCCCTGACAACTACTCCCCGCCCCTGCCGTACAACCATAGCAATGCTGTGAAACAATGATATTCCTATTGGTAAGAATATCTTCATTGTAGTCTTTAATATGTTTAATCTTACTTGCCACTTTAAGGCCCAGCATCTGATTGAAATCGCAATCGTACAACCATCCGTCCCAGCTCACGGAAATAGTATTGGTACACATAACATTCCCTACGGCAGAAGGATTATAGGCCTCCACTAAGGAATACATATAATCCTCATAATTCCCGGAAGCCCTCAAATAATCCAAAAAGCGCGCTATGGGAAGATTTGTTATAGCGAAGAGATTATGGAACCGAATTTCAAAATCCTCCATCAAAGCCTTTTTAAAATCGCGTTCCAGCGCAGATTGATCCCCAGGTAAAAAAGCTCCGGACGGATTATAGACCAGATCCAATCTCAACGAACTGTCAGGCATCCCGTATCCAACGGCATTCAATTCCTGAAGGGCTTTGATCGACTTGTCGAATACTCCTTCCCCCCGTTGTTTATCCGTTTTTCCACGCGTATAATGGGGCATGGACGAAATAACATGGATATTGTATTTTTTAAAAAACTCCGGAAGATCATGGTATTTCTTATTGGCCCTTATAATGGTCAAGTTGGAACGCACTATAAAATCGTTTACTCCGGCTTTGGCCGCCTCTTCCACAAACCACCTGAAATTTGGGTTCATCTCCGGGGCACCCCCTGTTAGATCCAAAGTATGGGCGTCCGTATTGCGGATTACCTCCAGACATTGTTCCATAGTTTCCCGGGTCATTATTTCCTTTCTATCCGGTCCGGCATCCACATGGCAATGTTCGCAAACCTGATTGCACATATAACCAACATTGATCTGCAGAATTTCCAATTTTTTCGGGCGTAACGGAAACTGCCCTATTTGGGCAATCTTATCCTTAAAATAAGGCAATTCGCCATTTTCAAAAATGCCGCCTTCAAGGATTTCCAATTGTTTATTATCCATGACAAGGGCATTATGCCTTGCCTTTAAAGATTTTGTTGCCATTCTTTTTAGGTATACAATAATTTTAGTGGTTTAATATTCCAAATAATGACATAGCCGCCCGTCCTTAAGCGCAATCAACTGCAAAATTCTTGCTTAAATTTAGCTTATTGGAATCTTGGCATAGCCACTTATTTTACATGGATAGTTTATTGTATTTGTTCATCATTTGAACTCCATGAACCAAGGTAGCACCGCTTTCAATAGCGGCCCCTGCATGTACCGCCTCCATCATCTCTTCCTTGGTTATTCCTTTTTGCAGACCGTCTTTGGTATAGGCATCAATACAATAGGGACATTTAACTACATGGGCCACAGCTAAAGCGATCAAAGATTTTTCCCTGGCACTAAGGGCTCCTTCCTCAAATACCTTTCCATAGTAATCAAAAAATTTATTTCCCAGTTCTTCGCTCCATTCGGTGATATTTCCAAACTTCCGTAAATCTGCCGGGTCATAATAAGAATCTGCCATAATCTATTATTTATTTAGTTATTATGGGAAACCCTATGATTTATTGGTTTCCCTCATTAAAAATTTGTTTTATTCCCATAACACTTTAATAAAACCTATATTAGGTCAGCGGCCCAATTTCAGGATATTGCCCAATTACTAATGCCGGATATAGGTGAAGGGTGTTTTGGAGAGAATTCCTTAAAAAGTATAATGGATGAAATAGGAAGGGGAACCCTTATTAAAATAAACGCTTTTAAATTTAAAACTTAATGGAATAAATGCCTGTACCATTATTTTTATGACCGGCACCACCAATGAAAGGATTAACTTAAAAATCTTTTCGGGCCTATATTCCAACCCTTTAAGAATCCTTTTTAAATCTGATTTGGTATCCAAATCCGCCAAGACTCTTAGACGAATAATATCTGCGCTGGCCGCTTCGATTAATGCGCTTATCTTTTTGAAAAGTGTATTTTCCCTCCAAGGTAATTTTTTAAAAGCCTTGGGATTAAATTGGGATTTATGTAGCGCCATTAAATAAAATCCACCATCCATGGAAGGTCCCAAAACAGATTTTTTCGCCTGAACCAGTCTGGAAGCTTGGATGATATCCGAGGATTTTATTTGGGGCGTATCATTACCTATAGTGATGATATTATCAAAATCCTTAACAAAAATGGAACAAATGGCGTTTACAAACCTTTCTCCAAAGCAACTGCCACTTTGTTCTTTTTCCGATAGTAGAAAATAAGGAAGTCCTGTTTTCTTGGCAGTATTCAACGCATGCTCCGTTAACCCTTCAAACACTATTTTGCCTTTGGGTATATTCTTATATTTCAATTCTTCCTTGGAGGAATTGGCAAATATCAGAATTGCGGTACGCCCTATTTTACAATGTTCCTGCATTAATACCAAAGTTGGATAATCTTAGCTAAACATTTACACTTTTACTTAGTCGATGAGCTTATAATTTCATTACGACAAGCATCCAGTTGAATCTTCCCTTTATTCAAAATTAAACTAATAAGTCGGTTATTTATATTGAATATCGGACTTTCCAATCAAAAAGTATAGGTAAAAAGACCTGTTACATCGGCATGGTGCCATTAATGTTCTTATTGAACTTGATAAATGAAAGCAACCGACTATAGGGTACAACAAAGAATTATATGCCCTAATTAACAGGATACCATTGGTCCCTTTATTTTTAAAATTAATTATCACCTCGGGGCAAGCCTGTCTGCCGACAAAGGCAGGCCCCCGAAACATTGAAAGAAACTTTATTATTGGATTTCGACACAAGTGTCGGAGCATTTAAATCTCGATTATTGTAGCCTTCACTTTGAACATTATTGTCCAAGAAAAACATACAGCATTCATTAAAAACAAAAAACCTTCGAAAGACATTCCGAAGGTTTTAAATATATCCTTAATTAATTGAGGATCTTCTATCTTTATTTCTTATAATTATCGTTTAGAATTTTAACGATGGCCTCTGTTACGTTATGTGCCTCTTTGCCGTAAAGTACACTGCCCCCGTCCCCACCGGACAAAATAAAGGAGTAGCCATTTGATTCGCCATAGGCCTTGATCTGCTTTTTTACCCTAGATACCAGACTATCCATCTCCGTTTGGCCCTGCATCTGCAATTGCTGTTCTTCCTGTTGCAACTGTTGTCCAATAAACTGACTACGTTGTTGTAACTGACCATACTCCTCTTGCGCTTTGGCTTGGGCCATTTTCTGTGCCTTGGCTTGAAAAGCCTGGGCCTCCATTTGAAAAGCTTGGGATATACTGTCCCTCTTTTTACCAAAAGCTTCTGTTTTTGTCTTAAACCTAGCCTCGATATCCATTTTCTCTTGATAGGTATTCATTAACTTCACATTATCCACAAAAGCTATTTTTTCCTGTTGGCAAGATATTGCTACCATAAATACCAGCACCAAAACTAATTTTTTCATTTTCTATTTGAATTTATATTTGCGCAAAAATAGAAAAGCTTTTTTAGAATAAGTGAAAAATTATTATTATTCCCCATAGCCAACTTCCATTACATTATAAATCTTCAATATCCCATCGGCAGTCCTTAAAAAAGAACATCCATTAAAAATAGGTAAAATCGATTACAAAAAAGAATGCAATCAATAAAAACTATAATATTGACACTATTAAACCGGGCATAATCGCCGTTTTCCAAGAGTTTAATAGCCACAATGGTTCTGTATAATAAAACCCGCTTAGAAGTGCTTAAAAGAGTTATTCTACCCTTTTTAGCACATAAATCAAGGAAGAATACTCTTTAGAGTCCATAGCCCGTATATTGGACATCAACCCAATCCAAAAAGCCCTGATAAAATTTTGCTTGCCGTTCTTATACTTCTCTGATAACAGGGCGACATAGAAGGCATCAAAAATCATAGGTTTGGACTTTAGCAGTTTCATTCCCTGTTTTGCAAAAATGCCTTGAATACTCTTTTTTGAAAAATGCCATAGATGTCTAGGTACGTCATAAGCCGCCCAATATTCTTTATAGTGTTTGGCATCATAGGATTTAAAATTGGGAACCGCCACCACTAAAACTCCATTTTCAGTTAGGAGTTCGACCAATTTGGAAATTTGGGCCTCAAGATCTGGTATATGCTCCAATACATGCCAAAGGGTAATCACCTCAAATTTTAGGCCGGTTGGAACAGCATCCAAACCTTCCAAAAGCTGTATACCCTTTTCTCCTGCTTTAAGCCTGGCCAATTCATTAGGTTCAAGCCCGGTAACCTCCCAGCCATACTTCTTAGCCATGGCCAAAAAATCTCCGGTACCGGCTCCTACATCCAAAAGTCTTTTATCCGAAGTATAAGAAGCAATCAACGACAACTTTCTTTTCAGATTGTAGCGTTTTACCGTGTAATACATTTTATCCACCAAGGACTTTCTGGCATCCGTATGGGAAATATAATCTTCACTTTCATAATACTTCCCAAGATTCCCAGGTTGTGGTTCTGTAATCAGCATATCCAGAACAGGATCGTGCAATAATTCAAACGATTCTTGGGTAAGTGTATAATCCTTGGTTTTCAAATATACTTTCATGGCATTGATAAGCGAATAATCATGGTTTTCAGAAACTACGAAGATACTTTAAAACCTTAGTTCAAGAAAGTGAATCATCAGGAAGATTCTATTATCTGGTTATAGATTAAAACCCTGGCGATAACAAAGCTAATCCGTTGAATTTAGGTCTCGATTCCGCTCGACCATACAACCGATCGTCACATCAAGCACCGTTGTGAAGTCATTCCACACTCAACTTAACACAAGCACATTTTTTAATTGAAATCTTTTCAAAATTCATCCTAACAAAAAGCTGTCCTCATATATAAACATGTAGACAGCTTTTAAATACTTATAAAACGAATAAAACCAGGCCAATGTTCCACGTGGAACATTCAGGTCCCAACCCAAATTTAACGCCCCATATAAACCAATAATACGCTAATATCGCTGGGAGAAACCCCGCTGATCCTAGACGCCTGGGAAATAGTTACAGGCTGAATTACCTTCAACTTTTCCCTTGCCTCAAAGGAAAGGGATTTAAGCTTACTATAATCAAAATCTTTAGGGATTTTAATGTTCTCCAGTCGTTGAAGCTTATCGGCGTTATTCTTTTCTTTGGCAATATAACCGGAATACTTCACCTGAATCTCTGCCTGTTCCAAAACTTCCCTATCCAAATTATTGGCTGCAACAAAGGCAGAAACCTCCTCCAATAGCAACATATGATCCATAGTCACCTCAGGTCTGGAAAACACTTTAAACATCTTGTCCGGTTGCTTGACTACAGCCGAATCCACACTTTCCAATATAGGATTAATATCATCTGGTCTGAAACTGGTTTCCCTGAAAAATTCTACAAAAGCATTGGACTTTCGCTCCTTTTCCTCCATCTTCTCCAATCTATCTTTTTTAGCCAATCCTATTTCGTAACTTTTGGGCGTAAGCCTTAAGTCGGCATTATCCTGCCTTAAAAGCGTTCTATACTCCGCCCTGGATGTAAACATCCTATAGGGCTCTTCCGTACCCTTTGTAATAAGATCATCCACCAAAACACCAATATAGGCCTCATCCCTATTCAGTATAAAAGCCTCCTTTTCATTAATTTTTAAATGTGCATTAATCCCCGCCATAAGTCCCTGTGAGGCCGCCTCTTCATAACCTGTAGTTCCGTTAATCTGTCCCGCAAAATAAAGATTTTGGATCAACTTGGTCTCTAGGGTATGCTTTAATTGTGTAGGAGGAAAATAGTCGTATTCAATGGCATATCCCGGCCTAAAGAACTTCACATTCTCAAAACCTTTTACTGATTTTAATGCCCTGTATTGAACGTCTTCGGGCAGGGAAGTAGAAAATCCATTTACATATACCTCTACCGTATTCCAACCCTCGGGTTCCACAAAAAGCTGATGGCTATCCTTGTCCGCAAATCTGTTGATCTTATCTTCGATGGAAGGACAATACCTAGGCCCCAAACTTTTAATCCGTCCGTTGAACATGGGCGAACGATCAAAACCTTCCCTGAGCAGATCGTGCACCAAAAGACTGGTATGGGTCATGTAACAATCCTTTTGATGGGTCAATGATCTGGTGTTGGAATAAGAAAATTTCTCAGGAATCAGATCCCCAGGCTGTGGAATCATCACAGCATAATCTAAGGAACGGCCATCCACTCTAGGCGGAGTACCGGTCTTCATCCTACCACTATCAAAACCCAAATCTACCAACTGCTCGGTAATACCCGTAGCAGCCTTTTCTCCAGCTCTTCCCCCTCCAAATTGTTTGTCGCCAATATGAATCAAGCCATTTAAAAAAGTACCGTTGGTAAGCACAACGGACTTGGATCTAATAGCCAAACCCAAGGAGGTCTTCACCCCAACAGCACTACCATTTTCCACCAAAAGACCGGACACCATATCCTGATAAAAATCCACATTAGGGGTGTTCTCC
Source organism: Flavobacteriaceae bacterium (assembly GCA_041392165.1). Lineage (GTDB taxonomy): Bacteria > Bacteroidota > Bacteroidia > Flavobacteriales > Flavobacteriaceae > Arenibacter. The sequence goes on from JAWKMN010000001.1 coordinate 390,953, forward strand.
AAGGCCATACGCCATTCTTCGGCAAAGCGCATTCTATCATTTTGGGTCCTAGGACTCCACATAGCCGGGCCTTTGCTTTTATTGAGCATCTTAAACTGTATGGCACTTTTATCACTTATAATACCACTATATCCGCCCAAGGCATCTATTTCCCGAACAATCTGCCCTTTTGCAATTCCACCCACAGCAGGATTACAGGACATTTGTCCAATAGTCTGTAAGTTCATGGTAACCAATAAAGTCTTAGAGCCCAAATTAGCAGCCGCAGCAGCAGCTTCAGCACCAGCGTGACCTGCACCAACCACTATAACATCATATTCCTTTTCAAACATAACTTTCAATGTTCCACGTGGAACAATTTAATTTTATCATCTTCCTTTAACCTCATTTGCGCGACCTCTTCTTCACTCTTATCGCCAAATCCCAAAAGGTGAAGCAGCCCATGGGCCATTACCCTCCTTAATTCATTATCAAAATCAACACCAAAATCAACGGCATTCTCCTTCACACGCTCAACGGATATAAAGATATCTCCAGCTATTACATTATTATCCCCATATTGAAAAGTAATAATATCGGTATAAGTGTCATGATCCAGATAATCCTGGTTTATCTTTAAAAGATAATCGTCATCACAAAAAATAAAATCCAGTTGACTATAGGCCCGATCTTCAGAACACACTATCCTAGTAATCCAATCGGTAAACTTGGCTTCATCTTCAATCCTAAAATCCGTCTCGTAGTGAAAATCAATCATCCATTTTAAAATAATCCTTAACCTTTCTTTGAAAATTTTGCTGCAAAGGTAATGCTTGTCTATTTAAAATCTCCACATCATTACGATAATTATCTAATATTGAGGGTCTAGTAAGAATAGGATTTTTAAAGGAATCAATAGCCCTATTGCTCTCCCTTTCCTTAGACTTGCCCTGCTTTAAAGAGGCATTATCTAACTTTAACATTTCACGATTAATATTGTTCATCTTATGAATCGCTTGTTGAGTAACTCCATGTCTCAATAAATCGTTCTGGAAATCCTCCATCTGTTTCACCAATTTCTCCCCCAACCTACGATCATCGTTATTTATAAGATTCTTCAACTGCTCTTCCAACCGATCTCGCAATAACTGTTGTTCCTTATAAATATCATATAATTCCCGGAGGTCTTCCTCGTTAAGACCTGATTCATTGCTACCAGAGCCGCCCTCGCTTCCATTGCCATCCATTTGGCCAGTATTGGATCCTTTACCGTCCTTACCATTGCCCTTGGCCCCATCTTTTCCCATATCTCCGGACTCCCCATTACCTTTACCAGCATTGGCATCTTCCCCATCCCCATTCTTTCCATCTCCAGAACTATTACCTTCAGAACCCTTCTTGCCCAACTTACCCAACTTTTCACCCAACTTTTCCTGCCCCATAATAATATCGGGCAATTGAAAACCTTTTCCCTCTCCTTTGCCAGAACTCGGATTCATACTTTGCTGTAAATTGTCCAAAACTTTGGCCAAAAAATCACTTAAGCCATTGGAAGCGTTCAACACATACTTCTGATAGGATGCCCCTTGATACATTTCGCTTTCTGCCATACTTTCCAAGGCCTTATCCAAATTGTAATACACCTCCGTAATTTGCTCGTTTACAAACTCGGACAGTTCCGCCTGCCTCAAGGATAATGCAAACAAACTATCATCTACGTGTTTGAACAATTCCCTTAATTCTTGTTGGCGCTTAATACCGCTACTATTAACTGTAGAAGAAAATTCGGTTTCACCCAAACTTTTATACAAAGCCTCCTGCTTAAAAGAAAAAGTAATTAAATTGTCCAATAACTGCCTTAACATCTCCGCATCCTCCGCAGTGGAAGAACCACCATTACCAGCAGAAGCGGCCGACAATAAATCTTCCGAAAGTTCCTTCATCTTCTTGGCCGCAGACTTTTGTTTGGATTTTCCTTCTTTAGTAAGCTTATTGGTTCCTTCCAATTCAGATTGCTTATTAATTTCCTTAATGGCTCCCTCCAGTTCCATTCTAGTCGCATCGATCTTCTTTTCATCCAATTTTAAGCCCATCGGCTTTTTTAGACTTGTATTATCTTTACGCAACTCTTCCATTTCCTTAGATACACGGTCGAAATCAGAACCCAATTTACCTTGCTCCTCCTTTAATAGTTTTCTTTTTCTCTCAAACTCATCCGACATCAATTGTAATTGTCTTTCTGCCAGTTCGTTCAATTTCAACCCCAACTCTTCCGCTTTTTGTTGAATATAATACCTTTTGGTAAGTTCCAACAATTGTTCCAGGTTACGATCGCCATTCCTCTGTTTCTTACCAAGCTCTTCCAAGCGCTTGGCCAATTCATCCTTGTCCAATTTTTCGGTCAATTCATTTAACTCCTCCAACAACCTTTCATTCTTCTTTGCCTCAATTTCTTGTCTTTCCAACCGCTCTTCGAGTAGCTTCTTCAATTTACTATCCTCTTCGGACTTTTTAAGATTATCCTTCAATTGCCCACTAAATTTCTTCATCAAATCTTCCTGTACCGCCTGCTGCTTTAAAAAATCCTTTATTCGATTTTGGTCCCAAAAACTAAATGCGCTATTCTCCCTTTCTTGTCTGTTAATTTCCTTTAAGCTCTCCTGTTGTTTCTTGGATATCTCCAAAGACCGATCTAGGCTCTTAAGAATGGTCTTTTGATTATACAAATCCCTCTCTTTCAGTTGATTATAATCTAATAAGGAAGTGCTAAAAACCTGACTTTTAGTAACCTTACCCTTGTGGATAGCATCATTATCCACTACCTCAAAATAATAATAATATTCTTTGCCCTCTTCCAAATCCAAACCGGAAGGAAAAGTATAATAAAATTTATCATAATTTCCTTTGGGATTGGAGAGGAGCAAACTCTTCTTTTCATCTTGATCTTTCTGATAATAAATCAATCTAACCGTACTTAGCTGATAATCATCTATAGCTTCGCCTACATAATAGGATAGATTTGGATTTAGGGAATCCAAGACCTGTTCTACCTGCAAGCTTGGATAAGCATCCTTCACAACTTTAAAACGATACCCCAAACGCTCATAATTCTTAACGTTGCCATTGGAAATGGACAATTCATAATCCAAATCGGAAAAAATCCATTCTTCAAAACTAAACACATCCCCAGACCTATTAAAATCTGTGATACTATCACCTACTTGAAATACCACATTATCCGTTGTTTTGGCCCTAATGTTCCATGAAACCTTTGTACCCTCTGGAAAAACAGCATTCCCCGTACTTTTTATCACCTCATCCTTTTTCTTGGTATAATCAGGATAATCCAACACCATATCAAAATCAACAATACCGGGAGCAGCAAGAACATTTAAGTAATATTCCCTTGATCTATGCCCATTGGCCATAAAATAAAATGAAGAGCTCTTCAAGGGAGGAGAAAACAGGTATTGGAAAGACCCTTCCTTTTCCTGCAATAGTAGCTCTTCCCCATTAACAACTATAGAGATGGTTTCCGGCTTTATACGCCCTTCTGTTGTGACAGAAACCAGTAAAGACTCTCCTTCAAGAACATCCCAACCAGACGAAATAACATTAAAAGTAAAGGGTGCCGGCGGCTCGTAGGCCAAATCATAATTCACAACTCTTTGATAGGAACTAAAATAGGACACCACATCACCAGCAACCCAAATTAGTACTACAACTAAAAAAGGCAGCAATAAATATTTGCTATATCGTATACTGTCTTTAAAATCGATAGCATTAACAAAAGGAACAATACTCAAGTCGGTAGATCGCTGTTGTATACTGGCCAACAACAATTCCGACTTAGAAGGACTTTCTGCCAACTCCAAAAGGTTAAAAAGCTTATCGCCCACACCAGGGAAATGTCTACCGATCAGCAATGAAGCCTCCTTATTGGTTAAACCGTGTCTCCATCTAAACAAGAAGAACAATGGGGCAATAATATATCTCCACAAAAGGAACAGTTCCACTCCAACAAACAGTATCAAAAGAACCAACCTGCCCATAGAATTCAACCACAACAAATATTCTATCCCCAAGACCACCAAAAAGAAGAGGAATCCAAAAGTTACAAAAAGAATCACCCCTTTAAGCAACATCTTGGTATAGAATTTTGCAATAAAGGCATTCAACTTTTCTAAAATAATACTATAATTATCCAATACAGATGAATTTATAACCAAGGTACAAAAAAGCCATCTAGTTCTAAAGGAACCGCACCCGCATTCACAAATAGAACGCTTTACGTATCTTTGTGCTAAAATAATGCTTCATGACCAAAAAAGTAAGAGTTCGCTTTGCTCCGAGTCCAACAGGGCCCCTACATATAGGAGGTGTTAGAACCGCCTTATTCAATTATTTGTTCGCCAAAAAACATCAGGGCGACTTTATTTTAAGAATTGAGGACACAGACCAAAATCGGTATGTGGAAGGGGCGGAACAGTACATAATAGACGCCTTAAACTGGTGCAACATACCCTACGATGAAGGTCCTGGAAAAGATGGGGGCTATGGTCCGTACAGACAAAGCGATAGAAAGGCACTTTACAAAAAATATGCTGATTTGCTTATTGAAAAGGGCCATGCATACTACGCCTTCGATACCAGTGAAAATCTGGATTTCCATAGAAAGGATCATGAAGAAAAAGGGAAGACCTTTATATACAACTATCACAACCGCCTAAAACTTTCCAACTCCCTATCCCTGAGTAAAGAGGAAACAAATGCCAAACTACAGGCCGGAGAAGAGTTTGTAATACGGTTTAAAACTCCTGAAAACGCCGAATTACATCTAAACGATATGATTAGGGGAGAAATTAAAATAGATACCAATACCTTGGATGATAAGGTGTTGTTTAAAAGCGACGGTATGCCCACCTACCATTTGGCCAATATTGTTGATGACCATTTAATGGATATTACCCATGTTATTCGTGGAGAGGAATGGTTGCCCTCTTTGGCCCTTCACCAACAACTGTACGATGCCTTTGGATGGGAAGCTCCTAAATTTGCCCATTTGCCCCTAATAATGAAACCTGTGGGCAAAGGAAAACTGAGCAAAAGGGACGGTGAGAAAATGGGATTTCCGGTCTTTCCCCTTACATGGAAAGAATCCGTAGGCTACAGGGAAGCAGGATATTTTCCGGAGGCCGTAATTAATTTCTTGGCACTGTTGGGCTGGAATCCCGGTACCGAACAAGAACTATTTTCCTTGGAGGAACTGATTGCCGCTTTCAACCTGGAAAGGGTAAACAAATCGGGGGCACGTTTTGACCCGGACAAAACCAAATGGTACAATCAGCACTATATGCAGACACGGGACGACGCAGAACTGGCCAATGCGTTTCTGCTGCAATTGAAAGACAAGGACATAGAAATTTCAAATGATAAATACAATGCAGATTATATAAAAAAAGTAGTAGCCTTAATCAAGGAACGTGCTACTTTTGTAAACGATTTTTGGGAACTGGGAAATTACTTCTTTATGGCTCCTACCACTTACGATGAAAAAGCGGTTAAAAAGCAGTGGAAAGAAGATTCTCCAGGTATTATGGTCCAATTAGCAGCCCTCTTGGAAGGTACGGAAGACTTTGGATCGGAAAATTTGGAAACCGAGGTAAAACAATGGATTTCGGAAAATGGGCTATCTTTTGGTAAGGTCATGCCCCCACTCCGTTTGGTTGTTGTTGGGGAGATGAAAGGGCCGCATATTTTTGATATAATGTCCTTAATCGGCAAGGAAGATTGTATCAATAGAATAAAAACGGCCATTACTGCCCTGTAAGAGTACCCTTTACAGAAAAACATACCCTAATCATAGCCGATTGGGCAGCATATATTTTATGGGAATAAAATAGCATTGTAACATAATTCTGAAAATTGCGGCATATATACCAAGTCTTTTGTAAATTCAATTACTAATTTTAAACACTACATCATGGGCTCATTCTTACTTATACCATTATTACTATTCGGTTTTATTATCCTTTTTTCTTCTTTCTTTACGGTAAAGCAGCAAACGGCCGCTATTATTGAACGCTTTGGCAAATTCAACAGTGTGAGGACCTCCGGTCTGCAAATGAAAATTCCGCTGGTAGACCGCATTGTGGCCCGTGTAGGGCTTAAAATTCAGCAATTGGATGTCATTGTTGAGACCAAAACTTTGGACGATGTATTTGTAAAACTAAAAATATCCGTACAATATGTTGTTCTAAAAAATAAAGTGTACGAGGCTTTTTATCAATTGGAATACCCCCATGATCAGATAACCTCCTACGTTTTCGATGTTGTCCGTGCCGAAGTTCCCAAAATGAAACTGGACGATGTTTTCGTAAAAAAAGATGATATCGCCATAGCGGTAAAAACTGAACTTCAAGATGCCATGTTGGACTACGGTTATGATATCATTAAAACCTTGGTAACGGACATAGACCCGGATCCGCAGGTAAAAGAAGCCATGAACCGCATCAATGCCTCTGAAAGGGAAAAAATTGCCGCACAGTTTGAAGGTGATGCCGCACGTATCCTTATCGTTGAAAAGGCAAAGGCGGAAGCGGAAAGCAAACGATTGCAGGGACAAGGTATTGCCGATCAGCGTAGGGAAATTGCACGTGGATTGGAGGAATCGGTAGAGGTATTGAACAAAGTGGGCATAAACTCCCAGGAAGCCTCGGCCCTTATTGTAGTTACCCAGCATTATGATACCCTACAATCCATAGGGGAAGCCACCAACACCAATTTAATACTATTGCCAAACTCGCCCCAGGCGGGAAGCGATATGCTGAATAATATGGTAGCCTCATTTACCGCCAGTAATATGATAGGGGAAACCATGAAGACACAAAATAAAAAGAAGGATCCCAAATAATCTTAGAGACTGTCTAAATTTTGTTTTTGGAATATTTTATAGTGTATTTTTTTGTCAGACGAAGGTATTTTGAGGTTCATAGCCATAGCTACGGACCGAAAAATAGCTGATGTATGGCGGGAAAAGACAGGGCCGAGCGTAAAGAAAATGTCTAGTAGACATTTTTAGCGAAGGAGCCAGCCGGCGCATAGATAAAAACCAAAGGATAAAACTTAGACAGTCTCTTAAATAAACTACCTTGTGCGTTCTGCGTAGAGGTTTCGGAAGCAAGACCGCCATACTGAAAGAAGCAAGATACAAGACAAAATAATCCTAGTCCAAGCCTCGGGGAATTCTATTGATTCAATCAAAAAAAAAACCCTTTCACAATTTGTAAGTAAACAAATTGTGAAAGGGTTTTAAATGCCCTAGAAAAGGAGAAATCAGCTAAATCTCTTCAATATTCTCTTTGCTACAAAGGAAATAATCAATTTTTGGGCTATACCGCCCACCCCTCCCAATAAGTTAGTGGGATAAAATTTAGCTTTGGTCCTGTTCACATGAAGTCGCAACTGCTCCCTGTAAATTTCCCGTTGTAATTTTAAAATACCATCTGTTGTTTCCATGGCCCTTTTCTTTATCTTCTTTCTGGTTTTGGTCCCTTTGTCAGGAGCATACAAAATTCCTATTCCCGCACCGATCGCCGCTCCGGTCAACAAGGCCAATAAAGTATTTCCGCTATCGTTTGTCATAATTATAAAATTTTAGTTCTACCCTTACCCTTAATATTTTGGATTACACCACCCTCTTCCAATTTTTAATTAAGAAATGCATCCTACAATTCACATTCCCCGTTTAAAAATTTACTCGATAATCGAATTTAAACGCTCCGACGCTTACGCCGAAATCAAACTTGAATCTTCTTTCAATGCCTCGTGTCCGGATAGCTATCGGGATTGCCCGAGGTAATTTACCAAAGGGTGTATAGTCCAAAATTAAGAAACGAGGGGCCCAACAATTAACGCTATCCATCAAACTTTTGATCCAAACTCCCCAAAAACCATTTTTAAAACCAAAAACTCATTTAAAGCCCTATAAGCACGAAAAATACCAACTGTCATGGAATCACCTTAGGCCATAAAAAAACCATAGCAGAAAGGAGCTATGGTCTTTGATTTTTATAAAAAATACCAATTGTTATTTGTATACCTATAAACTTAATCTATATTAATTTTTTTCCTGAATTTTGGCCCAGGTATCCCTGAGGCCAACCGTTCTATTAAAAACCAATTTTTCCGGTCTGCTATCCGCATCAATATTGAAATATCCCATGCGCTGAAATTGAAATCGGTCCCCAATTTTAGCTTCGGCCAAACTAGGTTCAACAAAGGCTTGGATGATCTGTAAGGAATCAGGATTAATAAACTCCAAGAAATCCTTCTCCTTATGTGCATCCGGAGTTTCATCCGTAAAAAGACGATCATACAATCTCACTTCTGCACTTAAGGCATGCCCTGCGGAAACCCAATGCAAAGTTCCCTTAACCTTTCTCAAACTTTCTTCAGTACCGCTTCCGCTCTTACTATTAGGGTCATAAGTACATTGCACCTCAATAATATTCCCATCGGTATCTTTAGTGCAGGATTCGGCCTTTATAATATAGCCATTCTTTAAACGTACCTCTCCACCTAGTTTAAGTCTAAAGAATTTTCTATTGGCCTCTTCCATAAAATCTTCCCTTTCAATATACAATTCCTTGGAAAATGGAAGTTTTCTAAAACCGGCCAAATCGTCTTCGGGGTTGTTTTCCGCATCCAACCATTCCTCCTGCCCTTCAGGGTAATTGGTCAATACAATCTTTAATGGATTCAAAACACCCATAACCCTTGGTGCAATTTTATTCAAATGTTCCCGCACATGAAACTCAAGTAAGGAAACATCCACAACGTTGTCCCTTTTGGCAATACCAATAGTTTCCGCAAAATTTTTGATGGATTCCGGAGTATAGCCCCTTCTTCTCAATCCTGATATGGTAGGCATTCTGGGGTCGTCCCAACCTTTTACAACACCTTGTTCCACCAATTGAAGCAACTTGCGTTTGCTCACTACAGTATGGCTAAAATTTCTCCTCGCAAATTCCCGTTGCTTGGGCCTTACCATATCCTTATCAACCACCTGGTCCAAAAACCAATCATACAGCTCTCTATGCATGGCAAATTCAAGTGTACACAGAGAATGTGAAACTTGCTCGATATAGTCGCTCTCCCCATGTGTCCAATCGTACATTGGATAAATACACCAATCGGTATTTGTTCTGTGGTGTGCCCTGTACAGAATACGGTACATTATGGGGTCGCGCATCAACATATTGGAAGAGGACATATCCACTTTTGCCCTTAAAACATGCTCCCCTTCCTTAAACTTCCCTTCCCTCATTGCTTGGAACAACTGCAAATTCTCCTCTACGGAACGGTTTCTGAAAGGACTGGGGGTACCGGCCACAGTTGGGGTTCCCTTTTGAACGGCAATATCCTCTGAAGTTTGACTATCCACATAGGCCTTGCCCGTTTTTATTAGTTCAATTGCCCAATCATAGAGCTGTTGAAAGTAATCCGAGGCAAAACATTCCTTGTCCCATTCATAACCAAGCCATTGTACGTCTTCCTTAATGGCATCTACATATTCCTGTTCCTCCTTGGCAGGGTTGGTATCATCAAAACGTAAATTAACAGGAGCCCCATACCTCAACCCCAAACCAAAATTAAGGCAGATAGAACTCGCATGCCCAATGTGCAAATAACCATTTGGTTCAGGTGGAAATCTAAATCTCAGCTTGTCTTTTGGAAAGCCGTTCCCCATATCCTCCTCAACAATATGCTCTATAAAATTTAGGGATTTTAATGCTTCGTTCATATTCTCCTTTTTGATGGGCAAATGTAGGGAAAATGCAGTTAAAGCTTACCATAAATTGTATATACCATACAATAAAGTGGGTTTCACAACAGATTTAAATACCCTTACAACTTTAAGTTTCCCGAATACCATTTAAATAACATATTTGTAATTGAATACTTTGTAATTCAATGAATTGCCATTTTCCAGAAAAAGTTATCTGATAATTATCAACAATAAAAGCTGGTAGTAACCCCTAACTACAACATTCCATGAACCCGAACAAAAAAAATAACCTACTAATTTTCGTTCTTACGTTGATGCTGTTGGGTACAAGCCACAATTATGCCCAGACCTTGAACAAACCCACTCCTGCGGACAACCCCAATGAAGCGGGAAATTCAGTTTGGACCGCTGCCTGTGCCTCGGCCACCTTTAACGAATATTATATAAATTTTACTTGGTTGCCCGCTGTTAACAGCGATAATGAATTTATTTTGGAATTATCCAATGCCTCCGGTGCTTTTGACAACCCTAAGGAACTGGCCCGAGTAGCAGATAAAAATTCTGATTTCGACTTTGAATTTTCGTTTGCATTGCCAACGGATACCAGGGGAGATGGCTATAGATTTAGGGTAAGAAGTACCAGTCCAGCCAAAACAAGCCCTGCCTCCGATACCTTTGAAATGTATTATCTGGATTTCAATTCTACATTGGCCATAAGGGAAGTGGGCGACACTGCAACGCCACCGGCGCAAAAAATACAACTCTGCAACGGAGGAACAACTACCTTAGAGGTCTACAACATACCCAATGCAGAAACCTATCGGTATAATTGGTACAGGAACACTTCCCCCTTTACCAGTAGCGGAAACGGGCCCACCATTGAAGTTTCCGAAAGCGGCTACTATGTAGTGGAACTGGATTACGGTTCTACGTGTTCAGGTTCGGCCAATACCCAATCGCTCTCCATTGAGGTTCAGATAGGGACCAGCGTAGGTTTGGCACTTCACCAACCGGCCGAAACTGCCATGTGCTCCGGCCAAAGTTATGCGCCCCTTGAAGCCAACATGAACTACCCGGACCTTGCCTACACCTGGTATAAGGGAGCTACTATTGTCCAGGCAAGTACCTTAGGTGCCTACACTTATTCCATAGATACCAATAACGCCAATTTTCCAGGAGATTATTCGGTAAAAATTCAGGGCGACGGCATTTGTACGGAAACTTCCAATACCGTGAGCATTAGCAATGCGGGGAATTTTACCGTGTCAAGGGACAATCCGGCCAACTTGGTTATACTACCGGGAGCCACTGCCAATTTAACCGCTTCTTCGGATGCCTCACCAGTAAGCTACCAGTGGTATAAGGATAACACTATTATTCCCGGGGCAACCAATAGTTCCTATACGGCAAATGCCGTGGGCGATTATTATGCGGCAGTTACCTTAAGTGGCGGTTCCTGTACCGCTGCTACCAAGAACACGGAAACAACCAAAGTGGTACACCCAGATTCCTTTGAACTAATTACCAACTACACCACAGAATATACCGATTGTATTAATACAAATGTGGCCATTGAAATAAGTACCATTAATGCTGTTCTATCGGATGGCTCCAAAACCGATGTAACCGCAGAACTAAAAAGTAGTTTCTCCTACCAATGGACAAAGGACGGGGTAGATGTCCCATCCGCCAATGGAAGTAATATCAGCTTAACGAATACCGGTGAAAATGGGGAATATAAGGTTCTAGGTACTTTGGGCAGTTTCAATGCCAGCTCCAATGCCTTGGCCGTGCGTTTATTGACCAATGAAACCTTAACCCTATCATCCTCGGCTACGGTAATCTGTAACGCAAATGAGGCCATAGAGATTACCACATCCTCAACACTTATGGGGGAAAGCTTTGACTGGTTTAAAGATGGGGTAAATTTAAATACTTTGAGCGAATCACTTTCGATTACCGCTCCAGGTTCCTATCAACTAATTGTTCAGAAAAACGGTTGTGATCTTAGATCCAATGAGATCGTCATTTCCACTCTGGACGATTCCTTGATAGCCCTTAGCACAAACAATAGTGAAGTGGTCTTTCCAGAAGGGGGCAGTAAAATAATCTCGGCCAGTGGGGGAACAAGCTATAAATGGTATGACCAGAACAATGTTATGCTAAGTGACTCGGACACCGTTTCAATTACTCAAGAAGGTAGCTATATAGTGACGGCCACTATTGATAACTGTGAGGTTAGCAAAACATTTTCAGCCTCATATCAAGATACTTTTGGTATCCCAAATGTAATCACTGTCAATGGTGACGGCTACAACGATCAATGGATAATTCCAAATACTTATACTAAAGATCCCAATATTTCAGTTATTATCTATAACGACAAAGGGGAGGAAGTACTTAACCAGCATCAATATAAGAACAATTGGCCAGAAGCTTCCATGAAATTCCCGAAACAGAATATGGTATTTTATTATACCATTAAAAATGCCAAGGAAACCTTAAAAAAAGGCACTATTACAGTAATACGTTAATGCATCATGTTTAAGAAAACCTATTTATATATTTTATTTTTTATACTCTGCCTATCCAAGGTTACAGGGCAGGAGGAAAGTCCGTTTGTTTCTTACGACGTTCCTTCCCAGAACCTCTTAAAATTCAATAGATTTCTTATCAATCCTACATTTTCCACGGTAAGGGAAGACAAATCATATATCAACCTATTACATAGAAACCAATCGGTATCCTTTGATGACAACAATCAGGACTATTTCCTAAGTTACAGTGGCCGTGTCAATGACCGCAGTGGTCTGGGATTAAGCCTATATACACAAAGGGAAGGATTAATATCCAACTATGGTGTTCTGGCCAACTACGCCTATGGCATTAAACTTAGCGAAAAAAGTAATTTTACCTTTGGTGCCAACCTAGCCTATTACAACAGTGGATTCGACAGAAACAGGGCCAATGCCTTGGATCCCAACGATCCGGCTTTAAATGGGTTACAGGATTCCAATCTTTTATCCTTTCAGCCCGGGTTCAATATTTCCTTTGGACAGTTTGATTTTGGGGTTTTCGCCGAAAATCTGTTCGACTACAACCTAAAGACCAGTGAAACAATTACCGAATTTGGAGATAAAACCTTTTCTGGACACCTGCAATATACCCATCAGTTTGAAAACGGTGCCGGTATTTTTGAAGCAGGACGCCTAATGCCTTTGGCAAGGGTTCGAAAAATTGGCAATGAAGAGGTCGTCCTAGGAGGAAGCCTTATTCTGGACTTGCCCAAATTAGGCTGGTTGCAAGGAGGTTATGACAGTTTCTATGGTGCCTCGGCAGGTATTGGCTTTAACATAAACCGCAGGCTTTCCTTAGGCTATACCATGGAAAAAGGCCTTTCCAACAATTTTGACAATTTTGGATTGACTCATGAAATATCGTTCGCCTATTCCATAACCCCAAACCTAACAGAAGATCGTGTCATGTTGGAAGAAGGCTACGAAGAACTGGTAGAAAACGAAGAAGAACAGGAAGATACCCTTACTGCGCAAGAACTGGAAATAGAAAAACTGAAGAAGGCACTGGCAGAAAATGATGCCATATTGGCCGAATTAATGTTCCGTCAGGATTCCTCGGAAACCAACCGTCAAAAAGATTTGGAACGCAGGTTTGAAATGGTAATGAAAATGGTCCGGGAAGAAACCCAGGGCAAGCGTCCGGACATTGAGGAGAAAGCCAAGAAGATGTACCTGGTAAACAATGAAAATGGAGGTTTGGCCAATAATTACAAACCCGATGCCAATGAAAATAAACCAAACCTTATAAATCCTTTGGCCAAAACCAAGGACGCTATAGCCACAAAGAACGTAGAAACCAAAATCACCCCAAAAATCAATACTGAAAAAGCTGCTCAGGATGAGTTTACCAGAGTAGCCCAGCAAAATAACATTAAGAGTAGAAAATTCAGGAATCTGGACGGGGTAGCAAAAGGTTACTATGTGGTAGCCAATGTCTATAAAGGCGAAAAATATCTCAATAAGTTTGTAACGGAACTTGCCAATAAGGGAGTTATGGCAGATTATTTCGAAAATTCCAATAATGGCCTAAAATATGTTTACCTGGAAAGGTATGATACCTGGCAAGAGGCACTGGCCGCCCATAAATCCAATATAAATGGCACCTATACCAAGGACATGTGGATCATGGATGTGAACAATACCCGTTATACGGACGCCGATAAGGCCTATGTAGAAAATGTAAATAAAATCAAGGAAAAATCATCACAATACGCCTTGGACAAACTTCAGAAAAATGTGGTGGTCAAGGACAATGTAGCCTCCAATGATCCTACGGCCAAAGTGTATAGGATAAATGGTCTGGGAACAGGCTACTACATCATTGCCAATGTATTTGCCAATGCAAACAATGCCAATAAATTTGTAAAATTGTTGAATGCCCAAGGGCTTAACGCCAGTTATTTCATCAACCCCGAAAATAACTATCGTTATGTCTATCTTAAAAGACACGAATCCTGGAACAATGCATTGGTTTCCTACTACTCCAAAATCAACAACACCTACACCGATAAAATGTGGATTATGAAGGTAACCCCTGGTCAGATAAGTTAGTATTTTTGACTATGCTGATTCTTATATGGGATTGTCCCCTTAAGGGGACCATAGGGGTGTAAGTCAAAAGCCATTAGCCAAAAGGCAAAGACTAGAAAAGAGAGAAGAGAAACAAGAAACCATTTTCATCAGGTTCACGAATACCTCTGAAATAAATATAGTAAGAGCTAAATCGAACAAACAACTCCAGTTCAGTATGTGCTACTTCTTAATCGTCACGAAACGGTACCTCATGTGGAAGCAGCTACCTGCCCATAATTCATAGGTTTTTCCGTAAGTTCTCCCTCCAAAAGACAGCCCTAAAAAGTATCACCCTACAATTAATGTGTTTCACAACATAATATACCCCCCCTACAACATTAAATTCCACACCTCACTATTAAGATCAATATTTGTTATGAATGTTCGGTTTTTGGAAACTTATCAAGAATGTTTTTAACAATATCCAGTTAAGGTCCCAAAAACCCAACTTTCCAAGTAGACATTATAATCCCCATAAATACATGAATAATGTATGCCATACCAAACCAATTAATCTAATGGGATCAAAAAAAATTAAGAAATTACTACTGGCCTGTTTTTTACTGTTGGGTATCTATAATAGTTATTCACAAGTAAAAAATGATTTTGACGTTCGTTATGAAAATGAACTGAGAGGTGATATTACCTTTATAGCCAATAATATCGTCAATAGGCGAGCAGACGGATATTGGGAGAGAAGATGTGTTCGGTATAATAGAAGAGGGGAATGTCGAGAATGGGAAAATGTTTGGGTTGATGCCCTCGTTAACCCTAATGTTCCCTATAATGATGTGGGTAGCTCTTCAACTAATAATGATAGTTGGGATATGCAGTATATCGATATTGATTCGGACAATAGCACTTTTAGCAGTAGTAGTGCTACCTTGACCGTACCGGACATTAGCTGCGCCAAGGTACGTTATGCCGGATTGTATTGGTCTGCCGTCTATAAGGTTTCCAGTAGACAGGATTTTAGCCAGATAAAATTTAAGGTCCCAAGCGGTACGTATCAAGATATTACCGCTGATGAAATTCTATTTAATGGGGATGGGGATTCGGATTTTGATTACTATAGTCCCTACGCTTGTTATAAAGATGTTACTTCCATTGTTGCGGCAATGGCCGATCCCAACGGGGAATATTTTGTGGCCAATGTTAGGGCCAGTTCCGGGGATGATATTTCCGGAGGTGTTTCAGGAGGGTGGACCATGGTAGTGGTGTATGAGGATCCCAATCTGCCCGGAAAATATATTACCACCTTTGATGGATATGCCGGAATTAAATCCGGTGCGTCCTTAGATATACCGGTGGATGGGTTTACCACCCTCCCAGCACCCTTTCCCGTAAAGGCAAAACTGGGAGTGGCCACCTTGGAAGGGGACAATAAAATAAGCGGGGATGGATTGTCCATTAGGGCCAATGGCAATGCGGGTTTCACCGCCTTGGGCAACACCGTAAACCCGACCACCAATTTTTTTAATGCCAACATTACCCAAGAAAATGCCATAGTTACCACTAGAAACCCCAATAGCACCAATACCCTCGGCTGGGATGTGGATATGTTCACTATTAATAATCCCAACAATTCCGTCATCCCCAATGATGAGACCGGAGCAACATTGAGAGCTTCTTCTTCACAAGATAAATACGATATTTTCTTTACCTCTTTTGATGTGGAGATTATTGAACCCATCGTTAACCTAAAAAAGACAGTAGAAGACATCGGAGGAAACGATATTACCGGCCAAGGGGTAAATTTAGGACAAACACTGGACTATGTATTGGCATTTCAAAATGTAGGGAACGATGATGCCCGTAATTATACCATACGGGACATTCTTCCTATTAATGTTACCTTGGACGAGAGTAATTTTAGTTTGGCCCCCGGGGTTACCTATACCTATGATGCCACCACTAGAACAGTAATATTTACGATACCGGACAATCTTGTGGAAGAAGACGACCCCATATATACTATCCGTATGCGGGTAAAAGTAGCGGAAAATTGTTTCGATTTTGTAGATGCCTGTTCCGATCAAATCCAAAATTTGGCCTATTCCACCTATCGGGGCAGACTAAATAGCAACCAGATTACGGACGACCCCTCGGTGTATGATTTTGATGGCTGCGGATTTGCCACTCCCGGTGCCACCAATTTTTTATTGGACGACCTTGCGGACTGTAATTTTACCAGAAACGTACAGCTTTGTGGGGACAGTGTAATCCTCAATGCAGGTAACGGCTTTGATGATTATATCTGGTACAAGGATGAAAATGGAAACGGTACTATTGATGCCGGAGACACCATTTTAAACGATGGAAACCCGGACAATGACCTTAGCACCCATAGAGTAACAGATATTGGAACCTATATTGTAGATAAGATCGTAGCCGATCCCTGCAAAGGATTTAAAGAAATATTGGAAGTACAACGATTTGGAACAACCCAAACCAATCCCATAGTAGATTTCTTTAACAATAGCAATAACGATGCAGATCCTACCAATGATGTGCAGGGAGAAATTGTGAGCTGTTCCGTGGATGGTAGTCCTTTGCCCAAAATTTTTCTGTGCGGTGCCAACGATACCCAATTGATACAACTTAACATTGCCGATGCCCAGACCATGGTCTGGGAACAATTGGTAGAAGGCAGCTGTACCGATGCCGGGGATGACTGCGGTAATAAAAATGCAGGCTGTACCTGGAACGAAGTATCCAATGGCTCTAGTTTTACGGCCAATTCGGCCGGAAAATTCCGCTTGGTGATCAATTACCAAAATGGTTGCTTCAGTCGCTTCTATTTCAATGTATTCCAGAACGTTTTGGACGTACAATACAATTTCAATGATATTATTTGCGCCACTCCTGGAAATATCACCATTACCAATCTGGGCCTGGGATATGGCTACCAATTATATGATATAACAAACAACACCATAGTAGTTCCCTATAGTGCCAACAACGGTCCCAGTTTTACCATTAACACCAATGGTGCCTACCGGGTGGGAATTATGCAATTGGATAACGTTACTGGCGAACCTATTGATGGGTCATGTGAATTTAGTACTCCGGATATAGGGATAAGGGATAGGGACTTCCAGGTAGATATTTCTTCCAGCTCTGCAAACTGTACCGATTTGGGGTCCATAACCATACAGGCCCTGAACGTAGAGGCCAATTACGAATATGAAATCCGAATCGATGACGGTTCCAACGGCGGACAAGGTACATTTTTGGACAACGAAACTGCCCAGGCCGATAATAATTTTACGTTTGAAAACTTAAACGCTGGCAATTATATTGTAATTACCAAAACAGATGACGGTTGTTTGGATACACAAAATGTAACCGTAAACCAGGTCCCCGATTTAATGCTTCGTGCCATCACCACTGCGGATATTGGGTGTCAGGATGGGGCAATTACCCTCACCGCCACCGGAGGATTTCCCAACCCGGCCTATAATTACGCCATCTGGAGCAAGAACGGTTTGCCACTCTACTCCGATATAAACAATATTCCACCTTCGGCCTATCAAAATGATACTGCGTTTACCTTTGGCCCAGGGGAAGAGGGAGATTATGTTTTTGTAGTTGTGGATGCCAATAACTGCAGCGCCCTATCCAATCAAGTTACTATCAGTAATAATGGAGTTCTAAACGCAACGATAGCCCTACGGACGTGTCCTGTAGCGGGAACAATGATGGAAGCATCACCATTATGGCCACAGGCGGGATATCACCCTATTCCTATAGTTTGGATGGTGGTGTCAGTTTTGTGGATACTCCCAATTTTATAAACCTTTCACCCGGGGATTATCAAGTGGTAGTACGGGATAGTTCCACTTGTGAAGTAACTTCTACGGAAACCATTACAGAACCTTTTCCCTTATCGGCTTCTGCCGGGGTCTCCCGTGACGCTACCTGTGATCCCAATGGAGCGGAGGTACGTGTTACCAATGTTACAGGGGGTACCCCTACCTATGCCTATAGTTTTGATGGAGGCGCCACCTATGGCAGCTCTTCAATAGCCATTTTACCTGCGGGAGATTATACCGTTATGGTAAAGGATGATAGGGACTGTACCTTTCCTATGACGGTTACCGTAGAGGATGTTCCAACACCACCAACGGTTGTGCTTACCCCGGACGTAAGCTACAATTGTGAAGGCGATGGTACCATCACGGCTACGCCTGATATTACCACCTACGATTATACCTATATGTTGAACGGGGTACTTAATTCCCCAGACCCAACTAGTAATATATTTCCCAATGTAGGTCCAGGCACCTATACCGTACGTACCAATTATACCTCCCAAACACCCCCGACCCCTAGTTTATTATTAAGCGAGGATTTTGGTTCTGGAGCTACTATTCCAAGCCCCAATACAGTTGGGTACCAATATGAAGATCAAACCGTAAACCCTCCGGGTGACAACAATAGAAATATCAATGATTATGAATATTCGGTAACCAGTGAACTTGTAGCACCTTTTGGGACTTGGGCAAACCCCATAGACCATACTACCGGAACAAGGGCCGGTAATGGGCGCTATTTGGTCATCAATATAGGAACACCTTCCCCCGGACAAGTCATATACTCAAAAAACATAAATGATGTCATCCACAACCAACCACTTAGGGTCTCCTTATGGATGTTGAATCTTTTAAGGACCGGAACTTCTGGCCTGGATCCGGATATCACCATCGAAATCCGTGAAATAGGTACAGGCAATGTGATAGAATCCATAAAAACAGGATCCATCCCTAAAAATACGGGAAATAGCAATTGGATAAATCGTTCGGTAGACTTAAATCCGGGAACAAATTCATCCTTGGAATTCGTAATCAGAACAGATATGGTAGGTAATGGCGGTAATGACATAGCCATAGATGATATAGAAGTCTACCAAATCCCCGAGATATGTGAACGCTTTGTGGAAACAACCGTAATTGTTGAACCCAATAAGGTTTTTGAAGCGCAGATTACATCTGCCTCCAATGCCAGCTGTAACGGGGCGTCGGATGGAACAATAACCTTTGAGGTTTCCAATTTTAACGCTGCGGGATTTGAATACTCCGTGAATGGCGGAACATGGATCACCTCCACCTCTTCGCCGGTAACCACTCCTGCCATATTTAGCGCAGGCACGCATACCATTGATATCCGAAAGGTAGACGATACGGCCTGTACCGTTACAATAAACAGAACCATTACCCAACCTACCGCGGTAATGGCTACAGCCAATATAAGCGCAACCTATACCTGTTCCAATGGAGGGGCTACCATTACGGCAAGCGCTACAGGGGGCACTCCGGGCTATGTATATCAGTTGGAGGACAATGTAGGAAATGTTATAGGCCTTTATGATTTTACCAATAATGGATCCAACACCACCTTTAGCGGTCTTGCAGAAGGAAATTATATGGTAAGGGCAAGGGATGTAAGAGGTTGTGAAGATGATATTGATACGGCCATAACCGTAGTTGCCCCGGAAGATTTGACCTTTACGGCTACACCAACGGCCTGTTACACCGGGAACAATGATGGAGCAATAGTGGTAAACGTTACCGGAGGAAATGGCGGACTATTGTTCAGCATTAACAACGCCCCTTTTGAGGCACCAAACCCAACAACGGCAACTACCCATACCTTTAACAATCTTGGGGCCGGGGATTATATCATAAACGTAAAAGACCAGTTTGGCTGTACCGCATCGGCACAGACCATTACCATTGCCCCGGAACTGAGTGTTACTGCTACTGCCCCTGCCATTACCGCTTGCGGCCCGGATACGGACGTAACCATTTCGGCCCTAGGTGGCGACGGTAATTATGTCTATGCCATAGTGGACGCCGGCGATATTCCGGCGGACAGCGATTTTTCAACTACAAATCCAGTAGCTATAACTACTGCCGGAAATTATCATGTGTATGTAAGGGATAATGGTGGAATAGCGGATTATTGTACCGATATGTTCCCTATTACAATTACAAAAAACGATCCCATTGCCATCACTCCGACCCCAACCCATGTTAACTGTTTTGGAGGAAACAATGGGGCAATTAACTTGGTGGTAACTGGCGGCAATGGGCCTTACCTTTACAGTATTGATGGGGGAACCTATCAGCCTTCGTCAAGTTTCCCCAACCTAACTGCAGCTACGTATGTTATTTCGGTACAGGATGCGGATTTATGTACCGAAACCCTAAATGTTACGGTAAATGAACCTGCACTGATTACTGCAGAAGCCGATCAAACTACGGATTATACCTGTTTGCCCGGCGGGGAAGCGGTCATTACAGTAGGCAGTGTTATACCTACCTCAGGTGGTTCCGGGAACTATCAATATAGCATCAATGGCGGGGCCTGGACGGCTTCCACTACAGGAGGAACCGTATTTAACGGCCTTACCGATGGCACCTATACCATACGGGTACGGGATGCCAATGCAACTAGCTGCTTCATCACTTTGGCAGCTATTGTTATAGATCCCTTGCCCACAGCCCCTACTTTGAGCAGTACGGTGGACTATACCTGTGACGGATCGGGCAATATAACTGTTCTTCCTTTTGATCCAAGTTATACCTATGCCATAGACGGCGGCACCCCACAGACCGGGGCCAACGCAAATATATTTACCAATGTTGCCCCTGGAAACCATACGATTACGGTGGATTATGGCAGTAGTTGTACAACGGATATCGTGGTCCATGTAGCGACAGGTATGGAATTTGCTGCTACTATAACCAATCCGGTCAATATTTCCTGCTTTGGCGGGAACGACGGAAGCTTTGTTATAAACGCTTCCCATTTTGGAGTGGGCGGATTTGAATATAGCATCAATGGTGCACCTTTCTCCGGCCCATATACCACTTCCCAAACCATCACCGGTTTAACGGCACAAGCTTATAGTGTTGAGGTTCGGGATGTAAACCATCCTACGGGCTGTACCCTAACCTTAAATCAAACCTTATCAGAACCTAACGCTATAACCGCTACGGCCTCCATTACAGCACCTTTTACCTGTGATAATACGGGAGCTACCATTACGGCAGTGGCCAATGGAGGTACACCAAACTATACCTATCAATTGGAAACCGATACAGGAACTATTGTTAGGGCCTATCAGCCGTCCGGAACATTTACCAATGTTCCAGCAAACGCATCCGGAGAGAATTATGTGGTGCGGGTCAACGATAGTAGAGGTTGTGCCAATGCTATCTTGGCTACCGTAACTGTAAATGCCCCAGAAGTTCCAACCTTTGACACTACGGCAACAGCTTGTTATTCAGGGAATAATGACGGTACTATCCAGGTGGATATTACGTCCATACCGGGAAATGGAAATTTCCAATTTAGTATTAATGGGGGGCCCTGGGCAACACCAACACCCGCAAATGCCACTACCTATACTTTTACCAACTTGGCCAATGGTTCCTATACCATTGATGTTAAAGATGGATATGGTTGTCCGGCTGCCCAAGAAATAGTGGTGTTGAATCCGGTAATCAATGCTAGTACCGCTGTGGTACACGTTAGTTCCTGTGCCGATGGTTCCATTACGGTAACTGCCAATGGAGGTGATGGGCTGTTAGCCTATGCCTTTGTACTTACCGGAACAGCTGTTACAGCGGCTGATTTTGGCCCGTCCAACACCTATACCGTTACAGCGGCCGATGCCGGAGCCTACGATATTTATGTATGGGACAATAATGCAACGGACCCACATTGCGAGTATAAGGAAACCGTTACGGTAAACCCTGCTACCCCATTGACATTTACGGCTACCCCTACCGATCCCGAATGTCATGACGGACCAGGTAATATCGCTATCGGGATAAGCTCGGGTATTGCTCCCTTTACCTATCAAATAATCGATTTGGATAATGGAGGTGCCTCCAATGCCACTACACCTAACGTAATCAACAATACCAAAACCTACTTTAATCTGGCAGCGGGGAATTATACCATCAATGTTACCGATGCTACGGGATGTACGGTGTCACAAAATGCAACGATAAACAATCCTGACGAGCTTACTGCCGATATAGAATCCTTATTGAGCGGGGATTGTAATCCCGCAACCGGATTTAGGTTTATAAACTATCCTACCACCTTAAATGGCACCCTACAATTTAGTCATGACGGTGGTACTACTTGGTACGCATCGGACACCTTTGATGCCCCTGCATTCACCTTAAGCTCAGGAGATGCCGTTTTCCCGTCCATTAGAACAATAGACGGCTCAAACAACACTCTTTGTAGAGTTGACCTTCCAAGATATGTAATCAATTATCCATTGGATGATCTGGATATTTCTATATCCACAGTAGTAAAAAATTGTAATGAACTGGAGGTTACCGTTCAAGGTAATGAGGGCACTGCTCCATATCAATACACATACACCGATGATCCTGCCAACTTTAATGCAGCTGCTCCCGTTAACCCATGGTCCACACCCGCAAGGGGATTGGCCGATCCCGAAGTTTTTGGAGGATTGATACCAGGAAGAACCTATGTGTTCTATGTAAGGGATGACAACGGTTGTATTAGGCAAAGTAACCAGAACGTAGCGGAATTACAAACAAACCCAATAGAAATTAGTGCAGTATACGAGCCTTCCTGTTTTGGGGCCAATGATGGGGAAATAACATATACCTTAACGGACAATGTAGCACCAACAGGACCCGATATGAGGTGGGAGCTGTATGATGTGGGCGGTAATATCATTCGCTCCAGTGGAAACGGAAATCTTCCTGCCCTTGCCGGGATTAATGTTACATATGACGCAACCATTAATATTACCGATCTGGCAACGGGGGAATATTATATTGTGGTAACAGAGGTAAATGGAGGAGTGGACTCTTGTATAAGTGGTAGTGAAAATTTGATTATAGACGAATTGGATCTCATCACGGCAACCTTGAACAAAATTCAGGATATTTCCTGTAATAGTCCCGGAATTATAAATATAGAAAACATTAGCGGTGGGGGCGGGTCATTTACCTATACGGTAACAGGACCGGCACCATTTACGGCCATTAACGGTACCACGGATAATCCCATTGAAATTCCTGCAAACTCACCAGCAGGGAATTATAATGTAACTATACAGGATCAATACGGTTGCTCCGTTGATTTGGGTGACGTTCCTTTGACACTGACCCCAAATCCCATCATCGATTCCATTACGGTGGACAACTGTGCCGCTCCCTACGCCATTACCGTTGCCGCAACCAGCGGGGCAACAACTATCCTTTACTCCAATGATGGGGGTACTACCTATGTGGACAATGGTGGCCAATTTAACAATGTGCTTCCGGGAACCTATAATATAGCCATTATGGATAGTAATGGTTGTACCGATACGGATACCGTTACCGTACATCCGGTACTATCCGCAGATATAAGTTTAACCAAACTGTTGGATTGTAGTATTACTCCGGATGCGCAGATAACCATTGATGTCCTTTCCGGATCTGGAGATAATTTAGGCTTTGCCGGTAGTTATGATTATGAAATTAGGGATTCCTCATCCAATATCATTGTGGGTAGGGCCAATGTGCCCACAGATCCCTTAGTGGTCAACGTTAGTGTAGCGGACACCTATACCATTACCATATTTGACAACCATACCGATCCAACATGTAACAGAACCTTTACCGTAAATGTTCCTGCCGCCCTAGAACCCGTATTCACCGAAACCCATTTGGACGTGAGCTGTAACGGTGCCAATGACGGATCCATAACTTTAATCGAGACCAACAATGGTATCAATCCATTAACCTATAGCATTTCACCACTGGCCGGAACCTATAACGCCGCTACAAATACTTTTGAGAATTTACCTCCCAACACCTATTCTATAACAGGAACCGGGACCAATGATTGTTCAACAACCTTGACCAATATCGTTATTGCAGAACCCAATGTTATTTCAGTAACCATAGATCCATTGGTGGATGTGGTACAATTTGCCTGTACACCAGGAACAAATACCGACAACCATGCCGGCATAACCATTGACCCGGCCAATGTTAACGGCGGTTCCGGAACCTATGTGCGCTACGTTTTTGAAAATACGACCACCTCAACCATTGTTCAGGACGGTACTAACAATGAATATATAGAAACGGATAGGGCCGGAGGTAATTATACCATTACCGTTTATGATGACAAAGGCTGTGTGGGTACGGCAACGGCAACCATTGATGCTTTTGACGAACTTTTAACCCCGACAATCAACATTACCGAAGCCATCTCTTGTACC
Source organism: Flavobacteriaceae bacterium (assembly GCA_041392165.1). Classification (GTDB taxonomy): domain Bacteria; phylum Bacteroidota; class Bacteroidia; order Flavobacteriales; family Flavobacteriaceae; genus Arenibacter. The sequence goes on from JAWKMN010000001.1 coordinate 415,644, forward strand.
AATGCAGGTGAGGATATTACCATTAACGCCTTTGGATCCTTAACGGATTCCAGTACTCCGGCAGGATTGGCAAACTATGAATTTAGGTTGTTGCCCAATGCCTTTGGTACCTCCAACGTATTTCCGGACCTAGGGGAAGGAATCCATGTTTTTGAAGTAAGAAATGTAAATACCCAATGTGTGGTCAGCATTTCCCATAGGGTGGACAACCCCAACACCTTTGAGGTGGGTATTGCATCTACTACCGATGTGATCTGTTTTGGAGAGGCCAATGGAACCGTAACCTTTACGATAACCGATGCTACTTACACAGGTACATACTCTTGGGAAATTTTTGATGATAACGGAACCCCTGCCAACTATGGAGACGATAATTCCGTACAGACAGGGGATTCAACGGACCTAATCGCAACAGGTTTAGAAGCGGGAGACTATTATGTAACCTTTACCCAGGACAATGTACCCACTTGTGAAAATAGAAGAACGTTCAGCATATCCGGACCGGATGCGGCCATCACCGCCGATACGGTTATCACGGATATTACCTGTAATCCTACGGATAACGGAATCATCGAGATCGTAAATGCTGGTGGTGGATGGGGCGGTTATACCTACTATGTAGGGATATCAGCTCCGGCTACAGGGGATTTTATAAGCAATCCCCGATTTACGGGCCTTGGTGCGGATACATACCAGGCTTGGGTACGGGATGCCAATGGTTGTGAGACCATGGTAGAGGATAACATCATTTTGGATATTCCAGACCCGATCACCGCCGACCTACAGATCAATAACCAAAACTGCTCCAATTTTGAGGGAGAGATCCAAGTGATCAACGTATTGGGCGGTCAGGGCAGTAACTACAGCTACCAACTACAACGTTGGAATGGTAGTGCTTATGTAAACCTGAGGCCAATACAAACTACCGATATATTTGGCAATTTGGGGGCCGGACAGTATCAGGTGATCGTAAGCGACCAATGGGGCTGTACAGCTACTACTACACCTATCACTTTGTATGATGTTATGGTGCCTACGGTAGAAGTTGTTAAGTTAATTGATTGTACGATAGATCCGGGCGGACAGATAACCATCACCCAAACCGGAGGTACAGGTCCGTTCACCTATACCGGCACCTTCCCTGATGGTGTCACTGCACTTCCTTCCAATACCGATGGAATATTTACGAACTTGACAGACGTAGGCGAATATACCTTTACCATCACCGATGATGCTACCAATTGTTCGGAAACCATTAAACATACGTTGGCTGCTGCCATACAACCGCCAACTCCGACTATTGAGGCAGTTGCCAACGTAACTTGCTTTGGTGCGGATGATGGGACCATATCCGTTAGCGTATTGGATAATGGCATCGATCCCTATACTTTCCAAATTATTGATAGGGATGGGACTCCGGTAACCATAAACCCGACAAGCTTTACCAATACTTCTGCAGTGTTTACAGGATTGGCCAATACTACGGGTGCTGGTTATACCATTAGGGTAACAGGAGACAATGGGTGTTTTACAACAACAACCCAAACCATTTCACAACCTATTGCCGCTTTGGCCGTTAGTACGCCCTTGGTTTCAGAATTTAACTGTACTATCGGCAACGCCACCAATTATGCTATTATTGACCTTAGCGGTCGGGTAAGCGGCGGGTCCGGGAATTATGTACGCTATGTATTTGTGAACGATGCAAACCCAGGTACCCCGGTTCAGGACAGTAGCAATCCATCCTACACGGAAACGGATCTGGCAGGAAGCAATTATACCATCACCGTATATGACGATATGGGCTGTTCCGATACCACAACGGCCACGATTCTTCCTTTTGTGGGGATAAGCGATCCGGATGTAGCTATCAATAATGGGGTTACCTGTAATGGGAATGATGAAGACATTACGGTAAGTGTAACCACAACATTAGGGGGCCCCGCTGCAGTTGCCAATTTGGAATTTGCCATAACAAGCCCCAATACGGCCTATACCGCCCCAAACAACTCAACAGGATTGTTTACCGGTTTGGGTGTGGGCAACTATGTAATCACCATAACCAATCTAAATACAGGCTGCGCCATTACTACGACCCATACCGTTAATGATCCCAAGGTTATTGAAGTGACTGCCATTAAAACTACTGATGAAACCTGTTTGAACGACAGTGTAAACGGGGGCAGTTTTAATGTTAATATTGCCAACTATACCGGAGGGTACAACTATCAAGTATTCCTGGCCAATGGCACCCCTTATTCCGGGATCCTGTCCGGAAACACCGCAACCCCTTTAGTAATAGATAATCTTCTGGGAGGAAGTTATTATGTTCAAATAACGGAAACCGACCTGAACAGTACCTTCTGTTCCGATACTTCCAACGCAGTGACCATTCTGACCCCGGAAGCACCTATTACAGCAGTTGTATCCGAAGAATCCAATGTTAGCTGTGATAATGACATGGGCAGTATTTTGGTAGATCCGTCCGGTGGAAAAGGACCATATACCATAACCATTGCTTCTGCAACACAAACATTTACCCAAGCAGGGGTATATGCCCATTTGTTCAACGGTTTATCGGCAGGGACATTTAACGTAACAGTGATAGATGCCCTTGGATGTTCGTTTGTAGATACCATTACCCTGATCGAGCCCGATCCCATCCAGGCCAGCATTTCCCCAGATGTGGAACTTAGCTGCTATGGAGATCGTGACGGAGTGGTTTTTGCAACCGTTAATTCGGGCGGATTAGGTACCATAAGATACCGTTTGAACATGTACGACCCCACAGGAACAGTTATTATGGAAACCTCGGCGCCCCAATTGGGCAATACCTTTGGTAATTTGCCTTCGGGAATCTACAGCATCACCATAAGCGACCAAGGGAACTGTGGCATGGAAACCCCTAAAGCCACTATATCGGACCCCAATGATGTAGTAGGTACCCTTATTCGTACCCGCGCCCTAAGTTGTACCCTGGACGCCCAATTGGAACTAACCGCAACCGGGGGTACAGGACCCTACGAATATAGTTCGGACGGAAATAATTATTTCCCAATGAGCGGAGGAAATACACACACCTTCACTGTAACAGCAGGTACGTATAGATATTACGTAAGGGACTCCTTTGGATGTGGGGCTATCTTATCCAACGAAATAAAAGAAGATGCCATAGCACCATTAACTATAACTATGGATACTTCCGCAGCCGTAATTAACTGTAATGGTGACAATACCGCCATATTGATAGCACAGGCTGACGGAGGATTGGGTAATTACCAATATGAATTATTTACCGATGCCGCATTAACGAACAGCATTGCCGGACCCCAAACAAACGGTCTGTTCAATAATCTTACCATGGGCAGCTACTGGGTAAGGGCTACCAGTGATGATTGTGTAACGGTATCCAACGAAAATATAATCACGGAACCTACCCCCTTGGTCGTGGACGATTCTTTTACCAATGTTAGCTGTAACGGGGCCTACGATGGTAGTATAACCGTTTCCCTTAAGTGGTGGTTCGGGTGGATATCAATATGCCATTTCGCCCGACTTGGACAAATTTGATACGGTAAATACATTTACAGACCTGGCTCCAGGAACCTTACGGTAATTGCACAGGATATTAATGGTTGTTTTGAACAATTGAGATATACCATTACAGAACCGGCCATTATAACGGCAGTACCTACCACCACACCGGAAATATGTATCGGTAGTGAGGATGGGACCATTTCCTTGGCCATTTCCGGTGGAACTGCTCCCTATAGCACCAGTATAAATTCTACTGCGGATAGCGATTTTGTATTGGACAGGACCCTATTTACCGATCTGGCTGCCGGAACGTATGCCATATTTGTTAAGGATGCACAGGATTGTATGATCAATATGGCGGTGACCATTGATCCGGGCGTAAACTTAAATGCAACAGCAACGCCGATCTATGAATGTACGGGCAACATCCCCAACAATTCAATTGATCTGGTAATGGAAGATTTAACCGTTGCCCCTGATGTAATGTATGCCCTAGACTCCACCGATCCAAATGACATGGTCTTAGAACCCAACTTTACCAATATTGCACCGGGCAACCATTATATTACCATAGCCCATGCCAATGGTTGTGTAATGACCATAGATTTTGAAATAGAAAACTTTGAACCCTTGGTACTTACATTGGCCCAAGGAAATATCAACGAAATAACAGCGGTGGCCACAGGCGGGCAACAAGAGTATACCTTCTATTTTAACGACAAGGACAACGGTACCGATAATACCCATTACATAACGGAAACAAAAACCCACCAAGTAAGGGTTGTAGACCAGAACGGATGTGAGGCCATTGCTGAAATATTTATGGAGTTCATTGATATTGAAATCCCCAATTTCTTTACCCCGGACGCTGATGGACAAATGATTTCTGGAAACCTAGAAATCAAGAAGGCTTCCCAAAAATACTAACCATAATATTTGACCGTTATGGTAGGGAGGTTTACAGAATGGGTCTCAATGACCAAGGATGGGATGGAATGTATCATAATACCGAACTTCCAACCGGTGATTACTGGTATGTTATAAAACTCAAGGGAGAGGAAGATGATAGGGAGTTTGTTGGACATTTCACGCTTTATAGATAAAGAACTTAACCGAAAATACGATGCGCAGTAAACTATTAATTTTTGTGTTGCTTTTAAGTACCTTGATCAGCCGTGCCCAAGAACTTAATTCGCCCCAACTTTCGCAATATTTGGCAGACAATCCTTTTGTACTATCTCCAACATATGCGGGTATCGGGGACCATATAAAAATTAGGTTGAACGGACTTGCGCAATGGGTTGGTATTAAAGATGCACCCAGAACCCAATCCTTGGCGGCCGATATGCGCTTAGGGGAAAAATCAGGAGTAGGATTATTTCTTTACAATGATTCCAACGGATATACAAAACAACAGGGTGCACGAATCTCCTTTGCCCACCATTTAACCCTAGACCGTTATGAGGACGAATTTTTATCCTTTGGTATCTCTTATAATTTTAATCAATTTAGATTGGATGTAGAGGAATTTATAGATGCCGGTTTTGATCCAGGGGTAACCAATGATAGATCCACATCCAACCATAACTTTGATGTAGGGCTTTTGTACCGTAAAAATTCCTTTTATTTCAGTCTAAACGCTTCAAACGTTATCAACAAGGACGTATATATTTTCGATCCCATATATGAACCCAACAAGCTTAGAAACTTTTATGCCTATACCGGATATAGATATAAAAAGTCCAGAAGCAGTAATATGGAAATAGAACCATCGCTATTGTATAAAATATTTGAAAGTGATGGCAGATCGGAAGCCGATTTAAACCTAAAATTTAGATGGTATGATTTTGAAGATTACTATTATGCCGGCGTTACCTACCGTTTTTTAAATGATCAAATAGGACGGCCATTATACATTGCTCCTTTGGCCGGACTTAAAAAAAGTAATTTCTACTTCGGATATTCCTACCAGATCATCCTTAATGAAATATTGGGCTATAGCACCGGTACCCATGTGGTAACCATAGGAGTAGACCTTTTCCAAGGTATAAGTAATTGCAGATGTACCTATTAAATGTAACAATGTAACAATGTATTAATTTGATGATTTGAAAATTTATCGATTTGAAAATTCCCCCTTTGAAGGGGGGCAGGGGGGATGTCATCATTTACTTTATGCCCCCTAATAGTTTAAAGTAAAATGTCCAAAGCTTCATTTTAGCAGGATTTCAGTTCCTTCCACTGAAAAAGGCAGGTGGTTTGCCCAGAAGAGCAAATAGGAGGGACCACTTCCAATGTAAAGTCACCCTTCCTTAATCGTACGCTATTAAAATAATATTAAAAATTCTTTTGTTAAATTTAGATTGACTTAATTTTGTACAAATTAATAATGTGTTGGGAAAAATAAGGGTAAGCAATATAAAAGTATATGCCAATCATGGTTGTCTTAAGGAAGAAACTATCATTGGAAGCGATTACCAAGTAAATATTGAAGTAGATGCCAATTTAAAAAAGGCCTCACAATCCGATAAACTTTCGGAAACGGTTGATTATGTGCATATAAATTATATTGTAAAGGAAGAAATGGCCGTTCCTTCCAAACTATTGGAACATGTGGCACTACGTATTCTAAATAGAATATTTGCCGAAATACCCATAGCCAAAAAAGTAAAAGTGGCGGTCTCCAAAATTAACCCACCTATTGAGGGGGATGTACAGGAAGTGACCATTATACTTAAATCCAAAAGATAAGGATTTAGTTTTTGTAACATAAAAAAAGTATTACCTTTGCACTGCAAAAAGGCATTGTGGCCGAGTGGCTAGGCAGAGCTCTGCAAAAGCTTGTACAGCGGTTCGAATCCGCTCGATGCCTCCAAAACCTTCATCCGACGGATGAAGGTTTTTTAGTTTTGTACTTGCGCAGCATCAAGCTCATACCTGAACAATCTTATTTCCCAATCGCTGACGCGAGCATACCCCAATAGCTGGCGCGAGCATCATGCTCGTGCCTAAAACTCTAAATTCGCAATACTCACTTCTAAATACTCCTTCTTCATTACTTTATAAGTTCTATTCCCTTTTCTATATTCAACTGATCTTTAGGAAGAAAACCTTTTACAATAAGTACCAAACCACAAATAACAAGCACTATTCCAATACCCTTTTTAACCATAAGAATTCGTCTTTTGGTCAATTTTTTACGCAATTGTTTGGCCAATAATATTTTAAAGATATCCGTAATAAAATAGGCCCCGATCATAGCAGCGAAGAAAATTATTATTCTATTGGGATCATTTTCCAAACTAGGCCCTACAACAATAATAATGCCCAGCCAAAATACCAAAACACCTATATTTATAAAATTCAACAAAAACCCCTTAATGCATAGGCTAAAATAATCCCCTTTGCTGATCCTTATTTCATTTTCTTGCGCAACCGACTCCTTTTTAAAAACATTAGTGAGTCCATAAACCAATAAAATGGTACCTCCAAAAACATAAAGACCGGGATGGCTGCTTAAATTTTCCAATAACTGGAAACTACTGAAATAGGCTAGGGAAATAAAAATAACATCGGCAACAATTACACCAATATCAAAACAAAGTGCTGCTCTAAATCCCTTAATGGCACTGGTTTCGAGAAGTACAAAAAAAACAGGCCCTATCATAAAGCTCAATAATAAGCCCAATGGAATAGCTGCCTGAATATCCTCGATCATAAAATTTGCTTACTTAGAAACTGTTTAATTTTTATCCTTTGGTTCTTTTAGGCGTCTTTTCCCGCCAATATTCAGCTATTTTTTCGGTCCGTAGCCATGACTATGCACCTTAAAATACCTTCGCCTGACGAAAAAATACTCTATAAAATATTCCAAAAACAAAATTTAAATAGTTTCTTACATTCTGCTAATCTTTCCTCCAAAAACCGTTTTCTCTTCCATTTTGGCCGGATTGCCATATACCATTACCTCTCCTCCCGCCTTTACCACCGCCTTTACATAATCTGTTGCAAACACTTCAGCCCTGGAACCTGCATTTACATTAATGGTACTAAACTTAGTTTTGAAATCCTTACCCTTATATATACCTCCTGTATTTATTTGGACATCTTGAATATTTGAAGAACCGGAAGCGGAAATAATACCTCCGGTAACACTTTTTATAAGCATTTGATCTACTTGCGCACTGATGATCAACTCCCCACCTTCCTGAGCCTTCAACTCTAATATGTCCTGTCTTAAAGATTCTTTGGATGAGATCCTGGCATCCTCATTAGTATCTATAACAACAAGTTTTTCGGTATAATGGAGATCTACAAATGTTCTATAACCACTGAATAATTTAGTTACTTCCATTCTAATCTTAAGGACCCCATCATTGTTTACTATAGCCACATTGGCCGTATTGGCACCGGTAATAATAGCCTTGTTTACATCAGACTTTATTAGATTCACGGACAACCCATCAAAAGCCTTAACTTCCTTGAAAGGCTGTAAATTATGGGTTACCTTATCATTTTGCGACCTAAGTAATTGGTTACTAAACAGCAACAAAAATATTACAATTAATTTTTGATCCATTATCTAAAAGCTATACTTTATTGGTAAAAAATAGTATTGACCAATAAACCTATTTTCCGGAATAATTCCGTAACACATATTTTTGCATTGGCAACATTTTTTAACATATTCAGTTAAACAAATTCCGTTCCAAAACAAAAATTTAGATGTTTTTTCCAATTAAGGAAAAATCCAAATGGCGCTTTATCAAATCTGTACTCTTAACCATTACAACAACTTCATCTCCCAATTGGTAGATTTTTTTGTTTCTTTCACCAACTAAGGCATACTCCTTTTCATCAAAGGTATAATAATCATCCTTTATATCCCTAATTCTCACCATACCTTCGCACTTATTTTCAATGATCTCTACATAAATCCCCCATTCCGTTACCCCGGAAATTACACCTACAAACTCTTGATCTTGGTGATCCTCCATAAACTTTATCTGCATATATTTTATGGAATCGCGCTCCGCATTTGCCGCCAAACTTTCCATATCCGAAGAATGCTTGCACTTTATTTCATAGGGCTCTGCCTTTGGAACTTCCCCACCATCCAAATAATGCTGTAACAACCTATGTACCATTACATCCGGATACCTTCTAATAGGCGAGGTAAAATGGGTATAGTAATCAAATGCCAAACCATAGTGACCAATATTGTCTACCGTATAAATAGCCTTGCTCATACTCCTAATTGCAAGGGTATCCACCAAATTCTGTTCCTTCTTCCCTTTTACATCTTCCAATAACTGGTTCAAGGAATTACTAATAGACTTTTTATCCTTAAAGTTGAGCTGAGTGTCCAAAACGCGATATTATGCCATTAAGAGCCATTAATTTATCCTCGTCCGGTTCATCATGGACCCTATAAACAAAAGTTTTAACCGGTTTTTGCTTACCAATAAACTGTGCTACCCTTCTATTGGCCAACAACATAAACTCCTCAATAAGCTTATTGGCATCTTTGGATTCTTTAAAATAAACCCCTTCGGGTTCCATTTTTTCATTGAGATTAAAACGAACCTCAATTTTATCGAAAGAGATAGCTCCCTGTTGCATACGCTTATCCCTCATGATCTTCGCAAGCCGGTCCATGGTCAAGGTAGCATCAACTACCTCATCGTTAACGGTATAAGCTCCCTCCCTTATCGATATTTCTAGAGGAATTGATCCCTTTCCAGTCTCTATGATGTGTTGCGACTCCTCATAGGAAAATCTTTGATCCGAATTAATTACGGTACGGCCAAACCATTCATTTTTAATAACGGCATTGCCATCTATTTCAAAAATAGCGGAAAAGGTATACTTTTCTTCATTAGGACGAAGGGAACAGGCATTGTTGGATAATACCTCCGGTAACATAGGTACCACCCTGTCTACCAAATAAACAGAAGTTGCCCTTTCATAGGCTTCATCATCCAAAATGGTATCGGGTATCAGATAATGGGACACATCTGCTATATGGATTCCAATTTCATAATTGCCATTATCCAACGCTTTAAAGGAGAGGGCATCATCAAAATCCTTGGCATCCTTTGGATCGATAGTAAAGGTCAAAGTTTCCCTAAGATCCCTTCTTTTGGCAATTTCTTCCTCTTTTATACTGGTATCCAATGTATTGGCAAACATTTCTACCTCAACAGGAAATTCATACGGCAAACCGTATTGGGCCAATATGGAATGTATTTCGGTATTATGTTCCCCAGGTTTCCCCAATACTTGGGTAATGGTTCCAAAAGGCGAATCCGCATTATCCGGCCATTCATTTATCTCTACGATTACCTTATCGCCGTCCTCCGCAGTGGAAAATTTATTTTTTGCTACAAAAATATCCGTATACATCCTATAGTCCGTAGGGCGCACAAAAGCAAAATCCTTTTGCATATCAACTATCCCTACATAAGAAGTCTTGTCCCGGGAAATAATCTTTGTAATTTCCCCTTCCAATTTCTTCCCTTTCCTTCTGGGAAAAATATAAACCTCTACAACATCCTTATGGAACGCTTTTTTTAATTTATTGAAAGGAACAAAAACATCGTCATCCATACCTTCAATTATAATATAGGCATTGCCCCTCCCGGTGATATCAACCGTCCCGGTATGATACGTTTTAGTAGAAGCCACAGCTTTGTAAGCCCCCCTTCCTTCTTCCAATATGCGTTTTTTTTCCTTTAATTCCACCAATCTTTTGATCAGGGCATTCCTTTCATTTGCATCTACAACTCCTATTTTGGCAGCAATTTGCTTATAATTAAAGGATTTTTCCGGTTCCTTTTCAAGAACGGTAAAAATACCTCTGGTTATTTCATTTTTTCTCTGATTTTTCCTTTTCTTTTTATTCTTCGACATTAACACTTTTATTTTTGGAAAATTACGAATTATAATCCATTGTACTTCGATTACAATTTCAAGTTTCCTTTTTATTAAAGAAATAAGGTTATCAACATTTATTATTATTAATAGAATTTCTTTTTTTAAAATTTAAAATAAATGGTGATTATGATAGCTTGTTTATAGTGGATATAAAAAATTACCTTTAAACTTGCTTTAAACCAATATATAAGTTTATTGACAATTTATTAAGAGAGCAAAGATTAAAAATCAAGCCTTTAGATGGGTTATTAATATTTGTTGACAACCCATATGAACATAAAATTATTGAAAAGTTAATGTTACGTAAATGTTAATTACTTCTTTTAATTATTTAATATCTTTCTATAAGAATCTAAGAAGTAAATTATTTATTTATTAGAACATTTTGTAAAACAAAATTAAAAAGGATAATCAAAATTTAATATTTACTTTTTATAAGTAGTTTGTTAACAATGTATCATTATAAGTAAGCCACTAAATAACAATGGTTTTCAGTTTTTTTATAATTAATGTTGTTAATAATATGGTTTCTGTGGTGAAATCTCTTGTATTTGTACATTTGTTATAGAAGAACTATCTATTTTTCCATATAATGTTTTGTTGCTGGTATAATAAGGGTATCGTTATGTTGGGCAACGGAAATAGTAAAATTGGCCAAAGATCATAATGATGCCAATATATTAAGCTTACCGGCCAGATTTATTTCTTTGCCTCAGGCGTTGGAAATGGTAAAAATATTTCCTTTGAAGGAGGTCGCCATGAAAGAAGAATTGAGAAGATACCATGTAAGTAAACTATTTTTGGGTAGGTATCGGAACACCTGCCTGGGCGACAGGTTTAAATCTGTATAATACAGTAAATCAGTTATTTAAAATTAATGGTTAATAGGAATCTTATTTATAATTTGATTTAGTTATTAATGGGATCTTAAATGGAAATCCTTATATTTTTCTTTAAATAATCCATCCGATTTTGTAAAATTGATGATATATTGAATATGATAATTGCCATAAAAATTTTCCAAGAATTGGAGGTACAGCAACTATATGAGGTGTTACAACTGCGTAGCGAAATATTTGTAGTGGAGCAAAATTGTGTATATCAGGATATGGACTATAAAGATCAGTTGGCCTTTCATATAATTGGCTATAAGGAGGGAAGGATTGTAGCTTATACCAGGGTATTTAAACCAGGAGATTATTTTAAGGAAGCAAGTATTGGCAGGGTATTGGTACGGAAATCAGAACGACAGTACGGATATGGATTGGAAATTATGAAGGCTTCCATTGAGACAATACATAAAAATTTTGGCACTACGGCAATACGTATTTCTGCCCAAAAATATTTGACAAAGTTCTATAATTCCTTTGGTTTTAATATAGTAGGTGACCAGTATTTGGAAGATGGCATACCACATGTCGGCATGATCAAGAAATAGCTTTAGGGAAGATAAAAATTAATTTTCCAACAATTTACTAGATAATCTAAATGCTCCTATGTTTGGGCCGAAATCTAAAAATGCAGTTCTTTTATTGTTTAGAGGGTTTGCCCATTTCCGTTCAGGTGGGCCTGCCTTTGTTGGCATACAGGCTTGCCGAGAAGTAGTTTACCATAAAAAAAGCTGTAAAATACAGCTCTCAATAGTATTTGTTCCAATATTGCAAAATTATATTTTAATAGGGGTTTTATCACTTAAATTGATATCCTCCAACATACTGTCGGTAAATTTATAGTGTCCTTTAGTAGTAATTATTTTAAAACGATTGGAATTCATTCTGCTCAAGGTATCCAAAAATAACCACTTCGATTTCAACAGCAGTGGTCTTTCAGATTTTAAACTTATTTCGAAATAATACTTTTTGCCATTCTTTATGGCCACAATATCCGGGGTAATTTTGGTGTCACTGCCCCGTTTAATATAAGATTTTGGACAATCATAACCTTCAATATCCGCTTTGATTTTTTCAAAACCGTGTGCTTCCAAATGGGAAATGGACTTCTTTATGAACTCTTTGTTTGCTGATTTTTCAATTTTTATCATAATCGTAATATATGAAAAAAATCGATTAAAAACAAATAAATATACTGATTAACAGTTGTTTAAATGTATTTTAACAAATTGATGGATATAAAATGACCATACTTATTTGAATGGAGATTATCCAAATTAATTGTGGATGTTTTAGTCGTATTGGTCACAATTATAATGATTAGAGCGGTATTTTTTAGTATGGGTAAATAATATTGTTCTTTGTTTATTATAAAAATGTATATGATTGATAGTCAGTTCAAATAAATTAATTAATAGATATCTTAGGAAACCGCACTTACGGCATTCATTAAATTTTTATAATTTTCCATACTTTAACTAAGATTTTTTATTAACGATCATAGATTTTTTATATGAACGGCTACCAAAAGGGAATAATTTTTATACCAATTGCAGTTTTTTTTCTTTTTATATCCTGTGAACAAAAGGTTGAAAGGGTTGAACTTACCATCAATAAAATGATGGTAGATATAAAACAAAAATTTGCGCCGGACAAAAGGGTAGCCATTTTTAATATTGAATATATTGGACAAGGTAAGAAAACCATTTTTAAAGGGGAATCAAACCTACCGGAAGCTATTGCCGCCCTAAGGCAAAAACTGGCAGAGGAAAATATAGACTATCTGGATAGTATTCAACTATTGCCTTCATCAAATTTAAAAGGCCTAACGCAGGGTCTTGTTACCATATCGGTGGCCAATTTACGTGGCCGACCGGCACATTCCTCGGAATTGGTTACCCAGGCCACTTTGGGTACCCCTGTTAAGATATTGAAAGAAGAGGACGACTGGTATTTGATTCAGACTCCGGATAAATATTTGTCTTGGGTAGATGGCGGGGGAATAATGCCGTTGTTACCAGAAAAATATGCAGAGTGGAAATCTACTCCCAAGATTATATATACCAGTAGCATAGGACACGCTTATACGGTACCAAATGTGGATGGCCAAGTTGTTTCCGATATGGTTGCAGGGGGTGTTCTGGAACAAATAGCAGAGGAAAAAGAGTTTTATTATGTAGCTTTTCCCGATGGAAGAAAGGCCTATGTCCATAAAAAGGAATCTATGGATTATGATTCCTGGTTGTCGGCATTGGACCCCAGTCAGGAATCCTTGGTAAGTACCTCCAAAACCTTAATGGGTGTTCCTTATTTATGGGGGGGTACCTCTACAAAAGGGGTAGACTGTAGTGGCTTTACCAAAACCATTTATTTTTTAAACGGGATTGTATTACCAAGGGACGCTTCCCAGCAAATACATACGGGTACGGAGATAGATGCTGTTAAGGATTTTGATAAGTTGGAGCCGGGGGATTTATTGTTTTTTGGAAAACCGGCAACGGATACCACTAAGGAACGGGTCATCCATGTTGGAATGTGGATAGGGAACAATGAATTTATCCATTCTGCCGGAAGGGTGCATATTAGCAGTGTGGACAGGGAAGCCCCAAACTTTGACGAGTATAACCTTAATCGTTATTTACGATCCAATCGTTATCTTAAAGAACCCATGAACGGATTGATTGAGCTTGCTAAAACCCCTTTTTTTAAGGACTGATCTATTTTAAATCTACTGCCATAATATAGTTATCCGCGGTGATATAGAGCCTTTTCTCTTCGCTATCGAAAGCACAATTGGCCGTAGCCTGCCCGGTTAGTATCCTGGCCAAGGCTTTCCCTTGGGAATTGAAGATCCATACACCGCCGGGTCCGGTAGCAAATAGGACGCCGTTCCTGTTTATTTTTAATCCGTCCGGAAGGCCTTGTCGACCTTCTTTTCCAATTAGATCCGTTACCTCGTAAAAAAGCTTTTTGTCGGTTACCTTTCCCGGTTCCTGAAGGGTATATTGGTACCACACCGCATGCTCCGGGTCCGAATTGGCAATATAGAGGACCTTATCATCTGGTGATAATCCTATTCCGTTGGGACGGGAAATGGAGTCTAGCAGAATTAATTCTCCACTGTTCATGAGACAGTAAATTCCTTGAAAATCCAATTCCTTGCCTTCGTCCTCCATTCTTTTTGGCAGGCCATAGGGTGGATCGGTAAAATATAAATTGCCATTTTTATCGAAGATGGCATCATTGGGGCTGTTCAATTTTTTGCCCATATACGTATCGACCAGGGTAGTAAAACTGGATGTGGGAGAACTTAAAGGAGCATTCATTTTGGCCACTTGCCGGTTCCCGTGTTGCAATAGCACCAATTCCCCTTTATTATTTAGTAAAAGTCCGTTGGAGCCTGGTTCTTCACCTGTAAAATGAGTTCCTGAAAACCCGGAGGGATTCAAGTAGGTAATCGTATCATTATTTTTTGGGTCCAACTTAAAGACTTTGTTGTTGGGGATATCCGAAAATAATAAATAATTGCCTTCTTTAACCCATAGAGGCCCCTCGGTCCAGGCAAAGCCACTGGCAAGAATTTCAATTTTAGATTTTGGATCTATGATTTGAAGGGCTTCATTATCCAAAATCTCAATGGATAGGGGAGAGGAGTTGGTTTCAGTGGATATGGTTTTTTTATTGTTTTCCCTACACGCTCCTAATAAAAGGACAGAACCAATAATAATGGAAGTTATTTTTTTCATTTTAGTGCATTATTTTAACGATAATGGTGATAACCATCATGGCGGTGGCACCCAATACAAAAGTCCCGGCCGATTGGATCTGATAGCCTTGTTTTACGTTCATTCCGGTTAGTTGGGTAAGTACCCAAAAGAAACTGTCGTTTACATGCGATACTACAGAAGCCCCTGCCCCAATGGACAAAACCGTCATACTGGCCATAAAGGGGTCGTTAAGGCCCAGAGCGGGCATTAATGGTGCTATAATGGAGGCTGTGGTTACCAGGGCCACGGTAGAGGAGCCTTGGGTGGTCTTTAGACAGGCAGCCAATAGAAAGGGTAAGAACAGGCCCAATTCCATTCCCGTAAATTCAGAAGTAATAGTATCCGCTATTCCCGAATTTTGTAACATCTTTCCAAAAATACCTCCGGACCCGGTAATAAAAATTATAGGTGCCGCCTCTCTTAAAGACGCTCCAAACCAACCTGTGGAGGAGAAAATTTTTTCGTCCAATTTTTTAGGCAATACAAGGGTTAACAACACACCCACCAAAAGGGCAATTACAGGCGTGCCCAAGAATGATATAATCGTTTTGAAGGGGGAAGGTTCAAAGGTAAATTCCGGATAATCCATGACCGACTTAAGTATAATGAGCACTATAGGAATTACTATAGCCAATAAAGATTTCCACAGGGCAGGTTGCTCCTGTTGTGTAGTGATGGCCTCTAGGGCTATGGGAACTTTGATCCGCGATGCAAATTTGGTAGCAAAGAAATAACAGGCAATAAGTGAAATACTACTGATGAACAAGCCCCATATCATGACACTTCCCAAATCGGCTCCTAAAATTCCTGCTGCAGCAATTGGTCCCGGGGTAGGTGGTACCATGGTATGCGAAGCTGTCAGCCCCAATGCCAGGGCTGCAGTGGTGCCGGCAAAGGATACCCCGGCCTTGGAGGAGAGCACCTTGTTTAAAGGGTTCATTATGAGCAGTGCACTATCCGCAAATACAGGTATGGAAAGGATATAACCAGTAAGCAACATGGCCAAATGAATGGATTTGGCTCCTATTAGTTGTAAAATTCTGGAGGCAATTACAAAAGCGCCACCGGATTTTTCCAAAACCTTTCCTATGGTAACCCCAAACAATATTATGAGTCCAATTTTACCCATAATATCCCCAAAGCCATTATTTATGGAACCAATTATAGTTTCTATATCCATTCCTGTCATAAAACCGTAGGCAATGGCAGAGAAAAGGAGAACAAAAAAAGGATGTACTTTAAATTTAATGATTCCTAGGATCAATAGGGCAAGGGAAAGTACTAAGGCGATGAGGTAAGTCATGGTTTTTTTGGTTGATTATTGGTGTTTTTCAGGTATTATTTTACCACTCGTTAAAGTTTCCATCGGGTCCCCGCCAAATAGGATTGGACCAATTATGGCCAATTTTTCGGCCTTCCTTTAATTTTTCTTCATTCATTTCAACTCCCAGTCCCGGTTTCTGAAATAATTCTATATAACCATCCCTGATGTTGAAAATTTCAGGATTAAGGACATAGTCCAGAAGGTCAAAACCTTGATTATAATGGATTCCAATACTGTTTTCCTGAATAAAGGCATTGGCGGATACAAAATCGATATGCAAAGCCGAAGCCAATGATATTGGTCCTAACGGACAATGGGGGGCCAAAGCTACATCATAGGCTTCGGCCATGGTAGCAATCCGCCTTACCTCGGAAATGCCTCCGGCATGACTAAGGTCCGGTTGAATGATATCCACCACGCCTTCTTCCAGAATTTTCTTAAAGTCCCAACGGGAGAACATCCGCTCCCCTGTGGCAATAGGGATACTGGTGTAGGCATAGATATGCTTTAGTGCGTCATTGTTTTCACTAAGTACAGGTTCTTCAATAAACATAGGCTCATAGGGTATAAGCTCATCTATTAGTCTTTTTACCATGCCCTTGTGTACGCGCCCATGAAAATCCAGTCCTATGTCCAATTCGGTCCCGAATTCTTCCCTCAATAATCTAATGTTGTTGGAAACCTTTTTCACATCCTTCAAGGTAGCAATCCAATCCATGCCCCCGGTAGCGTTCATTTTTACCGCTTGGAAACCGGCTTTTACCTTTTCGTGTGCCTGTTCCAACAGCACCTCTGGATGATCTCCGCCGATCCAACAATACATTTTCATTCTTTGGCGTACTGCCCCTCCCAATAAATCGTAGACAGGAACACCAAGAAATTTTCCCTTTATATCCCATAAAGCTTGATCAATGCCCGAAATGGCGCTCATAAGGATGGGGCCGCCTCTATAAAATCCGCCTCTATAGAGTATTTGCCATAGGTCCTCTATGTTTGTGGCCGACTTTCCAATGATGTATTGCTGTAGCTCCAATACACAGGCAGCTACCGTATCTGCCTTACCTTCTACCACGGGTTCGCCCCAGCCAATAATGCCTTCCTTGGTGGTTACCTTGAGAAATAGCCATCTTGGCGGGACTTTATAAAGTTCAATTTTCTCAATAATAAGTTGCTCCTTCATAGTGGTTTTACAATTTTTTTAATCCAATACGGACTAATCAAACAATGCTTTTATGGGTTGGTATTTATAAAAATCAATGTCTTTTCTTAAATCTTTGAAATTAAAGAAATAGGGTAATAAATATAACTAAATGTTATGGATATGTAGAACTGTGGAATTTTTAAACCATCCAAACTAAAGTATAACAGTTTGTCCGGTTCTTACGGATTCATCGGCGGCCAATACTATTTTTAGACTATTAATGGCATCCGTTAAATGGGATGACAGATCAACATCGTTTTTAATGGCGTTCAACAAATATTCTTGTTCCATTAGACAAAGTCCGTCATGATCCGGCTCATCTTCCGTTCCTATAAAATCGTCTTTTTTTACAAAATCCCCTTTTTCGTTCAATTCGCTGTAATGAAGTTGTAGACTGCCCGTTTTTGTATGTCCCTCTATATCTTGGGAACTGTCTTTGGGTTTGTCCGAAATGGAAACAGCTCCTTTTGGACCAATAACATCTTTGATAAAGACGGCGGTTTCACTCATCATTGGTCCCCATCCGGCCTCGTACCAACCTACGGAACCATCTTTAAAACGCACTTGCAATTGACCGTAGTTGTACATTTTGGTATCAATTTCTTTGCTCAAATTAGCCCCAATGGCGCTGACGCTAATGGGAACGGATTGGGTCATCAAACACATAATATCTACGTAATGAACACCGCAATCCACTATGGGCGACATGGAATTCATGAGTTGTTTATGGGTATACCATTTATCAGCGGAACTTTGTTGGTTTAAGTTCATACGCATTACCAAGGGTTTGCCAAGGGTACGGGCAACTTCCACGAACTTGGTCCAGGAAGGATGTACCCTAAGTATATAGCCAACGACCATTTTTCGGTTTTTTTCCTTGGCCAAGGCCACGAGTTCTTCTGCCTCTTCTACCGTTAGGGCAAGGGGTTTCTCTACAAATACGTGCGCTCCTGCGTTTAAACTTTTTCTAACATATTCTGCGTGGGTGTCCGGATAGGTGTTTATTGATACCACGTCCGGTTTGGTTTCACGTAGGGCGGCATCAAAATTATCATAGGAAGGTAATCCCCCCAATTCCTTGGATAATTTTTCCCTACTTTCCGGTTTACGGCTTACTAGACCAACAATTTCAAATTCATTTATTTGGTGATAGGCCCTGGCATGGGAAACGCCCATATTTCCACAACCTACAACAAGGGTTTTTAGTTTGTTCATTTTTTTATTGTATAAATATCCGTCTTAATTTTTTATTCCAGTGAGAAGGCAATAATCTTGTTGCCCTTTTTAGTTCCCAATATTTCGCTGCCACAAGCAATGGCAATATACAGTTTGCCGTTTACGCGATAATCGAGATTTAAATGCTCTGACGCAAGCGTCGAAATTAAATTTAAATCTTCTTTCAATGCCTCGTGGGCTTGCCCCGAGGTAGTTTACTTTATGTGTGGCAGGCTTTGCAAATGTTGCTACTGCAGGGTTATATTTCCAAAGTAGTTAGTAGTGTTTTTTATTCGTTTACAGGTTTAATACTTCATGCATCGTCATTTTATGTAATATCAATGTCACAAAATAATAAATATATCCGTTAGAGTTATAATGAGACAGTTTTCTTTATTCGATAATCGAGATTTAAACCTGTCCACTGGTCGGATGGGCCTGCCCAGATTTGGTTAGTTGTACTAAATATCGGAAAGTATGGAGGTCAGTGGAGAGGTAAATTTTTGGGAAGGAATGTTTCATGAACATGGTAGGGCAACATGGAACTGAAATGGCAATTATAAAAGTTAAGGAGTATGGGATGCTATTATTGGTTTATGGGATTGGGTTAGGCCAAAGGAATAGTACCTACCAGTATATTATTTTATGAATGTCTAAAGAAAATCACTACATTGTTCTTGCCAAATAATCAACTACTAATATAATGACAAACGAATCGACCAACCTTTCCAAAAGGTTATTTTCCCTAGATGTTTTTCGCGGATTGACCATGTTTTTACTAATTGCCGAGGCCGCCGGTTTTCATCGTAGTTTCGGGGATTATACAGAAACCAATACCGTTTTACATCCGTTGGCAGAACAGTTGCACCACCATTCATGGAACGGTTTGCGGTTTTGGGATCTCATACAGCCTTTTTTTATGTTCATAGTGGGGGTGGCCATGCCATTTTCATTAAGAAAACGTTTAGCTACCGGAACAAGAAGGTCGGTAACCAAACATATCCTTAGAAGGTGTTTTTTGCTTTTTAGTTTCGGAGTGCTGTTACACTGTGTGTACAGCAAGGCATTGGTTTGGGAACTCTGGAATGTTCTGGTTCAATTGGCCTTTACTATTCTAATAGCTTATGCCATAATGAATTTGCCCCACCGTGTACAGATTTATATTTGTTTGGGAATTTTGATACTTACCGAGATTCTTTATAGGGTTTACAACCCGCAGGATCCATATATCAAAGGACAAAGTTTTGGGTCTTGGGTAGATATGTTGGTAATGGGTAAAATTAACGGTGGGGGATGGGTGTTCATCAATTTTTTACCTACCGCGGTACACACGGTAATGGGTGTAATCTGTGGGCAATTATTGCTTACCGATAAAACTGCAAAAAAGAAATTGAATTCCCTATTAATGTGGGGAGCTGCTTTGCTTTTATTGGGTTATGGGATGGATCTTCTGGGAATAACGCCAATTATTAAACGAATAGCAACTACCTCCTTTACCTTGGCCTCAGGGGGATGGGCCCTACTGGCCCTGGCCCTGTTTTATTGGTGGATAGATATCAAGGGCCATAAAAATAAATGGCTGAATATTTTTGCCGTAGTAGGAACCAATTCCATATTTATTTATCTGTTTGCAGAAACCGTGGGGTCACAGTGGTTTAGGGGTTTTGGCCTTATTTTTACCAAAGGAATATTGGCTCCCTTGGGGGTACAGGAAGGATTAATATTGGTCATAAATTCTTTGGTTGTGCTTTTTATGTTCTGGTATATTACCTACTTTTTGGATCAGAAGAAAGTTTACTTTAAGATATAGAAGGGTGGAGTCGATAACTTTTTAAAGGGTTGGGCAGTTACAGTTTTCAGTAGGCAGTAGCAGTAGGCAGTTTTAAAATTCAAGGTTTTAGATTCAAGGTTCAAAGCGTCTTCTATGAGGTTTCAGAGCACCTGATTGAAGGTTTGAGCATCTCAATTTTAAAATTTAGTATTTAGCTTCCGGCCAGGGAAAGATGTCAATGATAGTGCAGGCGATAACTTTTTAAAGTGTTGGACAAAGTAAGTTGCAGTAGGCAGGGAGAAAGTTCAATGTTCAATTAACAATTAGCACGTACATTTGTCTAATATCTAACATCTCAATACTATTATCTCAATTCTAACATCTAGCATCTAATATCAATGTAATCAAGCAGTCATTCACGCTTAATATAACCTTATTTTAGAATATTGGTATATTTGGTATTGTCATTCAACAGCACGGTAGCGGTCATAATGGCCTCGTCATTTTGTATATGGTAATCATAAAGACCTTCCCTGTAGAAATAACGTTTTAGGATTTCATCCTCCAAATTCTTTTGGATTTCCGCTTGGTATTTATCCAATGCCATCAGTTTGTTTTTATCCATCTCCAGCAACAGTGCTTTATACTGCTCTGTTACCCTATCTCCATAAATGGTACTTTCCTCTCCCGACATGGCCTCTTTTAAGGCTTTTTCCGCCTTGGTTTCAAAATCAAAATTGCTTTTGGCGACATAATTTTTGAAAGAGGTAAAATCGCTGTCCTTAAAATGGAAGTCCAATATATTTTCCACCTTGTTGTTATAATAAAAATCGGTGGCATAGTCGAATATAATATTGTCTGATAATAGGGACTGGGTGAGGGGATTTGTTTTGGCCCCAACAATTTCTATATCGGGCAGAACACCGCCACCGTCTTGGACTTTTCGCCCATTTTTGGTTTTAAAGTCCCTAAATTGGGTATTTTTAACGGCATTTCCATTCTCATCCCTATTCCAATAATCCAGGGATTGTATGCACCTGCCCGAAGCTGTATAATATCTGGAGATGGTGACCTTTAGTTGGGTGCCATAGGTAAGTTTTAAAGGGCGTTGTACCAATCCTTTGCCAAAGCTTCTTGCACCTACTATAACCGCGCGGTCCAGATCTTGGAGACTTCCAGAGACAATTTCACTGGCGGAAGCACTTCTACCATTGACCAATACAACCAATGGTATTTCCGTATCTACGGGTTGGTTGGTAGTTTTGTATTCCCTGTTGAATTTCTTTACCTTGGACTTGGTGGTTACCACCAGTTCTCCCTTCGGAACAAACAGATTGGTTACATTGATGGCTTCTGTCAATAGACCACCGGGATTGTCCCTTAGGTCCAAAATTATTTTTTTAGCGCCGTTGTTTTTTAGGTCAAGGAGAGCTTCCTTGGTTTGTTCAGAAGCTTTTTTATTGAATTTTGACAAAACGATATAACCGGTGTTCCCTTTGATCATCTTATAATAGGGAACGGCATCAACTTCTATAGATTCCCTGTTTACTGTTGTAGTCCTGGTTTCTCCCTGCCTAATATAGGTAATGTTTATACTGGTGTTATTGGCTCCCTTTAAAAGTTCGTCGGCTTCACCCTTAATGTCCGTTATGGCAATATCACCGATCTTAATTATCCCATCTCCGGCCTTAAGGCCGGCCTTATCTGCCGGATATCCTTTGTAAGGCTCAACGATAACCACTTTATCCCTGTAACTTCGGACCACCGCCCCAATACCTGAATATTCGCCTGCATTATTTATTTTAAAGGACTCAACGTCTTGTTCATTAAGGAATTTGGTATAGGGATCCAGATCTTGTAACATATTTTTAATGGCCGTATCCATTAATTCCGCAGGATTGGTTTCATCCACATAATTCATGTTCAATTCCTTGAACAGGGTGGTAAAAATTTCGATCTGTTTGGCAATCTCAAAAAAATCGCCCTTAAAACTACTTCCTGCAATTAATAGGACAACAGCGATAATGGGTATAAGTATCCGCTTTTTTAAAGTCTCTTTCATCTGTACATAAATTATTTGCTGCCTTTTGCAATTTTATCGACAAATTTCCGCATTAAAGGAATCATGGTATCCGTTATTTTGGATTGCGAGGGCATCTCCTTACCAAGGTATAAAAACATAAACGCAAAGTTCCCCTCTATGTTGTTAAAAATAAGGTGTTTGTTCAACCTATAGCTTTCCCGCATCAATCTCTTGATCCGATTTCTTTTTACGGCACTTTTAAAATTTCTTTTGGATGCGGTTACCCCGATTTTGTATTTGGAACCATCTTCAAAGTTGGTTTTAAGATACACCAGTTTTATGGGATAATTGGTAACGGCGATCCCTTCCGCAAACAACTGTTCAATACCTTTTTTGCTTTTTAGTTTTTCTTTTTTTGGGAAGCTAAAGTCGTTATTGGAGTTAATTGAATTGTCCCTTTGAGGGGATTTTAGGGGTGTTGTTTTTGGATTTTTGGATTGCCCTTCTTGGAGTATTACAGCATTTAGTTTAATTTTATCGGTAGAGGTAAGATTTTTAGCTTTTGTGCACTCCTTAACTTTTTCTTCGAGGGCCAATACAACACTAAAGATGTTTTGTTTTATTTCGTTATCCGTAAAGCGAATAAACTCAACACCATACTTCTCCAACTGACCTTGCCTTTTTGCATCTTGATCATATTTGTAGTCGTGTGAGGAACCATCGATTTCAATAATTAGGCCAATTTCGTGACAATAAAAATCCACAATAAAATCCAGTAATGGAATTTGCCTATGAAACTGTACTCCCAATCCTCTTTGTTTGATTTTTTGCCAGAGTAAGACTTCGGCTAGAGTACTGTTTTTTCGGAGTTGCCGAGCATATTCCTTTAAAAGGGGGTTATATGGGATAATTTTGTTTTTCAAAAATTAAGCAATCTATTTGTCGATATTGTTTTTACACCCCTAAGGCCCCTTCAAGGGGACACTCCATAAAGATACTATTGTTTTTTCAAAGAATGGAAAATCAAATGATAGACATACGTTTTACACCCCTAAGGTCCCCTCAAGGGGACAATTTATGGCCAGTATACCAAGGTTAGGGATGCTAATTAGCATTAATCAATAGAATTCCCCGAGGCAGAGCCTCGAGTGTAGTACACGATGCACAACATTGGATTATTTTGTCTTGTATCTTGGTTCTTGTAGCGTAGCGGTCTTGATTCTGATACCTCGTACGCTCTGCGTCGAGGTAATTCATTTGTTGTAGACAATATATTCAAAAATTAAGGAGCCCCCTGCCAGACATTGTTTTCTTCATTAATATCTGCCATTAGTTGGGATGGGTCCAAAACAATGGCCTTAATGCTATTAAGAGGCTTATCCAGGCTAAAGTCGTACGTAGAATACGCCCAGGGCCAATCTTGTAATACGGTTCTTTTTAAATGGGGATATGGATTCTCTTTTTCGCCATACATCATACGCAAGGGAGTGTAAAATGTTTCTTGGGTACCATCATGGTATAGTATCAAAATATCTATGGGCATGGGCATAAGACCGATTCGTTCCAAGCTTACCTTGGTTTTTTGTCCATCTGCCTCTACCGCTTTTATACCGTAATCTATAGTGTTTGTAGTCTGTGTCCAATCGGTAAGGTACCAATCCAACTCCATGCCGGAAACCTTTTCTGCCGTTCTTTTTATATCGTTTGGGGTAGGGTGCTTAAATTTAAAGTCTTGATAGAATTTCCTCAGGGTTTCCATAAGCTTATCCTGGCCTATGATATAGCCCAACTGGGACAGGAAGATAGCGCCTTTGTTATAGGCGGCAATGCCATAGGCAAAATTTAACGCATATCTATCGGCATGGGTAGTTTGTGGCTGTTCTTTTCCTGAGGCTACCAAATTATAATATCCCTGATAGGAACTGGCGAAGGGATTTTCCTTTTTTTGGTCCATGATCTGGTCCATACATAAACTGGAAATAAAGGAGGTAAAGCCTTCGTCCATCCATTCGTGTTTGGATTCGTTGCTTGCCAATACATGTTGAAACCAGGAATGTGCCATTTCATGAACCATAACCCCTACCAAGCTTCCAAAGTTTCTACCTCCCGTAATCAAGGTGCTCATGGCGTATTCCATGCCACCATCCCCTCCTTGTATCACGGAGTATTGCTCATAGGGATAATCACCTAGATTTTTGTTGAAAAACTGCATGGCCTCGGCCGTTTTTGGCTGAAGTTTTTTCCAATTATCTATAATTTCCTTGTCATTTTTGTATAAGAAATGGAGCATAGGCCCATTTTCTACTTTTAAGGTATCATGTAGATAGTCCGGATCGGCAGCCCACATAAAATCGTGGACCATTGGGGCTTTAAAATGCCAAGTAAGGGTTTTGCCCTTGGTCTTTTTTATTTTCGACCCCGGTGTTTCATAACCATGGCCTATTTCTTCCGGATTTTGTAAATATCCCGTACCTCCAACCACATATTTCTTGTCCAAGGTCAGTTTAACATCAAAATTGCCCCATACGCCATGGAATTCACGGGCAATATAGGGATTGGCGTGCCAGCCTTCAAAATCGTATTCCGCTAATTTTGGATACCACTGGCTCATGGACAGCGCTACCCCTTCACTGCTGTTTCTGCCACTTCGCCTTATTTGTAATGGTATTTGCCCTTTGAAGGTCATATCAAAAGTAGTTTTTCCACCTGGGGGAATAGGTTTATTTAACTCGACAACCAAAATTGTTCCTTCTTCCATGTAGGAAACGGCACTGTTATCCTGGGTCAGGGAAGTAACACGGAGATATCCTATTTCTTCAGGACTAAGGCTTGCAATCCTACTTTTTCCATCGGACATCATTCTACCATCCGGATCGGCAATGCTTTGTAAACGCATATCCATTTCACTGCCTGGTTGAAAGGCGTTAAAATAAAGATGATAGAACACTCTATTCAGTTCATCGGGGGAGTTATTGGTATAGACCAACTTTTGGGTTCCGTTGTATTGATATTTTTCAACGTCTACGTTTACTTCCATGGAATAATCCACATTCTGTTGCCAATAGGAAGTATTGTTTTGTGCCTCCAATGGTGCCGATATGCTTTGAATGGCAATCATTAAACCAAAAAATAGTGCTTTGTTATATCCCATGCCTCAATTTGTTTAGTCTATCATTAAAGATTATAAGGGGCCTATGCCTTTAAGTTCCCCCTGGATTATTTATCCATTATAGTTTTATTTTACCTCTGGACACAGCATCGGCCATAATTAAGGCATTATATGCGTTGACCATCTTCCCGGATTTGGATATTTTTTGAAAGTCCGTTGCTTTGGAGGAGTCTCCGGAGACCACTACCTTGGATTTGGTGGTAAGTCCGGAATTCAATAGTATGGCCTTCACTTGGGAAGCCGATAATTTTGGATAAAAGGATCTAACCAGGGCCGCAACTCCTGCCACAGCAGGCGCTGCCATGGAAGTACCTCCCTGAAAATCGTATTCATTGTTGGGCATGGTGGAATAGATATCATCACCAGGGGCAAAAATATCTACGTTTATGAGACCATAATTGGAAAATGAGGCTACCATTTCGGAACCATATTTGCTCGTTAAGGCACCTACGGTAATTACATTGTCTGCCATTTCTGGCCCATTATTGATTTGGTCGTTGGGGAAATTTGGGTTGTTCGGGTCATCCAGATCCTCTCCCGAATTTCCTGCCGCATGTATAAAAAGAACATCGTGCTCCGCCGCATATTTAATGGCATCATATACCCACTCGGCATTGGGAGAGTACGCTTTTCCAAAACTTCCATTAATAATTTTGGCCCCATTGTCTACCGCATAACGTATTCCCAAAGCAATATCCTTATCGTATTCATCTCCGTTTGGCACTGCCCTAATGCTCATAATGGCTACATTGTTCGCAACCCCATTGGCCCCAAGCCCGTTATTTCTTTTGGCTGCAATAATACCGGCAACATGGGTCCCGTGGCTTTCATCTTCAACCCTGTTTTTAGGATTTCCGTTACCATAGTCTCTATCATTAAAGTTATAAGGGTCATCCCCTACTACTTTTCTGCCATCAAAATCCACATTGAGATTATAGTTAAGTTGATCGGTAAAATGTTTAATACCATTTTTAAGTTCTTTCAGAACTTCTGGTATAGTATCCTTAATGCTCAACATTTGCATTAAAATGCCCACGTTTCTCTGCATGGCCTCGTCTTCAGCTTTAATTGCCGTAAGGTCTTTTTTGGTATAGGTATCCTTGCCCAAGTGTTCTTTTACTTCTGTATCCGCCTGTTGTACCGCTTGAAGTATCTGTTCGTACTGTCCCTTATTTTGGAGTGCCTTTTGATAATCCTTGTCCAGATCGCTTTTGGCTCTGGCCTGAAGGGAGGCATCCCCTAATTTTTTACCTACAATTCTGGCCATTTCCAATTGCTCGTTGTAGGACTCCCCTAAAAAGTTGTAACCGTGTATATCATCTACATAGCCATTGTTGTCATCATCCTTGTTGTTTCCTGGAATTTCTCCCTTATTTACCCAAAGGACGTCTACCAGATCCTCGTGGGTAAGATCCATTCCAGAGTCCAGCACGGCCACTATTACCATTTCCCCTTTTTTATTTCCGATAATTTCCGTGTAGGCCTTGTCCACGCTCATCCCCGGAATGGTATCTGTAAGCAGGTCGGCATGTCCCCAATGCTTCTTTTCCGCCTCGGTCAGTTCCGATATTTTTAGGGGCAGGGTATCAATATTTTCAATTGGGGTGGAAACCAGTGCAGTACTACCGCAGCCATAGAGTAAAATAGAGGCCGATACGGCCAAAAGGGTTCTGTTCAATGTTAGTGTCATTTATTTTTATTTATAGCGTTAGATTAGAATATTTTATTAAATGGATTTCCAGCAAATTTTGTAAAAAGTATGTTATCCGGCCAAGGTTTGCCTTGTGTAAGGGTTTACTAGTCATTATATTATTCAAAAAGCTGGGCAAAGGTATATATTTCTTTTAAACGTATTCCTTTTTCCATTGTTTGTAGGGTACAGATCTGGTTGTGGGCGTCGTGTTCCAAAAACAGATAGTAATTGTCTTTTACGGCAGCTTCCAAAAACAGGGCTTTTTCTGAAAGTGTTAAAAGTGGTCTAGTATCATAGCCCATAATATAGGGTAGAGGAATATGGCCTACGGTAGGTATAAGGTCTGCCGCAAAGACCAAAGTCTTGTCCTTATATTGAATATGGGGTATCATTTGTTTTTCCGTATGTCCGTCCACAAATAAAATTCCAAAGTCCAATTCCGATTGTTCTGCGAAGGGGTTTTCCGTTCTTTCAACAAATCGCAACCGGCCACTTTCTTGTATGGGCAATAAATTTTCCGTTAGAAAGGAAGCCTTTTCCCTGGCATTGGGTTCCGTGGCCCATTTCCAATGGGCTTTATTGGTCCAAAATACGGCATTTTTAAATGCGGGCTCATAACCGGTTCTATCCTTATTCCATTGTATGCTTCCCCCACAATGGTCAAAATGTAAATGGGTGAGGAAAACATCTGTAATATCATCCCTGTGAAAACCATATTTTTTAAGGGATTTATCCAAAGAATGGTCTCCCCACCTATAGTAATACCCAAAAAATTTGTCGGATTGTTTATGGCCCATTCCCGTATCTATCAGGGTCAGTCGATCGCCATTTTCGATCAATAGGCATCTTGCGGCCATATCTATCATATTATTTGCATCTGCCGGATTGGTCCTGTTCCATATAGATTTTGGTACTACACCAAACATGGCACCTCCATCCAACTTAAAATTTCCGGATTCAATAGGATATAATGTCATAGATAACCTAATGTAAAATCGGTGCAAATTAACAAAAGCACTAGGGATATTTGCTGAATCCTCTTTTTATTAGAGGTTTTTTAACACTTTGAATTCATCTTAACTTTTTGTTTTCAACCGAAAAGTGGTGCTTTTGTATCCTAATGAAGGCTTTTTGGAGCAGCATAGCAGCGCTACGATGGGAGAAAAAGACAAAATTAGGGTATAATGATGATTTTGCAGGGAATAGAAAGTCAAGAGGAGTTCTTTATCGGTAATTTACCTTAGGTGATGGGTTATTGCAGCTACACTACATTTTCTTTAATTTTTATAATGTCCTTTGTTTTGGGGATTGTTCCCGAACCAATTTTTAGTGGAGTTTACCTTTTCTATTTTTTCTGTCCTTATATTGTTCATGGTAATTTTGTAGGACCAAGGAACCATCAGGTAAAATGATTACCATACTCTAAAAAGGATGCCTATGTCATATTTATTATAGAATTGTCTTTTTCATACAATAAAAATGGGTGTTTTTTAAAGGGGAGCCAAGGTTTTTTAAGCATAGGTGGATTTTTTCTATATTAAAACTTATCTTGCTTCAAATTTTTTTATGGTAGAACTAGCGGGGATAATCATTCTTGGTATTATTGCACAGTGGGTAGCATGGCGCTTTAAATTACCGGCCATTTTGCCATTGATCCTTATAGGTTTATTGGTAGGACCTATATCTACCTTATTTACAGAGGACGGCACCAAACTAATAAGACCTATATGGAATAAGTCGGAAGGATTGTTTTTGGGGGAGAGCCTATATCATTTTGTGTCATTGGCCATAGGGGTTATACTTTTTGAGGGTGGACTTACCCTGAAGCGTTCTGAGATTACGAGGGTAGGCCCGGTGATTACCAAGTTGATTACCTTGGGCAGTGCCGTTACCTTTTTTTTGGCGGGGACAGCGGCACATTTTATTTTTGATTTGCCTTGGCAAATTTCCTTTTTATTTTCAGCACTCATTATTGTTACTGGACCAACGGTTATTACCCCCATCCTAAGAAATATTCCTTTAAAAAAAGATCTATCTGCGGTACTGAAATGGGAAGGTATTTTAATAGATCCCATTGGTGCCCTTGTAGCGGTACTGGTCTTTGAGTTTATTAGTATCGGGGAAGGTCAAGGGTATACGCAGACCGGTCTTTTGGAGTTTGTAAAGGTGCTGTTATTGGGTTTCACCTTTGGTTTTTCATTTGCACATGCCCTGACCCTGGCCATAAAAAAGAATTACGTACCCCATTATTTGTTAAATGTGGTATCCTTATCCGTAGTACTTTTGGTTTTTGTTATATCCGAACTTTTTGCGCATGAATCCGGATTGTTAGCGGTAGTGGTTATGGGTATGGTCATGGGAAATACCCAGTTGCCCAACATTAAGGAATTGCTCTATTTTAAGGAGTCGCTAAGCATACTTTTAATTTCTATGCTATTCATTTTGCTTTCGGCAAGTATGAATTTGCCCGAACTGGAATTATTGTACAGCCCAAAGACACTAATCCTTTTTGCCATTGTAGTTTTTGTGGTAAGACCTATGGGGGTATTTCTGAGTACCATGGGTTCCAACCTTAATTTTAGGGATAAATTGTTTATAAGCTGGGTGGGCCCCAGAGGGATTGTTGCTGCTGGGATTGCCTCACTTTTTGGCTCCAAGTTAATCTTGCGCGAAGAACCGGGTGCGGAGTATATTACACCATTGGTCTTTATGATCGTTTTGGGAACCGTACTTCTCAATGCGTCCACCGCAAGGTTCATGGCCAAATTACTAGGGGTATTCTTGGAAAAGTCCGAAGGCATTCTTATCATAGGAGCATCCAAGGTGCCCAGACTAATAGCCAGTTATCTTAAGAAGAACAATAGGCATGTGGTATTGATAGACAATAACCAGAACAATATAGAAAAGGCCAAGAACCTTGGTCTGGAGGCCTTTGTTGCCAACATTTATTCTGATGCCCTGACGGATAATATTGAGTTGAACGATGTAGGCTATTTAATGGCCTTGACGGGTAACTCGGACATCAATGAGTACGCCATAGAAACATTCAAGAAGGAATTTGGGGAACATGGTTCATTTAGGCTGGTAAATTCGGACGAAATGAACGATCCTCAAAATAACCCTATAGAGGGGCTTTTTTCGCATACCGATGATTTTATCACCTTGACGGAAGCGGCCCGAAACAATCCGGTAATTCATGAAATTGAATTAAAGGGCAGGGAACATTATGAAGGCCTTATAGAAATTACCAAGGCAGATAAGGATATTGTTCCCATTTTTATTAAAACCTTGGATGGAGACTTAAAGATTATTTCTTCATTTAGCAAAAATTTTCAAGATATTGTAGAAGGATGTAAGTTGGTTTATTTGGGGAAACAGTTGAAAGTATCGAAGGAAATGGAATCTTCCGAAACTGTTTAAAAAGGGTAATCTGCTATTGTGGGCAGGGCCGTTGACACTAGCCAATTTGGGGCTTATTTATAGTAAACATGCCTTTTTTTAATCAGGGATGCCCATAAATAAGTTAACTTATCTGTGATTTATACCTATCTTATATGCTCCAAAAACATTTATGGAATGAACTTAATGGTTAATATCCTATTACCTTTGGAGGATCCCGTCCTGAAGTTTTTGATCATTCTTTTAGTCATTTTGGTGATTCCCATTATTTCTGACAAATTAAAATTACCACATCTTTTGGGCATGATCATAGCAGGGATAGTCATAGGTCCCCACGGCTTGAACCTCTTGGCCAGGGATAGCAGCATCATCCTTTCAGGTACGGCGGGTCTCCTGTACATTATGTTTTTAGCGGGCCTTGAAATAGATATGAACGATTTTAAGACCAATGCCGTTAAAAGCACTTTGTTGGGACTGTACGGATTTTTGATCCCCATGCTTTTAGGTACCTTGACGGGGGTTTATATTTTGGGATTTTCTATCATGACCTCTGTGCTGTTGGCTAGTATGTTTGCTTCCCATACACTGATTACCTATCCCATCGTTAGTAAGTTGGGAATCGCCAAGAATTTGGCGGTAAACATATCAGTGGGAAGTACCCTGATTACCAATGTACTGTCCCTTTTGGTACTTGCTGTTGTAGTAGGAATGAACACAGGGGAGCTTAACCAATATTTTTGGATTATCATGGCAGTTTCCTTTATAGCCTTTACCTTGGTCATTACTTATCTGTTCCCTTTAATAGGGCGATGGTTTTTTAAAAGGTATAGTGATAATGTCTCGCAGTACATTTTTGTGTTGGTTATGGTATTTTTAGGGGCCGTACTTTCACAATTGGCAGGAATAGAGGCCATTATTGGAGCGTTTATGGCAGGATTGGCCCTGAACAGACTTATTCCGCTTACTTCCCCCCTAATGAACAGGATAGATTTTGTGGGGAATGCCATATTTATACCCTTCTTTTTGATCGGGGTGGGTATGCTTATAGATTATAGGGCCTTTAGCAATCTCGAAGCTGTTTTTGTGGCGGTTGCCATGTCGGTCGTTGCTACCATTTCCAAATTTGCTGCGGCTTGGATAAGCCAGAAAAACTTTAGGTTTACGGCCCAGGAGCGTCTTTTGATATTTGGACTTACCAATGCACAGGCAGCGGCAACCTTGGCCGCAGTATTGGTAGGTTACAACATAGTACTTGGGGAGACGGCCAATGGGGAACCCATTCGGCTGTTGAACGATAGCATCCTAAACGGGACCATTATTATGATTTTGGTCACCTGTACCATTGCTTCCTTTGCTACCCAAAAGGGTGCTAAAAAAATCGCATTATCGGGACAGTCCGAGAGCGATACGGGGATTAGTGAGGAAAAGATATTGATTCCCCTAAGCAATCCTGATACCATAGATGAGTTGGTGAACCTTAGTATCATTATCAAATCCAAGCAAAATGTGGATGGTCTGCATGCCCTGAACATCATCAATAATGACAATTCGCCGGCAGACGCCGAAAAAAAGGCAAGGAAATTGCTCGAAAAGGCCAAAGTTCTTGCTGCGGCCGTTGATTTGCAGATGAAGACCACCCTACGATATGATCTGGATCTGGTCCATGGGCTAACCAATGTAATCAAGGAAGAGAATAGTACGGACCTGATTTTGGGGCTCCATTTAAAACGGGGTGTGGCCGATAGCTTTTTGGGCAACCTTACCAATGGTATTTTGGAAAAGAGCAATATTACAACCTTCATCTACAATCCACAGCAGCCTATTTCCACCATTAGGCGCCATTTCGTAATTGTACCGGAAAATGCCGAGTATGAAAGTGGTTTTTCCTTTTGGTTGTCCAAAATTTGGAACATAGCCCTCAATACCGGGGCCAAACTTATTTTTTATGCCGGCAAACAAACCATAAAATTGATCAGGGATATCCATTTAAAGCATCCCATAGAATTGGAATTTAAGGTATTCGAAAATTGGGACAAGTTACCTAGCCTCTCCAATGAGGTAAGGCAGGATGATAATCTGGTAATAGTGCTGAGCCGTAAAAATCTATTATCCTATCAGGCTGGAATGGCAGATATTCCTTCTTATCTTAATAGGCACTACCAAGGAAGGAACTTTCTCTTGGTATACCCTTCCCAATCGGCATTTATGACCGATGGAAAGGTAGACCTTACCAACCCTTCCCTATTAAAGGCAATTGAAAAATTAGATGTCATCGGAAAAACGATGGCGGGGATATTCAGGAAAAAATAGGATTTTCCAAAGAAACAAAACAGGATGGAATTTTAAACTAAGGAAACTGTGGGCACTGATGTTTGGCCATTATTGGAGTTGTCCATATTTTTTATAACGCCATTTTTATTGCCCAAAGACCAAAAAGGGGCAATGTGCTTACCAAGGAACGGGAAATACATTACGGAACTATTGGTTGTTGAAGGACAATGTTTCCATTCAGCAATTTATGGCCTTATGTTGTGATGATCCGGAATTCTATTTTATATTTGTCCATACCCATTGGGGGTCTATGACCTTTTTACATGATTTGGTAATGGGCTTTTTTAACCTGTGAAGACAAAATAAAATCTATCTGCATTGAATCCACTTCTAGTTTTAGCGATTATTTTCATTTATTTTGTTTTGTTAATGACTATTTCATATTTCACCTCAAGAAATAGAAGTGACGAATCGTATTTTACAGGGGATCGGCAATCGCCTTGGTTTTTGGTGGCCTTTGGAATGGTGGGTGCCGGACTTTCGGGGGTAACCTTTGTATCCCTTCCTGGAATGGTGGGGAATAACAATTTCTATTTCTATCAATTTATTCTAGGGAATGTGGTGGGCTATCTCTTCATTACCTTTGTCCTTATACCGTTGTACTATAAATTAAGGCTGGTATCCATTTATGGCTATTTGGATCAGAGGTACGGTGTAAAAACGTATAAGACAGGGTCACTGTTCTTTTTGGTATCACAATCCTTTGGTGCGGCCTTGAGGCTATTGTTGGCCTCTAAAATTCTTCAATTTGCGTTATTCGATAAGTTGAATATTCCGTTTCCCATAACGGTAATCATCATCTTGCTTTTAGTGTGGTTGTATACCAACAAGTCGGGGATAAAGACCATAGTTTGGACAGATACCCTGCAAACAACTTTCTTGGTTTTGGGCGCCATTATCGCGATCTATACCATTACCTCCTCTTTGGACCTATCTTTTTCGGGGGCCATACAACAGGTTACGGAGCATAGGTATTTTGAAATATTTAATTGGGAAAACAAATCGAGCAATAATTTTTTCAAACAGTTTATTGCCGGTATTCTTGTGGCCATCGCCATGATAGGATTGGATCAGAATATGATGCAAAAAACATTGACCTGTAAAAATCAATGGGATGCGCAAAAGAACACCTTGACCTATAGCTTAATTTTGGCCATAACCCAATTCTTGTTTTTGGGGTTGGGCGTCCTATTATATATTTATGCGGAGAATAATGGAATTACTTTGGCCGTAGGTGAAAACGGAGCACTTTTGGATACGGACAATCTGTTTCCCGATCTGGCACTGAACCACCTTGGTGTTTTTGCCGGGGTCAGTTTTTTATTGGGGATCATTGCGGCATCATTTTCCAGTGTAGATTCTTCCCTGACCGCCCTGACCACTTCCTTTACCTATGATTTTTTGGATATCTCGCATAAATCCAGTGCCGATAAAAAAAGATTGAAGAACTGGGTCCTACTTGGTTTTTCGGGGGTTCTTTTTCTAATAATCATAGTATTTTCCAACAGCAGGGGAGATGTAGTATCGTTAATATTCAAAGTAGCCGGCTATACCTATGGCCCCTTACTGGGCCTTTATATGCTGGGGATGTTTACCACGGTTGCCGTAAAGGATAAATGGGTACCCTTTATTTGTGTGTTGGCTCCTGTACTTACCTATTTATTGAGTGTTTATTTTGCCCGATCCTTTAATTTCGACTTTGGATTTATCAATATAGCCGTTAATGCCGGACTTACTATTTTAGGATTGTTATTGGTAAGACAAAAGGGCGAAACTACCTGATCTTTCTGGTTTTTTTACGGGAATGGTAAATACAATACCCATTAAGGCCTTACCCCGGAATGTCATAAATACACCTACCAGGGATAGTTTCTTTTTTGGGTTAATCGTTCAGTTTAAGAACGGCCATAAATGCCTGCTGGGGTATTTCTACGTTCCCGACTTGGCGCATACGCTTTTTACCCTTCTTTTGTTTTTCCAACAATTTTCGCTTTCGTGAGATATCTCCTCCATAACATTTGGCGGTTACGTCCTTTCTCAAGGCTTTTATGGTTTCCCTAGAGATTATTTTGGCACCGATAGCGGCCTGGATGGGAATATCAAATTGTTGCCTTGGAATCAGTTCCCGTAGCTTCTCGCACATTTTTTTTCCAATATTGGCGGCATTGTCCGCATGTATTAGGGCGGACAGGGCATCCACAGGCTGTGCATTGAGCAGTATGTCTACCCTTACCAACTTGGAGGTACGCATACCAATAGGCGCATAATCAAAGGAGGCATATCCTTTGGAAATCGTTTTTAGCCTATCGTAAAAATCGAATACAATTTCTGCCAATGGCATATCAAAATTCAATTCTACCCTTTCCGTGGTCAGATAGGTTTGGTTGGTAATCTGACCCCTTTTATCTATACATAAGGACATAACGTTGCCAACAAAATCGGCCTTGGTAATGATCGTAGCCTTAATATAGGGCTCCTCTACGTGATCTAAGGTAGATGGATCCGGTAGATCGGATGGATTATTGACGATAATAGGCGTTTCAGGATTTTTTCTGGTAAAGGCATGGTAGCTAACGTTGGGTACGGTAGTGATTACCGTCATATTGAACTCGCGTTCCAAACGTTCTTGAATGATCTCCATATGTAGCATTCCCAAGAAGCCACAACGAAAACCAAACCCAAGGGCTGCACTGCTTTCCGGTGTAAATACCAAGGAAGCATCATTTAATTGCAACTTTTCCATGGAAGAGCGCAGTTCCTCATAGTCTTCCGTATCTACGGGATAAATGCCGGCAAATACCATGGGCTTAACATCTTCAAAACCTCCAATAGGGTTCTTTGTTGGGCTTGCCGCATCTGTAATGGTGTCCCCTACCTTTACTTCCCTGGCATCCTTTATTCCTGTAATGAGATAGCCAACATCTCCGGTCTTTATACTTTGTTTGGGGTGTTGTACCAGTTTTAGGGTACCTACCTCATCCGCGTAATAGTTTTTGTCGGTCGCTACAAATTTTATTTTTTGACCTTTTTTAATTTCCCCGTTAATAACCCTGAAATAGGTTTCCACCCCCCGGAAAGGATTGTACACGGAATCGAATACCAAAGCTTGAAGGGATTCATCCGGATTGCCTTTTGGCGCAGGAATGCGTTCAATAATGGCTGTCAATATTTCTTGGATTCCCAGGCCCGTTTTGGCACTTGCCGGAATTACGTCCTCAGGTTTACAGCCCAATAAATCAACAATATCATCGGTAACTTCTTCGGGGTTGGCACTGGGCAGGTCTACTTTATTCAACACAGGAATTATTTCCAGATCGTTTTCCAGGGCCAAATATAGATTTGAAATGGTCTGGGCCTGTATACTCTGTGCTGCGTCTACCACCAATAAGGCGCCCTCACAGGCCGCAATGGAACGAGAAACTTCATAGGAAAAATCTACGTGTCCCGGGGTATCTATAAGATTGAGTACATATTTTTCGCCCTCATGCTCATAATCCATTTGAATGGCATGGCTTTTAATAGTGATGCCGCGTTCCCGTTCAAGATCCATACTATCCAACAACTGGTCCTGCTTTTCCCTTTCGGTTACCGAACCTGTAAAATCCAACAACCTATCGGCCAAGGTACTTTTGCCGTGATCAATATGTGCAATTATGCAGAAATTCCTTATGTTTTTCAAGCGTGTAAATTTTTGTAATTATTTGATAATAAATTAATTAAAAAAATGAGGACGTATGTAACCGCTACGCTCTCACATTAAAAATTTTAAACATGCCCTCCCGATAGCAATAGGAATGTCAAGTAATGTTTAAAATTTATTAATGCTCGTTTCATCTATACTTTAGATTTACTTGTACTGAATTTGCCTTTGGTTTATTTGCGGCATTAAAAGCGTTTCAGTATTCCTTTTCCAATAATCGGCATTTTATTTGGCCAGATGCCGATCAAACCAAATGCAAAGATAGGCTTTATCCATGATTATTAAAGCAAAAATCTCTTGGGCCTATTGCATACAAAAGTATATTGTAAATATTTTAAATTTGGGTTGGGTTTACATTGGGTAAAATTAAGATGTGCAGTTTTTTACTACAATAGGCAAAGAAAATATTGCTAGTTGTTAATAAAAATTTAACTTTAAGGATTTTTATAACGTATATGCCACTATTTGTGACAATGCCAAAGGTTTCGGCCTTGTTCCTTTTCCTATTTTGCATCCCTGCGATGGGTCAAGAATACACAATCTCGGGCCATGTTCAACAAACAGATGGCGCCGGGGTAGCTTATGCAAATATACTTCTTTATAAGGTGTCCGATACCAGTTTTGTTAAAGGGGCCGCCTCTGATGAAAAGGGTTTTTTTTCGCTACATAATATAATTTCCAATCAATACCTGATACGTGCCAGTTATATAGGGAACCATTCCAACTATAAATGGGTAGAGGTCAATTCGGACATGGACCTAGGGTTACTCTATTTAGATGATAAAGGTCTGGAGTTGAACGAGGTGGTCGTAATCTCCCAAAAACCAACTTTGGAACAAAAGGTAGATCGTCTGGTGTTTAATATTGAGAACACGGCACTTTCGGATTCGGACTTATGGGATGTTCTTAAGAGTACACCTACCGTTTTTGTTATGAACGATGAGATTAGGGTGAAAGGGGAAAGCGGGGTGCAAATAATGATCAACGATAAGAAGGTGAACCTGCCACCGGAGGACATCCTTAATCTTTTAAACGGTACCTCGGCAAAGGGGGTCCAATCCATAGAGGTTATAACCGCACCACCGGCAAAATATGATGCCGAAGGCGGAACCTTGATCAATATTAAAATGAAAAAGAATTTAATTGCGGGCTATAATGGTGCCGTATATAATAAATATAGTCAAGCGGTATTTCCACGTCAAATGCTTGGTACCAGCCATTTTTTTAAGAGTAGGCAATTGGAAGCCTCCTTCAATTATAGTTATACCCAAAACAAGATTTTAACAAATTATACGGATATTACCAATTTTATTGAGGATGGCCAGATCAGGGATACCTGGACTTCGGATTTGGAGGTTATTTACAGAAGTAAAAAACACAATACCAGTGCATTTTTGGATTATGCCATTGACGATAACAATACCATAAGTTTTTCTTCCATTGCCACCATAACACCTTCCTATTTGACCAGGGATTTGTCCGACACCCGAATTCTGGACGCGAATGATGGCAGTACTTCAGGTTTTTATTCCCTTAACAATGGCATATTTGAATCGATCAACGCGGCCTTTTATTTGGATTATAAGCACAATATTAATGACCAAGGTTCCCATCTGTCGACAAATCTTCATTACACCCATTACGATTATGATAAAAATCAGGAATTGGAAACCGATTTTTATGATGGCAACCAGGCCATAATCGGGGAGAACAACTTCAATACCTATAATCAACAGCACACCGATCTATATAGTGTACAGGCGGATTTTGTCTCTCCCATGGGGGAGGATGCCAATTTTGAATCCGGGTTAAAGTATGCATTGATAGACTCTGAAAGTTATATTGCCCAAGAGGGTTTTGACCAAGAACAGCAGGGTTTGGAAACTACCGGGGAGGGTACATTTTTGTATGATGAAGAAATTTTTGCAGGCTATGCCAGTTTTGATGCAAAATGGAACGATTGGACTTTCAAATCCGGATTGAGGGCCGAATATACCCATACCAAAGGCGATTTTAGTTTGAGTACTGATAAGATTAAAAATCATTATTTGGAATGGTTCCCTACTGTATTTCTGCAATTTAACCCCAATTCCAAACATAGATTCGGGGCCAGTTACAAAAGGAGCATTATTAGGCCCAGCTATAATAAGATTAATCCTTTTCAAGTATTTCAAAGCAATAATTCCGTGGTGGAGGGCAATGTAAAACTACAACCTTCCTTCAAGAATTCTGTAATAGTATCCTATACCTATAATAAGGATTACACCCTAGAGCTTTTTTATAGATACCATAGGAATATTATGCGTTTGTTGACCTTTCAGGACAATGAAAACAATTTACTCAGATTTATTACGGACAATGTAGACCGGGAGTTGGCCTATGGAGTGGATTTTATCTATAGGAACAGGATATCCAATTTCTGGGACATCTATTTCTTGTCGTCCTATTATTATGGGGCAGAGCGTTTTACGGATATTCTATCCCAACAAACCTTGGACCAAGGCCAATGGACGCTTTTGATGCAATTAAACAACAATTTTACATTTTTGGAAGACCGATCTTTAACGGCCAGCCTTAATTACAGCTATGTTTCCCCTATCGTAATTGGCAATTCCAAACAAGAATACTACAATGAATGGGGGATTTCCCTGAGAAAGAATATATGGGACAAAAAAGCAAGCATAACCATGGGCCTTAGTGATATTCTTAAACAGTTTAAACTAACAAACACCCGTAAGTACGGTAACCAGGACAATGTATCCATCTATAAGCCGGACGGGAGGGTATTTTCACTAGGATTTAGGTACAATTTTGGAAATATAAAGATTAAGGACAACTACAAATCCAAAGATACCGATGAGAGGGATAGGCTTTAGTGGTATCATCACTACTTTAACCATCCCAAGTCCTGTTCTTTTGTACCTTGCCGGCGTTAAAAAACAGTTTCATAGCCATAGCTATGAAACATTTTTTGCCTTTACAGAAAAATAACTGCGACTTAAACCATACTGTAGCATTGACACGATACTAGAGGCCGCCCAACAGGGCCCCGCAAACCCCTAGGCTGATCAACATATAGACTCCGGCCAATATAAATAATATCTTACCGGCTTTCTTCTTTTGTCGGGATCGCAATATAAAGCCTATCACCAATAATAGAATGGCCGGACCGAACATAATCAAAAAAAGGAATATCACCAGTCCGTTAAGGTTACCTACTTCTAAAGGAAAGGATAGAATATACATAACTAAGATTGAAGATTAAATATACATAAAATTGTAAAGGGGTTTGGATTAAAATGGATTCATTGTATGCTTATGATCAAGGTCTGTGGTACCATCCATATTATTCCTTGTCCACCATCATAGGGTCGTTGAGGAGAGGTAATTTTAGGACGGGCATTGGGTTATTGGTTGTGCTCCACTTCCGTCCTTAATTTGTTGAGACGTTTTATTTTATCGTCCCGATAGAAGAGGTTCATGGTTTCGAAGGGTATAATTTTATAATCTTTGTTAACGATGTGCACGCAGGACTTCTTAATGGCCCGAACGTCAAAATTATAGGCATCTATAAATTGCATGATAATAATTCTGAATAGATTGTCGTAGCCCATATTGGGGGCATCAATTTCCGGAAGGCAGCACATGATGGACT
Source organism: Flavobacteriaceae bacterium (assembly GCA_041392165.1). Taxonomy (GTDB): domain Bacteria; phylum Bacteroidota; class Bacteroidia; order Flavobacteriales; family Flavobacteriaceae; genus Arenibacter. Next base: position 456,255 of record JAWKMN010000001.1, read on the forward strand.
TTAAATTTTCCGAAGCTTTTTCAACCGAGTTCCCAGTGCTAAAAAGTTGAATCATTTTTTCATGTAACTGTTCGTCCTGTTCATAGATAATGGTATTCTTGCCGCTATTTAGCAGGTCGTCCGGATTTATATACCTCGTTAAGGGGGTTACCACATCCCCTATTTTTAGGGCATATCCCATGACCAGGGCATCTGGGTTGCAGGGAACAGGGATTAGGTCGTCCGGTTCAAAAATTGGGGATTGTTCCAAAATCTTACGTCTAACCTCGGTCAGGGTAATCCTATTTTCATCGACCTGAAAATTCTCCAGTCTTCCCGCGATTTGGGTAGGCTGAAAAGTTACTCCCCGAACGCATTTTTGTTTCAGTGCAAAATCAATGGTGGAGCCCATTTCATGGTCGTTCAGACCTTTCTGCAAGGTAACCACCAGGGTAGTGGAAAGGTTCAGGGCATTAAGATGCTCCAAGGCCTTTAATCGAGTTTGTTTTAAATCGGCACCTCGTAGTGTTCTTAAAACCGGTTCATCCAGGGAGTCGAACTGTAGATAAATTTCAAAATCGGGTGCGTAGGAGGCCAACCTTTCCGCAAAGGCAAAATCCTTCGCAATTTCAATACCGTTGGTATTGACCATTAGGTGGCGAATGGGAAGCGATTTGGCATAATCCAATATTTCAAAAAATTGCGGATGAACGGTGGGTTCGCCACCGCTGATCTGGACCACATCCGGCTCGCCTTCGTTTTTTACGATAACATCCAACATTTTTTTTATTTCTTCCAGGGTCCTATGTCTTCCATAGTGGGGGGAAGAGGAAGCATAACAGGTAGGACAGCTAAGGTTACAGCGGTCCGTAACTTCCACTACGGTAAGGCAGGAGTGTTGTTCATGGTCGGGACACAGTCCGCAATCATAAGGACAACCATAATGGGTCTTGGTGTTAAAAGTCTTAGGGTATTCCGAAGCCTTGTTGTAATTGCGTATATTCTTGTAATACGCAATATCGTCGGCAATGATTACTTTTGATTTTCCATGCTCCCTGCAATTTTTGAGCATATATACCTTTTCATCTTCAAAGACGATCTTGGCATCAACCCGCCTAAGACATTCGGGGCAGAGACTTAGGGTAAAATCATAGTAGGTATAGTTTCTTACGGGCATATGTAATGGTTTCTCCTATGGATTTATAATAATATAACAAACAAAGTAAACATAAATATTGAATGCTGCTCAGGCCCAACAGGAAATAGCTGTTTGGTTTTAAAAATTCCAGGACAAACCTAAAGGCAAAGTAGCTGACCATAAAGATTTTGAAACAACTCCCGTTTTTAAGGGGCCGTGCAAATTTTTGAAGTTGTTTTATCAGGAAGAACAGGCCTATTAAAAATAGTATTTCATAAAGCGCAATCGGATGTCTGGATAGTCCGTCGCCCAAATCCATACCCAAATAAAAGGTAGTTTCCTTTCCGAAGGTAAATTCCTTTGTTCCTGCCAAAAAACAGCCCAGCCTACCTATTGCAATTCCCAGGATTATGGGCAAGGTGAACAGATCTCCGGAAGACTGCTTTTCCCCTATCACTTTTTTTACCAGTTCCACGCCCAATAGCCCGCCAAAGAGTCCGCCCATAATGGTTTTGTTGTTAAGAAAGGATATAATGCCCTGGGAGTAGTGCAGGGGCGGGTTTTCTAAAAAAGCCATAAGTCTTGAAAAGAATAAGGCCCCGAATATGGCACCAATAATGATGGATAAACGGTTATTGGTGGAGATGGTATCTGCTGAGCGCTTTCTTAAATAAAGGTAATATCGAAATCCAATGAAAAAGGCCAGGTATTCCAACACTAGGTGGACATTGATCTTTATTCCAAATATGACTGGCTCGAACGGTAGGGAGATAAGAGGTAACATAGGCACTAATTTACCTTTTATTTAAATATGTCCATAGCATGTTCCGATCGGAATGTATTTAGAAAGAAATCGTTTGGAATTTTGGTCTTACAAATAGGATTATGCAACATAAAAAGGTAGCTCTCCCTACAAAAGGCAGGCTAGCTAGGGACAGGCCCGCCTGTTGCAGACAGGTTTTATTTATATTATCGAGTAAAATAATAAATGGCTTACGGATCCATTTTTGGGTATAGCCGGGTTTTTATCTATTCTTATTCCCTGAAATTTAGGATTATAGATTTTTTTGGTAATTTTGCAGTCCCAAAATTTAAAGGATATTTATTGTGCCTAAAATAGGAGACATTCAATTACCGGATTTCCCATTGTTGCTTGCACCGATGGAGGATGTTAGTGACCCGCCTTTTCGTGCCCTTTGTAAGGAGCAGGGAGCCGATGTGGTGTACACCGAATTTATTTCTTCCGAAGGACTTATTCGTGATGCGGCCAAAAGTGTCATGAAGTTGGATATCTATGAAAAGGAACGTCCCGTGGGGATACAGATCTTTGGGGCCAATTTGGACTCCATGCTTCAGTCCGTGGAGATAGTGGAAAAGTCAGGTCCGGATATTATCGATATCAATTTTGGATGTCCCGTAAAAAAAGTGGTCAGCAAAGGGGCGGGGGCCGGAATACTAAAGGATATCGATTTAATGGTCTCCCTGACCAAGGCTATGGTAGCACATACCAAATTGCCCATTACGGTAAAGACCCGTTTGGGATGGGATTCCGATTCCATTAAAATAGTAGAGGTTGCGGAGCGTCTGCAGGATGTGGGCTGCAAGGCTATTTCCATTCACGGCAGGACCCGGGTACAGATGTATAAGGGAGAGGCCGATTGGAGGCCCATAGCGGAGGTAAAGAACAATCAGCGGATGCATATTCCTGTTTTTGGAAACGGGGATGTGGACAGTCCCGAAATGGCTGTAAAAATGAGGGACGAATATGGTTTGGACGGTGCGATGATTGGTCGTGCCAGTATAGGTTACCCTTGGTTCTTTAAGGAGGTGAAGCACTATTTTAATACTGGGACCCATGCCGCGCCTCCCACCATGGAGGAACGTGTTAATGCTGCCCGCCGTCATTTACAAATGGCCATAGATTGGAAAGGGGAACAATTGGGCGTATTTGAAACCCGGAGGCATTATACCAATTATTTTAAGGGAATACCCAATTTTAAGGAATACCGTATGAAGATGGTCACCAGTGACCATTCGGCAGATGTGTTCGAGGCGTTTGATGAGGTGATGGAAAAATTCGGGGATTTCGAATTTGTAGGCTAATGCGCTATTAATTTTTTATTGATCCTACTACTGGCAATTAGGGAGGCAATGATACCCAATACGATAATAGTTGCCAATACTATAAATACGTTGATCAAACTATATTCCACAGGATAGGACAGGCTTGGCGTAATTTTAAGCCATCCAAAGGCCAATTGGGACCCTATTAACAAGGAGCCCAAAAACACGCCGATGAGGCCGCCCAATCCTGTTACCAATAGTCCTTGTACAAAATAAATTTTTCTAAGGGCCTTAATGGTGGTGCCCAAATTATACAAGGTCTTGGAATTTTGTTGTTTGTCCAGAATCATCATGATGATGGCCCCCACCACATTAAAAAGGGCAATTATAAGTACGAGTGTAAAGATGAGATAGGTGGCCAGATTCTCCGTATTTAACATTCTATATAGGGTACTGTTCAACTCCCGACGGTCCTTTAAAACGACCTGATCGGGAAAAACAGCTTCAATTTCTTTCCTTAGTTTAGGAATATTGGCATTTTCCTTTAGTTTAAAGTTGATACCGGAAAATTGGGTACTGTCTTTTTCCAGTAGGGCCTGTACTAGTTGCAGATCGGCAAAAATGTATTTCCGATCCAGTTCTTCCTCAATTTGGTAAATACCGCTGATGACCAAATTGGTCTCGTTATAACTGTCCTTTAGTTGTCGTTGTCCTAACAGGCCCTTACCTGGTTTGGGGACACGGACCACCAAGGGATTCCGAAAATTGTTGATGCTCAACCCCAATAGATTAACAATACCTTGTCCGGCAATGCCCTGTAGGCCGTTTATGGCCCAATCGCCATAAAAATATAGGCTACTATCTATGGGCGTAGTTTTTAGAAAGCCAGTATCTATTCCTTTTATATAGGCAATATGGGCCTTTTGGTCATGGGTCAGATATACCTTTTCCTCAATTTCCTTGGAATAGGCGGCTACGTCCTGTAGTTGCTGAAGTGCCTGGTCCTGGGATTCCGATATGCTAAAGAATTTGCCGGTCAGCGGCAATGCCTTAAGATCCGGGTCCACCATATTGGTATAGGAAAGGCTAAAGGTCTTTAAACCTGCGAAAGCGGAAAGCACGATAAAGAGTGCTGCCGATCCGATAACGATGACCAGAAAGGTAATAAAATTGATAATGTTTACCGCATTTTGGCTACTCTTGGAACGCAGGTACCGTTTGGCTATGTATAAAGGGAAGTTCAATCTTATGATTTTTTCCTTTTTTCCAATAGATCGGGATTCTTAACAGGGTTTTCTTCGCCTTTAAGCGATTTTTCAATGCCATCTATATATTCTAGGGAATCGTCCAGAAAGAACAAAAGTTCTGGAACCCTTCTTAACTGATGTCTAGTACGCTGGGCCAGTTCATGTTTGATCATTGGCTGATTGGATTTGATTCCCTCCAATAATTCCTTGCCCTTGGTGGCCGGAAAAATGCTCACATATATTTTGGCTATGGAAAGGTCTGTGGTGACCGACACTTTGGATACCGATATCAACGTACCTTTTAGTCCGCCGTCGGTAGCGGCACGCTGTAAGATATCGGCTATATCCTTTTGAATGACCCCGCCTATTTTCTTTTGTCTTTGTGTCTCCATGGCACAAAAATACGATATATTTATATAGATTCTATGATGGGGTACCGATTCGTTTTTTGAATATGGACAATGTGGTGATATTGAAAGAAAGGGCAAGTGGGTCCGTAATGGGATTGAAAGAATTTGGATAGTATAAATAGGAGGAATATGAACAAAATTGAACATTTGGGTATAGCGGTACATGATCTGGAGGCCTCCAATGCCCTGTTTGAAAAATTATTGGGGGTGTCCCATTATAAAACAGAGGAAGTGGCATCGGAAGGGGTAAAGACTTCCTTTTTTAAGGCAGGTCCCAATAAGATCGAGTTATTGCAGGCCTTGGATGGGAATAGCCCTATAGCTAAATTTTTGGAGAAACGGGGGGAGGGGGTACACCATATTGCCTTTGCTGTGGATGATATATTGGTAGAAATGGAGCGCCTGTCCCAGAAGGGATTTACGGTTTTGGACAAGGTTCCCAAAATGGGGGCCGACAATAAACTGGTGGCTTTTTTGCATCCCAAGGGTACTAATGGGGTGTTGATAGAGCTTTGTCAGGAAGCCCCAGGCAGCTGAAATAAGGATCATAGGAATGGGTATAAAGGCGTCGTAGTTGGTAAAGGGTAAATTATGCTGCCCAATTTGCTTGCAGCGTAAAAAAATAAGTAGTAATATTGCATCCGCAAATTGCGGTTCCCGATTGCTTTTTCAGATAAGCGTATTTGAAATTAGAGGCAAAAAAGGAAATGGTCCTATAGCTCAGTTGGTTAGAGCACCTGACTCATAATCAGGTGGTCCCTGGTTCGAGCCCAGGTGGGACCACATCAGTAAAAACAAGGCTTCCGAGAAATCGGGAGCTTTTTGTTTTTAGAGGGGGTACAACATAGGTACAATAATTTTAGCGCGCCAAAAAGGGGTGGATCCAGCCTGTTTTTCCCTATTTTCATATGTAGATATTTATTGCCTGCCTGTTCGGTAGATAGGTTTTTTAGCGGTCATATGTAATTCGCATATCTTCATTTGAGTTTGCCTGCAAGAATGAATCTTTCGGGCTGGCGACCAAATTTTGGTCACGCCCATTTCATATACGGACTATCTATGGAGTATCTATGGAGTATCTATGGAGTATCTATGGAGTATCTATGGAGTATCTATGGAGTATCTATGGAGTATCTATGGAGTATCTATGATATCTATGGAGTATCTATGGAGTATCTATGGAGTATCTATGGAGTATCTATGGAGTATCTATGGAGTATCTATGGAGTATCATATGGAGTATCTATGGAGTATCTATGGAGTATCTATGGAGTATCTATGGAGTATCTATGGAGTATCTATGGAGTATCTATGGAGTATCTATGGAGTATCTATGGAGTATCTATGGAGTATCTATGGAGTATCTATGGAGTATCTATGGAGTATCTATGGAGTATCTATGGAGTATCTAGGGAGTATCTATGGAGTATCATGGAGTATCTATGGAGTATCTATGGAGTATCTATGGAGTGAAATAACTATACAAGTTAATAAATAAATCCTCTGATATAATTATACAACTCTTTTTTTTATCCTAAAATGACTGTACAGTCATTTTGGGATTGTTGTAATTTTGATAGTTTTTCCATCGTTTTTTAAGTTTGGTGACCCTTCCTGTCCGATTTTTGCTTTACGCTTATCTTCCCGAACTCTATAAAATCGAATCAGGATCCATGCGCGGTTAAGTTCTGGTAAGATTTGGGTTGAAAAAGATTAAGTATTGATAATGAATTAAAGATGGGATAGATTAATACTGGTTTTAAATCCTGAATGTTTTTTTGTTGGATAATTGGTTCCGAATGCGTTTAAAAAGTTGATTAACATTCATGGCAAAGGAACTATTGTACCTGTTTCAATATCCAATTGGTCATTTCTGTAAGAACGATTGGAGAAACCGTTTGCTCAATGGCTCCATATTCATTGGGAGTACCTGTTTCGCTCTCTTGAAATAAGTGGTTTACATTGGGAAACTCCATCACCGTTACTTTTTTGTTACCCTGTTTTTTCAGTGTATAATCTATTGCCGTTAAATTCTCTTTGGGCGGTACTTGTAAGTCTTTTTCCCCATTTATGGCCAATACGGCACAATCCACTTTTTCCAATACAGTAGCAGGATCATGTCTTAAAAAATTGACCATCCAAGGTGTGGCCATAAAGTTTATCTGCATAGAAATAAACTGTTCCTCTGTTATTCCCTGAGGCAATAATGCTTTGGATTCCGTATTTTGAAATTCCTCTATCAAGTAGGTTCTTAATTCAGCTTTTAAGGTATTAATATCTTTGGATGCAATGGTCTTGGCAATCATTTTGTCCCTGATCTCTCCGGATCTTTTTATTTTGGCCTCGGATATCCCAGAGGCTTTTTCAATTAATTTTCCTTGTAAGGATAATAACTTATCTCCCGATATTCCCGGTCCTGCCATTAAAACAATAAAATCTATGTCTTTGGATTCTGCAGCTACCATGGGTGCAATCAGGCCGCCTTCGCTATGACCTACCAAACCAATTTTAGTGACATCGATTTCTTTTCTGGCTTTTAAGTAGGCTACGGCACTCTTTACATCGGATGCAAAATCGACAGAGGTCGCACTTGCAAAATCACCGGTAGATTGCCCAATACCTCGGTCGTCAAACCTTAAAACGGCTATTCCGTTTTTGGTTAAATAATCGGAAATAACGAGGAAGGGTTTATGTCCTACGATTTCTTCGTTTCTATCTTGCGGGCCACTTCCTGTTATTAATACCACTGCCGGGTACTTTCCTTCTTTTTTTGGCATGGTTAAGGTACCCGCCAAAGAGATGTTGGCCTCAACATTTTGGAAAGTTACGTCTTCTGCAAGATAAGGATATGGCTTATTGGGTTCCTGGGGCCTCTTTACGGTAGTTTTTTCGATCTTATCCCTTGAAAAATTTAATGGCAATGTCATTCCTCCTTGTATAAAGGTTCCTTTTAAGGTATTGTCTGCAAACTCCCCCTTATATTGAATTCCCAGATTGATCACTGTTAATTTTAAGGTAGAACCCTTAAATAATGTAGTGTCTACAGGTATACCAAAGGCACCTTGGTCCGGACTGTCCAGGGTGGAAGTATACCCTTGGTCCGTTTTGGTAATATTTATGGCCAATCTTAAAGGAGACCCTGGAATATTTAAAAGGCCGTTCCATTGGCCGGTAATATCCTGTCCAAAGGCTGTTGGCGACACAGAGAAGGTTATTATAGTTATAAGCGTTCTTAGTATTTTCATATATAGTAAATATTAGAATTGTTTATAAGAATAAAAAAGATAAATGTCCATGGGCCTTACTCTTCCATAACTTGTAGAAGTTCGTCAATTTTCTTCAATTTCGGGGTTATTTGCTTTTTAATCGCTCTTCTGTTCCAGAGATAGACTGTAACCCCGGTCGCAATTACAAAAATAATCATGCGTATAAATATTTGTTTATCTGCTCTTCCGCCTAAATAAGCTCCCAAAATAAATAATACAACGGCAAATAAACATGGTAAAATGTACCAATAGAGGAGGTTGTCGGATAATTTCTTCTGAATTCCAAGGTATTTCTTGGATTTACGTAAATAGTCAATATAGGTCTCTGTATAATTACCGGGTTTATTTTTTTTAGCACGTCTAAGTCGATAAATTACATATATTAACCATAAGACTATTAAACCAGAAGCAATTTTGGACAAAGGGAAAGGAATAGCGTAAACCTGATAAGCAAAAAACGGAATCCCCAAAATAGCCGCACCAATTTCCGTTATGTCCCTAATTTTTACGGCTCTATGGAAACGGTCTAAGTTGGACTGTACTTCCAGAATTAGTCTGGATTTCTCAAACTTTATCCGTTCCTGATTAGTGGAGGACTGCCAAATCTTTATCAATTCATCTTCTATCATGAGGCTTGGTTTATACAGTTCAATAATTTTTTCTTGATTCTTTTTACCTTGACCGCAACGGTATTTTCCGTTAGTCCCAATATGTTCGATATCTCTTTATAGGGCAGTTCTTCCAAATAAAGCGTAATGACCGCCTTATCGGCCTCATTAAGTGCTTTGATACAATTTCTAAGTTGTACCAATTGCTCATTCTGTTCCTTATATTCTTTTTCGGAGGTGAGGTTGGCTATAGTATTGCCTTTCATTTGAAGGAATATTTTTTGTTTTTTAATTGCCTTTGATTGAAAGCGAAGACAAACATTCAGGGCGATACGGAATATCCAGGTGGACAGTAAGGAGTTGGACTTAAAATTGGGCATTGATTGCCAAATATGGATCAATACTTCTTGGAAAAGGTCTTTGGTGTCTTCGGCATCTTTGGCGTAAACGGAACAAATTCTAAGAAGCTTTTCCTGATTTTGTTCCAATGCCTCTAGAAAGGTGTTTTCAAGTTCTTTGCCCATACGTATATCCTGTCTCTAATGTATTAGTTACAAGAGCATTAAAAATATGACACTTTGGGCATCTTTTTTTAAGATATATAGCAAATACCTTCAAATGTTGGGCTGAAGAGCGATATAGATATCCGCAACAGCCAGGATCGTTTTAAGAAACGGCTTAGGTCTTTTTAAAATATCGGTTTTCAGTTTTATTTATTCGGTTTGGTAATTTAATTTGTATTGCTATCCTCCACTCAGGACCGCTTATAAAAGCTTGTGGCGTAGAAAAAACACCCCAAGCCTTTATCTTTGCCAACGCGCAGTTGCTTGCCCCGAGTAAATAATTAATAACTCCCAAAATTACCTAAACAAGCATGTCTGTACAATTTTGCTTAACGATTATATTACTAAACACTAAAAAACTGGAAAGGATCCAGTGAGCAGTTTTGTTCTGGTAAGGAATTGGGGTTCTGTCTGAAATTTGAATTGAGAATTATTACAAAGTTTTACCGTTAGGTCCCATGAGAATTTATAATTTGGGCCTATTTACTTAAAGGTGTTTTATATTAAAAGCCTATATTTAAAGTTTATCTTATTAGGATAAATTGCAACTGATTTTTAAGTGTTTTCATGAATAAAAATAAAATCACCCTTTCCCAACTAGAACAATATTTATCAAAAGCCGCCTGGATATTAAAAGGACCTGTAGACGCTTCGGATTTTAAAGTATATATTTTTCCTCTTCTTTTCTTCAAGCGGATCTCAGACGTGTATGATGAAGAATATCGAATTGCTTTGGATGAGTCCGATGGAGATACGGAATATGCCAATTTGCCGGAATTCCATCGTTTCGTAATTCCAGAAGGGTGCCATTGGAAAGATGTGCGTGAAACTACCACCAATGTCGGACTTGCCATCGAAAAAGCATTACGGGGAATTGAACAAGCCAACCAGGAGTTCTTATATGGCATTTTTGGTGATGCGCAATGGAGCAATAAGAATAAACTTTCTGATCGCCTTTTGATCGATCTCATTGAGCATTTCTCCCAATACGATTTATGTAATAGCAATGTAGATTCTGATTTACTGGGGAATTCCTATGAATACCTGATAAAGCATTTTGCGGATCTTACGAATAAGAAAGCCGGGGAGTTCTATACCCCAAGATCCGTGGTGCATTTACTGGGGCTTATACTGGACCCACATGAAGGGGAAACCATTTATGACCCTGCCTGTGGTACCGGTGGTATGTTGTTGGAGTGTGTAGACCACCTAAAAGATAATAAAGAGGATTACCGTACGCTAAAACTGTATGGACAGGAGAAGAACCTAACTTCCAGTTCCATCGCCCGGATGAATATGTTCTTGCACGGTATAGAGGATTTTCAGATAGTGCGGGGCGATACCCTTCGCAATCCTGCCTTTTTTGAGGCGGACGGACTAAAAACCTTTGATTGTGTAATAGCCAATCCCCCATTTTCTTTAAAAGAATGGGGAGCGGAAAATTGGGCCAATGACCCTTATGGAAGAAACATTGCCGGAGTACCTCCTAAGGGCAATGGCGACATGGCCTGGGTACAGCATATGATCAAGTCTATGAACAGCACCGGCCGTATGACGGTGGTATTGCCTCATGGAGCCCTGTTCAGAAAGGGAGCCGAAGGGAAAATACGGGAAGCCTTATTAAAACAAGATATGTTGGAAGCGGTTATAGGACTAGGTCCCAATATTTTTTATGGCACCCAATTGGCAGCCTGTGTAATGGTATTCAAACAAAACAAAGAGGAAGCAAAAAAGGGCAAGGTGCTTTTTATTGATGCCTCGGAACAAGTGCGGGTAGGACGGGCACAAAATTTTCTGGAACCTGAACATGTAAACCAAATTTATGATTGGCTCATAGCTTACAAGGATGTTGAGAACTACGTAAAAGTAGCAACCAAAGAAGACTTGGTAGAAAATGATTATAACCTGAACATTCCCTTGTATGTGGAAAAGATTATTGAGGATAATTTGCCAAGTGTTGAAGAAGCGCTCTCCGGTTTAAAAATAGCATGGAAAGAAAGCCTAGAGGCCGAAGAAAAGTTTAAATCAATTTTAAAAGAGTTTTTATAGATGACAGAAGTAGAATTTATTAATAAAATAAAGGGTATTTCCAGAGATTCTAAAAACCTTATCTACGGAGATGGTGGTTATAATTTACACAGGGGAATGGCCCACTCTATCGCGGGAAATGTTGAGGATTTATTTGCTTTATACGTGGCTAAAAAAAATCGAAGTACGGAGCTCACATACTATGTTGACAAGGTTATTTCGTTTCGAGAGGAGGATGGAGCAAAGGCCACTTCTTTTAAACCCGATTTAATGATTATCAATAAGGATGATGTAATGACACATTATTTTGATTTGAAGACAAATCTTGGGTGGAATCGTTACTTGGAAGGCTATGTAATTAATAAGCACAGTTTTATTGAAAAATTAAAGAAAAGAAAAAAAGCCTGGATAAACCTAAAAGGTCAGGAAACTAGGGATGTAGTTGTTTCTGATACTTTGAAATACCATATGGTTGTAGTCTATGGTGGTAACATCAACAAGGAAGCTATGGAGGAAAATAAACGAATAATCACTGGTTTGGATAATGTTATGATAGATGTTCTTTATCATGATTTAAAAGGAGATGGCTTTGAAATAGACCATAGGGCATTTGATAATATTCATAACTCTATTACAACTACAACATGACCCAACAACAACTAGAGAAATACCTTTGGGGGGCCGCTACCCAGCTCCGAGGCACCATAGATGCTGGGGATTACAAACAATACATCTTTCCGCTTTTGTTCTTTAAGCGCATTTGTGATGTGTATGATGAGGAATTTGAAAAAGCATTGGAAGAAAGCGATGGCGACCTAGAGTACGCCTCCTTTGCAGAACACCATCATTTTTTAGTGCCTGAAGGGGCCCATTGGAACGATGTTCGCGAAACGACTGTAAATGTAGGTATGGCACTGCAAGCCGCCATGCGCGAAATTGAAAAGGCCAACCCGGATACCCTTTATGGTATTTTTGGTGATGCCAGTTGGACGAATAAAAACCGACTGAGCGACGAAACCCTTACCAACCTTATAGAGCACTATTCGCAGCACAAACTTAGTTTAAGCAACATTCCCGATGATAAATTGGGTAACGCCTACGAATACCTGATCAAGGAATTTGCCGATGACAGCGGACATACCGCTGCGGAGTTTTATACCAACCGGACCGTGGTGAAGCTCATGACTATGGTCATGGATCCGCAACCTGGAGAATCTGTGTATGATCCTACCTGCGGTTCTGGGGGACTCTTATTGAACTGTGCCCTGCATTTAAAGGAGGAAGGCAAGGAATACCGCACGCTTAAACTGTACGGGCAAGAGATCAATCTCATTACCTCTGCCATTGCCCGTATGAATATGTTTATGCACGGCATAGAAGAGTTTAGTATTGTACGGGGCGATACCTTGGCAAGACCAGCCTTTTTGCACAATGATGAACTAAAAACCTTTAACGTAATCCTGGCCAATCCGCCTTATTCCATTAAAGCTTGGGACCGGAAGAGTTTTGAAATTGACCCTTATGGCCGTAATCTTTGGGGGGTACCACCTCAAAGCTGTGCCGACTATGCTTTTCAGCAACATATACAGAAGAGTTTGGATGCCAATAATGGCCGATCTATTTCGCTATGGCCGCATGGTATTTTATTTAGGGAGTTTGAAGGGGCTATTCGCACTAAAATGATCGAGGAAGATTTGGTGGAATGTGTTATAGGTCTTGGTCCTAATTTGTTTTATAATTCGCCAATGGAAGCCTGTTTGCTAATAACAACTACGAACAAAGCTGAAAATCGGAAAGGGAAAGTACTGATTATAAATGCTGTCAAAGAAGTTAAACAAGAAAAAAATATTGCATTCTTAGAGAAGAAGCATATTGACAAAATCTATAACAATTATAAGAAATTTGAAGATGAAGATGGTTTTTCTAAAGTGATTTCAAATGAGGAAGTCATGAAAAACAAGGGTAGTTTGAACATTGCGCAATATGTAAGCAATGTAGATGCAAGTAAGGAACAAATTAGTATAGACAAAGCATTGTCGGATTGGGAAGAACAATCTGAAAAACTGAAACAAAGTATGGATGAACTTTTTCAAATCTTAAATTAAGATGGAGACAATGTTAGAAAAGATAGATTTGAAGAATTTGGATAAGAGCAATTGGCAAACATTCAAGTTTGAGGAAATTGCCCAAAAGATTTCAAAAACGGTAAAGCCCGAAGAAGCCAATGTAGATGTATATGTAGGCTTGGAACATTTGGATGCAGAGGATATCCATATCAGGAGAAAAGCTGTGCCTTCCGATGTTAAGGGTGGGAAGTTAAGATGTTATCCCGGTGATATTATTTTTGGAAAAAGACGCGCTTACCAACGTAAAGCAGCAATTGTAGATTTTGAAGGTATTTGTTCTGCCCATGCCTTTGTTTTTAGAGCTAACCCAAAAGTAATAGACCCCAAATTGTTTCCCTTCTTTCTACATTCCGATCAGTTTATGCACCGCATGGTAGATATTTCCGTGGGGGGGCTTTCACCAACCATAAATTGGGGTGATCTTAAGAATCAAGAATTCCTCCTCCCCCCAAAAGGCCAACAGGCCCAACTTGCTGAATTACTTTGGGCTATGGATGAGGTGGTTCAGAGGGGGAGAGCGGTTCATGATTGGCTTGGTATATTAAGGAAATGCTTACACAAACGAGAATTTGCAAATTATAGAAAATCTATTTTAAAAATCGGAGATTATACAATTAAGGTCGGAAGTGGTGTAACTCCCCGAGGTGGAAGTAAGGTATATATTGACGAGGGTGTGCGTTTGATCAGGAGTCAGAATGTATTGCATGGGGAATTTGATTTTTCAGACATAGCCTATATATCTGATGAAATTGATGAGAAAATGAAGTCATCTAGAGTTAATAGAAGGGATGTGCTTTTAAACATAACTGGAGCATCAATCGGAAGATGTGCCGTTTACGAGGATATTCAATATGCCAACGTGAATCAACATGTGTGTATAATTAGAACAGAAAAAGATTTAGACCCTTATTTGTTATGCGAGTTTCTCAATTCTTCATATGGTCATGAGCAAATACAGTTATTGCAAGCAGGTGGAAACCGGGAAGGATTGAATTATATAAGTATTAGGCAAATGCGATTCCCGAATTGTATAATCAAAGAACCGCAAAAAATTAAAGAAGATTTTAGACGAATAGTTGATGGGATTTTTAATTCAAGATTGAAAATAACTAGTTCAAAAGCCTTGCAAAAGAGTTTAATTAATCAGGTGTTTTAGGGTATGGGGTATGAAGGTCCATTTTTATAGGTTGAGACTTCATGGTTCAGAAGATACAAGAGGGCTAGCCAAAAAGGCACTTATAGCATAGAAAAATATCGCATATCCCGATTTGCTTTAATTAGTAGGAATCATTTCCCATAGTTGCAATTATTCCATATTCCGATTTGGAATAATTAGTTGTATAAAATTGTTTATTAGTGGTTTAATGGTTAATATCACATATTCGAATATGGAATATATGCAGTACAAGCAACAAATAATGAGTCCGCACGATATTGTTATACTACTAAAAATTGTAGCTTATGGCAAGGAATCTTGGTTTCAAAAACCTTTGGCCGAGGCTTTGGGAATTAGTCAATCCGAGGTTAGCAAATCCCTGAATAGATCTAAGTACGCCGGCCTACTGGACCCTACAGGAAAAACGGTAATGAAACCGGCCCTATTGGAATTTTTGCAATTCGGTATACGGTATGTCTTTCCTCAAAAGCCCGGACCTGTAGTGCGCGGTGTACCAACTTCACATTCGGCCCCACCACTTAATGAGGAGATTCATAGCAATGAAGATTATGTTTGGCCCTATGGCAAGGGTACCGTAAGGGGACATAGTATTATGCCACTATACCCTACAGTACCAGAAGCGGCACTTAGGGATGAAAAATTATATGAACTATTGGCTTTAGTGGATGCATTGCGTGTAGGCAGGGCAAGGGAAAGAGAATTCGCCATTTTAGTACTTAAAAACCGCTTTGGCCTTGGAGAATAAGGTGATCAATATTAGTGTGGTGGCCGAGGTTGCTGCCGCTTTGAAAGAAGTTAAGGAGGAAATGGTGTTTGTAGGTGGGGCCGTAGTGAGCCTATACACCGATGATCCGGCTGCGGACGAAATTAGACCGACACAAGATATTGATTTTTCACCTTATATACGTAATATAGAAACTTTTAATTGATAGAAGTCAGGTGTTCTGTATTGGGAATATCGCATATCGCGATATGCGATATTTGTTTACAATAAATTGTTATTATGTAAGTTATATATTATTATTGCATATCGCAATATACGATAATTATGAAAAAAAGTAGTTTGCATCAAATGAAACCCCAAGACATTGTGGTCTTGGCCAAGCTCATAGCTATGGGCAATGATGGTTATGTTCAAATACTATTAGCGGAAACCCTGTATATGAGTCAATCAGAAATCAGCAGTTCATTAAAACGTTCTCATTATGCGGGTTTGCTTATCAACAATGGGCAAGAAGTAGAGCGTAAACTATTTTTCGATTTTATTCAATATGGCTTGGGGGTAGTTTTTCCCGTGCATCCGGGGGCTATAGTCAGGGGTACAGTTACCGCACATAGTGCGCCACCACTAAACCTGGAATTTGTGAGCGGTGAAAAATATGTCTGGCCCTATGCCAAAGGGCATTCTAGAGGGCAGAGTATTACTCCCTTATACCCCACAGTACCACAAGCCGCGCACCTAGACGAAAGCCTACATGAATTATTGGCGCTGTTTGATGCCGTACGTGCCGGTCGTGCTCGTGAAAAAAATAAGGCCTTGGAAATATTAAAAGAACGGATATGCTAAAAAATACCTTTATCAATAGGGAGGCCACTAAAAAAGTAGCCATGGCTTTGGGAGACTTAAATGATCAGGTTGTTTATGTAGGCGGGGCAGTGGTAAGTATTTATATAGATGATCCTGCGGCGGAGGATATACGGGCTACAAAAGATATAGATCTTACCTTTCAGATTGCAACCTATACAAAATTGGAGCAGATACGGGAAAGTTTAAATGAAAGAGGGTTTTATCAAAATGCGGAAGATGAAGTTATATGCAGGTTTCGTTACGAAGATTTGAAAATTGACGTTATGTCTACAGAATCTGTAGGATGGGCTCCATCTAACCCTTGGTTCAAGAAAGGTTTTAGTAAAGCCATAACTGTAAATCTTGATGGAATTATAATTAAGGTTTTACCCTTGCCCTATTTTTTGGCTACCAAAATGGAGGCCTTTTTTAATAGGGGAATCAAAGATGTTTATGCCAGTCACGACCTAGAAGATATAGTATACCTTTTTAACTATACTTCTGATATTGACGCACAAGTACTGGCTTCCAACAAAGAATTACTAGAATATTTATCTGAAAAGCTATTGGGTATTACGGGAAACTGTAATATTCTTACGGCCATTAGGGGTAGTTTGTATTATGAACAGGCCGATGAACGCATGGAAATTATTAAAGGACGTTTTCTAAACATAATCAATGGCATTTAACGAACTAAATAGTGTAGAACACTACATTGTTAATCAACTTACCGGAGTAAACTTAAACAAGGGGGGCGTACATGAACAGAAAATGGGCTATGGAGTACAATGGACATATAAAACGGCTCAAGACATTGAACGGGGTGTACATGAAGTCTTGGAAGAATCCGAGCTTAAAAGAGCTTTGATCCGCTTAAACCCAGAAATCAATGCCAATCCGGATTTTGCAGATGAGGTTTTATACAAACTAAGGGCCATTTTAATTACGGTGAATCAGGTTGGTCTGGTTAAGGCGAACGAGGAGTTCTTTAAGTGGTTAACGGGAGATAAAACCATGCCCTTTGGGGAGAACAATCGCTATGTTCCTGTCAGGCTCATGGATTTTGATGATCTCGGCAATAATGTGTATGTAGTTACCAATCAGTTTCGGATTCGTCACCGTGAAACTAAAATTCCGGACATTGTAATGATGATCAATGGGATTCCAGTGGCTGTGGGGGAGGCTAAAACCCCCATTCGATCGGCTATAGAATGGGGTGATGGGGCCTATGAAATTAATGAAATATATGAAAATGCAGTACCACAATTATTTGTTCCCAACATACTCTCGTTCGCTACCGAAGGCAAGGAATTGTATTATGGAGCCATAAGAAGCCCTGTGCAATATTGGGCACCCTGGCGGTTGGAAAACGATGAGGATGCCCTGGCCAAAAGATTGGGTTTGGGAGAGGTTGGAAAAGAGTTGTCCGATTTATTGAGTCCTGTTCGGTTGCTGGACATTATGCGCAACTTCTCCTTGTTCTCTACAGACAAAAAGAAACGGAGAATAAAGATCATACCGCGTTTTCAGCAGTATGAAGGTGCCAATAAAATTGTAGAACGGGTTAAAGAAGGACGCATTAAGAAAGGATTGATATGGCATTTCCAAGGCTCTGGAAAATCGTTCTTAATGGTATTCGCTGCCCAAAAATTAAGAAGGGAACCGGATCTAAAAAGTCCAACCGTAATTATACTTGTTGACCGTACCGATCTGGATACCCAAATATCCGGAACCTTTAATGCAGCCGATATAGATAATGTGGAAACCACGGATAACATTAAGGAACTGCAAGGAATGTTGGAACGGGGTACACGCAAGATCATAGTATCCATGATCCATAAGTTTCGGGATGCCAAACCGAATATGAATACCCGGGATAACATTATTGTCCTGGTAGATGAGGCCCACAGGACCCAGGAAGGGGATTTAGGAAGGCAAATGCGGGCAGCATTGCCCAATGCATTTTTATTTGGGCTTACAGGGACACCGGTAAACAAGGCCGATAAAAATACCTTTTGGGCCTTTGGTTCGGAAGAAGATAGGGGAGGGTATATGTCCCGTTATACCTTTCAGGATTCCATTAGGGATGATGCCACTTTACGGTTACATTTTGAACCGCGGCTCGTTGACGTACATGTGGATAAGGAAACCATAGATAAAGCCTTTAAAGAGTTTAAGGACAATTCTGCATTAACAGATGAGGAAGCTGACGCATTGAACCAGAAATCGGCAAGGATGGCGGCTTTTTTAAAATCCCCGGAACGGGTTGCAAAAATTGTAGATGACATTGCCCAACATTTTAACGAAAAGGTGGCACCCCATGGGTTCAAGGCCATGATCGTTACTCCTGACCGTTATGCTTGCGTACAATACAAGACGGAGCTTGACAAACATTTTCCTGAGGAGGCCAGTGCTGTGGTCATATCTACTTCGGCCAATGACCCTTTGGAGTTCAAGCAAAAATGGGGAGTGGATAAAGGCAGGCAGGAAAAGATTGTGGATGAATTTAATGACGCCCAATCCGACCTAAAGTTTATCATTGTAACCGCTAAGCTCCTCACCGGATTTGATGCTCCTATACTGCAAACCATGTACTTGGACAAGTCCTTAAAGGACCATACGTTATTGCAGGCCATTTGCCGTACCAATCGTCTTTTTCCCAACAAATCCTTTGGGCGTATTGTAGATTATTTTGGGGTTTTTGATGACGCTGCCAAGGCTTTGCAATTTGATGAAGAAAGTGTGAAAACGGTTATCTCCAATTTATCCGAACTTAGGGAGAAACTGCCTAAGGCTATGAGGGAAGCTTTATCACATTTTGATGGGGTAGACAGAACATTGGAAGGTTTTGAAGGCTTGGAGGCAGCACAGGATTCCATAGGCACTGACAATAAAAAGGATGCCTTTGCCAAGGACTACAAATACCTATCCAAACTTTGGGAGTCGCTGTCACCGGATAAGGTGCTGGACATCTATAATGAAGACTATAAATGGCTTTCCCAGGTCTTTGAATCCGTACGGCCTCCCATTGATAATATGGGCAAACTTCTATGGTTTTCCCTAGGAGCACAAACCACGAAGCTGATCCATGAAAATATCCATGTTGGGGAGGTACATCAGTTGGAGGAGTTTGTGCTGGATGCAGACGTTATTGAAGAAATTTTCAACAACCCAGATCCAAAGAATGCCAAAAAGCTGGAGAAGATTCTGATCAAGCGATTTAAAAAGCATGCAGGTAATCCGAAGTTTAGATCTCTAAGTGAACGACTTGAAGAATTGCGGGATAGAGCAGAACAAGGCTTAATAACCTCCATAGAGTTTGTTAAGGAACTTTGTAAACTGGCCAAAGAAACGGTACAAGCAGAGAAAGAGTTGGAAGTGTATATTCAGGAAAAAACACCTCAAGCAGCCTTGACCGAACTATTTTTAGAGTTAAAAACCAATCAAACTCCGGTCGTTGTAGAACGTATTGTGGCTGATATAGATGCCCACGTTCGCATTGTAAGTTTTGATGGTTGGCAGCAGACCGTTGGAGGTGAAAGGGAAGTTCAAAAGTCATTACGACAAATTCTTTGGGCCAAATACAAGATTAAAGATCAGGTGTTGTTTGATCGTGCGTATGCTTATATAAAGGAGTATTATTAATTGTGGGTAGATGTAGTGGTTTATGAGTACCATTAGCACTATAACCTTTATTGTTGACTGGCTTCATTATTCCAGTATAATTCTTCAAGGAGATTACTTTGGCACTGCTAAATACGGTTTTAGGAATGAGTTGTTGATTGTTGCCTATGTCTGCTCCTAACCACATAATTAAAAGGTAATCAGGTTAGTATCAGACTGTCCGCCATATCAACATTGGAGCAACACATTTACAAGGTTAAAAGCCGATGGTCTTATAGGGACGATATGTGTTACTATCTGAGATTCCCAGGTTGTTATTTATTGATGAAGCCAAAGTGTAACGCTTCAGTCAATTTTTATTTTCTTGCTAAATGAGGCTTACTGTAGGAGGTTTTAGGCACTATGTTCTACCTAGGGATACATTTTGCCTGTATGTGCTTACAGTGAATTAAAACAAGGTTTGTCGTAGGAGAGCAATAAGGTTACCTATTTAATTAAAAGGTAACCAATTTAAGACTATGCTTTTTAAATGTTACGGTAAAATATTTATTCCTAAAAGGCGTTTTAAGAAACTAGTTGTGGAACGTAACATTAACAAACCATTTAAACCAATGAATAGTCGTATAACTGCAAAACTATTAATCGTGACCATTTTTATGGTTGTTGGTTGCTCTAAAAGCGAGGAGCCTTCCACAACAGACAAAACTCCGACACCTGCTGAAACTTTGAGTCAAGTAAAATTGCAAATCGCAGGTTTTTCAAGTTTTGGTAACACTCCGTTTTCTTTAGATGTTTTGGATTCTAACAAAGCATTGGTTAAAAGTATCGATGACTTGACTGCTATTCCGGCATCAATAGAGTTGGAAGATGGTGAATATAGTTTGCTTCTGGAGTCCGTTAGACCCCAAGTTATTACGGCGGATGTTAATTTGTTCCAAGGTAAATCAGAAAAATTTGTCGTAAATGGGTCAAGTGAAATAAGTATTAGCATAACGGTGCAGAAAGAGGCTTTTAGAGGCTGGGTAGAAGTGCCCAATGTGCCCATGGAAGCCAGGTCTGGAGCAGCGTCATTCATTATAGACGGGATCATTTATGTCGGAATGGGATACAATGCTTCCCATGAACGTTTAAAGGATTGGTGGAGCTATACCATAGATACCAATGAGTGGGCCCAACTAGATAATTTTCCAAGTGAAGGCAGGACCTTTGTAACTTCCTTTCATATAGGTTCCAAGGGATATTTCAGCATGGGTAACACAGAAAGCCCAGAGAATTCCGATATAGAGTCCAAGGAACTTTGGGAATTTGATTCACAAACCAATGTTTGGTCCCAAAAGTCCGATTTTACAGGAATATTTAGAGACTCGCCAGTCTCGCTTGTAATAGGAGACAAAGCTTACATGGGTACCGGAATAAACAACGGAATCACTGCTTTGAGCGATATTTATCAGTATGACCCAACTGTTGACGAGTGGTCTCCAGTAGCAGATGTTTTAGGTGATCCTACCTATGGTTTTGGATCATTTACCTTGGATGGTAAAGGACATTTATTAGGAGGTACTATAAATAGCGATGTTAGAACAAATCAACATCTTGCATATAACCCAAATGATAATTCTTGGGTCGAACTTTCTCCTGCACCGGGAGACCCGAGGCTGGAAGGGGTAGGTTTTGTTATAAACGACGTGGCCTATTATGGATTAGGAAGTATTACTAACACGTCACCAGGTATAGATTTATGGAGTTATGATAACGCGAACGATACCTGGACAAGAGCATCGGATTTTCCTGGCCCCGCAAGGAGTACCACGGTGTTTGGTTCCAACAATGATTTGGGGTATTATGGATTCGGTTTGAATATCAGTGAAGTAAACGACTTTTATCTTTATTATCCTGAAGAGTAGTAAGATTCTTGCTATTTCTCTTTGTTGCTAAGAAGTTGCTAAATTGTATATGGTATAAATACCAGCCGGCTTGGCATTGTCGCCACATATCAACTTTTCAACCTTACTTTTCGAACATTTCTTTTGTAAAGGTAAAGTGGCGTCCTTTATAACGCAACCCTTCAATTATTGATTTATTGGTGATAGGGGAGATTGCCAAATGATATTTTGTATAGGTACTGTTGCTGGATTCCCTATAAACCAATCGCTTTTAACCTCAAATGGGAACTCCACTCAAGGTAACACATTAAAATGCTCTTTGCAGTTAATTTCTAATTTTAGGCGTAAGCGTAAGTCCTCATATTCTGAAGTAAATCGATAAAAGGCTTTTGCTCCGTGACCGCCAACTTTGGTATTACGAGGTTCCTCAAAAAATGTAATTATCTCACGAATGCGCTCCATAATAGGTTTGATAGGGCTTCCTTAATTTGGACCAAATCGATATCTTCAGAATATCTAGGAGCAGGGTGCAGGTATAATTTGTGTAATGCCGTGCCGCCTCTAAAAGCTAGATTCTCTCGTAGAAAATCATCAGAAAACAACTCAACCAGGGTTCTGCTAATGACCAAATCTTGTTCTATTTGTGAAAATGGTTTCCAAGGAGCGTATTCTTGCCAGGCAGCTATGTAGGGTCTTGGGATAATATATCGCTCTCTAGTTTGATGTTGACATCTACTTTCCAAAAATTAGTTACGGCTCCAGCACTTTTCTTGGATGATGGGTTGAGCAAGACGGGATAATATTTTACTGTTTTGAAATATTCAGTAAGTACTTGAATTAACTCCTCATTATCGTTTTCGAATCCATCAATGAAATATCCCAATCTTTGTAAAGTACTTTTGTATGGATACCATGACAATAAATCTAATAAATTAGAGTAATTAATACTGTCCATAAGTTCTTCAAGGACAGAGAGCATTCTATTCAATCCGCCCAATTTATTTTGATAATGAATTAGGTCCACAGCGGTCAATACTGGATCTGAAATTTTGAAAATTCCAGCATCCGATTTTTTAGTAAGAATATTTTTTTCAGGCCAATTGGTGGTAGTAAAAAAACGTATATCCAATGCCCCTTTGTTTATGTCCAATAGGGTTGGCTTTGTAGTAATTATATAATCTCGTTGTATTTGTTGATGGCTTGCACCATGAAATTTAGCTGCGGAATATAGTCCAATATAATAAGGCCTGTCCAAAGCTTTAAATAGTTTTTCACTATATAATTGAATAGGTATTTTGCCTTGTTTTGAGTACCTAGGGGGATAATGAGAAAAAATTCCCTTCTTAGCGGGATAATATCCCCTTTTTTGGTTAAGTATGTGATAAATCCGTTGTTAGATCCTCCTTATCTTTCTGGATCACTTCTTGGAGCTCGTCCTTGGAAAAGGAGTACTCTTCAAGTGAGCGTTTTTCTTTTTTGAAATCGGTGAGATACAATTATAGCAATTTTCCGAGATAGTTGGTAATAATTACTAATTATCTCGCATTTTTACTAAAGTTTTTTTAATTGAGTTTCAATACTTCTTCCAGGCCTTTTTCTATAATATTAGTATCCAGCTCCTT
This sequence comes from Flavobacteriaceae bacterium, assembly GCA_041392165.1. Lineage (GTDB taxonomy): Bacteria > Bacteroidota > Bacteroidia > Flavobacteriales > Flavobacteriaceae > Arenibacter. The sequence continues at coordinate 479,557 of JAWKMN010000001.1, forward strand.
AAGGTGGGCTATAGTAACACCAAGATTTTGATGCCCCAAAGACTCACTGATTACATCTGTTGCCACACCTTTTTGTTTGGGGCAATTGGCAAAACTGGCTATTTCGGGGTTGGTCCGAAGTATTCTACAATAATCAAAAAAACATGGGTTTTTAATAAGATACTATATGATTTTGATTAAAAAAGGAAATAGTTTTGAACAGGTCTTAATAGATCGTTCATTACTTATAGTCCTTATATCCATGTTTTATTCAAAAAACTCCTTTTACAGAACGAAGGTTGCGGGTAGTTTGTGGTTGGTTCTGTTCTTTGTCCATTATCAATCCCTTTCCTGCCAAACCGTTAACCCTTACCCTCCCGGCCGGGTTCCTGATAGGATAAATCTTACGGTTACGGATGATCCGTCGACCTCCATGTCGGTAAGCTGGCGAACGGATCCTTCCGTAAAAACTTCCTTTGCGGAAATCGTCGAGGCAAACGACGATCCAGGGTCTGTAAAGGAGGCCATAAGACTAAACGCTATCACTAAGGTTATGGTATCAAAAAACGGAAGTTATAAGGCCCTGCAATGGGAGGGTGTAGCGGCGGGTTACCATTCCGTAACATTTAGCGATTTAAAGCCGAGCACACTTTATACCTATCGGGTAGGGGATGGAGATCATTGGAGCGAATGGTTCCAGTTCATGACCGCAGGAATTTCTGGGGATAAACTTTCCTTTCTTTATTTTGGCGATGCCCAGACCGGTCTTCGGTCCATGTGGGCCAAGGTAATCCGTAAGGCATATGCCCAAGAACCGGGGGCAGCATTAATGGTGCATGCGGGAGATTTGGTCAATCGGGCCGAACGCGATGAGGAATGGGGCGAATGGTTCGAGGCGGGGTCGTTTGTCCATGCCACGATTCCCAATATGCCATCTCCCGGAAACCACGATTATGGAAGGGGGGAAACCGAAATGGAACTGTCGCCCTTTTGGCGCCCGCAATTCACCCTTCCGGATAACGGCCCGGACGGATTGGAGGAAACCTGTTATTTTACGGATGTACAGGGCGTTCGCTTTATTTCTTTGGATTCCTATATGGCCGAGGAATCCGATGAATATCTCCGGAAACAAAAAATGTGGATGGAAAATGTCCTTAAAAGCAATCCCGGGGAATGGACGGTGGTGGTTTTTCATCATCCTATCTTTTCGCCAAAATCGACCCGTGACAATAAAAGAATGAGGGATACCTTTAAACCCTTATTTGATCGGTACAAAGTAGATTTGGTGCTACAAGGGCACGATCATACCTATGCCAGGGGTATGTCCAAGATTCCCATGCAAAGGAAAGGGGATAGATCGGGTACCATGTATGTGGTCTCGGTAAGCGGGCCTAAAATGGCCGGTAGCGGGGTAGCACCAAAATCGTGGATGGACCGTTCGGCCCTCAATACACAACTGTATAATGTAATTTCCATTCTCGACGATAAACTTGAGTTTAGGGCATATACCGTTACAGGTAAATTATTCGATGCCTTTGATCTGCTCAAACAAAATGGATCGATCAATAAGCTGGTAGAGAAAATGCCGGTATTGGCAAATTAAAGTATTTTTGGAATTAGGTTTCATTAAAAAACGAATCATGCAAAAAATAGTACTTATCCTTTTATTTGTAGTGTCCCATTTAGTATCCAATGGATGTATTGCCCAAGCTTCTTCCAACAACAAACCAAAAATAGTTGTAGGTCTTATGGTAGATCAGATGCGATGGGACTATTTGTACAAATATCGGGAAAGATATGGGGAGGGTGGTTTTAAGCGACTGCTTAGTGAAGGTTTCAGTTGTGAAAATACGATGATCCGCCATGCGCCGACCGTTACTGCCTGTGGCCATTCGTCCGTTTATACGGGTTCTGTCCCTGCCATAAACGGAATTGCAGGGAATTCCTGGTACGATCGTTCCTGGGGAAGGGAAATTTCCAATGTGGAGGATTCTACGGTAACCGGGGTAGGGGGAAATCCGAAAGAAAATAAATCCCCCCGTAATCTCCTGACCACCACTATCGGTGACGAATTGCGCATGGCCACCAATTATCAGAGCAAAGTGGTGGGCATATCCATTAAGGATCGGGGGGCCATCCTTCCCGGCGGGCATACCGCCAACGCCGCTTTTTGGGAGGGTTCGGGGAAATTTACCTCCAGTACCTATTATATGGAGACGTTGCCGGACTGGGCAAAAAAGTTCAACGAAAGGGATTGGAATAAAATATTGATGCCAAAGGGTTGGCATACCCTATACCCAATCGATACTTATACGCTAAGTGAAGCGGACGATAAAGATTATGAATCGCTCTACGATGGGGAGAAAAAACCTGTTTTTCCACATAAAGCTTCCATTAGCAGATCTCCGTTCGGAAATACCTGGACCCTGGAGTTTGCCAAGGCTGCCATAGAAGGTTATAAATTGGGCCAAAGCAAGTTTACCGATCTTCTTGCCGTAAGCCTTTCCAGTCCCGATAAGATCGGCCACGCCTACGGGCCCAATTCAATTGAGGTGGAAGACAATTACCTTAGGTTGGACAAGGACCTGGAGGATCTTTTTAATTATTTGGATAAACGCTATGGCAAAAACGGCTATCTTTTTTTCATAACGGCAGACCATGGAGCCAATCATTCCCCCGGATATCTAGAGGAATATAGGATCCCCACTGGTGTTTTGACCGATGATATTTTTAAAAATTTGGACCTCGCATTGAAACAAAAATTTGGAACCCCCGATATAATCCTGGCCAAGAGCGGCTATCAATTGTATCTGGATTACGGAGTGCTTTCCAAAGCAGGTATCGATAAAATTACCGCTGCCAATTTTATCATTGAACAGTTAAAACTGGTGCCGGGCATAGAAACGGCATTTTATAACGAAAATCTTGCATCCGCGACCTATCCCGAGCCTGCAAGGACCATGATGATCAATGGGTACCACCCAAAGCGGAGCGGCGACATTGTAATCGTTAAATCTGCCGGATGGAAAAGCGGATCAAGAACGGGAGCCACCCATGGCGATTGGAACCCTTATGACGCACATATTCCCCTGGTCTGGATGGGAACCGGCATACGCCCTGGCAAGACCCACAGGAATATTGGGATGACGGATATTGCCCCCACGCTTGCGGCCATATTGAACATACAGACACCCAGTGGTACTATAGGGCAGGTGATTACGGAGATCACCGATTGATCTTTATGTCCAAACCGATATTTGTCCTCTTATCCCTAAGGGTATAGAACTTGGGGTAGTTGAGGGCAAATCCCAAAGGCGTGAAATCCACTATACACCATTTCTAAAGGATGAGATCGTACTGGTATGCGGCAGTAAAAATCCATTGTCTGCAAAAGACGAAATTAGGCCGGAAAACCTGAAGGAAAATACCACTACTCATAAGAGAGCCAGAATCAGGGACCTTGGAAGTCATTGCAGATGCCTTAAAGCAAAAAGGAATCCGACTCGCCGACCATAAAGTAGAAATGCAATTGGGGAGTACGGAAGCCATAAAATCTTATCTTCAACACTCGGATTGCATGGCATTTGTTCCTTGCACGCTATCTTTAAAGAGCTTAAAAGAGGTGTTTTAAAGATCATGGAGATTAAAAACTACCTATTTATAAACAATTCTATTTTATAACGCCTCAAGGTCCCGAAGGAGGGTTGTCCTTATTATTGATGAATTTTTTAAGCCGAAACCATAATTTTTGATGGTCAAAAATTATTGAGCAGAACCTTCATTGAGACAACTATTTTCCAACACTGCATTAAATTTTTCCATCAGCACCGAAACTTTAGAAAATAGACCGTTGCACTGCTAGAATATAGAAGATAGATTCCTGAAAATCAGAACTCCAGGCGTTCCTCTTTTGTTGCGTCATCTTTTTTTTCGAATTTATCTTTTTTGCAAAAAGTTCGGTTTTATTAAAGGAACGAAACGTTAGTCGATTGAAAATCAAAAGAGTCTGTGTTCTTGGTTCTAAAAGCGAAGCGGTCTTTTGTCAAACTTTCGGATTGTTGTGAAATTTTTCATATAACTATTTCTCGTTTTCTTTAATGATTCATGATAACCTTAAGTTATCATGAATCATTATTTTCAATTGGCGATGGGGAATAAAGCCCAGTAAATTTGAATTTGAAAGGTGCCATTGACAATGAAGTTGACTTATGGTATAATTTTAAAAATTTATGACATGAGTTTGAGAATTGAAAACGATAACTTTGATGAAGTTTTAGAAAAATAAGCAGTTCTATCCAGGGGTAGCTTACATCTACTAGAAAAATTAAGACGACTTTCGGAAATTCATATAACCCATATTGGAAACATTAGTTGTGTTTGTCTAATTTCGCAGTTGCGTTTTTCCATGTTATATACATTTGAAATGTCGGAATCCAAGTCATATATAAACAATAAGCAATTTAAGTGCGGGCATTTTTTATTGCTGGCCGGTATATTATTTATCGCCATAAATCTACGACCTGCACTTGCCGCAGTTGGGCCATTGGTAAACCATATTGGGCAGGCGACCGGACTATCGAATTCCATGCTTGGTCTGTTAACCACCTTGCCATTGATTGCTTTTGGTATAGTTTCTACTTTAACTCCTTTGTTTACGCGTCGTTTTGGCATTGGAGGCACACTTCTTGGGGCAATGTTTTTGTTGGTGGCAGGTATCGGCGTTCGGTCTATGGGGGGGACATTTATGCTTTATTTCGGCACACTATTATTGGGTGTTGCAATAGCCTTTGGCAATGTACTGCTCCCCGGATTGACCAAACGTAATTTTTCATCGAATTCAGGGCTCATTACAAGTTTATATTCCGGCGTTATGGCGGTCGGTGCTTCTTTGGCAGCGGGTATCAGTGTTCCTTTGGCAGACAACTATGGATGGGGTTGGAGGGGGTCCTTGGGGGTATGGGCAATATTGGCTTTGATGGCATTTTTTGTTTGGTTGCCGCAATTGCCCCGTTTAAAAAAATCCGAAGAAAAACGCAGTTTTTCAAAAGCAATGAAATCTTTGGGCCAATCCCGTCTGGCATGGAAAATTGCCCTATTTATGGGCTTGCAATCCTTGACTTTCTATGTAGTTTTGGCTTGGTTGCCTGCTATTTTGCAGGGAAGGGGGTACGATGCGGAATTTTCTGGGTGGATGCTTTCCCTATCCCAAGCTGCAGGAATTTTTGGATCTTTGGTAGTTCCGACTTTGGGAGGCCGAAAAAATGACCAGCGCGGTATTGTATGGTTTTTGATCGTTATGGAGGTTATTGGCCTAGTTGGCCTTCTATTTCCCCAAATAGGGTTGGTTTCGGTATGGGTTTCGCTCATCGGTTTTGTATTGGGTGGAACTTTCGGCTTGGCCCTGCTCTTTTTGGTACTTCGTTCCAAGGATACCGAATCCGCTACCGAATTGTCCGGGATGGCACAATCCATAGGTTATGTTGTGGCCGCTACAGGACCGATAATATTTGGCAGTATTTTTGATTTTACCGGAAATTGGACGTATTCCCTTCTTCTACTTATTTTATTGGCTACCTGTAAATTGTATATGGGGTTGGGCGCGGGAACTCCCGGGAAAGTATAACCTTGCCTACTCTATACGGGCTTATGTTTCATTTTATGGGCATAGTGGGTTTTCAACACTGATCCGGATATGGTATTATAGGGAGATTTAGCCATGTAATGCCAACACAGCGGTATCTTTTAAGTAACCCATTTGTCCAGTTATCAACTTCTACCTTATCCTTTTTTATCATGATCATACTATCGGAATCATGGCCGTAAAATAATTTTGTTGCGTTCATAATACCATACTTATGTTTTAATATATGGATTGTCTTGTTCGATCTTTTCAATAGTCAATTTTGTTCTCCGGATGGGAATTCCCAGGATATGGAATTGCTCTGGGCATCCCATGACCGCTACCCCCAGTGGAGCCATTATCGATACCTTATGGTTCTTCCCATCGTTGTTATTTGGCATGACCGGTTTACGAAGTGTCTCGTTCTTATAATGGTCGGAAAGGTCCATATACCGTTTTAGGAGGGCGTACTCCTTTTTTCAATGATTGGACTCCTGTACTTCAAACGTTCGTCTTCTGTCTACTTTTTGCCTATCTCTTTTGTTACCATTGATTTTACTATTGAACTAATTCCCTTTTTCCTCTGATCGTCCTGCGGACAAGGATTTTTTTCGGCTCCTTCACTTTAAATTTTTGTTGTTGACGCTCCAAATAATGCTCATACTCACTGCATGAATGGATGTTACTCTTATCCTTGGTCAAACTGCAAAGGGACAGGTATTTGCATGTGGAGCATATGCTCCTATTATATGGCTGTTTCATAGTTTTATATATTTTAAATTTTGTCTGTTTTTCGATTGAACTTCAAATAAATCGGAGACTCGAAAGCCAGACAAAACCGTCAATCAACTAATTTATCCAAGCTTGTACCCTCTGTTTATTTTATCTTCCCTAATCTTCGTTGCACAATTATTCCCGGTTTGTACAACCTTTGTAATAGTAATGGGAATAAGGCCTATAAGGGTACTATACCTAATTATATCATCTTCAGATCTGCCCATTACATAAACTTCTGAGACATTTTCTATAGTAAATCTGTTAGTCATGCCGTTATCTTCTGGAGGGAGCATTAATTGGAAGGTTTCACTCCACCCAGATTTTGGGATTAGCGTTACCCTGGAATATAGGCGGATAATATCATTGGACATATCTTCCACATCCATAATAACGGCATCCAGCATGTTTTCTTCAGGCATTTCAAGTAAATCCTTATGCGAATAATCTTCGATATGGTATTTCATGTGTCGGTATCGATTTATCATTACAAGATCTTTTTTTCCTGCGATTCATTTCCTTGAATGGTCATACTTCTTCAAACCACCACTATTTTAGGATTTTATTAGACTATCGCTTTTTAGAGGTTGTGCTTTTTAGCATGTGATGGAATTGATGAATTATAACAACGAAAGGATATTGGATTCATGCCATATAGAGCAAAGTGTATGCCCTAAAAATAGATATCGGCACGTAAGATTATAAGTGATTGGTAATCAATATATAAAGGGAGTGTGTATGAAAAATGACAATAAGTAATCGGGGAGAATTTCCCCGACCTTGGAGTTCTACCTCAGTAGGTTAGTTTAATTTGTAGCGTAGGGTCTTATGGTTTAATAGAAGAACAGGCCGCTAATTGCGACCTGTTTTTACTCGATAGTCGAGATTTAAATGCTGCGATAAAATAAGGTTCCTTTCAATGCCTCGAGGGTTTGCCCCCAGATGGTTTACTTCTATTGGGGTAAATGCCCCGAGACATATCCTATTTAGTAAATGGTTACAGATTGAAAATCTCTTCCTTTAAATTACTCTTTAGGTTTGCCCCGGAGAATTCTACTTTGGTTTATTTGGAAGAACCCCCTTAATAGGATTTTCCAATAGCCGATCAATAACCCGGATTTTGAATCAGTCCGGGCTCTACCCTTAAACTGTTTTCATGAAAAGGCCACAAGTAATTGTTTGGGGCAAAGCTCCTGTCTTCAATTTTTAAGGTCTCTATTTGGCCGTTTACCTCTCTGGTGTGCCCCAATGCAGGTTGGTTCAGTACTTCCTCAGCTATTTTCCAACGTATAATGTCATCATAACGAAGTCCTTCTCCTGCAAACTCGATCCTACGCTCATTTCTGATCAAATCTATCCATTGCTGTTGCGAATAACTTCCGTAAGCCGGGGTGGTGACATCTGCGATCGTCATATCCAGTCCGGCTCTTGTTCTTACATCATTTATACATTTCTTTGCCAGGGCATCGATATCGTTCAACATGATCTTGGCCTCTGCATAGGTCAATAAAACTTCCGCATACCTTAGCAGCCCAAAGTCGAATCTACCATCTCCCCTAAACGCATCGTCTTCGGAAACAAACTTCTTAAACCAATATCCCGATTTGCTCGCTCGTTCATTTTCGTAGAACATAGGGTTGTTGGAGTTATAAATATCGATGACTTCCCCATAAAAAGGGTCTCCGTTCCCCATGATGCTTGCACTATATCTGGGATCCCGGTTAAGACCTGGATTAAGCTCGTATTCTTCTTTGCTGTGTAGGGGATCATTGGCGATATCACGCCCTTGCAGGGTCCAATAGGAATCCACCAATGACTTTAGGGGTACCAAATGGGATTGCCCGTTTCCGGTTCTAAAATGGGGGCCCAAATTACTAAAACTATGTGTTGCACTATTGTTATGGCTGGCCATATCAAAATGCATAATAAATTCGTTGTTTACGGAAGCCCCTTCGTATTGGAACAGGTCGCCATAATTGGCGTACAACTGATATTGATCACTTTCTATTATTTCCTTGGCCAAGCGGGCCGCCAGCTCATAGCGTTCATTATAGAGCGCATAACGCATGATAAGTGCTTTTAAGGAATATTGGTTGAACATATATTTGTCCGAAGTATATTCTTCTTTAGGAAGCCTATTCGCAATTTGCTCGGCCAATGGAAATATGGTGTCCAAGATCTTGTCCTTTGGGGTTACAGGTTGTATTGCTTCCGATAGGTTTGCCGGTTTTAAATGGAAAGGTACATCCCCCCATCTGGATGTTAGTTTAAAATAGTGCCATAGCCGAAGCGCCTCCAAGATGCTTTTGTATTTTGTACGGGTAGCCTCGTCCTCTACATAGGGAACATCCGTATTGGCAATAAACGTATTCAACCTGCCCAGATGCTTCATTTGCAGCTCATAATAATACAGAAAGCTCGTGGTGCTACTATTGATATTTCCATTTGCGATCCGTTGATGGTGATCCCCTTCCGTACGGGCATAGGCATTATCCGATTTTCCGTCCTCCATATAAAACAACATTCTTCTATTGCTGGGGTGGGTAAATACATCCAGATAACTACTGTAGACCACTCTGCGCAAATCTTCCTCATCATTGAAAAATTCTACGAAAGATGTTGCTGTGGGATCTGTTTTGTCCAAATATTTCTCGCATCCCGTAATGGTGAACACGACAAGGAGCATAACTATTATTGTTTTTTTCATCTTTATCTATATTTTTTTAATACTATAATATTGTAGCTTTTATTCCCAAACTATAACTGGCCATTCTTGGATAATTGCCATTGCCCCCGTTCCGTTCCGGTTCCAAACCTTCCCATTTGGTAGCGGTAAAGACGTCCTGCGCGTTATAATAAATTCTGAAATTTCTTATGTTTTTGCCCAATTGGGGAATGGTATACCCCAACTGCATGGTTTTGATCCTAAAAAAGGAAGCATCTCCCAACCATACGTCGCTCAATACCGCATTGGGGCTATTACCTGTCCACACTCTTGGAAAGCGACTATTGGGCGTTTCCGGGGTCCATCTGTTATCCATATAATATTGTCTTGGGGTTCCCAAGCTGTTACTGGACCCATCCATGATTACCGGATAGCCTTCCAGGCCGTTAAGCCTGCCGGTACGCTTACCAACTCCTTGGCCCATCATGCCCACATCCCATCTTTTGTATTTAAAGTTCAATCTTACCGAATAATTGTAATGGGGAAGGGGATCTCCCAGATCTATCTTGTCATCATCGTTGATGATTCCGTCCCCATTTTGGTCTACATAACGGATATCCCCGGGCAACGTATTGGGCAACTTGGCCTCAGTGGCATCGATTTCTGATTGGTTTTGAAAATAACCGTTGCTTTTGTACCCGTAATAATTATCGATCGCAATTCCCCTATACCAAATTTTATCATTGTCGTTCTTAAAAATCAAGGTGTCCGATGCGGCATATCCCGCTTTCAATACCTTGTTTTTATTATTGAACAGGCTTGCCCCTACACTATAGGAAAAGTCACCTTTCTTATCGCTCCAATTGGCCGATACTTCCCATCCTTTATTTTCTACCTCACCAATGTTCACGGAAGTTTCCAAATAATAAGACCCTGTTAAAGGTGGAACGGGAAAATTGGAATATATCAGGTCATAGGAATGTTTTTCATAGACTTCCGCGGTTAGGGAGAGCCTGTTGTTCAAGGTGGTCAAATCCACGGCCAAGTTGGTCTGTTTTTGTTTTTCCCAAGAAAAATCCGGATTGGGCACACGCATGGTCCACCCCCAAGCGTTCACTACTTCTTCCCATAAATATGGGTTTACATTTTCATTACCGATCTTACCGTAGGAATAGCGGAATTTAAGCTGATTGATCGCCCCGCTTTCCTTTAGACCGGACATAAACCCTTCGTTATGAACATTCCAGGCCAACGCCCCGGAAGGAAAAAATCCCCATCTACTCCCCGGGGCGAACTTACTGCTACCATCTGCCCGGGCCGTAAGCTCCAACAAATAGCGGTCATTAAAAGAATAGTTTAGTTTTCCAAAAAAGGAAGCCTTGGAAATTTCCCTATAATCGGTATAGTTATAGTTCATGGTTTCGGCTCCTGCCACAAAATACAAATGGTCTTTTTCCTTTCTCAATTTTTGTTCGTAATTTATATTTGCCCTGGCCGTAATTTGGCTAACGCTTACCCCTTGGGAAGAACCCACTTGATTGCGCCATGTAGTTACAGGTATTCCGTCCCCATCAAAAAACTTATAGGTTTCCCTTTCATATTTATTGGCGGATTTGTTGATCATATAAGAAACGTTTCCTGCTATGTACAGGTTGTCATTGATATAATACCTGGGCCTAAGGTTGATGGTGCTCCTATCGTGCAGGTTATTGCTTGTACCACCATGATTCATGGAAGCGATGGGATTTAAGTCATTATAAAGGATGTAATGGTCCTGAATACCGGAGTCATAATAGATATCCTGTGTCGGGTTCATTTTCCAAGCGTTTTGGTACAACCCATGACCGTCCGTATTGGCCGCCAACCTGTCTACCTGTAATCTATGGGCGTAAAAATCGGCCAATAGCACAAATTTGTCATCGATATTGATGTTGGTATTAAAACGGGCGCTGAACTTATCGGTTCCTTCAATACTGTTCAATCCGTTTTCCGAGATATACCCCAACATCAGGTTGAAGGTTCCCACACCTCCTCCGCCGGAGACGCTTACGGAAGAATTGAAGGAATGTGCCTTCTGGGGCATTACTGCATCCAGCCAATTGGTATTGGCCGTTTCTCCCCGTTCTGCGGCCAAAATATCCTCATCCGAAAACAACAAGGTCTGCCCCTGTATGTCAAGTGCCTCGTTTCTAAGGCGCATATAATTTGCCGAATTCACAAAAACAGGCGAATCTATGGGGTCCTGAATGGCGCCCCAGGTATGCACATCTACCTTAAACTGTCCGGTTGTTCCCCTTTCGGTTTCAATGATGATCACCCCATTGGCACCTCTTGATCCATACATGGATGCAGAGGCCGCATCTTTCAATACACTGATACTCTTTACCTGATTAGGGTCGATATCGGTCAGGGACTGCTCCATTCCGTCTACGATAACCAAAGGATCTGCGTTTTGGAGCGTACTTATTCCCCGTATTGAAATAACGCCCGGAACACTACCGGGCAAATTGTTCCCCTGCATTAGGGTAACGCCGGGAATGGTTCCGTTAAATGCCTCTTCCAGTTTGGCTATGGGCCTGGACTTTATCAGGTCCATATCCATTTCCTCTATGGATGAGGCAATATGTTTCTTTTCTACGGTATTATATCCTACTACTACAACCTCTTCCAACTGGGTACTGGCTTCGTGCAATACAACATTGATATTTAAGCCCTCATCTTCTTTTACATGGACTTCCTTTTCCTTAAAACCTATCATGCTGAATATAAGCGTTACCCCTTTATTGGCATTGATCTCAAAACGTCCATCCAAATCGGTCATGATCCCGATGTTCGTTCCTTTGACCAGCACGTTTACCCCTGGCAACGGAATTCCGTTGGCATCGGTAACCAAACCCGTGATTCTGGACTGTAGGTAAGCTGCCGTTTCTATAAGGTTGTTGATCTGGCCAGGGGTCAGGGAAGCGGAAATAGTGGTTTCCATATTGCCGATCAAGACCTTTTCCATCTTTCTCTTAAATTCGGGATTGTTCTCCGGATAAAGAATGATCGTATTTTTTATAAAACTGAAATCAATTCCCTTATCGACCAACAACAATTCCAAAGCCTTATTTATATCCAGGTTATTGATGTTCAAGGAAGCCTTTTCATTTACATCCAGGATACTCGTATTGTAAAAAAAGCTGTATCCACTTTTCGCTTCAATCTCATTTAGAATTTTTTTTAGCTTAATGTTGTCCGCGTTTAAAGTAATATTCTGAGCAAAGGTGTCGGACGCAAATGTTTTGAAAATGGTGATGGCCAATAACATTATATAAATCTTCATAATCCGCAGAATAAGAATTTTGGAACAATGGTTTCTCTTTTTTTTCATAATTTTGATTGGTTTTAATTGTTTACTTACTAGGTGTAGCTAAATGATTGACTTTAAAAGGTAGATGTAGCAGCATCTGCCTTTTTGTTTTTTCTATAATCAATACCATTCGTTGTTTTAACGTACTTTTCAGGTACAAGGGAATCCAAACAAGATTGAAATCCCATTAATGGTGCAAATACCAAAATCCTATGGAGACATTTGATTTAAAATTTTATAGAAATCCCAATAAAAAACATATCATGGAATATCTTATTTTGGGTTCATTATCGCGTGGCTCAGGAACTTACCACCCTATTAAAGGAAGGTTTTTTCTAAAAATTTGGGAGTAGTGGTTTTTTCTTTCATAATTCTGATTGGTTTTAATTGTTAAATGAATTAGGTGTAGTTAAATAATTTACTTTAGACAACAGATGTAGCAGCATCTGCCATATTATTTATTATCTTCTTTTAAAATGATTTTGTTGTTTATCATATAACATGTTATGGGTGATGAAAGTTCAAACATTTTAAGAACCCTATCTATGGTAAGGTTGTCAAAAATTCCTTTATACTTATAATTTAAAATAGTATTGGATTCTACCTCAAAAATTACATTATATGTCCTTTCCAAATCTTTTATTACCTGGCTCATTGGGGTTTCATCATAGATAAGAACGCCTTCTTTCCAAGAGGTAAATCGATTTGGGTCTACCCCTTCTATAACCACTTCGTTTTCGACCTTATGATAGATTGCCTTTTCGGAAGGGCTAAGATCCACTTCCTTGGATAAATTCTGTTCCATGATCCGTACCTTGCCTTTGATCAATGTGGTCTCTATGTTACCGTCCTCCGGATAAGATTTAACATTGAAACTGGTCCCCAACACCTTTACCTTCATACCTTCGTCCGTGGCCACAATAAAAGGTTTTTCCTTGTTTTCGGTTACCTCAAAAAAAGCTTCCCCGGATAAGTAGACTTGACGATTGCCTTTGTTTGCAAATTTAACGGGGTATTTTATTGAGGTTCCGGAATTTAGATATACCATGGTTCCATCCGAAAGTATTAGATTAAACCGCTTGCCATATGGAACTTTTAAAATGTTATAGTTTAGTGTATGATGTTCATTTCCAGTATTATAAACCAAACTGTTCTTTATTTGTCTACCTATTATATTTCCATTGGTATCATGTATTTGTTTATCTTCCCATGGATCTATAACCTCTACTCTTTTATCCCCAAGGTCCAAGGTGGTTAGGTTACTGTAATCTATAGCATTGGTAGTTTGGGATAGACCATTGTGCTCACTCATCATGGTATAATATCCGCCTAGCAGAATTCCAATTATCATAGCGGCGATGGAGCTATACTTCCATATTTTTCTCTGTCTTTTTGTAGGAGTTGTTTTAAATATGGTATTACCTTTAGGTGAGGATACAATTAGATTATACATTTTATCCGCTACCTTAGTTTCCATTTTTGGAGGTTTTTTCAACCATAGATTGACTTCTTCAACCGACGGTACTTCGGATGTATTTTTGGAAACCTTGAAATAATTGATCAAAAGCTCTATTTCTTCGGGCGTACATTTATCCTGTACATATTTCTTGATAATATTTTCTATTTCATTATTCTTAGGCATGTTCCATATATTGGTTTAACAGGTGTACGGTATGTTTTTACATACCAAAAAGAGGTAACCTATTACCTATATAACAAATGAATACAGGTCTAGTACTACTCGAACATTAAAAAAATGTAAAGTCCAGATCAAATTGGAGCGGATAAGTATAATAAATAACTATGGCCAGGGTGTATATAAATACGTTTTGTACCGTTTAGGTTAATTATCCTGGCAGAAGTTGAATTTTACAGCACATCCCTGAATAAGATGGCCATGACAAAAGTTACATCGGTATGCTTGTATAACAGGATCCGAATGGTTTCGAGGGCTTTGCTCATTTGGGTTTTGACCGTACTTTCGGAAATTCCCAATTTTAAACTTATTTCTTCATAACTAAGCCCTTCGTTTCGAGACATTTCAAAAATAAGTTTTCGTCTTGGCGGGAGTTCTTGAATAATTTTATTCCGTAGCTTATCGTAATCCTTCTCATTTATTGTTATCTCAACAGAGGGGCTGTAGTCATTTTGTGTTTTATAAAAGATTACCTTCTTAAGCTTCTCTTCATTGGCTGCTTTTTTTAAAACATTTATGGTCATATTCCGGGTCAATCGAAATATATATGCCTTAAATGAAAGGGTTGGGTCCAAAGCAGTCCTATTTAGCCAGACTTTCATAAAAACTTCTTGTACGATTTCTTCTGCCTGGCTCTGATCCTTTAACATACTTTTGCTATAAGCGTATATATCATCCTTATAGCTGACAAATAATTCCCTAAAGGCTTTTTCGCTATTGCCTATAAGTCTTTTCAGCAATAACTCCTCTTTGTTTTTTTGTCTAAAATTGGACATTATAATAAGTATATTTTATCCTTTAATCGAGTCTTTGGCTATTAAAAGATTAGATAAAGAAGTTGCTTTGGGGTCTAAAGTAAAAATTTTTTTGATATAGTGGCAAAAATATAAAATCGGCAAACGGATAAGGGTATTTCTGATTTTTAAGACTTTTGCCCCTCATTTTTAGGGGGGGCAAAATTTTTGGGGGAAATAGCGTGTCCGGAAAAAATTAGCTCCCTGGTCCGTTTTAAATATATCCGGCCAATGGGGATGCTTTTTGAAGCAATTTCAATACTGTTCCCATCTACGGCAGTAATTTTGTCAATAGCTATGGCATATGATTTGTGCACCCTGACGAAATTTTCGGAGGGCAGCTCTTCCATAATACCGGACAAGGCCTTATAGGCTATTAAATTACCTTTGGTGGTGTGAATTCTTATATAATCTTTAAGACTTTCTATAAACAGAATCTCATTGAGATTAACTTTCACCATTTTCTTATCCACTTTTACAAATACGTGAGTGTCCAACAATTGGCGTCCAATGTTTTCTTTTTTGGCCTTAAGGCGATCTACAAGCTTATTGGCCGATTTCAAAAACCTGTTAAAAGGTATAGGCTTTACCAAATAATCAAGTACATCAAGCTCGTAACTCTCCAAGGCATACTCCCTATAGGCCGTTGTTATTATAATTAAAGGGGGATTTTTTAGGGTGCGAAGAAATTCCAGTCCGTTTATTCGGGACATATTGATATCCAAAAATATAACGTCTATGTGCCCTTCTTTAATATCGGAAAGTGCGTCTACCGCATTGGTATATGAATTTACAATATTCATATAGTCCAGTGTTTTGATATACGATTCCAAAATACTTATGGCAAGGGGCTCATCATCAATTATTAGACAATTAATTTTCATATACTTTATATTTATTGCCTGTTCGGCAGACAGGTTTTTTCATCTCGATAGCTATTGGGAGTCACACCGGCCCGACAAAGTCATTCTGGCAGGTGTAACCTCTGCTTGTACCGGTATGGACGGGTTTGATGTTTAAAAATAATCATTCTTCTGTGTTTAAAGATTATTTTAAACATTTGGTTTTCATTTAATTGGGATTTTTAAGGCAACCATATAATGACCGCCTGAAGGGTAATTCTCCAATTCAAACTGGTTTCCATATAATAATTCCAGCCTCCTTTTTATGTTTATAAGTCCAATTCCAGAGTTGTCGCGTGCATTTTTGCTTTTTTCAAAATCATTTTTAAGGTAAAATTCCAAATACTGGTCATTTCTGATAAATTTCATTTCCATAACTATCTTTCCATTGCCCAGTTGTCCGTGTTTAAAGCAATTTTCAACAAAGGGGAGAAAAAGAAATGGCGGAAGCAATACATCATCCACCTGTCCTATAATTTCAATATTGGATATTACCAGGTCCTTCTTTCTTATCCTTTCCAATTCAATATAATTTTCTACATAATTGATTTCCTTGGGCAGGGGTATTTTTTTTTTGTTCAGATCATATATCATGTACTCCATGATCTCGGATAGTTTTAAAACCACCTCGGCCGCTTTTTTTGATCTTTTAAGGGTAAGGGCATATAGATTGTTCAATGTATTGAAGAAGAAATGGGGTTGAATCTGGGCTTTTAGATATTTCATTTCGGTTTCGGACTGAAGTTCCAAAAGAAGATTGTTCTTGTTCAGTTCAATTACATAATCTATAGTGAACTTAATGGCGGAGACCAATCCGATAACATAAATTTCTCCTAGGGTAACCGTAACAATATGATTAAAGCTGAACAATCCGTGGGCAGCCTGTACTTCCGTATCGGTGTTACTGGGAATAAGCCAATGAAAAAGGCCTATTCGAACAAAATAATGCAGGGCAAGTACTATGGAAAAAAGGGTAAGATAGGTTTTATACTTCTTGCCTATTATGAATTTGGGCACCAAATAGTATATATTAAAATATACGATAATAATATGCAGTGGAAACTCTACCAGATTGGATTTGAACGAATGCCAATAATCACCAAAATAACTTCCCCAACGAATGGAGTTGAAGGTAAAATATATTATCCAAAATATAATATGGTACCTTCTAGGTATTGTAGGCCTGGCAAATTCCCCTTTTTCTTGGAGCAGCTTTTTAATTTGCATTGGATTCCTTCAAATTAGTTTGAAAAGTAGGGATATATGTAATTCCGTCAAAATATTCCAAAAACAAAATTTAGACAGTTTTTATGATCAATGGCTTAATTTTCAATGTAGTAAACTACCTTGGGGCAAGCCTACGAGGTATTGAAGGGAAATGCAAGTTTGATTTCAACGCAAGCGTTGGAACACCTGCCTGCGGTAGGCAGGTTTAAATCTCGATTATCGAGTAAGTACGAATATCCATGGCAGGATGTAGTTGACTAGGAAAAGAATGCTGTTGGGATAAAAAACGGAATGTGCATATATAAAAACAATAACTTCGGATAAAGGATACTCTGGGAAATTTACTGGCTTGAACGGCAACCATTTATGGTTAAAAAGCATCTTGGGACGGACAGTAAATTAAATTTGGGAGCTAAGGGGTATTTGCCAGCGTTATCCAATTCCATTACTTGGGGAAAGGGTACCGATAAACTATAAAATTGATCTAGTAGCGTTGACAGGACACAAGGTACTTGACAAAAACCGATAAGAGTATAAAAATGCGTCATTGCGAACAAAGTGAAGCAATCTATCCAATGGGCTACAGATCGCTTCGTACCTCAAGATGACGAAAAACTATTTTTTATCATTTACTAAAAAAATTAATACAAAACATGAGATTGTTTTCCATTGATATTTTAAGGGCGCTGACCATGTTTTTTATGATTTGGGTCAATGATTTTTGGACGTTGAACAATGTTCCCAAATGGCTGCTTCATGCCAAGGCCAATGAAGATTATTTGGGGTTTTCGGATATCATATTTCCCTTGTTCCTGTTTATTGTAGGTTTAAGTATTCCTTTTGCCATAAAAAGTAGATTGGACAAGGGCCATAGCTTCCAAGAAATAGGTAAGCATATTCTAATACGGTCTTTTTCCCTTTTGTTGATCGGTCTTTTTATGGTCAATTATGAGACTGCCCATGATTCTGGAATTCCGATTGGAAAATATTTTTGGGGTATTTTAATGGCCCTTGCCATATTTCTCATTTGGACCGATTGGAAGAAAAGCCCTGTCTCCAGGAAGTGGCAGCTACCATTGCAGGTTATGGGTTTTCTTGTATTACTTTTTTTAGCGGCGATTTATGAAGGAGGTGCCTCCGGGGAGTATTGGATGAGACCCCAGTGGTGGGGCATATTAGGGCTTATTGGTTGGGCCTATCTGGTAAATGCATTTATCTTTCTATTTTCACGGGGCAAATGGACCGTGATAGTATCCTTTTGGCTTTTGTTTAATGTGCTGTCCGTTTGGAACCAAACCGATGCCGCCTTTGAACTGCAGGGGATATTCCGATATTTTTCAACTATCGTTCAGGGAACAATACCTGCATTTACCACCTCCGGAATGATTGCCTCCCTGGTACTTATTAAATTTAAATGGTCCGGTCCAGGTTTAAAAAAAAGGTATATTATATGGGGCCTTTTGGGGCTGGCAACTATAGCATTTGCCATAGTTGCCCGTCCTTTATGGGGAATCTCCAAATTGGGGGCTACTCCTTCATGGTTGGCCATCTGTTCGGGATTGGGCTTTTTGGTATTTGCAATTTTTCATTACCTCGCGGACCAAAAGGGGATAACCCAATGGGCAGAATTTATAGCCCCGGCCGGAACGGCAACATTAACCTGTTATTTGTTGCCATACCTCATCTACCCCATAAGAAATTTAAGTACGTTCAGATTGCCACATTTCTTTAATACCGGGGTTGTGGGTCTTTTGGGCTCCCTGGTTTTTGCCTATATGGTTGTTTTAC
Organism: Flavobacteriaceae bacterium; assembly: GCA_041392165.1. Lineage (GTDB taxonomy): Bacteria > Bacteroidota > Bacteroidia > Flavobacteriales > Flavobacteriaceae > Arenibacter. The sequence continues at coordinate 498,354 of JAWKMN010000001.1, forward strand.
TTACGGGATGGCTGGTAAAAAAAGGAATCAAACTAAAACTTTAAAAATACGAATGATCATGAGGGGGACATTTTTAAGTAAGTTAATTTTCTTTCCATCAATCATGGCAATTGGTATTTTACTTTTTGTTGGATGCAAAGTCCAATAATGACCTTCCTGCAGGGGATAAGGACAATGGAGGGCTGTACTTGCCTGGAGATTTTGAGGCGCTGGTGGTGATAGACAGCCTTAAGGGAAGGGCCAGGCATCTTACGGTTAATACCAATGGCGATATTTATGTAAAGCTCAGATTTCCGGATTCCCTGGGGGGCAATGCTGCACTTCGGGATACCGACCATGATGGGAAAGCGGATATTGTTAAAACTTTCGATGATTATCTGGACAGGAGCAGTTATGGAACCGAAATGAAAATTCACAATGGGTATCTATATTTTAGTTCGGTAACGCGTATTTTCCGCCAAAAACTTACCAAAGATTTGGTGCCGGATACGGAGTTGGAGTTAATTTTGTCCGAAACGGAACGCCCGGGTCAACATGCTACCAAGCCTTTGGCCTTTGATAATCAAGGTAATATGTATACCGTTTTTGGTGCGCCTTCGGATGCTTGTCAGGTAGATGACAGATCGCCCATGTCCCCTGGTATTTTTCCATGTCCCTTGTTGGAGCACAGGGCCGGTATATGGAAATTCGACGCCAATAAAAAGGGGCAGTTGCAAAAGGACGGGACAAAATTTGCTACCGGGCTTAGAAGTGTGGTAGGATTAAATTGGAACAAGCAGGACAATAACCTGTATGCCGTGGTTCATGGTCGCGATTACCTCCATAATACCTGGCCAAGGGAATTTACGGCCTGGGAAGGAGCGGTCTTGCCTTCAGAGGTTTTTTTAAGACTTGAGGAAGGGGATGATGCCGGTTGGCCCTACCATTATTATGATCAGATCAAGGAAAGTTATTATCTTAATCCGGAATATGGGGGCGATGGGGAAAAACAGGGCGACATAAGTAAGCTTACAACACCTGTGGTGGGTTTTCCGGGCCATTTTGCCCCCAATGACCTCTTGTTTTATGAAGGCGATCAATTTCCGGATAGATATAAGAATGGGGCATTTATAGCCTTTCACGGGTCTACCAGTAGTTCACCTTATCCACAATCTGGTTATTTTGTAGGTTTTGTACCCATGCAAAACGGTATTCCAACGGGGCCGTGGGAGGTGTTTGCCGATGGTTTTGCGGGCCGGGATACTGTGGTAAACACCAGTGATGCCAAATATAGACCTATGGGGCTGGCCGTTGGACCGGACGGATCATTGTATGTTTCCGATTCCAAAATGGGAAAAATATGGAGAATTATGTACAAGGGTAACAAAGCGGATTTTGGAAGTTCCCAGCTTGCTGCCATGGATCAAAGAAAAATGACCGCTACCAATATAAAGACGCCGGATGAAAAAAAGGATATACTTGTTCCCCATGTATATTTAGGTAAAGATGAGGAGGATAAATTGGGCGAAGGCGGACAACTGTACAATATTTTTTGTTCGGTCTGTCACCAAAGGGACGGGAAGGGCAATGACCGTTTTCCACCTTTGGACGATTCGGAATGGGTTATTGGGGATAAAACGAGATTGATCAATGTTATCCTTCAAGGGCTTAGGGGAGAGATTATGGTAAAAGGGAAATCCTATAACAATGCCATGCCCAAATTACATATGTTGAAGGACGAAGAAATTTCTGCCATTTTGACTTTCATAAGGCAAAATTTTGGCAACAATGCATCACCTATTGGGCCCGAGGAAGTTGCTAACGTTAGAAAGGCCCTTCCCAATGGCCCTTGAGAAATGATAAAAGAAAAACGAATTTCTATATGCGGTCAAAATGAATAAACCGTATTTTTAAGTATCAGAAGTGATTTTAAACAAAAACCGTATGCAATACCAACCAAATCCATTTATAAAATTCAATCCAACCATACTATGTCTACTGCTATTGGTCGTTGGATGTAAGGGCAAACAGCCAAAGGATACACCAGTGGTACCTGATGTAATGGGCCAGGAAGCAAAATCGTTATTGTACCATAGTTCCCAATTTACCAAGATTTCCGGTTTCCCATCGGGAATCGAAGGCCCTGCGGTAGACGCCAGCGGAATCTTATATGCCGTTAATTTTGAAAAACCGGGAACTATTGGTATGGTTGATTTTAACGGCAATGCCTCTTTATTTGTGGATTTGCCGGAAGGCAGCATAGGCAACGGGATCCGTTTTAACAGCAAGGGCGAAATGTTCATAGCCGATTATACAAAGCATAATATTTTGAAAGTGGATATGGATACTAAAGAGATCAGTGTTTTTGCCCATAATGGGGATATGAACCAGCCCAATGATATTGCCATAATGGACAACGATATTCTTTTTGCCAGTGATCCCGACTGGAAAAATTCCAAGGGACAGATCTGGAGAATCGATGCCAAGGGAAAAACGACCCTTTTGGAAGGGGATATGGGTACCACCAACGGAATAGAGATAAGTCCGGATAATAGGACCCTTTATGTAAACGAATCGGTACAGCGCAATGTTTGGGCATACGATCTTTCTCCGGAAGGAGGTATTGGCAATAAGCGTTTGTTGATAAAATTTGAGGATTTTGGGATGGATGGTATGCGTACCGATGCAGAGGGAAATCTGTACATTACCCGCCATGGAAAAGGCACGGTGGTCAAAGTTTCGCCGGAAGGGGCCATTCTTAAAGAAATTCAATTAACGGGTAAGACGCCCTCCAATATTGCCTTTGGGGGAAAGGATGGTAGGGCCGCTTTTATTACGCTCCAGGATAACGGCAATTTTGAAACCTTTGAAACGGAACATCCAGGGAGGGAATTTATTATGAAGGACAAAAGCAAATAGTTTTATAAATGCCATAATAATTATTATTGTGAAACGAGCATTTAAAAATTGCTTTACAAAGGGGATATTTAAATTCCTGCCTTGCAGGTAAGCAGGTTTAATACGAGAACGGAGCGAAGTGGTTACACCCGTTATCAACCTGCCCGACCAGTCATTCAGGCGGTTTTTTTAATTGTTATAAAATCAATTAATCATAAAAATTTAAACGTGTGAATAGCAATCTTAAAATCTTTATTGTTTCTATAACAACACTATTCCTTTCCAAATCGGTTCTTGGACAGCAATATGATTTGTTGATCAAGAATGGGACACTCATAGATGCCAAAAGTGACATCAACAAGAAAATGGATGTCGCTATTTTGAATGGCAAAATTGTTGAAATTGCCAATAGCATTTCAGAAAAAAAGGCAAAAACAGTTGTAGATGCCAATGGTATGTTGGTAACTCCCGGTCTTTTGGATATTCATGGCCATGTTTTTTATGGTACGGAAGAAAACAGTATGTACAGTGGAGGTATGAGCAGTGTTGCCCCGGATAATTTCACCTTTCGTAGCGGGGTTACCACTATAGTGGATGCCGGAAGTTCGGGGTGGAGAAATTTTCATATTTTCAAAAAACAGACCATTAATAATTCAAAAACAAGGGTTTTGGCCTTTTTAAATATTGTTGGTTCTGGAATGAAAGGGGGTGTGGTGGAACAGGATGTTAACGATATGGATCCTAAATTGACGGCAAAAACGGTAAAAAGCAATCCGGAAATTGTGGGTGTTAAGTTGGCACATTACGAAGGCTATGAATGGGAACCTTTGGAAAGGACCGTAGAAGCCGGGGTTATGGCCAACGTACCGGTAATGGTCGATTTTGGGGGCAGTAAACCCGCCCTGTCGTTGAAAACCCTTTTTCTGGAAAAATTAAGGCCAGGTGATATTTTTACCCATGCCTATGCTTCCTTGAACAGCAGGGGAAAGGTAGTAGATGGCAATGGCAGGGTAGAACCCTTTGTATTTGAGGCCCAGAAAAAGGGAATTGTTTTTGATGTGGGACACGGTGGAGGCAGTTTTGCATTCGAACAGGCTGTGCCGGCAATGAATCAGGGTTTTAAACCAAATTCCATAAGTACGGATCTGCACATTGGGAGTATGAACGGGGGAATGAAGGATCTACTGAATATCATGTCCAAATTTTTAAATATGAATATGGCATTGCCCGATGTTATTGCAAGTGTTACCTGGAATCCTGCACAATATATACATAGGCCGGACCTTGGGCATTTGGAGGTAGGCGGTATTGCCGACGTGGCCATTTTAAGTATTAGACAGGGTAATTTTGGTTTTATAGATACCAAGGGGTCAAAGATTAAGGGCAACCAAAAATTGGAATGTGAACTTACCATCAAGGATGGGAAAGTGGTATACGATTTAAACGGGCTTTCAAGTACATATTGGAATGATTGAGAAAGTGTTTAGATTATGGTTATAGGAATATTGTGCTTTTTCCCATATGGACCAAATAAGTTCTGAAATATACCGTATAGTACGCGCAATTAAGGGATTGGGGTTGTTAGGGATGGAGAAATTTTCATATCTTCAAAAAACATTGGGCTAGGGCACCCTTAAGGAAATATAGTATTGGGCCATGTATTGGTTTGGGAGATAGAATTATAAATAAAAAATTTCTTGAAACCGACTATCCTCGAGGCAGAGCCGTAGAGGTATTTCGCCGTACCGATAACTATCGGTATCATTTTGGCCTTAGGGCCAAAACCGAAATTTTGTATTGTGCCCCACCCGGAATTGCGAAAAAGCAATTCCGACCTCCCCCAAGGGGAGGTATGATCGGAAACCCCGAGGCAGAGCCGTCGGGGAATTATAAAGATTAAATTGGAACAAAAAAAGCAACTATGAATCGTAGGGAAATAATTAAACAGCTGGGTGTTGTTCCTATTGCCGGGAGTTTGATGGCCAGTGAAACCATGTTCGGAAGTACCCTTGGCACAATGGGGCCGCTACTGTCCGGACCTTACTCCGCTGGGCAGAGTATTTATGAATCCATTGGTGTGGATACCATCATCAACTGTCGCGGCACCTTTACTATTTTGGGAGGTTCCACGGAACGTCCCGAAGTGTTGAAGGCCATGGAGGCCGCTACGGGTTATTTTGTGCAGTACGATGAATTGGCCTTTGGTATAGGACGTCGCTTGGCGGAATTGACCAAGGCACAGTGGGGAATGGTCTCATCGGGTTGTGCTGCAGGTATGAAACACGTAACGGCCGCTTGTGTAACCGGGGGCAATCCGGAAAAGCTGATCAGGATTCCCAACTTGGAAGGTTTTGAGAAAAATGAGGTTATTATTCCCCGTAGTTCCAGAAATGTTTATGACCAGGCCATTCGCAATATCGGGGTCAAGGTAATTATGGTAGAAACTCCTGAGGAGTTGGAGCGGGCCATCAATTCCAGGACGGCAATGATCTATATAATGACCGGTAGGGATAACGAAACGGGTAGGCCGCTTTCCCTGGAAGTGATCAGTGGGATAGCCAAACCAAAGAACATCCCCATTTTGGCCGATGCGGCCGCAGAGAATTTGAGTATTCCCTGCGTGCACCTCGAAAGAGGCGCTACCGTAGTGGCCTATAGCGGAGGCAAAGCGCTATGTGGGCCACAATGTGCCGGCCTTTTATTGGGAGATAAGGACATATTGATGGCCGCCTGGCAGGCCAGTTCCCCACACCATGGCCCTGGAAGGGACAATAAGGTAGGGAAAGAAGAAATGCTGGGAATGTTGGCGGCCGTAGAGGCCTGGACCACTAGGGATCATGATAAGGAGTGGGATACCTGGCTGTCCTGGTTGGAGGAAATTTCTTCAAAGCTTACCAAAATAGAGGGAATAAGTTCGGAAGTACAATTGCCGACGGGTTTGGACAATAGGGCCCCCAGACTCATCCTAAAATGGGATCCGGACAGGCTACATATTAGCGGGGAGGAAATTGCCGAGGAGGTGGCGCGCAACAGGCCAAGAATAGCCATTGGGGGCAGATCTTCCGAAGACGGTACAACAACAATATCCATTACCCCCAGTCAAATGAGGCCAGGAAATGCCAAGTTGGTGGCCAACCGACTTTACGATATATTATCTGCAGAACGTGAGCCCCGATCGGACAAGATGGTCCCGGCAAGCACCAATGTTACAGGGCATTGGGAAGTAGAGATGGAGTTTTTCACCTCCAAGAGTACCCATAAATTTTTCTTGGAACAGGAAGGGAATTGGATCAAAGGAACCCATACCAGTGATTATGCCATGCAGGAAATGGCCGGAATGATAGAGGGGGATGAGGTGAAACTTAAGAGTCATTTTAACGTTCCGGGAAACTCCATCAATTATTGGTTTTCCGGAAAAGTATCCAACGGAGCCTTTGATGGGTCCGTTTTTTTGGGCGAATACCTCACGGCCAAGTTTAAGGCCAAACAGCTGGCCTATAGATCGGAACATAAAAAAATTAACGTTCCAGGAGGTCCGCCCTTGGCTACATAGAAACTATAATCAATAACTTGGAAAACAATTAAATATTAAATTTTATAATTATGGAAAACAAAACAACAAGAAGAGCATCTTTTAAAAAATTAGGAATGGGCTTGGCGGCCATGTTTGGAGTAGGTGCGGCCGCTAGGGCAATGGACGGGGGTTCAAAACCTAAAAAAGAAGTAGTGGGGGACATTGTTATGGACCAGGACATCCCTTTGTTCTCAGGTGGGGTAAAACATGGAAATACTCTTTATATAGCGGGCAAGGGGGCACATGTGGAACCTTTTGAGATCAAGGCACATACCGAGATTGTTTTACAGGAATTGGAAAAGGAGCTAAAAAAGCATGGTTCTTCCATGGACAAAGTATTGAAAGTAAATGTTTATTTGGCGGATTTGGCCGATTATAAGGCAATGAACGAAGTTTTTAGGGGCCGTTTTGGACCAAACCCTCCGGTAAGGACCACCGTGGCCACCTATGGGGGAGTACCAGGGAATTCATTGGTAGAAATGGACTGTATAGCTGCTTTGGACTAGATAACGATGCATCATCCTTTAAATATTTTTGTAAATGAAGTTCAATAGAATTGCACTATCCTTTTTTGTTTTTTGTATTACTTTTAATGTTTTCTCACAGACCCTTCCCAAGGAGGAATTAATTTTTTTGACTTCCGAATGGAAAGGGGAGCGCTTTGATGACGGCCGGCCAAAAATACCGGAAGATCTTTTGGAACGGGCAAAAAAAATTGGGATAGACGATGCATGGACCGTCCTCGAAAATGAAGGCTATAAAAATCAGTTCGAGGGCAATTGGAAAATGGTACATCAAGATGTCCCCGTTGTAGGCAGGGCACTTACCGCCTTGTTCATGCCCAGCCGTCCCGATGTGGAGAGGAACATCAAGAAGAGGGGTACAACTTCCCAAGGAAGAAAGGGGAATACCAATTCTTGGCCTATAGAGGTGCTTACCAAAGGAGACGTTTATGTGGCCGATAGTTTTGGCAAGATAGATGCGGGTACCCTCATGGGGGCCACCTTGGCCACTTCCATTTACAGCAAGTCCGGTAACGGAGTGGTTTTTAACGGCAGTGCAAGGGATCTGGAGAGCATAAGCCAAATGGAAGGTTTCAATGCCTTTGTCCGGGATTTTCACCCATCTTTCTTGGAGGAGGAAGTACTGATGGGACTCAATACCCCTATACGTATCGGCCAGGTAATGGTGTTGCCGGGCGACCTTGTCCTGGCCAAGAGGGAGGGAGTATTGTTCATACCTGCACATTTGGCCGACCAGGTAGTTAGTACCGCCGAATTCGTAGCCCTTAAGGATCAATTTGGCTTTGAGATGGTAAGGACCAAGAAATATTCCACAGGTGAAATAGATAGCCAATGGACAGAGCAGTTAAAAAAGGAATTCCTGGTTTGGTTGGAGAAACATCCGGAATTGGGAAGTATGTCCAAAGAGGCTTTGGATAAAGTTTTAAGCAAAAGGACATGGTGATAGGGGTACAGAAATGGATGAATAGTGTAAGGAACCGTTGGATTATGGCCGTTATCTCCTGGTTAATTCTAATTGGGTGCAAGCAAAATGTGGATCAAACCACAACGGTACTTTTGGGGGAGGAAGCCCAAATTACTATTAATGAAGTGCAACGGGCCGTGTCTACTTTTAACGAAGCCATGGTGAATCCGACCTTGGAGCTCATGGACACCCTATGTGCAGAGGCACTCACCTACGGGCATTCCAGTGGACTGATCCAAAACAAGGCAGAGTTTATAGACGATATTGTTAACGGGCCCTTCAATTTTTCATCTGTAGAAGCTTCCGAACAAACCATTCATATTTCGGACAATGCAGCAATAGTCCGTCATATTTTTTTGGCCAAGGCCACCAATGCCGGGATACCCGTAGATATTCGTATCGGCAATGTACAGGTGTACCAAAAGGATAAGGAAGGCAGGCTTAGACTTTTGGCCAGACAGGCGTATAAGTTGCCGGCAGAAACCAATTAACCCAAACCGACCAATTTTGAAAAAACCAACCATTTATTCCATTTGCCTTGGTATGGCCGCTATATTGTTGCTAGCTGTTCTGGGCATGATCCTTACCCATAATATAGAAAATGCGGGGCTTTTAATAATGGCCTTTTTTGTATTTCTGGCCGTTGGCTTTAGTGGATATAAAGCCTTGAACAGTTATGTTTTTACGGCCTCCATATTTGCAGGGGTAGCCTTGGCACTTTATTACCCACAATACTTTTTGCAAATAGGAAATTTTAAGCTTACTGCCTTGATCATACCCTTGATCCAACTTATCATGTTCGGCATGGGTACCTCCATGAGCATTGGCGATTTTGCCGAGGTGGTCAAATCTCCCAAAGGGGTAATGGTAGGTGTCTCCGCACAGTTGTGTATTATGCCGTTAATGGGTTTTGTGTTGGCAAAGTTTAGCAATTTTCCACCGGAGATCGCGGCCGGTATTGTTTTGATAGGGTGCTCCCCTAGTGGGGTGGCCTCCAACGTAATGGCTTATTTGGCAAAGGCAAACTTGGCCCTTTCCATTACAATTACCTCCATATCAACACTTCTTGCACCTTTTGTTACCCCCCTTCTAATGAAATTTTTGGCAGGGGAATTTATAGAAATTGATGTGTTGGACATGATGTGGAGTATTATCAAGATGATTATTTTGCCTCTGGGTGCAGGAATTCTCTTAAACCGCCTTAGAGGGGACAAGGCCAAATGGATGGACAAGGCACTTCCCGTAATATCCATGTTGGGTATTGGCCTTATAATCGTAGTTATAACGGCTGCTGGTAGGGATAGCCTTCTGGATATTGGCGGGGTCTTGATGCTATTGGTGTTGATACATAATTTATTTGGGTATACCCTTGGTTATTGGTATGCCCGTTTGCTGCGTTTGAACGAGCAGGATTCACGTTCCATTGCCTTGGAAGTAGGGATGCAGAACGGGGGTCTAGCCTCTGGTATAGCCAATTCCTTGGGAAAAATTGCCACCATGGGCCTGGCTCCGGCCGTATTTGGACCCTTAATGAACATAACGGGATCCATTCTGGCCTCCTATTGGCATAAAAGACCTCCAAAAACGGCTATGAATACGGATCAAAAATAAGATTAGCCCAATGGCTCCCGTTTATTGTTCCATGATAACGAGGTAAGGGATATCCGTGTCAAAAACACGGAATGGAAAAGGTATTAACGTTACAGTAACTATAAAAGGAGCGGTTAAATTAAAAGTTTCTTTGATTCGCCCGTGCCTGTACGAATGGTTTTACCTCTCCTTGGGAGAGGTTTGGACCGCCTTTTCAGCAGTTCCCGGTGAGGTCAAATAAAAAATTTCTTGAAATTTTTTAGTACATAGGTATGCGTTGCCCCTTTAAATTACTTTCCTTTAATTTTTCCAAAACGATCATGTTCTTAACCGCATCTTCCAAGGGAGTAGGTACAGGGGTATTATTTTTTATGGCCAGGGCAAATAGATCTGCCTGGATGGTATATTGATTACAGGTCTCAAATTCAATGGTTTGGCAGGCATCGCCTATGCTGACCCATATTTTGGAAGGTCTGTCTATGGGAGGGTTAAAGGGCAGTTCAAATTTTATATTTCCCTTGGTTCCAAAAATTTGTACCTGCTGATTGTCCGCCAATTGTATGGAGCTAAAAAATACCGAAGTCCCTGTATCAAACTCCAGTATTCCCGACGCCAGGACATCCACCTTGAACTCCGGATGATAATCTATAACGGAAGAAATACTTATGGGTTCCGAATTGAACAAAAAACGGGATAGGGATATAGGGTAGCATCCTATATCCATTAAGCTTCCCCCACCAAATTCCTTACTATTTACAATACTATTGGGGTCATCTTCATAAAATGAAAAGGACGATTGAATGGTTTTAATATCACCTATAACCTTTTGGTCCACTAATTCCTTGGCCTTTATCCATTGAGGATGATGCCTGTACATAAAGGCTTCCATCACTTTTAAGTGAGGGTATTTATGGGAAGCTTTCAGTAATTTTTTGGCTTCCTCACTGGACAGTCCAACTGGTTTTTCAACTAGGACATGTTTGTTCGCTTCCAAGGCCTTAATGGCCCATTCCACGTGTAGGTGATTGGGCAATGGAATATAGATGGCCTCTACTTCCCTATCGGACAATAATTTTTCATACGAACCATAGGATTTTTCTATCTTATACAGTCTGGATATTGTTTTGGCCTTCTCCAAATTTCGGGAGGCAATGGCATAAACTTCCCCATATAGGCAGTTTGTTATTGCCGGAATTACCTGCTCCGTTGCAATATGGGCAGCGCCCATAACTCCCCATTTTAGTTTTTTGTCCATTATTTAGATGACCTGTAATCCCGCGAACTGGTCCAAATATTCCTTTATCTTTTCCCTTTCCCTTTTTTCAAATTTTCTTAGTGGTAAGGCCATATGGTCCTCACAGATATCCATTACCGATAGGGCGCATTTGATGCCCTTGGTTATTCTGGAAGGGTTTTTGCCCACACAATAAATACTGTTGTTGACAAATGCCACCTTAGAGCGCAGTATTTTTACGTCTTCCAAATTATTGGCCACCGAGGCGTTATAGAGATCAACAAATAACTCTGGCAGGAAGTTTGCGCCCCCTGCTACGGCCCCGTGACCACCATAAATGATAGTTTCCGGTAAAAATAATTCGGTGCCCACAATAATGGAAAATTCCGGGGTTTCTTTAAAAGCTTCGATCAGTGAGTAGAAATAGGACATGTCACCAGAACTGTCCTTAATACCTATGGCACCCAATTCCTTGGCTTTTTTTACGGTCTCCAGGGAAAGGTGCAATTTGGTACAGCTTGGCATATTATACATCATTACGGGCAAGGACAATTGCGGAATTAAACGCTCCAAATAGTCCATCATTTCCTCTTGTGAGATGGGAAGATAATAAGGAGGGGCTACCACCACAGCATCTGCCCCGGCTTCTTTGGAGTGGGCCGTAATGTCCAAAGAACCATTAAAAGAGGTATCGGTTATTCCTACCAGTACGGGAACCCTACCATCTATATATTTACAGGCCCTTGTAATAAGTTCCTTACGCAGTTCATAACTAAGACTGGGGGCTTCCCCATTGGTGCCCAAAAGGAATATACCGTGTACTCCGCCATTAATAAGGTGTTCTATAAGTCTTTCCAATCCTTTTACATCCAAACTACCGTCCGCCTTAAGAGGGGTAACCATTGGGGGGATGATTCCTTTTAATTCTAATGCCATATTGTTTATTTAATAAGGACAAAGTAAAATTAAAAGGCAAGGGTGTACCACTATTATATTATTGAAAATAGATAATATATTGACCCTTATGTTTTTTATTCTAAAATAGTCGCTGAAAGTGTTTAGGCCTTATTTTTCAGGGGTATATTCAAGGTCAATGGTCATTGCCATTTTGGGCCTTAAGTTGGTTTTCAAGGCAAATTATAGTGTCTATGTGTTTGTCGGCCAATTTTTTATGTACGGCATCAAAGGGTAGGATAGGATTACGAACATTGGGGGTGTTGTATATGCCTTGTTTATACAATAGCCGCTTAAAAAAATGAATGGAAATGTCCAAATGTTGATTGGAAAAGGCCAGCACTGGAATTATTTTCCCGAACAGGGCCTCCGCCTCCTCTATCCTACCTTCCGCAAACATACGGTATATAGCAGTATAAATGAAATGCATCCCCGTGGGCATAAAAGCATGTACGCCCCTTTGAAGCCCTTCCATCATTTGGGTAACGGCCCAGCCCCCGCTAACGTTCAATTTGCCTTGGGTGAGCTCTAGAATTCTGGAATATTTGGGTCCGGCTGGAATGGTTTCGATTTTTAGACATTGGAAGGCGGTCACCTTATGAAATAAATCCACTATAAGTTCATCCGATAGGCCATAACCCGTAGCATCCCAATCTTGTAGCATAATCATTTGTGGATCAAGGTCGGCCAATTCCATAAAATGTTTTCTGAACTGTTGTTCCTCTATAAAAGGTATTTGGAAGAGTACATTTTTACAGCCTATATCCATATAGGCCTGTAGCAGTTCCTTGCTTTTGGACAGATCCTGTTCCCCAGCGCCTCCAATAACCGGAATCTTGTCCCCTACGGTTTCCAGAACCGTAGTGAGCATTTCCAATCTTTCCGAGTGGGACAACCTATATACTTCCGCTGCCATAGCAGGCACCAATATTCCGGCAACCCCTGCCCTTAATGCTTCCTCTACATTGATTTTTAATGCGGCATGGTCAATGGTATCCCCTTTGGTAAAGGGAGTGTTGAGCACGCTAACAATTCCCTTTAGAGGGAAGGGTCTTTCTTGGGCCAACCCCTTATTGTTGTTTAATAAGCCAGACATCGGTTACCCGCGATTGTTTTCTCCAGTTGAGGTGTTCTTCATCGGGCTTGTCAAAGCTTATTTTTAGGTGGCCGTCCTTGATCAGGGCTTTTGTAAGTGGGAATTCCTTAAATTCCTCAAAGCCCTTTTCATATTTGGTAGGCTTTAGGCGCTCACCATTGGCCCTTAAAAGGGCCTCTCCATAACCTGAAACACGAATTAAATAATCGGAATCAGTATCCAGATCACGGTACTCCAAGGTAGGGGTAAATTGAAACAATTGGGTAGAGAGCCGTTTTCTGCTCAAACCGTTGTTTTCCCATAGGAAGTCTATGGCATCATCGGTTTTTGAGGTTACATGTCTGGCATCGGCACTGGATATGTTGTCATAAAAACTGCCTTCTCCCGGAGATTCATAATTTCTAATAAATTCCAATCGCGCCAGTTTTTCTGCTTCAGACGTATATTCCCCAATTTTTTTAAATTCATCTTCTAGCCACCACCTATTGTTAAGGGGATAATCTATAAAATCCAAAATGGCCCCTCTTTCTGCACTACGTGCCTGATATTTATCTACGCTGGTCTGTGCTCCAATGGATTGAAATAGTTTTTTGCCATATTCAAAAACCTTTTCCTTAAGGTCTTGGGAAACCAATTCCGTATCCGCCTTGTTTATATGTTCTAGGGCATCGCTCATGGCTTTGTCCGCCCCTAGTGCATTGGCTTGGTCCAGTATTTCATAAGCTTCGGCCTCCAGCCTTTTTTCGTAGGCGAGTCGGTCTTGGATATAGGCATCGTAATAGGCTCGCATGATCAATTGTTGCCATCTCCAATTATTTGCAAGGTCAGGGTTGTTTTCTTCCAAGCTTTTCCATAAGGATAGGGTCTCTTTAATGGATTCGTTTTCCAAAATAGGTCCGTTCCAATTCTTCTCCAAATCAAATATGCCCTGGGCGGCTTCTTCGGCCACCTTGGGGCCAAAGAAGAATTGGGTGTATTCATGGAGGATGTCTTTCGGGTTTTTCTTGGAATCCCAGCCCAATTGGCTCCACAACACTTTATTGAGGTCGTCGTGCGAACCATCGGAATAGGTAATAAATCCATCGGTGTATTTGGTGTCCCGGTTAAAAAGTTGAGTGTACATAAGGGGTTGTGGATTGATAGGCTCCCTTCCCAGGGTCAAGGCATATGCCTGATCCCAATTATCTACGGGATAATGACATCTTACGGTATGGGTTATATCCGGATAAAAGCGGTGCATGTATTTTTTTGGCAACATTTCCCGTTCCAATTCTATGGGCGGACTACTGGGGCCGTAAACAACACCCTTAAGCCAATCCGGACTTTCGGAATTTAGGTAATTAAAAAAATATTCCACTTTTTCCTTGTTAAAACCCTGTAATGAAACCCAGATACTGGCATTTGGATGGTATTTGTGCAATATTTCTGATAAGTCCTTTAAATAAGGCATTAATTTGGAAGGATGGTTTTCTCCTGGATCTCCACCTGGAACAAATACGCCGTCCAATCTTGGGCATTTTGCATAAAAGGCTTCTTGTTCCGCCAATCCGTCCTGATGCGCATTTTTTACTGTGAGGTCATGCGGTGCTGGAGTCCAGACCCAATATTCGGCATCGTATTTTTCACATATTTTGCTTAGTTCCACTTCCATAGTTTGCGGATCTACCTTAAAATGGGGACTTGAACTGGGTTCTTGAAAAGGAATGTTTTCAAAACTATTGGCCCCAAAAAGCAGTTGTTCCCTAAAATGTTGATCAAATTGTTCCACGGTCCAGGCATCCCAGGAATTGGCGGTGTTCCTATAGCCGAACTGATGTCCGCGAAGAGCATATTCAGGGGATTCGGAAAAATCAATATTAGGGTCCAGCGTTATTTTACCATTTTCCATTTTGGCCGTTCGCAATAGTTTGCCAATTCCATAGAGGACCCCTCTTGCGTCTGCCCCTATGATCCATAAAGTATTCTGATTATCCGTTACCTCATGGAAAATGCGATAGCCTTCCTTTTTTAATTCTGGGACATTGTCCCCTTTACGGACAGGTACTTTTGTTCCGAACAATTCCTTTTCATTTTCATTGGCCAAAGCCAATGCAATGGTAGTTTTGGAGTCCCAATTATTGTTCCATCCAAGTTGAAGGTTGGTTCGTTTTTTAATTTCTTCTATTAAAATATTGGCCGCTGTTTCTTGGATCGGAGATTTGATCTGGGTCGATATTACAATGTTTGCGTGGGAAAGGTCCAAGGTTTTGGGCCGTTCCTTTTTGCAGGAAAGCATGCTGCCTATACCCATCAGTACCAACCAAAATCTTAATTGTTTTTTCATTTTGTGAGATTTTTCTAATTATAATTTTTTTATCAGAGAGTTGATCTAATCAATATCCTTTACACATCGTATTCCAACGGGGTACACATGTATTTTTTCGGGCAACACATAATAGCGTTGCGAGGTACGGATAAAGGAATGATTGTTAAAATTGGATCCGCCCCGCATTACTTTGTAGGTTTCACCATATTGTTCCATGGGCACCTCATTACCAGGGTAGGGTTTATACCAGTCCGATGTCCATTCCCATACTCCCCCGGCCATATCATAGCAGCCATACGGACTAGCAGGTTTGGCAATGGAAGTTCCGCGTGTCTCTTTTTGATCCCAAACCACATAGGTATTGTCATAGGTGTCTCCCCAAGGAAATATTCGGCCGTCGATACCCCTTGCCGCCTTTTCCCATTCTTTTTCCGTTGGCAGACGTTTGCCTGCCCATTTAGCATAGGCGTTGGCTTTGGACCATGTCACTATTGCGGCATTGTCCTTTTTTTCCGGAGGGAACTTAAAAGTGGGATCAAATTTGGCAAACTCTGTATTGCTAACCTCATATTTGTCAATAAAATATGCCTTTGTACTTGCAATTTGTTGAGGCCTTTCATCAGGATCACCATAGGTACTGCCCATAATGAATTCGCCGGCGGGTACAAAAACCATTCCTTGGGGAGGTGTTGGCTTTTCCTGTCCTGCCAGATAAAGTATATGTGCTAAAAAAGTTAGGAATGTTAAACTAGTTTTCATGCGCTACCTATTTAATAATTACCATTTTTCATCAATAATCCCGTAATACCTGCCAAACCAATAGTTTCTTATCATGGCCGCGGCAGTTCGTTCTTCCTCGGAACGCACCAATTTAAAACTGCCGTCTTTTTGTGGAATTTTAAATTCCCTGGTATTGCGTTCAAATCCCCACATGTCCTTAATGCCCTGTTTTTTCTCTTTGGTGAAAATGTCTTCCCCTGTGAGTACTTTATAGACCATTAAAAACCAAATATTGCTTTCCCATGTAAACTCAATATCCTTCCAATCGTACCAATGTCTGTTTAAATTCATTCTGTATTTATTGAGTAGATCGGGATCCGTCTCTAAACGCATTACCATATAGAGGGAACGGGCCGCGTGGTAGTCGTCCCCTACATTGCGCCATTCCTTTGGGAATAGTATTTTGGAATTAATTTGGTGGTCGTCATAATGATAACGGTCTATAAGCATATGGTAGGCGGCATTGTACCTTTCTTTACCCGTAATATGGTGGGTTACCTTAAGGGCGGCCAACATTTCCAGGGAGTTGAGTTCTTGATGAGGAAGGTTGGGACAGAAATTGCCCCATAAGGTCATCTTTCCGTCGAGATCCGTAAGTTTAAAATTGTTGTCCACTACCCGCCCAATAAATCGGTCGAGGAGGTCCGCTGCCTTCTTCTTGTATTCTGCATCGGCACATAGTTCCCAGAAAGTTCCCACACCGTAAAAGATGGAGGTGAATTTATCCGCGCTTAAATCGCCCAACCATCGGTAACCTGGCATGGAGGAAGATTGGTGCCATTCATGGTACCAAAAGACTTCTTCGTGCCAAAGGGGTTCGTTGGTCTTATTGAAACTACGAGCCACCAATCCTTCAACGCCTGTTACTTTTTCCAGCTTTAGTATGGCCTCAAAGATGTCATTGGCTATTTTCCTGTCCTTTGGGTCTCCTGTAATGGCGTATTTATGCGAGTAGGCGGCCAGCATTTCCGAAGTGGGATCAAGGCAATCGGCCTGGGATCCTATAATGGGTTGCTCCAGTCCGGCAGGAGGAAAAATGACGTGTTGCATTATGGCGCCTTCGTTCCAGTGATTGCCAAGCATCAACTTGTCAAACATTTCCACTTTTTTGTATAGGGGGTCTGTTTTTTTTGGAAATTCATTTACTTTTTGGGCAAACAGGTCTTGGTTTATTAATATGAAAACCAAAACCAAGGGCAATAAACAATATTTAAACATAGCAAGTTCCTATTTGTGGGTATTTATGTTTTTTGTTGGAATAATATTATCTGCAATTCCACGGTGCCCCACATTTGTGGTTGAGCGTTAATTAGTGGCATAAGGTTTGTTCATTCTTTCTTTATTTTATTAATACAATAATATTAACTTAATTTAATGAATAAAACCAACTAAATATTAGTTTAGGTCAATATATAATGCATATTGAGTAATATATATTATATGGTGCTTGTGAGCTGTGTTTCTTTTAATAATGGACCTGGGCCACCAATGAAGTTTCTGTCCCTAGTCGGAGTTTATATTTTGCACTTCTTTGTTGTTTTCTAGTGGTCTTTTGGATGTAAACGCTTTGTAAGTTATTTAAAAGGGGGGTAAATTTTTTTTACGGAAAAGGGCCGAGTGTAACAAAAGTTGCTGTGGACATTAAATGCCCTGCCTATCTTTACCCTATAAAAGTTTTGGTTGGTTGTGTAAGGAAACGGTCATTGTAAAAGGTGACGGTTTCCTTTTTTAAGCAACTGTTAGGGAATAACTCAAAAAAGAAATATTATGTCTATTTTTAGTACACTTTTCGGAACGGGCAAAGAGAAATCGGGTAAAATTGAAATTTTAAATCAAGTCGACTTTGCAGCTGCCATAGCGGATAAAAAGGTGCAACTTATAGATGTCCGTACACCTAATGAATATGGCAATGGACATATAAAAAATGCGGTAAATGTCGATTTCTTTAATGCAGCAGGATTTGAGGGATACTGTGAAAAAATGTCCAAGGATAAGCCTGTTTACCTATATTGTCGTTCGGGTGCCAGGAGTCGGGGAGCGGCGCGTAAATTGATCGGTATGGGTTTTGAAAAAGTAATTGACCTTAAGGGGGGCTATATGTCCTGGAAATAATAGCATTGCCAAAGAGAATTTATAGGCGTGGCTTATATTAATGGTATGAAAAAGGATGGGGTAGGAATAAATCCAAAAATACAATCGTTATGAAATATCTATCTTTTTTTACAATTCTTTTAATGTCCCTGGCAAGCTGTAAGGAGGCTACAAAAGTGGAATCCAAGCCATTGGAAACCAATTTGGAAATCTCATCCTCCGATCAGGAGAAGGTACATCCCGGTAAAAAGATTATGGAGACGGAGTGCTATTTATGCCATAATCCAAAGGCATCTGAGGTCAGTATGATTGCCCCTCCCATGGTGGCTATTAAAAAGCACTATATAGATTCAACCACTACCAAGGAACAATTCATAAAAGCTATGGTAGATTGGATCAATGATCCGACTGTGGAAAAATCCAAAATGCCCGGTGCACTTAATCGGTTTGGGATAATGCCCTATCAACCCTATCCCGAAGAAACCATTGGTCTCATTGCCGAATACCTATATGACTATGAAATTGCCCAGCCGGAATGGTTCGATGATCATTTTCAGAGGGAACATGGAGGAAGAATGGGCAAGGGAAATGGAATGGGTAAAGGCATGGGCAAAGGTGCCCAATATGGATTACAAAAAAACTATGGGGATATAGGTCTGGGTTATGCCTTGGCCACAAAAGCGGCATTGGGGAAAAATCTAATGAAGGCCATTCAGGAAAAAGGTACGGATGGGGCCGTAGCATTTTGTAACCTCCGGGCCATAGCATTGACGGATAGTATTTCGGTGATGAACAATGCCCAGATAAAGCGGGTTTCGGATAAACCTAGAAACCCAATTAATGAGGCCAACAAAGAGGAACTGGGATATATCGCTACTTTTAAGGAGCAGCTTGTCTCCGGTATAGAAGCGGATCCCATAGTAGTTCCCGGTATTGAAGAAATAAGGGTATATTATCCCATAACTACAAACACCATGTGCCTGCAATGCCATGGGAAACCCAACGAACAGGTGAAGCCTACTACTATGGCCACTTTAAGAAAATTGTACCCGGAAGATAAGGCCGTTGGTTATAGTGTAAATGAGGTTCGTGGAATATGGAGTGTGATTTTTGACAAAAATAGATAAATCGTTTTTGGTCCTTTGTTCCTTGGACAAGGAAAATTATTCTAAAAACATTATCGGGTGTAGGGGAATGTATAACAATTTCCGACCATTTAATAAATAGCATCCGTTGCCCATATAAACCCAAAAATTAACTATATAAATCTTTATAATTCCCCGACGGCTCTGCCTCGAGGATAGTCGGTTTCAAGAAATTTTTTATTGGTTGTAATTAAGATAAATAACAATGAATTAACGGCATTGTTATTCTCTAATTAAAATTTTTTGTAAGTTTGTTAACCAAATGGTTAAACTATATAGTTAATGAAAGATCAGAGTACGGAAGAAAATATATTACAGGCGGCCGTAAGCGTATTCCAGAAGAAAGGTATGTCGGGTGCACGTATGCAGGAGATTGCGGATGAGGCAAAAATTAACAAAGCCATGCTGCACTATTATTATAAGAGTAAGCAAAAATTGTTCGAGGCTGTTTTTAGGAAGGCCTTTGAAAAGTTTGCCCCCCATATCAACCAGGTCTTTAATTCCGATAAAACCGTTTTTGAAAAAATAACCGAATTTACGGAGAGCTATATTTCCTTTGTTATGGAGAATCCTTACCTCCCCAATTTCCTCATTCAGGAAATCAATAACAATCCAGAGTTCGCCAGTTTATTTTTCGGCTCCGAGATCGCGCCCAATCCTTTACGCTTTAAAAAGCAGATAGCAGAGGAAATAAAGAAAGGAATTATAAAACCCATAGACCCTCGGCAATTGTTGTTGAACCTATTTTCTTTGACTGCATTTTCCTTTGTAGGTACAGGTCTGGTCCGTGGAATATTGGACCTGGATGAAAAACATTCAAAGCTATGATGCAGGAACGAAAGATTTTGATTCCAGAGCTTTTGATTAATTCCATTAAAAAATGAAACATTCAGGCTTGGTTTTAGGGCATAGGGAAATATTATTTGGATGTTGCACCGCCAAAAGGAATTTGTCGGGTAGGCGGGACCACTGAAAATCAATAAATAAAATCGCATGAAAAGACTTTTTTCAATAGTAATTTTCATTATACCTTTTGTTACTTTGGCCCAGCAGCCTTTAAGGCTGGAGGAGTGTTTTAAACTGGTTGCCGAGAATTATCCCTTGGCCAAACAATCCGGATTACTGGAAAACCAGGTACAACTGGATATTGAGGCTTTAAGAACAGGGTATTTGCCCAAAATGGACCTGAACGCTCAGGCCACCTATCAGTCCGATGTAACCCGTTTGCCGATCCAGCTTCCAAATGTAACCTTAGAACCACCCAATAAGGACCAATATAGAGCCACCTTGGATGTAAACCAAATGATTTACAATGGGGGGCTGATCAATGCTTCCTCCAAGGTGAAGCAGGCAGCCTTAAAGGTTCACCAACAAGAGTTGGAGGTAAGCCTGTACGGATTAAAAAGTCAGGTCAACGCTATCTACTTGTCGGTTTTATTGATACAGGAAAACCAGGCTTTGCTACAAGCCAAAGAAGAGCAATTAAAGGCAAGAATAGAAGATGTTAAGGCTGGGGTAAAATACGGAACCGTGTTGGCGTCTTCTGAAAAGACACTGGAGGCGGAACTCTTAAAACTAAGGCAACAGTTTACAGAGTTGCGTTACAATAAAATGGACATGCTACAGCGGCTGTCGTTGCTAATTGGAAAGGAATTATCGTCTAATATAAACCTTGAGATACCTGCGGTTTCCATGTTCGATAGGCCATCGCAAAGGCCCGAAATTCAACTATTTGACCTTCAAAAGGAACAAATTGATTTTTCTTCACAACTAATTTCAAAATCCAACCTCCCTATAATAAATGCCTTTGCCCAAGGGGGGTATGGTAATCCCGGGTTGAACATGTTGGACAATTCGTTCAATGCCTTCTATATGGCGGGGTTAAAACTTAATCTTAATCTATTTGACTGGAAGAAGACCAGGACCGAGAAACAATCCCTAGAAATCAACAAGGAAATGATAGACATCCAGAAGGAGACTTTTGAACTGAACAACAATTTGGAATTGGTAAAACTCAAGTCCGAAATTGATAAGATCGGCGCCTTGATTTTTACAGATAAGGAAATTATAGCACTACGGGAGGCTATTTTAAAAACAGCGGAATCCCAATTGAGCAATGGGGTAATTACCGCATCGGCCTATATTACGGAATTCACCAATCTGTATGAGGCAAGAAGTAATCTAAATCTTCATGAAACCCAATTGTTATTGAACAAAATTCAATATGAAATAACCCAAGGAAGCTATTACATAAACTGATATATAACAATACCTGAATAAAATGAAACATCCCTATTTAATATTGATAAGCCTTGCCATAAGCCTTTTGGCATCATGTAGTGGCAACGTGGACAAGGCCGATGGTTACGGTAATTTTGAAGCTACTGAAATAACCATTTCGGCAGAGGCCAATGGAAAAATTTTGTTCCTGGACGCGGAGGAAGGAAATGTACTGGGCCAAGATAAGGTTGTTGGGGTTATAGACACTGTTCCACTCTCGCTAAAGCGCGACCAATTATTGGCCTCCAAAAACACCATTTTTTCAAAATCCAGAAACGTACTATCGCAACGGGAGGTTCTTAGGGAACAATTAAAAGTGGCCCAAAATGATAGGACCAGGATAGCAAACCTATTGCTGGCAAAAGCTGCAACTGACAAACAGTTGGACGATATCAATGGACAGATCAACATTATCCAAGAACAGATAAAGAGTGTGGAATCCCAAAATTTGCCTATTATCAATGAGGTAAAAAGTATAGAAATACAAATCCGGCAAGTTGAGGATCAGATCAACAAAAGTATCATTCAAAACCCTGTGAGGGGTACGGTATTGGTAAAATATGCAAAGCCGAATGAAATTACCACATTTGGAAAACCCTTGTACAAAATTGCCAACCTGGAGGATATGATCTTAAGGGTCTATATCAGTGAAAACCAATTGTCCATACTGAAAATTGGACAGGAGGTAAATGTAAAAATTGATGTGGGCGATGACATGAAATCGTACCCAGGCGAGATTAGCTGGATTTCGGATTCCGCTGAGTTTACCCCCAAAATCATACAGACCAAAGAGGAACGCGTAAACTTGGTGTATGCCGTTAGGGTAAAGGTTAAAAATGACGGCAGTCTAAAAATTGGGATGCCAGGGGAAATGTGGATTTCCAAGGACAAACCATGATTTGATGGGAGGAAAACCAATATAGGAATATGGACTACTCAATTTTTTGATATAGCTAATAAATGGGCATCATTCTAAACAATATCAGTAAATCTTACAACAAAGTAAGGGCTTTAAACGATATTTCCTTTGAGGTAAAGCCTGGGGAACTGTTTGGTCTGATCGGTCCGGACGGCGCCGGAAAGACCACTCTTTTTCGCATCTTGACCACCTTGTTGATTCAGGATAAGGGCAATGCCTCCGTGGCCGGGTATGATGTGCTAAAGCAATACAAGGATATTAGAAACCACGTGGGCTATATGCCGGGGAGGTTTTCCTTGTACCAAGATCTTACAGTGGAGGAAAACCTTACTTTTTTCGCTACTATTTTTGGAACTACAATATTGGAGAATTACGATTTGATAAAGGACATATACATTCAGATAGCGCCATTCAAAGACCGTAGGGCGGGAAAGCTATCAGGTGGAATGAAACAAAAATTGGCGCTTTGCTGTGCTTTGATCCATAAACCCAAGGTGTTGTTCCTGGACGAACCCACCACTGGGGTAGACCCCGTTTCCCGCAAAGAGTTTTGGGAGATGTTAAAACGGTTGCAGCAAAAGGGGATTACTATTTTGGTTTCTACCCCCTATATGGATGAAGCTCAACTTTGTGATAGGATTGCGTTGATTACCAACGGAAAAATATTGCAGATCCATACGCCGGGGGCAATTATTGCCTCGTTCCCAAAGAAAATTTTTAAGGTACGTAGTTCCAACACCTATAAATTAATCGAAGACTTGAGAATTTACCCGGATACCCATAGTGCTTATCCCTTTGGGGAATATCTGCATTTTACCCCTAAGTCCGAAGCTTTTAGACCAATGGATTTAACCGGGTATTTGGAGGAAAGACAGCATAAGGAGATTGAGGTTAAAGAGACCGTTGCCACTATTGAGGATACTTTTATGGATCTGTCAGGGACAAATGATTGAATGGTAATCGGGAACGGAGACATAAGGGCCAAAAATACAACAGCTACCAAGAACTATGAAGAACAAGGAAAATGCGATACAAGTAGAGAACCTGACCAAGAGGTTTGGGGATTTCACCGCGGTCAACAACATCTCTTTTGAGGTGGGAAAGGGGGAGATTTTTGGATTTTTGGGCGCCAATGGGGCCGGAAAGACGACCGCCATGAAAATGTTGATCGGTATTTCCAAACCTAGCCTGGGCAATGCCCAAGTAGCCGGATTTAACGTGCTTACAGAGGCCGAACAGATAAAGAGGAACATAGGGTATATGAGTCAGCGCTTTTCCCTGTACAATGATTTGACCATTAAGGAAAACATTGTTTTTTTTGGAGGCATTTATGGCCTTTCATCTGCAGATATCAAAGAAAAATCCCAAACCATGATCCATGAACTGGGATTGCATGATATGGCCAATTCCCTAGTGGGTTCCCTTCCTTTGGGATGGAAACAAAAGGTGGCCTTTTCCGTAGCCCTGCTCCACAATCCGAAAATTGTTTTTTTGGATGAGCCTACGGGAGGGGTAGATCCCATAACTAGGCGTCAATTTTGGGAAATGATCTATAGGGAGGCCAATAAAGGGGTTACCATTTTTGTAACTACCCATTATATGGACGAGGCCGAATATTGTGATCGGGTGTCCATTATGGTGGCCGGAAAGATAGAGGCTTTGGACACGCCAAAGCATCTAAAACGTCAATTTCAAGCGGATTCCATGAACCAAGTATTCTTAAAATTGGCAAGAAACAGAGAATAATAAGGGTAAAATGAACAGATTTATAGGATTCATTAAAAAAGAATTTTACCATATTTTAAGGGACCGGCGTTCTTTGTTTATCTTGTTCGGTATGCCCATAGTGCAGGTGATGCTTTTTGGTTTTGCCATTACCAACGAGATCAATAATGTGGATATCGCCATTTTGGACCATTCCAAGGATGTGCATACCCAAGAGATCATAAATAAAATAGCGGCTTCTAAATATTTTAGTATCAAAGGGTTTATAAGCCATGAAGACGGAATCGAATCTACTTTTAAAAAAGGAAAGATAAAGGCCGTTCTCAATTTTGGAAAGGATTTTAGCAAAGACCTGGTTACCGAAAAAAAAGTTACCGTTCAGATTCTTACAGATGCTACGGACCCCAATATGGCAAATACGATAAGCAATTACATAGGGTCTATTTTACAGAATTACCAGCAGGAATTAAATCAAGGACTAAAACTTCCGTACCAAATAATACCAAGGACAAGGATGGTATTTAATCCGGAACTTAAAAGTGTCTATATGTTTGTACCCGGAGTGATGACCATAATCCTAATGTTGGTATCGGCCATGATGACCTCAATATCCATAACCAGGGAAAAGGAACTGGGAACCATGGAAATATTGTTGGTATCCCCATTAAATCCGTTCCAAGTTATTGTGGGAAAGGTAGTCCCTTATATTTTGTTGTCCATTATCAACGCTGTGGCCATTATTCTTCTAAGCATTTTTGTTTTTAAAATGCCGGTGCAGGGCAGTTTGTTTTTATTGGGGGCAGAGAGTATTTTATTTATTGTAAATGCACTTTCGTTGGGTATTCTAATTTCCACCGTTGCAACAACCCAACAAGCGGCTATGATGACCTCATTAATGGGGCTGATGTTACCGGTAATATTATTGTCGGGTTTTATTTTTCCCATTTCCAGCATGCCCATGCCCCTTCAATTTATCAGTAATATTATTCCTGCCAAGTGGTTTATCATTATCATAAAAGGCATTATGCTAAAAGGAGTGGGGCTGGCCTACGTCTGGAAAGAAACATTAATATTAATTGGAATGACCCTGTTTTTTATTGGTTTGAGCGTGAAAAAATATAAAATAAGATTGGAATGAAAGAAATTTGGGAAGTAGTCAAAGCCTTAAAAATCAATTTGAATTTCTTCATCCCAATACTAACTTCATAATACTGGGGACTAAAAAAATGAACATCATCCGCTATATCATCCAAAAGGAGTTTAAACAGATCTTTAGAAATAAGGCGATGTTGCCCATTATTTTTGTTTTGCCATTGATCCAACTAATTATACTATCCAATGCGGCCACTTTTGAGGTGAAAAATATAAAGTTTGCCTTGGTGGATAATGATAAAACTTCCCTTTCAAGGGAGTTGGCAGGAAAATTTGAAGCTTCATCCTATTTCCATGTGGTGGCCGATTTTCCATCGGCCAAACAGGCAGCTATGGCCATGTTAGAAGGTAAAGTGGATGTGATTTTAGAGATCCCCCCCTATTTTGAAAGGCAACTGCTCAAGAATGAAAAAGCGGATCTGTCCGTTGTGATCAATGCGATTGATGGAGCCGCTGCAGGAGTGCAAAATGTCTATGTCAATCAAATTGTTCAACAGTTCAATAAAAGGGCAAAGGTTGAGTTATCCCTTTTTGGCAGTTCGGGAAGCCAGCCGTTGAATATTGAAACCATTCCCTCCTTTTGGTACAATGAGACCTTGAATTACAAAACCTTTATGGTGCCCGGAATATTGGTCCTCTTGGTGACCATGATCACTCTTTTTCTTTCGGGGATGAACATTGTTCGGGAGAAGGAAATAGGGACGCTAGAGCAAATCAATGTAACCCCCATAAAAAAGTACCAGTTTATTATAGGGAAATTATTTCCTTTTTTGGTTTTGGGCCTGGTATTGCTGACCGTGGGTCTTATTATCTCCAAATTGTTGTTTCATATTCCTATAGTTGGAAGCCTAGGTTTAATGTATCTCTATACCATTATCTATATTTTAGTGATTTTGGGGATGGGCCTCTTTATTTCCAATTTTACGGATACCCAACAGCAGGCCATGTTTATTGCTTGGTTTTTTATGGTTATTTTTATCCTTATGAGCGGTTTGTTTACCCCTATAGAAAGCATGCCGCAGTGGGCGCAGCTATTAACGGAATTCAACCCGATCAAATATTTTGTACAGGTCATGAGAATGGTGATGCTGAAAGGAGCCGGACTTTCCGATATATACCCGCAAGCTATAAAAACATTGGTATTTGCCATTGCCATGAATGCATTGGCATTGATGAGTTATAAAAAAGTAAGTTAATGGAAAATAACCACAACAATAACCATTTACAACCGGAAGAGTCACGTTTTCTAAGCGGACCGCGCTCCAGGTTTAAAGAACTGCTTTTTACCTTTAGGGTACAATACAGTTTTGTCAGGGCATTTAGGAAAATGCACTTTATAGGCCCCTGCGTAACGGTTTTTGGATCGGCCAGATTTGATGAAACCAATCCGTTTTACATAAAGGCCGAACAGGTGGGCGCTGCCTTGGCCAATCTGGGGTTTACAGTGATGACAGGGGGTGGTCCAGGTATTATGGAAGCTGCCAATAAAGGGGCTTATGAAGCGGGAGGGTATTCCGTGGGTTGCAATATAATATTGCCCTTTGAACAAAAACCAAACCCCTATCTGCACAAATGGATCAACATTAGGTATTTTTTTGTTCGCAAGTTCTTGTTGATCAAATATTCGTATGCATTTGTGGTTATGCCCGGTGGGATGGGCACCTTGGACGAGCTTTTCGAATCCATTACGCTAATACAGACCAAGATGATCCAAAATTTTCCCGTGGTCATTTTTGGGTCCGAATACCATAAGGAACTTTGTGAACACATCAGGATTATGGCAGAAAATGAAAGCATAAGCCAAAAAGATATGGAGTTGTTGTTCGTAACGGATTCCGTTGAAGAGATGGCCGATCATATTAAAACCCATGCTATTGAAAGGTTTAAATTGGTAAATAGGCCCCACAAGCCCAGTTGGTGGTTTGGGGAACAATAATAAGGTTCAGGTTTGGGATATTCCTTCTTCTTTTTAAAAGAATTTTTAAATTTAAGTTCAACATAAGACCAGTGTTTATCGGTTGATTGAGAACACATATCGAATTCACGTTTAATCCATTCAAAAAAGGCATTTCGTACTAAGAAGTGCCTTTTTTTGTCGGTAACATTAGTTACTGTGCAATCTTTTTCCTCCCCTTAATTTTGTCATAAAGAATTAGAACGATGAAGAATATCATTTATATACTGTTTTTTTGGGGAACCCTATCCTTTATGCAAGCGCAGGAGAGGGTGATGATCAGCAAGGAGGAAGTGTTGACCAAAGTGAGGGAAAACAACAATTCCCTAAAAATGTCCCAACAGGATGTGTTGGCCGCCAAAGGAGATTTCAACGGGTCCAATGCAGTGATATTGCCCAATATAAGCATATCCCATACCGCTATGGCCACCACCAACCCCTTAATGGCTTTTGGTTCCAAATTGAACCAGGAAATTTTGACCCAGGCCGATTTTGATCCCCTTTTATTGAACAACCCCAGTCAGATCGAGGATTATGCTACCCGTATCCAAGTGCAGCAGCCATTGGTAAATCTGGACGGAATTTTTCAGCGTAAGGCGGCAAAAGCAAAATTAAATGCAGTGGAGTTAAAGGCCTATAGAACAATGGATTATATGGATTTGGAGGTGGAAAAGGCCTATATGCAGTTACAATTGGCCTATAAATCCGTAACTGTTTTGGAAGAGGCAAAAAAGGCGGCATTGGAAAATAAGCGTTTGGCCGACAATAGTTTTAAGCAGGGCTATCTTCAAAAGTCGGATGTCTTGGCCGTAGCCGTTAGGCTGACCGAAGTAGATAATCAGTTACAGTATGCCAAGAGCAATGTAAATAATGTTTCCAATTACCTATCCGTCTTGATGAACGACAGCAGTTATGCGGTTTTACAACCAACGGATTCCTTGACCCTAACGGTCAGTGATATTTATACGGAAGGTTTGCCAGAGAATAGGAAGGATCTACAAGCCATGTCCTTGTCCACGGAGGCATACCAACAAATGTACAGGGCAGATAAAATGGGTTTCCTACCTACCTTGAATGCTTTTGGAACTTATGAATTGCACGATAACCACCTTTTTCAGGGCCATGCCAATGGATATTTGATCGGGGCAGAATTAAAATGGAACATTTTTGAAGGAAGCAAACGCTTTGGAAAGGTCCAAAAAAGTAGGGCCGAATTTGAAAAATCCAAGCTGGAACTACATCAATATAAAGCGGAAAGTCAGGTAGAGTTGAATAGGGCCATGCGCCTGCTTCAAGATGCCAAAAACAATTTGGAACTTACGTCCTTGGCCTTGCAGCAGTCCGAAGAAGCCCTTCGCATACGTACCAATAGATTTAAACAAGGATTGGAGAAAACAACAGACCTATTAAATACCGAAACCCAATTTTCCCAGAAGAAATTGGAATACTATACCAACATATTCAACTATAATTACGCCTTGGCCTATGTAAAGTTTTTGACCAAGGAATAACTTCATAAAGTTAGTAATATAAGAAAGCATTAAAAGGAATAATGGCATCCAACATTTAAAAATTAAACGAAAGATATGAAATGAGCATAACCGAAAACGGGTTGCAAATTCGAATGAAGATATGCGAATTACATATAACCATTGAAAAACAATAAATATTTAGATATGAAAGCAAAATTATACATAGCAACACTCTTTATCCTTGTCATAACCATTAGCAGTTGTGGGAGCGATGACAAAAATACCGGAACGGACAATGCTCCTGCCGTTGCCGTTGAAGTGGAGAGGGTTGCCGAGGGGAACAGTAGGCCGTTCCTATCCGCCAGTGGAAAGATAGAGGCCGTAAACAGTGCCAATATCAGTACCCGAATGATGGGATATGTCGATAAAATTTACGTACAGATAGGGGATAAGGTGAATAAAGGCCAGCAATTGATAACTTTAAACAATACCGATCTATCCGCCAAATTGGCCCAGGTAGATGCCGGTATTACCGAAGCAACGGTTGCCTTTAACAATGCAGAAAAGGATTATAAAAGGTATACGGCCTTGTTTAACGAGAACAGTGCTTCCCAAAAGGAGCTGGACGATATTACGGCCAACTACAACATGGCCAAGGCCAGATTGGAAGGGGCCAAACAAATGAAGAACGAGGTAAACGCACAGTTTTCCTATAGCAATATACGGGCGCCCTTTAACGGAGTGGTCACCAATAAATTTATAAAAGTTGGGGATATGGCCAATCCGGGGATGCCCTTGATGGAAGTAGAAAGCCCTGGCAATTTTCAGGTAATGGCCATGGTACCGGAATCGGAAATTCTACAGATCAGGCCGGGTTCGGAGGTAAAAGTGCAGATAAAGAGCTTGGACGAATCCTTTAAGGGAACGGTGGCTGAAGTGAGTACATCCGCCAAAAATACCGGTGGGCAGTATATGGTTAAAGTATTATTGAACGAATCCCAGTCCGATTTACGTTCTGGCATGTATGCCACGGTACAATTTCCAACTGCTAAAAATACCAATACCGATAGCGTGCTTATTCCGGTAGGGGCCGTTGTATACAACGGACAGTTATCCGGGGTGTATACGGTGAGCGGGAGCAATACGGCACTCTTGCGCTGGTTGCGGCTGGGGAGGACCTATGGAGATAGCGTTGAAGTATTGTCCGGGCTTTCTGCAGGGGAACAATATATCCTATCTGCCGAGGGGAAATTGTATAACGGGGCCAAAATCAATATACGGTAACTGGAGACTGAAAAGTTGGGTTTGCGTTAGTGATTGAAGCGGTTACCCCAAGACTTTTTAGCGGATTTGAGCTAAAAAGGAGTTGGAGTAGAAGTGGAAAGCACGACCTGAGCATTTCTGGGTCTTCAATCCTGCAAGGCCTTCAAGACCTTGTAGGTATAAGGAAAATAAGCGAAGGTAACGCCCAAAAACATAAACAAAAGATAAAGATGAAAGAAGGATTAGCCGGCAAAATTGCCAAAGCATTTATAGGATCTAAGTTAACGGTCCTTCTAATGATCGTGTTCATGGTCATTGGGGTATACAGTTCGTTTCTGATACCCAGGGAGGAGGAGCCACAGATAGATGTGCCCATGGCGGATATCTTTGTGGGCTACCCCGGGGCAAGTCCCACCGAAGTGGAGAGCAGGGTAACCAAACCCCTTGAAAAGTTGATCTCCAATATTAAGGGCGTAGAATATGTGTATTCTACTTCTATGGAGGGGCAGGGAATGGTCATAGTGCAATTCTACGTAGGTGAGGATATTGAACGGTCGTTTGTGAAACTCCAGAACGAGATCAATAAACATATGGATGAAATGCCACAGGGCGTTACCTTTCCACTGATAAAAACCAGGGCCATAGATGATGTTCCCATGCTGGGACTTACCCTATGGAGCGAGAAGTACGACGACTACCAGCTAAAGCAAATTGCCCAGGAACTTTCGGATGAAATAGAAAAAGTAAAGGACGTGTCCGCTACCCAAAGAATTGGTGGCCGAAATCGTCAATTGAGGGTGGTATTGGACAAGGATAAATTGGCGGAAAGCGGATTGGATTTCCTGTCCGTTGCCCAAATGATCAAAGCCAACAACCAACAAATGGGCGGAGGTACTTTTGATAAGAACGATACCGAATTTATGGTGACTACGGGAAAATTTTTGGAAACGGCCACCGATGTGGAAAATTTGGTGGTAGGGGTACAACAGCACCGTCCCATATACCTGAAGCAAATTGCCAGTGTACAGGACGGACCCGAAATCCCCAAGGAATATGTCTCCTTCGGGTTTGGAAAGGGAAGTGAAAAAGGGGAGACCTATAAGTCCGAATACCCTGCCGTAACCATTTCCATAGCCAAGCGCAAAGGGGCCGACGCCATGAATATTTCGGATATTATTTTGGAGAAAGTAGGCCATTTAAAAAAGAACCTTATTCCGGATGATGTGCATGTAGAGGTGACCCGTAACTATGGGGAAACGGCTTCACATAAGGTATCGGAATTGTTAATGCACCTCATTGGGGCCATCATAGCGGTAACCTTAGTAGTCATGTTGGCCATGGGATGGCGTGGGGGACTTGTGGTGTTCCTTTCCGTACCTATCACCTTTGCCCTGACCCTGTTGAGCTATTATTTGCTGGACTATACCCTGAACCGTATTACTTTATTTGCCTTGGTGTTCGTAACGGGTATTGTGGTAGATGATTCCATTATCATCGCGGAAAATATGCACCGCCACTTTAAAATGAAGCGCTTGCCTTTTAAACAAGCAGCCTTGTATGCCATTAATGAAGTGGGCAACCCTACCATATTGGCCACGTTTACGGTAATTGCGTCGGTACTGCCCATGGCTTTTGTTTCCGGACTGATGGGGCCTTATATGTCCCCGATGCCGATCGGTGCTTCCATTGCCATGTTGTTGTCCCTGTTTGTAGCCCTGACGATTACGCCTTATTTGGGGTATATATTTCTTAGGGAAAAGGATAAGAAAGAAGAGGAAAAGACAGAGAGGCCTTTGGAAGAAACTTTTATCTATAAGATGTACCACAGGTTTGAAAACCCTTTGCTTGAAAACAAAAAGAAACGTTGGTTGTTTTTGGGAATTACCTTCTTGTTGCTGTTGGGATCCATTGGGATGTTCTTTACCAAATCCGTAGCGGTAAAAATGTTGCCGTTCGACAATAAGAACGAATTTCAAGTGGTCATAGACATGCCCGAGGGGACTACTTTGGAACGTACGGCAGTGGTGGCCAGAGAGATTGCACAGTACCTGAACACCCGTCCGGAAGTGGTCAACTATCAAAGTTATGTGGGTACTTCCGCACCAATAACGTTTAATGGTCTTGTACGTCATTATGATATGCGGGGCGGAAGTAATATGGCCGATATTCAGGTAAATTTATTGGATAAGGGGGATCGAACCGCCCAAAGCCATGGGATAGCCAGTTTATTGCGCCCGGAAATCCAACGTATAGGGGAAAAGTTTAATGCCAACGTGAAGATCGTTGAGGTACCACCAGGGCCTCCGGTACTATCTACCATAGTTGGGGAAATATATGGACCGGATTACGATACACAGATAGGAATTGCAGATCAGGTGCAGCAGATTTTGAAAAATACTCCCGATGTGGTGGATGTGGACTGGATGGTGGAAGCCGATCAGGTGGAGTATCAGTTGATTATAGACAAGGAAAAGGCAATGCTTTATGGGGTGTCACCGGCACAAATTGCCCAAACCGTAAATATGGCTCTATCAGAGAGGTCGGTGACCAGTCTATACGATGAAAATGCTTCCGATCAAATAGGTTTGGTATTGGCCTTGGAGGAAAAGGAAAAATCCACTATCCAGGATATTGCCCAATTGAAGGTGAAATCCCAGCAAGGGAATGGCAATATGGTACCCATTGCGGATATGGTAACTATAGAGCAAACTACCAGGGCCAAGAGCATTTATAGAAAAAACCAAAAGAGGGTAGTCTATGTTCTGGCCGATATGGCCGGGGAACTGGAAAGTCCGGTGTATGCCATTCTAGGGATGTCCGATAAGTTAAGGGCAATGGATTTGCCCAAGGGCTATTCCATTGATGAACTGTACATAAAACAGCCCGATTTGGAGGACGATTATACTGTGAAATGGGACGGGGAATGGCAGATCACCTTGGAGGTATTCCGGGATTTGGGATTGGCCTTCCTTGGGGTAATACTCATCATATATATTTTGATCGTGGGTTGGTTCCAGAATTTTAAGGCCCCGGTAGTCATGATGGTGGCCATACCGCTTTCCTTGATCGGGATTGTTTTGGGGCATTGGCTGTTGAACGCATTTTTTACGGCAACCTCCTTTATTGGAATGATTGCCCTGGCGGGAATCATGGTTAGGAATTCGGTGTTGCTGATCGATTTCATCAATTTGCGCTTGGCGGAAGGCACCCCTTTAAAACTTGCCGTTATTGAGGCAGGGGCCGTAAGGACTACTCCTATATTATTAACGGCTGGTACTGTGGTCATAGGGGCATTTGTGATACTGTTCGATCCCATTTTCCAGGGATTGGCCATCTCCCTGATGGGAGGTACCATTGTATCAACTGTGCTTACGTTGTTGGTAGTGCCATTGGTGTATTATATGATAGAAAGAAAGAATTATAAATAAGGACGGGTCTCTGAGCCTAGTCGAAGAGACCCTATATAAAGAATAAGCTAGGGTTTAGCATGGCATAAAAGTTAATAATGATACAAGTGAAAATAAAAATATAAATAATGAAACTACTCATAGTTACCGTTGTGGAGGAGTACGCTAAGGAAGTGCTAAAACTCTTTAAAAAGGCCAATATAGAGAGCTTTAGTGGCTCCGATATTGATGGCTATAAGAACGCAGCTTCGGTGTTAATGGCATCAAACTGGTTCCCAACTGAAAAAGGGGGTGTGGAATCTGCCATGTTTTTCTCCTTTACTACAGAGGAAAATATTGAAATTCTTTTTCCACTTATCTCAGCTTTCAACAATAATTTGGAAACCAACAACCCCATAAGGGCCGCGGTGGTTCCTATAGAAAAATATATTTGATAACCTTTTAAAAATAGTATTATGATTAATAGATATATCAGGGCAATTGCAGGGGCTTTTGTCGTTATAAGCGTGGTATTGGCCATTTACGTAAATATAAACTGGTTGTGGTTTACGGTCTTTGTAGGTGTCAACCTTTTTCAATCTGCATTTACCCAATGGTGCCTTATGGAGAAAATTTTGTACAAAATTGGGGTCAGGAAAGACTCGGAGCACATTGCTGTGAAGGAGTAAAGGAGTCAATTCGATTTGGTTTCCTTCCCTTGACGGTTATTCCTAATGGTAGGTAAAAAAAAATGCCCCGGTTTGCCGGGGCATTCTAAAACTAACTCAAAACTCAATAAATAAAACTCAATCTTTATTACCAAGGCTTACTAACCCCTTGTAGAATCCATGGTTTGGACCAAGGTGTATCATTTTCATATTTTCCGGGCACATCGTTGGTGTGGCTGGTGGTTTCCAAAGATGATAATGCTGCATTATAATTAGCTTCATTAATATTCCTTTCTTCATCAGGATACTGAAAACGAACAGGGATTACAGATGATAGGGCAAAAGGACCAGTCTGTAGATCTGGAAGTCCCGTACGTCTCCAATCCAAATAAGATTCGGAAGCGGTAGCAAAATTGGCAATCCATTTTTGTTCCATGATCTGGGCCAGTGTTCCGTTATAGGCAACTTCGGCATTATCTATATAATCCGCATATGCATTACCAATACCCCAGGTTTCCAAAGATGCTTGTACTCCTTTGTTATAATTTCCTTCCGCATCTGAGCCCCAACCTTTAAGAGCAGCTTCTGCTTTTAAGAAACAAACTTCTGCATAGGATAGAACCCTAGCTTTTAAGAATTCACCACTAGCGTCTTTAAACTGATCGTTCATTAGTGATACATGTACATTACCTCCTCCCTGAACTGGGTTTGGATTTAGGTTATAGGTGTAGGGTTCGGATCCTTGATATGATACTGGGATTCCCACATAGGTACTACTAGTATCTACTAAGCTTAATCCGGCCAAGCGATCGGCTTTCCAGGTATTTTTGTCATATATCTTTAAACCATTATCGGCAAGAGTTTCTTCGTTGATATAACGTACTCCATCTACAACTACATCATCCTCTCCACCAGGAACGTCCGCGGCAGCCACAACTTTAATCGGAATGGCAACTGGTGCAAACCAAACGCTGGCTCTTGGGTCATCAAGTTCACGTAATCTATCGGTAAAAGTAGTACAAGGCTTAACACGATTGAATGCGGATGCTCCACCTGTAGAGCTGTTACTTGGTTGAGAAGTGCCATCGGATGTACCTATATAGGCCAAGGCACACTCCTCATCCACACTGCTGATCAGCGGTTTGGCCAATGTGGCCGTTACACCTGCTTGCGCATAACCTGGATCTTTTTCTGATAGCCTCATATAGTATCTTAAGGCCAAGGAGTTGGCATATTTCATCCATTTTTCTGCATCTCCTCCGAAGAAAATATCTTGACTGGCACCAAAGGCCTCTAGGCTACCCATATTGTTGGATATTGAAGCTGCAGCAGCCACAAAATCGGCAATTGCCCCTTTATAAACAGCTTCTTGGGAATCGTATGTTGGTAGAATAACATCCTCGTCAGCTTGTATCGCATCGGTATAAGGTACATCTCCATAGTAATCTGCCAAAGTAACAAAGTTCTGCGCCATTAAGATTTGGGCTATGGCTTCATGTAAGGTATAACCTAACTCTTGAGACCGTTGTAGTGCCAATTTAGCACTACGCAAGTTTCCGTAGTAGGTATTCCATCCACTACCATCCCAATCGTAATTGTTGTTGCCCCAAGAATCCTTTTGGGTGTATTGCACAAAAGCAGATAATTCTCCGCTATAGCCTTTACTACCCACGTCCAAAGCAGTATTCACCATCACTTGCGTTAAAAGAAAACTTGGATTGCCTTGGCTGGGATCTACCCCGTTGGGGTTTTGGTTAATTTCTGTAAGGTCATTGTCGCACGAAGTAGCTGACAGTAGACAAACTACGAGAAATAGTTTAAATATCTTATTTAGTATACTCATGATCTTTTGTTTTTTGTTTAAAGTGCCTAATTAGAAACTTACGTTAAGTTTGAAACCTACTGGAATGGTAAATGGACTTATGTTAAAGCGTTCTATACCTTGCTTAAATTGGATACCACTTCCACCCTGTGTACTTGATTCATGCTGAAAAGCCATCTCAGGGTCGATTCCTATATCGGCCTTGGTCCATAGGATAATATTTCGGCTAAATAAGGAGATATTTAGATTTTGAAGTCCTATTTTCTTAATATGTTTATTAGGCACGGAATAGGTAAGCGAAATTTCCCTTAATTTTATGAAATCGGAATCAAAAGTTGCATTCCTGGTAAAGTCCCATCCGTAGTGATCTTGGTATCTAGTATATACCGTACCGGGGCCGCCAAGGTTCTCGGCAGTGGCCACAAAGTTGCCGTTATCGTCATAATCCCCCTGTACCCCTGGCATAAATACACCATCGTTTAAGGTAATTCCACCTTCGGTATATGGAAGACCACCATCTGCTGAGGTGGGTCCACCAACCAAGACATAGAATTCGCCATCTTCAGAAAGGAATCGGTCTGCATTCTCTCTTAAATAGGTTGGAACATCGGCAATATCATTAAAATTATGCAATTTATCAATCCACCTTTGGGTGTGTAGATCAGATTCCCCGTATCTGTGTGTTTGGGAAACAAACTGTCCACCTTTTCTCCAATCGAAATTCATGGAAATGCTCCAGTTCTTATAGGAAGCCGAAGTGGTCATCCCCAAAGTGAAATCTGGGTTAAAGTTACCGATTATCGGGGCAACCCTATTTCCGTCTGCATCTTCTCTGGTTCTGTCACTATTCTCGAAACCTGAATCGTCAATTATTGGCCAGCCAAAATAAGGCGAGTTGGGATCTTCGACACGCACCAATTTGGCATCAAAAATATTTCCTATTTCTTCGCCTACCCAAGTGATTGCACCACCACGGGCATCGGTCCATAGCGTAATGGAATTCATGCCTTCGGCCAATTCAATCACTTTGGTCCGGTTTCTGTTGAATACGAAGCCCATATCCCAACGCCAATCACTGGAATTTAAAATAGTGGCGTTTAAACCAGCTTCTACACCAGAACTTCTCAATAGACCAGCATTGGTGTTTTTAGAGCTATATCCTGAGGAGATTGGGAGCGCAATCCCGAAAATTTGATTTTCGTTATCGGCGGTGTAATAGGTAAAATCCATACTTAACCTATTGTTAAAGAAGGCCAAATCGGCTCCTCCTTCCCAAGAGGATATACTTTCTGGTTTTAGATCTGGGTTAAGTAGTGTAGAAGGTACGGATAACAAAGATCCCGATCCCCATGAGGAACCGCCATTTAAAGTAGGTTGAAGGTTGTATGCCCCGGTATCGTTACCTACTTCCGCATAACCTGCGCGAAGCTTAAATAAGGATACCCCATTGCCGAAACCAAGAAGCCTGTTCACCAATAAACTGGTAGATACGGAAGGGTAGAAATAGGAATTGTTATTGTCTGGCAAGGTACTGGACCAATCATTTCTTCCGGTAATGTCTACATAAAACATATCCTTGATACCAATACTGGCCATTCCGTACAAACTGTTTACTTGTTTTTCGTATCGGTTATAGGAGTAGATTAAATTGTCGTTGGCAATATTGGATAAGGAAAACAAACCAGGAGTTAGAAGTCCAGACCCTCTGTTTATGGTAGAATTTAACAAATTGTTTCCTTTAAGGACCCTTTGGTTACCACCTCCGGATATGGAGAAATCCCAACCCTCCAGCCTTTTGGCATAGGTCAATAAGAAATCGATATTGGTTTCATTGGTGAAAATTTTGTTGATCCCGTAGGCCCCGTTCATGTCTCTAGTATATCCTTTAGACAATTTGGTTTCCCGTACTTCGTTAATTTCATCCATATTGTAACGGACCATAGCCGTTAGGTCATCGGTAATTTTGTACTCTCCTTTAACGTTACCATAGAATCTATTTCTTTCAAAGCTATTGTTATTCTCGTAAGCTAGGAAATAAGGGTTGTTCCATTCGGTTTCTCTTGGATCGTCTCCAAAATTATAAGGTGAATTTTGGAAGATGCCTTCGTATCCCGGTAACCAATAATCTTTCATTTGGCGCACATCAATATGCGGGTTCAATTCGTAAACGGCCTGCATGGCGTTGGCACCACGGTTACCAACAGGTCTGTTGTCCGCACCAGATTTGGTATAGTTAAGACTGGTACTGACCGTAAATTTATCGGTCAACTTTAATGCCGAATTTAAACTGATGCTATGTTTGCGCAGATCCGTATTGGGGATGTTTCCTTTGTTCTTAAGATCCGAATAGGACAATCTGTAATTGATCTTTTCCGTATTGTCCTGTATGGAGATATTGTTGGTGGTGGTAATGGCCGTTTGAAAGAAATTCTTTGGATTGTTGTACGACTTTAATTCTCTTGGAACAGGAACACCACTGGCAATTTCCTCTGCACTATAAGGCCATTGGATGGCCATGATGCCTTTGTCCAGTTCGGGACCTGCCCAAGCGGAAGAGGTTTCACCAATGATAATGGCTCCATAAGAATTCGCAGGGAAATTATCTTCGGTATAAGGTCTAGAACCTGTGGCAAACCTCCTATGGGTATCCAAGAATCGACTGGGAATATCAAAAACAGTACTGGAATTAATTGTTACTCCCAATCCTTTTTTTGATTTTCCAGACTTGGTGGTAATCAATATAACCCCATTACCTGCCCTGGAACCATAAAGTGCGGCAGCACTGGCACCTTTTAGAACGGTAACACTGGCAATATCGTCTGCATTGATATCAGAAATGGCATTACCGTAATCCACTTTGTTATCCCTACCAATCTCTGTAATGTTGTTGGCCGTATTAATTACGGGAGATCCATCGATCACAAACAATGGTTGGTTGTCACTGGATAATGATGCGGCACCCCTAACATTAATGTTTACAGTAGAACCTGCAACACCAGTAGAGTTGATATTTACCCCAGACACTTTACCGGAAAGAGCGTTTAAAACGTTTTCTTGGGGAACATTGTCCAGTGCATCACCACCTACTTCACTTACAGAATACCCCAAGGATTTCTTTTCCCTGGAAATACCAAGAGCGGTTACTACAACTTCTTCCAATTGTTCGGATGAGGTTGCCATAGTAACGTTTAGGGTAGATTGGTTGCCAACTGCTACTTCCTTTGTTTCCATTCCTAAATAGGAAAATACCAAAACAGCACTACTGTTCGGAACAGTAATACTGTATATTCCATCAAAATCGGTGGTTACACCAGTGGTAGTTCCCTTAACCACCACGGACACCCCTGGGAGCAATTCGCCATCATCACTGCTGACGACTCCGGTTACACCTTGTTGTGCCAACATGATTCCGGAAACCATGCTGAACAAAAGGAAAGTCAAAAATTTCAAGCTGCTTTTTTTCATATTCATTTATATTAATTGGTTGAGTAATTAGCATTACGTTAACAAATCTATTGTAAAATAATCGACAAAAAGCATAGTATTTTATTAGATACCTATTAAATTTTAACCCTAATGCGTTAAAGATTAAGATATTGAAAAATTAAAGTTAAGATATGTTTGGTTTTTGGCAAGAATGTTTATTAAGAGAAAACAGGGCCATTTTCGACCCCCATTATTAGGGAACGATTTATGGTTAAACCAAATAATCATATGCTATAAATGAGAATGGGGATTTTACAATATTAGTAACCGGCTGACAGCTGCTTCAAGGTACAAACTGCTATAATTTTAACTTAATTATCAATAAATAAGTTAAAATACTTAGTCTTATATCAATATACTATGTAAATGCAATAAGATTTACTTATTTATTCACCTCTATTTGGATTTAATTTGTAGGTAATTAACCAAAATGCCAAACCAATGTTAGCAGGGATAGATTATTTTATTGTAATAGCTTATATAATAGGAATGTTATTACTGGGGCTATATTTCAAAAAATTTGTCAATAGTTCCGAAGACTATTTTCTAGGAGGCAAAAGCCTCCCTTTCTGGGCCATTGGTATGTCGATCGTAGTATCGGACATTGGAGCTTTGGATTTTGTGGGGGTGTCCGGCCAAGCTTATAGATATGGTATTTCTGTCGGCAACTTTGATTGGGTAGGTTCAGTTCCTGCAATGTTGCTGGCGGCCTTTATTTTTATTCCTTATTTCTGGCGTGGGGGTATGTACACTATCCCTGAATATTTGGGCAGAAGGTATAACCAAAAAGTGAGGACCATTGCATCTATAACTTGGATTTTGTTCTTTGCCTTGGATTTGGGCGTGCTTTTTTGGGCCAGCGCGGTACTATTAAATATACTTATGGGATGGCCAATATGGATTTCAATAGTAGCTACAGCGGGTGTGGTTGGTTTATACACCTATTTTGGAGGGATTACCGCTGTAATTATGACCGATGTTGTTCAGTTCGTTATAATGTTCATTGGAGGCTTTGCCCTAGTTTTTCTGAGTCTTTACGAAGTTGGAGGATGGGATAATATGGTAGATAAAATTGCAACAATGGGGCCGGAGTATCAAAGCCACTTCGATATTATTCAACCACAGGATACGAAATCGCCCTTTCCTTGGACCGGAATCCTGTTTGGCCTAACCTTTGTCATGGCCAATGCGTATATGATAGGGAACCAGTCCATTGTACAGCGATGCCTTACCGCAAAAAATGACTGGCACGCCAAGGCGAGTATGATTTTTGGATCTGCACTTAAAATGTTTATTCCAATCTTGGTTTTGTTTCCTGGGCTTATGGCTGTAGTGGTTCATCCCGGATTGCTGGACGGAGATCAGGCGCTGCCAATGATGATCAAATCCATTTTGCCCCCTGGTTTGGTCGGACTTATGTTCGCCGCATTTTTTGCAGGACTTATGTCCAGCGTGGATTCCTTATTAAATTCTACGGCTACTTTATTTACAAAGGATATTTACGAACCGTATATTAAAAAAGGGGCGGATGACAAACATTATTTAAGGGTTGGACAGATCACGACCCTGGTGCTGTTACTATTAGGAGTGGCTACCTCACCTATTAGCAGTGATTTCCCTGGGATTTATGTGGCCATACAAACCTTTATGTCCTATTTCCAGGGGCCAATATTCGCCATTCTCCTTTTGGGGATATTCTGGAAACGAACTACGGAATGGGGAGGACTTTCGGCATTGGTCATAGGGATCGGATTTGCCATTTACCTCAATGTGTTCAAGGAGCAATTCTTCACCATAGAAGACCCCTTTCTCTATATTTCCTGGTGGTCCTTCCTATTAGGGTTTATCATTAATATAGTAGTAAGTCTGCTCACCAAGAAACATACCGATGAACAGCTTAAAGGCTTGGTGTTTAGTTCAAAAATTTTAGTGGAAAATAAAAAACTGTAATATGTTCAATTTTGACTGGCTTTCCGGTGTTTCCCAAGA
Organism: Flavobacteriaceae bacterium; assembly: GCA_041392165.1. Taxonomy (GTDB): domain Bacteria; phylum Bacteroidota; class Bacteroidia; order Flavobacteriales; family Flavobacteriaceae; genus Arenibacter. The sequence continues at coordinate 539,604 of JAWKMN010000001.1, forward strand.
AACTGCAAAAATGATATTTCTTTCTTTGTATGCATTAATAGGTCTTTTGGTGCTATTATTGCCCACGGAGTATATTTATCAGGGCATTGCCAAGGAAGATAGGCACTGGTGGAACAATTTAAAGTTATGGTCCATTGCCGTACTTTGTATTTTGGCGTCGATCTATAATCATTTTTAACCCCTTAATAAAAAAGTATGGAGACTAATGAAATAAATGCGCGATTAAAGTCCGCTCAAATTAATAATGCTCTTGGATTTTTCATAATGGCTTTTGGGGTTATTGTACTTTTTGCAATGATCTATACGGAAACCTTTGTGGAACATATGACCGATATGGTTGCCGGTTTAATATTAATATCCATTGGAGGGGGAATGATGTGGAAGTCCAGAAGAACCATAAAGAAATTAAAATCCGAGAAGGAATAATAAAATAGACATAATGCATAAGTCCTTCCAGATAAAGTTATCGGATAATTGGAGAATCCAGAGTTCAAATAAAGTTTCGGAAAAGGGGAGTGAAATCTCTACTAAGGCCACAATTTCGGATAATTGGTTTCCTGCAGTGGTTCCTTCAACCGTTTTGAATACTTTGGTAGCCAATAAGGTTTACGAAAACCCCTATTTTGGTGAGAATTTAAAGACCATCCCAACAGAACAGTTTAAAGTTTCCTGGTGGTACACCACTAGTTTTGAACTAACAAAGGACCAAGCCAATGGGTTTGGTACCCTAAAATTTGATGGTATTAACTACAAGGCCAATGTTTGGTTAAATGGACAACTCATTGCCGATGCCTCCGTTATAGATGGGGCCTTTCGTATTACCTCCTTTGATGTAAGTACAAATATCAAAAGTGGATCCAATATTTTGGCCATAGAGGTAATTCCGCCCCAACCTGGCGATTTTAGTATAGGCTTTGTAGATTGGAATCCTTCCCCACCAGATGGGGATATGGGTGTTTTTAGGCCAGTAACCCTTCATCTACATGGTGGCGTGCAAATTGAAAAACCCTTTGTACAGACCAAGGTAAATCTTGAAACCTTGAAAGAGGCCGATATTGCCGTTTCTGCAGAATTGTTCAATTATTCCGATGCTGTAATTTCTGGAGATCTAATAGGGGCGATAGGTACCGTTGTATTCAAGAAAAGCATAAGCCTGTCTCCCAACCATAAAGAACTGATCACCTTTAACAGTAAGGAGTTTGCGGGACTTCATTTTAAAGAACCAAAATTATGGTGGCCCATTAATTTGGGCAATCCCGATCTTTATGATCTGGATCTAAGATTTGTTGTCGGGGAGGAGGTTTCGGATGCGACCCGGCAGAGATTTGGAATTCGGCATATAGAGGATTACTGGTTAAATGATATTCATCGAGGCTATAAGGTAAATGGACAAAGAGTATTGATCAAAGGCGGCGGATGGACAGATGATATGCTTTTGATGGATACGGACGAAGGCATAGAGGCACAGGTGAAATATGTAAAACAAATGAATCTGAATTGTATTCGTTTGGAAGGTTTTTGGGGTAAGGATCACAAATTGTACGACCTCTGTGATGAACATGGTATACTGTTAATGGTAGGTTGGAGTTGTCATTGGGAACACGAGATCCATATGGGAGTACCCGTCAATGAACGTTTTGGAGGCGTATACAAGCCAGAGCATATAGCCCATGTTGCCCAAGCTTGGGAGGATCAGGTGATATGGCTGCGCAACCATCCCAGTATCTTTGTTTGGACCGTTGCCAGTGACAAGGTGCCGATTACGGAATTGGAACAAAAATATATAGACATTTTTGCCCAATATGACCCTACAAGGCCCTATTTAAATTCTACAGGGGGAGTGGGTAGCGACCAGCATGTTATAGGTAGTGAGGATGTTATTAGCGAGATCAGTGGGTCATCCGGTGTAAAAATGTTGGGCCCTTATGCCTATACCGCCCCGGTATATTGGTTTACGGATACCAAATTTGGCGGAGCCTATGGGTTTAACACGGAAACTGGTCCAGGAGCCCAGGTGCCACAATTGGAAAGTTTAAGAAAAATGATTCCCCAAGGGCAATTATGGCCCATGGGGGAGGCCTGGAACTTTCATTGCGGACGGTATGAGTTTGCCGATCTCAGTAGATTCATTAAGGCTATTGAGGAAAAATACGGGGCTCCAAGTTCTTTGGAAGAGTTCGATAAAAAGGCCCAGGCAATGAACTATGAGCTTATGCGCCCCATGTTTGAAGCCTTTCAGGTGAATAAAAAGAAATCGACGGGTATTGTCCAATGGATGCTGAATGCGGCCTGGCCCAAGATGTATTGGCAGTTGTACGATTATTACCTAAACCCGACCGCTGCATTTTATGCCACCCAAAAAGCATGTTTGCCCCTTAGCCTTATTTACAATTATGGCGATAAACACATTTATGCCGTTAATGATCATTTGAGGACGGTAGAAAATTTAACGGCCCATATTAGGGTATATTCCATAGGGTCCGAAAAGTTGTTTGAGGATAAGGTGAATTTTAGCTTGGATCCGGATTCATCAAAATCCATTTTCGAATTTGGAGAACTGAAAGGACTTACTACCACCTATTTTGTAGATCTTCGTTTGTTGGATAAAATAGGTACAGAGATCGGCACCAATTTTTATTGGCTGTCCACTAAGGAGGAAGTATTGGACTACGAGGCCGATCTGGGACCATTTGCGTTTCATACCCCCAGTAAGGTATATGCGGACTTTACACCGTTGAACGGGCTGCCCAAAATCCCATTGGAACGGTCATCATATTTTGAGCAGGATGGGGAACAACAAAATGTCAAGGTAACACTTAAGAACAATAGTGATCATATTGCATTTTTGATCAATCTGAAGGTAGAGGACAAAATGACCGGAGAACTTATTTTGCCCATATTCTGGGAAGATAATTTTATAAACTTGTTACCTGGGGAAGAACGTATGGTCCGCGCTAATTTTAAAGGGACCTCTGAGGCCATATTGAAGGTAGACGGATGGAATTTGGCTTAGTCCTGGCAAAGCGTTCCTTTTCCTGTTATGATTAGCGGACTTTTAATAACTCTTAATATGAGAATCTGGACAAAATATATACTTGTAATCATCCTTCTAATATCTATTGTGTCCTGTAAGGAAAAAGTAAATGAAACCGGATCCGAAATATCGGAAAAGCATCCTGCCATATTTCTGGAGGAATTCATTTACCCCATAGGCCAGGGACCAACACCCCAATGCCATGCCCCAACTATTGATGTGAGCAATGGTACTCTGGTGGCCTCCTGGTTCGGAGGGACGGAAGAAAAAAACAATGACGTAGGTATCTGGGTTTCAAGAAAAGTTGGAGATAAATGGATAAGCCCGGTTGAAGTAGCCAATGGCGTGGAGGATGATGGAGTTCGATACCCATGTTGGAACCCCGTTCTTTTTAAACCCAAAAATAAGCCTTTGATACTCTTTTACAAAGTTGGTCCAGATCCATTATATTGGTGGGGAATGTATAAAACGTCTGTGGATGACGGTCTTAGTTGGTCTGCCCCGGCGAAACTTCCAGAAGGAATATTGGGACCCATTAAAAATAGGCCCGTTACCTTGTCCAATGGGGATATTTTATCGCCCTCCAGTACCGAGAGCGAAACGGTAGGCCATAAAATCCATTTGGAAAGGAGTATGGATTATGGCAAAACATGGGTTAAGACAGCTCCTTTGAACGATGCCAGGAAATTTAATGCCATTCAACCGGCTATCCTGGATCATGGAAACGATACCATCCAATTATTAAGTAGAACCTATCAAGGGGCCATAGGGCAAAATTGGTCCTATAACGGTGGACTTAGCTGGAGTGAAATGACCGCTACGGAACTTCCCAATCCCGACTCAGGGATTGATGCAATTACCTTAAGGGATAGTAGGCATGTATTGATCTATAATCCTACTACCATAGAATCCGAGGATAGGGTTCCTTTGAGCGTGGCAATTTCAAAGGATGGGATATTATGGGAAAGAACACTTGATTTGGAACCGCTCACGGCAACAACGGATAAAAAGGGAGAGGAATATTCGTATCCTACCCTGATCCAGACCCCGGACGGAATGATACATATTGTGTATACATGGAATAGAAAGACTATAAAACATCTTGTATTGGATCCTGAAAAATTATAAACAAAATCACCATTAACAATGAAAAAACTAGCAATAAATGGCGGCTTGCCCTGTCGTGACACCATTAAGAATCCCTGGCCTAAATGGCCGGTTTGGGGGAAAGAGGAAGAAGTTGCCCTTATTGAGGTGTTAAATAGTGGGGTCTGGTCCTACAACGGACCAAAGGAAATGGAGTTCAACAGACTATTTGCAGCATATACGGGGGTAAAACATGCCATATGTGCCGTAAATGGTACCATAACCTTGCAGATTGCCCTGGAGGCCTTGGGAATAGGTGTTGGCGATGAGGTTATTGTTCCGGGCCTAACGTGGCAAGCTACTGCTGCCACGGTAATCGATGTAAATGCCACCCCTATATTGGTAGATATATGTGAGGATACCTGGTGCATAGACCCAATGGAAATTGAAAAAGCCATAACTCCAAGAACAAAGGCGATTATTCCGGTTCATCTCTATGGCGCTTTTGCGGATATGGATGCCATTATGGCCATAGCAAAAAACCACAATCTTTATGTAATTGAGGATTGCGCCCATAAGCATGGTGGTGAATGGAAAGGCAAGAAAGCGGGAAGTATCGGAAATGTTGGTAGTTTCAGTTTTCAATTATCAAAACATTTAACTGCTGGTGAGGGTGGGTCCGTTACTACGGACGATACCGGTTTGGCCGAAAAATTGGATGCGCTAAGAAATGTTGGCCGAAGACCTGAAGGGGATTCGCTTATAGGTGCGGACAAGGGTATAGGGGATTATGGTGATGACGGTAATTTTATTCAGTCCGGCAACTATCGGATTACAGAATTTCAGGCAGCTATTCTGATAGAGGGCTTAAAAAGATTGCCGGAACAAAATGCAAATAGGGATGCCAATGGGGCCTATTTAAATACCTTGCTAAAAGAAATTGAAGGGGTGACACCTTTAAAAAGGGATGATCGGGAAACTAAAAAGGCCTATTTCAATTTTGCTTTTCGATATGATACCAACAAGTTCAAGAATTTACCTATAGAAAAGTTTAGGTCTGCCCTAGAAGCCGAATTGGGGATTGTAGTGGATGCGTGTTATGAGCCTTTAAATAATTGCTCATTATATGTGCCGCACACAAAACCTTCCAGACATAAATTAAATGATACTTATTGGAAGGCCATAGACCCCAAAAGATTTTCTTTACCGGTTTGTGAACGTATTTTTAAGGAAGAATCGGTTTGTGTACATCACAAAGTGTTAATGGGAACAAAGGCCGATATGGATTTGGTGGCCACGGCCATAAAAAAGATTTATACCCATGCCGGGGAATTGATGGATTAATTATTTAATTGGGTTCTTAAAGCGATATTCCCAACGTAAAACTGATATTTTGATAATGATGAAAATGGTGTTGTTCCTTACTTTATTGTTTGTATGCCCGGCCCCGGCTTTTTCCCAGAATGCCTTGAGGGATATGGATCCTTACCAGTTGCCCGAAAAAGGAATTTGTGCCCATAGGGGAGCCAATGAAACCCATCCGGAGAATACTCTGGCTGCATTTAAGGAAGCCATTCGTTTGGGAGCGCAGATGATAGAGTTGGATGTTCAAATGACCAAGGACAATCAGTTGGTTGTAATGCACGATGTTAATGTTGATAGGACCACCAATGGTCGCGGACCGGTGAAGGAGCTTAGGTTGGGAAAAACAAAAAAGCTTGATGCCGGCAAGTGGAAATCCAAAGAATTTAAAAAGGAAAGGGTGCCCACCTTAAAGGAAGCGTTGGCAATAATGCCCAGGAATATCTGGCTCAATATCCATTTAAAAGGAGACGAACATTTGGGCGCGGCCACGGCCCAAGCAGTGATTTCAGCGAATAGGATCCATCAGACCGTCATTGCCTGTGAAAGGGAGGCGGCAGAAGGGGTAAGGCGGATAAATCCAAATATTATGATGTGCAATATGGAGCGTTTATCCACACGCGCAGAATATATAAACGAAACCATAGAAAAGGGATTCACATTTCTCCAACTAAAAAGTAGCAGGGACGATGATAATTTTCTGACGGATATAAAAAAGTTGAAACAAAATGGGATTAGAATCAATTATTTTCATTCCGAAGAGGAAAATGACGTTAAAAAATTGTTGGATGCGGGGGTAGACTTTATATTGACCGATCATTTGGAAAAAATGCTTCGGGCATTCGACGAATTTAATTAGGCCTTCGGTAAAACCATAAGTATTAAAGTAATTCAACGAATGGAAAAAATTAAAATAGCGCTTATTGGCGCAGGATTTATATCGGATTACCACGCTCGTGGACTACAAACATTGCCAAATGTTGAAATTGTGGCAGTGGTGTCCAAAAATCTGGATAATGCAAAAAAGTTTGCCCTAAAGTACCCTATTAAAGAGGCGTTGAACGATATTTCATCCTTGGTAAAAAGAGAGGATCTGGATGCCGTAATTATAAGCACCCCCAATCAATTTCATGCGCCCTATGCTATAGCATTTTTACAAAATGGCAAGGATGTTTTTCTTGAAAAACCCATGGGAATGAACAGTGAGGAAGGCAGACAAATAGCAGAGGCGGCGAACAAATACAACCAATTGGTGATGGTTGGACATATGTGGCGTTTTGATACCGATACCCGATTTATAAAGGAAACCATAGCCTCGGGAACAATTGGAAGGGTATTTAAGACGAAAGGCTACGGAATACATGAAAATTGGGGGCCTTCCGGTTGGTTTACCCAGAAGGAATTGGCGGGCGGCGGAGCCTTGGCGGATATGGGCGTCCACGCCATTGATGCCGTTAGGTATATCCTGGGAGATCCAAAACCGATCAAAGTTTATGCTAGAATTTCTACGGAGTTTGGAGATTATGATGTAGACGATACGGGAATTTTGGTAATTACCTGGGACAATGGTACCGAAAGTATTATTGAAAGCGGATGGTGGCATCCCCATATGGACGGGCCCGAGGCCAGTACCAGTCTGTTCGGGACAAAGGGTTATGCCAATCTGTTTCCCACATTTTTGAAAACGAAGGAAGGGGAAGGTACGGTAACAACAGTGCCCGAGCTTCCAAAAAGGGAAGATCACTGCGACCAAATAATCTATACCCGCCAAATGGAGCATTTTGTGGATTGTATCAACACCAGGCAACAACCCGTTCCGGGACTTGCGGAAGGGCAGATGGTACTGGACATTGTGGATGCGGCCTATACATCGGCCGAAACAGGAGAGGTAGTCAATTTAATTTAGCACCACTGGTGTGGGATTCAAAACTTTTGAAGATGGCTTTAAACGGATTAAAGAATAGTATTGAAAACATTATTTTTGACCTGGACGGTACCCTTTGGGATCCTATGCCTATGAGTATTAAGGCATGGCATACCGCTTTGAATAAATATGATTGTATTAAGAATCCTATTTCCGAGGAAGATATTCAAGGTATTTTGGGAATGCAGCATGACCTTGTAGGGAAAAAACTGTTTCCGTATTTAAATGAAGAGCAGCAATTTGCGGTTATGGGCAGTTGCTATGAACAGGAGGTAATTGATATTAAGGAGTCCGGAGGGGTTTTGTACCATGGTTTGGAAGAGACCTTGAAGACCTTGGGCCAAAAATACGAACTATATATAGTGAGTAATTGTCAGGCCGGTTATATCGAGGCTTTTTATGAATACCATGGTTTGGGCGCCTATTTTAAAGATTTTGAATGTTCCGGTAATACGGGTCTGTCCAAAACCGAAAATATTAAAATGATCATTGAAAGGAACAAACTCTCCAAGTCTGTTTATATTGGGGATACCCTGGGGGATCATACGGCGGCGAATGGCAATCAAATCCCTTTTGTCTTTGCCAAATACGGATTTGGCGATGTACCCAAAGCCAAATATACAATTAATAAAATAGGTGATTTAAAAGAGCTGTTCTCATCGTAGGATTTGAACCTGCCCGTCCGTGTCGGACAGACGGGCTTGTTTTGTTAGACAGAACTGTCCTGAGGTATTTTTAATGTTTTTCTTCCCATTGATTGTCCCCAATTTAGGAGATCTTGAATATCAATAATTATGGGAGAAGTAATATTTTTTGTCTCTGGGATAGCTAAATAAGTGTTGATTCTGGCAATTTTAGTAGTTGATTTTAAGGTTTCAGATCTCTATATTTGATAATGGCTATAAAATTTTGACAATGTTTATTCATAGAATTAAAGTTTTAGTCTTGGTAGGTACTCTAGGTGGTTTGGGAATTTCCTGTGACCGAACCGAAAAATTCTCCGAACCGTTGCCTAAGGTGGTCGACTTTAATTTTCACGTAAAACCCATATTGGTTCAGAATTGTTATTTGTGCCATGGCCCGGATCCCAGTAGTAGGAAAGCGGACCTGCGGTTGGATACCTACGAGGGAGCCGTAGCGGCCCTTAAGGAAGGCGGTCATGCCATAGTGCCCGGGAAGACTTCAAAAAGTGAATTGGTAAAGCGTATCTATGATGAAGACCCCGGCAAGATCATGCCCCCGCCCGAAACCAATCTTAAACTAACAGAGCGGGAAAAAGCCCTTTTGGACAAATGGATAGACCAAGGTGCCCAATGGAAGGAACACTGGTCCTTTATTAGGCCCGAAACCAAAATGGATATGGAAGATCCAAATGCCATCGATTTATTAATAGACCGCCAATTGGAAGGGAAAGGGTTGGAAAAAGTTCCAATGGCCAATAAGAATTCCCTCATCCGTAGAGTATCCTATTTACTTACCGGTTTACCTCCAGATCCAAAGGAAGTCCAAGAATTTATTGCGGATACCAGCAGTGCGGCTTATGAAAAATTGGTGGATCGCTATCTTAATTCCCCGGCCTATGGGGAAAGATGGGCAAGGCATTGGATGGATCTGGTACGTTATGCCGAAACAAAGGGCCATGAATTTGACTATGCCATAACGGGCGCCTGGAAATATCGGGACTATTTGATCAGGGCATTTAATGAGGATGTACCCTATGATCAATTGTTGAAGGAACATATAGCTGGAGACTTATTGGAGACTGCTAGGAAAAATAAGGAAACCGGTGTTTCCGAATCCAGGTTGGGGACCACTTTTTATGTTATGGGCGAAGGAACCCATAGCCCCGTAGATGTACGCCAGGACGAGGCAGATCGTATCGATAATATGATAGACGTTACTACCAAAACCTTTCAGGGGTTGACCGTTTCCTGTGCAAAATGTCACGATCATAAGTTCGACCCCATTACAGCTGCCGATTATTATGCACTCTATGGAGTGATGGAGAGTACCAGATTTTCCCCTGTCCCCTCTGATAACAGTAAAGATAAAGAGATCACGGTGAAGGAAATAGAGAAACTAAATTCCTATATGGGAAAGTTGGTGGCCAAGAAATGGAACCTGCCCAAAAACAGTGATTCAAATACTGATCTTGTTCAGGAAATAGCAGTAGATTTAAAGAAAAAGACCTATACCGTCATCGGGGATTTCAGAGGAAGGGATCTTGATGGTTGGAAAAGTGATGGCCATGCGTTTGGAAAGCGGACCACCCTCGGCGATCCCATATTGGACCAGATTTCGGGAAAATTATTGGGATTACAGGAAGGCAAGGCATCCAGTAGGTTGATAGGCATGGGAATTTTTGGAGCTTTACGATCTCCCAATATAATTTTGGAAAAAGATTTTGTTGGTGTTAGGGCAAAGGGGAAAAACAGTAGTATAAGAATAATTCTAGACAATTTTCAATTGATCCAAAATCCTATTTACGGAGGAATGGACCAAAAGGTGAACACGGGGAACTGGAATAATTTTGTATTTAACGTGGCTCCATGGAAAGGTAGGAAGGCGTATATTGAAATTATACCTGGGGGATATGAAGGCCACATATATAATTTACCGGAGGACGCTTTTATAGAAGCGGAATATGCCGTGACTTATGATGGGAAATGGCCCTCTAACTTGGAAAACAATCTTGGCTCCGTTCAGGCCAAGGGTACTTGGGCCGGCTTGGATATTTCTCCCTATAAAGTGAGAATGTTTAATGACGATCTAAAGAAAGGAAAATTGCCGGCCCGAATACCGGAATTGAAATCGGTGATGGATAGTAGTCAACAGTTGGCCAAAAAATTAAAAACCGATTCTTTTTTTAATGGGGTATATGATGGATATGGAGTGGACAGTCCGGTTTTCAATAGGGGAAATTATAAGGAACCGTCCGAAGAACGTATACCCAGAAGGTATTTATCGGTACTGTCATTAAGGGATTCCCTATTTAGATCTGATGGAAGTGGGCGTTTGGAATTGGCAAGGACCATGCTGAACAATGACAATCCCCTTACATCCCGTGTAATGGTAAACCGGATTTGGCATCATTTGTTCGGAAGGGGAATAGTGGAGACGGTGGACAATTTTGGTCTTCAGGGAAAATTGCCCTCTCATCCCGAACTTTTGGATTATTTGGCCGTTAAGTTTCGGATTGATGGCTGGTCCATTAAAAGTATGATAAGGACCATTGTTACCTCCGAAACCTTTAAACGAAGTACCTTGAGAGGTGAGGCCCTTGCTAGCACGGATCCCAACAATATTTATTTGGCCTCATTTCCTGTAAGAAGATTGGAGGCCGAGGCCATTCGCGATGGGATACTTATGGTTACCGAAAGTTTGGATACTTTAATGTACGGGGCACCGGTGGCCACCCATCTCACGGACTTTATGCAAGGGCGAGGTAGGCCAAGGAAATCGGGACCCCTGGACGGGGAAGGCCGGAGAAGTATATATTTGGAGGTCAGGAGGAATTTTTTGGAGCCTATGATGACCACCTTTGACAGGCCAATACCCTTTAGCACCTTTGGCAGTAGGAACGTTACCAATGTGCCTTCGCAATCCTTGATCTTAATGAACGATCCATTGGTTGCACAACAGGCGGAAATTATGGCGGAAAAATTATTGGAAAAAAAATTGGGCAGTTTTGAGGAAAAGGTACAGTGGATCTATATGCAGGCTTTTTCGCGTTTGGCTACCTCGGAAGAACTTAAGAAAGCTTCCCATTTTTTTGATATGTTAAGTAGAATGGAAAGAAAGGACGATACCGGGGCCGATAAAGAAATGGCAGTGTGGAAAGAGTATTGCCATAGTATTTTTAATTTAAAAGAATTTATATACCTTATATAATGGGACATCACCACCATACCAAATCTAGGATTATTTCCCGTCGTGAAATGTTGGGCCTATCGGCCGGAGGTTTCGGGTCGTTGGCTTTTATGGGCTTGTTCGGGACACTGCCATTTGGTTGCAAAAGGGCAAGTCACCTAGAAACCGCTTCCAATCTTTATTTGGGACCACATTATTTGCCCAAGGCGAAAAATGTTATCTTTCTGTATATGGACGGAGGGGTGTCCCAAGTGGACTCCTTTGATCCCAAACCCAGACTTGCCAAGGAAAATGGGGAGGATCCCAGAAAGAAATTTAAGGTAGATGCCACACAGTTCGACAATGTGGGGAAAATATTGAAGAGTCCTTGGGACTTTAGGCAATACGGAGAATGTGGAATGCCTGTGAGCGACCTCTTTCCGCATATTGCTACCTGTGTAGACGACATTGCCTTGATACGATCTATGGTGTCCAACTTTCCGGAACATACCAATGCCAATTATTTTTTACATACGGGCAGTGGTCTACAGGGACGTCCAAGTATGGGTGCCTGGATGAATTATGGTTTGGGCAGTGAAAACAACAATATTCCCGGTTATGTGGTATTGGATGGAGGTTTAATACCTCCGGGGGGATTGGACAATTTTAAGAACGGTTTTTTGCCGGCTTCCTATCAGGCTTCTGTTTTTAAGGCAGGGCCGGAACCTGTGGCCAATATAAACCCTAGGGAAGATATTAAAAACCTTCAGGAAGAAAAACTACAGTTTATTAAGCAAATGGACGATAGTCTGATCGGAAAAATAGGGGAGGCCGACGCGGTGGAATCTGCCATTTCCAATTATGAACTGGCTTATAAAATGCAGTCCTCCATTCCAGAGCTCACCGAGTTTAAAGAGGAGACCGAGGCTACCAAAAAATTATATGGATTGGATTCCGATGATCCACATTTAAGGGGATACGCTTCCCAATGTATTTTGGCCCGTAGGTTGATAGAGCGTGGCGTTAGGTTTGTGGAACTTACCTGCCCCAACGTAGGAGCCGATAGGTGGGACCAGCACAGTAACTTAAAGGTAGGCCACGAAAGAAATGCCCATGCCGTTGATCAACCTATTGCCGGATTGTTAAAGGATTTAAAGTCCCGCGGACTCTTGGAGGAAACATTGGTGGTTTGGACCGGCGAGTTCGGAAGAACACCCTTCGCGCAGGGATCCGATGGAAGGGACCACAACCCATCGGCATTTAGCATGTGGATGGCAGGAGCCGGTGTAAAGGGGGGTACTATCTTTGGAAAAACGGATGAATATGGTTATCGGGTAATAGAAAATGAGGTAACGGTACATGATCTGCATGCCACCATTATGCATTTATTGGGGTTGGACCATAAACAATTGACTTTCCGATTTGGGGGCAGGGATATGAGGTTGACAGATGTACATGGAAACCTCATAAAGGATGTTTTGGCCTAAATTAAATTTTAATTCCAATACGAGCAAATGAATATTTTTAGCAAAGGAATCCTTCTTTTAATGATGTTTTTTGATAAAGCTATGGTCTGGAGCTATGACGGACATAGGGTACATCTCCTTCAGATTTTGACCACCAATAAAATACCCTTGAAAGGGACACCTCTTAAATAGCATAAATGGGTTTTATTTTGTTAACGATTGGGGATTTTTTGGATAATCCGCCAGATATTCTTCTGTTTTTGGGAAGGTTCCACCCGGTAGTGGTACATCTTCCCATTGGATTTTTAATTATGGCTTTTTTGATACAGTTTGCTTCACGTTGGCGCAAATACAGTCCTTTAGGGATTTATATCTCCCTGGCATGGCTAATGGGGGCCGTAAGTGCAGTTGTAGCCGTAGTTTTTGGTTATTTGCTTTCCCTTAGCGGTGAATATGATGGGGAAGCTTTGTTTTGGCATCAATGGGGGGGCATTGCTTTAACGTTATTCTCTTTTGGGTGTTATTTTGTTCATAAAAAAAGGAACAATTTCTCATCCTTTTTTAAATGGACCCTTGGGTTTATAGTATTTTTTTTGCTCATGGTTACAGGCCATATGGGCGGAAATCTCACCCACGGTTCCACCTATTTGTTGCAATATGCACCAAACTCCTTTCGAAATATGGCAGGATTGCCATCTAAAATAGAGCCACGTAATAAAGTGACCGTATTGGATTCGGCCGATGTCTTTCTAGATTTGGTGATGCCAATGATGCAGTCCAAATGTGTTGGTTGTCATAATGAAGGGAAAAAAAAGGGAGGTCTTTTGCTTACCTCCTATGAAAATATCTTGCGTGGCGGGAAAGGCAATAATACCATTGTGCCTGGGGATGCCTTGAAAAGTGAATTGGTAAGACGCATTACCCTACCTATGGAACATGACGATTTTATGCCTTCGGAAGGGAAGTTGCCGCTTACCGATCAAGAAGTGGTCTTGATCAAATGGTGGATCAAATCCGGGGCGCCGTCCAAAGGCTTTGTAACCCAATTGGATATCGAAAATGCAGTTGGTCCCTTAGTGGCCAATTATCTAGGGTTGGATAAGAACAATCTTTTTAACAAAAAGGTTCCTCCTCCAGATCGGGCAGTGGTCAACTCCTTGATCGGCCATGGATTTGTAATCAATCCCTTAATGAAGGACAATTATTTTTTGGAGGCCAATTTTAGTTTAAGCGAATACGATCTTCAAGCTTCCCATCTGGATGCCCTATTGGAATTAAGGGAGCAATTGGTTTGGCTTAACCTTGGAAATTCGCACCTTGAGGATAGCTCTTTAGAGAAAATAGGTAGTCTACAACATTTGGTAAAGCTGGATCTTAGAGGAAATGCAATATCGGACACTGGAATAAAGCAGTTATCGAAACTGGAGAATTTGGAATCCTTAAACTTGTATGGAACCAATGTTTCAAAAGGGGTATTGGAGCTGGTGCCAAAACTTCCCAGACTTAGGAGGATCTATCTCTGGCAGACGCAGGTAACAAAAACGGATATAATCCAATTAAAAGAAGAGAACCCCGGGCTTATAATAATAGATGAACGGGAATAATCTTAGTTTTCTATAATCTGTTTTTATATCAATAGAATTCCCCGAAACGGAACCTATTGTCCGGTCAACGTTTAAATTACCCGTAGGTTTAGGCATGACTGGACACTAGGGTGTAGTGATATAGGTAGTTACGATTTACGGCATTGGATTATTTTGTCTTGTACCTTGGTTCTTGTAGCGCAGCGGTCTTGCTTCCAATACTTAGTACGCTCTGTGTTGAGGGAGTTAATTTTTATCTCCATAAGTAAATTTCACTTTAAGGATTGATAGTGGTGTTCGACTAAGGTATTTCCAATGTATACATGCACCCAAAAATTATGGAATAATGGCGCAAAATGATAACAAAAATTTAGGGAACATAAAGCTTTCGGTTTTGGATTTGGTTCCTGTTGCCGAGGGGTCCAGTCCCCTACAATCCATGAATAAAAGTCTGGAATTGGCGCAACATGTAGAAAATTTGGGCTTTGAGCGGTTTTGGATTTCCGAACATCATAATATGGAAAGCTTGGTGAGTTCGGCCACCCCCATTTTAATAGGGTATATTGCCCAAGGTACCAAGACCATCAGGGTAGGTTCGGGAGGAGTTATGTTGCCCAATCACGCTCCTTTAATTGTAGCGGAACAATTTGGTACCTTGGAGACCCTATATCCAGGGAGAGTGGACCTGGGCCTGGGAAGGGCCCCTGGAACGGACCAATTGACTGCCAAGGCATTAAGAAGGGACCGTACGGAAACTGTTCACGATTTTCCCAGGGATATAGTAGAATTACAGACCTATTTTTCCAAAGAAAATAGCCGTGCTGCAGTGCGGGCCATACCGGGAGAAGGTCTCAATGTACCTATATATTTATTGGGTTCAAGTACCTTTAGTGCACAATTGGCGGGAGCAAAGGGATTGCCTTATGCTTTTGCCAGTCATTTTGCACCGACCCATTTGCATGAGGCCCTTAGGCTTTACCATCAAAATTTTGAACCATCAAAACAATGTAGAGCTCCCTATACTATTGCCTGTGTAAATGTAATAGCCGCAGAAACCGATGAAAAGGCTGGATATTTGGAGACAAGCCTCCAGCAATTGGCTTTGGGAATTATTAGGAATACCAGAAAACCATTACCGCCACCGGTAAAGAGTATGGATGGTCTATGGCATGGGATGGAAAAAGCTCAAATACAACAAATGATGCACTATAGTTTTGTGGGATCAAAAGAAACTGTAAAAGCACAGCTTGCCCATTTTATTGAAGCTACCCAGGTCAATGAAATAATGGTGGTATCCCATATTTTTGATCATAAGGACCGCTTAAAATCCTATGAAATTTTGAGCGGCCTTCTTAATGGGTAGTACTACTTTTGGATAAAATTCCGTACATTTCGAAGTTTTAACAGCATGAAGTCCGGATGACAAATTTTAGCTAATTTGTACTTTCATTAGTGTGGTTTTATATGTGGAAAAAGGAATTGATAATTAGGTGCCTATTCGGTATTATGATGGCTTATACATCTGAAATATATAGTCAGCATAAAACGCTGATAGTTAAAGAAATAGAATTTAACGGACAAGTTGGTTTGGAACAGGCATCCCAACTTTTGGAGGAACATACCCCATTACAGGCTATTGACATAGTTAATTGGGATCAATTTTCTTATAGGCCAAGTGTGACTTTTAGGATAGCGCATAGCAATAATGCTATTTGGCTAAAATATTATGTCCGGGAAAAGAATATTCTTGCCAGTGTTGGGGATACCAATGGTCCAGTAGCCCTTGATAGTTGTGTGGAATTTTTCTTTGACCCCCTAGGGGATGGGAATTATTATAATTTTGAATTCAATTGTATAGGTACCGTCCATTTGGCCTATGGCCCCGGAAGAGGTAAGCGACAATTCGTTGATCGGGATATGATTGAAAATTTGATTGATGTACAAAGCTCCTTGGGATCACAGACTTTTATGGAAAGAACGGGCGATTTCTCTTGGGAAATGACCATAATAATACCCGCCGGAATCTTAACACAAAATCCTGAAATAAAAATAAAGGGTCTAAATAGTAATGCAAACTTTTATAAATGTGGCGACGCTACTTCCCAACGCCATTATGTAACCTGGAATCCAGTTGGATCCGAAAAGCCGGATTACCACAGACCCGAATATTTTGGCACACTTATTTTTGAATAGCCCTTAAAGCAGTAACCATACTTAGTTCTATTACAGGCCAATTTTAAGTAAGACGATCTGTAGCTATAATTTTAGGGATTCTCTAAAAGAAATCGATCTTTTTTTATAATCAAAAAATATAAGTGTTAAATATTGCTAAAAAATGCACTTATTATTCTAAAGTTTTGTTAAATTTAAGATGGGTTCGAACACATCCTGAAGATGTACAGGGAACTTAAAAAATGTCCTATACCTGTTCCATACCTGGCAAGTACCGATCCTGTTATTTAGGAAAAGGATATAGGGATGATTGGTTTCCTGTCTTGAGGAATTGATTCAAATAGGTTTTTAGATATAAATGCCATGTTACTTTCCCTGTATTTCAAAAAAATATTTTTTGTGTTGTTCCGGGATTGTTTTTGGTCCAGCGTACAACGCAACCACTTAACGGAAGTTTTTTTGCCCGAAGGTTTCAAAACGGTTGTGGTGGTGGATAGAATAATGGAATAGAGGAAAGGGTTGGGCATATGGCCGTTACCGGCGATGGTATGTTGTATGGCAAATAGAGAAATTTTAGCCAAAATGTAGGCACTTCCAGATAAAAATAACGATGCTTGGGAAGAGGCAATAGAAAATCGGGATATACGGGAGGGACACTTCAAAATTAGGGTTATTCCACGGCAATGATGCCGGGAAGATAATGGTAGAAGAGGTAAATAAGCCAAGAACGACTTGTAAAATACAATATGTGCGTATTAAGGCCAGCCAATACTTTTTAAATATGAAAAATATACTAAAAAATCGGATTTGGACTATTGTTTTATGGTTAGTGGCAACCACTTCAATAATGGCACAGGACTACGACCTCTTGGTTAAGGGAGGGCATGTGGTAGACGCCAAAAATAATTTGGATCAGGTAATGGACCTAGCCATTAAAGATGGAAAAATTGCAAAGGTAGATTCTAAAATTCCAGAAAGTCGCGCTAAAACGGTCATAGATGCAAAAGGGTTTCTAGTGGCTCCCGGACTCCTTGATATACATGGGCACAATTTTTTTGGGACAGAGGAAGATTCGTATTTAAGCAATAGCTTTACCAGTTTACCTCCTGACGGGTTTACTTTTAGAAGTGGGGTTACCACTATCGTGGATGTAGGGGGTGCAGGGTGGAAGAATTTTAGAACGTTTAAGAAGCAGACTATAGATAATTCCAAGACAAGGGTATTGTCTTTCTTAAATATTATAGGATCGGGTATGAAGGGAGGAGCCATAGAACAGAATATAGAGGATATGAACCCTAAAATGACCGCCTATGTTGCCTCGCAGTACAAGGGAACCATAGTAGGGGTAAAATTGGCCCATTACAGTGGTTTTGATTGGGAACCTGTAAATAGGGTGGTTGCAGCGGGTACTATGGCCAATATTCCGGTTATGATCGATTTTGGAGGGAGTGACCCCGAGTTGTCCTTGGAAACATTGCTCATGGAAAAGCTTCGGCCAGGGGATATCTTTACCCATGCCTATGCCCATGTAAAAGGAAGGACTCCTGTGGTAGATGAAAATGGTAGGGTTAGGAAGTATGTCTTTGAGGCCCAAAACCGGGGGATTATTTTTGATGTAGGCCATGGCGGTGGCAGTTTTGTATTCGAGCAGGCCGTTCCGGCCATGAACCAGGGCTTTTTACCCAATTCCATAAGTACCGATCTGCATACTGGAAGTATGAACGGGGGAATGAAGGATATTCTTAATATAATGTCGAAATTTATCAATATGGGCATGTCGGCAAAACAGGTCATTGAATGCGCCACCTGGAATCCGGCACAATATATTAAACGCACGGATTTGGGACACCTGACAGTTGGGGCCGTAGCAGACCTAACTATATTGAACCTTAGAAAAGGGAACTTTGGGTTTATTGATACACAGGGGGGGAAAATGATGGGCGATCAAAAATTGGAATGTGAGCTCACCCTCAGGGAGGGGGTTGTGGTCTGGGACCTTAATGGAATTTCCAGACCCATGTGGAATGCCAAATAAATCCGCTTGCCGCAAAATGGGCCATAGAAAATGTATTGAACTGGATTAAACTATGAACTTGTTTTTAACCAATTTAAAAAGTTTAAACGAGTTCTATTAAAAGAATAAATTATGTTAAGCAGGAGAAAATTATTAAAAACCTTATCCAGCGTACCAGTGGTGGGCGGATTGGTTGGTACTGGATTTTTAACGCCACAATTGCTGGGTGCGGCAGTAACCGAACCGGTGAAACGGAATTTTTTCAAGGAACTTGGCATACGTACATTTATCAATGCCGCAGGGACCTATACTTCCATGACCGGTTCCTTGATGTCTGAGGAGGTTACCTCTGCTATTGTTTTTGGAGCCACGGAATATGTGGATTTGGACGAACTTCAGGACAAGGTTGGTGATAGAATTGCGGAATTGTTACAATGCGAATATGCCACGGTATCTTCAGGGGCATTTGGGGCCATGTCCATTGGGCTTGCAGGGGTCATTTCCGGAATGGATTCCAACATAGCCGCCCAACTTCCGGATACTACAGGATTAAAGCACGAGGTAATAATTCAGGAAGGCCATAATATTGGTTATACCCATGCCCTATTAAACGTTGGTGCCAAATTGGTGGTGGTAAAAACGGCCAAGGAAATGGAGAAGGCCATTAATAAAAAAACGGCAATGCTCTGGTTTTTAAATGCCAATACGGACCAAGGGGATATTAAACATGACGAATTCATCGCCCTTGGAAAAAAGTACAATATTCCAACCTTTATTGATTGTGCCGCAGATGTGCCTCCAGTGGAGAACCTCTTTAAATTTACCAAAATGGGGTTCGATCTAGTGGCGTTTTCAGGAGGAAAAGGTATTAGGGGGCCACAAAGCGCCGGATTATTGTTGGGTAAAAGAGATCTGATCAAAGCGGCCAGGATGCACACCCCACCCCGGGGAAGCACTATTGGTAGGGGGATGAAGGTAAACAAGGAAGAAGTTCTGGGGATGTTGGTAGCTTTGGAAATGTATTTGGCCAAAGATCATGAAAAGGAATGGAAGCTATGGGAAAATCAAATAAAATTGATTAGTGACAGTGCCTTGTCCGTAAAGGGAGTGCAGACAGAAATACATGTCCCTCCTTATGCCAATCATGTCCCCTCATTACGGATTACATGGGATAGCCATCTGGTAAGGATCAGTTCGGAGGAAGCCAGGAAGAAGTTAATGGAAGGTCACCCCGCTATAGCTACGGTGGGCGACAAGGAAACTATAGGTATAACCACCTGGATGATGGATCCCGGACAGGAAAGAACAGTGGCCAAACGCCTTAAGGAAGTGCTGGAAAATGTATAACAAATAAAAATTAGTTTTAAAGCCCGCGTATGAATTTCAAATATTTTTTAGTCCCGGTAATGGCCATAATGACCATTTCCTGCGATACAAGTAAGAAAGATGTATCGAATCAGGTAAAAAAAGAAATCCCAATTGTTCCGGCCGATTACGATCCAGAGGAAAAACTAAAGGAGTTGGACATAAGTTTAATGGAAGCCAGTGCTCCCGTAGCCAATTATGTAAATGCCGTTCGCTCCGGAAATCTAATTTTTCTATCGGGAAAAGGACCGCTCCAAAGTAACGGGGAAAATATAGAGGGCAAGGTCGGGACAGATTTAACCATAGAAGAGGGTTATGAGGCCGCCCGAATTACGGGGATCAATCAATTATCGGTTTTAAAATCGGAATTGGGAAATTTAAATAAGGTAGTCAGGGTAGTCAAGGTCTTGGGGATGGTAAATGCAGGACCTGATTTTCATGATCATCCCAAGGTGATCAATGGATATTCAGATTTGATGGTGGCCGTATTTGGAGAAAGGGGCAAACATGCACGGGCTGCCGTGGGTATGGGTACCCTTCCCGGTAATATTGCCGTAGAGATAGAAATGATCGTAGAGGTACTACCGGATTGAATATGATGCAAAAATGTGAAATTATTCTTTATTTCTACCGAAAATAACCACTTTGGACATCGGTTAATGCCTTCTGGACCTGCTTGGAAGCCGGAGAAGACTTTCAAGTAGCACCTACAAATAGTATAGGTGCCAATTGAAACCCTTTCCAGCTTTGGATGGGGAATATTGTTCTATTTATGATAGTTTTGTGGTAGGGTCGGTTGTTAAAGGTTGGGCTATGCCTAGATTCCAAATGTTTATATGAAATGAGCCATAACAAATCTTGATACCAACAGATATGTTCAATGGCGAATTCCATCTAACCATTAAAAAACAATAAATTTGAACAGATGAAAAGACTTCTTATCAAAAATATGGTTTGTGATAGGTGTAAGACCCTTTTGGCACAGGAGTTTACCAAAGCCGGGATTGCGGTTGCATCTATAAAATTAGGAGAGATCGTTTATGAGGAAAACGGGGACATTGAGGATGTCGTAATAGAAACCATATTAAAAAATAACGGCTTCGAATTGGTGAAGGATACCACGGATATGCTCATTGAGAATATTAAGATCGAATTGATTAATTCAATCAATCATGGGGAAAATGATATAGCAGGTAACATGTCTGCCTACTTGTCCGAAAAATTGCATAAAGATTATTCTTTCTTAAGTAAAATGTTCAGTAAAAAGGAAGGTACAACCATAGAGAAATACTACATCGATCTAAAAATTGAAAGGGCAAAGGAGCTCATCCAAATGAACGAACTCAATTTTTCTGAAATAGGGTATGCCCTAAATTACAGGAACAGTAGCCATCTGGCCTCCCAGTTTAAGTCGGTCACGGGCATGTCTATGGGAGCATATAAAAAACTACAACAATGGGATAGAAAACCGTTGGACAAAATTATGTAAAGAATCTCCAGAATTGTAAAAAGTGTTCCTTTCCAATCTCTTTACCTTTATCTCGAACTAATAAAGATTGGAGATGAGACACACCTATAAGATACACGGAATGACCTGCAATGGTTGTAGGTCCCATGTAGAACATACCTTAAATGCCGTGGACGGCGTTATCCATGCGACTGTGGATTTGGAAAAAGCCGAAGCTATTATTGAAATGGACGGTCATATTCCTGTATCTACCTTTAAAAAGGCCTTGGAGGATGATGGCGGTGCCTATGGCATTTCACTGCCGGGGGAAGAGCATTATCATCATGCCCCTAAAAAACAAAAGTCCAATGGGTCGGGAACGGGGACCTTTTATTGTCCCATGCATTGTGAAGGGGATAAGACCTATGATCGGCCGGGCGATTGTCCGGTTTGTGGAATGGATCTGGTGGAAGAGGTAAAAGTAAATATGGGCGGTGCCCAATACACCTGTCCCATGCACCCGGAGATTATCAAGGATGAACCCGGGTCCTGCCCTATTTGCGGAATGGACCTAGTACCTTTAAAGGCAGATGTTTCGGCAGAGGAGAAAAACTATAAAAAACTATTAAAGAAATTTTGGTTGGCCCTTGCCTTTACCATGCCCATTTTTTTTATTGCCATGTCCGAGATGGTGCCCAATAACCCATTGTACACGCTTTTGGATATGAAATATTGGAACTGGATCCAGTTCGGACTTTCCCTTCCCGTAGTCTTCCATGCCACTTGGATGTTTTTTGAAAGGGCCTATCGATCAATAAGGACATGGAATTTAAATATGTTTACCCTTATTGGAATAGGAGCCGGGGTTGCCTGGTTGTTTAGTGTGTTCGGGATGCTTTTTCCTGAAATTTTTCCTGTCCAATTCAAAACCCATCACGGTACGGTACATGTTTACTTTGAGGCCGCTACCGTAATATTGACCCTAGTTTTATTGGGACAACTTTTGGAGGCCCGGGCACATAGCAAGACCAATAATGCCGTGAAAGAGCTGTTAAAATTGGCTCCCAACAAGGCTATTAAAGTGGTAGATGGGAGAGAAGAGGTCATCACCATCGATAAAATTAAAATAGGCGATCTGCTCAGGGTCAAACCAGGGGACAAAATTCCTGTAGACGGGGTCATTCACGAAGGGGAAAGCTCCATAGATGAATCCATGATTACTGGAGAACCTATACCGGTAGATAAAAAGAAAGGGGATCCGGTTAGTTCCGGAACTATAAATGGAAATCAATCCTTTGAGATGAAGGCGGAAAAAGTGGGCGCGGACACTTTATTGGCACAAATTATAGAAATGGTCAATAAGGCCAGTCGTAGTCAGGCCCCCATTCAGAAATTGGCGGATAGGATTTCTGGGTATTTTGTTCCTGTTGTGGTATTGGTTTCTGTAATAACGTTCATAGTTTGGGCCGTTTTCGGTCCCGAACCCAAGTATGTCTATGCCTTGGTGAATGCCATTGCTGTTTTGATCATAGCCTGTCCCTGTGCCTTGGGCCTGGCCACCCCCATGTCCGTTATGGTAGGCATAGGGAAAGGGGCGCAATCCGGGGTATTGGTCAAAAATGCGGAGGCTTTGGAGAAAATGAATAAAATAGATACCCTTGTTATTGATAAGACCGGAACAATTACGGCAGGAAAGCCATCCGTGGAAAAAGTAGTGGTTGCCACTAAAGATTATTCGGAAGAAAAAGCGTTGCAATACATGGTATCCCTCAGTCAATTGAGCAAGCATCCCTTGGCGGAGGCAACGGTAGTATATGGAAAGGAACTGGGAATTGAAGTATTGAAGGTATTGGAATTTAATTCGGTCACCGGAAAAGGGGTAACAGGAATAATAGATGCTAAAAAAGTGGCATTGGGAAATGAAAGAATGATGGCGGAGGCTAATGCAGTAATGTCCGATGAGCTTATCAATAAAGTAAAAACACAACAGCAGCTTGGCAAAACGGTTTCCATGATTTCTGTGGATAGTACTGTAGTCGGATTTGTTGTAATTACCGATAAAATAAAGGAAACCAGTAAAAAGGCTATTGCAGAATTACAATTCTTAGGAATATCCGTACTTATGTTGACAGGGGATAACCATGATACGGCAAAGGCTGTAGCAGAAGAACTTGATCTTAGCGATTTTAAAGCGGGGATGCTTCCCCAGGACAAGCTGAATGAAGTGGAAAGGTTACAACAGCAGGGCAAAAAAGTTGCGGTGGCCGGTGACGGCATAAACGATGCCCCGGCCCTGGCGAAAAGCGAAGTGGGAATTGCCATGGGAACAGGTACCGATGTGGCTATTGAAAGCGCCTCGATCACTTTGGTAAAAGGAGATTTGCAAGGAATAGTAAAGGCTAGGAACCTAAGTGTAAAAGTGATGAAAAATATTAAACAAAACCTATTTTTTGCACTAATATACAATACACTTGGCGTACCTATTGCCGCTGGTGTCCTATATCCATTTTTTGGGCTCCTTTTATCGCCCATGATCGCAGCCTTGGCCATGAGCTTTAGTTCGGTTTCCGTAATTGTGAATGCCCTTAGATTGAGAAATGCGGATATTTCTTAATCTAAAGATTCTCCGACTCTTGGGACGGGTGAGGCAGAACATGAGGTGGTTTATTCTTTTAATCTTTAGATAATGATCTAATAACTTTAAAAAAAGCATTTACACCTAAAAAAGGGGGAATATTGTCTTTTAATATTGAACTTATTTAAACCTTTCTGATTGAAGCGAAAATCAGCAATTTTTTGTCCAATTAAACCTCTTTTTGAGTGGCACAGCAGGGCTACGGAACAAAAAAAGGTGAAAAGTGGGCGAAAAAGAGTGATTTTTTAGCCAATTGTGAAAAGTTTAAATAAGTTCATTTATCTTTTGAGAAATTTTAGACCAAACTACCTACATTTTTGAAGCTGGTAAAAAAAGATATTTCGTTTTTGCTATACGGGGCATTTGCCTCATTTGGCACTTATTTCTGCATGTATGCTTTTCGCAAGCCCTTTACCGTAGCAACTTTTGAAGATCTATCCTTTGCCGGAGTGGATTACAAGATAATTTTGATCATTGCGCAGGTGCTGGGATACATGCTTTCTAAATTTATAGGGATTAAAGTAATTTCGGAGTTGCAGCCCAACAAGAGGATATATTATCTTCTGGGCCTAATCCTTGCCGCCGAGGCTAGCCTACTTTTGTTTGCCCTGGCTCCTGCCCCTTATAATTTTATCTTCATGTTTTTAAATGGCCTTCCTTTGGGGATGGTATGGGGAATTGTATTTTCCTATTTGGAGGGTAGAAAGTTTACCGAATTTTTAGGAGTGGCCCTATGCTCCAGTTTTATTGTGTCCAGTGGTGCTGTAAAGTCGGTTGGTCTTATGGTTATGGAAAACTGGCAGGTGTCCCAATTTTGGATGCCATCGGTTACAGGAGGGGTATTTTTAGTTCCTTTTGTATTTTTTGCTTGGTTGTTGAACCGAATTCCCCGGCCTTCAGAGGAGGATAAGAGACTTAGAACAGAACGGAAACCTATGAACGGTAAGGATAGAAAAAGGGTTTTTATGGCGTTTCTGTTCCCAATTATAATTCTAATATTCTTTTACACCTTTTTAACGGCATTGCGCGATTTTAGGGATAATTTTTCTAGGGAGATCTGGGATGCCTTAGGTTTCGAGGGAGATGCTGCCATATATACTATATCGGAACTTCCCATTGCCATATTGGTATTGGTGATCATTGGTTTTTTAGGGGTCATCAAGAATAATTATAAAGCTTTTGTTTCCTATCATTATTTATTACTTTTTGGTACTATTGGCATTGGTCTTTCTACCCTGTTGTTTCAAATAGGTTTAATGTCTCCTATATTTTGGATGATAAGCGTTGGCTTTGGACTCTATATTTGTTATGTGCCCTTTAACTGTATTTTTTTTGATCGTATGATCGCCACTTTCCGTATAAAGGGAAATGCCGGTTACCTAATATATCTTGCGGATGCATTTGGCTATTTAGGTAGTATGGGGGTCCTTCTTTATAAGAATTTTGGTCAGAGTACCCTTTCTTGGCTCAATTTCTTCATAACCAGTACCTATTTCATTGCTGCTTTGGAGACCATTATTACTCTGGTTTCACTTTTTTACTTTAAAATGAAATACAGGCGGAATACCTTGGTGGAAAAGTCGGAAGTACAATTGGTAGAGGTATAATTTGTCTCAAGGCCATCTGGTATCCATTCTTATTTTTTTCTGAGGACCCATTGTTATAAAGGGTTCGTAAGTACTTTTTTGTTCGCTTTATGTCTTCTTTGGGCTGTTAACGTTTTTTTAACAAACATGCCCGTTTCATTGCAATCTTTTAATATTAATTGAGGGTTTAGTTAACCTATGCCGGGGATATTTGCGCTCATTAAATAATTAAAAAATTACAAACTAAAAAGAATGAACAAAACAAGTATTCTTATGGTATTTGCTTTTTTTGCATGTATCATGGGCCATTCCCAAGACGTATTTAGGGGAAAGGTTTTGGATGAGAACAATGCGCCTTTGCCTGGGGCTTCGGTGGTCATAAAGGGTACCTCCAAAGGGGTAGCTACCGATTTTGACGGCAATTTTCAAATTGAGCTGAATGCGGAAAGTGATATCCTCCTCGTTTCCTATATTGGATATGTCCCAACTGAATTTGCCACCTCTGGCAGAACATCGGCAGAAATTGTGCTTCTTCCCGATTCGGAAAAATTAAACGAGGTAATCGTAACGGCCTTGGGTATCACCAGGGCTGAGAAGAAGGTGGGCTATGCCACCCAAAAGATGGATGTGGAGATCATCGAGGAGATCAATGCTCCCAATGTGGGGAATTTGTTTACGGGCCAGGTAGCTGGCCTTAGCGTTAGCAACCCTACTGGACTTTTCCAAAAGCCTTCCTTTTCCCTAAGGGGCAAATCGCCCTTGATCGTGATCGACGGGATACCCGTGGAGACGGATTTTTATGATGTTTCGGCCAATAATATTGCCAACGTGAACGTCCTGAAGGGCACGACGGCCTCCGCCCTCTATGGGTCCAGGGGCCGTAACGGTGCGATATTGATCACTACCAAGAATGCCAGTGCGGACGGCCTTGAGATTTCGGTATCCCATAATACCATGGTCTCCGCGGGCTTTACGGTTTTTCCGGAGACTCAGACGGAATACGGCAACGGGTCCAACGGCAAGTATGAGTTCTGGGACGGTAAGGACGGGGGCATTTCGGACGGTGACATGATCTGGGGCCCGAAGTTCGAGCCCGGGGTCCTGGTCTCCCAATGGAACAGCCCCATATTGGACAACGTTACCGGGGAGACGATTCCCTGGTGGGGGGATGTCCATGGTACGCAGTATGACGACAAATCCCGTTATTCCCGGGTTCCTACGCCCTGGGAGTACCATGACAACCTCAAGGATTTTATGGGTACGGGATATATTTCCAGTACGGATTTTGCCATAGCGAGCAAATCTGAAAAGGGATCCTTCCGTTTGTCGGGGAACTATTCGGACCAAAAGGACAGGGTCCCCAATTCGGGCCTTAAAACGGGGGGGCTGGCCTTTAAATCGACCACCAACCTTTCCAAGTCGCTTACTCTGGACAGTAAGCTTTCCTACAACAAGGTATATTCCCCCAACTATCCGAGGCATGGGTACGGACCGAAGAACCACATGTACACCATCCTGATCTGGATGGGCGACGACGTTGACGGCCGTGACCTGAAGGAACATATGTACGTTCCCGGACAGGAAGGGTACAGGCAGGCCAACTACAACTATGCCTGGTACAACAACGTGTATTTTGCGGCCCATGAACTGAACCAAAAATACGATGCGGACCTTATCAATGCCCAAATGGTCCTAAGATATAACATAGCCGAAGGTTTGAACCTACAGGGCAGGGGCTCGGCCGTTATACAGGACATTTTCGAGGACAGACAGAGCCCGAAGACCTATCTGAACTACGGCGATGCCCGGGAAGGGGACTATAAGACCTGGAATTCCAAAAGGTTGACGGTGGACTACGATGTTCTGGCCTCCTATACCAGATCTTTGACCGATGATATTTCCTTCGACGTGAACGCCGGGGCCTCCACCTTTTATAGGAAGTACCAGCAGGAGTACAACTCGACCGACGGTCTTGTGGTCCCCTTTGTCTATAGCCTTAACAATACCAATGGCAACGTAGCGGCCACCACCTATTTCCAGGAAAGGGCCACCAATAGTGTCTACGCCACTTTGGGAGTGGACCTTTATGATGCGGTGTTCCTGACGGCGGCGGCAAGGAACGACTGGTCCTCCACCCTGCCCAGGGAGAACCGCTCCTATTTCTATCCATCGGTATCCCTGAGTACGGTGGTCTCCAATTTTGTGGCCATGCCGCAAGCCGTGGATTATCTAAAGCTATATGGATCATGGGCACAGGTTTCCAGCGATCTGGACCCTTATAGTACATCGTCCTACTATACCAATAACGGTGTTTTTGGTGGAAATGTAAAACTGCAGTACCCCAATGGCCTGGTAAATTCCAACATAGAGCCGGAAAGTTCGGACTCGTTCGAGCTTGGCCTGAGCTCGGCCTTTCTAAAGAACAGGATCGGCCTGGACCTTACCTATTACAATGTGGTGGATACGAACCAGATCATCGACCTGCCTATTTCCAACACTTCGGGATTCGAGAACAGAAAGGTGAACGGGAACGAGTACACTACCAATGGCCTGGAAGTGGTGCTCAGTGCCAAGCCTGTCCTTACGGACGATTTTAGTTGGAACCTGACCGCGAACTGGAGCAGGAAGGTCCAGAGGATCACCGAAATATACGGGGACAATGCCACTTATAACAATCTAAGGCTGAACGATAGGGCGGACAGCTACTATGCAACGGTGTGGCAAAAGTCGGCGGACGGCGATCTGATCCTGGGCGCCAACGGAATGCCGATCAGGGACAGCTACCCACAGCTTTTGGGGCACAACGACCCCAATTGGATCATAGGCCTTCAGAACAGTTTCAAGTATAAGGACCTGACCGTAAACGTTGGTATAGACGGTGTTTGGGGCGGTCTTATGCGGTCCCTTACTGTAGAGAAGATGTGGTGGGGGGGCAAGCACCCGAACTCCACGGAGTACAGGGATGCGGAATATGCTGCCGGGGCCCCGGTATATGTGCCGGAGGGGGTCCAGGTCACCAGTGGGGAACTGGTGAGGGACGTCAACGGGGAGGTTATTTCCGATACAAGGGCGTACGCCCAAAATACCACGGCGGTCAGCTGGCAGTCCTGGTCCCAGCAATATCCCTATAGGGCGGCCGTGACCTATAAGGAAAACGAAAAGTTTGCCAATATTTTTGACAGGAGCTTTCTTAAATTGAGGACCCTTTCCTTTAAATATGATTTCACCGAACTGGCCAATATCGACGGGGTGAAGAACCTGGACGTGACCCTTAGCGGATACAATTTGTTGGTATGGAAGAAAGCGGACATCATCGATCCGGATTTCGGGAACGACAACAATCTGCAGGATCCCTCCACCAGGTACATCGGTATAGGCGTTAATGTTAAATTTTAGAAAAGACACAAGATGAAAAAAATAGGAATTTTATTCGGACTAATGGTACTGATGTCGCTGGGCGGATGTCAGGACCTTACGGAATTGAACGACAACCCCAATAATGTAAGTGAAACGCACCCGCAATTGTTGTTGACCAATATAGCCAGCAGCGCATTTCGGGTCCAGGGAACGGGGGCCCTATATGCCTCCCGTATCCTGGTGCAGACCGATGGCGAGAACAGCGGCCAGTACTACAGTTGGGACCGCGCAAGTTTCGGGGACTATAATATGTTGGGGGAGGTCACCAAAATGATGGAGGAGGCAGCGCGTATAGAAAGCGATGAATACATGGCGCTGTCCAAATTTTTCAGGGCCTATTATTTCTATAACCTGGCCCTCACCTTTGGGGATATCCCCTATGGCGAAGCCCTTCAGGGGGAAACGGAGGAGAGGTACCTGCCCAAGTACGATACCCAGAAAGAGGTGTTTGCGGGGATATTGAAGGAACTGTCCGAGGCCAATGACCTTTTGGAGGGGAATACCAATATTATTGCGGGGGACATTATTTTTGGCGGCAGTACCGCACAATGGCAAAAATTGGTCAATTCCTTTAGACTGAAGGTCCTGATGACCCTTTCCCGGAAGGAGGGCGATGCTGACCTGAACGTTATAAGCTCCTTTGCCGGGATATACAATAACGAGCCCATAATGGTGTCCAACGAGGACAATGGCCAGTTGGTCTTCCTTGATGCCGAGGGCAGTAGGTATACGGAATTCAACTCCAGCGGCTACGGATCGGGCATGTACATGTCGGCGACCTTCATCGAAATGCTCCAGGAGAGACAGGACCCGAGGTTGTTCATATATTGCGGACAGACCAAGAACGCGAAGGAAGCGGGATTGGCCATAGACGATTTTATGGCCTACGAGGGCGGGGATCCGTTGGCCCCCTATGCCGAGGTGAACGACAAGGCGGCGGCGGGCGACGTCTCCAAGGTGAACCTGAGGTATACGACCGACCCTACCACCGAGCCGCACAACCTGATGGGCTATTGGGAACTGGAGTTCATATTGGCCGAGGCATCCGTCCGGGGATGGATAGGTACCGATGCCAGGGAACATTACGAAAACGGGGTAAAAGCTTCCTTTGAGTTTTATAACAGCTTTGCCAAGGGTTTTGAGGCCTATGTAGAGCCCGGGGACGCCGACACCTACCTTTTGGGGGCAGCGGTGGCCTTTGACAATGGGCTTGCCACGGAGGAAAAGTTGGAACTGGTCCTGACGCAGAAATACTTTACCTCCTTTTTGCAAACGGGATGGAGGGCCTATTTTGACCACTTACGGACAGGGTATCCGGCCTTTGCACAGCTTCCCGGCGTTACGCCCCCTACCCGATGGATGTATCCAAATTCAGAATATAACAACAATACGGCAAATGTGGCCGCGGCCATTGAAAGCCAGTTCGGGGCCGGGAACGATAAGATCCGTGAGATTACATGGTGGCTGAAATAGTTTATTGAACCGTAGGGATAATTAAAAAGCATGGCTTAAAGTGTAAATTGTAATTGTCTTTGACGGGCTGTTGTGGATATAAATTAAACGTGCAATTAAAAAAAAGTACATTATAGATTTTTTGAGCCATAGGGGTTTTCCCCTATGGCTTTTTGTTGAAATAATACTACCCAATACATTTTTTGGGGAAGTTGTTTTTTCTATTTCATTGTATATTAGTTACCAACTTAAAATTATTTAGTAACCAAAACCAAAAAAAAATATGGGCAAAGGCGTAAAGTATAAAAAAATGGACAAATCCTATTTTGAATCTAGGGAGCTTAAACGGCATGCCGGGGTATGGTCCTTATGGGCCTTGGGTGTTGGGGCGGTGATTTCGGGACATTTTTCCGGATGGAACCTGGGATTGGCCTCTGGCGGATGGGGAGGTATGTTCATTGCCACATGTATTGTTGCCATAATGTACGTAGGGCTTACCCAGAGCGTTGCCGAAATGTCCCCTGCTTTGCCTCATACCGGAGGTGCTTATTCTTTTGCCAGATCGGCCATGGGTCCTTGGGGAGGTTTTTTTACGGGCCTGGTAGAAAATTTGGAGTTTATCCTTACTCCTGCCGTTATTGTTTTTTTTCTAAGTAATTATATGCAGGGAATCTTTGAGACCGCTCCTGAAGTGCTGCCTTTTTGGTGGTTTGGTTTTTATACCATATTTACGCTATTAAATATTGTTGGGGTAGAACTGTCCTTCAAATTTACCGTTGCTCTTACTTTTTTGGCATTGGGGTGTTTGGGAGTGTTTTGGGTGTCCTCTATAGGAAATGCGGATTTTGTAACCTATGCACTGGATATTAAAGCGGGTGCAGATGGAAATGCCCAACATTTGGAAGGAGGGGGAGGTACTCTTTTTCCGTTTGGATGGCAAGGAGCGCTTAAGGCCATGCCCTTTGCAGTATGGCTTTTTTTGGCTATTGAACAATTGCCCTTGGCCGCCGAAGAATCAGTTGATCCCAAAAAGATATGCCTAAAGGACTCACCTATGGTATAATTACGTTGATCCTTTCGGCCTTTTTGATCCTTTGGCTCAATGCCTCCATACCTTTGGGTTCCTATGCCCTGTCGCAGTCCGGGGAACCTTTGTTGGACGGATTTAAGGTGTTGTACGGGGATAATATAGCCAAACTGTTGGCCTTAGTAGCCTCCATTGGCCTTCTGGCCTCTTTCCATACTATAATTTTTGCCTTTGGAAGACAAATTTATTCTTTGTCCAGGGCCGGGTATTTTCCTGTAATATTATCCTTGACCCACAGTAAAAGAAAAACACCCTATACCGCTTTGATTCTCGGTTCTCTGATTGGTTTTACGGTTTTGATGGTCACCAAATTTTTGGCGGGGAATGAAAGTGAGGTTTTTATTGGGGGTGCATTGCTTAATATTGCTGTTTTTAGTGCCATGTTGTCCTATATTTTGCAATGTGGTTCCTTTTTATTGCTAAGGAAGAACAGACCCGATCTGGAAAGGCCCTATGTTAGCCCATTTGGAAAACCAGGTGCTTGGGCCACCATTTTTTTGGCCAGTGTAATTATATATTTTCAGTTGCAGGATCAATCCTATAGGACGGCCGTATTTATATCCATTGGGTATTTGATCATTGGCCTGGCCTATTTTGGGTTAAAGGGAAGGCATCGATTGATACTCTCCCCGGAAGAAGAATTTGCTTTGGAACACGATGCCAAAAAAACAATGGGATAAATCGGAATTTTATCCATACAGATGGGCATTATTCCATATTTTTATGGTGATGGGAAAAGAAAATTGGATGATATATCATGTAATTTCTTTAAAATATTTACATCATATGATGGAATGGGAATACAATAACAGATCACAAAAAAGTAGACAAGATCAACATTAGTTTCCATGGGCTAAAATTTCCATGGCAACGGATGATAATAATTTATAAAAGAAACATCCATAACTAAAAATTTTGTCATACAGCGGAATGATTATTTGGATGTTACATATGACATTTGAAAAACAATAAACATAAACACATGAAACGAGCATTAAGAAATTTAAAAATTACTTCTGAAAAGGGAATGTTTAAATTTTTTAATGTAAGAGCGGAGTGGTGACACACCTTCTCAATTTTTAATAACCAAAAAAACCAATTAATTACAAAAATTTAAACCTGTGAAATGAGCATAAACAAATTTAATTTTTTGCATATCCACCGAAATCAAAGATTCACGAACACCTAAAAGTAAAAAGCAGGGGTTTGTGAGTAAATAATTAATTTTTTTGTGCGAAAGCACAGCGGTTAATTTATGCATAAAATTTTTATTATACTCATTTTCAGATTAATAAAAATTTTTAAATAGATGAAAAAGGAAGTGCCAAAAATGACCGTAGAATCGGTCAAAAGTTATATACGTGAACATCAAATTGAAAATATAAAATTAGCCGTTGTTGATGTGGATGGCGTACTACGGGGGAAATACGTAAACTCCAATAAGTTTCTGTCCGCCTTGGACAAGGGATTTGGTTTTTGCAGTGTCATCTTTGGGTGGGATTCCGATGATGTATTATATAAAAATGATTCCTTTACGGGCTGGGCAGATGGTTTTACCGATGCCAATGCTACCATAGATGCTTCCAGTATGCGAATGTTGCCAACGGAAGATTTTAAGTCGGTTATTTTTTTGGTAGATTTTTCGGAGAGTAACGCTGCCAGTGTTTGTCCAAGATCTATACTGCGTAAAACCTTGGAAAGATTGGGGAACATAGGGCTTAGGGCAAGTGCCTCTTTTGAGTTCGAATTTTTTCTTTTTAATGAATCCCCTAAATCCGTTCGCGATAAGAATTATCACAATTTGGAGCCGATGACACCGGGCAACTTTGGATATTCCATATTGCGAAGTTCTACCCATGCCAATTATTATCACGAAATAATGGAACTCTCCAAAGAGATGGGCATGCCCTTGGAAGGATTGCACACGGAAACAGGGGCCGGGGTACTGGAAGGTGCATTGGAGTATTCCGAGGCCCTTAGGGCGGCTGATAATGGGGCGTTGTTTAAAAATTTTGTAAAGGTTTGGGCACAGCAACGGAATTTAATGGCCTGCTTTATGGCCAAATGGTCTTCCAGTTATCCCGGTCAGTCCGGCCATATCCATATTTCCTTGCAAAATACGGATGGTTCGTCCGCCTTTTACGATAAGAATAAGACCAATGGCATGTCCGATGTAATGCGCTGGTTTATCGGAGGCCAACAAAAATTGATGCCGGAACTGTTGGCCATGGTAGCCTCTACCTGCAATAGTTATACCCGACTAATCCCTGGGTTTTGGGCACCTACGGCGGCTTCCTGGGGGGTGGATAATAGAACTTGTGCGCTCCGTGCCATTCCGGGGTCGGAAAAATCCCAAAGAGTGGAATATAGGGTGTCGGCGGCCGATATTAACCCCTACTTGGCACTTGCTGCGGCAATTGGTTCGGGATTATGGGGCATAGAGAATAAAATTGAACCCACAAAAGCGGTAGATGGAAATGCCTATGATGTAGACTTCTCCCAGGAACTACAGTTGCCCAGGACCTTGTCCCATGCGGCCGAAAAATTTAAGAATTCAAAAATTGCCCGTGAGCTGTTTGGTGATATATTTGTGGATCATTATGCGTATACCCGACTTTGGGAAGATCAACAACAACTTGGAGCTATAACCGATTGGCAATTAAAACGTTATTTCGAAATAATTTAAAAAAATGATAAATACCATATCACCTATAGACGGCACTATCTATTATACTGCCGAAGAACATGGCCCAAAGGACATTGAGCAGGCCTTAATTTTGGCCGAAAGTGCCTTTCCGCTATGGTCCGGTCTTTCCATTGCCGAGCGTGCCAAATACATAACAGCGTTTGTTAATGCCATAGTGGAGGATAAAAATGATATTGCCCTGGAAATTACCTGGCAAATGGGAAGGCCATTGGGTCAGTCCCCTGGAGAAATAAAGGGGTTTGCAGATCGGGCCCATTATATGATAGGAGTAGCGGAAGAAGCGTTGAACGATTATAAGGTTGTGGATGCGGGGAATCCGGATAAAAGATGGGTAGAACGTGTGCCTATTGGAGTGGCCGCTGTGTTGAGTCCATGGAATTATCCTTTCCTGACCTCCGTAAATGCTATTGTACCGGCTTTAATGGCTGGAAACGTGGTTGTTCTGAAGCATTCGTTTCAAACGCCCTTGGTAGCGGAACGCTATGCCAAGGCAGCTATCAAGGTGGGATTACCGAAGGGTGTTTTCCAGATACTGCACCTGAACCACAAAAATACGTCCCAATTGATTGGGGATGACCGAATTGATGGGGTATATTTTACCGGTTCCGTACAAGGTGGGGTAGCGGTCCAAAATTCCTTGATAAATAAATTTATTCCTTGTGGATTGGAGTTGGGAGGAAAGGATCCGGCCTATGTAATGGCCGATGCCAATTTGGAGAACAGCGTTGAGAATTTGGTGGATGGGGCATTCTTCAATAGCGGGCAGTCTTGTTGCGGTATTGAAAGAATTTATGTTCACGAAACATTATACGACAAATTTGTTGATGGATTTGTAGCACTTACAAAGCAGTATAAGCTGGGAAATCCTTTAGATGCCGAGACCAATTTGGGGCCTATGGTAAAGACCGATGCGGCCGATTACGTAAGAAAACAGATAGAACAGGCTTTGGGCAAAGGGGCAAGATCCTTGGTGGCCGAATCCCTGTTTGCGGCATCCAAAAAAGGGACACCGTATTTGTCGCCACATGTATTGGTCGATGTGGATCACAGTATGGAGGTCATGAGCGAGGAGAGTTTTGGACCGGTAGTCGGAATTATGAAGGTGAAGAACGATGAGGAGGCGCTAAGGTTGATGAACGATTCCCAGTATGGACTTACCGCTTCATTATGGACAAAGGATATGGATAGGGCCATTGATCTGGGAAGGAAAATTGAGACAGGTACCGTGTTCATGAACCGCTGTGATTATTTGGACCCTGCATTGGCTTGGACGGGCGTCAAAAATTCCGGGAAGGGAGTTACCTTATCAAAAATTGGATATGATCATGTTACCCGTGTGAAGTCGTTCAACTTTAGAAAAGGGAAATAAGGACTTATAAATCAATTCATTGAAATTAAAAAAATAGGAATCAATGCAATTAGCAAATACAAATTGGAATTATCCTACCACCATCTGGTTTGGAAATGGTAGAATAAACGAAATAGCACAGGCGTGCAAAAAATTGGGAATCAATAACCCGCTATTTGTCACCGATGAAGGTTTGATAAAACTGGATATAGTTGAAAACACCATAAACATTCTAAAAAAAGAAGGTCTTAATTTCACGGTATATAGTGATGTACAGGGAAATCCGACAGAAAAGAATGTGGTGGATGGGGTGGCCCATTATATAAAGAACAAACATGATGGGGTGATTGCCTTTGGAGGCGGATCCGCCATTGATGCGGCCAAGACCATTGCTTTTATGTCCGGACAAACGAGGTCTTTATGGGATTTTGAAGATGTAGGGGACAATTGGAGTTATGCAGATCCTGCCGGAATTGCCCCTATAATCGCTATCCCTACCACGGCCGGAACCGGCTCGGAAGTGGGGAGGGCTTCGGTAATATTGGATGAAAAATTGCATACCAAGAAAATTATTTTTCACCCAAAAATGTTACCGGTAATTGTGATATCGGACCCTGAACTTACTTTGGGCCTACCGCCACATATTACGGCTTGGACCGGCGTGGATGCTATGGTGCATGCTATTGAGGCCTATTGTGCACCGGGATATCATCCTATGGCCGATGGTATTGCCATTGAGGCGATCCGGATTATTGCCAAGTACTTACCAATCGCCGTCAAGGACGGAAAAAACTTGGAAGCAAGGGGACAAATGCTGGTAGCTGCCTCCATGGGCGCTACGGCCTTTCAAAAAGGTTTGGGCTCCGTGCATTCCGTTGCCCATCAATTGGGGGCCATATACAATAAGCAGCATGGGCTTTTAAATGCTATAATATTGCCCTATGCCTTAAAACAGAACAGATCGGCAATTGAGGAAAGAATGGTGCATTTAAGTAAGGTACTGGGTCTGGAAAAAGAAGGCACGGATGCCATTATCGCTTATATCATCGATCTGAGAAAAATTTTGAATATTCCGCATACTTTAAAAGAAATAGACATCAATTTGGATAATGCCCGGGAAATTGGGGAAATGGCCTATAAGGACCCTTCCACTCCTTCCAACGCAAAACCTGTCAACGCAAAGGATCTGGAGCAGCTTTTTAAAGCGGCCGTATCCGGGGAAATAAATGCACTGTAAGCGTGAAACTATTAATTGTAGAAGGGAATAACCTGCAAACGCGTCAGCAGCGGGGAGCCTTTGGGATCAACCCCTATCATCTTACGTTTCAGGAAATGTTAAAGAGCTTGGTCCCGGAGGCAGGGACCGATTTTGCCTTTCCGGCAGATGGAGTAGGCGGATTGCCTACAGTGGCCCAATTAAAACAATATGATGGTGTATTATGGACGGGAAGCTCCCTTAGCGTGCTCGATGATATTCCGGATGTCCATAGACAATTGAATTTTGCACACGAAGTCTTTGAAAGTGGCGTACCGTTCTATGGCAGTTGTTGGGGCATGCAGGTGGCCACGGTAGTGGCCGGCGGAAAGGTAGCCTTAAGCGACAATGGATTGGAGTTTGGAATATCCAAGCCCATAGAATTAACTGCTTCCGGAAAGGAAAGTCCGTTTTTTAAAGATAGAAAAGCACCTTATACGGCCCTCTGTATCCATTATGACGAGGTGGTAAAAACACCTGAAACTGCCATTATTTTGGCCGGTAATGTACATTCCAAGGTACAGGCCATGACCTTCGATTTTAAAAACGGATCATTTTTTGGGGTACAATACCATCCTGAATTCAATCCTTCGGAAATGGCTCTGATAGCTTCATTCTTATCTGAAAAATTGGTAAAAAGTACTGCTTTTGATTCCTTGGAAGAAGTACGGGATTTCTGTACGCTGCTAGGGGAACAAAAAAGACTTCCGCCAGAAATTAGCGATTACCAAATCCATACCCAAGAAATTAGGGCATGGTTAAGGCATAAATCCGGAGAATAAGAGAATTGGTTTGTAAAATATAAAGAGGATGGTTTTTTAAATGTAATAACCATCCTCTTTATGTTTTTTGAATAACAGAAAACTTAGAGCAACTCAGCTTCCTTTTTAATTATCTTTGAAGGCAGTGTAATTGGGATTGCTTCCCATTTCAAATTCGAGGACCTTGCCGTTCATAATTTGGGTATAGGTAATAAAGGGTTCTTCCAATACCTTTCCGTCCAGCTTTAGCGATTGAATATACATATTGTCTTCGGAAAGGTTGTGGGCAATTATTTTAAATGATTTTGGAGTACCATCCTTGAGCAATCTTAGGGTAAATTCCGGGAATTGTGGGGCACCTATGGCAAATGTTTCATTTGCCGGGATAACGGGATAAAATCCCATTACGCTAAATATGTACCAGGCCGACATCTGTCCGCAATCATCGTTTCCGTTGATTCCCAAAGGGTGATTTCTGTAATTTATGGTTGAGGTATGTTTGCGGATCAATTCCTGGGTTTTCCAAGGTTGGCCGGCATAGTTAAATAGGTAGGCATAATGATGCCCGGGTTCGTTATCGTGCCGGTAGTGTTGCCCTTCAAAGTTTTCATTTAATTTGGCAGCAAACTTTTCCTTTCCCCCAAAGAGGTCTATACTGCCCTGAATATCATGCATGGCACCAAATAAATA
This sequence comes from Flavobacteriaceae bacterium, assembly GCA_041392165.1. GTDB lineage: Bacteria > Bacteroidota > Bacteroidia > Flavobacteriales > Flavobacteriaceae > Arenibacter. The sequence goes on from JAWKMN010000001.1 coordinate 577,844, forward strand.
GGTCCACCTGCCACCTTCGGTGAAGCCTTCCTGTTCGTTTTTGTCCCAATCACCGTTATAAAGTCGGGCATTTAGGAATCCTGTTTCCTTGTTGTAGAGATTTTTGTAATTTTTGCTCCATCCCATTAGTCGCTCATAGTCTTCCATTTTGCCCATATCCTTGGCCATCTGGGCAATACTGTAATCATCTATCCCAAATTCTATGGTCCTGGTTACGGATTCCCTGGTCTTGTCCGAAGCAACATATCCGAGGGAGTGGTAATAGGTTAGGCCGCCCCTAGCTTCGTAAAGGGTGCCTTCGTCCCTATCGCCCCAAGGTTTTTCTGTGTCCCTGTAGGGTGGGTGCATCGCATTTTTTCTTACGGCTTCATAAGCAAGATCTACATCGTAACCCCTAAATCCTTTTATATAAGCATCGGCAATGACCGCGTCGGCATGGGTGCCTGTCATAATATTGGTATAGGTAGGATTGGGCCATTTTGGCAACCAACCGCCTTCCTGGTACATTTGCAATAGGGATTGTACCATAGGGTTTACCCGTTCGGGATGTGTAAAATGGAGTAGGGGGTGCAGGGCCCTAAAAGTATCCCAAAGGGAGTAGTCGTTATAGGAAATCCCTTCATGGACCTTATCGTCGAACGGACTGTAGTAGCGTCCGTATTCCGAAAACTCCCTTGGGAACAACATGGTATGGAACACGGCGGTATAGAAAATGCTCTTTTGATCTTCCGTAGCGCCATCTACCTTGATTCTGGAAAGATTTTCCTGCCATATATCCCCTGTATTTTGTACCACTTTGTTAAAATCCCAATCCGGTATTTCCTTGGATAAGTTTTCCCGGGCCTGTTCCAAACTTATAAAGGAAGTGGCAATTTTCACCTTTACCTTTTCATTTTTATCGGTTTTAAAACTGATATATCCTCCCATTCTTGCCCCTGTCTGTTCTCTGCCCATTTCATTGATATCGGGCTCTGTTCTAAACGAATTCCAAGTGCCAAAACGATCAAAGGGTTTATCGAATTGGATAATAAAATAACCCTTAAAGTTATTGAGCTTCGGCCCCAAATGGGATGACATCCGCTCCGGGTTATAGCCCGTAATTTCCCGTTTGTTTTCATCAATTTGGATATAACCGTGAAACGCTTTCTTGTTCTCGGTAATATTGATTCCCTGGATCACGATATGGGATTCATCCGATTTTGGGAAGGTAAATTGAAAGATGCCACAGCGGGAGGCCGCAGCTATTTCCCCTTTTATTTTTTGTCCTTTATCTCCCATGGAAACACTGTAGTAATTGGGTCTGGATATCTCTTCCCTATGGGTAAAGGGCAGGGCCCGATCTTTGGGGAGAAGTTTTAGTTTTCCTACTTGCGGCATAACGGAGACGTAGCCATAATCGCCCATCCATACCGTTGGCTGGTGCGTTGCCATAAAGCCCTGAATGGTATTGTCCTCATAAACATAGGGCATTTCACTTATCTTGTTCTCACGGGTCTGGGCTACAAAATTGGTCATGGCAAAAGGGGTCCCAACACAGGGCATGGTTCCACCACCATCCCTACCTTCCATAAACCCTGCCAAGGGTGTGCCAATGAGGGGATTAACGTAGTCAATTTCCAATTTATTTTGTGCCGGTGCGTAGGTCATCCAAAATAGTAATAGGGGCATGGCGCAGAGGAATTTCTTATTTGTTTTCATATATGGGTTGTTTTAAGGAAATGATTGTCCCGGAGTTAAGGTTCAACTGAAAATGGTCCGAAGGTGCTCCATTAAGAAATTTATTGAAAATGCAGGCAAATAGGTACATTTTTCTTTTCACAGGGTCTTCTCCCTGTTTAAATGAGGGGTTGTCCAAAATGGAATCCATGATCAATTGATACTGCTTTGCTCTATAGGGTCCTATATCTTTCAGCGCCAACCTATCGGCACTTCTTAGCCTATATAGATCCAACAATAGGTCTTGTCCGGACCACTCTTCAAAACTACTTGTAGCGGTCGGTCTTTTCTTCGTTTTTTCTTTAACGGACTTGGGCAGTTCCCTTCTTTTATCTGGGTTGTCCCTAAGGTTTTCCAAGACGGCGCCTAAAGGAAGGGAGGTATTGTTCCTAGAGAGAAGTAGAAGCTCCTTGCCCGAAAGTCCGACTAAAAATTCCTTAAAATCAGGAGGCCATTCATTAGGAAGGAAACGAAGGCGTACAAGCTCTTTTAGGTGCCATTCCATAAACTCCCCATAGTTTTGTGAAGTTAGGACTTCTTTGTTCCAAATACGGTTTTCTTTCAAGCACTCCAGGAAATCGTACTCTTGGTGGTACAGCCCAAAAAATTCCCTGTATTTAGGAACGGAATCCATTACTATGGTTTCCACTTCTGCAAATCCATCCTTTTTGAGCGTTAAAATTTTAAAGGCCGGTTTGTAGGCTGCCAGGGATGGGGTCTGAATATTGAATAAGGTGTTGCCTTCATCGGAAACGGCCACTCCCGTATCGTTTAGGTGCATATGGCCCCCCAAATGAAGTTTTAGTCCGGCTTGGGCGAATAACTGGGCTACCTTTTTATCGGGAACCCTTTTTAATTGCATTTTACTGCCAACAAGTAACTCCTCCATTTCCGGGGAGGCCCCATCATTGAATTCTACCATGGGATAATGGCTGAAGGCAACAAGGGTCTTGCCTTTTTTTTGCGCATTGTCCGCTACTTTACGTACCCAGTCCAATAGGTATTTTTTGTCTTCCAACAGATTGTTTAATCCGAGTCCTGTATTTGGGTATTCGGGTTGGGAGGGGTCTTTGCCCTGTTTTTCTTCTTGAATATAGGTATTGGCGTCCAGGGCCAATAGCCACAGGCCCTCAACAGGCTCTACCAAATAGCTTATATCTGGAATTGGCAGGTTATTTGGTGAAATTTTGTGACTTCTTTTTGTCAGATCCGCAGTTTGTTTCGCCTTGTGTAAGCTATAGTTTTCATAGTTGTACTCCGAAAAAGGGGTTTCCCAATAGAGATACTCCTTTCTTGGGAAAAAGCCATAGTCCCCCAAAAAACTTGTTATTTCTTCATAGCCTAGATTTTGAAGATCATTGGAGATTACAACGGGGTGTTCCTTATTTTGCTGGGAAGTGTACATACCAGATCGGGACATTATAGGTTGTGCCTTACCTCCCTCACCAAGAAAATCCCTTTTGCCATCCCTATGGTTGTAAGGTTGAACCACGTCGTGATTGCCCGTTATAAGAAAGAATTTAATTTCATAAGTAGTGGAATAGTGGGCCAGAATTTTCTTTAATCCTCGAATATGAATGGGCTGCCCGTCATCCGAAAAATCTCCGGGGAGGATAACGTATTTTATACCTCTGTCCACTACATGGTCCATAGCCGACAAAAAGGCGAAATAATTTTCATTGAAAATTCGTGTGGAATACAACTGCGATTCCATGGTCCGTATATGGGCATATTTCCCGTTTTGTGTATTTCTAAGGCCTCGATATTCGCTGTCCTTTAACTTCCCATAAACATTGCTTAAATGAATATCGGCTATGACGGCAATTTTAATTTCTTCAGGGGAGGTAGATTTTATTGGTGTGCATGCAGTTGCTATGGTTAGACCGATCATTAACAGGTAAGGGAGCAATGGCTTTTGGAAAATCATAAGATATGCATTGGGGAACGAACTGGCCAAAAAAACGATAAATTATTGATAACACGAAAGATAGGGGGATGTTTATTGTGCAAAGGTTTGCATGCTTATTAATACGGCCAACGATCCAAATTAGTAAAGGTTTTTTCGATGATCAATTTTATTTTTTCTGGTAACTTCAAGTACAGGATCTATGCTTACGGGCCTGTATGATGATAAGGAGGTGTATTGGGAATACGTGATAAAATATAGGGAATAACTCTAAAATTCATGAATTTTAGAGTTCTTTTTTTTATAATTCGCAACAATTCATTTTTCTTAAGATATATTTAACGAATGTATGTTTTAAGCTTTCAACTCGGCTGGGCATGCAATTAAAAACAATTAACTAACTAAAATAATTTATTTATGAAGATTACACTAGGTAAATGTCTATTGCTGGCAGGAGCATTTTTATGTTTCGGACTGGCGGGGGCACAAACAGTGACAGGAAGTGTTTCGGATGGATCCGGACCCTTGCCTGGGGCAAATGTATTGGTAAAAGGTACAACCAATGGAACCCAAACGGATTTTGACGGTAATTATTCCTTGGATAATGTAGGTAGTAATGCCACATTAGTTTTCAGTTATATCGGTTTTAAAACCATGGAAATACCTGTGGGTGGAAAATCTACAATTAACGCTGTTATGGAGGAAGATGCCAGCGAACTGGAAGAGGTAGTATTGATCGGTTATGGTAGTCAGCGGAAATCGGATCTTACCGGTGCTGTAGGCCAGGTAAGTGCCGACCAGCTTCAAGAACGTCCCGCCACATCCTTAAATCAGGCTTTATCTGGTAAGATTGCCGGGGTTCAGGTAAATACCAACTCGGGTCGCCCTGGTGGTAAATCCAATATAAGGGTAAGGGGGTTTAGTTCCATAAATTCTTCCAATAACCCGTTATACGTTATAGATGGGGTTCAGTTGCCCCAAGGTAATCAGGCCAACTTTAGTTCGGCCATAGATTATTTAAATCCTAATGACGTAGTATCCATAGAAGTGTTGAAAGATGCTTCCTCCACTGCCATTTATGGGGCTCGTGGTGCCAACGGGGTTATTTTGGTAACTACAAAAAAAGGTCGTGCAGGACAAGGGAGGGTTACTTATGACGTGGAGTATAGCGTAAACCAATTTGGTCCCAACCGAGCCAAGGTGTTAAACTCCGAACAGTATGCCATGATAGAGCAGCTATCTTGGGAAAATACCCAGAAATTTGACCCGGAGGGTTGGGCAGCCGGGAATTATGCCCAGTATGAGCCAAGGCTAAAAAGGGCCAATCCCAATGTGGCATATCTGTTTGATAGCAATGGCAAGGCCATCTATGATACCGATTGGTCCAAGGAAGTAGTGCAGCACAAATTATCCCAAAATCATCAGGTAGGTTTTTCCGGCGGTAACGAAAGAACTACATATGCCATCTCACTTGGAATTAGGGATGAACAAGGTCTTTTGAAAAATACTTACTTAAAGCGCTATTCCGGGCGTTTTTCAATTGATGATCAAATTAAATCCTGGTTAAAGATAGGTGGTTCCTTGAGCTACAATAACCAGACGGAGAATTTGGCGGACACCAATGACCAAGTGCCGCGTAGAATGGTGGAGGATTATCCTTTTTACCCTGGTCCTAAACATACTGGGGGACCATTGGAAGGCCTATATGCCAACAATAGGGATTATCCCTATGCCGAAGGTACCCGAAATTCGGTGAACTGGCTGGAGAATAACGAGTATATTTTAAATACCCAAACTATGGCCGGAAGTTTTTATACCAATCTTAGTTTGACCAAAGAATTGGAAATGAGGACTGTAATCGGTGCCAATGTCCTTACCCAGGAGAACAATGAGTTCAGGAACAGTGTTTTGGACAATAATGCGATAGCAAGGGCCCAATCGAGCAATGAAAAGCAAACATTTTGGTCCATTGAAAATTACCTGACCTATAATAAGGAAATCAATGAAAATAATTCATTGACCGCCCTATTGGGGATATCCTGGCAACAATCCAATGAGTTCTATGTCAACGCTGATTCCAGGAACTTTCCTACCGATTTTTTTAGGTTTAACAACTTGGGTGCAGGATCGGATAATATAGCGGTACAGTCCAATGCAAATAGGGAAGCATTGAATTCCTATTTTGGAAGATTGAATTATAACCTTTATGGTAAGTATCTGTTTACGGTTACGGGTAGGGCCGACGGTTCCTCCAAATTTGGGGACAACAATAAGTTTTCCTTTTTTCCCTCAGCGGCAATTGCCTGGAGGATTTCGGATGAGGATTTTCTTGTGGACAATGCACTTATTTCCAATCTGAAACTTAGGACCAGTTATGGGGTTACCGGTAACTCTGAAATACCTCCTTACTCATCTTTATCGCTATTGAGTTCCAATTATGCTACTATATGGAACGATAGCCGTGTTGGGGGAACAGGTCTGAACAGATTGGCCAACCCCGATCTGAAATGGGAAAAGACGGCACAATACGATATTGGTCTGGAGCTAGGTTTGTTTGACAATAGAATTAGTCTGGAAGCGGATTATTACTACAGGAAAACGACTGATATGCTCTTGGATGCCCCTGTACCACAATCCAGTGGTTACGCCACCATAAGAAGGAACGTGGGTTCCATGCAGAACAAAGGTTTGGAGTTTGGGCTGTCTACAAAGAACATAGCAACAGCTAATGTAACCTGGAATACCAATTTCAATATTTCCATGAACAGGAACAAGGTACTTTCCTTGGCCACACCTTCGGATATTTTTGGTGTCGGTGGCCCTGGTATCACCAACGAAACCAGTATTATTAGGGTCGGAGAGCCTGTAGGTGCGTTCTGGGGACTAACCCGTTTGGGGACCTGGGGAACCGATGAGGCCGCAGAAGCTGCTAAATTTGTAAGTTATAGAAACGGACTTACCATTTTACCGGGGGATATAAAATATAAGGATTTTAACGGGGATTATATTATTAATGATGAGGATAGGTCCATCATTGGAAACGGTTATCCAACGGCATGGGGAACACTTACCAACTACGTTTCCTATAAAAATCTGGATTTCACCTTGGAACTGCAATATTCCTGGGGCAATGATGTAATGGACATGAACCTTCACTCCAGTGAGGACAGACAGGCCCTGGCCAATAGTTATACCACGGTTTTGAATGCTTGGACCCCCGATAATCAAGATACCATGATAGCCCAAGTAAGGGATACCCGTGCCGGTTATGTGACCAACGTGGACTCACATTGGGTAAAGGACGGTTCCTTTGTACGCGGTAGAAACATTATGTTAGGGTATACTTTTGATCAAAACTTGGTGGAGCGTATGCATTTGAATAAATTGAGATTGTACGCTTCGGCACAAAATTTCTTTTTATTGGTGAACGATGAACTACTTGGAGATCCCGAGGTAACCCCTATTCGTGGTGGTGAGGGCAACAATGTCTTCTCTCAGGGGATGAAGTGGCATGAGTATCCAAAATCGACAACATTCGTAATTGGTCTGCAAGTCGGTCTGTAATTAATAAAATTTAAAATAAGATATTATGAAATTTGATATAACAAAACACATTGGGAAGTTGTACCTCTGTTCGCTAATGTTGCTTACAACAGTAGGGTGTTCCGATTTTTTGGATGAATCCGATCCATCAAATCTAACTCCGGACAGTTTTTATACTACGGCCAAACATGCTGAATCTGCCATTGCTGCGGTTTATGCCGATGCCAGGTTTGTAGGTAATGGTGCGGGTATTTTTTCATCCAACTGGCAGTTGTTGGAGGCTCCTACGGGGACTTCCACAACCCAAACGGCACAAAACTCGGATTTGAACAACCTATATTCCCTATCCTACGATGGAAATACCTTGCATATCAGAAATTGGTGGCGAGGAGTTTACAGGGTTATTGCCAATGCCAATTTGGTGATTGAAAATGTACCGGGCATAGAAATGGATGAGGCACAGAAAAACAAAGTATTGGGAGAAGCAAGGTTTTTTAGGGCCTGGGCATATTTCTATGCGGTAAGGTTATGGGGGGATGTTCCCTTGATTACCTTGCCACAAAGTGCTACTTCGGAAGATTTTAATCCTACCCGTAGCCCTCAAAAGGCGGTTTATGATCAAATTGTGGCCGATTTAATTGAAGCCGAAAGTGCTGGCCTATCCTGGACAGATGGGAGCGGTAGGGTTTCCCAAGCTGCGGTAAAATCCCTATTGGCCAAGGTATACCTTACCATGGCCGGACATCCGCTTAATGAAACGGCACGTTATGCCGATGCGGCCAGTAAGGCCAAAGAGGTAATAGACAATGCAGGTCCATTGGATCTTTTTGATACCTACGGAGAGGTACACGATGAAACCTTGGGCAATACGGTGGAGCATGTTTTTAGCCTTCAGTACAATAGTGAAGTTGCTGAGAATCCTATGGGCAATATGTTTCCCAACTTTCAACCTGTAACCTATCGTGGGCCATCCGGTACAGGTAGTACGGTGCCCGAAATTGAATTTTATAATTCCTATGAGGACGGCGATCTTAGAGCGGTTGATAGAGAGGGATGGTTCTATAGCAGTTACTTTACCAATGGTAACGGTGAGCTTTTTGATTTGGGGGCACCCTATATCTTCAAGCATTTTAATATTATTGCGAACGGTACTGTTGAAATGACGGATGAAGGTCCCGTTGGTGTTAAGGGAACGGCTAAGGACAACCTGAATATGCCTATAATCCGGTTTGCCGAGGTATTGTTGATATATGCCGAGGCGGCCAACGAGGCTACAGGTCCAAATCAGGATGCCGTTGATGCCTTGACCAGGATAAGGGATCGTGCACAGTTGACAACCCCTACACTGGGTGCCTTCACCCAAGCTTCTTTGAGGGAGGCCGTATGGAAGGAGAGATGGCATGAACTGTGCTACGAACAAATTACTTGGTTCGATATGGTGCGTCTTAGAAAAGTGCTGAACAGTGAAACAGGGACTTTTGATGATTTTGTAGGGCATGTTAACCTTAGTTCGGATCAGGCATTACAAGAGAAACATTTGTTGTTTCCACTTCCTGAACAGGAAATGATCAACAATCCAAATCTTACACCACAAAACCCAGGGTATAATTAATAGGTTACCTAAAAAGGATTGAACATATGTTTAAGGATTGATTTTTTTGAGTTAATTAGTTTTGTAGTTTTAAAAGGCAGTACCCGATTAAGGTACTGCTTTTTTTTTTGGCCCAAGTTGGAGTTAAAACCCTGTCTGCAAAGTAAGGTGTGCACTTTAATGTATACCGTTAACTTATAAAATATATTTGCTATAAGCTATAGGCATGAACAGTGCTCGTGGTAGTTGGCAGTAGCGGGTTCAAAGGTGGCAGATTTGCAGGCACGGGCGTGATGTTCACGCCAACGGGACTACTGCTGTTGGCAGGGAGTAATAGTTAAGCGGGTCCGGAAGAAAAATATGGATATGATCATTTGTTGTCCAAAAGGTCAACCAGGAACATAAAAAAAGAAAAGATAATTGTTATCCGATCTTTTTTAATTTAAAGGATGGTAGGGGCTTGGAATTGTTTTTGATTTCAAAGGCATTGTTAAGTTCATTGATAAAGTTGGAAGGAAGAATGCCCAGTCGTTTTTTAAAAGCGGTATTAAAAGTGTTTAAGTTGTTATATCCAAGGGAAAAGGCAATGTAGCTTAACTTGCCGTTTCTGAACTCTATATCCTTTAGCAATTTAGGGAGCAAGTAATTTATTCTTAATTCGTTGATGTAGTTATTAAAATTGGATTTCTTTTCCTGGTTTATGACCTGGGACAAGTACTTGGGATTTGTTTTTAGTTGTTCGGAAAGTTGATGTAAATTACAATTGGGGTCCAAAAAGAAGTTTTCCTTCTCCAGTTTTTCCAATTTGGTCAAAATAATATTCTTAATATCCTTATCTATTCTTGGTTGTGTTTTGGGGATATCCGCACTTTTTCTTTCAACGTACCATTGGGTTTCCATATCTTGAAATCCACTGATTTTTTCACTCATTCTAAGCTGTATTTCTGCCAGATCGATCGTTCTTAACAGCAATAGTCTATTTTTCTTCCTTACTTTCAGGTAGGAATAAATGGAAATCGTACTAATTAGGAAGAGTAAAATGAGTACAAGGATAATGGCCCGGAACTTTTCTTTCTGGGCCTTGTTTTCCAATTCCAGTATTTTTTTGTTCTGCAAGACTTCCTTTATTTTTCTTTTGGTCTCCAAAATAATGATCTTCTGTTCCTTTTCATTGGTGAACAAGGAATCGTTTATGGCCTTGTACAGGGATTTGTAATCATTGGATTTGGAAGGTTGATCGGTTTTTTCATACAGTTGTCCCAAAACATAGCTATTTCGCTTTATAACATCAAAGGCATCAATATTTTCTGCGGCTTCAATACTTTGTTCGTAATTGGATATCGCTTGGGCGGTGTCTTTGGTCTGCAAATATAATTCAGCCTGTATGGTTAGGGCTCTGGGTATTCTGAAGAGGTATTTATTTTCAAAATTAATTTCCAAGGCTTTTGATATATGTGTCAATGCTTTTTCGTATTCCCCGATGGACATATAGATATTGGCCATATTACTGTGCACGGATGCCAATATATAGCTACCTGCCGGAGGAAGTTCCTTTTCCAGTTCCAAAAAATAGCCATATACCTTAAGGGCGCCCTCGGGATCGTTTAATTTTGCCGTCATTCGGGCAATTTCATCTATTTTTGGGTAGATGTATTGCGTTTTCTTTAGTTTAAGGATGTAGTGCAATCCTTTTAAGCAATAGTCCAATGATTTTGCATAATTCTCTATTCTGAGATAATAATGGGACATGGCCGAATAGGCTTTCATTAAAAGGTAGTCGTTCTTGGTTTTTTCGGCAATATCCAATAGTTTTAGGCCTGTTTCAAGAGCTTTGTCATATTCACCTCTTTCCGAATAGATGTAGGATTTCAAGGCGGCCAAATCAGCATAGATTTCCGGATAGGAGCTAACGTCGATTACTTTTTTTATTTCCAGGATCTTTTTCATCGACTTGTCAAAATTACCTTCAACAAATAATAGATAGGCCGAGTTATAGTCCGCCTTAAACACCCCTTCCTGAAAGGCTATCTTTTTTGACAGTGCCATGGCCTGATTGTTATAATTGTTGGCCAAACCGGCAGATTTATAGATATAGGCGGTATATAGTTGTAAGAGGGTCAACACTTTCTCTTTGCCCTGAGTACGGTTATTTTTTTTAAGCAAAAACTCAATGTCCAAAAAATCTTCCTTAAAATTGTTTTTGTTCTTAATAAGATCCTGTACCGAATTTAAGTAGAAATCAACCGAGTCAATGGGCGCATCCTTGGCTCCAGCACTATTGATGGAAAAAAGTAGGGCAAAGAGAATAAAGATTATTTTGGTTTGATGGCTCATGGTTTATATTTTAATACCTTAACAGGTTTGGGGCATTTTTCCAAAGGACCTTGATTCTCTTTATACGGTTAATTATCTGCCATATTTTAAGAAAACCTTAATTAACCTAAAAAACGGAAAATAGCCCCCGGAATAAAAATGTCAAAATAGTATTGATATAGGTAAATATAACATTATAAATATAAAGTTATGGTATAGATAGGGTTATAATAGTTATGCAAAGGTTTGCATAACTATCCTAAAATATCTGGAAGAGGGTGGCACAGGCATAAATAGTTCTGTTAACTTTTTGTCGTTTAGGCCCAAAAACCGCTTGAAACAAAAAAGAGCCTTGTCTGAGGGACAAAGCTCTTTTATGAGAACACTATATGAAAATGAAAAAATTACTTTTTAATGAATACTACGTAAAAGTAGCCTGTTGCTTTCCATTAGGGAAAATAATGTTGTGAAGTCGTCTGATTATGAGGTGTCCCCATTAATTTTTGATGTTTGGTATCCAAATTCTTCCTTCAAATCTAAAAATATGCCGATATTTAATGCTTGAAACCCATGTTCCTAAATTCTAGGGAGGACGATTATTTAGAATGTAATTAAAGATGTATGCTTCAAACAGAGAGATTAGACGAATTTAAAAAATCGGTACAGAATAAGTTCAATATTTATAATAGCCTGTTTCTCAATTTACCATATCGGAATATTGAAAATGTAGGAATGTTGATTCCTTTATTGCTCCATCAGGCAGAAACGGGACTTAAATTAGGGAAGAATCCCCAGGAAATTATGGATGCCTTCTTTCAGAACTATGCCCATATCGATTCTGAAAGGGACAGGATAGATTTTATGTTCAGGATTATACAGTATGTGGAAAGACAGGTGGTGTTGTACGATAGTGTTGAGGACGCGGCTTTTCCAAAGCTTCATAAGCATAGCAGTTCCCTGACTATTGGCGATTATTTTCAATTAGTGGACAAAAATAAAAGTTGGGACCAGATATCGGAAAAATTGTCCACCTTTAGTGCGCGAATCGTTTTAACGGCCCACCCAACACAGTTTTACACTCCGGCAGTACTGGATATCATAGGTAATTTAAGGAGTCTTATTTTGGAAAACAAAATCAGTGAAATAGATGTAGTGCTTCAACAGTTGGGACTTACCTCTTTGGTAAATGCCAAAAAGCCCACTCCTTTGGATGAGGCAAAAAACATAATTTATATCCTACGAAATGTATATTATGATGCTGTAGGGGAGCTTTATGCCTATATTAAGGATAATATTGGCGACATGGGCTTTAATAACCACAACATCATGAAATTGGGATTTTGGCCAGGAGGGGATAGGGACGGGAACCCCTTTGTAACGTCCGATATCACCAAAGACGTTGCCGATGAATTGCGGGTCACCTTAATGAAATGTTATTATCACGATGTAAAAAATTTACAGCAAAAACTTACCTTTAGGGACATTCAGGATATTATTTCCAGTTTAAGGGGACGCTTGTACAATGCCATGTTCGATGCCGAGAGGGTAATGGGCTACGATGAAATTATAGAACCCCTTCTTGAAATAAGGAAGATACTCATAGAAAAATATCATAAACTTTACCTAAAGGATTTGGATTATCTAATAGATAAGGTGAAGATTTTTAAGACCCATTTTGCCACCTTGGATATTAGGCAGGACCATAGCGTTCATACCCGGGTGGTAGAGGCCATACTAAAGGCGAACGGCTTAATATCCGAGAGTATAGGGGAATTGGACAAGCAGGAATTGATCGACATTTTACTTCACAAGGACATTGATTTGCAAGCCCGGAATTATGAAGAGGATATTGTTAAGGAAACCATACAAAATATTCTACAATTAAGGGGTATTCAGGAGAAAAATGGAGAGGAAGGCTGTAACCGATATGTTATCAGTAATTCCGAGAGCATTTTTTCTGTACTGTTTGTATATGGACTTTTTAGATGGTGTGGTTGGAAATCGGATGGGATTACCTTCGACATTATTCCGTTGTTCGAAACCATGAAAGGTATGGAAAGCTCAGAAAATACAATGAATGAATTGTTCGATCTTCCGGAGTATAGAACGCATCTGGCCCAGCGCCAAAATAAGCAGACCATAATGCTCGGCTTTTCCGATGGTACCAAGGACGGGGGATATGTGAAGGCAAATTGGGAAATTTTCAAGACCAAGGAAAAATTATCCGCCGTATGCGATAAGAACGATATAAAGGCCATATTTTTTGATGGACGCGGTGGACCTCCGGCACGGGGAGGTGGAAAAACCCATAGGTTTTATGCCGCCCAGACCAAGGATATTGCCAATAATGAAATTCAATTGACCATTCAGGGGCAGACCATAACCAGTACCTATGGCACAAAAGAGCAGTTTATTCATAATTCTGAACAATTATTGACAGCGGGTCTTTCCAATAATTTTTTCGGTAGGGAAAATGTTATTTCCCAAGAATCGAGACAATTACTGGAAGCATTGTCGGATCTGAGTTTTGAAAAATACGATGCCCTAAAGAACCATGACAAGTTTATTGCCTATTTGGAAAACAAGAGTACCTTAAAATACTACCAAAAGGCAAATATAGGGAGCAGGCCGGGTAAAAGGGGGCATAAGAAAAAACTGGAACTCACAGATCTGAGGGCCATTTCCTTTGTAGGTTCATGGAGTCAGCTTAAACAGAACGTTCCTGGCTATTTTGGTATTGGAACCGCTATCAAGAGTTTAAAGGACCAAGGGAAATTAGAGGACCTGAAAAAATTGTTCAAAGAAGTTCCTTTGTTTAAAGCGTTGATGCTCAATAGTATGATGTCCCTTGCCAAATGTTATTTTGAGCTCACCAGCTATATGAAGGACGACAAGGAATACGGTGAATTCTGGAACATATTATATGAGGAATATCTGCTCTCCAAAGAAATGTTGTTGCTTATTTCGGATTCCAAGATCTTGATGGAAAAAGAGTCGGTTTCACGTGAATCCGTTAAAATTAGGGAAAGCATTGTGTTGCCCTTGCTGGTAATCCAACAATTTGCCCTGCAGCAAATGAGTAGGGAGACGGAATATAAGGAATTGTACGAGAAGATAGTAATAAGGTCGTTGTACGGTAATATCAATGCCAGCAGAAATTCTGCCTAGTATTGGTGCACAGTGGGGTATTGTTTCTATTAATGAATGGTTCCGTTATTCTGTTTTTTGACAAATAAATAGCTATCCATTAGCATTTTAAACACCTCTGTATTAATTTAGTGGCTTTGTCAAAATTTCAGAATACAAACTATTCATTTTAATGAGATTATCGTTTTCTTTATTCCTTTTTGCATCACTTATTGTAATTTCATGTAAACCTTCCTTTCATGAACCTCAAATTTCCCTTTCGGATTATAGGGTGGAAGAAGGGTTTGAATTGGATGTGGTGGCCTCCGAGCCACTTTTGGAGGCTCCTGTGGCCATAGATTTTGATTCCAAAGGTAGGATCTGGGTTGCTGAAATGGCCGGGTTTATGCTTAATTTGGAAGGTGACGGCGAAGATTTGCCCAATGGATCCATCAAAATTTTGGAAGATCGTGATGGTGATGGAATTATGGACCATGCCAAAACGTTTTTGGACAGTTTGGTTATGCCTAGGGCATTGGCCCTTGTTTATGGCGGATTGCTCTACGTAGAATCCCCTAATCTTTGGTTTGTTGAAATTGAGAACGATAAACCGGTAAACAGGGTGTTGGTAGATTCACTTTATGCTACAGTAGGGAATCCGGAACATCAGCCCAATGGTTTAATGATGAATCTGGACAACTGGATCTATAATGCCAAATCCAATTATAGGTACCAGCGCAGGGATGGGGTGTGGTATAAGGAACCAACAACCAGTAGGGGGCAGTGGGGTATTTCCCATGATAATTTTGGTAGGCTCTATTACAATAACAATTCTACCCAATTAATGGGCGACCATTTACTCCCTAATAGATTGGTCCGTAATAAATATTTTGTTCCAAAAAATGGTGTTGATGAAGAATTGACAAAGGATAATCGTGTTTATCCCTTGCATAGGGCATCTGTGAACAGGGGGTATCAAAAAGGGGTTTTAAACCAGGATAGTATCTTGGTCAATGTTACGGCCGCCTGTGGACCATTGGTGTATAGGGGAGGAACTTTTCCGTTGGATTATGATCAAAATGTATTTGTTTGCGTACCTGAGGCCAATTTGATAAAGCGAAATATCCTATCCTTTCACGGGAATCGTGTAGCGGCCCAACAAGCTTGGCAGGGAAAGGAATTCATAGCTTCTACGGATGAAGGTTTCCGGCCGGTAAATCTGTCCAACGGACCCGATGGCAACATGTATGTGGTAGATATGCACCGGGGCGTAATTCAGCATTATGCATTTTTGAGCCCTTATTTAAAGAAGTTATCGGCCGAAAAAAAATTGGATACCATACTGGACTATGGGCGCATATTAAGGGTTAGAAGTAAGGACAATAGGGCTAGGGAGGTTACAGACCTGGAGACTTTATCCGCATTGCAATTGGTGGCGTCATTGAAGGATTCCAACGGTTGGATGCGTGATAGGGCACAGCAACTTTTGATCAATAAAAATGACAGGGGTGTTTTGCCCGAACTTAAAAAAATGGCTTTGGACAATAAAAGCCCATGGGCACAAATGCACGCCCTCTATGCCTTAAAGGGCATGGATGCCCTTTCCTTCGATTTTCTGGTGCAATTGGCCCAAAGTGGTGGTACGGAAGCCACATCGCATGCCATTGTGCTTATGGAGGAATATGCCTCTGGGAAAAATGTTTCCCAAGCAATAGTTCTTTTTACAGAGCTATTGGACAGGAACGAACCTATGTTGGATCTATATCTTTCTTCAACATTGGGGATATGGGCCAAGTATGATCAAGAAGTGTTTTTTCCGTATATTTATGATTTGTCCCATAAATACAAGGATGATATTATAGTTCAAGAGGCCATCTTAAGTGGTTCTGAAAAAATTATGTCCGCTATGGAGATGCAGATGGATAGGATGGACAATTTAAAAAATACGGACCTATACCAATTGACGACGGCAAGTTTGGAACGGAAAAAAAATGATAACCCCAATTATATTTATTCTACCAAGGTTGCAAGGGCAGATTCCAGGACCAATGGGGCCATACTTTTTAGACAGATTTGTGCTTCCTGCCATTCCACCAGCGGAGAGGGTATCCGCGGATTGGCACCGCCGCTAGTAGGATCCAAGTATATTACGGACCATTCGGAACAATTGGGGCTCATTATACTCCACGGTCTTAAAGGACCCTTGCTTATAAATGGGGAAATATATGACAAGGGCCATCAAATGCCCGGACTTAGGTATAATAAGGATCTTACCGATAAGGATATATCAGATATAATATCGTATGTTACCAATGCGTTTTCTGTTGATTCCAAAGGCTTGGGACCGGAGAAAATAAAGGAATTAAGGGGAGTTTTGTCTAAAGACGGTATGGAATATACCGAAAAGGAATTGAACGAACAAATTGGAAAATAATCTTGAATAGTGTATCTATTTCCCAATGTAAAACGGTTAGATTAAGAAATTAAATTACGGTAGTAGGATGAAGACTTTTATAAATGATGATTTTCTTTTGCAGAGCGACTTTGCAAAAACATTATATCACAATTATGCCAAGGAGTTGCCCATAATTGATTATCACAATCATTTACCTCCACAGGAAATTTATGCGAACCGGATGTTTGAGAATATAAGTCAGGTCTGGTTGGCCGGGGATCATTATAAATGGCGTGCCATGCGTGCATTTGGGATAAATGAACACTATATTACCGGGAATGCCACAGACAAAGAGAAGTTTCTTAAATGGGCAGAAACGGTACCTTATACCGTTAGAAATCCTTTGTACCATTGGACCCATTTGGAACTGCAGCGTTATTTTGGGGTGAAGGAGTTGTTGGGGCCGGATAATGCGGAGGAGATATATGAACGGGCTTCGGAAATGCTTCAGCAAGCATCCCACAATACAGTAGGGTTATTGCAGCAGCAAAAAGTGGAGTCCCTATGTACAACGGATGAAGCTGTAGATCCCCTTCAATTTCACAAAAACATTAAGCAAGAAGGGATTTCGCCAAAAGTTTTTCCAACCTTTAGACCCGATAAGACGTTTGCCATAGAGCAGGGGTCAGCTTATGTAGGCTATTTAGAAAAATTAGGCCGGGCATCCAACATTAATATTACATCGTATCAGGATTTGTTGGCAGCTTTGGAAAATCGTATCGACTATTTCCATGAACAGGGAGGTAGGCTGTCCGATCATGGGTTGGAACAATTATATTATTTCAGGGAGGGTACCTTTAATGCGGAAAATTTATTTAAAAAAGTAATGGATGGCCAGGCTATTTCAGAGCAAGAGGTCCACTATTTTAAGGCACAGGTATTGTTATTTTTGGGAAGGTGCTATCACAGAAAAGGATGGGTGCAGCAATTCCATATTGGGGCCATCCGGGACAATAACAAAAGGCTGTTGTCCCAATTGGGTCCAGATACGGGGTTCGATTCCATAGGCGATTTTTCCCAGGCGCGGGCATTGGGTGCTTTCTTAAACGAATTGGATGGAACAGATCAATTGGCCAAGACCATAATCTATAACCTTAACCCTGCCGACAATGAAGTGATAGCGACCATGGTGGGCAATTTTAACGATGGCAGCGTTAAAGGAAAGGTGCAATTTGGATCGGGATGGTGGTTTTTGGATCAGAAAGACGGTATGGAAAAGCAAATGAATGCGTTGTCCAATATGGGACTTTTAAGCTGTTTCGTGGGAATGCTGACGGATTCCAGGAGCTTTTTATCCTTTCCAAGGCATGAATATTTTAGAAGGATTTTATGTAACCTTATCGGCAATGATGTTGTTAACGGCGAGTTGCCATCGGACGAAAAATTATTGGGACAAATAGTATCCGATATATCCTATTACAACGCCAAGAACTATTTTGATTTTAATAAGCCGTAAGCAAGAGATATTAGATGCTAGATGTTAGGATTGAGATATTAGAAATGAGATGCTGGATTCTAGAAGTTAGATACTAGATTTTTGATACTAGAATTTAGCATTAGACTCACTTTAAACTTTATAACTTTCAACATTAAACCTGAAACCTGAAACCTGA
Source organism: Flavobacteriaceae bacterium (assembly GCA_041392165.1). Lineage (GTDB taxonomy): Bacteria > Bacteroidota > Bacteroidia > Flavobacteriales > Flavobacteriaceae > Arenibacter. Next base: position 596,107 of record JAWKMN010000001.1, read on the forward strand.
AACCTGAAACTTTTTCCCTACCAACTGCCACTGCCTACTGAATACTCTTCAATCTCAATACTATGTACTCAATACTAAGCTGAACTTTCAACATTATAACTTTCAACTTTTAACAAGTTCCTGACTACTAATTTACCCCGATAGGACTATCATCACATTTTAAATCGCCCACTACATATTGCATGCCATCCAAAAAGAACTGCAACAATTCCGGATTGTCCATACTTTGGGCATTGTGGGATGGAGAGGTGTAAAATACCCTGCCCTTTCCATGGCGTTTTATCCATGATACGTATATGGTATTGTCACTGACTTCCTTCTTAAGGCCTTCAAGCTTGTCCGCTTCTATGTACAGTAGCGGTCTAAAATTGTAATCGGAATAGGCATTTTTAAAGAAATAGGGCTCGTCCACATGGGTAAAGCCTTTTCCTTTAAAGGCTTGTACCATAGGGTGGTCCTTATTTACCTCCTTTAAATGCATTTTTTGTTGTTTGGGGTGGTAGTCAAAGCTGCCGCCGACCATCTTGCTGAACTCCATGGAGTTGTTCTGTACGGTAATGGCCCCATGTAGTATCATTAGTCCGCCCCCTTTGGATACGTAGTCCATCAGGGTCTTTTCGTATTGCGCAGCCAATTCGGCAATCCTTTGATCGTTGAGATTGGAATTTTTCTTGAGGAGGTCCCAAAATAGGTCGCGTTTAGGCCCTGACGGATTGGAATTGTTCAGGATTACGGCATCATATTGCTTTAAATTCTTTTTCTCAAAACTATTTATGTCCCTGGCAATGGTAATCTCAAAGGCACCCGATTTGGTGGCTAAAATTTTCAACATTTCATCATTGTGGGGAATGGTCCAATGGTAAAATCCTGTGTGCTGGGAAAAAACCATTATTTTTTTCACATCGGTCTTAATTCTGGGTGCGGATGGCGCCGAAGATTCAATTTTGGCCAGCCATTGCTCCGTTATTGGGAATTCCTGAAGTCCCTGGGCGGAAAGTGTTCCTATAAAAAGGATGGTAATTAGGGTGTAAATTACTTTGTTCATTGTTCGTATTTATTTAAGTGTCGATTCTCTGATGATTAATTTATGCCTTAGGGTGATGGCATTGGTGGGCTGTAAATTAATGCCTCCATTTAAGTGGCTAATAATGCTTTGCCCTGCCAAAATACCCATTTCGTATCCGGGGTAATCAATGGTGGTTAAAGTGGGGGTAACCAAATCCGATATCGGGTCATTGTTAAAGCCTACTATTTTTATATCCTGCGGAATTTTATAATTCTCTTTTTTTTAAAGCCTTAATAATATGTACGGCAAAGTTATCACTTGCTACGAAAAGTCCGTCTATCGGATTTTTGAATTTTCCTATATGTTTTATTACAGTATCCACATCATCCGGACTTAGATCACTTTCCAGGAAATGGGCCTTGTCGTAATCCATTTGGTGTTTTTCAAGAGCTTCCCTAAATCCTTGCTGCCTGTCCAGATATACGTTACGTTTTAGGTTGCCTCCTATGTAAAGCAGGTTTTTACAGCCTTGGGCCAACAAATGTTTCGTAGCTTCAAAACCGGCCAGCCTATTGTTGATTATTATGGTGGAACAATTGGGTAAATTGTGAACCCTATCAATAAAAATGAGGGGTATTTTGTTCCGGATGTAATGGGCAAAATGGTCAAAATTCGAAGTATCGTAAGCTAAGGATACCAAGAGGGCATCCACTCCACTATCGTAGAGGGTCTTTGCGTTTATCTTTTCTTTTTCCATGGATTCCAGAGATTGGCTAATGATCAAATTATAGCCGGCCTCGTTGGCTATTTTTTCGATCCCCGCCAATACGGTGGACATAAAGATGGAATTTAATTTGGGGACGATGACCCCTATGGTATTCGATTTTTGTTTGCTGAGGTTTACTGCAAATTTGTTGGTTTTATAGCCCAATTCATTGGCCATGGAGATAACCCTTTCCTTGGTTTTTGGACTTATGGAAGGGTGGTCGTTGAGACTCCTGCTTACGGTTCCGGCCGAAATACCAAGGGTCTTGGCCAAATCATAAATGGTTATTCTTTTGCCCATTACAATATTGTTGCACTAATACTGCAACAATATTACGAATAAATTATAATTATAGAAATATTATTATTTATTACTTTTTACAATTACACAATAACCCGTATTTTATATCATTTTTAATATAAAATACATTTTTTTAATTAAAAATTGCGAATATATTTATGCAATCGGTTGCGTAATAAAATGCAATTATTTAGATTTGTCACGATTGTAATCACGAACCAAGATTTTTTGCTCGTGACCAAAAATCTATAACTAACCAACTTTAAACATTTATGTATGAGAAATTTATTTAAAAAAGCGAGGTGCGGGGCTTTGTTACTTATGATGCTACTGTGCACTTTAATTTCAACTTCTGTCTATGGGCAAAATGGCTTTGTGGTTTCGGGCTCTGTGATTGATGACACGGGCCTTCCGTTGCCTGGGGCATCCATAGTTGAGAAAGGAACTACCAACGGTGTGGTTTCGGATTTTGATGGAAATTTTAGTTTTGAGGTGGCCGGCCCTAATGCTATATTGAGCATTAGTTATGTTGGTTTCGAGGCTCAGGAAGTACCAATAAATGGGGTCTCGGTAGTCAACGTAACCATGCAGTCCACTGCTTCTACCTTGGACGAGGTGGTTTTGGTAGGTTATGGTGCGGTAAAAAAGAAAGATCTTACCGGTGCAATTTCCCAAGTGGATGCGGCGGCACTTTCCGACCAATCCACCAATTCGGTGACCGATGTGTTACGGGGCAATGTGGCCGGTCTCAGTATTGGGCTTTCTCCCTCCCCAAAAGGTACCAGTCAGATCAGGATTCGGGGTAATAATAGTCTTAGTGCAGGTTCCAGTCCTTTGATCGTAGTGGATGGAATGATCTATAATGGGGATCTTTCCGATATTGCTCCTTCCGATATTGATAAACTGGATGTTATGAAAGATGCCAGTTCCGCTGCTGTTTATGGGGCCAGAGGGGCCAGCGGTGTAATTTTGGTCACCACAAAAAGAGGTGGGAGCGATAAACCCACCATCAATATCAATACAAGTGTGGGTATGGCAACGGATGCCTATAAGGAACGCCCTTATGATGCCCAAGGTTATGTGGACTGGAGAACCGAGGTGTTCAAAAGTATCAACCCACAGAACACTATAGACAATCCGGGAAGATATGACAACCCCAATAACCTGCCATCAGGGGTTACCTTGGATCAGTGGTTGGCTTATGATGGATCGGCCGGCGACCCAACCAGGGCATGGTTGAACAGGATTGGATTTCAGGATGTGGAAATTGAAAATTATTTGGCCGGGAACTCTATTAATTGGTATGACCGGATAATGCAGACCGGTTTTCGAAACGATATCAACACCAGTATTTCCGGACGTAATGGGGGGTTAAATTACTATTGGTCCATTGGTAGGACCTCCAATGAGGGCATTGTTAATGGAGAAAAGTTTGAGGCCTTAAGATCTAGGCTGAACCTCGATGCTAAAATTACAGATTGGTTAACGGTTGGCATGAACACCCAATTTGCCAAGCGCAATGAAGGTTTTATTGCCGCAGATCGAGGTCAGATTGAAAGATCTTCTCCCTGGGGTTCCGAATTCGATGACGATGGTAATATACGGCTAAGTCCGCAGGATGATAATGGTGCAGGGGCTGTAAATGCCTTTCTGGCCCAAAAATTTAACGATCGTATAGATTTGGACCATACCTTCAATTCCAGGGTGTATGCAAAATTAAAATTACCATTGGGCTTTTCTTATGAAGTGGGTTATACCAACCGTTTGGAATTTCAGGAATATTATAACCATGCCGCTGCGGCTAGTCCACAAAATGTAGTTGGATCGGCCGAAAGAAGGGTGACAAAGATCAATGAATGGCAGTTGGATAATATTTTGCGTTGGGACAAGACCATAGACAAACACTCCTTTAATTTGATGTTTTTGGTGTACGGGGAAAAATATCAGAGCTATTTTACCAGATCCAGGGCAAATACTTTTGAGCCTAGCGATGCTCTGGGTTATAGTGCCTTGGAATTGGGTACTGTACAGACTGTGGATAGTGAGGATGTAACAAGTACTGGGGATGCTATAATGACCCGACTAAATTATAATTATGATTCCCGTTATCTTTTGACCATGACCATGCGAAGGGATGGTTACTCGGCCTTTGGGACCAATAATAAAAGGGCATATTTTCCTTCCATAGCAGGTGCTTGGACCATTTCCAATGAATCTTTTTTTCAATCGGATTTTGTTAATTTCCTTAAGCTAAGATTATCCTATGGGGAAAATGGCAATAGGGACATAGGTAGGTTTACCGCCTTATCCAGACTTGGTGCCAACAAATATTTAAACGTGGATGCAGGTGGCAATGTAATAACAGTGCCCACCTTTGATAACGGAACCCAAGAAAATACGGAGTTGAGATGGGAGCGTACCAAGGCTACCAATTTAGGGTTGGACTTTAGCTTGGCCAATGGGGTACTTGAGGGGTCCATTGAAGCTTACCAAAATATCACCAATGATTTGATAGTGACCAGACAGTTGCCAAATATTATCGGGTTTAATAACGTAACTACCAATTTGGGAGAAATAGAAAACAAGGGCCTGGAATTTACTTTGGCCACCCAAAATATCAATAAAGAAAATTTTCAATGGAATACCAATTTTAATTTTTCCTTAAACAGAAACAAGATTAGGAAATTATATGGGGATATCGGGGAAGACGGAAAGGAACTGGACGATCTAACAAACCAGCGTTTTATTGGTGAGGCCACAGACGTAATTTGGGGCCAGGAAGCCATCGGCATCTGGCAGACCAATGAAGCGGCGCAAGCTGCCGAATATGGGGTGTTTCCTGGAGATTGGAAAATTAGGGATGTAGATAATAGTGGAGATTTTACCGTAGAGGACAATGTTTTTCAGGGACATAGATCTCCTAGGTTTAGTTGGGCCATGTCCAATAGGTTTACTATGTTGAAGAATTTTGATTTTTCTTTTGAAGTCTATTCCAACTGGGGGCAAAAAAGGGTATTTAACGAAGCCAAAAACAGGAACGGTTTTATAGATAGGACCAATTCCATTCAAACTCCATTCTGGACCCCGGATAATCCTATTAACGATTATGCGCGCTTATTTTCCAGTGATGGCAGTTCCAATTTTACCATATGGCGGGATGCTTCATTTATTAGGCTGAACAATATAACAGTGGCATATAGATTTCCAAAACCGTTTCTTGAAAAGTTGTCGTTGCAAAGCCTTAGGCTGTATGTTAACGCTAGAAATGTAGCGGTTTATGCGCCACATTGGGACTTTTATGATCCAGAACCTACCAATATAGATGGAAGAAATTTAAATGATCAAGGTAATTTCGATACGGATGCGAGTTTGCCTACCCCAAGGTTTTTCACTTTTGGAATTGATTTAAGTCTTTAATAAAAAAATAATAATGATGAGAAATTTAATATATAACTATAGAAAAGCCTTGTTAAGCTTTACCTTTATTGTAGCCTTGTGTTTCACAAGCTGTGAGGAGGAGTTTTTGGATGCTGATCCGCAGTCTTTCTTTACACCAAGTAATGCCTTGGATACACCAGAGGGATTGAACAGTTTGTTATCCCAGGCCATGAGGAACTTACGCGCCGAATTTTATGGTGATGGTGCGCCCATGATTACCGAGAATATATTTTCGGAGGTTTCAGTGGAAGGGACAACCGACAAATCAGGTCCTGCTCAAGATTTAAATTTGTTGATCTTGCCCGATGCCAACCTAAACAGTGCAAACTTTAATCGTATAGGCTGGTTCTGGGAGGAGTTTTATAAGGGCATAAAATATGCTAATACCGTAATTGGAAGATTGGATGATGCTACCTTTGAAAGCGCCGCCCAAAGAAATGACATTTTGGGACGGGCCTTGTTTCATAGGGCTTATAGGTATTATAGGTTGACCCAGCAATTTGGTGATGTTCCCTTAATTTTGGAAGAGATTACCTCTGCCCGATTGGACTTTGTTACCACGGCCAGGGAGACCATCCTTAGAAAAATGCAGGAAGACCTTAATATGGCGGTACCCATGGTGAATGCCGTGGCGAACAATGGGGATATCAATAAAGATGCAGTATTGCACTTATTGACAAAAGTGAATTTGGCCCTCGGTGATTTTGATGAAGCCATTGCCTCTTCAACCCAAATTATCAATGGCGGTACGCATACCCTAACAACGAACAGGTTTGGAATTGATGCCGGCAACGCTGCAAAGGATGTTACCTGGGATCTTCACCGTGTGGAAAACAAAAGTATTCCTGGAAATACCGAAGGGATTCTGGTCGTTATAGATAGGTTGGGCTATGAAAACAATGGCGACTTTTCCGGAGGTACCAGTATTCAAAGACAGGCGGTCCCATTATGGTGGCGCTTTATAAACACCCCAGATGGACAAAATGGAATGTCCGATGCTCCAGGAATAGATATTGATCAAGTTACCGCTATCGGTAGGGGAATTGGTAGAAATAGGGGTACATATTATAGTACCAAGGAAATTTGGAAGAATGCCAATAATGATCAACGCCATAAGTTGGGCAACTGGTACGACATGGAAGATCTGGTATACAATGCTCCTAGTTTGCAAAGTTCCGGCAATCCCTACTATGGGAAAAATCTAGAGCTTTATTTGCCCAATGGTACACCCCTTTGTTCAGATACCATTAGAAACTGGTACGGTTTTCCGCACTATAAATTTTTTGTTCCGGATCCCTTAAATGTGAAACCCCAAGGAGGCCATGGGGATTGGTACGTGTACCGGGTTGCAGAGACTTATTTGCTCCGCGCGGAGGCTTACTTTTGGAAAGGAAATTTAGGACTTGCAGCAGATGATATCAATGTAGTTAGGAGAAGGGCAGAGGCCGATGAGATTACTGCAGCCGATGTGGATATTGATTATATTTTGGATGAACGTGCCCGAGAACTATATTATGAGGAAGGAAGAAAAACAGAACTTACCCGTATTGCCTTTATTTTTGCAAAGACCGGCAAACCAGCTTACAATGGTAAGACCTATAGTCTGTCCAATTTCTCTACAGAGAACTTTTGGTACGACCGTATAATGGAGGTTACAGACTTTTATAACAAAGGGGTAAAGACCATTCACGGGGATGAATATACCATGAGCCCTTATCATGTGCTGTGGCCAATACCCGCTTCCGCGATCAATGCCAATACCCAGGGAGTAATAAATCAGAACGAGGGCTATCCAGGGGCTGAAAATAATATACCGCCACTAACGACCATACCTGAAGATTTATAGTAAAATCGAGTTAATTAGTTTTTTGTAAATTCCATCGTTCAAACTAAAATAATGAAACATATATTCCTCGGATTTTTTTTAATTCTCATTCTGTCCTGTAAAGGCAAAGAGGAGCGTAAATTTAAATTGGTGTTGGATGATGGAATTACCCAAGCCTCTCCAGTATCAGTGGATTTGGAGAGCCTGGGAATTGTGGATAGGGGTTGGGAGGATAATTTGACCTTGACCTATGAGGGTGGTAATGTTCCGTTCCAGATAGGGGACAAGGGAAAATCCCTCTCGTTTATCCATACCCTTGAAAATACCGCCGAATATAGTCTTGTAAGAGCAGTGGGGGATACAAGGGATTCCAAAGGGATAACAATAAAAAAGACCAGTGGAAACCTTCAATTGTTGAAGGATAACATGCCCGTACTCACCTACAGATATGGAATGACCTATCCCCCGAAGGGTGTGGATTCCATTTTCCGAAAATCGGGCTATATCCATCCTCTGTTATCTCCTGCTGGGGATACCCTTAGCCGTATTCAGCCCCCTGACCATTATCATCACTATGGTATATGGGGCCCGTGGACCCATACCCGGATAGCCGGTGAACGGGTGGATTTTTGGAATTTGGTGGAGCGACAGGGTACTGTACTTTTTAAGGATTTTAACGATGTTTTTTCCGGGCCGGTCTATGGGGGCTTTAGTGCATATCAAGAGCATATACGTCTACAGGCCTTAGAGGATGGGCAAATTGCCATAAATGAAAATCTGGAGGTGAAGGTATGGGACCTGGGTCGCCCGGACAGATATATGGTAGACTATACCTCCCAATTTAATTCACCATTGGAAAATGGTATCCTTTTTGAGGCCTATAGATATGGTGGTGGACTGGGCATGCGGTTTACCGAACGATGGCACAGGGACAATTGTTCCGTGCTGACTTCCGAAGGGGATGATCGACTTACAGCCGATGGGACCAATGCCCGATGGTGTATGGTTAGCGGAGCATCGGCCGATGGTAGTGGAACCAATGGCGTACTGTTTTTAAGTTACCCGGAGAATAAATCCCATCCGGAACCCATGAGGGTCTGGCCCATTGATGGCAACGGGGGAAGGGGGGATATGTTTTTTGAGTTTTGCCCCATTCGGCATGAAGAATGGAAAATTGAACCGAATAAAGACTATCGCCTAAAATATAGGATGGTGGTTTTTGAGGGGAAGCTTACGGTCCAGGAAGCGGAATCCTATTGGAAAAGTTTTGCAACCATACCCAAGATAGAAAAAGAGTAAACTACCTTGGGGCAAGCCCACGAGGCATTGAAAGGAAATTCAAGTTTGATTTCGACCCAAGCGTCGGAGCATTTAAATGTCGATTATCGAGTAAATGGAAGGCCGGGACAAATACCCGGGGTTTTAATCATATAAGTAAATACAATAAAATCAGAACAAGATGCAAAGAAGAAAATTCATTAATAACTCCTTGTTGACCACTGCTGCCGTGGTTGGATTTCCAACCATAGTTCCCGCAAGTGTATTTGGAAAAAATGCACCCAGTAACAAGATCAATATAGGACAGATTGGTTGTGGACGAATTGCCCGAGATCATGATATTCACGATACTATAAGATTCGATCAGTCCCGTTTTGTGGCAGTGTGCGATCTTGATTCCAATAGGGCCAAGGATGCCAAAGTTTTAGTGGATGGCTTTTATAAGGAGAAAACCGGAAAGGAGAAATATATGGACACCAAGATCTACGATGATTATCGTGAGATGTTGCTCAATAAGGATATAGATGCGGTGGTAATCAGTACTCCGGACCATTGGCATTCCCAACCTGCCATGGAAGCCGCCCTGGCCGGCAAGGATATTTATTTGCAGAAGCCCACTTCCCTTACGGTCAAGGAAGGTCAGCAATTAAGGGATGCCGTTCAAAAAACGGGTGTTGTCCTTCAGGTAGGAACCCAACAAAGGGCTATGCCACAATTTAGGATCGCGGCCGAGTTGGTCAGAAATGGTCGTATAGGTAAGATACATACGGTCAAGATAGGCCTTCCGGGAGACCCAAGCGGACCTGAAGCAGCTCCCATGCCGGTTCCGTCCAACCTAAATTTTGATATGTGGTTGGGATCTACCCCGGAGGTACCCTATACCGAAATCGGGGTACACCCCCAACAGGGATATAGTAGACCGGGATGGCTTAGGCTAAGAAGTTACGGCGCAGGTATGATCACCGGTTGGGGGCAGCACCATTATGATTCCGCCGCATGGGGAATGGATACCGAGCTGACAGGGCCTAAATCCGTAGAGGCTTTGGCCGAGTTTCCAAAGTCCGGGCTATGGAACGTACATGGTGATTTCTTTGTGAAACACGAATACGACAACGGAATTACGGTCTATACCAGTGGAGGTTATACCAATGGAATACGCTATGAAGGTACGGACGGATGGATTTTTGTTTCTCGTGGGGCCTATCAGGCTTCAGCTTCCGATCCTGTAGATAAGGAAAAGAGCAGTAAGGCCCTAAATGCTTCCGATCCCAAAATATTGGAATCGGTAATTGGGGAGAACGAAATCCATTTGGAGAAAATCGATGATCAGCATGGCAACTGGTTGGATTGCATTAAAACAAGAAAGGCACCCATTTCACCTATAGAAAAAGGACATAAGGCCTGTGTAACTTGTTTGATCAGTGATATTGCCATGCAATTCGATAGAAAATTGGAATGGGACAACGAGAAGGAAATGTTTGTCAATGACGATGAAGCCAACGCCATGTTGCACAGGGACCAGAGAAAACCTTATGGAACCGATTTTGTGAAAGTTTAGGAAACAAGTTATATATTTATCATGTTTAAATAATCCCTCCTTTGGTCAAAAATAGATTGAACAATGGAGGGCTTATTATTATCGAAAAAAATTCAGTACATGAAGTATAGTATAGTAGCCCTATTGATAATCTTATGTTTAGGTTGCGGGGAAAGTAAAAAAGAGACAATATCCAATATGGACGATAATCAGGATCAAGTGAGACTAATGACATTGGATCCGGGACATTTTCACGCTGCCCTGGTCCAAAAAACTATGTACAAGGGCGTAGATTCCACCATCTATGTTTTTGCCCCCGAAGGACCTGAGGTGAAGGATTTTTTAAACAAAATAGAATCCTATAATTCTAGGTCCGAAAATCCTACGAATTGGAATGTGGATACTTATTTTGGGGCCGATTATTTGGAAAAAATGATTGCCCAAAAACCTGGCAACGTTATGGTAGTGGCAGGTAAGAACTCCAAAAAGATAGATTATATTTTAGCTGCGGTGAAAGCCGGATTGAACGTGTATGCTGATAAACCATTGGTAATAAATCCGGAGGGATTCCGGAAATTGGAGGAGGCCTTCCAAATTGCAGGGGAAAAAGGGGTCATGATATACGATATTATGACAGAGCGTTTTGAGGTTACCACCGGCATGCAAAGGCAGTTTTCCATGTTGCCCGATGTGTTTGGACAAATATTGGAAGGAAGCCCGGAAGAACCTGTAATCATTAAGGAAAGTGTGCACCATTTTTTCAAGTATGTTTCCGGACAACCATTGGTTAGACCGGCCTGGTTCTTTGATGTGAACGAAGAGGGGGAAGGTATTGTGGATGTAACTACCCACCTGGTAGATTTAGTACAATGGGAACTTTTTCCGGACGAAATTATTAATCGCACGGACATAGAAATGGTCAAGGCCAAACGTTGGCCAACAATATTGACATTGGAAGAGTTTAAAAGGGTTACCGGTTTGGACAGTTTTCCGGATTACCTTCAAAAGGATTTGGATGGTGATAAACTTAAGGTGTACTGCAATGGGGAAATGGTGTATAAAATTAAGGGAAAGTATGCCAAGGTTTCCGTGATATGGAATTATGAAGCGCCCGAAGGTACCGGGGATACCCATTATAGTATCATGAGGGGAACTAAAAGCGACCTTGTTATTAAACAGGGCGCAGAAGAAAATTATAAGCCTACCCTCTACATCAAATCCAAAGGCGGGGAAAATTTTGATAATGTAGTGACCAAGGCCATTGAGCAACATATTAATCCCAAATTTCCAGGAACCAAAGCAGAAAAAGTGGAGGGGGATACATGGAAGATCAATATCCCGGATGAATTTAAGATTGGCCATGAGGCACATTTTGCCCAAGTGACCCAGAATTATTTGCAGTATTTGGAAGAGGGTAAATTGCCCAACTGGGAGGTGCCCAATATGATTGCCAAGTATTATACCACCATAGAGGGCTATAAAATGGCCAAGAAATAAGGCATGCACTTTTTTTGATCTAAGGATTATCCGATTCGAGGGTAGAACCGGTCCACCTTTGTCGGCTGGTAGGGCCTGCCTCGGGGATAGTTGGTCTCAAAAATTTTTTTATTGCGTTTCGCTAACTTTTGCGGAATGGACCTAAGGTAAATATTGGATATTATGTTGATTATGGAGCCCTTGTGCTATATTTGGACTTTAATGAACCAGAATTATAAAATTAGAATTGATGAGTGAGCTTTTTTCGATTGAGAATAAAATTTATGCCCTATCCGGTGCCACTGGTACTTTAGGTGGGTCAATTGCCAAATATCTTGTGGAAAACGGAGCCAAGGTATTGCTATTGGGCAGGTCCTTGGACAAACTGGAGGATAAGAGCAAGGAGCTTAATGCAATTGCTCCCAACAGTGCCTATTCGTTCGTTTTGGATGTGATGGACGAAAAGCAATTAACGGATTTGAAGAACACGATAATAACCAAGTTTAAAAGATTGGACGGACTGGTAAATTTGGCCGGGGGAAACATTCCGGGGGCTACTTTAAAACCGGATCAGACCATATACGATATTGAACTTGGGGATACCCAGAAAGTAGTGGGCATAAATTTGTTCGGCACCGTAATCCCGACCATAATCTTAAGCGAAATTATGGCGAAACAAGGTTTTGGGTCTATAGTGAATATATCTTCCATGGCGGCCAAACAGACCATTTCAAGAGTGTTGGGCTATTCCATGGCCAAGGCAGGCGTGGATATCTTCACCAAGTGGATGGCCCATGAGCTGGCCTACAAATTTAGCGACAAGATACGAGTGAATGCCATTGCACCCGGGTTTTTTATTGGCAATCAAAATAGAAGGCTATTGACCAATGAGGACGGTACTTTTACGGACAGGGGAGAGAAAATTATTTCCAATACTCCCATGGGACGTTTTGGGGATGCCTCTGAGCTTAATGGAATGGTACATTATCTGTTAAGTGATGCTTCTTCATTTGTTACAGGCACTATCTATGATATAGACGGTGGGTTCAGTTCATTTTCTGGAGTGTGATCTATGCAATATTTAAAAAGAACCCTTAGGTGGTTCGGGCCCGGTTTTGGAGTGTCCCTAAAGGATATTAAGGAGTTAGGTGTAGATGGTGTGGTTACGGCATGCCATCAAGTACCTATTGGAGAGGTCTGGTCTTCTGAAGTTATCAGGGGGGTTCGGAAGGAAATAGAGTCCAATGGCCTGGAATGGTCCGTAGTGGAAAGTGTTAATATACACAAAGCCATTAAATATGGTCTTCCGGAAAGGGACCTCTATATACGGAATTATATTGATACCCTTAAGAATTTGGCAGAAAACAACATTAGGGTGGTCTGCTATAATTTTATGCAGTTGATAGATTGGACCCGTACCAATTTAAATTATGTACTTCCAACCGGGGCCATAAGTTTATTGTACGACCCCGTGGCCATTGCCGCATTTGATTTGTTCATTTTACAAAGAAATAGGGCGACAGGGATATATAGTGATGAAATGGTCCATAAGGCTGAAAAGTATTATGATGACTTGGACGAACGAGGGCGTGTTGATCTAAAAAATGCTATACTGGCAGGGATGCCCGGTTCCAAGGAAGCTATTCCACTTTCTGATTTTAAGGCCACCTTGGAGGAAGTTGGTAAAATAGAAAAACCGGTACTTAGGGAAAATCTGGCTTACTTTTTAAGGGAGGTAATTCCGGTCGCCGAAAAATTGGGCATAAAAATGGCCCTTCATCCGGATGATCCGCCGTTTCCCGTTTTTGGAATTCCGCGTATTGCCTCGGCCTATGAGGATTTAAAATATATTTTGGACTGCGTTCCGTCCCCAAGTAACGGATTAACATTTTGTTCGGGTTCTTTGGGCGCGGTAGACTCCAACGACCTTCTTAAAATGATCAGAGATTTTGGACCGCAAATACATTTCTTACATCTTAGAAACGTATCTAGGGAAGAAAACGGTAGCTTTTACGAAGCTGCCCATTTGGAGGGATCCATATCCATGCCCAAGATAATGCTGGAAATTGTCAAGGAGCAACAAAGAAGGCATGAAAGCGGAAATGGGGAAGTGGCTATCCCCGTCAGGCCAGACCATGGACATGTATTGTTGGACGATAAAAAAAGGCAAGAGGAATTTTATTCGGGGTATTCGCTGATCGGAAGGGCCCTTGGTATGGCCGAGCTCTATGGCCTGGAAAAAGGCATAAGGGAAATGTTGTTTGGGTCAAATTAATAAATACGTAAAACAGAGGTATAATTATTGATGAATAGGCCGGTAAATAGCGAATATTGTTGTGAATTGTTGTTAAATTTTAAAAAAAGAGTATTTTTAAAGTTTGAAAATAAAATATAGAGGTCAATTGCGTTAACGTTAACGTCCAATTTAATAAATGTATATGCAGGTTTATAGGTTCCAAAGGAGAAAATTAATAGTTGTAATGGGTGTTTTGGTATGTTTAGGCTTATATTCCTGTTCAGATATTACAGATCATAAAACCTTATTCTTTGCCCACTCACTACCTATAACACATCCGGTACATAAAGGAATTTTGGCCATGCAGGAAGCCCTTCATGAAAAATCCGGTGGAAAGTTACAGATCAAAATATTTCCGGATGGTCAATTGGGTACCGAGCGGGAGGTCTTGGAACTATTGCAGATAGGCAGTGTGGCCATGACCAAAGTAAGTGCGGCCTCCATGTCCAGTTTTTCTCCGGAATATAGGGTCTTGGGAGTTCCCTATTTATTCAGGGATAGGGATCATATGTTCAGCGTATTGGAAGGGCCTATAGGAAAGGAACTTTTGGAAGGGGGAAGCGAATATTTGTTGCGAGGTCTTTGTTTTTATGATGCCGGAAGTAGAAGCTTCTATACCTTGGACGGATTTATAAAGACACCTGATGACTTAAAGGGTAAAAAAATTAGGGTAATGAACGATCAAATGGCCGTGAACATGGTAAACAATCTAGGTGGTTCCGCAACCCCAATGGCCTATGGGGAGCTATATACCGCCTTACAACAACGGGTGGTAGATGGTGCGGAGAACAATGTTCCTTCCTTTGTGACCTCCAATCACTATGAAGTTTGTAAGTTTTATACCCTAGACCAGCACAGTATGGTACCAGACGTTGTAGTGGTAGGTACCAAGTTTTGGGATACTTTGAACGATATGGAAAAGGGTTGGTTGCAGGATGCCGCTAAAGAAAGTGTAAAAAAGCAAAAAATTTATTGGCAGGAAACCGTAGAGGAAGGTATGGAAATCCTGGAAAAGGCCAATGTGCAGATCTATAATCCGGATAAAAGTCCCTTTGTAGAAAAAACCAAGCCTATCCTGGAAGAATTGATGAAGGATCCAAAAATGAAAATAATAATCGACCAAATCAACAATCAATAATGCAGACAGCGTACAGAATATTAAATAAGGCCATTGAAGGATTATTGGTTTTAATTTTCAGTCTCTTGGTATTGGATGTGGTTTGGCAGGTAGTTTCCAGATATATAGTGGGTCAATCCAGTTCTTTTACCGAAGAGTTTGCAAGATTTTCATTGATCTGGTTAACGGTTTTGGGTGCCGCTTATATTAATGGGCAAAAAGAAGGCCATCTTTCCATGGATTTTTTATTGTCCAAACTTCCGGCCGACAAGCAAAAAAGAAGACATAAGGTAATCCAAGGGGTAATGGCTATTTTCGCCTTGGTCATTATGGTGATAGGAGGGGGGAATTTGGTATATACCACTTTAATGTTGGGACAGTTGTCCCCTGCATTATTGATCCCACTTGGTTATGTTTATGTCATAGTGCCCATTTGTGGCCTTATCATCATTTTCTTTTCCGTATACCACATTAAAATAACCTTTAACGCCAATAACAATGAGTATTGAAACCATAAGTATCCTAGTATTGTTTATTAGTTTTATGGGCTTATTGGCCTATGGTGTGCCTGTGGCCTACGCCATAGGGATATCCACAACCATTACCTTATTGCTCAATATAGCTTATATGCCCGCTACTACCACTGTTAGTCAGAGAATGACCACCGGGATCGATAATTTTGCTTTATTGGCCATTCCCTTCTTTATCCTGGCCGGGGAAATCATGAACCGGGGAGGTATTGCCAATCGTTTGATCGACTTTGCAAAATCGTTGATCGGAAGTTTGCCAGGGGGGTTGGCCTACGTCAATATTATTTCCGCAATGTTGTTCGGGGCCATTTCGGGTTCCGCCATTGCCGCGGCATCGGCCATTGGGAGTACCCTTACGGAAAAGATGGCCAATGATGGTTATCCAAGGGAATTTAGTGCTGCCGTAAATATTAGTTCTTCCACTACCGGTCTTTTAATACCACCTAGCAACGTTTTAATCATTTTTGCTTTGGCCAGTGGAGGCACCGCTTCGGTAGCTGCACTGTTTATTGCCGGTTATATTCCGGGAATTTTGGTCGGGCTCGCCATTATGATGATGGTGTATTTTTATGCCAGAAAAAAAGGGTTGCCAAAGGAAGAAAGGGTTAGTTTTAAAAAGTTGTTCCTCGATTTTAAAAACGCCATTCTAAGCCTTACCCTCTTGGTAATCGTAGTGGGTGGAATTGTAGCCGGAATTTTTACGGCCACAGAGGCCGCGGCAATAGCAGTTGTCTATGCCGTTCTACTCGGATTTGTAAACAAGGAGCTAAAGTTTAGTGATTTTAGGCCAATACTTTTGCGGAGTGCCAAGACCACCGCTATAGTAATGTTCCTAATTTCAACGTCCATGGCCATGTCCTGGTTGTTCTCGTTCGAGTCCATTCCCCAATCATTAACTGGCTTTCTTTTGGAATCCGTTAAAAATCCTTTATTGGTACTTCTTTTTATAAACATTACCTTGTTGGTGGTAGGCACGTTTATGGATATGACCCCGGCAGTACTTATTTTTACACCTATATTTTTGCCGGTAGTTATGGCCCTGGGGATGCACCCCGTACAATTTGGGATGGTCATCGTTCTCAATTTATGCATTGGGGTATGTACCCCTCCGGTAGGTACCTTGCTCTTTGTGGGCAGTGGTGTTGCCCAAGTACCGGTTACAAAAGTGATCAAGCCATTAATGCCATTATTGGCGGCAATGACCACCGTATTATTGATCCTTACCTATGTTCCTGAACTTTCTCTTTGGCTGCCGAGAGCTTTTGGATTGATCAATTAATAGATATGATCCTATAAAATCCTTAAGAAAAGGGTCTCAATACTTCTGACGCCTTTGCAAGTTTCGAATATTCAAGAACCATTCCCGGACAGCTGTCCAAATGAAAGCATAAAAAAAGCCGTTTCAACCAGTTTTGGGACGGCCTTTTAAATGAATCTTATTTCTTGTTGATATTTTTAGGGTTTCGCTGTGCCAAGATAAAAAGAAGGGCTTGGGCACATTTCCCCTAATGCGTTTCAGGGCCCTGCAGATATGGCTTTCAACCGTATTTTCAGAAATATTTAATGTTAGGGCAATTTCCTTATAGGAGAGTCCCCTCTTCTTGTTCATAATAAATATTTCCTTTGACTTTTTGGGAAGGTCCTCTATTTCCCGGTTGATCCAGCTTATTTTCCGTGCTATATTCCCCTCTTCCTCGGCCATGGAACTTTCCAGCACTTCTTGATGTATTTGGTCCAAAAAGGTTTCTTCCCTCCTTTTTTTCTTGTACTCGTTGACGAACATGTTATAAGCCGCTTTGTAGAGATAGCTTTTTATGGAGGTCTTTACAATGATCTCATCGTGCTTTCTCCAAATAGTAAGAAATACGTTTTGCACAATGTCCTCCGCCTCGAATTTGTTTTTGGTAAGACTTGTAGTGTAGAGACAGAGTATTTTAAAATAGGTGGAAAAAAGAAAACGGTAGGTGTCCCGGTCCCCCTGCCGTAATTTTTCAATGATGATGTCCTCATCATAAACAAAAGGTAGTTTTTCCGATTTCATGTGGGGAAATTAAAAAATATTTTTTAAAAAAAGTTAAAAAAAGTGCATGGTATTCAAAAAGTTGATTGTCATATCATAAACAATATAAATTTCTGTGGATAAAAACATCAAAAATATAATTAGGCGCTATTTGGAGGGTACACTTTCCAAGGCAGATACAAGCAGGCTTTCAGACTGGGTAAAGGATAAGGAAAACAGGATTCTGTTCGAGAATACCCTACAGGAATTTTACAGGAATGACGCTTTCAATACAAAAAAAGCATTGGAGCGGTTCCAGCAGAGTATTGTGAAAAACAAGGTTGGTTCTTCAAAAAAGCATAGAGTTTTGCCCTATCTAAAATATGCGGCCGTTTTGATCGGGATGGTCTTTGTATTGTCCATGGTGTTAAGGTTTAATTCCGATAACCCCATAATCATAGATCAAAATGAAATAACCTTGGTCATTGGAGAGGACGATGTTCAGGTCTTGAATGACTCTATGGTCATAGACATTAATGCCAAGAACGGGAATAGACTTGCAAAACAGCATGGCAGGATATTGAATTATACAGGCTCCGATGGAAGGCACTTACCGAAAGTGTTCAATACACTTCATATACCATATGGCAAAACTTTTGGCATTAAGCTTTCCGATAACTCCTATGTCCATTTAAATGCGGGCTCCAAGCTTAGGTTTCCGGTGCAGTTTATAGAGGGGGAGCCCCGTGAAGTGTTCCTGGAGGGGGAGGGTTACTTTAAAGTAGCCAAAAATAGTGGATCCCCCTTTATTGTACGGGCCAACAATGTTAGCACCCAGGTGTTCGGCACGGAGTTCAATGTGTCGGCCTACAAGGAGGATGCGGAGGCGAAGATAGTTCTGGTGGAGGGGAGTATAGGGGTTTTCGGCAATTCAGAAAAGTATGATCCCCTAAAGGACGTGCTGTTAAAGCCAAACGAGATGGCCACTACGAGTACAGGGAAGGAGGTAAGGATAGATCAGGTGGATGTTGGAGGCCATGTGGCCTGGGTGAAAGGAGCCCTTCAGTTCAAGAATGAGGATTTTAATACGATTGCACGGAAACTACAGCGGTTTTATAATATTGTCATCACCAATAATAATCTTGCCCTTACAGAAAAGAAGTTTACGGGAAGGTTCGATATAGAGACCGTAGAACAGATCTTAGAGACCTTTAGAAAGACTAATTCCTTTAATTATACCATTGAAGGAAGACATATTATCATTAATCCATAATCCCAATATATAGCATTATGAAATAGACATCATTACCAAAAGCAAAATCGGGAAATGGTACCAGCATTCCCCGATTTTTAAAATTCAATTTAAAAAGCTGAATAACCTTTAAATCATTGTAAAATTATGAAAAAAAACCACAAAGGTTGCATAGGCGGTGCAACCAAATTCGATTTAAAAATGAAACTGACCCTAGTATTGCTCACTTTATGTTTGTTTAGGATAAGTGCCAGTACATACTCCCAGAAAGTCAAGATTTCTTTGGACGAAAGGGATGTGACCATAGAATCCATTCTCTTCAATAAGATCGAAAAGGAAACGGATTTTAAGTTTTTTTTCGAGAACACTTCCTTAGATCTTAATAAAAAAGTTACGGTAAAGGTCAAAAAAGAGAATATTAGGAGCATTCTAGACCATTTGTTCAAGGATACCAACATAGACTATGAAATTTCGGACAAACAGATCATCCTTACCCAAAAGAGGAACAAACCCGTTAAACTGATGCAAATCACTACCATTCCCGACACGGACGAAATGGTACTTCAAAACAGTGTCCAAGGAAATATTTCGGATGCCCAAGGGGTTCCTTTGCCTGGGGCCAGTATTGTGGAGAAGGGTACTTTAAATGGTACACAGACCGATTTTGATGGTAATTTTTCAATTGATGTTGCCAATGCCAATGCCATTCTGGTAATTTCCTATATAGGGTACGCCACCAAAGAAGTAGGCTTGAACGGCAGAAAAGAGATAGATGTTAGGTTGGAAGAAAGTACTTCCGGTTTGGACGAAGTGATTGTGGTTGGGTACCAATCCCAAAGAAAAAGGGATCTTACCAGTGCTGTGGTCACTACTTCCTCCAAAGAAATAAACAAAAGAGTTGCAAATACGGCAGATCAGCTTTTACAAGGTAGGTTGCCAGGTCTGCAGGTAAGGCAAAACTCCGGAGAACCGGGCAATACGGGGACCAATTTATTGATCCGCGGTCCGGGAACATTTAGTAGCGCCGGTAACAACCCTTTGATTATTATAGATGGCCTACCTTCCGACCAGGGGCTTAATTCTTTGAATCCGAATGATATAAATAATATTACGGTTCTTAAAGATGCCGCTTCTGCCGCAATTTATGGGTCTCGAGGAGCTAATGGGGTTATTGTGGTGACCACCAAGAGGGGCACCGGGGATAAGTTTACGGTTAACGTAAATAGTAACTTATCCATTGAAAAAGTAACTACACTTCCCGATGTAATCAACGATCCGGCCGAATATATGAAGCTGTACAACGAGGCGGCCAGAAATACCACCGGAGGTACTCCTTTTTACACCGATACGGATATTGCCAATTATTTCAACCCGAACAGGGATATGGAAATGTTTCCCCAATATAATTGGATGAATGCCGCATTTGTTACCACCTATGCACAGAACCAATATATTGGCATCAGTGGTGCCCAAGGAAAGACCAATTATAATGTGAGCCTTGGGTATGCCAATCAACCTGGTGTTTTTAAGGGGTTCGATTATGAAAAATACACTTCTCAAATCAATCTAACCTCCCAAGTAAGTGATAAGATAAGGGTTTCCTTCAACAATCTAGTGCGCTATGACGAACGTCAAGGGCCTAGACAAGGCGCCACAGATCAATTTTTGGCTACCTTGTCGGCAAATCCCATGGTTCCTCCCTATACCAAGGATGGTCGTTTATCCGTAACCAATTTCGAAAGAGGGTCTACAGGTTTTGGACATGGAAACAAGCATGTTCTCGGTATTATAAAGCATACCCGAAAAAAGAACACGGGTCTTTATGGCCAGACTAATTTTGCTTTGGATTGGGAAATCATAAAAAACCTGTATTTTGAAAATAAGGTCGGCGTAAATTACCTGTTTTCAGATGAAAATGACGCAAAACCCACTGTTCCCCAGTATGATTATTCAACGGGCAATTTTGTCAGCAATTTGGACGTGGGTACTCCTCATGGTGTTGCCATAAGCAATACCAAGAATACACATACTGTGGTGTACAATCAGTTGAGGTATGTAAACCAGCTTACGGAGGACCATAGGGTAGAAGCCCTGGCAGGAAGGCAACAGGACATAGATTATACACAGTTCCTATCTGGTTTTAGAACAGGTTTTACCTCCAATGACATCCGTCAATTAAACGCAGGTTCCACTAGCGGTGCAACTGCTTTTAGCTGGGCCCAAAAATGGTCGTTGGTAGGTTATTATGGCAATTTAAAATACAGTTTCAGGGATAAGTATATCCTTGCCGGGAGCATGCGTTACGACGGTACCTCCCGCTTGCCCGAAGACAGTCGCTGGGGATTGTTCTATTCAGGATCTGCCGCTTGGAGATTGTCCGATGAGCTGTTCCTAAAGAATGTTTCTTGGATGGATGACCTTAAATTAAGGGCCTCCTATGGTTCTTTGGGAAACCAGAACATAAATAATGTCAACAATACCCCCTATCCGTATCAGACCCTTTTAAATTCAACGGCTTATAATATTAACGGACAAACGCTTACCGGATTTTCCAGAAGCTCCTTGACGGATAGCTCGTTGATCTGGGAAACCACCACCATGGTGGATTTAGGATTGGATGCTTCCCTTTTTGGCAACAAGTTTAACCTAGCGTTCGACTATTATGTAAAAAAGACTTCTGACATTCTTCGCCAGGGCCAGGTACCGGAATATATTGGATTGAATCCTCCTGCGGTAAACAATGGGGTAATGAAGAATACCGGTTACGAATTGATGTTGGGGTATCGGGACAAGGTAGGCGATGATTTTACCTATTCCATTGAAGGAAACCTTTATGGTTATAAAAACGAGTTGGTAAAATTTGGCGGTGAGCAAATAAATGCGCAGACCATCCTTAGGGAAGGCTTGGAATACGACGCTTTTTTCATGTACCAACAAGAGGGCATTTTTAGAAGTGCGGAAGAAGCGGCAAATGCACCTGACCAGACACCGGCAGGAGGAGCGAATATCGCCGGAGGTGTTAGATTAAAGGATATTAATGGGGATAATGTGATCAATCAAGAGGATAAGGTGATTATGGACGGACGCTATCCTTCGCTCAACTACTCATTTAATTTGTCCGCCAACTGGAAAAATTTTGACTTGACCGTATTCCTATTTGGTTCAGAAGGTCAAAAAATATATGTAACCGGTTGGGGTATAGAACCGTTCCGTCAAAATTCTACGCCCATTGCGGACTGGAGAGACAGATGGACCCCAGAAAACCAGGATGCTTCATTACCAAGAATATATATTGCCGATGGCAGAGGTGCCGGAAATAATGGCGTGGCCTATACATCTTCTTATTTCCTAAAGGACGCCTCCTTTATGAGGATAAAGAATATCAATATTGGCTATAATTTTAATAAGATCGTTGACCAGCTTAGTCTGCCCATTGATAATTTAAGGCTTTACGCCTCCTTGGACAATGTGGCCACCTTTAGTTCCTTCCCTGGCCTGGATCCGGAAAGAACCGGTATAAGCGGTTCTTATGTAAGCTATCCTCAGGTTAAATCTTTTGCCTTGGGCATTAACATGACCTTCTAACAATCTTAAAAGATCAAATTATGAATTCTATTATAAAAAACACGATTAGGATTTTCGCAATGGCCGTGCTGTTTGTGGCATGCGACAATGACATTTTAGATCAGCAACCTCTGACCGAAATTGCACAGGATTCCTACTTTAAAAGTGAATCCCAATTGGAAACAGGACTAACCGGGGTATATTCTACCCTGACCGATTATCTTTTTGATGGAAGTTGGCCCTTTACCTGGGGATCCAGTCCATACGCCCCGGCCCAAATGGACATGATGACGGACAACGGGTATACCCAGCACGACTACGTAGGGGCAAAGACCATTAGTACTTCCGGGATCAACCCTACTACCTATGGATTGGTAGGGAATTTATATTCCCATTGTTACAAGGGTATCCAACGTGCCAATTATTTTATTGAAAGGGTCGAAGCCGCCGATTTTATTGCCGATGAAAAGAAGGAACGTTATTTGGCGGAATCCAGGTTCCTAAGGGCGTTTTTTTATTTTCAACTGGCCAGGACCTATGGAAACGTCCCTTTGGTACTAACCACAGAGGTAGATCTTGAAAACCCCATAGGAAATGCCCCTGCCGGGCAGGAAGGTGAACAGCAGGCAAAGATTGTGGCCCAAATCAATGAGGACCTGGATTTTGCCATACAGCATTTGCCAGACGAAATATTTCAGGGCAGGGCGGTAAAAGGAAGTGCCCAGGCCTTGCAAATGCACGCTTACCTTTTGGTAAAAAATTATGAAAAAGTGGTGGAGGTGGGCGAATCCATGATTGGAAACACACCTCATGGCATCGCTCCCAGCTACAACAACATTTTTATCAAATCCGGGCAGAGCGGCAATGAAGAAATATTATTTTCAATACAGTGGAACAACCCCGTAAATTATCCCAACCCGGGACCAAACCGAACCATTGGGGCTTGGCAAGGTGCGCAACCTTATTATGATATTATTGCGGATTATGAGGATGTCAACGGTCAAATAGTAGATAGGCCCCTACCTAGTGAAGGAACATCCCAAGTGGACCAATATCAGAATATGGATCCTAGATTCGATAAGACCATAATTGTATTGGGAGGTTCTTGGGAAGGAATATCGGCCAAGGAAATTTTTGTCCCCAACGACAACGTTACCGGATACGTTATCAAGAAATTCATGCCAGTCCCTTTTACAAATGATATTGCTTCCAATGTTATAAGTGATCAGGATTGGGTGATCCTTAGATATGCCGATGTCCTACTGATGTATGCCGAAGCCAAAAACGAAATGGAAAATACCCCTACCGTTGAAATATACAATGCCATCAATGCCATTCGCCAACGCCCTGACATAAATATGCCTGTATTGCCCGATGGCCTAAGCAAAGTGGAAATGCGCGAACGTATTAGACGGGAAAGACGAATTGAATTGGCCTTTGAAAACTGGAGGTATTTTGATCTGCGAAGATGGGGTACCGCCAACGATGATCTGAACGAGGACATGCCCCTTACCAGTGGAGGTACATTTAGTCTGGTCTATAAGCCCCATTATGAATTTTGGCCGATTCCGGAAAATGTAAGGAACAAGAATAAAAATTTAAATCAAAATACCGGGTATTGATCGTGGTATATCATTATTGATGTACAAAACCATAGTTTGGAGTTGGAGTTAGTTAATGATTGCCAGGGATTAGCGTGGTTCCTGGCAATTCATTTATAACCTTAAAAAGAACCGAATCCGTTCCTTTTAAAAAACACCAACGGACTAGTGCGGCCCTTCAATGATAAAATACGCATGACGTGTACAGAGCGGGCCGATCTACTATTTTTAGCTTATTCATAGTATCCTTAATAAAATCATTATACCAATGATGTCCGCAAAAAAATATTTCCTGTTGTTCTTGGGAGTTTTCCTTGCAATTCATTCCGCAATGGGCCAATCCCAAAAATTCAACCACGATTATTCCCAAACCCTGGTGATGAAACTGGCCTTATCCATTCCTGATGGGGAAGGGGGGTCCAAGGTCTTTTGCAATTTTGAAACCGCATTGGACCTTATTAAAAAAGCTGATCAGCTTAGCCTTCAGGTCCCTAAGGTCATTTATCTGGTCGGATGGCAATATAACGGGCACGATGACAAGTACCCTGCTTTTTTCAAAGTGAATAAGATGCTAAAAAGAGCTGGGGACGCTACCGCCGAAGAAAGTTTGTCATGGTTAATCAAAGAGGCCAAAAAGTACCATACTACGGTGAGTCTCCATATAAACATGACCGATGCTTATGATGACAGTCCGCTGTGGAACAGCTATCTAAAAGATGGTCTGATCTCAAAACAAAGGGGTGGCGAACTTATGGTCATCGGCAATTACAATAATAAAAAAGCCTATCAGATCAATTACAAAAAGGAATGGGAGTCAGGGTGGACCCAAAAGCGGATCGATAGCTTATTGACCATAGTACCCGAACTAAAAAATACTGGAACGATCCATATAGATGCTTGGATAGCAAGGGAAAGCAAAGGTCATCACGAATCTTTGGTGACCGAATCCGAATATCAAAAAAAAGCGTTGGCCTACTGGCGTAAAAAAGGATTGGACGTTACCAGTGAATGGGTGATGGACTATATGACCGGATCGGTTCCCTATGCCTGGCATTTTAACGCTAGAACACAGGCCGATTATCTCAACGTTCCTGCAAAGGTGTACACTGGAAGCGGGATAAACCCGGATATCAAGACCAGTGATTTTGGCTTGGGATTTCTTTTCGGGACCAGTATGTACGGCGAAAACCTATGGCCCATCGCAATTGCGAATACCGGGTATGACCATCAATGGGACCAAAAATTTGCTAGGGAATTTTATTTAAACTGTCTTCAATATTTCTTTTTGAACCGGCTGGAAAGAAAATCCATTACGGGTATGGAAAACGAACGGACCGCCTTTTTTTCCAAAGGGGTAACTACTTCCCTAAAGGATAGTACGGTGCGCCAAAACAACACCCCCTTACGGGAAGGAAATACGGTGCTTTTTCCGGTAGACTGGAAGGAAGAACCTACTTTGGCAGCCTATAGCGCAGTCGGGACAAAATCCAAACGCTTTACATTGTTTGGGGCCTGGAAATATTTTAGGGAACTGGACATTTATCTGGTAGGAATGACAGGGCTGGAGCGATCGGGCAAGGTAAAAGTTATGGATGGGAAGATCCCATTAACACTGAAAGCGGGACAACCCTATGTGCTAAAACCCCATTCACCGAAATAAAACCAATTAGGACGGTAGCACTTAAACTCCAAAAAAGGCGGGAATTTTAAACCAATCATACAATGGACAAAAACAAAAACAATAGGAGAAAAGACCAAACTCCCAATAGTAGAAGGGGGTTTATGGGCAATATGTCCAAAATCACCCTAGTTGGGGCTTCCTTGCCGCTTACTACTGCGATGGTGCTTCCGGAAACCAAGGAGGAATTAAGGATAACGGCAGCACCATATCTTCAGGACCTGACAGAAAATTCGGTAAGCGTTCATTTCATTACCAACAACAAGGCACATAGCTGGGTGGAATACGGAAAAAACGAACTTGAGCTTAAAGCGGAGACTATCGAAGATGGTTTTGTACAGGCCAATAATCGGCTTAATACGATCAGGATAAGCGGGCTTGAGTCAAACACTACCTACAACTATAGGGTAATGAGTAGGGAAATTATCAAATTCGACCCTTATGATCTGGTTTTTGGAGAAACACTGGCAGGAAACGTACAAACATTTACTACCCTTGACCCTGATTCCGATTCGGTTTCCTGCCTTATCCTAAATGATATTCATGACCGGCCCTATTCCTTTTCGGACCTACTAGCTCTGAACAAAGATTTCCCTTTTGATTTTGTGGCGCTCAACGGGGATATGTTCGATCATCAAACCAACGAGCAACAGCTAATAGATCACCTAATAACCCCCTGTACGGTCCTTTTTGCCAGTGAAAGACCGTTTCTTATGATTCGGGGCAACCACGAGACCAGGGGCAAATTTGCCAGAAATATTAAGGACTATTTTACCTTTCGCAATAAGGAGTATTATTTCTCTTTTAAACAGGGCCCCGTACACTGGATCGTATTGGATTCCGGAGAGGATAAGGAAGATGGGACCCCTGTGTATGGGGATATTGTTCGCTTTGATGCTTTCCGGGAACAACAGGCCAAATGGTTGGATCAGGAATTGCAGAACCCCATGTTCAGCAACTGTAGGTACCGTGTGGTACTCATGCACATTCCGCCTTTTCATTCGGGCGACTGGCACGGTACTACCCATTGCAGAAAGCTCTTTCATCCCATTTTTGAAAAATACGGGATACACATGGTCATCTCGGGCCATACCCATCGCTATGGGGTGTATCCTCCTTCGGAGGCCCATAGCTATCCCATTATCATTGGAGGGGGACCCAAAACGGGAAACAGGACGCTGATCCAATTTAAAGCCGACGAAAAGGGATTGGACGTACGAATGATCAGGGACGATGGGACCAATGTGGGTAACTATACTGTTAAGAATGAAAGATAGTGTTAAAGCCGGTCCGGTAATGCCATTGGTATGGGCCTTCCTTCCTTGCCTTGGGGACCAATTGCCCTGAAACGGTGGGACGGAGCCTATTATTCGGGGAGCATTACAGGCAAGAAGGACATGGGGCAACAAAAGTGCGGAACCCGTGAATATTGAAATGAGAATGTCCGTATTGCCCATTTTAAACAATTAATGAATTTTAAAAATCCAAAATTGGAAACTAGAAAAACCTTGATAACCCTAATCTGGACCTTGGCAATGTGGTTTGTCTTCTTGGTAGGAATGGCCCAACAGCCTAGCTATTCGTTGGATGCTGCCTCTATAGGTGCGCCAGTGCAAAGTGGTGATCTTAAACTGGGGGACCACCCGGGAACCCCCTATCAGTTCGGTGCCAACAATCAGTATTTGTTACGGGACGGAAAACCATGGTTCCCCATCATGGGAGAGTTTCATTACAGTCGCTACCCACACGAGTACTGGGAAGAAGAAATCTTAAAAATGAAAAGTGCCGGACTTTCCATAATCGCCACCTACGTATTTTGGAATACCCATGAATATCCCAAGGGCAAATGGAATTGGGAGGGCGATTTTAACCTAAGGGAATTTGTGGAGCTCTGCCAAAAATATAATATGTACGTATGGTTGCGCATAGGCCCCTGGTGCCACGGAGAGCAATTGTACGGTGGTCATCCGGAATGGATCGCCAAGATGCCGGGCAGAAGAAGCAATGCCCCTGAGTATTTAAAGGAGGTAAGACATCTATATCACCAGATTGCACAGCAAACAAAAGGGTTGTATTACAGGCAAGGAGGGCCCGTTTTAGGGGTGCAATTGGAAAATGAATACGCCTCTGGTCAACCGGAACATATGGATACTTTAAAACAAATTGCATTACAAGCGGAAATCTCCCCGGTGTATTTTAGTATTACCGCAAATACGGTATTCCATGACAAGGAGTTTGGTTTTTTACCCTTACAGGGAGCCTATCCCTATAGGGGATGGACCCAAGGGGGAGGTGGACCTACAAAGGATTTCTTGTACGGGAACGACCAATGGATTATGGGCGATGCCCTAGGCCAACTGTATTACGATCCCGATAAATATCCCCGGGGCCTTTGTGAACAGGGATGTGGAGGTCAGATGAAGTACCAAAATAGATTTACAGTGGAACCGCATGTCGTAGAAGCCCATTTACAGAACCAAATAGGAAGGGGCATGAACCTTATAGGGTATTATATGTCCCACGGGGGGACACAGACCCCTGGCCTTAAGGAACCGGGGTATCCTGAATCTTACGATTTTCAGGCTCCAATAGGGGAATTTGGACTGCTCCGGCGATCTTACCGCTGCCTTAGGATATTACATCATTTTATAAACGATTTTGGTCATGACTTAGCGGCTATGCAAGTGGTATATCCCCGGCATCCTGTAATCAATGAGCGGAATACGGACAGTTTACGCTATGTGGCAAGGATAAATGGAAATGCGGGATTTCTTTTTCTGGCAACACCCAGGTTCGGATTCCCATGCCGGATAAAACGGCAAAATTCAAAGTGAAATTGCCAGGGGAAACTTTGGAATTTCCAAGAAAACCGTTGGTGCTTAAAGGAGGGACTACTGCAATACTTCCCATAAACCTGTCCTTAAAAAACAAGGTGCTCTTAAAATATGCCACAGCACAGCCTCTTGCCCGTATGGATGACCAAGAAAAAGAAACCCTTTTCTTGATGGAGTTGCAGGGAACGACCGTTGAACTTGCCTTGGAATCCGGTAATATCAAGAAAATTAATGCGAAAGGCTGGCATCAAGAAGTTAAAAAGGGAATCGTATACCTAAACCAGGGAACGGGGACCAAGCGGCCGATTATTGTAGAAGCCCATAACGGTAAAGAATCCGTTATAATGGTGATAAATAGAAATGAGGCCGAAAATAGTTGGAGGGGAACCATAAACAACAAAGAGCATATCCTTATCACACCTGCCGATATTTTAGTGGATAACGAAGGAATAGAACTCAGACAGACGGGGAATCCCCATTTTGATGTGGCCATTTATCCAAGACCACAAAAAGATTTCATGGTTGATGGAAAAATAATAAAATCCAAAAGGCAAGGGGTTTTTGAGCGCTATTCCATCATCTTGGATACTATCCATACCCAGTTTGGGGCAAAGCGAATTACCGCCAATAAGGTGGCATTTCGAATTCCGGAAACCCTCTTTAAAAATTGTCGGGATCTACTGCTTACTCTTCCCTATTTGGGAGGAAGTGCCACAGCCAGCATCAATGGTACCGTCCAAACAGATCATTTGTTCCATGGACCGGATTGGGAAATGGGGATAAAGCGCTTTATGCCGGAATTTAGCGGGGAACAAATACTTTTTGAAGCATTGCCCTGGTCCGATGAAATTAGTGGGGTGGCCCCACAGCTCATTGATGCGATAAAAAAACAGGGACCAAAAATGCACGACATGGTCATAAGGCCCCAGTACGGAGTACATATAAAAACCGATTAAGCTGTTATAATGGCCGGTTAAAATCAATTGTAAAATGAAAACAAAAAACGTACTGTATTTTCTATTCTTTTCGATTTTGGGAACCCAATCGATTTGGAGTCAGAATAGCCTTAACGTAATGAGTTTTAACGTAAGGTATGATGAATTGTTTTACGATGCCGATAATACTTCTATGGACGATTGGCCGCATCGAAAGGGATTTCAGGCAGACCTTCTGGAATTTCACCAGCCCGACGTTATCGGGATGCAGGAACCGCTTGGGCACCAGGTGGCCTATTTTTCCAAAGAGCTACCCGATTATGGATGGATCGGTGTGGGCAGGGAGGATGGAAAAAACGAAGGGGAGTACAATCCGATC
Source organism: Flavobacteriaceae bacterium (assembly GCA_041392165.1). Lineage (GTDB taxonomy): Bacteria > Bacteroidota > Bacteroidia > Flavobacteriales > Flavobacteriaceae > Arenibacter. The sequence continues at coordinate 625,918 of JAWKMN010000001.1, forward strand.
TTCTATAAAAAAGATAAAATGGAATTGTTGTCATCAGGAACGTTCTGGCTTTCCCAAAATCCCGAAAAGCCCAGCAAATCCTGGGATGCCGTCTATACCAGGATCTGTACCTGGGCCTTGTTCCGATTAAAGGGCTCCGGGAGCAAGTTTTATGTTTTCAACACCCATTTTGACAGCAAAGGGGAAAAAGCAAGGTTGGAAAGTGCTCGTTTGATCAATAGCAGGATAAAGGATTTGGAGGCCCATATCCCCGTATTTGTTATCGGCGATTTTAATTTCACCCCGGATAGTCCGGCGTATGCCACGATAACGGGACAAAGCTTGCAAGATAGTAAAGTGGTCAGTACCGTTGATCCCTATGGTCCCGAGGGAACATTTAGCGGGTTTCGTTTTGACAAGGCACCAACAAACCGGATCGATTACATTTTTGTGAACAAAAAGGTAAAGGCACTCCGGTATGGCGTTCTTACCGATAACAAAAACCAAAGATATCCTTCTGATCACTTGCCCGTAACCGTGTTTGCTCGGTTTTCGGAATAATAAAAGTATGTGCTAGAAAGGTAAACCTAGTTTGCCATAAGATAAGGAACAATGCCAAACGACATGAAGATGAACATAACAAAGAACGTATTTTTTAGAAACACCTTATGGGCGTTTTTTTTAATATTTCTTGGCCATGCCCAAAACAAACCATCTAGTTACACCGTGGCCAATGCCCCTTGGGAAGAATGGTTGGGCAACCATCGTGCAGCACTTACAGTTGATGCACCTTCAGATGTGGTGGCTTTAGACCTGGAATGGCGCAGGCACGATAAGGATCCGCAAGAAAAACGGTTTATAATTGTGCATAGTGAAAGTGGTGATACCATACCTAATATCCACAGGATACAGGTAAACAAAGAAAAGTGTCAGCTTATATTCGGTCCTGCATCCCAAAAAGGAATGTACCATTTCTATTATTTGCCCTATGCGGTCCAAAAAGAATACGGCTTCTATAACAAGGGATATCTTCAAAAGGAAGAAGCCCCGGCTAAGGAATGGCATACCAAAAACAATCCGTCCCATCCTAAAAAATGGAGAACCCTTCCCAAGGCCAAATTATTGGGATTTGAGGCGCGTACTGAATTCGACAGTTTTTACCCTATGGAGGTCATTGCCCTCCAAAAAGAAAAAGATTCACTTTTGCATCGGTACCCCCAGGATTTTCTTGTCTTTCCCGAAGACCGTAAATTTCCTATACGTATGCTGGATGAGATTCCCAAAAAATGGATTTCGAGCGGTCCTGCAAATCAATTTCATGGAAAGGCGGAAAAGAACGAATACTATACTTTTCAATTGGGGATTTTTGCTTCCCTCAAGGACCTGGAAGACGTGACGGTCTCTTTTTCACCTCTAGAGAACGGGGATTCCAAAATCCCGAACACAAACCTTACCTGCTTTAATACAGGTGGAATAGGGCCCTACGGAAACCCATTTACCAAACAGGTCCATATTCCAAAAGGCAATGTTCAACCGCTCTGGATAGGGGTCGATGTTCCCAAAGATTTACCTAGTGGTATTTATATGGGCGAAGTTACCATTTCCTCTAAAAATTCCCTTTCCCAGACCATTGAAGTGGCATTAACGATAAATGAAAAGGTGCTCGATGACCGCGGTGATGGTGAGGCATGGTGCCATTCCCGATTGCGATGGCTCAATTCTACCCTGGGGATAGATGATCGGCCTACCAAAGAATATGCCCCCATTAAACCCAGGGCCGAAAATGGTTTCGAACTTACCGGAAAAGAAATTGCTGTTTCCCCACAATTTTTACCAAGCTCGTTTAAGGTAAAAGGTGCCGAAATGCTAAATCGGCCTATCTCCTTCAAGATCATGACCGAAAAAGGGGAGGTAGCGTTCTCGAAACCTAAGATGGGCCAAATCCTAAAAGAGGCCACGGGTATCGTAAACGGTTCTTGGGAAAACATCTCGTCCAACTTGAAACTGGTGGGCAATGGAACCATTGAAGCCGACGGATACATCCACTACAAAATTAAGCTTAAGGCCCTGCAGTCTCTTGATGTAAAGGACATCCGATTGGAAATACCTTTTAAGAAAGAGGTTGCCGAATACATAATGGGGATGGGTTTGCCAGGAACCACCGTTCCTGAAAATCACAGTGCAAAATGGGAAGGCCCACATGATAGTTTCTGGATCGGAAATACCGCGGCCGGACTTTGGTTCGAATTACGGGGCGATGGGTATCATGGTCCGTTATTGAACCTGTATCGCCCAGAATATCCGGTTTCGTGGTCGAACAACGGCAAGGGAGGCTTTACGATCGAAGGTGGAACCGATGAGGTCAATGCCATTGCATACAGTGGGGAACGTCATCTTGAGAAAGGGGAGGAGATCCAATTTGAGTGGTCAATGCTTTTGACACCGGTAAAGGAAATCGACTACAAAAGTCAGTTCACCGATCGCTATTACCATAACGGAGGGGATCCTTTGCCTTCTGAGCAAGATTTGAAGAGCGGAGTGAAAATTGTAAATCTGCACCACGCCAATAACTATAACCCCCATATTAACTATCCCTTTGTAGCAGTAGATTCCTTAAAATGGTTCGTGGACCAAATGCATCTTAAGGGGCAAAAGGTAAAGCTGTATTATACCATCAGGGAGCTTACCGATTACGCCAGTGAAATTTGGGCCCTACGCAGTTTGGGCAATGAGATTCTCGGTGAAGGCAAGGGTGGGGGCTACCCTTGGTTGCGGGAGCATTTGGTGAGCGGTTACCGGCCCCAATGGTACCAATGGTTCCCGGATAAAAGTGCCGATGCCTCCATTGTGAACGCTCCTGGGGATTCCCGTTGGTACAATTATTACATTGAAGGTCTGGCATGGTTGGTGAAAAATACCGGTATAGACGGACTTTATCTTGATGACGTGTCCTATGACAGACGAACCGTGAAACGCATACGGAAGGTATTGGACGATCTAAAGCCCCGCTCTATGTTGGACCTACATTCCAATACTGGCTTTTCAAAAGGACCGGCTACCCAGTACACCGAGTTTTTTCCCTTTATGGATAAATTATGGTTCGGGGAAAGTTTTAATTATGATGAAATGCCACCTGAAAATTGGTTGGTCGAGGTCTCCGGTATTCCCTTTGGCCTCATGGGAGATATGCTTCATGCCGGAGGTAACCCCTGGCGTGGAATGGTCTACGGGATGACGGTGCGCTATCCCTGGTTTACAGAAGGGGTCAGTTGTGATCCAAGGGATCTATGGAAAATATGGGATGATTTTGGTATAGCCGAGTCCAAAATGATTGGCTATTGGGAAAAAGTTCACCCATAACCGTAGACAGGGATGATGTTAAGGCCACTATTTATGTCAAGAATGGCAGGGCCCTGATATCCATTGCAAGTTGGGCCCCGGAAAAGGTAAATGTGAAACTGGATATCGATGTAAAGGCATTGGGGATGGACGGTAAAAAAGTAACACTATATGCACCACAAATTAAGGAATTTCAAGAAGAAAGCACTTTTGAACTTAGCGATGGGATTCCGATGTTGCCAGCAAAAGGTTGGCTATTGTATTTAAAATAAAATCTATGAATTCAAGAAGGGTCTATGATCAATTATTAAGTCCATTAAGTAGGGGATTGGCGTTCTTACTGATTGGATGTAACGGTATTTTGAACGCTCAACAAATCATTGATCTAAAAGATTATGGGGTCCGGGCCAATTCCTTTATGGATGCGGTACCCGCCATAGCCAACGCATTGGCGGATGCGGCCAAATATGAATCCGCCATAGTGCGTTTTCCCAAGGGACGGATAGACCTATGGCCCGCGGAATCGGTCAAAAGGGAACTGTATGTTTCCAATGCAACCGAGTCAGATACGCTGAGCAAGGTCAAAAATGTGGGTATCCTATTGGAGCACCTGAGCAACATTACCTTGGAAGGAGATGAAACCATAGTGATGAGCCATGGGAAGATGGTGCACTTGGCCATTATTAACAGTAGGAATATTACAGTACGGAATATAGGTTTCGACTATGAACGGCCTTCCATGTCCGAATATAAGATAATGGAGGTCAAAGATGATTTTGCCCTGGTAAAAGTACAGGGCGATTCCCGTTATGCGGTCATCGATCAAAAAGTAGTGTGGTACGGAGAAGGTTGGAAATCCGATAAATTGCATACCATTCGGTTCGATCCGCGCCAAGAAGCTATGTACTATTTCAAAAATCCGGCGTTTCAAGATGCGGTAGCTACAGACCTAGGGGATAACCGAATTCTGTTCCAAGGCAATTTTTCCGATACGGAATTAACCAAAGATGATGTTTTGACGATGCGAGACACATACCGGGATTGTCTGGGCATACTCAACCATTTTTCGGAGGACCTCGTTTTTGAGAATATCGGATTCCATTATATGCATGGTCTGGGGATGGTGAGCCAATTTTCCAAGAATATTTCGGTAATAGGGCTTACGGCAAAACCTCGCCCCGAAACAGGGCGTATAGTGGCCGGTTTTGCAGACTTCCTACATTTTTCAGGATGTTATGGCAGTATTTCCATAGAGAACAGTCTTTTCTCTGGTTCGCACGACGATCCCATTAATGTACACGGGACCCATTTGCAGGTGGTGGGCAGGGAAGCCAAAAAGATAAAGCTACGTTTTATGCACCACCAGACCTGGAATCTAATGGCCTTTGAGATAGGGGATACCATTGGTTATGTGGACAACGAGACCCTTTTGGTCTACCAACAGGCAGTAGTGAAGAAAGTGATGAGACTATCGGACAGGGAACTGGAGTTGGAATTGGACCGTCCGGTACCTGTGGAACTAAAAGAAAAACATTGCGTAGAGAATATCACCAAGACCCCCGAACTGATCGTACGCAACAACCGTTTTGAACATACCAATACGCGGGGACTTTTGGTGACCACCCGGAAAAAGGTATTGATAGAAGGAAATATTTTTTTCCGGATCGGTATGCACGCCATACTTATCGCAAACGATTGTAATTTTTGGTATGAATCGGGACCGGTAACAGATGTGACCATACGGAACAACAAGTTTTTGGAATGTGGTTACAACTCCTATCCTGATACCTATCCCATCGCCATTAAGCCAGAGACCCACAACTTTGTCAAAGACCGATATGTTCATGCCAACATACGTATCGTGGATAACGAGTTTATTCTTTTTGGCCCCCCACTATTGTTTGCGAGGGCAACGGAGAATATTCTCTTTAAGGGCAACAAGGTAATCGGAGGGGAAAGGGAAGGCTTTCCCTATAGCCAACGTCCGATGTTCTTTTTGGAACATTGTACAGATGTTGCCCTTGGATCCAATACTATCGATACCGGAACAATGGAGAGGATAATCCAGATCAGGGAGATGAAAAAATCCCAAATTAAAGTGAATTCCAAAAACCAATTGAAACTAATTAAAAAATAACCTTTTGTAGATGAAAAAGAGCAGATATCCGTATGGCCTTATTTTGGCACTATTAATTATGTTAAACGTCAATGCCCAGATTACGGAAAGGACCCGTCCATCGGAATGGAACGATTTAATCCAAGGGGGGCGTTTTATGGATCTTTTTCTTCCAATGACCCCCGTTGGCCAATTGACCCGGGATACATGGGGAGCCGCTAATGTAGTTCCAAGGTATATGGATAACGGAATCGAAGATCCGGATTGGTCCTATTGGGGCGGGAATGCGCTCTTGGGAGAAGATGGAAAGTACCACCTCTTTGTCTGTAGATGGAAAGAAGACTCGCTAAAAGGACATAACGAATGGCCTAATTCCATTGTAGTCCATGCCGTGGCGGATAATTCCTTCGGTCCTTACACAGTAAAGGAAACTTTGGGGCCGGGACACAATCCCGAAATATTTAAATTAAGGGACGGCCGTTACGTGGTGTACGTCATTGATGGTAGATACGTTGCAGAAAGCTTAAACGGCCCTTGGGAATATGGAAAATTTGAATTCGATCCTAGGGGCAGGCCCATTATAGAAGGGCTGTCCAACCTGAGTTTTGCCCAAAGGGAGGACGGCTCCTTCATTATGGTCTGCCGGGGAGGAGGTATTTGGTTCAGTAAGGACGGATTGTCTCCCTATAACCAGGTAACGGATAAAAGTGTTTACCCTCCTGTGGAAGGTCATTTTGAGGATCCGGTAATCTGGAGAGACAACGTTCAGTACCATATGATCGTGAACGATTGGTTGGGGCGTATTGCCTATTATTTGAGGTCCAAAGATGGGATGGACTGGAAAGTGGATCCGGGCGAAGCGTACTTACCTGGCATTGCGAAATATACGGACGGTACTAATGAGGACTGGTTTAAATATGAACGAATAAAAGTACTTCAAGATAGTATTGGAAGGGCCACCCAGGCCCACTTTGCAGTAATAGATGTTTTAAAAAAAGAGGACAAGGGCAACGATAATCATAGTTCCAAACACATTACAATTCCGTTGACTGTAGGACGTCAAATAAAAGTCCTGAACAAAAACATTAACGCCGGTACCAAAAGTATTCAAGTTAAAATTCAGGCAGAAGATGGTTTTGACCCACATATAGACCTGGATATACATTCGCTAAGGTTTGGTGCGCCCGAGGAAGTTAATTTCGGGAGGGGTGCAAAAGTAGAAAAGACAAAAATACAGGGGCCCGACCTGATCGTTACTTTTTTTGGGAAAGGCAATGGTATTAAGCAAGATAATTTTGTGGGAAAGCTTATGGGTAAGACCGTTGAAGGGAAATTGTTTTACGGTTATGCCCGTCTACCTCAAGTTAATTATGTAGAACCATTGTTGTCAATGGGCAACATTGAAAAACTGATGAAAAATGAAGCATCTATCCTGGAGGTGGAAATAGAAAACTTTGGGCAAATAGCCTCCCATAGATCTCCTTTTGAAATCAACCTTAAGTTAGGGGGGGAGACTAGGACAATTGGTCATGGAACGGTTCCAAAAATTGGACCTTTTGAACAAAAGACAATAAATATCACTGTACCTGAACTATACCAATCCAAAAAGAATGATGATATAGAATTGATCATTTATCCGAAGAATGGAAATCCGATTGTATTTAACCTCTCGACCGCTCTAAGGGACAGAAACATTAATTTGAATGATTGATAATCAATTATTTGAACTTCCCTCTAAGTCGAATTTACATTAGCGCCGGTGAATTTGCTGTATTCCATAACCTAACCTTAACAAATACATATCAATAAATTTAACTATAAATAAATTTTTAGCTCTTTTTTTGTAAAAAAAATAGAGTTATATGAAAATTATTTTTATTTTAGGATAATAATTATACTATAAGTAAAAATTAAAGTTAAATATCTAACTAAATAAACCAATAATGAACAAACGAAAAAGCAAATTATTAGGGCTCTTATTCTCCGCCGGAATGGCCCAGCTCTTATCGGCAAATATGTTGGCTTCCAACATTGGTAACAAGGGAATTGCGCCAATTCTTGAGCAGACTGCCGTGCAACAATCCATTAGTGGAACTGTGATGGATGAGGACGGTATACCTCTATCTGGTGCTTCGGTCATGGTGAAAGGAACTACCAATGGAGTGGTTGCCGATTTTGATGGAAAATTTAATATTGAGGTGGCCCCTGGAAGTATTTTGGTGGTTTCCTATGTAGGTTTTGAAACAAAGGAGATTATTATCGGTCTTCAAAATGAACTGACCGTTGTTTTGGTTGCCGGAAATGCCTTGGAAGAAGTTGTGGTAACGGCATTGGGTATAAAAAAGGAAAAAAGAAGAATTGGTTATGCCGTTCAGGAGGTGGATGGTGAATCTTTGCAGAAGGCCGTGGCCCCCAATGTTGTTGAATCGTTAACAGGCAAGGTGTCCGGGCTGACCATTACCAATAACAATGACTTCTTTACAAATCCAGGTATATATCTCAGGGGTAGCAAGCCCTTGATTGTTATTAACGGTGTTCCTAGTCCAAGTACGGATATGTGGAATATTAGTTCCGATGATATAGAGAGTATTTCCGTTTTAAAGGCCGCGTCTGCTTCTGCGCTCTATGGTTCACAAGGTCTGAACGGAGCAGTTCAAATTACTTTGAAATCTGGGGCCAATGCTCCCCAGGGGACCTCGGTGTCCGTAAATACATCTACTACTTTTCAAGGAGATTTTATACGGTATCCAGTCCCGCAAAACCAATATGGCCCAGGTAATGCAGGGATATACGAATTTGGAACCGGTGCTGCCGGGGGGGGAGGGCTCAATGATTTTGACTACTCCATTTTCGGGCCCAAGTTTGATGGTCGCTTGATCAAGCAATTCGATTCGCCAATAGACCCCGAAACAGGGGAAAGGATACCTACACCATGGATATCCAGGGCAACCGATAATCTTGGCAATTTTATGGAAACCGGGATAGTGAGCAATAATAATGTTACCGTACAGAGTAATGGTAAAAACGGCAATTTTATAATTTCAAATACATATAAGTATGCCAAAGCCACCGTTCCAGGTGCCAAATTGGATGTCAATACCACAAGATTGCAAGGAACCTTAAATATAACCGATAAATTGACTTTGGACGGGTCCTTGCAATATAATTATCAATATGCCGATAATTTGCCACGATCCAACTATGGTCCGCATTCACCTATTTATCTGTTGAACATATGGGGAGGTACCCATTTCGATATTAGGAATTTTAAGGATTATTGGGTACCCGGTAAAGAAGGTGTGGAACAGCACTGGGTGGAAAATTGGAGATATAACAATTTATATGCCTTGGCCCATGAGTGGAAAAGACCTTATACCAAAAATGATGTTTTAGGGTATTTGAAATTAAATTATAAGTTCAACGATCATCTAAGTGCATTCGTTCGAGCAAATGTAAATTCTTGGAATAGGACAAGGGATGAAGAAATTGCCGTTAGTATATACCATTATAGTATTCCAGGGAGAGACGGTAGATACCGGCACTCGGCAGACAATCTGTTTGAATCCAATTCCGATTTTTTGATCAACTACAATAATTCATTTTTTAATAACGATTTTAGTGTGAATGCCACTTTAGGGGCCAATCAAAGAATGTATAGGTACAATAATGTTTATGCAACAACGACCCAATTGATTGTTCCCGATGTTTTTAAATTGAGCAATTCCGTAGATCAGGTGACCCCTTCCAGTTACAAAGAAAAAAAGGGAGTGTACAGTGGGTATGCAACTATGGATCTGGCCTATAAAAATCAGTTCTATTTTGGAATGACGGGTAGGGTGGACAATTCATCAACTTTGCCTATAGGCAATAATACCTTTTTTTATCCTTCAGTATATTTGAGCGCGGTTTTAAGCGATATTTTTGATTTTCCCGAGGCAATTGATTTTCTAAAAGTACGGACTGCTTATGCCAAGGTTGGAGATGATTTGGGTAATGATCTAGGATACGATGATGTAGGTATCGATCTAATTAACAACAGAACAAGTAGTTCCAATGGTATTTATTCTGCCAACAACTCATATACTACAGGTGCCAGGTTGAGGAACCTTCCTATAGCCAGTTACCCAAGTGTTTTGGACAACCCTAACCTGTCCCCATCCTTTAACACTTCTTATGAGTATGGGATTGAGGGTAAATTTTTTAACAATAGGTTTGGATTTGATTTTTCCTATTTTGTAAATAATTATGGACCAGAGATTTTTACCCAACGCTTTTCGGAAACTTCGGGTTATACCGGTATTAAGCTAAATGGTAGGACTACACAAAGAAAGGGATTGGACTTTACAGTAGATGTGGTTCCTGTTCGCAGTGAGAATTTTAATTGGTCCTCAATAATTAATTTTAGTGCTTACAACGATAAATTGACCTCCTTGCCACCTCTTCCGGATGGTAGCCCGCAATTACAGGATGGCAGAACATTTATTGGGGATGAATTATATCATTATTGGTATAATGAATGGGAGCGTTCTCCGGACGGGCAATTGGTTATTCAGGCAAACGGAGCCCCCAAAAGAACGGACGTCCAATTGGATCAAGGGAGTACGCAACCTGATTTTACTACTAGTATTTTAAATAATTTGAGTTATAAAAACCTTTCGCTTTCCTTCTTATTTGACGGTAGATTCGGTGGCGTTACCTATGATGCCTATGAGCGCGATCTATGGAGGTCGGGCTCCCACCCGGAGTCTATCCATCCGGAAAGGGAACTATCCAATATTGCCTATGCAACGGGAGGTGATGCACGTACAATGCTGATACCGGGAGTAAAGATTGTAAGTGGGGCATTAAGTTATGATCCACAAGGTAATATTGTAGAGGATACTAGGGTATTCGAACCTAATGACATCAAGGCGGAATACCAAACTTGGGCTACTAGGTACAAAGGTGCTTGGGAAAACAATCTAATAGAAAAAACCTTTATAAAATTAAGGGAAGTAACCCTGACCTATAATCTGCCAACAAATTGGTTGGAGAAAAGTTTTATCAATAACGCTTCGGTATCCTTGGTAGGTAGAAATCTAATATACTGGACCAAGGATAAGGATACTTTTGGTGACATGGACACCTATACATTGTCTACTGGTGATGCAGGTTTACAACTCCCTGCACAAAGAACGTATGGATTCAACATTAATCTTCAATTTTAAACTAATGACCATGAAAAAATTATTGGCAAAATCCACGATATGTATGCTACTGCTTATTTTAACAAGTAGTTGCTTGAAATACGATGAGTTAAGGGAAAATCCCAATGAACCCAATTCGGTTGCCCCCAGTTTGCTGTTTACCCAGGTTACACCAACACCGGCTTCATCCTTTTCCGGTATTTATCGCGATGCGCAGTACCATAATGCAATAGCGGCCGACCTAGGTGTATCCCCTCCGGTAAATTATCGCTATGGTAGTGCAAGTTTCACCTATGACAATCTACGTAATATAGATAAGATGATCGAAGAGTCCGAGGCGGTCGGAGCAGATCACTATCCTATTCTCGCAAAATTTCTGAAGGCCTACAACTATATTGAAATGACCCGTAGAATGGGTGATATTCCCTTATCCGGGGCTATGCAGGGAGCAGATAACCCCACTCCAAAATATGACACCCAAAAATCTATTTATATACAGTGTCTTGATTGGTTGGACGAAGCCAATAATGAATTGGGTGCATTCATAGCTTCAAACCCTGGAGAAACGCTTAATGGGGATATATATTATAATGGAAATTTAAGACAATGGCAAAAGGCTATCAATGCTTACACCATTAGAGTGTTGATTTCATTGAGCAATAAAGAGAATGATACTGAAATAAACGTACGAGGCAGAATGTCGGCCATTATAGGCAATCCAACCGCTTACCCATTGTTTGCTAGTATAGCCGATAATATGCAAATAATGCACAGGGATGAGGACGGTTTTAGGGGAGCCTATAATCCCAATGATCAAATTACCGTAGAATCAGTAGTTTATGGAGATACCTATATAGAGATGTTAAAGACGTTCGAAGATCCCAGACTTTTTAAGGTGGCAGAACCAACTCCTAAAGCATTGGCTGAAAACCCCGGCAACGAAGCCGCTGTAATAATGGATTTTGATTCCTATGCGGGCTCTGATATTTCAGAAAATTTGGAGGTAAATGGTGCTAAAAAGGCTGCTGGAGAATTTTCGCCACCCAATAAAGCCCGTTTTCTCAATTTTGTTGGTCAGCCTTCAATTCTATTGGGATATGCCGAACAGGAGTTGAATTTGGCCGAAGCGGCACACCGGGGATGGATAACGGTAAATGCCAAAGATCATTATGACAACGGAGTAGGGGCTTCTATGGAGTTTTATGGGGTAGATTCAGCGGATGCTGCCGAATATTTAACAAGCAAGTCACCATATTTGCCGGGAGAAGCCGGTCTTAACCGTATCCACATGCAAATGTATCTGGCATTTGGTGAAAACTCTGGTTGGGAAGCCTGGTTTACCCAAAGAAGGACAGGTATTCCTGAATTTAAATTCTCAGGAGTGAACGATGTCGATAGGTTTCCTATTCGTTGGGCCTATCCCGGTTCGGAGGATACCGATAACAAGGCCAATTACAGAGAGGCATTGAGACGACAGTTTGGTCAGGAAGTAGATGATAGGGACCAGGTAATGTGGTTGCTCAAGAATTAATAACACTGTTAAAAACAATAGAAATGAAATCTAAAAATATCACCAAGAAATTTGATAAAAAAGTTGCTTTTTTATTGCTTTCTATTATGTTTTTGGCTTTTGGGTGTTCTGATGATACATCTGGATGGGCCGATGAACGATACTTGAAAGATTATGAGCTTTATGTATATCATACCAACCCCAATACGGGGTTGGACTATACCGATGAGGAATTGGCCGAATTAAGTTATGATCCAAGGGAAAAGGAATCTTATACCGAAGGGCAACAGGTTGAGCTATCCTTGGTGACCAGTAAGCGCCCTATAGAGATTAAAATTCTGTCCGGTACGGATTTATCGGTATTGGAGAGTATTACTACAGTTGAACCTTTCGGGGAAAAATTCAAGTCCACTAGCTTTTCAAGTAGTTTGGAAAATTTGGGTCTGGTCGAAGTGGGGCAAAAATTAGGTATTAAGTTTGAAGTGGTTTACGAAGATGGGTCTATTGGAGCAGCACCGTTCGTAATAAGTCGTGTAAAGGCTGTGGATCCTGCCACGGCCAATTATTTTGTATATCTTAAAAAGAATAATGGGGAGACATTGGGACTGCTTACAGATGAAAGTGTTACTTCCGTTGTTAAAGATCCAAATGTGGGCAGTATTGTATCGTTCAATGGAACGACCGATAAAGTTGAGGTTATCAATATACCAGATTTAGATTTTAGATATAATGGCGATTTTTCTATCGGTTTATGGGTAAACACTACAGTGGATAATAGTGACCCTTCTATAATTGGGGACAAGGATTGGGGAAGTGGAGGAAACCCAGGATTCGTATTTGCTTTTAATGGAGATAGTGGTTGGAAATTAAATGCAGGGGATGGGACAAACAGAATTGACATAGATGGGAGTCCAATTAATGATGGCAATTGGCACTTCTTGATGGCCACTTTTGATCGGGATGGAAATGCCACTATTTATGAAGATGGTGTTGCTGTTGGGACTGCTGATATGTCTGGATTGGGCAGTATGGAAAGTGGCTATCCCATTCGATTGGCGCAAGATGGAACTGGAGCTTATGGGGTATCATATGAAGGTAAATTGGGGGAAACCTATATTTATGATTATGTACTTACACCTGAACAAGTGGAGGGAATTTCTGCAATATTTACCGGCGTTCAATTGAAAACACAGGCCGGGATAGTCAAAAACATACCGCTCACCAACAATGGGGCACAAATAAGTAATGAAAATGGCTTGTTTGCGTACACATTTAATGGTGTTGATCAATACGCCACAATTGATAATTCAGAATTGTCATTTCGATACAATAGTGATTACTCCATTTCTTTTTGGGTAAATACGACCTCTGCGGACAGTGATCCGGTAATGATAGGGGATCAAGATTGGAATAGTTCCAATAATGATGGATTGACAATTGCATTTAGAGGCAATAATTGGCGTGTAGCTATCTCGGATGGAGAGGGGAACAAGGCGGATACCGATTTCAATGGCGGATTTAATGACGGCCAATGGCATTTGTTGACCGTGGTTTTTGATAGGGATGCCAATATGACCATGTATCAGGATGGTAAAGAGGTGGCCAGTGCAAGTATGGCCGCTGTTGGTGATACGGAAAGCGGTAACCCCTTGAGATTGGCACAGGATGGTACAAGTAATTATGGTCAATTTTTTGAAGGAAAGATTGCGGGTACGGTAATCTATGATTACGCGCTTTCTAATCTAGAAGTTGCATCATTGTTTAATTAATAGAAGGACAATCTTAGTTAGTTGATATTGAGTTGAGTTAGTTTATTGAAAAGGGAAGGGTTTTTTTGGCTCTTCCCTTTTCTGTTTATGGCATTAATGTGAAAGGATAAGAATATGAAGGTATGGGAATTATAAAAATAAAATGGTGGATAGGTTTAATGGTAATGTCCATTTGGTCCTGTTCCCAAAATGATTTGTTGGAATTAGATAAGGATGTTAAATGGACATCGGAAAACAAAAAGTAATGATCCTAGGTGTAGGTGGTTGCAGGCCAGATGACATAACAGCAGCCAACACCCCTAATTTGGATGCTCTAATGTCCAATGGAACTTATTTCTTGGGTGCCGGGAATACTGGTACTACATTAAGCAGTCCCAGATTGGGCTTGGAGGGGAATTCGCTTTTCCAATCCCTTTGTAATAATGAATAATTTTAATTGTAAAAAATTATCCTATTAGTATAATTTTTGTACTTTAGTGCAAAATTAATGAAAATACAAAGATATTATTAGGACATGAACATTAACAGCAGAAATTATCCCAGACAAAAACAGACCATAATAGGAATATGTATGGACGGAACCTCTTATCCGTATTATGAAGGAGCCAAGGAGGTGATGCCCAATTTGCAACGTTTTATAAAGGAAGGTTCCATGGGAATGGTAAAGAGCGTGATACCTTCTTTTACCAATCCGAACAATATGGCCATTGTTACAGGGGTAACGCCAAAGGTGAACGGAATTTGTGGCAATTTTTATTGGGATACCGAGTTGCAGCAGGAGGTAATGATGAACGATCCAAAGTATCTAAAAGTACCCACCATTTTATCGGAATTAAGTAAAAATGGTAGAAAAGTGGCCGTGGTTACCGCCAAGGACAAGTTGCGAAAAATGCTTGCCCACAATTTGGACGGTATCTGCTTTTCTGCCGAATTTGCCGATCAGGCCACCTTGGAGGAAAATGGTATTGAAAACGTGGAGCAGGGATTGATGGACAAGGAAAGACCGGGGATTTATGATCCCTATATTTCCGTGTATTGCATTGAAGCGGGAGCCAAACTATTAAAACGCGAGCATTTTGATGTAATGTACTTAACAACTACGGATTTTGTGCAGCATAAATATGCACCGGGAAGTCCGGATGCCAATGATTTCTTATCTAAAATAGACCTTTGGCTGGGTGAGTTGGATAAGTTGGGCGCCATTATCGGTGTTACCGCGGATCATGGTATGGAGGCCAAGACCAATGCGGACGGTAGTCCCAAAGTACAGTTTATAGAACAATTATTGGATGCCCAAAATATTAAATCGAGGGTAATATTGCCCATTACCGACCCCTATGTGGTACATCATGGTGCCTTGGGAGGCTATGGTACTCTGTATTTGGAGGATAAATCCCAATTGCAGTCGGCCAAAGATTATTTGTTGTCCCTAGATGGTATAGAAAAGGTACTTACCAACGCCGAAGCTGTTGAGGAATATGAACTTCCGGGAGATAGGATCGGGGACTTGGTGGTATTGGCAGATGCCGCGACCACTATCGGTAGAACTCCGGATTGGCATGAATTGGATAAGGTTAAGGAAGGTCTGCGTTCGCATGGAGGGGAGCATTGTCAAGTGGTGCCCATGATATTCAATAAAAAATTGAACGCGGAATACAGTGAAAAATTGGCGTCCGGTAAGAGTAGGAATTTCGATTTGTTCCACTTTTTGAGTAACGGATTCTCTAACTAAACCATTAAATGCAATACTATGATAGAGTTTGGAAGTATAATTAATGGAAAACAGGTGAAAACCGGGGAATGGATAGATATTTATAATCCCTACACCAAAAAGCAGGTGGGCAGGGTAGCGTCTTTGGATACCAAAACCCTGGACAAGGTGTTGACAGATACCAAGAATACCAAAATTAACCTTACCCGCTATGAACGTTACGATATACTGAATAAAATAGCGGATACTCTGGAGGAGCGGGTAGATGAGGTGAGCAGGATGATTACCGATGAAACCGGACTTTGTTTAAAGGATACGCGTTATGAGGCCAGTAGGGTCTCCGACGTGTTGCGATTTTCAGCCATGAAGGCTTTGGATGACGATTCTCAGGTGTTTCCCTGTGATGTTTCCAAAAACGGTAAGCCAAGAAGGATCTATACCACAAGGGTTCCTCTCGGGCTCATCAGTTGTATAACGCCCTTTAACCATCCTATGAACCAAGTGGTGCACAAAATAGCTCCGGCCATCGCTACCAATAATACAGTGGTCTTGAAACCATCGGAAAAAACTCCCTTGTCCGCTTACTATTTTGCACAGTTGGCCCTGGACTGCGGTCTGCCTCCTAATATGCTGAATGTCATCAATGGGGCGGATGTTCAGGCAACGGCAGAAATGATGACCGTACATCCGGACATAACCATGGTTTCCTTTACCGGAGGGAGTAAGGTAGGAAAAATAATTGCTTCCAGGGCGGGATATAAAAAATTGGTTTTGGAACTGGGTGGAAGTTCTGCATTATTGGTACTTGAGGATGCGGATATTGATGAGGCCGTAGAAGTTACCATGTCCGGAACCTTTAAAAATTCGGCCCAACGTTGTACCGCCATCAGAAGAATTTTGGTTCATGAAAGTATAGCAGATGATTATGCCGCCAAGTTGACCGCCCGTGTCAAAGCCTTGAAATATGGGGATCCCTATGATGGCGAAAACGATATGGGGACCGTTATTACCGAAGAATCCGCAAAGGAGATGGAATCACGTGTCCAGAATGCCATTGATAATGGTGCGGTACTATTGGCCGGACATAAACGCGATGGTGCCCTTTATGCCCCTACGGTTTTGGACCATGTGCAAAATGCCCATGAAGTGGTGGCCAAGGAGACCTTTGGGCCTGTAGCGCCAATAATTCGATTCAAAACTTTGGACGAGGCCATAGACATTGCCAATGATACCCCATACGGCCTGTCCGGTGGGGTAGTAAGCAATCACTGGCCTTCCATTCAGCGTGTTATAACCGAACTGGATACCGGTACCGTCAATGTAAATGAAGCACCCAGTTACCGTTTGGAATGGACACCTTTTGGAGGAGTGAAGGATTCCGGCCTGGGATACAAGGAAGGGGTCATAGAGACCATGAAGGGGTATACCTATGTGAAGACCTATTCCCTGCCATGGGACATTGCCTAGGGTACGGTATCAATAATTATAAGACTGTTCAAGTAAATTAAAAATCCTAATCGAAAAGTACGAAATGCAAATAAAAAGAAATGTATTGCTCAATCCCGGTCCGGCAACTACTACGGATTCCGTAAAATTGGCCCAGGTCGTTACCGATGTCTGTCCTAGGGAAAAAGAGTTCGGGGACCTTATGGAATACTGTGCTACTGAGATCACCAAATTTGTGGGAGACCCTAGGGACTATGCCACTGTTCTGTTCGGCGGTTCAGGGACGGCCACGGTAGAGGCCATATTGAGTTCCGTAGTTCCGGAAAATGGCCGTATCCTTATCATAGATAACGGTGCCTATGGCAAGCGTATGTGCCAGATTGCCAAAATATACAAGTTGGATACGGTGGTTTTTGAATCTTCATCCATAGTCCCGATAGATTTAATGGCACTGGAGGAGGTTATCAAGGCAGAAAAGGGGTTGACGCACCTGGCCATGATCCATCATGAGACCACCACAGGTTTACTGAACGATATTATGGCGGTAGGGAAAGTGTGCGCTACCTATAATATTAGTTTTATAGTAGACTCCATGAGCGGTTTTGCAGCTATTCCGGTAGATATGAAAGCCATGAACATTGATTATCTGGCGGCCAGTTCCAATAAGAACATTCAGGGAATGGCCGGAATAGGTTTTGCTATATGTAACAAAAAAGCTTTATTGGCAACCGAATCCATTCCTATGCGCAACCTGTATTTAAACCTGTTTGCCCAGTATGCCTATTTTGAAAAAACACACCAGACCAGATTTACCCCTCCGGTCCAAACTTTTTATGCCCTGAAGCAGGCCATAATCGAAACGAAGGAAGAAACGGTAGAGAAACGTTATGCCCGATACGCCAAATCTTGGGAAACCCTTCTTAGCGGGATTGAAAAAATGGGATTGGAATATTTGATAGACAGGGAACATCACTCCAAAATAATAACCTCTATCATTGAGCCTAAAAACGATACATATGATTTTGATGAAATGCACGATTTTTTCTTCGAAAGAGGTTTCACCATTTATCCAGGTAAGGTGAACAATTATGATACGTTCAGGATATCCAATATAGGACAGATCGATTATAGGGACATGGAGGACTTTTTAAAAGTATTGAAAGAATATCTGGTCCGGATAGGTTTTTTGGAAGCTTGATTTTCAAGGATTGACTATCTTGCCTATCGTTTTTAACCCAAGTGAATACCCGTTTCATAATAGTGGATAAGTACGACCACCGGTTTCGAGTTCTGGTGGTCTACATTTCCAAACCAATTTTTTGGACATGGGATTCCCTGTTTTAAGTTAAATAAAATAACGAATACCAACCATGAGTTTAACCGCAGATCAAAAGTATTGGAGGAAGAGGATATTTATTCTTACTTGGCTTGCCTACGCAGGCTTTTATTTTGGGAGAAAAAACCTATCGGTTGCCTGGAGTTCCATGGAGACCGATTTGGGACTGGACAATTCTGATTATGCTTCCATTATTTTTGTGTACAGTTTGGTGTATACCATAGGGCAATTTGTAAATGGGTATTTATCAGATACTTTTGGGCCTAGGAGGGTAGTTACCGTAGGTTTGTTTCTGGCCGCAGTTGGAAACTTATTTCTTGGAATGACCTTTTCTGCAGGGGTAATTATTTTTCTGATAGCGGTCAATGGCTATGGGCAATCTACAGGTTGGAGCGGGTTGATAAAAAATATGACCCCTTGGTTTAGACGGACCGAGCGGGGCATAGTAATGTCCTGGTGGTCTACCTGTTATGTTACGGGGGGCTTTCTGGCTACTATCTTTGCCACTTATGCCGCTTTTGATATGGAGTTCCTTTCGGAACTGGGGTGGAAAAGAGGGTTTATTTTTCCTTCATTGATTCTCTTTGTAATTGCCATTTTATACCTTTTGTTCACCAGGAATAACCCACAGGATGTAGGGTTGCCTAAAATAGTGGAGAATAAGTACGATTTTGAAGGAGGGGCCAAGGCAGAAAAACTTAAGATACTGGGGCTGTTATTAAGGAATAGTTCCCTTTGGATATATTCCAGCTGCTATATGATCCTTAAGATGACCAGATATGCCTTTCTTTTTTGGTTGCCCGTTTATTTGGAAAAGGCTTTGCATTATGGGGTCAGTGATGCGGGTTATATGTCTTCGGTTTATGAATTGATAGGATTTTTTGGAGTTATTTTGGCGGGATATAGTTCGGATAAGATCTTTAAATCCAATAGATTTAGTACGGTATCCCTCATGATGATAGGATTGGGGCTAGCCTGTCTTGCGCACCCTTACTTGGTTCCCTATGGGAAAATAGCGACAATTATCAGTATCGCCCTAATAGGGATAGCCACTTACGGGCCGGATTCCCTTATCTGTACTGCCGGCTCTATGGATGTAGGGGGCACTAAGGGGGCGGCTATGGCAGCGGGCATAATTAATGGGATGGGGTCTGTGGGGCAGATGTTCTCCGGGTTTATTGTAGTGGCCATCAATGAATATTACGGTTGGGACAATCTATTTTACTTTTTCGTTATCATGTCGTTTATCGGTGGAGGATTGGCGGCTATAAAATGGAACCTCCAAAGTTCGGATTAATATATATGTCTTCATTTGGCCGACACCAAAAATGGGGACCATTGGGGAGTACGTTTTAATATTATGGAAATCATTTAATAATATTGGGAATAAGCTTTTCTGCAAGTTAAATGCTTTATTGCCCATTCTTTGGCCCCATTTACGGGGAATAGGGACTAACTCATTTTGGGAAGGGACACCGTAGGGTACTTTCTATTGTCAAAATCTATGTACATCATGGTAAAGAATAAATTTTTGGATACGGAGTTTCAGGTTTTTCATGGAACAGGGAAGCCTTTTGATCTTGAAAGGAAAGAACTGGCAATTAAATTGAATGCAGGCGAAGCTTTGGTGAAAATTGTGATGGCCACCATTTGTGGTTCCGATCTGCATACCATTGAAGGAAAAAGAAAGGAAGATGTTCCGTGTGTCCTTGGTCATGAGGCCGTTGGGGAAATTATCGACATCAATGACCGCCCTGGCTTTGCTACAGGTGATCGGGTAACTTGGTCCATAGCCGATAGTTGTGGAAATTGTCCCTGCTGTACGGAATATGGCCTTCCGGAGAAATGTGATCAACTTTTTAAATATGGACATGCCTCCATACATAAAGGTAGTGGTCTCAATGGGTGTTATTCCACAATTATTCATATCAGAAAGGGTACGCACATGGTGAAGGTGCCACAGGCATTAAGTAATAGTTTGGTAGCTCCGGCCAATTGCGCCCTTGCCACCATGGTCAATGCCGTTTCCAAAATTAAAATAAAGCCCGATAAGGCAGTGATTCAGGGTGGGGGACTTCTGGGAATATATGCCTGCGCACTTCTAAAGGAAATGGGAGTTTCCCAAATTTTTTGCTTGGAAGTCAATACAGATCGTTTAGATGTTATTAGAAGGTTTGGCGCAATTCCTATCGATGCTAGGGATTCCCAAAATGTCAAAAAACTGGTAAAGGACCGGATTGGGCATGGGGCGGATGTGGTTTTCGAGGTCGCCGGAGTTAAGGAGTTGATTCCCCAAGGATTGGACTTGCTGCGTCCTGGGGGGGAATATGTCCTGGTAGGGTTGGTACATCCAGATTCGGAACTGGGAATTACAGGAGAACAAATTATCCGAAAATGTATTGGTATAAAAGGAGTTCATAACTATGCCCCTTGGCATTTGGACGAAGCTATTGCCTTTTTGGAACGCAATCTGGGGCTGTTCCCTTTTGAAGAATTGGTGAGTCCACCTTATAGGTTGGAGAATTTGGATGAAGCAGTGACCGAGGCAAAAAAACAGGATTGGTTCAGGGTATCCTTAAATCCGCAATTATAAATGGGCTTTAATAGAAGTGTTCGGCAGGATTTCAGGAATTACCAGTGGAGGATGTTATTTGCCGTTATGTTTTGTTACCTGTTTTTTTATACGGGCCGACAGAATTTTGGCTGGGCCATACAAGGTCTGGCAATGGAATTTGATGTTACCAAACAAAATGTGGGTTGGGCAGGTGCTGCCATGCTCTGGGCTTATGGAATAGGCCAATTTATCAATGGCAATTTGGCGGATAAATATGGAGCCCGTCGCATGATTGTCCTGGGGGGCGTTCTCTCTGTTCTTATGAATTGGGCTACAAGTTATGCCTCGGCATATTGGATGGTTATCGTTTTTTGGGCCTTAAATGGTTTTGGGCAATCATTGGGTTGGGCCCCGGGTAGCCGTTTACTGTCCAATTGGTGGGGGACAAGGGAAAGGGGCAAGGCCTTTGGGTTTTATGTATTTGCTGCCGGATGTTCCTCCATCTTAATTTATTTGCTGTCCATCATTATGTTGGATGTTTATGAACTGGATTGGAGATGGCTGTTTAGATTGCCCGTACTATTATTGTTATTGGGCTGTACCGTTTTCTTCTTTGTGGTCCGGGACAAACCCGAGGATGTTGGTTTTCAAAAGCTAGGGGAAGACCCCAAATTAACGGCAGTAAAAGATGGGGAGACTTCCAGGGAGCGCTACAAGAAGGTGCTGTTGAACAAAAAATTTATTACTGCCTGTATTTCCATAGGCTTTCAGAATATGGCAAGGTATGGTCTCTTGGTCTGGGTACCGCTTTATTATTTGGGAACCAAACTAAGCGAATCCGGTAATTTATGGATCGCACTGGCACTTCCGATAGGAATGGCTTCGGGAACAATTTTTTTTGGGCAGTTGTCGGACAGGGTATTCAATTCCAATCGGTCCAAACCGATTGCCCTGTCTTTGGGACTTGCAGGTGTGGTTGTTCTGTTGCTATATCTGGTACCAAAGGATAATTTGTTGGTAGGGTTGGCACTCATGTTTGCCGCCGGTTTTTTAGTGTACGGCCCACAATCCTGCTATTGGCCATTGAGTCCAGATTTGTTGGGGGTTAAAAGGTCCGGTACCGGTGTAGGGGTTATGAATACTTTTGCCTATGCATTTGCAGGTGCAGGGGAACCATTTATTGGATATATGGTAGATATTACGGGAGAACATAATATTGTTTTTGTGGTAACGGCCGTGATGTGTTTCTTAAGTGCAGTGATAATACTATTTGTAAGACGTTAGTACTATTGGGATGACCAAAAGATCACATGGAACTAAAAAAAATAATTTTATAAAACCAATTAAAATGAAAAAACACTTTTTATTGTTGATGTTGACTTGTACCGGTCTCGTTTTGGGCTGTAAGAATACCAAGGAAATCCCCAAAAGTGAAAAGTTGACAAAAAGGGTCGTCGTCATAGGTTTGGATGGCATTAGTGTTGATGGGTATTTGACGGCAAAACATCCCAATTTGGATGCCTTAATGGCAGATGGGGTATTGTCCCTGAACACAAGGAATGTTATGCCGTCCGTGACATTGCCCAATTGGACTTCCCATCTTACCGGAAGTGGCCCCGAGCAGCATGGTGTCTTAAGTAATGGTTGGACAAGGGAAAATATTACTTTGCCAAGTATTGAAACTGACGACAACGGATATTATCCTTCCATTTTTAAAATACTGAAAGAGGCTGTTCCGGGTGTAAAAACAGCTTTTTACTACAATTGGGCGGAACTGATCAATTCGTTCAATCCGCTTTATATGGATGAAGTAAGTTTTGAAGGGAATGATGAATATCAAAAAAATTATGCCGGGGCACTGGATTTTATTATCAAAAACCGCTTGGATCCTACCATGGTTTTTCTTTACTCCGTACATACGGATCATGCCGGCCATAATCATGGTTGGATGTCCCCGGAATATATTGCTTCCATAGAAGAGGTAGATGTATCAATTGGACAGTTCATTCAGAAACTTAAGGCCGAAGATCTATATGAGGATACACATTTTATGTTCTTTACGGACCATGGAGGTGTACCGGAAAAAGGTCATGGGGGTATAACTCCCCAAGAACTGGAAGTGCCCTGGGCCATAACGGGACCGGGAATAAGAAAGGGACAAATGTTAAAGGAACCCAATAATTCGGTGAATACGGCCGCGACCATAGCCTATCTCTTTGGTTGCGACGTTCCCCTTTCATGGACCGGGGAAGTGCCCATGTCCATATTCGAACCCAGGGAGCCCTAAGGCCCCTTAAAGAGCCGTACAATATGTAAGGTAGGTGTCTTGGGATATGCGTAAAATTATATGAGATGAGCATAAACAAGTTTAATTTTTTGCATACCCGTCGAAATAATTAAATTTTTTGTGCGAAAGCACAGCGGTAGATCTATGCATTTTTTTTTATTACACTCATTTTCAGATTAATAAAAATT
This sequence comes from Flavobacteriaceae bacterium, assembly GCA_041392165.1. Lineage (GTDB taxonomy): Bacteria > Bacteroidota > Bacteroidia > Flavobacteriales > Flavobacteriaceae > Arenibacter. The sequence goes on from JAWKMN010000001.1 coordinate 649,339, forward strand.
TTTAAGTAGATGAAAAATAAAATGATGGACAAGTCTGTTGAAAAGGTTGATCTGGCCATAATTGGGGGAGGTATATTAGGATGTGCCATTGCCTATTATTACACTAAAAATAATCCGGGAAAACAAGTAGTCCTCTTGGAACGTAATGAGCTTAACAATGCGGCTACCAGTAGGGCGGCAGCGCTAATGACCATGGTGCGCTCCAAGCGTTCTTATATTCCATTGACCATTGAAACCTTTAGAGTGGCCAAGGAAATGGAGGAAGAACTAGGGGAAACACTGGATTTTAAGGTGGTGGGGATGATGCATGTAGCAGCAAGTGAGGCCAAGGTGAAGGATTTGGAGGAACTTATGGGGATTGCCAAGGAATACGGTCAGGAAGCTTGTTATATCAGTAAGGAAGAGGCCAGGGAAAAAGTGCCTTGGCTGAAAGTGGACGAAGCTTTGAAAATAGGATTTGTTCCCAATGAGGCCTTTTGTGACCCCTATATGTTGGGGACCTTTTTTGCCAGATGTGCCAGAAACCGGGGAGCTGAAATTCGCCAAGGTGTGGAAGTCATGGGTTTAATTTATGAGGCAGGTACGGTGAAGGGCGTAAGGACCACCAAAGGGGATACCTTTGCCGAAACCGTTGTGGATGCAGCAGGGGCATGGGCCCCGATCTTGGCACAAGAAATTGGTGTAGGCCTGCCCATGGCCCCGGTGCGAAGTCAGTATTGGATAACGGAACGCTCCGATCTGTTCCCCATAAATTCACCCATGGTCCTTTTGCCGGATGCCCAGGCCTATGCCCGACCTGAAGGGGGCAGTTTGCTGTTCGGGATACGGGAGGGGAAATCATTGGTGGCGTCACCAAAGGATGTTCCCAAAGATATTGCCGATTTTGTTTTTAGTGCTGATGAAGGGATGGACGATCTTTTTGGGAATGGGGAGCGATTGGCCCGTTTTTTTCCTGCATTTTACGATATAGGGATTAAATATTATGTGGCCGGATTTTCGGGTTACACCCCGGACTCCCAATTGGTGTTGGGAGCCGTACCCGAAATAAAGGGTTTTTTGATAGCATCAGGATGTTGTGGGGCGGGGATTTCGGTTGCAGGCGGGGTAGGTCTTGGAATTGCTGAAATGGCCGCTGGAAGGCCCAATCCCCTCGATTTTTCAGAATTTGAAATATCCAGATTTGGTAATATAGACCCCTTCAGCGAAGAATGGCTCAATACATGTGCCGCCGCCAGATCCAACAAAGTAAGTGGTTGAACAATAAATATGACCATATGGAAACCTCCAAAAAGGACGTCGTAAATTTTTGGCCCGGATGGGGTTGGGCACTGCAGCTTTGGGGCTTGGAAATGTAGGGGCTTACGCATTCATGCCCAAAAACCATATCCCAAAAAATAGAGTGCTCAATATTGGTTTTATAACCGATCTGCACCATGGATATTGCAAGGACGCCATGGAACGTTTGGAAGTTTTTATCAGGGAAGCCGCTTCCCGCAAATTGGATTTTATTGTCCAGGGGGGCGATTTCTGTCATCCCGTTCCCGAAGCCAAGGAGTGTATAGACTTATGGAACAGTTACAAAGGGGGGAAGTACCATGTGTTGGGAAACCATGATATGGACAAGGGAAGTAAACAGGACGCCATGGATTTCCTTGGGATGGAGAATAATTATTACTCTTTTGATAAAGGGGATTTTCATTTTGTGGTGATGGATGGAAATTATATTCTAAACGATGGGAAATATGAAGATTATGGGCATGCCAATTTTTATATAGATCAGCAACATAGAAGTTTGGTAAACCCGGAACAAATTGAATGGCTTAAACAAGATCTGAAAAAAACCGATAAGCAGACAATAATTTTTTCACATCAGGCCTTTGATGAAATTTGGGACGGCTGGTCTTCCCCAAGTAGGTTTGCGGTACGGAAAGTAATCGATGATGCCAATAATAGGACAGATTATCAAAAGGTAATTGCCTGTTTCTGCGGGCACCATCATGTAGATGACCACAGTTATATTAACAATGTGCATTATTTCCAGATGAACAGTGCCTCTTATTATTATGTTGGTGACGGATTTGGTTCCGATGGCAGTAGGGCCCTGTACAAGGATTCCATTTTTGCCTTTATAACCCTGGACCCCTCCGGTCATATTTCAATTGAAGGAAGGCAAAGTCAATTTGTACGGCCAACTCCTACAGAAAAAGGCCACCCGGATGCCCCAAGGCTTTCCGCATCCATAAGCAATAGAAAGGTGGATTTTAAACAAAAAGATTAAATCATCCCATTAAATAAAAGTATCTAAAAATGAAAAAAATTCGGGTTATTTTACCATTGTTGCTAATAAGTATCTATAGTTTCGCCCAAAGGAATAAGGCCGAGAATATTATTTTGATCTCTGTAGATGGCCTAAGATGGCAAGAGGTTTTTCAGGGACCGGATTCCTTATTGGTAAAGGATAAAAAATATTGGGCCGAAAGTAGGGAGGAAATGCGCAAAAAATTGATGCCCTTTTTTTGGGAAACCATAGCTGTTAAAGGACAGCTTTATGGGAATCGGAACCTAGGGAACATGGTAAACCTTAAAAATGAATATTGGTTCTCCTATCCGGGGAGGAGTGAAGCCCTATGCGGTTATTATGACCCTAAGATCAATTCCAACGGATATCCCAACAATCCTAATATTAATGTCCTGGAGTTTTTTAACGGTCAGAAAGGATATAAGGACAAGGTAGTAACATTTGCTTCTTGGAATGCCCTAGGTAGAATTTTAAATAGGGAACGCAATGGAATGTTGGTCAATCTTCCGGGAGAGGATATAATGGGAGACTACCTGACCCAAGCCCAAATACTGGCCAATGAGCTGCAGCACCTTGTACCGGAGTATTTTGGGGAATGTAGGCCGGATGCCTTAACATTTGCGTTGACAAAAGCCTATATGCAGGCCAAACACCCCAAGGTAGTACATATAGATTTTGCGGATACCGATAATTATGGACACTCGGGAGATTACAGTAATTATCTGGATGCGGCCCATTTTATTGACGCTATGATAGCCAGCTTATGGACAACCATTCAAAAAGATCCATTTTATAAGGATAAAACGGCCATTTTGGTGTATCCGGATCACGGTCGTGGTATTGGTGAAAAATGGACCGGTCACGGTACGGGGGCACCTGGTAGCGAAGAAACATGGTTGGTGGCACTGGGTCCTGGAATTGCGCCTATGGGCGAAAACCGTATAAAGGGCCAAATCTTTCAAGATCAAATAGCGCAGACAGCTTCAAAATTATTGGGATTTACCTTTCAGGCCGATCATCCGGTAGGTAAAAGTATTGAAAGTATAGTAAAATAATAGTTGGAAAAATTTCAATACCCTGATTATAAGGAGTGGTCAGGTCTTGACTATTTTTCATGGTTCTTCAAATTTGCCATAAAATAATTGTTTATTTTTGCAGAATAAATATCAAGGTGGCTTATTTTTTGCATGAACTTGACCAACAGGAACTTAAATGGATGACATACTTATCAATATAGGGCGGCAATTGAAATTGGCCCGTCAAAAAAGAGATTTGACCTTACAACAAGTGGCGAAAAGGACCGGTGTTAGCGCTGGACTTATTTCTAAAATAGAAAATTTAAGAACTACCCCATCCCTACCTGTACTTTTAAAAATAATGCAGACGCTAAGTATAGATCTGTCCGAACTGGACTTGGCGTCCAGTGTTAACGGAGATTATATAGTGATCAAAAACGGCACGGGAACCAAGGAAGAACGGGAAGATTCCGTTAATCTGGAATATACCCATTTATTGTCCAGCCCTTCTTCCGATAGCAGTATCAGGGTTTATATCGTTAATGTTGCCGCCGGGGCTTATCGCAAGCCTATCTCTACCAATGCCAATGAGTTGATATATGTATTGGGAGGTAAGGTAAACTATTTGCTCAAAAAGGATAAGGTGCTTATTGAAAAGGGGGATCTTCTTTATTTTGATGGTTCTATACCCCATGGCGTTTCCAATGAGTTTGATGAAGAGGCCATCATGTTGAAAATTTACTTCCTGCATTAAAAACCTGAACAATGTTCAAAGCCTAGGTTGCCAGTTCCATCATACTCCCTTAAGCTATTTTCCATCCTGGATAGGACACGCATTGGTCATTCTTGACAAACCTATCCATTGTAAGGCCTTAAGATAGACTATCCCTTTTTTCTTATTTGGACACCATTTTGTCAGGTTTTATATGGACCATATTTTGGACATTGCCCAAAAAACCAAAATTTTTTAAATTTTCTAAAAATCTTAATATCAATTATAGCAGTGGATAGGGGATAAGTATAAGTTTTTTCTATGTGAATACTAGGGCTACTGCTAAACTCTATGGCGATAATGGGGTTGTCGCATGATTATTGTGCAAATGGGGCTGTAAATTAAAGTATAAACTTAAAAACAGTACATGAAAGTATTAGTAATCGGGGCCGGGAATATGGGATTGACCTACGCGGAATCCATGTCGAAATCAAAACTCCTAAAAAAGAGAAATTTAATGATTTTGGACAGTTCCCATGAAAAAACCTTGTCCCTAAAAAAGATTTTACATTTTGAGGTACATGAAAATTTGGAGGACTGTGTTCCAAAGGCAGATTTGATCTTTATTGCCGTTAAACCGTTCCATAGTGAAGATTTATTCAAGAAGATGCGAAACCTGGTCCATGAAGGACAGATCATTATATCAATTATGGCCGGAGTAACTATTAATTCGATGCAGGAACAGCTGGGGCTTCAAAAAATTGTGCGTGCCATGCCAAATTTACCTGCCCAAATTGGGAAAGGGGTAACATCCTATACCGCTTCCAAGGAGGTGTCAAGGATAGAATTGCTGACTATAGAAAATTTATTGGATACTACGGGGAAATCCATACAGGTAAGTTCTGAAAAATTCATTGATGCCTCTACCGGCATTTCCGGTAGTGGCCCTGCCTATGTTTTCTATTTTATGCAAAGTATGATGGAGGCCGCTTTAAAAATGGGCTTCTCGGGCAATGATAGCAAAATGTTGGTCAGTCATACCTTTGAAGGGGCGGTAGAGCTGTTCAACCAATCCGATCTTTCCCCCAACTCATGGATGGAAAGGGTGGCTTCCAAAGGAGGTACTACTAGGGCGGCGTTGGATTCCATGGAAGATAATAATGTAAAGGAACTTATCAAGGAGGCCGCTTACTCCGCTTTTAATCGTGCTGTAGAATTGGGAAAAGATAAATAGGGGATGTATAAACAAAGAATAGTTATAAAGGTAGGTACCAATGTAATGACCAATAAGGACAATAGGATCGTGAAACCAATCCTGGATCATCTGGTGCAACAGATAGCGGAACTGTACGAACGCAATATCATGTCGGTTTTGGTTTCATCGGGATCGGTAATTGCGGGTATGGAGGTTATGGGGGAGAGCCATATTAAGGATAAGGCTACTAGGAGGCAAGTATATTCGGCCATTGGACAGCCGAGGATGATGCGCCACTATTACAATATATTCCAAGATTATGGGATGAAGTGCGCCCAAGTGTTGGCCACAAAAAGGGATTTCAACCCTGGAAGCCACAGGGACAATATGATCAATTGTTATGAAGGTCTTTTGACAGAAGGAGTAGTGCCCATTGCCAATGAGGACGATGCCGTTTCCCCTGACCAATTCCATGTTCTCGGACAATGATGAGTTGGCCAGTTTGGTGCGAACTTACCAAAGCTGATAAATTGATCATTCTCACCGATACGGATGGCCATTTACCGGACATCCGGATGATAAGGATACGGAAGTGATCAAGAATGTAAGCGTAGACCAGAATGTGGAGAAATATATAAAGACCATAAACAAAGGTGAAGCGGAAGGAAGGGGAGGTATGGGTTCCAAACTTAGTATAGCCAAGCAGACCGCCTCCAAGAATATCCCGACCTATATTGCCAATGGTAAAAGAAAGCGGGTTATTCTGGATATTGTGGAAGGAAAGAGCGTGGGTACCAAGATTACGGTATAGGATAATTGAATAAAAAATAAGTTAAATGAAACTATTAAATACAGCAATCAAGAATAAGGTATTGCAATCCATGATGCAGATTTTGGATGGCAAAAGGGAAGAAATATTGGCCGCCAATCAGAAAGATCTTGATCTTTTTGATAAGGCCGACAGGGCCATGTACGATAGGCTCATAGTGGATGATAAGAAGATAGACGGAATGATAACCGCTATCCAAGAGGTGCTGCAACAAGAGGATCCGGTGGGCAAAATAAAATCGGGGCAGACCCTGGAAAACGGATTGAAAATAGAAAACAAAACGGCCCCCTTTGGAACCATAATGATCATTTATGAGTCCAGGCCCGATGTTACCATTGAAGCTGCTGTTTTGGCTTTCAAAGCCAATAATAAAATCTTGCTTAAGGGGGGGAAGGAAGCTGTGAACAGTAATGTGGTTTTGGAGAAATGTTGGCACTTGGCACTGGAAGAAAATGATTTGGACATCAATTGGATCCAACTACTGCACATGAATAGGGAGGAGACGCAAGCGTTTTTAAGAAATCCTACCGAGAAGTTGGATCTAATAGTACCCCGTGGAGGGGAGCGGTTGATCGCCTTTGTAAAGGAACATGCCAAATGTGCGGTATTGGTAAGTGGTAGGGGAAATAATTTCCTGTATGTGGATAAGGATGCAGATTGGGCGCAAAGTGTAGCGGTTATACTTAACGCGAAAACCCAAAAGATATCGGCCTGTAATGCTCTTGATAAAATTCTTGTGGATGTTGCCATAGAGGGGTATTTCGAAAAAATAAAGGGGCTAAATGCCATTTTAAAGGAGCAGGGAGTAACCGTTATGGTCGATGCTAAAGTAGCCAAGTTTTTGCCCAATAACCCGGTGATCAATGATGAGTCTGTTTGGTATGAGGAATTTTTGGCAATGAAATGCGCCTTGGGGGTGGTGGACAATATGGATGATGCCATTAAGCGTATCAATACATATTCTGGGGGGCATTCCTCAACTATTATGACCAAGAACAGGGAACAGGCCAAGGCATTTATGGATCAGGTGGACAGTGCCGCCGTATACCATAATGCCTCTACCAGATTTACCGATGGCGGACAAATGGGCGTTGGCGCGGAACTGGCCATCAGTACGGACAAACTGCACCATAGGGGCCCCCTTGGGCTGGAGCAGTTGGTAACCAATAAATATTATGTTTATGGGGACGGGCAAGTAAGGGTGTCCTAAATATCCCACATAGCCCTTTAATGGGAACAAATATTGGTGCGGCGGTCCTAAAGCAATTTCTTACTTGCTCAAAGTGCCGTCGTTTTTGATTTGTGGAAGCGTAACTATTCTCTTGTTCCTTGTCCAACATTTTTTGTTTTTCATTGGAAAGAGAGAAGGGGAAATCTTCGTTTTTGGCTCCCCTTTCCTTGTTTGGGCTGTGTCCGTTTTGTTTATATCCAAAATGGTTACCGGTAATGGCTCCTTGAGGCTCCGTCAATTTTATTGGGTAACTTTGAAATGAAAATGGCATAGGAAATATAAAGTCGTTTTTTTGAAGGAACAAAATCTATCCAATATGAAAGGGGATGAAGCATTTTGTACCTTATCTTTGAATGGATTGCTTTTTTTGAATTTCCGAAGAGCTATTTTATTATTGAAAGTGATCGTTGTACAGCCCATAAAACAAGAATAATATAGAAGGACTTATGGAAAGGAATGAATTGTACCCTATTTTTTTAAAGGTATCCCAACTGAATATCCTTATTGTTGGGGGGGGCAATGTTGGCCTGGAGAAACTGACCTTTATGTTGAAATCCAGCCCGCACGCCCAAGTAGAGATGGTGGCACCGGAGTTTTTGCATGCTACATTGGAACTTGCAAATAAACATCGGGTAAAAATAACCAAGGATATCTATAGGAAAAGCTACTTGGAAGGGCGTCATATGGTCATTGTGACCACCGATAAGGTTGAGGTAAACGAACAGGTGTATCACGACTGTAGGGAAAAGCATATTCTGGTGAACGTAGCCGATAACCCGCCTTTTTGTGACTTTTATATGGGAGGTATTGTCACTAAGGGAAATGTAAAGGTGGCCATCTCTACCAATGGTAAATCACCCACTACCGCAAAACGCCTGCGCCAGTTTTTTGAGGATGTAATTCCGGAAAATATAGATGATTTGGTGAAAAATTTAAACGAGTTCCGAAAAACCATAAAAGGGGATTTTGAAGAAAAAGTGGAGACCCTGAACGAGTTTACCAAAGGTTTGGTGAACAGGAAAAAGGAGTAGATTATACCAAGGGTATTGGCCTAAAATTGCCGGTCGTTTTTGGCGCATATTGTTATGGTGCGTATTTCTACGAAAGCGTTTTCGAAAAGTTTCGTAACACCACGAAAAAATTTTAATTAATTCATTTTTAGTTATTTATGTGGTTTATCGAGGCGCAATTATAGCCTGTGATTTTTGCTGTTAATTATGTCCTGTGCCTCACAATATGTGTATCGTGATATAGATTTTAATATATTTGGTAGGATCTTCATAAATTTTCATATTGGGAATTTATCCTCTAAATTATTGAGACATATGTACTATTTGGGATTGGATATTGGCAGCTCTTCAATTAAGGTGGCCTTGGTAGAGACGGCCACTGGAAAAAGTGTAGGGGTGTTACAGGAGCCGGAAACGGAAATGGAAATGCTCGCCTTAAAAAATGGTTGGGCAGAGCAGGATCCCAAGGAATGGTGGGGATATGTATGTAAGGGCATTAAAAAATTGCAGCAGAAATGCGGAATAGGCCAGGATCAAATTAAGGGGGTAGGCATTGCCTATCAGATGCATGGTCTGGTATTGGTGGATAAACATGGGGAGCCGGTACGGAAATCCATTATTTGGTGCGATAGTCGCGCAGTGGAAATAGGACGCAAAGCTTATGTAGACCTTGGAGAGGATTTCTGTAAGGCCCATTTATTGAATTCTCCGGCAAACTTTACAGCTTCTAAATTAAAATGGGTAAAGGAGAACGAACCAGAGCTTTATGGGGCTGCGGACAAACTCATGCTTCCGGGAGATTATATTGCCTTTCGTTTTTCCAATGTTATCAATACCACTATTTCCGGATTATCGGAAGGTATTCTGTGGGATTTCAAGCAAGATTCCATAGCCCATCTGCTTTTGGAGCATTATGGTATCGCCAAATCCTTTATTCCCGATATTGTGGATACTTTTGGATATCAATCCAAAGTGGATGCCAAAGGGGCCCAAGAGAGTGGGTTGGCCATTGGTACCCCCATATTGTACAGGGCAGGTGATCAACCCAATAATGCCTTGGCCCTCAACGTATTCAATCCCGGGGAAGTTGCGGCCACCGGAGGTACCTCTGGAGTGGTCTATGCGGTAACCGATAGTCTATCGGGGAAGGAAAGTACCAGGGTAAATAATTTTGCCCACGTAAATTATAACAAACAGCACCCTATAGTGGGTAAGTTGTTGAATATCAATGGAGCGGGAATCCAATACCGCTGGCTTTTAAACAATCTCGATGTGGATTCCTATGAGGAAATGAACGCTTTGGCTTCTGAAGTTCCAGTGGGTTCGGACGGAGTATGCCTCATTCCTTTTGGAAACGGGGCAGAGCGTATGCTCAACAATCGGGATATTGGGACCAGATTGGTCAATATCAATCTTAACAATCACACCAAGGCCCATATCTGTAGGGCCGCTTTGGAAGGGATAGCCTTTTCCTTTGTCTACGGAATGGAAATCCTGAAATCCGACGGCATATCCATTGAGGTAATGCGTGCCGGGAATGATAATTTGTTCAGGTCGGAAATCTTTTCCTATACCCTATCCACCTTAGTGTCACAGGATATTGAAATTTATAATACTACCGGAGCCATTGGCGCCGCAAGGGCAGCCGGAATCTATGAAGGGGGATTTGGGAAATTCGGAACCTATATTATCAATAACGATCATGTACGGACCTTTAAGCCTTTGCGGGATAAAAGTGCCTATAAAACGGCTTATGAAAATTGGAAAAAAGAATTGGAATTAATCATTAAAAAATAAATATAGAGATGGCAATAATTGGAAACAGGGAATACTTTAAGGGAATAGGGGACATAAAATTTGAGGGCAAGGAATCCGATAACCCTTTGGCATTCAAATATTACAATCCGGACCAAGTGGTTGCCGGAAAAACCATGCGCGAGCATTTTAAGTTCGCCATAGCCTATTGGCATACCTTCTGCGGACAGGGAGCGGATCCGTTCGGCCCGGGCACCCAGAATTTTGCATGGGACCAGTCTACGGACCCTGTGCAGGCGGCAAAGGACAAGGCAGATGCGGCTTTTGAGTTTATTAGTAAAATGGGCTTCGATTATTTTTGCTTCCATGATTTTGATCTTATACAGGAAGGGGCCACTTTTGCGGAATCGGAGAAACGATTGTCCATAATTACCGATTATCTGAAGGATAAAAAAGCCGACTCCGGAATTAAATTATTATGGGGGACGGCCAATTGTTTTTCCAATCCGCGTTATATGAACGGTGCGGCTACCAACCCTGATTTTAATGTTGTGGCAAGGGCAGGAGGGCAGATAAAATTGGCTTTGGACGCTACCATTGCCCTTGGCGGCGAAAATTATGTTTTCTGGGGAGGAAGGGAAGGTTATATGTCCCTTTTAAATACGGATATGGGGCGTGAATTGGACCATATGGCCCAATTCTTGGGGATGGCCAGAGATTATGCCAGGGCACAAGGCTTTAAGGGAACCTTCTTTATAGAGCCTAAGCCTATGGAGCCTTCCAAGCATCAATACGATTTTGATACGGCAACGGCCATAGGATTTCTTCGTGAATACGGCTTGGAGAAAGATTTTAAAATAAATATAGAAGTGAATCATGCCACTTTGGCCCAGCATACTTTTCAACATGAATTGGCCGTAGCGGCCAAAGCGGGAATGTTGGGGAGTATAGATGCCAATAGGGGGGATTACCAAAATGGATGGGATACCGACCAGTTCCCGAACAATATTTTGGAAACTACCGAAGCCATGTTGGTATTTCTTAAAGCAGGGGGGCTACAAGGAGGTGGAGTAAATTTTGATGCCAAAATAAGAAGGAATTCTACTGATTTGGACGATGTTTTCCATGCCCATATCGGGGGGGCAGATACTTTTGCCCGTGCTTTGCTTACTGCGGATAGGATTATTTCTTCCTCCGCTTATACGAAGATGCTTTCGGAAAGATATAGCTCTTTCGATTCAGGAAAAGGGAAGGACTTTGAGAATGGCAAATTAGATCTGGAAGCCCTTTACAAAATAGCCCAGGAAAATGGGGAATTAAAGTTGCAGAGCGGGAAACAGGAGTTGTTCGAGAACATCATCAATCAATATATTTAAGATTATTATTCCCTGCCCGGGCTTTTTTAACCGTATCGTGGTTGCTTTAAAATAGATATAAGGAGCATATTTATCTAGAAAAGTAAATATTTGTAATATTAGGGGCTCCTCCCTTTGGCCAAAGGGAGGTGGCTTCGCCCAAGCAAAGACGGAGGGATTGGAATCTCATGTTTATACCAAGTTTTTTAGCCAAATCGCGGTTGTTTTTAATTTTGGAGGTTTTGTGCCTAATCTCCCCGTCCCGCCCTTGGCGGTCCGCCCCTCTTTTTAAAAGAGGAAGCTTTTTAAGGATATAACATGAAAAAAATAACCCTAAAGGAGATTGCCCAATATTTTGGTGTTTCCATATCAACGGTTTCCAAGGCTATTAATGATAGCCATGAAATTAGTGATGGACTAAAGTCCAAAATTCAAAAGTTTGCCAAAGATAATAAATACAGGCCCAATAAGGTGGCCCTTAGTTTATTGCAGCGGAAGACCAAGACCATAGGGGTGGTGGTACCCAATATTCTCAATTATTTTTTTACGCAGGTATTTTCAGGGATTGAAAAAGTAGCTAACGAGCATGGGTATATTTTACTTAGTTGTATCAGCGATGAGTCCTATGAAAAGGAAGTTGCAACACTTGAATTTTTGGGAGGGGGCACTGTTGATGGATTAATTGTGTCCATGGCGGAAGAAACACAGTTTAAGAACAAACTGGAGCATTTTCAAAATTTTTTGGATGAGCAAATTCCCTTGGTAATGTTCGATAGGGTTTCGGATGATATCCTATGTGACAAGGTAGTGGTGGATGATTTTGAGGCCGGTTATAAAACCACGAAATATTTTTTAAACCTCGGTTGTAGTACGCTTGCCGTAGTTACAGCCATTGATCATTCCAGTGTAGGTAAATTGAGGGTGGAAGGATATAGGAAAGCATTGGAAGAGGCAGGGATTCCTTTTGATGACAGATTAATACTCAGAGTTGGCAAGGAGGAAGATTTGGAAGTCTTGGTGACTTTTCTTTTGAATTATAAGCCTATAGATGGTATAATGGCCCTGGATGAAATTACGGCGGTAGAGGTCTTGAGGTTGATCAAGGCCAGAGGTTATAGGGTACCGGAAGATATTTCCGTTATTGGGTTTACCAATGGCAAATTATCACGTTATGTAAGTCCCTCACTTACTGCTGTAAGTCAGCACGGTACTTATATAGGGGAAACTGCCGCCAAGGTCCTTATTGAAAGGATAGGGAGTAAGGTATATCTGGATTGTACCACCAAGGTAATTAAAACCAGCCTTATCGTTAGGGATTCCACAAAGAGGCTTTAATCCTTGCCATTACATAAAAAATTAAATTTTTGGTGTTAGCCCATTTTTTATTACTTGGGTCATATAACCTATTTCTTGAAGGGCTTTGTTGGTGAAATCGAACAGGCTTAGGCAACGGTCCAAATTCTGGTTTTCGTATGATACCTTGTAATAGATATTGCCGTTCAAATAGTCTGTAAGAGCCCTTAAACCGTGTATAAAGGGCATAAATACAGCCCCCCAGGGCAGAAGGTCTATTTCTTCCTTGTTCAAAAAGGGGCCGTTGCTTTCCAGACCCTTTATAAAAGCTTCGAACAAGGGTCTTTCAAAGGTAATCTTTCTGTGATCCTGTTCGTCTTCCGCGGCAGTATTTGCAACGGTTCTTATGGCGTCCCCAAAATCAAAGTAAAAATACCCTTTCATAATGGTATCTAGATCAATTAGGCAAAGGGCCTTGTTATCTTCTTTGGAGAAAAGGATATTGTTTAATTTGGTGTCATTGTGGCAGATCCGTAACGGCAACTTGGAGTTGTCCAATATTCTCAGTTTCTCCAAGGTTTCTTTGGCAAAGTTTATAGCTTTTTTGGCGGTTTCCAATTTTTCTGGATTAGCGGATAGAATGGATTCCTCAAATTGATTTTCCCGTAATTGGAGATTATGGAATTGTGGAATGGTATCCACATAATGGTCCAAGGGGGCCGCCGTTAGAAGTTGATGGAATTTGCCGACCACCTTCCCGGCCTGGTAGGCAATATCCGTATTGGTGGCATTGTCATATGCGGTAGTGTTGTTGATGTATGTCATCAACCTCCAATATCCTGTTTTTTCATCCTTAAAATAGGCATTGCCCGATTCCGTTTTTAGGAGTTCTATGGCGGTGTAATCCAGGTCTTCCAAATGTTGAAAGGCATTTGCAATATTGCCCATTAGGCCATGTACATCCTTAAAGACATTGTGGTTTACCCTTTGCAGAATATACATGGGGTATTGGTTGTCCAAAACTAAATAGGTATCATTGATATACCCCTGGTTTATTCCTTGGAACCCATAGGTTTTCCTATCTATGGAGAAGTTTTTTAATAGCTCGTTGAGCTCAACATTTTTATCTGCCATCATGGATAAGCTTGTCTATACGTTGTCCCAAAGGGGGGAGGGATACCCATTATTATCGGTCATTCGCTGTAATTCAGAGACGGCCACGTCCTTATCGCTGGCGTAGGTAACCCCGAACCATTGGCTTTCGGAAGGAATTACATCTACATCTATCAGATTTTTTGCAATCATTTCCTTTATGGCGAAAGGTAGATATATTTCCCCTTTGGCGTGGTTCTCCTTATTGCCTATAAAGTCCTTGAGGTATTGCGTAATGAATGGAAATATGGAAGGTTGGCACACCCAAAAGTTCATGCTTACCAATTCTTCCCCTGTAAATTGGGTGTCCGAATCAGAATCTATAATAACATTGTTTAAAGCTTCTATTTTGGTATGCTCATGAATGGAAGTCAATTTACCGCCCTCAGACATACAAACGCCTCTGGACACCGATCCATGTTCGGACAGGGTATTTTTTAAGGTATAGGCAATTAGACCATAAGTTTCTTTTGCACCATTGCTTTTTATGAAATCGGATGCACTTTCAAAAGCATTTTTACCGTAATAATCATCGGCATTGATTATGGCGAACGGGCCATCAATTACATTCCTTGCGGTCCATACTGCATGTGCCGTGCCCCACGGTTTTGCCCTTTCCCCGGTAAAGCTTACTCCCTCGGGAAGATCGTTTACTTCCTGGGCCAAAACATTAAGCTTAATATTTTTTGGCAACCTGTCGGATAGATGTTCCTTCAAAAAATCTACATTATCCTTTTTTGTAATGGCAACGATGTGGTCAAAACCATTTTTCAGGGCGTCATAAATACTGAATTCCATAAGGAACTCATCTTTCGGGCCCAGGTCATCAAATTGTTTAAGCTTGCCATATCGGCTGCCACTTCCGGCCGCCATTAAAAGTAATGTCATAATTGGTTGTTTTTAAGTTTACAAAAATATAGTTTTTATCATAAAGGGGCTTCTAGAACGGATTATTTATAAAATTAGTTTCCAATTGTATTGTTTTTAACGATTATTTGAATTAACCTAGGTATAAATGCCTAAACAGCCCCAATCAATTATTAATGGGTTGAATGTCATTTCAACAGAGTAAGGAAAGAACAAGGGGAAATCCCTTTGTTGAGGGATTCCTGCCTGTACCTCGTTCTGAATGGCATTTTTTTTATGACATTTATTTGTAACTATTGGTAAAACAGCACTTTAAAATATAATTTAGATGGAATAGGACGCTTAAGGGGAATGGTTGTTTTGGGAATTATATTATTTTGTTACCATTGGTCTTGGTTTTCCGGACAATGCCGAAACCTGATAAGTGTCATATTTTTATAGTCCGGCCCATGGTATTTTTGTGACTATTGCAAACAACAATGGCATATGACCAATTTAGTTCAAAAATACAATATTCCCGGTCCTAGGTACACCAGTTACCCCACGGTTCCCTATTGGGATTTGGAATCTTTTTCTGGCCGAAAGTGGCAGAGTACTTTAATCAAAAATTTTAATGAAAGCAATGGGGACGAAGGTATAAGTCTATATATCCACTTACCCTTCTGTGAAAGCCTATGTACTTTTTGTGGATGTCATAAAAGAATTACAAAAAGGCATGAAGTTGAAAGCCCATATATAAGCAATGTCTTAAAAGAGTGGAAACTTTATTGTGATTTATTTGAAACAAAACCAAGGATAAAGGAGCTTCATTTGGGAGGTGGAACCCCTACTTTTTTCTCACCGGAAAATTTAACACGGCTAATTAACGGTATCTTTTCTTCTGCCATCCGTGCGGAGAACTATGAGTTTAGTTTTGAAGGCCATCCCAACAATACTACCAAAGAACATCTAAAAGCCCTTTATGATGTTGGGTTTAGAAGGGTAAGTTATGGGGTTCAGGATTACAATAAGAAGGTTCAGCTTGCCATTAATAGGTTGCAACCCTTTGAAAATGTAAAAAATGTTACCCAATGGGCCAGGGAAATAGGGTATACCTCAATAAGTCATGATATTATTTTTGGCCTGCCCTTCCAAACGAAGGAAGATGTTGCCGAGACTATTTTAAAGACCAAAGCGCTAATGCCGGATAGATTGGCCTTTTATAGTTATGCCCATGTTCCCTGGTTAAAGGGAAATGGACAAAGAGGGTACAAGGATTCCGATCTGCCTACGGCCGGGGAGAAACGGGAGCAGTACGGGATGGGCAAGGCATTGTTGGCAGAGGCGGGCTATTCGGAAATAGGAATGGACCACTTTTCACTAAGGACAGATTCGCTTTTCAAGGCTATGGAGAATGGAACCTTGCATAGGAATTTTATGGGTTATACCGCTTCCAAGACTAGGGTAATGGTCGGTTTGGGGATCTCCAGTATAAGTGATAGTTGGGATAGTTTTGCGCAAAATGTAAAAAGTCTGGAGGAGTATGGCCATCTGTTGGAAAATAATATTATACCCATTTATAGAGGTCATATTTTAACCGATGAAGATAGGGTTGTTCGCAGGCATATCTTAAATTTAATGTGTAACTTTAGGACTAGTTGGAACAACCAAAACGAAAGGTTCAACGAATTGGACGAGGTTAAGGATAAACTAAAGGAAATGGTCACGGATGGCTTGGTCGTAATTGAATCAAATAGTATTTATGTTACCGAAAAAGGAAGGCCTTTTGTCCGTAATGTGTGTATGGCATTGGATTTGTACCTGCATCGCAAGGCACCGGATACCAGATTGTTTTCGATGACTATTTAACGGAGTCGGGCTATTTTTTAATTTCTTGATAATAAAATCAGTAAAAATAAACCTATGAAATGAGCCATAACAAATCTTGATACCAACCGATATGTTCAATGGCGAATTCCATCTAACCATTAAAAAACAATAAATTTGAACAGATGAAAAAAATTATTGTACCCGTCGATTTTTCGGAACAATCCGAACAAGCCCTTAAAACGGCCGCTTCCATTGCTGCAAAATACGGATCCGAGATTTTTGTCCTGCATATGCTGGAATTGTCGGAAGCCCTAGTTTCCGCCAATGAGCAGGCGCACTATGAGCAGGCTGTCTTCTTCATAAAATTGGCGGAAAAAAGATTTGAAACATTTTTGGATAAGCCCTACTTAAAAGGAATAAAGATAACCCCAATTGTTAAACATCATAAAGTGTTCAGCGAAGTGAACGCCATTGCAGATAAACATGATGCAGATCTAATTGTTATGGGGTCGCATGGTACGGATGGTCTAATGGAAATATTTGTAGGCTCCAATGCGGAAAAAATGGTGAGGAATTCCAATATTCCGGTGTTGGTCATAAAAGATTATATAGAAGGTTTTGAGGTAAAGAGATTTGTCTTTGCCTGCGATTTTGAGGAGGAAAACCTGGAAGCCTTTCAAAAGGCCAAGAAATTGGCGGATAAGCTTGGCGCCGAATTGATTTTGGTAAATATTAATACGCCCGGGGATAATTTTCTGAGTACAAAGGACGCTTTTAAGAAAATTAATAGGTTCCTGCATTTGGCAAAGGTAAGTTTGGAAGTGGAGATTTATAACGACTATAGTGTGGAGCGTGGAATATTGGCTTTTTGTGAAAGTAGGAATGCCGATCTGATAGGATTGCCTACCCATGGTAGAAAGGGGCTATCCCACTTTCTACTGGGGAGTATTGGGGAAGATGTGGCCAATCATTCCAAAATACCCGTTATCACTTTTAAAATTTAACGCACCTGTAGGTCGATAGGCCCATAAATCCAATCTGGCCATCACGATCCATGGCCTGGATTGGTAAAACCGTATCTAATGGGTAGTTTAAATTAGTATATTTGGGATACATGGGATAACCATCGTTCACAGACTAATGTACATAGATCTCAACATGAAAGTTTACTGCATCATTATTGTTTTATCGGTTTTTGTTTCCGCTTCTGTAAAAGCTCAAGAAGCCCTTTTATTAAAGGACTACGAACCAATATCCATATATAACGTACCTAGGACCAAGGTAACCAAAGCCAAATTTCCCCTGGTGGATTTTCATTCCCATCCCTATCCGAAGTCGGAGCAGGAAATTGCTGAATGGGTAAGGACAATGGACAGGGTAGGGGTTGAAAAATCCATTATACTTACTTATCGTACCGGGAAGTCTTTTGACAGTATCGTAAATCTTTATTCCAAATACGGGGACCGTTTTGAACTATGGTGCGGTTTCGATTTTACAGGTTATGATGAAAAAGATTGGAGTAAAAAAGCGGTAGCGGAATTGGATAGATGTTATAAGATGGGCGCCAAGGGTGTTGGGGAATTGGGCGATAAGGGTTTCGGGTTTTTTTACTCCCGGCCAACCCCGGCAAAAGGGATGCATGCAGATGATAGGCGCATGAAGCCCTTATGGGAAAAGTGTGGGGAATTGGGTATGCCCGTAAGTATACACGTAGCAGACCCCATGTGGATGTATGAACCCATGGACGTGCATAATGATGGACTGATGAATGCTTACAAATGGAGAATAGATACTGCCGAGGATGGGCGGTTAACACATGCGGAACTGATTGTAACCTTGGAAAATGCGGTCCGGGAAAATCCAAAAACCACTTTTATAGCCTGTCACTTTGCCAATTGCAGTTATGATTTGGATATTCTTGGGAACCTATTGGATAAATATGACAATATGTATGCAGATATTTCTGCCAGATATGCGGAAACGGCGGCAGTTCCCCGATATACAAAACGTTTCTATGAAAAGTACCAGGATAAATTGGTCTATGGGACCGATATGGGTACCGATCCGGAAATGTACCAACTAACGTTTCGCGTTCTTGAAAGCGAGGACGAACATTTTTATGACAGGAATATTTCTTCCTATCATTGGTCCTTTAACGGTCTGGGCCTTAGCGATGAGGTTTTGAAGAAATTATATAGCGAGAATGCCAAGAAAATCTTGGATTAGGCCATTTTGTTGTTAATCCTGTACGACCTTATTTTTGGAGCATGGGAAAAAGAATCTTAATTTCTTCATCGGTAGGCTGCTTGCCGTACTCACATATTTCAAAGCCTTCAATGTGTTTGGCACCGGAAGCCTTGGTTCCGTACCATTTTTCAGCACATTTTCGGAGTGCCTCCCTGGGAGGTTGTGATCGCCAATTGGCCAACATTTTCAATCTGCCCTTTTCATCCTTGGGTACTTTGTCCAAATTTCCCACGGTCCAGGGGAGCCATTCAAAGAATTGGGATTTGTGTGCCGACATAGCATATATTTTTTGATCAAAAACGGGATCGATGATTACGGCAATATCCGGTTCGAACGGGCTGGGTTTTTGAAAACTATCCTCCGAGTAAAGGAAAACCGGATTTTTTTGGAGTGGAGGTACTTCCGGGGCCACATTGGGCACTATTACCATATAGGCGGCGTCCTGTACCAAAATTCCAGTATATCTGTGATCCGGATGATAATCATTGGGCCTGGGCGCAATAACCACATCGGCGTTCCATTTACGGATTTCCCGTATTACCTTTAGTCTGTTTTCCAAAGTAGGCATCAATTCCCCATCATGGTTGTCCAAAACACTATAGGTTACTCCAAATCTTTTGCCCGCTTCCTCGGCTTCTACAATCCTTATCTTGGCGAGTTCTCCTCCGCCCATGGCGTAATGGCCAGCGTCACCATTGGTCAACGAAACAAATTTTACATTATGTCCCATCTTGGCCAGTAAAATGGCCGTACCCCCAGTGTCGATATCGCAATCATCGGGATGTGCGCCAAAAACAATAACGTTTATTTTTTGGTTCTGGGAAAGTACTGGGTTCCAATTTAAAATGAAGCAAGCAAGAAGTATGATTTTCTTCATAGTACGTTTGCGGTTGGGTTTATATGTAGCTTAATATATATTGATTGGTATGCTTACAAAATTGCAATTCCAAAGTACTTGAAATTTACATTATTTTTGGACACGCCACAAGTTAAATAAGATGGTGGAAATAAAAATAGGGGACAATTAATGGCACTCCTGAGTGCTATCAACGACCTCTGTAACGGGTCCGGGTGAAATATAGGGAATGCCAAGTCCCATTCCCCTTAGTATAAATAGTATTCCGACCAGGATTACAAATACCGGGATCAATCGTTGTACCGTTTTTTTTGCGGTACCTTTTAGCATACTGCCAAAGTAGACGGCAGTGGTCATTAATGGCACGGTACCTAGTCCAAATAGTGCCATGAACAATGCCCCAAGCCACGGGTTGGCGGTGGCAATACTACCCAATAGGGCCATATAGACCAAGCCACATGGTAGCAGGCCATTGAGGAACCCAATGGTCAGGAAGGTATCGGGACTTTTACGCTGTAACTCTTTTCCAAGTTGACTTTTTATTTTGGAGAGGAAGGAATATATGGGTCTGGAGAAATTGTATTTACTAAATGTGTTGTAGGGAATTAGGATTACCACAATCATAAGGACCCCAATAATGATGGAAAGTCTTTGTTGTAGGCCAAATACATATAGTCCTTTGCCCAAAAAGCCAAAAATGAGGCCGATAAGGCTATAGGAGGAAAGCCTGCCCAAATGGTAAAGAAAGACCTGGGATAATTTTTTGGCCGGCTCGTTATGGTCTACCGGTAACATAAAGGCAATGGGGCCGCACATGCCAACACAGTGCAAGCTTCCCATTAGACCCAAAATTACGGCAGATAACAACATAGCTTAAGTGTTTGGACCTTTGAAGTTTCTCCCTCTTTATTTATTTTGATGATAGGTTATTTTTTTCCTGAACAAGTAGGTCTCGCCATGGTATTCCCAAGCTGCTTTAATGTCCCAGCGACCATCCAACAAACGATTGTCAGGTATGAGCAAATAGTCTTGGGATAAACTTATGGGCAAGTCAAAATCCAAGTGCTTGTTAGATGGTCTGTACAGGGACACTGAGCCTTTGATGTTTTTTATATCCAAGCCATTTGGAAAGACCAATTTTAAACCTTTATCGGTTGTTTCCAAGCTAAGCTCCACTTCCTTGTTACGGGCATTATTTTCCGCATCGATTTCATTCTGATATCCCAATTCGGCCCTATAGTAATTCTCTGTTACCAAATCGTGATTGGCCTTATTGTCCATGCTCATCCGCACAACAAAAAACAGTATAAAACTTATAAACCCTATAAAGGCGAGTACAATTGCGGTTCCCCAATTAATTTTCATGTCTTTATTTTTTTTCGGTTTCCAATGCACCGTTTACTTGGTTGATAATCCAATCTATTTTAAACTATTTATAACTTCGAGGGCCTAAAAATCTGACGGTGGCCGTTTCTATTAATTTATCCCCACTATAGATGCCAATATTCAATTTGTTCTTGTCACCTTCCAAAGCGGAATTGTTGATTTCAATAAACAGGGTACCTTCCGCCAATCCTTGAGCAGGTACCGTAAAAAGTTCATGTCTCACCAGATTAATGGTCCCTTTGTGGGATAACAGCCTAAAGCTTAGGTTGGGAATGTCCTTGGTGGTTTTGTTTACCAGTTTATAGGTGTAGACGTTGCTGATGATATTGTCTTCCTTGTGTTCATAGAGTTGTCCTGGAAGTCTTAGAATATTGGCTTCCACTTCATTTCTTAAAAACAGCATCCCTATCAAAATTCCGGTAAGAATTACCAGTACGGCAGTATATCCTTTTAGTCGAGGGGTAAACTTGAATCTGGATTTTTTCTCAATATTGTCCTCACTGGCATACCGGATAAGTCCCTTGGGAAGGTTTACTTTCTCCATTATGGCATCGCATTCATCGATACAGGCCGTACAGTTGATACACTCCAGTTGGGTTCCGTTTCTAATGTCTATACCCGTGGGGCATACATTTACACATTGAAAACAATCTATACAGTCCCCATGTCCCAGGGCTTCCCTGTCCTCTCCTTTTCTAAACTTTTTTCTGCCGTTTTCCGCTTCCCCCCGTTTATGGTCGTAGGCCACAACGATCGATTTGTTGTCCAGAAGCACACCTTGCATCCTGCCGTAAGGGCAAGCTATAATGCATACTTGTTCCCTAAACCAGGCAAATACAAAATAGAATACACCGGTAAAAATTAAAAGGGATACCAGTGTACTGATGTGTTGCATGGGTCCATCGGTGATATATTCCATCAATCGGTCGCCACCTATTAAATAGGCCAGGAATACATTGGCTATTAAAAAGGAAATAATAAAGAAAATAGTTAGTTTAAGGCCACGCTTTCTAATTTTCTCCGCGTTCCATGGCTGCTTGCCAAGACGTATTTGGGCACCACGGTCACCTTCTATCCAGAATTCGATCCTTCTGAATACCATTTCCATGAAGATGGTTTGGGGGCATATCCAGCCACAAAAAATACGGCCGAAAGCAACTGTAAACAGCGCTATGAAGATCACTCCGATGATCATTGATATTACAAATAGATGGAAATCCTGTGGCCAAAAGGGAAAACCAAAAATGTTGAAACGCCTTTCCAGTACATTGAACATTAGGAACTGGTTGCCGTTCACCTTTACAAAGGGGGCCAGCAAGAGAAAAGTCAAAAGAATATAACTTACATATTTGCGATATTTATAAAACTTGCCGCTTGGCTTTTTGGGATATATCCATGCCCTTTTCCCCTCCTCGTTAATTGTCCCTATCGAATCCCTAAAATTGTCCTGGTCCTGTGCCATTTCCTTGTTTTACTAAATAATCTAGATTTAAACCTGCCCGGCGTATCCGTTCAGGCAGGCGTCGAAATCTAAAATAAAGTTCCTTTCAATGCCTCGGGCCTGCCCCGAAATAGTTTACTGCAATTATGGACAAGCATAAAAGCTTGTCCAAAAGGCCTTGGTCGCTTATTCTCCGGTCCAGACTTCGCCTTCTGCATCCTTTGGGTTTGCGGGGGTCTTCCCATATAGTTCCGAGAGAATAAAACTGGACACCTGGGCTATTTCGGCCGGTTTAAGGGTCTGTTTCCAAGCTATCATTCCCTTGCCGTTTCTTCCACCTTCCGAAATGGTATGGAAAACATTTTTTATGCCACCTCCCAGGATCCAATATTCGTCGGTAAGATTGGGGCCTATGCCCCCACCGCCATCCTGCATATGACAGGCCACACAATTAGTGCTGTAAATAGCTTCACCGGCCTTAATATCTGAGGCTTCGGTAAGAAGTTCCACCGTATTGGCGTCTACCAAACCTTTTGCTGTCTTTTTATAGGTTTCAATGGCAATCTTGGCTTCGGCCACTTCCCGGTCATATTCCATGTCTTGGGTATAATCGTTAAAAATGTGGAAACGGGCCAGATAAACCACCCCAAAAATAATGGTGGCGTAGAACATATACACCCACCAAGGAGGAAGATTGTTGTCTAATTCCCGGATTCCGTCATAATTGTGGTCCAGGATAATTTCCTCTTCTTCCTCAACAGCTTTGTTATCGGTAATTTTTTTCCAGAAGGCTTTGCCCCATTTCCACTCCCATCGTTTGGATTTGGCCTCCAAATATCGCTTTTGCGCTTCTGGGGATAGGGTTTGGAACATTACATTCTCTACTGAATTTAGGACCAATTCAATACCCACCAATATGAACAATACCATTAACATAAACAAAAGGGCAATAGGGTATTCAATAAATGCAGGTTTGTCTCCGGAGTCTATAAAATACTCCATTAATCCGAAGATTAGGAAAAAGACCAAAGGGACTCTTATCCACCAGGGTGACATATTTCTCATAATGATTCTTCTTTAGTTTGGTTTTCTGTTTCTAATGGTATTTCACTGACTTCTTTGATATGTTCTTTAGAGGCGGTAAATACCCACCAGAAAAGAATGGTAAAGAATACAAAAAAGATTAACAGTGATATCATGGGATAGGTGGCAACGCCATCTATACTTTCCATATATCCTTTTACAAATTTTAGCATGACTTATTTGTTTTGTGAAATAATTTCATCCGTTTCCTTTATTTTTATATCCGTTCCCAGACGTTGCAGATAGGCTATCATGGCAACGATCTCCCTATCCTTCATTTCTATGAATTCTTCCCCGTTTTCTGCGGCATATTTTTTGTCCTCTTCATAACTTTTGGCAAAATCGGGATCGGAGTATAGATTTTTTTCTATTCTGCTTGCTTGTTCCTCCATGGATTGTTCGGCATTCGCAATCTCCTCTTCGGTGTAAGGAACCCCTAAGGTAACCATGGTCTCCATTTTGGATTGTATATTGGTTCTATCGTGCTTATCGCGTACCAGCCATGAATAGGAAGGCATTATGGATCCGGAAGACGTGCTCTGTGGGTCGTACATATGGTTCAAGTGCCAGTTGTCCGAATATTTGCCTCCAACCCTTAAAAGATCGGGACCTGTACGCTTACTTCCCCAAAGGAAAGGGTGGTCGTACACGTACTCTCCGGCTTTGGAATACTCGCCATAACGTTCTACCTCACTACGGAACGGCCTTACCATTTGGGAGTGACAGCCAACACAGCCCTCCCTTATATATAAATCCCTTCCTTCCAATTCCAAAGGGGTATAGGGCTTGACACTGCTAATCGTTGGAATGTTCGATTTTACCAGAATGGTGGGTACAATTTGTATGATTCCTCCAATTAAAATGGCTATGGTGGCCAAAATGGTCAATTGAATTGGCTTGCGCTCCAACCAAGTGTGGAAAGTTTCTCCGGTGGTTCTTTTTTTGGATACGGTAGTCAGTGCTGCTGCTTCTGCCAGTTCGTCCTCTATTTTTGCACCCCGTTTAATGGTGACAGCTACGTTGTATATCATGACAACTGCCCCAATTATATACATAGTACCACCTATGGCACGCATCCAGTACATAGGGATAATTTCATTTACGGTTTCCAAAAAGTTGCCATAGGCCAAGGTACCATCAGGATTAAATTCTTTCCACATTAGGGCTTGGGTGAAACCGGCAACATACATGGGAAGTGCGTATAGTATAATTCCTAGGGTGCCTATCCAGAAATGGAAATTGGCCATGGGTAGGGAGTGCAATCTGGTCTTGAACATTTTCGGAACCAACCAGTAGATCATACCAAAGGTCAGGAATCCGTTCCATGCCAAGGCTCCCACATGTACGTGTGCAATAATCCAATCACTAAAATGTGCTATGGCATTTACATTTTTTAGGGAAAGCATTGGGCCTTCAAAAGTGGCCATACCGTAACCGGTAATGGCAACTACCATAAATTTTAAGACCGGGTCTGTCCTTACCTTGTCCCACGCTCCACGTAAAGTTAAAAGGCCATTGATCATACCTCCCCAAGAGGGGGCAATGAGCATAATGGAGAAGGCTACCCCTAAATTTTGGGCCCATTCGGGCAGGGTGGAATACAACAAATGGTGGGGTCCGGCCCAGATATAAATGAATATCAGGGACCAAAAATGTACAATCGATAATCGATAGGAATATACCGGTCTATTGGCCGCTTTGGGAACGAAGTAGTACATTAATCCCAAGAAAGGCGTGGTAAGGAAGAAGGCCCCGGCATTATGTCCGTACCACCATTGTACCAAGGCATCCTGTACCCCGGCGTATACCGAATAACTTTTTAAAGCACTGACCGGAAGGGCCAGGCTATTAAAGATATGGAGTACGGCTACGGTTACAAATGTAGCCAAGTAAAACCAAATGGCCACATATAGGTGACGTTGTCTTCTTTTGAGCATAGTACCTATTAGGTTCCATCCAAAGGCTACCCATACTACGGCAATGGCCAAATCTATGGGCCATTCCAATTCTGCGTATTCCTTTGAGGAGGTGTAGCCCAAAGGCAGGGTAATTGCCGCTGCCACTATGATGGCCTGCCATCCCCAGAAATTGAAATTGCTCAAGGCATCACTGAACATTCTGGCCTTCAGCAAACGTTGGGTGGAATAATAGACCCCGGCAAAAATGGCATTCCCCACAAAGGCAAAAATAACCGCGTTGGTGTGTAGGGGCCTTAAACGGCCAAAACTTAACCAGGATATCCCATCGGTTAAATTTGGAAAAAGAAACATAAAGGCAAGCAATAGGCCTACCGACATCCCTACAATTCCCCAAAACATAGTTGCATAAAGGAATTTTTTTACGATTTTATTATCGTAATAAAACTGTTGTACTTCCATAATTACAATTTTTGACTTTCATTTTTTTGGTTAGATATTTTTTCCGTCTTCTGGGAAGAACTTTTCACCAGTTCATCTTCAAAGAGCATTCGGACGGATGGGGTATATGAATCATCAAATTGACCGCTCTTGGTAGCCATAATAAAAGCCGCAAAAAAAATGACGGCTACTACAATACTCAAGGTCAACAATAAATAGATTACACTCATACCTGGCAGAATTTAGGCGTAAAACTAAACATGGGGGATATGCAATTATATGACATTTGTCAGCTTTTGATAAAATATTACAAGTTCTTCTTTCCAAGGCGCATTTTAAAATACCCCTTCTATTCAAATATCCTAATTTTTAATTTGATATCCTCATTGGGACCTTTAAAAAAATAAAGGTTTTGTTTAACATTGGTCTGATATTTGTCCAATAGGGCTTAATCCAAAATAATATTGTCATGCTGTGTAATAATTCAATTTAATTAAGGATTTTTGGGAAAGATTTTTAGTTTTGCTGCTACTTTATTGAAAATCCAGTAAATATAAGCTGGTTTTTCTACCTTGGCACATAATAATTTAATGGTAAAGAACATGTTTAAAAAGGCAGGATTTATTTTATTTTCAAGTTTTATGTTTTTTGGTTGTAAGCATAGTGAGGCTCCATGTACACCCGGTACAGAGGTGATAAATTATCCTTCCGCAGATTCATTGTCCCAGGTGCTGAATTGGCCCAAAGATTTAAATATCAGTGGATTTTCGGGTCCCGATCTAACACCAAGTCCCGCTTGTATGGCCGTAGCTGCAACAGGGGAGGTCTTTGTTGGGGTAGATATGATGGGTTCTCTAGGGAAGGAGATGAACAAAGGGGTTATAAAGCGTTTGGTAGATTGCAATCACGACGGAATAATGGATTCCCATACCGAATTTGCCCAGGTGGATAACCCAAGGGGAATTTTGGCCATTGGGGATGAGGTATTTGTCCTGCATACCACTTTCTCGCCGGAAACGGGAAAGTCCTTTAATATTGATTTGGTGGTATTTGAAGATAAGGATAAAGATGGTGTGGCCGATGGTCCTGCAAAGGTCTTAATTAAAAATTTGAGCAATTCCAAATATTTGGCGGAGAGGGGAACAGATCATGCTACCAATGGTATTCAGATGGGTATAGACGGATGGATATACATTGCCGTGGGCGATTTTGGGTTTCACAATGCCACAGATCGTGATGGAACGCAATTGACCATGCTGGGCGGCGGAGTATTACGGGTACGTCCCGATGGAACCGAAATGGAAGTATATACCCATGGTTTACGAAATATATACGATGTGGCCATTGATCCTTTTATGAATATCTATACCAGGGGCAATACCAATGATGGCGGGGGATGGAACATCAGGTTTATTCATCAGATACAATCAGCGGAATATGGTTATCCTATGTTGTTCAAGCATTTTACGGAAGAGATACTGCCCGCCTTGGTGGATGTTGGTGGAGGATCTGGAACAGGATCGCTTTATATGAACGACAGCCGCTGGCCGGAAAAATATAACAATGTTCCCATGATGGCCGATTGGGGCAGAAGTTACCTGTATTTTCATAGGTTGACCGAAAACGGGGCCAGTTTTATCCAGGATGAGGAAGAGTTTATACAGCTGCCACAGATAACCGATGTGGATGTGGATGCGGCCGGTGCCATGTATCTTTCCGCCTGGGATGGAGCGGGATATTCCGGAAGCCCGGATAAAGGGTATGTGGTAAGGGTTTTGCCCGAAAATTATAATTACGAACCATTCCCCGATCCAAAGGATTTCTTCTGGACAGGCAGTTTGGTGGACCTGATAAAGGCGAATAACGCCAAGACCCGTTTAAGTGCACAATACGAATTGATCAAAAGGGGGAAAGGTGCCGATAAGGTATGGCAATTGGCCCAAGACAATTCGTTGTCATTGGAGGTACGTGCCGCGGCTATATTCACTTTTGCACAATTGGCGGGGGAAGAAGGAATAGACCGGCTGGTTTCTTTAACCCAAGACCCACAAGTACAAGAATTTGCCTTGAGGGCTTTGTCGGACCGTTTGGCTATTTTGGATAAGGTGCCTACAGCACCATTTGTAAAAGCATTAAAGTCCGGTTCTGACCGGGTAAAAGCAGCGGCAATTGTTGGTTTGGGCAGATTGGACAGAAAAGAGGTAGCCGATCTTTTATTGGAGATTCCGGTTCCAAGCAGCTTTAAAGCCCCTGTAGTAGGTACGGAAGGCCCCCATGCCAGGCCAAACGCCGAAATTGTTGTTCCGCATTTAGCGGTCAAGGCATTGGTTCAATTGGATGCCGTGGACGCCTGTGTCAATGCTTTGGATACCGATAAAAGGGATATGGCACTTTGGGCAATGCGATATATGCATAGTCCAAAAGTTGTTGATGGAATGATAAAGGCCTATGGAAACACAGAGGATGCTGTTTTCAAAAATAAAATAATCAATACCATGGCACGTATTTATCATCAGGAAGCACCTTATGATACCTCCTGGTGGTGGAGTACCCGCCCGGATACCCATGGCCCGTACTATAAAACGGTAGAATGGGATTATACCCCAGTAATACGATCGTTCCTAAAGGAGGAATGGGAAAAATCCTCGGAAGATGAAAAGGAACTGTACGCAGCTTTGAACAGTAAGTACCGATTGGCGATCGATGATTTTGGTACGGTGGACATTTCGGCCCCCAAAGAGGATATGCCCACGGTGGACATTGAAAAGATTAAGAACAAAAAAGGCCAGATCGGGGAGGCTTCCATTGAGGATATCATGATCGCCTTGAAAAATATAAAGGGCGACCCCGAAAAAGGAAAGGAAATTTTTAAGACCCAGGCTTGTTTTACCTGTCACAGTGTATCTACAAGTGAAGTAATGAAAGGGCCTTTTATGGGGCAAATAGGTTCTATTATGAACAGGGAGCAGATTGCAGAGTCCATACTGAAGCCCAACGCCTCTATTTCCCAAGGATTTTCAACGGTACAGATACATACCAAGGGAGGGGATAATTATGTTGGTTTTGTGACCCAGGAATCGGCAACGGACCTGACCTTAAGAAATATTGCAGGAGTGGCTACCCAGTTAAAAAAGTCGGATATCGCGGAAAGAAAAGAGTTGGAGACCTCCATGATGCCCTCTGGTTTGGTGAATGCACTGAGTTATGAGGAAATGGCTTCCTTGGTAGCGTATTTGGAGCAACAGAAATAGCGGAAGTACTTCCTTCTACATAAATATTTATTGGTTATTGCACAAGAATATGGGAACTGTTCCAAACAGTTCCCTTTGTAGTCAATAGAATTCCCGAAGCCTGTCCGTGCCGTTCAGGACGGGGCTCTGCCATGGGTGTAGCGCCATAGGAAGCCAATATACACGGTTTTGTATTGTTTTGTCCTGTATCTGGGTACTTGTAGCACAGCGGTCCTGCTCCCTATACCTCGTACGCTCTGCGTTGAGGTAGCTCATATATTACATATATTAATTGTTTCTGTTCCCTAAAGTTATTATCGGGATAATTGGTTCTGTGTTAGTTTTCTTCCCAGAAGGTTTGTTGCCACAGTAGTAAATACAACAATACTGATAGAACTTAATGGCATAAGGATGGCCGCAATAACCGGCTGTAATTGTCCGGTTACCGCAAAGTATAATCCCACTACGTTGTACATTAAAGAAAGTATGAAACTTAGTTTTATGATTTTGATGGCTTTTTTTGAGGCCAGGATATACCGATATAGGGATTTGAAATTTTTGGCGTCCAGAATACCGTCACAGGCCGGAGAAAAAACATTTACGTTTTCCGAAATGGCTATGCCAACATTGCTCTGCGCCAAAGCCCCTGCATCGTTTAGTCCGTCTCCTACCATCATTACCTTTTTATTTTGATCCTGGAGCGATTTTATGAATTGGAGCTTACTGTCGGGTTTTTGATTGAAATATAAAGGTGTTCCTTCGGGCAATAATTGGGCAAGCTTGGCCTTTTCCCCTGCATTATCACCTGATAGGATTGCCAATTCCATGTTGCGCGACATTGTTTTAAATACTTCTTCTACCCCGTCCCGGTATTGGTTCTGAAAAATAAAACAGCCCTTGTATTGGTCGTTGGAGCTCAAGTGGACCGAGGTACTGTCCCTATTCTTTATTTCCGAATGGCCAACAAAGGCGGCAGATCCAATTTTAACGCTGTCCTTCACCGTAGCACCTTTGATTCCCTCGCCCAAATATTCCTCGTATTCCTCTAGTGTTACAATGTTATGTTCGGCCAATATATCATAGAGTTTTCTGCTCAATGGGTGATTGGAGGAACGTAGGGTGTTTTTTAACAAGGATTCCTCTTCACTGGTCAGTTCAAGACCTTCATAATGGACATTTCCTTTTTCAGCTGTGGTGATGGTGCCTGTTTTGTCGAAAATAGCGGTATCTATTTGGGCCAATTGCTCTATGGTCCGGGCGTCCCTCAAGTAAAATCCGTGGCGGCCAAAAATTCGCAACATATTGCCCAGGGTAAAAGGAGCTGCAAGGGCAATGGCGCAAGGGCAGGCAATTATGAGCACGGCCGTAAAGACATTTATTGTTTTACCAGGGTCTAGTATTAACCATATTAGGGCAGATACAAAAGCGATGGTCAGGACGGCAATGGTGAATCTTTTACCGATACTGTCCGTCAAGGTTTGGAAGTTTCCGGATTTGTCCTGTTGGAAGACCGCATTGCTCCAAAGCTGTGTAAGATAGCTTTGGGAAACAGATTTTATAGCTTCAATTTCTATGGCACTGCTGATCTGTTTTCCGCCGGCATAGACCTTGTCTCCCGATATCTTGTCCACTGGTTCAGATTCCCCCGTAACAAAACTGTAATCGATCTTGGCATTTCCGTTGATCAGAATAGCGTCCACAGGAATCAATTCCCCATTTCTGATAAGGAGTCTATCCCCTGCTTTAATATCGTATACCTGTGTGCTCTTTTCTGTATTGTTATCGGTTATTGTAGTAACGGCAATAGGAAAATAGGATTTATAATCCCGCTCAAACGATAGATAGGAATACGTTTTTTGTTGAAAGAATTTGCCCAAGAGCAAAAAGAAGACCAAACCCGTTAAGCTATCGAAAAAACCCGATCCCCAATCGAAAATGATTTCCACTGTACTGCGAAGGAATAAAACCAAAATACCAAGTGCAATAGGAATGTCTATATTCAAGAACTTGGACCTTAGTCCTTTGTATGCCGAAATAAAATAATCTTGGGCGGCATAAAAAACCACGGGTAGGGAAAAGGCAAACATAAGCCATCTAAAAACCCCTTTAAACTGTTCCAGCCAAAATTCGCCAACCTCAAAATATTCGGGAAAGGAAAGAAACATGACATTTCCGAAGGCAAAGCCGGCAATCCCCAATTTATAGGACAAACTGCGGTTCTTTCCTTTTTCGGTCTTGCCAAAATCATCCAAGGAAATGTAAGGTTCATAACCAATTATGGACATTAACAGCACCAATTCTTTAAGTGAAACCTTATTGGAATTAAAGGTAACCCTCACTGTCTTTTTAGGAAAATCTACTTGGGAACTGTTTATTCCCTTGTTTAATTTTTGCAGGTTTTCCAATATCCAAATACAGGAACTGCAATGAATATGTGGAATGTACAAATTAATGATCTGGATACCGCTATCATTAAATTCGATCAGTTTTTCTACAATGTCTTGGGACTCAAGAAAATCGTATTTTCCTTCCACTTCCTGAGACGGGGCACCTGCAGCGGACTGTAGATCATAATAGTAAGACAGGTCGTTGTTGGAGAAAATCTCATAAACGGTTTTGCATCCGGCACAACAAAAATTTTTGTCATTGTGGTATACGGGGTTTTTCCCGCAATCGTCACCACAATGATAGCACATTGCCTTATCCATAGATTATTTACTTAATACCTGTCTGCAAAGATGTTCATGATTGCCATTTAAAAACATGATAATTGTCAGTTATTCCTCTGCTATTAACCTTTAAATTTGCCGTATCAGGTAATTTTTTAGTTATGGGCAGATGTGAAAATTGTATTATTCGTCAATTCAATTCCTTACGGGCAATGAGCAAGGAAGAATTGAAAAGGGTCTCTGATACCAAAACTACCAAATTAGTAAAAAAAGGCGAAACCATTTTTGGGGAAGGAGAAAAGCTCAATGGGGTTTATTGTGTAAGGGACGGGGTCTCCAAGTTGTCCAAATTAAGTCCGAACGGAAAAGATCAGATAGTAAAACTGGCAACCAAAGGGGCGTTATTGGGACAGCGTTCCGTAATTACAGAAGAGGTGGCCAACCTAAGTGCCATTGCCGTAAACGATATGCAGGTCTGTTTTGTTCCTAGAGATGCCATTATGGATAGTCTTAATAACAATCCCAATTTTGCAGTGGAAGTATTGAGACATATAGCCCATGATTTAAAGGAAGCCGATGATGTTATTGTGAATATGTCGCAAAAGACCGTAAAGCAGAGGATAGCAGAAGCCTTTATATATTTGGAGGAAAATTTTGGGAATGATAGGAACGGCTATTTGGCCTTGACATTATCCAGGGAAGATATTGCCAATGTAGTGGGTACTGCAACGGAATCTGCCATTCGGATTATATCGGATTTCAAAAAATTAGGATTGATAAAAGCCTACGGAAAGAAAGTGGCCATTGCGGACAGGAAGGCCCTTGATGATATTGCAAAAGGAAGTTGATGTGAGTCCTGCGGTTCTATCCTTATCCTTGTAGGGGTGATATTTTTCTTTATATAATTATCCTATCAGTTATTTTTTTTGCCAATAATTATTATCGCCAAATGGGCTATGTTTAAGTTCTTTGGCAGTAACGGCCCGCTCTAAAAAGCTGATAAATATCATAGTTCAGGTTTTTGGCTTCCTGTAATTTTACCTTGTTGTTTTGACCCGTATATGAGGTTTTTATATAATATAAAATGAGCATAAACAAATTTAGTTTTTTGCATACCCACCGAAATCGAAGATTCACGAACACCTAAAAGTAAAAAGCAGGGATTTGTGAGCAAATAATTAAATCTTTTGTGCGAAAGCACAGTGGTGGATCTTTGCATAAATTTTTTATTACACTCATTTTCAGATTAATAAAGATTTTTAAATAGATGAAATAGTTTGAAAAAGATATTATTACCTACAGATTTTTCTCCTAATGCTTGGAATGCGACCAAATATGCAATTTCCATAGGCATGAAGAGTGGCGAGTTTTATATTTTAAATACCTATACACCTACCATTGCCTCATAGTAGGTTTATGGCTACAGGTGCCGGTGGCAAAGCTTGTGAGGATGTGGTAAGGCATAATTCCGAAAAAGGTTTGGATCAACTTTTGGCAAAGATACGGGATAAGTACCATAACCCTAAGCATAAGTTTATCCCTATTTCCTCCTTTAGTCTATTGGTAGATGAAATAAAGAACATTATAGAGACCCATCAAATTGGTTTGGTGGTCACGGAACAAAAGGGGCATCCGGATTGGAAGAAGTGTTCATGGGGAGCAATACCGTTAGAATAATAAAATGTATAAAGAACTGCCCTGTATTGGCCATACCCCAGCATTTTAAATTTAAGACCCCTTCCGAAATAGCTTTTGCAACAGATTTTAATAGGTTTTACACGACTTCAGAATTGAGGCCCCTTTGGAAATGGCGAAATCCTTTAAGGCGACTAGAGATAGTTCATGTGCAATATAGGATTTGCACTTGACAGAAGTCCAGCAATTCAACCTTAATATGTTGAGGAAATACTTAGGTGAAGTAGCGCATTATATACATACGGTATCCGAATTGAATTCGGTTTCCCAAACCTTGGAAGTTTTTGCAAATGAATTGGATATCCACTTGTTGGCCATGCTCAATTATCAGCATAGTTATATGGAAAAAATGACGCGTGAACCCGTAATTAAACGATTGGCCTTTCATACTCAAATCCCCTTATTGGTAATACCGGAATTGGGGATGGGAACCCCACCAAACAGCAAAATGGAAAAGGAAATATCCGTAGCTAATTAAATTCGTCCCTTAACGGATAATCCTCATAGAATTCCTTAAAGGTCTTGTCTGTGGTATACTTGTCCCTAAGTACCTTGAAAACCATAGATATGAGCATTATTTGCCCAATAACGGTAATATAAAAAATCCAGTGGAATGGAAAGTCCATGGCCGCCATTATGGTCAGGGAAAAGAGGACCAAGGTGGTAGCCGCTACCTGGAATATGGCTGTATTTTTCATATGTTTATATTCATTGTTTTTTTATCTGTCAGATGTAATATCTAAGTAATCATTTTCGGTGGGTTTGAAAATTTTGTTAATGGATATTTCATATGTAGATATTTATTGTTTTTTAGCGGTCTTACCTGTCTGATTACATCGTTCAGGCGGGTGTAATTCGCATCTCTTCATTTGGGTTTGCCCGCCAGAATGAATCTTTCGGGCCGGCGACCAAATTTTGGTCGTGCTCATTTCATCTTTTTCATTACAAGTTATTGAAAATCAATAAGTTTTTATGTTAAATGACTGCTAAATATATTTGAAAAAATTGTTGTTGGTCATATGAAAATTTATAGGTATGATCGGGTCCTGGCTATATGGTCCTAACAATTAATAAATTGGTACAAGGGGTTAAAATATCAGGGCAAACAGATTAAAAAATCATTTTCTATATTATTTGCACTATAAAGTGCCTTTTCGTCATTCTTCCTCCTCGCGATGACGTTTCTTGGGGCTTTGAGTGAACTTTTAAACCCGATTGATAATAAGTATAAGCTAAAAATTAAATGCGTTTGCCTTGGTTAAAATGTACACCTTTATCGATTTAAAATATATTTTTGATATTTTAGAGGATTATGGATGAAATGAAGGCTTTGGAGAATAGACGGACGTATACCGAACAGCCTAAAATACTTGTGGCAACAGACTGTATTGTTTTTGGTTTTGACGAGGGGATCTTAAAACTTCTGGTCTTTAGGAGAAGAATAGACCCATTTAAGGGCGAATGGTCCCTGATCGGGAGTTTTGTGAATGCAGAGGAGAGTGTTTCCGATGCTGCACGCCGGGTACTGCTCCAGTTTACCGGTTTGGAAAATATATTTTTGGAAGAACTAAAGGTCTACAGCAATGTGGAAAGGGATCCCGGAGCTAGGTGTATTTCCATTGCCCAGTATGCCTTGATCAGGATCAGCGATTACGATAGGGAACAGGTGGAATTGCACGGGGCCAAGTGGTTTGCTTTGGGCGATATTCCGGATCTGGTGCTGGACCACAATACAATGATCATTGATGCCTTGGAGCGTTTAAGACAGAAAACTACCCATAAGCCTATTGGATTTGAGCTTCTTCCTGAAAAATTTACCATCCCAAAGCTTCAGTCTTTATATGAGGCCATTCACCGGACCCGATTGGATGATCGCAATTTTAGAAAGAAATTACTATCCTTCAATTTGTTGATCAAATTGAATGAGAAGGATAAATCCACCTCAAAAAAAGGCGCCTTTTTATATAAGTTCGATTTTGAAAAGTATAAAAAATGGGAAAAATCAGGGTTTAATTTTGAACTTTAACAGGCCCTGATTAGGGTGCTAAAAGGATTGTTCAAATAAGCCTGAACAAATACTGAAAATCTAAAAACCTTTACTATCTTTGCCCGGTTGTGTTGTGTCTCAATGCAAATTGAGGCAAGGTTGTATTTGTCGATTTGTCCGGATGTACATTTGGACCGGCAAGCACCGATGAAAGGCTTTCCATTTTGGGGGGCTTTTTTTGTTTGTATTGCCTTCAAAAGCGAAGTATTTTAGACACTCCTTATTTTATCGTATTTTTATAAAGGAATCATTAATAAGGATATAGTTATGCCCTTGTATCACAAATTAGGTAAAATTCCCCCCAAAAGACATACTATTTACAAGAAAAAGAACGGTGGTCTACATTATGAACAATTATTCGGTACCATAGGGTTTGATGGCATGTCGTCGCTCATGTACCACTTGCATAGGCCAACAATGGTAAAGGAAGTGGGCAGGTCTTTCGATGTCTCCCCCAAAGCCATGGTGTCCTACAATATTAAGTCCAGATTGTTCAAAGGTTTTGAAGTAGAACCCATGAGCGATTATTTGGAAAGTAGAAGTGTACTATTGTTCAATTCCGATGTTCATATTTCCCTTGCAGCACCCAAAAAATCCATGAGCGATTATTTCTATAAGAATGCCGATGCTGATGAATTGTTGTTTGTCCACAAAGGGTCAGGGGTATTAAAAACAATGTTGGGGGAAATTGGGTTCGAGTATGGGGATTATCTACTAATTCCGCGAGGAATGATCTATCAGATCAATTTTAATACAGAGGAAAACAGATTGTTGATTATAGAATCCTATCATCCTATTTATACTCCCAAGCGGTATAGAAATTGGTTTGGGCAGCATTTGGAACATTCCCCATTTTGTGAGCGCGACTTTAAACTGCCCAAGAACCTACAGACTTTTGATGAGATGGGCGATTTTGTGATGAAAGTAAAAAAACAAGGCCAGTTGCACCACTTGGTGTATGCCTCCCATCCCTTTGATGTGGTAGGTTGGGACGGTTACAATTATCCTTATGGCTTCTCCATTCATAATTTTGAACCCATTACAGGGCGTATTCACCAACCGCCCCCGGTGCATCAGACTTTTGAAACATCTGCTTTTGTGGTCTGCTCCTTTGTACCGCGTTTGTACGATTATCATCCCCAATCCATTCCCGCCCCATACAATCACTCCAATATAGATTCGGATGAGGTATTGTATTATGTGGATGGCGACTTTATGAGCAGAAAGAATGTTGACAAAGGGTATATTTCTTTACATCCTGCCGGGATTCCGCACGGCCCGCACCCGGGGACTTATGAGGCCAGTATTGGAAAATCCGAAACGGGAGAGTTGGCCGTCATGATAGATACTTTTAGGCCATTACAGCTTACCAAGGCAGCCTTGGACATTGATGACGGCAAGTATTTCCAATCTTGGCTGGAATAGGTATTTGCCATCCTTGAAAATACCTTTTTCGATATTAAACTACTTTCTATAACAGGAGTAGCTGTTCCATAGTGTTGTTAGTGGCAAAGGGTAAGCCTTTTACCGTGATTTTGGGGCATTGATTATGTCGTATTGGATGGCCTGGAGGATTAGTTGAAAGCCCAATATAATGGATAGGGTTACTATCATTATAGTACCTGTAGGGGCAAAGGTGTTTATGGAAGCATAATATATCCATTCCCCAATTCCAAAGATGATGCCGAACATAAATAGTGGAAAACCAAATAATAGGTATACCGAACCTATATTAAAATCGTATAAAAAATACTCCTTTACAATACGTTTTATAAAAGTGCCGGTTAATCTTGCCCCAAAAACAAAAGGCATTTGCCATATTTTCATGCTCGATTTTTCTGTACCGTATATAGCGGGCATGGCTACATCCTTAATAGCCGCCTTTTCAAAGTATAGTTGGGACAAAAGGGAAGTTTCAAAATAATAGCGATTGGCCAGTTTATTAAAATCCAACTTTTTAACAACATCGGTCTTAAGGGCTATAAACCCGTTGGTGGGATCAAAATTGTGCCAATAGCCTGTGGCCGATTTTATGAGGAACGATAGCCCTAGGTTGCCGATCCTGCGGGCAAGGGGCATGGTCCTTAAAGCCTTTAAGTCCCTGAACCTGTTTCCTTTGGAAACATCGCACTTGTTTGCAATCAATGGATCCAGCAGATGGGGCAGGTAAGTCAGGTCCATCTGGTCATCTGCATCAACTTTGATTATTATTTCCGCTCCAACTTTAATGGCTTCTTCAAAACCTCTTTTGGTAGCGCCTCCTACCCCTAAATTTATCGGATTTTCCAAAAAATGAATTCTTGCATGGGAAGGGATCAGTTTTTTTATATCCGCTTTGGGCAGGGGAGCGGGACTTTGGTCGTCCACAATAATTATATGTTGAAGGTATTCCGGTAATTTGGAAATAACGGGCAATATTTCATTGGAGGCATTGTAAAATGGAATTACCACCGCAATTTTAATTGAACTATATTTCTGTATTTCCATGATTACCGGGTTAATTGGGATTCAGTATTTTACTAGCCATGATTTTTATTCTAATGTTGCAGGGCATGTTGTTTGGCATAATTTAGATTGCCATTGGCCAATTTGGAACTCGGGTCCAATTTTAACGCTTCATTACATGCCGCTATTGCCTTTTGGTATTCTTTTAGCTGGTTATAGGAAGAACATATATTGTTATAGGCAATGGCGTTGGGTATAATTGCGATCGACTTCCTTGCGGCGGCGATGCTGGTCCGATATTTCTCTTTTTTATAAAATTCAAGACTAAGATTTATGTAATAATCAGATGCTTCCCTATCCGATAAATTAAAAATAGCTTCGGCCATATCTTTCTTTTTGCCCAGGGCATTTTCCAAATTGTTCTTCGCCAATGGATAGGATGGATTTAATTGCAGTGCTTTATGGTATGCCTCAATGGCTTGATCGTAATTCAAAAGATAAAAATGTCCTATCCCAATATTGTTGTAGGCTTCTGCATATTCTGGATTTAATTCCAAGGCTTTTTCCGCTACCCGGATACAATCTTCGTACTTACCTTCGTTGAAATATTGTAAACTCAAATTTAGGTATTTTTCCGGGCCCGGAGCTTGGGAGACCTCTTCTTCCAATACGGTAAGCACGGATTTTTTGTTCAGGGCAATATCCAAATATTTTTTTGAGGTTTCCTCTTTGGGCCAGTTGGCTAGGACTTTTTTGCTGAAGCTTTCCATATTTTTCCAATCCTTCAGTATATGATAGGATCTGAAGATGTAGTCGTTGGTCTCCAAATAGTTGGGAACACTTTGGTTTACTTCTTTAAATTGATCTATAGCCTCGATGAATTTATTGTTTCCAAACAAATATTTACCATAAAAGTATTTGGTCTTATGGTTGGCATCACCAAGGGACAAGGATTTTTGGAAGTACATATCCGCATTTTCCTTGTCTCCTATGGCGTTTTTCAAGATTCCCAGATTGGTGTAGATGCTGGAGTAATAGGGAACATATTCCAAGGCATTGTTGAACGATTTTTCGGCATTGGTATAATCGCCTTTGGCCATTAGGGCAAGACCGTAATTCATATGGCCCCGTCCGTTTTTTGGACTTTTTACAGTAACATCCTTCCAAAGGCTAAGTTCGTCTTTCCATACTTTGTTACGCTGGTGCACCCCATAGGCATTGCCGAACAAGAAAAAGATTATGAACAGGGAAATTATGGACAGCCCTTTTTTTGAGGCCAATATTTTGGGAAAAAAGGTTTCAAGAATATATTTGGAGCCAAAAATAAAAGCCATTGTAAGTCCCATATAGGGGATAAAGCTTCGATGATCGTTTAGTACCTCGGCAAAGGGAAGAACGGAGGAAGAGGGTAGGAGCGAGATAAAGAACCAAAGCAGGCCAAAGGAAAATAATCTGGTCTCCCTTTTTTTCGATGCCCTTAGAGCCAAGAATAATAATATGCCTACTCCAATTATTCCCAATATGGCCCTGTAATCCATAATGGTTTCAAAAGCCGTCCAATCCGTGTCGGCCGATAGGTTGTAGGGAACAAAATAGGTCAATATATAATGGCACATGACCAAGGGTTGGGTAATTAAATAATTGTAGCGATCTGGACCTCCCGGAGCAAATGTATCCGGGAGCATACCAAAATAAAAAATTAAAAAGGCCAGGGTAAGTACAAAGGACGGAAATACCTTTACAAAGGAGCGGATACATTTTTTGAATTCTGTTCCCCTGTAGAAGTGCAAAAGATCTACCTCCTCCTCAAAAATTAATAGATATAGGAAAAGTAGTGGCGAAAAAACCAAAGCCATTTCCTTGGAAAAAAAACCTATAAATGGAAAAATGAGGTAAATATGCCATTTTCGCCATTTTCCGCCACTCAAAAATGCCACAAATCCCAGGAGTACATAGAAACCGGCTACAATTTCCGATCGTTGGATAATATAGTTGACCGTTTCCGCATTGGCACACAATAGACCAAAAGCGGCAGCTACCAGTAGTCCCCAAAAGGGGTTGTATTTGGAGTACTCCAATTTGTCCAGGAGTTTCTTGATAAAAAGGCAAAGTGCGGCGCAGGTCAAAATAAAAAATACAAAAATGTGGATATGAAATGCAAGGGGGTTTAGCCCGCCTCCAAGGTTGTAATCAATGGCATTTTCAAGAGTGGTATAGGGTCTGTATGACCTATTGCTGGGGAGTGTGCTAAAAGTGGTGACATCCTTAAAAAAGGCCGGTACATTTACTTCCCTGATGGCCTTGTTTTCCTCTATGGTGTGGTTATCGTCAAAATGAAAGCCGTTATGGAAATGATTGGCGTAGGCCGTAAGCATCATTGCAATCAAAAGCACGGAAAGGAATATAAAAACCGGATTTTTAAAAGAGTTGTTGTTATCGCCGGTAAATCCGGTAGACTTGTTTATCGATTTTTTAATTTTTAGTAATATTTCAATCATCGAGTTTGGCGATTTTATACTTCTTGGCGTTTCAACAGCCAGGGATTAAACAATTCCAGGCTGCCAATTCGTGATAATGAACAAACTAAATTAACATTTTAACGATATTCGATTTTAAATGTTGTTTTTATTTTTTAGGGCGATACATTTTTTCAATACATATATCTACTTTTTTCTAAATATAAAACAACGGGTATCCGGAAAAATCTGTAAGAAAGGGAACAAAATGAAGACTCCGATTTTGGCGGCTATTTTTGCCAGTGTTCCTTGTTGGTTGTCCTGATCTATCCTATCGGATATCTCGGATATATTAATGGTCTTTAAGGGAAAGGATGCTACAGCCTCAAAATTGTGCTCTTCGGCCAATTTAGATAGGGTCTGTTTGGTAAAGTAACTCATATGTGGACTGTGGAAATTAAACTGCCACATTCTGTCCATTAGGGATTTTACTCCTAACCGGTAGGCCATTTTGGAAATGAAATAGATTAAACCATCCTGTTGCGGCAAATTTATTATCAAAAGGCCCTCCGGATTTAGCAAACCGTAGTTGGCCTCCATAATTCCGTTTAGATCGGGAAGGTGCTCCAGAACATCGTTATAGGCAATAAAATCAAAATCCGACTCTTCTTGCAGATCTTGCGGAAAAAAACCATTCTTTACCTGTAAGCCTTCCTTTTGGTAGTGCTCATTGAAGCGGGTTTCCGGCTCAATGCCTAGACAACTAATGCTATGGTCCCGACAGACCTCCAAAAACCAGCCATACCCCGGGCCTACCTCCAGCCCTTTGGTCTTGATGTCTTTATTTTTTTTAATGGAGGCGATGATATGCTGGAAATTCCCCTTCCTTAAATTGATGAGTGCCTTTTCACGGGTTTCTTCATTAAGATCGGAAACCAGGCTTTTGTTGAAAGTAGCATCGGGACAAAATTGGAATCCGCAATGGGCACATTCATATACGTTAAATTTAAGCTGGTATTTTATCTTGGTTTTGGGATGTTTACAGATGGGACAGGGAATCATTGTTTTGATCGGGCTTATATATCGAATGTTTGTTTCAACAAAAAGAAGGGACAATCCTAAAATAGTATGTCTATATATTTGGTAAAGGGGCAGTTTAGCTCATAAAAATAGAGGATTCCAATTAATATTTAAAATTTTGGATATTTATTTTGTCCTAAATCCACTGGTTGGTACTATTTGGATTATGGAATAGGCTTTTTGAAGTAGTCTTGAAATTATTTGCTGTCAATAAAAAATATTCGTTAAGTTTGATAATCTGTAATATTATAAATATACATATGTAATAACCATGGGTAATCAAATAGAGCTAAGACATTTCAATTATTTCCTAGCGGTTGCCGAAGAACTCCACTATAGAAAGGCTGCAGAAAAATTGGGTATTTCGCAACCTGGTCTAAGCAGACAGATTAAACAGATGGAGGAGATTTTAGAGGTGAAACTGTTTGTCCGGACCAAGAAGAAGGTAAGCCTTACGGCTGCTGGGGAATATCTCAAAAGTGAAATAGGGTTTATCCTAAACCATTTGGAAGTGGCCAAAAAACAATTGGGACATATTAGGGATGGTAATTTCGGCGAGGTCCGGATGGGCTTTTTAGGTTCAGCCATGCAAGAAACGATACCCGATCTTTTGATTAGGTTAAAACAGAAACTTCCTGGGATCCAGGCCCATTTGGAGGAATTGTCCAATACGGCACAGATCAATGCCATTTTAAAGGATAAATTGGATATGGGCTTCGTGCGTATGTCCAGAGTTCCTGAAGGCCTAAACATTCAACCGGTCCATACCGACACTTTTTCCGTAGTCTTACCGGAATTATATCCCTTATTGACCAGAGAGTTTAGGGATGTAGGGCAACTGTCTACAGAGAATTTCATTTTGTTTTCCCAGGATACCGATCCGTTGTATTTTGATACGGTTATGAGTATCTGTGAGGATGCCGGCTTTACCCCAATGGTTTCACATAAATCCGTTCATGCCCAGACTATTTTTAAATTGGTGGAGAATAATATGGGAATAGCTATAATACCTACCTCCTTACAATATGGATTTCAGATGAAGGTGAAATTTATTGAGCTAAAGAACATTCCGCAAAGGGCGGTACTATCCGTCTGTTGGAAGAAGGACAATAGAAACCCTGCTTTGCGTCATTGTATTAATTTATTGTTAAACCAATCGCAGTAGGGGAATTAAAAACTTTAGTTTGTAATATTTAATTGAGGATTTATGATTTTTGATATAATAAAGAGGCGTCGGTCTATTTTTCCTGCCCAATATAATGATCGACCTATAAGTAAGGAGGATATTGAAAAGGTGTTGGAGGCGGCCAATTATGCACCCACCCACAAGAAAACGGAACCTTGGCGGTTTAAAGTTTTACAAGGTGAGAGCAAGGAAAAATTGGGCTTGTTCCTGTCCTTGAAATATATGGAAACCGATGTTAAGCCCAAGCAGTTCAAGGTAGAAAAGTTGATACAGAATCCCAAAAAGGCTGCTGCCGTTATTGCCATTTGTATGCAAAGGGATCCCTTGGAAAGTTTGCCGGAGTGGGAAGAGGTAGCTGCTACGGCCATGGCGGTACAAAATATGTGGTTGTGCTGTACTGAGATGGGCATAGGGAGCTATTGGAGCTCTCCCGGCCTTATTGAATATATGGACGATTTTTTTGAGCT
Source organism: Flavobacteriaceae bacterium (assembly GCA_041392165.1). GTDB lineage: Bacteria > Bacteroidota > Bacteroidia > Flavobacteriales > Flavobacteriaceae > Arenibacter. The sequence goes on from JAWKMN010000001.1 coordinate 692,507, forward strand.
TAATCCTGGAGAAGTGTGTTTAGGTTTTTTCTATATGGGTTATTATGACGAAGAAATTCCTGAAGTTGCCAAGGGGCCTTGGCAGGAAAAAGTTACCTGGATATAGATTGCCGCTTAATTAAAGAAGGGAAATAGGTCCGATCTATATTCCCAAGCCTTATGTATAAACAGACCTAAATAAATCATGGTGACCATAAATTTTAGGAAGGTTCCGGTTAAAAATCCCAGAAAAGAACCAAATGCGGCCTTTAGGGCCGTTTTTTGATCGGCTTTGTTGATCAGTTCCCCTACCAAAGCTCCCAGAAAAGGCCAGATGATTATTCCTAAAAATCCAATAACCGGGAAAATAAGGGCTATTAAAAGTCCGACCGTAGTACCTATCATACCCCATTTGCTTCCCCCGAATTTTTTGGTGCCCCAAACGGGGATAATATAATCCAGGGCAAAGACCATTATGGCTATGGCAAGGGTAATACCTAAGAAGACCCAGTCATCAGGGACGGCTTTTGTAAGGTAGAGTAGGAGAAGGCCTATCCAGCTCAGGGGAGTTCCGGGGAGGACCGGTAGAAAACTGCCCAACACGCCAACGAACATTAAAATGAACCCGATAATCAATAATGCGATATCCATAGGAATCCTTATATGCTTTGTTTGACGAAGATAGGAAGGATTTGTTACAGGGATGGAGATTTAGGATGGAAAAAAGGTTAAGGCAGTCACTTTGGCAGAGCGAAGCATGAGCGACTGGAAGTCGCACATATTGGGTTTTTGGGGTTGGGCACGTTTTCGTTATTGTTGAAAGGAAAGTGTTCGGGTGCCAATTGATGTTCTGGTTAAGCCACTAGTGTGATTTCTCGTCGCTATCGCTCTGTCGAAATGACTGGAGTTGTCACTTCGATATGAGTTGCTTTTTTGCAACGATTGAGAAGTCGTACGTATTGGTTTTAGTGGTATTAGTCGGTAATTACATGTTGACTGCAAATTTTAAGTACACGCATAGCTACTTGTGTGATTTCTCGTCGCTATCGCTCTGTCGAAATGACTAGAGTTGTCACTTCGATATGAGTTGCTTTTTTGCAACGATTGAGAAGTCGCACATATTGGGTTTTTGGGGTTGGGCACGTTTTCGTTATTGTTGAAAGGAAAGTGTTCGGGTGCCAATTGATGTTCTGGTTGAGCCACTAGTGTGATTTCTCGTCGCTATCGCTCTGTCGAAATGACTGGAGTGGTCACTTCGACATGAGGTGTTTTTACACCGATTGAGAAGTCGCACATATTGGTTTTGGGTGGGACGTATTGTTGTTATTGTTGAAAGGATAGCGTTCGAGTATCCAATTGATGTTTTTGGTTGAGCCATTAGTGTGATTTAGCTCATGACATTTTTATTTTACGGGTATTCGTGAATCTTCGATTTCTCCTTAACAGTCGAAATGACAGGGGTGGTTCTTTCGGTAGAATCCCTTTTCTCGACTTAAAAAATAAAGCTAAATTTGGCTAACACCAATCCTAGTTTTAAATTGTTCTATAATCATTTTGTATATATAACCACAAATGAATATCGTACAGCCCTCTATGTAGGCGTGACCAACAATATACAGCGTAGGTTGTCCCAGCACTATTTTGATAGTCAAAATTCAAAAAAATCTTTCGCTGGAAAATATAACTGTATGTATTTGGTGTATTACGAAGGTTTTGAAAACCCAAAAGATGCTATTGTTTGGGGAAAAGAGATTAAAAAATGGCGAAGGGAAAAGAAGAATAGTCTTATTTCTGCTTTTAATCCCAAATGGGAAACCTTGAACAATCAGATTGTTTAATTGGATTGCAATAATGGATCTGAAGTTTGTCATTACAACCAAGTATTCTAAAGGACCTAACAGTCACTTCGATATGAGGTGTTTTTACACCGATTGAGAAGTCGTACATATTGGTTTTAGTGGTATTAGTAGGTAATTACAAGTTGACTGCAAATTTTAAGTACGCGCTTAGCTACTTGTGTGATTTCTCGTCGCTATCGCTTTGTCGAAATGACTTGAGTGGTCACTTCGACATGAGTTGCTTTTTGGCAACGATTGAGAAGTCGCACATATTGGTTTTGGGTGGTATTAGTCGGTAATTACAGGTTGACTGCAAATTTTAAGTGCACGCATAGCTACTTGTGTGATTTCTCGTCGCTATCGTTTTGTCGAAATGACTTGAGTGGTCACTTCGACATGAGGTGTTTTTACACCGATTGAGAAGTCGCACATATTGGTTTTAGTGGTATTAGTAGGTAATTACAGGTTGACTGCAAATTTTAAGTACACGCATAGCTACTTGTGTGATTTCTCGTCGCTATCGCTCTGTCGAAATGACTGGAGTTGTCACTTCGATATGAGTTGCTTTTTTGCAACGATTGAGAAGTTGTACGTATTGGTTTTAGTGGTATTAGTAGGTAATTACAGGTTGACTGCAAATTTTAAGTACGCGCTTAGCTACTTGTGTGATTTCTCGTCGCTATCGCTCTGTCGAAATGACTGGAGTGGTCACTTCGACATGAGGTGTTTTTACACCGATTGAGAAGTCGCACATATTGGTTTTGGGTGGTATTAGTCAGTAATTACAGGTTGACTGCAAATTTTAAGTGCAAATAGCTACTTGTGTGATTTCTCACATACGTTCGAAATGACTGCAAACTTCACTTTGATGGACTCTCCGGACTGGCCCTCACAATAACTTCTATTCAGCTTTTTAACTAAAAAATTAGTTTAAACTAATTTTTTAGTTATATTTGCCTTAGTATTCAACTAAAAAGTTAGTTAAATGAAACAATTGACCAAAGCGGAGGAAGAGGTAATGCAAGTATTGTGGCAGTTGCAAAAATGCAATGTGGCCGCCATTATTGACGAATTGCCGGAGCCGAAACCGGCCTACAATACGGTCTCTACCATTGTGCGCATTCTGGAGAGTAAAGGTTTTGTGGACCATGAACAAGAGGGTAGGGGCTATCTTTATTTTCCGTTGATCAAGAAATCGGATTACGGCAACCAGTCCATTAACAAATTGGTGGATGGGTATTTTCAGGGCTCTTTTAAAAGTATGGTCTCTTTCTTTATGAAAAAGAACGATATGGGCCTTTCCGAATTGGAATCCATACTCAAGGAAATTAAAAAAGAAAAGGAATGATACGGTATATATTGGAATGCATGGCATTCCAGCTATTATTTTTGATCGTTTATGATTTCTTCCTTAAACGGGAGACCTTTTTTCAGTGGAACAGGGTATACCTTATAGGGACCTTTGTATTGTCCCTGTTGTTGCCTTGGATAAAGATAGAGGCTTTGAAGACTACTGTTTCTCCTGAATATTTTGTCTATCCGGAATACCTATGGGGCATGGACATGTCCGAAGAGGTGGTGGATGCTCCGGAAAAATCGTCCTCTTTGGATCTTTCTGCCACCGAAATAGTATTTTATGGCGGAATGTGCATTGCGGCCTTGCTCTTTGCCTACAAACTATACCAAATAAACCGACTCAAAACTCAGGGCGAAATCCTTTATTTTGAAAACTTCACCCGAGTGATGGTGCGGAACAGTACTATGGCCTTTTCTTTTTTTAGGTCCATTTTTTTGGGGGACCAAGTGTTGGAAAAGGACTATGAAAGCATCATTCAGCACGAGCTGGTACATATAGGGCAACGGCATAGCTGGGATCTGATGTTCTTCGAACTGATGCGGATCATAGGCTGGTTCAATCCCCTGGTCTATGTATATCAAAACAGGGTTTCCGAATTGCACGAGTTCATCGCCGATGCCAATGTGGCTAAGACCCATAAATCGGAACAATATCAATTGTTGTTGTCACAGGTCTTCCAGACCCAACATATTTCTTTTATCAATCCATTTTTTAAATCATCATTAATCAAAAAACGAATCCTCATGTTACAAAAATCAAAATCAAAGAAAGTTTGGAGACTAAAGTATTTGTTGTTGCTGCCATTGGTAGTAGTGATGTTGATCTACACTTCTGTGGAAGCACAGGAAAATGGGATTTCGGGCGAAGAACAAACTGCCAGCGAAGCAGAGTTAATAAAAAGAGTCCAGTCACCCCAGTTTAACAATCTTAATCAAGATCAAGTTGACATTCCCTTTGCACAAGTAGAAAAGGCACCCATTTTTCCTGGTTGTGAAGATGCGGATAATATAAGAGGATGTTTTCAACAACAAATGCAGAAACATATAAGTGAGAATTTTAGTTATCCCCAAGAAGCTCAGGAAAAAGGGGTACAGGGACGGGTGAACGTATTATTTGTTATTCAAAAAGATGGAAGTATAGAGAATGTTCGTATGCGCTCACCTTATAAAATTTTGGAAGCGGAAGCGGCCCGTATTATTTCCCTGCTGCCCCGGATGGTCCCAGGGGAACACAAAGGAAAAAAAGTGAGGGTAGCTTATTCAATCCCGATCACGTTTAAGTTGGAAGGGAAAACGGAATTTGGTGCCAGGAGGAATGAGGACGGCTCGGTAGATGTGCCTTTTGCCATAATAGAGAAAGTTCCTGTTTTTCCAGGTTGTGAGGATGCATCGGATATGAGAACCTGTTTTAATGAAAAGTTGCAACAGCATATTGCGAAAAATTTTAGGTACCCCCTGGAAGCCCAGGAAAAGGACATTCAGGGAAGGGTAAATATATTGTTTGTTATTCAGGAAGACGGAAACATAGGGAATATTAAGATGCGTGGACCAGATAAGCTTTTGGAGGATGAGGCGGTCAGGATTATCTCTTTATTGCCACAAATGACCCCGGGAGAGCACCGTGGAGAAAAAGTGCGGGTACCTTTTTCCATTCCAATTAACTTTAGGTTGCAAGGCCCTGAAGAAAATGAGTCAAAGCAATCTCCAGGTATTGAGCTTACTACGAATATGATGTCTGTTGAGGCTTATGTGAAAATGGTGGATGGGAAGGAGTATATAAAGGGCAAAGTCACGGATGGATCCCGAAGTGTGCCTGGAGTTAACGTTTCGGTTCAAGGTATGGATAAGACTGTGGTTACGGATTTTGATGGAGTTTTTGAAATCAAGGCTAAGAAGGGAGATGTCTTGACCTTTCAGCATATTGGATTACCGGTAACCATGCTCGCCATTACACATAAACAGAAATACCATATTACCAATAAGTAGTAATGATACTCATCAGATCCGGGAAACCATGGTGACGCCGCCAAAGTATATTACGGTAGATATATAAACAGTATATTAGGCCATATTAACAGGAAATTCAAGTCCATAACCCTTAAATTGATCAAAAAATTGTAATTTCCGCCCAGAATCTGGCATACATGAGGAAAGTTGCGGTTTTGGCCTGTTTTTGTCTTTTTACCTCTTGCGACTGGTTTGCTTCCAAAGAAGAAAAAACCCAAGAATTGGTAAACGAGGAAATGCGCAATATAAATTTTAATGAGGTGGATAAGTACCCCTTGTTTTACAACTGTGATGAAATGTTGGATAAGGAGGGGCAATTGGAGTGTTTCCAAAAAACATTATTGGAGCATTATACGGAGACTTTGGAGGGGTTTGAGTTTCAATTTGTATCCGATATCAATACTGCTATTTATGTAGATTTCTTGGTAGACCACCAAGGGCAGATCTCCGTTTTGGAAGTGCAGCGCAACCAGGATATCGAAAATCAGATTCCCGAGTTCCGTACCATTATTGCCCGAAGCCTAAAAGGATTGCCCCCATTATCGCCCGCCCTTAAGAGAGGGGTTCCGGTGTCCTCAAAATTTAGGATCCCCATTATCGTGAATTCCCAATGACTAAACTAGGATGCAGTGAAATCCATTTTTTTTGCCAACTGTATACGGTCACTGCCAACTGTGAATTCCCAAAGTTTATATAAATTGAAATATTAGTATGAATCTCGATAATTATCGGGGGTAAGATATTATTTTTGACTAGATAATAAAACCACAAAAATTAAATAGCGTCGTTCTTGGCACATGAAAAGATAATATTGGGTATCGATCCCGGGACCACCATTATGGGTTTTGGCCTTATAAGGGTGGTCAATAAGAAAATGGAGTTCATTCAAATGAACGAACTCCTCCTTCAGAAATATGCGGATCCCTATACTAAGCTGAAACTTATTTTTGAACGCACCATAGAGCTTATAGATACCTACCACCCGGACGAAATCGCCATTGAGGCTCCTTTTTTTGGAAAGAATGTACAATCCATGCTCAAATTGGGCAGGGCCCAGGGCGTGGCCATGGCCGCAGGCTTATCGCGCCAAATCCCCATTACGGAATACCTGCCAAAAAAGATCAAGATGGCCATTACCGGGAATGGAAACGCCAGTAAGGAGCAAGTAGCCAAAATGCTGCAAAGTGTTTTGGGATTAAAATCCCTCCCTAAAAATCTGGACAGTACCGATGGCCTGGCCGCTGCCGTCTGCCATTTTTATAACGATGGCCGTTTGGAAACAGGTAAAAGTTACAGCGGCTGGGAGGCTTTTGTGAAACAGAATAGCCCCCCCGCCCCCAAAGGGGGAGTTCAGGGTACCCGCCCCAAAAAGGGGATCGGGACAGCGGACATTGTAGATCTTAGAAAAAAGAAAAGCTGATTTTTGTGAACAATATTCAATTATGAACTCCAGATTAAGCTCCCCCTTTGGGGGCGGGGGGGGCGTGTACATTCACATCCCATTTTGCAAGCAGGCCTGCCATTATTGCGATTTTCATTTTTCCACTAATATGGGGAAGAAGGATGCTATGGTATCGGCATTGATCAAGGAATTGGAGCTTAGGAAAGAGGAGTTCAGGGAGGAGATGGTACAGACCATTTACTTTGGAGGGGGGACGCCCTCCTTGTTGGATACGGCCGAAATAGATCGGATTATGGCCACAATACGAACAAATTTTGAGGTCGCAGCCGATCCCGAGATTACTTTGGAGGCCAATCCCGATGATCTGTCCAAAGAAAAGATAGAAGCATTGGCCAAATCGCCGATCAATAGGTTGAGTATTGGCATCCAATCTTTTTTTGAAGAGGATTTAAGGATGATGAACAGGGCACATAATGCGGTGGAAGCGGAAGACTGTATTGTATGGGCCCAAAATTATTTTGATAATATTTCCATCGATCTTATTTATGGCATTCCGGGAATGTCCAATGATCGTTGGGTTGCCAATGTAGACAAGACACTGGCCTTCGGGATTCCCCATATTTCCAGTTATGCACTTACCGTGGAACCCAAAACAGCGTTAAAATCATTTATAGACAAAGGACTGATTCCTCCTATTAATGATGAATTGGCGGAAGCCCATTTCCGTATTCTAGTGCAAAAATTGGAAGCTGCGGGGTTTGTTAACTATGAAATTTCCAATTTTGGAAAACCAGGGTACTTTTCAAGGAACAACACGGCCTATTGGCAGGGAAAAAAATACTTGGGCATCGGACCCTCGGCACATTCCTATGACGGTATAAGAAGGGGGTGGAACATTAATAACAATGCTAAATATATGAAGTCCATTGCACAAAACGAGTTGCCTATGGAAGTGGAGGTGTTGTCCAGGACCGACCGCTATAACGAATATATTATGACCGGATTACGAACCGTATGGGGGGTTTCCCTAAATAGGATAAAGGAGGAGTTTGGAAGGGAGTACCATTCGTATTTGTTGGAGCAGTCCAATAAAAAAATCAAGGATGGCTTGCTCTATATGGAAAAAGAGCATTTGTTCATTTCTCCAAAAGGCAAATTTTTAAGCGATGGGATTGCTGCCGATTTATTTTTGGTTAGATTTGATGGTAAATAGATGCCGGTCCTAAGGACGGGTATAGTGCGTGCATAACATGAAAACAACCATAAGGCATAACGCCAAAAACTACACTATAGACCTATCCCGGCCCTTGGATATTTCCATCCCCATCACCGGAGAGGATACCAATGTAAATGCATGGTATGTGGGTCCCCCGAAAATTGGGCCCCATACCGAAGGGGAATTTATAGGGAAGGTCACCGAAGGAGCTTCCACTAATTTTAATGATATTAGCTTTAACCCGCATGCCCATGGTACCCATACTGAATGTATCGGCCATATTACAGAAGAGTTTTATTCCGTAAACAAAAGCCTTGGCAAATTTTTCTTTATGGCCGAGGTCATCACTATAGCACCTGAAAAAATTAAGGGCGATTTTGTAATCTCCAAAAAGCAATTGCAGTATGCCTTGGGAAATAAAAACAGGGAGGCCGTGGTCATAAGGACCATCCCCAACCTAAAGGATAAAATGAGCAGGCAATATGCCCATACCAATCCCCCATATTTATTGGAATCGGCAGCACAATTTTTGGTAGACCAGGGAGTGGAGCATTTGCTGATCGATCTTCCTTCCGTGGACAAGGAAAAGGATGGGGGCGCTTTATTGGCCCATAAGACTTTTTGGAATTTTGATGGTGAGAGAAGATTTCAGGCTACCATAACCGAATTTATTTATGTGGCCAATTCCATTAAGGACGGGAAGTACTTTTTAAACCTTCAGATGGCTGCATTTGAGAATGATGCCTGTCCCAGTAGGCCGGTATTATATTTAATTGAGGAATGAGGCACAACGGAATGGTAAAACTTCTAAAAGTAGAGGAGTTATTTATGTTTCTTCTCGGTATTTATCTCTTTAGTTTGTTGGACTATAGCTGGTGGTGGTTTGCAGGACTTATCTTACTGCCAGATATGGGTATGCTGGGCTATTTAATGGGAAATAGGGCCGGTGCCATAGGTTATAATGTGTTCCATCATAAGGGCTTGGCCATCGCTATTTATTTTCTCGGGATATATCTTTCCTTACCTTTGTGCCAATTGATAGGGCTAATCTTGTTTTCCCACGCTTCCATGGATAGGATATTTGGCTATGGGTTAAAATATGACAAAGGATTTAAATACACCCATTTGGGTGGAATAGGTAATAGGGATGAGTGATATATTGGAACTTTTTTTGGGCCTTATTCTGGGGGCTATTGCCATGTACTGGGTCTTTTCCTTTTTTCGAAAAAAGAGAAGCAAGGAACTCACGGAGCATCAGTCTACTATACTTTTGGATAAGATTAAGAGCGTATGTAAGCTCATAACGGTGGAAGGCGATTTCGCCGAAATATATAGGTATGAAAATACCAAGGAACGCTTTCTGAGCCTGGTAAGTAGTAAGAAGAAAGCGCTCATCATCATTAATGCCAAGGCACATATCGGTTTCGATTTAAAGAAATTGCAGATGCATGCCGATAACGATAAGAAGAAAATTATCCTCACCAATTTTCCACAGCCAGAAATTCTGTCCATTTCCCCGGAACTGCAGTTTTACGATATTCAGAACGGACTTTTCAATTCCTTTACGCCAACGGACCTTACCTCCTTAAATTTGGAAGCCAAACAGCACATCAGGGATAAAATTCCCCAAAGTGGTTTAATGGATACGGCTAATAAAGAGGCTCTTGAGGCTGTACTCCTAATTGAAAAGATTGTGGAGACCATTGGTTGGAAGTTGGACTATACGGCCTTGGAAATGAACAATGGAAAAAATCAATTTTTGGGGAATTAAATTCCTTTTTTCCATGATTACGAATCGGACTCTATTTTTTTATTTTAGCGGTATGGGGCAGCATATTAATAGGTAGAATTTTCAAAACAAAAACGATGATTAAAAATTAATAATGACCCCAAGCTACGATCGCTAAATTCACAAGAACTATAAAACAACAGAACATGAAAAATTTTGATCCCAATTTTGTGCACACCGTTTATTTTTGGCTGAAAAACCCTGATAATGATGGGGATAGGAAGGCCTTTGAGACATCCATCCTTAAATTTATGCGCGGTTCCAAATACGCCAAGACCAATTTTGTGGGCGTACCACCAAAGGCCACCCGCGATGTTGTGGACGGCTCCTTTACCTATTCTTTGGTGGTGTCTTTTGAATCTGCAGAAGCACAGGCAAAATATCAGACCGAAGAGGCCCATAACTTATTTGTTGCGGAGTCCAGTAATTTATGGACCAAGGTCATCGTTTACGATTCCTTGGGGATTTAGTTTGGGCCAAAATTCAATTTAAGCCTATAGTTGTAAAACGATTGGCCAATACGACCGATTAAGTAAGCAGCGCAAACGCATCTTTACATGGTTCTTTGATAAATGTAGAATAACATGTTACAGTCTAAAAGAACTGGCCCGTTTGTATTCAATAAAACGTATACTATGAATATAGAGGAATTTAGGGAACATTGCATTGTTAAAAAAGGGGTTACTGAAGAATTTCCCTTTGATGCAGCTACTTTGGTGTTCAAGGTAATGGGCAAAATGTTTGCTCTGGTACCTCTGGAACGGGTTCCGTCCCAGGCCAACCTAAAATGCGATCCGGAAAGGGCCATCGAGTTGCGGGAGAGCTACGATGGAAAAATAACTGCCGGCTACCATATGAGCAAAGTACATTGGAATACCCTTTATTTGGAAGGGTTGCCACACTTATTGGTCAGGGAATTGATAGACCATTCCTATGAACTGGTAGTTAACGGGCTAACAAAAAAGGTACAGGCCCAACTTAAGGCGTTGGATTAACTACATTTGCATAAACTACATTTTAAGTTCCTAGATGGATAACCTAAAAGCATTTTATAAACACAGAATTGAACTCCATACCAAGGTGTTGGGACAGGTAAAAAGGCAATTGGCCATATCCGGTATTATCCGATTGATCGTTTTTGTTATTGCCGCCGGTTTTACCTACCTTTTTTTTGGGGATGCCCAATGGGTCCTGGGAACGCTTATAGTTGCCATAGCTTTGTTTTTGTATTTGGTTTCCAGGCATACGGATTTACAATACAAGAGGGACAAGCTTTTGGCCCTTATTAAAATCAATGAGACGGAAATTCAGGTGTTGGAACGTAATTTCCGTCACCTTCCCGATGGTTCGGAGTATAAGGATTCCACACATTATTTTGCCCAGGACATAGATCTGTTTGGAAAAGGATCATTTTATCAGTATAGCAATCGTACTGCCTTAAAACAAGGTAGTGATATGTTGGTGGAGCTATTATTGGCCAATGATGTAACCAATATTGAGGACAAACAGGAGGCAGTGGCAGAATTATCCAAATTACCGAATTGGCGGCAGGAATTTTCTGCAATAGCCGTCCTGGTAAAAACCGATACTGCCACCAAGACCATTGTTTCATGGCTTGCCGGGTACAAAGCGTACGTTCCCAAGGCCATGCGTTATGTGTCCTATATTTTTTCTTTGGTTTCCCTTATTTTGATCGGGGGATACTTGTTGGGGATATTGCCCGGTTTCCCTATTTTTATTATACTATTGGCAGGGTTGCTATTGAGTGGTCTTTACCTAAAAAGTACTTCTAAATTGGCTTCGGATGCCAATAGGGTGCAGAGTACCTTTAAGCAATATCAAAAATTGATCCTACAAATAGAGGAACGGGAATTTAGCTCCCATCTTTTAAGGGAAAAAAGGAATTCTGTGATTTCCCGGAAAGAACTGGCCTCAAAAATCTTAAAGGAATTTTCCGAAATTCTCGGTGCTTTGGACCAAAGGAATAATATGTTTTTTGCCTTGTTGGGGAACGGCTTTTTTCTTTGGGATCTATTGCAGGCGTACAGGATAGAACGGTGGATAGACAAACATGGACCAAAGGTGGAGCAGTGGTTTGATACCATCGCCTTTTTTGATGCCTTTAATAGCTTGGGGAATTTTGCGCATAACCATCCTGCCTATACCTATCCAAAATTGGTAGATGGCCTTATAGTATTGAGGTCGGAAAACGCATCACACCCATTGCTGGATCCTAAAAAGGCGGTGCCAAATGATATCAACATTCTAAAAGAGCAATTCTTTATTGTCACCGGAGCCAATATGGCCGGTAAAAGTACCTTTTTAAGAACGGTATCCCTTCAAATTGTCATGGCCAATATTGGACTACCGGTATGTGCTTCGGCCTCGGAGTATTCCCCTATTAAATTGATAACCAGTATGAGGACTACAGATTCGCTTACGGACGATGAGTCTTATTTTTTTTCGGAACTGAAAAGATTGAAGTTTATAGTGGATGAAATACAAAACGATAGGTACTTTATTGTTTTGGATGAAATTCTTAAGGGGACCAACAGTTTGGACAAGGCCATAGGTTCACGTAAGTTTGTTGAAAAGTTGGTTGCCTCAAAATCTACCGGAATTATTGCTACCCATGATTTGAGTTTATGTGAAGTTTCAGAGGAATTGCCTCAGGTGAAGAACCATTATTTTGATGCCGAGATCATTAACAATGAACTAAATTTCGATTACACCTTTAAAACCGGGGTTTGTAAAAATATGAACGCGTCCTTCTTGTTGAAGAAGATGGAAATAGTGGAATAAATAACAATCATGGATTCTCTGACACAGATAATACTAGGAGCCGCCGTAGGGGAGGCGGTATTGGGCAAGAAAGTGGGCAATAAGGCAATGCTGTATGGAGCCATAGCGGGAACGATTCCTGACTTGGACGTTCTGGCCAATTATGTTACCGATACCGTCACGGCTATTGAGTGGCATAGGGGGTTTACCCACTCCATCTTTTTTTCCATAATTTTTGCCCCTATCTTTGGATGGCTGATATATAAGTTGGAGCCCAATGGGCCGGCTACTAGGAAAGATTGGTCTTGGTTAATGTTCTGGGGGCTTTTTACGCACCCTATTTTAGATGCTTTTACCACTTGGGGGACCCAACTTTTTTGGCCTTTTGGCCTTAGGTTGGCCTTTCAAAATATTTTTGTCATCGATCCTTTGTATACCCTACCTTTTTTGGCGTTTCTAATAATGGCCCTGAGACAAAAGCGGGATTCACCAAAACGTGGGCGCTATAATGCGTTGGGATTGGCAATTAGTAGTGCTTATTTGGGTCTGGCCTTGCTGCTAAAGGGAATTGCCTTTAAAAAGATTACGGATAGTCTGGATACACAAGGGTTGGCCTATAACGAAATGGATGTGAGGCCGTCCCCATTTAATACCGTACTATGGTCTGCCAATGTAGATGTTGGTGATGCCTACCTAATAGGCAACTATTCTTTTTTTGATAATAAGCCCGTTTATTTTAGTCGTTATCCCAAAAATCATCAACTGTTGGGAGGTTTGGCCGAAAACGATAAGATTCAACGTCTTAAAAAAATTACTGAAGGTTGGTACACCATAAATGAGGTAAACGGACAGTTGTTTTTTAATGACCTGCGATTCGGACTGATGAGTTTGGATGCCGATGAGTCCCAATTTGCCTTTAGTTATAAATTAGTTCCAAAGGCAGATGGTGTATTGGTGGAAGAAACCCCTAAACTAAAACGAGATGCCAAAAAACTCCTTTTGGCCCTTTGGTTGCGGATGTGGGGGAATTAATAGGCCTTGCCAATTGATATTTGCACTATAAACTTTTCACCTGGGCTTCGTGAAAGGCATTGGCCTGCCGCCTTAACAATTCCTCGGCCTTTTGTTTTTTGTATTTGTAAACTTCCTCTTCCTCGGCAATTTCACTATATATCTTATTGTTGAGAAGGGTGTCTGTTTCCAACACTTTTTCACGTTGCCCTACCTTTTGGGCCACCCAGGTCCTATTGGCGCTTTCCTCATCTTGCAGTTTATAATCGTAGGTGCCTTTTGGGGATAATAATTTTGCGATTATGGGGGACGTTTCTATAGCGAGGAAGAGAAGAAAAATAAAAAAAGAGGGCAACCATGGCAATTTATCCAGTGCATTTATTCTCGCCATAAGTCCGTCGAAACCATCTATAATGGGCTGTGTTATGGTGATTTGATCGGCATATTCCATATCCAGGGTGGTAATCCGTGCTTCCAGGGCCGCAATTTTTTCAGCGTTGGCTTGTTTAAGCTGCTGTAGTTCTGTCAGGGCGGCATCGTGTTTGTCCCTTTTTTCTTGGTAAACAGGCCCCTTTCCCAGTATTTTGGTGCCTGCGGTACCCTCCGCCTCTGAGATATAAGTGTCGTAAAGTGCATTGGTTTCTGCCTCCTTAGAGATTATTTCATTTTTAAGGCCCAAAATTTCGGCCTTCAGTTGTTCCGTTTTTGGGGTGTACTGGGTAGCGATTTGTTCTTTGTTGGCAAGTGTCATGGCATTTTTTTCTTCCAGAAGCACTTGATCGATCTCCTTTTCAAATAGTTTCATTTCCAAGGGTTTGGAGATGACTATGGCGATGATGACCGCTAATATTATCCGTGGGGTTGCCTGTAAAAATTCGCTTTTAATGCTGTTGGTCTTTTTTATGGTAGACACAATAAATCGATCCAGATTAAAAATGAGAAGCCCCCAGATAAGACCGAAAAAAATAGAGGCATAGCTATTATCGAAGACGGTGAAAAGGGCGTAGGCACTGGCTATAAACGCCATGACTGCGGTAAAGAATACCGTTGCGCCGATTCCGGCGTATTTATTTTGCTCTCCCTTGGAGCAAGTTTTGAGAATATCGGTATCGGCTCCGGAGCAGAGCATAAAGAAGTGTTGCAACATAGTGTTCCGATTTTGATTGATGATTGGCACTCCAACCTAAAATAATTGGGCCCCAGAACCTAGTTGTTAGCGATAATACGCTCGATGGGATTGGGAACACTGGATCAATAAGTATGGATGCTTATCGTTAGACTGCTATTTGGCCAAATTTGTTACAGAAATATAGTTTTAAATGTGGTTTTTGGCCAAAATTTATGATAGGTATGGTTTTTTGTTTCCTGTTACTGATCCTGCAAGGTTTTTAAAACCTTGTAGGTATGGTGTTGGGCCATGATTGTATATCTGGATTTCCGGGTTATGCTGCCTTTAATCCTACAAGTTTTTTTGACCTTGTAGGTATCTGCGCATGATTGCTCCTTGGATTTTCCCCTTTTGTTTGGGTTTTGGCCCTCACAAGGCTTTGGAAACCTTGCAGGGCTGCTTTGTGATATGTAGTACAATAAAGCTTCTTCCCCATGTAGGGGATGGTGGAAGGGGTAGCGTGTATAATAGGAAAATCCATATTATTGTTGGTTTTCCGCCCGCTCCGTCTTCTTTCCCGCTCCGTTGTCAGGAAAGAATCCTCCCTTCCCTGTCCAGGGAGGGGAGCTATTTTTGGCCGGACCCCTGCAAGGTTTGTTCCTAATCCTGCAAGGTTTTTGAACCTTGTAGGTATCAGGGGATGATTGCCTTTTGGCGGAAGGGGATAGGTGGTATCCTTATGCTATTCTGATATGGCTATTATTGTGGAATGTGAAAGATTAGCAACCGCCCAATCTAACGATAGGGTAACTGCTCACATCTATATTTGCGTTTTTACTGTTTTTGACCAATTCAATTACTTCATCGGTTTTGTATTGATGGGGGCCAATATAAAATGTGGCTCCTTTTTCGGCCAATTCTTTTATGTATTTCACCGGATTCGGATGTGGCAGAGGTGGTGGCTGAGGTAAATTGTACAATCTTCCATAATATACCGAAGGCTCTTTTATAGCCTGTAATTTTTGATTGTCACTATTCTTTAAAGTTGGTGAAGGGATATTTTCCTGTTCAAAGCTTTGTGAGGAATTCGGTTTGCCAAACTCCTTTTTTGGGTCATTGTATAAAGGGACGGGCTGTACATAAACATTTTCCTCTATGGCCATATTTTTATAGGCTGTGTATAATTTCATTACTTCTACATATGCTTTTTTTAGTTCATTAACACTACCCTTTTGGTGGGTATGGTAATTGGAGACAGCAGCCCTATAACTTCTTACTTTTTTTAAATACGTATCGATTGCATTTTTTATTTCTTTGGAATAGTTTTCTGTGTTGACATGGGTTGCAATGGTTGGAGGAGGAGGTGGAAAATCGGAGCTTGTTGCTGGTGCTATTTCCTGTTTCAGTGTCATTTTTTTGGAGTAGTGATTATTGTTCTCCAATGCTTCTATCAGTTCAACTTTTTTTTCAGTTCTAGCTGGTGTTTGGTCCGAAGGAATAGGACTTGGTACGTCTTTTCTTATGGTTGGAGCCGGATTTGGATCAGGAGCAGGAACCGGAGCGGGTGGAGGTGGAGGTAGGCGTTCTGGAAAAGGCTGTGCCTGCTGTTTTTGTTCATTGGTCATGTGACGGTAAATATTTTCCAAGGTCTTTAAATCCTTTTGTGGAATAACCCTTGTTTCTTGGAGATGGGCGTTATATTTCTTGGCTAAGAGGTTGAATTCCTGGATTTCCTCTTGGGTGGCCCCCACAGTTTTTTGGGACCTTGCAGGCCCTTTGATGTCAATGGTAGCTACGCCATAGTCCATTAAAATAGCATCTACTTGGTTTATGATATCGTTCGGAGTTTTTTTCTCTACGCTAATTATGGCCCTAAGGCTTTGTTCCTTTTGTTCTTTGGTAAGGTCTTGGTTGTATTTGAGGAGGTGCGATTTTAAGTCTTCCAATTCAACCAGATCGGCATTGACCAATAACTTTCCATTTTTATTTATGGCAATGGAAATTTCTTGTGTAGTGATATTTTGATTACTTGATTCATTGTTGTTTTTCTGTTCCATGACTCCTTGTAGGTAGTCTGGCTTAGGGGCCACGGTCTCCATTTTTTGAATTTCCATCGTTTCTTTAGTGCTAAAACTGTACAGTAATAGTGCTATTAATGGAAGTAGTAGCAAACCTTTGAGCCAAATGGCTCTTTTTGGTGTCTGTGTTTTCATGATGACGATTCGTTTTTTGATTGATGAATAATGAATGGCATTTGCCAATGGTAGTGCTATGGCATTCCGATAGCTATCGGAAGACGAGAATGCCAATATTAAGTTTTGATAGTTGGGTACACTAACCCCTCTATTCAATACGGCCTGGTCCGCTAAAAATTCGTGGTTGAGCTTTACCAAATGTTTGGCCCAGTAGACCAAGGGGTGGAACCAAAAGACAATTTGGAGCAGTTCCAACAATAAGATGTCCACGCTATGTTTTTGAACGGCATGGGTTTCTTCGTGCCAGAACACTTCTTGTGGAATTTTATAGGTTTCATAATCTTTTCGGTTGAAAAAGATATAGCTGAAAAAAGTGTGGGGAGCAATAAGTTCTTGAAGCAATACGTGGTGGATACGTCCCGATTTTATTTTGGGATTGTTCTTGATATTTTTGTGCAAAGATCTGAGGTTTCCCAAAAACTTGAGTGCGAAAATGAACACTCCCAAAATGTAAATACTCCATAAAATAGTGGGCAATGTTGAGGCCGTGTTGTTTTTGTTTTCTATAAAATTACCGTTGATCGGGTCAGTGTAGGTGGGAATCAGGGTTGGTTCTATGGTTACGGTTACATATTGGGTAAAGGTAATTAGGGGAATACTTAGGGAAATGATAAAAGCGCATAGCAGATAATATCTTTTAAAATAATGCATATGGATCTTCTCCAGCACCAACTTGTAAAACAGTAGGAGTATTCCCAAACAGGCACTAAATTTTAAAAGATAGATCCACATGGTTACTTGCTTTTAATTTCGGTATCTATGAGGTTTCTTAATTCTTCCAGTTCTTTCTTGCTCAAATCGGTTTCCTGTGCAAAGAAGGAGGCGAATTGGGAAGCACTGTCATTAAAAAAGGTTTTTATTAGTCCGTTTAAATGTTTGGAGAAATAGTCTTTTTTCTTTACCAGAGGGTAGTATTGTCTGGCGTTGCCAAACAAATTATACCCAATAAAGCCTTTGTCCGTCATCCGTTTTAACAAAGTGGCCACAGTAGTGGTGGCGGGTTTTGGTTCGGGATAAACTTCCAACAGATCCTTCATAAAAGCTTTGTTCAGCTTCCAGAGGTGGTTCATTAATTCTTCTTCCGTTTTTGATAGCTTCATGGGTAAAATGATTATTTGTTCTACAAACATAGAACAAATAATTTTATTCTACAAGTGTAGAGGGTGATTTATATGCAAAGGATATAACATGAAATTGGTCTTAAGGAAGTTGGTTGTGTGATTATTGATTGGGAATCCGGCAACTATAGACTTCTGACTTACTGCTGGGACTGATTGATTAGGATTTGAATAACAATTTGTTGGTAGGGCACCAACATGTTTATTGCCAACGATCCATTGCCCATTGATGTTGCGTTAGCTGTTGCAGCGGCATCCTTTTTTGGACGGACCCTGCAAGGTTTGCTCCCCATCCTACAAGGTTTTTAAAACCTTGTAGGTATCAGGGCATGAACACTTCTTGGTATTTCCCCTTTTGTCCAGATCTTGGTGCCACGAGGTTATGGAAACCTTGCTAGGCTACCTTACGTTGGATGGGACATGAACCAAAAAAGATACAGCGGAAAGAGCGACCCGTTAGGGTAACGCCCAAAAACATCGTATTGTTTTATTGGGATAATTCCGCAAAGTATTGATGGAAATAGGGAATGGTCTCTATGCCTTTCAGGTAATTCCAAACTCCAAAATGTTCGTTGGGGGAATGTATGGCATCGCTATCCAGCCCAAAGCCCATAAGGATGGTCTTGCTTTTCAACTCTTTTTCGAAAAGGGAGACAATGGGGATGCTGCCGCCACTGCGCTGAGGTATCGGGGGCTTGCCAAAGGTGGTTTCGTAAGCCTTGGAAGCGGCTTTATAGCCATTGTTGTCCATGGGTGTTACATAGCCTTGTCCACCGTGGTGCGGGGTAACCTTAACGGTGACACCCTCCGGTGCCAAACTTTCGAAATAGGTTTTGAACAGTGCCGTTATTTCTTGCCAATCCTGATTAGGTACCAGGCGCATGGAAATTTTGGCATAGGCCTTACTGGCAATGACGGTTTTTGCTCCCGCTCCAATGTATCCGCCCCAGATACCGTTAACGTCCAAGGTAGGTCTTATGGAATTGCGTTCGTTGGTGGTATAGCCCTTTTCTCCGTAAACAGCTTTTATGTCCAAGGCTTTTTTATAGTTTTCCAAACTAAATGGGGCCTTTGCCATTTCCGCTCTTTCTTCCATGGAAAGTTCTTCCACCTTATCATAGAAACCTGGGATGGTAATGTGGTTGTTTTCATCGTGCAGCGCTGTGATCATTTTGGTCAGTATATTTATAGGGTTGGCCACTGCGCCACCGTACAGACCGGAATGCAGGTCCCTGTTGGGCCCTGTTACTTCTACTTCTACATAACTTAGACCCCGTAAACCTGTGGTTATAGAGGGAACGGTATTGGCGATCATGCCGGTATCCGAAATTAGGATAATGTCATTGGCCAGTTTTTCTTTGTTTTCCGCTACAAAAGTACCTAAGTTTTCACTGCCCACTTCTTCTTCGCCTTCTATCATAAATTTTACGTTGCAGGGCAATTGGTTGGTTTTTACCATAAATTCCAACGCCTTTATGTGCATGTACACTTGTCCCTTGTCATCGCAGGCACCCCTGGCAAAGATGGCGCCTTCGGGATGGATAGGAGTGGTTTTTATTATGGGCTCGAATGGTGGGGAGTCCCATAGGTCAATAGGGTCGGCCGGTTGTACATCATAATGGCCATAGACCAATATGGTGGGGAGTTCCGGGTTTATTATTTTTTCCCCATAGACGATGGGGTATCCGTTGGTTTCACATATTTCGGCGGTATCGCAACCGGCTTCCAAAAGTGAGGCCATAACCGCTTCGGAAGCATTTATAACATCCTGGGAATACGCAGGGTCGGCACTTACCGAGGGTATCTTTAGGAGGGATATCAGTTCATTGATAAAACGTTCTTTGTTTTGTGCTAGGTACTCCGAAATCTGATGCATAAAATGTTTTGATTGAAGTCTAAATGTACAAAAAAGAACTTTTTAATGCCTAAGTATTTTAAAATTGAAAAATTACTTTATATTTGCATCCCGATAATAATCGGGTTGAATGCAGGCGTGGTGGAATTGGTAGACACGCTAGACTTAGGATCTAGTGCCGTGAGGTGTGAGAGTCCGAGTCTTCCGCCTGTACAACAAAAAAAACCTCCGTAAGGAGGTTTTTTTATGCCCGATGGCCAGGCACCTTCATAAGAATCAAGCCCCAAGGTATTCACTTGTTTTTTCAATGTGTCTTTTGGTATATTCGGTTGGCGAGATTCCAAATACTTTTTTAAACTCTCTACTAAAATGTCGTCTGTTTGTATAGCCTACTTTCAGGCAAACATCAAAAACAGAAAATTTGTTATGTTTTAAAAGATTGGCGGCTTTCTTTAATCTGAAATCTTTAATAAAATCCCTAATGGTCATACCTGTAAGCGCTTTAACTTTTTTATAGACATTTGAATGGCTCATTGCAAGCTTTTTGGATAATTGGTCCATATTAAAATCTGATTCCTCAATGTTTTTCTCAATAATTTTAATGAAATCGACCAAAAATTTTTCATCCGGTGAATTAAGGGCAATATCTCTAGGATGTAGCATACCTTCCTTTAGGAATCTGTTCCTTAGCATTTCCCTATTGGCCAAAAGGTTTTTTATTCTGGCATTGAGCATCTTTTCATTGAATGGCTTGATCAAATAATCATCTGCTCCAGTATTATATCCTTTGATCTTATCTGCCGCTAATGTTCTTGCTGTTAACAAAATCACCGGGATATGGCTAATTCGAAAGTCGGTTTTTAACTTATGGCAAAAAGCGATACCATCCATTACTGGCATCATAATATCACTGATTACCAAATCTGGGATATGCTCAATGGCAAGCTCCAATCCTTCTTCCCCGTTTGAAGCGGTAATAACCTTATACGAGCTTGATAGCATATCTGTTAGGTAATGCTGTAAATCGATATTGTCCTCTACGAGAAGAATCATTTTTTCAGTAAGACCCTCGTCCATTCCTGGTTCTTCTGAAATTCCATTCCTATTGGGGATTGGTTCCAAACGAGTGGATTTATAACTTTTTACATCTTCTTCATCAAGCAAGATATCGGTACTTAATCCCGATGCACTAAAATGGTCCTTATCTAAAGGTATCTTAATAACGAATGTGCTTCCTTTATTTAGAGAGCTTTCTACTTCAACGGATCCAGAGTGCAATTTGACTATGTCTCTTACAATGGAGAGCCCAATCCCAAACCCAATATCATCGCTGGCATTTTTATCGCTCTGGTAAAAACGTTCAAAAATATTTGGTAATCTTTCATTGGAAATTCCACTTCCTGTATCCTTAACACTAATGTGAACATGGTCACAATCTTTATTAATAGAGACATCTATCGAATCTCCCTTTTTAGTAAATTTAAAAGCATTGGACAACAAGTTATATATGACTTTTTCAAGTTGAAATTTATCGAACCAAACCAAGATACTTTCTGTTGGAGCTGTGAACGTATAATCAATATTTTTGATTTCCGATTGTTGGTTAAAGGCTAAGAATATTTCATTTGTAAATGTTACAATATTACTTTCAGCTACTTTTAGTTTTATATTTCCAGTTTCCAATTGCCTGAAATTTAGCAATTCATTGACCAGACCCAATAGCCTGTCGGTATTTCTTTTAATGCTTAGCAATTGTTTTTGTTCATTGGCTTTTAGTTTGCCTTTTTCCAGCAAGTTGTTTAGTGGATTTAGTATCAAGGTCAAGGGAGTTCTTATTTCATGGGAGATGTTTGTGAAAAAACGTTGTTTTAAACTGTGTAACCTATCCTCTTGTATACGATGTATTGTTTCTAACTTTAGTTTATTTTTTATTTTTACCCACTGATAAAAATAATATTGGATGCCTATAAGAATACCAATAGATGTTATTGCATATATGATATAAGCCCACCATGTTTTCCAAAAAGGGGGCAGAATGGTGATGGGCATGGAAGTTACCATGCTTTCATTTAAAACATCTTCATTGGAAGTAAGGCTTTTTACCTTAAAAACATAATCTCCAGGGGATAAATTGGTATAAGTAGCATTTCTTTGGGCACCGATAATACGCCATTCTTTTTCAAATCCTTCCATTTTTACGGCAAAAAGGTGTCCTTTTGAAATAGGATATTTCAATAAGGTGAAATTGAAAGTAAAAATATTTTCATCATGTTTTAACCCAATATTCTTAGCTTGTGATATATGTGTTTTTAGAAGCTTATTTTGTCCTATTTGGACACTCTTATTAAATAATTTAAAATCGGTAAATATAACAGGAAGGTTCTTTTCCGTAGCGTTGATGTCTTTTGGATTAAAGAAAAACACCCCCTTGGCACCTCCAAAATATAAAGTGCCATCGGAATCTTTAAAAGATGAGTTAATATGAAAGTCTTCGTTAATTTCAGGTAAGGGTTGTATACTGTTACTATGAAAATCATACTTAAAAAGGCCTTCTTTGGTGCTTATCCATATGTGTCCTTTATAGTCCTTTAATAATCCAACAACAATATTGGAATTTGATGTATTCCCTATATCAAATCTTTTAAATTTCTGTGTTTCTAAATGAAATTTATAAAGTCCGTCTCTTGTTCCTAACCATAGATTGCCAATATCATCTTTTAAGAGCGAATAGATATAATTGTTTCCTAAAGATTCCGGAGCGTTCCCATCTGCCTGAAAACACGTAAATTGCCCTGTTGAAGGATCAAATAGATTTAAGCCACCTCCAAAGGTAGCAATCCATAGCTTGCCTTCTTTTTCCGGCAACAAGGACAATACGTTATTACTGCTAATAGAGTTAGGGTTATTTTTATCATGTTTCAAATTTTTAAATTCTTTCTTTTTAGAGTCAAAGTAGCTAAGTCCTCCACCCCATGTGCCAACCCATAAATCTCCAGATGGCAACTGGACAATATCCCTAACATCATTATATGGTAATGAGGATTTATTGTTGGGATTTCTTTGGTATTGTCTTATAGGGCCTTTTTTCGGATCCCATTGTATAAGTCCATTTGCAAATGTGCCTATCCAAAAGTGGTTGTTTTTTCCAGATACAATTTTCTGAATATATTCACCTCCAATGGAAGTAGATAGTCTTTTGCTGAAAATATCCACATCTTTACTGGACTCATTATAAATGCTAAGGCCTGAGCCATCTGTTCCAATATATAATCGATTATCTTTTTTAAAAACAGAAAGTACGGCAGAGGCATTGTATCCCTCTAAATCGCTATAATAAAAATGTACATTTTTGGTTGTATTTTCAATAATATTGATCCCTTTCCATGCCGTGCCCAGCCATATGTTGGATTGATTATCCTGATAAAAGCAATTAACTGTATTGTTGGTTAAAGATTGGCTTAATCGGTTATCATGGGTATATTGGTCTACTATTGGAGTTTTGTCAAGGATATTGATTTTTAATATTCCGTAACCGTCAGTGCCAACCCACAAATGACCTTGTTTGTCTTTATAAAGAGATCTTACAATATCAACTTCCTCATATTTTGTTCCTTTTAAATAGTTGGAGATCGTGCCTTCTTTTATGTTTAATTTGACCAGTCCTTTTCCCTGGGTACCTATAAGGATTTCGTTCTTTTTATTGAGAAGCAAGCAATTTATAAAGTCAATTGCTCCCATGTCCATACCTTTTTTTGCAAAGTCGGGTTTGGAGAACTTTTTATGCGCGGAGTCAAAGAGATTAAGTCCATTGCCGTAGGTGCCGATCAAAAAATGGCCATTTTCCAATTCCAAAATTCCTTGGATACTCGAATTGGATTCCGATGGTGGAGGTATATAAGATTTAAATGAAGAGGTGTCTTCCCGGAACACGTTTAAGCCATTTTCCGTTCCTATCCAGATGGTACCCTTTTTATCTTCAATGATTGTATATACATCTTTAAACGATATTTTATTATAGGAACCCGTATTGGTACTTTCCTTAAACGTAACAAAATCATCATTAATGGGATTATACCTATTAATTCCACCTCCAATTGTACCGATCCAGAGCCTTTTTTTGCTGTCTAGGTATAAGGTAAAAATGTCATTGGAACTAATATTGCAGTTCCCCTTATGATATACTTTAAATTCATTGCCGTCATACCTGTTCAAACCATTTTCTGTTCCTATCCAAATATAACCGGTTGAATCTTGGGCGATACTGTTAACCCTAGGGTTGGAAAGCCCGTGGCTCAGGCTTAGGTGCTCAAATTGTACTTGATCTTGTCCATTCAACTGGGGTATGCCGAATAGGATAATTAAGATTCCTGTATAATACTTGAGATGCCGAATAAACATTTTACCATACATATAGGTAGTTGAATGGTCTTAATATAAAAAAATAGAAATACCCACTAAGGTGTTATATTAAGATATGCCCAAAGATGGTCATTTTTTAAATTTATTCATCTGTTAAAATCAAATTTCTCGCTTTTACCATATCATCTGTTTTTTTATACCTGCCATCCTGATTCCTGGTGGCAAATTCTACAGCCTCATTAAGTTGTTCTATGGGTATTAAACTATTTTGCTTTGCCAAACGGAATAATTCATAATCTTCTATACCTTCTTTTAGTAATTCCCACCGAATGCTCGAAACCGGTCCGTTTTTCCCAGGATATACATAATTGTCATCTCCTGGATTATGAAAAAAAACGGGTTTTTTATATGGGTCATCGGTCCAATTATTATAGGCCCATCGCAAATATCCATCAGTATTGTACTTTAGTGCAAGCCACGGGATCAATCGGGACTCAATAGCCGGAGAATAGGTTAATGTATTTGGGTGGTCAGGAGCTCCACATAAATAGAACGTTGTTAGTCTATTATTTTTTTTTCTCTCTTCAATAGTTGGAATAACGGGAACGGTAGCTTCCTTTTCATGTGATTGCAAAGGGAAAAAAGTATATGAGATAGATAAATTTTCCGCAAATTTGGTTGCCCCGGGGTGTCCTGCAATAACTGTTTTTTCTAGAAATTCTGGCGCGGAGTTTTCAATTATGCCATAGATTATCCGCATCACTTCGTCCGACTTCTCGTCAAAGCCCAAATAGGTTTTTTCGAGCCACCCTTTGTGCTTTAAATGATTTTTAAAACTAATGAGAAATGAAGTCCATAATTCCTTGTAAATGGAATCTTCTACATCAATTTCAATAATTTTCTGCTTATTGTCCTCTTTATCCAAATAATGTATCTTTTGCTTTGTAAGAAACGGCGTCATGGAATAGGCATTAATTGCTCCTGTTATTCCTGCCTTATGTGCCAAAGAAACATACTTGTCGAACACGCTATAATCAAACTCCCATTTGCCATCAGTAGTTTTTATCCATTTCACCATGCTTTTATAGCCATAAAAAGATTGCGAAATAGTGGTATTGTTGACCCATGGCTTGTGCCAAGGTTCATGGGTTATAACAGTAGTTACATTTTTTCCTCCACGGGAAGCGTAATCTTCCATGTATTTGGAAATCATTTTCCAATGTGTGTCCGACCAGTGTTCCATATTATAATATCCAGCTATTGCACTGGGATTTAACCAAAGATCTAAATGAAATTTGTAGTCTTTGACATCTGGCAATTGCGGATTAAGGATATGTAGTTTAATATGATGTTTGTATAGCGTATCTTTTTTGGATGTAATAACGATATCCCCATTGTAAGTGCCGGGTTTGGAATTTTTTGGAATATGAAATGTGAACCATACCGGTTGCGCCCTATAAGCTGGGACATCTACGGTGTCCATTTCAATCAATGCATCGGCTACTACAAAAGGAGTCATTGTCCCTGACACCTCTTCTCCAACGACATCTTCTAACTTGGCCGACCATACATATTCACTTCTGGCTTTCTGTACGGGCACATATTTAACATAGCGTATTTCAATATTCTCTTTTTTGAATATATCGTTATTTTCTGATACAAGATTATTTATTTCCACACTAATATTGGAGAGGTCGGCTTTTGCACCCATTGCGATCTGAGCCGATACCTGCTCATTTCTAACACCGCTCAATTCCAATGCTATTCCTGGGTCTAGTGGATTGATCTCAAAATCTTTCAAAGATTCATTCTTCTCAAACTCTGCTTTTGTGAACTTTCGCGGAAATCTGGGAACTTTTATAAGGGAAGAAGTTTGAAAATTATTGGAAGGAACCCATACGTTTATACTATCTGAAAATAAAATTTCTTCCACGTTCAATTTTAGCCAATTTGGCACTGATTCTATATTGTCCAAGCTTTCATCTTTCTCGAAAGACTTGGTGGGGTTTTGTTGTTTTGTACATCCACAGCACAGGATGAATATGGGTAAGGAGAAAAGAATGTTTGTAATTAGGGTTCTCATTTGTCTATAATACTTTAAAAGTCAAATGTAGACGATTGAATGGAGTGCCAGGTGCACTGCTTTAGGATATTAAGGGGTGCTTTTTTATATCTTGGATTCTTTGTTTAATTCAAAACATATTGATATAATTAACTGTATATCAATATAATATATGGATTTTAAGGCGTTTTTTTTTTCTCTTTCCGAAAAAAATTGAATGCGAATACCCTGCCCTATTTATATGAATTCCGTGCACCGGAATTTCTCATTATGGCCGTTACTTGCGAGCCAAAAGATGTAACCCTGTTTGTCCCGATAAATTTTAGAGTACAGGTTTGGTTGTCAACAAGCAACTGAAGGTAAAAGTGATAAACTAGAGTTTGGGTTACGTTTTTTTTGAAAGGGTTCGGGGGAGTCCTCATTCCTTTTTCAATGTAAAAATGGACCATATAAAACGGGCCGAACAGTATGGGATAGGGACTGCAATAAGCATAAATTTTCAGCAACTCAATATAAATGACTAACTATTAAAATCAACTTAAAACTATGACTGTGAAAAAAAACATTGTAAAGAAATGGACATTTTGGTGTGTCAATAAAATTAATCTAAAAAAAGTACCTGTTCTGGTGTTGTTTGTTTTATCAAGTTTCAATACGTATGCCAAAAACCTGGAAGCAAATGGTCTGCTGGGCGGCGTTGATATAAACACTAGGCTACAGGAGGTCACAATAACCGGGAATGTTATAGATAGTAATGGACAACCCTTGGCAGGGGCCAATATATTGGAAAAAGGAACAACGAATGGAACACAGACCGATTTTGACGGGAAGTTTTCCATATCAGTGTCAAACAGTGCTGCCGTCCTTGCGATATCATATATAGGCTATTTCCCCCAAGAGATTGCCATTAATGGGCAGGCCACGGTTACCGTTACCTTACAGGAAGATGCTTCATTATTGGATGAAGTTGTACTTATTGGCTACGGTACCCAGCGTAAAAGCGATGTTACCGGAGCGGTGGCTTCCGTAAAAACCGAAGAACTGGAAGAACTTCCCCTTACACGTGTGGATCAGGCTTTGCAGGGACGCGTCCCCGGGGTTTTGATCCAAAATAACGATGGAGCGCCAAATTCAACAGTTAATATTAGAATTAGGGGAGCAAATTCATTAAGTGCCGGAAATAATCCACTTGTCGTTATTGATGGTTTTCAAGGCGGCAACCTTAACACCGTAAACCCCAACGACATTGCTTCCATTGAGGTTTTAAAAGATGCTTCGGCAACGGCCATATATGGTTCTAGGGGATCTAATGGAGTAATTTTGGTAACAACCAAGCAGGGAAAACAAGGAAAAGCTACCATAGAGTACAATACATTTTTTAGTGTACGAAGTATTCGCAAAAAGTTGGATTTGCTTAATGCGGCCGATTATGCCGAAACTGTTAATGCACATAGGGCAGAGCTTGGTATAGGTGGAGGAACCCCCGTATTCTCTGCCGCAGAGATCGAAGATTTCAGAGCTAGTGGCGGTACGGACTGGCAGGATGAAATATATCGGGATGCCTATGAACAAAACCATGTGTTGAGTATCAGCGGAGCTAATGATGACGCCTCTTATTATGTGTCCGCCAATGTGATTGATCGTGAGGGTATTATTAGAAACACATCTTATACCCGATATTCGGTTAGATCCAATATTAGCGCTAAACTTGCTGAAAAATTAAAGGTTACAGCCAATATTTACCTTTCCAGGGAAGAGGATCATCCCACGGACATAAATACCTTTGCCAGAGGTGCTACCGGAAATAACAACTCTGGAAGCCCTGTTTTTTCATCGCAATTGTTTGCGCCAACAAAACCAATATTTGAATCCGATGGTAATTATTCGCAACCTGGTGGTGGCGTAGGTCCTCCTACCAATTTTAATCCATTGGCTTTAGCCGTTGAGCCTATACGGGATAATTTTATAAATACTACGAGTTTTAACGGTATTGCTGAGTATGATATTACAAACAAGCTAAAATTAAGTGTTAGTGGCTCCTATCGACAATTGGACGTACAAAACAATCTATATGCCAATTCAAAGCCTACCAATGCGCCCGGTACGGAGTTTGCCAGTATTCTGGATGAAAAGAACCTGACACTTCAAAATACAAATCAGCTCACCTATACCAATACGTTTAATGATGTGCATAACCTTACGGTTACGGCAGTTATGGAACAACAATACAGGGAGTTTAGTCAAAATGTCAGTAGTGCTATAGGATTTTTAACAGATGGTGTAACCTATAATAATCTGTCTCTAGGAACAACTCCTGCTGTTCCCCAATCCCGGCGTACTTCTAGAAATCTTGTATCGTATGTTGGTAGGGCCAGTTATAGCTATGATAATTTGTATTCTTTAAATCTTACAGGACGGTCAGATGGATCCTCGGTTTTTGGAACCAACAATAAACATGGGTTCTTCTTTTCGGCTGGTGGCGCCTGGAATATTTCCAATGAATCATTTTTAGAGGCATCTGAGGCCATAGACAATCTTAAACTAAGAGCTAGTTATGGTGAAATAGGTAATGAACAAATAAATCCTTATTTATCGCTCTCCCGTTTATCAACAACAATTGCCGTTCTTGATGGTACATCAGGTTCAGTAGGTGTTGTTATGGCCAATGTGGCCGCTAATCCTGATTTAAAGTGGGAAACAACAAAGCAGTTTAACATAGGGGTCGACCTTGACCTATTTAACAGCCGATTGAATTTGACGGCGGATTATTATAATAAAAGCACTGAAGACCTTTTGCTTTATGTGCCATTGCCAGGGACTTCCGGTGTAGGAAGGGTGTTAAGGAATATAGGAGAGGTAGAGAACAAAGGTGTTGAGTTTTACTTGGGAGGAAAGCCTTTTGACGAGAAGTTTAAGTGGGAGTCGGGCTTTAATATGACGTTTAATAAAAATAAGGTATTGGCTTTGGCCGGAGGGGATGAAATTGCTCTAGGAGGGCCTGGGCTACCTGGCTTTGGAAATACTGTTTTTCTTGAAGTTGGAGAATCTATAGGTCAGCTTAGAGGGTATCAACAAGATGGTGTATGGACTACATCGGAAGCAACGGAAGCGGCTTCATTTGGTTCTATTCCAGGAGCTCCAAAGTACATAGATCAAAATGGGGATGGTGCTATAAATAGTGCTGATATTACGGTTATAGGTGAAACACAGCCGAAATATACTTTTGGTTGGAACAACACATTTAAATATGAAAATCTTGACCTCACCGTTTTTTTACAAGGCGTACAAGGTAATGATATCTACAATATTGGACGGGTAAGGTCGGAGCGCTCTACAGGAGATGCCGATGCAACAAATGTAGCCATATTGAACCGATGGACCCCTCAAAATGAAAATACAAACGTGCCATCGTTTACAGGGACCACAAATCATGAATTTTTGCAGTCCAGTAGGTGGATAGAGGATGGTTCTTACATAAGAATACAGAATATTATACTGGGCTATAATTTGCCTTCAAGTATACTGGGCAAGATCAATATGGACAAGGTACGTTTTTTCGTATCAGGAACCAATTTGATTACTATTACGGATTATACTGGATTTGATCCAGAGTCCAGTACCAACGTGGATACACTTGGTGGTATTGATTTGGCTTCATTTCCGTCACAAAAAGCATTTACGTTTGGTTTGGATTTAAAATTTTAATATAAATATATTATGATGAAAAAGTTTTTTAAGAACACAATTGTATTAGTAGCACTGGCAGTAAGCTGCCTAACGGGCTGCTCGGATTTAGAGGAGAAACCAGAAGGCATACTCTCACCCGAAAGTTTCTTTGCCTCCGAAGGTGATTTTGAAGCGGCTACAGTTGGTGTGTACCGTAACTTATATGGAGGTTGGGGGAGTTTTGATTTTTTGGATTCTTTTATAATTAGTGCAGGAGCGGAAGATGTCACTTCCAGGCCTCCAGCTCCAACCCTTAAGCAATATGATGAATTTAAAGTAGATCCAGCGGCAAATTCCCATACAATTATGTGGAGGGCTTTTTACAGGGCTATAAACAATGCCAATGCAATAATTTCCAATATAGAAAATCTGGATGGGGTATCTCCTCAGTCCAATGCAGATGCCATAGAAGGCCAAGCACGGTTTCTAAGAGCCCTGTCTTATTTTTATTTGGTAAGATGGTTTGGTGAAGTTCCTATTATTACGAGTGAAAACCAAGGGGATGCTGCCACAGTGGGACAATCTCCCGTAGCTGACATTTACAATTTGATCATTGCAGATCTAACGGCTGCTGAAAATTTATTGCCACCTACATTTCCTGAAGTAGGACGTGCAACAAATGGTGCGGCCAAAGCAATTTTGGCTAAAGTATACTTGACCATGACCGGATGGCCTGTTGAAGACGCTTCAATGTATGCCTTGGCAAGAGATAAAGCCAACGAAGTAATACAAAGTGGTGTTTACAGTCTTGAAAGGGATTTTGCAAAACTATGGACAGTGGCCGATAAGCTTACCAATAGCGAATTCATCTTTGCGTTTTATGGAGCTATTGCTTCTGGAGATGGAAGTAAACATCACCACGCAACCCGTCCAGGTAGTGAAGGTGGGTGGTCTGATTGGTTTTCTGAAGCACGATTTTTCAATGCATTTCCAGAAGGCTATAGAAAAGAGGTGTCATTTCACACTGTTTTTTTGGATGGTACTGCTTGGGAAGATGGCGAATTTGGGCAGCCATATATAGCTAAATATAGAGATGCGGGTTCTCCCTGTGGAGCAGACGAAGGAGGATGTGGTGATGTCAATGGCGACTTGTTCACACCTATCATTAGATACGCAGATGTATTGTTAATGTACGCTGAAGCATCTAATATGGCCGCTAGTGGTCCTACTCCCGAAGCATTGGAAGCTGTTAATATGGTAAGGCGAAGAGCTAATAATTTAGATCCCAATACTCCGGATGCTTCGGTAGATTTGGCCTCGGGTATGACACAAAGTGCTTTTGATGATGCAGTTATTGCTGAAAGAGCTTGGGAATTGGCTTTTGAGAATAATAGATGGTTTGATCTGGTAAGAAAGAAAATGGTAGTAGAGGTAAACAAAGCCTTATATCCCAATGTTTCTGAAAATAATAGACTTTTGCCAAAACCAGCTATAGAGGTAGATTTAATAGATGGATTAGATCAAAACCCAGGTTATGAATAAATAATGCTACCCTTTCTACATAATTTGGTTCGTTCTTAATCAATGGAGGGATTACTCTTTAAGGCATCATTGGAAAAACCCGGTGGTGCCTTGGTAATTGAAAGGAATAGCATGATAAAGTAGAGGAAGATCCATTTACAGCACCCACTTAAAAAGAAACAGGAATCCTTTTAATTATAGGTCTTGTATGTAGAACGCCGGTTTTCGGCAATTCGAATGGCTAAAGGTAACAGTCCTTTGGAATGGGGCTTTTTACGGAGAACGATTTTGCGCTTGCTGACATGACCGGCCTGTTTTTGTTGCGAAAGTCAAATTAGGTACAACATATTGTCAAAAAAATGTACGCTAAAGGCACAAAATTCCTATGTTATTTGGGGACAACATAGGCGCAACAAATATTGAAATGAACTGGTTTTATTTGACTTTAAATAAAATTAAAAATCCCTAAACAATTAAATATGGGTCATTTTGTGTTTTGCTGGTACAAGATAAATACAACTTAGGATCTAGTGCCGTGAGGTGTGAGAGTTCGAGTCTCTCCGCCTGTACAACAAAAAAAACCTCCGTAATATGGAGGTTTTTTTATGCCCGATGGCCAAATCATTACCTGTCTCCTAAAATCAATTTTTTACAAATTATTGTACTTTTGGAATGTGTTACTTTTTGAGTAATAAAATCACAGACCATAATTGATGTTGAGTAATAAAAATCGTCGTATAGTAGCCATAATGTTCACGGATATCGTTGGCTATAGTGTTCTTATGCAGAGGGATGAAAATGCGGCGGCAGAAATGCGGAGCCGTCATAGACAGGAATTTGAAAAGAACCATAAGCTACATAATGGGGATATCCTACAGTATTATGGCGATGGAACGCTTAGCGTTTTTACAAGTGGGTTGGAGGCAGTGGAATGCGCCGTAGACATACAAATGGAACTGCAGAAAGATAGCTCGGTGCCTCTACGTATAGGTCTTCATATAGGGGATATTGTTTTTGATGGTACGGAAGTTTACGGCGATGGGGTAAATTTGGCCTCCCGGATAGAAAATTTGGGGATTGCAGGTTCAATATTGTTGTCGGGTAAACTAAACGATGAACTAAAAAATCACCCATATATTCCTACACTTTCTTTAGGCTATTTTCGTTTAAAAAACATTGCAGAACCTCTTGAGATATTTGCTATTAACAAGGAAGGCTTACAAGTACCTAGTCGGTCCGATCTTATGGAAGTACCTAAAAATGAACCTAAATCAATTGCCGTTCTTCCTTTTGTTAATATGAGTTCCAGTGCCGATAACGAATATTTTAGTGATGGGATGACAGAGGAAATTATTAACGCCTTAACAAAAAATAAGGGGTTAAAAGTGACTTCAAGAACATCATCCTTTCATTTTAAAAATGTTAATCTACCAATTGCACAGATTGGTCAGGAGCTTAATGTATCTACTATTTTGGAGGGAAGTGTACGTTTATCGGGAAATAAAATGCGCATTACTGCCCAGTTGATAGATGTTGAAGACGATTTTCATTTTTGGTCGGAAACATTTGATCGTTCCCTGGAAGATGTATTTGCCGTTCAAGATGAAATTAGTCTTCTCATTGCTGAAAGGCTAAGGGAGCATATCGGGCATTTTGAAATTGGGGATCAATTGGTGCAGGACCCAGAGATACCCATTGATATTTATCAACGGTATTTAAAAAGTAGGTACCATATACTTAAGATGGGAAAGTCCGATATTGAAACTGGGATTTCAATTTTGGAAAAAATTATTGAGGATTGGCCTCATTTTGCATTGGGACACCTTGGGATGCATTTGGCCTACACCCTTTTGGGAACCATAGGATTACTTCCGTTACACGAGGCTTTTGCGAAAGGACAGCCCTATCTTGAAAAGGCTATGGAATTGGACGAAAATTTGCCGGAATGCCAATTGCACCTGTCATACGCTTCCTTTATTCAAAATTGGGATCTTCCCGAAGCATATCGGCATTTGAACAAAGTCTATGAGGTGGCCCCCCTCGTTGACTATTATCCTAGCATGGCATCGATATTGGTTGCCGAAGGAAAGTTTGGAGCGGCACGTACGTACATTGAAACGGCCCTTCAGCTTGATCCTTTTTCCTCCATAAATTATCATTTGAAAGGTTTTATAGATTACTGTGAGGAAAAATATGACACTGCCATTGAAAGCTTCGAAAAGGGTGTAGCACTCAAATCAGATTTTAAAACGTCAACATTATATTGGGGCCAGGCGCTTTTATTAATGGGAAAGGGCAACGAAGGATTGGCATTTTTTGAGAAACTTCCCCAAGATGAAACCGAAGATGTGATGAGGTTGGGAGGAACCACTATGGCATATGCAGTTTTGGGCAATAAAGAACAGGCCGAAAAGGGAATGGCCAAATTAGAGATTACTTTGGAAACCGATTTAATGGGGAGGGCAATGAACCTTCTTATATTGTGCAATGCCTTGCTGGGGATGACCTCGGAAACCATGCGATTAATAGAACAGGGCATCGCCCAAAGATTGCCAATGATGATATATATATTTGTAGAGCCAATACTTAAACCTTTTTTCAACATACCCCGATTTCAGGAACTTCGGAGGGAGGTCTTGGGAGAAGGCAGTAAAAAAAGGGCCACTAAAAGAAAGTATCAAAAGTCACTGTTCAGTAAAGCACAGCTCAAGAGCTATAAGAAACAATTGGATCTGTTGCTATTGGAAGAAGAACCATACTTGGATCCCAACCTTACACTTCGGTCGCTGGCGCAGATGATGGGAATTCCGTCCAACCATCTGTCACAGCTCTTAAATGAGGGCTATGGGAAGAACTTTGCCGACATGGTAAATTCCTTCCGCTTGGAAGCCTTTAAAGTCAAAATTGCTGACCCCTCCCATAGACATCTTGGCATTTTGGCGATAGCGAACGATTGTGGATTTAACTCCAAGACCGTTTTCAATACCTATTTCAAAAAGAAGATGGGTACTACCCCTAGAGTCTATTTGAAAAAGATAATCGTTGAATAGGTTCCGATTTCCAAACTCGAACGATCGGCGTTTGTTCAAAGCCGACGATATTAAAAAAGTCAAGTAGTCCCTCTGGTAAAAACAAGCTCAATAGCGATAAATCAGCTCCTTTGTCCATCCCTTAAATTTAAAGTGCAAAGAAACTTATTATTAAACTTAGACCCAAGTTTTGTACTTGATCCCTGAATTTACCGCTAAAAATTCTTTCTTTACCTCATTTTTTTATACCCTTCCTATCTTTTGCCCTACTTTTGGTAAATTTATTCGGCATAATACCATTCCATTGAAAAACAAAGACTTACTTATCAATATTCTGATCGGCCTCACCTTGTTGAGCATTCCCATATTGACCTCTCCCGATTTTGGCAGCGATGTATCCCTTTTTAAGATAGGTGGATTTAAACGTAATTTCATGGGGTATGTCCTGTTGCTACTTTTCTTTTATCTGAACTACTATTATTTTATTCCCCACTTCTATGCACAAAAAAAATGGTGGGCCTATGGGGCGATAATGCTGTTGTGTTTCTCGGCTATTACCTATCTGCCTTCGTTGTTGGTAGATAAGGGCCCGTCAAATTGGGTTGTACCGGAAGGGCCGCCCCGAGGTGGTGTGCCCATGGATGGAAACCGGCCCTATTTCGATATCTTCCAATTCAGGGATACCTTTATCTTTCAATATCTGATGGTTTTGGTGTTATCCTTATTGCTGAAACTTGAACATCGGTTAAAGGCAATAAAGAACGAAAAATTAAAAAGCGAGGTCTCGTATTTGAAAGCACAGATCAATCCTCATTTTTTGTTCAATTCGCTGAACAGTATTTATGCGCTGACCTTAAAAAAGTCGGACAAGGCACCGCAGGCCGTTTTAAAATTGTCCGATATGATGCGCTACGTGGTTTCCGAGAGCGATACCGAAAACGTACCCTTGGAAAAGGAAATAAAGTATATTTCAGATTATGTGGCATTGCAACAGCTACGGATGGCCAAAAATGTAGACTTTATCTT
This sequence comes from Flavobacteriaceae bacterium, assembly GCA_041392165.1. Lineage (GTDB taxonomy): Bacteria > Bacteroidota > Bacteroidia > Flavobacteriales > Flavobacteriaceae > Arenibacter. The sequence continues at coordinate 727,885 of JAWKMN010000001.1, forward strand.
TGATGTGAAGGGGAACGCAGTGGGAAAGGAAATTGCCCCGATCATCCTTATAAATTATGTAGAAAACGCCTTTAAATTTGGTGTAAATCCAGATACGCCATCTAAAATTCATATATTTATTACTGTAGATGAAAAAGGCGTTTTGTTGGAGGTGGAAAATAAAATAACCGTGGATAAAAATGCCCTTCCCCCGAATACCGAGGAAGGCATAAAGAACACCAAGAAAAGATTGGACTATAAATATCCGGGGAAATATACTTTGGATGTTACCGAGACCAAAAAAACTATCGCGTTAAACTATATATAAACCTTTGATGATAAAGGCGATTGCATTGGACGATGAAGAGCTTGCCCTAGAAGTGGTACAAGCTTATTGCGATCAAATTGATTATATAGACTTGGTTCAGACTTTTACAGGACAGGACAAGGCCGTAAAATACTTGAACAAGTTCAATGTTGATCTGTTGATCCTCGACATTCAAATGCCTAAATTAAATGGTGTGGACCTATACAAATCACTGAAACGGCAGACCAAGGTTATCTTTACCACCGCATATAGTCATTACGCGGTGGAAGGTTTTAATGTAAACGCATCGGATTACTTGCTCAAACCCTTTTCTCCAGAGCGCTTTTTGACCGCTGTTGAAAAGGTAAAACGCGAAATGGAACTCGAAAACTTCAGTCCCGAAGAAAATACACACCTAAGCATAAGGGCAGATTTTAAATTGTACAATATTCCCTTTGTTTCCATTTTAATGGTCGAGGCATTGGACGATTATATACAGATCTATTTGGAGGATGGGAAAAAAATAGTCGCCCGTTTTACCATGAAGGCCATACTTCAAAAACTTCCGCCATCCCAATTTAAGCGGGTACACCGTTCCTTTATTGTTCCTCTGAAAAAAATAAAATCGGTCTATAAGGATTCCTTACAGATCGAAGGATTTACCGTGCCTATGGGGAATACGTATAAGGCCGATATTATGAAAGAAATTTCCAAAGGGTAATAAACCCATCTATGCACGTTCCAAATCTCTAAACCAGGTTTCGAATTTCCCGTACCCACAACCTAATCTTCTTAATTTTTACCTTAAAGCTTATTAAATTTTTAACATTTGCGGTCATTTTACCGCACTCTATTCCGCGTTTACCTCAATTTCTTTTCGGTTGTGTTGCATCCCTATAGTTTTATCCAACAATTTTAAAATTAATATTATGGAACGAAAAGAGTTTATAAAAGGATTGGGTCTTGCCGGACTCACCGTAACCGGTCTTTTTTTTAGCACCTCGTGCTCAAAAGATAGTGATTATTCTATTTCGGATACAGAAACCGGTACCGATTCGGATACAACAACGGATTCCGATGGTACTGATGGCACCTCTTCCGAAGGTTGCTCCCAAACACCCACAGAAACCCAGGGCCCATATCCAACAAAGAACCCTTCCGAATATGAGCGTGTCAATATTGTTGGGGACAGAACGGGAATTGTCTTGGATATTGATATTACCATTAGGAATGTAAACGATTCTTGTAATGTACTGGAAGGAGCCCTGATAGATATATGGCATTGCGATAAGGACGGCAACTATTCAGAATATGGCAATTATTCCTCAAACCATTTTTTAAGGGGCAGACAGGCTTCAAATGCAGATGGCCTGGTGGAATTCACCACCATTTTCCCAGGATGGTACAACGGAAGGTCTACCCATATCCATGTGCATGTTTACGATGCATCCGGTAATTCGCTTTTGATAACCCAAATAGCGTTTCCTGAAGGTGATAATAGTGCGGTACTACGTGTAAACGCTGCGAGCGATAAAGGCTATACCAAAGGCATGACAGGCTATACCTACAATGCCAACGATAACGTATTTTCGGACGGAGTTGATGAAGAGCTCGCCAGTGTCTCGGGTAGTGTTTCAGAAGGATTTGTACTGACACATGATATTTATGTAAAAGCCTAATTATAAACTCAATACTAACTAAATGATTGCACAAACACCTTCACGGATATTTATATCGGCACAACGAAAGTGGCAACACTCCCGGTACCATAGTTGTCATTCTACTTTTGGACAAGAAGACCTGAACGGTGCCTTGGGAAAACATTTAGGAAGTATGCGGTCTTTTACCTGTGAAGTTCTGATAGCCTGTGGGAAAAAGAAATATACCGTTTCAGAAGATACCTTGCTTGTGTTGATACCGTTGGTCGGAAGCTTGAAAATATCAAATGTAACGGATAATGGAGAGCAATTATTGGCCCCAAATGAGATTGCCTCATTTTTAATAAGGGAGTCGGCATCCTATTATGTTAATAACCTTCATAAGGACCAGGCCATTAATTATCTGCAGATATACTTGAACGTCCAGGCGTCTCCTATCCAAAATTGTTTTGGTGACGTCCAAAATAATGTACTCCACACCATTCTGAAAACGGTAGAATGTCAGGTGAATTTTGGTGTTTTTGATGGGAGAAAAGAAGTTGAATACACTCTTGAAAATCAAAATAATGGCATTTTCGTATTTGTGATCAATGGAGTTTTCGAAGTACAGCACAGGCTATTGGAAAGTCGTGATGCCTTGGCGTTATGGGATGTGGGAAAGATAGAATTGGAATCCCTTTCCGAAAATGCCATTCTCCTCGTATTGGAACTTAAAAATGTCCAGGACAATAAAACTTAAAAATGTCAGCATTCTATTGGGGCCAGGCACTTTTGTTAATGGGAAAGGGCAACGAAGGATTGGCATTTTTTGAGAAACTTCCCAAGATGAAACCGAAGATGTGATGAGGTTGGGAGGAACCACTATGGCATATGCAGTTTTGGGCAATAAAGAACAGGCCGAAAAGGGAATGGCCAAATTAGAGATTACTTTGGAAACCGATTTAATGGGAGGGCAATGAACCTTCTTATATTGTGCAATGCCTTGCTGGGGAAGACCTCGGAAACCATGCGATTAATAGAACAGGGCATCGCCCAAAGATTGCCAATGATGATATATATATTTGTAGAGCCAATACTTAAACCTTTTTTCAACATACCCCGATTTCAGGAACTTCGGAGGGAGGTCTTGGGAGAAGGCAGTAAAAAAAGGGCCACTAAAAGAAAGTATCAAAAGTCACTGTTCAGTAAAGCACAGCTCAAGAGCTATAAGAAACAATTGGATCTGTTGCTATTGGAAGAAGAACCATACTTGGATCCCAACCTTACACTTCGGTCGCTGGCGCAGATGATGGGAATTCCGTCCAACCATCTGTCACAGCTCTTAAATGAGGGCTATGGGAAGAATTTTGCCGACATGGTAAATTCCTTCCGCTTGGAAGCCTTTAAAGTCAAAATTGCTGACCCCTCCCATAGACATCTTGGCATTTTGGCGATAGCGAACGATTGTGGATTTAACTCCAAGACCGTTTTCAAAACCTATTTCAAAAAGAACACAGGGAAGATGGGGGAATAAGCAGATGCCGTACACGCCCTGTTTGGAAGTAGGCCGTCAAATGTAAATTGGGCGATCAATACAAAGTGTTGGTGGTTGTCAACAGGCCGGGGAGGACCTTCCTTTACGGATTGGCCCGTCCTCTATGGGAGGCGATGCCTTATGTGCCCTGATCGGGTACGGGAAGCAAGGGATTTTGTGCATCGGCCATGTATTGATCGCCCTTGCCTTTAAGAGATGTGTGGGAGGTTAAAGGCCAGTACAATAATGATGATAAGGAGTATAAGGACAACAAAGGATATGAGGGTGCATGCCAAGCTGAGTAAAAAGACCTTAGCTTGGACAGGGTGTGAAAAATTGGGAAAACACCAATAAAGCAGCACAAAATCCAGTACAGTCATACATTGGGATAGTATTTTAATATCTTTGGTGCCATTTAAAAGGTACATTAACGGAAGCAAGGGGATATGCACCAACAGTTTTTGTGATGCCACGAACGAATTTAAAACCAGATGCTCTATATAATTATACCCTTGTCTTTTAAAGACCACATAGGACGACATAGAAAACACGGGAATGGATAGCAGGGTAATAATGGCGTAATGCCCCCCTATCAGTTCGTTGATGTAGGTTGTGTCTATCCATGTGTTTTTGGACGGGTTCCCCGTTCCATATTCCAAGAGGTTGATGTTTAAAATATGGTACAATAGGCCAAAAACGGTAGCCGAAAGTATGGTCAACGATAGGGGCTTGTAATGATTTACCCTTTTTCCTTGTATAAATTCCCTAATGGAATGGCCGGGTCTCGTATAGAGTTCTTTTATGGAATACAGGATTCCGTTGTCAAAACTCAATAGGCCATTTTCCAGATCCTGGAGTATATAGCCAAGGTTCAACTTGTCGGTTACGGCGGGCTGACCGCAATTATTACAAAAGTTTCCCTTAAAATAAACAGAGCAATTTTTACAGGTTGTTCCCATTCGAAAGTTTTACAGGCCTAATTTTTTTTCAACATTAGTTATTTTTTTCATTATTTTTTCGGGCGCTTTAAATCGATATCCCAAATAGAACTCAAAGAATTCCTGTTGGTCGGTATAGCGCACGGTAGGATCTATTTTATGATAAAATGAGCTAATACTTATACTGGCTCCTGTGAAAAAATGGCTGGTATTATGGGCCAATGTCATTTTAAATTCGGTTTCGTAGGTGATGCCGTCTACTTTATAATCTTCCCGGTCATCGGTAAATTCGAATCCGGTATTGTTATATCCAATGCCCATAAACCCTCCCGCCGATACCAGAAAGTGGCCGGCAATGACCCAGTTATAGTAATATCCGGGGCCAATGGCCAGATTGTAAATTTTATTGGTACCCGGAGTGGCATCGGATACATGGGTAAAATAATAACTGAAGGTAGGTACAAAACTACCGGCACTTTTTCCCTGCCATTCTTTTTGTTTGTTGATGGCCCTAAAGGAATAGTTAGGATTAAAAATATAGGAAGAGCTCCCACCGACCTTGCGAATTTTGACGTCTGGGAAAATTATATTGCTGTCTTCCGCCAATCCTAGATCCCTGGCGTCCACATAATATCCCTTTGTTGTGTTCCATTGCAGTGTTTGCATCCATTGGCCAAAGTAGAGTTGTGTTCCCAAGCTGGAAAATGTTGTTTTGCCATGGAGCTCATCGTCCCTGTTGAATTTTAGGAAAGAAGGGGTAAACCCTATATCGAATTCTATAAATCGGAACAAAAATGAAAATGTAGTCCGTATCCTTTGGTTTGGGGTCATAAAATACTTCAAATGCAGGTCTGAAACATTGAATTTAAAGCGGTTGAAATTGTTGTTAAATCCTATTCTTGTTGAAATGTACTCATCGTAGTGTTCAATATAGGGGGTAGCAGTTTTAAGTACGGCCAAACTGTCCCTTTCCTGTGGATATCCTATTGCTGCACCCAATAGGAAGAACAACAGATGACATTTTTCAAGTAGTTTCATGATGGATGGTGAATTTTTAACCGGTCGTACCCTTACCTATAAAGATAGGTTATTAAACTTTTCCGGAACCCTCTTAGGCTTTAAAATACCAACACACCATATACCGCAAGACTACATTTTATCCTTGGTTTTTGTGTGTTGGACGTTGATATTTTGAAACTCCAACGGGCAAGGCTAACTTTGGGGTGCCTTAAAGCTATGGAAAGGGAAAGGGAAAAGCATCTCCAAAATATGAAAATGGCTTTATCAAATGATATGCTTCCCCGAAATGGTAATAGAGATGGTGGAAAATAATACTTGATGTTATGATGAAAAAAAAATTCAATTTTATAGACTTGGTGCTGACATTTAGCGGTGCCTTTGCGTTTATCGTATTGTTATTGGTGGTTTCCAAATTTGTATAATGCCTTCGGTACTTGGATATAAGGTCAAATTTTCTTAAACTAACGGTCCAGGGATACTTTTTTTTCGTAAATTAAAGTGTGTTGTCCATTATGGAACAATTTATTATTTTAACCTAAATTTAGGAACAATGTCTAAAACATCCGCCCGTTGGTTATTGGTATTGGGTCTTGTTATTGTTGGCTTTGGGGTCGGGATCTACTTGCAGGATTTAAAACATCGGGAAAGTACTAAGGCGGCTTGGAAGGCCAACCGCTTCAATGTGGCCAGATTTAACAAGATAATGCGCTATGCCGGTGATATGAACGACCAAAATTGGGCTTCCATGCGGGATAGTATTGGTAGTCAGTTAGATAGTTTAATGATTTTAAGGTTCAGAAAAGAGGTGGATAGTATTAAAAAAATAAAAAAATAAAACTCTCAGTATAAAGTGTCCTGATTGTAAGATATCATCGGGATATGTTTGTACTACAAGTAAGCTACCTCGGGGCAAGCCCACGAGGCATTGAAAGAAGATTTAAGTTTGATTTCGACGCAAGCGTTGGAGCATTTAAATCTCGATTATCGAGTAATTAATGATGAAAAGCAACCCAAAGGGGTTGCTTTTTTTATGAAAAACAACTTTGGTCGGTATTGTCATTATTGATCGAATAGTTAACTTAGAGGAAAATAAATGTAATGGGCATAAAAACATGTTGAGTATGGTAAACCTTCCTTTTATTATGATATCGACATACAAAAAAATATTAAATTGCTGTTATGGACATTAATTCGTGGGATTGGATTTTTCAGCTGTTGGGACGCTTACACCCAATGGTAGTGCATTTTCCCATAGGTTTGTTGGTCGTAGCCCTGTTTTTGGAGTTTTTGACCCTTGGCGGAAAAAGGCCGGGTCTAAGGGAGGGTATTAATTGGATGATCTGTTTGGGAGCTGTATTTGCCCTGCTGGCGGCAGTCTTGGGTTGGTTGTTACGTACCCATGACGACTACGTTGGGGATTTGGTCCAGTTTCATCAAAATGCGGGTATTGCTACGGCCATTTTGGCCTTTGTCACCTATATATTGTTGCGAAATACTTTAACCGGACGGCTTGCCAATTTTATATATTATCGTGTAGGACTGTTCTTAACGGTAATATTGCTGGTGGTGGCCGGTCATTTGGGAGCAAGTCTAACCCATGGGGAAGATTACCTTGCCAGCGTGTTACCGAACAATCAAGATTCTTATGATGATGAAAGGACAAGGATATTATTGACGGAATTAAAGGAACTGGATTCTTTGTCCGAAACACAGCAGGAAGAATTAAATATGGGAGTCCGGGCATTTTGGCCCATAATTGTTATCAGTGCCATAGTGAAAATAAACAAAAGGGCGATTTGGTACTGGACAATAAACGCGGAGTGTACCAAGGAGGGAAGTCGGGCCCCATTATAGTAGCCGGTAGGCCGGAAGAAAGCGAGATGTTTCTCAGGGTAAGCCTTCCGCCAGATCATGACGATGTAATGCCCAAGAAAGGGAAGGTGTTGAAGGATAGTGAAATACGGCTGATCGAATTGTGGATCAAAAATGGGGCAAAATGGTCAGATGGGGCGCTGAAGATTTTCCCCGAGGCCGAGTTGGCCCTCTCGCAACCTGAATTGCCCAAGGATAGTAAGGAGAGCCATCCCGTAGACAAAATAATGGATTCTTATTTTAAGGAAAAAAAGTTAAAATGGCCGGAGGTTGTGGACGATAGGACATTTATTAGGCGTGCCTACCTGGATATTCTTGGCCTCCTTCCAGAGCCACTGAAAATAGATCAGTTTGTGACCGATAGGGATAAGGAAAAGCGGGCCAGGCTTATAGATGAATTGTTGGGGGATACCCATAATTATACCCAACATTGGCTGAGTTTTTGGAACGATATACTTAGGAACGATTACAGTGGCCCCGGATTTATAACCGGAGGACGTAAACAAATTACAGATTGGTTGTACAAATCTCTTTTGGAAAATAAGCCCTATAATGTTATGGTCAAGGAATTGATAAATCCGACCGAAGCATCCGAAGGGTTTATAAAAGGGATAAAATGGAGGGGCTTGGTCAATGCCAGTCAACGTACTGAAATGCAGGCCGCCCAAAATATAGGTCAGTCTTTGATGGGGGTAAACGTAAAATGCGCTTCCTGCCATAACAGTTTTGTCAGTAATCTTACTTTGGAGCAGTCCTATGGGTTTGCATCGATTTTTGCGGATTCCCTAATGGAATTGAATAGGTGCGATATGCCCATTGGAAAAATGGCCGAGGTCAATTTTTTATATCCGGAACTGGGCTCCGTAGAAGCGGAGAGTGTAAAGGAAAGATTGTTATTGCTTTCGGAGGTAATGGTAAAACCGGAGAACGGCAGACTTTACAGAACCATTACCAATAGGTTTTGGAAGCGATTAATGGGAAGGGGGATAGTGGAACCCGTAGACGAAATGGACAACGAACCTTGGAATGCCGATCTGTTGGATTGGCTGGCTGCCGATTTTGTGCATTCCGGCTTGGATATAAAACAGCTCCTTAAAACGATCATGACGTCAAAATCCTACCAATTGGAAACGACCCGATTGGAAAATCAGGAAGAGCTGCAAAAGGGATATGTATTTGATGGTCCCATACTTAGACGGCTAAGTGCAGAGCAGTTTTCCGATGCCGTTAGTCAAATTGTGGCACCCATGTATTATGCGGCAGCATATGATCCCAGTAATGAAGATCTGCCTTTTAAAAGGATCTGGCACAGGGAGATCAAGTTTGACCGTGACGTATTGCCAGAACCGGGAAAGCGGTATTTTAGGAATAGTTTTAATTTGGATGATAAAAAGATTCGTGCCGCAAAAGCATTGATTTCCGTAGATCATTCCTATACCCTATATCTTAATGGAAAAAAAATATCAGAAGGTACGGATTGGAGAAAAGTGGATCGCCTGGAGGTAGCCGACAAGCTTGTTCAAGGTAAGAACTTATTGGCCATAGAGGGGCAAAATGAAGGTGCCATTGCCAATCCTGCTGGAATCCTGTTCGCCATGAAGATCCAATATGAGGACGGGACACAACTAATGGTCACTTCCAATGATAAATGGAAAAGTACTGATAAACTACCTGAAGCAGGATGGACGGGTACAAAATTTGATGACGATAGCTGGCAGGGAGTCCGTAATTATGGTTCCAGTAATTGGGACAAATTGGTGAATTTTACTTTTGAAGGTCCGATAAGGGAGTTTGCCAGGGCCAGCCTTGTAAAACAACATCCATTTATGAAGGTAATGGGGAGGCCCACTAGGGAAAATGTGGCTACTACGAGAGATGAGCAGGCAACTTTGTTACAGGCGCTGGAGCTGACCAATGGGGAGTATTTCAATGGTGTGCTCAGGGAAGGGGCAACGGAATGGCTCAAGAAATATGGGGCTAGTCATGAGGATATGGTGCTTAATTTATATCAAAGGACCTTGGGCAGAAATCCGACCGAAAAGGAAAGGGGGATCATGCTCGGTGTCCTGCAAACGGATGAGAAGGAAGAAGCATTGCAGGATCTTTTTTGGTCCATGTTCATTTCCCCCGAATTTCAATTTATATACTAAGCAATAATGGATAAGGATTTACCTATCAATGCACGTAGGGATTTTGTGAAAAAGATGGCAGCGGCCAGCCTTTCGGCAGCTTCGACCAGTATTCCCCTTGCCAGTTTTTTAAGTTCCTGTACTTCGGATCCCGCAATAACATCCAAAGCGGATACAATAATATTGTTGTGGATGGCCGGGGGAATGGCCCATACGGAAACATTTGACCCCAAGGCTTATGTACCTTATTCCAAGGGAGTGGAGAGCAAAAGGGTGTTAAGTACCTTTCCCAAGGTACCTACCATTGTGGATGGACTCCATTTTTCACAGGGATTGGAATCTATTGGAAATGTTATGGATAAAGGGGCCATAATCCGTTCCTATAAATCGGCCGATCTGGGTCATATTCTTCATACCCGGCACCAGTACCATTGGCATACTTGTTATGAGCCACCTCAATCGGTTCAGGCACCCCATCTTGGGGCCTGGATTGCCAAGGAGTTGGGTCCGGTAAATCCTGTTATCCCCCCATTTATTGCCATGGGCCAACGTTTTACGGTGGGGGAGGCCGAGGAGCTCAAGGCGTTCCATTCCGCTGGTTTTTTAGGCAGCGAGTACGGCCCGTTCCTAATTCCGGACCCCTCCACAGGTTTGGATAGTGTAAGGCCACCGCAGGGAATGTCACTGAAAAGATTTGAGGCCCGCTATAAATTGTATAAGGAATTGGCCAATAAGAGCAAGATCATGGAGGGTGGGAGCGATTATCAAAGGGAATCCTTGATGCGCTCCATGGAGCAATCCTATAGACTGTTGAACTCTCCGGAAGCCAAGGTGTTCGATTTGGGCCAAGAACCCAAGGAAGTATACAATACCTACAATACGGGGAGGTTTGGCCTGGGATGCCTATTGGCAAAAAGATTGGCCATGAACGGGGGAAGGTTTATAAGTGTCTCTACAGAATATGAACCTTTTCTTGGTTGGGATACCCATGAAAACGGCCATATCCGTGCCGCAAAAATGAAAGCATTGATAGATAGGCCCATTGCCCAACTTATTAAAGATCTGGACGAGTCCGGGCATTTGGATAGGACGTTGATCATATTGGCCAGTGAATTTAGTAGGGACGCCATTATGGAAGGTAGGCCCGGAGAACCTGTACAGGACCAAGTGGATCAACCGGATATTATTGAGGATGAAAAGTTTTATGGTATGCATAGACATTTTACGGATGGCAGCTCTATTCTCATGTGGGGAGGAGGAATAAAAAAAGGCCTGGTCTACGGCAAGACAGCGGATGAACGGCCTTGTTCTTCCATTGAAAACCCGGTAGTGATAGATCAGGTACATCAATCCATATATCATGCTTTGGGGATGCACCCGGAAACCAATTATACCATAGAGGGGAGACCCTTTTATACTACCCCCGATGGACAAGGGAAACCTATATTGGATCTATTTGGAGAAAAATTGGTATCCTAATCCTAAGTTAAGTGTCGGTTAAAGTGTCTTTTTGGTGAACCTGTTACATTGAAACATGCCTCAATCAAACAAAAATAGGTGCCATTAATTTTGGGGTAAACTACCTCGGGGCATTGAAAGGAACTTTATTTTTAGATTTCAACGCAAACGTAGGAGCATATCAATCTCGATGATCGAGTAAAGAATCCGCAAAATGGTAGGAGTCCAAGGCCTGAATCGGCTTCTTTTAAAAGAAACCAAAAGCTGCCAAAATCAAACATACTACCACAGCCAACAGGATAGCCACCAATACTACGATCATAAGGCTAAGGAATCCATTGAGTACCCTTGTGCCAAAAGTAACTTCTTCCATGATATTTAAATTTTAAAACAATGTAATGAATTATTCCCAAATTATAATGTGTTTTGGTGTCAAATCCGTTAAGTGGCCCTCATTTGGTATACTAATCCGTTGAAGTGTTAAAAATTTCGATAAAATACTGAAAATCAATAAGTGGTATTTTTTTTACTTGCTCAATTTTTTGCTTAATTGCTCCAACGTAATTCCTTTGGTCTCCGGCATCATAAAGAATACAAAGAGCAATTGCAGCACCATCATAAAGGCGAAGAAACCAAATACGGGACCGGGGCCTACCCAGACAAACAGTGCAGGGATGGAGGAGGGAATAAGCCAGGCCAAAACCCAATGTACGGAACTTCCAAAGGCCTGTCCTGATCCTCTGAGGTGATTTGGAAATACCTCGGATATAAAAACCCAAATTACGGCCCCTTGGCCAATGGCATGCGAGGCTATGAACAAGAAGAGAAAAATGGGGACGGCCATCCCTTCCCAGTTTAGAATAAATGCTGCGGCTACTAGCGATAAGGAAATTATATAACCAAAGGAACCAATATACATGAGCTGTTTGCGTCCAAGTCGGTCAATAAGAAATATGCCTAAAAAAGTAAAGATAAGGTTGGTGATACCGATTCCTATACTACTGAGCAGGGCAGTGCTTTCTCCCAATCCTGCCGCTTCAAATATCCGTGGGGCGTAGTATAAAAAAGCGTTTATACCTGAAAATTGATTGAAAAAAGCAATCAAAAACGCCAAGGTTAGCGGAAAGCGATATTTTTTCATGAAAATATTCTCCGAGGCCTGCCCGGCTTCTTTCCCATTGGCGATTTCGGCTTCCAATTCTTCTACGGAAAGGTCCGGATTTATGGAGTTGAGTATTTTTTTGGCTTCTTCGGTCCTGTTCTTGGTCAGTAGCCATCTTGGACTTTTCGGTACTGTTAGAACAAATAAGGTGTACATTATTGCGGGGAAAGCTTCCACCCCTACCATCCATCTCCAATCGTTTTCGCCAAGGTTACTGAGGGCGTAATTCGACATGAACGCTACCAGAATTCCAAAAACCAACATAAATTGATAAAGCCCCACCAATCTCCCCCTATCCTTGGCCGGGGCAATTTCCGAAATATAGGAAGGGGCCGCTACCGTGGAGGCACCTACTCCCAGACCACCTATAAACCTGAAAATTCCGAAGGTAACGGGGTCATTGGCAAAGGCCGATCCTATGGCGGATACGGAATAGAGTATCCCTATCCAAATTAGGGTGTTCTTTCTGCCAATTTTGTTGGTGGGTATCCCTCCCAATATAGCGCCAATAACGGTCCCGAACAATGCCATTCCTATTACTACCGTTCCATGAAAGGCTTCGGAGGAGTTCCATAAAAGTTGTAATTTTTTTTCGGCACCTGAAATAACTACAGTGTCGAAGCCAAATAAAAAACCGGCCAAAGCGGCAATAAGGGAAATGCGAAGTATTTTGGAATTCATAATTTGGTTCGTTGATTTTTGTAAAGCTAACAAAAAAAGTAAACCAAATATGAGGCATAATTAAGACAGGGCCATTTTTGGAGTGAGCGTATCCCTGGATCTGGACTTTTGTCCATTTTTGGATTTGGTAGGGATGTTGTTGTTCCTCTGAGGAACTGCTTTTTCCGGTTCCGCCCTCTCCATATTTTCTTTTTGCCTATTTGGAACAGCACTTTTGGATGGGGTAGTGCCCTGTTGTTCTCCCATGCGTTCTCTACATGAGAGGCAGAAAAGGAGAAAAGTGGTCAGGGAAACCAGGTATAACATTCGGGAATTTTGCATAATCGTAGCATAGGTGTTCAGATTAATGTACGTATATATGCCATAATCTGGATGCTTGCCCCTTTATTTTCAGAAATATAAGTGCTGTTAATACCTCCTATGTTTTTAAGATGCTCCACCTTAATTAGCAGGTCGTTGATCAGGGAGAAGAATTCTTTTGCGGATCGCACAACCAATACACCTCCTTTGTTGACCAGATCCTCGGCTTCCTTGAATCCTTTAAAGTTAGGGCCAATAATTACCGGTATACCGTACACTGCGGGTTCCAGTGTGTTGTGCAATCCGGTGGCAAAACCGCCGCCCACATAAGAAATTTCGGCGTAACTATAAATTTTGGTCAATAGGCCAATGGTGTCTACAATGAGAACATCATAATTGGATAGGTCTTTGTTCCCTATTTCAGAATAAAGAATTGTTTTCTTTGCAATGGAAGACTTGAGTTTATTGATATGTTCCGGTCTGATATTGTGCGGGGCAAGAACAAATTTTAGGGAAGATCGGCCGGTATTGATATAGGGTACCAACACTTCTTCATCATCGGGCCAAGTGCTGCCGGCCACCAATGTTTGTCCGCCATCTTTAAAATCTTCCATGAAGGACAGGTTGTTATCCCTCTCAAGAATTTCAACGACCCTATCAAATCTGGTATCCCCACTAATGGAAGTGTTCCTGATGTTTATTTTATGCAATAATTCAATGGATTTGGCATCCTGAACAAAAATATGGGTGAAATTTTGGAGGGCCTTTCGCATGAAGCCGCCATAGCCCTTAAAGTATATTTGATCCTCCTTGAAAAGGGCGGAGATCAATAAGGTAGGGATGTTCCTTTGAGACAAAGCTTTCATATAATTGGGCCATATTTCATACTTGACAAAAATGGCCAACTTGGGATTGATAAGATCCAAGAACAGCGCTACATTTTTTTTGGTGTCCATTGGAAGGTAGGTCACCATATCAGCGGCGGCGGTATTTTTTTTGACCTCATAGCCCGAGGGGGAAAAAAAAGTGACCAATATTTGATATGTAGGATAATTCTTTTTTAACTGCTCTATAACAGGAAGGCCTTGTTCAAATTCGCCCAAAGAGGCCGTGTGTACCCAAATTATGGAATTTTCCTGACCAATGTTTTTTTGTAAATAGGACATGGCCCCTTTCCTTCCGTCTACGAACAGTTTGATTTTTGAATGGAACAAGGCAATCAATCTCAGGAAAAGCCCGGCTAATTGTACGGCAAAATTATATATGGCAAACACAGGATCTTTGTTTGGGGCTAAAATACGTTTCTTTGTATAAATTCCATTGGCCGCCAATCCTTATTTTTGTAATATTGTTCGCGCCAAACCATGTTTGGGATCTAAGTTTTATTCAATGAGGAAAATTCAAATGGTAGACCTAAACGGTCAATATGAAGTAATAAAGGAGGAAGTAAATGCCTCTATTTCCAATGTCTTGGAAACGTCCGCATTTATCAATGGCCCTGAGGTACATGCCTTTCAAAAGGAATTGGAGGATTATTTGGGAGTGAAGCATGTTATTCCCTGCGCCAATGGGACCGATGCCCTCCAAATAGCCATGATGGGCTTGGGCCTTAAGCCGGGCGATGAGGTAATAACGGCCGATTTTACCTTTGCAGCTACGGTAGAGGTAATTGCCCTATTGCAACTTACCCCGGTATTGGTAGATGTGGAGCCCGATAGCTTTAATATTGATCCGGTAGCCCTGGAAAAAGCGATTACCCCCAAGACCAAGGCCATAGTGCCCGTGCATTTATTTGGCCAATGTGCCAATATGGATGCCGTTCTTGAAATTGCGGAAAAGTATAATCTTTTTGTTATTGAGGATAATGCGCAGGCCATTGGGGCCAGTTATACCTTTAAGAATGGCAAAAAACAGAAGGCGGGAACTATGGGGCATGTGGCGGCAACCTCATTTTTTCCTTCCAAGAACTTGGGCTGTTATGGAGATGGCGGTGCCATTTTTACCAATGATGATGAATTGGCACATACGCTTAGGGGCATTGTGAATCATGGAATGTACGAGCGTTACCATCATGATGTGGTGGGCGTCAACTCCAGATTGGACTCCATTCAGGCAGCGGTTTTACGATCCAAATTGTCGCGGTTGGATGGTTATAATGCCAGTAGGAGGGCAGCGGCAAGCAAGTATTCCAAGGCTTTTGAGGGGAACAAAAATATAATGGTGCCCCAAATAGCCCATTCCTGCGCCGGGGTTGGTGGTACTTGTGATTGCCATGTATTCCATCAGTACACTTTACGGATTTTGAATGGCCAACGCGATGCCTTGGTAAAGCATTTGGCAGAAAACGAAATTCCATGCGGCGTGTACTATCCCATTCCTTTGCACAGACAAAAGGCCTATTTGGATGAACGCTATCAAGAGAAGGATTTTCCGGTAACGAATCAATTGGTCAGGGAGGTAATTTCCTTGCCAATGCACACCGAGTTGGACGATGAGCAAATAGATTTTATCACAGGGGCCATAATACAGTTTGTAGGCGGGCAATAGGTTGTTGCATTGGTGCAGACGTGTTCAATTAACGAAAAAGAAAATCAAAATATAATAGAAATCAACAGATGAAGATACTCGTAACGGGAGGTTTGGGATTCATAGGTTCCCACACCACGGTAGAATTACAGAATAAAGGCTATGAAGTAATTATTATTGACGATCTGTCCAATTCCACCGAAAAGGTCTTGGATGGGATTGTGGCCATTACGGGAAAGCGACCGATTTTTGAAAAAATAGATCTGAAGGATAGGGCAAAAAGTCGAGGATTTTTTAAAAGGCACCAGGATGTGGTCGGAGTTATTCATTTTGCAGCCTCCAAGGCCGTGGGCGAAAGTGTGGAAAAGCCGTTATTGTACTATGAGAACAATATTGGCACTTTGGTGTACTTGCTAAAGGAACTGTCCAAAAAGGACAAGTCCAGTTTTATCTTTAGTTCGTCATGTACGGTATACGGACAGGCCGATAAAATGCCGATTACCGAAAATGCCCCGGTAAAAACGGCAGAATCGCCTTATGGCAATACCAAGCAAATGGGTGAGGAAATAATTCGCGATACCTGTATGGTAACGCCCGGGATAAACGCCATTGCCCTCAGGTATTTTAATCCAATGGGGGCGCATCCAAGTGCCCATATTGGGGAATTACCGATTGGGGTCCCTCAGAATTTAGTGCCCTTTATAACACAAACAGGTATGGGTATCAGGGAGCAACTTTCCGTTTTTGGAGGCGATTACCCTACCGAGGATGGTACCTGTATTAGGGATTATATCCATGTGGTAGATTTGGCCAAGGCCCATGTGGTAGCATTGGAAAGGTTGATGAACGGTAAGAACCAGGATAATTATGAGGTGTTCAATGTAGGGACCGGCAAGGGCAGTTCGGTTTTGGAGGTTATTAAAAGTTTCGAAAAGGTTTCAGGTAAGAAGTTGAATTATAAAATTGTGGACAGGAGGTCTGGCGATATTACAATGGCCTATGCGGATACCACCAAGGCAAATACGGTTTTAGGTTGGAAGGCGCAATCTACTTTGGATGAGGCCATGAAATCGGCCTGGCTTTGGGAAGAAAAAATTAGAAAATAAATTTCCTATAAACCGGAATAGATAATGGCAGGCACCTTCTCACAAATCATAACTATCCGAAAGTTTGACAAAAGACCGCTTTGCTTTCAGAACCAAGAACACAGACTCTGTTGATTTTTAATAGACTAACGTTTCGTTCCTTTAATAAAACCGAACTTTTTGCAAAAAAGATAAATTCGAAAAAAAAGATGACACAACAAAAGAGGAACGTCTGGAGTTTTGATTTTCAGGAATCTATTTTCTATATTCTAGCAGTGCAACGGTCTATTTTCTAAAGTTTCGGATGCTTATGCTCACAAATTTATATTCAAATCGTTTTTGCCGTAAAAGGAAGAGAAAGCTTAATACATTCTTCTTGGGAAGAGGAATTATATAAATACATAGCGGGCATTATTGCTAATAAAGAGCAAAAACTTCTGGCAATAAATGGAATGCCCGACCATGTACACATTTTAATTGGTATGCGTCCCTCGTGTTGTTTGTCAGACTTGGTCAGAGAAATTAAGAAAGCCAGCAATGGATTTATCCATCAGAAAAAATTTGTGAAAGGCAAGTTTCAGTGGCAGGAAGGTTATGGAGCTTTTTCTTATTCCCATTCGGCATTGGATAATGTGATTGGTTATATTCAAAATCAAAAAGAGCACCATAACAAAAAAGTATTTAAAGAAGAGTACAAAGAATTTTTGATGAAATATCAGATAGAACATAAAGAAGAATATTTGTTCGAATGGATTGAATAAGACCCTGAAAGGGTCACATCTTTATAGAAAGGGTCACATCTTTGTGGAACATGAACAAGAATAACAAGGTACGACCCCTACAGGGTCGAATTAAATGAAACCGAAACATATTCTATAAACATGCAATCCCTTCGGGATTTTAAATTTGAACAAAACAAAACTTGGTAGTTTTGATAAATTAGCCTTGAAAAAAAGCAACCCATCCATATTCTGAACATCCTTAAATAAAATAACAAGGTTTATGAAATTGTTTGTTGCTTTAATGACGGTTTTGCTAGCGCTAAATTGTAGTGATGATGGTACGGATGATACCCCCGGTTGTTCGGATGCAATCTGTACCGAAGAATTTAGGACCATTACTGTAAGTGTCAAGGATGGGAATGGCGCCGCCGTTACCTTGGACTACTTTAAGGTGGTCCTGTCCAATGGGGATGATGTTACCCTGGGCATCCCGGATAGTGACTATGACGGGATGATTAAAAATGGGGCCTACCCTTTGTTCAGTGATACCTATGTTACAAAATATCGCAATAGTGAACTTGAAATAAATTTTCAGGGATTTGCGGGCGACAGGCTATTAGTCGATTCTGATTATGTGGTAGGGGTAGATTGCTGTCATGTTATGCTTATTGAGGGGGAAACAGATATTGTGATAGCCGATCCTTTGATTGGAAATTGATCGTGAAATTTCTTGTGTGGAATATTGGAAGCCTATGGGAAATGTGGCTTCCCCTAAATGATTTCATCGAAAATAGTGTCAATTCCGGTGGATTATTAAAAAAGATAGCTTTATTGTGCTTCCTTAAAAACCATTTCAAGTAAAATTTCGTAAATAGCATATGGTTGTAAATTTCCCCAACGTTACGGCACTTCTAAAGCATGCCCAAGATCAAAGTCTTTATCAGAATCTGGTATTACAGTTGAAGAAGGATTTTGTATTCGCCAACGTATTAATAGAATTGCCGGACAATGTGTCGCCCAAGGAACTAAAGACATTAGTGCATGAGAAAGTGTATTATTTGATCATGGAGAAATTTACGGATTATTTAAACCTGCTTTATATTGTTGATGTTCCAGAGAAAGCGGTAAAGACCATAGAAGCCACAGATGTAGTTGAAATTTCAGAACAGATTACCTTTGAGATACTGAAAAGGGAATGGCAAAAAGTGTGGTTCAGAAACGAATACGGGTCCTAGTGTAAGTTAACTGTTAAGATGTCGGTTATGTCGCCAATATTTTATGCCGGGCCGAGGCAAAAAATTATTGCATATCCATAGTTGCGGAATCATTTTTTAACGTTGGACCGGTGAAAAGAACAAGACTTGGTGCGATGTATTGCTTACCTTGGCACTAGTCTAAAAATAAACGCGGAAAAAGGGCAATAGGGCGTTGGTATAGATACTTTTTTGTTCATCGTGCAGCACATTGTAACGTATGCCCACGGTTACATTTCTATGGCCGTATCCAATACCAAGAAACAAGGCCGGCGACCAATAATTTTCTTCCAGGTTGCCTCCTTCAAGTTCAAATATCCGGTGTATCCTGAGCTGTTCCAATTCGGCAGAAAGTTGTATGGGAAGAATTGGATTGAACAAAGATAATAGGCCGCCACCGTAAGCAGCTAATTTTGCGTCCCCAAATTTGGCGTAGTTGAAATTAAGTCCGGCCCCCACCCCAAATTGATCCGTGGCTTGATAAATGGCACTGGGGGAAATGGATGCGTTAAAGGAACCGTTGCCAAACCCAAGGCCCAAATTTCCTCCAAAATACACTCGGTCCCAAAAATCGGAATCCCTTGGGGTAGATTGAGAATAACCAAAACCCCAGAATGCTGTAAAAAAAACATATAAAATCAGGCTTTTTTTAAAGGATTGGTGATTTATCATAAAATTGTAATAATTTTCCATTATTAGAGACTAAGATAAGCTTAGATATGCTAAATGTTGTATTTTTGAATAAATTTTGTTCAAAAGACAGAGAGACTTTTTCATGGATAAATATTCCTTTTTAAACGCTGCGCATACTTCTTATTTCGCAGAATTATACGATAAGTATTTAGTAAATCCCGATAGTGTAGAACCTAGTTGGAGAGCCTTTTTTCAAGGTTTCGATTTTGGTATGGAAAGTGCCTTGGACGGGATGGTCGATGAATTACAGACGGCACCATTGTCCGTGGCCGGGGGCCATGAGGTAGAGGTTCCCGAGAAACTTCAAAAGGAGTTTCAGGTAGTACGCCTCATAGATGGATATAGAAAAAGAGGGCATTTGTTTACCAAAACCAACCCGGTAAGGGAAAGAAGGCAGTATTTTCCTACTTTGGAAATCGGTAATTTTGGACTTGTTGCAAGTGATTTGGATACTATTTTTACCGCTGGGGAAATTTTGGGTATTGGTCCCAGTACCTTGCGTGAAATTATAGAGCATTTGACAAGCATCTATTGTGATGCCATTGGTGTGGAATACATGTATATTAGAAACCCGGAAAGGGTGGAATGGATCCAAAATTGGTTAAATGTCAATGACAATCATCCCAAATACGATACCGATAGGAAAAAACATATTCTAAAAAAGTTGAATGAGGCGGTTTCCTTTGAAGGTTTCCTACATACCAAATATGTGGGCCAAAAGAGGTTTTCCCTTGAAGGAAACGAATCGTTGATACCTGCATTGGATGCCGTAGTGGAAAAAGCTGCCGAAATGGGTGTTGAGCAATTTGTTATGGGGATGGCCCATAGGGGGCGTTTGAATGTGCTAACCAATATTTTTGGAAAGAAGGCAAAAGATATCTTTAGTGAGTTTGATGGCAAGGATTATGAGCAGGAAATTTTTGATGGGGATGTAAAATACCATTTGGGGTGGACCTCGGAACGGAAAGCCAATAACGGCAAGAAAATAATTATGAATATTGCCCCAAACCCTTCCCATTTGGAGACTGTTGGTGCGGTTGTAGAAGGTATAGCCAGGGCAAAACAGGATGCCCGTTATAAGGACGATTTTTCTAAAGTATTGCCCATCGTAGTACATGGAGATGCTGCCATAGCAGGCCAGGGATTGGTTTATGAAGTGGTGCAAATGGCCAATTTGGACGGTTACAAAACCAATGGGACCATTCATATAGTGGTGAACAACCAGATCGGGTTTACGACCAATTATTTGGATGCCCGAAGCTCTACCTATTGTACCGATGTGGCCAAAGTAACCTTGAGTCCGGTGCTGCATGTTAATTCGGACGATGCCGAGGCAGTGGTGCACGCCTCACTTTTTGCGTTGGAATTCCGTATGCGCTTCCAACGGGACGTCTTCTTGGATCTTTTGGGGTACAGGAAGTACGGGCATAACGAAGGTGATGAACCGCGTTTTACCCAGCCAAAACTCTATAAGGCCATTGCCAAGCATAAAAATTCTAGGGATATTTATGCCGCAGCTTTAATTAAGGAAGGTATTATTGGGGAGGGCTATGTGCAAGAACTGGAAGAACAATACAAAGCATCTTTGGAAGAGGAATTGGAAGATTCCAGAAAAGAGGATAAGACCGTAATAACCCCGTTTATGGCCGATGAGTGGAGCGGGTTTACCCATGTGCGGGAATGGGAGATGATGGATGCCGTAGATACAAAATACGATAAGAAAAAGCTTACTGCCATTGCGAAGGTATTGACCGAGTTGCCCAAGAACAAGAAGTTTTTGCGTAAAGTGGAAAAATTGGTGAACGACCGCAAGGCGATGTTCTTTGAAAATGATTCCTTGGACTGGGCCATGGGAGAACTTTTGGCATATGGCACCCTTTTGGAAGAAGGGTACGGGGTACGTATGTCCGGTCAGGATGTTGAAAGAGGACTTTTCACATCGGCACGCTGTGATGAAAGTGGAAGAAAGTGAAGAGAGTAATGCTTTTTAAATCATATTTCGGATAAGCAAGGGACTTTTCAAATATATAATTCTCTTTTGTCGGAATACGGTGTAGTTGGTTTTGACTATGGGTACGCTATGGCCAGCCCCAATACCTTAACCATTTGGGAAGCGCAATTTGGGGATTTTAGCAATGGTGCCCAGATCATGATAGACCAATATATATCTGCGGCAGAGGATAAATGGAAGTTACAGAATGGTCTGGTAATGCTGTTGCCGCACGGATATGAAGGTCAGGGTGCGGAACATTCCTCCGCCCGCATGGAGCGTTATTTGCAATTATGTGCCAGGGACAATATGTATATTGCCGATGTAACCACCCCGGCAAATATGTTCCATCTGTTGAGAAGGCAAATGAAGGTAAATTTCAGAAAGCCCTTAATTGTATTTACACCAAAAAGCTTGTTGAGGCATCCCAAGGCCGTATCAACGGTCGAGGAATTGGCAAACGGGGAATTCCAAATGGTAATAGATGATGCCACTGCCGAGGTGTCCAAAATTAAGAGCATGGTATTCTGTACCGGTAAATTTTATTACGATCTTTTGGCCTATAAGGAAGAACATAATAGGGAGGATGTGGCCCTGGTAAGGGTAGAGCAGTTATTTCCGGTACCGACCGAGGAAATGAAGGCTATAATGGATAAATACAAAAATGCCGAGGACAAGGTCTGGGCCCAGGAAGAACCTAGAAATATGGGTGCTTGGGGACATTTGACCATGCATTTTAGCGAAGCACATAAATTAAGGGTGGCCTCAAGGAGATTTTATGCCTCCCCGGCAGCCGGTAGTGCGGTGCGATCCAAACGTCGCCATCAGCAAGTAATCGATTATGTTTTCGATATAACAAAGAACAATATGGGAAGAAACCCCGATGCTAAAAATCAGTAATCAAGACTTTCTTGGACAATAATGGTAATATAATGCCAAAGGTTCGGGAATATGGATTTGGAAATATAAAAATATAAACAAGTTAAGGCAAAACATAAATTAAAATTATAAAACATGATTTTAGAAATGAAAGTCCCTTCTCCTGGGGAATCCATTACAGAAGTGGAGATAGCGGAATGGTTGGTAAGTGATGGTGATTACGTGGAGAAAGATCAAGCAATAGCGGAAGTAGATTCGGATAAGGCCACTTTGGAGTTGCCGGCGGAGGAAAGCGGGATCATTACCCTTAAGGCGGAGGTGGGGGATGCCGTTGCCGTAGGTGCGGTAGTATGTTTAATAGATACCAGTGCTTCCAAACCTGATGGGGCTGCCAAGAAAGAAGAAAGACCGGCGGAAAAGAAGCCTGAAGTTAAGGAAGTCGTTGAGAAGAAAGCAGAAGAAAAACCTGAAAAAACCTCTTATGCATCAGGTTCGGCTTCTCCGGCTGCCAAGAAAATACTGGCTGAAAAAGATCTGGACGCCTCAACTATAAAAGGTACTGGAAAAGACGGACGTATTACCAAGGAAGATGCTGTTAAAGCGGTTCCTTCAATGGGAACCCCTACAGGAGGCTCTAGGGGAGAAAGTAGAACCAAATTGTCCATGTTGCGCCGTAAGGTTGCCGAGCGATTGGTAGCGGCCAAGAACGAGACGGCCATGTTGACCACTTTTAACGAAGTGGATATGTCCGCCATCTTCGCATTGAGGAATCAGTACAAGGAAGACTTTAAAAACAAGCACAATGTTGGTCTGGGGTTTATGTCATTTTTTACAAAGGCCGTGATCAGGGCCTTGCAAATGTACCCTTCAGTGAACTCCATGATAGATGGCAAGGAAATGATCTCCTATGATTTCTGTGATATCAGTATAGCCGTTTCAGGGCCAAAAGGGCTTATGGTACCCGTTATCCGGAATGCGGAAAATTTAACCTTCAGGGGCGTGGAGTCCGAAGTAAAAAGATTGGCCATAAGGGCTCGTGAAGGGGAGATCACGGTAGATGAGATGACAGGGGGGACCTTTACCATTACCAATGGCGGGGTGTTTGGGTCCATGTTGTCCACTCCCATTATCAATCCGCCCCAAAGTGCAATCCTAGGGATGCACAATATAGTGGAAAGGCCTATTGCCCGTGACGGGGCCATAGCCATAGCGCCTATCATGTACGTGGCCCTGTCCTACGATCATCGAATTATTGACGGTAGGGAGTCCGTAGGGTTTTTGGTAGCGGTCAAGGAAGCTTTGGAAAGCCCGGAAGAGTTGTTGATGGACAACAATGTTAAAAAGGCATTGGAACTTTAATGTAATGTGCTAAGGCACATAGCCCGTTATTTAATGGAATAGGGGTGCAATGGAAATAGATAGGACCTGGCAGGTTTTTAAAACCTGCCAGGTCTCATAGTTTTAGATAGAGCCGCTTTTTATGGTAATCAATGACGGCCCTTCCTTTTTTTAGGATATCCGCTCCAATAATGCCGTCAACGGGCATGGCCTGGTGCGAGGTCAGGGCCTGGTTGACGTGAACGAGGTCGAAAAGGACAATTTTCTGTTTCTGTTTATGCCATTTTCCTATTTTTATAACGTTTTTGGTAGATAGTTTGGTGAGCATTTCCGTGGCTCCGGCCCCTGCCGCCTTTATTTTGGAGTCTTTGGAGTTTAGTTTGAAGAATTCTATTTTGTCCAGACCGATACAGGTGTTGGATGCTCCCGTATCCAGGATAAATCTGCCCTTCACTCCATTGATGGTGGCCGTGACTTCAAAATGATTTGTGGCCGTAAGCACCAAGGGAATGGCTATATATTTCTTTTTGTGCAGAAAAACTTTAAGACTGGGCATATGTTCTTTTTTTGTCAAAGATAATCCTATTTTTGTTCTATGATATTAACGGATACGCATACCCATTTATATAGTGAAGCTTTTGACGATGATCGCAACCTGGCCATAGAGAGGGCCATGGAATTGGGGATAAAACGTTTTTTTATTCCTGCTATAGATTCATCCTATACGGCAGCCATGTTGGATCTGGAAAGATCCTATCCGGAAAACATCTTTCTTATGACGGGTCTGCACCCAACACATGTAAGGGAAGATTACAGAAAGGAGCTGGACCATGTTGAGGATATGTTGGCGTCCAGAAAATTTTATGCGGTGGGCGAGACCGGCATTGACCTGTATTGGGACAAAACTTTTTTAAAGGAGCAGCAGATTGCCTTTAAACAACAAATACAGTGGGCAAAAAAATATGCTTATCCCATAGTTATCCATTGCAGGGAAGGTTTTGATGAAATATTCCATATTCTTGAAGAGGAAAAGAGCGATGCACTTTATGGAGTTTTTCATTGCTTTACAGGTACTTTTGAGCAGGCGCAGAAGGCAATTTCCTATAATATGAAATTGGGTATTGGTGGAGTGGTTACTTTTAAAAATGGTAAAATAGACGCCTTTCTAGGGAAGATAGATCTGAAACATGTGGTTTTGGAAACGGATTCCCCTTACTTGGCTCCTGTTCCTTATCGTGGAAAACGGAACGAAAGTGCCTATTTGGTGAACGTTTTGGAAAAATTGGCCCAAATCTATGCTTTGGACAAGGAAGAGGTTGCTGCAATTACTACTGCCAACTCCCAACAAGTTTTTGGGATTTAAACAGGTCGCTAGGTGGGCTTACATAAGGTGATGGCTCCCAGATAAAGTGGGTCGGGGCCTTTTATTTTTAACCCTAACAATAATTAGTGTGAAAAAAAGCGATGCTACCGTAAAAAAAACAAAGATCCTTCTTGTTTATACGGGTGGGACCATAGGTATGGTCAAAGACTACGATACCGGGGCGCTGAAGGCGTTTAATTTTAATGAATTGATCAAGAATATCCCGGAACTGGGCCAGTTGGATTGCACTATAGACAGTATTTCCTTTGATGTCCCTATAGACTCATCCAATATGAATGTGGAACACTGGGTGTGTATAGCATCGATTATAGAGGATCACTATGATTCCCATGACGGATTCGTAGTGCTTCACGGTAGTGACACTATGAGCTATACTTCATCTGCCTTGGGCTATATGTTGGAGAATTTGCGAAAACCGGTCATATTTACCGGTTCCCAGTTGCCTATAGGTGATTTAAGGACGGATGCCAAGGAGAATTTGATTACCTCCATCCAGATAGCTGCTTTGCAGGAAGACAATATGCCCGTAATTCAAGAGGTGGGACTGTATTTTGAGTACAAATTGTACAGGGCGAACAGAACAACAAAGATCAATGCAGAGCATTTTGAAGCCTTTGCCTCCTTAAATTATCCTGCTTTAATAGAGTCCGGGGTGCACCTAAAGATTAACCGCGAGTACTTGTTTAGGGCCAATTCGGCCAAAAAGTTAAAAGTCCATAAGGTAATGGACCGGAATGTGGTCATTTTAAAATTATTCCCGGGCCTTGACCAAACTATCCTGCACAGCATCCTAAATTCACCTAGCTTAAAAGCTGTAGTCCTGGAAACATATGGCTCTGGTAATGCTCCTACCGATGAATGGTTTGCTTTGGAGTTAAAAAAAGCTATGGAGAGGAAAATTTTTATTTTGAACGTAACACAGTGTTCCGGGGGAAGTGTTCTTATGGGGCACTATGAAACGAGTAAACATTTGGAAAAATTACAAATTATTAGTGGTAAGGATATTACGACCGAGGCCGCTATAACCAAGTTGATGTATTTGCTAGGAAATAATATTTCACCTAAGTTGTTCAAAACCATATGCGAAACATCCCTTAGGGGCGAAATGCAATAAAAATAACATTCTAAATTTCTTTAACTAATATTTTTTTTGTTATTTGGCTGCCCTAACTAGAGAGGTGGCCGAGTGGTCGAAGGCGCACGCCTGGAAAGTGTGTATACCCCACAAGGGTATCGAGGGTTCGAATCCCTTCCTCTCTGCTGTTAAGTTTTAATTTTTATGTTACGATTTTTTTTTATCTTTAACCCTATTAACTAACTAAATTTAAGTTTGAAAGAAATGAAAAGATTATTCTCTATCCTGGCAACAGCTGGGTTATTTGTGGCAGGTACAAATACAGTAAGTGCGAAAGTTGTTGCGGCGGCGGCCATTTTGCAAGATGCGGCCCCGGCAGCGGAAAAAAGGTTTCACTCAGGTATTAAAGGAAATGTTCATACAGGGTGGTGCCGGATTTATGGGGATCGTTCTTTTATGTTTGATTCTTGGTCTGGCCGTAGCCATCGAAAGGATTATTTATTTGAACCTTGCTACGACAAACACTGCCAAACTAAAGCAGCAAGTGGAGGATGCTTTGGCTTCTGGTGGTGTTGAAGCCGCAAAAGAGGTGTGCAGAAATACAAAAGGGCCAGTTGCTTCTATCTTTTACCAAGGATTGGAAAGAGCTGGAGAGAGCGTTGAGTCTGCCGAGAAGGCGGTTGTTGCCTACGGAGGGGTGCAAATGGGTCAATTGGAGAAAAACGTTTCCTGGTTGTCCTTGTTTATCGCCATTGCTCCAATGCTTGGATTCATGGGTACGGTAATCGGTATGATTCAGGCCTTTCAGAAAATTGCTGCGGTGGGTAACTTGAGTGCCTCCCTTATTGCAGGTGATATTCAGGTCGCGTTATTGACTACGGTATTCGGTCTTATTACTGCGATTATCCTTCAGATCTTCTACAATTACATCATTGCAAAGATAGACAGTATTGTAAATGATATGGAAGATTCGTCAATCTCTTTGATTGATATGTTGGCAGATCACAAAAAATAAGTCGGACACTAAATACTTAAAGTATCATGCATAAAATAGTAAAAATAATATTAGTTGTACTCGGAGTGATCGGGGCCATTCTGTGGTTTCAGCTTCCCAGTGCAGACGTTCCTGTAACGGAGGCCATCAATAATGGGTCCATGAACTTTATGTTCATCATTACCTATGTGTTGTTGGGGATTGCCATTGCGGCCTCGGTTCTTTTTGGATTGAAGAACCTGTTGACTTCCAAAGGAGCCTTGAAGAAAACCTTATTTGGTTTGGGAGGCCTTTTGGTAGTGGTTGTTATCTCATATGCCCTGGCTTCTGGAGCCGACGTTAATTTGGAGGAAATGGCTAAAAAGGGAGTACCAACTACGGAGGGTACGGTGAAAAGCATAGGTACCGGTTTGAATGTGTTTTTTATCCTTACCGTTATTGCGGTAGCTTCCATGTTGTGGTCCGGAGTAAAGAAAATGATTAGTAAATAATAATAAAATAAAATATTATGCCAAGAAGAGGAGCACCACCCGAGGTCAATGCAGGTTCTATGGCAGACATAGCGTTTTTGTTGCTTATCTTTTTCCTAGTGACTACCACTATTGAAACAGATGCAGGTTTAGATCGTATGTTGCCGCCAATCGAGCCGCCAGATCAGGATGTAATTATTAAACAGAAGAATATATTTCAGGTTAGTATCAATCGTGATGGGCAATTATTGGCTGATGAGGAGTTGACAAATATTAAGGACCTTAAGGCGAAAGCCATAGCCTTTTTGGACAATGGGGGTGCGCCTTCAGGAACTGCGGACTATTGCAGTTATTGTAAGGGTGCAAGGGATGCCTCTTCATCCGATAGTCCTTCCAAGGCCATTATATCGCTTAAAAACGATAGGGAAACAAAATACGGAACCTATATTACGGTTCAGAACGAATTGGTCGGGGCCTATAACGAACTTAGAAACAGAGAGGCACAACGTTTGTTCAAAAAGGATTTTACGGATATGGAAGCGGAGTATCTCAATCCTGAGACCCCGGAAGATGTTCGCGAGGAGTTGAAGGAGAAGGTAAAGAGGATACAGGATCTGTTTCCTCAAAAGCTTTCAGAGGCCGAAACGTCATCATCAAACTAATTTTAGAAGTTAAAAACAGGATACTATGTCAAAATTTAATAAGAAAAAAGATGCGGCCCTACCTGCGGTGAATACTGCATCCTTGCCAGATATCGTTTTTATGCTTTTGTTCTTCTTTATGACGGTTACAGTGATGAAAGATAGTACCCTGAAGGTGGAGAATGTGCTGCCCAATGCTACGGAAATCAAAAAATTGGAAAAGAAGGATAGGGTAATCTATATTTATGTTGGGAAACCTACACGTGAGTATGAGAAGACCTATGGTACCGAATCCAAAATTCAATTGAACGATAAATTTGCCGATGCCTCTGAAGTTGGAGACTATATTTTGATGGAAAGGGCCAAAAAGCCACAGGAACTACAAAATGTATTGACAACTGCTCTCAAGGTGGACAAGGATGCCAATATGGGTATTATTTCCGATATCAAACAAGAACTTAGAAAAGTAAACGCCCTGAAAGTAAATTATACCACCTATGAAGGTGATGCATTCAGGAATTTGCAATAGTTAGTAACAAGGATAAGAGAATTTAAAACGCTTCAAATGCATAATTTGAAGCGTTTTTTATGTTTAATTAATTACCTTTAGAGGGCCATGAGATGTTCCGTTGTTCTTAGCATACTTTTGTTTTCCGGTACCTTTGCGACCGGGCAGGTTTTGGAATCAGAAAAGGAGTTGGACAGAAAATATTTGGAAGATCAATTTTATTTGGGACTGACCTATAATTTTACCACAAAACTTCCGGCCGATGTTTCCCAAAGAAACCTGTCTTATGGGTTGCAGGGTGGTATTATTAAGGATATTCCTTTAAGTTATCAAAGGAATATGGGTATCGCTATTGGTTTGGGGTATGGTATAAATTCCTATTATACCAACTTGTTGGCCTCCCAACAGGGGACTGAAGTTGCTTATACGGTGTTGGATAGTGATACCGATTTTAGGAGAAATAAAATTGCCACCCATGTCCTGGAATTTCCCTTTCAGTTTAGGTGGCGTAATTCAACCCCGGAGAGTTATAAGTTTTGGCGGATATATACCGGGATCAAGGTTGGTTATGTTTTTGACGGCAGATCAAAATTCGTTTCAAGTACGGAAAGAATTGTATTTGTAAATAAGGACATAAGGCAATTTCAATATGGACTTACCTTAAATGTAGGGTACGATACCTTCAATATCCATATCTATTATGCGCTCAGTTCACTGTTCAATGATGGAGTAATGTTGCCATCAGGGGAGCTCGTAGAAATTACTCCCTTAAAGATGGGGCTTATTTTCTATATTTTATAGCCAAAATTTTATGGTAAATAGTTGGGTAAACAACCCAATGGCAAAGCCGATCAGTACCTCTGCCCTGGTGTGGGCCTTTAAATAAAGTCGTGAAGTGGCCGCTAGGCCGCTGAGCAATGTTACTATGCTAATTCCAATGGTAAGATTGGTTTCAAAGTGGATGCTGAGATTTATCAAATACATTAATAGGCTGCCCATGCCTAAAAGATGTAAACTGCACTTGAACTTAAGAAACAGCAGCACAAGAGCGCTAAATAGGCCTGCTATAAGGCCTAAAAAGTAATAATGTAGTTCTATGGTAAAGTTGTTGGGGATTACCTTGAATAAGATCATTAGAAGCAGTCCCAGACTTATATATAAAGGGTATTTCCTTTCTTGAAGATTGGGCATGAATATAGAGCTTACAATGCCCAGGTTGCGCAAGATCAGGTAAAATATGATAGGTATGATTATGGTTAGTATAAAAATGGGCAAAATATTTCCACTTTGTACTTCCAACGGACTGTATTTTGGGGTAATAAGGAAATAAGCTATGGTGCCTGCAAATGGTATATAAAGCGGGTGTAAAAGGTAGGACGTAATCTTTAGGAATAGTCGCATTAAATCTGTTTTCTCAACCTGGCCACCGGAATATCCAGTTGTTCCCTATATTTGGCAACTGTACGCCGGGCAATTGGGTAGCCCTTTTCTTTAAGAATGGCGGCCAACTTATCGTCCGTAAGTGGTTTTTTCTTGGTTTCCTCTCCAATAACGGTCTCCAGGATCTTCTTAATTTCTTTAGTAGAGACATCTTCTCCCTGATCGTTTTTCATGGATTCGGAAAAGTAGTCCTTAATCAATTTTGTGCCATAAGGGGTATCTACATATTTGCTGTTGGCCACTCTGGAGACCGTGGAAACGTCCATGCCGATACCATCGGCTATGTCCTTCAGGATCATGGGGCGCAATTTACGTTCGTCCCCTGTTAGGAAATATTCTTTCTGATATTCCATGATTTCGTTCATGGTAATATAAAGGGTCTGCTGACGCTGTCTTATGGCGTCAATAAACCATTTAGCCGCATCCAGCTTTTGCTTAATGAACAGCACGGTATCCTTTTGGGACTTTGACTTTTCCTTGGAGTTTTTGTAGCCCTCCAACATATTGTTGTATTCACGTGAAATATGTAGTTCGGGTGCATTTCTTCCGTTTAGGGTAAGCTCCAATTCCCCGTCAACTATGCGAATGGAAAAATCAGGGACTACGTGTTCCACAATCCTGTTGTTTCCGGAGTAGGAACCTCCGGGTTTAGGGTTTAAGCGTTCGATCTCGGAAATGGCATCCTTAAGCTGCTCCTCCGTAATATTATGTTTTTGGATGAGCTTTTGATAGTGTTTTTTGGTAAACTGCTCAAAGGATTTTTCCAACAATAGAATTGCCAATTCTACACTAGGGGTCATTTCCTTCCGCTTCAATTGAAGAAGAAGGCACTCTTCCAAGGTTCTGGCGGCCACCCCCTCGGGGTCAAGGCTCTGAACAATGTGCAACACTTTTTCAATGGTCTTTACCTCGGTATAAATATTTTGGGTAAAGGCCAGATCGTCCATTATGTCCGAAAGGGGTCTTCTAATATACCCGCTCTCATCTACGCTGCCGATCAAAAATTCGGCAATGGACCATTCCTCATCGGTCAGGTAAATAGTGTTTAACTGATTAATGAGGTATTGGTTAAATGAAATCCCGGCCGCATAGGGAACACTTTTTTCTTCATTATCGGCACTGTAATTGTTGGCCTGGGTGCGATAATCGGGAATCTCGTCATCACTTAAATAATCATCTATATTGATATCTTCCGCATTAATGCTCTCGCTATCGGTTTCGTTGTCATATAGGTCATCAAATTCATCCTGTTCGGTATCAGCTTCGTCCTTTCCAGTTTCCAGGGCAGGATTTTCCTCCAGTTCTTGCTTTAGTCGCTGCTCAAATGCCTGCGTAGGCAATTGGATCAACTTCATCAACTGTATTTGTTGTGGAGATAATTTCTGCGATAATTTAAACTGTAGGTGTTGTTTCAGCATTTATGACGGTAATCTATCTTAGTAAAGTTAAAGAATTATGGTTAAAATTCTGCATTTTGGGGCGTTCTGGGAAAGGGTATAACATCCCTTATGTTCCCCATGCCCGTTGCAAACAATACCAATCTCTCAAAACCGAGTCCAAAGCCGCTATGTACGGCACTTCCAAATTTTCTAAGATCCAGATACCACCATAGTTCCTTTTCATCGATGCCCAAAGCCTTGATCTTCTCCAATAGGATGTCCAAACGTTCCTCACGCTGCGATCCGCCTACTATTTCACCAATTCCAGGAAATAAGATGTCCATAGCCCGGACTGTTTTGCCATCCTCGTTTAAACGCATATAAAAGGCCTTTATTTTTGCCGGGTAATCGAATAGTATTACGGGACATTTAAAATGTTTTTCCACCAAGAAGCGTTCGTGTTCACTTTGTAGGTCCGCTCCCCATTCATCTATAAGGTATTTAAACTGCTTCTTTTTGTTGGGTTTGCTGTTTCTAAGAATGTCTATGGCTTCCGTGTAAGTTACACGCTTAAAGGTGTTTTCCGAAACAAACTTAAGTTTTTCTATCAGTGGCATCCCACTGCGTTCCGCCTGTGGTTTGCTTTTTTCTTCGTCCAACAATCGCTGTTCCAAGAACTGCAGGTCCTCCAAACAATTTTCCAGGGCATAATCAATAACGTTTTTAATGAAATCTTCGGCCAAATCCATGTTGGCGTCCAGATCATTAAATGCTACTTCTGGCTCTATCATCCAAAATTCGGCCAAATGTCTTGAAGTGTTGGAATTTTCTGCCCTAAATGTGGGGCCAAAGGTGTAGACTTTCCCTAGGCCCATGGCATAAGTTTCGGCTTCCAGTTGTCCGGATACCGTTAAATTGGTCTCTTTTCCAAAAAAATCTTCCTTATAGTCTATTTCACCATCATCCGTTAAAGGTGGCTTTTTGTTGTCCAAGGTGGATACTCTGAACATTTCACCAGCTCCTTCTGCGTCCGAACCGGTAATTATAGGGGTATGAACATAGAAGAATCCATTTTTTTGAAAATATTGATGTACGGCAAACGAAAGGGCCGAGCGTACTCGCATAATGGCGGCAAAGGTATTTGTTCTTACACGTAGATGTGCTTTTTCCCGTAAAAACTCCAGAGAGTGCTTTTTGGGTTGTATAGGATATAGTTCGGGGTCTGCTCCTCCATGTACCGCGATTTCCTTGACCTGTATTTCTACGGATTGGCCTTTGCCTTGGCTTTCCACCAGGGTACCACTTATTTTCAGTGCGGCTCCTGTATTGATTTGTTTCAGTAAACTTTCATCAAATTGTTCAAAGTCCACTACGCATTGTATATTGT
Organism: Flavobacteriaceae bacterium; assembly: GCA_041392165.1. GTDB lineage: Bacteria > Bacteroidota > Bacteroidia > Flavobacteriales > Flavobacteriaceae > Arenibacter. The sequence continues at coordinate 760,666 of JAWKMN010000001.1, forward strand.
TTAAAGTAGACCCATCGTTTAAAGCAATAAATCTATTACTTCTGTAGGTTTTTACCCAGCCGTTAACAATAACTTCTTGGTGTAAATGATCTGGGGACAGTAACTCCTTTATGCTAAATGTGTTCATTCGAATTCCTTGTAAATTAAGTGGCAAAGATAGCCTTTTTGCAAAAATATAAATTGGGTGTATAGCTGTAATTACGGTATAAAAATATTTTAATAAAGGGACTATTCCTCTTTGTCCGGGGTATTGAGCTCGTCCTTGGGGAGAATGTCTATTTGAGGCTCCTTCAGTACCTGTTTGTTGGCAATGCTTCTTTCCAACGATAGCAGTAGGGAGGGCAATAAAATAAGGTTGGCCAACATGGCGAACAATAAGGTGGCGGAAACCAATGCCCCCAAAGCTACCGTTCCTCCGAAACTTGATATTATGAAGACCGAAAAACCGAAGAAAAGTACTATGGAGGTGTAAAACATGCTTACCCCTGTCTCCCTTAAGGCGGCATAGACCGATTTTTTAATTCTCCAATGGTTGCTGGTCAGTTCCTGTCTGTATTTGGCCAAAAAGTGTATGGTGTCGTCCACCGAAATTCCAAAAGCTATACTAAATACCAAAATAGTGGAAGGTTTGATGGGTACCCCAACGAACCCCATGACCCCTGCCGTAATTACCAGTGGTAGTAAATTGGGAATCAATGAAATTATGATCATTCTGAAAGACCGGAACAGATAGGCCATAAAGAGTGCAATAAGGCCAATGGCCAATGCTAGGGACATAATAAGATTTTTTACCAAATATTTGGTCCCTTTTAAGAATAGGAGGGCACTTCCGGTAAGGCTAACCTTGTACCTGTCCGCAGGAAACATCTTGTCGATATTTTCTTTTAGTTTGGCCTCAATGGCTTCCATTCTGGATGTTTTTACATCTTTCATATAGGTGGTTATCCGGGCCACCTGTCCGGTACTGTCTACAAAACTATTTAGTAGGTTGCCGTTGTCTGTAGATTTGCGGGCAACATCCATAATAAAAGTATTTTCTTGAGTGGTGGGAAGTTGGTAATATTTGGGGATGCCACTGTAAAAGGCCTGTTTGGAATATTTAACCAGGTCCACCACCGATACCGGTCTGGAAAGTTCGGGAATTTCGGTTATCACGGTACCCAGTTCGTCCATCTTTCTCAGAGTGGTAGGTTTTAGGACCCCCTTGGGCCTTTCGGTATCCACTACGATTTCTACGGGCATTATACCGTCGAATTCCTGTTCAAAAAAGCGTATGTCCTTAAAGAATTCCGCTTTTTTTGGCATATCCTCTATAGGACTTCCGGATATGTCTATCTGGTATATACCAATAATGCTGGCTACCAAAAGGGCAATGGATACTATGTATACCGTAATCCTTCTATCCCTTACGATCCTTTCCATCCAGCTTACAAAAGTTTCTATCCATCTGGTATTTAAGTGTTTCAAATGCTTGTGTTTTGGAAGGTGCATGAAACTATAGATAATAGGAATTATCAAAAGGGAAAGCACAAATATTCCGATGATATTGATGGAGGCAACAATTCCGAATTCCTTGAGCAATTTGCTATCGGTAATAATAAAGGTAGCAAAACCTGATGCGGTAGTAACATTGGTCATTAAGGTGGCATTGCCAATTTTTGAAATGACACGTTGTAAGGACAAGGCCTGGTTTCCGTGCTTTTTTACTTCTTGTTGGTATTTATTGATCAGGAAGATACAGTTGGGAATACCAATAACGATTATCAATGGCGGAATTAGCGCGGTAAGTACCGTAATTTCATATTGTAATAGGCCCAAGATACCAAAAGCCCACATGACCCCTATGATTACTACGAACATGGAAATAATAGTGGCCCTAAAACTCCTAAAAAAGAAAAAGAAGATCAGGGAAGTGACCCCTAGCGCCGCAAGAATAAACTTTCCAATTTCATCTATGATATTTTGGGAATTCATGGTCCTAATGTACGGCATGCCCGAAATATGCACATTTAGGCCGGTTTCCTTTTCAAAATTATTGACCAAATTGGATAGGTCTTCCAATATAAAGTCTTTGCGGACAGAGGTATTGACAATGTCTTTGTCCAAATAAATAACGCTGCGTATGGTGTGCGTTTTTTTATTGTAGATGAGATTGTCATAAAAAGGAAGATCGTTAAAAAGGTGGGCTGTTAGGCTATCTACTTCCTTTTTGGTTTTTGGGGCTTGTTTAATAAAAGGCTGCATAACAAATTCTTGTTTTACAGTGTCTTTTACAAGTTCTTGTAAATTATCCGTAGACAATACAAAATCTACCTCAGGGAAAGCCCCCAGTTGTTTGCTGAGCTTGTTCCAACGGTTGAATTTTTTAGGGGTAAATAGGGCACTGTCCTTTACGGCCAAAACCACTACATTGCCTTCTTCCCCAAATTGTTTTAGAAAGGAAAGATATTCCAGGTTTACGGGGTGGTGATCGGGAAGGAGGTTGGCCTGTGAATTGGAAAATCTCATTTTGTCCCATTGCAGGGACATAAAAATGGTCATAATGGTCAATAGGACTAGAATTATAATTCTGTTCCTAAGTATTATTCGTGCTACTTTTGCCCAAAATCCTCGCGTTAACTTTGCAACCATCTAGTGAAACGTCTTATTTCAGAATGCCGATTTGGTATATAAACCTTAAATAAATCAATGGACCGTTATGATTTATATAAGTCTTTCGGATTCTAAAATTATTCGAGCGCAAAGGTAGAGAATGATTGTTATTGTTCCTAGGATGCCGGGACTAAATAGTAGCGGGTGTGCCAACGAATTTAATGAACTATAAAAGTTGTTGCCATAGGAATTGCAATTTTGGGGTTCGGATGATTGGGATTCCCCGGGGCCTGCCCTAGTTTTGGCTTTATAGACATCACGATCCCCAGTATGGGGTTGTGTCGTCTTGTATCTTAGTTCTTATGCCCCGTGCGCTACGTGTCGAGCTGGTTTATTGGGTTGAAGATTTGGAAAAATAAAGGGAGCGGCCCAAAGGCCGCTCCCTTTATTCAAGAACTATTAGAAGGATTATACCTTCATGATTTCCGCCTCCTTGGCTTCCAAAAAGACATCGATCTTTTTTATATACTTATCGGTAAGTGCCTGTACATCGGTCTCTGCGTTCTTTTGTAGATCTTCGGACACTTCCAGGCCCCTGATTTCTTTGTTGGCTTCCTGACGGGCATTGCGGACACCGATCTTGGCATCTTCCGCTTCTGCCTTTGCTTGTTTTACCAAGTCCCTTCTTCTTTCCTCGGTTAGGGGAGGTACGTTGATAATTACGAAATCGCCATTGTTCATAGGATTAAATCCAAGATTGGCATTCATGATGGCCTTTTCTATTTCATGTAGCATGTTTTTTTCCCAGGGCTGAACGGACAAGGTTCTTGCGTCTGGGGTATTCACATTGGCAACTTGGGACAAAGGGGTGGGGGAGCCGTAATATTCCACCATTACACTGGATAGCATTACCGGACTAGCTTTTCCTGCCCTAATTTTTAAGAACATTTTTTCAAGGTGCGCTATAGTATTGTCCATCCCTTCCTTGGTGGCATCCAGTATAAATTTAATTTCTTCGTTCATATGTTGTTTTTTATTTGATTTAACACAAATAGTGCCAAAACTATAGATTTACGACCGTGCCAATATTTTCTCCGGAAACCAACTTTATTAGGTTGCCTTTTTTGTTCATATCAAAAACAACGATCGGCAATTCGTTTTCTTGGCTTAGGGTAAAAGCTGTGGTATCCATAACTTTAAGTCCCTTTGTCAATACGTCTTTAAAGGTTATCGTGTCAAATTTGGTGGCTGTTTTGTCTTTCTCTGGATCGGAGGTGTAGATACCGTCTACCCGGGTTCCTTTTAAAATTACATCGGCTTCGATTTCTATGGCCCTTAATACGGCAGCGGAATCGGTAGTGAAATACGGATTTCCGGTACCGCCACCAAAAATAACTACCCTGCCTTTTTCTAAATGTCTCATGGCACGCCTTCTAATAAAAGGTTCGGCTACCTCGTTTATTTTTATGGCGGATTGTAACCTGGTCTGTACTCCCTGTAATTCCAAGGCACTTTGAAGGGCCAATCCATTTATCACCGTAGCCAGCATCCCCATATGGTCGGCTTGCACCCTGTCCATTCCATTACTGGCTCCTGCCAATCCCCTGAAAATATTGCCACCACCTATTACAATTGCAACTTCTATACCTTTATCTACAACTTCTTTGATTTCCTCGGCATATTCAGATAAGCGCTGTGCATCTATGCCGTATTGCTTAGTGCCCATAAGGGCTTCCCCGCTCAGTTTTAAAAGTATTCTTTTGTATTGCATCCCGATGTTGATTAAATTTCATGCAAAAATAATCAAAAATATTTATGGAGGCACTTGGTACGGACGATTCATCTATCCTTAATTATTTCCTAATACCTATGGAGAGCTAGATTTATTTTTATAATCTTGCGTCCGTTATCATAGTTCTATCCAATTATGGAGGTAAAATGCTTTTTACCGATATATGTTTACTTTTTGGGACTTTGGTATTTTGGGGAAACACACATTAAATCAACAAAAAATGACAAATACAGTAGGGATGATCAAAAAATTAAGGGTTATGGGAGTGGTACTTTTGGTGCTCCAAGGGTGTGGTACCACTAAGAACTTGGTATCGGCCGAGGAGGCTTCCATAATTGCAAAAATCGATTTGATCAATGTTGTGGAAGATAAAGTAAATGTGGTTTTGGACCCTGCTACTTTTACAACCGATACGATTTCTTTTTTTATTCCCAAAACGGTACCGGGTACCTATAGCGACGATAATTATGGAAAATACATAGAGCAATTCAAGGCCTTGGATTACGAGGGAAGGGAATTAAAAGTGGATAAGCTGGATGAGAATACTTGGAGGATTGTCAATGCCAAGGATTTGGATAAAGTTGATTATTGGGTGAACGATACCTATGATACCGAGAATGAGGTTAGTGAGCCTGTCTTTTCGCCCTCGGGGACCAATATTCTTAAGGGGAAGAATTTTATGTTAAATCTCCATGGCTTTGTGGGGTATTTTGATGGACTTCAGGAAATTCCATATTCTCTGGAAATCTCTGCGCCGGACGGATTGGAGCCGGTAACTTCCCTGTTTAAGAGAATACAGGATGTAAATAGGCCGGAGACAGACGTTTTTGTGGCCAATCGTTACTTTGAGGTGATAGATAACCCTATCATGTACTCCAGCCCTAGTATAGAAACATTTCAGGTAAACGATATAGAGGTAACCCTGAGTGTCTATTCTCCCAACGGTCATTTTACTGCCGCTGCCCTAAAGGCCGGAATGGAGAAAATGATGCGGGGTCAAAAGGCTTTTTTGGGAGATATCAATAGTACCAAGCACTATACCATTATCCTTTATCTTTCCAATATGGAGGATAATGACGCTACAGGTTTTGGAGCATTGGAACACCATACTTCTACCGTGGTGGTAATGCCTGAACAAATATCGAAAGAGCGATTGGAAGAAGCCATTTTTGATACGGTAGCCCATGAGTTTTTTCATATTGTTACGCCCCTGACGATCCATTCCAATGAAATACAGTACTTTGATTTTAATCACCCTAAAATGTCCATGCACTTATGGATGTATGAAGGGACTACCGAATATTTTGCAAATCTTTTCCAGATTCAACAAGGATTGATTGGCGAGGAGGATTTTTATCAAAGGCTTATGGAGAAGGTAGAGAGATCCAGGACCTATGATGATAGTATGTCCTTTACCGTGATGAGCAAAAATATATTGGAGGAGCCTTACAAGGAGAATTATATCAACGTTTATGAAAAAGGAGCACTGATAAATATGGCTTTGGATATTAATCTTAGGGAATTGAGTGGAGGGGAAAAAGGTGTTTTGTGGTTGATGAAGGAGCTTTCCAAAAAATATGGGAATTCCAAACCATTTGAGGATGGTGAACTGATCGATGAAATTGTGGCTATGACGTATCCGGAAATAAGGGGATTTTTTGATGCCCATGTTATTGGGGGTACGCCAATAGACTATGATGTCTACTGGAAAAAAGTGGGCCTTGTGGCAACCGGGCAGGAGCGGTCTACCGATTATTTTTTTGATGGGGAGATACCCTACATAGATGTGGATCCTGCCAATGACAATGCCATTTTTGTAAGGGAAGGAATACCGTTGAACAGCTTTTTCAATAGTTTGGGGGCCCAGGGAGGGGATATCATTAAAAGTGTTGATGGTAAATTGACCAATCTCGTAAATATTCGATTACTCATAGGGCAGAGTTTAAATTGGGATCCGGATAAGGAAATTGTTATGGTGGTACAGAGAGGGGATAAAGAAATTACCTTGACCGGAAAAGTTGGGGTCCCTACCATGGATGTAGTTAATTTGGTTCCTGTGGAAGGGGCCTCGGACAAGCAGCTTAGGTTGAGGGAAGCCTGGTTGAAGGGCTGATTTATAATTTGATTTTAACGCATAAAAAAACGCCTTTACAATTGTAAAGGCGTTTTTTTAGGTTAGGTATTTAAGGATTATCCTAAAGCTACCCTTTTAAATCCTGTTACTTCCAGTTTGGAATCAACGGACTTTACATATTGGGCTACACTTAGTTTGCTGTCCTTAATAAAATCTTGGTTTACCAAAGTATTGTCCTTGAAGAAACGGTTCAATTTACCTTTGGCAATGTTATCCAACATGGCTTCCGGTTTTCCTTCCTGGCGTAATTGATCTTTGGCGATTTCGATTTCTTTGTCAATAATCGATTGGTCTACCCCTTCTTCGTTCAGGGCTACCGGGTTCATAGCGGCCGCCTGCATGGCCACATCCTTGGCAGCAATATCTGCTCCTTCAACCGCAGCGGAAAGTCCTACCAAAGTAGCTATTTTGTTTCCGGCATGAATGTACGAACCAACAAATGGAGCGGTAAGTTTGCTGAACCCGCCTATTTCAATTTTCTCGCCAATAACACCGGTTTGTTCAGTAAGTTTATCCTGTACGCTAATTCCTTTGTAATCGGCATTCAAGAATGCTTCTTTAGTGTCAAAATTTAGGGCCAGGTCTGCCAAATCGTTGGCCAAGGCAACAAAAGAGTCGTTCTTTGCAACGAAATCGGTTTCACAGTTCAATGAAATGATGACGCCGGTTGTGTTGTCTGCATTTACTTTCGCAATAGCTGCTCCTTCCGAAGAATCACGGTCCGCTCTTTTGGCGGCAACTTTTTGTCCTTTTTTACGCAAGATTTCAATTGCCAGATCAAAATCCCCTTCTGCTTCCACCAATGCATTTTTGCAATCCATCATGCCGGCACCGGTTGTTTGTCTTAGTTTGTTTACCTCAGCGGCGGTAATTTTAGCCATTTTATTCTGTTTTAATTTTCACCTAAAAATAAGATTGCAATATGGTCCTAATTTCAGGTTAATGTTAAATTTATATTCTGTTTTAAGTAAAAAGGGGGGATTACTCTATTCCTCCCTTAACGTTATCCTGCCATTCCTGCAATTCATCCCAATTGCCATCGGCGGCCATTTGCGCCTGCTTGGGCCATGATGCTGGATTTTTGGAAGCGTATTTTGGGCCGGACTCGGCTAAGATGTCCTTAAGGTCATCTTCTGATTTGTCCGCAAGGTCGGCATAAGTGTTGATGCCCGCTTCTTGGAAAATTTCAGCAATCTTTGGTCCAATACCTTCTATTTTGGTAAGGTCGTCTCCAGTGGAACCAGTTTTTTCAGTATCTTTTTCTTTTGGGGCTACCTTGGCTTTTTTTTCTTTCGGCTTTGTTTCTTCCCCGCCTTCCTTCTCAGTTTGCTTTTCGGATTTGCGTTCAGTCAATCCTTCGGCAATAGCGGCAGTGACAGATGCCATAATAGCTTCGATAGATTTGGAGGCGTCATCATTGGACGGTACTATAAAATCGATTGGACGTGGATCGGAATTGGTATCTACCATGGCAAAAATTGGAATGTTCAATTTTTGTGCCTCCTTTACAGCGATGTGCTCGCGCATGGTGTCAACAATGAACAATGCTGCCGGTAGACGTGTCATTTCAGAAATGGAACCTAGGTTCTTTTCCTACTTAGAGCGCAGACGATCAACTTGTAAACGCTCTTTTTTGGAAAGTGTATTAAAGGTGCCGTCTTTCTTCATTCTATCAATGGAAGCCATTTTTTTGACGGCTTTACGAATAGTAACGAAATTGGTCAACATACCACCTGGCCATCTTTCAGTGATGTAGGGCATGTTTACATTGCTTGCTTTTTCGGCCACAATGTCCTTTGCTTGTTTTTTGGTAGCTACGAAAAGTATTTTTCTGCCTGAAGCTGCAATTTTTTTAAGAGCCTCGTTGGCCTCTTCCAATTTTGCAACTGTTTTATAAAGATTGATAACGTGAATACCGTTACGCTCCATGTAGATATAGGGAGCCATGTTCGGATTCCATTTTCTGGTAAGGTGGCCAAAATGCACACCTGCCTCTAAAAGGTCTTTTACTTCAACTTTGTTTGCCATTTTTGTTTTTTAGTTTACGTTCCTTTGAATTAGCAATATTAAAGTGGTACCTTCAGGTAGCCTTTAATATTTAGATGCTAAACTAATTTATCCAGAATTGAAATACATTTAGTTTTCTCTCAAGGAAGAACGCCATGTTAATTCTGGATGATTACTTACCCTATGACAAGGGTTTTCAATGAACAATTAAAAAATTATACCGAATCTGTCAATTTTTTTCCGATATACATCGGGAACATTGCCGTATTTCAGTAGTTGATATGTTAATACAGTATTAACGTTTGGAGAACTGGAATTTCTTACGGGCCTTTTTCTGACCAAATTTCTTACGCTCAACCATTCTTGGGTCCCTAGTTAAAAGACCTTCCGGTTTAAGGACCGATCTGTTCTCAGCATCCAATTCGCACAAGGCTCTGGACAGTGCCAAACGAACGGCTTCTGCCTGACCGGTAATACCACCACCATAAACATTGACTTTTACATCGAAGTTTTCTTCATTGTTGGTCAGGGTAAATGGTTGCTTTACTTTGTACTGCAATGTTGCTGTAGGAAAATAGTTGCTCAAGTCCCTTTTGTTAATAGTAATGTTACCATTTCCTTCAGTAACATAAACTCTGGCAACCGCAGTTTTTCTTCTACCAATTTTATGAATCATTTCCATTACTTAAAATCGTTTAAGTTAATTGCTGTTGGTTTTTGTGCTTCTTGGTTGTGGGTTGCACCGGCATATACCTTTAGATTGCGAAATAGCTCTGCACCCAATTTGTTTTTGGGCAACATCCCTTTTATCGACTTCTCTACTATACGCGCTGGATCCTTGGCCAACATTTCTTTAGCCGTTGTAAACCTCTGGCCTCCTGGGTAACCGGTGTGGCGAATGTAGGTCTTTGAGTCCCATTTCTTTCCGGTCAAGTTGATTTTTTCTGCATTGATAATAACAACATTATCCCCACAATCAACATGTGGTGTAAAACTAGGCTTGTACTTCCCTCTAAGTAACTGCGCTACTTTAGAAGCAAGACGGCCCAATGTTTCTCCTTCAGCGTCAACTAGTAACCATTGTTTTTCAACGGTCGCCTTATTGGCCGAAATCGTCTTGTAGCTTAATGTATCCACACTAATATATTTATTGATTAAACACTTCAATCCCGATTAACGGGCTGCAAATGTACAATTATTAAGTTGAATTCCAAATGGTTGTTTCTTATTATTTTGTTGTTTTTTCCAATATCCCCAAATTGAAGTGTACTTTGTATTGCCAATTATTGGGTTTTGTTTACTGTAGGGCTTTTTTTTGCTGTAAATTCGAAGCGGTGAAATGAGTGTTTTTTATTAAATGGCAATGGTGTCAAAAATGGGGGCTTGGATTTTATTTATAAAGTATCGGGAGTTTAGTTTTTGGGTTTTTCTTTCGGGCAAGATAGGGTTTCCTTTTTAATGGTTGGTGTTTATGGGATACTAATTTGTTTTGTAATACGTTAGCTTTTAAAACAATGTAAATTTTATAGAAAGGTGAATATTAATTTTTTAACACTTTTACTAGTTGTTGGGCTTTTCTTTTCCTGTTCTTCGGATAGTGATGACAACAACTCCGAAGAGGATTCTATAGTAGGGGTGTGGCAGGCCTATGAACTTAAGGTTAACAATGATACGGCCAGTAATGACGAAAAAAATGCGAGGGATTTATTGGCCTTTTTAACGGCAAAGGAGTGTTATGTGCTGAGTTTTGATTTTAAACAGGATTTAACTGTCACCATTGAGAACTCCATTCAGTATCTGGAAATTGGTTTGAATTCCGAAGGAAACGGTTTTGATATTCCCTGTCCTACCGAAAAGGATACCGAAACCACAGTTTATGTGTATGCCGAAGGCAAACTAACTTATACGGATGAAGATTGGCAGGAGGTGTCTGTTAGCATAGCTATAGAAGGCGATGTGATGACCGTGGATGCGGCCGATCTTGATATCCCCAATTTAAATGCGGGGGGGCAGCTTATCTTTAAGAGAAAATAAAAATCTTTTTAAGTTTTGGGCTCTAAGCTTTCGGCAATAGGCTGACTACTGCCCACTGCAACTGCCAACTACCTTAGTGGGCCTCCAGCCAATTATTTCCAATCCCCAATTCTACATCCAAGGGTACGGACAATTCGTAGGCGTTTTCCATTTCGGTCTTTATCATGGCCTTTAATTCTTCCAATTCGGGTTTATATACGTCGAACACCAATTCATCATGCACCTGTAGGAGCATCTTGCTCAAGTATTTTCCTTCTTTCAATTTTTTGTGGATTTTGATCATTGCAATTTTAATGATGTCGGCGGCACTGCCCTGAATAGGGGCATTAACGGCGTTGCGTTCCGCGGCTCCGCGCACTATGGCATTACTGCCGTTTATGTCCTTAAGGTATCTTCGTCTTCCCAACACGGTCTGAACATAGCCATTTTCCCTGGCAAATTCTATTTGTTCGTTTATATAATTACGCAATTTGGGGTAGGTTTTGTAATAGGTTTCTATGAGCTCCTTGGCTTCCGCCCTGGATAGGTTGGTTTGGTTGCTCAACCCAAATGCGGATACCCCGTATATAATTCCAAAATTCACGGTCTTGGCGTTGCTTCGCTGTTCTCTGGTAACATCCTTTATGGGAACGTTAAATACCTTGGACGCCGTGGAGGCGTGAATATCCTCCCCATTTTTAAAGGCTTCTATCATGGTAGACTCATCGCTGAGTGCAGCAATAATCCGCAATTCTATTTGGGAATAATCTGCAGCCAATAAGGTGTAGTTTTCGTTTCTTGGAATAAATGCCTTCCTAACCTGTCTTCCCCGTTCCGTTCTAATGGGGATGTTTTGTAAGTTGGGGTTGTTGCTGCTCAATCTTCCTGTGGCGGCAACTGTTTGCATATAGTCCGTATGTACCCGGCCTGTACTTTCCTCGATTTGTTCCGGTAGGGCGTCCACATAGGTGCTCTTCAGTTTGCTGAGTCCCCTATAATCCAACACGCTCTGAATTATTTCATGGTCTTTGGCCAGATAGGAGAGCACATCTTCGGCTGTGGAATATTGACCTGTTTTGGTCTTTTTTGGTTTGTCTACCAGTTTTAGTTTTTCAAATAGTATTTCTCCCAATTGTTTTGGCGAAGCAATATTGAATTCCTCCCCGGCTTCCCTGTAGATCTTTAATTCCAGATTTTTGATATCGTTGTCCAGTTCCTTGGCAAGTGAATTTAAAAAGGCCTTGTCCAGTTTGATCCCCTCTTGCTCCATATCGGCAAGGACATGTAGTAGGGGAATCTCTATATTGTTGAATAATTCTTCGGTACTGGCCTCCTTCAATTCTGGCCGAAAGTGCTGTGCCAATTGAAAGGTGATATCGGCATCCTCTACGGCATATTCGGTTTGTTGTTCCAAGGGCACATCCTGCATAGACAGTTGGTTCTTTCCTTTTTTGCCTATGAGTTCGGTTATGGAAATTGGGGTATAGTTTAAATAGGTTTCCGCCAGTACATCCATATTATGGCGCATATCCGGATTAATAAGGTAATGGGCCAGCATAGTGTCGAAACACTTCCCCTTTATGGGGACCTTGTATTTGTTCAGTACTTTGATGTCATATTTTAAGTTTTGTCCAATTTTTTCTATGCCTTCCGCTTCAAAAAAAGGTCTTAGTTGTTCAATGATTTCCTGGGCCTTGGACCGGTCTTCGGGAAAGGGAACATAGAACCCTTTTCCTGCCTCCCAGCTAAAGGCTATACCCACCAACTCTGCGGTAAGCGGATTTAACCCAGTGGTTTCGGTGTCGAAACATACGGAGGTTTGTTTCATTAAATTCGTCACAAAAAGCTGCATGGACATCCCGGGAAGAACACTCTGGTATACGTGGGGAACGTCCTTAATGCTTTTTCTACTGGAAACTTCCCTTATTGTTCCCCCGCCAAGTTGTCCGTCGCCACCAAAAAGTGAAAACTGGCCGCCTCCGGCCTCTGTTTGTTTATTTTTGGAAACAAGGCCTGACCCTTGCCGGCCTTCCTCTGTTTCATCCTTATCCGATTCGGACGAAAAGAGTTTTAGGAATTGGTCCTTAAGTCTTCGGAATTCCAGTTCTTCGAAAATCTCCTGTACTTTTTCGCCATCTGGCATGGAGAGTTCGTAATCTTTGGCATCAAAAGTTACATCGCAATCCACAAATATTGTCGCCAGTTTTTTGGACAGGAGGCCCAAGGCGGCATTTTCTTGGATTTTCTCTTTCATTTTGCCTTTGAGCTTATCCGTATTGGCCAGTAAATTTTCCATGGAACCAAATTCCTCAATAAATTTTTTGGCCGTTTTGTCGCCCACCCCAGGGAGTCCGGGAATATTGTCACTGGCATCGCCCATCATCCCCAAATAATCTATGACCTGTTCCGGACGTTCAACACCAAAGCGTTTTTGTACTTCGGGGATGCCCCAAATTTCTATGCCATTGCCCAATCTTGCAGGGCGGTACATAAATATATTTTCGGATACCAATTGTCCAAAATCCTTGTCCGGGGTAACCATATATACCTTGTAGTCTTCTTTTTCCGCCTGTTTGGCCAAGGTTCCAATAATATCATCGGCCTCCATTCCTTCCAATTCCACCACTGGGATGTGCATGGCCTTTAATATATCCTGAATATAAGGCACGGCAATTTTGATGGCATCAGGTGTGGCATCCCTGTTGGCCTTGTATTCGGCGAACATTTCGGTTCGGTCAGTGCTTCCTCCCTTGTCAAAACAAACGGCCAAATGGTCTGGTCTTTCCCTTCTTATTACATCCAATAGTGAATTCATGAATCCCATGATAGCGGAGGTGTCCATTCCCTTGGAGTTTATTCTAGGGTTTTTTATCAGTGCGTAATATCCCCTAAAAATGAGGGCATATGCATCAAGTAAGAAAAGTCTTTTTTGTTCGGCCATTATATTTGGTTCTTGATAGGATTTGGATATTGTGAAATTGATAATTAGGATTTCAAAAAGGTCTCCGTCGGATTATTGCTTTGTCCCGTCTGGTTATATTGGCTATAGCTAAACCCGGGATGTATGCAATAACCTCCGGTTTCCCCTTTCTTATTGATGGCGATAAACCCAATTTGAAAATCCCTCCTGCCCTTGTTCTTTTCCATGATTCGTCTAACCCCTTCCTCGCATGCCTCTTGTGGCGATTTTCCTTGGCGCATAAGCTCTACGATCAAGAAGCTGCCTACCGTTCTTACCACTTCTTCCCCGACCCCTGTGGCCGTTGCCCCGCCAACTTCGTTGTCCACAAACAGTCCGGCACCTATTATTGGGGAATCACCAACACGCCCGGCCATTTTATAGCCCATTCCGCTTGTAGTGCAGGCCCCTGCGATATCTCCATTTTTGTCAATGGCAAGCATGCCTATGGTATCGTGGTTTTCTATATTGATGATGGTTTCGTATTTGGATTTTTTCTTCCATTCCAGCCAATCCTTTTTTGCCTTTTCCGTTAGTAGGTTCGTTTTGGGGAACCCCTTTTCATAGGCAAATTTTTCTGCTCCCTTTCCGGCCAACATTACATGTGGGGTATCTTCCATAACCTTTCTGGCAACCGATATGGGGTGGGCAATATTTTCCATGCACAGTACCGCGCCACAGTTTCCATCCTTGTCCATAATGCAGGCATCCAAGGTAACATGGCCGTCCCTGTCCGGTCTTCCGCCATTGCCTACCGTCTCGTTGCCAAGATCGGCCTCCTCTACCATTACCCCCTGCTCTACGGCATCCAGGGAAGAGCCTCCATTTTTCAAAACCTCCCATGCCTTGGCAGTGGCATTTTTAAAATTCCAGGTGCAGATTACAATAGGCTTTACCTTTTCCATGTCTTCCGATATGGGCGATAATTCCTTTTTTGTTTCTTGATATGATGCGAAAAGCGGTGCCGATATAATCCCGGCAGTACTTAGGGTGGAATTTTTAAGGAAATTTCTTCTTTTCATCTGTTGGTTTTTTATTTGCTTTTATTGGTCAGATGTAATTCGCCATTAAACATTTTTATTGATATCAAGGATTATTACGGCTCTTATCATCTATTTAAATACGAAAATGTGGGCAACAAATTTTTTTGCATAAATTAACCGCTCCGCTCAAGCCTGTCATCAATATTTTTTAACGATCATCGGGCAGGTATGGAATTTAATTATTTTGTCCCGATAATTATCGGGAGGGATGCAAAAAAATAATTTTGTTTGCTCATTTCATAAGATAGTGTTACTTAATTTTAAGGCTCTAAATATAAGAAATATGATTGTAGAAGTATGTGCCAATTCTTTAGAATCTGCCCTAAATGCCCAAGAAGCTGGTGCTGACCGAATTGAATTGTGTACCGAACTTGCCGTAGGCGGGATAACCCCTTCTTTGGGACTGTTGCAACTGGTAAGGGAACATATTTCCATCCCCGTAAATGTGCTGATAAGACCCAGAAGTGGCGATTTCACCTATTCCCATTTGGAATTTGAAATAATGAAAAGGGATATTGTCCTGTGTACGGAGCTTGGTTTTGATGGCATTGTTTCCGGGGTGCTGTCCAAGGATTTTAGCTTGGACTATGAAAGAACCAAAGAATTGATAGAGGTATCCGGGCCATTGCAATTTACTTTTCATAGGGCTTTTGATTGGGTTGGGGATCCTGTGGCTGCTCTAGGGCAATTGCAGGAATTGGGAGTGGATACCATACTGAGTTCTGGGCAACAAAATTCTTCGGTAAATGGGATGGACCTATTGATCAAACTTTTAAAAGAATCCAAGGGCTGTGTTATTATGCCAGGAGGGGGCATACGGGATACCAATGTATTGGAATTTAAGAAGAAGGGATTTGCAGCGGTGCATTTGTCCGGGGTAAAATTTCATAAAACACTGGGCCGTACATCTATAATTCCAATGAGCAGTCCCGGTTTTCTTAGGGATGACGAAATAGCCATCAGCAATTTGGACATCTTGAAGGAAGTGGTCCGCTTAGTTAAAGAAAAATAAAAAACGGATCAATGGATTTGAAACCAATATCTTTATAAAAAAATAGAAATGCTGCGCTGGATTGTATTTACTATCATTTTTATAACGCTTGGAATTTATTCATTACAAGCCATAAAGGCCGCTACCCGCTACCCATGGGTATATTATGCCTATATAGTATTATCACTTTTTGTTTTAGGGAATTTTATCTATCAGTTTACCATGGGCGATGCCCCCGGTAGGGTGTTGAATGTGCCAAAAAGTTATGCTTTTGGCCTTTTGCTGGCCATGCTTTCCTTTATGGTGATCACCATTGTGTTTTTATTTTCCGAGGATATTTTCAGATTTCTTTCTGCGGGCCATCACAAAATATTTGGGGGGACCAAAGAATTTAGCCTTCCCCAGCGAAGACGTTTTTTAAGTACCCTGGCCATGGGTATTGCCGCTTTGCCATTCTCGGCATTGTTGTATGGTATGGTAAAGGGGAAGTATAATTTTAAAGTGCTTAAATACCATTTGGAATTTGATGATCTGCCAGATAGCTTTGATGGGTATCAAATAACCCAAATATCGGATGTGCACAGTGGTAGTTTTGACAATAGGGAGAAAATTGAATATGCCATAAATTTGATAAATAAGCAAAAGAGTGATGTGCTGCTTTTTACGGGAGATATGGTAAATAATATGGCGGTGGAAATGTTGCCGTGGAAAGACCTTTTTTCGACTTTGAGTGCAAAGGATGGTAAGTTTTCCGTCTTGGGGAACCACGATTATGGCGATTACGTAAGCTGGGAAACCGAAGAAGCCAAGAGCAATAATTTGACCGATCTTAAAAATATGCAAAAGGAAATGGGTTTTGATCTCTTGCTGAACGATAGTCGGTATTTACGGAAGGGGGAGGATAGGATTGCTTTGATAGGGGTTGAAAATTGGGGCAGGGGAGGCTTTAAGAAGGCCGGCGACCTTAAAAAGGCGGTTTCCAATATAGGCAAGGATGATTTTAAAATTCTAATGAGCCATGACCCGTCCCATTGGGAGGATCAGGTGTTGAAAGATGATTATCACTATCATCTCACTTTAAGCGGACATACGCATGGGATGCAATTTGGGATAGAGATCCCGGGATGGATCAAATGGAGTCCGGCCAAATGGAGGTATAAATATTGGGCGGGGGTGTACGAAGAAATGGGGCAGAAGATCAATGTAAACCGTGGCTTTGGATTTTTGGGATATCCGGGAAGAGTGGGGATATGGCCCGAAATTACCGTAATCACTTTAAAAAAGAAATAGCGATGTTGCGTTGGTCTATCATTATTATAGTTTATGCCGTTCTGGCCTATTATACCTTTGAGCTTATAAAGGTGGCCACCAAATCCAATTGGATAGCCTATGTGTTCCTGGGGATATCTATGTTGGTCATGGGAAATTTTGTATTTCATTTTCTTAACGGCCCTAAGGTGGGAGTTCTCTTCAGTGATCCCAATAATATAGCCAAAGTCTATTCCGTTGGTTTTTTTGTGGCATTGATGGTGTTTCAGGGTATTGCCTTTTCCTTTATATTTATGGATGATGTCCTTAGGTTTATAAGCGCCTCCTATCAACGGTATATAGGGGTCTCCTCGCAGTTTTCCTTGTCTTCGAGAAGACGATTTTTAAGTGTATTGGGGCTTGGTTTGGCAAGTATTCCCTTTTCGGCCCTGCTCTACGGTATGTACCGGGGAAAATATAACTATAAGGTCTTGCGGTACGAGCTCGAATTTGACGACCTGCCCGATAGTTTCGATGGCTATCAGGTTACCCAAATATCGGACATCCATTGTGGAAGCTTTGATAATAGGGATAGGATACGATACGGGGTAGACCTTATTAACCAGCAAAAGAGCGATGTGATCGTATTTACGGGAGATATGGTGAACAATACCGCGGACGAACTGATTCCTTGGAAATCCATTTTTTCCGAATTGCAGGCCCCGGATGGTAAATACTCCGTGTTGGGCAATCATGATTACGGGGATTATATACCATGGGAATCAGAAAGACTGAAATCCGAAAACTTGGATACCCTTTTACGGTATCAAAAGGAAATGGGATTTGAGCCCTTGCTGAACGAGAGCAGATATCTAAGTAGGGGGGCGGATAAGATAGCACTGGTGGGCGTGGAGAATTGGGGCCGGGGATTTAAGCAGGTTGGCGACCTTGATAAGGCATCCGTTCATATCGATAGGGACGATTTTAAGATACTGATGAGCCACGACCCTACCCATTGGGAAGATCGGGTCCTAAAAAGTGATACCCGTTACCAGCTCACGCTTAGCGGACATACCCATGGGATGCAGATGGGCATCGAAATTCCCGGCTGGGTGAAATGGAGCCCTATTAAAAGGAGGTATAAACATTGGGCCGGAATCTATGGGGAACAGGGAGAATGGATAAACGTAAACCGTGGATTTGGTTACTTTGCGTTTCCCGGAAGAGTGGGCATATGGCCCGAAATTACCGTAATTACCCTAAAAAAGAGGTCGTTAACGTGATTTTAACTATTGTCTTGGCTACAAAAATGACAGCTCTAGTTGTATTTTAACATTTTTTCTTATTTTTGATTTATAATCCATTGTATACTATATGTCTAAATTTGGTGAATTAATTGATATCAATGTTCCGGTGCTATTGGATTTTTATGCCGAGTGGAACGAACAGTCAACAGCCATGCACCCTGTACTTAGGGACGTTGCGGCTGCCTTGGGCGATAAGGGCAAGGTAATCAAAATTGATGTGGACAAGAATAAGGAGCTTTCCCAGGCATTGCGGGTGAAAGGCCTGCCGACTTTGATGATATATAAGAAAGGGGAAATGGTTTGGAGGCAAAGCGGGGAGCAGGATGCAAATACCCTTATAGGGATACTCAATGAATATATATAATTGACTTAAGGGATATAAAAAAACCGAGATGAATTTCTCGGTTTTTTTATGCTTTCTATTCAGGAACCGTTATACTGTCCAATTGTTCTTCCGGTATGGTATCTATAGCGGAAGAATCCAATAGATCGGGATTGGGGGATGGGGTTTGTATCTCTTCCATGGGGTCGTTGCGGTAGAAACGCTCAAACTTCCCTATGTATTCATTGAAGATGAGGGTTTCCTTTTCAGCATTTCCCTTATCCTGATTGGTGATCAAAATATCGATATTTCTGCTGTAGGCATCCAGGTCGGGAATAATTTCGTCCAGGAACATTCGCTGTTCCTCAAATGGTAAATTGGCGTAATAATCCAATCGTTCCTGATAAATGTTTTTTAATTTTTGAAATAGATCCCTGGCTTTCTGGGTTTCCCCAACTTTGAAGTATCCATCTATAAACGGTTCTACAAAGGCATAATACCCAAAATGTTCAACTGGCATATTCTCCATGGCAATATTGATCACGTCCTTCGCTTTTTCAATTTTATTTTCATCTATCAGGGATTCGGTAAGTCGGGCAAGGTTGCCCCTAAAGGTAAGTGCTTGTATACGGGTTTGGGGGTCGTGGTAAATGTCCGGGCTTCCCGCATTGCCCCAATCCCATTTTTTTACAATGTCGTACATAAGATCGGCGTCAATTCTGCCCATCTCATAGGAGCTTCTGTTCGTTGTCTTTATAGGAACCAGTTTGTATGCCAGCCCATCCAATTGCAGATAATCCTTCATCCAAATGTATTCTGCGGCATCAAAACTTCCCCCGGAAAAATAAATGGGGCGTTTCCAATCATTGTTGGCAATGATATCCAACATCAGGATCCGGTTTTTGGGCAGGGCACTTTTTGGGAGGTCGATATCGATATAATCCACTATTAGTGCCGAATCTTTTTCTTTGACCAGACCGCTCTCCAAAACATTTTTTTTATTTACCGGAACCCGGATCTTGTTGGTCGGATAATATACAACATCCAAACTGCTTTCGGAATATTGGCTCAGATCCGCACCTTTTTTCTGCAGTATGCTTCTAAATTTGGTTTGTTCCTTGTCACTGCCCACCCAATTCATAAAGTCTTTTATGTCCCATCTGCTTTCTGTAAGTTTGTTAAAGTATATGGCGTCCCTAGATCCCCATTTGTATTCGTTGTGGGTAAGTTGGGAGGGAATAGGGTCACTTTCATATGCTTTCTTTTTCATTTGGTCAATATACCAATCTGTAGCAAAAAGGCTGGTGTTTACAACGCGTACGTCCGTTCTGTAATTTTCAATCTCCTGGGCGTACCACAGAGGGAAGGTGTCGTTGTCCCCAATAGTGAACAAAATGGCACCCGAGTCTTCCTTGGTGGATTCCAGATAGGCCTTTGCCGTAGATCTGGCGGTAAACCTATTGGATCTGTCATGGTCGTCCCAATTTTGGAATGCCATTACTCCGGGTACTGCCAAAAGGCAGAGAACAGTAATTCCCGGAGCCAGTATTTTGGGGCTCAATAGTTTTTGGAACTCATCAAAAAGTCCGTACACGCCCAAGCCGATCCATAGGGCAAAAACATAAAAGGACCCCACTAGGGAATAATCCCGTTCCCTGGGCTGAAAAATGGCCGGATTGGTATAGAACTGGATGGCAATGCCCGTAAACATAAAAAATACGAACAAAGCCCAAAACTGTTTGGGGTTTCTGCTTATCTGGAAGATTAGGCCAATGATACCAAGTAGCAAGGGAAGGAAGAAATAGGTATTTCTGCCTTTGTTGTCCTTAACGTCGGTAGGAAGGTTCTCCTGACTGCCCAATCTGGTACTATCAATAAAATTTATGCCACTTAGCCAATTGCCATGGTTGTCATATTTACCTTGAATATCATCTTGCTTGCCTACAAAATTCCACATAAAATAGCGCCAGTACATATAGCCAAATTGAAATTGGAACATGTATTTTATATTTTGCATTAAGGTGGGGGGCTGTACATCTATATATTCACTAAATTCCCTAAGGAATCTCATGTATTGGGAAGTGTCTATTTCTCCTTTGGCGTAGCCGTCCTTAAATTGGTTTACGGCTTCCCTTAGTTCGTTGTTTCCAAGATAGTCGGATTTTATTTTAAAGGTCAGCGGGTCAAAATATTTCATATAGTTCTCCGCATTTTGTTCGCTCCACATTCTGGGCAATATTCCTACATGATTGGGATTTGGCCCTTGTAGGGCATCCTTATAGTTATTTACAATGATATATTTTCCGGTCTTTAAATCTTTTTCATATTTGGGTTTCTCGTCCTTTTCATCCCCGGCAGGGGCAAAACTGTCCGAGTAATAGGCACCATAAAAAGGGCTGTCCACCCCAGGGTATTGTTCGCGATTGTAATAGGCCAACAAAGACCGCGCGTCCGAGGGATCGTTTTCATTGATTACCACATCGGCATTTGCCCTAATGGGGAGCATTAACCAGGAAGAGAAGCCTAAAAATAAAAACATTAAACAAAGCACAATCGTATTTGCGGCGGTGTAGTTGTTGTTGCGTGTGTAGCGTAACCCCCAATAGAAGATACCTACAAATATGAGGCCCATGATAATGGTCCCCGAGTTAAATGGCAGGCCAATGGTGTTGATGAAAAACACCTCGCTCCAACCAAAAACCTTTAGCACATAGGTCAATGAAAACTTATAGACCAGCATCAATATGGCCACTACTATAATATTGGCCAATAGAAAATTTTTTATTGTAGTGGTCTTATAGGTCTTAAAGTAATACAGCAAACCAACCGTGGGTATTGCCAAGAATCCCATGAACTGGATCCCAAAGGTAAGTCCGATTACAAAGGAAATAAGTATTATCCATTTATTGCCTCGTGGATTTTCCAGATCGTCTACCCATTTTAACCCTAGCCAGAGCAAAAGGGACATGATTAAACTGGCCATGGCATAGACTTCCGTTTCCGTTGCGTTGAACCAAAAACTATCGGAAAAGGTGAAGGCCAGGGAGCCTACGATACCGCTTCCCAAAATGGCCATGGCCTTACTGTTGGTAATCACTTCTTTCTTGGATATAAGTTTTCTGGTGAGATTGGTAATGGTCCAGAACATAAAAAGGATGGTGAAGGCGCTGGAAACCCCGGAAACGAGGTTTACCATTTTGGCCACCTGGGTGGGTTCCAGGGCAAACATGGCCATAAATGCCCCGATCATTTGTAGCAAAGGTGCTCCTGGTGGATGGCCTACCTGTAGTTTGGCCGCTGTTGAAATATATTCACCGGCATCCCAAAAACTGCTGGTGGGCTCAACGGTTATCCCGTAGGTGATAAGGGCTATAAAAAAAATAAACCATCCGATGATGGTGTCCCATTTTTTGAAATTTTTTGAAAACATGCGGTTTGTCGTTTGTCCGAAGGGCGAATTTACTAATTTAAAAATATAATGGGATATATATTTTATAAACCTTTAACATGTATGGGGCAAAGTGGCTTTAATAGTGCAGCAATCAGGGCAATCCCAAGCGGGGTAGCTTTTGGGCAAGCAGTTTGTTATGTTGTTCAAGCGGATACACTGTGGGTTGTGACGGAATTTTTTTTGTTTTTTTGGAATATGGCCAAAAAATATTTGTGCATATAAAACTTTGTTTTAAATTTGCACGCTCAAATGAGGTATTGGCCTATGGTGTAATTGGCAACACTACTGGTTTTGGTCCAGTCATTCTAGGTTCGAGTCCTAGTAGGCCAACTAATAAATTCCCGCAAAACATTGTGTATTAATGGATTGCGGGTTTTTTATTTTTAAGGTGTACGTTCAATTTTACGTTTTTTTGAGCGATGCGAAAAAATGGACGGAACACGAACATGGAGATCGTTGGTTCTTTCTTTTTCAATTCGGATACCACTTTTGGGGTTTGGCCCCTAAATGGTCTTTTCATAATATCTGGATTTAGATTGTTGTAGAATCTAAAAAATATGTATATTTGCGGTGCTGAAAGAATATAATGTATTCATGAGGGGACATTTTGTCCCCTCTTTTATTACTATACATAATTGGACGGCACGGTAAAGAACAGCTTTGTCTTATATCCTGAGGGAGTCGATTTTCAGATTTGGGTTCATGTGTTTAATAAAACCGAAGTATATGTTGAAGGATAGGGTTACTGCACTTTTGGAAGAAGCGTTAAAGGGGAATCAATCACTTTTTTTATTGGATTTTTCGATTTCTGCGGATAATAAAATAAAGATTACCTTGGACGGTGACCAAGGCGTTACCTTGCAGGATTGCATGAATGTAAGTAGGGCCATAGAACATAATTTGGATAGGGAAGAAGAGGACTTTTCCTTGGAAGTGGCTTCTGCGGGGGCGGCTTCTCCGATCAAGATGCCCAGGCAGTACACAAAAAATATAGGTAGAAAGCTTGAAGTCAAGACCCGGGACGGAGAGTTTGTAGGCAAGTTAACAGAGGCCTCCGGGGACAGCATCACCCTGGAGTGGAAAGATAGGGAACCCAAACCCGTAGGAAAAGGGAAAATTACGGTTCAGAAGAAGCAGCAAATTGCAATTTCTGATATTAAGGAAGCTAAAGTTGTATTAAAATTTTAATTGTAGTTCAAAAATGGAAAATATTGCGCTAATCGAATCTTTTTCGGAATTTAAAGATGATAAATTCATAGATAGGGTAACGCTAATGGCGATTTTGGAGGATGTTTTTAGGAATGCGTTAAAGAAGAAGTTTGGTTCCGATGACAATTTCGATATCATTATAAATCCGGATAAAGGGGATTTGGAGATTTGGAGAAACAGGGTTGTGGTAGAAGACGGGGAAGTGGAAGATCCAAACGAAGAGATATCGCTTTCCGCAGCTAGAAAAATTGAGCCTGATTTTGAGGTAGGAGAAGATGTGTCCGAGGAGGTAAAATTGATAGACTTGGGAAGAAGGGCCATTTTGGCCTTAAGGCAAAATCTTATTTCTAAGATTCACGAGCACGACAACACCACGATATACAAGCAATTTAAGGATCTTGAGGGTGAGATTTATACCGCAGAGGTACATCATATTAGGCATAAGGCCATTATTCTTTTGGATGATGAGGGAAATGAGATTATTTTGCCGAAGGATAAGCAGATACCGTCGGATTTCTTTAGAAAGGGCGATAATGTACGTGGAATAATAGAGAGTGTTGAGCTTAAGGGCAATAAGCCTACCATAATTATGAGCAGAACCTCTCCCCTGTTTTTGGAGCAGCTGTTCTTTCAGGAAATCCCTGAAGTTTTCGATGGTTTGATAACCATTAAGAAGGCGGTGAGGATTCCGGGGGAAAAGGCCAAGGTAGCCGTTGATTCCTATGATGATCGTATTGATCCGGTAGGGGCCTGTGTGGGAATGAAGGGGTCCAGGATCCACGGAATTGTCCGTGAATTGGGCAATGAAAATATAGACGTAATAAATTGGACCAGTAACCCGCAGTTGTTGGTTACGAGGGCTTTGAGCCCTGCAAGGGTGTCTTCGGTAAAATTGAACGACGAAAAAATGACCGCCCAGGTATATCTTAGGCCGGAAGAAGTTTCCAAGGCAATTGGTAGAGGGGGGCACAATATTCGTTTGGCGGGGCAATTGACCGGTTATGAGATAGATGTGTTCCGTGAAGGTGTGGAAGAAGATGTTGAGCTTACCGAGTTTTCCGATGAAATAGAGGCATGGGTCATTGAAGAATTTAAGAAAATTGGTATGGATACCGCCAGAAGTGTTTTGGAGCAGGATGTGGACGATTTGGTGAAAAGAACCGATTTGGAAGAGGAGACAATTTTGGAAGTTGTGCGAATTCTTAAGGAAGAATTAGAAGATTAAACTATATATTAGCAGTAAATTACCAGAATAGGAATTTTTTTTTATGGCGGATAATGCAACGATAAGGCTTAATAAAGTCCTAAGAGAACTTAATATTTCATTGGACCGTGCGGTAGACTATCTGGGGTCAAAGGGCACGATATAGATGCACGGCCTACCACCAAAATATCCAATGAGGTATATCAGGTTCTATTGGACGAGTTCCAAACGGACATGAGCAAGAAAGTTGCGTCCAAAGAGGTGGGTGAAGAAAAGAGGAAGGAGAAGGAAGCTATACGATTACAGTTGGAACAGGAGCAGGAAGAGAAGAAACTTGCTAGGGAAAAGAGGGCTGAAAAAGATAATATTATCAAAGGAAGGGTAGAGCTGGCCGGTCCAAAAACCATTGGAAAGATAGATTTGGACGCGGGCAAAAAAGCAGCGCCTGTTCAACCGGTAAAATCGGAAGAAGCAATTCCTGAAAAAACTGAAGAAAAGGCTCCTGAGAAAATAGGGGAAAAAGTAGAGGAAAAAACCCCTGAAAAAATTGTAAAGGAAGAGCCGAAAGTAACTGTTCCCGAAAAAGTGGAGGTTGTGGAGGCCAAGAAGGAAGAGGAGGCTCCAAAACTGGAATCGGTTAAACTTGAAGAGGTTAAGGCGGATAAGGAAGAGGTTAAGGATGAATCTCCTGTAGAACAGGATACATCCGGTGAAAATGAGGTCATTGCTACCAAATATCAAAAGTTGAGCGGACCAAAAATTATGGGGGACAAAATAGACCTCACCAAATTTGAAAAGCCCAAAAAGAAAAAAGAAGCACCTAAATCCGGTGATATCTCTGATAGAAAAAAGAGAAGAAAGCGTATAGTTACCAAGCCCGGTACCGAATCTACGGGAAGACCCCCGGCAGAAGCTAAAGGAAGGGGGCCAGTGGGAAGGAGGGCTCCCGGACAACGTTTTGTATCCAATGCCAAAGTAGAGCCTACGGAGGAAGATGTGCAAAAACAAGTAAGGGAGACCTTGGAAAAACTTCAAGGGAAGTCCAAAAAAGGAAAAGGTGCCAAATATAGAAGGGACAAGCGTGACCAGCACCGACAACAAACCGAAAAGGATCTGGAACAACAGGAACTGGAAAGTAAAATCTTAAAGGTTACCGAGTTTGTTACCGCCAGTGAAGTGGCTACAATGATGGATGTGCCCACTACCAAGATCATATCGGCTTGTATGTCCCTTGGGATCATGGTGACCATGAACCAGCGACTGGATGCGGAAACTTTGTCCATTGTGGCCGATGAATTTGGTTATGAGGTGGAATTTGTAACGGCCGATTTGGAGGAAAGTATAGTTGAGGCGGAGGATTCCCCGGAAGATTTGGAGCCAAGAGCTCCTATCGTTACCGTAATGGGGCATGTGGATCACGGTAAAACCTCGTTGTTGGATTATATAAGAAAAGAAAATGTAATTGCAGGGGAGAGTGGTGGAATTACCCAGCATATTGGTGCTTACGGGGTAACTTTGGAAAATGGTCAAACGATATCCTTTTTGGATACTCCCGGTCACGAGGCTTTTACGGCAATGCGTGCCCGTGGAGCACAGGTTACGGATATAGCAATTATTGTAGTTGCGGCGGATGATGATATTATGCCCCAGACCAAAGAGGCCATAAGCCATGCGCAAGCGGCAGGGGTTCCCATAATTTTTGCGATCAACAAAATTGATAAGCCTACGGCCAATCCAGAAAAGATCAAGGATGGCCTGGCGCAGATGAACCTATTGGTGGAAGATTGGGGCGGTAAGATCCAATCCCATGATATTTCGGCCAAAACGGGACTCGGGGTCAAGGAGTTGTTGGAGAAAGTGCTTTTGGAAGCAGAACTTTTGGAACTGAAGGCCAATCCCAATAAGTTGGCTTCGGGTACGGTGGTGGAGGCCTTTTTGGATAAGGGTAGGGGTTATGTGTCCACAATTCTTGTGCAGGCCGGTACTTTAAAAATTGGGGATTATGTCCTGGCCGGAATCTGCAGTGGTAAGGTAAAGGCCATGCACGATGAGCGCGGCAATAGTGTTAAGGAGGTTGGTCCGTCAAGGCCAATATCCATATTAGGATTGGATGGGGCCCCTCAGGCAGGGGATAAGTTCAATGTTCTGGAGGATGAACGTGAAGCCAGGCAAATTGCTACCAAAAGATCCCAATTGTTGCGTGAGCAATCGGTTAGAACGCAAAGACATATTACTTTGGATGAGATTGGAAGACGTATTGCGTTGGGCGACTTTAAAGAATTGAACATCATCCTTAAAGGGGATGTGGATGGTTCTGTGGAGGCCTTGACGGATTCTTTCCAGAAATTGTCTACAGACGAAATACAGGTCAATATTATCCATAAGGCGGTAGGTCCCATTACGGAATCGGACGTATTGTTGGCTTCTGCTTCAGATGCGGTTATTATAGGGTTTAATGTAAGACCAATGGGCAATGCCAGACAGGTGGCCGAAAAAGAGGAAATTGATATTAGGATGTATTCTATTATTTATGATGCTATCAATGACCTTAAGGATGCCATGGAGGGTATGTTATCGCCTGAAATGAAAGAGGAGATCACAGGGACCGCGGAAATACGTGAAACCTTTAAAATATCCAAGGTGGGCACCATTGCAGGTTGTATGGTGACCAGTGGTAAGATCTTTAGAAATTCAAGCATTAGATTGATTCGGGACGGTGTGGTCATCTACACTGGGGAGCTATCCTCGCTGAAGAGGTTCAAGGACGATGTAAAAGAGGTGTCCAAGGGTTATGACTGTGGCTTACAGGTCAAAAATTATAACGATATACAGGAATTGGATATAGTGGAAGCTTTCCAGGAAGTGGCCGTTAAGAAGAAATTGAAATAGCCATATTTTCTGTTTAAATCATTTTCCCTATATCAGAATCGGTTTTTAAACTATGGCAGTTATAGCTGATAAAAGGAAGTGGGCCGTGAAATCCGTTTTTTTTTTTTTTTTGCTTACAGCCTTTTGTATATAAAGAGAGTGGTTCGGTAATGGAACATTGATGGAAAAAACGACCTAATTGGTCGTTTTTTCTGGTTTTAGGAGCATGGCGCTCGGATATTTTTGCCTTACTTCCATGAGTTTACGCTCCCCTTCCAACTGGGTCTTAAATTTTCCTATCCTAACCCTGTAGCTGGGGGATTCGAAATCTATTTTAGTGGGCCAATTGGGAAAATCCTTGTCTACGTTTGCCTTTAGGGTTTCGGCTTCTTGGAAAGAGCCGAATCCGACCTGAATTCTATAATGGTTGCTGTTTTCATTTACGGATTTATAGATCCCCAGCAGCTTGGTTATATTTTCATCCTGCTGAATGTTTATATGGCCTTGTTGCCCATGGCAATAAAAAATGGAACTGGCTAGAATAAGGGTAAAAGAAATGGTTTTCATAGGGTAATTATATTGTGAAATTTAGACCTTGCAAATGTAAATTATTCAGAATCAATCAAAAGATTTTATCGTTATTTAGAATTGGTATAAATTATAAATTATCAAGACATTAACATTTCCCAAATAAAGTCTAATGCGTATTTTTGCCATCAATTTGAGCATGGTCAATTTGTTTGTTATTGTGAATATATAAATATCATGCCAAACTTTCGATAGAAATATTTTTAATATGAAAAAGGTTCCATACCGCAATCTAATTTCTAAAGTTTTAGGCGTAAGTCTGGTAGTAGCATTACTGCTTTCAAATTCCCTTCTTGCTCAAGAATCTGCAGCGGCCCCATCGGGTGAAGGTGATGCTGTTAAGGGTAAACAGTTGTTTAACCAAAATTGTGCCGCTTGTCACGCTCTAAACAAAAAGATGACCGGTCCGGCATTGGCCGGGGTTTCTGAAAAATATGAAAGGGAATGGTTGTATCAGTGGATTAGAAACAGCTCTGCCATGGTCAAGTCTGGCGATGACAGGGCGGTCAAAATATACAACGAGTACAACCAGGCAATGATGACACCTTTCCCTACCCTGTCCGATCAGGACATGGACGATATTTTGGCGTATACGGATGCGCCCGCTCCCGCTCCTGTGGTAGCCACGGCTACGGGTGATGGTGCTGGGGCTTCGGGCCAGGGGGATTCCGGTATTTCGAATGAGATCATATTGGGTGCGTTGGCATTGGTTTTTGCCTTGTTGGTGATGATGTTGGTGTTGGTCAACAAGACCTTAAGGCGTATTGCGGAAGCCAACGGGGTGGTTTTGGAAAAGGAATTGGCGGAGAAAAGGTTGCCAATTTGGAAGGCCTTTGCCCAAAATCAGTTTTTGGTTCTGGTGTTTTCTGTTTTTCTTTTGTTGAGCGCCGCTTATTTTGCTTATGGGTGGATGATGCAGCTTGGTGTGGATCAGGGGTATGCCCCTATTCAGCCTATTCATTATTCCCATAAGATCCACGCTGGTGATAATGCCATAGAATGTAAGTATTGCCATTCTTCGGCCAGGGTTTCCAAGACTTCCGGAATACCATCGCTCAATGTTTGTATGAACTGTCACAAATCCATTTATGAATATAAAGGAAATGCGGAAGGACCAAGTAAGGAGGATTTGGCCAATGGGTATACCAATGAGTTTTATACCGGTGAAATCAAAAAGTTGTACAAGGCTGTAGGATGGGATGAAGAAAATCAGAAGTATACAGGGGAAACCAAGCCGGTGGAATGGGTAAGGATCCATAATCTTCCCGACTTTGCCTACTTTAACCACTCACAGCACGTTTCCGTTGCTGGAATAGAGTGTCAGACTTGCCACGGTCCTGTTGAGGAGATGGAAATTATGTATCAATATTCCCCGCTTACCATGGGGTGGTGTGTAAATTGTCATCGCGAAACAAATGTCAAGGTGGAGGGTAATGAATATTATGAAAAGATTCATGACGAACTTTCCAAAAAGTATGGGGTTGATAAGCTTACGGCTGCTCAGATGGGTGGATTGGAATGTGGTAAGTGTCACTATTAATCAAATTAATAAGAAGATAATTTCAGATATATAATATGTCATCAAACAAAAAATACTGGAAAAGCGAGGCGGAGTTGAACCCCAACGATTCCATTGTTGAGACGCTAAGACAAAATGAATTTGTTCAAGAGATTCCTGTAGATGATTTCTTGGGCGATAAGGAAACATTGGCGGCATCTTCCACCAATAGAAGGGATTTTCTTAAGTATGTCGGATTTAGTACGGCCGCGGCTTCATTGGCGGCATGTGAGGGTCCGGTTACCAAGTCCATTCCCTATGTGGTGAAACCTGATAATATTATTCCCGGGGTGGCCAATTTTTATGCCACTACTATTGCCAATGGTTTTGATTTTGCCAGTATTTTGGTGAAGACCCGTGAGGGTAGGCCTATCAAGATCGAAAATAATACCGATGCAAAAGTTTCCGGAAGTGCCAATGCCCGTGTTCAGGCATCGGTACTGTCATTGTATGACAGTACCCGCCTTCAGGGGCCGACCTTTAACGGTGAGCCTATTGATTGGAGCGATTTGGATGCAGCCGTCAAGACCAAACTGGGAGCTTTAAAGGGTTCTGCTAAAAAAATCGCGATTTTATCGCAAACATATGCGAGTCCTTCTACTGCTAGATTGATAGCCGAATTTAAGGAGGTCTACGGAAATGTGGATCATGTTACTTATGATGCCATATCGGAAGATGCGGCACTTTCTGCTTTTGAGGCCAGATATGGAGAAAGGGCTTTGGCCGACTATAATTTTGCGAATGCCGGGATCATTGTTTCCTTTGGTGCTGATTTTCTAGGAGATTGGCAAGGTGGAGGTTATGATAGCGGATATGCCAAGGGTAGGGTTCCTGTAAACGGAAAAATGTCCAAACATGTGCAGTTCGAGGCCAATATGTCCTTGACCGGTGCCAATGCGGATAAAAGGGTTCCTTTGACACCATCGGAACAAAAAGTGGCTTTGGCGTATTTCTACGGAAAACTTAATGGTACTGGCGTTAGCGGTAATCTTCCCGAAAGCGCAAAAGCGGCACTGGATGCAGTGGCGGCCCAGGTGTTGAAAAATAAGTCCAATGCCGTTGTTGTTACCGGCTTGGAGGATGTAAATGCCCAAGCGGTAGTTTTGGCCATTAATGAAATGTTGGGAAGTAAGGCATTTGATCCTGTAGCTCCAAAGTATGTTAGGCAGGGAAATATCAAGGCGGTCAATGCCTTGTTGTCCGATATGAAAGCTGGTAAAGTGGGGGCTTTGTTGATGGACGGTGTCAATCCGGCATACTCTTTGCCCAATGCCGCAGATTTTGCGGAGGGTATCAAAAATGTTGATTTAACGGTGGCGTTTTCCACCAATAGAAACGAGACTTCGGAATTGGTGCAGTATGTTGGTGCTTCCAACCACTATCTGGAAGCGTGGGGCGATGCCCAATTGAAGAAAGGGCATTTTAGCCTAATGCAACCAACCATAAAGGAGTTGTTCGATACAAGGCAGATCCAAACGGCCATTTTGAAATGGTTGGATAGTGATAAAACCTATTACGATTATATTAAGGAGACTTGGAACGCCGGAATATTGGCGGGAAGTGATTGGAATAAGGCATTGCACGATGGTGTTTTTGTTGCGGCCCAAGTTGTTGCGGAAGATATTGATGCTGCTCCAGTTGCTGCCGGATCGGAGGAAACCGCTACGGAGGTTCCTTTGGCCTCTGCAGTCAGAAGTTTATCCGGTGCTACGGCAGAGGGTCTGGAGCTTACCTTGTATTCCAAGGTGGGTATGGGTGACGGACAACAGGCAAGTAACCCTTGGTTGCAAGAGTTTCCGGATCCCATTACTAGGGTTTCGTGGGATAATTATGTTACCGTTTCCAAAGCCGATGCGGAAAAATTGGCCCTGGTCAACGAAAATGTGGCAGATGGCGGTTTAAACGGTAGTTATGTGAAGCTTACGGTAGATGGTGCTGTTGTGGATGGTGTTCCCGTGATTGTTCAACCAGGTCAGGCTCCCGGTTCTTTGGGGCTTTCTTTTGGGTACGGGAAGACCGTAGGAATGAAAAGTGAAATGCAGACCGGGGTGAATGCCTATGTATTGTATAAGGATTTTTCCAATATCCAATCGGTAACCATAGAAAAGTCTGCCGGAATGCACGAGTTTGCTTGTGTCCAATTGCATAAGACCTTAATGGGTAGGGGCGATATTATAAAGGAGACTACCCTGGAGATATTTAATACAAGGGATGCCAAGGAGTGGAATGTAGTTCCTGTAGTGTCCTTGGATCATCAGGAAGTTCCTGCTACTTCCGTAGATTTATGGGATAGTTTTGATCGTTCAATAGGGCATCATTTTAATCTGTCCATAGATTTGAATGCCTGTACGGGTTGTGGGGCTTGTGTTATAGCTTGTCATGCAGAGAACAATGTGCCGGTTGTAGGGAAGGCGGAAGTTAGAAAATCGAGGGATATGCACTGGTTGCGTATAGATAGGTATTACTCTTCGGAAGATACTTTTGCCCAGGATGATACCAAAAAAGAAGAATTTGACGGCTTGTTCGGGGATAAGGGGTCCTTGGGCGGATTTGGTGAGATGGAAGATCCATCGGCCAATCCCCAAGTGGCGTTCCAGCCTGTAATGTGCCAGCACTGTAACCATGCGCCATGTGAGACGGTCTGTCCGGTTGCCGCAACCTCCCATGGGCGTCAGGGCCAAAACCATATGGCCTATAACAGATGTGTGGGAACCAGGTACTGTGCCAACAACTGCCCGTATAAAGTAAGACGATTCAACTGGTTCCTGTATAATGAGAACGATGAGTTTGATTACCACATGAACAATGACCTAGGTAAGATGGTTATTAATCCGGACGTTACCGTTAGGTCTAGAGGGGTTATGGAAAAATGCTCCATGTGTATCCAGATGACCCAGAAAACGATTTTGGATGCCAAACGGGATGGCCGTGTTATTAAGGATGGGGAGTTTCAAACCGCTTGTTCTGCAGCATGTAGTAATGGTGCAATGAAGTTTGGGGATGTAAATGATGTGGAGAGCGAAATTGTTAAATTAAAGGAAAGTAACCGTATGTATCACTTGTTGGAGCATATTGGGACCAAACCCAATGTTTTTTATCATGTGAAAGTGAGGAATACGAACGAAGCTTAATCAAATTAAAGGAACGTAACTATATATTAAATTATGGCGTCGCATTACGAAGCACCTATACGAAAACCCTTAGTTCTTGGAGATAAAGGATACCACGATGTAACCGTGGACATTGCCGCTCCGGTTGAAGGGAAGGCCAATAAGCATTGGTGGATTGTATTTTCCATTGCATTAGCGGCATTCCTATGGGGTGTTGGCTGTATAATTTACACGGTATCAACAGGTATCGGTACATGGGGATTGAATAAAACTGTTGGCTGGGCCTGGGATATTACCAACTTCGTTTGGTGGGTAGGGATTGGACACGCAGGAACCCTGATCTCTGCGGTATTATTGTTATTTAGACAGAAATGGAGGATGGCCATTAACCGTTCTGCGGAGGCCATGACCATTTTTTCGGTGGTCCAGGCAGGATTGTTCCCTATTATACACATGGGCCGTCCATGGTTGGGATATTGGGTATTGCCTATCCCTAACCAATTTGGATCGCTTTGGGTAAACTTTAATTCACCATTGCTTTGGGATGTATTTGCCATATCAACCTATCTCTCCGTGTCCTTGGTTTTTTGGTGGACAGGATTGTTGCCGGATTTTGCTATGATACGCGATAGGGCGGTTAGGCCATTCCAAAAGAAAATATACAGTTTGATAAGCTTTGGATGGACGGGCCGCGCCAAGGATTGGCAGCGTTTTGAGGAAGTGTCCTTGGTCTTGGCAGGTTTGGCCACACCTTTGGTACTTTCCGTGCATACCATTGTATCATTTGACTTTGCCACTTCGGTAATACCTGGATGGCATACTACCATCTTTCCTCCGTATTTCGTTGCTGGGGCTATTTTCTCCGGTTTTGCAATGGTGAACACCTTGCTGATCATTATGAGAAAAGTATGCCATTTGGAGGCGTATATTACCATACAGCATATAGAATTGATGAACATAGTGATCATGTTGACCGGTTCCATTGTGGGGTGTGCCTATATTACGGAATTGTTCATGGCCTGGTATTCCGGTGTGGAATATGAGCAGTATGCTTTCTTGAACAGGGCTACCGGACCTTACTGGTGGGCTTATTGGGCAATGATGACCTGTAACGTTTTCTCGCCACAGTTTATGTGGTTCAAAAAATTAAGGACCAGTATTATGTTTTCCTTTTTTATCTCTATTGTGGTGAACATAGGAATGTGGTTCGAGCGTTTTGTAATTATCGTAACTTCATTGCACAGGGATTATCTTCCGTCTTCATGGACCATGTTCTCCCCTACATTTGTGGATATTGGGATATTTATAGGAACCATAGGGTTTTTCTTCGTGCTCTTCTTGTTGTATGCCAGGACCTTCCCTGTTATTGCCCAGGCAGAGGTCAAGTCCATTTTAAAATCATCAGGGGAGAAGTATAAGAAATTGAGGGATGCGGGCAAGCCCTTGTACGAAATATCCAAAAGCAAAACGGTCGTGAAGGAAAGGGAGCCAATAGCCGATGATGTGTTGCCGGGAGAAGTAGTGCCAAATATGGGTGACAAAATTGGGGTTTCCGAGCTTTTAGGAGTCCTCGGGACCTTCGATGCTGCCAAGGAAACAGCGGATGACCTTAAAATGATTAAAGGTATTGGGCCTCAAATGGAGGCAACCTTGAACCAGATAGGGATATATACCTTCGCGCAGGTTGGACGTATGACGGACAAAGAATACGATCTGTTGGACTCCATTACGGAATCCTTCCCTGGTAGGGCGCAGAGAGATGATTGGGCAGGACAAGCAAAGATTTTAAATAATAAGAAATAATTATGGCGTCGAAAGTTATACATGCTTTTTATAATGATGACGATGTGCTAATGCATGCTGTTAAGAAGGTAAAAGCGGCAAAGCATCATATTGAAGAAGTTTATTGTCCTTTTCCTGTACATGGTTTGGACAAGGCAATGGGGCTAGCCCCGACCAGGATTGCAATAACCTCCTTTATTTATGGTTGTATTGGCCTCACAGTGGCAATTGTAATGATGAATTACATTATGATCCAGGATTGGCCGCAGGATATTGGAGGTAAACCAAGTTTTAGTTATTTGGAGAACATGCCCGCATTTGTGCCTATCATGTTTGAGCTGACCGTGTTTTTTGCGGCGCATTTAATGGTAATCACTTTTTACCTTAGAAGTAGGTTGTGGCCTTTTAAGGAAGCTGAAAACCCCGATGTAAGAACAACCGATGATCATTTTTTAATGGAAATTGAGATCCATGATAACGAGCAGGAATTGAAGGACTTGTTAATGGATACGGGAGCGGTCGAAATTAATATTACAGAAAAGTAGTCATAGATATTATGAATAGTTTTAGCAAAATAGGAGTCTTGTTTGGTTTGGTATTATCAGTTGCTTCCTGTGCGGATACAAATAGCAGAAATTATCAATTCATGCCCAATATGTACGAGTCTGTAGGTTATGAGACCTACCAGAAAGTAGATTTTCTTCCGGATGGGATGGAAGCTGGGCTACCGGCCGAAAATACCGTGGCAAGAGGGTGGATACCTTACGGAATTGAAAATACCATGGAAGGAAAGGAATTGGCACGACTTAATCCCAGTCCGTTGGATTCCCTGGATAGGGAGGCCAATCTGCTTGTAGGGAAGGAACTATATACCATTTATTGTGCCGTTTGTCACGGGGACAAAGGGGACGGACAAGGTAATTTGGTGAAAAGGGAAAAGATATTGGGTGTGCCCAGTTATGCCGATGTTGCCAGAAACATTACAGTTGGAACTGCATATCATACCATTTATTACGGATTGAATTCCATGGGTTCGCATGCGGGGCAATTGGATACTGAAGAACGCTGGAAGGTTTCTGAATACGTAATGAAATTGAAACAAGATTTAACAAAATAAGACCTAGATATTAGCAATATGTACACTTTTTCAAATAGATTAAAAATTGCTTCCTTCATTTTAATGGCTGTAGGCGTTTTGGGAATTGGTATCGGTTTTATGGCTGCACCAAGTACCGTAGAGGAGGCAAAGGCAATTGTTGCCGGACATGGGGAGGCCCATGGGGTTACGGAGGGTCATGGTGATGGGATGGAACACGGAGAGGCACATGATGCGTCACATGATGAACATTTATTGCACCAACTACAGAACAAGCCATGGGCGGCATTATATGTAGCAGCTTTTTTCTTTTTCATGATATCTTTGGGAGTATTGGCTTTTTACGCTATTCAGCGTGCAGCACAAGCTGGTTGGTCGCCATTGCTTTTCAGGGTAATGGAAGGGATTACGGCTTATCTGGTACCAGGTGGTATCATAATCTTTGTAATATTGGCCTTGTCCGTAGCACATATGAACCATTTGTTCGTATGGATGGATCCCGAGGTGGTTGCCCATGACAAATTATTGCAGGGCAAAGCCGGATATCTTAATGGTACATTCTTTTTGATCAGGGCGGCAATATTTTTAGGTGGTTGGATTTTGTATAGGGAGTATTCCCGTAAATTGTCCCTGGCTCAGGACGAATCCAATGATGACTCCAATTTTAAGCTGAATTTTAGGATTTCTGCGGCATTTTTGGTATTCTATTTAATATCGGAATCCATAATGTCCTGGGATTGGATCATGAGTGTGGATCCCCATTGGTTTAGTACCTTGTTTGGATGGTATATCTTTGCAAGTATGTTTGTATCCGGTATTACCGTTATTGCAATGGTAACCATTTATCTTAAATCAAGGGGGTATTTAGCAGATGTCAACGATAGCCATATTCACGATTTGGCCAAATTTATGTTCGGGATCAGTATTTTCTGGACTTATTTATGGTTTTCCCAATTTATGTTGATTTGGTATTCCAATATTCCAGAAGAGGTAACCTACTATGTTACCAGGATAGCGGATTTTAACCTTCCATTTTTTGGAATGGTGGCCATGAACTTTTTGTTTCCGCTACTCTTGCTTATGAACAGTGATTTTAAAAGGGTCAATTGGTTTGTTATTATGGCGGGGATAGTCATTTTGGCCGGACATTATTTGGATATATTTAACGCCATAATGCCTGCCACCGTTGGGGATCAATGGTTTATTGGTATCCCTGAAATAGGGTCGATTTTGTTCTTTGCAGGATTGTTTATCTTTTTCGTGTTCAGGGCGTTGACCAAGGCTCCATTGCAGCCAAAGCGCAACCCGTTTATTGAAGAGAGTAAACATTTTCATTATTAGTATTTAGTATATAAGTATAATTTCAAATCATACGATGACTCCATTATTGACCATAGTTGTTTTAGTATTAGTGGCAATTGCTATTTGGCAAATGACCAAGATATTCGAATTGTCACAAATTAGAGCTAGCAATTCCCAAGTAGCAAATGAAACGGATAATAAATACAATGGGTATTTAATGTTCGCTTTCTTAATTTTTCTCTACGGAATTACCATTTTTAGCTTCTGGAAATATTCTAGAGTGCTTTTGCCCGAAGCGGCTTCCGAGCATGGTAGTGGATATGACTCGTTAATGGCTATTTCATTTATAATCATTTTTATTGTTCAGACCTTGACCCAATTTCTACTGCACTACTTTGCTTATAAGTATAGGGGAGATAGGGAAAGAAAAGCTTTGTTCTATGCCGATAACGACCGTTTGGAATTTATATGGACCATTATTCCGGTCATCGTTTTGGCCGGATTGATATTGTGGGGCCTGTATGCCTGGACCAATATTATGGATATCAATGATGAGGACGATCCCCTTACCATAGAACTATACGCCCAGCAATTCAGCTGGACGGCAAGATATGCGGGTAATGACAATGTTTTGGGCGATGCCAATGTTAGGATGATCGATATTGATAATGCCAATATACTTGGGTTGGACAGCGCAGACCCAAATGCGGCCGATGATATTATTGTTAAGGACTGCATTTGCCAGTGGGGCGTAAGGTGAATTTTAAAATGCGTTCCCAGGATGTGTTGCATTCCGCTTATATGCCCCATTTTAGGGCACAGATGAACTGTGTGCCGGGAATGATCACACAATTCTCCTTTACTCCTACGATTACCACTGCGGAAATGAGACAAAATCCAGATGTGGTAGACAAGGTAAAACATGTTAATGGTATTAGGGCGGAAAAGGCGGCCAAGGGATTGGACAATTCAGACCCTTGGGAGTTTGATTATGTCCTGTTGTGCAATAAGATATGTGGGAAATCCCATTATAATATGCAAATGAAAATTATTGTTGAAACGGAGGAGGAATATAATGCTTGGATAGCAAGCCAGCAGACTTTTGGACAGTCAATGGCCGCGGCACAATAATTTAGTCTTAAAAATAACCTTATAAAAAATTTAAAAATAGAACTATGTCTGTAACCGCTCACGCACACGTAGAAGACCATTCAGATGACCACGGACATCATCACAAGGAAACCTTTGTGACGAAGTATATTTTTAGTCAAGATCATAAAATGATTTCCAAGCAGTATCTAATTACTGGGCTTATTATGGGATTCATTGGTATTATGATGTCACTTTTATTCAGGATGCAATTGGCATGGCCCGGGGAATCTTTTCCTATTTTTGAGACCATTCTGGGCAAATGGGCTCCTGGGGGCGTTATGGATGCAGATGTTTATCTGGCATTGGTAACCATTCATGGTACCATCATGGTGTTTTTTGTTTTAACCGCAGGGTTGAGCGGTACCTTCAGTAATTTATTGATTCCACTTCAAATTGGGGCCAGGGATATGGCTTCAGGGTTCTTGAATATGATTTCGTACTGGTTGTTCTTTTTGTCCAGTGTAATTATGGTTATTTCGCTTTTTGTTGAAGCGGGCCCTGCAGCAGCCGGGTGGACGGTATATCCGCCATTGAGTGCCCTCCCTATGGCCCAACCAGGTTCTGGGATGGGAATGACCTTGTGGTTGGTATCTATGGCCATATTTATAGCATCCTCCCTATTGGGGTCTTTGAACTATATAGTTACCGTAATCAATCTCAGGACGAAGGGAATGTCCATGACCAGACTGCCTTTGACCATCTGGGCGTTCTTTGTTACCGCCATCATAGGTGTTATTTCTTTCCCGGTATTATTATCGGCCGCTTTGTTATTGATCATGGATAGAAGCTTTGGTACTTCTTTCTTCCTATCGGATATTTTTATTCAAGGAGAGGTATTGCATTATCAAGGTGGTTCTCCGGTATTGTATGAACATTTATTTTGGTTCTTGGGACACCCCGAGGTGTATATCGTAATCTTGCCCGCAATGGGTATGGTTTCTGAAATTATGGCGGTCAACTCCCGTAAGCCAATTTTTGGATATAGGGCCATGATCGCTTCTATATTGGCAATTGCATTTTTGTCCACAATTGTTTGGGGCCACCATATGTTTATTTCCGGGATGAATCCTTTCCTAGGTTCGGTGTTTACGTTTACTACTTTATTGATCGCAATTCCATCTGCGGTGAAGGCCTTTAACTGGATTACGACCTTATGGAAAGGAAATCTGCAATTGAACCCTGGAATGCTATTTTCCATTGGAATGGTTTCCACCTTTATTTCTGGTGGACTAACAGGAATAATCCTTGGGGATAGTACTTTGGATATTAATGTGCACGACACCTACTTTGTAGTGGCCCACTTCCATTTGGTAATGGGTATATCGGCACTTTATGGTTTGTTTGCCGGTGTTTACCACTGGTTTCCCAAGATGTTCGGTAGAATGATGAACAAGAATTTGGGTTATGTACATTTTTGGGTCACGGCCGTCTGTTCCTATGGTGTCTTCTTCCCAATGCATTTTGTGGGAATGGCAGGCGTACCACGTAGGTATTACGAGAATACGGCCTTTCCAATGTTCGATGACCTGACGGATATCCAGGTATTAATGACGGTATTTGCCCTTATTGCGGCCGCCGTTCAATTGGTATTTGCCTTCAATTTCATTAGAAGTATTTTCTACGGAAATAAGGCCGTTCAGAATCCATGGAAATCAACTAGCTTGGAATGGACCACACCGGTAGAACATATTCATGGCAATTGGCCTGGAGCAATTCCGGAAGTACATAGATGGCCATATGATTATAGCAAAACCGATGATAAAGGGGAATATATAATTCCAGGACAGGATTACGTGCCTCAAACCGTACCACTTTATGATGGTGAGGAAGAGTTGCATCACTAACGATCTGAAACAACAAAATTTAAAAGTCCATCCCTAAGATGGAGTTTTTTTGTACCTTCCATTTGCCTATGGAAAATTAGAAGAACTTTTAGTGGTTGTGGGCCATTGTAATTAATTGCATATTTGTGGTGACCCAATGTTAAGGGCTAATACGGTTGTTTTTAGATAAAGATTTGTTATGTGTTTTAAAATTTTGGAAGTGAGACATTTACTTTTATTTTTTATGTTGTTGGTTGGTTGTATGGTGTATTCCCAACGTAAACCTAAAATTAAGGGCAATAGAAATGTGATAGAGGTGAGGGAACCATTGGCTCCTTTTAATGCCGTTCAGCTTAACGATGATCTGGATATCAACCTACAGGCCGGTACAACCGGGGAGTATATTATTGAAGCGGACGATAATTTAATAGATATTTTAAAGTTTGAAGTAGAGAATGAAACACTTATCATTAGCTCTTACTATAAAGTAACCTCCAAGAAAAAGCTGGACATTACCGTTAATTTTAGCGAATTGTTCCGTATCGATGCCAATGATGGTAATGTAGTGGTTAAAGACCGATTTTCAACCGAATATCTTGAAGTAAATACCAAGGGGTCCGCTAGGGTGGAAATAGATGTGAATGCCGATGCTATGGCAATTACAATGAACGATTATGGTAGGGGCAATTTTAAGGTGGACAGTGACTCTTTGAATATTCGCCTAGCCGAAAATGCGGATCTAAGATTGTTTGGGGTTATGGGAAATACCCTTTTGTATATGCAGCGAAATTCCAAGGCCGACTTTGAAGGTTTTACCAATGTTTTTAAGCTCCATTTATTGGATAATTCGGACCTTAAGGCAAAAAGATTGGAAGCCAATGCGGTAGAAGTAGATTTGGAAGGAAACGCTTCCGCCGAAGTCCTATCAACAGCAACCGTGGACATCAATTCCAAAGGGGAGTCCAAGACCTATGTGTTTGGGGATGGCAAAATTAACCTCCAGGAATTCTTGGATACTTCAGAATTATATCGACGTAAAAATTAGCGACCAATCGGTGCGGTAAAACAATGATCAGGAATCCCAAAACCATCTACCAAAACTTCGATATGGGGTCTAAACTCCGTGCTTAAACGCTCTACCCGCTGTCGTATGGCTTTGGACTTATCACCTCCCAAATAGCCCTGTTCTAAATACCAAGTGGCATCTTCACGTATTTCGGACAACGCAAAGAGGCATCCCAGTTTTTGAAAGAGCTCTTGGTGCTTCCCGTCTTTTATGGTTGCGGTAAAATCTAAATAGGTGTTATAGGCCAATTCACAACTATAGGCTTTTCCCAACGCTATTAAATGGGTCTGTACTTTTAAATAGGCCTGGTAAGTTGGGACGCCTTTCTTGATATAGTCCCTAATGCGCATGGCTGCGGAATAGGTCAACCTTCTGGTGCGGTAGTCAAAGGCATGTTGGTGGAACTTGGGATTGTACAAGTGTTCTTTATCCACCTTGTTGGCATATAGCGGATTTATGGTGACCAATTTGTCGCTGATTTGGCTGCCCAACAGTTTGAATACCGCTGAAAGTCCCCCACTATTGAACTCGGTATTGAAATTGGACATAATTCCCTTGGCGGCCAATTGTAATAGCACCGTATTGTCCCCTTCAAAGGTGGTAAATATATCAACATCGCACTTTAAGTCGGCAATTCTATTTTCCAGTAGGTAGCCCTTTCCCCCACAGGCTTCACGACATTCCTGAATGGTCTGGTTGGCGAACCAGGTAATAATGGCCTTCAATCCGGCTACCTGGGTCTCTATTTTTCGTTTGTCCGTAATACTGTCATCGCTATAGATTTTCATCAAGGAATCCAATGCTATATGGTATACGTAAGATTTGGCAATGGCAGGGGTCAGCCTTAGTTGGTGCACGGGGTAATCCATGATCAGATCCTCTTGGATTTTTAGGGTGTCATTAAACTGCCTTCTTTGCAAGGCGTATTTCACCGCAATGGCCAAAGCCATTTTTGCTCCGCCCAAAGCTCCCTTGGCTACGCAGATTCGTCCTCCAACCAAGGTGCCGAGCATGGTGAAAAAGCGTTTGTTCGCATTTTTTATGTCGGAATAATAGACGCCATCAGCTGTAATGTCCCCGTATTTGTTCAAAAGATTCTCTCGTGGTACTTTAACCTGGTCAAACCAAATTTTACCGTTGTCCACCCCATTGAGTCCTAATTTATAGCCGTTGTCTTCAATATGTACCCCCGGCATTGGACGATTGTCACAGTCTCTTAAAGGTACTAAAATGGCATGTACTCCATGGTTCTTGCCGTCCACGATCAATTGAGCAAATACCGATGCCATTGTACCGTGCAGCGCATTTCCAATATATTCCTTGTTGTCGTTCTTCCCTGGGGTATGAATGGTAATATTGTCTTCCTCCTTATTATAGGTGGCAGTTGTTTTTATGCCCTTTACGTTGGATCCATGGCCTGTTTCGGTCATGGCGAAGCATCCCAATAATTTGGCTTCCCCAATGGCCTTTAAATAGTGATCATGGTGTTTTTTGGTTCCCAACTTCTCTATGCTGCCCCCAAAAAGTCCAAACTGTACACCAAACTTCACCGTTAGGCTTCCGTCAATATACATCAGGTTTTCAAAAATGCTGGCATACAGGGGCATATTGCCTATACCCCCATAAGTATCGGGGTAGGCTATGGCCCCATATCCTGCCTTGGCCAAATATTGTACCTGCGACAACACTTTTAGCCTAAATTCCTCCTTGTCCTTTATTGTTTCCCAGGTGAAAATAGGGTCATTTAAAGTGTCCCTAAATGCATCTATTTCTTTGTGGTAATCACCTTTGAGGATTTGGTCTATTTCCTTGGGATCATAAAAATGGGACGTTTTGTCCAAAACAACTTCTAGTTCGAACAAGTGTTGATAATGGTTAGGCTGTATCCCCAGATTTATTTCAATGGCGGACAAATTTTCATTGAATGAGTGTTCCGAGCCATTTTGTGATATTAATTTCCTGCTAAAGGAAGTTAAGGGATGGTTGTCGCTTTCCACCAATTTGATACTGGAATTGGAAATGGCCCGTTGCCAGGATTTTATTTCCGAATCCAAAGGAGGGTTGGCGGTATTGAGCCAACTGTTCAAGGTGTCCCTATCTTCTTTGGAAAGGTTTTGGTCTTCATCTATTATCCTTTTAACTACGGCGATCTCGGAAATGGTCAAAAGATCATCGGACCAAATAACAAAAAAGAAAGGGATGTACTGTAGGATGCTAGGTGGATATGTTGTATTTATCATATCATGAAATTACATTAATTTTTTGGTAAACGGGCATTACGGAGAAGTGAATCTGGGAAATGGGGTGATCTTTTGGGACCCAAACGATCCTTCCCTTTGATATTCCAAAGTTGGCAAATTTTGGAGGTGTAAGTGATTTCGAAATAAGCTTCATGAGATGAATAAAAAATATTAAATAAGATATTTATTATAAATAAAGTCAACTTATTGATTTTATTTTGTATTTTTAATCAAAAATAAGGTTTTTGATGATAAAAGAGATATCTAAAAAGCAAGTTTTGGACAGAATAAGGTTCGAAAACCCTTGGTGGGTGGAAGGACATATTGAGGATGATTATAATGAAATGCCTCGCAGATTGTATTTTGAACTTTTTAAACCTCTTGTTTATGAGAGAGATATAAGGCGAGCTGTTGTTTTAATGGGACCTAGACGTGTAGGTAAAACTGTAATGTTATTTCATCTAGTGGAAGATTTAATTCAAAATGGTGTTAATCCCAAAAAAATTATTTTTATTACCATTGAAAATCCCATTTATAATAACATCCCTTTAGAACAATTATTTCAATATGCTAAAGAAGCCACAGGTATAAAAGATAAAAATGATTGGCACATTATTTATGATGAAATTCAATATTGTCGAAATTGGGAAGTTCACCTAAAATCGTTGGTCGATAGTTATCGTAAAGATAAGTTCATTGTTTCAGGTTCAGCTGCTGCTGCACTAAAATTCGCAAGTAATGAAAGTGGAGCGGGAAGATTTACAGACTTTTTA
The DNA here is from genome assembly GCA_041392165.1 of Flavobacteriaceae bacterium. Lineage (GTDB taxonomy): Bacteria > Bacteroidota > Bacteroidia > Flavobacteriales > Flavobacteriaceae > Arenibacter. The sequence continues at coordinate 804,296 of JAWKMN010000001.1, forward strand.
TTGCCGCCACTTACATTTAATGAATACATATCGCTTAAAGGTTTAGATAGAATAATTACCACAACAAATCTTAAATGGAAAGAGCATATTACTGAATTTTATTCGTCTTCGCATTTAGATGAACTAAACAAACATTTTCTTGATTACATGAATTTTGGTGGTTATCCGGAAGTTATTTTTTCAGAAAAAATTCAAGCCAATCCAGGAAGGTATATAAGACAAGATATTGTAGATAAGGTTTTATTACGGGATTTACCCAGTTTATATGGCATTGGCGACACTAGGGAATTAAATTCTTTGTTTACCACAATTGCATATAATAGCGGAGGAGAGTTTTCACTTGAGACATTAAGCAAACAATCCCAAGTCCCTAAAAATACTTTAAAAAAGTATATTGAATATTTGGAAGCAGCTTACTTAATAAAACAAGTAAAACGGATAGACCAAAGTGGTAAACGTTTCAAGAGAGATAACTTTTTTAAAATATACCTTACAAACCCATCATTGAGAAGTGCCTTGTTTTCACCCATAACAGCCACAGATGAAATGATTGGAAATATGGTAGAAACTGCAATATTTGCCCAATGGATGCATCGTGAATGGTTTACACCTTGGTATGCTAGATGGTCAGGTGGAGAAGTGGATATGGTTGGAATTAGTGATTCAACCTTAAAACCATTGTGGGCATTAGAAATTAAATGGTCAAACAGATACTTCGACAAACCGAATCAACTAAAAAGTTTATATAAATTTTGTATTGAAAGTAATTTAAACTATCCAATAGTCACTACTATTGATAAAGAAGGACAAGAGGAATATAAAGATTTAAAAATTCAGTTTCTTCCATCATCAGCTTATGCTTATACAGTTGGAAAAAACAGTTTGGACCGAAAGAAAAGCATATAAAAAACGACACCATAACAATGCTATAAACAATTGGAGCACTAGGAATAAAATGAAAGTATAAGCGTAAAACAAAGGTCGGTATTAAACCGAAAAGCGAGGGCATAAAATCCCCAACTGTTCATAACCTAGACCGGTGTACATAGTAGTATTGGGCAAGTTACGGATGCACAGAAAGAAAAACATGATATATCTGTGGCGTTATCCTTGTTTGGGAGACAAAATATACCATTTTCCTTTATCTTTGTTGGTGTATGAATGAGAACCTAGATCCTACGGCCGGTAACTTCTCCAATGAGGAGTTCGATATTGAAAGGGCATTGCGCCCTATTTCCTTTGATGATTTTACCGGGCAGGAACAAGTATTGGAAAACCTGAAAATATTTGTTCAGGCCGCTAATTTAAGGGGGGAGGCCTTGGACCATACCTTGTTCCACGGTCCTCCAGGACTTGGAAAGACTACTTTGGCGCATATTTTGGCCAACGAATTGGGAGTGGGGATTAAAATGACTTCGGGGCCAGTATTGGATAAACCGGGAGATTTGGCAGGATTGTTGACCAATCTGGACGAGCGGGATGTATTGTTCATTGATGAGATCCATAGATTGAGTCCCATAGTAGAGGAATATTTATATTCTGCTATGGAGGATTACAAGATAGATATCATGATAGAATCGGGCCCCAATGCCCGATCGGTACAGATTAATTTAAATCCCTTTACCTTAATAGGCGCCACTACCCGCTCCGGTTTGTTAACGGCTCCTATGAGGGCCCGCTTTGGCATTCAGAGTAGATTGCAATATTACTCCACGGAACTATTGTCTACCATAGTGGAACGTAGTGCCGAAATATTAAAGACTCCCATTACACAACAGGCCGCTATTGAAATAGCGGGTAGAAGTAGGGGTACGCCCAGAATATGTAATGCCTTGTTAAGACGGGTCCGCGATTTTGCCCAAATAAAAGGGAATGGAAAAATCGACATAGAAATCTCACGGTTTGGACTGAAGGCTCTAAATGTGGATGCCCACGGATTGGATGAAATGGACAACAAAATATTGACGACCATAATCGACAAGTTTAAGGGAGGCCCCGTGGGGATTACTACTTTGGCCACCGCCGTCTCCGAAAGCGCGGAAACCATAGAGGAGGTGTATGAACCTTTTTTGATACAGCAAGGATTTATTATGAGGACTCCTAGGGGTAGGGAAGTTACGGAGTTGGCCTATAGGCACTTGGGAAGAATTAAGGGGAATATCCAAGGAGGGCTATTTTAGTTTTTGACCATGAAAATTTGGAGCTACCTTGTACATCATGATAAAATCCCGTTTCCATGTATATTCTGAAGTCGGTACCAAGGTTCCAGGTCTTAAAAAACGATAATTCGTTTGAACAGCATTCATGAACATACCCAGCTTATCAAGGCCGAAGCCAAGCGCCTCGGTTTTTTGTCATGCGGTATTTCCAAGGCCGAATTTTTGGAAGAGGAGGCCCCTAGGTTGGAAAAGTGGCTCAATAACAACATGCATGGGGAAATGGGGTATATGGAAAATCATTTTGATCTGCGTTTGGACCCTACTAAATTGGTGGAGGGCTCAAAGTCCGTCATTTCCTTACTTCTCAATTACTTTCCTGAAGTTGCCCGAAAAGAAGATACCTATAAAGTTTCAAAATATGCTTATGGACAGGATTACCATCATATCATAAAATCAAAACTTAGGGCACTTCAAAATTTTATTTCTGAAGAGATCGGAGAGGTACATGGCAGGGCTTTTGTAGATTCCGCCCCCGTATTGGATAAGGCCTGGGCGGCAAAAAGTGGTTTGGGTTGGATAGGGAAGCACAGTAATCTGTTGACCCGGCAGGTAGGCTCTTTTTATTTTATAGCCGAATTGATCGTGGATCTGGAACTGGAGTATGACCATAGGGCAACCGATCATTGCGGTAGCTGTACGGCATGTATCGACGCCTGTCCCACACAAGCCATAGTGGAGCCGTATGTAGTGGATGGCAGCAAGTGCATTTCTTACCTTACCATTGAACTGAAGAATGGGATCCCATCCGAATTTAAGGGAAAAATGGATGATTGGATGTTTGGTTGTGATGTTTGCCAGGATGTATGCCCCTGGAACCGCTTCTCCAAACCCCATAGAGAACCTTTGTTCAACCCACATCCCGAACTATTATCAATGACAAAAAGGACTGGAGGAAATAACTGAAGATGTCTTTAGGAAGGTATTCCAAAATCATTTGTAGCGTACCAAATTCTCAGGTTTAAAGCGAAATATCGATTTTTTGAAGTAGGGCGGAATTTTAAAATAGGCAGACTAAAATTAACTAGCGGAACCGTTCCCCTCCTTGGGAGGGCCTGTTCCGTATTAGAGTTGTGAGATTGGGGAGGTTGGGATAATTTTTAGCCAATTGAAAAAGTTTAAACCTCTTAATACAAAGAATACTGTTAACTTTGTTTTTAAAATACAACACTATATGAGCAAGCAAAAGACAAGAAGGGAAGCCTTGGTATATCATGCCAAGCCGCAACCCGGGAAGATAAAAATAGTTCCTACCAAACCCTATGCTACCCAAAGGGATCTGGGACTGGCCTATTCGCCCGGTGTGGCCGAGCCCTGTCTTGAGATTGCCAAGAATAAGGCCAATGTATACAAATATACGGCCAAAGGAAATATTGTGGCCGTGATATCCAATGGTACTGCGGTCCTGGGGTTGGGAGATATTGGTCCTGAGGCTTCCAAGCCGGTGATGGAAGGCAAGAGCCTTCTGTTTAAGATTTTTGCGGATATAGACGGTATAGACATTGAGTTGGATACCACCGATGTGGAAAAGTTCATAGAGACCGTAAAGATAATTGCCCCAACTTTTGGAGGTATAAACTTGGAGGACATTAAGGCTCCCGAAGCTTTTGAGATAGAAAGGCGTTTAAAGGAAGAGCTGGATATTCCGGTAATGCACGACGATCAACACGGAACGGCCATAATTTCGGCTGCGGCCCTTTTAAACGCTTTGGCGCTTGCCAATAAGAAAATTGAGGATGTCCGTATAGTGGTAAGTGGGGCAGGTGCCGCTGCTGTTTCATGTACCCGTTTGTACAAGGCCTTTGGGGCAAGTGAAAAAAATATTGTAATGCTGGACAGTAAAGGGGTTATCCGCAGTGATCGGGAGAACCTGTCTACAGAGAAATTGGAATTTGCCACAGATAGAAGGATCGATACCCTGGAAGAGGCCATGAAGGAGGCCGATGTTTTTATCGGTCTATCGGTAAAGGATATCGTTTCTGTGGAAATGTTGTTGTCCATGGCCAAAGATCCCATTGTGTTTGCCATGGCCAATCCTGATCCCGAAATAGACTATAATCTGGCCATAAAAACAAGAAAGGATATCATTATGGCCACAGGAAGGTCCGATCATCCCAATCAAGTAAATAATGTTTTGGGATTCCCTTTTATCTTTAGGGGTGCTTTGGATGTCCGGGCCACCAAGATAAATGAAGCTATGAAAATGGCCGCTGTAAAGGCTTTGGCCGAGCTTACCAAGGAACCTGTTCCGGAACAGGTGAATATTGCCTACGGACAAACCAGACTGACTTTTGGGCGGGATTATATAATTCCAAAACCCTTCGACCCCAGATTGATATCCGAGATACCCCCTGCAGTTGCCAAGGCGGCCATGGAAAGTGGAGTGGCCAAAATGCCAATTGACGATTGGGACAAATATAGGGAGGAATTATTGCAGCGCTCCGGGAACGATAATAAAATAGTTCGTTTGCTACACGATCGCGCCAGGATAAATCCTAAAAAAATTGTTTACGCGGAGGCCGATCATCTGGACGTTCTTAAAGCGGCCCAAATTGCCTATGAAGAAGGGTTGGCAATACCTATTTTATTGGGAAATAAAGCAATTATTGCGGAATTGATGAAAGAACTGGAATTTGATGCCGATATTCTTGTTATAGATTCCCATGCCGAAGAAGCCAATGACAAAAGAAATCATTACGCTTCCAAGTATTTTGAAAACAGACAGCGTAACGGGGTAAGTCTCTTTGGTGCCCGTGCAAAGATGAGGGAACGTAATTATTTTGCAGCAATGATGGTCTTGGAAGGAGACGCCGATGGTATGATCTCCGGATATTCCAGAGCATACCCCACAGTGGTAAAACCGGTTTTTGAGGTAATTGGAAGGGCGGCCAATGTTAAAAAAGTATCCACAGTAAACATTATGATCACCGAAAGGGGACCTTTGTTTTTGGCAGATACTTCCATCAATATAGACCCCAGTGCCGAGGAAATTGCCGAAATTGCAAAGATGACGGCCAATGTAGCCGTAACTTTTGGCTTTAACCCTGTTATGGCCCTATTGTCCTACGCTAATTTTGGGTCGTCTACGCATCCGCGTGCTACCAAGGTAAAGGAAGCTGTAAAAATATTACATACCACCAACCCGGAATTGGTAGTGGATGGGGAATTGCAAATAGACTTTGCTCTGAACAAAGAATTGCACCAAGGTAAATTTCCTTTTTCCAAATTGTCCGGTAAAAAAGTAAATACCCTTATTTTTCCAAATTTGGAGTCGGCCAACATTACCTATAAGCTGCTCAAGGAACTGAATAAGGCAGATTCCATTGGCCCTATCATGGTAGGTTTAAGACGTTCCGTACACATTCTTCAATTGGGGGCCAGTGTAGACGAGATGGTGAATATGACCGCTGTGGCCGTCATCGATGCCCAGGAAAGGGAGAAGCGGAAATTGGCAAAAACACAAAAGTAAATAGTATGTATAATTCTAGTTTCAGGATAGATTGAAACAAGAAACCGACCAAAGCGAATGATTACCCATTTAAAAGGAAAACTTGTTGAAAAAAATCCGACCCACATTGTGATCGAATGTGCGGGGGTAGGATATTTTGTAAATATTTCGTTGCACACCTTTTCAAAAATTAGGGATTCCGAAAACATTCAACTGTACACCCATCTGCAAGTAAAGGAGGATTCGCATACGTTGTTCGGTTTCTACGAAAAGTCCGAAAGGGAGATATTTAGACTGCTGTTGTCCGTATCCGGAATAGGGTCCAGCACGGCCAGGACAATGTTGTCCTCCCTGTCCCCGGCTCAAATAAGGGATGCCATTGCCACCGGAGATGTGCCTACTATTCAAGGAATTAAGGGTATCGGTGCCAAAACGGCACAACGGGTAATTCTGGACCTGAAAGACAAGGTTTTAAAAGTCTACGATATTGATGAACTTTCCGCCCCATCAAACAATACAAATAAAGATGAAGCGTTATCTGCATTAGAGGTTCTTGGTTTTGTCCGCAAACAAGCTGAAAAGGTTGTGGATAAAGTAGTTGGCCAGGATCCTGGACTAAGCGTAGAGAACATTATAAAACTTGCGCTTAAAAATTTATAACAAGTTTGAAAAAAGGGGCAAAATTTTATCTTAAATCACCATTTAAGCTTACTATCCTACTGTTTATTTTCTTGAGTGCAATGGGAGTTTCCCTGGCCCAGGAAATAGAAGGGGAAGATGCGCTGGGGCAGGAAGTGGATTCGTTAAAAACAGGTGTTGCTCTGGGGAAACTGAAAATGGAGAACCCGGACAGTATAGTTTCAAAATACACTTATGATCCCAATCTGGACAGATATATCTATACGGTAAGTGTTGGGGATTTTGATATCAATTATCCCGTCATCCTGACTCCTGACCAATATATGGAACTGGTGCGCCGGGAAGGTATGAAATCCTATTTTAAGGAAAAAATCGATGCCTTTTCCGGCAAAAAGGAAGGTAGTGAGGAGGCCCGGAAAAATTTGCTTCCCAATTTCTATGTAAACAACAGCTTTTTTGAAAGTGTCTTTGGGGGCAATACCATCGAGGTAATTCCACAGGGATCGGTAGCAATGGATCTGGGGGTTATATGGCAAAAAAATGATAACCCATCCCTATCACCGCGTAACCGGACCAATCTTTCTTTTGATTTTGACCAACGGATAAGCCTAAGCATGTTGGGCAAAATAGGGGAGCGATTGCAGGTAACTGCCAATTATGATACAGAAGCTACCTTTGATTTCCAGAATTTGGTCAAGTTGGACTATACCCCATCCGAGGATGACATACTTCAAAAGATTGAAGTAGGTAATGTTAGTATGCCTCTCAATAGCTCCTTGATTACTGGGGCACAGAGCCTTTTTGGCGTAAAGACCGAACTGCAGTTTGGGAAAACCAGGGTTACGGCCGTATTTTCTGAGCAACGCTCCCAGAGCAACACCGTGGTGGCGCAAGGTGGGGGTACGGTGAACAATTTTGAGCTTAGGGCGCAGGACTATGACGCCGATAAGCACTTTTTTTTGGCCCATTATTTTAGGGACAGCTACGATGGAGCACTGGTCAATTATCCCTATATAAGGAGCCAGGTCCAAATTACAAGGTTGGAAGTGTGGATTACCAATAGGAGTCAGCAAACTGTGAATATTAGAAATGTTGTGGCCATCCAGGATTTGGGGGAGATACAACCGGATAAGACCAGGATAGGACGAAACAATGGGGATCCTGCCGGATTTTTTAATAGTTCCGCTGCCGGTAATTTGCCAAGGAACAGTGCCAACGATTTTGATCCCTTGCAAATTGGTTCTGGAGGCGCCCTTACCAGTAATATTCGCGATATTGCTACTGTACAGACCGGTTTTAATGTGCCCGGATATACCGTAAACCAGGGGTTTGATTATGCCATTTTGGAAAATGCAAGAAAATTGGAACAGGGCAGGGATTTTACCTTTAATTCCCAATTGGGATACATATCCTTAAACCAAAGATTGAGCAATGATGAAGTACTTGGGGTTGCCTTTCAATATACCTTTAACGGAGAGGTCTATCAGGTAGGGGAGTTCGCCAATGGCGGCGTGGATGCAACTACAGTGTCTCCCGGTGCGGAAATACCGGTGAACAACAATACTCTGATCCTTAAGTTGTTAAAAAGCAATATTACCAATGTTGTAGATCCTATTTGGGATTTGATGATGAAAAATATTTACGCTACCGGTGCTTATCAATTAAGTCAGGAAGATTTTAAGTTGAACATTTTATATGCGGAAACTACTCCTAGAAATTATATCACCCCAGTGGAATCAGGTGTCGGTTCGGGTTGGCCAACATCGCCCAAGCCATTGGAAGATAGGATATTGTTGGATGTATTCAATCTGGATAGGTTAAATGCCTATAATGATCTCCAAAGTGGAGGGGACGGTTTTTTTGATTATGTGGAAGGTATTACCATAAACTCCCAAACAGGAAGCATTATATTTACCAAGGTAGAACCTTTTGGGGAATACTTATTTAACCTTTTGGGCGGTGGTACTTATGATGTGGATAATGATCAGGGTTATAATGCCAACCAGAGGAAGTACGTCTTCAGGAATATGTACTCGCTTCCTATGGCAGCTGCCCAACAGGACGCGGATAAAAATAGGTTTATTTTAAAAGGAACCTATAAATCGCAGGGGACCAACGGAATCCCTATAGGCGCATTTAACGTTCCCAGGGGGTCTGTAAGGGTTACGGCCGGAGGTAGACAGTTACAGGAAGGCATTGATTACACCGTAAACTATCAGTCCGGTACGGTACAGATATTGGACCCAAGTCTGGAGGCTTCCAATACGCCCATCAATATTTCGGTAGAGAACAATGCGGTCTTTGGGCAGCAGACCAGACGTTTTACCGGGGTAAATGTGGAACATCAATTCAACAAGAATTTTGTGCTTGGAGGTACCTTGCTGAACCTTAATGAAAAACCGTTGACACAGAAATCCAACTATGGCATAGAGCCTGTAAACAATACCATATTTGGCCTGAACAGTAATTTTTCCACTGAAGTTCCATTTTTGACCAGATTGGTCAATAAATTGCCAAATATAGATACGGATGTCCCTTCCAACCTTTCCGTTCGTGGAGAAGTTGCCTTTTTAAGCCCAAGCTCTCCCAAGAATGCAGATTTTAATGGGGAAACCACCACTTATTTGGACGATTTTGAAGGGGCGCAATCGCTTATTGATATCCGTTCCTTTCTAGGGTGGTCCTTGGCGAGTCCACCTGTGGAATTTGCCGCTACCACAAATAGTGTGGAGTCTGGATATGGTAGGGCGAAAATGGCCTGGTATACGGTAGATCCCATCTTTTATTCCAATCAGCGGCCAACGGCATTGAGTGATGATGATATTTCCACAAACGAGACTAGAAGGATCTACATACAGGATGTTTTTAACCAGGATGTTGCCCAAGGACAGACCCTGGCCCAAAATACCTTGGACATTGCCTATTACCCTGGTATGAAGGGCCCCTATAATGCAAATCCAAATTTTACTTCGGAACAACCACAAGATAAATGGGCAGGGATAATGCGATCTTTGAGTAGCACCAATTTTGAGCAGTCCAATGTAGAATATGTCCAATTTTGGGTTTTGGATCCCTATGTGGATGGTATTGCAACAAGCGCCGGTGATTTGGTGATCAACCTTGGTAATATTTCCGAGGATATTCTTCCCGATGGAAGGAAGCAATATGAAAATGGGTTGCCTGTAGATCCTGTATCCAATGATCTTACCTATAAAACAAATTGGGGCAAGGTCCCTGCAACCCAATCCTTAATATATGCCTTTGATGTAGATGGGAACAATAGGAGTATGCAGGATGTAGGTTTTGATGGTTTGACCGATGCGGAAGAGGCCACTTATACTTTTGAGGGAGGGATTACCTATAATGGCCCGGCGGAAGATCCTGCACTGGATAATTACGAATATTTTCTGAACAGGGAAGGTAGTATTTTGGAGCGATATTTAAATTATAACAACCCGGATGGAAATTCTCCCGTACAATTGAGCAATTCGGACAGGGGATCCACTACGTTGCCCGATGTTGAGGATATAGATAGGGATGGCACCATGAATACGGTAAATAGTTATTACGAATACCGCATCAATATTAAACCGGGGACAACGGTCAATGACAAGTATGTAACGGATATTAAGGAAGGGGTTACCAGATCTTTGCCCAACGGCAATACCCTGAACGAACGTTGGATTCAGTACAAGATACCTTTGTCCGATTTTACGGATGCAATAGGTGGTATAAGCGATTTTAGGTCCATAAGTTTTATGCGAATGTACCTGACAGGGTTTTCGAGCAATATGGTATTGCGTTTCGCCACCTTGGACCTGGTACGGGGAGATTGGCGTACTTATGCCAAATCCTTGCAGCCGGATGTGGACGGGGATCCTACCGATGATGGTACCGTGGTGGATGTTAACGCTGTAAATGTGGAGGAAAATGCCAACAGGACCCCAATACCCTATGTTTTGCCTCCGGGGGTAGTACGTGAAAGGCTTAACAACAACAATACCATTATTAGGCAGAACGAACAATCCTTGTCCTTTGTAGTGGAGAACTTGGAGCCTCAGGATTCCAGAGGGGTCTTCAAAAATGTGAATATTGATGTAAGGCAATATAAACGCTTAAAAATGTTTATGCATGCCGAAGAGATTATAGCCTCGGATTATGCCGATGATGAGATGCCCCTGGTAGGGTTTCTTAGGATCGGTTCGGATTTTACCCAGAATTTTTATCAGATAGAACTGCCTTTAAAACTTACGGCCCACGGAGCAAGCTCGGAAACTGAAATTTGGCCCGATGTAAATGAGCTGGACCTTTCCTTGGATGATCTGTCCAAGATAAAATCTGCTGGGATCGCTGCCCAGACCCTAAGTACCATTAATTATTACGAATTGGAGAACGGGGAGGTGGTCCAGGTAAATGAATTTGATCCACGGACATTGGGAAAGTTGCGAATCGGTATCCGGGGAAATCCTTCCTTGGGCGGTATCCGTAGTATGATGGTAGGGGTTAAGAACAACGATAATCTTCCGGCCAGAGGAGAGGTATGGTTTAACGAACTGCGCCTATCCGGACTGGATAATAATGGGGGGTGGGCCGCAATAGCCGCCATGGATATGAATATGGCCGATTTCGCCAATATGTCCGCTACCGGTAGTAAAAGTACCTCCGGTTTCGGGGCCATAGATCAAATGCCCAATGAACGGGCACGGGAGGATGCCATTTCCTATGATGTGGTGACCAATGTGAATATTGGCCAATTGTTTCCAAAAAAATGGGGCCTGCAACTGCCTTTTAATTATGGTATTTCCGAGCAGCTGATTACTCCGGAATTTGACCCGGTCTACGATGATCTAAAATTGGAAGATCGCATTGCAGCGGCCGAAACACCCGAAGATGCCGAGGCAATTAAACAACAAGGGGAGGATTATACCAAAAGGACCAGTATAAATTTTATTGGGGTAAGAAAGGATAGGGGCGAAGATGCCGAGGCCAATTTTTATGATATTGAGAACTTTACCTTTAATTATTCCTATAACCAAGTAAACCATAGGGATTTTGAGATCGATGAGCTGAAGGATCAGAATGTGGTAACCGGTTTTGTTTACAACCATAATTTTAAACCTGCTCCGGTAGCACCATTTGCTAAAAAGGATTCCTTGTTCACAGGGAAATATTGGAAGTGGCTGAAAGATTTAAATCTGAACGTTTTGCCAGCCAGTATTTCGCTCCAGTCCAATATCAACAGGTCTTTCAATCAGCAAAAGTTCAGGGACGTATTTGAACCGGGGGTGGAAAAATTGGATCTGCCATTTTTACAACAGAGGAATTACCTTTTTAATTGGCAGTATACCATCAATTATAGCCTAACAAAATCCTTGCGTTTAAACCTTACCGCTTCCAATAATAATATTGTAAGGAATTATTTTGCGGAAAAGGGCAATCCGGATTCGGAAATTAATCAGGCCCTGGGGTTATGGGATGGATTTTTCGATCTTGGGGAGCCCAACAGGCATTCCCAGGAAATGCAATTGAATTATGAATTGCCCTTTAACAAAATTCCTGCTTTCGATTTTATTAGTGCCCAATATACTTACACCAGTAATTTCGACTGGCAAAGGGGAGGGGATGCATTGCGTGAAGTGGCATTTGAAGATATAAATACCGTACAGAATGCCAGTACGCATAATTTAACGGCATCCCTGACCATGCAAAAATTCTATGATTTCCTTGGTCTGGGCAGGAAAGATACCAAAGTGGCCGTTACAAAACCGGTTCGTATGGGGAAAGCGGGCGGTCCGGCATCCAACGATGACACTGATTCCAAAAAAGGATCGGGTACAGGGTACAATGCCTTTGTAGATGTACTTACCATGGTGAAGCGGGTAAACGTTACCTATAGCCAAAATGCAGGTAAGGTGTTGCCGGGATATACTAGGTCCGTGGGTTTTATAGGTACGGCAAAACCAACCATAGGATTTGTTTTTGGCAGTCAGGCCGATGTTAGGTTTGAGGCCGCCAGAAATGGATGGCTGACCACTTTTCCGGAGTTTAACCAACAATATATCCAGAATACCAATAAGCAGTTAAATATAACCGCAACGGCACAGCCTACAAGGGACCTGACCATAGACCTGGTGGCCGATAGACAAATATCCGAAAGTTATCAGGAAACCTTTAACGTGGAGGAATTGGGCAATGGTGCCTTTGAATATGTGAACCTTCTAGGAAATAACTACGGTAATTTTAGCATTTCCACCTTAATGATAGGTACCGTTTTTAATAAGAGCGATGAGTTTGGTTCCGATACTTTTGAAACCTTCAAGGAAAACAGGATTACGATAGCCAATAGGATCGTTGCAGAAAGAAACCATGACACCGGCGAGGTGGACGATGATGGATTTCCGGAAAGATATGGTAAGACAAGCCAGGATGTTTTGCTGCCTGCTTTTTTTGCCGCTTATACGGGGAAGGACCCTAACAAGGTAAGTCTGGACGCTTTTAGAAGTATTCCTATTCCCAATTGGAACATTAAATATACCGGATTGATGCGCAATCCCTGGTTTAAGAAGAAATTCAAGCGGTTTTCCCTAAGCCACGGATATAGGTCGGCCTACAGTATAAATTCGTTTCAGACCAATTTAACGCGTACACAGTTGATCAATGAGGGTGTGGAGCCCATAAACACGGAGACCCAAGATTTTTTACCGGTCAATATTATGAACAATGTGGTGCTTACGGATCAGTTCAATCCGTTGATGCGGGTAGATTTTGAAATGCAGAACTCCCTTAGCGTCCTTGCGGAGATCAGGACGGATAGGGCATTGTCCCTGAGTTTCGACAATAGTTTAATGACGGAGATAAATGGCAAGGAATATACGGTAGGACTCGGGTATCGTTTTAAGGATGTAAAATTTGTTACCAATATTGGGGGCGAACAGCAGCGTCTAAAAGGGGATTTGAATCTTAAGGCGGACGTAACCCTTAGGGATAATATTACTATAATTAGAAACTTGGATATAGATAATAACCAAATTACTTCCGGTCAAAATCTAATGTCCGTGAAATTTGTTGCCGATTATGCCCTGAGCAAAAATTTGAACGCCCTGTTTTTCTACGACCATTCATTTTCAAAATTTGCAGTGTCCACGGCTTTTCCCCAAACTTCTATCAATACCGGATTTACCTTGAGGTATAATTTTGGGAACTAGGGCCTTAAAGGGATTTTATTTAGCGGTGTACCAAAAAGTTTAAATGAGTTTTTTGATTAACAGAAGATATTCTTTTACATTTGTCACCTTAACAAATTTTAAATAATGAACATACCTTCAGACTTAAAGTACACAAAAGACCATGAATGGGTCAGAATAGAGGGCGATACCGCTATAGTGGGGATTACAGATTTTGCCCAGGGGGAACTAGGGGATATCGTTTATGTAGAAGTGGAGACCTTGGATGAAACCTTGGGCAAGGATGAGGTTTTTGGAACGGTCGAGGCCGTAAAAACGGTTTCCGACCTTTTTCTTCCCTTGAGTGGGGAAATAATAGCTTTTAATGAATCGTTGGAAGACGAGCCGGAAAAGGTAAATACCGATCCGTATGGCGAAGGGTGGATCATAAAGGTGAGGATGGGCGATATTTCCGAGGTGAAGGGCTTGCTCGGGGATGCGGAGTACAAAGAACTTGTAGGTGCATAAAAAATATCTTTTTACAATCTTGTTTATAAGCTGGGCGGTGTTCATAACAACGCTCAGCTTATTTTCTTTTGGGGAAGAGAGTGTGCCTTCCATAGATGTTCCCCATTTGGACAAGTTGGTGCATTTTTCATTTTATTATGTATTTACGGCTTTGGGCTGCCTGTCCTTTAGGGAAGTTGATCGCAGAAATACGTCTTTAAAAAACGTGATGGTAAAATTAATTTTACTTGCCGTTGTTTATGGTATAATTATTGAGATACTTCAGGGTGTGGCCACAACCGATAGACATCCTGATTTACTGGATGTGTTGGCGAATAGTTTGGGGGCATTGTTCGGAAGCTATACGGTGAAATACATTTTCTCGGAAAAAACCCCCTTTAAGTGGATGAAATAGTATTTTTTGGGTAATTTGGGATGTGTTTCAAAAAAGGGCGCTACCTTCCGGTTCTTGGTAAAGTAAATATTTGGGAGTCGGGATCCTTTCAATTGAATGCGTTCGGGGCTTTTGGATGCATAATAAAAGGATGCTACGGAGTCCGGTGGACTGTTTAAATTTATTTGTATTTTTTTTAACAAAAAGTTTTAAACAGATAAAATAAATATATAAATTAGCGAACATTAAAAATTAAGAATTATGGAACTTAAAAAGAATCCTAAAGCAGATTTGACAAGAAATAGCGGGCTTTATTTCGTTATTGGTCTTGTTTTGGTTATGCTATTGACGTATATAGCTTTTGAATGGAAGACCTATGACGATGATAATAATTTTGACTATACTATGAATGTGGAGGATACTTTGGATGAGGAAGTTCCGATGACCGAGCAGATAAAGACGCCGCCACCGCCACCGCCACCGGCAGCACCGGAAATTATTGAAGTTGTGGAGGATGAGGAAGAAGTAGAGGAGACTGTGATAGAATCTACGGAAACAAGTCAAGAGGAGGAAGTAATAGAGGTGGCCGATGTTGAAGTAGAAGAAGTAGAGGAGGAGGTAGATGTGCCTTTTGCGGTAATTGAGGATGTTCCTATTTTTCCCGGCTGTGAAAATGAGCCAAAGAATAAGTTAAGGGAATGTTTTAATTCCATGATTCAGAAGCATATTGGAAAAAACTTCCGCTATCCGGAAATTGCCCAGGAAATGGGAGTTCAGGGTAGGGTTAACGTAATGTTCGTTATCCAGAAAGACGGAAGTATAGGAAATGTAAGAATGAGGGGTCCGGACAAGAACTTGGAGGAAGAGGCAGCTAGGATTATTAGTAAATTGCCTAAAATGACCCCGGGGAAGCAAAGAGGTAGACCGGTTCGTGTACCGTTTAGTATTCCGATTAATTTCAAACTACAATAGTTTAAATGTAAAATATAGTTGTAATCCCGGGCCTTGGCCCGGGTTTTTTTATTTTACGCTAGCGCAAGCGTCACGCTTGTGCCTCCACTGCAAGCGTCACGCTTGTGCCTCCACTGCAAGCGTCACGCTTGTGCCTCCACTGCAAGCGTCACGCTTGTGCCTCCACTGCAAGCGTCACGCTTGTGCCAAAATCAGGAGAAGCTTTCGTTCAGGGCACCTTTTTAGTTAATTTATATAAACATCTTTAATTTGGTTGCAAAAAAATCTTATGCGGTGTATCTTTGCGGTCCATTTAAAAAATCTAAATGAAAACGGCGGTCGGTTCAGTGAAAAACACTTCTTTAGCGTTATATTTTGCTGATTTTAAAGAAATTACCAAGGCAAGGCTCGCTGTAAGTGTGGTCTTCTCCTCCATAGCGGGGTATTTTCTGGGTGCCTATGAAATTAATTTCTCCGCGGTGCTACTTTTGGCTGTTGGAGGGTATTGCATGGTAGGGGCTTCCAATGCCTATAACCAAATTATTGAAAAGGATCTGGATGCATTGATGGGCCGTACCAAAAACAGGCCTATACCGGCAGGGAGGATGTCTGTAAGCACGGCTATGGCCATCGCCGTTATAATGACCGTTATAGGAGTGGTGGCCTTGTATTTTCTCAATCCCAAAACGGCCATGTTCGGGGCCATTTCCATTTTTTTATACACCAGTGTTTATACACCGTTAAAGACCAAAACGCCCTTGGCGGTATTTGTTGGGGCTTTTCCGGGGGCCATTCCCTTTATGTTGGGATGGGTGGCCGCCACCGATAGTTTTGGAATTGAGCCGGGAACCTTGTTTATGATACAATTTTTCTGGCAGTTTCCGCATTTTTGGGCTTTAGGGTGGATGTTGGACGAAGATTATAGGAAAGGGGGATTTAAAATGCTTCCTACCGGTAAAAAGGACAAGGGTACCGCATTGCAAATAATTATGTATACCATATGGATGATGATTATTTCGGTGATTCCCGCATTTGGTTTTACAGGAAGGTTGAAATTATCGATCGTAGCAGCTGTTATCGTTTTTTTAATGGGTATGGTAATGTTGTTCTTCGCTTTTCGATTATATGAGAAAAGGGATAATATTTCTGCCAAGAAATTAATGCTGGCCAGTGTAAGCTACATTACACTGATGCAAGTGGTATATGTAATGGATAAATTTATATAATAGGGATGGACTTAACGCAGGGTACGGGAAAGGAAAAAAACGCAAGGGCCAAAAAGATGATGCTTTGGTTCGGAATTGTGAGTTTGTTAATGGGGTTTGCGGGCTGGACCAGTGCCTATATAGTGAGCAGTTCTAGGGAAGATTGGATCAAGGACCTGGCTTTGCCATCCTCATTTTTGCTAAGTACCCTAACCATAATCATAAGCAGTATAACTTATATTATGGCCAAGAAAGCCATAAGGCAGGATAGGGTCAAACAATGTACCAATTGGTTGTTCCTGACCCTGGCTTTGGGCATTACATTTATAATATTGCAATTTAACGGATTCTCGCAGATGGTGGCCAATGGATACTATTTTACCGGACCTACGAGCAATATTAAAATGTCCTATGTTTTTTTAATTGCTGCGGTACATATTGTTCATGTTGTTGCCGGTATAATTTCCCTATTGGTGGTTATTGTCAATCACTTGCGCAACAGGTATTCCTCAAAGGAAATGCTGGGCTTGGAACTAGGGGCCACGTTTTGGCATTTTCTGGATATTCTTTGGGTTTATTTAATACTTTTTATGTATTTCGTGAATTAGTGCCCTATTAATGCTATTATGTAGGCTAAGTTGCGGCTATTTTTTATCTGGACGAGGCAAAAAATAGGTGCATGATATAGCTGCGGAACCGTTTTTTAACGATGTACAGGTGAAAGGGAACAAGACTAGGGCCGCTAAAAATGGGATTGACGGGAGATGGGGAGAGGTCTAATTATTTGGTAATTAGGAGGTATTCTGTCCGGTCTTATTTAGAATGGGTTTTTTTTGCCATTTTTAAAAGGCAAAAATTTTGTTTAGCCGAAAAAAATGTAAATTTGTGAAAATTTTATTAACGCTATAATTTTTATATGGATTCTACGGTTACTACGGTTACGGAAGAAAATGTCTGGGGTGGAGGAAATCAACCTCTCGGTGCCAGTTACGGAAAGTTGATGATGTGGTTTTTTTTGGTATCCGATGCATTGACGTTTTCCGGCTTTCTTGCCGCATACGGTTTTTCTAGATTTAAGTTTATAGAAACATGGCCAATTGCAGATGAGGTGTTTACCCACGTTCCGTTTTTTCACGGGAGCTATCCTATGTACTATGTAGCGTTCATGACCTTTATTCTGATTATGTCCTCAGTAACCATGGTGTTGGCCGTGGATGCCGGGCATAAATTACAAAAAACAAAGGTAATCTGGTATATGTTCCTAACCATCATCGGAGGAGCCATATTCGTAGGCTCACAGGCTTGGGAATGGGCCACTTTTATAAAAGGTGATTTTGGGGCTTTGGAAACCAAAGGAGGTAGGATTTTGCAATTTGTGAATGCCGATTCGGGAGAACGCATGGCCTTAAAGGATTTTGCAAAGACCCTTCCTAGCGAAAGGGTGGATCACGAAAGAAAAAATGGGGTCTGGTATTATGAGGGCGAAGCCCTGCCCAGTTATTCCTTAAACGAGGTAGTGGAAGGGGTGAAGTCCAATCCAAACGTATTGATTCGTACGGAGCTGTTGAACGAAGAAGGACATAAAACGGTTTTGACAAGGGATGAGACCTTGAAAAAATTGAATGACGCTACCTTGGTAGTGGAAGGGGCCAACTTAGTGAGGAATGAATACGGGAGCAGGTTGTTTGCGGATTTCTTTTTCTTTATCACCGGATTTCACGGATTTCACGTATTCTCAGGTGTAGTGATCAATTTGATTATCTTTTTTAATGTTATTCTCGGTACATATGAGAGAAGGGGACATTATGAGATGGTGGAAAAAGTTGGATTGTACTGGCACTTTGTGGATTTGGTATGGGTGTTTGTATTTACCTTCTTCTACTTGGTATAGCACTTTGGAACAATAATATTTACCTTACAATTAAAAGAATACTTAAAAATAGAACTGGAAATGGCACACGAACATAAGCTCGAAATATTTAGAGGTCTGCTAAAGTTTAAGTCGAACACCCAAAAAATATGGGGTGTATTGACATTCCTTACCTTGGTTACCATAGTTGAGGTGGCATTGGGGATTTTGAAGCCCGCTGCATTGACCCATTCTTATTTCTTGGGGATGAAGGTACTGAACTGGATTTTCATCATTTTAACCTTGGTAAAGGCCTATTATATTGCTTGGGATTTTATGCACCTTAGGGATGAGAAGAGTTCTTTGAGAAGAGCTATAGTATGGACCCCAATATTCCTAGTGGCCTATCTTATTTTTATTCTTCTCTTTGAAGCGGATTATATATACCAGGTGTTCAGGGACGGCTTTGTTAAGTGGAATTTCTAACGAATAATTAACAGCTTGGAGAGACGGTATAACAACCGTCTTTTTTATTTTTGTACTTATGCGGTTTGTACCGATTTTCCCGTGAAGAATCTTTTTTTTAATGGTAATGTTGGGAGTTAAAATATAATAGGATGAAGAAAACATTAGTGCTGGTTACCTTGTTTGTCCTGCCAATAGTAATTTATCTATTTTTTGCTTCTGGGGTCACCAATTTTGGCAAATTGGCCACTTTAACGGAGAACGTCCCGGAAATTGATTTTGGGGGGAGCGGGGTGTCCTTTGAGGGTAAAATTACAGTGTTGGGTTTTCTCGGGGAGGATGTGGAAAATAAGAAAGGTAACGCTTTCAATTTAAATCAGAAAATATACAAACGCTTTTACGAGTTTAAGGATTTTCAATTCGTTATGGTAATGCCCAAAGGTACGGAGCAGGATGTGGAAGAATTGAAAGGGGAACTGGAGCAATTGGCGGATGTTGGTAAATGGAATTTTATTTTTGGGAACAGGGATGAAATTAACGACCTTTTTATGGGTTTGGGCACGAACCTGAGCTTGGATGGGAACCTGGGTACCCCTTATGTGTTTATTATTGATAAGGATAGAGTGCTCAGGGGAAGGGACGATGATGTGGATGAGGGAGTTAAATATGGCTTTGATACCTCTTCCGTGGCCGATTTGAACAACAAGATGGAGGACGATGTGAAAATTATATTGGCCGAGTATCGGATGGCCCTTAAAAAGAACACTGCAGATAGATCAAAATAATGCGAAAAAATAACTATACCTATATTTGGGTTTCTCTGGTAATCCTGGTTTTTGGAATCATTTTTGTCCCAAAAATTGTCGATCGCGTAAAAAGGGGTTCGGTGTCACAAAATGATAGGCTAAACCTAAAATATGGCAATGATAAGCTGGCGTACATTGAAATGAACGGTAACAGGCGTAAAGTGCCCCCCTTCGCCTTTGTGGATCAAGACAGTCTATTGATTACCAATGACGATTATAAGGGCAAAGTGTAACTGGTGGAATTCTTTTTTACCACCTGCCCTACCATTTGGCCAATAATGAACAATAATTTGGTGCTGATTCAAAACGAATTTAAAAATTTTGAAAATTTTGGGGTGGCCTCATTCACCATAAATCCAGAATATGATACGCCGGGAGTATTAAAAAAGTATGCCGAAGATTACGGGATTACCAATATGGATTGGCATTTGCTTACGGGAAATCTGAACGATATTTACACCTTGGCCAATACCGGATTCAGTATGTTTGCCGCAGAAGCCCCTGAGGCGCATGGCGGATTTGAACATTCCGGTCTTTTTGCATTGGTCGATAAAAACGGTTTTATACGTTCCCGGGTAGACAAGTTTGGAAATCCGATCGTGTATTATAGGGGAGCCATTACGGAGGAGGAAGGGGAAAATGATCATGGCGAAGAGGAACAGATATCGATTCTTAAAGAGGATATTAAAAAATTATTGGAAGAATAATGGATACAATTGCTTTAAAGGAAAAAAAGATCAATAAACTAATAAACGTGGTGTCCGTTGTAATACCCCTTGTGGTGGCGGCGCTTTTTGGGGTTAAATTGCCCAATGTAGAGCCTCTTGGCTTTTTGCCGCCTATCTATGCCACTATCAACGGACTAACTGCTGTTTTATTGGTTGTTGCCGTATTGGCCGTTAAGAACGGAAAGTTGGAGCTGCATCAAAAAATAATGACCGCCTGTATTGTCCTGTCATTGACTTTTCTAGTAATGTATGTGGCCTATCACATGACCTCGGATTCCACCTCATTTGGTGGAGAGGGTATTGTTAGGTATATCTATTTCTTTATTTTGATCACCCACATTATACTTTCCATAGTAATTATACCATTGGTATTGCGAACCTATGCAAAGGCCTACCTAAAGAATTATGCGGCGCATCGGAAACTGGCAAAGATAACTTTTCCGTTATGGCTGTATGTGGCCGTTACCGGGGTAGTGGTTTATGTAATGATATCTCCCTATTATGTGCACTAGAAGGTCAATATGGTTTACCACAGGATATTTTAAGGTTAAAATGCGTTATCCGGTCTTGCTTTTAATATTGGTGTTTGTAATGGTTCCGGATTTTGCCGAAGCCCAGTGTGCCATGTGTAGGGCCGTTTTGGAGAGTGAAGGCAGTGAGGCTGCTGCAGAAGGCATCAATAACGGCATTGTATATCTTATGGCCGTTCCGTATATACTGGTGGCTGCACTGTTTTTCTTTATCTATAAAAAAATGAAGGCCTGATCGCAGATCAATTTTAACATTTTTTTAAAATTCCTGCTGTAACAATTTTTAGTGGCAAAGGTCTTATTCTATAAACATAACTGGGCCCATGTTCGATATAGAAAGATGGCAGGAAATTTTCGATGCCATACTAAAAAATAAGCTACGTACATTTCTTACGGGTCTTTCGGTGGCTTCCGGAATTTTTATACTGGTAATTCTTTTGGGGTTTGGACAGGGGATGCAGAATGGCATTGCCAAAGAGTTTGAGGGCGATGCCAGTAATAGGGTAGGGGTTTGGACACAGGTAACTACCGTAGAATATATGGGATTAAACCCTGGGAGGACCATTAAGCTGAAAAATAGTAATTACGAGTTTATCAATTCCAAGTTCGCCGATCAATTGGAACACCGATCTTCCAATTTTATGGTGTGGAACCTTTCCATTGACTATGGTAAGGAATCTGCCAACTATTCCGTACAGGGGGTTTCCCCCGAATTTCAAAATATTGAAAATCAATTTATCTCCCAAGGAAGGTATCTTAATTACGGCGATGAGGAGGCGGTATCCAAAGTAGTTGTTGTAAGCAATAAAATAAAAAGAGAGCTTATGAAGGGAGTTGAAGACCCCATAGGCTCTTTTGTTAAAATTTCCGGTATCAATTTTCAAGTGATAGGGGTCTATGGTGATAAGGGAGGGGATAGGGAAGAAGATAGATTGTTTATACCTTTAAGTACGGCACAGCGGGTGTTTAACGGGAATGATAATTTGAATATGTTGTTCTATACCTTAAAACCGTCGAATAATTTTGATGAGGCATTGGCGCAGTCCGTGAAGTTTACAGAGGATATCAAAGGATATTTAAAAGAGGCACATACAGTGGCACCTACAGATCCGAGTGCTATAAATACGTTTAATACGCTGGAAGGCGTGAAGCGTTTTCAAAATTTGACAGGAGGGATAAAATTTTTCTTTTGGTTCGTCGGGATCTGTACCATAGTGGCCGGAGTTGTTGGGGTCGGTAATATTATGTTGATCATTGTAAAGGAACGGACCAGGGAAATAGGGGTTCGGAAAGCATTGGGGGCCAAGCCCTGGAATATTATAGGAATGGTCTTGCACGAGGCTATTTTTGTGACTACCGTAGCGGGTTTTGTAGGACTGGTATTCAGTATGGGGCTGTTAGAATTTGTAGGGCCGCATATTAAAGTGGATTACATCCTTAATCCGTCCATTAATTTTACCGTGGCCATCAGTACTGTTTTTCTCCTGATTCTCGCTGGGGCGCTTGCTGGGTTTTTTCCGGCTTGGAGGGCGGCCAGTATAAAGCCTATAGAAGCCTTGCGCGATGAATAAAAGAGTTTATAGCTATATCGGATATGTTCAATAGGGATCGTTGGAAAGAGATTTTGGAGGTGCTGACCACAAATTGGTTTAGAACCGTTCTTACTGCCTTTGGTGTTTTTTGGGGAATATTGATATTGATTATTCTTTTGGCCGCTGGCCAGGGGCTGGAAAATGGGATCAGGGCCAATTTTGGCAATATTGCTACCAATACCATGTTTATGTGGTCTCAAAGTACCAGTATGGAATATAAAGGTTTGCCCAAGGGAAGGCGGTTTAATTTTAAATTGGAGGATGTTACTGCCATTAGAAGGGAAGTGGGAAATTTGAGGTTCGTTTCCCCTAGGAACCGATTGGGAGGCTTCAATGGGGCAAACAATGTGGTCCGAGGAATAAAAACTGGGGCCTTTAACGTGTATGGCGATTACCCGGACATTATTAATCAAGATCCCATGAGTATTACTTCAGGTAGGTTTATAAACCATCTGGACATTGATGAAAAGAGGAAAGTAGCCATTATTGGTGAAGGGGTCCGTTCCGGTTTATATGAAATGGGAGAGGAGGTAGTGGGTACCTATATAAAGATTCAGGGGGTGAACTTTACCGTGATAGGTACGTATAAAAAAAACTCCAATAACGGTAATGCGGAAGAGGCACAAAAGGAAATTTATGTTCCGTTCACTTCGTTTGCACAAGCTTTCAACCAGGGGGACAATGTGGGGTGGATGGCCATTACGGCCAAAGATGGTTCCTCCATAACCCAATTAAAGGATAAGGTGTTCGAGGTGGTTCGTGAAAACCGCAAAATTCACCCACAGGACCTAAGGGCCATTGGCCATTTTGACCTGTATGAAGAGTTTAGCAGGGTAGTGAGCCTTTTTGGGGCCATGAGATGGATAGCCTATTTTGTAGGGATACTAGTATTGCTGTCCGGGGTTATAGGGGTGAGTAATATTATGCTGATAGTGGTCAAGGAAAGAACCAAGGAAATAGGGATTAGACGGGCACTGGGGGAGGATCCTTGGTCCATAAGACTACAGATCTTAATGGAGTCCGTTTTTCTGACCATAATATCAGGAATGGCGGGTATTAGTTTTGGGGCTCTGGTCCTATATCTCATCAATTATATTTTGGATATGAACGGCCCTGTGGAAATGTTTGCCAATCCAAGTGTAAGTTTGGGAGTGGTGCTGGTGGCGTTGTTGATTTTGATAATATCGGGCTTATTGGCAGGACTTATCCCCGCCCAAAGTGCCATAAAGGTAAGGCCCATTGAAGCGTTGAGGGCGGAATGATACGCTGTTGGGCCTTTTTTGCTCCAAAAGGTTTTCGGGAGCATAGCCTGATAAAGAGATTAAATTCAGCCTAAAAAATGTTGTTGAATAAAATTCAGAAATAAGATCAATAAAAAAATCAAATTAGGAAAATGAAACGAGCATTAAGAAATTTAAATATCCCTCCCAATAACCATTGGGATGTGTAGTAATATTTAAATTTCTTCATGTGGGAACGGAGTGGTTGCACACGTTCTCAATTTTTTAATTATTACAAAATCAATTAATTACAAAAATTTAAACCTGTGAAAAAGTCGGTTACCATTATTATTTTGTTGTTCATTGTTCTAAGCTGTGGCGGGGCACTTTACTATCTGTACCAAAAAAATGCAGAGGACCCTGTGGTGTATAAGACCGAAAAGCCCTCTACCCAGACCATAGTTAAAAAAACCGTTGCCACCGGCAGTATCCTGCCTTTGGAAGAGGTATTGATAAAACCCAATATTTCAGGGGTCATAGAGGAAGTTTTTGTGGAAGGGGGCGATTATGTTAAATCCGGCGACCTAATTGCCAAGATAAAGGTGGTTCCCAACCTTTCTTCCTTGAACGAGGCCAAAAATGCCATAGAGGAGGCCAAAATTTCCTTGGATGACCAAAAACGCAATTGGGAACGGCAAAGCACTTTGTTCAATAAAGGGGTGATTTCCAAAGTGGATCTGGAGAGGGCAGAGGTTACCTATGACCAGGCCAAGCAGACCTATACTGCCGCCAACAAACGCTTTGATATCGTTAAGACCGGGACAACCAAAGGGTATGGCAATGAGGCAAATACCTTGATAAGGGCAACAGTGGGCGGTATGGTGCTGGAAGTACCGGTGGAGGTAGGAAATCAGGTGATAGAATCCAATAATTTTAACGAAGGTACTACCATTGCCGCCATAGCCGATGTGGACAAGATGATTTTCGAAGGTAAGGTAGACGAATCGGAGGTAGGTAAGATCAAGGAAGATCTACCATTGGAAATTACAGTAGGGGCTATAGAGAATGCGGTGTTCGATGCTGTCCTGGACTATATTGCGCCCAAGGGGAAAGTGGAAAATGGTGCCATTCAGTTCGAGATCAAAGGTACATTAAAGAAACGCGATTCCATTTTTATAAGGGCAGGGCTGAGCGCCAATGCCTCTATTATCCTGGCCAGGGCCGATAGCGTTCTTGCGGTAAAGGAGGCCTTGATCCAATTTGATCCGGATACCAAAAAACCCTTTGTGGAAATTGCTACGGGCGAGCAGAAATTTGAACGCAGGGAAATTCAATTAGGGGTAAGTGATGGGATCTACATCCAAATTCTAAAGGGAATAAAGCCGGATGATGAAATAAAAGTATGGAATGAAATAAAGCCTGCCTCCTTAGGGGCCTAATTTTTTTAACACAGCTTTAACACGTCCTGTTGTAACGACTTTCCTGCTGGTAGGTCTTATATTCGTACTTTCAGGATGCTCAACTAATTCAAAAATAACATGATAGAAATTAAAGATCTTCATAAATCCTATAAAATGGGAAGCAATTCCCTCCATGTATTAAAGGGCATCAATTTTTCCGTAGAAGAGGGGGAGCTCGTGGCCATTATGGGGTCTTCGGGTTCCGGTAAGTCCACCCTGCTCAACATACTTGGTATGTTGGATGTTTTGGACGCAGGCTCCTATACTTTGGACGGAGTGCCCATTAAAGATCTAAATGAGACGAAAGCGGCGCAATACAGGAACAAATTTTTGGGTTTTATTTTTCAGTCCTTTAATTTGATCAACTACAAAAGTGCCATGGAAAATGTGGCGCTTCCCCTGTATTACCAGAAAGTGGGCAGGAAGGAAAGACAGGAAAAGGCATTAAAATATTTGGGACAAGTGGGCTTACGTGAATGGGCGGGTCATTTGCCAAGTGAATTGTCCGGGGGGCAAAAACAAAGGGTGGCCATTGCCAGGGCCATGGCGGCCGAACCCAAAGTATTGTTGGCGGATGAGCCTACCGGTGCCTTGGATAGCACTACTTCCTATGAGGTCATGGATCTTATCCAAAAAATAAACGATGCCGGCAACACCATACTAATAGTTACACACGAGCCGGACATAGCCGACATGTGCAAGAGAATTGTACATTTAAAGGATGGGGTTATTGTTGAAGATAAAAAGATAACCCAGGTTAGAGCCTCTCAATATGTTTAGTAGGGATAATTGGAAGGAAATTTTTGAAACTATTCAAAAGAATAAACTAAGGACGTTTCTCTCCGGGTTTACGGTTTCTTTGGGGATTCTTATTTTTGTGGTACTCTTTGGAATGGGAAACGGCCTCATCAATACCTTCAACGAGTTTTTCGGGGATGATGCCACCAATGTACTTTATGTATTCCCAGGGAGAACAACAATTCCCTATAAAGGCTACAAATCCAATAGGGTGATCGAGTTCGATAACAGTGATTTAAAGGATATAGAAAAGAACCTTGCCCTGTTCGTAGAATACACTACCCCTAGAATTTCCAGGAGTGCATTGGTAAAATACAAGAACGAATCCAATAATTATACGACCAGGGGGGTGGGTCCCGCTCACCAATATGCGGAAAAGACCATCATCATGAAGGGTAGGTTTCTGAATAAAGAGGATATTAAAAATAAAACCAAATACGTTGTCATAGGAAGGTTGGTGGAACAGGATCTTTTTGGAACTGAAAACGCCATAGGCAAATATATAGATGTGGCAGGGAGCGCCTTTATGGTAATCGGGGTTTTTCAGGATGAAGGCGGGGACAATGAGGAACGATTGATCTACATGCCCTATTCCACAAGACAGCTTATAGAAAAAAATACCGATAAAATAGATCAACTTATTGTGGCCTTTAAGCCCGAGATAGGCTACGCGGGGGCAATGTCCCTGGATAGGAGCCTGGATAAATTTTTTAAAGAAAAAAAATATATCAGTCCGGATGACCAGAACGGGATCTTTATTAGGAATGTCGCCGATCAGTTAAAGCAAAATCAACAATTTGCCCGTGTTCTGCAGTTGATAGTTGGTTTTGTTGCCTTTGGAACCATAATAGCGGGGATTATCGGAATCAGCAATATTATGGTGTTTGTGGTAAAGGAACGCACCAAGGAGTTGGGTATACGTAAAGCCCTGGGGGCAACCCCAAGATCGGTCATAGGATCTATTTTGTTGGAATCGGTTTTTATAACGACCATTTCGGGTTTTGTGGGTATGCTCATAGGGATGGCCATTTTAAATTCCCTGGGGGAAAAATTAAAGGATTATTTTATCACCAATCCCTATATAGATAGTACAATGGCCATCAGTGCTACAGTACTCCTAATACTGTTCGGGGCCATTGCAGGATATATACCGGCAAAAAGGGCAGCGGAAATTAAACCGATTGTAGCATTAAGGGACGAATAATATGCGATTTATATTTGATAGTAATACTTGGCAGGAAATTTTTGGTTCTATTGGGAAAAATAGGACCAGGACCATTATTACCGTAGTAGGGGTGCTGTGGGGCATTTTTATTTATATCGCTTTATCGGGGGCTGCAAAAGGGATGGACAATGGTTTTGAAAAAATATTCGAGAGCGTGGCCAAGAACAGTATGTTCGTTTGGGCACAAAATACCAGTATGCCCTATGAAGGATTTAAGACGGGTAGACCTTTGCAATTAAAATTGGATGATGCCACCCTATTGGAAAATAGGATCCCCGAAATCCAATATATAGCCCCGAGAAATGTTCGGGGTGTTTTCGGGGATTCGCCTGGAGTTATCGTTAGGGGGCAAAAGACGGGGAGCTATGCGGTTTATGGAGACTTTCCAGTGTATACCAAAATTGCGACAAAAAAGATATATGATGGGGGCAGATTTATAAATGACGAGGATATTGCCGGGGCAAGGAAGGTATGCGTTATCGGGGAACGTACCCAAAAGGAATTGTTCGAAAAGGATGAGGACCCTATAGGGGGCTATATCAGGATAGACAATATCTTTTTTCAAGTGGTCGGTGTCCACAAGTTTACACCTGGTGGCGGTTTTGATAACGATGGGGACATTTTTATTCCTTTTTCAACCTATAAAAAACTGTACAATACCGGGAACAATGTGGGTTGTTTTTCCATAGCAGCCTATGATGATACGGATGTGATAAAAGTGGAGGAGAATGTAAAAGCGATTTTAAAATCGACCCATAAGGTACACCCTGATGACGAGAGGGCATTCGGGTCTTTTAATATCGGGGAAATGTTTAACCGGATAAGCGGTTTTGCAAAAGGGCTTACCTTTTATCGCTCGTCGTTGGAATAGCGACCATTTTGGCAGGGGTAATCGGTATAGGCAATATCCTATTGATATCCGTTAAGGAGCGTACCAAGGAAATAGGGGTTCGCAGGGCTTTGGGGCCACTCCCAAGGAAGTTCGTTCGCAAATTATACTGGAATCGGTTTTTTTGACCATGATCGCAGGGGTCATGGGAATCATATTGGGGGCAGGAGTGCTAAGCCTGATCAATAAGATGACCCAGGGGATGGATTTTCCCTACGCCAATCCAACGGTGCCCATACCTTATGTGCTCGGTGCCTTGGGGATAATGGTCGTTTTGGGAACATTGATCGGCCTTATTCCCGCACAAAGGGCCGTAAGCATTAAACCAATAGATGCATTAAGAGAAGAATAAAACAAACCAAAACAAATAAATATATAGTAAAATGAACAAGATTGTAAAATATGTGCTAATAGGGATTTTGGTACTGGGGGCACTTTGGGCAGCAGCCTTTTTTGTGAAATCGAATAGTAAATCGGCCATTACCTACGAGACAAAAAATCCTTTTACGGCCAATATCCAAAAAAAATCCGTGGCAACGGGCAAGGTAGTACCTGAAGATGAGGTGGAGATAAAGCCTCAGATTTCCGGGATTATTGATGAAATCTTTTTGGAAGAGGGTGCCAAGGTAAATGCGGGCGACCTAATTGCTAAAATAAAAGTGGTACCCAATGAGCAGTCAATGAACCAGGCCAGGGGCAGGGTGAAGAATGCCGAAATAGCATTGAACAATACCAAGATCGAATACGATCGGAACAAGGCCATTTTTGATAAGGGGGTAATTTCTTCCCAGGATTTTAATACCCAGCAGTTGCGGTATGATCAGGCAAAATTGGAACTCCAGAATGCAAGATCCGACTATCAGATTATACGGGATGGGTCTGCCGGGGGCAGTGCCACGGCCAATACCAATATTAGGGCCACTGTTTCCGGGACCGTCCTCGAGATTCCCGTTAAGGAAGGTGACCAGGTAATTCAGAGCAATAATTTTAATGATGGGACTACCATAGCCACTATTGCCGATTTGAGCATCATGATTTTTGAAGGGAAAGTAGATGAGGGCGAGGTAGGAAAATTGAAATTGGGAATGCCTTTGGAGATCAGTTTGGGTGCCATTAACGATAAGAAGTTTGATGCCAAACTTAGGTTTATAGCACCTAAAGGGGTGGAGGAATCCGGAGCTGTACAGTTTAAGATAGAGGGCGATGTAACGGTGGAGGACGATTTTTTGATCCGTGCGGGGTATAGTGCCAACGCCTCTTTGGTACTGGAACAGAAGGATAGTGTTATGGTTATCCCGGAGGCATTATTACAGTTTGATAAAGTAACGGATAAGCCCTTTGTGGAAGTGGCGGTAGGAACTGAAGAGGAACAAAAATTTGAAAGAAAGAACGTTGAGATCGGGATTTCGGACGGAGTGAATGTGGAAATTGTTTCGGGTATTACCAAGGAGGACAGGGTGAAGATCTGGAACAAAACCGAACCTATCAAAAAAGGTACCGGCGAAGAAGGGGAAACTGAGGAAGGTAAATAAGGGGAGTTTCAATCAAAAAACAATCAAAACATGAGAATTAGGATATTATTGGGCTTGTTTATTTTCTGTTGTGGCATACTATCCGCCCAAGAAAAAAAATGGACCCTGGAAGAATGTGTTTATTATGCCGTGGAGAATAACCTCACCATAGAACAGTTTGAGCTTGATCTTGAAAACGCCAAAATTGATAGGTCCGATGCCATTGGTGATATGTTGCCCAATTTTAATGCCAACGCAAGTCTCTCGGGCAATTCGGGGCTTGTTTTGGACCAATCCAGGAACCAGCAGGTTAGCGGAACGGTTACCACCGCATCCGGAGGTTTTGGTTCTTCGGTAAGTTTATTTGACGGACTAAGGAATGTTCATAGGTTGAACAGGGCAAAATTGAATGCCCTGGCCAATCAATATAGATTGGATGACTTAAAGGACGATATTATGCTTGCAGTGGCCAATGCCTACCTACAGGTTTTGTCCAGTAAGGAGTCGCTTAAGGTGTTTAGGGCCCAATATGCCGTTACCGAACAGGATCTTGTCAGGACCAAAGAGTTGGTGAACGCCGGGGTGGTTCCAAAAGGGGATTTATTGGAAATAGAGGCTACGGCTGCCAATCAGGAACAACAAATTGTAAATGGGGAGAATCAAGTGTTGATTTCAAGGATAGGCTTGGCGCAGTTGCTTCAGATCAGGGATTATGAAAATTTTGATATCGCAGATGAGGAATTTGACGTTCCCCCCTCCAATATATTGGACAATTCCCCCAAGACAATTTTCGACAAGGCCCTTACCTATAGGAACGATATTAAGTTTTCTATGTCCAATGTGGAATTGGCACAAAAAGATCTACAGATTGCCAAAGGGGCCGTATACCCCACCTTGGGGGCTTTCTTTAATTACGGCACCCGATATTCCAGCGAATTTAGGGACCCTGTTACCTTTAATAGAATTGCCTTTACGGACCAGTTGTATTTAACGGATGGTATTTCTTACGGACTGCAGTTGAATGTCCCTGTGTTTAATGGGTTTAGTGTTAGGAACAATATTAAAAGGGCCAAGATAGGAGTGGAAAGGTCGCGTTTACAGCTGGAACAGGATAAACTGGAACTGGAAACCAATATCAATCAGGCGTATGTGGATGTAAAGAATTTCTCCAAAGCCTATGAAGCCGCCCAAAAAACTTTGGAAGCACGAAGGTTGGCCTATAATTATTCAAAAGAACGTTTTGATGTGGGCCTAATGAACGCCTTCGATTTTAGTCAGTCACAATCCAGGGTAGATAATGCGGAGGCAGAATTGATAAGGACAAAATACGACTATATTTTTAGATTAAAAGTGTTGGAGTTTTATTTTGGTTTACCTATAACCTTGGATTAAGTTATATTTGCGGCCAATATGGGTATAATTTTAAATTTAGAGACCGCAACCACAAATTGTTCTGTGAGTGTTGCCAACAATGGGGAGATAATTTCTTTAAGGGAAGATAATGGTCCCAATTATTCCCATTCGGAACAACTTCATATATTTATAGGGGAAGCCTTAAAGGAGGCTTCCCTAACTTTTAAGGATATTTCCGCCATTGCAGTGAGCAAGGGGCCGGGATCCTATACGGGTCTGCGCATTGGGGTATCTGCGGCCAAGGGACTTTGTTTTTCCTTGGACCTTCCCCTTATATCGGTTTCCACTTTGGAAAGTTTGGCAAAGCAGGGATATGCCAAAGGCCATGACTTTATAATTCCCCTGCTGGATGCCAGGAGAATGGAAGTATATGCAGCCGTATTTGATGCCGAAGGGAATAGGATAAGGGAGACCAGGGCAGAAGTCATCAACAGGGACAGCTTTCTGGAATATGCCCAAAAAGGCAGTGTTTTATTAATTGGGGACGGAGCGGAGAAATGCCGGGAATTCTTGGACCATCCTAATTTTAGTTACTATTCGGCCTTGCCTACGGCTAAAGGGATGGGAGATTTGTCCTATAAAAAGTTCAAAGCAAACGATTTTGAAGATGTCGCCTACTTTGAACCTTATTATTTAAAAGATTTTATGTTGGCATCCAAGAAACCTTAGGAGGGTAACTGGTGCATAACCCTTTGTGGAAATGGAATCTCGATTCCTGCCGCATCAAATCTGGTTTTTAGTTCTTCCATAACATGGAAGTGGGCGGCCCAGAATACTTCGTTTTCGGCCCAAAACCGTAAGGAGAGGTTTACCGAACTATCCCCTAATTCCGCAACATACACCTCGGGCGCAGGATCTTTTAGGATATCGGGATTTTCTGCGCAGATCTCCAATAAAATTTCTTTGGCCAATTTAATATTGGAGCTGTATCCTATGCCTACGGCAATTTTATCCCTTCTTGTATTTTGTGCATTATAGTTAATGATATTGTTATTGGATAATTGGCCATTGGGTATAATGGCGATCTGATTGCCAAAAGTGCTTAATTTGGTAGTGAAGATGGAGATTTCCTTCACTGTGCCATCCACCCCCTGGGCAGATATAAAATCGCCAACCTTAAAAGGTTTAAACAATAATATTAATACGCCACCTGCAAAATTGGCCAGGGAACCCTGTAAGGCCAGACCAATGGCCAGACCTGCGGCACCAATAATGGCCACTAGAGAGGACGACTGTACACCCAGTTGGGTAATGACCAGAACGAAAAGCATTATTTTGAGCCCTATGCTTATAAAACTTTGCAAAAAGGATTCTAAGGAAGGGTCGTAGTCTGCCTTATCAAAAAATTTACGGACCATTCGGTTAATAAATCGTATTATCCAGAGTCCTAAAAAATAGATGATAATGGCCATAACCAAATTAGGGAGTGCCTCCCAAAGAAATTTGATGGCCTGGTCCAAATGTTCCTGATAGTCGGAAATAATATTCATAAAAAATTGCTTTTTTGGTTTAATACAATAAAAATTCAATCTAAAAGATGCTCCCACCCATGGGTCGGGCCTGCCCGTGCCGTTCGGACGGGCTAGCCTTTTCGGCAGTTCCGGGTGAGGCAAAAAATATATAAATGGCCTAATCATCAAGGCGTCTGTAATCACCTGATATTACAAAAAAAGCGCCTTTTAACAGCGCTTGTTGATGGAAACGGAAAAAATATTAATTCACTTCAAAAGTGATTTTAACATTTACACGATAATCGTCAAGTTTTCCATCCTTGACCGTTGCACTTTGTTCCTTGATATATACGGAACGAATATGCTTAACGGATTTGGAGGCCTGTTCCACTGCATTTTTAGCAGCATCCTCCCATCCCTTATTGGAATTTGCCAGAACTTCGATAACTTTTAAGATAGCCATAATATTTAGTTTTAGATTCTCTTAAAGTTACCAAATAAATACTACAATATGTAGTGTTTGTATTGGAAATCAACCATTTAAGGCGACTACTTCCTTCACCTGATCGCCCATCATGTTTTTAAGCATGGTCTCGATCCCATTTTTTAAGGTATAGGTAGACGAGGGGCAACCGCTACAGGCCCCTTGTAAAATAACGTTCACGGTTTTTGTGTCCCCTTCATAGGACTTAAATAGAATATTGCCGCCATCACTGGCTACAGCGGGTTTTACATACTCTTCCAAAATATCAATGATCTGCTTGGATATGTCGTCCAGATCGGTATTCTCCAATTGGGCCGCCGCAGCAGTTGTTTTTTGTTTTTGAAGACTCTTGGCCGATACCACTTCCCTGCCATCTGCAATAAAATCCCGGATTTTCTCGCGAAGCTCCAATGTAATATCGTCCCACTCCGCAACATCGTACTTGTTTATGGAAACATAATTTACATCAAAAAAAACCTCTTTTACAAAAGGGAGCATAAACAATTGTTTGGCCAATTCCGAATCCTTGGCCTCATCAATGTTCTTGAATTCAAAAGTAGTAGGCACAATTCTTTTGTTGGCCACGAATTTCATCACGGACGGATTGGGGGTAACTTCGGCATATACCGTTACGGCCACCTTTTTTTTGTTTTCATCCTCCTTTACAACAGGTTCGCCTGCATTAAGGTAATCCACCAACTGCTGCGCCACACTATCCTTAACATCGTCCCATTCCACAATATCATATCGCTCCAGCCCTATAAAGTTGCTAGAGATATACACCGTTTTTATAAAAGGGAGATAAAATAACTGCTGGGCCAAAGGTGAAATTTTGGCTTCGTCTATATTTTTGAATTCGTAGTTGTTGTTTTTTGTTATGAAATGATTGGTTTCAAATTTCAGTATTGCCGGATTCTTCGTGGGCACCACGGTAATTATAAACTCCTCCATTTTAATATTTTTTACAAAAGTACGAAGGTTTTTCCAAGTTATGGTATATATAATAATGTAGTATTTCAATCGTTATATTTTATATTGGGACCATATCATAAATACACTTCCAATCTTAGAATGAAACAACATTTTTTGGCTTTACTTTCTGTTTTTGTGGTTGGTTATCAGTCCATTGCCCAAGAAGGCGTTCCTGTCTATTTTGATTATTTGGCGGATAATTACTATTTGGTATACCCCTCTATGGCCGGAATAGGTGAGGGAGGGAAAATTAGGGCAACTATTAGGCAGCAGTGGTTCAGTGTGGACGAGGCTCCCAATATGCAGACGTTGAATGCCCATTTTAGGGCCGGAGAAAGTAGTGGTTTTGGGGCCATCGTATTTAATGATGCCAACGGGTATCATTCCCAAACGGGACTTAAACTTACCTATGCCCATCATTTGAGATTGGGAGGGGACTATAGAAGCCTGAACCAACTTTCTTTTGGGCTCAGTGCGGGCATTCAGCAAAGTAATTTGGACGAGTCGGAGTTTGTTTCCGTTATTCCGGATCCAATAATTACCGGCTCCAGGAATAGTGTCGGCTATTTTAATATGGATTTGGGAATGTCCTATAATTTTATGGAATTCTACGCCCACGCGGCAGTTCACAATATAATGGGAAGGGGTAGGGACCTATATTCGGCCATAGAATCGAATAACTTAAGAAAATACCTGATATCATCGGGCTATGTGTTTGGACGGAGCGAATGGCAGGTAGAGCCTTCCGTACTTTTTCAGTTCACTGAGTTTACCAAGGAGAAAGCTATCGATATCAATGCCAAGGTCTATAAAAGTGTCGATTTTGGAACGGTTTGGGGCGGACTGTCGTATCGTAGAAGTTTTGATGGGGCACAATACCAGACTGCCAGCGATTTTGGGGAACAGCGCTTACAGTTAATTACCCCTATTGTAGGGGTGAATTACAAAAAATTTCTGGTTTCGTATAACTATTCCTATCAAATGGGGGATATTAGATTTGACAATGGCGGATTTCACCAAATTACCTTGGGGTACGATTTTGGCCAGACCGAAAAAAGATACGACTGCAAATGTCCGGCGGTCAATTATTGATTTCATACATATTTTTTGGTTCTTAAGAAGTATTGTCCCCTTGAGGGGACCTTAGGGGTGTTGGTTGAATGCTAAAGCCAAAAGCCAAGAGTTGAAAAAAGAGAAAAGAGAAAAGAAGGCAATGGCCATGAGCCAATAGTTGGTAAAGAAGAAAAAAAACAGGAACCAGAAACTTGAAACCAGAAACAGAAACTAAAAATCAAACTATCCATGTCCGGTCTGTCACCCGCCCTTACCGAACTCCGATGGATGTCCGGAGAGATCTCACTAAGCAATAGGCAGTGAAACTGTTTTTTGTTGCACGGCCAACTGTTTACTGCCAACTTATCACTCATTCTGTTTCAAAACCCCTGCCTTTGCCATCAGACAAAGACAGGGATCTAATTTTATTGCTGAATAGTTTGGTTATTCCCAGCGATAGTTCTTCTTGGCCGCCTGTTTCTGAATGGCGGTGATCATCGCATTTTCCAATTCCCCTTTATTGTTCTCTTTTTGCTGTGAAGCTATATAGGCTTCCCTTTTGCTGTTCAGGTCTTGGATTTCTTTTTGGATATCGCTGCGCTCCTTTTTCTTGCTCTCTATATAAGATGCAATTTCAGCCTTGGATTTTCCCCTTAACGCTATGGGCAATTCCTCTTTTTTAATGTTCTCAACGTCAAAATCCTCGGCTTTGGAGGCGTCCACCAAGTCCCATGAAGAGTTGGAATAAAGTCGGGACGACTTGCTTACCGCCCTTTTGACCGCAACGGCTTCCTCCATTTCCATGGCATTGCTGTCCTGGATACTTTGCTGTCTTATTTTTGCAGCCCCTAAGGCCCCATAGGAAATGTAGGTATTGTTCAATCTAGTGTTTAACCTTATGATCACATCATCATAGGGGGTGGCTATTTGTACCACTTTACGGTTATGGTCAATGGCCATATATTCCCCTCCCGTTAGTTGGGCCCCATTTTTCCATCCCGTATTGATGCCCTGTTCGTAGGCACCACAAAAAATGGTATTTACAACAATATCTTTTTCCATGGCATTGGTAACCGCATCCTTATAATTTAATTTTCCCTGGGTAAAGGGCTCATTGCCGGCAATAAAGATCATCTTTAGCTGATCGGGATTTTTTCCCCACTCCAATTGGCTCAAAGAAGTTTGTATTACTTGTCCGCAATATTCTTCGCCTCCATTGGTGGATAGGGAGAATAATTTTTCTGAAATTTCATCCAGATCACTGCTAAAACCCAAGACCTGTTGAATATAACCTTCCCTGGAAGATAAATTATCGTTTCCGTACTGGTATAGTGCAATCTGCAGTTGGGGCCTGCCATCGTTACCACATTTGGCATAGGTAAATTTGTTTACGATATCCCATAATTGTGCTTTCGCCTGATTAATTAGGCCGTCCATACTATTGCTGGTATCCAGCAAGAGGGCAATTTTGACCATATTATTGGTAGGCTTGGGGTCTTTCGTTTTAATCAATAGAGGGGCTATTGGGCCCTCAATAGTATTAAGGCCATTGCCAAAAATTTGGCCTGTTCCCAGGGCAATGGCCCATAAAACCAATAGTTGTTTTACATTTTTCATCGGTACTTTATTTTAGTTGAACATTAATTCCTATTTTACTCGATAATCGAGATTTAAATGCTCCGACACTTGTGTCGAAATCAAACTTGAATTTCATTTCAATGCCTCGTGGGCTTGCCCCGAGGTAGTTTACTTTTTGGAGCTGGATCATTATAGTTTGCCACTACGGATGTTTTATGGGGCTGGATAATGATCGGTGATATCTTGGGTTAAAAGTAGGATCAACATTTTTCTAAAAAAATAAGCAATGAGTAATCGGCTGTTTTGAATGAGGCAACGGGAGTTTTGGATTCGCCAAACTTATTTTATGTTTAAAAACAGTACCGATTATAGGAATATGGCATTTTTTAGTATGGTTTAAATCCATTAAGTTTATCGTAATGATTAAAAGGATATGGCCAAATTTTTTTATATAGGGTTGTTATTGATTCTGGGTTTGGCAAAGGGGTATTCCCAAGTATTGCAGACCGGATCCGGTTTTGAACTTCAGGGGGTGGTCAAGGAAAAGGAAAGCAATCAAGGTCTGGCCGGAGTAGCGGTGTCGACCAGTAGTGGGGAGTATACGCAGACCAATGCCAAAGGGGAATTTAAGATAAAGGTTGCCCTGGGGCAGGAACTTGTCTTTGAGGGTCCCGTTATGGAAACCCTACGCCATAAAGTAACCACCTCGGAGGATTTGGAGATTTTGGTAGCGGCCGGTGAAAAGAATCAAATAAGTAAGGCGGATAAAAGGGGAAATTCTGTCCCTTTGTTCAATAATTATATTGATTCTGCCAATTATTACAAAAAGAGCAATATTCGGAAAAGCATCGATTTTATTACCCAATCCCTTTCCCAATTGGGGGTTGGAAGTAATAAGCAACAATTGGCCATAGCGTATACCGCATTGGGCGAAGTATACCAATATCACAAGCAGTACGATTTGGCCATCTCCAGTTACAAGGATGCCTTGGCGGCCAATAGGACGTTAAAAACAGCATTGTTGTTGGGCAGGACCTATGTCCTGAACAAAGAGTATGGGGAAGCCGATAAATTGTTGTCACCTCTGGAGAAAATGGCCAAAATGGTACCATATCAAAGGGTGGAACTGTACGAGACCCTGGGAGATGCCTATGTTGGATCGGGAAACTTGGACAAAGCCCTGGCATTTTATAGTGAGGGCCTTAAAATAGCGGATAAAAATCAGATTGCCCCAAAGACCATCGACCTAAATTCCAAAATAGCCACTGCCTATGCAAAGGGAAATCACCTTCAGGAAGCAAATGTCTATTTTAACAACTCTTTGGAGCTTTCTTCCGGACAGGCACCACAACGTGCGGTTCGGGAAAAAGAGAAGGTGGCCGATTTTTACAATCAAGAAAATCAATTTGGCAGGGAAATCCAATTGCGCAAAAAGAGTTTGGAGGATTTAAGGAAAATTTCTAAAAGCGAGGTGACAGATGGATCGTCCATGGAAAGCGATTCCATATCCGTACAAAGGATAAATTATAAAATTGCCAACGCCTATATTGCCCAGGACAAGTATGACGAAGCCATACCCTATTTGGAAGAGAGCATAAGGGATGCCAATGTAGACAACGATTTGTTGGTCCGTAAGGATGCCACCCGTAAATTATCGGAAGTTTATAGGTATAAGGGCAATTATACCAAGGCTTTGGAGACCTACCAAGAGTATGTGGCCGTTGTGGATACCCTATATGTTAGAAAAGAACAGGAAATAGCCAGGGCGGCCATATTTAATAGGGAACTTGCGGCCAAGCAAAGTAGAATATCCGGTCTTGAACAGGAGCGGGAGCTTGCCCAAAGTAAATATAGTCTGGCACTGACCGAGCAGCAATTGGTGGCCGAAAGTATAAAACGTCAAAATTGGATCATTTATTCCTTGGTTTTTGGAATGTTGTTGATGGGGTTGGCGGCCTATTTCTTTTACAGGAGCAATAAGCAACAAAAGTTGGCCAATAATTTATTGGCCCTCAAGTCCCTAAGGTCGCAAATGAACCCCCATTTTATCTTCAATGCCCTTAACTCGGTCAATAATTTTATTGCAAAAAGCGATGAAAGGAGTGCGAACCGATATTTGAGCGATTTTTCAACCCTGATGCGGGCCGTGTTGGAAAATTCCGATGAGGATTTTATTCCCCTGTCCAGGGAGTTGGAATTGTTGGAGCTGTATACCAAGTTGGAACATTCCCGCTTTTCGGATAAATTTGACTACCAAATATTGGTGGATGAAGGAATAGATATTGATGCCTTTCAGATACCGCCCATGTTGTTGCAACCGTATATTGAAAATGCCATCTGGCACGGTTTGCGCTATAGGGAGGACAAGGGTTTTCTTAAGATTGAGCTCAGGCAAAAAGATAAGCTTGCCTTGGAGATTTCCATAATCGATAACGGTATAGGCAGACAGAAATCGGCCGCCCTAAAGACCCGAAATCAGAAAAAGCAAAAATCCAAGGGTATGGGCAACATTAAAAAGAGAATAGAAATATTGAACGATATGTATAAGGACAAGGTTGCTGTTTTTATTACCGATTTGGAAACCAATGGTTCCGGTACCAAAGTACAGTTTACAATAAAAAGGGATTGATCAAGATGGTCCGGTTGGTCCTTTAGTTATAAAATAAAGACGTATAGGGGAACAGAATCTCCCCGACCAACAAGTTGGCCACCCCGCTTTGGAAAAGAGGGGAGCTGAAAAAAGTGGAAAAGAGGGATAAATAAAAATAAAATAAAAAAAAGCTCCTCCCTTTTCTAAAGGGAGGTATCCCGCCCTTGGCGGGACGGAGGGATTAGGGAACAAGTTTACAAATAAATCCTCCTTCCGATAGCTCCCATAGGTAGAAGGTATAAATTAAGGGAAATCTTAGGGAATTGAATTTTGTCATGTACCAAGAAAAACGATAAATATAAAAGATGAAGCTAAATGCCCTAATTGTAGAAGATGAAGCCAATAGCAGGGAAATTCTACGCAATTATCTGGCCAAATATTGTCCTGCCGTTAATTTGATAGGCGAAGCGGCAACCATTAAGGAAGGGCTGGCCTTGATTAATGGCAACGACCTGGATGTGGTGTTCCTGGACGTGGAAATGCCTTTTGGCAATGCTTTTGATCTGTTGGATAGGTTGCCGGACCGTAATTTTGAGACCGTCTTTGTCACGGCCTATAACCAGTATGCCATGGATGCGCTTAATGCCCATGCCGCCTATTATTTAATGAAGCCCATTAGCATAGATGAACTTATAAAGGCAGTAGATTATGTAACGGAAATATGTGAGAAGGAGAAGGCTATAGGAGATCGGGTGCTAACCCCTAAACTCAATAAGGTGGACGGAAAAATAACCCTGCCGCAACAAGATGGCTTTCAGGTGTTGAATGTGGCCGATATTTTGTATTGCAAAGCCGATGACAACTACACTGAAATATGTTTGGAGAAGCAAAAAATTTTGGTGAGCAAAACCCTGAAATACTTTGAGGAAGCTTTGGAAGGGTATTCCTTTGTCCGAATTCATAAATCATACCTCGTAAACCTTAACGAAGTGGTAAAATACAAAAGGGGGAAAGGGGGCAGTGTTGTAGTTTCCAATGGCCGGGAGCTAATGGTGTCGGCTTCGCGAAAGAAAGATTTGCTGTCCTTTTTTGAATAGGTGGGGAAAGCAGTGAACCGTAAACGATGATCAGTGAATAATAAACAATGAACAATGAACAATGAACAGTTGTTTTAGGGGGTATTGTCCCCTTGAGGAGACCTTAGGGGTGTAGGTGAAAACCTCGACAAAAGTCAAAAGCCAAAAGTCAGAAAAAAGAGAAAAGAAACCAGAAACTAGAAACCAGAAACTAGAAACCAGAAACCAGAAACAAATTAATTACGATGATAAAAACGGTAAATGGGAAATCGCCCCAAATAGGAGAGGATTGTTATATTGCGGAGAATGCCACCATTGTAGGGGAGGTAAGCATGGGAAACCAATGCAGTATATGGTTCAATGCAGTTTTAAGAGGGGATGTTCATTATATAAAAATGGGCAACAAGGTAAACGTACAGGACGGTGCCGTTATCCATTGCACCTATTTAAAGTCGCCCACCAATATTGGCAACAATGTTTCCATAGGTCACAATGCCATTGTCCACGGCTGTACCATTCATGACAATGTGTTGATAGGGATGGGCAGTATCGTTATGGACGATTGTGTGGTGGAAAGCAATAGTATCATAGCGGCCGGAGCGGTGGTTACCAAGGGTACCCGTGTTCCTTCGGGCACTGTTTTTGCAGGAATGCCGGCAAAAAAGATAAAGGATATCAGCACTGATCTCAGCGTTGGGGAGGTAGAGCGCATAGCCAACAATTATGTGAAATATTCAAGTTGGTTCAAGGAGTGATTTTTTTATATTTAAAGATGCTTCAAGGGTAGCGTTTCAGGTCTTTAAACTTGTAGAATGGGTTTCCGATCCGCCCGAACGAACGAGTTTGCCTCTCCTTTGGAGAGGTCGGAACTGTCTTTTTCGACAGTTCCGGGTGAGGTAAAATCCGGCTGGTTCAAGGAATGATTTTTTTTATTCTTAAATACGCTTAAAGGACGGCATTTTAGGTCTATGGACTTGTAGATGAGGTTTCCGATCCGCCCTTGTGGTACGGACGGGTTTACCTCTCTTTTGGAGAGGTCGGAACTGTCTTTTTTTGACAGTTTCGGGTGGGGTCTGGGAATCGGAATGGATTTTGGGCAAAACCCAATGAGCATTAATTCCTAGGAATTTTAGGGAGGCAACTAATCAAATAATCCTATTTTTGTAGCCATATTTAACAGCATAAAAACAAACATATGAACGCATATATTTTTCCCGGACAGGGAGCGCAATTTGTAGGAATGGGATTGGATCTTTATGAAAAGTATCCTTTGGCCCAAGAAATGTTTGAAACCGCCAATGAAATTTTAGGGTTTCCGATTACCGACCTTATGTTTGAAGGTACTGCCGAAGATCTAAAGGAGACCAAGGTTACCCAACCGGCCATCTTTTTACATTCGGTGATTATGGGCAAGGTGATGGGGCCAAGTTTTAGGCCGGATATGGTGGCCGGGCATTCCCTAGGGGAATTTTCCGCCTTGGTGGCCAATGGGGCCCTGGACTTTGAGGATGGATTGAAATTGGTGTTCCAGCGGGCAATGGCCATGCAAAAAGCCTGTGAAATACAACCGAGTACCATGGCAGCGGTTTTAGGCCTCGATGATGCCGTTGTGGAGAAAATATGTGCGGAAGTACCGGGGATTGTGGTGCCGGCCAATTATAACTGTCCTGGACAATTGGTCATCTCCGGGGAAGTAGGGGCCATTAATACTGCCTGTGAAAAGTTGAAGGAGGCCGGTGCTAGAAGGGCCTTGGTACTGCCGGTGGGCGGGGCCTTCCATTCCCCTTTAATGGAGCCGGCAAGGGAAGAATTGGCAACGGCCATAGAAGGTACCGTTTTCAAGACGCCTGGCTGTGCCATATACCAAAATGTGACTACTACGGCGGTTACGGATCCGGAGGCCATAAAGGCAAATTTAATTGCCCAATTGACGGCCCCGGTAAAATGGACCCAAAGCGTGCAACAAATGGTAGCGGATGGGGCCGTTTTGTTTACGGAAGTAGGGCCGGGGAAGGTGCTTCAAGGGCTGGTGAAAAAAATTCATCCTCAAGCAGAAACCACGTCTGCGGAGCTTTCTTAGAAACCGTTTAAATTTTGTTTTTGGAATATTTTATAGTGTATTTTTTCGTCAGACGAAGGTGTTTTAAGGGGCGTAACCATAGCTACGGACCGAAAAATAGCTGAAGCATGGAAGGACCGAACGTTAAGAAAACAGCTGGCAGCTGTTTTTAGTGAAGGGGCCAGCCGGCGAAAGGGTTGCTAAAAGAACCAACGGATAAAGCTTAAACAGTTTCTTATAGGGCTTGACAGTAATTTTAATATTTCCCCGCTTGCTCTGCTTTGAGGATTGTGATCTACCAGTGCCGGTACGGATGGGGTTACCTCTCCTTGGGAGAGGTCGGAACTGCCATTTTTGGCTGTTTCGGGTGAGGTTAAATATAAAATTTCGTTCTGGTTCCAAGGCAAAATGAAAGATACAAAACCCGCCAGAATAGCCTTGCCGGGTTCGTACCTCCATACATTGCCTCGGGGATAGCTGATATCAAGAAATTTTAGTTTTTTGCCGTTTATCCGATAATTTTAGATTTAACCCTTATTCTTAGGCTTATGGGCTATTTTTTCTTAATATTGATTCCCTATTTTGGGGATATGGCCCGGCCATTCCCTGTTTGAATCTTAGAATGATATAACCGGCTATGAAAATAAATACCCTATATAATCTACTTTCCAAGTTTTTGATGATCCGCTACCTGAAAAGTGTCGCTTTTTTTTGTGCATTTTTGTTAGTTGGGGTTAATGGGTTTGGGCAGTCTGTAACTATTGAGGATGAAAATGGAAACGAAGATGATGGTTCCATTACGATAACTGCTACTCTGGATATTGCAGTACCTGGTGGTTTTACTGTGGATGTTTCGACAGCGGATGGTACCGCGACAATTGCGGATAATGATTATACCGCAGTTAGTTCTTTTACCTTAACTTTTGCGGGAAATCTAGGTGAACAACAATTTTTTACAGTTCTGCCGACATCTGATAGTTTTGTTGAACTTGATGAGAATCTTACTGTTAGTATGGGAAATTTACAAGGAACTGTTGCACTAGTTGATATAAGTGACACGGCTACAATAACAATCAACAATGACGACAGCGATGATATGGACATGGGTCCCAGCGTAGCGCAGTCCGAGGGTAACGCTGGCACGACTGCCTTTGGTTTTACGGCGACCCGTACAGGAGCGACGACTTCGGCGGCAACGGCGACTCACGGTAACTGGCAGCGGGGCCAACCCGGCAAACGCCGCGGACTTCGATGGGGGAGTGTTCCCCACGGGTACGGCGACCTTTGCGATCGGTTCCTCCACTGCCAACTTTACGGTCAACGTGATCGGTGACACTGCGGTGGAGCCGAACGAGACCTTTACGGTTACGCTTAGCGCCCCGAGCGCAGGCTATACGATAGGCACTGCGGCGGCCACGGGCACGATCAACAATGACGACAGCGATATTATGGACATGGTCGGTGACGTTGCCCTTGCCGAGGGTGATGCAGGCACGACTGCCTTTGTGTTCACGGCGAGCCGGACGGGCGCGACGACATCCGCTGCCAGTGCGACCTTTACAGTTACGGCGGGCAGTGCTAACGCGGCCGGACTTGGGGGGC
Source organism: Flavobacteriaceae bacterium (assembly GCA_041392165.1). Classification (GTDB taxonomy): domain Bacteria; phylum Bacteroidota; class Bacteroidia; order Flavobacteriales; family Flavobacteriaceae; genus Arenibacter. Next base: position 848,170 of record JAWKMN010000001.1, read on the forward strand.
TTTTCCCAGTGGTCCGGTTAACTTTGCGGCCGGATCGGCTACGGCCAATTTTACGGTCAACGTGAGCGGTGACACTGCGGTGGAGCCGAACGAGACCTTTACGGTTACGCTTAGCCCCGAGCGCGGGCTATACGATAGGTACGGCCGCTTCCACGGGCACGATCAACAATGACGACAGCGATGATATGGACATGGGTCCCAGCGTAGCGCAGTCCGAGGGTAACGCTGGTACGACTGCCTTTGGTTTTACGGCGACCCGTACAGGAGCGACGACTTCGGCGGCAACGGCGACCTTCACGGTAACTGGCAGCGGGGCCAACCCGGCAAACGCCGCGGACTTCGATGGGAGTGTTCCCACGGGTACGGCGACCTTTGCGATCGGTTCCTCCACTGCCAACTTTACGGTCAACGTGAGCGGTGACACTGCGGTGGAGCCGAACGAGACCTTTACGGTGACGTTGAGCGCCCCGAGCGCGGGCTATACGATAGGCACTGCGGCGGCCACGGGCACGATCAACAATGACGACAGCGATATTATGGACATGGTCGGTGACGTTGCCCTTGCCGAGGGAGGATGCAGGCACGACTGCCTTTGTGTTCACGGCGAGCCGGACGGGCGCGACGACATCCGCTGCCAGTGCGACCTTTACAGTTACGGCGGGCAGTGCTAACGCGGCCGACTTTGGGGGCTTTTCCAGTGGTCCGGTTAACTTTGCGGCCGGATCGGCTACGGCCAATTTTACGGTCAACGTGAGCGGTGACACTGCGGTGGAGCCGAACGAGACCTTTACGGTGACGTTGAGCCTCCGAGCGCGGGCTATACGATAGGCACTGCGGCGGCCACGGGCACGATCAACAATGACGACAGCGATATTATGGACATGGTCGGTGACGTTGCCCTTGCCGAGGGTGATGCAGGCACGACTGCCTTTGTGTTCACGGCGAGCCGGACGGGCGCGACGACATCCGCTGCCAGTGCGACCTTTACAGTTACGGCGGGCAGTGCTAACGCGGCCGACTTTGGGGGGGCTTTTCCCAGTGGTCCGGTTAACTTTGCGGCCGGATCGGCTACGGCCAATTTTACGGTCAACGTGAGCGGTGACACTGCGGTGGAGCCGAACGAGACCTTTACGGTGACGTTGAGCGCCCCGAGCGCGGGCTATACGATAGGCACTGCGGCGGCCACGGGCACGATCAACAATGACGACAGCGATATTATGGACATGGTCGGTGACGTTGCCCTTGCCGAGGGTGATGCAGGCACGACTGCCTTTGTGTTCACGGCGAGCCGGACGGGCGCGACGACATCCGCTGCCAGTGCGACCTTTACAGTTACGGCGGGCAGTGCTAACGCGGCCGACTTTGGGGGGCTTTTCCCAGTGGTCCGGTTAACTTTGCGGCCGGATCGGCTACGGCCAATTTTACGGTCAACGTGAGCGGTGACACTGCGGTGGAGCCGAACGAGACCTTTACGGTTACGCTTAGCGCCCCCGAGCGCAGGCTATACGATAGGCACTGCTGCGGCCACGGGCACGATCAACAATGACGACAGCGATATTATGGACATGGTCGGTGACGTTGCCTTGCCGAGGTGATGCAGGCACGACTGCCTTTGTGTTCACGGCGAGCCGGACGGGCGCGACGACATCCGCTGCCAGTGCGACCTTTACAGTTACGGCGGGCAGTGCTAACGCGGCCGACTTTGGGGGGGCTTTTCCCAGTGGTCCGGTTAACTTTGCGGCCGGATCGGCTACGGCCAATTTTACGGTCAACGTGAGCGGTGACACTGCGGTGGAGCCGAACGAGACCTTTACGGTTACGCTTAGCGCCCCGAGCGCGGGCTATACGATAGGTACGGCCGCTTCCACGGGCACGATCAACAATGACGACAGCGATGATATGGACATGGGTCCCAGCGTAGCGCAGTCCGAGGGTAACGCTGGTACGACTGCCTTTGGTTTTACGGCGACCCGTACAGGAGCGACGACTTCGGCGGCAACGGCGACCTTCACGGTAACTGGCAGCGGGGCCAACCCGGCAAACGCCGCGGACTTCGATGGGGAGTGTTCCCCACGGGTACGGCGACCTTTGCGATCGGTTCCTCCACTGCCAACTTTACGGTCAACGTGATCGGTGACACTGCGGTGGAGCCGAACGAGACCTTACGGTTACGCTTAGCGCCCCGAGCGCGGGCTATACGATAGGTACGGCCGCTTCCACGGGCACGATCAACAATGACGACAGCGATGATATGGACATGGGTCCCAGCGTAGCGCAGTCCGAGGGTAACGCTGGTACGACTGCCTTTGGTTTTACGGCGACCCGTACAGGAGCGACGACTTCGGCGGCAACGGCGACCTTCACGGTAACTGGCAGCGGGGCCAACCCGGCAAACGCCGCGGACTTCGATGGGGGAGTGTTCCCCACGGGTACGGCGACCTTTGCGATCGGTTCCTCCACTGCCAACTTTACGGTCAACGTGATCGGTGACACTGCGGTGGAGCCGAACGAGACCTTTACGGTTACGCTTAGCGCCCCGAGCGCGGGCTATACGATAGGTACGCCCACTTCCACGGGCACGATCAACAATGACGACAGCTATGTCGCCAGCATAACGGCGACCGATGCTACGGCTTCTGAGAATCCTCTAAGTTCCGGCCTGTTTACAGTTGGTCTTAATACTCCCAACATAACGGGTGCCCCTATGGAAATAAATTATACGGTGGGCGGTACGGCCACTCCCGATTCGGATTATATGGCGCTTACCGGCACTGCATCCATAGCCAACAATCAACAGAGTACGACCATAACCGTATCCCCCATAAATGATTCCGAAGTGGAAGCCGGGTTTGAAACGGTAATCGTAACTTTGGGTAACGGTACCGGATATAATGTTGGTTCACCAAATAACGCAACGGTTAATATTGAAAGTGAAGATAGAGCTGGTCTGTCTATTGATGATGTCCTGGTTAATGAAGGTGATGGTACTGCTACCTTTACGGTTACTTTGAACGGGAATGTACCATTAGGTGCCACTGTGACTTATTCCACGGCTAGTAATACAGCTATTGCTGGATCTGATTATGGACCTAATACCGGGATTCTTAGTTTTTCAGGCTCAAACGGCGAAACGGAATCAGTTGTCATAAACATAATAGAAGATGCTATTGCGGAGGGGACCGAAACCTTTTTTGTTAATTTAACGAGTGCCATAGGGTTAGTTCAAATTACGGACAATCAGGGAATCGGTACCATTACCGACAACGATAATTGTATAGAGGCACCTTTGATAAACAGTACTTCTACCATATTTTGTGATGATTTCACCCAGGATCTGGATGCCTATACGGACACGGTCATCCCTGCAGGTTTTGAACTGATATGGAGCAGTAACAGTGATTTCTCCGTTGAGGGTGCAAGGTTGAATACCAGTGTTGTAAATTTTGAGGCTACGTTTTATGGCTTTTTATACAATGAAGGTACGGGCTGTGTTAGTCCGCCTTTGGAGGTGACCCTGGTGCGTAATGAACCTCCAGTGATAGAGGAAAGCCCCACCGACGTCACTATTTGCGGACCGGGTATGGTAACCTTAAGCGCAGTGGTATCGGGAGGAGGCAGATTGTTTTGGTATAGCTCGGAATCGGCTGGGCTGCCTTTGGGAGAGGGCGCTAATTTTACTACGCCCAACAATGAGGTAACCACCATATATTATGTAGAAGCTACGGCCAATGGCTGTACAACCGATAGGGTGCCGGTTACAGTAACCGTAGCCGAATCCCCGGATACGGGGGTTGTCACGAATACTACGGCCTGTAGTGCGGTAGGGGAAGACTCCAGCAGTATTGATCTGGATACTACCCGTATCGGGGGAGACACCGGGGTCTGGAGCATAGTGGGAACCCCACCGGGAAGTGTTGCCATTGCAGCGGGCAATATGGTGAATTTTGAGGGAGTCCCCGATGGGGATTATGTATTTAGGTTTACGACCAATACCGCCGTGGCCACTTGTACGGATGAAAGTGTTGAGGTCACTGTTTCGGTTACCAGCTGTACTGTGGATTCCGATGGGGACGGTATCCAGGATCAGGATGAAATTGCTTTGGGACTGGATCCCAATAATCGCGATACCGATGCCGATGGTATTGAAGATGGGGCAGAAGTAGGGCCTGATGTGGCCAATCCCCTAGACACGGATAGCGACGGTATAATTGATGCTTTGGATTCCAATATTCTGGATTCGGACAATGATGGCATAGTGGATCAATTGGATCCTGCGAACAATAATCCTTGTATTCCCAATATTTCGGCAGCCTGTCAAATAGACCTGGCCCTGGAGAAAACAGTGGATAAGGAAAGTGTACTGGTAGGTAGGGAAGTGGTATTTACCGTAACACTTACCAATCTAAGTCAGATAATGGTGACCAATATCGCCGTGAACGATCTTGTTGGTCCTGCCACCGGATTCCAATATGTAAGTAGTTCCGCTTCCAAAGGGGTGTATGATGCAGTGGCCGGGGTATGGCAATTGGAGGAGGTTTTGGCAGATGAGATCAATACTTTGACCATTACTGCCATAGTGCCCGAACTGGGAAGCTATCAGAATGTGGCGGCCCTTGTGGATTCTTTCCCTGAAGATGGTAATGCTACCAATGATAGGGCAACGGCTACCGTTACGGTAACTCCTCGCTCTTCGGACGAATGTGGATTTTTGTTCAATCAAATTTCCCCAAATGGGGACGGAATAAACGATTCGGTATTTATTAATTGCATAAGCGATTATCCAAACAATACCTTACAGGTGTATGACCGATATGGCAATGAGGTTTTTGCGGCTAAAGGGTACGACAATACTTGGATGGGTACCGGAAAAAATGGAGATTTGCCAAAAGGGACCTACTTTTATATCTTGGATCTTGGCGATGGAACGGAAGTGCGAAAAGGTTGGATCCAAATCATAAGATAAAATAGACTATGAATTTAAGAATATACAATACAGGGTATAGGGATATTTTATTGTTTGCTAGCCTTTTGCTTTTTTCTGTGGGCCTGCTTTTCGCGCAGAAAGAGCCTCAGTATACCCAATATATGTACAATATAGGTAGTTTTAACCCGGCCTATGTGGGGACCGTGGAAACCCCGGATATTACGGGTCTGTACCGGGTGCAATGGTCAGGGATACCTGGGGCGCCAAAAACATTGAGGTTCGGTGTAAACCTGCCCTTGGCCAATGAAAAAAATGGTTTGGGATTTAATGTGGTAAGTGATCAATTGGGGCCCACCACCCAAACCTATATAGATCTGGCCTATTCCTTTCAGGTAAAGATTTCGGACGAGACCAAACTTTCCTTCGGGGTGGATGCGGGAGGTTCCTTGTTGGATGTGGATTATACCAAAGGCGATTTTGAAAATCCTAACGAGCCTTTGATCAATAATGCGGATACCTTTAATAAATTTTATCCTACTGTAGGGGCCGGGGTGTTCATGTACCAGGAAAAGTGGTACGCGGGGATATCGGTACCCAATTTTTTAACTTCGGGGATTTATGCCGACGAGGTGGCCAATATTGTAGAGGATAAAATGCAGTTTAACCTAATTGGAGGGTATGTTTTCGATTTTTCGGAAGGCCTTAAGTTTAAACCCGCATTTTTAATGAACTATTTAAATGGGTCGCCCTTAAACCTTAACTTGTCCACTAATTTTTTAATTAACGATATAGTGACCTTGGGGGCCTCCTATAGATTGGATAACGCTTTGAGCGGCTTGGCCGGACTGCAGATTTCCAATAGCCTGTTCCTTGGGTATTCCTATGATTATAATACGAATGGACTTGGGGAGTATAGTCAGGGTTCCCATGAGGTAATATTGAAGTTTTATCTGGGAAGGGCAGGTAGCAAGGTTAAGAAGGAGAGCAATAGGGATCAGAAAGGGATGCCGAAACAGATAGACAGTCCCCGGTTTTTTTAAACATATATGAATATGAAGTTTAATTTCGTAGCTATATTTTTTATCATTTTGTCGTCCTTTGGTTTTGCCCAACAAAAAAAGTCCAAAGGCGATATATTGTTTTTTGAATATTCCTACAACAAGGCCATTATTGAATATCAAAAAGAGTTGAGGGAGTCCAAACTTTCCAATACGCAGTATTTAAACCTGGCGGATTCCTATATGAAAATAGGGGACTACCAAAAGGCTTCCGAAATTTATGTGACTATTTTTCAGAAGGATACTACCATGTCTTCCTTTCATTTTAATAAAATGTTGCAGGCCTTGTCCAAAACCTCCGAAATTGAAAAAGTCAGGGCCTATCTATCCACAAAGAAAGATGATCTGGCCCCGGAGTTATTGGAAAACGCCGATTTTAATTATGAATTGATTTCCACCAACAGTAACGGGGAGTTGGATTTTAAGATATTCAACGTTAGTGGAAATAGTCCCCAGGCCGATTTTTCCCCTGCTTTTTATAAGGGAAAGCTATTGTTCTCCAGTAGTAGGCCCGATGGTACCAAGAGAGTTTATAGCCCTTCTGGTGAGTCCTATCTCAATATTTATGAATCCAACATTGAGGCTCAGGGAAACTTAAAAAATCCCAAAGTTTTTAAAGGTATCCCCAGTACAAATTTTCATCGGGCAACGCCCTATTATGCCGAGGAGCTCAATTATATATTTTATGTGCTTTCCAATGCCGATGGAGAGGTAATGCAGTTTAGTGAAAACGGGAAGAACGCTTTGGCCATGGGAAGGATGGATGAAAGAGGGACATTTCAGTTTATACTGAGGGATTTGGATACATCTTTTTATTATCCCTTTTATGAAGCAGCTACGGGAAAATTATTTTTTGCGGCAAACTTTAAAGATGGTTATGGTGGTACGGATATTTACTATGTGCATACCAACAATGGAATAATTATGTCCGCTCCGATAAATTTAGGCCCCAGGATCAACACCCCAGGTAATGAAATAGCCCCTTATATTTTTGAGAATAGCCTCTATTTTTCTTCGGATATATTTTACGGGCTGGGAGGAATGGACATCTATAGATCCAATATGGATTCCGACGAAAATTTTAGTATTCCCATAAACCTTGGCGAGGGCATAAATTCCGCAAAGGACGATTTTGGGTTTATTATTGGGAACAATGATACCAATGGCCTGTTGGGTTATTTTTCCTCCAATAGGGACGGTGGTAAGGGCAATGATGATATCTATGGTTTTAATGTTAAGGAAAAGCCGGGATTAAAAACCCTGGCCCTTAAAGGAAAAGTAATCAACCTTACCTCCAATGATGGGGTTTCCAAGGCCCAAGTCCGATTGTTGGGAAAGGACGGTGAGCTTGTAAAGGAGGTGTATACCAATGAGTATGGCGATTATAGTGTGGAGATTCCGTTTCAAAATTTTGTTACCCTAGAAGCTACAAAAGAAAGACATTCCATATTTTCCAAGACCTATCAGGACAACGAATTGGACGAGATTCGGAATAAGGCCTTTAATATGGGCATTAAATTTTTGGATGATTTGGTGGAGGAGCAGGAGAATCAAATGGTTATAAAATTAAAGAAGTTTTATTTTGAAAAGGGGCAGGGCATTATTACCCCGGAAATTGCCCAGGAATTGGATAAGGTAGTCGATGTAATGAATAGGTTTCCCTTATTACAGCTAAGGGTTGAATCGCATACCGATAGTAGAGGGGGGTCCAGTTCCAATTTTACCTTATCCCAAAAAAGGGCCGATGCCATTAAAAAGTATCTTTTACAACAAGGCGTTCCGGCCGGTAGTATCCTTTACTCTATAGGTTATGGAGAGGAAAAACTCTTGAATGGTTGCAAGAACGGGGTCTTTTGCCTGGATATGTTGCACAATAAGAACGAACGATCATTAATAGTGGTACTTAATTACAAGCTATTGTATTAAGGGCGTTTCGCAATAATAAATACGTTGCTTTGGACCTCGGGATATCTTTGGCGGGCTATCTGGCCAAGTTGCACTCGCTACAGTCCTTAATTTCGCCATAGTAGGTTTCCCTATATTTATGGAGGGTTCTAATTGGAATACCAAAAACCACTTCTTTTATATAGGTTACCCGGGTGTATAGGATCCCCATTTTGGAATTATACCGTTTTTCGTTCCTTGTATTTCTTTTTATACGAATCAATTTCATTATGCTGCGCTTCTTTTTCATATTGTACAAAGATTAAGGATTGAATTGTTAAAAGCAAATTTTAGGGGTTAAGTCTTTACTCGATAATCGAGATTTAAATGCTCCGACGCTTGCGTCGAAATCAGACCTGAATCTCCTTTCAATGCCTTGTGGGCTTGCCCCGAGGTAGTTTACTTCCTGTAGAATTTGAACGTTCCCCTTAGGTAAATTGACCCAGCATTTAAAAAAGAACGACCATCTCTTTTATAGTCGCTTTCCATTAAAAAAACAGCATCCAACAATAATACATGGCAAAGAAGGAAAGAAAGAGAATGCCCAGATAGGTTAATAGTCGCAGGTTTCTATTGGGCCTATCCGTTTCAGGTATTTCGTGGCCCATAACGTTCCTTAGATTCATATACCCTATAATTGGAGCCATAACAAATGATACAAAGGTAGCCAGGGCAACAAGTGTTCCCATATTGGCGGAAAATATACTTATGACAATAAAATTTATTACGGCCAGTAGCAAAACCCCAATAGCAAATCCCTTATTTTTAATGGCCTCCCTTTTAGGAAACAGCAGGGATAAGATGTCCACGCTTACCCTGGCAAGGGCATCATGGGCGGTAATACAGGTGCTGAACATAGTGGCAAATGCGGCTATGGCAATCAATATATAGGCCCAGGATCCAATGTTGGCGGTAAACAGTTGAACCAGTTGGTCTGCAAAAACAACGGCACTATTGCTCAATTCCGTGTTGGTGCCATAGAGGGTGAACCAGCCAATGATCATAAAAAGGATGGCCAAAATAGCTGTTGTAAAATAGCCAAACTTAAATTCCTGGAGGGCCTCTTTTAGACTGGGCCTTTGCTTGGCATTTTTAAATTTTTCAATGCTCCATAGACTTATCCAACCGGATGCCTCTACAGCGGTTGGCATCCACCCCATTAATCCTATTAAAAAAAGAATTCCCGCTTCATTGAAAATTACGGGCGTTTCAAAGTTTTCCATTGTCTTGACCTTTCCATTGGCAATGACCAGGATTGTTGTGACCAAAAGGGCCAAAAATAAAATGGATATCACATACTTGAGGGAGATTTCCAGAAGTTTATAACGTCCAACAATGAGCAGCATGCAGATCAGAATAAAAAGTCCACCGGCCACAACACTAATTGGAATATTGGCCAATCCGAAAAGATTGATCAGCAATCCGGAGGTAACCACATAAAGTGCGGCCAGAATGGTGAAAGTGCTGAACAGGGTAATAATGGCATAGAAGATCAGATAGGGCTTGCCGCGCATAAGATATCCTTCTATGAGCGTTTTATGGGTTATATTGGTATATCGGACGCCAAATTCAAAAAACGGATATTTGAATATATTGGCCAATAAAATAGGGAAAACCATAATCCATCCATATTGGGCACCCGCCTTGGTGGATAGCACTAAATGTGAAGTTCCTATGGCCGTACTGGCAAAAAGTAGCCCTGGCCCCAGGTTTTTGATCAGATTTTGTATAGAAACAGGGATAGACATAGCAGGAGTAAATATAGCTAAGATTATTTTATGTCAATTTTCTCTCCCAAGAATTTTGGCTGTGTATTAAGGGCCAGATCAATAAATACCTTAACACGTGCAAAGTACTCCCTTAACTGTACTTTTAGGCCCTGATGCAATGAGATGCCATCGGCATTATATCCTATAGCCTGCAATCCTTTTTTTTTCTGCCAAATAAATGGCCCTTTCATTGTGGAACTTTTGGGATATTACGGTTATATTATCCAATCCAAAAATGACCTTGGCCCTTACCATGGAATCCAGAGTACGGAAACCGGCATAATCCAAAAATATGTTTTCTGCGGGTATACCACCTTTTATCAGATCCTTTTTAAATACATTGGGTTCATTGTAATACAACGAACCATTGTCCCCACTGACCAATACAAAATCTATTTTTCCTGCCCTGTACAGTTCAAGGGTGGCTTTAATTCTATGGGTGTAATAAGGGTTGGATCCGCCACCCACCAACTTATTGGAAGTTCCCAGAACCAGTCCCACCCTGTTTTTAGGAATATTTTCAACATTCCAATAGGTCTTGTTTTCGGCAGCGTTCGTAATAATTTTATTGCAGGTAAGCAATATGGCATATGTGGATATAATCCCAATTAGAACCGCAATGCCAATTTTCTTAACCATTTGTCAATGTAATCTTTAAAATTCCCCGATAGCTCTGCCTCGGGGTTTCCGATAATACCTCCCCTTGGGGGAGGTCGGAATTGCTTTTTCGCAATTCCGGGTGGGGCAAAATACAAAATTTCTGCTTTTGGCCTTAAGGTCAAAATGAAACCAGCGAAATACCTCTAGGGCTCTGCCTCGAGGATAGTCGGTTTCAAGAAATTTTTTAATCAATAAAAATATATCGAACCTTGTCCAGAGAGTGAAAGTAAACCATATTTTTCAATCTTGAATAGTATATTCGTCATTAGAAGTAAATATCAGGACTAAAAAATAAACCCCAACTTCTATAAGGTTGGGGCTGAAATAGTTGTAAAAAGGGTATAAAATTTAATTGGCAAGGGCACCAATATTACCTTGGGTAATAATTATTTCTAGGTGATCCTCGTTTTGATGGATCTTAATATGTCCTTCAAATTTTAAAAGTTGTTCGTAGGTAATTGGTGTTCCGTCGTCCAGGGTAGTTACAATAGTACTACTGGATTCGCAATCACAGTCAATGGGTTCCAAGGTAATGGCCACCTCACCACCGGTTGCCGCATCGTTAAAATAAATAAAGGCCGGATGTATATCCTTGGAAGCACCGTTTATCTCCAAAAGAATGGTTGTTGACCCATCTTCGTTCTTTGTAAAGCTTACCTTTCCCGATATTTTTGAATTGGAAATAGAGCTTAATGGGTATACCTTAACACTCGTAGTAGGATCGTTGGATGAGGGGTCGTCTTTGCCACAACTTGCAATTAATAATGAGATCGATACTAGAAATAAGAAATAATATTTTTTCATTTTTAAGGAGGAATTAAATTATTTGTCCAAAGGTTTCAAAATAATTCAATAAATATTCTATAAAAACTTTTATAGGTCCAAATATTCGATGAATAGTAATGAAATACTTATTTCAGAAACGTTGTGGGGTACTGTAAGGGCCAAATTTATCCTACTGAAAGATGAATCAAACTCAAATACAAAGATATACGGTATATCTTTCTTTAAAAAGAAGTACGCTTGGCGTGGTTTTCATGGTGAAACGCCAGATGAATTTTGGAATACCAAGTATTCGGCCCTAAGTCTATTGGGGATTTATCGCAATAATAATGTTCATTATTGTTGGGCGATACGTTTATGGGACATTAATTTTGCAATTAGCTGTTTCAATTTTTTGGGTCTATCGGCATACCGGTCCAAATCTATGATTTCCACTTTTCGGAAGTCTATCGGGTGACTTTCGCTTTGTAGGGAAATACTTCCGGATCGCAGTAGTTCCCCTTGCTCCGATCCTTTTATGGGGTCCAGTTGGGGTTTGGTGTATCGCATAACTTCTTCCCCGTTCACATAATGTACAATTAGGGAATCCCTAAGCACAAGGACTTCCGCCCTTACCCATTGATTGCCATGGTAGGTTTTGGAAGTGGAATTGGTACAGTGTTGTTTTATGATCTTACCATTGTTTACATATTGGGTGCCCGGAGTACAGAGGTTGGCCGTAGAGCGTTGGTCCTTGCCATTTCCTCCCAAGAGCTGTACTTCAATGGAATCGGGGAAATCTTGATCTAAGGTCATCGTGGCCGGATCCTGCCCATGGACCATAATACCACTGTTTCTATAGGCCCATCCCGGTCCCCCCTTAACTTGGTCGCCTACAAATCTATATTCAACCCCTATTAAATAGGAAGAAAAGGGCTTCTTATAAAACAGATGTCCAAATTGCTCGTTAAATTGGGTATAGTGATCATATCTTACTTGAATATTTCCGTCATGGACCTGAAAAGTATCACCAAAATTATCATTTAACTTTTGGTGCCTTATTTTTATTTGCCAGTCATTTAAATCCTTTCCGTTGAACAACTGTTTCCATTTTGCATTTTTTTGTGCTTCGGTCGAATACGGGAATAAGGTAAATCCGATAAGTAGCAATAAGGCCGGTAGTACTTTCAATGTAATTCGCATTAGAAGGTTTTGATTTAAAACACCTAAAATAGTATATTAATTTAAAAGAATCGTAGGGTTGTCCTGGACTTTTATCTTTTATGGAATAGTTGCTTATGGATAGAGAGGATTTTAGGTGGGCCGGTGGGGATCAGGATATCGATATCCCCACAAGGCATTGGGGAATATAGGGCCCAACGGTATCCAATTCCCCAACCGCCGTATTCTCATTTTCCGTTGATTGCCCCCGATCGTAAAACGGAAAAATAGGATCCTATTTCTTAACTTGTGTAAAGTATGGTTTGTTTTCTTGCGACTAATTTTGTGGCCATAAAATTTTGATAATATGATACGCATTTCTAAAGAAAATGATCTTGAAAATTTGGTCCGTATTTGGTTGGATGCTTCCATTATGGCCCACGATTTTATTCCTGCGCACTATTGGGAGGGAAAAGTAACCGATATGAGGACGGTATACCTGCCGGCCAGTAAGGTCCATGTATATGAAATTGGGACAACCATTGTAGGTTTTATTGCCATGGTGGACGATTATATAGCGGCACTTTTTGTAGATCCCATAAGACAAGGACAAGGTGTTGGGAAAAAATTGATCGATTTTGTGAAAAATGAACATCCCGTACTGCGTTTGGGAGTCTATGCAAAGAATACGAAATCCATCGGGTTTTACAAAAAACAGGGCTTTATGATTACAGGTACAAAGGAGGAAGAAAATACAGGGGAAATGGAAACAACAATGCAATGGGTATAGGGATATGCAGAATATAGGTTCTACCGGGATTCCGCTCCAAGAAGTACTTTCGGAAAATTCACTGGAACAGATAAAGGCCATATTGTCTCCCATGTATTTTAAAAAAGGGGCCTTATTGATAAATGATGCTACCGTGGAAAAGGATGCCTATATTATTCAAAAAGGTATTGTAAAAGCTTCCATAAGCACTCCAGACAGCGAGGTTGTTTTTTGGTTTGCCAAGGAAGGGGATATCATCAATTCCGCATACGGATATTATTTTCAACGGAAGGGATATGAGAATTTCCATGTATTGGAGGATAGTATCTTGCTTAAGATCGATATTCTCAAAATGCAACGGCTCTATACGGAAAGCCTGGAAATTTCCAATTGGTCCAGAATGATTACCGAACGGGATGCCATTAGGTCCGAGGAACGTTACCTTGATTATATTTTGTTAAGCCCGGAAGAACGATATTTAAAATTGATGGCTACCGAGCCCGAGCTTTTTCAAAGGGTCCGATTAAAGGAAATTGCCTCCTATATCGGTATTTCCCCGGTTTCCCTTAGTAGGATAAGGGCCCGTGTGATGAAATAGCGGATGGGGATTAAGCCGCACCTTATACCATAGCCTACGGATTGTTGAAACCGTATTTTTTTAAGGAAGCTTGTTCTTTAACGAACAGGCTTTTTTACTCGATAATCGAGATTTAAACCTGCCTACCGCAGGCAGGTGCTCTGACGCTTGCGTCGAAATCTAAAAATAAAGTTCCTTTCAATGCTTCTAGGGCTTGGTCCGGAGGTAGTTTACTTTAATGGGAGTTCTATTGAGATGGGTTTTTACCATTCAACGGCCATTTTAAAGGACCTGTTCGGGAAGTAAAAGTATCTGAACAAAGAAAGCGGGGAGGTGCTAAAAGGAAAGGAAAATTAGTGTATAAAGTGGCTGATAAAGCCCAATAGCGATATTTTTTTGGAACCATCACTTAAATTGGTCCTTAAGATCCGATAGGCTTTTTTCATCTGTGTTTTTACAGTATTTACAGAGATTCCCAAAGAATCGGCCGCACTTTGGTATCTTTGTCCGTCCAAAGCGCAAAGTTCGAATACATTTTTACATTGCTCAGGTAGTTTGTCCATGGCCAAACGAAGTTTTGGCCCCAAATCAATATCCGCTCTTACTTCTTCTTCGGGCAAATCATGAACTAGGGTATCTTCATATATAGGGGTCAGCCTATTTGTCTCCTTCATTCTTTTAAGGCTTGCGTATTTGACAGACTTCCAGATGTATCCTTTGAGGTTGGCTATTTCCGCGCTTTTGGTATTCATTAATATTTCGATAAAGACATCCTGGACAATATCCCTTGCCAAATCGGAAGATGCTACATAACTATTGGATAACAAGCAAAATTCCCGATAATGTTTCTTATAGACAATTTCTATCTTATGGTGAACGGCTTTCATTGCTACTGGTTGGTTTAACATATTGGTCGATATCGAAATCCAAGTGACCTCCGGATCGGTTTTCAATGGATCACTTTAAAAGTGCTTTGTTTTATTGGTTTAATTTCGGTATTAATATTATTAAATCAAAATAACTGGCTTCTTCTAACAAAAATTAGGTGCATTTTTTATAAAAAAACCTAAATCGTATATCCTTATGGAGTTTATGCCATTACTTGCTCGATAATCGGGATTTAAATGCTCCGACACTTGCCTGCCCGAATCCGTTCAGGCAGGCGTCGAAATCAAACATGAATTTCCTTTCAATGCCTCGTGGGATTGCCCCGAGGTAGTTTACTTTAGGGGTATTCGTGAACCTTCGGTTTTGCTTCGCTGCATCTTCAATTTTTCATATGCATTCGGCCCCGTTGGCAAGTGGGTACGGAAGGTCATTAAGGGAAATGTGGTATCGGTAGGTAGGCTCGCATAACCGATTTTGGAGCTGATAGCCCTTCCACCTAAAATTGGAAGGGTATTATCCCAATCTGTTCCTATTACTTATTGGGAATGGTTTTTTTTGATGACCTTTTTAAGGGATGTAATGGAGCCGGAAAAGCTTACATCTTTTTTATGTTGATGCTATTTCATAACTATGGCCAAAAGACCTTTCTGCAAAAAAAACAGATTTTTATGATCTATACAATTTGAGCACCGATCAAGGTATACGGGCCAACCCAAGGTTCAGGGTGACCCTTATTTTTTAGGGGCGGGGGATGGGCTCTTTTATGTACGGCCCTTATGTTTTAATAGGGCATGGCCATAACATGATCTTATGTTTGCTGGAACAATTCCCCATAATGTGCAGAAGGGAGAAATATACCGCCATTCTGGTCGTAAAATGACTTCCCGGTATTATAGATGCCCTCTTTTACCTGAGTCCACTCCGCACCGGCCAAAGGGTGATAGGACTCTAGCCGCTCCCAATTTTTATAATATTGGTGGCCATTGGTTTCCAACAATCCGATATCCATCATGGGGAGGGGTGCCAAACGAGCCGCAACGGATTTGTTCCAGTCCACCAAGATGGGGTTCACGGTCAGGTCCGCACTAAAACAAGGTATTTTTCGTTCGTGGCAGGCCTGTACTATTTTTAGGGTCATGCTCAGCGTCTTGGCAACGGCTTTTACCACAATGGCGCCATACCCCTGTTCTATGCGATGGATCGCATCCTGTACCGTATGGGCGCTCTCATCTGCCGCAATGGTTACCCCTAGATCGCCTACGTAGGATTCATTGTTTTCCTGGAAGGGTTCCTCTAGTACGGCAATCTGGTCAAAAGCCCCTATTTTTTTTGTGTGATCCAGAAAGCGCATCAGGGTATCCTTGGATTCGTACCTTCCGTTAGGATCAATGTAGTAAGGGACTTTTCCATTTTTGGTATAGGGGGTCTCATAATGTCCTACGGCTTTGTGGACTTGGGAAAGAAAATCCATATCCTGGGCCAACATTTCTTGTTGGGTACCCTTGGAGCCCGTTTTTAATTTCATGATAAAATACCCTTGATCGGCTATGGACTTTATTTTATCTATGGCCGTACCTACAGAAAAGGAGGGAATGCCAGCTACTTTATCATGTCTATGGGATAGTCCGGGCCGGTATTTTTCCGGAATCATATCGTCAAAGGAGCTTAGGCCGTTTTCATGGGCGTAGAGCAGCCATGCCGCATTGTCCGCACAGACCAAAGAGTTCAGGGCAAAGGTCTTTCTGAGGTCGGACTTGCCCGTTATTTTTTGGCCATAGGCATGGACTTCGGGCAAAATAGTGTCGAGCAGTTGTATCGGGTCGGTAAACGAACTGCCCTTTAGTAGTTGTAATGCCCTTTCGCTCATAGCGAACATTAGGGCATTGGCCCCGTTTTCTGAATGGGACCCGGCAACGACAGCATCGGACCATAAAGGGCTTTGCGTGCCCAGCCCTATTTTGGAGATTCCGGATCCGCTTTGCAGCCAGGCCGCCGTCTGCCATAATTGGGTAACGGCACTTCCTCCAAAACGATAGGGGCGGAGCGGTTCCCTTTCAAAATTCGAGCTTACGCCCTCGATGGTGATCTTTGATTGCATTTTTTTCTCTTTTGCGAACACATTGATATTCAATGGCAGCCCTATGGTGCCAACGGCCGTGGCCGCTACGGTTTTGTGTACAAATTCCCTACGTTTCATATGCCTATCGTCTATGGGTTAGGTCTGGTGTCCTTATGGTTCGTTTTCTGGAATATGGTTCAGGGTATACCATGCTTCCGAAGACCATAGACCTTGGTCGTTGGCGCTCCTAAGATAGCTTGGAATCCTGAAATATACCACATGTTCCTTTTTCAGGTTTGGGATTTCCAAATACAGTTTCTTTCGATCTTCGGACAGCTGTGAGGACGTTACCTTCAATTTTTCCATATCCATCTTGGGGCCGCCATATGCCTTGGTAGGCTTATACCACCACTGGCTCAATAGAAATTCGGAGGTTACGATTTCCAGATTGTCTTTCAAGGGCTGGGTAAACTCTATCTCGAAACCTTTGGGCCTTGCCCGTATGGCCAACATTTCAAAAGTAGTCTTTCCGTTGTACTTTATGCTTTGAAGGCCGTATTTTTTTTCTTTCCAGGTCCAACCGCCAACCATGCCTATTTCCCCAATATAAAGGGCTCCGTCCGGACCCCAGCAAAGCCGGTTGACCCCTGCGGCAAGACCCTGGGTAAAGCGGAATACCGCCCCTTGATAACTACCGTTCACTTTTTCAAGAAAGTCGCGCTTTATACCACCGTTGCTCACATCCCCATGGAGCATTTGTCCGCTATAGGGACCGTCATTCATTATAATGGGCTCGGAAGGGGAGTTGCTTATTTCGTTTCCGGGCAGCCATAGGGTAGGAGGGGTCATTTGGGGAGGTTCCTGTAAGCTGTCGAGAAGCCCCCATGCCATGCCGTGGTACTCTCCTTTTTTAACGTGTATGAGTTTGTTTGCCGGTAACCATTGGCCTTCATTGTCCGTTACGAACAGTTCGCCGTCTACCCCCAGACCAATTCCGTTGGGGGTTCGTAAACCGTAATTGATCCATTCATAACTTCCATCGATTGCTATTTTTAAAGTCTTTCCCCTATCGATCTTCTGTTGTTGGGCAGACAATAGGCGCATGGCCATTGACAGGGTAACATAAAAATGTCCTTTATCGTATACCAAGCCAAAGGCAAACTCATGAAAATCATCTGTTACCTGCCATGCATTGCATATGGTTCTGTATTCATCTATGACATCGTCGCCGTCAAGATCTATCAGTTGGGTGAGTTCGTGTTTTTGTACCACGAATATGTTTCCGTCTACAACCTCGATTCCCAGAGGTTCGTGCAGGCCGGCGGCGATTCTCTTTCTGTGGATCTTTGTGCTATCGCCTTCTTGAAACCCATCAAGGACGTAGACCCCGCCTTCCGTGTCCCATGTGGTAAAAAGCAATCTTCCATCGGGAAGAAAGGCCAAACCGCCCACTTTTGGTTTAAAATCCCCATGGTGCAAGGTGGTCAGGTCATAGCTCGGGTGTACGCCTTCCAAAGGGGCCCCATGCCCAGGAGAGGTCTCGGGCGCCTTGTGGGCTATGGCCTTCTGAACGACAGGGGGCTGGTTCCCCACCGCTTCTTCGGTTTCTTCAGCTTTTTTTAGCCCCAATATATAGTCCAGCATCATTTTCAGTTCGCTTTCTTTGAATTGTGGGTGCGGGTTCATGATATTTTGCCCCCATGTGCCCGAACCGCCTTTTCTTATCTTTTCGCTTAGTTGCAGTAGGGTCTCTTGATTTTTGGGATAGCGCTGTGCAATTTGGGAGAAGGATGGCCCTACATCGGGTTTATCCATTTGATGGCATGTAAAGCAGTCACTTTCTTCCATCCAAAGCCTGCCCAAATGGTCATAGGCTTGCTTGGGGTCTGGCGGAAATTGTTCAGGAATAGGGGCGAAATAATCGGTTTTGATACTTATGTCGTTTGCGGCCAATTCAAAGGGGACACCATTTTGTTTTAAGGAAATGGATACCCCTTGGGGCACCCCGATCGTTTTAAACCACCTTTCCAGCCCTGGTTCTCCCGACTTGCCCTTTACGAATTCCGGGCGTTCCTTTATGGAAATGGTATCGCCCGTCTTTAGTGCCAGATTGTATTTCAGGTATAATTGGCCCTCTTTGAACACATACCCTTTGCTCGTGATTTCGGAAGCTTCTTTTTTTCCGTTTCGCTCCACGATCCATTGCTGTTGCCCATCGGTGGTATAGGGGGTGCCCCAAGATGTTGGCTGTATGTTTTTTTTAGAGGTGTAGGGCGCCCCTTCCATGCTGACACCACCTTTCCAAGCCTTATATAAAGTGCATTGTTCAAGGTCATAGGCAACGTACATTTGGGAGTCCAAGGCAACAGTGAGCATTCTGGGTTTTTTGTCCAATACCGATCTAAAGGCCCAGATATCCAAAGGCCGATCGTTCCTGACCGTGCCACTATTGGTACAGGACGAAAATGTGGCAAGGACAACGATGCCGAAAGTAATGATTGTAATTCTTAAATTCATATACGCTTACTATTATAGGGCTTTAGGGTAAGGTTGTCCAAACAGGGCATGTATTTTAAAATGTTTATCTACCCTTTGAATTATTTTACCCTAAAGCCGTTTTTTTATAAATACTCACCCTTAAATTGGGAAAAACCCCATAATTCTTCGGTCTTTATGATTTTAGTGGCATTCGTTTTACATAAAGGACCGTTCAAATCTGTTCATTTGCTCGTAGGAAGCCTACCAACCTGGGTTTTGTTCCAATTGAGGGTTTAATGTAAGTTGATCTTGGGGGAGTGGCAAAAGATAATCCCGATCAATCTTAAAATTGTATCCATTGGGCAGGGCAGATTGGTAAGGGTCCATAAATCCTTCGGCATCATCGGGATACGGGTTTTCGGGAAATTCTTCGCCAAAGAGTATTCCTTTGGGCCGGATTCCGGAAATCAGTTTGTCAGCTGCCGCCCATCTAAATATATCATCTTGTCTAAATCCTTCCAAGGATAACTCTACACGACGCTCACGACGAATCTCATTAATAATTGGAGACAGTTCCGGGAATTGCCATTCCGGGTCGTTTGGAATATTCCCAAGATCAATATTCGGCATTTCTATTCTGTCCCTTATGAGCTTAATGGAGATATCAATGTCGGACTGGGTAATATCGCCAAGCTCTGCTTTGGCTTCTATATAGTTCAGTAGGACTTCTGCGTAGCGGAAAAGAATAATAGGTTCGTCATTCCCCGCCTTATCATGGGTACTTATTTGTGCATTGTACCCTTTTCGTTGTATATACCCGGCTGGAACCACATAATTGGCAGAGCTGAAAAGATTCGGGAAAATCATATCTGCCCAATAGGAGATGGTATCCAGTTTGTCTATTTCGTAGGGTGCATTGGGGGTAATGATGGTTTGACGGTACCTGGGATCGCGATTTTCCGCTTCGTCATCATAGGATCCGTGCCCTTGAAAAAGGGGGCTCACTGCTATAGGGTTGCCATCAACCGATAGGAAGGCATCGGCCAAACTTTTAACAATACCTTGCCCCGTAGGAAAGGCACCGACGATGGAACGATAATTTTTAATACCTAAGGATTTGTCGAACTTCTTCCAAAGGATCACCTCATCGTTTGAGGAATAATCAGGGAGGTTGAATAAATCGTGATAATCGGTATGTGGGTTGCCGGTTGCCGAAATGGTAAATCTTCCGGAATCCATAATTAGTGAACTGGACTCTATCGCTTTATTGAAATATTTGATCGGATCCGGATTGCTCACGTTAAAAGGGCTATTGGTATGGTACTTCTCCCAAGTTCCTTCGTATAAGGCCACTCTGGACTGAAGTGCCAGTGCGGTCCATTTATTCAAGCGTAGGCCATTATCGTTTCTTTCGGCGGTAAGGTACATTGCGGCCGTATCCAAATCGGCGATAATCTTATCTATAACCTCATTTCTCGGTGTCCGGGCGTTAAATAATTCTTCAGAATCCACATTGAGTACTTTATCATACCAGGGCACGTCCCCAAATCGTTTAACAAGGTTGAAATATATCAGTGCCTTGAAAAAATAAACCTCTCCCACATATTGTTTGTAATTGTCAAATGGGTCTTTGCAAAGATGGTAATTTTCCAAAAAATAATTGGCACGTCTGATCCATGTAAAATCCCATCCTCCCCCTGACGGCGGCACTACATTTTGTCCGTTCAAACGGGTATTGATGCTTTCCGTAATAAAATTATCGGTTCCCGCTTCGCTGGAAAAAAGAAGCAAGCTATAATTGAGGCCACCGCTGCCGCCATAGTCCAACAGCATGCTATTGGGAGTGTAGAATTGGTTGGCATATAGTTCAAGATTTGAAGATTTTTCAAAGAAGGATTCCTCGGGTACCTGATCTAATGGCGGTCTATCAAGGAACTCGCCTTTTTCACAGGCAAAAAGAGCCGAAATAAGAATGAAACTACTAACTATAGATTTTATATTTTTCATTTTTGTGGTTTTTATATTACTATTTACTGGTCCCGTTTTATGTGGGAAAGCTGTTGTAAATGTGGTTTGGAACCACATCATTACTGCTTTTTACCAAAGACCGGTCCCTAGCGCTTGTAGCGGAATTTGCCAAAGAAGCCCTGTTTTGGCTTCCGGCAAATTCGGGCTACGCTTGTTGTTGCTCTGGAACTGTTACATAAAACGGGTTGAGTCCATATGATTGTATTTGTACCAAATAAATCTATCTGCGATTATTCCTAAAAGCCAATATTAATCCCAAATGAGATCGTACGCGCCAAAGGATATAGTATACCGATTCCTAAGGATCCAGGTGATCCCTGACTATTGGGGATGTTGGATACTATAGAGGTTTCCGGATCCAATGTCTTTGGAAAGCCGGTAAAGGTCAAAAGATTGGATATGGAGGTATATACCTTTAATCTTTCTATCAATATCTTTTGGGATAGTTCTGTAGGCATGGTATACCCTATTTGAACATTCTTCAAGCGTAGATAGGAAGCATCGAGCAAGTACTTGGACTGCACCTGTAAATTTTTATTTCCTTCGGAGGTTATGTACGGCTTTGGAAAATAGGCATCGGTATTTGGACCTAGCACGCTGGTATCATCGGCAGGTCTCCAGAAATCTTTCATACCCTCGTACAATGATGCTTCCCTTCCAACTTCTACGCCCCAGAATTGACGGTTGGCGCTGGTTGCGGGTACCCAAAGGTCCGCTTTGCCCACTCCTTGCCAAAGCATGCTGAAATCAAATTCTTTCCATCGAAGCCCTGCAGAAAGACCCACGGTATATCTAACAGAACTGTTCCCGATCACTCTTAAATCTCCGTGATTGCTTAAGGTTCGGTTGCCATCGTTGATAATGCCATTGCTATCCAAATCTTTATATTTTATGTCTCCAGGACCCCAAGTGGGCCAAAACTTGGACTGATCGGGCAGTGTTTCGTTTTCTGATTGAATCAACTTGTCCGTGGTATAGCCCCAAATTTCACCTATGGTCTTGCCCACATAAAAATTATCTATAAGACCTAGTGGATTTAAGTATTTGGTCACCACCGATTTATTATCTGCCACGGTCAACCTAAGATCGTAGTTGAGATCGTTGGTAGGACTGTCTTTCCAGGTCAGTGAAACCTCCCATCCTTTAGTGGACATAGAGGCATTGTTGGCCTTGGGAGGGTTCGTTCCCAATACAGCGGGCAGACTTTCTACCGGACCGAACATATGGCTAGTGATTCGGTTGTACCAATCGAAGTTGAGGCCAAGACGGTTGTTGAATAGCTCCGCATCCACCCCGAAATCGAGCATCGATATTTTTTCCCAGGTCAAACTAGGGCTGATTATGTTTGGCATCCCTGCATAATTGGGCCGTGAGCCATTTAAAATCCATTCTAAGTTGCTGTTGGTGGTTACAATGGGCCTATATAGGTAGTTGTCCACATTCTGATTGCCCAAAGCTCCGTAGGAAGCCCTTAATTTTAAACTGTTTACCGTATTTTTTATAGGATCCCAGAACTTCTCCCTATCTATTTTATATCCGGTGGAAATAGAAGGGAAAAAGCCCATTCTGGAATCCTTTGCGAATTTGGAGGACCCGCTATACCGTCCATTGAATTCAAATAGGTACTTTTCTTTAAAATTGTAGTTTATTCGTGTAAACACGGCTTGTGTAGCCCAGTGATCCATAGCGTCATTAACGGTATAGGGGCCGGCTGAGGTTTGGATGGAGGGTACATCGTCCGTAATCAGGTTTACCCCGCTGCCCCGTAGGCTCGAATTATATTGATATTCCTCTTCATAGCCCACCATGGCCTTAAAGAAGTGATCGTTAATTTGTCTTTCGTACCCACTAATGGCAGACAACGTTTTGTATATATTATTGCCCCAGTCTTGGGAAAAGCCGTTTACGGGAGCGCCAATGTTGCCCTCAAGTCCTGCAAAGGATACGGTAGGTACCCGTAGGCGATGGTTCGTATACTTGCTGGAATTGAGTTGGTAACTATAGGTAAAGTTCGTTTTCCATCCTTGTATAGGCTCTATTTCCGATCCAAGACTGATGATCAGGTCATTAATGATGTTATCATCAAGTCCGGCCCCTTTTAGCGCATTTATATTTGGATTGCGCATCTCTCCACGATAATCCTTGGCGGTGGGGTCGAACACGTAGATAGGATCTGTGGGCCACATTTTTGTAAATTCGTGAAGTGTTTGGTATTTGGTAAGCCCGAATGCACCATTTGGTTGTCTGGCGTGGCTATTGGCAAATTTGGTATTAAGGCTAAAACTGATCCAATCGGTCGCTTGTGCGCTTAGATTGGTCATAAGGTTGTACCTTTTGTAGTAATCATTGATGTAATTATATACCCCGTCCTGCCCGGAATACCCGGCCAGGGCATAATACTGAAACTTTTCGCCCCCACCACTGATATTTACGGAATGTGTTTGGCGAAGCGTATGTTTTCTATATAGAAAATCGAAAAGATTATTATTGGCGTTTCCTTGGTGCCTGCCCTGTGCAAATGTCGGCGGTGGATTGATCGTATCGTATTCTGGAAGATAGGTTCCATTTATATGGCCCTGTATTCTATCCACTTGTCCCGGACTGAATTTGTGGGGTTGTCCCGAGTTGGTGGAAGCTATGTTCATAGCCGTGACAAAATTAAGGGAGCTTTGCCATTTTGGTACATACATGGGGCTTGCAACACCATAATTTGCACTATAGCCCACCGATACTCCTTTGTTCTTAGCGCCCTTTTTTGTGGTAATCAATACCACACCAAAGGGTGCCCTGGAGCCGTAAATGGCCGAGGCGGCCGCATCTTTTAAAATGGACACGCTTTCTACGGAATTGGGGTCCAGGTAATTTACGTCCATTTCCACGCCATCTACCAAAATCAGCGGAGCACTACTCCCGGAAAGACTTCCTGCCCCCCTTATGTTAAAGGACATCCCGCTGCCTGGCTCGCCACCATCCTGTGAAATGGAAATATTCAAATTGGGGGACAATCCCTGTAAAATGGTCCCTATATTGGGAGAAGGTCTGTTTTCTATATCTTTTTTGGAAACAACATCAACAGAGCCTGTCAGGTTTATTTTCTTTTGGCTGCCGTAACCCACGATGACGACTTCATCCAAATTACTGACATCCTCCTCGAGCACCACGTCTAAAGTTGTTTGGTTATTTATAGCTATTTCCTTTGATTTATAGCCAATATAGCTAAAGATAAGCGTACCCTCCATGTCTATATTATCCAGGGCATAGTTTCCATCAAAGTCGGTTTGGGTTCCATTTATGGTGCCTTTCAAAAGTACGTTTACCCCGGGCAAGGGCCCTTGGTCACTGTAAACAGTACCGGAAACGGATTGTTGCACCTCCTCTTGTTCGTCATCTATTGATGAATGGTCCCTGTTTTGTTTTAAAGGGATATTTTCGGTACGGTGCAACTTTAGAAGTACTTGTTTTTTTTGAATGACATAGTAAATACTGGTGCCGTTGAATATGATGTCCAGCACTTCGGACACGGGTTTGTTCACGACCTCCACCGATACCAGTTTTTTTACATTGATCTTTTTGTGGTTGTAAAAGAATTTTAAGTCGGTAAGGGATTCTATTGATTCTAGTACCTTCTTAATTTCCACACCTTCAAGGTTTAAGGTCACCTCGTTTTTTTGGGAATAACTATTGGCCTGGACTGAAAAAATCGAAACTACCAAAAGAATGGTCGTTAGTTTCATTGCCAAATTGTATTTAATAAAATTAGGCTTGAATAAGCTCTTTTCATCATTTTTTTCCATATTTTCGTAAAGATTTATAGTTGACTATTATTAGTCGATTAATGTTAATCGGAAAATGCTCCAACATTTTCCGATTTTTTTCTGTAACTAACCGACGGACCGATATGTAATCATTTAATTTTGTTAGGGTTCGTTCATAGGTTTTGGATTTAATTGGTTTTAGGTTCGTAAATTGTAATTTTATCTCCTTTTATTTCATATTCAAATGGGGTTTCTTGGGCAAATATCCTTAAGGCCTCTTCAATGGTCTCGATATCGAAAGTAGCCGTAAATACCTCATGGTTAAGGTATTCATAATTGTTTTCAATGGATACTTTATAATGCCGCTGTAACTTTTGGATGATGTTGATAAAAGAAATTTCTTTAATGACCAGCTTTCCCGCTATCCAACTTGTATAGATGTCGGTATCTACCTCTTCAAATTCGGTCTTTTCATAAACCCTGTCCCAAGTGGCTTTGTATCCGGGTTCAAGCCTGATGGCTTTTATAGGATCATAGTCTTTTTTGGAGCTGTAAAGGCTTACGGCACCTTCTACCAAAACAGTGTTGATCTGCTGGTCTTCCGGATAGGAGGAAATATTGAATTTTGTGCCCAGTACCCTAACATCCAAAGAACCGCTGGTTACGATGAACGGTGCTGATTTGTTTGTGGTTACATCAAAATAGGCTTCCCCGTTTAAAAAAACCTGACGGTTGTGATGTTCCATAAATTTTACCGGATACTTGAGCGAGGATCCCGCATTGAGGTGGGCAATGGTACCATCCGAAAGGACAACCCTAAATCTCTTGCCGTTGGGTACTGTTAGCGTATTGTAGATTAGTTTTTCGACTTCTGTAGGGTTGGAGTAATCCAAATGGTCTCCTTTTTGTTCCCCTAAAATTTTTCCTTGAACATTGGTAATCGTTTGTTGGCTATCAGGGGATATCGTAATCGTCTTTCCGTTCTCTAAAATCAACGTAATCGCATCTTCGGACACTGAAGGGGCTATAGCTTTTGAACTGTATAGCCAATACCCATATGCCAGACCAAAGGCACCGATAAATACGGCGGCATATTTTAATACGGACCGTATTTGGAAAGCCTTATGGTTCTTAGGTCTGTTTTTTATATACTTTTCCCAAGTTTTCAGCCATTCTTCACCTTCATCAAGTTGAGCGATTTTGGAGATATTGTCCTTATCTCCCGATGCCAAAATACGCTGAAATAAATCCCGGTTTTCTTCCGATTCGTTTATCCAGTGTTCAAGGTATTCCTGTTCCTTGGTCGAGAGGCCCTCTTTTAATTTTTTATCAATTATTCGAGCAATGTCCATTACGGTTTTTATATCTTAAGGGTCATTCTAAATGACCTTATTTAAGTATAAGTGTAAAAAAAGTAAAACAGGGTGATGAAAAAATAAAAAAAAGATAAAAAATGGGCAATCGGGATTCGAAAGCTTTTTTTTGCCTTATGGTTTCTATGTTCTACACCCTCTACCCATAAGTGGAAGAAGCCGTATGGGAAGTAAGGACTTCATAGCTTTTTTGCCGGTATGATCCCTAACTGCTATTTGGTTTGGCCGTTGGCCCTGCAAAGGGGAGA
The DNA here is from genome assembly GCA_041392165.1 of Flavobacteriaceae bacterium. Lineage (GTDB taxonomy): Bacteria > Bacteroidota > Bacteroidia > Flavobacteriales > Flavobacteriaceae > Arenibacter. Next base: position 874,623 of record JAWKMN010000001.1, read on the forward strand.
GGTTGTTCTGAAAACCTATAACAATGTGTTTCAGTTAGGTTGGTGCCATTTCTAGATACATTGTCCGACGAAACCGGTATTTATAAGCGGGCTTTTTGCATTACTTCCTGCAATGTAACAGGTAGTCCGCCGCGAAGTTTGCTTTCATCTGCGGCTTTCATAAAGGCAAATATTTCTAGAGTCTTGTCACTGCTTACGGGTGGGATTCCCGTTCTAAAGTAGTTTATGATTTCTATAAGCAACGAATGGTAGCCATCGAAAATGCGGATCCCTTCCCTTAATCCCGTGCTTCCGTGGACAACACCTCCAAAAGCCGTTTTACCTCCTTCGGGAGTTGCCATGAAAGTGCCTATTCGGCCATCTTTCCATACCCCTGTGACTATATGGGATACGTGTGAATCCACTCTGGTGACCTGTTGGCATCCCGTTCCCATTAGTGTAAAAAGGGCCTCGACACCGTGAATTCCATAATAGGCCAAATCCATATGTCCTGTAGCCTTCTTTGCGGAGCAATACGTATAGGCGCCGAGTACCTTTCCTATATCCGTATTGCCGTTCGCTATTTCCAAGGATTCCGAGGCAAACCTGGTACTTGAGGCAGAAAAGATGGGAAGTTTATGTTTTTTGGACGCTTCAAAAATCGCGATGGCACTTTCTAAGGTGTGCGAGACCGGCTTATCTATAAACAATCGTTTTCCGGCTTTAATAACGGGCAAGGCTTCCTTATAATGACGTCTGGCATCTACGGATTCCAAGAGTACGGCATCTACTTTTTTTAAAAGTTCGTTTATGGAGCCTACAATCTCAACTCCCATTTCCCGGATTTCTTGGGTAAATTTATCCAATCGGTCTATGCTGTCCGGAAGATCGGCACTTCCTTTTGTTGGGTAGGCCGCTACCACTTTAGAGTTCATGAAATCTGGTCTTTCTACATTGTTTATCGCCTTGGTGAAGGCTATAACATGCGAGCTGTCCAGTCCAATGATCCCAATCCTTAATTCTTGGTGTTTTGTAGCTTTTCCATATAAGGCAGTGCTATTTCCGGTGATGGCAAGTCCCAATCCCGCCAAAGTGGTCGTTTTTATAAAATGGCGTCGTTTTGGCCCTATTGGATTATGTTGGTTGTTTTGATGCTCCCGGTGTGATTGCCCTACGGTTCTTTTTGTCACTTTTGTCATATGTAATTTATCTTAGCGTAAAATAGCATGGGTCATTTATGAACCTTATAGTTGGCGGTAGGTGATTTCTTTGATCGTGGTGCTTTTCGGACAACCCTATGATGCACCATTAATGGAAATGTCGATCAAAAAAACGAATACCCCCGCTTAAACTACATTTGGCGCTTATCAAGGCCTTCTTTTTTTAGGTTTAGGTCCTTGGTAGAATGGTTTCAAAATGGTTTTTACATTTTTAACGTTCACATTAAAATAACCTTGCCAAGTATAAGTGTCGAAAAAGCGATATGGGGTGATGTTAAAAAAAAAGTTAAGTGGAGTAGGAACTATAAAAAGCGTACCAAGACATAGTGGTCTCTGTCCTATCAGAAATTAAAAAGCAATTAAGATGGGTTAAAGGAAAATCAATGAAGCTTTTTAATGGGAACAGAACCTTTTTTGTTGGTAGTAGTAATTTATGCTATCGCTAAATCCTCCTTGCTCAATTTCAGTTTAGGATTGTCGAGTTTTTTAATCGTTGTCCGAATTTTCATCATTTCCGATTGAGGTAAAAAAGTCGGCACTAAATCGGTCAAGTCAATTTTCAGAACTCGATTGATAACAACTAAATCTTTTAGGGAAAATGGACTTACTCCATTTATTAGTTCGGACATATAGGATTTGCTTTGGTGTCCTAAAATTTTTCCAAAATCCTGCTGGGTAAGATGTAAGGTTTTTAGTTTCTTTCGAATAAGCTCTTTTCTTTGTTGAATGAACAGACGTTCTTTTTCGGCTATCAATTCAGCTATATCGCTTTCCCGAAGTTTTTTGTCGGTAATTTTTGAATCGGCATCCCAATTTTCGTTTTCGTACCGTTCAATCAAATCCCTTAATTTTTTTCGAATGGATTTGAATTTGGGGTTTTCCTTTGATAGGACACGTAGCTTTCTGTCGGCAATCAATGCCCTTTCAAAATCCAGTTCGTTTTGGATTTTTCCAGTTTCAATTAGTTGTGCTATGTCGAATTGTGTTGTCATAATTTTTATTTTTAAATCCAATTGTTGGATCTTAACCATTTTTTAATGGTGTTCCTGTTGTTTTTGAAAGTCGCTTCATAATCTTGGTGCGATCCTGCCCAAACTACCGTTGCTTCGTTATCACTAAACTCAATAAGAACCATTGTTCTGTGGATATCGATATTGAAAAAGTAAAACCCGTCACTGTGGACATTGTCTGCATCGGGTCTCGTCTTGTTCAGTTCTTTTTGGTCATTCCAGTCATTCTCATTAATATCCTTTATCAATTTGTCAATGGCTTTGGTCAAAGAGACATTTCCCTTGTTCTTCCTTTTTAGTTTTTCCAATATTTTCTTGTTGGTCAGTCTCATTTACTTTCCAAAGATACAAAAAAAAGTTCGGTAATAAACCGAACTTTTAGATTTCGTTTTTATTACTGCCAACATTGGTATAAACATTTTATGGGATTAAATCTCCAACGGAATTAGTTTAAAGATCAAATAGGAATGGATGCATTGTTGCCCAATTTATTACAGGTCTAAAGGGCCTGATCGTAAAGCTCGTTTTCTATGTTCTTGTGGCCGGTGTGTTTTTATATGTCGTTGATTTTCATTTTAATATAATCAATAATATCCAGCCTCTCTTCCAATTTTAAGCGGGCATTATTTTTTTTCTTAAGATCATGGTCCGTTAGGATAATATGTACATGAGGTTCTATGTCTATGTTCTTCAGGCATTCCTTGGCACATTGAAGGGGACATCCGTCAACAACAATTATTGGTCTGTTCGATCTGGCCTTTTTAACAAGTGATTTAACTTTTCCACCTACTCCGGCTATGCAGGACATCTCGGCAATACCATCGGAATTAATTTTTACGGCAATATCGTTTGCCAATTGGGCCACATTGCTACAACCGGAACAGGAATAAATAAGTGGTAGATCTTTTTTCTTTTGATTTTCTATGAGCATTGCTTTAAAATTATTGGTTGTAGCTTATAGTAAACTACCTCGGGGTAAGCCCACGAGGCATTGAAAGAAGATTCAGGTTTGATTTCGACCCAAGCGTCGGAGAATTTAAATCTCGATTATCGAGTGAATTTTTAAAGAGATTATCCGTACTTGTTTGGGCATGGTCCAAATTGTAATAGCCGCCCTTGTTTTGCTTTCGCTCTAGGGATTGGTGAATAATCAAATGGGCTACGTTCACCATATTTCTTAATTCACAGAGCCTTGTGTTTATTTTTGTGCTTTTATAAAGTTCCTCTACCTCTTTGTAGATCAGATCTAGATGTTGGACAGCCTTTGTCAATCGACTATTGCTGCGAACGATGCCTACATAGTCCCTCATAAGATGCTGTAGGCGTTCCAAGTTGTGTTGAATAAGAATATATTCTTTGGGAATACTTGTTCCCTCATCATTCCATTCCGGAATATTCGTGCCATTGGGGTCTAACGGATGTGTGGCGTGGTATTCATAAATATTATGTGCGTAGACCAAGGCTTCCAATAAGGAGTTGGAGGCCAATCTATTGGCTCCGTGCAATCCCGTTCTGGAACACTCGCCACAGGCAAAAAGGTTGGCCACCGAGGTCTGCCCATTCTTATCCACTACAATACCGCCACATAAGTAATGTGAAGCCGGAACAACCGGGATCCAGTCTTTTTTAATATCAATATGGTGGGTTAAACATTCTTGGTAAATATTTGGAAAATGATTTTTGAAATCTGTAATATCCAAGTGGGTGCAATCCAGGAAGACCATTTTGTCCCCTGATCTTTTTAACTCGGCGTCAATGCATTGGGATACGATATCCCTGGATGCCAATTCCGCCCTTTTGTCATAATCCGGCATAAATCTATGGCCTTCTTTATTTCGTAGCACAGCACCGAAGCCCCTCACTGCTTCGGAAATTAGAAAGGAGCGTCCATCCGTATTGTTGTACAGGGCAGTTGGGTGAAATTGAACAAATTCCATATCCTTAATTTCAGCCTTGGCCCTATAGGCCATGGCTATACCATCTCCGGTTGCTATTGTTGGATTGGTGGTATGACCGTATATTTTACCAATGCCACCTGATGCCAATACCGTTCTATCGGCCTTAATGGTGATGATGTTCCCAGTCCTTTCGTCCAATACATAGGCCCCATAGCAGCTAATTTTTTTTTGATCCAAAAAGCCAAGTTGATGCTCCGTAATCAGGTCCAAGGCAAAATGATAGGGCAAAACAGTGATGTTTGGCAATTTATGAACCTGTTGCAATAATACCCGCTCCACTTCTAAACCGGTAATATCCTTATGGTGCACAACACGGTATTCCGAATGTCCGCCTTCCAGTCCCAGATCCAGCTTACCGGATTCATTCACATCAAAACTGGCTCCCCAGAGCATTAAATCCTCAAGTCGTTTCGGACCTTCCATAATGACCATTTTTACTACGGCCTCATCACATAATCCGTCTCCCGCCAACAAAGTATCCTCAATATGATTCCGAAAAGAATCTTCCTTCAGGTCCGTTACCACGGCAACACCGCCCTGGGCATATTTGGTGTTGGACTCCTGCACATCTGCCTTCGTAACAATGGTTACGGCCTTATCTGGAAACTTTGTAGCAATTTTTACGGCGTAAGTCAATCCTGCAACTCCCGAGCCTATAACAAGATAATTTGCGTGTACCATTTCATTTCGATAATTCCAACATTCTTTGAATAGGTCGTAGGGCGCGTAATCTTATGTCCTCCCGAACTTCAATATGTGGTGTTTCATTTAAGAGGCAATCATATATTTTTTGAAGGGTATTCACTTTCATAAAGGCACATTCACTGCAGGCACAGGTATTGTCTTCCTCTGCAGGTGCCGGAATAAGAACGGTAGTAGGGACCTCTAGCTGCATTTTGTGCAATATGCCCGCTTCCGTTGCTACAATGTACTGTTCTTCGGGATAGGTCTTTACATGATTGATCATACCTGCGGTGGAACCAATATAAGTGGCAAGTTCCAGGATATGTTCCTCAGATTCGGGATGGGCAATTATTTTAGATTTGGGATAGGCCTTATATAGGGCCAATAACTTATCTACGGAAAAGGCTTCGTGTACCAGACAGGCACCATCCCAGAGTAATAGGTCCCTTCCTGTTTTTTTACTTATATAGCGACCCAGATTTTTATCGGGGGCAAAAATAATCGGTCTGTCCTTAGGTACCGATTCCACTATTTTTAGGGCATTGGAAGAGGTACAGACAATGTCGCTCATAGCTTTTATTTCTGCCGAGCAATTAATATAGGTAATGACCAGATGCTCTGGGTGCGATTTTACGAACCTCGAAAAAGAATCCGGGGGACAGGAATCGGCCAAAGAGCAGCCTGCATTTAAGTCGGGCAACAGTACTTTTTTCGTTGGATTTAGGATTTTCGCAGTCTCGGCCATAAAATGTACCCCGGCAAATACAATTATTGAAGCATCGGTTTCCGCTGCCTTTTGTGAAAGTCCCAAACTATCACCAACGTAATCGGCAATTTTTTGTATTTCATCCCGCTGGTAGTAATGTGCTAGAATTACAGCATTTTTTTCACGCCTCAGTGTGTTGATGTCATCTATTAAATCCATAATGGGCAAAAGTAATTTTTAGCCGGAAAAGGTAGGTTTATAGGGCAGGCCAGAAAATGATAAATGTCATTGAAATTTATAATAATCCTCTAAAGAGCAATTATCGGAGCAGGTTTTAAACCAATATCTCCCCTCTTTTATGGACAAGGAAGTTTTTAGGTGGAAAATAATCCTGCAATGCTGGGGTATATGTTGACTTTATTTTTAGATTGATCAAAAGCTGTCCTTTTGTTGATCTTCCGCCCCAATAATCCAACTACTCAAATAATGAATGGGCCCTCATTTTGTCAACATACCTATTTTTATTTAAAAACACTAACTATTTATTGAAAAACAATAAATAATTGATATATTTGTCGTGTAAGTAAACTGCCTCCGGGCAATCCCGATACCTATCGGGATACGGGGCATTGAAAGGAACTTTATTTTCAGATTTCGACGCCCGACTGAACGGATTTGGTCAGGCAGGTATTGGAGCATTTAAATCTCGATTATCGAGTAAAATTTGTAAAATCACTATGGAATATCCATCGGTAAAATTTTCAAACCTCCCGATAATTATCGGGACGAAAATGATTACTTGGATATCATATCTGACCGATAAAAAAACAATAAATATAAACAGATGAAAAGAATTTCAATAGCATTTCTTCAGGCTGTCATCGTTCTTATCGGGCTGGTGGCACTTTTTATTATGATTCGGCTTCCATTGACTGAGGGAAGGGCAGAGAACCTCGATCTGTTCAGTATTTACTTTGATCCGTTCATTTTGTACGGATATGTATCTTCGATCGCTTTTTTTGTGGCCTTGTACAAAGCATTTAAATTACTTGGATATATTGGGCAGGATAAATTGTTTTCGTTAAACTCGATAAGAACTTTAAGAAGTATAAAATATTGCGCCATCATATTGGGCGTTTTAATTTTGATCGCAGGAATATATATAAGGATATTCCATAATAAGGAAGACGATCCCGCCGGTTTTCTTGCTATGTGCATTATGGCTATTTTTATTTCCATTACGGTTGCAATTGCAGTGGCCGTACTTGAAAGAATATTGCAGAATGCCTTAGATATGAAATCTGAAAATGACTTAACAATTTAAGCTATGCCGATTATTGTGAACTTGGATGTAGTGATGGCAAAGCGAAAAATGTCGCTCAATGAGTTGTCCGAAAAAGTGGGGCTGACCCTATCCAACCTTTCTATTTTGAAAACTGGAAAGGCAAAGGCCATACGTTTTACCACTTTGGAAGCTGTTTGCAATGTATTGGAATGCCAACCGGGAGATATATTGGAATATGTTGGAGACGAAGAAGAATCGACCAACGGCCAACAGTTGTAACCGATTCACCTCTCCTTGGGAGAGGTCAGAATTGCCTTTTTGGGCAGTTTTGGGTGAGGTGGAATACTCCCATTGGCGTGAGCGTTGCGCTCGTACCCTCTATTTGTTGGGGCCATTCTATATGTTGGGCAGGTTATGTATCGCTTCTGTCCTCACATTTTTCGTGCACTAAGAAAAAATTCCTAAATTGATAGAAAAAAGGGAATATAAATATCCATAGCCCTGTAAGCACAGAGCCGGTATGGCAAAGTATGACGGGAAATCAAAGCATATTACGCCCTAGTATTACAAGGTTTAATCCTTTTGATGTTAGCTGTAGCTGAAAATTGGACAATCATGATTGAAGATAGTCCAACATTTACCTATTTACTAAAAAAAGGTTGGTCCGATATTAAGGTGGGAAGAATTTTATTCGACAAAGTAGGGTTGAACAAAATGCTGGAATAAAAGGCGGTATGGAATAAGGAAGTAAGCATTCCATATGGGTATTGCGGAAGGTGGCATGGAATGGCTTAAGGTAACGGTAGGAAAGAAGCCTGTGCTTTCTAGTGCATATTGATTTATATTGTTTTTATTTTCCTAAATAGGGATAATGGGTCTTTGCCACTATTAAAATGTATTCCATAATACTCTGTATGGTCATCTTAAGAAATTAGAAATATCTTGAAATATTAAAATTAAAAATTGCGGGTCTTCTTTAAAAGCATCCCTGATCTTCTTAAATGCAATGCGCATCTGGCTTTCAACGGTTTTTTCGGAAACATTGAGCGTTACTGCTATTTCTTTATATTTTAAACCATCCCTTTTATTGAGTAATAATATTTCTTGGCACTTGGGGGGCAATTTGGTAATAATTAGTTTCAACCTTTTAACCTTAGTGTCAAGGTTGCCATCTTCCACAATTATATTTTCCTTGGCCATACTGTATTTCAGTTCATCCAAGATTTTGTTTTTCCGTTGATTTTTCCGGTGATGGTCTATAAAGGAATTATGCGCTGTTGTGAATAAAAAACTCTTCAAAGATGGACTTTCTATTAAATCCGGGCGCTTTTGCCATAAAATAATAAAACAATTTTGGACAATGTCCTTGGCTTGTTCCTGATTGTTGGTCAGGGTTTTTGTGTATGCCAGTAATGGCCCGTAGAGTTGCTCAAATACTATTTTAAAAACCTCTTTCCGTTGCTGCATATATAATTTATAGTCCCATAGTTTAAAATAGGTTGGTTGGTAAAATTATCTGGTTGGCACAAATATGAAAAATAATTTTATTTTTTTTAAGGGTTTTTTATTTGTTATGCGTTCTAAATTTGAAATAGCTTATTTAATGTGTTAAAAATTAAGGGAAATCAAAATTGAGAAAAATAATAGAAAAATATTTAAGCGATAATATTAATGGTGCGGAGTTGGGGCGGCTTAAAATGTGGTTGGCCAATGAAAAAAACCAAAGCAAGTTTAAATCCATAGTTAAAAAGCATTATTATCTGAATCTAGGTTTGCAAGAGGTGGATTTGGAAAAGGAGTATAGCTTATTATTAAATAAACTGGAAGGATATCAATCCAATAAAAGGGGCTCAAGTTACTATGTGTGGTATCAAATTGCGGCTTCCCTCATAGTACTGCTAGGGTTGGTATGTATAATGTATTTAATTCTTAATGATCCAAATAGATCCTATGTTGATGGGAATGCCATTACCATTGAACAGGAGAATGGAAATATTCAGGTGATTAAAGAAGATGGTAGTCTAGAAATTGTTGATAGTAAAGGTAAAGTAGTCGGTAGACAGGTGGGGAGTCAATTGGATTATAGAAATGTAGGGGCTGCAAAGCGGGATAACCAAGTGGACGAGGTTCTTGCCTATAACGAATTGGTTGTGCCCAATGGCAAGAAAATGAGATTAATTTTGTCGGATAGCACGATAGTCCATATTAACTCTGGTACCCGTTTTAAATATCCGATCAGATTTTTACAAAATAAGGATAGGAAAGTATTCTTGGATGGGGAGGCATTTTTTGAAGTTTCAAAAAGTAAAGACAACCCCTTCATTGTTAATACGGATGAAATAGATGTTCGTGTATTGGGAACCAAGTTTGACGTTAGTTCCTATAAAGGTGATGACGCGGTCAGAACTATACTTGTTGAGGGATCGGTCGAATTATATCATGCCGGTGAGGGGCATTTGAAAAAAGGTAAATATTTGTTGGCTCCGGGTCAAATTGCCTCTTGGAAAAAAGTGGAGAACAATATGGCAATTATGGCCGTTGATGTAGATGAATATACCTCATGGGTCCAAGGACAAATCGTATTTAAGATACGGCCTTTTTCAGAAATAATAAAAGTGTTGGAGAGGCATTACGATGTTTCTATTACCAATAATTATAGGTTTTTGGACGATCAACACTTTTTTGCAAAATTTGATATAGAAACCATTGAACAAGTATTGACCTATTTTCAGAATAGTACTCCCTTTACCTATACTAGGGTAGGGAATAAAATTGAAATAAACCAACCATAAAAAACAGCTGCCTATGATTAAACTCTCTATTTGACCATCATCTTTTAAAATTAAAAAAAATCGGGATATGCTCCTACATACCCCGATAGTAAAAGGTGATTAAATTATTAACCACAAAAACTAAACAAAAGTATGAATAAAAAAAATATTCGTTTGGGAATACGGCATGAACTGTACCCCAATATCAGTTTAAAAATGAAGTTGACCACTCTTTTTTTAATAATAGCCTTATTTAGGGTGCAAGCCAATACCTATTCCCAGGTTGCCAAGATTACTTTGGACCTGGATTCCGTAGGTTTAATGACCGTATTTGAAGAAATTGAAGCTGGAAGTGAATTTAAATTTTTAGGAAACCAGGATGTTGTTGATAAAGAAAGAGTAGTTTCCATACATGTCAAAAAAGAAAGGATTGATAAAGTTCTGAACGATTTGTTTTTTGGCACTAACATAACATATATAATATTGGATAGACAAATTATCCTAAAAAAGAAAAAGCAGGACTTACAGTCGCAGTTTGGTCCAATGCCTAATATGAATAGGATTGCCAAGCCTCAATTAACTGTAAGTGGAACAATTGTAGACAATAGCGGAATGCCGCTTTCGGGTGCCAATGTTGTGGAAAAAGGTACCACGAACGGGGTAACGGCTGATTTTGATGGAAAATTTGAAATTGAATTGTCCACGGCAAACCCAGAATTGGTAGTGTCCTATCTCGGATTTGCTACTAAAGAAATACCGGTTAACGGACAAACCACCATCAATATTGTATTGGAAGAGAGCGCTGCCGGATTGGAAGAAGTTGTAGTGGTGGGCTATGGTACCCAGAGCCGGGCAAAGGTTACTGGAGCCATCAGTACAATTCCTACGGATCAACTTGTTCAACGACCGGTAACCAGCACGGCAAATGCATTGCAGGGAGAGGTACCGGGTTTGACCATACGTAATCAAGGAGGGGCGCCGGGAGTAGAAAATACTACCATTCGAATTCGAGGGGTAGGGACACTTAACAATTCCAATCCCCTTGTTTTGGTAGATGGTATTGAGCAGGCTCTAAGTACTGTAGAGCCTCAGAACATAGAATCGATCTCTGTTCTAAAAGATGCCGCTTCCGCATCTATTTACGGATCCAGGGCTGCAAACGGAGTTATTCTTGTAACTACAAAACGGGGAGCCTCTACTGGTGTAAATATTACCTATAATACTTTGTTTGGTTTTCAGAACCCTAGTCTTTTTCCTGAAAAAGCGAGCGATGAAGCTTGGATGAGGCTGGAAAATGATGCGCAGATAAGTGCCGGTAATGCTCCCACTTATTCCGAAGAGTATATTTCTAATGTGCTGGCCGGCACCAATCCCTTACAATTCCCATTTGCCGATTGGGAAGGGGGGATTTTCAGAAATGGTGCCCTAATGAACCAACAAACCTTTTCTATATCGGCCGGAGGTGACATTGGAAAAATATTTACATCCCTGAATCATAGCGATACCGATGGCGTAATCAAGAATTTTAACAATAAAAGAACTTCTGTGCTTGTTAATGGGGACTTGTATGCCAATGACAAATTGACTTTTAAAGTGGGGCTTACGTATAGAAATGGGAATTTTACGGGTCCGGGACATGCCATTAATAGTTCTGGGATAGCAGGACAACAGATTGTTCAGGCACTTCTTCATATGAATAGGAATACCGTGATGGAATATCCAGATGGCACCTATGATCTGATTTCAGGTCAGTGGAATGCCGCTGCAATGGCCAATGAAGGGGAAACGGTAAGGACTTCGAACGATATCGTGGCGCAAGGGGGATTCGATTATTCATTTAATGATGTACTCAATCTTAGGGGGGATGTTACTTACAAATCGAATTATCAAGGTACATCCACCTTTATGAATAGTTTGGCAGGTATGAAGAATTATCTTACCGGCGAACCCGTTACCGTATCAGGATGGTTTGCAACAAATTCATTGACCGAGGCAACTATTACCGAAAAGGAGCTTAGTCAAAGATTGTATTTGGACTATGCCGAAGTTTTTGGCTCTCATGACTTTGGAGCACTTTTGGGATATGAGGAGATACATAATAATTTAAAAAATGTAACGGCCAGGAGAGAGGGTTTTTTCAATAACGACCTGAGGGATTTGAATGCTGGAGGGATAGATAATCAAAGCATAAGTGGATATAGGGAAGAATGGCGCCTACGATCTTTTTTTAGTAGGTTGAATTATTCCTTCGATGATAGATATTTGCTTCAGGTGAATCTTAGGGTTGATGGATCATCTAGATTTGGAGATGGGAACAGATTTGGATTTTTTCCATCCGTTTCTGCGGGTTGGAACATAACCAATGAGCCTTTTATGGAGAATTTGTCCGATGGGTCGGTCCTAAGCGATTTTAAATTAAGGGGATCTTGGGGGCAATTGGGAAATCAGAATATTGGGCTCAATAGGTTCAGAAGCATATATAACCTAAACCAACGTTATCAATTTGGTGGAAATGTGGTTTCTGGATCGGCCATAACCCAGGCCGGAAATCCCAATATTAGTTGGGAAACGGCAACGATTACGAATATTGGGCTGGATGCGTCCTTCATGAACAATAGATTAACATTTGTGGCCGAGTATTTCTGGAAAATGACAGATGATATCTTATTGCAATTACCTATATCGAGTACGATCGGGGTAACCGCTCCTGTTCAAAATGCGGCATCGGTCTCAAATAATGGTTACGAACTTAGCTTGAGTTATACCAGTCCTTATAAATCCGATAAGGGTTTCAACTATTCTGTTGGGGTTAACTTTTCCGATGTAATTAACAAGATAGAAGATCTGAAAGGTGCTGGGCCCTACTTTCCCGATAATTTTTCGGTATGGCAAGAAGGCTACTCTATAAATTCGCTTCGGGGGTTGGATTCGCCGGGTCTATACCGTACCCAGGCCGATTTGGATCAGTATCCTGCACGTTTAAACTCTCTTGCCGGAATAGGGAATATTATTTATAAAGACGTGAATAACGATGGGGTCATATCACAATCCCTTGCCCCGGGAGGAGATCAGATCATTATTGGAAACGAAGACCCCAGATATGAATTTGGCCTAAGGTTTAATGCTTCTTACAAAGGGTTCGATTTTTCTATGTTCTGGCAGGGAGTGTTGGAGCAATATCGTACATTGGATGGTGCATTGGTGGAAGGGCCCGCTTATCAGAACTTTATACCTAAGGAAATGGCGGATAACGCTTATCACCCAGTTAAGAATCCCAATGGAACATGGCCGATGGCGAGAGCGGGCAATAACTGGGATATTGTAAAGTCGAATTTCTGGTTGCTGGACACTAAATATGCCAGATTGAAAAACTTTCAATTTGGATATACAATTGATCAGCCCGTTTTTTCAAACTTTAGGATTTTTGTGTCCGGAGAGAACCTGTTGACATTTTCTCCCCAAAAACTTTTTGACCCTGAAACCCCTAGAGGTAGAAGTCAGTTCTTTCCACAGACAAAGACCATGAGTTTAGGTTTAAACATCGTATTTTAAAAAAAAGACAAAATCATGAAAAGATATAATAATATAAAAGGTTTATTATTCTTCGCCTTCGTTGCCTCGTTAATAATAGGATGTACTGAAGGGTTTAATGACGGTCTGGATATAGAGCCCTCCGGTGCAGTTTCGGAAACAACCTATTGGGCTACTGCAAATGATGCAGAATTGGCCGTTAATGCCGTGTATGTTGAATTGGATGGTACCCAAATGGTCATGGCCCTAGATGGGGTAACGGATATTGGATACCACAAGTATTCTAACGTTCCTACCCTTAATGATATCCGCTATGGTGAAATAGATGCATCAAATGCCACGATTACTTCCAATTGGAACCGATATTTTAGGGGTATCCGGAAAGCGAACGACGTTATCCAAAATATTGTTAAAGTAGTGGATAGCGACCAGGAAAAGATTGCAAGAGTGACTGCGGAAGCTAAATTTCTCAGGGCTTACTATTATACACAACTTTTTAGCTTATGGTGTAATGTGCCTTTGATAACCGAGCTTATTGATATAAACGATAACCGCCCTACCAATTCACGCGAAGAGATAGTTAGCTTTGTAATCAGTGAACTGAACGATGTTATAAGTTCCAATGCCCTGCCATTGAGTTATACGGGGGATGATGTAGGTAGGGTAACACATGGAGCTGCTTTAGCCTTAAAGGCAAGAGTGGCAATCCGTGCCAATAATTTTCCCATTGCCCGGGATGCGGCCAAAGCCGTAATGGATTTGCATATTTATGAACTTTATCCCAATTATGAAGAGCTGTTCCAGGTGGCCGGACAAAATTCCAAGGAGGTGATCTTTGATAGACAATTTACGGTAGGTGGGGATGTTTATAATGCATTTGGCTATTCCGCAGCTTCTTTAGGAGGTAGTTCAACTGTGGAACCAATGAACGGTCTTTTTGAAAAGTATGAATATACAGGGCCAGTTAATCCCGATGACCCGTTTGAAAACAAAGACCCAAGATGGGATTATAATGTTTTTTATACCGGGCAGCCCATAGGAAACGGTAACACTTATAATTCATGGCCAAGCAGTGCTACCGCGGACAAGGTAAATGGTACGGAATTCTCTACGTTCAATGGTTATAATTTAAAGAAGTGGGTGGATTATGATGCTTTTGCCGCCAATCCAAATCTTGGTAATATAAATATGATTTTGATGCGCTATGCGGATGTTTTACTGATGTATGCAGAGTCTAAAATTGAATTGAACGAGATCGATGCGTCGGTATATAATGCCATAAATGAAGTAAGACAACGGCCAACTGTTGAAATGCCCGCAATCACTGAAGGAAAATCGCAAGAAGAGTTAAGGGCTATCGTAAGGGACGAAAGAGCAAGGGAGCTGGCTTTTGAAGGCTTACGGCTTTATGATATTAATCGTTGGGGAATCGGAGAGGTAAAGACCGGGTCTGTAAAAGGAATGCATTATAAGGAAGCGGGCCAATGGAAGATTTTTGATAGTGGAAGGATCGCCAGTTTTAATGCAAATAGGGACTATTGCTGGCCTGTTCCTCAGGCAGAAATGGATATTAATGATGTAATTACCCAAAATCCGGGATATAAATAGAAATAATGGACAAGAAAGATATTTTATCAGTAGATGGAGCTGACCGAAGAGTTTTTATAAAGAAGGCGGGAGCCGCCACTCTTTTTAGTATGGCGGCTTTAAATGCGGGCTTTGCCAGTCCATTTCTTTCAAAGAAAAAAGTGTTGAAGGTTGGATTGGTAGGATGCGGCGGTAGGGGTACAGGTGCGGCCGTACAGGCATTAAGGGCCGATCCCGACACCGTTTTGCATGCCATGGCGGATGCCTTTGAAGATAGGTTGGTCAGTTCCCTGGAAATTTTAAAAAAAGCTCATGGAACTAGAGCAGAAGTGAAAAAGAATCTTCAATTTGTAGGTTTTGACGCTTATCAGAAATTAATCGATTCCGGTGTGGATGTGGTGCTTTTGGCCACTCCCCCGGGTTTTCGACCGGCCCACTTCACTGCGGCAATAGACGCCGGTAAGCACGTGTTCTATGAGAAACCTGTTGCCGTGGATGGTCCGGGGATACGACAGGTTTTGGAGGCGGCAAAAAAGGCCAAGGAAAAGAATCTATCTGTAGTCTCTGGCCTTTGTTTTAGATATGACCTGCAGAAAAAAGCCCTTTTCGGGAAAGTTCTAAATGGGGAAATAGGGGAAGTTAAATCCATTTCCTCAACAAGATACGGTGGAGAGTTATGGTTTAAGGACCGACAACCAGATTGGAACGATATGCAATATAAAATGCGCAACTGGTATTATTATAATTGGTTGAGCGGGGATTTTATTGTGGAAATGTTTGTTCATAGCACCGATATGATTTCGTGGGCCATGGGCGAAAGAATGCCGTTATCCGCTTCTGGTGTAGGAGGAAGGCAGTGGCGTACCGATAAAAAGTATGGTAATATATACGATCATTTTTCTGTAGAATTGGATTACGGTGGTGGCTTAAAGGGAAATTTGGCTACACGTCAATTAACCGGAGGGGCATCTAGAAATTCTGTAGAAGTGGCAGGCTCGGATGGTAATGCTTTTTATGAGGGCAATCGACACGAAATTTGGGGTAAAAAAGCTTGGAAGTACGAAGGAGAAAGAAACGATATGTACCAATCGGAACATGATGCTCTTTTTAGTTCCATTCGTAGGGGGGAAGCGATCAACGATGGCGAAATGGCAGCCAATAGCACCTTGATGGCCATTATGAGTAGGGATGCCGCCTATTCCGGTCAAATTGTCACTTGGGATGAAGCCATGAATTCCAAAGTGTCCCTGGGTCCGGAAAATAATGAATACAGTTGGGATTTAAAATTTGATGGACCTGGAATAGCAATTCCTGGTGCTGCCAAGCCGGTATAAAAATGCAGGTCTTGCAAGTCTGATGTGTTCATATTTTGGTATCACTTTTCGTTTCAAAATGGGATATTTTATTTTGAAACGAAAAGTGTTCGCCAAAAGTAATCCTAAATTTATATTTTTTTGATAAAACTAATGTAACTATACAGAAAATGAATAGTATAATAAAACAAACCATAGCCCATTTATCTACCTTGTTGGTCATATTGACGGCTTACCATGCCAACGCCCAGAATGAAAAGTTTGAATTTGAATTTGGTAAATCCAATACCTGGGAAAATATGATATCGGGTAAATTAGAGGATGAATCTACCATTAAATGGATAAATGTAAATACCGTAAAAGAGGGATGGACCGTGGGAGCGGATGGCGTATTGGTAAACTTGGGCCATCCTATAGGTGTGGTGCGATCCGAGAAACAATATGAGAATTTTATTCTGCACGTAGAGTGGAAGCATATGGAGGAAGGAGGCAATTCCGGAGTTTTTGCCTGGAGCGGAGCCGATCCTAAAGAAGGTGCGGTATTGCCGGATGGCGTTGAAATTCAAATGTTGGAACTAGGTTGGGTAGACCTACATGAAAAAGACGGTGTTAAGCCTCCAATAGCCTATGTTCATGGTGAAGTTTGGGGCGTAGGTGGAGTAGTTACCATTCCGGATAATCCAAGAGGGGAACGGAGCAAATCCATTGAAAACCGGTGCAAGGGAAAAGGGGAATGGAACACCTATGATGTGGTGTGTGTAGATGGGGTGATAAAGCTTTCCGTTAACGGAAAATTTGTAAATGGCATTTCTAAATCCACGCAAAAGAAAGGTTATTTGTGTCTTGAATCTGAAGGGGCCGAAATTCATTTCAGGAATCTTAAAGTAATAGAACTTCCTTCAGGGGTAACTTCCGCAGAGCAAATGGCCCGAGAGCTAATAAAGTAAGTAGGGATTTCCAAAAAAGTAATGAGCTGAAAGTAAAATAGGATTTTAGTATCATCAATACGTCCTAAATCTGTTGATAGAAAGTATAGGATTCAATTTTTTAATTTAAATCAAGTTGTTTTCATTGGTAGTCTGAAATCCGTTTTTAGGATTATCACAAGGCTTGTCTATGGCCACCAATGAATAGGTCCTTATTTTTAAAAGTACAGTTTACATTCGGCCCAATTTTTATGTAATAATTATTAGGGTATAGACCCTTAGCTAGACTAAAATGTTCAATTTAAAGTAGATAAAGGAAATATGCGTTATTTTTCATGGCTTATAGGTTTGGTGGTAGTCAATTACTTTTTAATAGGCAGCACAACTTTTATTGAATCCGAAAGTTCCGGATTCGGACCTTATACTGAGAAAATTCCTGGATCGGAAATAACTATCCAAATGGTTCCTATAAATGGGGGGAGCTTTTTAATGGGAAGTCCCTCTGCGGAAGTGGGCCGCGGCAGTGATGAAGGGCCTCAAAAGGAGGTTAAGGTAAATTCATTTTGGATGGGTGCCTATGAAATAACATGGGAACAATACAGTCAATTCCTGGATGAAAAATCGGCAAGTATGAAGCCAAGGGAAGTCACCCTTAAAAATGGTTCCAAGATTATGGTAGATGGGGTGTCCGCTGCTACTCCAATGTACATTGATATGAGCTTTGGAATGGGGAGGCAGGGATTTCCTGCAATTAATATGACCCAATACGCTGCCATGATGTACGCTAGGTGGCTTTTTACCAAAACAGGTCATTTTTATCGCTTGCCTACGGAAGCCGAGTGGGAATATGCCTGCCGTGCAGGATCTAAAACTGCGTATTATTTTGGAAATGACCCAAAGAAACTCGACCAATTTGCATGGTATAAGGCCAACAGTGGGAATGGATATAAAAAAGTGGGGACCAAGGCCCCCAATGCCTTTGGTTTATATGATATGCACGGGAACGTATCGGAATGGACAGCGGACCAATACAGTCAGGATTACTTTAAAGAAATGAAAGGAAGACCTGTAGAAAATCCTTATTTTAAACCTACCACGCTTTATCCCCGATCTGTACGAGGAGGTTCTTGGATGGATGATGGTACTGATCTGCGTTCCGCGAATCGCCATGGTTCCTCCAGCATCTGGAAACAAAGGGATCCCCAAATGCCAAAAAGTATTTGGTGGTTAACGGATGCTCCATTTGTAGGTTTTAGGCTTGTTAGGCCAAAGGAAGTGCCATCCAAAGAAGAGATAGAAAAATATTGGGTTGAAGTAATGGATGATTTTTAAAAACTGGTTAAATGTTGTTTTTGGAATATTTAATATGGAGTTTTTTGTCATGTGTAGGTATTTTGCTTCCGATGGCTATTGGGGACAGAACCACGGCTGCTGACCGAAAAATAGTTGAACTAAGTTAGAATAGGATGCCCAAAAGGACCAAAGGGTAAAGTGCATATAGTTTTTTAAATTATTAATAAAAAAAAACAGTCGATTATGAAATATTTAATTCTTGCCTTTTTATTTGGCACAAGTTTTCTTTACGGACAAGAGAGTATGAGTCTGTTCAACGGTAAAGATCTATCTGGATGGACCAAACATGGTACCGAGTACTGGTACGTTGAGAACGGGGAACTAGTTTGTGAAAGCGGTCCTGAAAAAAAGTATGGATACCTCTCAACGGATAAACCTTATAAGAATTTTATTTTGGACCTTGATTTTAAATTGGAAGCCAATGGCAATAGCGGAGTTTTTATACGCTCGCATGTTGGGGGCAAAGATGGGACAACTATTAGGGGTTGGCAGGTAGAGGTAGCACCACCGGATTTGCATACGGGCGGAATTTATGAATCTACGGAAGGTGGCAGGGGATGGATTATCAAACCCGATCCCAAGGATGAGAAAAACCTTGATCCAGATGATTGGAACCACATGCGCATAGTGGCAAAGGGAGATAAAATTGTCACTTGGCTGAACGGCAAACAAATGGTTGAGCTAACCGATGATAAAATTGGAGAAGGAAGAGGGTCCATTGCTTTACAAATTCATAGTGGAGGAGGAATAAAAGTGAGATGGAAGAATATCAATATTAAAGAACTAAAATAATAGCCGTTTCCTTTCCGGAAAATAAAGGCCATAAGTTTAAAATTACTACCGAAAAACTACAATGAATAAATTAATCAGGCTACGCTTATCCGTACTGATGCTACTTCAATATTTTGTTTGGGGAGCTTGGTATGTTACAATGGGTACATATTTATTGTCCTCATTGGATGCCAATCCTTCCCAAGTTGGAGCTGCTTACGCAAATTTATCTATTGCAGCTATTTTTTCGCCTTTTTTCGTTGGGCTTATAGCGGATCGGTTTTTCGCCGCCCAAAAGGTATTGGGGATTTTGCATTTAATGGGTGCTGTTACCTTGTACTATATTAGTACGATAGACAATTTTCAAAATTTCTGGTGGGCGATCTTACTTTATACCTTGCTGTATATGCCTACAATGTCACTGGCCAATTCCATCTCCTTTTCTCAAATGAAAGATCCTGGAAAAGAGTTTCCAAGCATTAGGGTTTTGGGTACGGTAGGTTGGATCACTGCCGGACTCTTAATAGGGTTCATGGAATTGGAGGCTTCCTATATGACGTTTCGTATAGCGGCATATTGTTCTGTCGTGGTAGGAATCATAAGCTTCTTCTTACCAAGCATCCCTCCTTCGGGGAAAAGTGCCAGTATTTCCTCTATCTTGGGGCTGGATGCCTTGGTTTTGTTTAAACAGGGTTCTTTTGTTGTTTTTTTTATAAGCTCAATAGTCATTTGCATTCCATTAGCTTTTTACTACAATTTTGCCAATCCATTTCTAAATGATATCGGTATGGAAAATGCTGCGGGCAAGATGACCATGGGGCAGGTATCCGAGTTCTTGTTTATGTTATTAATGCCTTTTGCCTTTGTTAGGTTTGGGATTAAAAAAATGATGCTTATAGGTATGTTTGCTTGGGTGGTACGTTATCTTTTGTTTGCATATGGGGATGTGGGATCAGGAATTTGGATGCTATATTTAGGGATTATATTGCATGGTATCTGCTATGACTTCTTTTTTGTTTCCGGTCAGATTTATATTGATAAGAAGGCCAAATCGTCCTTTAAAAATGCTGCCCAAGGCCTTATAACCTTCGCAACATATGGTGTTGGTATGTTTATAGGCTCTTTTGTTTCCGGTGCGGTAACCGATAACTTTCTTGTGAACATCGGAGGTGAATCGAGTTACCAATGGGAAGCTATTTGGTTGGTTCCGGCAATAATTGCATTGCTGGTAGGGGTGTCTTTCTTGTTTTTCTTCAAGGAAAAATTATTGGGAAATGTAAAAGATAGTGGCCAGGATCAGAATATTTTATCCAGATCGGAAAATAGGGATAACAAGGAGTTGACAGAAGGGATTGGCCGATAGGCCTGATATAAAAACAGAAATGTAGATCATCGGTAAAATAAGTATAATTATAACTAAAAAAATATTATGACGAA
Source organism: Flavobacteriaceae bacterium (assembly GCA_041392165.1). Lineage (GTDB taxonomy): Bacteria > Bacteroidota > Bacteroidia > Flavobacteriales > Flavobacteriaceae > Arenibacter. Next base: position 895,154 of record JAWKMN010000001.1, read on the forward strand.
TCAAAGGGGCCCAATAAAAGTTCTGGTAGTTGGATGTGGCAATATGGGCGAATCCCATGCAATTGCGTATCATACTTTAGAAGAATTTGAAATTTGTGGGTTGGTTTCAACCGGGAAAAGTAAAGAAGTCCTCAACCAAAAGTTGGGAGGGGGATATCCGCTGTTCACTGATTTAAAAGTGGCATTGGAAGCTTGTAATCCTGATGCGGTATGTATATCTACTTATCCCGATACCCATGAAGAATTTGCAATAGAAGCCTTAAATAAGGGTTGCCATGTATTTATAGAGAAGCCTCTGGCCGATACGGTTGAGGGGGCCAGGCGTGTAGCGGATGTGGCCTTAAGGACGGGGAAAAAGGTGGTAGTGGGCTATATACTTAGGCAGCATCCTTCTTGGATACGTTTTGTGGAATTGAGCCAGGGATTGGGAAAGCCTTTGGTGATGCGGATGAATTTGAACCAACAAAGTCATGGACGGATGTGGGATGTTCACCGTAATCTAATGAAAAGCCTTAGCCCCATAGTGGACTGTGGTGTCCACTATATTGATGTAATGTGTCAAATGACCGGCTCTAGACCTGTTCAAGTAAGTGCTATTGGCGCTAGATTAACAGAAGATATCCCCAAGGGCAATTATAATTATGGTCAGTTGCAAATTAAGTTTGAAGACGGGTCTGTGGGCTGGTATGAAGCGGGTTGGGGACCAATGATTAGCGAAACCGCTTTTTTTATAAAGGATGTTTTTGGGCCAAAGGGGGCGGTTTCCATTATTGCCAAGGAAGCTTCCGGTACCGGAAAATCGGACTCGGTGGAATCACATACCAAAACCGAATCCATACGTTGCCATTACGCACCATTGGATGATAATAATCAATTTGTAAAGGAAGATACGTGGATAGATATGAAGGATGAGCCGGATCATCAAGAGCTTTGTACCAGGGAACAGCGCTATTTTTACAGAGCAATACAGGAGGATATAGACCTATCACCTCATTTAGAAGATGCCGTAAATAGTTTGCGTATTGCCTTTGCATGCGATGAATCTGTTCTTACAGGAAAAACAATCTATTTATAGAATTAAAAAAAGTGCAGGATATATCAATGGAAGGTGTGGTAATTTATTGGATTAGTGTTATTTTTCATGGAACAGGTTTAAATTATTGGGATGGCATTTAACCCGCCCGATCCGGTACGGGCAGGAATTGGGCAGTTTTTGCCCCGTCAAAAAGTTTAAATGGGTTCATGGCAATAATGTTAAAGTATAAATAATTGGATATGGTCGTTATTCATGTTAATGAGAAAATGAATTTTTCAGGGATTATGAAAATAATAGGGTGCTTATTAGTGTTCGTGTTACATCAATCCTGTACGGAGAATAAAGAATTTTATTCGTTGGGCGACTTTCACAAAGTGGATAAAATTGATGTGCATACCCACGTTATGACGGATAGGAGCAGTTTTGCAGATCAGGCAAGGAAGGATAATTTTCGCCTTCTTAATATTGTGGTAGATCTTTCCCGAGGTGAGGAATTCATCAAAGAACAGTATGATTATTGTATAGCACAGAAAAAAAAGAATCCTGAAGAATTTGAGATCGCTACTTCCTTTTCTATAGAGGATTGGGACAATCCGGACTTCACAAAGAACACCATTGCATGGCTTGATAAATGTTTTTCCGAAGGAGCCATAGCGGTTAAGGTATGGAAGAATATAGGGATGGTTTTTAGAGATAGGAACGATCAACTGATAATGGTTGATAATCCCAGACTTGATACCATTTTTAGCCATTTGGAAGATAGGAAAATACCCCTGATCGGACATTTGGGGGAACCAAAGAACTGTTGGTTGCCAATAGACCAAATGACAACTAACAATGATCGCAACTATTTTACAAGACATCCGGAATATCATATGTACAAGCATCCGGAACTGCCTTCTTATGAAGAACAGATTGCGGCCCGAGATCGCATGCTGGAAAAACACCCCGATCTTGTCTTTATAGGTGCTCACATCGGTAGTATGGAGTGGAGTGTGGATGAATTGGCCAAACGACTGGACAAGTTTCCCAATATGAGTGTAGATCTAGCGGCCAGAATGGGGCAGGTTTTTTATCAAACTATCGAAAATAGGGAGAAGGTACGTAACTTTTTTATAACCTATCAAGATCGTCTATTATATGCAACGGATTTGCAGGATAATGGAGAAGGAAATGAGGAAGGGATGCAGCGCATAATACATGAAAGATGGTTGCTGGACTGGCAGTATTTCGTTACTGATGACACCATGGTAAGTGATTTGGTAAATGGGGAATTTCAGGGGCTAAAACTTCCGAAGGAGGTTGTGGACAAAATATTTTCTCAAAATGCAAAAAAGTGGTTAAAGATGTTTCCTGGGAATGGGGATTGATTTTGAAGGCTCCCTTTAAAACCAACAATTGGGATTGATTATCAGTTTTATTTGTGCAAATATTCAAATACCCAATATAGGGTGCTTAATCTTAGAAAACAAAAAAATAGGGCATTAAGACCTAGAAAGTTACCAAAATTCAGCACGATTTTGGAGCAGTCAATATTCATAAATTCTTAGAAAATGCTTACTCCTAAATGTGCCTAAATTTGTTGCAGTAGGGTGTCGTAGTCAGAATAAAGCCCTATTGGGATATTTAATGCCACTCTAATGTGACAATAGAGTACAGAGGTAGATGATCTGACAGCGTCACCATGGGAGTATATGCTTTAATAGGTTTTATATTTTCTTTAGGGTAACCAAAAATATAATCAATTTTATATTTGGGGCTCTCTGCCGGCACTGTTGCGGCACCATCATCTAAACGTATCCATTTAGACATTCCAGAATCAATTTCTATAGCTTCCGGACGGGCGTTAAAATCACCGCAAAGGATTACCGGGATTGTTTTTTCTTGCAAAACCTCATTTAATTTCCTAACCTGAAGCTGTCGTTCTTCTGTATTTGTATAATCTAAATGTGTGGAAGCAAAAAATACGGACTTGCTATTTCCTAATTCAATTTTAGATATTAAAACCGCTCGTTGTTCCTTGCCATTTTCAGTGAATGGCAGGTAAACCCTTTCAACAGAAGCCATTGGATATTTTGATAAAATACCTATTCCATAATAGCCATTGGCATAATTGATGGTTTTGCCATAGGCAGATAACATACCTGTCCGGAACCCAAGTTCTGTAACAAAATCCTTTCCGTGTTGTTGCGGAGTTCGATCCCGGTATGTTTTGAAATCAACTTCTTGTAAGGCAACCAAATCAGGGTCTTCTGCTTTGATAAAATTGGCCAATTCTTCAAGTGAGGCCAATTCTCCAAAACGAATATTATAGCTTAGTATCTTCAAAGTATCACTCGGTACTTGGCCGAAAACAATACCAAATGTGCATAGAAAAAATATGAACAAAAACAATTTGGCCCTCATTTTACTTGTCTTTTTAAAATAATTATGGTACACTATCATTCCATTTGGAAAGTTTATAGGTCAAATTTAAAAAAAAAGCTGGCAAGACTTTTAAGCTTGCCCGTCTTTCCGTTATATATACTCCATTAAAGTTGTTTTCCAACCTTTATCTGCAATGCTGCCCAAGCCCCTGTGGATTCCCCTTCAAATGTAGTTTTATTTCCGCCTATTTCCCGGACCATAACAATGGCGTATCTACTATGTCAGAAGTGTTTGTGGATCAAAAATTTATGGCAAACATATATCCTGCTGGCATATTATATTGTAGTACCACTTGGTTGAGGATATGATTTTGAATTTATAATGGGATAAAAGGTAGTAAAAATTATAAGATAAAGGCAACGGGTATTTTACAATGCAAAAATCGTACAATAAACACATTTGAAATAAAAAAACCCTTGATAGCCAAACGATTAAAAAGGGTCTTTGTACAACATTCGGGAACAATATCGAACGAAGTACTGGCGGAAGACATTGATCTTTGTATGCAGTTGGACGAGTTGGTTTTAGTTTAGTTTTCAATTGCGTTTTGTATCAAATTATGGTCAATTGCGCAATTGAAAACTAATTTTAGGAAAGCTTACACTAATAATTAATTACACTCATTTTTGCCAGTAAACACATTTTACTGGCAAAAATGAGTAATTCCAAAAAATGCCACTATATTTGCACCATTGGCAATTATGAGTAAATCTATAATTTGCCTAAAAAGTTAAATACTGACAAAATTGAGCTATGTCTAAAATCATTGACCGTCAAATATCGAAGCATTTTAAAGGCAAAGGGCATTTCGACCGAGATACCCTCAGTTCCTTTTTGACCGATTTGGATCCGGAAATCACAGAAAGTGCCTTAACGTGGAGAATCCATGATTTGGTGAAGCGAAAGGTGATTGACCAAGTAAAACTGGGTGTATATACCATTTCAAACAAAGAGGCTTACAAACCTTTTGTGTCGGAGAAACTGGCTCGATTATCCAAGATAGTAGCCAAAGAGTTTGACCAGTTGGATTATTGCCTTTGGAGTACCGAATGGCTGAATGATTTTACAAGACATCAATTGGGAACCTTCTTTTATATACTGGAGGTGGAGAAGGATTTTGTTGAGGAAGTGTTTAACGCTTATTCCGAATCTAAACAGTACCGGGTATATCTCGATCCCAAAGAGGACATCATGGAAAGGTATGTGGAAAGTGAAATTTCCATCGTCATTAAACCGCTAATCAGCCGTTCGCCAAAACAGAAAATTGCTATTAAGGAAAAGTCAAAGGATAAAATCTATGTACCGACCCTAGAGAAAATACTAATTGATGTGTACAGCGATGCCGTAACCTTCTATGCGATTCAGGGAAATGAAATGGATACACTGTTTGAAAACGCCTTAAAACGCTATCAAATAAACTTCACCAAACTCATTAGCTACGCCAGAAGAAGAAATAAAGAGAATCAAATTAAAAGTTACTTAGAGAACAACTTTGGTGACTTTGTAAAAGATATTTTAGAATGATAAAAGCACATTGTTTTACCAAAGAATGGATCAACGGCTTTAAACAACAAAAGCATTTGAAGCGTATCAATCCTCCGATACTGGAGAAAATGATACACGCCCTTTCCTTATTGCAGCAGCTCAAAGCTCATGGTTTGGATTTCACTTTTAAAGGTGGAACGAGCCTTGTGTTATTGCTTGCCAAATCAAGACGATTTTCGGTAGATATTGACATCATTACCACCCAAAGTCGAGAAGAAGTAGAAGCTATCCTGAACAAAGTGGTGGCTAACTCACATTTCAACAAGTGGGAGCTACAAGATAGAAGAAGCTACAAGGAAGGTGTACCCAAAGCACATTACGAATTTGATTATGAATCGAGCCTCAATCAAAGTGCTCACTTTGTATTGTTGGATATACTGTTTGAGCAAACCGATTACCCAAGGTTATTAGCAGCTCCTATACAATCAGAATGGATTGAATCTGAAGAAGTTTTGGAAGTAGCCATTCCGTCTATTGAATCTATTTTAGGAGACAAACTCACGGCATTTGCACCGAATACCGTTGGAATCCTTTATGGTAAGGACAAAGAACAAGAAATCATAAAGCAACTTTTTGATATTAGTTGCCTGTTTGATGAAGCGGAAAACGCAGAAGAAATTGCGTTGAGCTTTGAGAAAATTGGAGCAAAGGAAATAAATTACCATGAACTTGAAATTGGCTTATCGGATATACTGGATGATATTTTCGCGACTTCCTTACTCATAGCCAAACGAACCAAAAATACCGAAGAGCCGGATAAAACAAGATTTACCGAACTCACCACTGGAATACGCAGGTTTGAAGGATTTTTGATCGCTGAAAACTTCAAAATTGAAGATGCCATACTTGCAGCAGGTAAAGCAGCATACCTCGCCAAACAATTAAAGAACAAAGACCATTCAGCCCTAGAGAAGTTTAACGGTCAGGACATCAGTAAACTGGAAATTACCGGAGAGTTGAACTTCTTGAACAAGCTTAAAAAGTTGAGAGATAAGGCAGCATTTTTCTATTGGTACAAGGCGTTGAATTAAGAATATTGAAATATGGATTTAAAATCAGTACATGAAATTTTCACAAACAGAATATTAAGAATACCGGCTTATCAGCGGGGTTATGCATGGTCAAATAACAAGTCAATAAAGGTTGACAGTAAGGAGCCTTTAAAAAATGTAAAAGGACAATTGAAGGATCTATGGGATGACTTAATTAATATTCCTGAAGGTAAATGGCATTATACCGGATTACTAACATTAGTTGAAGTAAAACCTTGTGATTATAACTGGTTACCCAATTTCAAGCAGTATTCAATAGTAGATGGACAACAACGGATTACTTCTGTATTGATTTTGTTGAGTGTGATTATCAGAGAAGCTCAAAAACAAAATGTGATTTTGGGTATTCGTGAAGGGGATGCAGAAATGCAATACCTCTTCATCAACAAAGGCGTTAATGCTTACATTTTTGGCTATGACGAAGACAATCCAAGTGATAAGTTTTTCAGAAGACACATCTTATCATTAAATGAAATTGAAGATGATAGCGAGGAAAGTACATACACCGAAAACCTTTTAAAAGCGAAGAAGTTTTTTGAAGCAATGGTCGCTTTATACCTCAGAGAAGAAGGAAATACTATCGAGCAACTTTTTAATAAGGTTACAAATCAATTGAGGTTAAACGAATACATCCTTCCGGAAGAACTTGACGAATATGTTGTATTCGAGACCATGAATAACAGAGGAAAACCTTTGTCTCAACTTGAAAAGCTAAAAAACAGGCTTCTATATCTCAATGATAAATACCATGTATCAGAGAATACTCCAGAAGCTATTAATTTGAATGAGGCTCAAAAGGCAGAGTTAGAAAAATCAATAAATAAAGCATGGATTACGATCTACAAATCATTAGGTCAAAATAAGCAAAACCCATTAGACGATGAAGACTTTATAAAAAATCATTGGATAGCTTATTTCAATAAGTATAGCCGTGATGAGGCGAGTGTTTATGCCAATTTTTTGTTTGATGAGCATTTTAGCCTTGACAATGTATACAATGGAAAATTAAAACGTTCCGATATTGAGACTTACATAAAATCCTTACAGCTTTGCTCTGTTTGGTGGAACAAACTACACAACATCAAGTATTTCACGGAAGATGAAAAGGTAATTAGAAAAGCTATTCAAGGAATTCATCACGTAGGTCTCAAAGCATCTTTCAAGCCGATATTACTCGCTATTTTGAGCAGGGATGATAGAAATGATTTTGTTGATTCCATAAAGACATTGGAAAAATACAGTTTCAAACTTTTTGACCTGTCCGACAAACGTGGAAATACCGGTGATAGCAAAATATATAGTCTTGCTTTCGAGGTTTATAGAGGTAAAAAGAACAGTATTGAAACTAAAACAGAATTGGGATTATACACTTCTTGGTATTACCGTTTCAACCTATTTGTAAATCAGAGTTATGAGCTATTTGAATTGGGACATAAAACAGGATTTTACAAATGGTCAGGGAGGTTTTATTTACTGTATCAGTATGACAAACAACTTAGAAAGATTAACAAAAACTCAAGTGAGAGTAGTGCAATTGAATGGACTGATTTTGTAAAGAACGATAGCATTGAGCACATCTATCCTCAAAGTGCCACAGTGAGTTTGGAGACTTATGCTCAAGACAAAGGAAAAGAACAAAATGAAGTTGAAGAGTCTTACAATAAAATCCAAAACGATTGGAGTCATTTTACAAAATACACACCTGAACAACGAAGAAATTTTGCTAATAGCCTTGGCAACCTTTTAGCATTGTCAAAGAGTGCCAACTCGTCACTTCAAAATGATAAATTTCTTTTCAAAGTTGATCAAAGCAATAAAGGGGAAGGATACCCCAAAAGAGGTTATAAATACGATTCCATGAGTGCTATGTTAGTTGCCAATGAATTAGATTGGACACCGGAAACCATCGTTGAAAGAGGTTTAAAAATACTGAGCTTCTTGTGTGATTATATAAATGAAGATTTTAATTCAATTCCTGTTGAAACGAAATACAAAATATTAGGATTGGAATTCATGCTTAACCAAGATTTAGTAGAGTAATATGGCATTTCTAACAGAAAGACTACTAGGTGATTTTTTGCGAATTATTTTTCCCGAACATGAGTTCGTACATGATAGAATTGTTCCAAATTCAAGAACAAGAAAACGACCAGATTATAGAAATGATGATTTAATGATCATCGTTGAATTTGATGGGGATAAACATTATCGGGAAGTGAGTAAGATTAAGTCTGAGGAAGAAAAAACAATTTGTTATTCCAATATGGGATATAGAGTTGTTCGCATTCCATATTTTGTTCAAATCACACTTGAAACTTCAAGGTTATTATTTGATCTTGAACATGATTACACAAATGACTACCCACATGGGTTTATTGATGAAAGAGCCATACTTCCTTGTGATTTTAATGATTTAAAATGGCTTTTGAATGATTATGATATTATGATTTATGATTTTCTTAATCAAGAATTAACGTCTAAAGAACTAATTCGGGCGGTTATGAGATTAATTAAGGAGTTTGAGGATTCAGAACAATATTTATTGAGTTGAACTTAAAATTAGAAATATTATGAAAAAAAGTAAAACTATGATTTCGATCCGAAAAGCAAATAAAGTTTCGGGCAACGTGTTTGATGGCCATAACTCACATTTTAAAATTGATTACAACACTATGGAAGAGGTTCTTCGGTCGTTCCATAATTGGAAGCAGAACGGAAGCGATAAGGATCTATTGGAAAACCTCAAGGCTTTAGAGGTATAGAGGTGGAGCATATACTAAACAGGCCAAGGGTATGATTGAAGAATTTATTAAGTCCCTACAATATTAACAATAACGACTATCAATTAATGTTGTAGGGAGAGATTAGGACGAGGGTAGAGTTGTTGAAATTGGTTATCAATTCGAGTATGTAACTATCTGTTTAACAGAATTAACAGATTATTTTGCAACAAAAGCACATATACAAGTTTGGTTAGATAATATTTGTAAGGCAAATCCAATTATTATTAATATCAAGGCAAACCTAGACCAAAAATTGTATTTTTTCCATTTATTTACTTCATCATGGTCTGTTCCTTGAAAAATCATTCTAATAGAACCATCTTTGGATATATCAGCTGGCAGCCCATACTTAAATAATAATACTACGCCAATGATATCAAAAAATAATCCTATGCTATTAATTAAGTTACAATCCATTTTAAAATATAGTTACAATTAGCTTTAATTAATTAACTAAAAATGCAAAACCAGAATACACAAAATATACTGTGATCACAGTTAAATTAAGAATTCTGATTATCTTTTATAATGCCTTCCAATATTTCGTTATCCAGTACTTCTATTTCTTTTAGCGAGTCAGTATTAATTAGAAACCCTATGGCGCTTGATATGTAAAGGTTTTCTGGAAATTGACCATTAAGTAATAAATCTTTAAAAACGTGTTTATTGCTCTCTACCCATGGAGTGTTTTTATGATTCCAAGGAAATCTAAAAATAATATTCTTGTTGTTGAACTCAACATAATACTCCGCAAGGTCGTGTGAAGATATAATATTAGAAGTAGGCAATTCGGTTATATGACATTTCTTTGGTGGATCCATTAATCCCATAAGTTCAATTGTTTAAATTAACAAAAGAGTATATTGACAGGATAGTGTGCTGTTGATAATATTACGCAAAATTATTGTGATCCCATGCTATATCAACTTTATTAATTTCACGGAGTCAAGAAATTAGATATACTTGAAAGTGGAATAGTTCTTCAAAATCCTGATTCTAATCAGGTGGATATTTCAGGCAGTACCTTGATACTTCATTTCAATATCAGGACTTCAATTTGGGCACATCTCCCAAAAAACATACATTAACTCCCAAGCAATTTAGATTTTGTCTGGAATATGTTATTGATTTAAATGGTACGCAAGCTGCCATAAGATCAGGATGCAGCAAGAAAACTGCAAATAGGATAGCATCTCAAAACTTGTCAAAACTTGACTTCCAGAATAAAATTTCAGAACTGCAAAAAGGAATTTCAGAACGAATCAAAGTTGGTACTAAAACAAAGATCAAAAGGAACTTTTTATGTTCTAAAATAAAAAAGTGGGGAAAATGTGGGGAAATTTCGAGTGTCTAAACAAAAAAAACCCTTGATAACCAAACGATTAAAAAGGGTCTTTGTACTCGAGGCGGGACTTGAACCCGCACGAACTAATGTCCATTGGATTTTAAGTCCAACGTGTCTACCAATTCCACCACTCGAGCCTAACTGCTCTGGGCAGTAGCGATTTGTACAATGGAGCGAAAAACGGGATTCGAACCCGCGACCTCCACCTTGGCAAGGTGGCGCTCTACCAACTGAGCTATTTTCGCAGTTTATTATAAAGAACGTTGCATCTTTTTCCGATGCGGGAGCAAATTTAATACAATTCTATAAAAAGCAAAGAACTTTTCGTGAAAAAGAATCAAAATAATTTATTGTTGTCCTATAGCATATTTATGAATCATCATAAGTCCATTAATAACAGCTGTTTAGGTTCATGGATGTCTTTGGTACCCTGCTTTTTTGATTCGATACACCTTAATAAAAGGGATGCTTTAAATAGGCTGTTTGTGATCGGATCTTTAGTCTAAAGTCTTGCAACGAAGTGGTCTTTTGTCTTTAATCGGACAAAAATGAAAATAATAATACCCCTAAGCTGAATATTTTAGACGGTATGTACAACTGTAGTGTCCGTCTGGTATACCTGTCTACGCATTTTTCTTTTTGGTGAGCAAACGCTTAATTTCATTGAGTTTCATTAAAGCTTCAACGGGGGTTAAGGTGTTGATATCCAGATGGATGATCTCCTCCTTGATCTGCTCCAACAAAGGGTCGTCCAAGTTGAAGAAGCTAAGCTGCATTTCATTTTGTACCAACTGCAATTTATCGGAAAGTTCTTCGCTGGAGTGTGATTTTTCCAGCTTCTTAAGAATTTTGTTGGCCTTGTGGATTACCTGCTGCGGCATACCGGCCATTTTGGCCACGTGTATACCAAAACTGTGCTCGCTACCGCCCGGGGCAAGCTTTCGTAAAAAAAGCACGTTGTCCTTTAGTTCTCTAACGGAGACATTGAAGTTCTTGACACGACCAAAAGTGGAGGACATCTCGTTCAGTTCGTGATAATGGGTGGCAAATAAGGTTTTGGCCCTTGCGGGGTGCTCATGCAAATATTCGGAAATGGCCCAGGCAATGGAGATACCGTCATAAGTACTGGTACCCCTGCCTATCTCATCCAGAAGTACAAGACTTCGCTCGGAAAGATTATTCAAAATAGAGGCGGTTTCGTTCATTTCCACCATAAAGGTAGATTCTCCCATGGAGATATTGTCACTGGCACCGACCCGGGTAAATATTTTGTCTACATAACCAATTTTTGCGGTATCGGCCGGCACAAAACTTCCCATCTGTGCCAACAATACTATGAGTGCCGTTTGCCGTAAGATGGCCGATTTACCGCTCATGTTGGGTCCCGTAATCATAATGATCTGTTGATCGTCCCTGTTTAAGCTAACGTCATTGGCAATATAGGCTTCGCCCAAAGGCAATTGTCTTTCAATGACGGGATGCCTGCCGCCTACAATGGACAGTTCCGTAGAATCGTCCATTTCCGGGGAAACATAATTGTTCTCCCTGGCCAATTGGGTAAAGCCACAAAGACAATCCAATTGTGCTATTTGAAAGGCATTGTTTTGTACGGGGGCAATATATTCCTGCATCCAGACTACCAATTGGGAAAATAATTGTTGTTCCAGGCTTAGAATGCGCTCTTCCGCTCCCAATATTTTGGCTTCGTATTCCTTGAGCTCCTCCGTAATATAACGTTCCGCATTGACCAAGGTCTGCTTTCGGATCCAATCTTCCGGTACCTTGTCCTTATGGGTGTTCCGCACTTCTATATAATAGCCAAAAACATTGTTGGAAGCTATTTTTAGGGAACCGATGCCGGTACGCTGGGTTTCCCTTTCCAGCATTTTATCCAAATAATCCTTGCCTGAATAGGCCAGCTCCCTAAGTTCGTCCAGTTCTGGGGAATAACCTTGGGCAATGGTGCTTCCTTTCAACATATTTACCGGAGCTTCCTCATTCACCATTTCTTTGATCTTGGTTCTTAGCATGTCACAGGAATGCAATTGGTCCCCAATAAGGTTCAGTGCCTCGTTTTTAGTTTTGGAGGTAATCTGTTTAATAGGAACAATGGCCTCTAAAGAATTTTTAAGCTGAACCACTTCTTTGGGATTTATTTTTCCCGTAGCTACTTTGGAAATCAATCTTTCCAGATCGCCGATCAGTTTTATGCCGCCCTGTAATTTATGGTGGGCCGTTTCGTTTTCCGTTAAATAGGCAATAACCTGATGTCTTCTTCGAATTTTCTCGATATTCTTTAAAGGAAGTGCCAACCATCTTTTTAACATTCTGCCGCCCATGGGGGAAATGGTCTTATCTATTACATCCAAAAGGGTAACGGCATTTTGATTGCTGGAATGGTAGAGCTCCAGATTTCTTATGGTAAACCTGTCCATCCAAATATGTTCTTCCTCCGCAATGCGTTGAAGCGTATTTATATGTTGTAATTGCCTATGCTGTGTGTCCGAAAGGTAATGAAGCACTACGCCGGCAGCCACTATGCCATGGGCCAAATGGTCTACCCCAAAACCCTTGAGTCCCTTTGTTTTAAAATGATTGGTAAGTGTCTCCAGGGCATAGTCTTCCTGAAAGATCCAGTCTTCCGTAAAAAAAGTATGGAAATTTTTGCCAAAGACATTCAAAAATTCCTTTTTGTTGGCCTTTGATACCAGTACTTCGTTGGGAGCGAAATTTTGGAGCAATTTGTCTATTTGTTCCTCGTTGCCTTCCGAAGTCAGAAATTCACCGGTAGATATGTCTAAAAAGGATATTCCCAATCTTTTTCGTCCGAAATGTACCGCACATAAAAAGTTGTTGGCCTTGGCCGATAGGATATCGTCGTTCATGGCCACTCCGGGGGTAACCAGTTCGGTAACGCCCCTTTTTACTATGGTCTTGGTGAGTTTTGGGTCTTCCAACTGATCGCATATGGCTACCCTTTGTCCGGCTTTTACCAATTTGGGCAAATAGGTGTTCAATGAGTGGTGGGGAAAACCGGCCAGTTCGGTCCTATCGCCACCATTGTTCCGATGGGTGAGGATAATGCCCAGTATTTTTGAGGCTTTGACCGCATCTTCCCCAAAGGTCTCATAAAAATCCCCGACACGGAACAATAAAAGGGCATCGGGATATTTCACCTTAATGGTATTGTACTGCTTCATTAAAGGGGTTACCTTTTTTGTTTTTCCCGAGTCTGCCAAAGCGATTTTATTAACTTATTTTTGTATTCCTTATTCCAAACGACTAATGTAAGGTTTCTCTATTGGAATGTACACTGTTGTTGATATTTTGGGGATAACTTTACACCGTTTTAGGGCTGGGGATATCATTGATAAGCTTGGGGAATGGGTGAAATTTAAAATAGTATTGCATGCGTAAATTGGAGAATAACGAATTGGACCGACTTAATCTGGACGAGTTTAAAAAGGTGGAAAAAACACCCATATGTATTGTGTTGGACAATGTACGGAGCTTGAACAACATTGGGTCTGTATTTAGAACGGCAGATGCCTTTTTGATCCAAAAGATCTACCTGTGCGGAATTACCGCAACCCCACCGCATAAGGAAATTCATAAGACGGCTCTAGGGGCTACGGATAGTGTTGTTTGGGAATATAGGGAGAGCACCTTGGATCTTTTGGAGGAATTAAGGACCGGGGGCTATACCCCGCTTTCAGTGGAGCAGGCAGAAAATGCCGTTATGTTGCATAATTTTAAGGTAGAAAGGAATAAAAAGTATGCCTTAATTTTTGGCAATGAGGTAAAGGGGGTTTCCCAAGAAGTGGTCTCAAGTAGCGATCTGGTTCTGGAAATTCCACAATACGGTACTAAACATTCCCTGAATATTTCGGTAAGTGTAGGGGTAGTGGTTTGGGATCTCTGGACCAAGTTGCAGGGCTAAATATGAAGGATCGTTATCAAAAGTTATGAGTGAATTTGGAATAAGATAGAATTTTCTATCCCAAATTCATATCCTGTTCATTTTTAAATACCAATAAAAAACAAATTTCTTGTCCGGGGATAAGCCATAGATACTCCATAGATACTCCATAGATAGTCCATAGTTAGTCCGTATATGCCAATAGGGAAAAAACAGGCTGGATCCACCCCTTTTTTGATGCGCTAAAATAGCTCCTTTCCAAGGTCCTTTTTGCCTTTCATGGACGGCAAAATACGCTCCGGGATCCCTTGCGGAAAACGAAGCCATAAAGCAGTGTCTTTATAGGGCTATTTTTTTCCATAAGAATATTTGCATAAACACAGGGATCAATCTCAAAAGTTGTTTGTGAATTGAAATAAAATAGAATCCTATATCCCAAATTCGTGTTCTGTTCATTTTTTACATCGCCCAAATGCAGAGCATTCATGAATACCAATAAAAAACAATAATAACCACATAAGTAAATTGAAAATAGGCCGTTCCTTGGTTCCGTCAACCTTTGGCCATTATTATATTCCTTTTGAAAATTGCCTGCAAAATGTGATGTTGCGTCTATCTTCTTCCGTAGTGGAGATGGCATGGCCGTAAAGAATTATTGAAGCCTTGGAAATAATTTAGGCCATGGCATCGGTCCTTAAAATCCAAAGATTTAAGGGGCCACATAGCGAAGAAGGGTCTTTTCTCTTGTTTCGATTTCTTTGGACAAGCAAAGAAATCGAAGATTCACGAAAACCGATAAAAAACAGTAAAAACCAATTGAGTAAAATGAAAAAATAATATCAACATTGTTTTGGCTATATAATTTCCAACAATTTAAACGGACAATCAAAGAAAACATCTGTTCAAATTATTCTAATTATCATAAACACAACAATTGGTCATGATACAAATCCAAACACAGCAATTGTTCTTGATCCAATATAAATACCCTACGGTAATAAAATTAAAGTCATAAAAACCAAAAACCCAACCGATGGGTTGGGTTTGGCAATATATAGTTTGAGTTAGTTAGTTTAAAACCTGAAAGTCCTTCCATCCGTTCAAATGGCTTAAAACGACTTTGTTGGAGGCGCAAGTAAATAAATTGATTTGTCCTGTGCAAATAATATGTGAAAATTATCTTAAAATGATAGGTTCACCGCATATTTTTGAATATGGCCCAGAATTATTTCATAATCGTCCGCGTTTTCCACAAAATCCAATTCACTGATATCCAAAACTAGATTATTTTGTTCGGGAAAGCTCCTTATATAGTCAAAATACCCCCAGTTGAGCTGCTTCAGGTATTCCGGGGATATATGCTGTTCGTAATCCCTTCCCCTTTGCTTTATGTTCTTTAGTAACCGTTCCGTGTTCTGGTACAGGTAAATATAAATTTTAGGCCTTTTTATCTCTTTGTACATAAGGTTAAAGAGCTTTCTATAAAGTTTGAATTCTTCTTCCTGAAGGGTGACTTTGGCGAAAATGAGGGATTTATTGATATCGTAATCACTTACCATGAAATTTTTGAATAGATCAAACTGGGAAGTATCGTCCATAAATTGCTGGTAGCGATCGGCTAGAAACGACATTTCCAAAGGAAAGGCATATCTGCCCTGATCCTCATAAAACTTGGGAAGGAATGGGTTGTCCGCAAATCGTTCCAATACCAATTTTGCATTAAAATCCTGCCCGATCTTATGGGCCAAGCTGGTTTTTCCTGCGCCAATATTTCCTTCAATGGCAATATATTCCAATTGGGAGAAAAGCTGCGACCTGCTCGCATATAGCGTATAAGGGGTTCGTGTAATATTGCTTTTGTCCTTGCATTCCTGCAATAGGTTTCGGGTATCTTTATTTAGAATTGGATGATAGAACTGCGGGGCTATGTCCGCCAATGGTTTAAGTACAAATCTTCTCAATTGCATGTTGGGGTGGGGAATGGTCAGCCAATCGGTATTTATTATTTCTTTGTCAAAATACAGTATATCTATATCAACGGTTCTGGAGGAATAACCTGTTCCATGTTGCCGCTTCCTGCCCAATCTTGTTTCCAGTTCCAGTAGTTTTTCCAAAAGAGCGGAAGGGGTAAGCGTAGTTGCTACCATTATACACGCATTGAAAAAATTGTCGCCCTCAAAACCCCATGAGGGCGTCTCATAAACAGGGGATATTTTTATGACTTCACCCACAGTGGTATGGATTAAAAATACGACCTCCTGTAGCTGGTTATGTTTATCCCCTAGATTGCTCCCAAGGGAAAGATATGTTGTTGACTTTTTGTTCATGATGGGCGGGCAAAGTAAACAAAAGTAGTTGAACTCGTTTAAACTTTTTGGATTGAAGCGAAAATTAGACATTTTTTGCCCGGTTGAAGATTTTTTTGGGTTTCATAGCATTGCCATGGAAAGGAAAGTTCATTAACTTCAAAAAGGGAATTACCAAAAACAAGACCAATTTATGACAGTCTTTCCCAAATTGGGGGTGGAAGGGTTGCAAGGTATAAAATTCAGCTATTTGTAACTGCATCAACGCTACATTGGTTATCTTTGCCAGTTATTAGCAATACATACCAGGGATGAACTTTTTAAGAAATTTATTAGCTGCAATTATAGGTTGCCTCATCGCTTTTGGAATTATGTTTTTCATGTTCCTTATTTTGGCGGCCCTTATAGGGAGGGGCGAGGATACCGTAACGGTCAAGGAAAATTCCGTTTTGGAAATTCAATTGCAGGCCCCGATCAATGATTATGTGGGGATGGACGAATCCAATCCCTTTGCCGGACTTTTCAATGTAAACCAGGGATTGGACGAAATATTGCATGCCATTCATGTGGCCAAGGAAGACCATAAAATAAAAGGGATCAGCCTAAACAATAATATGCTTATGGCCGGATTGTCCCAAACACAGGCCATTCGGGATGCTTTATTGGATTTTGGCGAAAGTGGGAAGTTTATATTGGCCTTTGGGGACTTTTATTCGCAGAAAGACTATTATTTGGCCAGTGTGGCTAATGGGGTATTTATTAATCCGGTTGGGGCAATGGACTTTAAGGGCCTGTCTACCGAAGTATTATTTTTAAAGGATATGCAGGAAAAGACCGGTGTAAAAATGGAGGTTATTCGACATGGAAAATATAAGAGTGCCGTAGAGCCTTTTTTGGCCAACGAAATGAGTGAGGACAACAGGACACAGATCAAGGAGCTATTGAATGCCTTATGGCAGTCCATGCTTACCAACATTTCGGAAAGTAGGGATATTTCCATTGAAGATTTGAACCATATTGCGGATACCTTGGGCACACGCACCCCTAAATATGCAACTTTATCCGGGTTGATAGATGAGGTGTTATTTTTTGATGAATATGAAAGCTTGATCAAGGAAAAAATAGGTGTGGATACTACAGAAGATATCAACTACATCCCTATAGCCGATTATATTAGGACCGCCAACAAGATAAAGATCAATAGTGGCAGGGATAAGATTGCGGTAATCTTTGCCCAAGGCGAAATTTGGTATGGGGAGGGAGGCTCCGATATAATTGGTCAGGGAATTATTAATGGGGCCTTAAAAAAAGCCAGGGAAGATGAGGAGGTCAAGGCAATAGTGTTAAGGGTGAACTCCCCTGGCGGCAGCGCATTGGCCTCCGATATCATATGGCGCGAAATTGAAATTACCAAACAATCCAAACCAGTGGTGGTCTCTATGGGCGATGTAGCTGCTTCTGGAGGTTATTACATTGCAGCGGGTGCCGATAAGATTTTTGCCGAACCTACTACGATTACCGGTTCTATAGGAGTTTTTGGAACTATACCCAATATAAGTGGACTGGCCGAAAATATAGGTGTCAATGCCGAACAGGTAGGGACCAATAAAAATTCTGTGGAGTATTCCTTGTTCGAGCCTATGAACGACAGTTTTAGGGGCAATGTACAGGAAGGAATTGAAACGACCTATGAAACATTTTTGAACAGAGTGGCCCAGGGGCGAGGAATGACCATGGCACAGGCCGATAGTGTTGCCCAAGGAAGGGTATGGAGTGGGGTGGATGCCAAACGTTTGGGGTTGGTAGATGAATTGGGAGGGCTGGATAAGGCCGTTGCTGAAGCTGCCAAAATGGTGGATCTGGAGAATTACGGAATAAAAAAACTTCCAAAATATAAATCGGATTTTGAGAAGTTAATGGAAGATATGGGGGGTGCCACTGCCAAAAGTAAGGAAACCATTATAAGGGAAGAAATCGGCACGGAGGCATATACCATTCTAAAGGAGATAAAATCTGCAATGGAAAACAAGGGAGTTCAGGCAAGAATGCCATTTACCTTGAATATCAAATAGGAATTTTTTGGCTCCCAATAGAATTAAGCAAAAAGCCCCTTGGATTGATAGGGGCTTTTTGTTTTGATAGGTTAAGATAAACTAGTTTTTTACTAGGTTTATTTCTACCCGTCTATTTTCTGCACGGCCTGCCTTGTACATATTGGTGGCAATGGGCTTGCTTTCACCGTAACCAACGGCGGTAAGCCTAGTGCTTTCTATTCCTTTTTCCACCAAGAAATTCTTTACGGAAAGAGCGCGCTCTTCGGAAAGTTTTTGGTTGGCAGCTTCACTGCCTATACTATCAGTATGGCCTTCAACTGTGAAGTCGGCATTGGGGTATTCGTTAAGGATCCTTATTATGTCTACCAGAACATTGGTAGATTCAACTTTGATGGTGGCCTTTCCGGAGTTGAACAAAATGGTTTTGGCATATTCATTTAAGGTTTTTTGTACTTTCTCTGTAACTTCGGGACAGCCGTGGTTGGCAACAGTTCCAACTATTTCAGGGCATTTGTCATCCTTGTCCAGCACACCGTCGCCATCGGTATCTGGCCACGGACATCCTTGGTTTTCCATAATACCCGCTTCTTCAGGACAGTTGTCGTCCTTATCCAACACGCCATCATTGTCGGTATCCTCCCAAGGACATCCATTGTTTTCTATGGGTCCAGCTTCTTCGGGACAGTGGTCATCCTTGTCCAATACCTGGTCCCCATCGGTATCCTGCCAGGGGCATCCATTGTTTTCTACCGGCCCTGAAATTTCAGGACATCCATCTACTTTGTCCAATACACCATCCCCGTCCTTGTCTTTTGGTCTGGATTGGTAAACAGGGATCTTTAATCCGGCATACACATCCGCACCTTTGGAGTTGTCACTGGTCAATACCGTTAGAATGGACCCGGAGCCAATATACAATGGCCCTGCCCGGAAGCCGGCTCCCCACTGTACTCCCAAATTTTCTATATAGCTTATTGGGGAATAAAAACTGAACCATTTGCTTTCAAACCTTGGGGTAAGGGAAACAATATTGGCAATACTATTGGTATTGGGATTGCTTTTCGAGGTAAGGGATAGATCGGTATTTAGATTTAGGTAAAAGTGATTGTTGATGTTCCAATCGGCATTAAGATGCAAGGCCGTAGGCAAAACCGCTTTGGATGCATTACCGGACCTGATCTGGGTGTACAGGTTGTTCAGCTTGTCCTCAAACCCTTCTTCGTTATCAAAATCGTCCTCGCTTATAGAATTGGTAATGTCATATGCATTTTCAGTACCTTCATATTTAAGGCTTCCAAGATCGGTCAATGAAAGTCCAAATTTCAATTTGTATTTGTTAATGTCCTTGGGGGCGTAGGGGTTGCCATCCTTATCGGTAACGGTATAGTCGGCAAAATGGGGTCTCCATTCGTAGATGAAACCTAGGTCCATCCCAAAACCGTCCGCACTCTTTTCAAATTCATAATCTTCAAAATCGTTCGTAATGTTGTTGCTGTTGCCATAAGCTATTTCACCTTGTGAATCAATGCTTCCAGTAGTTCCCGATCCATCAGCATCATAGTCTATAATTATATTCTTTCCACTGGAATAGGCGTTTCCATATCCCATTAGGTATTTTAGGGAGATACCTCCCTTTAAAAAATGTTGTTCTTGGTTCAGGAGCACCGTGGCATAGGTAATGCCTGTTTCGGCCCAGGCATTGGCGCTTATTTGATAATCCCCCTCGTTTACATTGAAGTCTTCATTTTCATCAAACTCGTTGGATATATTGTCATAGGTGTCCCCATTAATATCGTTTAGGTTAAAAAACACCCTTCCTCTGGTGAAAACCGCCAATGAATTCCGGGAATTGATGTTGAACATAAACGACGGTCCCAAAATATCAACGTTGCCATAGGCATTGTTTGCATTTTTTGGGGATTTTGTGCCATCCACATCAAAATCAAAATCGTCCTTAAAAACATCTCCAAATTTTGCACTGTAATAGTCGTTTCCCAGGAGTCCGCTAGCTCCAATAAGGTTTATGTCGGTTTTAAATCTAGAATCAACGATATTCGCGGGATTGGAAATTAGGCCATGCACCCCATTGTAATTGTCGGTTCCAAAACCAATGTAGGATTGGCCGTTTACGGCAGTAGTTATTAGAATTAGGAATGCTACTAAAATGCTTTTGTTCATGTTTAAAATTTTTGTTTATTCTTTTTTTGTTGTTAATCGATTCCTGTTCAAGTAAATTTGACTTTTTTCCAGGATCAAAGTGTAGGAACGGTTTAATTGGAATTAAATTATATAATGTTAAAATTTATATTGCTTCTATGGAATACGCAGTATTGAAAGAGGAGGATAAAAAGCTGGCTTTTAGGATCTATCTCTATTTGGGAGCATTGTTCATTACTTCCTTGGTGGTTTCCAATCTGATTTTTCAAAAATTTTTTTATTGGAGACCCTTTGGTGATGTTACGGTATTTGGAGCATCATTATTTGAAGTTTCGGTGGGTATTTTGCCATACCCTCTTACTTTTTTGATCACCGACCTTATTTCTGAAATTTATGGAAGGAAAAAGGCCAACCAAATTGTTACTGCCGGAATATTTGCCTCTTTTTTTTCCATGGGAATTGTATTATTGGCCAATCATGTACCGGCATTGCCCAATTCCCCGGTACAGGATGAGGTATTCAGCCATGTATTTGCCTTGTCGCCCATTGCCGTATTTGCTTCCATGATGGCCTATCTTTTTGCACAATACGTGGATATAGGGATATATCATTTCTGGAAAAAATTGACCAAGGGCAAGCATCTTTGGTTGCGTAATAATTTTTCTACCTATCTTTCCCAATTTTTGGATACCCTTACCGTGGTTGGCCTATTGTGTATTTTTGAGGTACTGCCATGGTCTATGTTCTATGGTCTGGTAATCAGCGGTTTTGTTTTTAAGGTAATTGTAGCCTTCTTGGACACCCCATTTCTTTATTTCTTCGTATATCTCTTTAGAAGGCGATTTAATCTAAAAGTTAATCAGGAAATTGATCTTGAGGCATAATAAAACTTGATTTTGACTGTTCTTATCGTGTAGGACAAAATTTGTATTGTTCCAAATGGAAATTAGCTGGGCTGTCAGTATTCAAGGTGAATTTTATTGCGATGTTAAATTTTGTTTAAACTAAGTGGGAATTGTGAATTTACTTGGTGATATATCGTAGAATTGCGTCAATATTTTATCCTATTCGTTTAAACTAATGGCCAAGTTCTATCTAATTTTATACTACATGCCCAAATATGAAAGAAGGGATTGTTAAGAAAAGGAATGTATTGCTTTTTTGAATCAAAACAAATCTAATTTCCTATAGAATTAAAAATAATAATAGATGAAACATCCATGACTAAAGGTTTTGTCGCACAGCGGAATGATTATATGGATGTTACATGTGACATTTGAAAAACAATAAATATAAACACATGAAAAAGAAAATATTAAAGATTGTGGGTGGCGTATTTTTGGTGATAATTTTACTTCTCGTTGCCACGCCATTTTTCCTAAAAGGTAAAATTGCGGATATTATCAAGAATAAGGTGAACAATAATATTAATGCCACCTTTGATTTTTCTGATGCGGATTTAAGTCTTTTTAGAAGTTTTCCCAATGCTTCCGTTACTTTGGAAAACATTATCTTAATTAATAAGGCTCCTTTTGAGGGCGATACACTTTTTGCCTCGGATAAGGTAAGCTTGGATATGTCCATAAAGGAACTCTTCAAGGATGCCAATGAACCCATTGCCATAAAAAGTCTAATACTGGATCGTCCACTGGTAAACATAAAGGTGGACAAAGATGAAAATGCCAATTATGATATAGCTGCCGGGGATAGTTCTGCACCGGATACCCAGGCCGGCATGGATTCCTCCGAAAGTAGTTTCAGCCTATCTATGGAGTCTTATGCAATCCATAATGCCGTTATTACCTATAACGATCTTTCCAGTGGTATGTCCTTTGCCATTTCTGAAATGAACCATAGTGGTCAGGGAGATCTTTCCCTGGATAACTCGGAATTGGATACGGAGACCAGTGGTCTGGTTTCCTTTGCAATGGACAGTACACAATACCTTAACAAGAACCCGGTACAACTGAAGGCCCTTATAGGAGTGGATCTCAACGAAAATAAATATTCCTTTTTAAAGAACGAGGCCAAGGTAAATCAATTGGCCTTGGTATTTGAGGGGTTTGTGAAATTGAACGAGGACAGCCAAGAGGTAAACATTAGCTTTAAGACACCTTCGTCCGATTTCAAAAACTTTTTGGCCGTTATTCCGGAAGTGTATTCAAAAGATATAGCGCAGGTGTCCACTACTGGAAATTTTACCGTGGCCGGCGAGTTTAAAGGTATCGTTGATGATACCCATATTCCCCAATTCAAAATAGATATCAACTCGGAGAATGCTTCTTTTAAGTATCCTGATCTGCCCAAAGCGGTCCGAAATGTATTTATTGATACCGAAATTTCCAATAGTACCGGTATAACGGAGGATACCTTTGTTGATATCCGAAGGTTGTCCTTTATGATAGACGAGGACAGGTTTAATATGGTGGCCAAAATAAACGACCTTATGGGGAACACCAAGGTAAATGCCAAGATAGATGGAAAAATGAATCTTGCCAATATTTCCAAGGCCTATCCGGTTCCTGACGATTTAGATTTAAAAGGGATATTGGTTGCGGATATTTCTACGGCCTTTGATATGGCGTCCATAGAAAAAAAGAAGTATGAAAATACCAAAACCACCGGGAACTTAAAATTGAGCGATTTTGAATATAAGTCCAATGAATTTCCAAATCCTATAATCTTAAAAAGTACATCGGTTACGTTTAATCCTGCTACCGTAACACTGAACGGTTTGGAAGGAGCAACGGGAAAGACAGATTTTGATGCTTCAGGGTCTATCAACAATCTGTTGGGATTTATGTTCAATAACGAAAATATAGAGGGCAACTTTGATCTTAGGTCCAAGATTTTTGCTGTGAACGATTTTATGGTGGCGGAAGCCGCCGAAGTAAGTGATGGTGCCGATAAGGAAGCCTCTGCCATGGCCACAGAAGAAAAAATCAAGATCCCTTCCTTTTTGGATTGTACCATAAATGCCCATGCAGGTACAGTGATTTACGACAACCTTACTTTAAAGGATGTAAAGGGAACACTGGTGATAAAGGATGAAAAAGCCATACTGTCCAATATGACATCTTCTATCTTTGACGGAAAATTGGCTCTCAATGGAGAGGTGTCCACCAAAGGGGCCACACCAACTTTTGCCATGAAATTAGGAATGGACAGCTTTAAGATTTCCGAGACCTTTAAGGCCTTGGAAATGTTTAGGACCCTGGCGCCGATAGCTAGGATACTACAAGGTACCTTAAATTCCGATGTTCAGTTGTCCGGAAGTCTAAAGGATGATTTTACACCCAATTTAAATACTATTTCAGGAAATATATTGGCTGAATTATTTACCGATAAAATTGATGCCGAAAGTGCGCCTTTAATTACCGCCCTGGATAGTAAATTGAACTTTTTAAATCTTGAGAAATTGGATCTAAAAGATTTGAAAACAGCCTTGTCCTTTGAAGATGGAGTGGTAAAGGTAAAGCCGTTTACCATCAAGTATCAGGATTTTGCCATTAATGTTGCCGGTAGCCATACCTTCGATCAAAAACTGAACTATGCGGCGACTATTGAAGTGCCCGCCAAGTATTTGGGAAAGGATGTCAATAACATAATAGCAAGGATCGATGAAAACTCCCTTGAAAATTTAACCATACCGGTTACGGCCAATATTGGTGGGGGCTATACCAGTCCCACGGTGACTACGGACCTTAGTTCGGGGATTAAAAATCTAACGGCCCAGCTGGTGGAGATCGAAAAGCAAAAATTGATGGCCAAGGGCAAGGATAAGGCCAAGGACTTTATAGGCGATCTTATTGCCAAGAACCAGAAAGCTACAGATTCTACCAAAAAGGATAACCAGGAAAAAACGATGGATGTCATTGGGGGTCTTTTAGGGGCTGCCACAAAAGAAACGGATTCTACTGCCAAGGCGGATACCACATCTACCGCCAAAAAGGAGACACAGAAGGATGTGGCCAAAAAAATATTGGGTGGATTTTTGGGTAAAAGGAAGGAAGCTACAGAAACAAAAAAGGATAGTGCCCAATAATGTGTTTTGCTTAATATAGGTACAGGAGAAGTAAGTTTTTGGGAATATTTTTTGCTTTTAACATGGATAGTGGAGAATCCATATTAGGTTGTGGACAATTCCTTCTCCAGTACTGTAATTAAATCTGCCGGACTCTCTAGGTATATCAATAAATTGTCATTGTTCTTAATTTCAGAATTAAGGGGATTGCCCGAAAAGAGAAGTGGTGTATCGGTTTCCGTGGATAGTTTAATAATTTTTTCCCCAACAACGTATGAGGTAGGAGTAACAAAAAAGGTTAGAAAATAATTAGGTTTTACCAAGTTTGCCATAGTTTTTAGGTTGTCATGGGGTACATTTTGTCCAAGATAGTAGACCCTCCATCCCAATTTTTTGGCAACAAAGTAAGCCAACAAAAGCCCAATTTCATGATTTTCACCTTCAGCCAAGAACATAATTATCTTTGGGGCATTTTTTGGTGCAATGGGCAATAAATCTATTGCCGAACATATTTTTTGCCGAATCAGGTTGGATACAAAATGCTCTTGAGCAGGCATGATCTTATTGATGCCCCATAGTACTCCCACTTTATGAAGAAAGGGATATATCACCTCCGTAAAGGTGTTTAAAATACCATTTTTTAATATATGGGATTTGATAATGTTGTCAAATTCCTGTTCATCCAAATTAATCATGCTCAATACCAGGGCCTTCACCTCGGCATCCTGATCAGACTCGATCAAGGCGTCTGCAACCATCTTATGGATTTCTTCGTCCGTCATCTTACCTATAGCGGATAATCGTACACCTTGGTTTCTGAGGATACTAATGTTCAGAAGTTTTTTTAATTGGGCATCTGTATAATAGCGGATGTTGGTATCTGTTCTTTCTGGAACCAAAAAATCATATCTGCTTTCCCATTTTCGTAAGGTATGGGAGTTGATACCTGTTAATGAAACCACCTGCGCCATGGAATACCTGCTCATATTAACGTCTAATTAATTACTATGTAAAGTTAAACAAAAAATTGGATGAAAAGAGCCTGAAATATTTTTTGTCTCATTTTGACCATAAAAAAGTTGGACATTTTAAAATAATAATTATATTTGTCTAGGTATTAACGTAAAAAAATTAGACATGAAAAATATTAACATTTATTTTTTGGCATTTTTCAGTTCATTGTTTCTTTTAGTTTCCTGTAACAATGATGACGACAATGACATAATTGAAGAGCCCACATTGATGACTATTGTGGAAACTGCTCAGGAAACGGACATTTTAAGTAGCTTGGTTGCTGCTTTGGCTAAGGCGGATGAAAACGCAGATTCAGATTTGATAGGGGCATTGAGCGGCAATGGGCCCTTTACTGTATTTGCACCGACCAATGGGGCCTTTACAGCTCTTTTGGCCAGCCTGGATGATTTTGATGGTTTAAGCGATTTTGATACGCCCGAAAAAAGAGAGATTCTCGCCACTATTTTAAAGTACCATGTAGTTGTTGGTGCAGCTGCTACCTCGAGCTCTCTAACCAATGGTCAAGAATTCACCACCCTACAGGGTGAAACGATTACTGTGAGAATAGAAGGTGATGTCTACCTACAGGATCCGACCGATACCGATGCAAAGGTAGGACCAGCAGATGTATTGGCTTCCAATGGTATTGTGCATGTAATAGACAAAGTTTTGGTACCACAGGAAGTTTTGGATGCCTTAAATTCAGAGCCTATGCCTAATATTGTAGAACTGGCCATGGATACCGAATTTCTATCTCTTTTGGTAGGCGCCTCGGTACAGGCCGATGCCGGTCTGGTAGACTTGTTGCAGACCGATGGCCCCTTTACGGTATTTGCACCAACCGATACCGCCTTTGCTGCCCTATTGGATACTTTAGGTGATGATTACAACAGTTTGGCCGATTTTGATACCCCCGAGGAAAAGGCCTTGTTGGCCCAGATCCTAAAGTATCACGTGGTAGCCGGAGCAGCGGCCTATTCCACGGACCTGTCCGACGGACAAATGATAGAGACCGCCCAGGGCGAATCCGTAACGGTTAGTTTGTCAGGTGGGGTTTTCATCCAGGATAAGACCGATATGGATGCGGCGGTGGCACCGGTGGATATTGCTGCCAGCAATGGAGTGGTACACGTTATTGACAAAGTGTTGCTGCCCCAGGAAGCATTGGATGCCCTGATGCCCCCAACTCCCAATATTGTAGAGTTGGCCATGGATACCGAATTTTTATCCTCTTTGGTGGGAGCCCTGGTACAGGCCGATGCCGGTCTGGTAGACCTGTTGCAGACCGATGGCCCCTTTACGGTGTTCGCACCTACCGATACCGCATTTACTGCCCTATTGGATACTTTAGGAGATGATTACAACAGTTTGGCCGATTTTGATACCCCCGAGGAAAAGGCCCTGTTGGCCCAGATCCTAAAGTATCACGTGGTAGCCGGAGCAGCGGCCTATTCCACGGACCTGTCCGACGGGCAAATGATAGAGACCGCCCAGGGCGAATCCGTAACGGTTAGTTTGACAGGTGGGGTTTTCATCCAGGATAAAACCGATGTGGATGCGGCGGTGGCACCTGCAGATATTGCCGCCAGTAATGGAGTAGTACATATAATAGATAAAGTTCTGTTACCTCAAGAAGCAATAGATGCCCTGTTGCATTAAGATTAGGTTTAGTGCTTTATTTTGGTTGCCGAGACTGACGGCCATTGATTGGTCGTCAGTTTCACTTTATCCTCAATGTTATTGGCATTATTAAAAATTAAATTACTTAAATTTTGAAAGCGCTCTTCGATTCCTCCAGTATAAAATGTAGTAAATTGGTAACCCGTACCTATAGTACTTCCTTTTCCTTGGGCATTAGATTGTTTTCGCCCAAAATAAGACCGGCAATCTACGCTATTTATGGTTTTGTGCGTTATGCGGATGAGATTGTGGATTCTTTCCACGATTATGATCAGGAGGTATTATTGGCCGAATTTATAAAGGAATATAAACTGGCCTTGAAAAGAAAAATTAGTCTGAATCCAATTATCAATTCCTTTCAGGCAGTCGTACATAAATTTGAACTTTATGAGTATGTCGATATTTTTTTAGAGCGGATGCAGTATGATCTCGAAGTTTCAGAATACACTAGCAAGGAAGCTTATGAAAATTATATCTATGGATCGGCCGATGTAGTAGGTCTTATGTGTTTAAGGGTATTTGTGGATAATGATAGAGAGAAGTTCAATTCCCTTCAATCCTCAGCTAGGTATCTGGGGTCTGCTTTTCAGAAAGTTAATTTTTTGAGGGATATAAAGCAGGATCTCGAAAGTTTGGGCAGGTCCTATTTTCCCAATGTGCATCAAAAAAGAATGACGGATGAAGTGAAAAAGGAAATCATTGCGGACATTGAGGAGGACTTTGAAAAGGCTTATCAAGGATTGGTACAACTGCCCATAGAAAGTAGGTTAGGGGTTTATATTGCGTATAAGTATTATTCCAATCTTCTGAAAAAACTAAAAAATACCAAATCCGAAAAAATATTGAGTGGCAGAATACATATATCCAATCCTATGAAAATGGTGATATTGGCCAAAGGCTATGTAAGGTACATGTTAAACGCAATTTGAATACTTCGTTTAATAGAAAAAGTAATTTAAATGCCAGGTTTAAGCCCTTTAAAATATCAAATGGTATTACAAGGAACGATAAAAATTAGTACATGGAAATAGTATTGTACGTTCTTACAACTTTGTTGACTTTCATGACCATGGAAATGGTTGGCGCCTATACCTGTAAATTTGTGATGTAGGCATTTTGTGGGCTTTGCATACCAACTATCATAAGATGAAATTTTAGGACCCAATTCCAATTTTATATGCTTTTAAAGCCCTTTCCCTGGCAAATTTATGTTCAACTATAGGATCTGGATATTCGAAGGTGTCAAATTCAGGAATCCACTTTCTTACATACTTGTAATCTTTGTCGAACTTTTTTTGTTGCGATAAAGGGTTGAAGACCCTAAAATAGGGCGCGGCATCACACCCTGTTCCTGCCGCCCATTGCCAGTTTCCATTATTGGAGGATAATTCATAATCCAATAATTTTTTGGCAAAATAACTTTCTCCCCACCTCCAGTCGATCAATAAATGCTTGCACAGGAAACCTGCAGTGATCATCCGTACCCTATTATGCATAAAACCAGTTTTCTTCAACTGCCTCATACCGGCATCTACCATGGGATAACCCGTTTTTCCTTCGCACCATAGGGTAAATTCCTCCTTGTTGTTTCTCCATGGAATACCATCGTATTTGGATCTGAAATTTTCTGTTACCACATGTGGGAAATGAAATAGAATTTGCATAAAGAATTCCCTCCAAATCAATTCACTCATAAAAACCGCATATTTTTTATCTATCCCGGCAATTAGCTGTCTAATACTTATGGTCCCAAATCTTAGATGGGGACTTAGGTGACTGCCAATGTCCTTGTAGGGGAAGTCCCTTTGTTCCCCATAAAGATGTAGTCTGGTCAGATCAAAGTCCGGTACGGCAATATTCGACCTTTTGAAACCAATATTTTCAAGCGTTATTGTGGCATATTCCCCTTTATGAAGGTTGTTCAGCTTGGGATCCCTGATTTGAATGGGTTTTTCCTCCTGAAATTTTGAAAGCCACTTATTCTTGTAGGGCGTAAAAACAGTATAGGGCTCCCCATCGATTTTAACAATTTCATCTTCCTCGAAAATTACCTGATCCTTAAAGCTTACAAAGGGGATCGCCTTTTTTGCAAGTATTTCGGAAATTTCCTTATCCCTGCCAATGGCATACGGTTCGTAATCGCGATTGGTGTACACGGCGGCAATATTATATTTTAAAATTAAATCTTTCCAAATGGTTGTCGGCTCCCCATACAGGCATAAAATGTCGGAGTCATGGTGCCTTAAGCTCTCTTTTATTTTAAGAATTGATTTGTGGATGAAATTGACCCTGGCGTCATCTTTGTCCAGTTCATTTAAAATATGTTGGTCAAAGATAAATATGGGCAGTACGGGAATATCCTTGTCCAATGCTTTGGCCAGTGCCGTGTTGTCTTCTATTCTTAGGTCGCGCCTAAACCAAAATATGGCAATTGGGGCCTGGCCTTTTGATGGGGTTGGGATGTGTTCTGTACTCATATTGGACACTATTGTATGGATTAGAAAAAATGATCGTTATTTTAGGTGTTGGGTTCTAGGGCCAAATGGATTTAGGGCGTTGGGAAGCTAACTTTATTTGGTATATACGGAGTTGTACCACCTCATGGATACTTTAAAAATATTCTTTATGGAGGAAAAACGGTTTCCTCTTGCCTTTTAGTTCACTTCCAAGCTAACCACGTACCCTTCACTTCCCCTAACATTAAAGACCGTATTGTCTTCAAAGATTAGATATTGCCCTTTTATACCCTTTAAGACCCCGGTGTATATTGGTGTTTTATTTAGATTAAGGCTTTTTACTTTTTTGGGATACTGCAGCACGGGAAACGCCAGATGGGTTTCGGTATTACTTTCTATGTAATATATGGCGGCCTCTTCCGGAATGTATTTTTTTAATCTATTTCTATATTCCGCTAGGTCTTCATCTTCAACATCGTTAGTCAACATTTTGCGCCAATTGGTTTTGTCTGCAATATGTTCCTTTAAGGCAACCTCGGTAATACCTGCCAAATAACGATTGGGCACTTCAACAATTTCTATGGCCTCATGTGCTCCTTGATCTATCCATCGAGTGGGCACCTGCGATTTACGGGTAACGCCTACTTTAATGTTACTGGAATTGGCAAGGTATACGATATGTGGTTGTAATTGGACTTTTTTTTCATATTCCAGATCACGATCTTCCTTGTCCAGATGCGCCGTGCTCAATTCTGGCCTCATGATCCAATCCCCGGCCGTAGGAATTTCATAAAAACAGCTTTTACAGAAACCTTGCCTAAAAATTGGGCGATCCAGTCCGCAATGAAGGCATTGGTATTTTATAAAGGAAATGGTAAGCTCTTTGTTCAATACCTGGTTCAGGTTTAAAAAGTCGCCCTCAAATATGAGGTAATATTGTACGGGGTCCGCCAATTCGGTTTGCATTTTTCTTAAAACTCCTTGATACTGCATATTTTTTCTGCTTAGGGTAAAATCAATTTGAATATGAATCCAATTAAAGCTATTTTTAGCCGATGTAACTTAGTGTTTGTTTAAGAATTTATTAAACATCATTTTTGATATTTTATTGGGGTAAATTTATAATTATGGTTCTCGCCAAGGTTTAAAATTTTACAGCATTTAGATCAAAAAAGACATGAAAAGTAATTGATAAATTCCTTACGGGCACTTTGCTCAAAAAACTGCTGTAACAAGCTATAAAGATACCTAAAAATGCCAATAACATTATTCAATTCCATTGCTTCTTGGCTGTTGAAAAAACGATATCACCAGATAGAACTTTTTTTAAAGTATCCTGAGGAGGTGCAGAACGAGGTGTTGCACCAGTTATTGGCCTTTGCGGAGGATACCGAGATGGGAATGAAGTACGATTTTGAATCCATAACCAGTTATGAAACCTTTGCGGAGCGGGTTCCCATAGTTTCCTATGAGGAGGTGGAGCCTATGATAGAACGGTCAAGAAGGGGAGGGCAGAATATCTTTTGGCCAACAACCATTAAGTGGTTTGCAAAGAGCAGTGGTACTACCAACGCAAAAAGCAAGTTTATTCCGGTAAGTTCCGAGGCTTTGGAAGATTGCCATTATAAATCCAGTAAGGATCTACTCTGTCTATATTTAAACAACAATGAGAATTCCCAGTTGTTTACGGGCAAGAGTTTACGATTGGGGGGGAGTAAGGAGCTATATCAGGATAATGGTACTGTTTTTGGGGATCTTTCCGCTATTCTTATAGATAATATGCCATTTTGGGCGGAACTTAGTAGTACCCCTAGCAATAAGGTGTCCCTGATGAGCGAATGGGAGTCCAAGTTACAGGCCATTATTAGGGAGAGCGTTCAGGAAAATGTGACCAGCTTGGCCGGGGTGCCTTCTTGGATGTTGGTGCTATTGAACAATGTACTGGAACAAACGGGAAAGGAGCACCTTTTTAAAGTATGGGCCAATTTGGAAGTATATTTCCATGGCGGGGTAAGTTTTAACCCATATAAGGACCAATATTCAAGACTCTTACCGAGGAAGAACTTTAACTACTATGAAATATACAATGCTTCCGAAGGATTTTTTGCCATTCAGGATAGAAATAATGCGGACGATCTTTTACTGATGTTGGATTATGGTATTTTCTATGAATTTATCCCCATGGAAACCTATGGTACCAGTGGGCAGGTTGCCCTGCCTTTATGGAAGGTAACGGTAAATAGGAACTACGCGGTCGTAATTACGACGAATGCAGGTCTTTGGAGGTATAAAATAGGGGATACGGTAAGGTTTACCTCCATCGATCCCTATAGGATCAAGGTTACCGGGAGAACAAAACATCATATCAATGTGTTCGGGGAAGAGTTGATCATAGAGAATGCCGAAGAGGCCCTAAAATCCATTTGTAAAAAAACAGGTTCCGAAATTAAGGACTATACGGTGGCTCCGATATTTATGGAAGGTAAGGAGAAAGGTGCTCATGAATGGATCATAGAGTTTAGAAAGGCTCCCGAGGAACTGGCCTATTTTACCGAAATTCTTGATAATGCACTTAAATCCTTGAACTCGGACTATGAGGCAAAGCGTTATAACAATATTACTTTAAAGCTTCCCAAGGTGCATATTGCACGGGAAAACCTATTTTATGATTGGCTAAAATCAAAAGATAAATTGGGAGGGCAGCATAAAATTCCAAGATTGTCCAATAAAAGGGATTATATCGAAGAATTGCTTCAGATGAACAAATAAATGTGATTTAAACGTTCAATATGTTCAATTTAGAGGCATCAAATGTTTCCCATTAACTATTTATACTTTTTATTATGGCGAATAGATTAGTGATATTATCCGATATGTGGGGTTCTAAAAAAGGGCTATGGATTACCTCTTATTTGGGTTACCTACAACAGTATTATGATATAACATTTTACGATTGCCAGCATTTGGCCAATATAAGTTTAGAGGTGAATTCACCAGAAAATGTCCACAAGGAATTTATTGATGGGGGAGTGGAAACCGCTGTTGCCCATTTGCTCAAGAAGGAAACGGAGCCCAGTCATTATTTAACTTTTGGCATTGGCGGTAGTATTGCCTGGAAGGCAGCACTTAAAGGTTTGCCCATAAAATCTCTGTACACCATCTCTACTACAAGATTGCGCTTTGAGGGAGAGAGGCCGGCTACGGGGGATATTAAACTCCTTTACGGGCAAAATGATGAGTTTAGGCCTTCGGCTATTTGGTCCGACCAGTTGGGCGTAGAGATGGAGGTTGTAAAAGGTTTTGGACATGAACTCTATACCGATGAAAAAATGATCAGTAAGGTCTGCCAAGATCTATTGGTTAAGATAATGCAAAAACAATATGTAGCCTAACATCCATAATTTTCATGTTATTTATGGAGGAACGTGTAATATGTTTTATAAAAGTTAAAAGCAGTCTTAGGAGACTGCTTTTAACTTTTTAATGGTTTCAAAAGATAATTTTTCTTCGGCATAAGGTTTGGTTACCTTAAATTCCGTTTCGTTGGTACTTGGGAATTCGAACATGGCATCGGTAAAAATGGCTTCGCAAAGGGAACGTAATCCCCTTGCCCCCAATTTATATTCTATGGCCTTGTCCACAATATAGTCCAACGCCTGTTCCGTTATCTTAAAGGAAATTCCATCCATCTTAAACAATTTTTCATATTGTTTGATTATGGCGTTCTTGGGCTCTGTTAGAATGGCCCTTAAGGTTTCTTTGTCCAAAGGATTCATATGGGTCAGTACCGGAAGTCGACCTATAATCTCAGGTATTAGTCCAAAGTCCTTCAAATCTTTGGGAACAATGTACTGCAGAATATTTTCGTTGTCCACTTTTTCATCGGCCTTGGAGGCACTATAGCCTACTGCCTGCATATTCAGCCTTTTGGTAATGTGCTTTTCAATTCCATCAAAGGCGCCTCCTGCAATGAATAAAATATTTTCTGTGTTTACTTCTATGAATTTTTGATCCGGATGCTTTCTGCCTCCTTTGGGCGGTACATTTACTACCGTCCCTTCCAAAAGTTTAAGAAGTCCTTGTTGGACACCCTCTCCGGATACATCACGTGTAATGGAAGGATTGTCACTTTTGCGGGCAATTTTATCAATTTCATCTATAAAGACGATGCCACGTTCCGCCTTTTCCAAATTATAATCTGCCGCCTGTAGCAATCGGGTAAGTATACTTTCAACGTCCTCCCCAACATAACCCGCTTCGGTTAGTACCGTTGCATCTACAATAGCCAAAGGAACATTCAGCATTTTGGCAATAGTTTTGGCCATAAGTGTCTTGCCGGTCCCGGTTTGGCCCACCATTACAATATTGCTCTTTTGGATTTCTATATCGTCTTCCTTGCTTTTTGGTTGTAGTAGCCTTTTGTAGTGGTTGTAAACGGCAACGGACATTACTTTCTTGGTACGATCCTGACCTATGATGAACGTGTCCAAAAATTCCTTGATCTCCAAAGGTTTTTTCAAGGTTAGTTCGGAGGAAAGATCATGGTTTTTGGTCTGCTTGGATTCCTCGGCCACAATACCGTGCGCCTGCTCTATACAACGGTCACAGATATGCGCATCAAGGCCTGCGATCAATAAATTGGTTTCTGGTTTCTTTCTGCCACAAAAAGAGCATTCTAAATTTTCTTTTGCCATATCATTTTATCTCTTTCAATAATAGTAACGAAATAATCCACAATGAGGGGTATAGGCGTAGCACGCAACCCGGATTTTTCGAATCTTTTAGTTGTTTCTAGTCCCTGTCCCTTACCAAGATTTCGTCGATCATGCCATAATCCTTGGCTTCGTTTGCCTTCATCCAATAATCCCTATCGCTATCGTCACTTACTTTTTCAAGGGTTTGTCCGGAATGATGTGCAATGATTTGGTATAGTTCATCTTTTAGTTTAAGGATCTCCCTGGCCGTAATTTCAATATCACTGGCCTGGCCTTGAGCCCCGCCTAGTGGTTGATGGATCATTACTCGGGAATGGGTAAGGCCACTGCGTTTGCCTTTTTCTCCTGCACATAATAGTACTGCCGCCATAGAGGCGGCCATGCCCGTACATATGGTAGCTACATCGGGTTTTATAAACTGCATGGTGTCATAGATTCCCAAACCGGCATAAACACTTCCACCGGGCGAATTGATATATATCTGTATGTCCTTGGAGGCATCCGTGCTTTCCAAAAATAATAATTGTGCTTGCACAATGTTGGCAACCTGGTCATTGATCCCAGTTCCAAGAAAAATGATCCTGTCCATCATCAAACGTGAAAAAACATCCATTGCCACTGCGTTCAGCTGCCTTTCTTCAATAATGTTCGGGGTTAGGTTGGTGGGGTACATACTGCTCAAAATAGTATCGTAATACATGCTATTTATTCCCTGGTGCTTAATAGCGTAGTTTTTGAATTCTTTCCCGTAATCCATATGTTATATCAATAGTTTTATAAGACAAAAAAAGTGTCGAAAAATATACTCTTCGACACTGTAAATATACTTATTTTTAGTGAAACTATATTTTATTGGCTCCCATCGTAGCCTATTTAAATGTTGGTCCCAACTAATTTTCTTTAGCCGTAAACTTCCTTAACAAAGTCTTCGTAAGTAACTTCTTTCAATTTCAGATTTGCCTTTTCTTTATAAAGGGTCAAAAGCTTTTGGCTCATCAATTGTTCCGATAGGCGTTTTACCTCATCCTGATTGGAAAGAACCCTAGCGGCAATATTGTCCAATTCCTCCTCTTTGGGATCTAACTGTCCAAATTGTGCCATTTGCTGTTTTATAAAGCCCTTTGCAAATTCCTTTAGCTCATCAAACTGTATCTGAATATCATTCTCTTGAATAATCTTGCCTTCAATTAGTTGATATCTCAGGCCTTTTTCCGATTTTTCAAACTCCTCGCTCGCCTCTTCCTCTGTCAATTGTTTTTCACCGGTCATCTGGATCCACTTGGTCAAAAATTCCGTAGGCAGGTCAAATTTGATGTTGTCTATAAAATGTTCGGTAACATCATTTAATAGTTTCTGGTCGGATTGTTGCCCAAATTGCTTTTCCGAATCTTCCTTGATACGTTCTTTAAGTTCTTTTTCGGAGGTAACCACATCTTTGCCAAACAACTTGTCGAATAGTTCCTGATCTAATTTTGCCGGTTCCTTTTCATTGATTTCCTCTATGGTGAACGTAACTTCTGTATCCAATTTTTCGGATTTTTCGCTATCTATACCCAAGGAACTGCCCAATAGGTAATCTTCTTTGAACAATCCTTTTGTGTTCAAGGTAACCACATCGCCCACTTTTTTGCCCAAAAGGCTTTCAAGTGCTTTTTTGCTTTTTATTTTATCGATCTCTATTACCGTCTTATGGTCTATTTCCTCGGCTTCATTCTTAAAAACACCGTTTACGTCATCTGTTTTCCCGATTTCCGTCTTACTGATCAATTTTCCGTATTGCTTCTGAATACGCTCTACCTGCTCATCGATCATTTTCTGGTCGGCGATAATTTTGTAGTGCGTTATGGCTTTTTTCGACTTAAGGTCTACACTGAAATTCGGGGCAAGTCCCAATTCAAATTCAAATGCAAATTCTTCGGAATCCCAATCAAAGTTATCCTGTTGTTTAGGAAGGGGATTTCCTAGAACATCCAGCTTTTCTTCTGTAAGATATTTGTTTAAATTGTCCTGTAATAGTTTGTTTACCTCATCTACCAAAACGGCCTTTCCATATTGTTTCTTGATCAATCCCATAGGCACCTGACCCTTCCTGAAACCTGGTATGTTCGCTTGTTTTCTGTAGTCCTTTAAGATTGTTTCTACCTTATCGAAGTAATCGTCCTTGGTTACCGCAACTTTTACTACTGCATTTAATTCGTCAATCTGCTCTTTAGTGATGTTCATTTCTGTATCTAATTTTGCTAAAATAAAATGGGATGCAAAAGTAGTATATTTTCCAATCTCCAACAAGTTTTTAAATTACTGAATGTCAAAAAGGTATCCTATTTATTTTTGTTGTCGTTTAGAAATGAATAAAATATGGATTGCAGCAAAGAAAGTAAAAGGCTAAAAAGTAATGCCCACCATATATTATTTACCTGAAAGCCATCAATGAAATAATCGGTCAAAAGGATAATTATGGCGTTGATAATGAGCAGGAACAGCCCCAGGGTAAGGATGGTGACCGGTAAGGTTAGGATGACCAGAATGGGCTTTACAATAAAATTAAGTAAACTTAGAACAATGGCCACGATAATAGCGGTGGTATAGGAGTCCACACCTACCCCAGGGAGGATTTTTGCTAAAATAACAACGGCTATGGCGCTTAGGAGTACTCTTAGTATTAGATTCATGATTTTTCAGTTTTTTGGTTAGGGAGTTTTTGAAATCATGGATTTCGCTCCCTTAAAAATAATGATTTATTTTTTGTTAAAAAGATAAATTTTATTTTTAGATGGAAGTGGCCTATTTTATGAATTGAATGGATCTTTCAAAAAACTGGGTCGGATTCTCTGCGTGAAGCCAATGTCCGGCATTTTCAATGGTCTCGATAGTGGCCAATGGAAAATGCTTCTTTATAACAGGGAAATCATCTTGGGTGATGTAATCCGATCTGTCTCCCCTTAAAAAAAGTGTTGGCCCTTTGTAGGTGTCTGTAGGTGTAATATTTTGTCCAACTTCCTCCATTTTCCCACTCAGGACTTTAAGATTGAAACGAAAACCCAATATCCCCTTTTCTTCCCAATATAAATTTTTCAATAAAAACTGACGGACCCCAACATTTTTGATGTGTTTGGATAGTTGTTCGTCCGCGTCATTTCTTGAGGTGATATTTCTTAGGTCGATGGCATTAAGCCCGTTGATGATATCTTGATGATGTGGCGGGTAATATTTGGGGGCAATGTCGGCTACAAGCAACTTTTTTGTCAATTGGGGATAGCGGCAGGCAAAAAGCATGGCTGTTTTTCCTCCCATGGAATGGCCTAGTAGAATGGCATTTCCCAATTGATGGAAGTCCATATATTGTTTTACATCCTCTGCCAAAAGATCGTAATTGAAATCGGCGGAATGAAAACTTTTTCCATGGTTGCGCAGATCCGGTATGTGGACTTGAAAACCCTCTTCGGCATATTTGGAACCCATGGTTTTCCAATTGTCGGACATGCCCAAAAAACCGTGTAAAATAATAATGGGCCGTCCTTCCCCTATAATGTTGGAATATAATACCGACATTATTTTAGTTTGTTTAGGTACATGTTAATGACATTTTCCAGGCCTAGGTAAAGGGATTCACATATTAGGGCATGGCCAATGGACACTTCCAACAAGTGGGGTATATTTTCCTTAAAGTATTGAATGTTCTCCAAACTGAGATCGTGTCCGGCATTTATGCCCAAGCCCAATTGATGGGCGGCCTTGGCAGCTTCGGTAAAAGCTAAAACTCCCTTCTTGTTTCCTTTGGAATATTCATGGGCATAGCTTTCGGTATATAGTTCTATGCGGTCGGTACCCGTCAATGCGGCGCCACGAACCATTTCAATATCGGCGTCCACAAAAATGGAAGTTCTGATCCCGTTGCTTTTAAAAGCGGAAATTATTTCTCTTAGGAAATCCTTGTGCCTTACAGTGTCCCATCCTGCATTGGATGTAATGGCATCAACGGCATCCGGGACCAGGGTAACCTGTGTTGGTTTTACTTCCAGTACCAAATCCATAAAGGATTTTATAGGATTTCCTTCAATATTGAATTCGGTCCGAACCAATTTTTTTAAGTCCCTGGCATCTTGGTATTTAATATGTCTTTCATCGGGTCTGGGGTGTATGGTGATGCCCTGTGCACCAAAATCTTCAATATCTTTGGCTACTTTTAACAGATCGGGTACGTTTCCTCCACGGGAATTTCTTAATGTTGCAATTTTATTTATATTAACGCTAAGCTTTGTCATAGGATTTTGGTATGTTTAGAAGGCAAAAATACAAATTCGGCATACCATTTGCTTCTTTTAATAGTAAAGAATTCGATTTTCAAGTTCGGTTGGATCCATTTGGAAAACATAAGCCGATAGTGCCCTTGGGACTTTTGGGGGTATTTGGTGAGGGTCGGTTTTGGAAAAATGATGATTTTCCCCATAGTTCTTTAATGTACGCAAAAAGGTTTGGTTTTTTTGGAAATAATACTTGGGTGGATTCGGGTTCTTAGAAATTATTATTAGTATTTTGCGTTATAATATGAGGTTATGAACATTCAGAACAACATAATTGTCACATTGCCGATCTTTAAAGTAGGGGATTCCTTAAAAAAAGTAATCAAATTCTTTAATGGATCTACCTATTCCCACATTGCCGTAGTAGATGGGAATGTGTTTGTTGGGGTTTTGGGGGAAAATGATCTTGATAATTACGACAAGAATGGAAAGGTAGCGGATTGTCGATATAATTTGGAGACCTTTTTTGTGCGAAAGGAAACTTCTTGGTTGGATATACTGGAACAATTTTCAAAGAACGGGGCCAATCTTTTGCCAGTCTTGGATGATAATGGCCTTGTTTTGGGATATTATGACCTGATAGATGTTGTTGACAAGTTTATAGGGACTCCCTTTTTTACGGAACCGGGGGGGATCCTTGTCCTGGCAAAGGGGTTAAAGGATTACTCCTTTAGCGAAATTGCCCAAATAGTGGAAAGTAACAATGTTAAACTGATAGGCGGGTTTATTACGGATATACGGAATGATGTTATCCAGATCACCATTAAAATAGGTACTACTCATTTAAATGAAATTATACAGTCTTTTAGAAGGTATAACTATGCCATAATCTACGGAAATAACGACGATCAATTTATTGAGGATTTAAAACAGAGGTCCGATTATTTGGATAAATATCTAAATGTTTAACCCCTATAAAATGAGTCAGCTTGCACAAGGGCCATACTTTCCCATAATTTTGTGGTGTATGTTTATTGGCATTGGCGAATTACACCCGACTGAACGAAGAGGTCGGGTAGGTCTGACCAATAAAAATAAATAAATTTAAACAAATGAAAGTTGCCATTTACGGACTTACCTGTAAAAATAACGTTTTGGATTGCATTGTGGAGTTGTTGGATGAACTTCAGAATGAAAATGCCAAAATCTATTTTGAAGAAGGGTTTTACAACTTAATCATGTCCAATCGCAATGTGGGCGATTACCCTATCTTTACGGACGCTAATGGGCTTGATGCCAGTTTCGATATGTTCGTGAGTTTTGGAGGCGACGGTACCATACTAAGGGCTACTACCTATGTGCGCGACCTGGGAATACCGATTGTAGGTGTAAATACAGGCAGACTGGGATTTTTATCCACCTTTAGAAAAGAAGATGTGCGCAAGGTGGTAAAGGAATTTGTTTCCGGAGCCTATACTGTAGTGGAACGCAGTTTGGTGGAGGTCGATGCCCGATCCGATATTCCGGAATTTAAGACATTGAACTTTGCACTGAACGAGATTACCGTGAGCAGGAAAGATACCACGTCCATGATTACGGTAGAAACACATTTGGATAACGAATACCTTACATCTTATTGGGCAGATGGACTAATAGTGGCGACGCCCACGGGATCTACGGGGTACTCCCTAAGCTGTGGCGGCCCTGTAATTGCCCCCACGGCAAAATCATTGATACTTACCCCCATTGCGCCCCATAATCTAAATGCAAGACCTCTGGTAATTTCGGATGATACGGTTATTAGGCTCAAGGTTTCCGGGAGGGAAGAAAGCCATTTGGTCTCTTTGGATTCCAGGATAGCAACGGTGGCCAGTGGTAAGGAGATTTTTATTAGAAAAGCACCATTTACCATAAAAATGATCGAATATACCTCTGAAAGTTTTCTGAAAACACTGCGAAATAAGTTGTTGTGGGGAGAAGACAAACGTAACTGATCGTTTTTTGGGGCGCAATAAAAAGGAACAAAATCTGTTTATCAAGTGGGAACATGAATGTAATAATTTACTGGTCTAAACTATTGGAATTGTTATATTTGCAAACTTTTATAAATAATGAGGT
The DNA here is from genome assembly GCA_041392165.1 of Flavobacteriaceae bacterium. Classification (GTDB taxonomy): domain Bacteria; phylum Bacteroidota; class Bacteroidia; order Flavobacteriales; family Flavobacteriaceae; genus Arenibacter. The sequence goes on from JAWKMN010000001.1 coordinate 936,029, forward strand.
TATTTTTTGCAGCAATCCTTCTTTTTATTTTATGTGAAATGAAGGGGCAAACATACGAGATCGGCCTATTTGCAGGGGGCACCAATAATATTGGGGATGTGGGAAGGTCCAATTTTATTTTGCCTTCGGGTCCGGCCTTTGGGGGCATTTTTAAATGGAACAAAAGTAAGCGGTACGCATGGAGGGCCAGTATTGTTTATGGAGAGTTTACGGCGGATGATTCCAAATCGGACATTCCGTCCCGTCAACAACGTAATTTTATTATGGACAATAATGTTCTGGAGGTATCCGCGGGTTTGGAATTTAATTTTGTAGAATATAACTTACACCGTTTTGGGCCGGCCTTTACACCTTATCTGTATACAGGGGTTACCTATTTTAGATATGGGTATCATTATTTTGATGCGGCACAGTTGCAGGATATTGGACAAAAAGACGGTTCATTTGCAGTGCCAATGACGGTCGGGGCGAAATTAAGGATTGGCCAGTTCTTTATTGTTGGGGCCGAAATAGGGGCTAGATATACTTTTACCGACAATTTGGACGCTAGTAATCCGGAAGGTTCCAATTATGAAGAATTTAGATTTGGGAATATTTTTAGTGATGATTGGTATGTGTTCTCCGGGGTTACCTTAACGTATACCTTTGGAAGAAAACCGTGTCAGGATTGCTTTCAATAGTAGTGATAAAAATTAAAGTTTGGAAGAATTAAAGATCAAATCATTGCCGGGACACTTGGCCATTATTATGGATGGTAACGGGCGATGGGCAAAAGAAAAAGGAAAATTAAGGGTTTTTGGCCATGAACAAGGGGTGAAGACCGTTAGAAGAACTGTGGAGGACTGCGCCAAATTGGGCTTGGAATACCTTACTTTATATACTTTTTCCACTGAAAATTGGAACAGGCCCAAATTGGAAGTGGATACTTTAATGCGATTATTGGTTTCTTCCCTGAAAAAGGAGTTGAAAACATTGAATAAAAATAATATTAGGTTAAATGCCATAGGCAACATAGCTTCCTTGCCAAATAATGCACATAGGGAATTATTGGACGTAATGGGAAAAACCAGTGCCAATACCGGAATGACTTTAACACTGGCCCTTAGTTATGGGTCCCGGGAAGAAATAAAAAACGCCCTGCAACAGATTTGTGTCAAAGTTAAAAATAATATAATTTCTCCCGAAAATATTGACGAAACCATTATTAATAACCATCTTTACACGCATAATTTACCAGATGTAGACTTGTTGATCCGTACCAGTGGGGAACATAGGATCAGTAATTTCTTACTTTGGCAAATTGCTTATGCGGAATTATATTTTATTGATGTATTTTGGCCGGATTTTTCGGAACAACATTTATCGGAAGCCATTAAAAATTACCAGAACAGAGAACGAAGATTTGGAAAAACTAGCGAACAACTCACCTAGCGGCATGAATAGGTTCATGTCCCTTAAATTTTTTATTGCACCTTTATTCTTAATTTTTACTACGGTTATCTCGGCGCAGGATACTTCCTATGAAGATGGTAAGAAGTATATTTTAGGAGGGCTGGAAGTTACCGGATTGCAAAGTTACAACGAACAGACCGTTAAAACTTATACGGGTTTAAGAATAGGACAGTCCATTACCGTTCCCGGTGATGAAATTAGTGCCGTCATCAATAAATTATGGGGGCTGGAACTGTTTACGGACATAAACTTCTATATTACCAATATTGAAGGGGATAATGTTTTTCTCGAATTGAATATTCTTGAGAGGCCAACACTTTCCAATGTAACCGTGTATGGGGTTAAAAAAAGAAAAATAGAGGAAATCTTAAAGGATACCGATCTAAAAAAGGGCAAAAAGATAACCGAGAGTTTAATCGCCAATTCCAAGAATTACATCCAGAACAAATACAAAAAGAAGGGCTATCTTAATGCCAAGGTGAGTATTGCCACTGCAAAGGATACGGTCGATACCAATACACAGGCCATGGTCATCAATGTGAAACAGGGCGATAAGGTAAAGATCAACGATATAGTTTTTGAAGGAAACGAACAGTTGTCCGACAAAAAACTGAGTAAGGCCATGAAGAAGACCAAGAAAAGAAAATTCTACCGGTTCTGGAAGAAATCCAAATACATTGAGGAGGATTACAAAACAGACCTCGTGTCCTTGGTGGACAAGTACGCCGAAAATGGTTACCGGGATGCAAGGATCGTTTCCGACACTTTTATAAGGAGTTCCGATGACCTTATTGATGTAATGATCAAGGTGGAGGAAGGCAACAAGTATTATTTTGGGGATATAGATTTTGTTGGAAATACGATTTATACAGACCGTCAACTCGGGCATGTTCTGGGACTTAAAAAGGGGGATACCTATAATGGGGTATTATTGAGGGAGCGAATTGCGGATGATACAAAACCGGATTCGGAAGACTTGACCAATTTATATCAAAATAACGGTTATCTGTTTTCCAGTATCAACCCGGTGGAGATTTCCGCAGAGAACGATACCATCAATTTTGAAATCAGGATCATTGAAGGTAAGGAAACCTTTCTGGATCATGTTACCGTAATCGGTAATGACAAGACCAATGACCATGTTATTTTTAGGGAGCTGCGGACAAGGCCCGGCCAACGCTACAATAAATCCGACATCATTAGAAGTATCAGGGAATTGGGGCAATTGGGATTCTTTGATGCGGAACAGATCAAACCTGATATCCAAAACCCTGACCCTAATGCGGGAACCGTAGATATTGCATACAGCCTAGTGGAAGCCGGTTCTAGCCAGATAGAGCTCCAGGGGGGGTATGGCGGAGGTGGGTTTATCGGTACCTTGGGATTGTCCTTTAATAATTTCTCCATGAAGAATTTATTTAAGGGGGAAGCTTATAAGCCGGTCCCTATGGGAGACGGGCAAACATTTGCCCTGCGTTTGCAGGCCAGTAGAACTTATAGGGTGTATAGTTTAAATTTCTCCGAACCGTGGTTGGGAGGTAAAAAACCGGTAAGGTTCAATATGTCCTTGTCCAGGACACAACAGTTTTATTATAACCCGTACATAAGCAACAGACCGGATAAAAGCAGGCAATTTTCCATAACCGGAATTACGGCCGGATTGGCAAAAAGAGTCCAATGGCCTGATGATTACTTTACCATCTCCCACTCTTTGGGATATCAGTTATATAATTTTCAGGATTATAATTTGGGACTTTTTAATTTCGGGAATGGAAAATCGAACTCTATAGCCTATACGTTGGGAATTTCTAGAAATGCTACCGGCGGCGGACGTATTTATCCAAGATCGGGATCTAATTTTGAAGTAACGGCGAAATTTACACCTCCATTTTCTTTGTTCAATAATATAGATTACAAACAGCTTAATGCCGATTTGGAGATCGCTATAGAGGAAAGGAACAACGAGGAAGTAGAGCGTATAGATCAAGAACGTTTTAAATGGCTGGAATTCTATAAGGTTAATTTTAAGGGAGATTGGTACACCTCTTTGGCAGGGGATCTGGTCTTACGGACCAATGCCGAATTTGGATTTTTAGGAAATTATAATGAAGAGGTAGGTAAAGTGCCATTCGAACGATTTTTTGTTGGTGGGGACGGTATGGGTGCCTATACTTTGGATGGCAGGGACGTTATTGCCCTAAGAGGGTATGAGAATCAATCCTTGACCCCCTATGGTACAGATCTGTTGAGCGGTGGGCAAGTACAGGATGGTGGGGTTGTTTACAATAAATATTCCTTGGAGCTGAGATATCCTTTAACATTAAAACCATCTGCTTCCATTTACGGACAGGCATTTTTAGAGGCAGGGAACGCCTTTAACAATTTTCAGGACTTTAATCCGTTTGAGTTAAAAAGGTCTGCTGGAGTCGGGCTACGTATTTTTATGCCGGCATTTGGATTATTGGGGATTGATTTTGGATATGGATTTGATCAAGATTATAACCCCAATTCAAATGGACCCAGCGGTTGGCAAACCCACTTCATCATTGGACAACAGTTTTGATATATAGAAATTTGCAATTGTTTCATATGCTAAACGGTTCATTCTAAAATATTTAGTTATTTTGGCACGATATTTTCTATAGTATAAAAAGAAGATAACATGGGAATTAAATCAAAAGTATTTTTGTGTTTGTCGGCAACTATGTTGGTTGCAATTGTTTCTGCGCAAAGGTCAATTAGGATAGGATACGTGGATATGGAATATATCCTTGAGAATGTGGAAGAGTACAGGGAGGCCAATGAGCAATTGGCGAACAAGGTACAGAAATGGAAATTGGAGCTGGACAAGGAAAAGGGGGTAATCGACCAGATGAAAAAAGACTTAATGGCGGAGAAAGTGCTGTTGACCGAGGAATTGATTTCAGAGCGGCAGGAGGAGATCCAAATCCTGGAAAAGGAGATGTTCGATTACCAACAGGATAGATTTGGTCCGGAAGGGGATCTGGTGCTTCAAAAAAGAAGATTGATCCAGCCCATTCAAGATCAGGTCTTCAATGAAGTGCAGAAAATAGGTGCAAATAAAAAATATGATTTTATTTTTGATAAATCGGCAGATGTTGTAATGTTGTATTCCGAGAAAAGACACGATATTAGCGATCTTGTTTTAAGGGGTATTTCGAGGACCAGAAAAATAAGCGCACCTAAGAATAGACAAAGTGCCAGAAGTAGTTTTGAAAATATAGAAGAGGAGGAAGTAGAAGAAAATATAAGCGATGCCATTTTAGAGCGCCAGGAAAGGGCAAAACAGGCAGAGGAGGCAAGGATAAAGACGGCAGAGGAAAACCGGGCAGAACAGCTAAGGATCCGTGAAGAACGCAAAAAGGCCTATGAGGAAAGAAGGAAAAAATTATTGGAGGAAAGGGAAGCCAAAAGAAAGAAGGAATTGGAAGAGAGAAGTGGTAAAAATGATCCGGAAGAACAGGATAGTTCCAAGGACGGGCAATAATATTTTATTAAGGGTAAACCAAATTACATTTATATAACTAAATCTTTAAATTAACACTCAAACATTAATTGAAATCATGAAACAGATTAAAAGAATAGCAGTAGCCATAGTTTTGTTCGCAGCAGCTACTAGTTTTGTTAATGCACAGGCAAAAATTGCGCATATAGATGTACAGAGATTGTTGTCTGAAATGCCGGAGATGAAGGCTGCTGAAGCAGAGCTTAAGAAATTGCAGGAAACGTACAGGGCCGATATTGAAAGCTCTATGACCGAGTTTCAAAATAAGTTGACCCAGTATAGAAATGAATCCGCATCCAAATCCGAAGAAGAAAACCAGAAAAGGGCTTTGGAGGTTCAAGGTTTTGAAAAAAATATAAGTGAGGCGCAACAGACTGCACAGCAAGAACTACAAAAGAAACAGGCCGAACTTTTAGGTCCTATCACGGAAAAGGCCAAAAAAGCGATCGAGTCGGTAGCGGCTACCCAGGGGATAGACTATGTGATCGATGCTACCCAAGGTGGTGGACTGATCGTAGCCAAAGGGAAAGATATCTTACCCGATGTGAAGAAACAATTGGGTTTCTAATCCAGCAATAGAATGTTTTAAAAAAGAGGCCGTCCAATACCTATTGGGCGGCCCTTTATGTTTACCATGTATGTCTGGAGGATAGATTGCTCTTCCTCCTTTAGTGCCTATCCCGCTTTTTGGCAGGAGGGAAGGGGTGGCCTTAATTTTCATAGGAGATTTATTCTTCCTCCGTTGTTACTTTTAGGGTCTCCAAATAGGCCACCAAATCCACCAAGTCTGTCTCCGGCATTATATTGGCCAAGCCTTCTGTCATTAAGGATTGTTCAAGGGCTTCCTGTTTTACGATTTCCTTCAATTCCAAGGTTTTTTGGGTGCCTCCCATCATCTTTATGATAATTTCATCTTCCGTCCCGCTTAGGATGTATCCCGTATAGGTTTTGCCATCCTTCATTTTAAAAGAGTATCCTTCATAGCCAAAATTGATTCCGGCACTGGGATAAATAATATTGGAATATAAAAATTGCTTTGAAAGTTTATTGCCTATATCCGATAGTTCCGGTCCAAATTCAATTCCCGTACCTGCGGCCAAATGACAGGAACTGCAATAGGTGTTGTAAACTTCCTTGCCGTGAACGGCATTGCCCTTTCGTTCTACCAATTGGGAAATGTTAAGTGCTCCAGCTCCTTGAGTGGCAAGGAATTTAGGGGCATTGGTCCTGATCTCATCCTTCCAACTGCCCATAAGCTTTAGCACGGCGGTGGTCTTGTAATCTCCCGCCAATTTATTCTCCTTTAGCATTTGGTATAATTCTTCCTGTCCCGTTCCGGTATTTCCCAGTGTTTCAATCATTTTTCTGGTAAGCGCATGGCCTAATTCCCGGGAGCCAATGTTCTTCTTTAGTATGGCAATGGCAGAAGGGCTGGATATTCCGCTTAGTCTTTCCAAAACTACAATCTTGGAAGATTCCTGTTCTTGGGAATGAAGGAAGGTATCGATCAAGCCAGCTCCCTCGTTACCGAGCAAAATGTTGGCGGCTTCCTTGCCGATATCTGTATCGGCCCCGTTGGCCAGTACCCGAAGCAAGGCTTCATTCTGGTCCTTTAACTCCAGATTTTTGATTACCATGATCCACTCCGGTGTTCCTTCAATTTTTGGAAGTACTTCTTTTACCATTTTCATATGTTTTGGGGAACTATACACCAATTTGGTATCCATTTGCCCAATGGCATATGCCTGGATTTGGGCTTTACGGGGATGATTCCAAGTAAGCATGTCCATTAGGTAGTTGTCTTTTTCGGGATGATCCTTAAAATCGAGGGCCCTAAAATAGGAAGCCAATATGGTAGACGGTATGGATTGATCTTTGATAAGGGATAGCAACATGGGAACCGATTCCTTGGCCCGGATACGCCAGACGATTTCTTTTCCGGCTTCACTTTGCCAGTTTTTATCGACTTTGTTTTTCCATGCCTTAAAATAAAGATCAGGGAATTGGTCGGCCCCTATTCCCAAGGCTTCCAAATACCATCTATCTCCAGAGGTATGTTGAATGGCCAAATTGGCCCATTGTTCGGCCGCTATTTCTGAGCCAATATATCTTAGTGCTATAGCCGCTTCCCTACGAACCTGGGGGGATTCATCGTTTATTACAAGGGACAGGTATTTCTCCATACTGTCTTTGCCTTTAAAACGCGCCATGCGGATACCTTGCATTCTAAACTTGGGGTCTTTGTCTTTTAGTGCCATCTCTATATATTCCTTGCTTTTGGCCGAAATCTGTAATCCTAGCCAAAATGCACGGGCTTTGGCAACACCGCCTTTGGCAACTAGTTTGGTTAAAAGTGGCTGGGCTGCTTCGCCCATGGAATGTAATTTTTGCCACGATTGATAAAATAGGTCCATATTTCCGGAAAGAAGTCCTTTAATCGCTCCATCTTCGGTCAATGGGTCAATGGTAACGGTCTTATAATCCGGGACAGTGGACAATCGGTAAATTCTTCCCCTTACAATGTCTTCCGCCTTGTGGCCGCCAACGCCACCGTCATACCAATCGGAAATAAAAAGGGAGCCATCGGGGGCTGTGGTAACATCGTCCGGCCTAAACCATTTATCCTTACTTTTTACCAAATTTTCAATTTTTGCCGTATAGCCCGCATTCAATTCATCCACCATATAGGCACGCACTACATTATGGCCGGGTTCGGCATGTATGGGCCGATTTTGGAATTTTTGCGGAAGCATATTGTCCTCGTAGACCAGCATGCCACAGGGGGATCCCGATCCGGTCTGAAGTAAATTTGGAACGGTTCCGGGATCGTTTAAATGCCAATGCCTTTTGGGGATGTCGTTGTCCCATCCCGTTCTTCTTTCCCGCCAGTTGGCCCCTGTTAACAAATCCCTGTACCCATAATTGCCATATTCCATAACATAGTTTATCCGAGTTCCCCTATTACCGTCATCGTCATTATCGGATTGCCATAAACCTCCGTAGGAATCAATGGCAATTTCATAAGGATTCCTGAAATTATGTCCCAGGACTTCTATGTCGGTGCCGTCCATATTCATTCTAAAGGCCATCCCTTCCCGATAAGGCATGCCATTGGCCACTATTTCCTGTCCGTGAATGTCCAAAACGGTCTCTCCATTGTTGCCCAATAATTGTTTTCCGTTATTACCGAAGTTAAAATAAAGTCGACCATCCGGACCAAAGACAAAAGCATGCACCCCATGGTCGTGGTCCACACCTTCTATGCCTTGGAAGAGGATTTTTTTTGTATCCGGAACATCATCTCCGTCCTCGTCCGTAAAGACAAAAACGTTGGGACTTACAGAGATGATGACCTTATTTCCCAATACCGCAATGCCCAAAGCGGCATTGATGTCCTCACCCTGGTAGAATACCTTTGAAGTGTCCGCTTGGCCATCACCATTGGTGTCTTCAAGTATTAGGATTCGATCCCCGCTATTATCATAGGTATTATCGGGATTGGCGAACAATCTGTAATTTCTGGCCTCACATACCCATATTCTACCCCTGGCGTCTATAGCCATATTGGTTGGGTTGGTAACCATAGGTTCCGAAGCAAATAGCCCAAGATTTAGTCCTTCTGCTACTTCCATGGATGCCAGGGCGTTCTCGGGATTTCTTTTCTCCTGTTCTGAAAGCGATGAAAAATCGATTTCTGCCTTGGGTTTTTCCTTGCAAGAGGTAAGGCTCACCAGAACTATTGTAATTACTAAGATTTTGTTGGTAATTTGGTTTTGAAACATCGGAACGTTCTTTGGTTGTTATACCACAATTTACCAAAAAAAACAGCATCTTTTTTAAAAGATTGGAATCGGATATTGTGGAATTGGTCATACCTATGGGCCAGCCAAGAAAAATACTTTATTAATATAATTGTTTTTGATGTTGCGGAGGGTTCCAATTGAACTTAATATTAAAATAATCAAAACAATGGAGGAAAAGAAGTATTTTAGTTAGCACGATAAATTAAAGGACAATGTATCCACTATGTTTGTGTTTTTGCTGGGGCTTGGAGAAGGGTTCATTATATGAAGTATTTTGTACAGTAACTATTAACTTTTGAAATTTAAAATAAATGAAAAAATTATTCAGCCTTATTGTAATCGCCTTTTTTGGTCTATTGGCCAATGGTCAGGATAGTATGTTGTGTGTGGGGCATTATTGGACAGAGGATGAGGCCAATATTGTTATGAAAAAATTTGCCTCTGAATGGAACGATCGGGAATCCTGGGAAGAAAGGGCCTTAAGAATCAAGAAGGGTATTGTTGAGGGCATGCAACTGGATAAAATGCCCAGAATAACCGGCAATTTCAATCCCATTATCAGAAATACTAGGGTTATGGACGGTTACATTGTAGAAAATATTGCCATTGAGAGCTTCCCGGGGTTCTTTGTTACGGGCAATCTGTATAGGCCTATGGAAGAAAAGGGCAAGTATGCGGCCATCCTAAGTCCGCACGGTCATATGAAGGACAAAAGGTATACGGATTATATTCAATGGCGCTGTGCGTCGCTGGCCAGAATGGGAGCGGTTGTGTTTGCCTATGACATGGTGGGCTATGCGGAAAGTACCCAGGTAAACCACAAGATGCCCATAGCCTTGTTATTGCAGACCTGGAACAGTAAAAGGGTCTTGGAATATTTGCTGTCCAGACCTGATGTGGATTCGGAACGTGTAGGGATGACAGGTGCTTCTGGAGGCGGTACGCAAACCTTTGTTTTAACGGCCATAGACGATAGGATAAAAGTAGCAGCCCCTGTGGTACAGGTTTCCGCCCATTTTTTTGGAGGATGTGTCTGCGAAAGTGGAATGCCAATACACAAAAGTGCCGGTTATCAAACCAATAATGTGGAAATAGCGGCACTTTGTGCCCCCAGGCCCTTATTGTTGGTATCCGATGGTTCGGACTGGACCAGAAACACGCCTAGGGTAGAGTATCCGTACATACAAAAAGTATATGCGCTGTACAATGCCGAGCATAAGCTGGAAAATGTCCACCTACCGGCGGAAAGACACGATTACGGTTATAATAAAAGAACGGCCCTTTACAATTTTTTTGACCATCATCTAGATCTGAACGCCGGGAAAATACCTTATGCAGAGGGTTATAAGGAAGATTTTGTTACTGTTTTGCCCCCTGAAGACCTAATGGTCTTTGGCAAGGACAACCCTAGGCCCAAGAATGCCCTTCAGGGAGATGACACCGTTATGGCATATTTAAAAATATCAGGGAATTAAAGGATATGGAAATGCTTGAAATCGTAATTTTGGATGCCCGATGGTGCTATGCGCTACATACATAAAATATGCCCAACAGTGAAAGAACAATTAAGGGGGGTGCCTGTCGATGGTTAGGGTTAATTCTATCAATCATTATATTTGCAGGTTGTAAGGGGCATCAGAAAGAAAAAGTTGTAGTAGCTACTGCTGCCAATATGAAGTCTGCCATGGCGACTTTGACGAAGGCCTATACCCATAAAACGGGTGTGGAATTTGAATTGATCGTTGGTTCATCGGGCAAGTTAACGGCACAGATTATGGAAGGTGCGCCCTTTGATATTTTTATTGCGGCCAACATGAAATATCCCGAGGCGGTTTATGCAGGTGGAAAGGCACGAAATGTTCCCAGGGTCTATGCCAATGGAAAATTGGTGCTTTGGTCCATGGTAGAAAATATTCCGGTTTCTATGGCCTCCTTGTCGGATTCCACTATAGGGCACATTGCTTTGGCAAATCCCAAAACTGCCCCGTATGGCGATGCCGCCCAAGAAGTTTTGCAGCATTATGGATTGATGGAAGTCTTGAGGCCTAAATTGGTCTTTGGGGAAAGTATCGGTCAGACCGATCAATTTATTATTTCCCGAGCTGCACAAATTGGTTTTACGGCTTTGTCAACGGTACTATCTCCGGAAATGAAGGGAAAAGGGAGTTGGATTCCAATAGATCCATCACTCTATTCCAATATAAGTCAAGGGGTAGTCCTTATACACCGGAAAGAAGGTGCCAATCCGGATACCCAAGGTTTTTATGATTTTCTTTTTTCGGTTGAGGCCAAGGAAATATTAAAAGAATTTGGATATTTGGTAGATGAATAGTTTTTCGGCCCATATAACAGAGGTTACTACTAATGGAGCCATATCCATTGTAGGTGTTCGGATGCATAGTGGGGAAAAATTAATGTCCATCGTTATAGATACGCCCCAATCCGCCCCTTATTTGAAAAAGGGCAATATGGTGAATGTCCTGTTTAAGGAAATGGAGGTCACGGTATCTACCCATTTGGAATTGGATATCAGTATAGAGAATAGGATTGCTGGAAAAATAGCGTATATGGAAACGGGTGTTTTATTAAGTAGATTAACTTTGGAGACTACCTTAGGAGAGATCATTGCCATAATAAGTACTATGAGTGTGGTACAGATGGGATTGGATAAAGGGATGAAGGTGATGATTATGGTTAAATTGAATGAGATAATACTGGCACAATAATGGACTGGGAGCCCTTGACACTTACCTTTAAGCTAGCGGTGGTAACTACGGCAATATTGTTTGTGGTTGCCATACCCATCGCCAGTTGGTTATCCGGTACCCAATCCAAATTGAGGCCCGTTCTGGAAACCCTGGTGAGTATGCCTTTGGTCTTGCCGCCAACCGTATTGGGGTTTTATATATTGGTAGCTTTTAGTCCGGAAAATGCCTTTGGAAGTTGGTTAAATGAATGGTTGGGGATTAAGCTTATATTTTCTTTTGAGGGTTTGGTGGTGGCTTCTGTTATTTATAGTCTGCCGTTTATGGTACAGCCCATTCAAGCCGGACTGTCCTCCCTGCCTTCTACGTTAAAGGAAGCTTCCTATACCATGGGGAAATCAAAAATAAAGACCTTGCTTAAAATTTTGTTGCCCAATATAAGGCCTTCCCTTCTTACGGGCATTGTACTATCCTTTGCCCATACGGTTGGGGAATTTGGTGTGGTGCTAATGATAGGGGGGAATATGCCGGGAAGGACCAAAGTGGCTTCCATTGCTATTTATGATGAAGTGGAGGCCCTTAATTATGCTGCGGCCAATTCCTATTCCATGATTTTATTTTTCGTGACCTTTGTTGTTCTGTTACTGGTTTATCTCATTAATGGAGGCTATTTTAAACGCTTCGTGCCATGATTCGGATAAATCTAAAAAAAACATTGAAATCCCCTGGGGGAAGGATGTTGTTGGATTTGCAGTTAACTATTGAAAAGGGACAATTTGTTACCTTATTTGGGGAATCAGGTGCCGGAAAAACATCTACCTTAAGAATGCTCAGTGGTTTATTAAAGCCGGATAGCGGAACAATAGAAGTGGGAGAGACCACCTGGTTTGACAGTAACAAAGAAATTGACCTTAAACCCCAACACCGCAAGCTAGGATATGTATTTCAGGATTATGCCCTCTTTCCCAATATGAGTGTTCGTCAAAATTTGGAATACGCCCTTCGGAAGGGCCAGGATAAAGCTATCATAGGAGAGTTGCTACAATTTGCCGAACTCGTTGAATTGGAACAAAGAAAGCCTGAAACCCTATCAGGGGGGCAAAAACAGCGTGTGGCATTGGCCAGGGCGTTGGTCCAACGGCCTGAAATTTTAATATTGGACGAACCTTTGTCGGCATTGGACCTAAAGATGCGGATAAGGTTACAGGAATATCTTTTACAGGTCCATAAGAAATATAAATTAACTACCATAATGGTAAGTCATGATATTGGGGAAATTGTAAAACTATCGGACAACGTCTTTGAGCTACAAAATGGTAGTGTAGTCAAAAAAGGTACTGCTGCCGATTTTTTTGGACTAAATAAGACCAGTGCCAAGTTTAGGTTTTCAGGGGAAGTATTGCAGATAGAGAGGGAAGAGGTTTTGTACATAATTTCCGTACTGATCGGCAATGATATCATAAAGGTAGTAGCCGATCCTACCGAGGCCAACAATTTGGAGATAGGGGATCAGGTTTTGGTGGCCTCAAAAGCATTTAACCCTATAATTCAAAAAATATAGCTCCTATATATGTAGGATATAATAATAGGGGCTAAAGGGTGAGTTCGCCGAATAAGCTCTCCAGATTCTTGTTTTTCCTGCTTAATTGCAATATTTTCAATTGGTTGCCATGGGCAAAGTCGAACACAATAGGTCGCATATCGTTGGAAGTATCAAAAGTAATCTCATAAATAAAACCACCAATATTTTTGACCAATACTGCATTGGGCAATTTATTTAGAAATGCCTCTTCCACCCTATAATCGAATTCGACCACTAAAATTTGGTCCTGTCCGTCCCTTAATTCCGAAAGTTTTTTATCTGCCACCAAGGTTCCCTTATTGATGACCAACACCCTATCACAGACGGCTTCAACCTCTTTCATGATATGGGTGGACAGTAAAATGGTCTTTTCTTTTCCAATTTCCCGGATCAATTTTCTTATTTCCAACAGTTGATTGGGATCAAGTCCCGTTGTGGGCTCGTCAAGGATCAGCACCTCCGGATCGTGAAGCAATGCGGCCGCCAATCCAACCCTTTGTCTATATCCCTTGGAGAGTTGTCCTATCTTTTTATTTGCTTCGGGGCCAAGGCCTGTTTGATCTATTACCGTATTGATCCTGTCTTTATTAACTTTATATACATTCGCGTTAAATGCAAGATATTCCTGTACATACATATCCAAATAGAGTGGATTGTGTTCGGGTAGGTATCCAATGCTTTTCTGAACGTTTTTTTTACTGCTTTTTACATCAAATGAATTAACCTTGGCCATCCCCTCGTCTGCGATATGATAGGTGGTCAATATTTTCATCATAGTGGATTTTCCGGCACCATTGGGGCCTAAGAAGCCAACTATTTCCCCTTTTTCTATGGTAAAGGAAACTTTGTTCAAGGCTTTTTGGTTTCCAAAAAATTTAGTGATGTTTTCTACTATGATGGACATGTGTTTACATTTTCGTCAAAAATAATCTAAATAAGTGAAATCAATTTTTAATTATTTTTGGGATAAAAGGGCCGGATTATGATGTTGATAAGGTCAATACCATGAATTTGTTCTTCGCAATTCGCAAAAATATACAGATTTAGTAGTTTAATCTATATTATTTTTTACTTTAAACTGAATTAAATAAAAAAATGTGGGCGTAAATGCCGATTTAAAAATTTAATTATTACTTTAGCCGAAGTTTTACAAGAAAAATGACAAAGCAGTATTTTTGGAACGGTTTTTATTTTTACTTCTTTTTTAGGGGAGGTATGGGACTGTTCTAGCATATTATGAAATATATATAGATAAAAGTCCTGTGAAAACCAGGACTTTTTTTTTGGATATAACTTTCGAATAAAAGGTATGGTCATAGATTAATTGAATGGTAAGTATTTGATAAGTAATAAGATAATATAAGAAGGGTGAAATTAAAAGTTGCAATACAAGGTATAAAAGGTTCCAACCACCATCAAGTGGCGAAGGATTATTTTGGCGATGATGTTACATTCGTGGAATGTTCATCCTTCGATATTTTGGTAGATCACTTGATCAGCAAAACAGCGGATAAAGGGGTAATGGCCATAGAAAATTCCATTGCCGGATCCATTATACCCAACTATGCCTTGGTTTTTCACAATAACCTTCATATTATAGGGGAGCAATATTTAAATATACACCATAACCTTATGGCCTTAAAGGGGCAGACCATAAATGATATTCAGGAGGTACGTTCCCATCCCATGGCTCTGCTTCAGTGCAATGAGTTCTTTAAAAATTATAGGCACATTAAACTAGTGGAAGATGTGGATACTGCCGAGACGGCAAAAAGAATTCAGGAAGGTCAATTAAAAGGAATAGCTGCCATTGCACCAAAAGTGGCAGCCGAAATGTACGATTTGGAAATTATACACTCGGAAATACAGACCATAAAGGATAATGCTACCAGGTTTATAATTGTTAAGACACAAAATAAGGCCTTGCCGGAGGAAGAGATCAATAAGGCGTCGGTACGGTTTGTTACAGATCACAAACGCGGAAGCCTTGCCGCTATTTTGAATGTGATGAGCGATTGCAACCTGAACCTAACGAAGATTCAATCCCTTCCGATTATTCAGACACCTTGGAAGTATTCTTTTTTCGTTGATGTAACTTTTGAAAAGTACAAGCATTTTTCAAAGGCCAAGGCCCTATTGGAGATTATGTCCGAAGAATTTAAAGTATTGGGAGAATATAAAAATGCCAGAATATTATGATTGCGGCAAATAGATTGAACACCGTTGAAGAGTACTACTTTTCTAAAAAATTAAGGGAAGTCAGGGGGTTAATGGACGAAGGTAGGCCTATTATAAATATGGGTATCGGAAGTCCGGATCTGGTGCCGTCCATAGAGGTACAGCGCGCCGTAAAAGAAGCTTTGGGCCATGACGGGGCACATCAATATCAGAGTTATCAAGGTCTGCCCGAGCTAAGGGAAGCCTTTTCGTCTTTTTATAAAAATAAATTTGGTGTAACGGTAAATCCCCAGAATGAAGCATTGCCCTTAATGGGGTCCAAGGAAGGCATTATGCACATTAGTCTGGCTTTTTTGAACCCAGGGGATGAGGTATTGATTCCCAACCCCGGATATCCAACGTATACTTCGGTAACCAATTTGGTGGGGGCGGTGCCACGGTATTATGATTTGATAGGAAAAAAAGGTTGGTTTCCCGATCTGGAAGAATTGAAGGGACAGGACCTTTCCAAAGTGAAGTTGATGTGGACCAGCTACCCGCATATGCCGACAGGTGCTACGGCAAGTAGGGAACAATTGACGGGACTGGTGCAATTTGCCAAGGAGAACGATATTTTATTGGTCAATGATAATCCCTATAGTTTTGTATTGAACCAAAATCCAATTAGTATTTTGGAGATAGAGGGAGCCAAGGATGTGGCCTTGGAATTAAATTCGTTGAGCAAGACCTTTAACATGGCAGGTTGGCGTGTTGGAATGGTGCTGGGGAACGGTGAGCATATCAATGCTGTTTTAAAGGTAAAGAGCAATATGGATTCCGGGATGTTCTACGGTATCCAGAAAGGGGCCATAGCCGCCTTGAACAGTAGTGAATCATGGTTTAGTGAATTAAACAAGGTGTATCATGAGAGACGGGAATTAATGTTCGCCTTGGCCGATACCCTAAAATGCACTTATGATAAAAATGCTGTTGGAATGTTCGTTTGGGCCAAATTGCCAGATGGGGTTTCTTCTTCTGAAAAGTTTATTGACGAAGTGCTTTATAATAAGAATATTTTTATTACGCCCGGAACCATTTTTGGCTCCAACGGAGAAGGGTATATTCGTTTTTCCTTATGTGTCACGGCGAATAAGATTAAAGAAGCGATCAACAGGTTTTGAAAAGTAAGCGTAATGCGAATATGGGAAGAATGGATATTGAAAAGGATAAAGTTTTGGAAAATAATTCTTTGTCTGTTTTTTAGCATTTTTTTCTGTTAACAATGTAATATGAATGTATTTGTAATCGGTATCGGATTAATCGGTGGGTCCCTCGCCAAGGATATAAAGCGCAATAGTCCGGAAGCCATAATTTATGGTATTGATACCAATGAGGGACATTTGGATGAGGCGCTATCATTATCCTTGATAGACGAGAAGGCGGATTATGGTCAGTTGAAGCAGGCCGATTTCGTAATAGTGGGTATTCCTGTAGATGTTATGGTACAGGAACTTCCTAAGATTTTGGACGCCATTGATGATGATGCCGTTGTTATGGATGTGGGATCTACAAAGTCCCTTATTTGTAAAGCGATAGATAACCATCCCAAGAGAAGAAATTTCTTGGCCTGCCACCCTATTGCAGGAACCGAATTTTCCGGACCCTCTGCGGCCATGGAAGGTTTGTTTATGGGGAAGACCAATATTATTTGTGAAATAGAAAAAACGGCCTTTAAATTGCAGGAAAAAGCTTTGGAACTCTTTCAGCAATTGGGGATGAGGATACGTTATATGAATCCGGAGGCACATGATAAACATATTGCTTACGTTTCGCATTTGTCACATATCAGTTCCTTTATGTTGGGAAAGACGGTGATTGAGAAAGAAAGAAATGAACGTGATATTTTTGATATGGCGGGCAGTGGATTCGAAAGCACGGTGCGATTGGCAAAGAGTTCCCCGGCCATGTGGACCCCTATTTTTAGGCAAAACAAGGAAAATGTTGTTGAAACCTTGGGGGAATATATACAAAATTTGAAGGAGTTTAAAGCAATGTTGATAGCCGATGATTATGAAGGTATCTATAGGGAAATGAATAGTACAAATAAAATAAAGGAAATATTGAACGGAATACCACTTAACAAAAAATAGAGTATAGCAATGGAAAATTCAAAACAAATGAGAACATGGTTGGACGATATGAAATTGGACCATCCGTTAGTAATTGCCGGGCCTTGTAGTGCGGAAACAGAGGAACAGGTGCTTCGTATAGCCAATGAGTTAAAAGATACGGATGTAAATTACTATCGTGCCGGTATCTGGAAACCAAGAACTCGCCCAGGAATGTTTGAAGGGGTAGGGGCATTAGGTTTAAAGTGGTTGCAAAAAGTAAAGGCGGAAACCGGTATGAAAACTTGTACCGAGGTAGCCAATGCTGCCCACGTGAAATTGGCCTTGGAGCATGATATTGATTTATTGTGGGTAGGAGCAAGATCTACCGTTAGTCCGTTTATAATGCAAGAAATTGCGGATGCCCTGGCGGGAACCGACAAAATAGTATTGGTAAAGAACCCGGTAAATCCGGATTTGGCCTTATGGTTAGGGGGAATAGAAAGATTATATACGGCCGGGGTTAAAAATTTGGGTGCCATACATAGGGGGTTCTCTACCTATGAAAAAACAAAATATAGGAACATTCCCGAATGGCAATTGGCGATCGAGTTTCAAAATAAATTTCCGGATATGCCTTTGATCAATGATCCTTCACACATCACAGGGAACAGGGAAATGATTTTTGATGTCTCACAAACTGCCCTGGACCTTAATTTTGACGGTCTTATGATCGAGACACATTATGACCCGGACAATGCATGGAGTGATGCCGCACAACAGGTAACCCCTGCCAAATTGATCCAGATTATGAGGGATCTGAAAATTAGAAAAGAGTCCGATTCCGAAGCAGAGTATAATAGCCAACTTAGTAATCTAAGAACGCAAATAGATGTTTTGGATAGTCAGTTGATCGAAATGCTCGGGAAAAGAATGAAGATATCCGACAGTATAGGGTTGTTGAAGAAACAAAAAAATGTAGCCGTTCTCCAGTCCAATCGGTGGAATCAGATTTTGGGAGCCATGATTTTAGAAGGGGAGGCAAAGGGATTAAGTGAGGAATTTGTTTTAAAAGTGTTCAAGGCAATTCATCAGGAATCCATAAATCACCAGGAGAAGATAATCAACTCATAAACTATTTTATTTGGTATGCCGTTAAAACCACGCTATTATGCGTGGTTTTTTATGGTATATATGTTTGTAGGTTGGTCTCAGGTTAAAAAATGAGGGCATAGTAAAAAGGAGGATTGTGAAATAAAGTTAATTGTTTGTATAATGTAGTGTAACAAATCTCTTTTTGTACCATCTTTACAGTGTGAAGGGAGCTAATAGTATGAAGTTTCCCCAAATGTTTAATAAAAAGATTATGATAATGAAAAAGGTTTTGGTAGTAGCTTTTCTAGGTCTGTCCTTAACAGGTTTCTCCCAGCGAATAGTGGATAAATCCGTTGGCGATTTTAACGAAGTAAAGGTATATGATCTTATTGAGGTGAACCTTATTAAATCTGATGACAATAAGGTTTTGATAAAAGGGGACAATGTGGACGATATCCAGATTATAAATAAAAACGGGGTCCTTAAAATAAAAATGGAACTTAATAAAAAGTTTCACGGGGAAAATACCTTCGTGGAGGTGTATTTTAAAACTATAGATTTAATTGATGGGAATGAGGGTGCCAGAATTATGGTCAACGAAACTTTGAGCCAGGAAAAAATAGAACTGAAGACTCAGGAGGGGGCCAAAATAAAAGTTGGACTCGATGTACATCAATTAATAGTGAGATGTGTTACCGGTGGTAATGTGGAGGCCTCAGGAAAAACTATAAATCAGGAGGTAGTTTTAAATACGGGAGGGGTTTTTGAAGGAAAACCGTTGCTAAGTGAAAATGCCAGTGTTAAGATAACGGCTGCCGGTGAGGCGGCAATGTCCGTATCCGAGGCAATAGATATAAATATCAAAGCTGGTGGGGACGTTTATGTTTATGGGAATCCAAAAACGGTAAATAAGAATACGTTTGCCGGAGGAAGGGTGAAAATTATGGATTAGTACGGCATTGCCGTAAATAATATTTTATAAACCGTACCCGGTCCACTTGGCCGGGTACGGTTTTAAAGCCTGTGGAGGTTATTTCTTAAATATATATCGGGTTATAAATATTCCTTGTCCATCGTCTTTGCCGCTATCGCTTTCAACGGCACTGGTAACATAGGCCAATTCCCATCCCTCGGCTGCCATGGCATTTAATTTTGATGAGATCAAAGCGTCATTGGCGGCAATGTTCTGGAATCTGATTCCTCCTATATTGTAAAAATTCAAAAGCTTTGTTTCTTCAAAATTTTTTACCCGGATGTCGCCCCTGTCAGATTTATTTCTGGTATTGTCCTCCTCTGTTTGTTCGCTGGTGAACTCTTTGTAATCCCTGTCCTCTGTAGCGCTAATGATCCGCGATCTTCCCAAGCCGTTGGGAACTATGGATTCCACACTGGTGATGACCTTAAATTGTTGTGCGTTTACGTCCAAAATGGCTGTAATAACCAAGCAGGCCATGAGTATAAAGTTTTTCATTTATAGAGTTTTTTTATAATTTATATCTGTTTAACAACGATGAATTTTAAAAGCTATTGTCCAGTCAACGTTTAAATGACGGCTAGGGAATGATGGATCTTGAGTTGGGCCAAGGCACAAAAACGGGCATAGGCATAGCTACGTAAGGATTTTTGCAACTCAGGAACGGCTCAAGAGACACATTAAATTAGCTGTAGGTTTAGACTTGATTGGGCACTATTATAAAACTAAAGTTGTTTCTTTGTAAACAAATATGTCAGCACTCTTTAATGGAAGGAACCGTATATAAATCTACTGGAAGTTGGTATAGTGTAAGAACCGGGGAAGGAGTTTTCTACGAATGCCGGATCAAAGGGAAATTTCGGCTCAAAGGAATTAAAAGTACCAATCCGGTTTCCGTTGGGGATGTGGTGGTATTTGAGGTGGACGGAGCCATTGAAAATTTACAGGGTATCATTACCGAAATTAAGGACAGGAAGAATTATATTATTAGAAAGTCGGTTAACCTTTCTAAACAGACCCATATTATTGCCGCTAATCTGGATCAGGTTTTTTTGATGGTAACCTTAAATAATCCGCCCACCTTTACCAGTTTTATAGATCGGTTTTTGGTGACCTCCGAAGCCTACAACATTCCGGCTATTTTGCTTTTTAATAAGATAGATACCTATAATGGGGAGGAATTGGATGAGATTAAATACCTTGCAAATCTGTATAGGGAAATAGGATATACCTGTATCGGGATTTCGGCCAAAACCGGAAAAAATGTGGATAAGGTAAAAGAAATGATGCTTGGAAAGACCAGTATGTTCTCCGGACATTCCGGGGTGGGAAAATCCACTTTGGTCAATGCCATTGAACCCCAATTAGAGCTGAAGACCAAGAAAATATCCTCTCAACATATGCAGGGGCAGCACACTACCACCTTTGCAGAAATGTTCGATTTGGAATGCGGGGCCAGAATTATCGATACCCCGGGAATCAAAGGTTTTGGAATCGTGGATATGGAAAAAGAAGAAATAGGGGATTATTTTCCTGAATTCTTTAAGTTGAAAGGGGAGTGCAGGTTTAATAATTGTCTGCATTTGGACGAACCCCGTTGTGCGGTGAAGAAAGCGTTGGAGGAAAACAAAGTGGCTTGGAGCCGGTATAAAAGTTATATGCAAATGTTGAGCGGGGAACAAGAAAATTATAGAATGGATATATACGGAGAAAAGTAATGCGTGCAACAATACAAAGGGTAAGCTCGGCCAGTGTAACCGTGGATGGAAAAGTAATTTCAAAAATTTCGGACGGACTACTTCTATTTTTGGGAATAGAAGGCGCAGATACGGTAGACGATATTAAGTGGCTTGCCAATAAAATCGTAAACCTCAGGATTTTCAACGATGGGGAGGGAATCATGAATTTGTCCCTGCTTCAGAAGGAAGGGGAGGCCCTGGTAATTAGTCAGTTTACGTTACATGCGTCCACAAAAAAGGGAAATAGGCCCAGTTATATAAAAGCGGCAAAGCCGGATATTGCGATTCCCCTGTATGAAAGTTTTGTGGCCCAATTGGAAAAAGATCTTGGTAAAAAAGTGGGAACAGGTATTTTTGGAGCGGACATGAAAGTGGCATTGCTCAACGATGGACCGGTAACCATTCAAATAGATACAAAGAACAGGGAATAATGAATATAGAAAATGCACAGAAAGCCGTAGACGAATGGATCAAGGCCCATGGGGTACGCTATTTTAACGAACTTACCAATATGGCCCAACTTACGGAGGAAGTGGGGGAAGTGGCCAGAATTATTGCAAGACGGTATGGGGAGCAAAGTGAAAAGGAGTCGGACAAGGATAAGGATCTAGGAGAAGAATTGGCCGATGTACTTTTCGTAGTCCTGTGCCTGGCCAATCAGACAGGAATAAATTTACAGGAGTCTTTCGATAAAAAATTAAACCTTAAGGCCAAACGCGATCATAATCGCCACCACAATAATAAAAAGTTGAAATAGTACTATATTTGTAGCTTGTTTTTGTTTTTCGTTCCGAAACGGAAAACAATTTAAATACATCTTAAAAATTCCATAGAAATTGAAATTACATTTATCTGCCCCATCGGAAACCTTAATAAAATCAACAGTAAAAATTACGGGATCCAAAAGTGAATCCAATAGGTTGTTGTTGCTGCAAGCCCTATTTCCTAACATAAAAATAGATAATCTTTCCAATTCCGATGATGCGGAAGTTATGCAAAAGGGGCTACAGATCAACAATGGTGTTGTGGATATACATCATGCCGGTACGGCCATGCGTTTTTTGACCGCCTACTTTGCGTCACAGGAAAATAAAGAGGTTACCCTTACAGGATCCCAAAGAATGACGGAGAGGCCCATTAAAGTATTGGTAGAGGCGTTGAGGGGTTTGGGAGCGGAAATAAGTTACCTAAAGGAAGAGGGGTATCCGCCCATTGCCATAAAGGGTAAAAGATTGACCAAGCATAAAGTTAGTTTGCCTGCGGATATCAGTAGTCAATATATTTCGGCATTACTTCTTATAGCGCCAAGTCTGGAAAATGGGATCGAGTTGGAGCTGGTTGGTAAAATTACCTCGGTGCCCTATATAAAAATGACCTTGGGCCTGCTTTCCCAAATTGGGGTAGCGGGTTCTTTTCAGGGAAATACGATTAGGGTGTCGCCAAAAACTATTGTTGAACCCAATACCCAGGTAGTGGAATCGGATTGGAGTTCCGCTTCCTATTTTTACAGTATAGTTGCTCTTTGTGATATAGGTACGGAAATATCCTTATCGGCCTATAACAAGAACAGTCTTCAGGGAGATAGCGTCCTTAAGGATATTTACTGTGATTTTGGAGTGGAGACCAGTTTTAATGGGCACGAGCTTATATTGAAAAAAATGGCAGCACCCAATAATACTGTCTTCCATTGGGATCTGGCAAATGCGCCGGACATAGCACAGACCATTGCCGTAACTTGTTTGGGTCTGGGCGTAGGCTGTCATATAACGGGCCTTCACACCCTTAAAATTAAAGAGACCGATAGGTTGGAGGCATTAAAGGCGGAATTGACCAAGTTGGGCGCACCCATATCTGTAACCAACAATAGCTTAACACTGGAACCTTCCAGGGAAATAAAAAAAGATATTGCCATAGATACCTATAATGATCATAGAATGGCCATGGCCTTTGCTCCCTTGGCACTGAAAACTTCACTGTACGTCAATGATGCGGAAGTGGTATCCAAATCATATCCGGACTTTTGGGAGGATATGAAGAATCTCAATTTTGAGGTGAAGACCGTTTGATTTTTATTTATATAGGGATTTACTTGACATCGCCCTCTGCATAGTCGTATATTTGCAGCCGCTTATCATGAATTTAAATTTAAGGAATATACTAAATGAAATTATCGCACTTCAATTTTGAACTTCCAAATGAATTATTGGCAGAGTATCCGGCAGAGAACAGGGATGAGTCCAAACTAATGGTAATCCATAGGGATACCGGTAAAATAGAGCACAGGATGTTCAAGGATCTGATTGATTATTTTGATGAGGGCGATGTAATGGTGCTGAACAACACCAAAGTTTTTCCTGCTAGATTATATGGTAATAAAGAAAAGACGGGAGCGAGAATAGAAGTTTTTTTATTACGTGAATTAAATGAGGAACAACGTCTTTGGGACGTATTGGTAGATCCGGCACGTAAAATTAGAATAGGCAATAAGCTTTATTTTGGAGATGATGAAACCTTGGTGGCCGAGGTGATAGACAATACCACCTCCAGGGGCAGGACATTGAGGTTCCTATATGATGGTTCCTATGCCGATTTTAGAAGAAAATTAAAGGAACTCGGAGAAACTCCTTTGCCCAAATACATTAAGCGAAAGGTGGAGGCTGAGGACGAAAAAAGATATCAAACCATTTATGCCAAGCACGAAGGTGCCGTTGCGGCACCTACCGCTGGGTTGCATTTTTCCAAACATTTGTTGAAAAGATTGGAGATAAAGGGAATCGATTTTGCAGAGGTTACCCTACATGTAGGCTTGGGAACTTTTAATCCTGTGGAAGTAGAGGATCTTTCCAAACATAAGATGGACAGTGAGGAATTGATTATAGATGAAAGGGCAACGGAAATTGTCAACGCCGCCAAAGCTAAGAAACGTCGTATTTGTGCAGTAGGAACAACTGCTATGAGGGCTTTGGAAAGTGCGGTTTCTTCACAACAGACTTTGAATACCTTTGATGGTTGGACGAACAAGTTTGTTTTCCCTCCATATGATTTTAGTATTGCCAATGCCATGGTGACCAATTTTCATCTGCCAAAATCAACACTGTTGATGATGGTTTCGGCTTTTATGGGACACGATCTGATGAAAAAGTCATATAAGGAAGCAATTTTGGAAGGATATAAATTTTATTCCTACGGGGATGCCATGTTGATTTTATAAACATTGGATTAATATTGGAATCCCGTCAGTATCGCAGATAATTGTGATTTGACGGGATTTTTTTATAGAACTCATTTATCTTTAGGAAGTGGAAGTTGCAAAAAACAAAAGGGATATAAGGGCCTATACCAAAGATCAGCTCAGATCGTTCTTTGAGTCCCAAGGAGACAAGGCCTTTAGGGGCAATCAAGTCTATGAATGGCTGTGGCAGAAATCGGCCCATACCTTTGGGGATATGACCAATATTTCCAAAGAGACCAGACAGATGTTGGAGGATAATTTTGTAATCAACCACATAAAGGTAGATCAAATGCAGCGCAGTAGTGACGGAACCATTAAAAATGCCGTTCGCCTACACGATGATCTTATAGTGGAATCTGTCCTGATCCCTACCAAAACAAGAACTACCGCCTGTGTGTCCAGTCAGGTAGGCTGTAGTTTGGACTGTAAATTTTGTGCTACTGCCCGATTAAAACGAATGAGAAACCTTAATCCGGATGAAATTTATGACCAAGTGGTGGCCATTGACAATGAAAGTAGGTTGTATTTTGACCGACCACTGAGCAATATTGTGTTTATGGGAATGGGAGAGCCGTTGATGAATTATAACAATGTGCTTAAGGCTATAGACAAGATAACTTCTCCCGAAGGATTGGGGATGTCCCCCAAGCGTATTACCGTATCTACTTCTGGGGTGCCTAAAATGATTCGAAAAATGGCAGACGAGGAGGTGAAATTTAAATTGGCGGTTTCCCTGCATTCAGCTATAGAGGAAATAAGGACTTCCATAATGCCCTTCAATGCCACCTTTACCTTGGCCGACCTAAGGGAATCACTTGAATATTGGTTCCAAAAAACAAAAAGTAGGATTACCTATGAATATGTGGTATGGGAAGGTATCAATGATACCCGAAGGGATGTAGATGCCCTGGTAGATTTCTGTAAGTTTGCTCCCTCCAAAGTGAACCTTATCGAATATAATCCAATAGATGACGGGGAATTTAAGCAAGCAAATAATGCCGCCATTGAAATGTATGTAAATACTCTGGAAAAAAATGGTATAACGGTAACGGTAAGGCGTTCCAGGGGAAAGGATATTGATGCGGCCTGCGGACAGTTGGCCAATAAATCCTAGAAAATCCGGTTGGGGGAAAGTAACTTGTTTTTTTTGCCGATTTCCTTTATAAACTCGTCGAAATCTCTAAATTGGGGTTACATAACCATCACTGGGGGTTAATTACTATCTTTTTTTACCTAATTTTACGGAACTGAACAAACAGTCCGAAATAGCCTAAATATCCTTTGAAAATTGTATCCCAAATAAAGGAACCGATCAATCAGGAAATGGAACTTTTTGAAAAAAAGTTCTATGAATCCATGTCTTCCAAGGTTGCCTTGTTAAATAGGATTACTTACTATATCGTTAACCGAAAGGGGAAGCAGATGCGCCCAATGTTCGTCTTTCTTACAGCGAAACTATTGAATAATGGAGAAGTAAACGAAAGAACGTATAGGGGGGCATCGGTCATAGAACTGATACATACGGCCACCCTGGTCCATGATGATGTGGTAGACGATAGCAATAAGCGCCGCGGCTTCTTTTCGGTAAATGCCCTTTGGAAAAACAAGATTGCAGTATTGGTAGGGGACTACCTACTTTCAAAAGGGCTTCTGTTATCTATAGACCATGGAGATTTTGATCTTCTTAGAATTATTTCGGTGGCCGTGCGGGAAATGAGTGAAGGGGAATTGCTTCAAATTGAGAAAGCGAGGCGCTTGGATATTACCGAGGAGGTATATTACGATATTATACGGCAGAAGACGGCAACCTTGATAGCAGCATGTTGTAGTTTGGGAGCCTGTTCCGTAAAACCGGATTCCCCGGATGTGGAAACCTTTAGGAAGTTTGGAGAATTAATTGGTATGGCCTTTCAAATAAAGGATGACCTATTCGATTACGGGGAGGAAAGAATCGGCAAGCCCACAGGAATCGATATAAAGGAGCAAAAAATGACCTTACCGCTGATATACGTTCTTAATACATGTTCCAAGACCGAAAAAAAATGGTTGATCAATTCTATCAAGAACCACAACAAGGATAAAAAGCGCGTCAAGGAAGTCATTGCCTTTGTAAAGGCAAACGGTGGACTTGAATATGCCGTAAAAAAGATGATGGCTTATAAAGGGGAAGCCTTGGCCCTATTGGATGCCTATCCGGATTCGGAATATAAGAGTTCACTTAAACTTATGGTGAACTATGTGGTAGATCGTAAAAAGTAGGTGTTATCCTCTTAAAATCAATTACTTATAATTTATTTTAATTTCTTCAATACTATAGGCAACTATTTTGTAATTGAAGTCGTCTACCTTTATAACAAACAAATTTTAAGGATTTGAAAATTATTTCTTTTTACAATAACGAGAGGTTACTGCTTAAGAAGGCCAAATCTGGTAGTTTGGAGGCTCAAAAGTGGTTGTACGATAGGTATGCCCCTAAGATGTTGAGCGTTTGTAGACAATATATTAAGGATCTTCAATTTGCCGAGGATGTAATGGTAGTTGGCTTTGTAAAGGTCTATAAATATTTGGACACTTTTAAGAATGAGGGAAGTTTTGAGGGATGGGTCAGAAAAATTATGGTGAGGGAATCCATTACCTTTTTGAGGAAAAGCCAGCCTGTAATTTATGATGATGAAGTATATGAGCGGAATTCCGACAGTCAAATTTCGGTGTCCTCTGATATGGATCTGGAGCAAATCCAATTTTTGATCGATGCCTTGCCCGAAGGTTATAGAATGGTATTTGTTTTATACGCAGTTGAAGGATATAGCCATAGGGAAATAGCGGATATGTTGGAAGTATCGGAAAATACCTCCAAATCCCAGTTGTTCAAGGCACGCAAAATGTTACAAGAAAAGTTAAGTGATTTAGGGATAAGAAGAAAGGCGAAGCTCAGCAATACATAAAAATCTCGTTTAAAATTAAAAAATAGTAATATGGCACCAATAAAATTTGAGGAGCATATTAAGGACAAATTGGATAAAAGGGAGATTAATCCTTCAGATAGGGCCTGGGCAGAAATATCGGCCATATTGGATCCTAGTAAGGGAGGGATAAAAAAGAGATATTACCGGATTGGCATAGCGGCCAGTGTAATAGGATTGTTGATTCTATCCATGACCTACTTTAATGCTAATCAGGAATTGGATAAGGAAAGGTATAGGACCGTAACAGTTCCTAGTCCGGTAGCCAAGGAAAATCATAGGGGGGTTCCCAATGAAAATACGGTAAAACCCCAAGAGTACATTATTTCAAACAAGGTGGCTTCCGAAATAGTTGAGAAGGAAACGGGTAAAAAAGCAACTAAAATAGTCAGGGATAAAGCGGGACCGGAATTTACGGACGACAACAAAATTCCTAATGTAGCCGCTGTTAATGATTCTACTGATCTAAAAGGGAAGGAAAAAGGATTAATGGAGGCCAATAGCCTTATCAAAGCTAAAATAGAGGAGGTGGTTGCAAGGGTTAAGTTAATGGAGGAAAATAATCTCTCCGTGACCGATGCCGAAGTAGATTTGCTCCTGCTACAAGCCCAAAAAGAATTGTTTTCGGAAAAGGCCTTTAGGAACAACCATCGTGTAGATGCCATAGCATTACTGGCTGATGTTGAGGGGGAATTGGACCAAACTTTTCGGGAACAAATATTCGAAATGCTAAAAGAGGGGTACGTTAAGGTTAAGACGGCGGTTGCCTCAAGAAATAACTAAAAAATTCATTAATCATCAATCATTTCCCATAGCCCGCTCTCCCATTGGGGGAGTTGGGGGAGGGAATACTAAATCAAAATTTATTATGGGAAAAGTTGTAAGGTGTTTTGGGTTTGTTTTTATTTTCATTCTGGGCCCGAATTTGATCGCACAAGAGCAAGAGTCGAAGGAATGGCAAGTGGACAGGTTGGAGAAAAGTAAGGAAATTGTCAGAAATTCTGAACGAGAGGCACTAAAAAGAGAAGTAAATCTTATTAACATACAAATCGAGAAGGGAGAAATTACAATAGAACAGGCTGAAATTCTTAAAAGGTCAGCAGCAGAAAAACATGCTAAAAATATTGAGAATAGGTTGATAATTATCGACAATAAAATTGCATTGATCCAACGCAATAATTATACCCCTGTTCAAGACACCCTTAAGGAGAACAGATTTTCTGTAGTCGTAGGGGCGGGCAAAAGGGGTTTGAAAATACTAGGAAATAGAAATCCTGTAAAATACGATATACGTACTTCAAATGATATGTTGTTGGCCATAGGTTTCAACAATGCGATTATAGAAGGAGCGAACTTAAGGGATTCGCCTTATAAGGTTGGTAGTTCCGGTTTTGTGGAAGTGGGGTGGAATTGGAAAACCCGAATTCTTGAACACTCCAATTTTTGGAGGATCAAATATGGACTTTCCCTTCAATGGAACAAACTCAACCTAAAGGATAACCAATATTTAGTGCGGGAAGGAACGAACATTTCCTTGGAACGATTTCCGATCGATCTAAAGAAATCAAAGTTTAGGACGACCTATATGGTTCTTCCTGTTTATTTGGAATTTGGTCCTTCAAAAAAGTTGGATAGAGCGGATCGGATACGCTATTTGAATAATAATCAATTTAAAATAGGTATTGGTGGCTTTGCTGGAGTTAATATTGAGACCATGCAAAAACTCAAGTATATTGAAGATGGTAAAAAAGTTAAGGACAAGACCAAGCGGGATTTTGAAACCAATGATTTTATGTATGGACTAGGGGGGTATATTGGGATTGGGGATTTAAGTTTATATGCAAAATATAATTTATCCCCCATTTTTAAGAATCAGGATCTAAAACAAAATAATATTTCTTTGGGGCTTAGGTTGGACCTGGATTAATATGCGACAATGGAAATTTGGGAACCTTGAAAAAAGGATCACTTTCCCAAGGCGGTAGGAGTTTTATCTTGGGCTGATAGTTGTTGTTCCATTTCTTCCGTAAATTCATCCTTGTAATAAGTTCTTTTGCAATGGGAGCAGCTTATGGAGGAATAGGTGCCTACTTTAAAAAGGGAAATCCAGAATAAGTGAAAATAGGTGGTGTTTGTTACTGCTGTTAGGGTGTCTTTGTTCCCGCAATAGGGGCAAACCACATTTTGAAGCAATTTTGAAGTTGTTTTTCCTGGTTTGGTTCCTAGAAATAATATCATTTCCTGTTTATTGGTACTTCTAAATGAAAATTGCAATTTAGCCAATATTTATTGGATACAGATGTTTTTTCCTTTTTTCAACAGGCCTTAAAGTACTATCTTTAACCTACTAAAAAATCTAAGGATTGATCTCAAAAACCACTATAGACAAAGTATATGAGACTGCCCGTTTGGAGGAGGTAATAGGGGATTTTGTACAATTGAAAAAATCAGGGTCCAACTTTAAAGGATTGAGTCCCTTTACCGATGAGCGCAGCCCTAGTTTTATGGTTTCTCCGGTGAAACAGATATGGAAGGATTTTAGTAGTGGCAAAGGAGGGAATGTGGTGGCATTTTTGATGGAGCACGAACACTTTTCTTACCCCGAAGCCATTAAATATCTGGCCAGAAAGTACAATATTGAAATTGAGGAAACGGAACTTAGCAACGAGCAAAAGGAACAGACCAATGAAAGGGAGAGTATGTACGTGGTTTCCGAATTTGCCCAAAAATATTTCACGGAAGTTTTATGGGAAAGGGAGCAAGGCAAGGCCATTGGTCTAAGTTATTTTAAGGAACGCGGATTTACGGACGATACCATCAAGAAGTTCGATCTGGGCTATTGTTTGGATCAATGGGATGGTTTTACCAAAGCTGCCCTGGACAAGGGGTACCAATTGGATTATTTGGAGAAAACCGGTCTTACCATTGTCAAGGAGGATACAACGGCTGGGGGCAATAAAAAGACTTTTGACCGTTTTAAGGGCCGTGTTATGTTTCCCATTCACAGTATGAGTGGTCGGGTACTGGGTTTTGGTGGTAGGATATTGACAAACGATAAAAAAGCGGCCAAATATTTAAACTCTCCGGAAAGCGATATTTACCACAAAAGCAAGGTGCTTTACGGTATCTATTTCGCAAAACAGGCTATTGCCAAAGAAGACAATTGTTATCTGGTGGAAGGCTATACAGATGTTATTCAGATGTATCAATGCGGGATTCACAATGTGGTTTCCTCCAGTGGTACGGCCCTGACCCCGGATCAGATCAGATTGATCAACAGGCTTACCAAGAATATAACGGTTTTGTTCGATGGGGATGCGGCAGGATTACGGGCATCCCTTAGGGGGATAGACCTAATTCTGGAACAGGGGATGAACGTAAAGGTATGTTCCTTTCCGGAAGGAGAGGATCCGGATAGTTTTTCCAAAAAAAACGATTATGGGGAGGTGGTGCTCTATCTAGAGGAGAATTCGAAGGACTTTATTCAGTTCAAAGCTTCTTTGTTGGTACAGGAAGCGGCCAACGACCCTGTTAAGAGAGCGGATACGGTTAGGGATATTGTTCATAGTATCTCTAAGATCCCAGACCGGATACAGAAGGAGATCTATGTACAGGAGTGTGCCCAGATCATGAATATTTCCGAGGAGGTCCTGTTCAATACTTTGGCGCAGATTGGGAAAAAGGAGGTGTCCGATGCCAATAAGAAGTTAAAACAGGAGCAGCAAACTTTTGATGTGGTCAGGAACGAACCCATGCGGGAGAAGGTTGATGTACAATATGAATTGGAGCGAAAGATTATAGAGATGTTGCTGCTTTATGGGGGATCGGAGCAGCAATTCGAGGATCTGGTCCTAAAGGAGAACGAAAAGGGCGATCTGGAACTGGAACCCGAGTCCTTGGAAGCCAAAGTTTACGAAAAGATATATCTGGACCTTCAGGACGATGAAATTGAGCTCGCAAATGAGCAGTTCAGAAATATCTATTACAGATTGATGGAAGATCTTAATGGGAAAGAAATATTTTCCATTACCAACTTTATGGCAAATTTGGACCAAGAAATGGCATCGGAAATTTCTTCTATCTTAATGGAAGAGGAAAAGTACGTGTTGCATCAGTGGGAACGAAAGGATATATACCCGAAGGATAAAAAAGTAGGGATTTCCCAGTTGGTGAGCGAAACTATATTGACCTTGAGATGTTACCTGATAAAAAAGAGGATAGGTTCCCTTCAGAAGAACACCATTGATAATCAGGAAGGAAATATGGAAACCATGGAGGAGATTATGAACTATATACAGCTCAACGTATTGTTGAACAAAAAACTTAACAGGGTTCTTTCTTAGGAATTCGATAAAAAAAGGCCGAAGTCCTATGAAAAGGAAATCGGTCTTTTTTATTGGTTGGTTGTATTATGCACTAGTACAATTCCAGAGCTTTGGCCTGCTGCAACAAATCCACTAAATTGTCTACATTAAGTTTGCGCATTAAGCGCGCTTTATACGTACTTACGGTTTTTTCGTTCAGGTCCAAACCTTGGGCAACCTCTTTATTTCGCTTTCCACTGGCGAGGAGCTTAAGGACCTCTACCTCCCTTGTGGAAAGTTTTCTAAAGAACCTTCTCGGTTTTTGCGTACCCTCGTCAAAAGCAAGACGTTGCGCCAATTCATTGGTAATAAACATATTGCCTTCGCTAACTTTGCGTATGGCGCTAATAATATAGTCTATATCCGATGTTTTGGAAAGATAGCCAAAAGCGCCGGCACGGATGGTGCTCAGGGCATAAACGTCCTCCGATTGACCGCTATAGATCAAAACCTTTATGTTGGGGTACTCTTTTTTTATTTTTCTAAGGGTAGCAATGCCATTAATTTCCGGGATATCCATTTCCAAAAGAATGACATCCGGATTAAAAAGTTCCAGCTTATGGAATAATTCCGAGGTGGTAGATGCATCGGCGATCACTTGGATATCTGAAACCGAATCCAAGACCTGTTTTACGCCCATCCTTACTATGGGATGATTATCAGCAATTAAAATTTTGATCATGTTAGGTTATTTTTCTATATTTCAACATCAATAATCATGTCTAAAAATACTGACATGCAATGTAGGGTTAAAATATCTAATTAGGTAGACAAAGCTTCATTTTTTTATCCATAATCAAAAATTTTTACCTATTTTTTCGATTTAATCACTTGGTTCCTAGGTGAGAGGTTCATTTTAACGAATATGGAATTTCACAAACCGGAATTGGTGCCATCTTATGTTGGTTGGCACGGTTAAATTTTTTGTATATCCGAAAAACCTCTTTTTGCCTATCGGAAAAATCCGTATCCGCTATTCCTTTTTCATCCATTTGCATGGCCCACTCCAATTCTGGATAGGATGCCCCAATTTGATCTTCGTCCGTTCTGTCATCGCCCCATAGGCCATCCGTAGGAGCGGCCTTAATAATGTCTTCGTTAATGCCCAGTACCTTGGCAATTTCGTATACTTCGGTTTTAAGTAGATCGGCAATCGGACTTATATCTACCCCGCCATCGCCATATTTCGTATAGAAGCCAACGCCAAAATCTTCCACCTTGTTTCCAGTTCCAGCCACTAGCAGCTTGTTCAACGCGGCAAAGTAATACAAGGTGGTCATTCTTAACCTTGCCCTTGTGTTTGCCAAGGACATAAATCTATCCTCCTCATTGTCTACTTTGGGCAGGGCATTGACCAAACTGTCAAATGTGGGCGTAAGGTTTACCTCCAAACTTTCAACGTTGGGGTAGTGCCCTTTAAGCCATTTTATATGGTCTGAAGCCCTGGCAACTTGGTTTTCGGCCTGGTGTATGGGCATTTCCAAACATAAAAGTTGTAGTCCTGTTCTTGCACATAAGGTAGAGGTTACGGCAGAATCTATACCACCCGAAATTCCAATTACAAACCCCCTTATATTTGCTTTGTTGGCATATTCCTGCAACCATGTTACAATGTGGTCTATAACTTTTTCGGTCTGCATATGAACAATTTATAAGGTTTAAAAACTTAACTTTGCTCCGTAAAAATAAAGCCTAGAGTTCAATATTAAAAACATTAACCCAATTACTTTATAATGCGAAAGGCCATATTCCTTGTTTTGACCCCAATTATTATTTTTTGCAGTTGTGAAGGCGGCGATAAATTGGCCGATGAGGTCGCTAAAATAAATGTAGCTATAAAGGTGGACAGGTTTGATAGGGAATTTGCCGAAGCAAAGCCTTTGGATATTCCCATTTTGAAAGAAAAGTACCCTTATCTTTTTCCTGCCAATTATCCGGATAGCATATGGGTGGCCAAATTGCAGGACACCTTGCAAATGGAAGTTATGGAGGAGGTTGGGAAATCTTTCCCTGATTTTAAAAATGAAAAGGAGGATATGGAGTGGTTGTTCAGGTATATGAAATATTACTTTCCTGAATTTAAGGTTCCGGAGGTTGTTACACTGACCAATGATGTGGAGTATAATTATAGGGTTATCTTAACGGATAGTTTGCTTCTTATTGGTCTTGATAATTATTTGGGGGGTACCCATAAATTTTATCAAGGTATTTCCAGGTATATTGCCAATGATCTGGATAGGAAGTTTTTGACCCGTGACGTGGCCAGTGCCTTTGCCAAAACCATTGTGTCTCCACCAAGGGACCGTACTTTTTTATCGCAACTTGTTTATTATGGCAAGGAACTTTATTTAATGGAAAAACTTATGCCCCAAAAAAATAAAGCGATCATCATGGGCTATGCACCAGAGGAATTGGATTGGGCCATAGCCAACGAGGAACAGATTTGGCGCTACTTTATTGAGCGTGAAATGTTGTATAGTACCAACAGTAAATTGGCCCCCCGTTTTTTGGACCCGGCCCCTTTCTCAAAGTTTGAATTGGAATTGGATAACGAATCGCCCGGTAAAATTGGGCGATATATGGGGTGGCGAATTGTCAAGGCCTTTATGGACAATAATAAAATTACGTTACAGGAAATGTTGATTCTGCCCGAGGAAGAACTTTTTAAAAGGTCGGGCTATAAGCCTAGAAGGCCGTAAATGTGAATGCAAATACTAAAAATAAACAATGGCAAAACTACATACATCGGAAATTACGTTAAGGGTTGGATTGGATGAAAACAGGGTTCCCGAAGAGCTAAGCTGGTCCGCGGAAGATGGGGGCGTCTTCAATGAAAAGGCCAAGGCAATGCTATTGTCCGTATGGGATAGTAAAAACCAGGAATCGTTGAAGATCGATCTATGGACAAAAGATATGCCGGTAGATGAAATGAAAGTCTTTTTCCATCAAACCCTTGTTTCTTTGTCCGACACTTTTATGAAGGCCACCCAGGATGAAAAAATGACGGCTACCATGAAGGATTTCTGTGATTATTTTGCAGAAAAATTAGAGTTAAAAAAATAGGTGCCATACCCTATTCGTCATCCCTGACACTTAAACCACTGTTAGGTACAGTAGGTGTTCACCGACCAAGTTGCCCATGATGGCTTTTAATTTATAATGATGGGTGATCTCCTAGCGGTGCGACTTGTGTTTGTGTATAATACCGATTCCGGGTTCGGCAATGCCCTTTTGGATAGTATCCATAAAATTTTGGATTCAAACTCCTACCGTTGTAATTTATGTGCCATAACCTATGGCTTTTTTTCCGAGCATAGGAAATGGATAGAATTTAGGCAGGGTTCCGGTCTGGAAATGGAATTTCTTCATCGGGACGAGTTTAAAAAACGGTATCCGGAAGAAAGTCTTAATAAACAGGCCTTCCCGCAGGTATTCATTTTAAAGGAAGGTCTACTTCAGGAATTTCTTCTTAAAAAAGAAATAGATGCCATGAAAACTGAAGAGGATCTAATTTTGGCCGTTCAGGGAAAGTTGTCTTAATGTCTCGTTAGCGCGAGTGTCACACTCGTGCTTTAGCTGTACACTTGTACCTTTAAAGCTTTCAAAAACTCAAATAACAGCTTTTCCTCGATAATCGAGATTTAAATGCTCCGACGCTTGCGTCGAAATCAAACTTGAATTTCCTTTCAATGCCTCGTGTCCCGATAGCCATCAGGATTGCCCCGAGGTAGTTTACTTAGATCATAACGAGATGGACCAGACATAGATGCTGGATATTATTTGAAAACATTAGATTTTAAACAAAAGCCTCTATCCGGTTTTTAGGTTTCTGATTTTTCAATTCCAACTACTCAATACTCACTACTCATGTCTGAATATTTCGATTCGACTACGCTCAACTTTAAACTTTATAACTTTGAACATTAAACTAATTTATAGCCTTGAAAAAATTGGTATTTAAATCCTCGATAAAGTCAAGCAATTCTTCTTGGCCCATACCATTGGACGAAGAGGTGACAAAATAATGGGGAGCTTCTTCCCAAACACCTTCCAATAATTTTTTAATATAAGTGTTGACGTGGTTTTCTATAGACTTCGGTTTCAGTTTGTCCGCTTTGGTAAAGATTATGCAAAACGGAATTTGGTTTTCTCCCATCCATTCCAAAAATTCCATATCCACTTTTTGCGGTTCATGCCTTATATCGATCAAAACAAAAGCGCATATCAATTGCTGGCGCTCTATAAAGTAATCGGTGATATATTTTTGAAAGGTTTTCTTGTCCTTTTTGGACACACGGGCATAGCCATAACCGGGGAGATCCACCAAAAACCAATTTTCGTTTATTTTAAAGTGATTTATAAGTTGCGTCTTTCCGGGTCTTCCGGATGTTTTGGCCAAATTTTTTCTTTGGGTGAGCATGTTGATCAGAGAAGACTTTCCAACATTGGAGCGGCCAATGAACGCGTATTCCGGCAAATGCTCCTTTGGGCAATTTGCTACGTTGGAATTGCTCATGACAAAGTCGGCCGACTTAATTTTCATTGGTTTGCTTTTAAAGGTTGTAGGTATTAACTTTTGTTTAGAAATTTCTTTTTTCCAACCAGGCGTCAAGGACAGTGTTAAATTCCTGTGGATGTTCCATCATTGGGGCATGCCCGCACTTCTCGATCCAAAACAAATCGGAATCAGGAAGCAGCGCATGGAATTCTTCGGCCACATTAGGTGGGGTCACACTATCGTTTTTCCCCCATATAATACAGGTAGGAGTAAACATATGTGGTAGATCCTTGGACATATTGTGCCTGATGGCACTTTTGGCAATGGCCAAAGTTTTTACCAGTTTAATACGATCGTTCACCGTAGCAAAGACTTCGTCTACAATTTCCTTGGTGGCTACCTCAGGATCGTAAAATACATCCTGGGCCTTCTTCTTTATAAATTCATAGTCGCCACGCTTGGGATAACCATCCCCCATGGCACTTTCGTATAATCCGGAACTACCTGTAATTACCAGCGCCTTTACCTTTTTTGGGTATAATTTGGTGTGGAGCAGGCCAATATGCCCTCCTAATGAATTGCCTAGTAAAATAACTTCTTTAAGGGCCTTGTGTTCTATGAACCCTTCCAGAAATTTGGCAAAGCTTTTTACATTGGTCTTGAGTAAGGGCATATCATATATGGGAAGCTCGGGGACCAAAACCTTATAACCTTTAGGCGGAAAATGATTCATAACCCCATGAAAATTGCTCAATCCCCCCATTAGACCGTGTAATATTATAATAGGTGTTCCTTCACCCATTTCAATATATCGGTATTTCCCCTCTGTAATTATCTTTTTTTCCATTTAAGGATAGCTTCTGATCTTAGTTGGCAAATATAGGCATTTCCATATAATGCAAGTATAGGCAAGTTTTTGGAACGGCAATATTTAATAATAAATTTTTGTTGATATAATTTTTGTGGTGCGGGATTCCGTGAAAATTTTTGATAGTAATCAAGGTGTTATTTGTAGACAAAGTCGGTAATTTATTAACAAAGTGGTATTTTGTGGTAAATTGTGGTAATAATTTCTATATATTTGAGTTATTAAATTAAAAACCAGCTACTTTAAGTGATTAATTTCATTGGGACATATGATTGCAAGGCCGATTCCAAGGGAAGGGTAATGCTTCCTGTAGCGCTTAAAAATCAAATGTCTCCTGTAATCAATGACGGTTTTGTGGTTAAACGTTCTGTTTTTCAGTCTTGTTTGGAGCTGTATCCCATGGCAGAGTGGAATCTGTTGATGCAGAAAATGAACAAAAAGAACCGGTTCAAGAAAAAGAACAACGATTTCATAAGAAGATTTTCCGCGGGGGTAAAGGTGGTGGAAATAGATGCTACCGGTAGGTTGTTGATCCCTAAAAATTTGGTGGATGTGGCGGGAATTACGAAAGAAGTGGTATTGAGTTCGGCAATCAACATTGTTGAGATATGGGACAAGGACAACTATGAAAGGGTATTGGAGGAAACGGCAGAGGACTTTGCAAGTTTGGCCGAGGAAGTAATGGGAGATGACGATGATGATCTATCATAGCCCCGTATTGTTGACAGAGTCCGTTGATGGGCTGAATATAAAGTCTGATGGAGTTTATGTGGACGTGACGTTTGGCGGCGGTGGACACTCTAGGGAGATATTGAAAAGACTGGGGGGAAATGGTAGGCTTTTGGCCTTTGATCAGGACGAGGATGCCTTGCCCAATGCCATTGATGATGACCGCTTTCAGTTGATCAATGAAAATTTTAGGTATATAAAACAGTTTTTGAAGTTCTATGGTATAAGGAAGGTGGACGGAA
This sequence comes from Flavobacteriaceae bacterium, assembly GCA_041392165.1. GTDB lineage: Bacteria > Bacteroidota > Bacteroidia > Flavobacteriales > Flavobacteriaceae > Arenibacter. Next base: position 974,065 of record JAWKMN010000001.1, read on the forward strand.
TTTTGGCTGATTTTGGGGTGTCGTCCCATCAATTCGATCTGGCGGAGAGGGGTTTTTCTACCCGTTTTGATGCGGATCTAGATATGCGAATGAGCAAGAAGAACCAGATTTCGGCCTTTGATGTGGTAAATGTTTATGATTATGAGGAGTTGAGGAAGGTGCTTTTTCAATATGGTGACTTAAGGAACGCCAATGCGATGGCAAAAACTATTGCGGAACAGCGGGAGATTGCCCCTATAAAGACGACCGATCAATTGAAGGAAGTTCTTGGCCGGTATTTGCCAAAACATAGGGAGCATAAGATTTTGGCCCAGATCTACCAGGCGATAAGGATTGAAGTGAACCAGGAAATACAGGTAATAAAGGAGTTCTTGTTACAGGTACCGGAATTGTTGAATGAAGGGGGTAGGTTAAGTGTTATAAGCTACCATTCCTTGGAAGACAGGCTGGTTAAGAGGTTTATAAGGGCCGGACAGTTTGAGGGAGAACCCGAAAAGGATTTTTATGGGAATATAGATGTCCCAATGAAAAAAGTTGGGGGTTTGGTGGTTCCTTCAAAAGAGGAGATAAAGCAGAACAACAGGGCGCGAAGTGCCAAACTTAGGATAGCGGAGCGGGTTTGAGGTTTATAAAGTGTAGCGTTTTTTGGTCGCCCTAAGTAGCGTTCATGATAATGCAATAATATATAAGGTATATAGCGGGGTAATTTTTAAATAATGAGAAAAGGAATATTGGACATATTAAAAGGAAAGTTTTTGGTGAGTGGCGGTGCTCCCAAAAACTGGATGTTTATCATTTATGTTTCCTTTTTGGCAACGGTGATGATTGCCAGTTCCCATAGTGCGGATGGAAAAGTCCATAGAATTGCCGCCCTTGATGAGCAGGTTAAAGAATTGCGGAGCGAGTTTGTGGATGTCCGTTCGGATATGCAGGAGTTGAAGTTGGAATCCACTGTATTGAGAATTTTGGAGCAGGATGGTTTGTTTCCGTCCGAAACGCCCCCTAAAAAAATAAAAGTTAAAACCGAAACGGAAAAATAGTGCCTGTAACCGAGAAAAACATATTGACCAGATTATATATTGTGGCGGGATTCCTATTTCTGTTCGCTGTTGCCATTTTGGTCAAATTGGTCAGTATACAGATGGTAGAAGGGGAAAAGTATCGTAAACTGGCTATGGATCGAACGGAAAAAATGTTCACTATAGCCCCAAAAAGAGGGAATCTATATTCCGATGACGGTAGTTTGTTGGCAACCTCCGTGTCCAGATATACCCTAAGATTTGATGCTGAAACGGTTGGGAGGAGGGATTTTGAGGAAAATGTAAAACCGCTTTCCGAGGCATTGGCAAAATTACTGGGCAATACGTCTTCCCATTATCAGCAATTGCTAAGAAAGGCAAAGACAAATAAGAATAGATATGCCCTGATTGCCAGAAATTTGGATTATTCGGAATACGTGGCCGTAAAGCAGTTTCCACTTTTTAATAAGGGGCCTTATAAAGGAGGGCTTATTATTGAGCAAAAAATTGTGCGTGAGCATCCCTTGGGGAAGATCGCTGAGCGGAGTGTTGGGTATGAAAGGGTAGATGAGGACGGATACTACACCAGGGTTGGACTGGAAGGGGCTTTCGGACAATACCTAAGGGGTATAGAGGGTAAGAGGATGAAGCAAAAAATTGCCAAAGGGCAATGGAAACCTATTGGTTGGGATAATATTGTGGAGCCCAAAGATGGTTATGACGTGGTCTCCACGATAGATATCAACATACAGGATATAGCACATCATGCCTTGTTGGGGCAGTTGGAAAAATATAATGCAGAACATGGATGTGTTATCGTTATGGAAACCAAGACCGGAGAGGTCAAGGCCATATCCAATTTGGGAAGGACCAGTGATGGCAAGTATTATGAACGACTCAATTATGCTATTGGGGAATCGCACGAGCCCGGATCCACTTTTAAACTAATGTCCATGGTTGTAGCCTTGGAGGATAAGGTAATAGACACCAATACGGTAATTGATACGGAAAAAGGCACTTTTAAGGTCTATAACCGAACGGTTAGGGACGCCAAGTACGGGGGTATGGCAAAATAACAGCCGCCAAGGCATTTGAGGTATCTTCCAATACTGCCTTTGCCAAAATCATCAATAATAATTATAAGGACAATCCGGAAAAATTTGTCAACCGTCTCATGAATATGAACCTACATAGGGAATTGGGTCTGCCTGTAAAAGGGGAGGGAACACCGGTAATCCGTTATCCTGGGGACAAAGGTTGGTCCGGGGTTTCCTTGGCATGGATGTCCCATGGATATGAAGTTTCGCTTACACCATTGCAGGTCCTTACTTTTTATAATGCCATTGCCAATGATGGGGAGATGTTGAAGCCCAGACTTATTAAGGCGGTAAAGGAGTGGGACAAAACCATTTTGAATTTTGATAAGGAGGTCATTAATCCGTCTATCTGTTCCAAGGAAACGGCCTATAAGGTGCAGCAATTGTTAAAGGATGTTGTTGAAAAAAAGCACGGGACCGGACATAAACTCTATTCGCCCAATTTTTCAATGGCGGGAAAAACGGGGACTACACAGAAGAATTATGTCTCTAAAGACCCGGAAGTAATGAGGTATATTTCCACCTTTGCCGGTTACTTTCCTGCGGACGACCCAAAATATTCCTGTATTGTGGTAATTCATGAGCCGGATAAGAGTGTTGGATATTATGGTGCCGATGTATCCGGTCCGGTATTTAAATCCGTTGCCCAAAAGATTTATGCGAGCTCTCCCGTAGTGGACGAGGTAGATGTTGATGCATTGGAAAATAAGAATTTGGAAAAGGATTTTCAAAAATACTTTGCAGCTTCCAATACAAAATATGATGAACTCCCTAATGTGGAGGGTATGAGTGGTATGGATGCCGTATCGATCCTTGAAAATTTAGGAATCGAAGTGGAGGTGAAGGGAAACGGCAAGGTGAAGAAGCAATCCGTTGCCAAGGGGACGGACTTGAAAAAGGTGAATAAAATTGTATTGGTGCTATCATGAAGACGCTAAAGGATATATTGTACGGAGTTGGTCTGTCTGCGGTAAGTGGATCTACATCCATCATGGTGAACCAGATATGTTTCGATTCCAGAAAGGTGGGGAAAGGCGATGTTTTTGTGGCCATAAAGGGTCTTGTTGTGGATGGTCATGAGTATATAGATAGGGCCATTGCTTCTGGGGCAAAATCCATTGTCTGTGAAGTGCTTCCCGGGAAGATGGATAATGAAATAACCTATGTGGAAGTGGATAATGGTAATAAGGCTCTGGCCATTATGGCATCCAACTATTACGGCAATCCCTCTAAAAATTTGAGATTGGTGGGGGTAACAGGGACCAATGGAAAGACCACTGTTAGCAGTCTGCTTTATCAATTGTTCAAAAAGGCCGGTTTTAAAGTGGGATTAATATCCACTATAAGGATAATGGTAGATAATAAGGAGTATGCTACTACCCATACTACTCCGGACGCCTTAACGATCAATAAATACATGCAACTGATGAACCATGCCGGGGTGGAGTATTGTTTTATGGAGGTCAGTTCCCATGGGATTCACCAAAAAAGGACGGAAGGATTGGAATTTGAAGGGGCTATTTTTACCAACCTTACCCATGATCATATGGATTACCATAAAACATTTGCCGATTATAGGGATACCAAGAAGAAGTTGTTCGATCAGTTGTCCAAAAAAGCCTTTGCACTTACCAATATAGATGATAAGAACGGCTTGGTGATGTTGCAGAACACAGCGGCAAGAAAGTATACCTATGCCCTAAAATCCTATGCCGATTATAGGGCCAAGATATTGGAAAATCAATTTAACGGCCAATTGTTGAAGATCGGTGACAAGGAGGTTTGGTCCAAATTGATAGGGGATTTTAATGCCTATAATATGTTGGCAATCTATGCCGCCGCGGATTTATTGGGATTGGAAAAACTTGAAATTCTCCGTCTGCTAAGTGAGTTGGAAAATGTGGATGGAAGGTTTCAGTACTATATATCAAAAGAAAGAATTACAGCTATTGTTGATTATGCCCATACACCGGATGCCTTGAAAAATGTGCTTGATACAATCAATACATTGAGGACTGGAAATGAAAATGTCATCACCGTCGTGGGGTGTGGTGGTGACAGAGATAAGTCTAAGCGTCCGGTTATGGGTCATATCGCAACAACATTGAGCAATAAAGTCATTTTTACCTCTGATAATCCCAGGTCGGAGTCGCCCATAGTAATCATAGAGGAGATGGAAGCCGGTGTGGAAGCACAAAATGCCAACAAAACATTGTCCATCGTTAATCGTAAGCAGGCCATCAAGACAGCTTGTCAACTGGCTGTGGCCCACGATATTATTCTGGTGGCGGGCAAAGGCCACGAGACTTATCAGGAAGCTAACGGGGTTAGGGAGGATTTTGATGATTTCAAAATGGTGAAGGAATTGTTGGCCGATTTAAACAAATGAAATATTGGAGGTAGATCTTAAAATGAATAACAAAAAATAATAAACCCGGGAATGCTATACTATTTGTTCGAATATTTGGAAAACACTATCAACTGCCAGGGGCGGGGCTTTTCCAATTTATCACCTTTAGGGCGGCTATGGCGGTAATGCTATCATTGTTATTGGCTACGGTATACGGGAAAAGAATTATTAATTACCTAAGGCATAAACAAATTGGGGAAACGGTGAGGGACCTGGGCCTGGAAGGGCAAAAACAAAAGGCGGGCACCCCAACCATGGGCGGGCTTATCATAATTATGTCCACCTTGATCCCGGTGCTGTTGTTTGCACGTTTCTTGGATAATATTTATGTGATCCTTTTGATAGTTACTACCGTTTGGATGGGGATTATAGGTTTTGTGGATGACTATATCAAAATTTTTAAGAAGGATAAAGAAGGGTTAAAGGGAAGGTTCAAGGTAATTGGCCAGGTAGTTTTGGGCCTTATGGTGGGAGCAACCTTGTATTTTCATCCAGAGGTTACCATGAAAGAGCATTCCAAAACGGAAACTGTCCAAGAATATAATGTACAGCAAGTACCTGGTAAGGAGATCAAATCTACTATGACCACCTTGCCATTTATCAAAAATAACGAATTGGATTATGCCCTTTTTATTTCCTGGATGGGGGATGGAATGGAAAAATATGCATGGTTGGTGTTTATACCCATAATCATAATTATTGTAACGGCGGTCTCTAACGGGGCCAATCTGACCGATGGGATAGATGGACTGGCAGCGGGAACTTCGGCGATAATTGTGTTTACATTGGGCATCTTCACCCTGGTTTCCGGTAATATCATCTTTTCGGACTATTTGGATATCATGTTTATACCCAGGGTAGGGGAGCTGGTAGTGTTTATCGCGGCCTTTGTTGGGGCCTTGGTAGGGTTCCTATGGTACAACGCCTATCCGGCAACCGTTTTTATGGGGGATACCGGAAGTTTGACCATTGGAGGAATAATTGCGGTCATAGCCATTATCATCCGCAAGGAATTATTGATACCGGTTTTATGTGGAATTTTCTTTGCCGAGTCTATCTCTGTGATGTTGCAAGTGGGGTATTTCAAGTATACCAAAAAGAGATTTGGAGAGGGGAAGAGGATTTTTTTAATGGCGCCATTACATCATCATTATCAGAAAAAGGGATATCACGAAAGTAAAATTGTAACCAGGTTCTGGGTTGTTGGAATACTGTTGGCGGTGATAACCATTGTAACCTTAAAGGTGCGGTAGTATGAAGCGTTTGGTTGTTTTGGGGGGTGGAGAAAGTGGCGTTGGAACGGCTATTTTGGGAATAAAGGAAGGTTTTGAAGTTTTTGTTTCCGATAAGGGGATTATTAAGAAGGAATATAGAAAAGTTCTTGAGCATTTTGATATTGATTGGGAAGAACAACGGCATACCGAAGATAAGATTTTGAATGCCGATCTGGTTATGAAAAGTCCTGGAATTCCGGATACGGTTCCCTTGGTGGTAAGGCTCAGGGATGCAGGGGTTCCTATTATTTCTGAAATCGAGTTTGCCTCAAGGTACACCGGGGCAACCCTTATTGGCGTTACCGGTAGCAATGGTAAGACCACTACTACCATGCTGACGAACCATATATTAAAGGAAGCTGGACTGCATGTGGGAATGGCGGGGAATATTGGCGATAGTTATGCCAGGATGGTTGCGGAGAACGATTTCGATTTCTATGTACTGGAGATAAGTAGTTTTCAATTGGACGGGATAGTGGATTTTAGACCACATATAGCCATCCTTACCAATATTACTCCAGATCATTTGGATAGATACGATTACAAATTTGAAAATTATATAGCTTCCAAGTTTAGAATTGCCAAAAACCAGACCAAGGAAGATTATTTAATATATGATGCTGACGATGAAGTAATAGTCCGATGGTTGCAAAAGAACCCGGTCCGATCAAAATTATTGCCCTTTTCCATCAATAAAAAGTTAGATGAAGGGGCGTATTTAGAGAACGATAAAATAATTATTAAGACACATAATAACACTATAGAAATGACTACAGATGCTTTGGCTTTGGAAGGAAAACACAATGTAAAGAATACAATGGCGGCCACAACGGCGGCTAAATTGATTCGTATTAGAAAGGAAACCATACGAAGAAGTATAGAAAATTTTCAGGGAGCGGAGCATAGGTTGGAAAAAGTACTGAAAATTCACCATGTACAGTATATCAACGATTCTAAAGCTACCAATGTAAATGCTACCTACTATGCCCTGGATAGTATGAAAACACCTACGGTGTGGATCGTAGGAGGGGTGGATAAAGGGAACGATTACAAGGAATTAATGCCTTTGGTACGTGAAAAAGTAAGGGCCATTATATGTTTGGGGACGGATAATTCCAAAATAGTGGATGCCTTTGGCAATGTGGTGGATCTGATAGTGGAAACATTTGCAATGGAGGAGGCCGTAAAGGTGGCCTATAAGATAGCGGAGCGGGGAGATACGGTATTGCTTTCCCCGGCATGTGCCAGTTTCGATCTTTTCAAGAACTATGAGGATAGGGGAAATCAGTTTAAAGCGGCAATAAAAAAATTATAAGGGGTGTTCGGATTTTTAAACAAAATTAATGGGGATAAAGCAATTTGGGCAGTGGTGGCCCTTTTGGCCTTGTTTTCATTTTTACCTGTTTATAGTGCCAGTAGTAATTTGGTATACGTGGTGGGCAATGGTACCACTATTGGTTATCTGGTAAAGCACGCCATTCTTTTATTAATGGGATTTGGTATTATTTACGGGGTACACCGTATTCCTACACATTTTTTTAAGGGGCTGTCCTTGATTGCAATGCCTGTGGTGCTGCTTTTATTGATTTATACCCTTGCCCAAGGGCAGGTTATAGATGGGGCCAATGCAAGTAGGTGGATCCGTATCCCCATTGTTGGTTTTACTTTTCAGACTTCCAATTTGGCCACGGTGGTGCTGATGATTTATGTAGCCAGATATTTGACAAAAATAAAGGATAGGGCCATAACTTTTAAGGAGAGTATCCTGCCGCTTTGGTTACCGGTTTTCTTGGTTGTAGTGCTAATATTGCCTGCCAATTTTTCTACGGCCGGTATTTTATTTTCCATGGTCCTGTTATTATGTTTTATAGGGGGGTATCCCTTTAAGTATCTGTTGGGAATTGTTGCGGCCGGCATTTTGGGCTTAACATTGTTCATTTTAACGGCCAAGGCAGTGCCGGATCTATTTCCCAATAGGGTAGATACATGGATGAGCAGAATAGAAAGCTTTTCCAATCCTGAGGATACGGAGGCCGATTATCAAATTGAAAAGGCAAAAATAGCCATTGCTACAGGGGGAATAGTGGGCAATGGAGCAGGAAAGAGCGTGATGAAGAATTTTTTGCCACAAAGCTCTTCCGACTTTATATACGCCATTATAGTGGAGGAATACGGACTGTTGGGGGGCTTTGTGCTGATGTTCTTTTATTTGTTATTGCTTTTTCGGATAGTAGTAGTGGCCAATGGCAATGGAACCGTATTTGGGAAACTTTTGGTTTTGGGGGTTGGGTTGCCCATAGTATTTCAGGCGTTGATAAATATGGCGGTGGCCGTAGAACTCTTTCCCGTTACCGGTCAGACCCTACCATTGATCAGTAGTGGCGGTACCTCAAGTTGGATGACCTGTTTGGCTATAGGAATTATTCTCAGTGCAAGCAATAAACATGTCCAATCCGAGGCAGGGGAATTGGATGGGACCAACCCTTTAGAAATATTAAGTGGACAGTTATAGATTTATATTATCGGGAGGAGGCACAGGTGGACATATCTATCCCGCCATTGCCATAGCAAATGAACTGAAGGTCAGGTATCCCAATGCCGAATTTTTATTTGTAGGGGCAAAAGATAGGATGGAGATGGAAAAGGTGCCCCAGGCAGGGTATCGCATAGAAGGTTTATGGATAAGTGGGTTGCAAAGGAAGCTCACTTTTAAAAATTTAATGTTTCCTTTTAAAGTGATAAGTAGTTTGATAAAGGCAGCAAACATAGTGCGAAATTTTAAACCCCATGCCGTTGTAGGTACGGGGGGCTTTGCCAGTGGTCCCCTCTTGAAGGTGGCATCGGGCAGGGGGATTCCGTGCGTATTGCAGGAACAAAATTCCTTCGCGGGCATCACCAATAAATTATTGGCGGGCAAAGTGGCCAAAATATGTGTGGCCTATGATGGTATGGAGAAATTTTTTCCAAAAGATAAGATTGTAATGACGGGTAACCCTGTACGTAGCGATTTGGTCTCCCTGAAAGAGAATATGGCAGAGGCTATGGATTTCTTTGGCTTAAAGCCAGGTAAAACCACTCTATTGGTCCTGGGCGGTAGTTTGGGGGCAAGACGTGTAAATATTCTTGTTGAACGGAGTTTGCCTTTTTTTAAGGAACATGGTATTCAGGTAGTATGGCAAAGTGGTAAGCTCTACTATGATGAATATAAAAAATATGAAAGTGCGGATGTTAAGGTAACGGCCTTTTTAAATAGGATGGATTTGGCCTATGGGGCGGCAGATATTATTATTTCCAGGGCCGGGGCAGGTTCGGTTTCCGAACTGTGCATAGTAGGAAAGCCTGTAATTTTTATTCCGTCCCCCAACGTAGCGGAGGACCATCAAACAAAAAATGCCCAATCCTTGGTGGAAAAGGAGGCGGCCATTATGATCAAAGAAACGGAATTGGACGAAAAGTTTGGAACCGTATTTTCGGATTTGGTCAATAACGGGACCTTGGGCAAGAAGTTGGGGGCCAATATCAAGAATTTGGCCAAACCCAACGCTACCAGGGAAATCGTAGATGAAATAGAAAAATTATTGGTACAACAATAGGAAAATGGGCATAAAAGATATACATAGCGTCTACTTTATAGGGATTGGTGGTATTGGTATGTCCGCCCTTGCGCGCTATTTTAAATTTATAGGAAAGAAAGTTGCCGGCTATGATAAGACCGAGACACCGCTGACAAAGGATTTGGTGGATCTGGGCATTCAAGTGCATTATGACGATGATTTGGAATTGGTGCCCAGGACATTTTTGGATGCCAACAATACTTTGGTGGTATATACGCCGGCAGTACCAAAAGATCATAGGGAGTTTAATTATTTTATGGACCACGGCTTTCAAGTAAAAAAGCGTTCTGAAGTGTTGGGATTGATAACTAAGGACACTTTTTGTTTTGCGGTGGCAGGTACCCATGGAAAGACGACCACTTCCTGTATATTGGCACATTTATTGAAAGAGACCGGAACGCCGATTACGGCATTCTTGGGCGGGATTTCGGAAGATTTCAACAGTAATTTTTTATTGGAAGGATCTGAATATTCTGTAGTAGAGGCAGATGAATTTGATCGTTCCTTTCTTCGGTTGTCACCTAATGTAGCCTGTGTTACCTCTATGGATGCGGATCATTTGGATATATACGGCAATAGTGAAGCGCTTCATAAGTCGTTTCGGGATTTTGTACAATGCTTAAAGCCAAACGGTAAGCTGTTTGTACGCAAAGGCTTGGCGTTGGAGGGGATTACCTATGGTATTGAGGATGGCTCCGATTATTGCATTAGAAATATTAAAGTAGACCAGGGGTCCTATATTTTTGATTTGGATTCTCCGGAGGCCAGTCTTAGATCGGTCAGATTCAATAAACCGGGAAGACATAACCTTCTCAATGGATTGGTGGCTTATGCCATGGCAATTCAGGCCGGTTCATCCCCGGAAAATTTGGCAGCGGCCTTGGCCACATTCAAAGGGGTGCAAAGGCGGTTTTCCTATCAGATAAAGCATTCCAATTTTGTGTTCATAGATGATTATGCCCACCATCCCACCGAAATTGATGCCGCTTTTCAGGCGGTTTCCGAAATGCATCCCGGTAAAAAGGTATTGGCCGTTTTTCAGCCGCATTTATTTTCCAGAACAAGGGATTTTGTAGATGAATTTGCGAGAAGCCTGTCCAATTTTCCGAGTTTGCTGCTGTTGGAAATCTATCCGGCCAGGGAAAAACCAATTGAAGGGGTAACCTCCCAATGGTTGTTGGATAAAATTATAAGTCCAAGGAAAAAATTAATTGAAAAGTCGGATTTGATTTCAGAAATAGTGGCCCAAAACCCCGATGTTTTAATAACCTTGGGGGCTGGAGATATTGGATTGGAAGTGCCAAAAATTAAAAAGGAATTAAATATTGTCCATAAAAAATAATAAAATTAAAGCAATGAAATGGGCCATAACAATAAAGTTGATACCAACCAATATGTTAATTGGCGAATTACATTTAACCATTAAAAAACAATAAATATTAACAGATGAAAATAAATTGGAACTTCATAAAATTCGGGGCCCTGTTGCTTGTGCTTACGGGTCTTTATGCATTTTCCAGTGCAAGGAGCAAGCACAAGGCAATAGGCAATGTTGAAATTGAGTTCGTGGGGGATCAAAACCTGTACATGACCCAAGAGGCGGTTAATAAATTGTTAATACAAAATTCTGGAGACCTTAAAAACCTGCCCAAAGAAAATATAGTTTTGAATACTATAGAAAAAGCTATCGAGGCTAATGAAATGGTGAAAAATGCCCAAGTTTACCTTACGGTGAACGGGGATCTAGTGGCTAAAATCATACAGCGTAGACCAATCGGAAGAGTTGAGGGAGAAGCAAAGTATTATATTGATGAGGATGGGAAACGTATGCCATTTTCCAAATATCATTCCGCGCGGGTACCTATAATTACGGGAATAATAACCGATAAAAGTACAGTGGGAGTATACAAGATATTGACCTATATAAATTCTGATGAATTCTTGCGAAAGAATATAATTGGCGTACATATAACCGAGGGGCAAAAATATCAGTTGAAGTTTAGGATGGAGAATTTTGTGGTGGATTTGGGTCATGTAGATGAATTGGAGAAGAAGTTTGCCAATTTTAAAGCTTTTTACACTAAGGCGAATAAAGACAAAACGTTGAACGATTATAAGAGGGTGAGTTTAGAATTTAATAACCAGGTAGTGTGTACCAAAATTTAAGATATGGAACAAGGTAATTATTCAGTTGGGTTGGATATTGGAACCACCAAAATTGTAGCCATTATTGGTAAGGAGAATGAGTATGGCAAGATAGAAATCCTGGGTATTGGCAGGTCTAAAAGTTTGGGAGTACACCGAGGAGTGGTCAATAATATTACCCAGACCATTAAGTCCATCCAACAAGCTGTTGAATTGGCCGAAGGCAATTCGGGCTTAAGGATCAGCTCTGTGGTGGTAGGTATTGCGGGACAGCATATTAGAAGTTTACAGCATAGTGATTATATCACTAGGGCCAGATCTGAAGAAGTGATCAATGAGGATGATGTGGAAAAGCTTTGTAACCAAGTATATAAATTGGTGATGCTTCCAGGAGAGGAAATTATCCATGTTTTGCCCCAGGAATTTAAAGTAGACGGTCAGGCGGAGATAAAGCAGCCCATGGGGATGTATGGGGGGAGGCTTGAAGCCAATTTCCACGTAGTGGTGGGGCAGGTTTCTTCTATCCGTAATGTAGGCCGATGTATTAAGAGTGCTGGTCTCGATCTTGGGAACATTACCTTGGAGCCACTGGCATCTGCCACTGCGGTTTTAAGTCAGGAAGAGAAAGAGGCGGGTGTAGCGCTGATCGATATAGGTGGGGGTACCACGGATTTGGCCATTTTTAAGGATGGAATTATACGTCATACCGCGGTAATTCCTTTCGGGGGAAATGTAATCACCGAGGATATCAAGGAAGGTTGTTCCATTATAGAAAAGCAGGCAGAACTTTTAAAGATCAAGTTTGGTTCGGCCTGGCCCGGAGAGAACAAGGATAATGAGATTGTTTCCATTCCTGGTCTAAGAGGACGTGAGCCTAAGGAAATTACCTTGAAAAACCTTTCCAAGATCATACATGCCAGAGTAGTGGAAATTGTGGAGCAGGTGTATGTGGAGATCAAAAATTATGGGCACGAGGAGCAAAAGAAAAAATTGATTGCCGGAATTGTATTGACAGGTGGTGGAAGCCAGTTGAAACATTTGAAGCAATTGGTAGAATATATAACAGGAATGGATACTAGGATCGGATACCCCAATGAGCATTTGGCAGGGGATTCGGACGAGGAAATAGCCAGTCCGTTGTATGCCACTGCGGTGGGATTATTGATGAATGCCGTTCAGAACAAGGCCAAAGTAAGGGAAGCACGTCAGGAAACCTTGGACAAGGAACTGGAGCACGAGGTTTTTACGGGGGAAGAACATACCCAGACCAAAACGGCCCTAAAGAAGGATCGGAAATCTATTTTTGACAAGTGGTCCGAGAAATTGAAGGATTTCTTGGATAATGCGGAATAGATTATAAGAAAGGAATAGTATAGTAAACCAGTAAAATAAAAAATATGAGCAAGAACACTGAATTTGAAAGTATATCCTTTGATTTGCCCAAAAATCAGAGCAATGTAATTAAGGTCATAGGTGTTGGCGGTGGCGGTAGCAATGCCATAAACCACATGTTCCAGGCCGGTATCAACGGCGTGGATTTTGTGATTTGCAATACCGATTCGCAAGCACTTCAAAATAGTCCCGTGCCCAATAAGATACAATTAGGGGTTTCGTTGACGGAAGGATTGGGCGCTGGTGCCAATCCCGAAGTAGGGGAACAGGCCGCTATTGAAAGTATGGAGGAGATCAAACAAATGCTCGATACCACCACTAAGATGATCTTTATTACTGCCGGTATGGGCGGGGGAACAGGTACTGGTGCTGCCCCTGTCATTGCAAAAATGGCAAAGGAAATGGACGTTCTTACAGTGGGGATCGTTACCATGCCCTTTCAATTTGAAGGTAAAATGCGTTGCCAACAGGCTCAGTTGGGAATAGAAAAATTACGTGCCAATGTAGATTCCTTGATTGTTATCAATAACAATAAATTAAGGGAAGTATACGGTAATTTGGGTTTCAAGGCCGGTTTTTCCAAAGCGGATGAAGTATTGGCTACCGCTGCTCGCGGCATTGCAGAAGTCATTACACACCACTATACCCAGAACATAGATTTACGTGACGCCAAGACGGTATTGAGCAGTAGTGGAACGGCCATAATGGGATCGGCCATATCTTCTGGCTCCTCTAGGGCACATGAGGCCATAATGAAGGCGTTGGATTCCCCCTTGTTGAACGACAACAAAATTACCGGGGCAAAAAATGTTCTGTTGCTTATCGTTTCCGGTGCTCAGGAAATTACAATAGACGAAATAGGAGAGATTAATGACCATATTCAAAATGAGGCCGGTTTTGGGGCCAATATCATTATGGGGGTCGGTGAAGATGAGGGGCTGGGCGAAGCTATCGCAGTTACGGTCATTGCCACGGGTTTTAATATAGATCAACAGGATGATATAGTAAATACGGAATCCAAAAAAATCATTCATACGTTAGAAGATGAGCAGCGTGCGGAGCATAACCTTACTCCGAAGAATGTTGTTCACCAGTTGGTCGAAGAAGAGGAGATTAAGGCGACTCCGGTGAAGCGCAATATGGTGCAGGAAGCCCCAAAAATGGATTTGATACCTACTACCAATTTTATCAGGAATTTCAATGTGTTCTATGAGGAAGTAGTGGCTGAAAATGTTCAAGACGATTTTATCATTATCAATGCTTCCGACGAGATAAAGGATATTGAAGTTGTGGATCCAAGGGTGGTATCCAATAGGGTAAAGGAAGAAGATCAGTTCGAATTTAGCTTTGATATGCCTTTGGCGAAAAAGCCTGTGGAAGAGGAAGAAGAGGCGCAGCACATCATTACCTTCGATCTGGATGAAGAAGTAAGGGATTTTGAGGTAAAGGACCATGTAGAGGTAATTCCGGTTTTGGAGTACAACAAGAATGGGGAAAAACGTTATAGTTTGGATGATTATATGGAGCTGGAAAAGAAACTTACCGGGGCCAAATCCAAGGCAGAGGAATTTGAACCCCGTATTGTTGAAGATGAGTTGATATTTGAGAAGCGTACCATTGCCAAGCAGGAATCGGACCAACAGCGGGTAAATGTGGAGGATGAGGATCCCGTTAATACTCCGATTGAAATTTTGTTAAAGGAACGTGCGGACGAACGTAGAAGAAAATTGAAGGACTTTAATTATAAATTCCAAAATAGTCTTGGTAATTTGGATGAAATTTCCAGACAACCGGCCTATAAGAGACAGGGGATAAATTTAAATGAAAACCCTAGGGAAAGCAAAGTTTCCAGGACTAGCTTAAGTGAGGACAGCAATGACGATATACAATTGCGTTCCAACAACTCTTATTTACATGATAATGTGGATTAGTCTGCTCCCAGAATTATAAATACTAAAGTTTAGACCCGAAAATAGCTTTTATTTTCGGGTTTATTTTTATCTTCGCAGGGCTAAAAAAAAGATATGGGTTTACAGCAGAGGGTAATGGAGGATATGAAGGCGGCAATGAGGGCTAAGGACACCGTGGCATTGGAGTCGTTACGTGCTATAAAATCGGCTTTATTATTGGCGCAGACCGAAACGGGACCGGGAACGGAACTGTCAGAGGAGGAGGAAGTGAAGCTGGTTCAGAAATTGGTAAAGCAGCGCAAGGATAGCGCTGCCATATACAAGGAGCAGGGGCGTGGAGATCTGGCGGAGCCTGAATTGGCACAGGCCTTGATCATCGAAAAATTTCTTCCGGAACAATTGACCGGGGAGGAGATAGAAAAGGTAGTGGTACAGACCATAGGGGCCTTAGGGGCATCCGGGATGAAGGATATGGGCAAGGTAATGGGGGTCGTTTCCCAGAAATTGGCCGGACAGGCAGATGGCAAGACCATATCGACTATTGTTAAAAAGAATTTAATGTAACTTTGGAAGTTGCAGTGGACAGTATCTTTAATATAAAGGACTGTATACTGCCGCTGCCGATCAAGAACTAAATTGGCCCCGTGGCGCAACTGAATAGCGCATCAGATTTCGGCTCTGAGGGTTGGGGGTTTGAATCCCTCCGGGGTCACGGATGAACCACAAAAAAGTGGTTGTGCGAAGCGAGCTTCAAAAATGAAGCTCGCTTTTTTGAAGTTTGTCGAAGTGCAACTTTTGGTTTTCAAAGCGGAGCTTTGTAGGGAAGGGCGCAGCCAATCCCAATTACTTTTTTTCTAAAAGGGGGTATTTATTCTTATGGAAAAAATAGCTTCATAAAGACATTGCTTTTTAGCTTCGTTTTCCGCAAGGGATCCCGGAGCGTATTTTACTAACCATGAAAGGTAAAAAATGGTTTGAAAAGGAGCTATTTTAGCGCGTCAAAAAAAAGGGGTGGATCCAGCCTGTTTTTTCCCTATTTACATATACGGCTTAACTATGGACTAACTATGGACCATCTATGGAGTATCTATGGAGTATCTATGGAGTTGACCCGGACAAGAAATTTTTATTGGTATTCATGAATGCGCTGTATTTGGGCGATCCAAAAAAATGAACAGAACACGAATTTGGGATGGAAAACTCTATCTTATTACTATTCCTGCACAACTTTTGAGATTGATCCCACAGAAGCTTTGGGAACTTTATCACCAACATGATCTCGGGCCTTATTGCCTATGCCTTTTATCCAACAAAACCCAACATCAATATTGACAACCTTCAAAGAATAGGGGTAATCCTTATATCGAACTCAAGTAAGTTTAAGGTTTTGGAATAAAAAAAATCAGCAGCGATAGCTGTGTGGTTTTAAGTAACACCTTTCTTTGAAGTGTCTTTCAGCTGAGAGCTGCTTACGCGAATATGAAATAACCTACAACGAATTTAAATCCTTGGTCAGCGTATTTATATTTGATAGGTTTTTCCTACTTGTTTTTTTTATTGTTGCAATAAATTAATAATAATTATATCTCGGATTATGTAAAAACCTATACTCTTAATTGTACTGTTATCTTATCAAAGTAATGGCCTTTCGGTTATAAAATAAAAGTATTGATTTTAGTCGATTTTTAGGTGTTAATAACATCCAAGACAAGTTTCGTTTGACCAAAACGGAAAAAAAGTAGAGATTAACAGCCAGTAAGAACAATCTCCAAATTTAAACATACCATTTCGGTATTTGGATTATCCCTAGATATAGTATATAGTCACCATTACTCAAAATTTAAAAAAAATAACAAGACCAGTTTTCTGATGTAAGGAAGATATGCGTTTAAATGAGGAAACGGTATTTTAAAATTGTACCATTCGGAGTGGATTCCAAAAAACGCATTAACATTATATCCTTAATTTGTTTAAATAGAATTTGATGTTAAGACAAAGGAAATCAATATAGTAATATCAACAAAAAAACAGATCATCCGTTTTTCTTAATCTTTGTACATTGCTTATTTGTAAGTAAATTCTGATTAAAAAATATATCTAATCCTCGCCTTCAGTATAATAAAATAAAAACATCCTTAACCAATAATTTGCTTATGAAGAATAACTTTACTTCTATTTTAATGTGCTTGTTTTGTCTTTTTTCTTTAGACACCAGTGCTCAAACCCAGTTTTGGAGCGATACGTTTGAAGATACCAGCGCTCCAAGTTCCGGGACTCGTACAGCCTCACTTGAACAAGGAGGGCCAGCTATTCCTTATGGTTATTATTTTTTTAGGACCGATGGTAGCAACATTGATCTTCAACCGCCATTTGCCCCTGAAACCGCGACTTCTTATCAAAATGTGCAAGGAAGTAAATTCTGGGCCGGAGAAGATATAGACAAAGTTGGAACGGGCGTTAATAATGTTAATGATAAGGTTCAGGATATTACATGGACGGGAATAAATATCAGTGGTAAATCGGGCTTGTCCTTTAAGGGATTTTTTGCTGCCAATAATTCGGTTGACTGGCAAAACATCACCTTTGGCCAGTATTATGATTTTATGGAAGTTGAATATAGGGTAGATGGAGGTTCATGGATACTTGCAGGAGGCATCTATCCCGATGTTTCAAATAATCTCGCCGGACGTTTAAGAGAGGACACAAATGGCGATAAAATCGGTGATGGTGCCATTTTGCTATCCAGAACGTTCCAGGAATTTGGTTGGAATATTCCAGCAACGGGAACAATCTTGGATTTGCGCTTTAGGGTCAGTGCAGATGCCTCCGCGGTGCAAGAATTTGCTATAGATAACTTCAGGTTATTCGAAATGCCTTCATGTACATCCCCAACAATAACAGGAAATCCCCCTAACAGAACAATCTGTACCGGCAGCAATACTACTTTCGCTATTAGCGCAACCGGGGCAACCGCCTATCAATGGCAAGTTAATACGGGTTCCGGGTTTACCGATATTTCCAATGGTGGGGTATATTCAAACGCAACAACAAATATACTAACAATCACTGGAGCTACTTCAGGAATGAATGGTTATACGTACCGCTGTAAAGCAATAAATGGAGTAGCTACTTGTTTTGAAACCTCTAATATTGCAACCCTAAATATTTCCAATATTACACTATCGGGCAGTCAAAATAATATTAGCTGCTTTGGTGGATCAAACGGATCAGCCACGGTCACCGCAACAGGCGGAACAGCTGGATATGCCTATTCCTGGGCACCCACTGGGGGAACAGCCGCAACGGCCACCGGACTCACCGCCGGGACCTATACCGTAACGGTTACCGATGCCAATTCATGTACGGCCACACAGAGCTTTACCATCACAGAACCGACCACCTTGACAGCCACTCCCAGCGCACAGACAAACGTATCCTGTAATGGCGGGGCCAACGGGTCCGCAACAGTGGCCGTAACGGGGGGGACACCAGGGTATACCTACTCTGGGCACCCACTGGGAACAGCCGCAACGGCCACCGGACTCACCGCCGGGACCTATACCGTAACGGTTACCGATGCCAATTCATGTACGGCCACACAGAGCTTTACCATCACGGAGCCGACCGCCTTGACAGCCACTCCCAGCGCACAGACAAACGTATCCTGTAATGGCGGGGCCAACGGGTCCGCAACAGTGGCCGTAACGGGGGCACCAGGGTATACCTACTCTTGGGCACCCACTGGGGGAACAGCCGCAACGGCCACCGGACTCACCGCAGGGACCTATACTGTAATGGTAACCGATGCCAATTCATGTACGGCCACACAGAGCTTTACCATCACGGAGCCGACCACCTTGACAGCCACTCCCAGTGCACAGACAAACATATCCTGTAATGGCGGGGCCAACGGGTCTGCTACGGTAGCCGTAACGGGGGGGGCACCAGGGTATACCTACTCTTGGGCACCCACTGGGGGAACAGCCGCAACGGCCACCGGACTCACCGCCGGGACCTATACCGTAACGGTTACCGATGCCAATTCATGTACGGCCACACAGAGCTTTACCATCACGGAGCCGACCACCTTGACAGCCACTCCCAGCGCACAGACAAACGTATCCTGTAATGGCGGGGCCAACGGGTCCGCTACGGTAGCCGTAACGGGGGGGACACCAGGGTATACCTACTCTTGGGCACCCACTGGGGGAACAGCCGCAACGGCCACCGGACTCACCGCCGGGACCTATACCGTAATGGTAACCGATGCCAATTCATGTACGGCCACACAGAGCTTTACCATCACGGAGCCGACCGCCTTGACAGCCACTCCCAGTGCACAGACAAACGTATCCTGTAATGGCGGGGCCAACGGGTCCGCAACAGTGGCCGTAACGGGGGACACCAGGGTATACCTATTCCTGGGCACCCACTGGGGAACAGCTGCCACGGCCACCGGACTCACCGCAGGGACCTATACCGTAACGGTTACCGATGCCAATTCATGTACGGCCACACAGAGCTTTACCATCACGGAGCCGACCGCCTTGACAGCCACTCCCAGCGCACAGACAAACGTATCCTGTAATGGCGGGGCCAACGGGTCCGCTACGGTAGCCGTAACGGGGGGGCACCAGGGTATACCTATTCCTGGGCACCCACTGGGGAACAGCCGCAACGGCCACCGGACTCACCGCAGGGACCTATACCGTAACGGTTACCGATGCCAATTCATGTACGGCCACACAGAGCTTTACCATCACGGAGCCGACCACCTTGACAGCCACTCCAGTGCACAGACAAACATATCCTGTAATGGCGGGGCCAACGGGTCTGCTACGGTAGCCGTAACGGGGGCACCAGGGTATACCTACTCTTGGGCACCCACTGGGGAACAGCCGCAACGGCCACCGGACTCACCGCCGGGACCTATACCGTAACGGTTACCGATGCCAATTCATGTACGGCCACACAGAGCTTTACCATCACGGAGCCGACCACCTTGACAGCCACTCCCAGCGCACAGACAAACGTATCCTGTAATGGCGGGGCCAACGGGTCCGCTACGGTAGCCGTAACGGGGGCATCAGGGTATACCTATTTTGGCCCTAGCGGGGGAACAGCCGCAACGGCCACCGGACTCACCGCCGGGACCTATACCGTAACGGTTACCGATGCCAATTCATGTACAACTACACAAAGTTTCACCATTACCGAGCCGACCGCTTTGGTTTTCACAACTGCAACATTGCCCAATTATGTTTACAACTCTTCATACCTTGAAACAGTTGTTGCCACGGGAGGCACGGGAACCATAACGTACACCCTTGCATCGGGTAGCTTGCCCTCTGGTTTTACCTTATCCTCAAATGGTGTGATAACGGGGACATCAACTCAGCTTACCGATAGTAATTTTGCTGTTACGGCCACAGATGCAAATAACTGTAGTGCGACTGCCAATTTCACATTAAGATCAAGTCAGATCCCTATTACCGTTACAGCTTCGGTATCCCAAAACAAAGTATATGGAGATAGCGATCCTGTTTTAACATATACCGCAATACCAAGTCTGCTGCCTGGTGATACATTTACAGGAGCTTTGGCAAGAGATACAGGTGAAGACGTTGGAAATTATACTATTGATATAGGGTCACTTTCAGCAGGTGATAACTATTCAATTACTTTTATCAGTGACGATTTTACGATCACGGCCAAACCGATCACGGTAACTGCAGATGCTTTGCAAACTAAAGTGTACGGAACCACAGACCCGACATTTACCTATACCGTCAATGGATTTGTAAATGGTGACGATCAACGTTTGCTTACCGGGGAATTAACAAGAGTGCTTGGTGAAAACACGGGCTTGTACGCCATTGGCTTAGGTACTTTAAGTGCGGGAGCTAATTACAGTCTTGATTTTGAAACCTCCGATTTTGAAATCACCAAAGCTGATCAGCAGATTACCTGGAACCAAGAGCTGTATTTTGGATGCTCCACATCAGACCCAATAGCGTTACTGGCGACATCCAATAGCGGACTGCCGGTCGCTTACCATATTTCGGATGCTACCGTTGCTGCCATAATCGGCAATGACTTGATCAAAAACAATCCCGGTACCGCCCAAATTACCGCATCCCAGGCTGGAGATCAAAATCACAATCCGGCAACAAACGTTATCAACACGGTTACCGTAGGTCAAATGGATCTTATTCGGCAACATTGGGAAGACGTATTGGTCTTTGATAATGGAAGCGAAAATTTTGTAGGGTGGCAATGGTATAAAAATGGGGTTGCCATTAGCGGTGCCACAGGACAATTTTATAATGAAAATGCAACTTTGAACGGAAAATATCACGTTGTTGCGACCACAAAAAACGGGCAGGAAATAACCTCCTGCTCTTTGGACCTGTCCGGAAAAAACTTTAGTAGGGAAATGAGGATACATCCTAATCCAGTTAGGCCGAATTCCCAATTTACAATCGAATGTAGTTTAGGGGAACCAGCACTTAATGGGGCCACGATCAACATTTTTGACCTTACGGGCAAATTGTTACAAACATCTTTGGCTACAGGTACCACCACTCAGCTTACCGCACCCGGTCAAACCGGGATTTATGTTGTATCGCTCATTTTAGCCAATGGGGACCGGAAAACAGCGAACCTTTTGGTAGATTAAACAAAGTTGACATAAAACTTACAATTGGAATTAGATGAAGATAAAAATAATAACAGGGCTCTTTTTATTAGGGATAGCCTCGGGACGGGCCCAAGAACTTTTCGTAAAACTAAATGGAGGGCTTTCGGGTATTCAATATGATAGCCCAATGGGCAACGGCACTATGAAATTTGGGGGAGGAGCAGGCCTTGGGTACACTCATTTCTTAAATGATCATTGGGGGCTATCCAC
Source organism: Flavobacteriaceae bacterium (assembly GCA_041392165.1). GTDB lineage: Bacteria > Bacteroidota > Bacteroidia > Flavobacteriales > Flavobacteriaceae > Arenibacter. The sequence goes on from JAWKMN010000001.1 coordinate 995,836, forward strand.
GGGAGTCGATGTCCAGTACAATGGCAATGAATTTAAACTGAATGACGACCAAAAAATCCCGTCCTATGAAATAGACGATATGGGATCTGCCTTTGAGTACAGGGTGGCCTCAAAGAGATATAAGGAGACACAGCATTTTTTCTCTTTCGCAGTTCCCCTAATGTTACAGTATCGTACCGAGATTTCCAACACAAAGGGCCTATATCTGGGATTGGGCGGAAAGTTTTTAATTCCATCGAAACTCCGGACAACGGCAAGCGCAGAAGAAATTGCACTTAGCGGTTACTACCCGGATTTAAATTTAGAGTTCAATGATTTGCCTTCTCACGGTTATGGTACCTTGACCAATTGGAAAGAGGATACGAGTGTATCCCTTAAGACTTCTGTTCTATTGAGTATGGAGGGTGGTCTTTCTTTTGAATTAAAAAAAGGAATGCAGCTGTATACGGGTATTTATGTCGATTATGGATTAACCGATCTACAAAATAGGGATGGATCAAGGAATCTTGCTACTTATAATCCGGAAGGGATCGATATGGTTCGCCCCAATGGTGTGTTATTGGCAGAGAGTATTGTTGAGGGCAGTAATTATCTATCTGCCGGGGTACAGGTTAAATTGGGATTTACATTGGGCAGGAACAAGGTTCCAAAAGAAGAAGCTGCTATTGCGCAAGAACCGATAGTAGCGGAAAAAGAACCCATTGTAGCCGTTGCTGAGGAAAAACCCTTGATAGAAGAAACACCTAGACCTTACGCACTCTCTAAAGAAGAACTGGCTTATGTTGAAGAGCCACTGACTTTTGGGTCCATCAATCTAACTACCATAACCCCAGAACTAAGGAAGAGATTGGACAAGATTGCGGGAATAGTGAACAAAGACAATGACCTAATGCTACATATTATTGGATATACCTGCGATTTGGGAACTACGTCCATTAACGAAAAAATCGGAATGGAACGAGCGGATTCGATCGCTGAATATTTAAAAGCCCAAGGCGTTTCCGGGATCCGCATGAAATTGTATTCCAAAGGTGAAACAGATCCGATTGTACCAAATACTTCCATGGGGAATAGACAAAAAAATAGACGTGTTTCAATACAGCTTAAAGAGAAGCAGGAATAATCTGTTCATGGATTATTTTTTCGGGCACTATCCCGAAAACGGTACCATTTAAAAAACAATAGGGGTTGGACCTTGGATAAAGGTCCGACCCCTTTTTTATTGATATTAGGGAATTACGGTTTTCCATAACCCAAATATTTTAAAAATCAAAGTAAGTTTTTTACATCGGTTTATCAATACATATCACTAGTGTCTACTATAAATTTTAAAATGTTCTTTGAAATTATTGATAATTAGAAAGATAACTCTGTTTTTTTACGGTGACGATTTGAATTGCACTTTTTTTAAGTTCGTGATTTTTCCACGAACCTATGAACCAAGGCAAATACGTTTTCGCCCAACTCACTGAATTATTGCCCCAACGGGTTTTTGATAGGATTGTTTCCAAACATAACGGTAGCAAGTATGTAAGGCACTTCATTTGCTGGAACCAGCTCATGTGCATGATTTTTGGTCAGGTTTCCGGAAGGAAAAGCCTTCGGGACCTGCTGGTAGTCATCAAAGCTCACCAGAACAAATCTTACCATTTGGGGTTTAGCAAAAGTGTTACTTTGAGTAACCTTGCAAAGGCCAATGAAAAAAGATCTATCTGATTTTGAACGGTATGCCAATTATCCAATAGCCTGTCAGAAGCAAAGTAGTGAAAATGATTTAGGGATAAACAGGAGGGGTTTATGCCTTTGACTCCACGACCATTGTTCTGTGCTTGGGGGTGTTCTGGTGGGCTACTTTCCGCAAGGCAAAAGCGGGGATAAAACTGCACACCTTAATTGATGTTACCACAGATACCTGCATTAGTTCATTTTCTGAAGCAGGCGTACATGATGTCAATGCCATGGACTATCTCATTTACGAGCCCGGCCTATTATGTGTTCGACCGCGGTTATGTAGATTTTAATCGGTTTATACACCATCACGACCCAACAGGCATTTTTCGTGGCAAGAGCCAAAACCAACCTGAAGTTCAATCGCATATATTCCCGTAAGATTGACAAATCTACCGGAGTGAAAGCTGACCAGACCGGAAAACTGAGCGGATTTTATACCTCTAAGGAGTACCCCGATAAAATCAGACGGATTAAATTCCATGACAATGAAAACGACAGAACCTTTGTGTTTTTGACCAACAACTTTGAGCTGACGGCACTACAGGTTGCACTGCTGTACAAGCAACGTTGGCAGGTGGAACTTTTCTTTAAATGGATAAAGCAGCACTTAAAGGTAAAATCGTTTTGGGGAACCACGAAAAATGTAGTACGCATACAAATCAATGTGGCCATGATCACCTATTGTCTGATCTCCATTTTCAAAAATGAACATAAAATAGAGCAATCCACCTACGAAATTATATAGATTCTCGGCGTATCCCTATTGGACAAAACCTCTGTAAAACAGTTGTTTACAAATTCTAATTACAATAATGTCAATGAACAAGCTGATAACCAATTGAAAATCAACTTATTTTAAGTGGACACTAGTGAATACATATAAATACCTGTTTTTTTTCTTGCTATAATGCAGCTACGATATCCATTCTTTTTTTATAGACTTCCTTTGAACTCTAATTATCCTGATTACAACAACTTCCTACCATTTTTTCCTCAAAAATAAAACAGTGAGATTATTACTATAACATACTTAAAACTAGTACTCCCTGAATAATTAATTCTAATAACAAAAAAATTAACTACAAATGGCACAATATATTTGTTTACAGAATTAATGCCAATTTCCTCAAATCCTCCATAAAATGATTCGAGAATTGTACTGACAAGCTCAATGATAAACCACAAAAAAGTGGTTGTGCAAGCGAGCTTCAAAAATGAAGCTCGCTTTTTTTTGAAGTTTGTCGAAGTGCAACTTTTGGTTTTCAAAGCGGAGCTTTGTAGGGAAGGGCGCAGCCAATCCCAATTACTTTTTTTCTAAAAGAGGTATTTTGGAACTATTTCTCAATTTTTATTATTTCATCATCAGAAGTCGTAATCAACTATAAACCATGGTTTTTGAAAGGAAAGGTTTGAAATGAGCCTTAAAAGCCATATTTTGTACATTATAGGGAAAAGGCGGAATAAATCCCGGATAATCTAATGCCATGAAATGACTATTAACAAATTGTAAACCAAACGACATGATTAACAGGGTATTACATCTGACCTATAAAAACGATAAAATTTGAACAGATGAAAAATATTCCTATACTTTTAATAGCGGTACTACTGCTTTTCGGCTGTCAAGACCAAGGGGAAGTTAAGAACAAAAATCCAACGGCTACCCATCAAAGGCCCAATATTCTATGGATCGTGGCGGAAGACCTTAGTCCGGTAATTCCATCGTTTGGGGATTCCACAGTGGTTACCCCCAATATTAGCAGATTGGCAGCAGAAGGGGTCCGTTATACCAATGTCTTTTCGCCCTCAGGGGTATGTGCCCCTAGCAGGGCCGCTATTGCCACGGGCATGTACCAAAACCATATCGGGGCGCAACATATGAGAAACCACGGTAATGGACCAAGTTATCCCGTTGGACTTCCATCTTATGAAGCTTTGCCTCCTGCAGGAGTGAAGATACATAGTGAATATTTCAGAAGGATAGGATATTATTGTACCAATAACAGTAAAGAGGATTATCAATTTAAGGCCCCTGTAACTGCATGGGATGAAAGTAGTAAGGCCGCACATTGGAGAAACCGCAAACCTGGACAAGCTTTTTTTTCCATATTTAATTTGGGAGTGACGCACGAATCGCAAATTTGGGTTAAGGCCCGGGATTCCCTTTGGGTGGATAAAGATCTGGAAGTGCCTGTTCCTCCTTATTTGCCGGACAATGAAGTAGGTAAAACCGATATTAGGCGAATGTATTCCAATATTAAGGAAATGGACCGTCAGGTGGGAGAAATACTGGCACAATTGGAGGAGGATGGATTGTTGGAAAATACGGTTATATTCTGGTATGCCGATCACGGAGGTCCTTTGCCGCGACAGAAACGACTATTGTACGATTCCGGTATGAGATTGCCTTTGGTGATCAGATATCCGCACAAGAAAGATGCCGGTAAGATAGATGATCGTTTGATAAGCTTTGTTGATTTTAAGCCCACCATATTGTCCTTGGCCGGAATTGAGCCCCCCGCATATTTGGATGGGAGGGCTTTTGCCGGGAAATTTGAATCCAAGGAGGTCAGGAAGTATGTGCATGGAGCCGCCGACAGGTTGGATGCCATCTATGATATGATCAGGGCGGTTAGGGATAAACGTTATAAATATTTGAAGAATTTTAGACCGGACCAAGGGTATTATTTGCCGGTAGTGTACAGGGAGCAAATGCCGGTAATGCAAGAATTGCTCCGTATGCGGGATAATAATGAACTTAACGAAGTTCAGGCGCAATGGTTTAGGGATAAAAAGGCGCCAGAAGAATTGTTCGACACATGGAACGACCCCCATGAACTTCACAATTTGGCCGATAACCCACAGTATAAAGAAAAATTAATTGAGCTTCGAGAAGAGTGTGAGCGCTGGATGACGGCTATTGAAGATAAAGGATTGCTGCCCGAAAAGGAGTATATAGTCTCTATTTGGCCAAATGGGGAGCAACCCATTACCCTTCCGCCCATTATACGACAGCGGAAAAATATGGTAAAGATCCACAGTGAAACCGAAGGAGCCTCCTTGGGGTACCAAGTGTTAAAGGAGAATGAGGGGTTAAGGGAGAATCCTGGCAAGTTTATACCGGGGCTTTTTTCCATAGATCCGGGCAAACAGGTCATATCCGTGGCGCATAGGATCGGATGTGCGCAGGTCTGAACGCCATAATCCTATGAAGTAGGTAATTAAAGGTTTCTATGTTGGCATCCAGTTGGGTTTTGTTACGGGCGCGACGCTCGCGCCAACTGGTCGGTTAGTTGTTGATTTGTCACATTGCAATTTATTGATTATGTGTGATATAAGATAATTTTATAGGCTTGAGTCACTTTGCCGTCACATAGGTTCTAAGCCCAAAGCCCATATTTGGCATGCTTTTGAATTGCTTTCTGGATCTAAATCTTTGACTCTAATTTTTTCTTGTATAGCCATTACTGTAATTCTAGAGACAATCGAATAATTCTTTTCATGTTCAAATCTTTCGTAGGTTTGATTGGTCATATAACGCCAGACACATATTTTAGTGCAGCATGCAAATAACAAGCTTGTTTATCCTCTTTATCCATTTGGCGTAGGTTTTGTAGGAGTAAGAATAATTCTTGTGAAGTTTCACCTTCAATAAATTTAGGAGCAGGTAGTTGATAATATTCACATTGAAAAATGACTTTATCAATACCGCTGCCCCGTTCTCCCACAAATATTCAGAGCGCCTCATAAAACTTAAAGCGGTTTCTTGATTGAGGATTATGATCAACAAATCTCATAGTACTTATAGTTGACACCCGGGTTGGAAATTTTCACTGTTCTGTCGTCGAAAATCTCAATCATAGGCCTGTTCCATTAATTGAAAAATCTTGATGAATTAGGGCATTTGCAACAAGCTCTCTAACTGCCAATTCTGGAAACATTTTTAACTTCTTTTCTGAAAGCTTTTCCTATCTCTTCATTAACAGGAGTTGATCATTTATGTAATTGACAAGTCCATTGAATCCTGAAGCATATCCTTTTTGACCGATCTGTTCTTTTTTTGTATAGGATTTGTTTTCCCTTGATAAATAATTACACGTACAGCCATTCTTTCAATAATTCAAATTCATCTAATCTTTTGGCAAAAGAATTGCTCTGGTTTTAAGCAATGTCATATTTGGCTCCCTTTTTTTTCTATAATCTTTTCTTGTTCTAGTTTTTCGAAAAATAGCTTTACGGTTGGTCGGGTAGTGGTATTTTTATCAAATCGAAATCTCAATTGGATAATCCAATATTAAAAGCACTTGATCTGGTTCAACTGTTTGTGTTATGGCAACTCCTTTTTCAAAAGCAGATCCAGGTTTTTTATTCAGATTAAGCGTTGATTTTTCTGGATGTTCTTCCAGCTTCTTTTGTAAGGAAGCCAGTTCGAATGGTATACCTGAAAACTTGACAGTTGTATTTACCGTTGCGCGGATCCTAAACAATATTATTCTTTCCCCTTCAATATAAATTCATGTGTTTCAAAATGAATTTTTGGGGATTAACAATCTTGTTAACCAAGGAATTAAATTTTCATTGCCTTTAACTTTTTGGTTTAAATCCAACGAGTCGGTTCACTACTATATCATATGGTTTTTATCATTTGTTCCAAAGATGATGTATGCATACTCTCTGTCGAAGACAAGCTGAATTTGAAAGTGCTGATATATATTCCCCCAGTTCTTGTCCATTATTCTCCTTAAATTCAAGCCATTCTGTTTCTGTTGGTTCGGCCCGAAGTTTACTTAGAAGTATGTTTAAATCGGACTCTGTCACATTAATTATTTGTTTTAATAAATTGATTTTCAGTTGTTTGTTTTTGGTTGATTAAGCTTTGGTCACATAACCGTCACATAAGTAAAGGTAAAAAAGATATGATAATAATTTATATTACAGGTGTAGTAACTATATCCCTATCTTGATTAAGTAACGTAGTAAAACTTTTCGTTCAAATGTTTCCATATGACAATGGGGGAATTTATTGGCATAACTACTTCGTCTAGACTCGCACCAACTTTGAATATAGGGTTGCTATTACTTCACCAGAAAATCCATACGTGGATATTTTTAAGTCCCTTTTGCCACTGAGGGCCCGTAAGGGTGTTTTTGGATTTCTGGGAATGTGCTTCCATACGCTGTAGTACATTTTTTAAGGTTTTGATGGCTTCCACTATAAAAGCTCCCTTGTTGAGCATAACGCATTCTGCCCTGTGCGCTAATGGTGGCATCTGAAATTTCCCAGCTCACATTGGCCATACCTTTTTTTGCCACTAGTGTCAACACCTGGGTGGCCAAATGGCAGGTGTTGTGCCGCCTCCGTACAGCAAATGTTGGTTCTGTACCTCAGAAAAATCGCTCAAATCCTATCTCCGCTGCCGAATCGCTAGTCATGGCGCTATTTTGATCTTTTCATTGCCGCGAAAAGGATGGACGGTAAATTTTCGAATGCTACCCTATTCTCTATCTTAAAAACGACCCCGGTATCAGTATCCCTATATCCTCGGTTCTTTTCAAAGGATGGCCACATCTTCGGCATTTCTTACAAGGAATAGCCCATAAGGTCGAATAGGCACTAATGAACAGCTTAATAACTGCGTCTTCCGGGTAAGGAGGGCGAGGTTAAGATGGAGTCTCCGGTAAATTGATGCACCTTCCCCGGCCTTAGTTTTCTTATGGGGTTTTACCTCAATGATGCAGTTTCCTCGTTAGGGGCTAACTACTTTGGCTGGCTATGGTACCATCATCGAAAAAATACGTCTGTCCGTTTTTAGGTCATCAATGATCTGTGGTAGGAAACTTCTATCAGAATGTTTTCCCCGGTGAGCACTATCTTTTTGCCTTTCCAATATGGGGAGTTGTTCTTTATCAGCAATAATTTGTCCCACTTGCCAATCTTTAAACGGGACCGGTTTCTATCGTGTCCACGGTATCTGTTTTAAGATAGATATTGCCAATTCTTATTTTTGGGTCCCGGTAGGTCCATATAAATACGGATGGGGGTTGATTTTTGTATTGGATACGGTTTTTTATTTTGTCAAGGATATTTTTCCAAAGCGTTTCATTACCGTGACTAAGGTTTAAACGGGGCAATGTCCATGCCAGCAGAACTCAAATTTTTAATAAGTTTTATATCGGTGGCTGCTTCATCAGGCATAGTAACCATTATTTCTGTATCCCTATCCCCATGATCGGATATAAAGAGGTCATTGGAGTGGCCCATCAATAGATGCTTACTTGCTGTAAAACCAAGTGTTTTCCCTGCTTGGTTTCCCTTTCCCAAGTTTTTCCATTCAATAATTTGACCAGCCCAAGGGCGTTGAGTATATTTTCGCATATGCGTATCCTGCCCCTGTTCCCAGAGAGGATATTCAATTTCGGACAGGTTGTTCTGAAGCTTTCGAATATCAGTACTTCGTAACAATAGATAACGATAAAGGTTTTTGGCACTGGACCTATATTGTGGGTGTACAGGCTTAGCTATCTATCTGCGGTGGGCTCATGCTTCAAAAAGTGTTTATAAATGGCCTCGAGTTCCCTTTCCAGTGTATGAGTTCATATTATAGCATTTTATTATATAAAAATACGCATATAAAAAAAGAAACAAGGGATACTTACTGTTGGAAATACAAAAAGGAAGTTAAATTTTTGGTCTAGGTTCAAACTTATCGTTTCGGATTCGACAAGTGATTTTCCATTGGCGTCCCAAGCGGCATATTCCAAATAAAAGCTGGTTCTTATAGGGCCAGTGGTAATGGTGCGCCATTTCGTATAGTATTGGAGTAGTAGAAGGTAGTGTCTATTTTGGCAGCAATACCGCCGACCCCGCGACCGGCACCTATCATGAAAATCGTCCAGGCCTTCCCCGGTATCCTTATGGTAACTGCCGGTTCCGCTGAATTCCTTTTTGCACCATTTACCAATTATGGGGTGGTCTACTTGTTTCAATAAGGCCTCGACACCATTGACGGGGACCGCCAGGTACATTGTCTTCCACCATTTTCTGTGCGGGGGTCCGTGAACCTAAAGGCGACTTTGTTGTTTTCCCAAGTGTGATCATCGTGCCTTCCGGGTCTCGTCTGAATAGCATAGTTCCTGTGCCTTGGGGTTTGCCTTCTGGTTGCACTGTGACTTCTTCAGACTTGCTTTCCCCTTCGCCGCCATCCTCGGTTGAAAAGGATCATCGTCTAGAACCATCTCCGCAATGTTATCTACCGTTTAGGATGATTTCGAGAGGTATTGGTTTCCATTGTTCGTAATACCAATAGAGGATAGGTCTTCTGCAACAGTAAGTTCACAGTTTCCGTAGTCCTCTCCCGTTAAGAATATTTTTTAATTGGCAGCACGCTGACGATTTGGTAGGGATATTGTTTTCGGAACAGGCAGGAGACGGCACCGCTCCGTATCAAAAAATAGAGCTGTTTTGTACTGTATTTCCTTAATTCTTGTCTTAATTTTCATTGGCAGGCTTTCCAATGGTAGCGAAGAGATGCCCCCATCTACATAGACTATTTGTCCGTTAACAAAATTATGGCCTTGGAACTTGGGAATGTAGCGCTCCCTGTGAATCGTTCGGATCTCCCCATTTGCCGGCAGGGGTTCTGCCCACTATAAATTCATTGAAGGGGTGTCCGTCTGCCCTTGTAGGGCGGTCTGTGCAGTGGCAAAATAACCTGGGCCTATGCCGTTGACTTGTATATTATATTTGGCCCATTCGGTTGCCATATTGCGCGTAAGCATCTTTAATCCGCCTTTGGCAGCAACGCGAGCACCTACCATCAATGCAGCCCAATTCGCTCATCATGGAACAAATATTGATGATCTTGCCTTCCTTTCTTGCAATCATGCCCTTTACTACCTGTTTGGAGACGATAAAGGGACTCACCAGATCTACTTTTACTACTTCCTCAAAATCCGCGACCTCCATTTCCTCTAATGGAATTCTTTTGATGATACCGGCATTGTTTACCAAAATATCGATAGGCCCAACCTCTTGTTCAATTTTTAAAATGTTTTCTATAACCTTGGTTTCATTGGTAACATCAAATAGGAAGCCGTGGGCCTTTAATCCCAAAGCTTCATATTCGATTACTGCCTTGTCCAATTTTTCCTGTGAGGAGGCTCCATTAATGGCCAAGGTGGCGCCTGCTTTTCCCAGTCCAATGGCCATGGCTTTTCCTAGGCCGTGCGTAGCTCCGGTAATCAGTGCCGTTTTTCCTGTTAGATCGAATAGGTTTAATGACATATTGGTGTTTCCTTAGGGTTACTTTAAGTCTTTTATTTTACAGTGATCCATATCCCCGTAATCCAGATTTTCACCGGCCATACCCCAAATAAAGGAATAATTGCTGGTGCCCGCGCCAGAGTGTATGGACCAAGGTGGGGAAATTACGGCTTCATTGTTGGCCATCCAGATATGTCTTGTTTCTTGGGGTTGTCCCATAAAATGGCAAACGGCTTGCCCTTCCGGAACTTCAAAATAGAAATACACTTCCATTCTTCTATCGTGTACATGTGCCGGCATGGTGTTCCAAACACTGCCCGGTTTCAATTCTGTCATTCCCATTTGGACCTGACAGGTCTCTACCAGACTGTTCACGATCAATTTTCTTATAGTTCTTGCATTGGCGGTTTCCATTGATCCCATTTTTACGATTTCGGCATCGGCCCGACTTATTTTTTTAGTAGGGAAAACTTTATGGGCCGGGGTGGAATTAAGATAGAATTTGGCAGGCGTATCCATACGGTCACTGCTGAAGCTGACTTCCTTGTTTTCCTTGCCAATATATAGGGCCTCTTTGTAGTCCAAATTATATTTTTGGCCATCTACGGTTACGGAACCTGAACCGCCTACGTTGATGATACCTATCTCCCTTCGCTCCAAAAAATAGTCCGATTTTAAAGGACCTATGGTGGCTAGCTTTAACGGGGTTTTAACAGGAACTGCCCCTCCAACGATATACCTGTCAAAATGGGTATATATTAAATTGATCGTATCCGTTTCCATTAAATTCTGGATGAGGAATTCTTTTCTCAGTTCTTCTGTAGTCAGCGCTTTGGTCTCTTTGGGAGAGCAGGCATATCTAAGTTCGTAATTATTTTTCATGATTTTGAATGACCATTTTTTGGTTTTTGCAAATAGTGGGAATGCGGTAGTATTTTTATAGATGGTAAATATATTGAAAAATCATCAAAATACAATCGATTGTATTTAGGAATATGTATATTTGATAGGGTAAAGAACCAATGTTTATGGAAAATAAGACAACCATACATGATATCGCCAGGGCAATGAAGATAGATGCCTCCACCGTTTCCAGAGCGTTGAACAATAGTCCAAGGGTTAGCCGGAAGACCAAAGACAGAATATTGGCCAAAGCCAATGAACTGGGCTATCAACGCAATGAACTGGCTTCAAACCTTCGCAAGAGCGTAACCAATACCATAGGGGTAATTGTACCGAGAATATCCCGGCATTTTTTTTCATCCGTTATTTCTGGCATAGAGGAAGCTGCCTATATTGGGGGCTATAATGTAATTATATGTCAGTCTATGGAACAATTGGAACGGGAACGTAAGATTATAGCAAATCTATTGGCTAACCGGGTAGCCGGAGTATTGCTGTCCGTTTCCATGGAGACCGTTGAATTTGACCATTTATTGAATATGAAAAACAATGGTACCCCATTTTTGTTTTTCGACAGGCATTGTGAAATTGAGGGTGTCAGTAGTGTGCTCATCGACGACTTTCAGGCTGGCTTCGATGCCACGGAGCATCTAATTTTAAACGGATGCAACAATATTGGACATTTTTCCGGGCCCCAGGAACTGGCTATTTACCGCAATAGGACTGCTGGTTACAAGAAGGCCTTGGAAAAACACAGGATTCCCTATAGGCAGGAAATGGTGCTTCATTCCCGTTTAATGGAAGAAGATGGGGAGGTAGGGGCAAGGACCTTACTTTCTTTGCCATATAAGGTAGATGGGTTGTTTTCCGCCAATGATGTTGCGGCCATTGGTGCTATGAAATATTTTAAGAAGGAAGGTGTAAAAGTACCTGAACATGTGTCCATTGTAGGGTTTAGCAATGAACCGGTTTCGGGGATAATAGATCCTCTTTGACCACTATGGATCAACCGGGTTTGAAATTGGGCAGCTTGCCACCAGATTATTGCTGCAAGAAATAAACAATACACCCAATACCAATATCGACATGGCCAAAACAACAATTTTAAAGTCGTCCTTAATTGAACGCGAATCTTCGGGAAGATTTAACCATTAACCCTGAATTCTATGGAAACTATAGGGTTCATAACCTTTGGAAACGCGAGAACTCGGAAATTGGACATTAGTTAAACCTACTTATCCTGATAGGAATTGACAGATTTGGTCTTTTTTATAATATGCTCCATGATCATAGGGGCATGTATCCTGGAGTTTTCTATAAACCATTTATGGGTTTCCATTCCCCCGCAAATTACTCCGGCCAGGTATAAATTATCTATATTGGTTTCCATGGTTTGGGGATTGCAAGGGAAGCCTTTTCCCGTCATTGGACAATTGATCCCTATTTTTTCCAAGAAACCAAAATTGGGCATGTATCCGGTTAGGGCCAGAACGTAATCGTTCTTTAAACGTATAGTTCCATTGGACGAATTCAGGATAATTTCATCTTCCTTAATTTCCCGTACCGTACTATTGTAATGGACTTTTATACTGCCTTCCTCAATCCTGTTCATAATATCGGGCCTTACCCAATATTTTACCCGTTGGCCCACTTCCGGGCCTCTAATGATCAAGGAAACATCGGCGCCCTTCCTATAACACTCCAAGGCAGCGTCTATGGCCGAATTACTGGCCCCGATGACCGCTACTTTCTGACTGGAATAATAATGGGGATCCTTGTAATAATGGGAAACTTTTTTTAAATCCTCTCCAGGTACGTTCATTCTGTTCGGAATATCGTAGAATCCTGTAGCAATGATCACATTGTTGGATAGGTAAGTGTTCTTATCGGCGTTAAGGTGGAAGAGCCCATCAATTTTCTCAATGGAGTTTACTTTTTCAAAAAGGGAAATATTCAGATTATTGGAGGCCACTATACGTCTATAATATTCCAGGGCCTCATTTCTTTTAGGTTTCGCCTCTATGCTAATAAAAGGAATTTCATCGATTTCCAGTTTCTCGGAAGAGGAAAAGAATTGCATGTTCAGGGGATAATTGTATAAGGAATTAACGATACATCCCTTTTCAAGAATTATATAGGACAATCCTTTTTTCTTGGCTTCCAGGCCACAGGCAATGCCACTGGGTCCGCCTCAAACAATAACTACGTCCCAAATCTTCATTGTCCTATTATTTTTTTGAGTTCTTGAATCGTTTGCTCAGGGTCTTTGCTCTTAAAAATAAAACTTCCGGCAACCAATATATCGGCTCCCGCATCTATTAATTCCTTGGCATTTTCAGAGGTAACCCCGCCATCGACCTCAATTAGGGTACGGGCACTTTTCCTATTGATGAGTTCTTTCAGGGCCTTTATTTTTCGATAGGTGTTTTCAATAAACGATTGTCCCCCAAATCCTGGATTTACGCTCATGATACATACCAGATCGATATCATGGATAACATCCTCCAATACATTAATATTGGTATGCGGGTTTAATGCCACCCCAGCCGCCATTCCTTCCGCTTTTATGGCTTGTAGGGTACGGTGCAAATGTGGACAGGCCTCATAATGAACGGTCAGGTTATTGGCACCCAATTGGGCAAAGGTCTTGATATAGCGATCTGGATCCACGATCATGAGATGAACGTCCAAGGTTTTGGTGGCATGTGCCGCAATTGCCTTTAGGACCGGCATTCCAAAGGAGATGTTGGGTACAAAAACACCGTCCATAATATCAATATGGTGCCAATCGGCCCCACTGTGGTTTACCATTTCAATATCGCGTTGTAGATTGGCAAAATCGGCGGCCAAGAGGGAAGGGGCAATAATTTTTTTGTCCATTGCTTTTATTGAAATTATTTCTACAAAGGTAGTGAAATGATATGGTTTATAGGAGTTGGGGGATGCGTTTATAAGTGATGGGCCAGTAGTCGATTCCAGGTAGATATGTTCTTAATACCAGCGTTTCTTTTTCTTTTTGGAGGCAACGGACTTCCTGCCCTTTTTATATTTGCTGCCCTGTTTTTTATGGACTTGTGGTTTGGCCTTGGGATCCAGGGGATATGGATGGTCTTCAATAACCTGGATGTGTTTTTGCATCAGTTTTTGAATAGCGGATACATATCCTTTTTCATCCGCCGAACAAAAGGCATAGGATGTTCCCGTATTTCCCGCTCTTCCCGTTCTTCCTATCCGGTGCACATAGGTTTCCGGTACATTGGGTAGGTCAAAATTGATAACGGCATCCAGTTCGTCTATGTCCAATCCACGGGCGGCAACATCCGTGGCCACAAGAATGTTCGTTATTCCTTGCCTGAATTTGCCCAGTGCCGCCTGTCGCTCGTCCTGTGACTTGTCCCCGTGTAGGCTATCTACCTTAAAGTTGTTGTTGCGGAGGGTTTTTTCCAATTTGTCCACCCCGTATTTTGTGCGTCTAAAGATTAGGATATTGCCCTTTATGGTATTTCTTAGTAGGTACAGGCAGAGTTCTATTTTGTTGGGTTTTGGTGTGTAATACAATAATTGGTGTACGGTGGCTGCTGCCGAAGAAGTTGGGGTTATGGCTACTTTCTTGGGATCTTTTAGGATGGTGTTGGCCAATTGCACCACTTTAAAAGGCATGGTGGCCGAAAAAAGGAGGGTCTGTTTTTCATCGGGGCAAAGGCGTTCAATTTTTTTAACGTCATCTATAAAACCCATATCCAGCATCAGATCGGCCTCGTCCAGAACCAATGTTTCCACATAGTCCAAATTTACCTTATCCTGTTTATGTAGGTCCAATAACCTGCCTGGTGTAGCCACCAGGATATCCATTCCCTTTTTTAAAGCGGCTATTTGTGGTTCTATCTTTGTTCCGCCATATATAACGGCCGATGTTAAGTGGGTGTACTTGCCGTAATCCAAGAAGCTTTCCTGGATCTGCGAGGCCAATTCACGGGTGGGGCTTATAATCAGTGCTTTGATCTTTCTGCCTTTTTCCGAAGTTTCCTGCTTGTCAAATAGGAGCTGTAGTATGGGCAAGGCAAAGGCGGCAGTTTTGCCCGTTCCTGTTTCTGCTGAGGCTATAATGTCATTTCTTTGTAGGGCCAGGGGGATGACAATTTCCTGAACAGCGGTTGGGTCGTCATAGTTTTTTTCCGCGACTGCCCTCAAGAGATGTTTATTTAATTTCAATGCTTTAAAATTCATAGGAATACCTTTTTTAGGTAGTGATGTGTACAAAGATAAGGGGTTTGGACAATACGAATATTCAACGGGGTGGGTAAAAGATCAATTTTCAGGATATGGGCAGATCGGACCATTTGCCTTTGAAGGCTGTATATATCCCGGTATTGTACTTTTTTTTCAAGAAAAAGTGTTCGCAGAAGTGTTCGATAGGCTTTGTAACGCCCCAATTTATCGGGTTTTTAATTGAAAAACTCCGGTAATCAGCCGGAGTTTATTCATCAATCAAAAAACGAACAGTCATGATAACTGTTGTTACGGTACACAATTTACAATTTCTGTGCCAACTTTCCCATGGAAGGAAGTGTTTGCGCAAAAAAAATAATTGTTTGGATTAACCAAGATATGTTTTCAGGATTTTACTTCTTGAAGTGTGTTTTAGCCTTCTAATTGCTTTTTCCTTTATTTGGCGGACCCTTTCCCTGGTAAGGTCAAAAGTCTCCCCTATTTCTTCCAATGTCATGGAATGTTGCCCTGCCAGGCCAAAGTACAGACGGATTACATCCGCTTCCCTTGGGGTCAAGGTTTCCAAAGCCCTTTCTATTTCCGTTCTAAGGGATTCGTGCAACAACTCCTTGTCCGGATTTGGGGATTCCCCACTGCGAAGTACATCGTATAGGTTGGAATCTTCACCGTCTATCAAGGGAGCATCCATGGATACGTGGCGACCTGAATTTTTTAACGATTGCTTTACGTCCTCGACCGTCATATCTAGTTCCTTGGCAATTTCTTCCGCGGAAGGTTGTCTTTCGTGGGCCTGCTCCAAGAAGGCAAAGGTCTTATTTATCTTGTTGATAGACCCTATCTTGTTCAAGGGCAGTCTTACAATACGCGATTGTTCTGCCAAAGCTTGTAATATGGATTGGCGAATCCACCAAACCGCATAGGATATAAACTTAAAACCACGTGTTTCATCAAAACGTTGTGCAGCTTTAATCAGGCCAAGGTTGCCTTCGTTGATCAAATCCGGAAGGGTCAAACCTTGATTTTGGTATTGTTTTGCAACGGAAACCACGAATCGTAAATTGGCCTTGGTCAATTTTTCCAGTGCACGTTGATCACCTGCCTTGATCCGCTGTGCCAATTCTACTTCTTCATCTGCGGTAATTAAATCAACCTTACCTATTTCCTGTAAGTATTTATCCAAAGAAGCAGTTTCTCTATTGGTAACCTGTTTTGTAATTTTAAGCTGTCTCATCGAAATTTTATCTGTCTAAATTATTTGCATTAAGCATAAGCTGCATAAGTTTATACGCTGAAAACTTGGAAATGTTACAATTGGTCCGGTTAATTTTACTTTTTTAGATAAAATGCATGAAAAAAGCCACGTCTACCTTCAAAAAAGGTGAAAACGTGGCTTAGGTATTGTGACCGTTATTGTAAAACTAGTCCCTTCTTGGCTTACGATCCCTGTCCTTATTCCTATCGTTGCCCCTGTCGTTTCTTCCGCGATCTTCCCGTGGCGGTCTTTCCTTGAAGCCTTCAGGTTTTGGCAATACTGCCTTGCGTGAAACTTTTTCCTTTCTTGTCCTAGGGTCTACTCCAAAGTATTTAACATCAAAAACATCTCCCATATTTACCACATCGGAAACATTTTCCGTTCTTTCCCAGGCCAATTCGGATACATGGAGCAATACCTCGTTACCGGGGGCCTTTGTATATTCCACAACGGCACCAAAATCCAACATTTTAATGACTTTTACTTCATATATCCCACCAACTTCCGGTTTGAACAATAATGAATCGATTTTGGCAAGGACCATATCAATACCTTCTTGCGAAGTGCCCAGTATTTCAACAATACCTTCCTCGGTAATCGGGTCTTCATTGATAACGATGGTTGTTTTGGAGGCTTTTTGTAATTCCTGTATTACTTTTCCTCCAGGCCCTATCAATGCTCCAATAAATTCACCAGGGATAACTCTGGTAACCATTTTGGGGGCATGTGGTTTAACATCTGCATTGGGAGTGGCAATGGTTTCCACCAATTTGCCAAGGATGTGCAAACGCCCGGCACCGGCCTGCTTTAATGCATTGACCAAAATTTCATAGGATAATCCCTTTACTTTAATGTCCATTTGGCAAGCGGTAATCCCGTCTGCTGTTCCCGTTACTTTAAAGTCCATATCCCCCAGGTGATCTTCATCTCCTAGTATATCGGACAATACGGCATATTTTCCCGATTCACTATCGGAAATCAGTCCCATGGCGATACCGGATACCGGTTTCTTTAATTGTACCCCGGCATCCATCAATGCCATAGTACCCGCACATACGGTTGCCATGGAGGAGGAACCGTTTGATTCCAACACTTCGGATACTACACGGACGGTATAGGGGCAATCCTCAGGGACCATTCCTTTTAGGGCACGTTGGGCCAGGTTGCCATGTCCTACCTCTCTACGGGAAGTACCTCTAATAGGTCTGGCTTCCCCGGTTGAGAAAGGGGGGAAGTTATAATGTAGATAGAAAGTTTCCTCTCCTTCAAATGAGGGCATGTCTATTTGGTTGGCTTCCCTGGAAGTTCCCAAAGTAACCGTAGCCAAGGCTTGGGTTTCCCCACGGGTGAAAATGGCGGAGCCGTGTGTTGAAGGTAAATAGTCCACCTCGCACCAGATCGGTCTTATTTCATCGGTTTTTCTACCGTCCAAACGAAGTCCTTCATTTAGGGTGAGATCCCTTACTGCAGCTTTTTCGGCCTTGTAGTAATATTTGGAGACCAAATCTCCAAAATCTGCCAATTCTTCCTCTGAAAAAGTAGCTGTAATCTCTTCTTTTATGGCCTCGAAAGCAGCACTTCTTTCTTGTTTTGCCGAACCGGCCTTTGCAATGGCATATACCTTATCATAGGCCATGTCATGGATTTTTTTGGCCAAATCCCCATCTTCCCTTTCCGGCTCGTATTCGCGAATTTCTTTTTTTCCAAATGCTTCGGCCAATTTAAGTTGGGCGGCACATTGTACCTTAATGGCATCATGGGCAAATTTAATGGCCTCTACCATTTCTTCCTCCGAAATTTCCTTCATTTCACCTTCAACCATCATTACGGAATCTGCCGAGGCTCCAATGACCATATCGATATCCGATACCAATAATTGGGCCCTGGTAGGGTTAATGATGAATTCGCCATCAATACGACCAACGCGTACTTCTGAAATAGCACATTCAAATGGGAAATCTGAAAGTTGAATGGCAGCGGAAGCGGCCAATCCTGCCATGGCATCGGGCATAACATCCTCATCATGGGACATTAATTGGATCATTACCTGGGTTTCTGCATGGTAGTCCTTAGGGAAAAGGGGACGTAAAACACGATCCACCAATCTCATGGTCAATACTTCTCCGTCGCTAGGTCTTGCCTCCCTCTTGAAGAAACCTCCCGGATAACGTCCGGAGGCTGCAAATTTTTCACGGTAATCTACCGTAAGCGGAAGGAAATCCACATCACTTTGTTTGTAATTGGAAACGACCGTACATAACAGCATACATTTTCCAGACTGTACAACAACAGAACCATGGGCCTGTTTTGCCAATTTTCCGGTTTCGATGGAAATTTTCCTACCGTCCCCAAGGTCTATGACCTCTTTAAATACTTTTGGTATCATAAATACGAATTAAAACCTGTCTAGTTACAGGTTTGTTAAACAATGGTCTTTCGTCCGCTATAGACGTGTTGTTGTGTTGTAGTTGTGTGTTGACCAATGAAAAACTATGTACAAGCTTTTTGTTTGTGCCCTAAGGGTATAAGCCTCAAGGACTTTACAATAGTATTTAAAACAATACTATTGATATTGTAAAAAGGGGAAAGTAACACTTTCCCCTTTTGGTAAATTATTTTCTAATACCTAATTCTTTGATTATAGCACGGTATCTAGTGATATCCTTTTTGATCAGGTAATCTAGAAGGGATCTTCTCTTACCTACCAACTTAACCAATGAGCGCTCCGTGTTAAAATCCTTACGGTTTTTCTTCAAGTGCTCGGTCAAGTGATTGATCCTGTGGGTAAACAAGGCTATCTGTCCTTCAGCGGAACCTGTGTTTTTCTCTTCCCCGCCGTGTTTCTTAAAAATCTCGGCCTTTACTTCTTTGGTTAAATACATTCCAATATTATTTTAATGATTTTTATGTACATGATTGATTTTCAATCAGGGCGCAAAGATATACTTTTTTTTAGAAACCCGTTGTAATCCTATTATTTTTTGAAAAAGGATTTATTTTTTATACCCTAACAGGGTTGTTCCCTATTAGATCTATATAGAGATTGATTTTTTTCTTAAGATCCCTGCGATGGACAATGAAATCCAAAAAGCCATGTTCCTGCAGGAATTCGGCAGTCTGGAATCCTTCCGGCAATTCTTTGCCGGTCGCTTCCTTTACTACACGGGGGCCGGCAAAACCTATCAACGCCCCTGGTTCGGAAATATTTATATCCCCCAGCATGGCATAGGAAGCCGTTGTTCCTCCGGTGGTAGGATCGGTGCACAAGGAAATATAGGGGATGCCGGCATCCGCAAGTTGCGCCAATTTGGCCGAGGTCTTGGCCAATTGCATAAGGGACAATGCCGCTTCCATCATACGTGCGCCCCCAGATTTGGAAATCATTACAAAGGGGATTTTCTTTTTGATGGAATAATCGATGCCCCTTGCTATTTTCTCGCCTACCACACTGCCCATAGAGCCACCTATAAAGCTGAAGTCCATGCAGCAAATAACAACATCTTTGCCCATGGATTTGCCTACTCCTGTCCTTACGGCATCTTTAAGGCCTGTTTTTGCTTCGGCGGCCTTTAAGCGGTCCACATATTTTTTGGTATCCTCAAATTTCAATGGATCCTTTGAAGAAAGTTTGGCATCCAGCTCGGTAAATTTGTTGTTGTCGAAAAGAATTTCGAAATATTCCTTGCTACCTATTCGTACATGGTAATCATCTTCCGGGCTAACATAATAATTCTTTGCCAACTCATCGGATTCCACAATTTTTCCGGTAGGGGATTTGTACCAAAGTCCCCTTGGGGTGTCCTTTTTTGGTCCGTGGCTGTTTGTATTCCTTTTTCCTTTCTTTTAAACCAAGACGACATAAGCTTTCTTTTGGGTTGGGGAATTATAGGGTATTCACGTTATTAAGGTCTTCAAATGCCTTTTTTAAACGTGTAACAAACGTTTTCTCTCCTTCTCTTAGCCAAACACGTGGGTCGTAATGCTTTTTGTTGGGTTCGTCTGCCCCGTTTGGATTGCCGATCTGGGATTGCAAATAATCTTTCTTGCTTTGTAAATATTCCCTTATCCCTTCCAAAAAGGCATACTGTAGATCAGTATCGATATTCATTTTAATTACACCGTAGCCAATGGCTTCACGTATTTCCTCTACGGTAGATCCAGATCCGCCATGGAATACAAAATCGATATGGTTGTGTTCCACCCCGTATTTCTGGGAGATGAACTCTTGCGAGTTTTTAAGGATCTTAGGGGTCAATTTTACGTTCCCTGGCTTGTAAACACCATGGACATTGCCAAATGCAGCGGCAATGGTAAATTTAGGGCTCACCTTGGATAGCTCTTCGTAGGCATAGGCCACCTCTTCCGGTTGGGTGTACAATTTGGAATCGTCCACATCGGAATTGTCCACGCCATCTTCTTCGCCACCCGTAATTCCCAACTCTATTTCCAGGGTCATTCCCATTTTATCCATTCGGGCAAGGTAGGTCTTGCAAATTTCGATGTTCTCTTCCAAAGATTCTTCGGATAGGTCTATCATATGGGAGCTGAACAAGGGTTTTCCCGTTTCCGCAAAATGTTTTTCACTGGCATCCAATAGGCCGTCTATCCAAGGCAATAATTTTTTGGCACAGTGGTCTGTGTGCAATATAACGGTTGCACCATAGGCTTCTGCCAATTGATGCACATGTTTTGCTCCTGCTACGGCACCCAAAATAGCTGCTTGCTGGCCGTTGTTCGATAAACCTTTTCCTGCATTGAACTGTGCCCCTCCGTTCGAGAACTGTATGATGACGGGGGCATTTAGGCTGGCTGCAGTTTCCAAAACCCCATTTATTGTGTTTGATCCTATAACATTAACAGCAGGTAGGGCAAATCCTTTCTCCTTGGCATAATTGAAAATTTTCTGTACCTCATCTCCGGTTGCAACTCCTGGTTTAATATTGTGTGCCATATTCTTGTTTTAGTGTAATTAATTTAAATAATGGGACAAAAGTAATAAAATAATCAGCTTTAAAAAGGATAATTTATACCTATATTGAATACTGCGTTGGACAGGTTGTAGTCCCTAAACCATCTTTTTGAAGATTCCTCGGCAGGATTATAGGTTTTAAGGCCCATATCCAACCTGAAAACAAAATACGTAAAATCATAACGGATTCCAAGTCCTGTTCCCAAGGCGATATCTGCCAAGGAACCAAAATTTTCAAAGGTGGCCTTCTCGTCCGTAACGTTGTCCAAGGCATTCCAAATGTTACCGGCATCGGCAAAAAGTGCTCCTTTGATATCCCCTACAATGGGGAACCGGTATTCTAGATTGAAGGCTATTTTTAAGTTTGCTTCGTTAAAGTCGTTTACATCTTCGGTTCTGCCCGGTCCCAGCGAGTAGGGCAACCAGGCACGGTTATCGTTGGATCCACCGGCGAAATAACTCCTTACGAACGGAATATTGTCCGAATTGCCGTAAGGTATGGCAATGCCAAAGAAACTCCTGAAGGCCAATACATTGGTCCTTGAGGTGCTCCAGTGTTTTGTATAGTCGAATTCCGTTTTTATATACTGGGAATACGGCACCCCAAAAACCAGTTGTTTGTTGTCCTCGTTTTTGTAGAACGGAATCAAATTGGAAATACCGGACAAGAGGTTTCCTGCACTTTCCAACTTAAATCGAAACTGATAAAAATCGTTATCGGTGGCACCGCTTTTATTGTTTTTGGTAAAAGTGTAATTGCTTGCAAATATTAAATTGTTTTCGGTAAGTCGTACCCTTCTTTCCTCAATGCTGCTTACCTCTTCCAGATCGGTGTTGCTGGAAGGTACCTCTCCATTTATAATGGCGTTGGTAAAACCGGTGGTGCCTTCCGGAATGATCAATCGGGGATCTGTACTGTCGCCTATGGTCTCATAAAAGTCCGCCAATGTTGGTTCGGTCTCATAATTGTCGGCAATTTTATCCAAATTGGCATAGGTGTTCTGGTAGACCGTAAAAAACCTATTGGGGTTTACATTGCGTACAAACTGTACATTTAAGAGTTCCAGGGCATTCTTTTTCAAATCTGTGGGAGACCAATTATAGCCAAAAACAGCATTAAAAGTTTGTTTGTCCAGGCCAATATTCTGTTGAAAACTCGTCCCGACGGATAATTTGGTTTTCGGCAACATATAGTTGGGTATGATCCTGGATGTTTTAATGAAGGGGAACCAAATACGGGGTAAATTTAGGTTGATATCCGCTCCTGTTTCCAAAATATTGAAAAATCGGTTGTCCGCTATGTTGGGGTCGCTGGAGGCACCTATGCTTATCCTGCCCGATATACTAAGATTTTCCGCACCTTTGAAAAGATTTCTGGCTTGTAGCGATGGGCTAAACCCAATGCCCAAATATTGAATGTTGGAGTGGGTCACATCAAAATCGGTGCCCAGGGAATATTTCGGGCGGGGAGAAAGATAGATATTGGCCGTTAATTCTGTAGTGGCACTATCGGCTATAAATTCAATATTGGGATATTTAAAAGTGTTCAGGTTGGTAATCTGCCTATAGGTCCTTATACGGTTAATTTCCCTATAGATGCTGTCCTTTTTTAGGAAAACGGCATCCGTAAGCGTTTTGGGTTTATAGCGTAATTTTCCCTGGTAATAGATGGTATAGTCTTTATAGTCCACTTTTTTTAAACTGTCCAATCCATTATTAAAGGTGTAGTTGGTATATATATTGATTTTCTTAAAGGTATGGACTTTATATTCCGAGGTGGAAAGAGCGTTGTCCGTCCTGGTTTTTAAATCTTCTATGTTTAAAAGGATATCCAATTTGTTGTTGTTCCCCAGTTTGGTGGTGTCCCCAATTAGATCGTAGGAGATGGAGCTCTCTTGAAAATTGTGGATACCGGTGTTTCTAAAAAGATTGGTCAGTCGTTCCCTTTCACTATTGAAATTGTCAAGGTCTATTTGTTGTCCTGTTTTTAAAAAGGAATCACTTTTATTGGCCTTGTTAATGGAGTCCAGGGCGGAGGAGGTAATTTTGGTGGATATGGAGTCTATGAGATAAGGGGAGCCTAAATCCAATAGGTATTTTATATTGGCCCGTTGTTTTCGAGCACTCGAATCTATTTCATAAGTGGTGGAGTTGTTTAAATACCCCTTGCTCTTATAATAGGCGTTCAATCTTTGTAGGGACCTTCTTGTTCTTGAAGTGTCCAGTATGGCAGGGGGTTCCCCAATATTCCTTAACCATTCACTGGCGCCTTTTACCAAAAAGGATTCTCCCAATCTTTCCACTTGTTTCTTCGATAGCAGATTGATGAGGCGCTGCTCCCTTTTATCTTTTTTATGTAACCAGGCCTGATAGGAGGAATCCGGGTTTTTCTTGGCCAGATTGTAAAGGTTTAATCTTAGTGGATAGCCCAACAAGGTGCTGTTGGGTTTTTGAAAAATAAGGCTGTGGATATCTTCATCGGTGATTTTGGTACTATCGGCATATATGAGGTTTTTGGTCAACAGGAGTTCGTCATCGCCAACTCTTTTTATGGCATTGCAGGAGGTAATTGCAATTCCTAGCAATAATAATCCTATTTTCGTAATGTTTAAATTCATACACGACCGTGTCCTCATAGAAGTCAAAAATACATCATTTGTATGGTTGTTAAAAGCCAAATAAAATTTATAAAAAATTTACAGCTAAAAAAGTATCGATCACAAAATAAGTTGTTTGTGGTGGAGGGGATAAAGACCGTTCGTGAATTGCTTGATTCTTCACTGAAGGTCTATAAGATATATGTTACGGACAGCTCAATCTTGGGGAGGAAGGGAAATTACATAGAAGTGGTAAGTGAGGCGGATTTGAAAAAAATGAGCGGATTGTCCACTCCCAACAAGGTTTTGGGGGTATTTCATATTCCGGTGCCAAGGCCATTGGATTTTTCGGACTGGGTCCTTGCTTTGGACAACGTTCGGGACCCTGGAAATTTGGGGACGATTATCCGTCTTTGCGATTGGTTTGGGATTAGGAGCCTTATCTGTTCGTCCAATTCCGTAGATTGTTATAACCCCAAAGTCTTACAAGCTACCATGGGATCCATAAGTAGGATAAATATTGTTTATGGAGATTTGCAAAGGGTGTTAAATAATTCGGAAGTTCCTATATATGGTGCGTTTATGGATGGTGCCGAGGTGTATAAGGAGAAATTTCCCGAAGGTGGAATATTGGTGATGGGAAATGAGGCCAATGGGGTGTCGGAAGCTATTGGCGCCTTAATTGAAAAAAAAATCAGCATTCCCCAATTTGGTCCCAAAACTACAGAAAGTTTAAATGTGGCAACGGCTACCGCTATTCTGTTAAACGAAATTAGAAGGGGGTAATTCCTACTCAAAGGTAAAGTTGATAAACAGCCCCCTGGTCATCATTGCCTCAATATTGCCCGTCCACGGACTGTTGGGGTCATTGTCGGGCACCAATTCATCATTAATGGCGAAGACTCCTCGAATGGAAGGGGTGAACTTAAAATATTCCAAATAGAAATCGATTCCAAAGCCCATTTCGTAATAATATGTGGTCTTTTTCATTCGGAAAGTACCACTGCTATTGTCGTCAAGACTTTGTTCATTGCTGCCCAGATTTAAAGAGGTAGACGCTCCGCCAATCAAAAATGGCTTCCAATTCCCCAATCTTTTTGTACTTACTTTTAGAAGTAGGGGGAAATTAATATAGGTCGACTTTACTTCCCTAAGGGCGTCCCTTTCATTATCAAATCCCGGAAAGCCCATATTTCTCTGATTGTAGTGTAATCCAGGTTCAAAACGAAGATCCAAAAATTTGTTGAGACGGAGTTCGCCTATCAAACCTACATTGAACCCAAATGATTTATCCACCAAAATATCGGGTAGGTCGTCTTTGTATTCAAATTTGAAATCGTACTGATTAAAGCCTAGAAAATAGCCCCAATTTAGTAATGGCTCGTCTTCATTTTCAAGGTTCATTATGGGTTTTTCGTTAAATTGGGCAATGGCCGTGTGGCCCAGGGTACAAAAAACGATTAAAAGAACAAAAATAGTTTTCATCTATTGATATTTATTTGTTTTTAAAGGTCAGATGTAATTCGCCAACCAACATTTCGCCCCGAAAGCTATTGGGAGGTGTCCAGAATTGTTATGGCTCATTTCATATTTTATTTTGTAGCTATGTAAATGGAGGCAACCCCAAATGTCTGGGGCCTGTCGTCTATACCTATAAACCCAATTTTAGATAAAATATTGTTGAACTGTTTTCCATAGGGAAAGGAGGTAGCCGATTCGGATAAATAGGCATAGGCACTGCGATCTTTGGAAAATAATTTTCCAATGGCCGGTAAGATGAACTTGGTGTATAATTTATAACCTTGTTTAAAGGGCGTCTTTGTGGGATTGGAGGTTTCAAGAACTACAAAAGAACCCCCAGGTTTTAGGACCCTATATATTTCCTGGAGCCCTTTTTCAAGATTTTCAAAATTCCTTACTCCAAAGGCTACAGTAACAGCATCGAAGGAATTGGATTCGAAGGGCAAGTTTTCACTGTCGCCAACCATCATCTTGATAGTGTTGCCCAGATTTTTTTCCGAAATTTTTCTTTTTCCAATTTCCAACATTCCCGGTGATATATCCAATCCTATAATTTCCTTAGCTCCTGTTTGGATCATGTTAATGGCCAAGTCGCCCGTTCCTGTAGCAATATCCAAAATTTTTGTAGGATTTTTCTGAGAGACTATGGACACCACCCGCTTTCTCCATTTAATATCTATTCCAAAAGATATCACCCTGTTTAGTCCGTCGTAATTTCCGGAAATGGTATCGAACATTTTTGTAACCTGTTCCTTTTTGCCCAGCGTTGAATCTTTATAAGGGGTCACCTTTTTATCCATAATCATTAATTTTTGGCAAAGATACTATTTAGACCTAAAGTTATACTTCTAATTTTTTGGAATGGGAGCCGACACTTATTTGTTTAACTCGCATATTTTGGAATACAACCCAATTTAATTGTGTAATTTTGTCGCGCTTATATTCTGGTTTTAATTGAAATATACTTTAACAAGCTTCTTTCCGATATGGGAAAATTGGTTTAATTTGGAATTGGAAGAGGAGTTGTGCGAAGGAAAAAAATTTCGTTTATAATTAAATTTGGAAGAGGTAAGGTGTAATGCTTTAACAACACGGGATTAACCATAATGTATTGTGTATTTCGGTTAATGAATAACAATTTATATAACGGATGAAAATTATTATTGCAGGGGCAGGGGAAGTAGGTTTTCATTTGGCTAAATTATTGTCCTATGAATCCCAGGATATTACACTTATAGACAGTAATAAGGATAGTCTGTCCTATGCGGACAGTCATTTGGATATTAGGGTTCTTAAGGGGGATGCTACATCTATAGCCATTTTAAAGGATGCCCAAGTAGGGAAATCGGACCTGGTCATTGGAGTAACCTCTTCGGAGACCACCAATATTACTTTGTGTATGCTTGCAAAACAATTGGGTTGTAGGCGAACCATTGCCCGTATTTCCAATGTTGAGTTTATTCATAATAAGGAGGCCATTCGATTTTCCGACTTAGGTATTGATGAGCTTATTTCGCCAGAGGCTTTGGCCGCTACCGAAATACAATTATTATTAAATCAATCCGCGTTCAACAATACCTACGAATTTGAGGAAGGTCTTTTGATCATGGTGGGCGTATCCCTGCCAAGTACCGCCCCATTTGTAGGAAAGACGGTCAAAGAGGCGGCAAAAATATTTCCTGAACTTCATTTTATGCCCATTGCCATGCAAAGAATGGGGACCCAATACACTATTGTACCTAGGGGAGATACCGTTTTTAAGGATAACGATCAGGTATATTTTATAACTTCCAAAGAGGGGTTGGATGAACTTTACAAACTTACGGGCAAGGAGAAAAAGGAAATCAAAAACGTTATGATACTTGGAGGGAGCAAGGTGGGTTTCAAGACTGCCAGGGATCTTTGTAAAAATAGGTTTAACGTAAAACTGATCGAGAAAAACAAGGAAAAGGCTTTCGATTTGGCAGATGAATTGCCCAATGCCCTTATCATTAATGGCGATGGTAGAAATGTAGAGCTGTTGGAGGAGGAAAACCTGGAGGCCATGGACGCTTTTGTAGCTGTTACCGGAAATTCCGAGACAAATATAATGTCTTGCTTGGTGGCCAAATCCAAGCATGTTAAAAAGACAATTGCCTTAGTGGAGAACATGGATTATTTTCAATTATCCCATTCTATAGGAATCGATACCCTACTGAATAAGAAACTACTGGCGGCAAATAATATCTTCAGGCACATCCGTAAAGGGGAAATAGTGGCAATGACCAGGCTTAATAATTTGAATGCGGAGATATTGGAATTTATCGTTAAGCCGACCTCCCAGGTAAACGGACAAATAATCAGGGAGCTGGAATTTCCTAGGGAAGCTACCATTGGTGGGGTAATTCGTGATAATCAAGGAATTATTGCTCTGGGAGGGTATAGAATTACAGAGGGCGATAGGGTAGTGGTATGTTGTTTGCCAAGTGCCATTCCAAAAATAGAAAAGCTTTTCCTTTAGTATGGGCCTAAATTCAAGAATTATCTTTCATCTCATGGGATTACTATTACTTTGTAATGGTTTTTTTATGATTTTGGCCGCTGTGGTAAGTGGAATATATGACGACGGAGCTACTTTGGATATTACTCTTGCGGCGGTGGTTACTATGCTGGTAGGTGTTTTGGCCATGTTTTATACGAGAAATCACAAAAAGGAGGTCAAACGAAAGGAAGGATATATTATAGTTACGTTTGGTTGGATGGTTATGTCCGCATCCGGGATGTTGCCCTATCTTTTTTCCGGGGCCATACCAGACGTTACCAATGCTTTTTTTGAGACCATGTCCGGTTATACCACGACCGGAGCTTCGGTTGTGGATGATATTGAAGCTTTGCCCGAAGGGATCCTTTTGTGGAGAAGTTTAACACATTGGATAGGTGGAATGGGGATTATAGTCCTTGCTATTGCCATTTTACCATTATTGGGTATAGGGGGCATGCAGTTGTTTGCCGCGGAAGCTCCCGGGCCAAGTGGGGATAAGTTGCATCCTAGGATTACGGATACCGCGAAGCGACTTTGGTTAATTTATTTTAGTTATACCGTAGCCGAGACCCTATTGTTGAAATTGGCAGGAATGTCCTTTTTCGATGCTGTAAACCATTCTTTGGCCACTCTATCCACTGGAGGGTTTTCTACCAAGAATGCCAGTATGGCCCATTGGAACGATCAACCTTTGATTCAATATATTGTTATTTTGTTCATGTTTTTGGCAGGAAGTAATTTTGTGCTTAGTTATTATGCCTTTAAGGGCAAGGTGCAAAAAGTGATAATGGACGAGGAGTTTAAGTTCTATTCCATTTTTATATTTTGCTTTACCATAGTGGCCAGTCTGGTGGTTTATTTTCAGGCCAATGTGCCAGAGTCCAATTTTCATCCCATGGTATTGGGAGAAGGGGAAAGCGTATTTAGACATACTTTATTTCAGGTGGTCTCGGTAATAACCACAACGGGCTTTGTTACGGCCGATTTTACGTCGTGGACACCTTTTTTGACCATTTTCTTTTTTGGACTATTTTTTCTTGGGGGCTCTGCGGGTTCAACAGCAGGAGGTATCAAGGTGATGCGGCACTTGCTTATCATTAAGAACGGGCTGTTGGAATTTAAGCGGACACTACATACCAATGCCATAATTCCTGTTAGGTATAACAATAAGACGGTGTCCGAAAATATTGTGTACAATATCATCGCATTTTTTGTCCTCTATATGTTGTTGTTCATCATTGGATCTTTAGTACTTGGAGCCTTGGGATTGGACTTTGAAAGTGCCGTTGGTGGGGCTGCGTCCTCGCTGGGAAATGTAGGTCCGGCCTTGGGGACCTTGAATCCGTTGGCCAATTTTAATAGCCTTCCGGCCTTGGGGAAATGGTGGTGTGGATTTCTTATGCTTTTGGGCAGGTTGGAACTATTTACGGTATTGATCCTATTTTCGCCTTATTTTTGGAAACGTACTTAGGAGGATAAAAGTTTAAAAAAAAAAGAGGGTGTCTAAAAAGTATTTCAACCCCTCCATAATTTGCATATTTGAGAATAGTTCTCCGATACCTACCCGAATAAAAAAGAGGCTGCCTTGACTTTTTAGACAGCCTCTTTTTTATGATATATGATATAGGTGTCTCTATATTATAGGACTGCCTTTATTCTGGCCATGGCTTCCCTTAGTTCCTTTTCAGAGGCAGCATAGGAAATACGTATACAATTTTCATTTCCAAAAGCTTCTCCGGTAACGGTAGCAACATTTGCTTTTTCCAATAGGTATAGGGCAAAATCGGAGGCATTATTGATCAATGTTCCGTTAATTGTTTTGCCAAAAAAGCTGGAAATATCAGGAAACACATAAAATGCTCCTTCCGGGACATTAAGGTTGAATCCTTTTATTTTCCCCAATAGTTCCAACACAAGATCACGTCTTTTATGGAATTCGTCTATCATAAATTTAATGGAAGATATTGGGGCATTAAGAGCGGCTATGGTAGCACGTTGGGCAATGGAATTGGCACCACTGGTTATTTGGCCCTGAAATTTGTTGCAAGCCTTGGCAATCCATTCCGGGCCTCCAATATAACCAATACGCCATCCGGTCATTGCAAATGCCTTGGAGACACCGTTTACAGTAACGGTACGGTCGTACATACCTTCTATATTGGCAATACTTACATGTCCTCCCCTAAAATTAATATGCTCGTAAATTTCATCGGAAACTACAAAGATATTGGGATGTTTTCTCAGTACTTTGGCCAAACCTTCCAATTCCTCCCTGTTGTATACAGACCCACTTGGATTGCAAGGGGAGCTGAACCACATCATTTTTGTTTTTGGGGT
Organism: Flavobacteriaceae bacterium; assembly: GCA_041392165.1. Taxonomy (GTDB): domain Bacteria; phylum Bacteroidota; class Bacteroidia; order Flavobacteriales; family Flavobacteriaceae; genus Arenibacter. The sequence goes on from JAWKMN010000001.1 coordinate 1,026,160, forward strand.
AATGGCCTTCTCCAATTGTTCCGGCGTCATCTTAAAATCGGTGTCGATGCTAGTGGGTACTTCCACAGGCACTCCCTGGGCCAATTTTACAATATCGCTATAACTTACCCAATAGGGTGCCGGAAGAATAACCTCATCACCATCATTGAGCATGACCATCGCAATATTTGCCAAGGATTGTTTTGCTCCCGTAGAGACTACAATCTGGTTAAGGCCATAGGTAAGTCCGTTGTCCCGTTTAAATTTATTGGCAATGGCCTGTTTTAAATCGGCATAACCATCTACAGGGGAATAGCTACTGTAATTTTGGTCTATGGCCTCTTTGGCAGCCTCCTTAATAAAATCAGGGATGTTGAAATCTGGTTCCCCCAAACTTAAGCCAATGATGTCCTTACCTTCATTTTTTAGTTCTCTGGCTTTGGCGGCCATAGCCAATGTGGCCGAAGTGGACATGGAATTGATCCTATCGGATAAATGGTTCTTCATTTTTTTGTTATAATTTACTGATATTGTAATTTGGGTTTTTTGCCCAGTTCCTTTAGATGTTTGAAGTGCGAAATTATAGCTTTTCTTGTAGTTTTATATTCGTTGTAAGGTAAATTAAACTCTTTTGCGGTCTCTTTAACAATTTTGGCAATTTTTGTGTAATGAATATGGCTAATGTTAGGGAAAATATGATGTTCCACCTGATGGTTCAGCCCTCCTGTAAACCAGTTTACTATACGGTTTTTAGTGCCAAAGTTTACGGTAGTGAACAACTGGTGAATGGCCCAGGTGTTTTTCATGGTGCCATCCTTTTCCGGTAATGGTGTTTCCGCCTCGTCCACAACATGTGCCAATTGAAAGATTACACTAAGGATTACTCCCGCAACATAATGCATTATAAAAAATCCTAAGAGAATTTTCCACCAGGCAATATCCAAAATTACCATGGGCAATATAATCCAGATGGTTAGATATATAAGCTTGGTTACGACCAGCATACTCCAGTTCATAAACGGATTTGGGAATTTGCCATAGGCCAATTTTCTTTTGGTATAGCGGTACATCTGAAGGAAATCTGTAGTTATTGCCCAATTAAATGTGAGGAGGCCATAAAGAAATATGGAGTAGAAATGCTGAAATTTGTGAAATCTATGCCATTTGGCATGCTTTGAAAACCTCAGGATTCTTCCGGCTTCCAAATCTTCATCGTGTTCATGGATATTGGTATAGGTGTGGTGCAGTACATTGTGCTGTACCTGCCAGTTGTACACATTGCCTGCCAGAATGTAGATGCTGCCTCCCATGAGTTTGTTTACCCATTTTTTGTTGGAATAGGAACCATGGTTTCCGTCGTGCATAACGTTCATCCCAACTCCTGCCATGCCCACGCCCATGGTTATGGTAAGCAATAAATTGGCCCAATTTGGAAGGCCTAGGGTTAGAATTAGAAAATAGGGGGCCAAAAATAGGGCAAACATTACTGCGGTTTTTAAGTGCAATTTCCAGTTCCCTGTTTTTTTAAGATCGTTTTCCTTGAAATAATCATTTACACGTTTATTGAGGGTTTTAAAAAATTGCGTAGAGTCTTTTCTTGAAAATCTTATGGGTTTATTATCCATGATTTAATTTTTTGTAAATATAGGGCAAATCAAGCCCAAATTATATATAACTGCTGTGTTAAAAGATAGGCCATGCCCGTTAAAGTAGTATTTTTGCAAAAATTAACGAAACAAAATGGACTACACAATCATTTATAAATATTTTCCTGATTTAACGGATCTGCAGCAGCGGCAAATTGAAAAGTTACAACATTTGTACCAAGATTGGAATTTAAAGATAAATGTGGTTTCCAGAAAGGATATAGATGAGTTGTATTTGCGACATGTTCTACATTCGTTGGCCATAGCCAAATTTCAAAAATTTAATGCAGGGGCAAAAATACTGGATGTAGGTACGGGTGGGGGCTTTCCTGGGATTCCTTTGGCCATTTTGTATCCCGAGACCCATTTTACCCTTGTTGATGCCATAGGGAAAAAAATTAAAGTGGTTCAGGAAGTCGTGGCGGGACTGGAAATTGAAAATGTCACTACCGTTAACTCCAGAGTCGAGGAAATAGAGGGACAGTTTGATTTTATAGTTAGTAGGGCAGTAGCGGCAATGCCAACCTTCACACATTGGGTGAAAGGTAAAATAAAAAAGAAATCGGAGCACGAACGGAAAAATGGAATCCTGTATTTAAAAGGGGGTGATTTGGAAGAGGAATTAAAGGAGTACCGTACCGTTGAGATATATAATCTTTCTGAAATTTTTGAAGAGGAATTTTTTGAAACCAAAAAGTTGGTATACCTGCCCGTAAAATTTAAAGGTTGATATTATAGACTTAACATGTGGTAATAGGATTCCCTGCACGTTTTGGCATAGGCCTTTATATAGTAGGGGATATTCCTGAATGAAAAACCTTTCCTCTTTTCTGGAGTTTTGTTTTTGAAGCTTTCTTTCATGATCTTGCACTTTTGGGTTAACTTTAATTTGATTGTAAATTTACAATAACTTAACGTTAAATTTACATTATAATTGTGCGGGACAGGGTTTAATTTATGTTAAATCTGTCCTTTGGCAAGGGATTGGCGCAAATTTATTGGGTTTGGGCGCCCGAAATTATAAAGGGGCACGGAATAACAATTATACCAATAATGACAAGGCCCGTATCTGCAGGAAGCAAAAACGGGCCTTGGTTATAAGTTTTATTTTCTTATCCCAAGAAGGGGTATCTGTAGTCTACAGGGGTTACAAAGGTTTCTTTTATCAATCTTGGGGATACCCAGCGCAAAAGATTTTGTGCGGAACCGGCCTTGTCGTTTGTACCGGATGCCCTGGCTCCGCCAAATGGTTGCTGCCCTACTACGGCCCCTGTTGGTTTGTCGTTAATATAGAAATTGCCGGCACAGTTTTGCAATGCCTTGGTTGCCTCGGCAATGGAATAACGATCTCCAGAAAGTACGGCACCGGTAAGTGCGTACTCCGATGTGCCATCGATCAATGTAAGGGTTTGGGACCAATCCTTGTCCTCATAAATATAAATGGTGACCACAGGACCGAAAAGTTCGGTTTCCATAGTGGTATATTTTGGGTCTGTCGTTACAATTACGGTAGGCTCTATAAAGTAGCCCTTGGATTTGTCGTAATTTCCGCCCACATAAATTGTGGTATCCTTGTCCTTTTTGGCCTGATCAATGTACTTGGCCAATTTATCAAAAGAGGCTTCATGGATAACGGCCGTAATAAAATTGCCCATATCCTCGGGAGAACCTGGTTTGTTAAAAGATTCCACATCGGTCTTAACATGATCCAAAATTTCCTTGGATATGGATTTAGGGAGGTAGACCCGTGAAGCTGCACTACATTTTTGCCCTTGAAATTCGAAAGCGCCCCTAACAATTGCGGTGGCCACCTGTTTTGGATTGGCCGTAGGGTGTGCTATTATAAAATCTTTGCCGCCGGTCTCACCAACAATCCTGGGGTAGGTTTTATATTTGTGGATGTTGTTCCCGATCTGTTTCCACAATTCCTTAAATACGTGTGTGGATCCTGTGTAATGGATACCGGCAAAATCAGGGCTGTCCAAAGCAATTTGTGTAATCATGACTGGATCCCCGTATACTACATTTATGACGCCATCCGGTAGGCCGGCCTCTTTAAAGATGTCAACTATGACCTTGGCAGAAAACACCTGACTGTCGCTAGGTTTCCATAATACCACATTTCCCATCATGGCCGCACTTGCTGGAAGGTTTCCGGCAATGGCGGTGAAATTGAACGGGGTTATGGCGTAGATGAATCCTTCCAAGGGACGGTATTCCACCCTGTTCCAAATACCTTCGGCAGAATCTGGTTGTTCTTCGTAGATCTGGGACATGTATTCTACATTGAAACGAAGGAAGTCAATAAGCTCACAGGCAGAATCTATCTCGGCCTGATGTATATTTTTGGATTGCGCAATCATAGTTGCGGCATTTATTTTTGCCCTATATGGCCCTGAGATCAATTCAGCGGCCTTAAGGAATATTGCTGCACGTTGTTCCCATTCCAGTTCTGCCCATTGTTTCCTTGCTTCCAAAGCATTGGATAGGGCATTGGATACATCTTCCCTGTTGGCCGTATGGTATTGGCCAACAATGTGTCTATGATCGTGGGGAGGGGAAATTGTTCTGGTATTTCCGGTTTTTACCTCTTTTCCGCCAATGTACATTGGAATGTCTATGTTGCCATTGAAATAGGTACTGTATTGTTTTAGTACTTCTTCCCGCTCCGGGGTTCCGGGGGCATAACTTTTAATAGGTTCGTTATATGCCGTAGGAACTTGAAAAAATCCTTTGCCCATGTTAATCTTTTTTAAGTTCAAATTCATGGCAAAGGTACTAAATGCATTAGCGATAATAAAACCCGGTACCAAGTGAATTTTAGGATATGGGAAAGAATGCCATTATTAATTTAGGGCAAAAGGGGCGCTAAACTTAAATGTGGGAATATATACCCTGAATTTTTCGGAATTATTTATGCTTACCATATTGTAATGGCCCTTCATGGCTCCAATGGTGGAAACCAATAGACATCCGGAACTATAAGTGTGGGATTCTCCGGGTTTGATAACCGGCTTTTTGCCAATTATACCTTCGCCATCCAATACTTCCAATTCATTCAAGGAATCATAAATCTGCCAATGACGGGATGTCAATTGAACAGAATCCTTGCTTTGGTTTTCTATGGTTATGGTATAGCCGAAGGCAAAATGCATTTTGTAGTTCTTGAAGAAAGTTCCTTCAAAACTGGTGTTTACAGAAATTTTAATGCCTTTTGTTACCTGTGTTATCATAAGTTCGGATTCTATGTAAATAAATTTCCCGTTGTACGCATTGAAGTCCAAAGGACTATCAAAACAAAAAATACAGTATTTTTAGATATCTATTTAACCGCAGTTATCAATCTACCTTGCCCAAAGGAATTCCAAAATTATTGTACAAAGATAAAACGCAAATGTTACAAATTATCTTAAAAAATTAATTCATTTTAATAACAAATTCTAGACCTTTTAAGCGCAATTTATCGGCAAGGTATAGAACTACCGTATATTAAAAAAGTTAATGTAGATATAATCGGTGTAATTATATTTATATCTGATGTAAATCAAAACCATATAATCCCTTCGTACAGTTCCGAAAGCCATAATTGTAAACCTGGACTTGTTCCAAATAGCATCTTTATGGTACAGAGGACATCAATACAGCCAATGAAGAACCCATTTTATGGTAGTGTCAATGGAATCTGATTAAGAAAATGGATGGATAATCAGCATCGATTTTATGGGTAAAAGAGTCATGTTTACTTCTACATCGCCTTATTGGTCACTGGAATTGGAAGCCGGAATAAAATGGACCTTCAGATCCGGTTGTGCCATGGTGCTGTCCAACGGAAACATAGGTCTCTTAATGCGTTTATAACCCAATCTGTTTAGATCCTGATCAACACCGCCGGGAGTCAATGCCATAACCCAATCGCCGCGCAAATCGTACAGTTCCGGGACCAAGTAACCTATCTTGACTACAATGATATCCGTTTCTTTGGGTTTCAGTCCCAAATTGGTAAAGTCGCTTATATAATGGTAGGGCTTTCTTTTTTTGGTAACGATTGCCCGTATACTGCCCATTTTGACCACTACCTCTACTTCTGCGTGTACATCACCTTTCTTGATCGCTTCTATGGTTCCTTCCAGTTCCAAAGGACCGGCAAATCGGTCGTCTACTGCAGCACCGGCCGTAGCCTTAATTTTTCCACCAATACCTATTTCAAGGGCCTTTTCAACAAATTCGGGCCCGGGAATGGAGGCGTAGATCAGGGAAGGGCCTTTATCGGATTTAAATTCCGGTCTGGCCAAGAGTTGCTGTAAAGTCCAGGTTACGTCCCCTGCACCACCTGCAGTGGGATTGTCCCCCATATCACTGATCATGAATGGACGCTTTGTACTGGCCAGGGCCATTTTTAAACCTTCTTTTAAGGAAGTCGTTGGGGCCACAAATTCAAATTGATTTCGTACATCCCAAAAACTTTGTGCCAATGTTTCGGCACCTTTTTCAACTTTTACCTTATCATCGCCGGTAACCATGACTACGGCATGGTTTCGGGGTTCGTCCGCCCAGGCATATCCTATCCAGATGGCGGCATCGATGATCCCTTCTTCATTGGCTATCCCAGGGACTTTTGCATAAAGGCTTTTTCCAGGTTCTATTCGGGTGCTGGTTTTCTCGCCGGGCAATAATATGGGTACGGGGATCCAGGCCTTGTATTTAGGTTTGCCTTTGCCATTCTCCAGTCGATCCAGAAGATTGGTTACGGCCCTTTTTTTGGATTGGATGGCATCCTCATGGGGAGCCATTCTGTAACAGGTTATCAAATCGGTGTGTTTGGCCAATTTTTCGGATACGTTTCCGTGTAGGTCCATAGAGGTGGATATCAGTACTTCGGTCCCTATTACTCCCCTGATCCGTTCTATTAAGTCGCCCTCAGGATCATCCAGTCCAACCACGCTCATAGCACCGTGTATGTCAAAGAAAAGTCCGTCATATGGCCCATTTTCCTTTAATAGCTTTAAGGTTTTTCCTGCCAAGGATTCGTAGGCTTCCCGGGTGACCGTACCCCCAGGCAATGATTTCCCCACTAATGTAGGCACCCATTGCGCCCTATTTCTATTTAGGGAATCTATTTGCAGAAATGGGTATTTTGTAAATATGGAATCTCCTTCTTTGGCATGAAAGGCCTCTTCATGGGTCAGGGCCGGTGAAAAGGTGCTGCTTTCTATTCCAAGCCCTGCAATGGCAATTTTAGGCCGTTCTTTGGTTTCTTTTTGATTTTTATTTTGTTGGCATGAAGCCATAAGGATCAGAAGAAGGATATAGCAATTGTAAAGTGGTTTCAATTTTTATCTTGTTTTAGGGTTAAAATGGGGAAAGGGAAGTATTCTTCCTAGTAAACCCCATTATAGGCGCCCAATATAAGAATTTATTGTAGCGTTTTTTGAATTAAAAGGAAACAATATTCGATCTGCCACGGACCTATTAGATCTATTTGAATAAATGTCACTGCCCGTAAAAACCCAAGAAATATTTTTGCAATAAGCAATAAGCAATAAGCAATAAGCAATAAGCAATGAACAATGGTCAGGTATTGAAATGGGAAGAAATTTGATTGTAGCCAATGGCCTTACCGAATATAGTTTGTCAAGGCACATTATTTTGCTCAAGAACCCCTTCCTGTCTTCCTCTGATTGAAAGATATGTAATTTTAAAGGAACCTAATTTTGCTCAATATCGGATTTAAGTACTTTGACATGTTCGGTGATTATACGGGAAAGTGTTTCGGGCCTCATGGTAAGAAAAGAGGCCAAATATTTTTTGGGAATCCTTTCCACCATTCTCGGATCAGCATTTCTTAAAAAATACTTCAAACGTTTTTGCGCATTGGGAATTCTGGTCATAAATGCCCTATTCTCTGCATGTATATAATATTCCACCATCATGATCCGGTTTATTTCCCTCATTTCGGGAAAGTTCTTTAAACAATATTGAAAATCCTGATATTCCAAATATTCACAATGCGTGTCTTCCAGACATTGGATATTTTCCCTGGCGGGCTCATTTTTAAAAAATCCGGTAATAGAGGTGAATATTTCACTGTCAAAACTAATCCAAGTGGTGACATCAGCCTTATCACTTATGAAATACCCTCGGACCAATCCCTTTTTAATTACATATAATCTATTGCAAATTTCGCCCGCTGTATTAATGATTTCATTTTTTGTGAAAACCGTTCTCTTTATTTTGTTGGCTAAAAACGATTTTAATTCAGGGGAAAGTGGGACTATTGCATTTAGATAAATTAATATAAATAGATTTTTATGGATTTTGTTTTCAGGGGACATTTGGATATATAGTGGTTGAATAACAAAAATAACAAAAAAGTTAGTCGTGGGGCACTATGCAAGGATTTTAAGATTTTTAATTAAATGGCGACCCCAACTGAAATCAAACATTCAAATAGGTTTTTCCCTATTCTGTTATACGTATAACGGTAAGGGCTGCACCCGCGCGTTCCGCAAACTCTTTTGAGTAAGGTTTTCCGCTTCAATTTGTCTAGTAATGTGGAGGTGATTGAAAATTGTGCTTGTCAGGACCTAGTTGTCCAGTCAACCCTACCTTAACTATTCTAAGTCTTGTTCCTTTTACTTGGACTTCGTTAAAAACAAATCAGTAGCTATGGCGATACAATATTTTTTTGTTTTGCCCAGATAAAAATTTACGGCGACTTAAATAGCACAGTGGCATTGACACGGCGTTATGGGCACATAGATGCCTGGAATAGTTTAAGTAAAACGCTGTTTTCATAAAAATCATGATTATCTAAAGCGGAGAGGCTTTTTTTAAAGAGAAAATCCCCCAAATTATAATTAAAACGATAGGTAAAGACCATTCTAAATATTTTAGTCTGGCAGTTTTTTGCGATTTATTAAAACATTAATAGGAATGAGAAAAGCTTCCGTGTAAAAGGGAGCGTTTTAAAATGTTTTAATCTAAGGTAAAATAAAAATAGGTAAAACAGAAAAGCCTGTAAATGGGTAATCTACAGGTTTAATGTGTTGTTTTAACGGTATTTGCGCAAGTCCGGTAGCTATCGCGCGAATGACCCGATTATAGATGGTTATGCACATTTATGCCCGCCGAATAGGTGACTTGTCTGACAGGTTTAAAAGGAAATAGGTTTTGGTGCTGGTTTTTTTGGGCTTTTACATTGACACCTCATAGCACCGGTTGTTCAAGGCCGGGTTGGATTTCTATGAATAGGAAGGATGTTCAAAATCCATAAAAAGTATGGGCATATACAAGTTATGGACTTTAATATTTATTTAGGGCCCGTATTTCTTTCTCTGATAATGTTCTGTCAAAAACCGCCAATCCTCCGATCAGGCCTTTGAAAAAATTACCCATACCACTTTTTACCAGAACAGCGCCAACGGTAAAATCAGAACCGTTGTTTCCTATGCCATCTGGAAAATAATAGGGGTTTTTTGATTGGACCAATCCGTTGGGATACCCTTCAAAACCTGTGGTGTGTTCAATTAATTCCGGTTTCCGTTTTTGGAATTTACCATTTAAATAGGATTTTATGTAAACCCCATCGTAGGTGAAGGCGATAAGTTGCCACTCATTTTTTTTGATCTGTTCCTTACTTGCAGAATAATCGATCGAAAAAGGAAAAGGAGGGGTAGGTTTTCCGGTATAGGATATGTGCCCGCATACCTGGTTTTTGCCATTGTAATATGGTAGGGAAGCAAATAAACCATATTGGCGCTTGCCCCCGTCCTCATATTCGTTCCACATACCTCCTACAAAGCTGTTTTGTTCTCCCTCCCATTTAATCCAAGCCATTACAGTGATTTCTTTGCCCGGTCCAAAAATATTTAGGGCCCCGGTTTGCGAATTGGGAAGCGATAAAAAATGGTTGCCACTAAAACTAGCCGAAAAACCTGACAAAGGACCTTCGTTGACCCTTTGTATAGTTCCACCGACTTCTTTTAAAGCAAAATCACCAACGCCATAAGCTTTACGATCTTGACCTTCAGGTTCTTTAAAATCCCAAAATGCAATTAGGTTAGGGATAGTTTTTAAATGCTTTAATACGCTAGTTTCATCTTGTGCAATCACGCAGCTATTTTGAAACGTCAAAATACAGATTAAAAACGCTAATTTACGATGGCCCATAGTAAAAAACCTTCTTTTTTGTTATTCCTTTAATTGTTTGTCCTCCCATTAATAGGCCAGTTTCATTCTGAGTATTAGATAGGAATTTTGAACCGCCAAAATACAAATTAAAAATGCTGATTTGACATGGTCCATAGTAAAAATATCCTCCCTTTTTTGTTATTTCTTGAATTGTTTGTCCTTCCTTGGCGCTGATCAAAACATCATAGGCGATGTCCCTTGATGCCACAAGTATGCCATTGGTCAAGCTGACGGTGGTGGCAAAGGTATGCCGTGCCAAATGGGTGGTGAGATTTTTTATTTTACAGCGCCCTGCAATTTCTTTGTCGATAAGGGCCTGAAGTTCCCCGGAGGGATTCGAACCTGCAGCTGGAATGCCTTGTATACAGGGGTTTTTAGGGAGTTGTTTTTTTATGCTCACCGAATAGGTGACTTTTAATTTGAAGAGTTCTTTTTGAAGACTTATATGGGGTCAAATAACAATAAATAAAATAGAACTTTGAATAAATAGCCGTTATATAAATTGAGCTATTGAATGCTAAAGATATTTATTAGGACGCAAGATCGTAATCCTTGATCAAGACATCCGCAGGAATTTTAAGGTATTCGGTAAGTTTACGGATATGAGCAATACTCAATTTTCTCTTTTTGTTAAGTATTTCCGAAGCCCTACTTCTACTGTTTAAAATTTTGCCTAGATCATTATCATCCAAACCCATTTGATCCATCATGAAGCGTATGGCCTCTATCGGGTCGGGTGCTTCGATCGGATAATGCTCATCTTCATATTTTTCCAATACAAGTGCCAATAGATCCAGCTCCTCGCCTTCAGGTATACCTTCGTCTGCATGAAAAATTTCATTCATACGATCAAGGTATGCCTTGTATTGTTTTTCGTTCTTAATAATTGAAATTTCCATTTCTTTATAATTTTTTAACATCTACTTTGTCGTATTCTTTATGTGTTCCAATGAATAAAATAAACACGAGGTGTTTACTATAATTGAACTTAGCAATCAATCGATAATGGTTTCCACAGATATTAAATATAATCTTTCCGTCATTCACGATATCGGCAGAACCAAAAAGGGATTTTATTTCATTGGGATTATGAAACTCGGCTTTTTGAAAAGTTTCGTGCCATGACTTTAGCGGTTGTTCCGCATCAGGATGTTTTTCCCAAAATTCCCGTAACGTTCCCTTAGAATAAATTCTCGCAATACAAATATAAGACATTTCCCGTTTCGGGAAAAAATAATATTGTTTTTGCTATTGGTCAAATCTCAAATGTCTGGTGCACCTGGCGTATACGTTTTGAAACGAACCTTTGTAAGTGAAAAAGGGGGTATAGCAAGAGGGTAACACGCCAAGGCGGTGTTACGTATTTTAACATATTTATTTTTAGGTGTTTATGTTGATTTTGGTTTTTGTGCTTGTGCTACTATTGGGTCAAATCCCTCGGGAGGTGCAATAAACATTGAAAGAATATGACCCAATTTAAGTGGAGAGGTATGGTTTTGAGCCTTTTGGTGGATTTATTAATAATCGGATAGTCACTGGAGCTCTATTGTTAGAATGGTCTAATTAACTTCAGATAGTGGAGGTATGTGTGATTAGTACTTGCCCAGGGGAGTGTCCCAGGGGCAAGTAATATTTGGAAAAGTTTAAGTAGTACGCCGTTTCAATAGAAATCATGATCATTTATAGTAAAAGAGCTTTTTTTTAATAGAAAATTCTCCTTATATTCGGAAATCTCTTACGAGAGTAATTTACTTCCCCAATTTTTATTGAGCCTATTTCCTGTTATTGCAAAACGATTTTAAATCTTTTAATCATATGCATGCGCTTTAGATTATTACTAGCTTCCAAGATTGCCGGTGCCATAATCCCTATTAATTACCAATATCCTCTGAGTGCTGCCATTTACAGGATACTGGCAAAAGCAGATACTGAATATGCCACTTTTTTACATGAGAAGGGGTATGCGGTAGGTGAGGGGTTTAAGCATTTTAAACTTTTCACCTTTTCAGATTTGCGAACCAAATTTAAGTTAAGGGGAGATAGAATGTATCTAAGTTCGGATTTGGAGCTTATAGTCTCTTTTCATTTGCCAGAAGCTGCCCAGCATTTTGTAAAGGGACTTTTCCTTTCCCAGAATATGGATATTGCGGATAAAAAGAGTAAGGCCACTTTTATCGTGCGTATGGTAGAAGCAATGCCCGATCCTTTTGGGCAAACCAATATCGATAAATCAATTTGTGTGGACTTAAGACCTATTTCCCCTTGTGTTGCCGGGATAAAGAATAATAAAGGGGACTATGATTTTATTTCCCCTGTCGATGCCCGTTTTCCACTGGCTATTAAGCACAATTGGGAGCAGAAATTAAAGGCTTTGGGTATGCCTTATAATGAAGAGGAGCTTCAAGTAAGAGTGAATTTATTAAAAACAGCCCCTAAATCGCGCTTGGTTGTCATTAAGGCGGGCACTAAAGCCCAGACCAGAATACGGGGATTTATGAATTTTGGACTGCAATTGGAGGGTAATAAAAAAAATATAGAAGTGCTGTGTAACGCCGGTGCCGGGATATATAACGCACAAGGAATGGGATGTATGGAGGTAGATATTATAAAAAACAAATAACATCGAAATGGCATTTACATTTAAGATAAAACTGGAAGGGAGTACAAAACCACCAATATGGCGAAGCCTTAAAATGGATGGGGCGCATACTTTTTTAGACCTGCATTTGGCTATACAGGGTGTTTTTAATTGGGAGAATACCCATTTGTTTCAATTTTCACCAACGGGTTGGGGCAGTACGCCTCGATTAAGTGAGAATTTTAAGGACGATGATTGGGATCATGAAGTTCCTTTTTCAAAGCCCAATACGTGGCCATTTGGGGAACGCTATGATGCCGCTGCAATAAAACTGGAGGATTTTTTTCATACCCCGAAACAAAAAATGGTCTATATCTATGATTTTGGAGATGATTGGAAACACAGCGTTACGCTGACAGAAATTACAGCCGAAAAATTGCTTGCGCCCCAATGTTTGGGAGGTAAGGGTAAGGCACCGGTAGATGATTGTGGGGGTATTTGGGGATATTATGAAATGGTAGAGGCCATTAACGACCCAAAACATCGGGAACATAAAGATTTCTGTGTGTGGCTTGGCTTAAAAAAAGGGCAGCGTTGGGAATTGGACGCTTTTAATCTGGAAGAGGTGCGGGACAGGTTAAGGGAGGTTTGGGAAGAGGAGAAGGGGAAATGAACTGAAATGTTTGATGGTGTTTTTTGTTGATTTTGAGTGATATATTGGTGAAATTATGCTTAGGAAAGGTTTTAAGGGGACTAGCCTAGATGTAAAATTCACATCTACATGAGCATTTTAGAAGAGTATCGCATATTAGGATGTGCAGAAATGGAAATTATTGGATAGAACTTGTTGGTGATAGAGACAAACATTTAAGACTTCGCATGAATTGGTTAGTATTGGTTGATGTGAAATTTTAGGCTATTAAAATAGCTAAAGAGAAAAAGTTTGTGGAGTTATTGATGAATAAAGGGGCGTGTGGAAAGATAATTGCTTTTGGTTAGAAAGGGTGGCAATTTAGCGATATAAAAAGCCAATATTTCAACCATAAAACTGAATAAATTTCAATTCCAAAACGGTGCGATTAAAAAAATAATTGAAATACTGGCAAACAAAGATAATAAGAAATTTTAGATTTAAAATATTATACCATTAAAATTAATAATGATAAAATATATATTTTTGTCTAAATCAATTGGACAATGGAAGATGCGTTTTATTTAGCAAGTGACGGAAGCCATATGGATATTGAGAGTTTTAAAACATATGTCTTTTATTTAAAGAGAGAAATCACGCCGTTTAGTTTTGTACAATGGTTTTGTGAATGTGATTTTACAGAAGCTGATACTTAGTAGTTATTTGAAAAACTTATTTGAGAAATGATAAAAGAACTAATAAACTTTGCGAACAATTTAGATGAAGAATATAAAAACTTAGGTTCCTTGCCTAAGGAAGGGTTACATATTCTTATCAATAGTATTGTGAATGCGATTGGAGAAGTCAAGATTGACTTAAAAGATTTTAAACATGAACAGTTTTCAAAAAAACAAAAAGACGAGCCTTCTGAATTTTTAAGCCACTGTAAACTTTTACATCAAAATGCATGGTGTATAGACACGAATAAATGCTTTGATTTACCTACTAAAGCAATTCACAGTTGCTCTCCATTCGTTATGGCTTTTAAAAAAGAGCATTTAGAAGGCGGTAGTAAGTACAAAGAAAATCAAACTAAGAGGAAAAAACAGATTAATGAACGCTTTTCCGATTATTTCCAGAAAGCTTTCGGGCTATTTGAAGATGATGCGCAGAAAGAAAAGTATGTTGCCTATAAGAACTTCTTTACAAACAATGAGTTTAGTAAATTGATTGAGATAATTGAAAACAAACACTCAGACACATACCATAAGTTAGAAGCAAAAATTGAGCAATTGAAAACTCAGTTCAAGGAAGCTATAGGTAAATCAGATAAGGAAACTATTAGGAATGCTATTTCCGATATTGAACAGCAGATGTTAAAAGTAAAACCTTTAGAAGACAGTAGTTATATTATTTTCTATTTAGATGCTCCATTAGAGCAATACAAAAAGATTCATAAAAGATATTTAAATGATAAACTCTTTAATACAGATAAGTACAATACAGCTCCAGATGCAGACGGGCTCATTTATGGAACGAACAACTTTATGAATGGTTTTAATAGCAATATGCCGTTCTTAATGCATCAAACAGCCTCTTTCGATATTACCAGCAGAATTTCAAATACGGATGCGAAATTACTCAACGATTTAAAAAACATTTTTCCTAATAAAATACTGCCAAGTCCCTTGCCAATTTTTATTTATAAAGAGGAGTTGCAAAGTAAAGTGATTAGCATTTATCGAGAAAGTGAACGCAAGTTTGGGTATAAAGAGATTGTTCAAAAATTGGCAGAAACCAACGAGAAAGATATTTCCAATTATTATCTCCTTTATTGGCATAACTCTAAGGATGGAATTGTCTTTAAAGACTTTGATTATGTGACAAAATTCGAATACAATATTAAAGATTTAATTATTCAAAACCTATTCGAAATAAAAGAGAAAGGAGGAAAATTAGATAAACATTATACGCTTATAAAAACAATTTTTGATTTTGAGCAACAGGTCTTGAAGCCTTTAATCCAAAATAAATATCATCGTGTAGATTATTTCGGCGACCTCAATAAAGAAGATTATGCTAAACTAGATATGACATTTAGCTCATTTTCCAAATACCGAAAAGCAGTATATGATTTCGTATATAAATCTCAGCGAAATACCATTGACGGAAATATCTTTCACGAAATGGTATTTAATAGCATTTCAGATGACATCAAAAATGGAAATAATTACGGCATAAAAGAAAAGTTAAACATTTGGTACAGTCTGTTTGAATATTTTAATCCTAAACAAAAAATAAATATGGTTAACAAATTAAAAGAATATCAGGATTTCGTCAGGGCCATTGTTACAGAAGAAGAGTTGCCTGATATTACAGATGAAAAATTTGCATTCGCCGCCGGTCAGGTTATCGAATACATTTTAAGCAAGAGTAAATCGGCAGATAATAGCTATAACCTATTAGAGCCTTATTTGCAACAATCGAAATGTGCGGAATTAAAAAAAGCAATAGCCAACGATTTTGGTCGGTACAAACACGAAAATTTTTCCAAAAATTTTGAGAAAGTAGCTGCATTTGTTCTTAGCTACGAAACCGATACTAACCTCCATAATTTACTGCCTCAAATACTTTCTGGTGTTTTTGCAAAAAATCAATTATTCAGTACCAATAAATAAACTAAATAACCATGACAACATTCATTAACAGAGTTTATGGCGCAGCCATTATCAAGTCAATTAATTCAAACTACAATGCTGACTTCTCCGGTCAACCTCGAAAATTGCCAAACGGAACAGTTTATGCTACCGACAAAGCACTAAAATATTCAATCAGAAATTACTGGAAAGATGCTTTGAACGAAAAAGTATTTTACTTTAAATCTTTAAGCGAAGTAATGTCTCCACGTACGCTTGATGAAACGTATAATTTACATTTTGGTAAATTTAATGAAAAGGACAAAAGTCCAGAACTAAGATTAGAGGTTTTAAGGAATATTCTAAAATGCTTAGACGTAAAGCTTTTTGGAGGAACTTACGCTGGAAAAACAAACATTTCAATTCATGGCACTTGCCAAATTACTCATGGCTTAAATAGGTTCATTGAAAATGTTATATACTCAGAGCAAATAATGTCGCCATTCAGAAACTCAAATGAAGCAAGTGCAGATAGTACTATGACTACTTTAGGCTCCCAATCTCGCCTACAGGAAGGTCATTATGTACACCATTTTTCTGTAAACCCTAAAAATATTGAAGACGATATAAATCGTGTAAAAGCAGAAGGCTTAACAGATGGTGATATTTCAAAACTAAAAGAGGGATTGAGAAAAGGAGCTACATATTATGATTCGGCAGCTAAAGCTGGAACTGAAAATGAATTATTGTTGTGGGTACAGCTAAAACCAGCATCTAAGGTTGTATTGCCGTCATTTGTAAGTTTAATAGATATTAATGAAGCTAAAGAAATTGATCTTTCAAAAGTAACAGCGTTATTGTCCGTAGAACACATCAAAAATGAAATTGAGAAAGTAGAAATCTATTACAATAAGTCCAATACCGAAGTATTGAACGAACCAACGGGAGCTATTTTTTCTGAGTTATAAATTATTAGCTTATGAAACTAATATCATTTGACCTGAAGGCTGATTTTGCTTTTTTCAGAAAACCGGAAACCAATAATACGATAAATGTATCCTATAATGTCATTCATAAACCTGCTATTTTAGGTATCATGGGTGCTATATTAGGCTTAGAAGGGTACAAGGAAAAAGGCAAACTCCCAGAATATTACGAAAAGCTCAAAAATATAAAGGTTGGAGTAGAGCCAATGGATCACGACAAAGGTAACTTTGCTAAAACCAACATTAAATACTCCAACACCGTCGGCTATGCAAATAAGGGTACAAATTTCTTAACAGAGGAACTCACATTAATAAATCCATTTTATAGAATTTATGCTTTATTGGATGAAAATAGTGAATTGCATCTTGATCTCTATAATTCATTACAAAAAGGAGAATCTGTTTACATTCCATATTTAGGAAAAAATGAGTTTACCGCTTGGTGGGAATCATCAAGTTTTAAAGAATATACTTTTACGAAGAGAGAAATAGGTAACGGAGACAGTGTGAAAATTGCTACTGTTTTTCAAAAAGACATTCTTTTGAAAGGACAGGTAGAAGCTCCATTTCCAGACTTTTCTAAACCGATAAATTTTGAAGAATCTCCCTTTATCTATTTTGAGCGTTTGCCTAAGCAGTTTGATGAAGATTTGATGCAATATGAATTGGCAGAATTTGCTTATTCTACCTATCAAATTAAAAATGCTCAGCAGTTGGAAGCTTTATATTTCGTTGATGAATTAAATGCTTATGCCCAACTATTTTAAATCGACTAAGGAAATAATAAATGAGTTACCTGCATTGTCAGAGTTTCTGGTAAATGCAGGTACTTATTTTGCCCATTTACCAAAGTTAAATACATCCTTACCAAAGGAAACGTTAGAAGAACATATTAATCTAGTGAACAACTATGCTACAACCTTAATTGAAAAGCATAAACTCGATGAGGTTATCAATAAACTTATTTCCGATTACGCTAATAACGGTGATGAGGAAACCTCTAATTATCTCAAGCAGCTATTTGTCAATACGCTTGTTTTTCATGATTTTGGTAAGATAAATGAGCACTTTCAGGTCGATAAAATGAAGAATAGTTCATTTAAAGAAATCTGCCCAGCCAATAGCCCAGTTGGTTCCAAACATTCAGCTTTGGGAGCTTTTATTTATTTGACCAAACACCTCAATGAAATTGCACTCGATTACAATTTTAAGCCACAGTTAGTAACTGCTTGTATTTATTTGTCTTATTCTATCTTCAAGCATCATGGTAGTCGTTTTACTGATGATAGTTTGATGACTACTAACTTTGATGAGTTTCAGGCCAAATATAATGCTAATGAGTTTTCCAATTTTCTATCTAATTACTTAGTTCGTTTTGGATATCAAATCAACCCGAATATTCTTCAAATGATTGGTAAAAATGGTTGGTTAAAGTCCAATCAAAAACTGGTTGAGAATAACCAATTCTCACTTTATGCACTTTGCCGTCTTAATTTCTCCCTACTCACAGCATCGGACTATTTAGCCACTAATGAATATATGAACCAAAGCCCTTTAAAAGATTTTGGTGTTTTATCATTGGAAAGAATATATGAATTACATAAACACATTAGTCAAGATGAATGGATAAATGAAGCAGAAAATAAAAAGAATTACAATAAGATAGCATTTGAACGAATTGAAAACTATGATCTAAACAATCCAACTATTCCGAGTGGAGATAATCTGAATATGCTGCGTACAGAAATGGCGATTGAGGTTCTTCGCAATATCCGCAAGAATTATAAAAGCAACTTATTTTATGTCGAAGCACCGACAGGTGGTGGAAAGACTAATCTTTCCGCCTTAGCAGCGATAGAGCTGTTGAAACTAAATGAGGGAAAATACAACAAGGTGTTTTATGTATTTCCGTTTACAACATTAATAACCCAAACCTACAAATCACTTAAAGAAACTTTAGGGTTGCAAGAAAATGAAATGGTGGAATTGCATTCCAACGCAGGAATCAAAATGAGTAACGAAAATGAAGATGACAATTACGGTGATGACAGGCTGAATTATATCAATCATTTATTCGTTAATTATCCTTTTGTGTTTCTTTCGCACATTCGTTTTTTTGACATTCTCAAAACCAATGAAAAGGAAACAAACTATTTATTGCATCGTCTTGCTAACTCCATTGTGATCATAGATGAGTTGCAGTCCTACAATCCGCAACATTGGGATAAGGTTATTTACTTCATAAAACAGTATGCCGATAAATTTAGTATCAAGTTTATTTTGATGTCGGCTACTTTACCAAAACTGGATAAACTGAATGTTATAAAAGAGCAGGTGCAGAATTTTGTTTACCTATTACCCGATGCGAAAGAAAAGTACTTCAACAATCCCAATTTTTCTGGCAGGGTTACCTTTGATTTTGAGTTCTTTGATAGAACTGATTTAGAGTTACCCGAACTTGCGGAAAAGCTTTTAATGCAATCTCGGTTATATACTGAAAAAGATTTTGGTGCCGCTAAGCCTCTAGGAAGTGTATATACTATTATTGAATTTATTTTTAAGAAATCCGCTTCTGCATTTTATGAAATAATCAAGGACACTGATTTTTTCGATGTAATATTTGTGCTTTCCGGAACCATTTTGCCACACAGAAGAAAACACATCATTAACTCTTTGAAAAACAAAAGCAATCGAAAGAAGAAAATTCTTTTAATTACTACCCAGGTGGTTGAAGCCGGGGTGGATATTGATATGGATTTAGGTTTTAAAGACCGATCATTGATGGATAGTGATGAACAATTGGCAGGAAGAATCAATCGTAATGTCAATAAAAAAGATTGTAAACTGTTTCTTTTTAACTACAATAAAGAAGAAGCTATTTATGGTAGTGATAAGCGATTGGAACTCACCAGAAAAAACATCAAGCAAGGGCAATACAAAGAAATATTGAACAATAAAGATTTTGACAAGCTCTATGACATTGTTCTAAATGACAGGAATGCATGGAATGAAAAAACAATGGTAGAAAATTTCACGGATTATGAAAACCATATAAAACACTTGAGATATCACTCTGTTCACGACAGTTTTAAACTAATCAAAGAGAATAATATTAGTTGTTTTGTTCCAATAGATGTTCCGATTGAAGTTGATGATGTAATAGAGGGCCAAAAAGATGCTGTTTTCACTAAAACTGAATTGGCATTTTTGGTTCACCATCGTGTTTTCCCAAATGATGAAAATCAAATTGAAGGAAAAGAGGTTTTTAATATTTATTTGAATCTGATTAAAAATAAACAGGAATTTGTAAAACAAAAAACGGATGAAAGGATTTTGCAAGGAATAATGTCTAAATATATTTTTCAATTGTTTGCAAATCCAAAAATTGAAAAACAAATTATTATATTTTCTGATAAAGAAAAAAGTGAATACGGATACCAGTATATAGAAGATTGGGCAAGCTTCTACGATATAGTTGGCGGTATGCGAGATAATGATTTTCACAGTAATGAGACACAATTCTTATGACAGTCAACGCCACGTTAATCAACCTTTATAATGTATGCCACCGTGAGTGTTGGCTTCATTATAATGGAATTAATATGGAGCATACCTCCGACACCGTTTACGACGGGAAATTGTTACACGAAACAAGCTATCCGCAACGGGCGGAAAAGTACAGTGAAATAGAACTTTCCATACCGTGGCAGGGAATGACCCTAACCGGTAAGGTAGATTTCTATGAGCATAAAAAGAAAGTGATACACGAGACCAAGCGTGGTAAAACCGTTGAAGAGGCACATTTATGGCAAGTAAAGTTTTATATCTGGTTGTTCGAACTAAATGGGGTGGAGGACGTTACCGGGCATATAGAATACCCAAAACTTCGCAAAACTACTGAAGTAATACTTTCATGTACCGATGTTGCATTTTTGCAAGAAACTATAAAGGATATCCATAAACTGCTGCGGCAAGATAATTGTCCACCAATCATCAACTCCAAAATATGCAAAAAATGCTCCTATTACCAACTTTGCTATATTGATGAGGAAGACCAATAAACGTTAATTGGAAACCAAACTAAGCTGACCATGAAAAAATCGTACTATTTGTTTAATCCCGGTCGTCTTTCCAGAAAGGACAATACCCTAAAATTTGTGCCGGTAAATGAGGATGGGGTAGAGGGCCAGCCCAAATATTTACCGGTTGAAGGGGTTAAGAACCTGTTCTGTTTTGGCTCCTTGGATGCCAATAGCGCACTTTATAATTTCTTGGGTAAGAGTCAAATAGGCGTTCATTTTTTTGATTACTATGAACATTACACAGGCAGTTTTATGCCCAAGGAGTATCTTTTGAGCGGTAAGGTGGTAGTGAACCAAGTGGCACATTACAGTTCCCATAAAAAACGGATGCAAATAGCACAACAGTTTATTCATGGAGCGGCCTATAATATGCTTAAAAATCTAAAGTACTATTCCAAAAGAGGCCGGAATACAGCATTTCAAATAACGCAAATAGAACTGTTAAGTGCTTCTATTGAAAGCACCACTGCCATAGACGAACTTATGGGGATTGAAGGGAATATCCGAATGGCTTATTACAGTGCTTTTAGTGAAATCATTACAGATTTTGAGATGAACAATAGAACAAAACAACCCCCAAATAATGAGGTGAATGCCATGATATCTTTTGTAAATATGATTTGTTATACGGCATGCTTGGACCAAATTTACCATACCCAACTAAATCCTACGATCAGTTTTTTACACGAACCGGGTTTTAGAAGGTATTCATTGGCCTTGGATCTGGCGGAGGTTTTTAAACCGTTGTTGGCCGATCGGCTCATTTTCTCCTTACTAAATAAGAAAATGATTAAAAAAGAGCATTTCGATCATAAGTTGAATAGCTGCCTTTTAAAGGAATCAGGACGCAAAATAGTCATGCGGGAATGGGATGAGAAGCTCAATGAAACCATTAAACATCGTACGCTGGACCAAAGTGTGAGTTACAAACGTTTAGTGCGCTTGGAATGTTATAAATTAGTAAAGCATATTATGGGAATTCAGGAGTATAAACCCTTTAAAACTTGGTGGTAAATGTATGTAATACTCGTGTATGATTTGGATCAAAGAAGGGTAGGTAAGATGTTGAAACTATGCCGACAGTATTTAAACTGGATTCAGAACAGTGTTTTTGAAGGAGCTATAACAGAGGTAAAGTTGAAAGAGCTTTTAAAGGAAGCCAATTTAATAATGGATGAAAAAACAGATAGTTTGATTATTTTTAAAAGCCGACAAGAAAGTTGGTTGGAAAAAGAGGTAATAGGTAAGGAAAAAAATGATTTGGATAATATCATATAGTAGTCGGACTAATTGAAACAGGTTGCTTAAGAAATGTTCATTGACATTTTGAATTTGTAAATATATAATAAACAGGGTCTTACGGTTTTGTCGTACTCAAGGGTAAATCTTATAATTCCATATCGACGATTTTAATTGTCTTTTTTTGTAATTTTGGATAAGCTAAATTTCTAATAATCAGGTCTTTGTTTTATGGAAATTAACGGCTTTTAATCGTCCCATAGAGGAATTGAAATGGAACTTAAAAAAGCTAGAACATGGCAGTTATAAACTTTTAATCGTCCCATAGAGGAATTGAAATACGATTATCTAAAATGTAAAAAACGACAAAAACAGTCTTTTAATCGTCCCATAGAGGAATTGAAATTTTATATTGTCGGCTAGGTGCGCCCTTGTGTTTGAACTTTTAATCGTCCCATAGAGGAATTGAAATACGGAGATAAACCTTACAAGGGGAAAACCCACTACCGCTTTTAATCGTCCCATAGAGGAATTGAAATTTTACAAAAAATAAATCCCTGCCCATTTTGTGGAAAACTTTTAATCGTCCCATAGAGGAATTGAAATAGATCAGTGACAGTTAAAGATCGGTTGTCGTGATAACTTTTAATCGTCCCATAGAGGAATTGAAATATAGTAGGTAGCGTGGGGTCTTGACTTGTTGCCAAACTTTTAATCGTCCCATAGAGGAATTGAAATTCCAAAGATATGTCCTCTAGCCTAAGCTTCCCCATGCTTTTAATCGTCCCATAGAGGAATTGAAATTCCGCAAAAATGGGATGGTTCCCCAAAATGGCCTTGCTTTTAATCGTCCCATAGAGGAATTGAAATCTTAAAATTTATGTTGGTAAACAATTCCTTTCTAAACTTTTAATCGTCCCATAGAGGAATTGAAATTTACCTTATTGACCTCGTTATAAATTGCGCTTGCCACTTTTAATCGTCCCATAGAGGAATTGAAATTACTACAAGGAACCAACTTGGTTACGCCACTATTTGCTTTTAATCGTCCCATAGAGGAATTGAAATTACTGGCGCCGCTCTTCATGACAAAGTTGCCCTCACTTTTAATCGTCCCATAGAGGAATTGAAATGAACTGGAAGAACTTGGCAAAAACGCCATTAGGACCACTTTTAATCGTCCCATAGAGGAATTGAAATTTGTTCGTGAACCTTATTTTTTGTGAACACCCCAACTTTTAATCGTCCCATAGAGGAATTGAAATTTAAAAGACAGCTTCCGGAGGAAAATTTTGAGGCATCTTTTAATCGTCCCATAGAGGAATTGAAATATAAAATTTGATACTTTGTACGCGTATGTAACATCACTTTTAATCGTCCCATAGAGGAATTGAAATCAGGCACCTCTCCGCCAATATCATCCTCATACAACTCCTTTTAATCGTCCCATAGAGGAATTGAAATACCTGAACATTACCTTTTTTCCATACATCACCAATCTTTTAATCGTCCCATAGAGGAATTGAAATATGCAAAAGGTTGTTTATAGCCCGTTAAATAGATTCTTTTAATCGTCCCATAGAGGAATTGAAATTTGTGAAGGATGCGGATCTGCTCATGGAGTTTTTACACTTTTAATCGTCCCATAGAGGAATTGAAATAGTCATTAATCATTTGTGGCATAATAATTTTCATTACTTTTAATCGTCCCATAGAGGAATTGAAATTTATCGGGAGAATTTACCGAAATAGCCCCTTACCTTCTTTTAATCGTCCCATAGAGGAATTGAAATGCGGAAGTGCCATTGTTTGAAAATGATGGTGGTTTGGCTTTTAATCGTCCCATAGAGGAATTGAAATTTTAGTCCTCCTTTGGAGGACTTTTAGGCTCTTTTCCTTTTAATCGTCCCATAGAGGAATTGAAATTTTTCAAGGTAAAACTTAACTGTATTCTTAGTTAAACTTTTAATCGTCCCATAGAGGAATTGAAATGTTAGTTTTGGCAGCTTCGGCAGGGTGGTTCGGACACTTTTAATCGTCCCATAGAGGAATTGAAATTTGGCTTCGGTAGTGAGAATTGTGCATGTGAATAATCTTTTAATCGTCCCATAGAGGAATTGAAATAAATTATCGAATGTGTTACTATATGGATGTATGCCACTTTTAATCGTCCCATAGAGGAATTGAAATTTAGGAACCGTTTCAGCTAAAAAACATGGATATAACCTTTTAATCGTCCCATAGAGGAATTGAAATAGCGTTGGCAATTGTTACTGGTCTTATCGGTAAGGACTTTTAATCGTCCCATAGAGGAATTGAAATTATATTTCCGCTTGGATAGCCGTTTGTAATTGCCCACTTTTAATCGTCCCATAGAGGAATTGAAATAGAAGTACGGGGATAACGATGTGGTCGGGAATTACTGCTTTTAATCGTCCCATAGAGGAATTGAAATACTACTGCTACCGAGAAAGGCGAGCCAGTTGTGTAACTTTTAATCGTCCCATAGAGGAATTGAAATTTGCATCTACTACATCACCATCGTAATGTTGGATTGCTTTTAATCGTCCCATAGAGGAATTGAAATACCTAAACGACCAACCGCTTTGCCTACGTCTACGGCTTTTAATCGTCCCATAGAGGAATTGAAATGCTATTTCCAATTGGGTAATAGTCTTTCCCATTCCACCTTTTAATCGTCCCATAGAGGAATTGAAATTGCGTATAGGAATAGGCCAAACCGGATAGTTCCTCACTTTTAATCGTCCCATAGAGGAATTGAAATTAGACGATAGCGAAGGGGACTTAAGGCGGGTAAAACTTTTAATCGTCCCATAGAGGAATTGAAATTATTCTGCTTGTGTTACATATGGATACTTCGGACCAAATTGCGCCAGGCTTTTCGGTTTCATTGCGCCAGTGATTTCGGTTCAAACTGCGCCACCTCCCTGAGGGATTTCGGTTCGTTTTGCGCCAGTGATTTCGGTTCGTTTTGTGCCACTTCTGCCAATCCGGGAGTCATTTCGGTTCGTTTTGCGCCACTTTGAAAGGTCGAGCAATTACCTTATCGCTAAAATTCAATGCGATATGGCTAATACACTTGATCCTATGGACTTAAAACAGATTATCTCCCTGCACCTGGACGGCCTTAGCAACCGCAAGATCAGCGCCACCCTGGGAATTGCACGCAACACCGTGAACGGTTACATGCAGGCCTTTAAGGCCAGTGACCATACCCTCAAGGAACTATTGGCCTGCGATAACGCCGTCCTGGAGGCCCTTTTCACTTCCCACAGCACTATAGACAATAGGCGTTTTGACCAGTTGACCCGCTATTTCGAGCGGATGAACAAGGCCAGGGACCATCCCGGGTTCACCTATCTTTTCCACTATCAGGAATATGTCCAGCAGGTGGACGACCCTTATGGCTACACGCAGTTCATGGAACATTACCACCGTAAATATGCAAAGCTCAAAGGCTCCATGAAGCTCGAGCACGACCCCGGCCATGAGCTTTTCATTGATTTTGCCGGTAAGAAACTCCAAATCGTGGACCGTAGTTCGGGAGAGATCGTCGATGTGGAGGTCTTCGTCGCCATCCTTCCCAACAGCCATTACACCTATGTGGAGGCCTGCAGGAGCCAGAAACGCGAAGACCTGATCAAATGTTGTGCCAACGCACTGCAGTTCTACGGGGGCGTGCCCAAGGCCATCGTATCGGACAACCTCAAGTCGGCCGTCAAACGTGCGAGCAGATATGAGGCCGACATCAACCGGAGCTTCAAGGACTTCGCCCATCATTACAATTGCGTGATCAATCCTGCCCGTGGGTACTCACCGCAGGATAAGGCGTTGTGCGAGAACGCGGTGAACCTGGCCTACCAGCGCATCTATTATCCCCTGCGCAACATGACCTTCTTCTCTTTGCAGGATCTCAACCGGGAGATAAGACGCCTATTGGGGTCCTATAACGACCTCTTGTTCAAAAGAAAACAGGCCAGTCGGCTGGAACTCTTTCAAATGGTGGAACGGGAGTACCTGAAACCTTTACCTACTAGTGCCTATGAGCTTAAGGATTACCGCAGGGCCAAGGTTCAGAAGATGGGCTATGTGTACTTCTCCCCGGATAAGAGCTACTACAGTGTCCCATACCGCTATATAGGAAAGGAGACCACTATCCATTACACCGCAAGCATGGTAGAGGTCTATTTTTATCATGAGCGCATCGCCCTGCATAATCGCAATCCCTCCAAGGGAAGCTACAATACCAATGCGGACCATCTCAGTAGCACCCATAGGTTCTACTCCGACTGGAGCCCCGAGTTCTTTAAAAAGAAGGCCGGAATCCATGGCAAGCACGTACTTGGCTGTATAGAGGAAATACTCAAGACCGGGGATTATCCCGAGATAGGCTATAAACGGGCCATGGGCGTCATCCAGCTCCATAAGGCCTACGGATCCAAAAGGTTGGACGATGCCTGCAAACGGGCGCTTCGGGCCGATGCCGCCACCTACGGGCGCATCAAGAATATCCTGAAGAACAACCTGGATAAAAGCTCCCTGTTCTATCAGGACCTGGAAGAGGATAAACCTCATATTCCCGAACACGGAAATTTAAGGGGAGCCTCCGCATACAAATAATATTCACCATTAAATTTAAAACAATGAACAACAATCAAACTATTGAAAAACTCAAACAAATGCGACTGGGGGCTATGGCCGAGCTGCACCTTCAGCACGTAAAAAGCAACCGGCTCAGTGATATGACGGCAGATGAATATCTGGCACTGCTTATCGACCACCAATGGGAAGACCGGCAGAACAGTAAGATCGGTCGGCTTTTAAAACAAGCTGGCTTTCGTCAGCAGGCATCTCTGGCGGATGTGAATTATACCCATGACCGCGACCTGGATAAAAATATGTTCCTGCGTTTGGGTACGCTGGACTTTATCGAAAGAAAGGAAAATATAATCATCTGTGGCCTTTGTGGGTGTGGCAAGAGCTATCTATCCCAGGCCCTGGGCCACCAGGCGTGCATGATGGAATATAAAACCGTTTATGCAAATACCGCCCGGCTGTTGAAGAAACTGAAGCTGAGCAAAGTAGATGGGACCTATTTAAAAGAACTGGCCAAGCTGCTAAAAGCGGACTTGCTCATTCTTGATGACTTTGGGCTTCAAGCCTTCGATAATCACGCAAGAGAGGCTTTAATGGATATTATCGATGACAGGTATAATAGGGCCTCCACCATTATATCCACTCAGATACCGGTGTCCGCGTGGTACGAAATCATAGGTGGGGACGGGACTCAAGCCGATGCTTTGCTCGATAGGATCGTAAACTCCTCACATCGCATCGACCTTAAAGGTGAATCATTACGAAAAGGAACTTTAAAGAGTATATTAACCTAATTTTTTTTATAATTGTAAGATCTTTCAAAGTGGCGCAATTTGACCGAAAAGGGTGGCGTCATAACTCCGAAATAGCCAACATAGGCCGGAGAGGCGTTCTCTTTTAATCGTCCCATAGAGGAATTGAAATTTGAGTTCGGAAAGAAAAGGGTATTCGGTATCGGCCTTTTAATCGTCCCATAGAGGAATTGAAATTTTTTATGAATATTGTTCGTTTGATTTTCAAATCATGTTGTCCGGAAAACTTGGTCACAAAGACGTTAAGTTTGGATAAGCAAGAGGGTAGCGCGCAAACGCGGCGCTACGGTTGCACTTTCTTTTGGAAAGCCTTAATTTATGGGGTTTTTGGAAAATATTGGTTGTTGCCCATTGCACTGTTTTTTATGAAAAAACGTTCCCGACCCAGTAAAACCAATAGGTTTTTGGTGAAAAAATGGAGGTTTGGTGTTTTGTAAATTTTGGGAAATTAGAATGAATTTTCATCTATTCAGGAATCTACGTTTTTCCATTTTTAAAGGAAAAATGCGATTAGCGTAATAAAACCGGGGAGTTTTTAACGGAAAAATGATGAAAAATCACTCCTGATCGACGTTCAATCGCCACTTGGGCTATCATTTTAAAAAGCCGAAGATTGCCTTTGCGCCAAAAACTCATCGCAGAAATCTTTGTCTTTTTAAAACGTTTGATCTTCCAAGCGTTCGTAGGAATTAGGTGTGCATATTTCAAAAAAAAAATTAAATAATGTATTTAATAACATTTGTTTGAAAATTAATGGGTAAGCCTGCCCTCCCGTTGAGCCAGACTCTTGTACCTCTATTAATCGTCCCTTAGAGCAATTGAATACGCTTATAGTTTTGGATATACTGGAGTAGGTTAACTCCTGTGACTATTTTCGTTTTGGTTTATTGAATCCAACAATTCATGGTTATTCTATTTAAATTACCTTTTTTATAATGATTTTTATAATACGGTTAAGAAGCGGCTTGCCTTATGGGACGATGGGAGCGGTAACGGCTGATAATGACAGCGTATAAAGGATAAATCCGTAGGTAAACCCTCAAAATTTGGAGGGTTTATTTTTTTGTTTTTAAAACTGCCCCAATTTCTCCCTCAAAACCTTCATATCTTCTTCCACCTTGGAATCGATAATCTTGGCATAATGTTGCGTTGTTCGCAGATTTTTATGTCCTAACATTTTGCCAACCGTCTCAATGGGTACCCCATTGGTCAGGGTAACGGTGGTGGCAAAGGTATGTCTCGCCAAATGGGTGGTGAGGTTTTTTTTAATATTACAACGATCGGCAATTTCTTTAAGATAGGCGTTGGATTTCTGATTGCTCAATACGGGAATTACACAATCTTTGTTCACTACCTTGGGATGGTCCTTATACTTTTCAATGATGTTCATGGCTGTCGGCAAAAGGGGAATGGTAAAACCGGTATCGGTCTTGGTGCGTTTGGATTTGATGTAAAAACCACCTTCCTCATTTTCATAAATTTCATCGGGGCGTAAGCTCTGGATGTCCACATAAGCTAAACCAGTAAAGCAACAGAGTACAAACATATCCCTTACTACATTGAGGCGGTCCCCTTCAATTTCTTTATCGATAAGTGCCTGTAGTTCCACTTTGGAAAGAAACTCTCTTTCCACGGTCTTAAACTGCACCTTATAGTTGTAGAAGGGATCTTTGGAAATCCAATCGTTGCCCACGGCAATTCTGATTATTTTCTTAAAGTTGTTTACGTATTTCAGGGCAGAGTTATGGTTGCAAGCTTTGGTCACCTTTAAAAAGTATTCAAAACCTTTTATGAACTTTAGATCCACATCCCGTACCGGAATATCATTTTTTCGGTATTCGCTTTTGATGTATTCCACTACATGGCTACGGGTAGTGTGGTATCTTTTGTAGGTGCCCAGGGCAAACTCTATTCCGACCAGTTTTTCCATTTGTTGGTTGTGTTCGTCAAAGAGTTGGATCAACATTTTTAGCTTGGCATCTTTGCCCAAGTATTTATCCTTAACATCATGAACGGTAAAAGGCTGCCCTTCCTCAATTAAGTCGTGTTGAATTTTATTGACCTTATGCCTAATGGTGGCCATAAAGCGATTTAGTTCTTCTGCTTCATAGCCCTTGCCCTTCAATTTATTCATTCGGGAATCCCATTTAGACGGATCAATTTTTCGGTTCAGACTAATTGAAGTTCGTCTCCCATCCACTGTAATTCTTAGGTATAGACCCGCTTTTCCGTTTTTGTCACGACGCTCATCTTTAAGATAAAAAAGTGTAGAAAATGAATTCATCGATTTTTAGGTGTCGATTTATACGTAATAAAGGTATAAAAAAGAATTCATATAATTTTGTAATTATCTAAAAAATAGATATTTACAAGGATATCGACACCACTTTTAAATTTTAAAAACAGGTGTCGATTTGGTGACTTTTTATTGGATATTATTTGATATCAAAGGATATCCAATAAAATAAAAAAACCCTGTAAATCAAATGATTACAGGGTTTTTGGTATGAAATGATATCATTTCAGTGGAGCCGGAGGGATTCGAACCCTCGTCCAAACAAGCAATTACAATGCCTTCTACATGCTTAGTTTCCAATTGATTTTCGATGTACACCTGACCAGAAACAGCCTAATGCACACTTATCTTCTTAAGTTTTGGTGATAGTGCCGAAGCTTCACTACCCTTGTGTTGACTTTGATGGTGCTTCTGAAAGGGACGCCGTCAACAAGGGCTTCCCAGAAACATCTCGCTTTCCCGCCTTGCGGGAACGAGGCTAAATCCTACTATGATTCGGATTAAGCGGCAAGAGCGTAGTTATTTTCGCCAATTAAAAAGTGTGGAAAATGAGATTAACGAGCTGTAGCCCAGCGCTCGGCATGCTTACATTCCAATTGGTCTCGCTGTCAAAACCAGTCGGCCCCTTCAATGGGATGGGTACGCCTTGGCGGAACCCCGTTCTCCCATCTTTTTTTTCAATGAACTATACCATCGTTTCTTGAGCGTTTCCTTATTTTTGCCCTGCAAGGT
Organism: Flavobacteriaceae bacterium; assembly: GCA_041392165.1. Lineage (GTDB taxonomy): Bacteria > Bacteroidota > Bacteroidia > Flavobacteriales > Flavobacteriaceae > Arenibacter. The sequence continues at coordinate 1,056,584 of JAWKMN010000001.1, forward strand.
TTTCAAAACCTTGTAGGTCTAAAAAAAGGTCGGGCTTTCGGCTATATTTTTTTGATTTTTTCCGAAAACGGTCCAGAAAAAATCAAAAAAGATGCCGCCTCTATCCCTAACGCGGTCGCCAAAGGTACTTCAAAAAGTATTCCAAAAAAAGTTTTGTTTGTCATCTTGGCATATGTTATATTTATAACTTTAACAAGCAATAAAGTTGTAAAAATGTATTCATGAAATTTGGGATTATAAGGGAACGTAAAAATCCGCCAGATAGGCGCGTGGTACTGCCACCCGATGCCTGTGTCCGGATAGCGGCTAAATTCAAGGAAGCGAAAATAAAGGTAGAACCTTCCGCAATAAGGGTCTTTTCCGATGAAGAGTATAGGGGACAAGGGATAGAAGTGACCGAAGAAATGGAAGATTGCGACGTGCTTATTGGGGTAAAGGAAGTTCCTGTGGCCCACTTGGTTCCCCATAAAAAATACTTCTTTTTTTCGCATACCATAAAAAAACAGCCCTATAATAGGGATTTGCTTAGAGCGGTATTGGAAAAGAATATTGAACTGTATGATCATGAGGTTATCACAAGTTCCAAAAGACAGCGTTTGGTGGCGTTTGGAAGGCATGCCGGAATAGTAGGGGCCTATAATGGCTTACGGGCCTATGGACTTAAATTGGGTTTGTTCCAATTGCCAAAGGCGGATACTTTAACGGACCAGAAGGCTTTGATATGGGAATTGAGAAAGGTGAAATTGCCCAATATTAAAATTCTCCTGACGGGTAGGGGAAGGGTGGGCAATGGCGCTAAAGAAATGCTGGACGCCATGGGGATCCCAAAAGTAGGGGTATCGGATTATTTGAAAAAAGAATTTCAAGAACCTGTATACTGTCAGATAGATGTTTCCGAATATAATAAGCGCAAGGACGGGGCCAGGGGAAATAAGACCAACTTTTTTGTCCACCCTGAAGCGTATAGATCCAATTTCTTTCGCTTTGCAAAAGTGACCGATTTGTATATGGCCGGTCATTTTTACGGAGATGGCGCACCCTATCTATTTACACGTGAAGATGCCAAACATACCGATTTTAAAATAAAAGTGGTCGCCGATATCAGCTGTGATATAAACGGTCCCGTGGCCACGACCATTAGGTCCAGTACCATAGCAGATCCCATTTATGGCTATGATCCCCAAACGGAAAAGGAGGTTGCTTATACCGAGCCCAATTGCATTGCCGTGATGGCCGTTGATAATTTGCCCTGCGAATTGCCCAGGGATGCCAGTATAGGTTTTGGTGATGCTTTTGTTAAGTATGTAATCCCTGCTTTTTTTAACGGGGATGCGGACGGAGTTTTGGAACGCGCCAGAATGACCATGAACGGAAGGCTTACCAAGAGATATGCCTATCTACAGGATTATGTAGATGAAGAGGGGGTTATGGGGAGTCAGCAGTAGTCGGTGATTGGCAGTTGGCGAAAACAGCCATCAGTGGCCATAGGCCACTACATACTTTTTGGAGTAAATGGCATTGTTTTTATTCCACTACAATATTCCAATCTATTATTGGATGAATTTTTGGAGCAGTATAGGCTCCTAAAGCCTCAAGTTTTAGGTTCAGGGCATTAAGCTTTTCCAATGTTTTTATTTTTAAAATTTTAGATTCCCCGGCCGGAATTTCAAATACCGGAGAGCTGTCGTAGAAGGTGTAATCCATTACATTCTCAAACAATAGGTCACTGCTTGATATATTCTTGAGTTCTACTTCCAAAACCTGTGTTTTTCCAATATAGGCTGCTTTTTCAATTACAATACTGGCCTGCAATAATGGCTTTAGGTATAAGGCCTTTCCCACAAGAAGATCGTTGTATACGGCAACGGTTCTACCTGCAAAAAGGGCCTCCTTTAATCCTTCAATGCTCTTTTCTTTTGCAAATACCAAGGTAATGGGCCTATGGTTCCCTTTTTGGGTGTAGCTCCAATCTATTAACCCGTGAATGTCACTGGTGCCCATAATGGTTAAATTGTTTTCCAGGGCCAGGGCAAGTGATTCCTCGGAATAATCTACCGTATTGATAACTTCAATACCGTGCAACTCCCCCTTTTTTATACGTTTTTTTTGGAAATCACTGAGTGTGGGAGTGCCAGCCGGACTTTGGGCATACCAGGCAGGATGGTTCCAAAATACGAAGGCATTTTGCTTTTTTGCCGTGCTAAAGGCCTCCTTGGCATCTTCATGCAACAATTGGTTGGCATCCGTAATAAAAACGGCATTGTTATGTCCAACAGGTGCAGAACGTGTTATTTCGGAGCCTGGAACAATTAAAAGGTCGTGTTCCTTGGCTTCCTCCATGGCCAAATGGTAGGCCCGATTACGATCTGGATGTGGTATATCTTCTTTATGGGGCTGGTACTCCAAGTGTTCGGTTAGGGATATGGCATCCAAGTTTTCGCGCAATGCCTCTTGTACCCGGATGGTTGGCCATACTTTGCCATCAGAAAAAACACTGTGCATATGTAGGTCCGTCTTCAAGCTTATATAGCCATCTATATTGGGGTAGGATAAGGGTTGTGCCCCGGCATGCGAATGGGTTTGGGCACTTAAGTTGAATAAGGATAAAAGTGTTGTTAAGGCTACAAGGGTAGTTTTCATTGTGATGGTTTTTTCAAAAATAATGGATTGTAAATCTTGAATATAATTAAAAATGTGTTCATTTGGTTAAGAAAAGGTAAATTATATCCATTATGAATCCTGCGGAAGAATATATGTTTAATCAACCCGAACCCTACAGGGGTATCTTACTGTATCTTCAATCGTTTATTGAAGGTGCCATTCCCGGTGTGGAGTTAAAATATAAATACAAACTTCCTTTTTATTACATTAACGGGAGACCCTACTGCTATTTAAACCAAAGCAAGGATTATGTAGACCTGGGGTTTTGGAACGCGGCCCATTTAAGGGTGCATTTGGAGCAAATGAACACTGAAGGACGAAAAATGATGAAATCCCTTCGTTACAGATCCCTGGAAGACATTGATATTACCGTTTTAAAGGAAGTCTTGGAGGATGCCTATAGCGTAAGGGATAAAAGGTTTTGGAAATAAAATAAATAATAATTGGGCGTGAGATATTTACATGAAATTCCCCATATTTTGATAATTTTTACTGACCACTGACCACTGACCACTGACCACTGACCACTGACTACTCCACAATCAGCCCCTTATCCTTATAAAGTTGAATGTACCGGTTGCCCAACGAATCGGAATCCTTATAGATTTTTCTTATGTCCACTAGTTTTTTCTTCAATTCGGACGCCATAGGGGCATAATCGGGATCGTTAAATACATTGTTGAGTTCCTGTGGGTCTTTTTCTCGATCATAAAGTTCCCATACATCTACGTCATAATAGAAATGTATTAGTTTATACTTTTTGGTCGCAATACCATAGTGTCGTTTTACGGCATGTTCCGCGGGATATTCGTAATAATGGTAATACACGGCATCCCTATCCCATTTTTCCTTTTCCCCTTTCAACAAGGGCACTAGGCTTTTTCCTTGCATATCCTCCGGGGCTGTTACCCCGGCCACTTCCAAAAAGGTCTGGGCAAAATCAAGGTTTTGTACCATTTCATTTTCCGTAGTACCTGGTGTAATTACATAGGGCCATTTAATAAGTAACGGAGTTTTAAAGGATTCGTTGTACATAAACCGTTTATCGAACCAGCCGTGCTCCCCCAAGTAAAAACCTTGGTCTGAGGTGTACACAACTAAAGTGTTTTCGGTCAGTCCCTCATTGTCCAAATAATCCAGTACCCTCCCCACATTTTCATCGACCGCGGCAATGGTCCCTAAATAATCCTGCATATACCGTTGGTATTTCCAGATCATTAGGGTAGAATCGTTCATGCTGCCGTATTCTTTTTTAAATGCCTCGTTAATGGGGCCGTAAACTTGGTCCCATTCTGCCTTCTGTCCTTCATTGAGTTTGTTTATGCCGCCGACCCCCAAACGTTCTGTAATATTCAATTCCTCCAGAACCTCATCGGTTATCTTTAGGTCGTATCGCAATAACATATGTTTTAATATATTCATTTCGGCGGGTCCTGCCGTAGTTTTCCGTGTAGTATAATCGTCGAACAAAGTAGCTGGCAAAGGATAGGTATTTTTGGTAAATTCTTTGTAATGTCTTGGTGCCGGCATCCAGGATCTATGAGGTGCCTTGTGCAGATACATCAACATAAAGGGCTTATTAACGTCCCTGCGATTTTGTAGCCAATCCAGGGTAAGATCGGTGGTAATGTCCGTAACATAGCCCGTAACAGTGGTGTCCCCGGTAGCCGTAATAAAACGGGGATTGTAATAATCTCCCTGTCCCGGTAGGATCTTAAATTCATCGAAACCCTTGGGATTGTTCCCAAAATGGAGTTTCCCGAACATAGCGGTCTGGTAACCTGCTTTTTGTAGTAATTGGGGAAAAGTAACATTGGTAGTGTCAAAAGGGGAGATATTATCTATTTTACCGTTAATATGGCTATGCTTTCCAGTGAGGATAACCGCCCGGGATGGGGCACAAATGGAATTGGTGACACTGGCATTGGTAAAGCGCATTCCTTCCTTGGCAATCCTGTCTATATTTGGGGTGTTTATCAACCTGTCGTCATAGGCGCTTATGGCCTGGTAGGCATGATCATCGGACATAATGAAAACAATATTCGGCTTTTTTAAAACCGGTTCTTTTGTCTCTTGTTTACAGGAGGCATATATTATAAAAAAGGCTCCAAAAAAGAGATAGGGGAAGGTACGTTTCATAATAAGCTTTTTAGGTCGGAAGCTGAATTTATAGCGAATTTACTGTTTTGCGTATGGCTACCAAATTGGTCAATAATTTTTCCAAATGATCCAAATGCAGCATATTGGCACCATCGCTTTTGGCATTGGTAGGATCAAAATGGGTCTCTATAAATATGCCGTCCGCACCTGTAACAATACCTGCACGGGCAATGGTCTCTATCATATCCGGTCTCCCTCCGGTGACCCCTGATGACTGATTGGGCTGTTGCAGGGAATGGGTTACATCCAGGACTACCGGGGCATACTGCCTCATGGTCGGGATACCTCGGAAATCCACGATCATATCCTGATAGCCGAACATGGTGCCCCTGTCGGTTACCATTACTTGTTCATTGTTGGAGTCCAACACTTTTTGTACCGCATGCTTCATGCTTTCGGGACTCATAAATTGCCCCTTTTTTAAATTCACTACTTTTCCGGTTTCCGCTGCGGCCACTACCAGATCGGTCTGGCGCACCAAAAAGGCCGGTATCTGTAGTACATCTACATATTCGGCGGCCATATGGGCATCCGATATTTCATGTATGTCGGTTACGGTAGGGATTTTAAAGGTATCGGACACTTTTTTCAAAATTTTTAAGGCCTTTTCATCCCCAATTCCCGTAAAGGAATCTACCCTGCTTCGGTTGGCCTTTTTAAAACTCCCCTTAAAAACGTAGGGGATATTAAGTTCATCGGTAATGGAAACTACCTTTTCCGCAATCCGTAGGGCCATTTCCTCCCCTTCAATGGCACATGGGCCGCAGAGTAGAAAGAAGTTGTTGCTTTTGGTATGTTTGAGCCGAGGTATTAGTTCTAGATTCATCGATCTTAATTTTGGTGCAAAGATAAGGGAATTTGGGTGTTCTTGGGGTCTTGTAAAACTACTTCAATATCAATAAGATAAGAAAAATTGGGCTTTTGTAGTTGGCGTAAAAAAAATAAGTATCTTTGCGCCCGCATTTAGGGCACTTGGATGCGTTTAAAATAATATTATGGGAGTTACAAAAAACATTGCTATTATAGCCCACGTTGACCACGGTAAAACCACCCTGGTAGATAAAATTATGTACCATTGCCAATTATTTAGGGAAAACCAGAATACCGGAGACCTAATATTGGACAACAACGATTTGGAACGTGAAAGGGGCATTACCATTACCTCCAAGAACGTTTCCGTTGTTTATAAGGGCACCAAGATCAACATTATAGATACTCCCGGCCACGCCGATTTTGGAGGTGAGGTAGAGCGTGTATTGAACATGGCAGATGGAGTGCTTTTGTTGGTGGATGCCTTTGAAGGTCCTATGCCGCAAACTCGTTTTGTACTCCAGAAGGCAATAGATTTAGGTCTAAAGCCTTGTGTGGTGATCAATAAGGTGGACAAGGAAAATTGTACTCCGGAAGAGGTGCATGAGAAGGTTTTTGACCTTATGTTCGAACTGGGTGCCGAAGAGTGGCAATTGGATTTCCCTACCGTTTATGGTTCTGCAAAGAACAACTGGATGAGCGATGATTGGAAAAAACAAACAGAGAGCATTGAACCGTTATTGGATATGGTCATTGAACATATCCCTACATTTAAGGCCAAGGAAGGCAATACCCAGATGTTGATCACTTCTTTGGACTTTTCATCCTTTACAGGCCGGATCGCTATTGGAAGATTGCAAAGGGGCAGTCTGAAGGAAGGGCAGCAAATTTCCTTGATAAAGAGAAATGGGACCATTGTAAAATCCAAGATTAAAGAACTTTATACTTTTGAGGGAATGGGCCGATTAAAGGTGCCTGAGGTAGCCACGGGCGACATTTGTGCCTTGGTGGGTCTTGAAGGTTTCGAAATTGGGGATACCGTTGCCGATATTGAAAATCCGGAACAATTGAAAACAATTGCCATTGATGAACCCACCATGAGTATGTTGTTTACCATCAATGACAGTCCATTTTTTGGAAAGGATGGCAAATTTGTAACGTCCAGACATATCAACGACCGTCTAAAAAGGGAATTGGAAAAGAATTTGGCACTGAGGGTCAATGAAACCGATAGTGCCGATAAGTTTTTGGTTTTCGGGCGGGGGGTACTGCACCTTTCCGTTTTGATCGAAACCATGAGAAGGGAAGGTTATGAATTGCAAATTGGGCAGCCACAGGTAATCATCAAGGAGATCGATGGGGTGAAATGTGAACCAATAGAGCAACTTACCATAGATTTACCGGAAGAAGTTTCGGGCAGGGCCGTGGAAATGGTTTCTATCCGTAAAGGGGAAATGACAAGTATGGAGGCCAAAGGCAACCGTATGGTCTGTGAATTCTTAATTCCATCAAGGGGGATTATCGGCTTAAGGAACCAATTGTTGACGGCTACCGCAGGTGAGGCCATTATGGCACACCGCTTTTTGGAATATCAGCCAATGAAGGGGGATATTCCCCAAAGACAAAATGGTTCTTTGGTATCTATGGAAACAGGAAAGTCCATTCCCTATTCCATAGATAAATTACAGGATAGAGGTAAGTTCTTTGTAGATCCGGGAGAGGATATCTATGAAGGACAGGTAATTGGGGAAAATTCCAGAGGGGACGATATGACGGTCAATATTACCAAAACCAAAAAATTGTCGAACGTTCGTTCCTCAGGTGCGGATGACAAGGCCAAAATTGTTCCTGCCATTAAGTTCTCCTTGGAAGAGGCATTGGAATACATTCAAAAGGACGAATATGTAGAGGTTACCCCGAAACATTTACGCCTTAGAAAGATATATTTAACGGAAAATGAGCGTAAGCGAAATAAAATAGCATAAATGTAAAGGCCCTTTTTAAGGGCTTTTTTTTGCTTCCCGCCAACTTCTTCCAGACCTTGCCAAGGAATTCCAACCCGTTTCGACCCCCCTGCCTACCGGTCTTTGCCAGCCGGGCAGGGATGTGTTTTTATAGTTTAATGCAGCACTCCTTTCTTGTTATAGGCCGCGGCAGCCGCTCCTATAATGCCGGCATGATTTTGTAATTCTGCCGGAATTACCGGGGTTTCAATACTAATATAGTCTTTAAACTCGTCCCAATCCTTGGAGGTGCCGCCTCCTAAAATAATTAGATCGGGAGAAACGATCAATTCAACATATTCCAGGAAAATGTTGAACCTTTTGCCCCATTTCTTATAACTAAGTCCTTCCCTTTCCTTGGCGGAAGCTGCCGCCCAAAGTTCTATTTTATCATATTTTTTGTAGGGAATCTGTCCCAATTCGAAATTTGGTATCAATTCTCCGTTGAAAAAGACACCGCTGCCCAGACCGGTCCCTATGGTGATCATCAGTACAAGGCCTTCCTTTTCCCGGCCTACACCGAAATTTATGGATGCGTAGCCTGCGGCATCGGCATCGTTAACTACGGTAACGGGTAATCCGGTAGCTTCGCTGAACAATTCATTGACATTTACACCGGCCCACCTTTTATGAAGATTTCCGGGAGTTTTGCAAATGCCGTTTTTAATAACCGTAGGAAATCCACAGCCTATAGGTCCGTTATAATCAAAATGTTTTACAATTTTGGCAACAATTTCGGCCATAGGCTTTGGTTTTCTCGATTTTGGAGTGGGTATCCTGAACCGTTCCGTTGTCATTTCACCCGTTTCCATATTTACTAAAGCCCCTTTTATGCCCGAGCCACCGACATCTATTCCTAGGATTTCCATGTATTGTCTTAATATTTTGTGAACAAAGTAACAAAAAACTTTTGGGAGTTATGGTATCCGTTTTTTTTGAAATAATTTTTGTAATGCTGTTGAGCCTGTTTTGTAAAACAATACCTTCTTGATTTTTCTTGAACCAATTCCTCTAAGAAGTTGAATAATGTCCCTGTTTTTGAAACATGCAGGCCGGTGCGCAATCTGGTAGTTTAGTGGTATAGGCCCGTATTTCCCTTTTCCAATAGGGGCATCAGCCCTTTGACGATGTCCGGATATAATTGGGCAATATTATTGGTCTCATAGGGGTCCGATTTATGATCGTACAGCTCTACCCTGGGCTCGTCCTGTCCATAATATTTGGTTAATCTATATCTTGTCGTCCGCAACGATATTCCGTTTTTAAAATAGCTATAGGCTACTTGATCTTCCTTTGGAGCGGTACTTGTGAAACTATCCTTAAAGCTTTCCCCGTCTATTTTGTGCTTCATTTCAATTTGGCACATTTCCATCAATGTTGGGTAGATATCCACTGTCTCGACAATGTTCTTAATTTTTTTATTTTGATGCCCTTCAAAGGGGGATCTAATGATCAAGGCACTGTTCAGGGCATTTTCGAACAGGGTATGTTTTCCCCAAACCCGTTGGTCCCCTAGATGCCAACCATGGTCTCCCCATATCACGATGATGGTATTTTTATCCAGGCCCAACACTTTTAGTTCCTCCCAAATACGTCCTATTTGGGTATCGATGTAACTTATGGAGGCCAAATAGGCGTGTCCCAATTTTTTTGCATACCCAATGGAAACCGGCTCTGATAGGTTAGGGTGTTCATCACCTAGGGCATATCCATTGAATTCGCCACTATCATGTAGACTTTTTAGGCTGATATTTTCTGGAATAGTCGGATTTGGGGATACCGGTATTTGATCCCTGTCATACAGGTCCCAGTATTTTTTGGGCGCATTAAAGGGAAGATGGGGCTTAAAAAAGCCCACCCCCATAAAAAAGGGGCGTTCCCTTTTCTTGAGTTCCCTGAGTTTTGCAATGGCAAGTTTGGTGGTCAAGCCATCCGGATACCCCTTGTCATCTACCTCTCCTGCCTCATAGGGTTTTACCTGTTTTTTTAAACTTTGTCTATTTTCTCCGTTCGCATAGGCAAAGAAGGCATTCCACCCAGTGCCCCATTTGCCCGGATCGAACAAGAGCTCGTCCCAGCTATGGGGCAGTTCCCTTTTGGTAGAGGCCGGTTCTTCATAACCGTAGACCAAACCATCTGCGGAATGGCTAATTTTGCCTATTCCTACAGTGTAGTAACCGTTTCTTTTAAAATGGTGGATAAAACTTTCGGGAATATCCTGTTCTTTTTTGTCCGATATTTCATGTTCAATGGCATTGTTCTTCAAATGTAAGGGTTTGGTGGGGCGCATTCCTGTCAATAGGGCATAACGAGAAGCTCCACAGGTAGGAACCTGTACATAATGGTTGGTGAAAACGGATCCTTCGGAAGCTATGGCGTCCATATTTGGCGACTTTACTGCAGGGTGGCCATATATGCCCAATTGGGTTCTTAGGTCATCAACGGAAATAAAGAGCACATTGGGCGGTTTCTGCATCTGCCGACATTGTAGGCTGCTGGTCAGGAAAACCATGAACGTAATTGTGGTAAATAGTTTTTTTAAAACTGTCGGCATGGTAAAACTTGGTTTAGGAATTAAAATTTCTTCAAAATATAAGGACTATTTTGGTATCAGATCAATTGTCCCGAATCTTTAAGGAAATCGAGAATCAATTTATCGGCTTCGGTGGTGTTTTTCCTATCCCGGTACTTTAACCAAACAATTTCCCCTAATTCCGGGTCCATGGATATCTCCCCCTTGTATTCGGAAGTGTAACCGGTTTTTCTAACTAAAATTCCAGGTTTTTCGCTTAGTGTTTCACTATCGTCCTGTGCTTCAAAAATACCAAGATAGGTAAAAGAGGAAATATCCAGGCTAATGTTCCAGTTTTCTTTTATTTTTTCGGACAGTGCCATTGCGTCCGACACTTTCGGCTCCTTTTGTGCGCCTGGAAGCATAAATCCGGTCTTTCCCTTGGGCCTATAGGCCAAAAGCTTTTGGTCCACGATGTGGATCCATACCAATTCATCCAAAATTTCATCCGAAGGTTCAATGTAATAGTCAATGGAATTTAAGGAGTGGTCTTTGTCCAGGAAATCTAGGAACTTGTCAATGGCAGAGCCAAACTTGGTAAGTGTTCCCAGTTTGTTGTTCCTACCGAGGGCACTGGAAATGGTCTCGTCTCGATTCCCAAATTTGTACCCCCCTTTTTTGATCCACAACAGGTTTAAAAGATGCTGCATCCCTACATTTCCCAATTGATCTATTGAGATGGCTATTTTTAGAAGATACTCGCCCAGTCCTACTATGCCCTTTTTGAACATTCCATGAAAAATACCATATAAAAGGCCAATGGGCAGGGTGAATATGAACAAGAGGATGGAGATGAGGAACAGAAGGATCCCGATCAGGGGATTTACCTTTTTGTCTACCTTATAGGCCTGTTTTTTTAGAATCATCGGCTTTGGTTGGTGGTTTAGAAACTGTTTAAATTTTGTTTTTGGAATATTTTATAGTGTATTTTTTAGTCAGCCGAAGGTATTTTAAGGTGCATAGCATAGCTACGGACCGAAAAATAGCTGAAGCATGGCGGAAAAAGACGCCTAAAAGAGCCAAAGGATAAAACTTATACAGTTTCTTAAAGATATAAATTTATTTTTCAGGAAGGAAGGTTTGTGGGAAGGGTATTGGAAATTGAAGAAAATGAAATATTCCCAATAATTAAATATCCAACTGCAATACAATCAAATAAATGCTATATTTGGGAAATTCAAAATATTGTGATGGCTCAATACAATGAGTTCTGTTCTACAGTTGATTTTGTTTTCAATAATACTATGTATAATTTAAGCTTCTCCGTTAAATCCAAATAATCTTCTTAAATAATTTATCTTGATGAAAAATTACATTACCCTTATTCTTGGTACGTTCATTATTTTCCTTTCCTCCTGCACTGGCAATAAAAGGGAGGGAGAACCGCGTGTTTTGGTATTTTCCAAGACCATGGGCTTTAAGCATGCTTCCATACCCATGGGCCTGGAAGCGATCCAAAAGTTGGGCGTGGAAAATAATTTTCTTGTGGATACCACCAAGAATGCCGAAGTCTTTAATGATGAGGATTTGCAAAAATATTCTGCCATAGTTTTTTTAAGTACTACCGGGAATATTTTGGACGCCAAGCAGGAAGCGGCATTCGAAAGATATATACAGGCAGGGGGCGGTTTTGTAGGTGTACATGCGGCAGCCGATACCGAATATGATTGGGGTTGGTATGGAAGATTGGTAGGGGCTTATTTTGAAAGTCACCCGGCAGGTGCGCCCGAGGCCGACTTTATTATTAAGGACAATTCTTTTGTGGCTACCGAGATGTTTACGGATTCCATTTGGCACCGTGCCGACGAGCTCTATAATTTTAAAAAATTAAACCCTGGGGTAAACGTTTTGATGACGGTAGACGAAAAGTCTTATGAAGGGGGCAAAAATGGAGACCATCACCCAATGAGTTGGTACCACGAGTACGACGGTGGCCGGGCCTTTTATACGGCTTTGGGCCATACAGAGGAAAGTTTTACAGAGGATCTGTATTTAAAGCACCTACTTGGAGGCATAAATTATGCCATTGGGGAGAATCAAATCCTTGATTATGCAAAAGCTACAACACAGATCCCTCCGGATACTGATCGTTTTACCAAAGTTCCCTTAAAGTATGGGGATTTTTTTGAGCCTACTGAAATGGCCATATTACCGAACAATGATGTTTTGATATCCCAAAGAAGGGGGGAGATCATGCTGTACAAAGCAGCAACGAAAGAGTTGTCCCAAGTTGGTTTTTTGGATGTTTACAACAAAACGATAAGTGCCAATGCCAATGCGGAGGAAGGATTGATGGGGTTACAGAAAGATCCCGATTTTGAAACCAACCATTGGATCTATTTGTTTTACAGTCCTACCGGGGATAAGTGGGTGAACCGTTTGTCCCGATTTAAATTTGAGAACGATGTTTTGGATATGGATACCGAACAGATTATCCTGGAAGTGGACAGTCAGAGGGAGATATGTTGCCATACCGGGGGATCAATAGCTTTTGGTCCTGATAATATGCTGTATTTATCTACGGGCGATAATTCAACACCTTTTAGTGAGAAAGGGGTTAAATACGTGAATAGCGGTTATGCGCCTTTGAATGATATACCGGGAAAGGAACAGTACGATGCCAGAAGATCCTCGGGGAACACCAATGACCTCCGAGGTAAAATATTGCGAATTAAGGTCAATGAAGATGGTAGTTATAGTATTCCGGAAGGCAATTTGTTCCCTGAGGGAACCCCTAAGACCAGACCGGAAATATTTACTATGGGCCATCGAAATCCGTACAGGATTTCTGTAGATCCCAAAAAGGGATATGTGTATTGGGGAGATGTTGGACCAGATGCCAGAGTTGATAGTTTGGATACCAGGGGACCAAGGGGGTATGATGAAATGAACCAGGCCAGGGAAGCCGGAAATTTTGGTTGGCCGTTGTTTGTTGCGGACAACAAAGCATACCGCAGCTATGATTATGCTACAGGGGAGAGTGGGGAAGCCTTTGATCCGGATAGGCCTATCAACGATTCAAGAAACAATACAGGGCTTAGGGAGCTTCCGAAGGCCATGCCGGCCTATGGTTTTTATCCCTATGTGGCATCACAGGAATTTCCACAGACCGGTACCGGGGGCAGGAATGCCATGGCAGGACCCGTATATTATTCGGATCTTTATAATGGGCCCAATGCCCTTCCTGAGTATTACGACGGTAAAGTATTGGTCTATGATTGGATACGGGGCTGGATGATGGCCGTTACCTTATTTCCCAATGGGGAATTTAATAAAATGGAGCCCTTTGCCGATCAGATTAAGGTAAATAACCTGATCGATATGGAAGTAGGCCCTGATGGTAGGGTATATCTTTTGGAATACGGTAGTGGTTGGTTCTCAAAGAACGATAATTCTGCCCTAAGTTATATTGAATATAACGGAGGCAATAGGCCTCCCATAGTAGAGCATGTTACTGTGGACAATACCTCTGGAAAACTACCATTGACCATAACGGCGAAAGTGGAGGCACGTGATAGGGAGCAGGATGACATGACCTATACCTGGGATTTGGGGAATGGGGAAACCAAGGAAACTACCAATCCGGAAATTACCTATACCTATGAAAATGAGGGCGATTATTTTTTATCCGCTACTGTAGTGGATAGCCAGGAAGCTTCGGTTACAAGTGAAGCTATCAATATAGTGGTAGGAAATTCCAGACCAGAGGTTTCCATAGATATCAGTGGAGGCAATACGGCAACATTTAAACCAGGTGAGGCTATTAATTATAAAGTGGCCGTTACGGACCCGGATGGTTCGTCCATTGATGAAAACAATATATTTGTCTCCGTAGATTATTTGGAAGGTATGGATGAAGCCTCCCTTTCTTTGGGACATCAAGAGGTTTCGGCCGCCGTTACAGGGAAAGCCTTGACTTTGGCGTTGGACTGTAAGACTTGTCACAAAGAAAAAGAGAAATCCGTAGGGCCTATGTATAGGGATATTGCAGAAAAATATAAGAATGAAAAAAATGGACTCAGTTATTTGCAAGGAAAGATAATTTCCGGGGGAAGTGGTGTTTGGGGAGAGGTCACAATGCCTGCCCACCCCAATCTTACCAAGGAAGAATCCAAACAGATAGTTGTGTATATCCAATCTCTGGCCAGTACCGCGGTTAAGAAGAAATCCTTACCGGCTGCCGGGACCGTATTGCCAAATCCGGTAAAGGGCGCTACGGTAATGGTAATAACCGCCAGTTATACGGATCATGGGGGGAACAATGTGAAGCCCTTGACAGGGAGCAAGTCCGTCGTATTGCAATTGGATGGCGGTGAGGATAGTGCCGGAACCAATTAATGTTAAATTTTGGTTGTCTGCCTTTTTGAAGTTACATGTTGTTATCGTTGACCTGAAGTTATGAATTTCAGGTCAGTGATTCATCCAGTTTTTAAATTCGGGGGCTTTCGCCTTGCTTACAATTAGCTGTTCTTTGTGCGGGGGCATTACACTAATGGTTAACTTGCCATTAAAGTATTGCTTTATTCCTACTATGGAATCCTTTTGTGCTATGAACTGCCTATTGAGCCTGTAAAAGTTGGAAGGGTCCAGTTCGGTTTCAATATCTTCCAATTTCTGATCTATTATATGGGTCTGCCTGTCTTTTGTTACTGCCTTGACTATTCCGTTTTCAATAAATAAATAGGCAATTCTATCTGTTTTCAAAGGAATGAGTTCATCCCGATAATGCACTAAATACATTGATTTATAGGACTTTTTCTGATCATTTAATAGGCTTAGGAGTCCTTCCACTTGGTTGTTGATGAGCCCTTTTCCCTTTAACTGCCCTTTGTATTGCGCCAAGCTTACTTCCAATTCATCCTCGTCTATCGGTTTCAATAAATAATCAATGCTATTTAGTTTGAATGCCTGTAGGGCATATTGGTCATAAGCAGTAGTAAAGATAATAGGGGCATCAATTTTAACGGCATCAAAAATTTCAAATGAAAGTCCGTCCGCAAGATGGATGTCCATAAAAATAAGGTCGGCTTCCCTATTTTTTGAAAAATAAGCAATAGCGGTTTTTACCGAATCCAAAACGGCCAATACCTCAAGGTCATCCTGAAGGTTTTTTAGCATATAGGCAAGATTTTCACTTGCAGCCAGTTCATCTTCTACAATTACTACTTTCATGCGTTTAAATTTTTTTAATTATTTGGAAATAAACTAATTAAAAAATTGAGAACCTATGTAACCACTACGCTCTCGCATTAAAAATTTTAAACATTGCCTTTTGTGAAGTAATTTTTAAAATTTATTAATGTTCGTTTTATCTGTTGATATTTATTTGTTTTTAATTGGCCGGATATAATTACTCACATCAATTCTATCATTAATGGATTCGTGAACCTTGGGTTTCACCAATCAATATTTCGGTGGGTATCCGGAATTATTATGGCTCATTTCATGTCATTTTATTCAAAGGTAGTTTCACTCTAAATATATCGCTCTGATTGTCTATTATGATTTGTTGTTTTCGAATCATATAGTAACGTTTGTACAGGTTTAGTAGGCCATTTCCCGTACCTTCCGCCAGGGTGGAGCGCGACCGTATTTTGTTTTCCACATAAAGACAATCATCCTGGGAATAGATTTTAACCTTTAAGGGATGTATTTCTGAAATTTCATTGTGCTTTACAGCGTTCTCTGCCAATAGTTGTAAGGCCAAAGGGGGTATTTTCCTTTCCAAATAACTGTCATCTATGGCTATTTCAATTTGAAAACGGTTCCTATATCGTGTCTTTATCAAATAGGTATAACTGTCCAGGAATTTAAGTTCTTCCTTCAGGGCAACCAGATCCCTGTCCCCGCTCTGCAGTATATAACGGTACATAAAGGAAAGCTTTTTAACGAACATGGTAGCCTCCTTATTGTCCCTGATAAGGGAGTTTAGGGAGTTTAGGGAATTAAAGAGGAAATGGGGGTTTATTTGATTTTTAAGGGCAGTAAGTTCATTTTGCAGGTTCTGCTGCTTTAAATGTTCGTTTTCCAATATGTTTTGGCGCTGAATAATTTGAAGCCTTAGAATTCTGGAAATAAAAATTATGATGATAAGGACAACGATGAATATAAAAACTTGGAAATCCTCCTCCCTATTGGAGATGTTTTTGTCTACCAAATACGGATATATGAGATCTAAAAGTAAAATTGTGGACACTAGGATACCAATGTTGCCAGAGAGCCTCAATCCCCATGCAAGCAAGCGTTTCTTTTTGGGGATACGATAAATCCAGTTGGTGTTGAATTGCAGGGTAGACCATGAAAAAAGAAAGAAAAACCAGAATTTTAAATCAAGATCCGCAAACAGTTCGCTCGAAAAAATCTCTGTATTAAAACCGGTTGTCCTAAACAGGGATATGGTTAGTGGCAGTGTCACTAAAACAGCGATAAGTAATGCTATTTTTATTATTTCAAGCTGTTTTACCTGTTTTATAGTCTCCATATTGGTTTAGTTGTTTTAAATATACTTCATTACAATTCCCTATCATAGTTCTTTGGATCTATTTTGAAGGTCATTTCGGATGGGAGTGAAATAAAAAGCCCTTGAAAGAGTCAAGGGCTTATAAATAATTTACTTGATAATCGAAACCTAAAATAAAGTTCCTTTCAATGTCTCGAGGGTCTGCCCTGAGGTAGTTTATAGAATGTAGCTGTTGTTATTTGGCATAGGCATCGAACCCCTTGGGCAAATAGTTCATGACTTCAAAGCCGAGTTGGATCTCTTCCTCAATTTCTTCCACAACAATATCGTTCAGGTCCAGTTCCATACCTTGGTATGGGTTAAAGCCAATTGGGAGGTATTGCGCCGGATCAAACCCCAGTACTATGTCTTCTTCCACGTCCTCAACAACAATTTCGTCCAGGTTCAATCCCATACCGGCATACGCATTGAAATCCAAAGGTAAGTAAGGGGCCGGGTCAAAATTTAGCACAATTTCTTCTTCCAATTCAATAAGGTCAATATCCTTTATGCTTAAATTCCTTACTTCTTCATCCATAAGCAAGCCTTCCATAAATGGGTTGTGGGGATCGTATATGGCAGTTGTTGGGCAATCGCTATTTAAAATATTTGGACATCCGCCGGTACCCGAAAATGAAAGTAGCAAAAAAGAGGTTAGAACAGTACCAAACAATAGAACTGAATTTCTCATGATGTTTATCTTTTGTATAATTTTGATTTGCATTAATTTCCTGTGCAAATATAGTGGCCGTGATGGGGCGTAACCGGCAAATTTCAAGTGAAGCGGACAAAATTGGGGGTGAAGCGTCCTTGGGGGCATCCCAACTGAACCGGATGTGGCATAAATAGCTGTAGTATGGCTATTTATGATCCTATACCGCTCGTTGTATTACTTCGAACACCTTGTTGCCATCACATTTCAGGGTTTTGGAAGGGTACTTTAGTATGAGGGCATAGTCGTGGGTGGCCATAAGAATGGTCCTTCCTGTTTTATTGATGTCCTGAAGCACCTTCATTACCTCCACGCTGGTCTGGGGGTCGAGATTTCCGGTAGGCTCATCTGCCAGGATCAGATCCGGGTCGTTGAGCAGTGCCCGGGCAATGGCAATGCGCTGCTGTTCCCCTCCGGAAAGTTCATGGGGAAATTTAAAACCTTTTGTTTTCATGCCCACTTTATCCAGGACATCTTCAATCTTGGCATTCATTTCACTATGGTCTTTCCAGCCGGTAGCCTTGAGCACAAAAAGAAGGTTGTTGTTTACGTTCCGATCCGGCAACAACTTAAAATCTTGAAAAACCACGCCCAGTTTTCTTCTCAAATAGGGGATTTCCTTTTCTTTAAGGGTAGTGAGATCAAAATCTACAATGCGGCCACTACCTTGCTTTAATGGCAGGTCGCCATATAAGGTTTTCATAAAGCTGCTCTTACCACTGCCTGTCTTTCCGATAAGGTATACAAATTCCCCTTTTTTAATTTCAAGGCTAATATCGTTCAGAACTAAATTCTCCCCTTGAAATACGGCTACATCTTTCAATCGCAATATGCTTTCGCCCATAGTTTTTAATGTTGATATAAAAGTAATAAGTTCCTATGGAATTAAATCAAATCTTCTTTAAAAATCTTTTTCTTTATCATATACTTAGGGACAATATTTGTCGTTATATAATTTAATTACGGTAATTCTTAACTTTTAGAGAACACTATGCTAAGAAAAAAAACCGCTGTAATACTGTGTTTTGTTGGGTCTTTGTTTTATGTAAATGCCCAAGAATCCAAAATCTATACTTTTGACCAAAAGGACTATCAGGAAGCTTTGGCCTTGTATAACAATAAGCAGTATCAGGCAGCCCAGACTATCTTTGAAAGAGTAAAAAACAATACCAGGGATGAAGAGACCCGGGCCAACAGTGCCTATTACGCCGCTACCACCGCAATTCGCCTAAATCAGTTGGGGGCCGATAGGTTAATGGAAGACTTTGTTGAAAAATACCCCACTTCAACCAAACGCAATTCGGCCTATCTTGATGTTGCCGATTATTATTTTGCGACCGGAAAATATCCCTATGCCCTAAAATGGTACACCAAGGTAGATCAAAGCTCCATGTCCAGAAAGGATAAGGAACGCTTCAATTTTAACAATGGTTACGCCTTGTTCTCCTCCAACAAGCCAAAAGAGGCCGAGCGGTACCTGAACCAGGTGGCCACTTCCCCTACCTATGGATCCCAGGCCAAGTACTACTTGGGCTATATTGCGTATCAGCAGGACGATTATGCCCAGGCCAATCAGCGCTTTGACCAGATTACCGATCAGGAATTGTTGGAGGAAAAACTGTCCTATTATCAGGCCGATATGAACTTTAAATTGGGGAAGTTTGAAGAGGCCATTGCCTTGGCTAAAAAACAATTGCCAAAATCTGACCGAAATGAGGTTTCGGAGCTCAACAAAATTATCGGGGAGAGTTATTTCAACCTAAAACAGTACGCCAATGCCATTCCTTATTTGGCCGAATACAAGGGAAAAAGAGGAAAGTGGAACAATACGGATTATTATCTGTTGGGCTATTCCTACTATATGCAGGGCGATTATGCCAATGGCGTACAACAGTTCAATAAAATAATAGACGGTAACACCGATGTTTCCCAGAATGCCTATTATCATTTGGCCGAATGCTATCTGAAGCTGGATAAAAAACAAGAGGCCCTGAACGCCTTTAGGAATGCTTCCCAAATGGATTTCAATCCTGAAATTCAAAAGGATGCCTATTTAAATTATGCCCGATTGAGCTATGAAATAGGGAATGCCTACGAACCCGTACCCAAGGTATTGACCAATTATATGGAGAAGTATCCCAATGATCCCAATACGGGCGAGATGCAGGAACTTTTGGTGGATTCCTATATCACATCCAAAAACTTTGCCGGGGCTATGGAGCTTTTGGAAAAAAATAAAAACTTTGCCAGTAGGGCCACGTATCAAAAAGTAGCGTTTTACCGGGGCGTGGAATTGTTTCTGGAAATGGATTATGAGGAAGCATCGGCCGTCTTCGGGAAATCTATGGACAATGCAGAAGACCAATACTTTAAGGCCAGGTCCAGCTATTGGAAAGCGGAATCGGATTATAATATGAATCATTTTGACGAGGCCGTTGCCGGATTCCTTCAATTCAGATCAAATCCAAGTGCCAAAACAACTCCGGAATTTAAGGACCTGAACTATAATCTGGCCTATTCCTATTTCAAACTGAAAAATTATAATAACGCCATAGCTGCATTTGAAGATTATGTAGAAGCCAACAACGGGGATAACGGAAAACGTAATGATGCCTACCTGCGCTTGGCGGATAGCTATTTTGTAAGCAGCAAGTATTGGCCCGCCATAGAAACCTATAATAAGGCAATTGCCCAAAATAGTGCTTCGAGCGACTATGCCGCCTACCAAAAGGCATTGAGCTATGGGTTTGTGGATAGGAGTGCTACCAAAATAGAGGAACTTTCCAATTTTGTGTCCAGATATCCCAACTCCGCATTAAAGGATGATGCCTTGTTTGAACTGGCCAATTCCTACGTGAGGGCCAATAATACGGAAAGAGGGTTACAACTTTACGATCAGCTTGCTATGGACTACAGGGGCAGTTCCTTAGTGCCTCAGGCCATGCTGCGCCAGGGATTGGTATATTATAATACCAGCCGAAACGAACAAGCCCTGGCCAAATTTAAAACCGTTGTGAAGGATCACCCAAATACCCAGGAAGCACTTCAGGCGGTAACCACGGCCAAGCTAATCTATATGGATCTGGGCAGGGTGGATGAATATGCCCAATGGGTTAAAGGTCTTGATTTTGTTGAGGTGACCGATACCGAACTGGACAATGCCACTTTTGAATCTGCTGACAAGCAATATATAGAGGGCAATAAGAATGCCGCCATAAAGGGATATGAAGCCTATATGAAACAATTTCCAAAGGGGTTGAATACCTTAAAAGCCAATTTTAATTTGGCGCAATTGTACTTTGGCCAGGGGCAAAAGGACAAGGCATTGCCCTATTTTAAGAATGTGGCAGCTAAAGGGGCCAATGAATATGCGGAGCAGGCGCTCACCAGGGTATGCGAGATCTATGTAGGCAAGAATGATTATGCTACGGCCGTTCCCTACTTGGAAGAATTGGAGGCCAAGGCGGAAATTCAACAGAACATCACCTTTGCCCGATCCAATCTCATGAAAGGTTATTATGGACAATCAGACTACGCCAAGACCATCCAATATGCCACTAAGGTATTGTCCAGTGCCAATATTGATAACCGTATAAAAAGTGATGCACAAATAATGATAGCTAGATCTGCCATTAAGACCAATGATGAAGGCATGGCTGAAAAAGCGTATTCGGAAGTACTTAAGATTGCCAGTGGCAATTTGGCGGCCGAGGCACTTTATTACGATGCCTATTTTAAAAATAAGGCCCAAAATTACGAGGCTTCCAACGCTTCGGTCCAAAAATTGGCCAAGGATTATGCGGGCTATAAGGAATGGAGTGCCAAAGGCCTGATTATTATGGCCAAGAACTTTTATGCCCTGGGAGATGCTTTCCAGGCCACCTATATTTTGGATAGTGTTATCGCCAATTTTGGCGATTATCCGGAAATAGTGGCACAGGCCAAACAGGAATCATCCATTATCAAAGCAAAAGAAGCCCAAAGTAATTCCTCTATCAATCCAGAGGGAAATTAAAATTTCCTTGTAAAAAGAACACATATGCGCATGCACATAAAAATATCCATATTTGTCATTCTAGGTCTTTTACAGATCGGATTGGCACAGGAAGATAAAAAAGATTTAGGTACGGAAACGGTAACAGTGGTAAAGGCCTATGCACCTTCTATTTCGGACGCGTTCAAGGTAAAGTCGGTACCTACTTTGAACGACTCTATAGTTCTGCAAAAAAAACCGATCGAGTACAGTATATTTTCCGTTCCCGTGGCCTCCACTTTTACTCCCTCCAAGGGGAAGGCTTCCGGGGTGAAAAAACTTCCGCCGGAAAAAACATATAACTCCTATGCATCAATAGGTCTGGGCAATTATAATAACGCCTTGGCAGATTTCTATACCAGTAGCGCCCTGAACAGGGATGAACGGTTGGATGTAAGCCTAAACCACCATTCCTCTAGGGGGGAAATAGACGGTACCGCTTTGGACAATATATTTTATAACACCAAATTGGACGCCAATTATGCAAAAAGTGATCGGGATATCCGTTGGGGAGCCAATATAGGGGCGCAACATCAACTGTATAACTGGTACGGAATCCCCAATGGGTATTATACAGAGGAATTGGTGAACGACATAGACGAAAAGCAGAACTATTTTAATGTATTTGCCAGTGGATCTGTGGAAGTGGAAGATTCCTTTTTTAAGAGTGCCGAACTATTGTATAGGCGGTTTTGGGATGCTACCAAATCCGGGGAAAATAGGGCGGTGCTAAAGCCTGCCTTCCAATTTCCTTTAGGAGATGAATTGTTGACACTCAAGGCCAAGGTAGATTATTTGGGAGGCAAGTTCAAGAACGGACAGGTAGGCAACGATTCCAATGTGCCGGGAATAGACTATTCCCATTTACAGGTTGGTATAAATCCCAATATCAACATTCTTGGGGATGATCTTTCACTTAATCTGGGCGTAAATTTAGTGTATGGGATGGATTTGGAAAACAGTGAGGGCAATTTCTATATTTACCCTACCATAATGGCCTCCTATCGTTTGTTGGATGAGGTGGCCATTGCCTACGGTGGGGTAGAAGGGGAGCTAAGACAGAACTCCTTCCATGGTTTTGTGGAAGAGAACCCATATGTTTCCCCTACCTTGGACATGCAGCCTACAGACCAACAGTATGATGCCTATGTAGGCATAAAGGGACAGTTACTGCCCAATCTAAGTTATAATGTTAAGGGGTCCTATATGGCGGAAAATAGAAAGCCGTTATTTTTGCTAAATCCTGAAAATACCTCTAGGACAGATGAAAAAGGATATTATTACGGAAATAGCTTTCAGGTATTTTATGATGATGTAAAGACTTTGGGGGTTTTTGGTGAATTGAATATAGATATAAACCGTAATTTTAGCTTAGGGATAAATGCCCAGGTGTATGATTACGATACGGAAACCGATAATCCTGCCTGGAACCTGCCAGGTCTTACCGCTTCTATGTTTATGGATTATCAAATAGGGGAGAAGTGGTTTATGGGCGCCAATCTATTTTATGTGGGGAACGATGATCTATACACGGTTGCCTCCTGGGAACTTTACCGGAAAACTATGCTATGACTCGGTGACCTTGGATAGCTATTTTGATGCCAATGCACATATTGGCTATCGTATAAATGGGCAATTGTCCGTGTTTGCAAAGGCAAATAACATTGCCAACCAGAACTATATGCGTTGGAACAATTATCAGGTACAGGGTTTCCAGGTGTTGGCCGGAGCCACGTACAAGTTTGATCTATAGATAAAAGCAAATTTTGGATTTAGCGGTTGGTCATGATCTGCCAAAAACCCCGTGGTATTTTATGGAAACCGTAAATGTACCTTCTGCCTTTAACCTTTCTATCAAAAGAGGCGAAAAGGCAGTAAGGTATTTTTGTTTTTAGGAGTGTGTATGTCCCTATTCGTCACGGCTATGGGACATTTAATCACAGAATGGAAAAAAAGGGTGCTTTTTGTTGTTGTTTGACTTTCTTTTGTTGTCTTGTTTAATATTAATTATAAAATTTTATAGGAATGAAAAATTATGGAAAATTGCTTTACGCATGTATTTTTTTCGTTTTGGGCAGTATGCCACTTTTGGCGGTCAACCCGGGTCACAGTAATCCTTTTCCCGATACCCTTGCCGACCCCTTGTATAAGGTCTATAAATCCCCTATTGGAACATGGGAATATACCGTAGAGGATGTTCCTTATGAATACAGTTCCGGAGTGTTGGTCATTACCAAGGAAAAAGGGGAGTATAAGGTTGTGGTAAAGGCCAATTACAATAAGCTGACGGCCTCGGAAGTAAAGGTAGATGGGAATGCCGTAAATTTTTCGGTTTATATTGAGGGTGGAAAAGTACAAGTTTCCTTACAAGTTAAGGATGATGCTATAAATGGTAAGGCCAATTCAATGGAGGGTTCATTTTTATTAAAAGGAAAAAGGAATAAATCCTAGAAATTTATAAAATTGGGCAATTGTATTTGTCCAAGGTATTTTAAACATCCCTGATTCTGGGGATGTTTTTTTATTTTTGATAAAATATACCTAAACCTTTTACCAGTAGGGAATGGCTTTGATCTGCAAGTTGTTCCTAATAATTTGTTCGGTATGAAGCAAGGCACCTTAGATTGTGGAATTTGGATATGGATTTTGTCCATATTATGTCTCGGAAGGGCTACGTCCCAAAATCTTGTGGAAAACCCAAGTTTTGAAGCTTTCTTGGAATGTCCGGATCATTTGGGAAATTTTGGGGAAGACCTTAAATATTGGTCCGTGCCCACTCAAGGATCCACAGATTATTTTAATTCCTGTAGCCTAAGTATGGGGGTGCCCGTTAATTTTATGGGAGAGCAAACGGCAAAATTCGGGGAAGCTTATTCGGGGTTTTATATGTATGCTCCTGAAGATTACCGGGAGTATATTCAGGGAGAGCTCAAAGAACCTTTGCAGAAAGGGATTACCTATACGCTTTCCTTTTATATCAGTTTGGCCCAGAATTCGGATTATGCCGTTCGTGATTTTGATTTTCTGTTTTCAACAAAACCAGTAGAAGTCAACATTAAAAAGGGACTTTCCAAATGGCAGCTTTCCAAAATTGAAGGAAATGATTTTACCGAAGGCGAAATTTTGGGTGACGAATTCATAAGGGAAGAGAATTCTTGGACCATGGTAGCTACCACTTTTGTGGCCCAAGGTTCTGAAAGGTTTATTGTAATTGGTAATTTTAAGAACAATGCCACTACGAGGCGACAGCGGTTGGCAAAGGAAAGACATGTGAATGGGGCCTATTATTTCATGGATATGGTATATGTTGGGGAAGGTGTGCAGACCTATGCCTTGGACGAGGCCCACATTTTTGAGAATGTACATTTTAATTTTGATGAGTTTCATTTAGGGGAAAAAGGTACGCATGAAATAAAGCGCGTATTCAATTATTTGCAATCCGATAGTACTTTGCAGATTGTGATCAATGGATATACCGACAATCTGGGCGCCTCTTCCTATAATGAGAACCTTTCCTTTAAGCGGGCAAAGGCAGTGGCAAATAAGCTCATTCAATTGGGGTTGGCCCGTCAAAGAATTACCTGGAACGGTTTTGGTGCAATACGGCCCCTCGGTAACAATAGGGATGAAGAGGGTAGGGCAAAAAATAGAAGAGTGGAGTTTATAATTTTCAAAACCCCTGAAAGGTAAGGTTTTAGAGGAGTATTGTAATTTTTTTTTTGTACCTGTTAAAATTGTTGGCTATAAATGATTGTGGTTCAAACTTTTGGAACTATATTTGATTTATAATAAGTAATTAATTTAAATTTTAGTAATGAATAGAGGAACAGTAAAATTTTTCAACGATGCCAAAGGATTTGGGTTCATCACAGAAGAAGGTTCTAACAAAGAACATTTTGTACACATCTCTGGTTTAATCGACGAGATTCGCGAAGGCGATGAAGTTGAGTTTGAACTAAAAGAAGGAAAAAAAGGATTAAACGCAGTAAACGTTAAAGTTATTTAATATATACTTTTTTAATTTCCTAAGACCTAAGGCCTATCGTTTGATAGGCTTTTTTTATCTTCTTGAAATCCCAAATGAATATTACTGCATTAATTTACCCTCTAAAATTCAGTAATGAATATAAAATTTCTTTTTGGTCCAATATTATGCTGGGTGTTGGCTGTAATGACCGGCTCATGTATGGGCACTAAAGCAAAAATCAAAATATTCGAATCCAAAAAGCCTCAAACAGTTTTGAGTTTAAAGCCCTCCCAGGGTAACCCCGCAACGGCGAAGGGGATTTAATCAGGCTAAAAAACGGAAGTCTGTTATTTGTATATACCCATTATACCCAAGGCACCGGGTCCGACCATGACCCGGCATATCTGGCAGGTAGCTATTTTTAAAATATCAATATATTTTATTCGGAAAATTCTTATTATATTCATCGATATTTCTGTTATAAATTTTATAAAAAACATCTGCCCTTTTGAAGAATAAGATACTCTTGTTATGCTTTATGGTACTTTTGGTTAATTGTGAAAAGGAAGACCAAGTAATTAAATCCCAGGAAATAGATTCTGGGACCCCTATTTCTGTGACCAGTGTCACAGCGGATGGGATTTCTGATATTATAGATCTTATAGGAACAAGTTCGGACAAGGTTTCGAAATCGGGCTTTATATCTACTCCGTCAGGGGAGGTGGTAATGGAGGATATCATAAAGGTAGTGGATACTATGGGCAACACCAATTATTCATTTTTACTATTACCGGAGAAAAATAGTCCAAACTCTATCTTTAATCTTGTTGTAAGTACTTCGAAAAATAGTACGCCCAATATGGCTATAATAGAATATCGTATGGACGATAATTTTGTAAAGGGCTTTATGGAGGGGACCAAAGATTTTTCGGAATTTTCAGGTACCCTTTACAGTTATCCCTTTTCTTCTTACTCGGAACTGTTCTCCAAGGATACCTGTGTGCAGAATATAGATGAGGTTGTCATTTGTGATGAGACCATATTGAATGTTGGGGGCAGTGGAGGAGGCAGCGGAGGAGGTGGCGGTACGGGCGATCCTATATATCCCATTGGAAGTGGGGGTGGCTCCGGCTCCGGCTCCGGAAGTGGAACTATAATAACGGTAAATTGGGTCTGCGATTGGAGGGGCAGCTCACATGATTCGCCCAATGAATGTACCGGACCGGGAGGAGGGGGAGGTCCTGGCAGATGGGTCATAACTATAATTAGGGTCCCATATTCACATACCAACAAGGGTAGTGTTGTTACTGGAAAGGAACTGACCTGTTGTGACGACTCTTATGTTGAGGGTACGGTGGGGGTCAATCTGACGGTAGAGGCCATTTCCGAAATAATAAATTGTATAGGGTTGCTTAATGCCGATCAAATAAATGCCCTGAACATAGACGGGCGTAAGACGATTAGCCTAAAGAATTTTTTGACGGCCGATCAATGTAGTGAAGCCTCCATAGAACAGGGTACAGAAATGATCGGGGCACTTGCAAAAGGATCGTTGGTATCATGGTTTCCCTTTATCAAATATCCGGATTCCAAGGCCGCCCAATACAAAAGGGATTACCCCAAGCTTACCGAGTACCTTAAGAACCAGTTGCCGAAAGTGGCCAACATCAGTAAGATAACCAATGCGATTAGAGACATTACCGGTCTATCTTTGGAACAAATAAAATATGACTTAAAGTGGGATCAAGGACCCGTGGTTGAAATTGTGCAACTTGATAATCATTGTGGTCAATGCAATGAGGATACTGTAGGTAGATTCGATAAAACAAACCCAAATATATTGCTTCTGGATATAGATTTTGTAAATAGGCTGGAAAATGATATAACATTACAACAAGAAGAAGATGCTTTTATGTTTTTCTTAGGTACGACAATTCTTCACGAATATGTTCATTTGGGCGACTTTAACAATGGGGATAATTACAAGTATCCATTAACGCCGGAAGAGGGCGTGTTATTTGAGGTAAGGGTATACGGGCAAAATGTACATGACTATAATGCAATCCAAATACTGTTTAAAGATTAGGTCATGAATATCTCAAGAATTATAGTTGTTATAACTGCATTTTTTTTATTTGGGTGTAATGGACAGTCTAAAGCCAAAAAAGATGCAGCTTTATCCTGCCAAATTGAAAAAGATTCTGAAATCGTTTTAAAAATGATTGTGCAGGAAGAGAAGAAAATTCAGCCGGTTTTTTCCTCTTTGGATAAAGATTTTTTACGTCAAATACAGTTTGGGGGCAACGTTTTATTAAGGCAAGACTTTATTACTATTAATGGGACCGATTACTTGATAGTTCCATTGGAAAAAAAGAATAAATCGCCAAGAATAACTATTTTCCTAAATAAAGAAAATTGCGACAAAGCTTCTTTTGAAGTAGCTTTTATGAACGAGGACTATGGAAGGGTTGTTTCTGGGCAAATAGAAAATATAGATGGAAATTGGCTTTTAACCCTAACCGGAGAATCAGATATTAATTGATGATTTTAGTGTATATGCAGGTTTATCCAACTCCCCAAATAGAATATAGGACAAGACCTACAATGGGGCGAAGGGCCATTCATAGAAATTGTACAGTTGGATAATTTTCCAGATTGTAATACCTGTAGTGATATTACAGTGGGGCATTTTGCAAAGGAAAATAATTCTAATACACTTTACTCGGACATTGATTATGTAAACCAATTGGAAAATGGAACCCTAGTGCAAAATGACAATGATGCCGCCATATTTTTTATTGGAACCACTATTTTGCATGAATATGTGCACTATGGGGAATTTAACAATGAATCGTTTACTTACTGGGGAGAGGAAGGTGTGAAATTTGAAATAGAGGTTTACAATGCCGATGTAACTCCTGAAAATGCCCGAATGACATTAAACAGAATAAATTGATTCCAATATGAAAATTAAGTATCATAAAATCTTATATCTTCTCATAATATCAATTAATCTGCAATGCTCGGATTTTAAGAAGAGGAACACCGAAAGCATAATAGTTGAGAAAGCAGGTTTGAAGGCAAAGGCCTGTTTAACAAAAGATGATAAGGAAATAATTATCCAAAATATTTTTGAACATGAGGATTTAAAGGAGTATGTACTACCTCTCAGACAAAGGGATCTGATTCTTTTTTTGCTTACCAATGATAATATCAAGGATGGATTGGAAATAGATTTGGGTGGTATGTCTGTGGGCTATATTGATTCCATGGAGACGGACAAGCACATATTTGACATTAAGTTCAAAAATATTGATTGCGATGGAAAAAAGCTCAAATTTACTCTTTGGTATGATTTTGAACATGCAGATATTACAGGTAAAGCCAACAAAGAGAATGGTGAATGGAAAATTGCCATTCTTGGCCACGGCATAGTCGATTAAAAAACATTTCATAGAACCGTTGGACTATATCTTTAGAATAGTATTAAAAGAATTGGATTGTAAAGATTTAAAATTAAGATACTAAAAAATGAAAAATATTGTCCTTTTCCTAGGTTTTCTGTTTTTCATGGCCTGCAAAGAAAAACAAAAAGCAGATAATGAAGTAAACAAAAGCAAACAAGATTCTTGTTTTGAGCAAGTTGAAAAAATTAATATTATTAAAGAAATTCTTAAGACAGAAAACATTCAAACCTATTTACATCAGGAAATCAAGGAAGGAAATCCTATAAGAATAATTAAAAATGATTTTTTTATTGGTATAGATTCTTTTGCGTTGGAAACAAATAGATATGTAAAAATTGTTGACTCTTTACCAAAAAACAACTTAAACTTACGATTGGAAATATTGTCAGAGGACACTTGTCGTTTCGACTTGGGAAAATATATGTTTTATAGCCCAATAGAAAATGCGGAGGTAAATGGGAATATAAAACTTTCGGATTCCGTCTGGGTTGTGACTGTCAATCAAGACATCGAATTTTGATTTTGTTCCATGTACACCTATAATGATGTGTTTTATTGGCAGTATTGTTTCTATAAATGGTACACTATGGCAATTTTGTGACCAGGTTTCAATTTGTAGGTGAGGATGGTAGATTTTTTGAGACCAAGGTTTATGGTGAAAATGTTCAAACAGAAAATACAAGGTTGATTTTGAACAGACATAATTGATGAAAATGAAAAATGCGATAATTGCTATTTTGCTTATTCTGTTTATTCAGGGATGCTCAAATAAGCAAAAGAAAAATAAGGAGGGATTCTTTTCTGCCGATAAAGATAAAATTGTTTTAGGCTGTCTTCAAAGTGAGGATATAGAAAGTATTGCCGAAGAAATTTTAAATACTCCAAAGTTACAGATTCATGTAATCCCCTTAAAGGAAAGGTCCATAGAAATCCAACTCCTAAAAAATGATCTCATAACACAAGATTTATCAATCAAGGTGGGAGGGATCCCGGTTGTTCTTAATGACTCTACAAACAAAACGGAGCATACTTTTCGCATTAAAGCCCTTAATGTAAATTGTGAAAAGCAAAAATTGTCGTTTTCAGTATGGTATCCTTTTGAGCATGTTGTAATCAGGGGTGAGGCGATAAAGAAACACAAAAAATGGTCGGTACAAATAACTGGATCTGGAGTAATTGATTAAAAACAAAATTCTATTTTCATCAATTGGCAATAAAACCCTTTTGCATGTATGGGAATGAGGCCTCCGGTTCTTGATGCTTTGATTTTTTGGATTGGAACAACCGTGTTACATGAGTATGTACATTATGGCGACTTTAACAACGGGTTTGATTATCCCGGAGAAGAAGGGCGAAAATTTGAAATTTCTGTTTATGGGGAGAATGTTCATCCAGATAGGGCCAGAATTGTATTAAATAGGGGAAATTAAAAGTGATGAAAATATACGCGCTTGTTACATTTGTTTTTATTACATCCATAATTTTTGGTTGTAAACAAAACACGGCCAAAATGATTAATCCCAAAAAGGAACCTATTCGACAATTTTTGGTTCAAGAATGTTTGGACAAAAAAGACAAAGAAAAAATTATTGAAACAATAATGTCAACACCAGATTTCCAAATGTTCTTGCATCCAAATGTTGAGGGCAGGTTACCGGTACAATTGGTCAAGAATGAATTCGTAACCTCAGACCTAAATATCTTTTCAAACGGGTTTCAAGTTCAATTTGTAGATTCCCTTACCCTTCCGGAAGGGAAGGAACACCAAATTACCTTAGGAAACATTGATTGTTTCGGTTCCAAAATTTCGTATTTCATATATTATCCGATAGAGGGAGTAATAATATCAGGAAAAATACTAAAAAAAGATAGTTCGTGGATAGCTATAGAAACTACTTGGGGGGAAATGTGATGGAAATAAGTATTATAGAGAAAATATCAAT
Organism: Flavobacteriaceae bacterium; assembly: GCA_041392165.1. Taxonomy (GTDB): domain Bacteria; phylum Bacteroidota; class Bacteroidia; order Flavobacteriales; family Flavobacteriaceae; genus Arenibacter. The sequence continues at coordinate 1,087,411 of JAWKMN010000001.1, forward strand.
TCGGAAATTTTATGTTTTGGGGGAGAAGATGGGAGACTTTTTGAAACCAAAGTCTATGGTGAAAATGTTCAACCGGATAGGGCGAGAATAGTCTTAAATAGAATTCAATGAAGCCTTTGTTTAAACATTGTAAAAAATCAAAAAATGCTACTAAGGAGTTTTGTAGCCACTTTATTTTTAATTGTCTTTTTAAGTTGTAAAGGTAAACGAGATGAAAACAGGAGCAAAACAGAAATAAATGTTGGGCCATCAACATCTGTAATAAATTGTTGGAACAACCAGGAAAGACAAGATATTATAGAGGAGATTCTAAGCACCAAAGATCTACAAACCTATGTTAAGCTTTTTATTAGGGAAAAATTGCCAATTCAGATTATCAAGAATGAATTTATCTTGGAAGATCTCAAAATTTTCACAAACAATCAAGAAGTAGAAATAATAAGGAAGAATTCCAATTCTGATTTGGCATTTGAATTAACATTTCAAGAAATAAAGTGTCCAACCAAACTTCAGTTTGCAGTTTGGCTGGATTGTGAACATGCCAGTATAAAGGGTTTTGTTTTGAAAAAGGATGAAAAATGGATAACCGAGATTACAAGTCACGGTATTGTTGATTAAAATCATTATTCGAAATGAATCCATAACAGGGAATTCAAAAATTGAAATCTTAATTAAAAGAAAACAACCCAGACACACTTAGATATTGATCATGTAAACCAATTGGAAAATGGAACCCTAGTGCAAAATGACAATGATGCCGCCATATTTTTTATTGGAACCACTATTTTGCATGAATATGTGCACTATGGGGAATTTAACAATGAACAGTATTTCTCGCGTTTAAATTGGGATTTATTAAGGATTTATTGGAAATTAGTGAATTTGTATTCCAAATTTTAATTGTTCAAAATAATGGGATAATTTGAAACCGACATTTATGAACTTGAAGTATAGGCTTTTTATTTTTCTATGGATGATTTTGGGGCCGATCACAGGAGGCTTTGCTCAAAAAAATCAACATCCCAATATAATTTTGATTATTACGGATGATCAAGGCTACGGGGATTTGGGGTTTACTGGAAATCCACATGTAAAGACGCCGGTCATTGATGCCCTGGCAAGTGAAAGTATTAGGTTTAATAATTTTTACGTGTCACCTGTTTGTGCACCCACCAGATCCAGTTTAATGACGGGACGTTATTCTTTGAGAACGGGTATGAGGGATACCTACAACGGAGGTGCTATTATGGCCTCTTCCGAGGTAACCATTGCCGAAATGCTGAAGCAGGCCAATTATAGTACAGGGGTTTTTGGCAAATGGCATTTAGGGGATAATTATCCGAGTAGGCCCAGTGACCAGGGTTTTGATGAATCCGTTATCCATCTATCGGGAGGGATGGGGCAAGTAGGGGATATTACTACTTATTTTAAAGGGGATAGAAGTTATTTTGACCCAGTTCTATGGCATAATAACCAACAAAAAGCCTATAAAGGGTATTGCTCAGATATTTTCACGGACCAGGCCATCAATTTTATTGAAAAAAATAAGGAATCCCCTTTTTTCTGCTATTTGGCGTTTAATGCCCCGCATACCCCCTTGCAGGTGCCGGATGCCTATTACCAAAAATATAGGGACATAGATCCTTCCGCAGGGTTTGGCAAGGATGGAAAGCCCTTCTCAAAGATGAGCGAAAAGGATAAGGAAGATGCCAGAAAGGTATACGCCATGGTAAACAATATTGATGACAATCTGGGGAGACTCTTCAATAAATTGGATGCCCTGGGACTATCCGAAAATACCCTTGTAATTTTTATGACCGATAATGGCCCCCAACAGACCAGATATGTGGGCGGTATGCGCGGACGTAAGGGGGATGTGTACAATGGGGGCGTCCGTGTGCCGTTTTTATATGAAATATCCGGCACTTTCCAAAGGCAACAAAGAGGTGGAAACTATGGCAGCTCATTTGGATGTACTGCCTACCCTGGCTGAGATATGCGGTGTGGAAATGCCCAAGGACAGGCTAATGGACGGTAAAAGTTTGGTTCCATTAGTACAGGGCAGGCCAGTGGAGTGGGCAGATCGTTCCCTGTTTTTATTGGTCGCGTAGGTACCCCGAGCTGTATCATAATATGGCGATTCAAAAATCCGGGTATAAGTTGGTAGGAAAAACGGACTATAATGCCGGTATAGAAGATTTTGAACTGTTTCAACTTAGCAAGGATCCGTATGAGCAGCGCAATGTGATAAAGGAAAACAAAGCCTTGGCCATAGCCCTTAAAAGGGAACTGGATAAAATATACAAGGAGTTGATCGTTTCCGAAAATTTGGTAAACCCTCCAAAAATTTTAGTGGGTACGCCACATGAGAACCCTATTATTTTAAATAGGAACGATGCCGGGGGGGAACGCGGTATTTGGAACCAAGAGGAGATATATGGCCATTGGGATACTGAAATTGAAGAAGGTTATTATGATATTACCTATAAGTTTATTGGGCCGATAGCTCCTAAGGGGAGAATGGTTTTGGAAGCCAATACCCTTGTCTGGCAGATGGAAAACAAAAAAGGGACTACAGATATTATCCGGATGGAGAAGGTGTTCTTTCCAAAAATGACCGCTAAACTTTTGCCCTTCTACGCAGTGGACAACAAGAATATCTTCCCGTTTTGGATGGAAATGGAAAGAGTGGATTAAGCGCTTTTGTTTATGTTTTCATCGGCCTTGAAAAATTAGAGGTCCTAGTTTTCATTGTTGTCTGTGTGCTGTTGATACTGTCCGGAAAAATATTTGTTGTACGATTCCATTATTGATGTACATTCGCGAAAAATAGGAATGTCTATGGAAAGCAAGGTAAAAGCAGTTGAAGCATTATTTGCCGTTTTGGATGCGGAAATAGCTGCTTTTCAATCCGAATCGGGGCTGAGCTGTAAGGCAGGTTGCGGCAAATGCTGCACCCACCCGGATATAGACGCTTCCCCTCTGGAATTTTTACCATGGGCCTTTCAATTGTTTTTAAATGGCAAGGCAGAAACTACCTTGGAAGAACTAAGGTCAAATAGCAGTTCTATGTGCCATTTGTACAGGCCACTTTCTGTTCTGGATAGCAACAGCGGTAGTTGTGGGGATTATAAGTATCGTGGATTGATATGCCGACTGTTTGGTTATGGGGCAAGTAGGGACAAATTGGGGCAACTCCGTTTGGCTACCTGCAAGATTATTAAGGAAAATCAGGCGGAACGTTACGAAAACGCCCAGGCCGCAATGAAAAATGGACTATATGTGCCTATTTTTACGGATTACTACATGAACCTGGGTCAAATAGACTTTAGGATGGGCAATATTATCCTTCCTATCAACAGAGCCATGAAAGCCGCCATAGAGGAAGTGCTTCAGTATTATGCCTACCGTCCCTTCCCTGAAGGGCATAAGGTTATTGCTTAAATTTTTAGGGAATGTCCCCAAATGCGGTCACACTACATAATTTGTACCCCGATAATCCTAAATAGGGGGAATTCAATTCATCCCTTCTTGGATTCATTTTGTTTGGATTCCGATGGCTATTTTGTCTTTTTTGCCTAGATTTGAAAATGTGGTTTACAATAACATTATTAAGTTTACCTATCAGGTTTTGTATCCATGGTTGGTGAATGTCAATGAAGTTGTTATAATAAATTATTTAAAGATAACGGTATGAAAGGGAGACTGTTTTTGACCTTTTGGGTAGTTTTATTTTGGGTCTTCGGAGCATTTGCATCACAGGTGGATACGCTCAAGGTTATAAGTCGGTCCATGGGCAAATCTATTGATAATCTGATAATTTTGCCAGATGGTTACACCGCTCAAAAGCATGGTTATCCTGTACTTTATTTGTTGCATGGAGCAGGTGGCGACCATACGGATTGGGTAACCAAGGTATCCGCCATCAAAGAGTATGCGGACAAATATAATATGATTATAGTCTGTCCTGATGGAAGTAAGACCAGTTGGTACTTTGATAGTCCCGTAGACCCATCCATGCGATATGAGACCTATGTTTCCAAAGAGTTGGTGGAGGCAGTGGATAGGAAGTACAACACGCTGGCCCAAAGGAAGTATAGGGCGATTACGGGATTGAGTATGGGCGGTCATGGAGCATTTTACCTGGCCTTTAAACATCAGGAGGTTTATGGTGCTGCCGGCAGTATGAGCGGGGGGCTGGATATACGACCTTTTCCCGGGAATTGGGATCTCTCCCAACGTTTGGGTGATTATGCCGTAAATCGGGACCATTGGGAAGAGAATACGGTAATCAATATGGTGCATTTGTTGAAAAAAGACAACCTTAAGCTTATTTTTGATTGTGGAATAAATGATTTCTTCTATGATGCCAATAACAGAATGCACCAAAAATTAATGGAACGAAATATTTCCCATGATTATATAGTGCGTCCAGGAAGCCATAATTGGGATTATTGGGCCAACGCCATTCAATACCAACTATTATTTTTTGACAATTTCTTTAAATCCTAAAGTGGGGTTGTTATTTTTTAGTTGCCCCTACCTTGGATATCCATTTGAAATTGATATTTCGGGAATTAAGCCTTTAAATCGATTTCTTTAAGATTCTCTATTCTGTTGCGCACCAAGAAGGCATCTATGGTCTCGAAATGTTCTATGACACGTTTGTCCTTAAATTCGAATACTTTTTGCGAAAGTCCCTGTAGAAAATCCCTGTCGTGGGAGACCAATATCAGTGTGCCGTCAAAGGCAAGTAGTGCTTCCTTGAGCACGTCCTTTGATTTTAGGTCCAAATGGTTGGTAGGTTCATCCAAGATCAAAAGATTGACCGGTTCCAAAAGCAATTTTACCATGGCAAGACGGGTCTTTTCCCCACCTGAAAGTACACTTACTTTTTTTTCCAGGTCATCACCGCTAAACATAAACCTGCCTAAAATATTTTTGATCTGTGTACGTACATCTCCTTCGGCAACTTCATCCACGGTCTGGAAGATAGTAAGTTCGGGATCTAAAAGGGAGGCCTGGTTTTGGGCAAAATAACCTACTTTTACATTGTGTCCCAGCTTGCATTGGCCCTCTACTTCTATTTCGCCCAAAATAGCTTTGATCATCGTAGATTTTCCTTCACCGTTCCTTCCTACAAAAGAAACCTTTTCCCCTCGTGAAATAGAGAGATCGGCATCTTTGAAAACCACATGGTCTCCATAACTTTTGGACAGTCTTTCGGCGGTAACCGGATAATCGCCGGAACGTATGGAAGGTGGGAACCTCAATTTTAGCGCCGTTGTGTCTATTTCATCAATTTCAATGATCTGTAATTTTTCCAGCATCCGTTCGCGGGAAGTTACTTGGTTGGTTTTGGAATAGGTGCCCTTAAACCGGTCAATAAAGGCCTGGTTGTCCGCAATGAACTTTTGTTGTTCCTGATAAGCTTTTATCTGGTGGCTTCGTCTGTCCTCCCTCAATTGAAGGTAGTGGGTGTAATTGGCCTTATAATCATAGATCCGGCCCATAGTTACTTCTATGGTCCTATTGGTAATATTATCTATAAAGGTCTTGTCGTGCGAGATGACCACCACTGCCTTGGCCTTGTTCAAGAGGAAATCCTCCAGCCAAATTACGGATTCTATATCTACGTGGTTGGTGGGCTCGTCCAAAAGGATCAGATCCGGTTTTTGTAGTAATATCTTGGCCAGTTCTATTCTCATTCGCCAACCCCCGCTAAACTCACTGGTAGGTCTATGAAAATCCTCTCGCTTAAACCCAAGGCCCCTCAATGCTTTTTCTACCTCTGCCTCATAATTTATTTCTTCCAGGGCATAGAATTTTTCTCCCAGATCCGATACTTTTTCAATAATGGACATATACGCATCGGATTCATAATCGGTACGGGTTTCCAATTCCTTGTTCAGGCGTTCAATTTCATCGCGCATGCTGAAGATTTCCTTAAAAGCTTTGGAAGCTTCTTCGAAAACGGTACAGTTGTCATCTGTAAGCAAATGCTGGGGCAAATAGGCAATCACTGCGTCTTTGGGATAGCGGATATGACCCCGGGTAGCTTTCTGCTTCCCCGCAATTATTTTCATCATGGTAGATTTACCGGCCCCGTTCTTTCCCATCAGGGCAATCTTGTCGTTTTCATTTATAACGAAAGAAACATCGCTAAATAAGGTATCGCCACTAAATTCTACGGCAATTGCATCTACAGAGATCATATGTCAATTTTAAGTTTGCAAAACTATAAAAAAAGCCGTTTCAATTAGTTTGAAACGGCTTCTTTTAAAATCTTGGTCCGAAAAAGATTAGCGCTTTTTCTGTACCTTCCTTATTGTTTTGGGTTTTTTAAGGAAAAAGTATTTCCCTTAAAAGGTAATTGGCAAGGAAACCCTTGTGTTTCCCCATCCCAATACCATTTGGGTACCATTGTCCATATCCTTATAAGCTATGGAGAAAGCATCCAACGATTCGGATACATTGCTGGCACTGGCAGGTACACGTACTACATCGGCATCTTCCTGATAGGAATAGGCGCCCCATTGATTTAAATTTTTGTTCAATATTATGGTCCACTCCTTGTTGCCTGGGATGGTAAATAGGGAATAGGTGCCGGCGGCAACGGCTTTGCCTCCCACGGTAGCATCCTTGTAAAAAATAATTTCAGGGGCCTCATTGGCTCCGGTTCTCCATACTTTCCCTGCCGGGGCAAGCTCCGAAATGGAACGTCCTTTTAATTGTGGTCGACTGTAAGTTACCCGAACCAATTTTTCCGAAACTTTATAATCGGTAGGATAGGAAGCAATGTCCGCAGGACTTTTGTCCAGGCCACTGAATTTCTGGGCAATGGCCTCGGAGCTATAGGTCAGGGCAATAACCATAAGTGCAATCGTAAATAAATTTTTCATTTTTTTTCGTTTTAGAGATTGTCAAATTTAAGTAGTATTCCTGTTAATCTGAATTAAAAGTCGCTAAATTTTGGACACCTTACAAAATAGTGGGTTGGCATAAACGAATTCATTATTATTATAACAGTTTATCGTTATTTTATTGTAATTTGTTTTAAATTGTAACTTATTATGAGTTTTATATTTTATTATTTATATAATAAATAGATTTTTGCTTGAAAATTGACATAAATATTATTGTATGTGTGGAATTGTATGTGCCTTTGATGTAAAGGAGAGTACCGAGGAGTTAAGACCTCGGTTGTTGGAAATGTCCAAGAAGATCAGACATAGAGGTCCGGATTGGAGTGGGATATATGCCGATGGAAAAGCTATTTTGGCCCATGAACGTTTGGCCATCGTTGATCCGGCATCGGGAAAGCAACCTTTGTTCAGTCCGGATAGGAAACTGGTATTGGCCGCCAATGGTGAAATATATAACCATAGGGAACTGCGCAAGCAGTTTGCCGGTTCCTATAATTTTCAGACCGAGTCCGACTGTGAGGTAATTTTGGCCCTATATCAGAAAAAAGGAGTTGATTTCTTGGATGAAATGAACGGTATTTTTGGTTTTGCCATCTACGATACGGAAAAGGATGAATATTTTATCGCAAGGGACCATATGGGGATTATTCCGCTTTATGTAGGATGGGACATTAATGGCACTTTTTATGTGGCATCCGAGTTGAAGGCTTTGGAAGGAACCTGTACCAAGATACAGTTGTTTCCTCCGGGACATTACTTGCACAGTAAGGATGGGGAGTTTAAAAGATGGTATTCCCGCGATTGGATGGAATACGATGCGGTAAAGGACAATGAGACTAGCATACAGGCTATTAAAGAGGCTTTGGAGGCCGCCGTGCATAGGCAATTAATGTCCGATGTACCCTATGGGGTATTGTTGTCCGGTGGATTGGATTCTTCGGTAACCTCTGCCATAGCAAAAAAATATGCCCAGAAGAGAATTGAGTCGGATGACACTACCGATGCCTGGTGGCCGCAATTGCATTCGTTCTCGGTCGGGTTGGAAGGTTCTCCGGATTTGGCCGCCGCCCAAAAGGTGGCCAAGCATATCGGTACCGTACACCACGAAATAAAATTTACCATTCAGGAAGGTTTGGATGCCATAAAGGATGTAGTGTACAACTTGGAGACCTATGATATTACCACCATTAGGGCTTCTACCCCTATGTATCTAATGGCTAGGGTTATCAAGTCCATGGGTATTAAAATGGTGTTGTCCGGGGAGGGGGCAGATGAGCTTTTTGGAGGCTATCTTTATTTTCATAAGGCGCCTAGTGCAAAGGATTTCCATGAGGAAACGGTACGTAAATTGGATAAGCTTCATATGTACGATTGCCTTAGGGCCAATAAATCGTTGGCCGCATGGGGTATAGAGGGAAGGGTTCCGTTTTTGGATAAGGAATTTATGGACGTGGCCATGAGAATTAATCCACAGGATAAGATGATAAACGGGGAACGCATGGAGAAATGGGTGGTCCGTAAGGCTTTTGAGGATATGCTGCCCGAAAGTGTTGCATGGAGGCAAAAGGAACAATTTTCCGATGGGGTTGGTTACAGTTGGATAGACACCTTAAAAGAAATTGTTCAGAAGGAAGTTACTGATGACCAATTGGCCAATGCCAAATACAGATTTCCGCTACAGACACCTACTTCTAAAGAAGAGTTTTATTACCGTTCCGTTTTTGAAGAGCATTTTCCATCGGATGCGGCGGCATTATGTGTGCCACAGGAACCATCTGTGGCATGTAGTACCAGAATTGCCTTGGAGTGGGACGAGGCCTTTAAGAACATGAACGATCCGTCCGGTAGGGCAGTTTCAAAAGTGCATTCCGATGCTTATGTAAAGTAATGTAGATCCAAGTAGGGCAATAGGAATTTTATAGATCAAGTTTTTAGTTTATCAGTGAGTAGGAGGCATTCTTTATAGGGTGCCTCTTTTGTTATTTGGTTAAAGGTTAAATGAAACCTTAAAATTTCATTGTAGTTACTTTGGTTTTCAAAAACTTTGGCAATTCGAAGTGAATTCCATTTTTTTGCCCACTGCCCACTGCCCACTGCCCACTGCCCACTGCTTACCGTAACCTAACATCCATTCCGTTTTTGGAAATTTTCTATGTTTTGCGTTTTGGTTTTGAGGTCTGGTCCCTTGCCCGCTTTGAAAAATCCACGCTTGGAACGGGGTGGATGGATGTTGAAACAGGCTCTTCGGAATCTATTATATCGATTGGTATTTTTTCCACAATCCCTGTTGATAACTTAGGGGCTTATATTGGCTATCAATCCTATATTTCATGGGGTATTTCGTATATTTGTAAGATTGCTAAAATTATAATGAAATAAGTATTAATTTATGAGCGAAGAAGCAAATAAAGACGAGCAAAAAAAGAACAATTATTCCGCAGATAGCATCCAGGCCCTTGAGGGTATGGAGCATGTGCGTATGAGGCCTTCCATGTACATAGGTGATGTAGGGGTGCGTGGTTTGCACCATTTGGTCTATGAGGTAGTGGACAACTCCATAGATGAGGCAATGGGTGGCCATTGTGATGAAATTGCCGTAACGATAAATGAGGACAATTCCATCACTACCCGTGACAATGGTAGGGGTATTCCTGTGGACCTGCACAAAAAGGAAGGCGTTTCGGCTTTGGAGGTCGTTATGACCAAAATAGGGGCCGGGGGTAAATTTGATAAGGATTCCTATAAGGTATCGGGTGGTCTGCACGGTGTTGGGGTATCCTGTGTAAATGCACTCTCGAAACACCTAAAGGCCACTGTGCACAGGGATGGGAAGATATGGGAACAGGAATACAGTAAGGGTAAGGCGCTTTATCCGGTAAAAAGTATTGGGGAAACCGATATGAGGGGTACCATCGTTACCTTTACGCCGGATGATACCATATTTACCCAGACGGTAGAATATAGTTACGAGACCTTGGCGAACAGAATGCGCGAGCTTTCTTTCTTGAACAAAGGCGTTGCCATTACCCTAATGGACAGGCGGCAAAAGGATAAGGACAGTGAAAGTGGTTTTGTTACCGAACGTTTTTATTCCCAAGAGGGATTAAAGGAGTTTATCAAGTTTTTGGACGGAAATAGAGAGCCCCTTATCCGTAGTGTGATTTCCATGGAAGGGGAGAAGAACGATATTCCTGTGGAAGTGGCCATGGTATACAACACTTCCTATACGGAGAACCTACATTCTTATGTGAACAATATCAATACCCATGAAGGGGGTACACATTTGGCCGGATTTAGAAGGGGATTGACTTCCACCTTGAAAAAGTATGCGGATGCCTCCGGAATGTTGGAGAAATTAAAATTTGAAGTTCAGGGAGATGATTTTAGGGAAGGTTTAACGGCGATTATCTCCGTAAAGGTTGCAGAGCCGCAGTTTGAAGGGCAGACCAAGACCAAATTGGGTAACAGGGAAGTTTCTGCGGCAGTGAGTCAGGCCGTCTCGGAAATGTTGACCAATTATTTGGAGGAGAATCCGGACGATGCCAAAACCATTGTCCAAAAGGTAATTTTGGCCGCCCAAGCCCGGCATGCGGCTACCAAGGCCCGTGAAATGGTGCAGCGTAAAACGGTGATGAGCATAGGTGGCCTGCCTGGAAAACTTTCGGATTGTTCAGAGCAGGATCCCGCCTTGTGCGAAGTGTTCTTGGTAGAGGGTGATTCTGCGGGAGGTACCGCCAAGCAAGGACGGGACAGGGCTTTTCAGGCCATTCTTCCTTTAAGGGGTAAAATTCTGAACGTGGAAAAGGCCATGACCCATAAGGTCTTCGAAAATGAGGAGATCAAAAATATATATACGGCCCTGGGCGTTACCATTGGTACCGAGGACGACAGCAAGGCTTTGAACCTGGATAAGTTACGTTATCACAAAGTAGTGATTATGTGTGATGCGGATGTGGATGGCAGTCATATCGAGACCTTGATATTGACCTTTTTCTTTAGGTATATGCGAGAACTTATTGAGGGAGGACATGTCTATATAGCTACTCCCCCGTTATACTTGGTGAAGAAAGGAACAAAGAAACGCTATGCTTGGACAGATAAGGAGCGTGATGAAATTGTAGAGAGTTTTAACGGTAGTGTGGGTATTCAACGTTATAAGGGTCTTGGGGAGATGAATGCCGAACAGTTGTGGGATACGACCATGAACCCGGAATTTAGGACCTTAAGGCAGGTGACCATTGATAACGCCACAGAGACGGATAGGGTGTTCTCTATGTTGATGGGGGATGAAGTTCCGCCCAGAAGGGAATTTATAGAGAAAAATGCCGTCTATGCCAACATTGATGCATAATAAATAAGGTTTACACAACAAAAACTCGCTCCATTGGGGCGAGTTTTTTAGTTTTAACAAAAATCTAAGAGTTGTGAAATATTTATTTTTAACGGGAGTTTTGTTTTTTAGTGCCTTCGGTTTTTCCCAATCCAATATCAATGAGCTATTTGTTGCCGGGATTGATGATGCGGAAAAATTTTCGAACAGTTATTTCGGCCCAGCGTCCGAGGGTGCCATTTATGGTTTGGCCAATGGATGGTACAACTCTGCCGATTCCAAGCCTTTGGGTGGTTTTGAGATTTCTATAATGGGCAATATGACCTCTTTTAAAAGTAAGGAGGGCAAAAAGACGTTTGTTTTAAATACGGCGGAGTATGAAAATCTAAAGTTCGTAGACGGCGGTACTTCCAAATTGGTTTCAACCGCTTTGGGGGACTTGGAGGGAATTCGTGTATATGTAGAAGGCGAGGTGGGGCCTATTGCCACCCGTGAGGAATTTGAACTACCGACAGGACTGGCTTCGGAAAACATCAACTTTATTCCATCGGCCTTTTTGCAGTTAAGTGTAGGTTTGGTGAAAGGGTTGGAAGTCAAGGCCAGATTTTTGCCAAAAATTGATACCGAGGATGTAGCATTGGGGCTTTACGGTGCAGGGCTTCAATATGATTTTTCCAAATTGTTGCCTGCAGATAAAATATGGCCTTTGGCACTTTCTGCTGTGGCGGGGTATACCCATCTGAACGCCTCCTATGATTTTACGGACAGTAATATTGTGGATGGTAGGGATCAGCAAATAGAAGTGGATATGAATGTCCTATCGGTGCAGGCCGTGGCCTCTACTAAGCTTCCTGTGATTAATTTTTACGGGGCCATCGGCTATGTATCGGGAAGATCCACAACAGATGTTTTGGGGACCTATCGCGTACAGTCGGGACCATTTCAGGAAACCTATGTAGACCCTTTTTCTTTGACCAAAAAGGCCAATGGCGTCTCGGGAACTTTAGGTGCCAAGTTGAAACTTGGTTTCTTTAGGTTGCACGCGGATTATTCGCTGGCAGAATTTAATAACCTAACGGTAGGTGTAAATTTTGGATTTAGGTAAGTCAGATATTTATATTATTCCCTTATTGCCATTACCTTGCCATCATGGTCGGCCAAAATAATTCCGTGATCGGACTCGGTCATCTGAACTATGTCCTCCTCTTTGTCAAGACCGGGATAGGAAATAATGTAGGTGCTATCTTTATGGACCCATTTAAAATCTGTAATAACCGTTAAATTATTGTTGTGGTAGGTATGGTATCTGCCCAGATAGGCATCATTGAATATCCACTCCTGCCTAATGATCATATCCTGTTTTTGGGCAATGCCCCCTCCATCAGAAGAGATATGGGACCATATCCCGATAACGGGATCGTTGTTCTCTGTAATTCTGGTGCAATTACTGGCCAGTAGGGTGCCAACTATGGCCAAGAAGGAAAGTAGTCTTCTCATTATTGTAGGATTTTTCTTGGATTTGGGTACTTACTACTTAACGTGCCTTTTCAATTTTCTATTGTATAAATTCGATGTATGGAATGGTATTTTAACTTTTTCGATAAAAGGGCTTTTTATTATGTTGTGCATACACCTGCATCAGGCTTTAATGGTAACTGCTTTTTGAAGGCCGATAAAAAAAGGCAAAGTATTGCTTCTGATAAAATTTAGTCGGTTTCTGTAGTTGTGGTGGTATTGTTCTGCCAAAAATCAGTACTTTTGAACGATAAAATTTAACTTAAAATAACCTTATAATGAAAGTTACCGTTGTTGGAGCAGGTGCTGTTGGCGCAAGTTGTGCAGAGTACATTGCCATTAAGAATTTTGCATCCGAAGTAGTTGTGTTGGATATCAGGGAAGGTTTTGCAGAGGGCAAGGCCATGGATTTAATGCAGACCGCTTCCTTGAATGGTTTTGATACCAAAATAACAGGAGTTACAAATGATTATAGCAAAACTGCAGGAAGCAACGTGGCTATCATTACTTCCGGTATTCCGCGTAAACCGGGTATGACCCGCGAGGAATTGATAGGTATAAATGCAGGGATCGTAAAAACTGTGGCTTCCAATTTGTTGGAACATTCCCCCAACGTAATTTTGATCGTGGTAAGTAATCCAATGGATACCATGACCTATTTGGTGCACAAGACCACCGGTTTGCCAAAGAACAGAATAATAGGAATGGGTGGTGCTTTGGACAGCGCAAGGTTTAAATATAGATTGGCCGAGGCATTGGACGCTCCAATTTCCGATGTGGACGGTATGGTCATTGGCGGCCATAGTGATACAGGTATGGTGCCTTTAACCGCACATGCTACCAGGAATAGTATCAAGGTATCCGAATTTTTATCGGAAGACCGTCTTGCCCAAGTGTCCGAGGAGACCAAAGTGGGAGGGGCCACACTAACAAAATTGCTGGGTACCAGTGCTTGGTATGCACCGGGTGCCGCCGTTTCTTCCATGGTGCAGGCCATTGCCTGTGACCAAAAGAAGATGTTCCCTTGTTCTGCATTTCTTGAAGGAGAGTACGGTCTTGATGATATTTGTATCGGGGTACCCGTACTTTTGGGCAGAAATGGGATAGAAAAAATTGTAAACATAGATTTGACCGAGGCCGAAAAAGCAAAAATGCAGGAAAGTGCAGAGGGTGTAAGAAAAACAAATGGCCTATTGACCCTATAGTTTATTGAGGTTGATAAATAGTAACGGCATCCGCTCCCATTGTTTCCGAGTACCGTCGGAGCGGGGCGGATGCCCTTATTTTATAAAACTGATAAATATATTGTTAGTTCCTATGGGAAATAATATATTTGCACGCTATTTATGAATACCATTTAATTAATATATAACCAATGCAAAATAAAGGACTTATAAAGCTTTTCGCTTTTTTGTTTGGGCTAGTCAGTATTTATCAGCTATCCTACACATTTATAACCAATAAAGTAGAAAAGGATGCTACTGTCTTTGCTGCCAATAAAATTTCAGAATCCGAAGAGGATTACTTGGCCAAAAGGGAAGCACTGGAAGCACAATATTTAGACTCTATAGGGGGTAATTCCATTTTGGGATATACCAATTATGACGAAGCCAAGAAGAAGGAACTGAATAAAGGTCTGGATTTAAAAGGAGGAATAAATGTTACCCTTCAGATTTCTGTAAAGGATATTTTAAAAGGCCTTGCCAATAATAGCAAGAATCCGGCTTTTAACAAGGCCCTGGCCGATGCCGATACCGCTTCCAAAAATAGTGATGCTACATATATAGACCTTTTCTTTGAATCTTTTGATAAAATAAAGGGAGATACCAAATTGGCCTCTCCGGATATTTTTGCCAATAAAGGGTTGAGCGATGTCGTTAATTTTCAAATGACCGATGAACAGGTAAAGCCTATAATCAGGACCAAGATAGATGAGTCCATCGTTTCTGCCTTTGAAGTACTTCGTGAACGTATAGATGGTTTTGGCGTTACCCAGCCCAATATTCAACGTGAGGGTAATTCTGGTCGAATTTTGGTGGAATTGCCAGGTGCAAGGGATATAGGACGTGCCCAGGATTTATTGTCCAGTACGGCCCAATTGGAATTTTGGGAAACGTATAAGCAAAGTAATCCCAGTTTAAGTACCTTTTTGCAGGCCGCCAACGAGAGGTTAAAGACATTGGTAGAGGTTGATAAGCCCGAAGAAATAGTGAAACCGGAATCCGAATTGGATTCTTTACTGTCCGACGTTGCCCAGGATTCATTGGATTTTTCCCAAGATGTAAATCCGCTTTTCAGTTTGCTTATCCCGGCAAACCCCAACGGAAATGCCTTTGTAAGTGCAGCCATTCGGGATACGGCTAAAATTGGGGAATACCTTAGAATGAAGGAAATTCGCAGATTGATTCCGGCGGATATTCAGTTTGTCAAGTTTGTTTGGGAGCGTCCTACCGAAGGTTCGGAAATTGTAGAATTATATGCCCTAAAATCCAATAGGGACAATACCCCAAGAATTAGTGGGGACGTTGTTTCCGATGCCTCCGATACCTTTGATCAATACAATAAGCCTGCGGTTACCATGACCATGAATACCAAAGGGGCAAAGGAATGGGAAAAATTGACCGGGGATGCCTTTAATAACCAGACCGGTATCGCTATAGTATTGGATAATAAGGTATATACTGCGCCCGGTGTTTCTTCGGGACCAATTTCCGGAGGTCGTTCAGAGATTACCGGTACTTTTACCATTAATGAGACCAAGGATATCGCCAATGTGTTGAGGGCCGGTAAACTGCCTGCTTCCGCTGAAATTATTCAATCAGAGATTGTAGGACCTTCCTTAGGACAGGAAGCCATCAATAGTGGTTTCTTTTCTTTTATGATCGCTATGGCCATTGTATTGATATGGATGATATTTTACTATGGTAAGGCGGGTATCTTTGCAGATATTGCCTTGCTGCTGAACATTCTTTTGATCTTTGGGGTACTGGTTAGCTTAAATGCCGTTCTTACCCTTCCGGGTATAGCGGGTATTGTATTGACCATTGGTATGTCCGTGGATGCGAACGTACTTATTTTTGAACGTATTAAAGAGGAATTGGCAAAAGGCAAAGGGCAGAGCCAAGCTATTGCGGATGGTTTTGGAAATGCACTTTCTTCTATTTTGGATGCCAACATTACTACTGGCTTAACGGCCCTTATATTGTTCGTATTTGGTTCCGGACCTATCAAAGGTTTTGCCACTACATTATTGATAGGTATAGTTACTTCATTGTTTACTGCCATATTCATTACCAGACTTTTGGTAGATTGGTATGTGAGCGGAAAGGGAAGAAAATTGGATTTCTCTACGGCTATGACCAAAAACCTGTTCAAGAATATCAATATCGATTTCTTGGCCAAAAGAAAGATCGCTTATATGGTTTCTTCCATTTTGGTGGCCATTGGATTATTTTCGTTATTTACCCAAGGTCTGCAACAAGGTGTCGATTTTGTTGGAGGCCGTTCTTACACGGTAAGGTTTGAAAAAGTGGTCAATCCATCGGAGATCGCTTCGGAATTGAATACTGTTTTTGGAAGCGGTACCAATGTTAAAACATATGGAGAGGCCAATCAAATAAAAATTACCACTCCTTATAAGGTGGATGTAGAAGGCATTGAAGTGGACAATGAAATTCAGGACAAACTGTATACCACTCTTCAAAAATACCTTCCGGATGGTACTAGTTTTGACGATTTTACTATAGGAAGTGGTGAAAAGTCCATAGGGATTCTTCAATCCGTAAAAGTTGGTCCTACCATTGCGGACGATATTAAAAAGAATGCCTTCTTGGCCATTATCGGTTCATTGGCCGTAGTGTTCCTGTATATTCTTTTGAGATTCCGCAGATGGCAGTTCTCCCTGGGAGCTGTGGTAGCCGTATTCCATGATATATTGTTGGTGTTGGGCGTATTCTCCATTTTTGGAAAGTTAATGCCATTTAATATGGAGATAGATCAGGCCTTTATTGCGGCCATATTAACGGTTATCGGTTATTCCCTGAACGATACCGTGGTAGTATTTGACCGTATTAGGGAAATTATAGCGGAGAAGGGATGGAAAGCAGGTGAGAATATCAATTTGGCGCTGAACAGTACTTTAAGTAGAACCCTTAATACATCCACTACTACCTTGGTAGTGCTATTGGCCATATTTATATTTGGGGGAGAATCCCTGAGAGGATTTATGTTTGCCATGATCGTAGGAATCATTGTTGGTACCTATTCCTCTTTGTTCATTGCCACTCCGGTAATGTTCGATACTTTGAAAAAGAAAACCCAAATAGGCAAGGAAGAGAAGTAATCTCTGACCAATTGTAATACAAAGGGCCGCTGTTCAGCGGCCCTTTGCATTACAATACTTTCCCCCGGGATCCTTTCGGGGATGTCTGAAGTCTATAGATATATTGGGGTTCTAATCCCGGTTCTTTTCTATGGGACACAAAGACAATGGCCGACTCGCTTTCCTTTGCAATTTTATTGACAAGGGATATGAAAAGCAAGGCACTTTCATCATCCAGTCCGGCGGTAGGTTCATCCAAAATCAGTAATGGAGGATGTTTTATCATGGCCCTGGCAGTCATTACCATCCGTTGTTGCCCGGCCGTTAGGTCGGCAAAAAGAACGTTCCTAAGGTGCCACATATCCATAATTACCAGCCATTCCTTGGCAAGGGCTTTCTGGTTTTCGGTAGCCCTTAGGTAGAGCCCAACAGAATCGTTCATCCCTGAAATAACCATGTTAAGGCAAGAATGCAGGCCCGAAAATTTATCCGTCATTGCAGGGGTGTAGTACCCAATCCTTTTCTTGATGTCCCAAACACTTTCCCCCGTACCCTTGCGTTGGCCAAAAAGGTAAAGCTGTTGTCCGTAGCCTTTATGGTTGTCGCCGGTTATCATGGAGAGTAGTGTGGATTTACCACTTCCGTTTGGTCCTATTAGTTGCCAAAACTCCCCCTTTTTAATAGTCCAATTGATTTTATCCAATATTTTTTTATCCCCATAGGTAACACTTATGTCCTTGCATTCTATCAGGGTAGGCCCCTTATAATCATCAGCTAGGATGGGCATGGGAATGCTTCCGGTAAAGTTGGGACTAATGGGAGTATTGTCCTCCTTATTGGATTGGGACCCGTTGTCAAGCTGTCTTATTGCGGATCCTTCCAAAACCATCTTTACGGTTATAAAAGGCAAAATATCAGCTTTTCTGCTTATTAGTTGAATAATAAAAGTACTTTTTGAAATATTGTTCAGAGAGGCTTTTAAGTCCTTTTGGGCGTCCTTATCCAAATTGTCGAAGGGATTGTCCAAAACAATAAAATGGGGCCTTAAATGGAAGATATGCTTTAGTAGGGCCTTTTTTTGTTCGCCGCTGGACATGGTTTTGAGCAGTTGTTTTGAATTTTTATTGATAATCTGTATCCCATGCCGCTCCTCTTCGTCTATGAACTGTTTTAAGGTTATTTTGGAAAATAGGGCCCCATCCAAATTCTTTAGGACGCCAAATCCTACCGGTAGAGGTCCTTCCAATATGTTTTTTATGAATTGGTCTTTTTGGGAGTTGTTGTTGATAAATACGGCCCAGTGTATTTTGTTGTTCATGGTCAATGGTATTTTAAACAATTCTAAGGCAAAATATGATCGATTTGGATTTTTGCGAATTTCGGCCTTATTTATTGAACCAATAAGTGAATTTTAAGGTCAAGGCCCAATTCCTTCCTTCAAGGGGCTCAATAAGGTAGTTGTTGCTATACACCAAAAATAGGTCGGAGGCCGGTTTATAACGCCATTGAAACCGTGAGTTCAGATTAAAGTTCTTGGATTGTTCATTGTATTGGAACAAGGTGGCGAAGAATAATTTATTGGTAAAGGTAACATCGATCTCCGAGCCGATAAGCCAAAATTCCGTATTGTTCCATGGCGCAGGTAAATGGATGTGGTTATAACTTAAATTACTGCTTAAACTTACAAATGGTTGAAAACGGTAACCCAATTCACTAATGAGGCTCGTTCTGTTGCCTTGGGAATAATAACCGCCAAAACGTCCGCCAAAGGAGTAGGTGAACATACTTTGAGGCTTGGAAATGAAATCGAAGGTATAGGCATTCCAATGGTGCTTGGTTCCTACATCCAAGGATTCCTTGCCCGATCTTGTAGGGTCGAAAGGGGACAATAGTTCTACATATTCATCGGTCACCCCTATGTTTAATTTGGAACGGTCCCTAAAATCGAACAGATATTCAAAAAGATTAATATTGTCCGTTCGCTCCAATTTTTCATTAAAAAAATAGCTGGTGCTAATTTTGGGCCCATGGCTCAAAACCGTACTTTTTTTAGGAAAGAACAGATGTCCTAAATAAGAAGTTATATTGACATACCCATTTCTGGGAACAAAACCAACTTCGGCCGTATAATCGTCTTCGACCGATTCTTCCTGTATGCGCCAATTCCATTTACGGCTTTTGTACTCCAAATGGGCAGCCTGGGTAAAACCGTTGCCGCTCTTGTTGGGAGCGAAGGATTTTAAGAAAAATGCTTTCCCTGTCCATAGGTTATTGGGAGAGGCCAAATTGTATTCCAACCCTACATTCCTATTAAACTTTGGAAAAACGGTTCTTAGGGAATCCGTATCCTGGGGATAATTTATAGATTCCTTGTTTACAAACATGAGTCCAATGCTGGACCTGGCAAAAACTTTTCTTTGTAAAGAGAGCACACCAAAATTCTGACTGGGCAAGCCTGTTTCATCAATGCTGGCCGTTTGCATATCCATTAGTCCCAAACGCCATTTTTCATTGAGGTTTCCGCTAACCCTGGCCCCGGCCCTTATGGGTACGCCCAGACCAATTCTTCTGGAGAAGAAAGGGCGTATGGTGGCATATCCAAAGTTGGCGAAGAGATCCCCGTTCTCTAGGAAAAATTGTCTTTTTTCTGGAAAAAAAAGTTCAAATCGGTCAAGATTGGTTACTTGGCGGTCTACTTCCACCTGAGAAAAATCCGGATTAACGGTAAGGTCTAGGTTTAAGGAAGTACTCAAGCTAAATTTAACATCGCCACCAATTTTTTTATCATATCGGGTACCGGTATTATTTTCCCTGTCCTCGTTAATACTGCCCATTACATAAGGGATAATCGAAAAATTTGTTTTTGGGGAAGGCGGTGGGGAATCCCAGACCAAAGTTCCGGTATAGGCTAGGGAAGCGGTAGGGAATTGTCGTGGAATGGGAGTCCAACTCGATTTTTCGCCCGATTTTAAATCCAGTCGGCTAAAGTTGATTCCCCACTCCGTAACACCGTCTTCATAGCGTATGGATTTGAAGGGAACGGCCATTTCAAAGACCCATTTTTCATCATCACTTGTTACTGCAGAGATCCATTTACTGTCCCAATTTAGATCCACACTTCCCCCACTGTGCATGGTGCCGTCCCATTGGGCACCTGCCGCGTTGGAGCCAAAGGAATATCCGGTGGTCTGGTTGTTAAAGGGATCCATAAACAATAAAAAGTTGTCGTTTTTTCCAAAAATAAAATCCCGTCGTAATGATTCTACATAGTAAGGACCCTTGGTGGTGTTGTAAAATGTGGCTAAAAGGTAGAGATTGTTATCGTCATAGGTCATCCGGATTTCAGAGGGTTCATTGGCCATACCGGTATCCATGGGCAAAACCATGTAGAAATTGGTGGCTACATCTGTATCTTGCCAGGCCAAATCGTTCCCCATCCCATCTATTTCAATATTAGCGGAAGTCTTGCGAATATGAAGCTGAAAAGACTGGTTTTTTTTCTGGGCCGCAAGGGGCAGGCTTAAGGCCAGAGCCAAAAGAGCAAGGTACACTTTTTTAAAAGCAGACAATGGAATGGTTTTTTTGGGTGGTTGAACTCACTGAAATGGGCGTTATATTTGGTTATGGATCATTTGAAGTATTTTATCTTAAACCCTGTATATTTCAATCATATCCTGTAATTATGGTGTTTTCCTATAAGTAATGGAATCCCCTATGGATAAAGACCATTTGTCCGCCATGCCTGCATTTACTTCCAGGACATATTTTACGGGTACTTTGGATGACAGACTATTTTCCTTCATGGGCTGGGCGTTTTTTTGAAAACTGGCAATCTTCATTTGGTCGTCCACAAAGATGATGTCTAAGGGGAATTCGGTATTTTTCATATAAAAGTAATGCATGGAAACATCATCAAAAACAAACAACATGCCTTGACCGGGTTCCATGGAACTCCGGTACATGAGTCCGGTTTCCCTTTCGTAGTCGGTATCCGCTATTTCGATATCGAGAGTGGTCAAAAGGGAATCGGATTCTTTTTTTAGTATGCGGAGATCACCTTCTTTTTTGAAGGTGACCGGAGCTGTTGTTATAGTTTTTTTCGATTCTTCCCTACAGGAAAACAGGATGGCTGAACAAATAGCAAAGAGTAGGTATATTTTGATGTTTCCCATTTTACAATTTATGTCTGGTGTTGATGTTTTTAATTTTTCCCGACATACTATTTTGAAGTACTCGATTTAGGTCTAAGGATATAATAAAATCCGACCAAAATAAAGGGTATGCTCAACCATTGACCGGTGGACAACAAACCGAGCGATTCTTCAAATCCGCCCTGACTCTTCTTTACGTATTCCACAAAGAAACGAACCGTCCAAAGAAGCACAAGGAATACCCCAAAAAGATATCCAAGTTTATTCTTTTTATCGGTTTTCCAGTAGAGATAATACAAAATGGCAAAGACGAAAATATAACAGACCCCTTCATAGAGCTGGGCCGGATGCCTATAAGGGATGGCCTCCAGGTACTCGGAGAACCGGGGGTCTTTCTCTATAAGGTTATAAGCGGCATTTACGGTTTTTTCTTTGGTAATGGATAATGCCTTGTATGCCGGCATGTCGTCGGAATCCCGCACGAACCTAGTGGCCAGGGCAAAAGATTTTTCTACGGGTTTGCCGTTGATCTCCGAATTGAAGAAATTGCCGAGCCGAACACAGAAAGCACCTATGGATACCGGGATAACAATGCGGTCCAGAATCCAAAGAATTTTAAATTCAGGGTATTTTCTGGTATAGAGATACATGCCAATAATAATTCCGATGGCCGCTCCGTGACTTGCCAGACCGGTAAATCCAGTAAATTCATAGCCATTGATAAGCCCAAAAAGGGTGCTATCGGCACTTTCCCTTATGGGCAGCAAAATTTCCAATAAATGGTTTTGATAATAGGGCCAATCGTAAAAGAACACATGGCCCAATCTTGCCCCCAACATGGTAGCCAGAACCGTATATATAAAAAGGGAGTCCAGTTGCTCCAGGGATTTTTTTTCCTTTAAAAATATTTTCTTCATGAGGTACCAGCCCAATGCAAAAGCAATTATCCAAAGAAGATTGTAATATTTTATTTGTATTACCCCAATTTTAAAAAGCGTATCGGCGGGATTCCAAGTAAAGCCTAAAAAGTACATCTACAATTTTTTATGCAACTAAGATAAGTAAATACTGTAAAGAATGGTGGACAGAAATAGGTTAATTTGGAAATGTGATAATTTGATAATTTGAAAAGGTGCCCATTTGTTAATTTGGAAATGTAATGTAAGTTAGGTTGAATATCCAAAGGCGAAAGCCAAGAGGAAGTAAATAGTTGGCAGTGAGAAATAAACAATTGGTTTTTAAGTGGTATTGTCCCCTTGAGGGGACTTTAGGGGTGTAGCAAACCAGAAACCAGAAACCAGAAACCAGAAACCAGAAACCAGAAACCAGAAATCGGAAATCAGAAATCGGAAGCTATGGAACAGGATCATAACCGTTCCCTCCCCATGGGTGACAGCTAAAAATTCTTTTTAAGGCCAGCCAGCCACCTTTGAGCAGGCCATGCTTTTGTAGGGCTTCCAAAGTGTATTGCGAACAGGTGGGGGAATAACGGCAAGAGGCCGGGGTTAGGGGGGAGATAAAATTTTGGTAAAATTTTACCAATAACACAAAAGGGGCAATAAGTATCTTTTTCATAGTTGCCTTAAGTGATTAATGGTTGGGCCAATCTAGGACAGGTTAAAGGTTGTGCCGTCTTTTCCATCGTTTAGCTGAATGCCCATTGCTGCCAGCTGGTCCCTTATTTTGTCCGATGTGGAGAAATCCTTATTGGCCCGCGCTTCATTTCGCAACTGTATCAGAAGTCCAACTACACTGCTTAATTTATCGGAATTGTGCAATGCATTATTTTGATTTTCCAAACCTAATATGTCAAAAACAAAACTGTGCATGGCTTCTATAAAAAGTTCCTTGTCTTTTTCGGTGATAGTATCCTTGCCCTCTTTTATTAAATTGATGCGTTTCACCGCTTCAAATAAATTGGCAGTGAGTATAGGGGTGTTGAAATCATCGTTCATAGCATCGTAGCCCTTCTGTCTCCACTCCTGTACATTGAAACTGGACGATGGACCAGTACTTAGTTTTTCCATGCCGTCAATGGCATCCATCAATTTTTGGAATCCTTTTTCAGATGCCGAAAGTGCTTCGTCACTAAGGTCCAGTATACTGGTATAGTGCGCCTGCATCATAAAAAAGCGTACCACAGATGGTGCATATGGTTTGCTGAGTATGTTGTTCTCCCCGGAAAACATCTCATTGGGCAAGATGTTGTTTCCGGTGGATTTGGCCATTTTTTTGCCATTCAAGGTAAGCATATTGGCATGTAACCAATATTTTACGGGGGCATGTCCGTTGCAGGCTTCGGCCTGGGCTATTTCACATTCATGATGCGGAAATTTAAGGTCCATACCACCACCATGTATGTCAAAGGTTTCGCCCAGATACTTGGTGCTCATGGCGGTACATTCTAAATGCCAACCGGGAAAACCGTCTCCCCAGGGCGAAGGCCAACGCATAATATGCTGGGCTTCCGCTTTTTTCCACAACGCAAAGTCTTGGGGACTCTTTTTTTCGTCCTGGGCGTTCAACTCACGGGTATTGGCGATCATATCCTCCAACTTTCTCCCACTTAATTTACCATATTCATTGGTTTTGTTGAATTTTTCAACATCAAAATAAACAGATCCGTTGATTTCGTAGGCAAATCCTTTTTCTAAAATATTCTTTATGATTTCAATTTGTTCTATAATATGTCCGGTAGCGGTAGGTTCTATACTAGGAGGCAATAAATTGAATTTTTGCAGTATGCTGTGGAAATCCAGAGTGTACTGTTGTACTACCTCCATGGGTTCCAATTGCTCCAATCTCGCTTTCTTGGCAATCTTATCCTCCCCGTCTTCTGCATCGTTTTCCAAATGTCCGGCATCCGTAATATTCCGTACATATCTCACTTTGTACCCCAAATGTTTTAAGTACCTGAAGATCATGTCGAAAGACATGAAGGTTCGGCAATTGCCCAAGTGTACATTACTGTATACGGTAGGTCCGCAGACGTACATACCCACGTGCCCCTCGTTTAACGGTTCAAAAACTTCCTTTTCTCCCGAAAGGGAATTGTAGACTTTTAATTTTTGGATTTGGTACAAAGACATTTTTAAGCGGGACAATTAGAATTTAGTATCGATGTTTATATAGTCCAAAAATTCCCTTCTAACGGCCTCATCCTTAAATTTTCCACCATATTCTGCCGTTACGGTACTACTTTCAATATCGCGTATACCTCTAGAATTTACACATAAATGTTTGGCGTCTATAACACAGGCAACATCTTCGGTGCCCAATACCGATTGAAGTTCCCGTACGATCTGAATATTCAATCGTTCCTGTACCTGTGGCCTTTTGGCGTAATAGTCCACTATCCTGTTCATTTTGGATAACCCTACAACCGTACCTTTGGAAATATAGGCCACATGGGCCTTCCCCACTATAGGTAATAAATGGTGCTCACAGGTAGAATACAGGGTAATGTTTTTTTCTACCAACATTTCCCCGTACTTATATTTATTGTCGAAGGTGGACGATTTTGGTCTTTTTTTAGGATTCAGTCCTCCAAAAATTTCTTGAACAAACATTTTGGCTACCCGGTTGGGGGTCCCCTTTAAGCTGTCATCATCAAGGTCAAGTCCCAAAGTCAGCATTATTTCGTTTACACTGCCCCTTATACGTTCTATTTTTTCTTCATCACTTAGTACAAATGCATCCTTACGTAAAGGTGTATCCTCCGCAGCGGAGACGTGATCGTCTCCCAACTCTTCAAAATGCTTTTCCAATGCGTTGTCGATTTTCATTAAAATATTGCTTTTTAAGGCAGTAAAGATATACATTATATGCCACTTTATACCAAGTTTGCCCAGTTACACAGCATAAATTAGTGTTAACTAAATTAGGGTGTTGATAATTATGGGGATGGGTACGGACAGCGGATAGCGGCCAACTATATCCATAATCACTTTTCCCTAAAACAATAAGAAGTTGTGCAAATTCTGTTTATGACCACTTGTATGGGTGTGTGGAACCGGTCAAGACTCCTTTAAATATATTGGGAAAGGTTTGGCAATTTGGATAAAATACACCTCTATTATACTAAATCTTTTTCATTAGAGTTATTATTCTTGATTTAAGTATATGTTTAACCCCAATTTTATGCGGACAGTGATCATTGCTATATGTGTTATATTACTGTTTTCCAGTGATATGGTTGCGCAAAACTCACCCGATTGTAGGAGTGCCGTTCCCGTTTGTGCAGATGCTCCCGTTATGGGTACTGCGGACGGTGGGGGCATCGATGATTTTGATCCGGATGTGGTTCGTCAAACAGGCTGTCTGGAGAAGGGGAGCAATATTTCTGCCAATATAGAGAACAATAGCTCATGGTACGTGTTTAGGGCAGGTACGGACGGGCAGATTGGCTTTGATATTGAGGCCTTGCCGGTTACTGGAAGTACTATTACTGCTGAATGGGATTTTGCGGTCTATGGTCCGGATGTGGATTGCTTGGGCATAGGGACCGGTAGTATTGAGCCCATTCGTTGTAATTACGAAACCAATAGTACCCGTTTTACGGGATTAGGGGTTAATCCGGAGAACGGGGATGTAGGTGCGCCATTTTTAAAACAAAGTCAAAACACCTATGATGAATGGTTGGACGTTAGGGAGGGTGAAATCTATTATATCCTTATAAATAATTGGAACACCAATTTTGATGGTGATGCTGAATCTTTTATGTTGACCTTTACGACCAGATCTGTGGACGATGATCCAAACGATGTTTTGGATTGCACGCTGAGGGACGAGTTTTGGGGTTGGATATTATAGCCTGTGAAGATGATCCCGATATTATTTTGTCTGCTTTGAATTCTCCTGCCGGCCCAAATATTGCCAATATTGTATGGTCTGTAGATTTTGATGATGATGGTGTTATTGATGATCCAAATTTGGCTTCAGGCCCTACGGCATTTGAATATACGGTAACAAGTCCCAGTTCCGGTCGATATTATGTAGAGATTACTACCTCGAGACTCCTTCAAGAGTGATTGGGGATGATATTTTGATCACCTATTTTGGAACCCCGGTTTTTACAGGAAGTAATTGTTAGGGACGACCTTTCCGATAGCAATATTGTGGAAATAGTGGTGGCCGATCCCGATGGTAATTATGAATATGCCATTAACGGGGGCAATTTCAGGACGACCCTATATTTAATAATGTGCTGCCAGGGGTAAATACAGTGGTCATAAATGATAAAAATGGATGTGGTATCACAGAGCCCATCGAGTTTTTGGTAGTAGGGTATCCAAAGTTTTTTACGCCCTTAATGCAGACGGTATTCATGATCGCTGGAATGTGTATGGAATCTCTACCTTGATAGATCCTGTGGTATTTATTTTTGACCGTTACGGCAAGCTTCTTAAGCAGATCGATGAAACAACCATAGGGTGGGACGGTACCTTTAATGGAAGGCCTATGCCTTCATCGGACTACTGGTTTAGAATGGACTATTCGCGTGACGAGGTTGGAATCATAGTGGCCCGATCTGTTAGGACCCACTTTACTTTAAAACGATAGCTATGCGGACAGCTGGGACAAAATATAAAAAAGACGGGATTTCCCGTCTTTTTTGTTTCTAAATATAATATTCGTTAAAAGTTAAGGGTGTATCCCAAACTTACTACAGAGTTTTTATTGGTAATATTGGCCGGTGTTGGTAGGCCTACATCGAACAATTGTTTGTTGATGTCCTGAGTGGAATAGTTATAGGAGAGGTCCAGCCTGCTTCCACCAAAATTATAGCCTATACCACCCGAATAGCCATTTAAATCGCCTATGGTCCCCCCATTGGCGTACGGACTCTGTTCAAATCTATACCCTGCCCTTAAGCTCAGGGCTTCAATACGGTATTCCCGCCCAATCTAAAAGTGGAAACTGCACTTAAGGTATTCGAAATATAATCGTTCTCGGAGGCAAAACTAGGATCCGAACCGGGTCTTAACTCTGCTTTTGACATGTCCTGATAACTATAGTCGAAACTTATAAGGCCATCCTTGCCAAATATCATAGCCAAGCTTCCTGTTAATTTCCCAGGTATTTTAATGGTATAATCCTCAAAAACATTAATAATATTAAAATTGATATAGGAAATATCACTATCTGCCAGATCGGAATAAATTTTTGGGAAGTTTCATCCGATAAATTGTACCAAGTGGGGGATTGGTAACTACCTCCTACTCTAAAATATTCGGTTAATTTACCGATGGCTCCCAAACTAAAGGAAAAGCCATTTCCCTGGGTCCTGAGCAAATTATCAAAGCTTATACTTTGAATTTCGGAATCTGCATCAAAGCCCCTTTCGGACAATTGGGTCAGTTTGTCCAAGAATACGCTGTGTATGTTAATGGAAGCACCCAAATATAAATGGTCCCCGTACTGCGAGGCCAGATTGGCGGTAAATTTACTGTTGTACCCTGTGGTCGTCTGGGAGTAATTCTGGATAACGTTGCCGTATTTGGCGTTGGAGATATAGTCCGTATTGTTGTCATCTTCAAAATCCACAGGGTCTATTATACCACCGTAATACCCCAAAAATGCCTGCTGGTCCACAAATCCCAAATTGGCTCCAATATCCAAATAGGCTTCTTCAATAAACTCATCGTCCTGTATTAAGAGCGGTCCAAAGGGTACTCCATTGGCCAGATTTAAAGTAATTATCTATGCCCTGATCACTATTGCCGGAGATAAAAAAGGTCATCGTCAAAATTTTTGATCATGTCATAGTTGAATGCCAATGCAAGTTTTTTCCATGGGGAACCACTACTGGTGCTTTTGAATACGAACACGCCTCCAACTTGGTTAAGGTCCAATGAATTTAAGGAGACGCTAGAGCTGCCGTTGAAATACCGGGAGTCATTTTTTACATTGTAATTGGACCCTGTAAGGGATAACAGACTGTTGTTGAAAACGGCCGATCCCGCGGGATTCGTATTTAGGGAGGATAAATCCCCGCCCAGGGCACCAAATGCGCCATTTAATCCTTGAAAACGTGCGGTACCGTAGGAACCCTCTCCGCCTAGCCTTAAAACATCATTGATGTTCTGAGCGCTGGCAAAGGCACATAACAATAGTAGAATGAAAGTGTAATTCCTTTTCATTTTATTGAATTTTGAAAGTTTTTATTAAAATATGGGACCATGTTTTTAGTTGCGCCTTCCGCTGCTTCTGCTGCTACCGGAGGACGAAGATCTTGAAGAAGAGCCCCGGAACTCCTTATGCTGCCACTGGAGCTGCTGGAACCGCCAGAACTTGTATAGGTACTGCCCGATGATCTTGTTGGGGAACTGCTGGAATTACTTCTGTAGTTTCCGCTGGAAGACCTTGTTGGGGCAGAGCTTCTATAGGTGCCACTGGAAGACCCTGAAGAAGGGCTGCTTCTGTAGGTGGAGGTTCTTGGAGCAGTGCCTTTATAGGTCCCGCTTGATGTACCACTTCTATATGTTCGATTGCTTCTGGAACTGTAATTGTAATTGGGTACCGTTCTTGTGCTTCTGCTGGTCCGGTATGATCTGTTTCTTTCCAATGCATCTACGCCAACGTTACTGCGTGTGGTGGTGCTCCTATATCGACTGCTGCCTGTTCGGTTTGTAGTGCTTATATTGGACCTTCCGCTTAGGGCAGTGCTCCTAAGCCTGGTATTAGAGTTGTAAATACCTCTTCTGCCCGTATTGTAGGCATAATTCCTATTGTAGTAATTGTTGTAGAACCTACTGTGGGAATAGTAGTAAGGGTAGTGTCGGTAAGGGGAATAGAAATAAGGGCTGTAATATCCGCCCCATCCGTAGCCTCCCCAGCCCCAGCTGTTCCAGCCATAACCTCCCCAGCCCCAGTTGTTCCAACCATAACCATATCCGTAACGGTTCCATCTCCAGGGGTTGTAATATCCGTAATAACCTCCATGGAAGCCGCCATAAAAACCACCATATCCCCATGCGAAGGGTGAACCCCCCCAACCCCAATCATCATAAATGTTGATGCTCACATTGGTGGCGTTGTCCCCCCAAGCTGCGTAGCCGTTATAATTGTTGTTGTTGGCGTTATAACTTAAATCTTGGTTGTAGTCAAGGCTGTCGGTTTCCATATCGCTATAATAACCATCAACATCCGTGAATATTTCACTATCCAGAATTTCTCCATATTCATCGGCCTTTTGGCCAAAATAATCCCCATAGGTATTTGGTTTTGGGGCGGACTGTGGCATTCTTGGCCGTTGTTCGGTTGCCCGAACCAGCTCTGTACTACTGGAGTAGATGCCGTCATTATCGTAATAAGAGGCTTGCTGGTAGGACCCGCAAGATGTTAATATCGTGGTAAGGAGTACAACAGTTGCCGCTATATGTATTCTTCGGTGGGGTAGAGAATGTATCATCGCTGTAAATTTAATTGTTGAACATTGTAAAAATAGTTAGTTTTGCCGAACTATTTCATATAAATATAAAGTTGCAAGTTTTGTGCCAAACTTAACTGGTATGGGTAAAAATTTAACGAAAAGAGCAGAGGATTATTCCAAATGGTATAATGAACTTGTTGTAAAAGCAGATTTAGCTGAAAATTCTGGGGTTAGGGGTTGTATGGTCATTAAACCCTATGGATATGCCATATGGGAAAAAATGCAGGCCCAATTGGATATGATGTTCAAGGAAACGGGACATGAGAATGCCTATTTTCCATTGTTCATACCTAAGTCCTACTTGAGCAAGGAGGCCAGTCATGTGGAAGGCTTTGCCAAGGAATGTGCCGTAGTGACGCATTATAGGTTAAAAAATGCCGAGGACGGCAGTGGTATTATTGTAGACCCGGATGCCAAGCTGGAGGAGGAACTTATTGTTAGGCCTACCTCGGAAACGATTATTTGGGATACGTATAGAAGGTGGATTCAATCTTATCGTGATTTGCCACTGCTGATCAATCAATGGGCCAATGTGGTGCGTTGGGAAATGAGGACCCGCCTTTTTTTGAGAACTGCGGAATTTTTATGGCAAGAGGGGCATACTGCCCATGCTACGGAAAAGGAGGCCATTGCCGAAGCGGAACAGATGATGAACGTGTATGCCCAATTTGTGGAAGATTTTATGGCGGTACCGGTCATAAAAGGAACCAAAACCGCCAGTGAACGTTTTGCAGGTGCCTTGGAAACCTACTGTATAGAGGCCTTAATGCAGGATGGAAAAGCCCTTCAGGCCGGTACATCGCATTTTTTGGGGCAAAATTTTGCAAAGGCTTTTGATGTGAAGTTTGCTAACAAAGAAGGGGTGCAGGAGCATGTATGGGCAACTTCATGGGGGGTTTCCACGCGTTTGATGGGGGCATTGATCATGACCCATAGTGATGATAACGGATTGGTGCTGCCTCCTAAATTGGCCCCGATACAAGTGGTCATCGTACCGATCTATAAAGGGGAAGACCAGTTGGACGCTATCTCGGAAAGGGTAGCCCCTTTGGTAAAAGAATTGCGGTCCAAAGGAATCTCGGTAAAATATGATGATAGGGATACCCAGAAACCAGGATTTAAGTTCAATGAATACGAGCTGAAAGGGGTGCCCGTTCGTTTGGCTATCGGGCAGAGGGATATGGATAATGGGACCTATGAAGTAGCGCGAAGGGATACTTTTGAAAAGGAGACGGTAAAGGGTGAAGAGGTAGTGTCGAAAATTGAGTTTTTGTTGGAAGATATTCAGGCCAATATTCATAATAAGGCCCTGGAATATAGAAAAACACATATCACCGAGGTGAATTCCTATGAGGAATTTAAGGATGTTTTGGAAAATAAGGGAGGGTTCCTATCGGCGCATTGGGACGGTACTGCGGAAACCGAGGAATTGGTGAAAGAGCAGACAAAAGCCACCATTCGCTGTATTCCCATAGACGCCAAAGAAGAAGCCGGAGCCTGTATGGTAACGGGAAAACCTTCCTCTAAAAGAGTACTTTTTGCAAAGGCCTATTAAAAGATTTTAAAAAAAATAATTTAGGTCTTGCGATAGTAAAAAATAATTGTATTTTTGCATCCGCAATTATGCAATATTAATGGTCCGTTCGTCTAGGGGTTAGGACGCCAGGTTTTCATCCTGGTAACAGGGGTTCGATTCCCCTACGGACTACACAGTATGTTTAGGGAAATAATATCCCGATAAAAAAAATTAATTAAATAGAAAATGGCAAATCATAAGTCGGCATTAAAGAGGATTAGAAGGAACGAAGCGGTAAGATTACGCAATAGGTACCAGCATAAAACGACCCGTAACGCTATCAAGAGATTGCGTACCGAGGAAGACAAGAAAGCTGCTGAAACTTTGTTGCCAAGCGTAGTAAGTATGATAGATAGGTTGGCCAAACGCAATATTATACATTCTAATAAAGCTGCAAACTTAAAGAGCAAGTTGACCAAGCAGGTAGCTGCGCTATAAGTTTTAATAATTTATATAAAGGAACGCCCTTCGCAAGAATGGGCGTTTTTTGTTTTGTGATAAATTTTCCCAAGGATATTGGGGGTCAGGATCCATTTGGGTTAAGATATATCATGAAATTATCAAGAAACCGTAAGGTTTGGGATAAGCTACCAAAAAACCTAGGTAATTCAAGGGAATCATATTATATTCGGAATTCATTTTATTAATCCATACTTGATGAAACCGAAAATAATGGGAAAATTGCGCTTAATACAAATACTAGGGCTTATCTTATTTGTAATTCTTGGAAGTTGCAAGTCGCAACAGAAAAATATAGTTCATAGTCACTCTTTAGGCTCAGGGCACTCATTGACCCATTCCCACAGCCATTATCCGGAACACGATTCCGTAACGGCCCATAAATTAATGTTTCCGTCCAAAGTTCCTGATAGGGTGATTGCCAATTTAACGGCCGATCCGGCCCATAGTATGGCGGTGAACTGGAGAACGGATCAACAAGTGGAAGCTGGATTTGTTGAAATTGCCGTGGCAACCGATGGACCTGAATTTTTACTGAAAGATGTGAGAAGGGTGGAGGCTACAAGTGAAGTTTTTCAAAACCAGAACAGAAAGGAGCCCCTTGTTAAGGCAGTATATCATTCTGCGGTAGTGAACAATCTACGACCAAAAACTACCTATATATATAGGGTAGGCGATGGTAAGGAGGGCGACGATGGTTGGAGCGAATGGTTTCAATATACCACGGCCAGTGACACTTCCGATCCTTTTAGTTTTATTTATTTTGGGGATGCCCAAAATAATGTAAAATCCCTTTGGTCCAGGGTAATACGAAATTCTTACCGAAAATTTCCGGAGGTAAGCTTTATGCTTCACGCAGGCGACCTTATAAACGACAGGGATGCCAATCTGGAATGGGGCGAATGGTTTTACGCAGGAAGTTTTATCCATGCCACGGTGCCAAGCGTAATGACGCCAGGGAATCATGAATACAGGGATGGTGTTTTAACTTCTTTATGGAAACCACAATTCACTTTGCCCGAAAATGGACCAATTGAGGAATTAAAAGAAACGTGTTTTACTATTGATTATCATGACATGAAATTGATTTCTATCGATAGCGAAGGTTATGATGAAAGTATGGAAGCCCGTAAGGCACAAATAAAATGGTTGGATTCCGTATTGCAATCAAACACTAAAAAATGGATAGTCATTTTTACGCATTATCCGGTTTATTCTACCAAAGAAGGGCGGGACAATTGGGAGCTGAGGGAAGGTATAAAACCTTTGATAGATAAGTACGGGGTAGATTTGGTGTTACAAGGGCATGACCATACCTATGCAAGGGGCTTTCCTGAAAATGAGGGCAAAGGTTTAACGGTAGTTGAGGATGCTGGCACTGTTTATGCCGTTTCGGTCAGCGGTCCTAAAATGTATGAATCCCAGGATCAGGATTGGATGGTTCGGAGGGGAGAGTTCACCCAATTATTTCAAATTATTACGGTTACCGACGATACTATTAAATATGAGGCATTTACTCCCATAGGACGACTTTATGATGCCTTCGATCTTATTAAAAGGGATGGTAAAAAACAGCTTATCAACAGAGTACCGGACAGTCCGATCCGATTAAAGAAAGATTTTGTTAAGGAGGATAAATAAAATATTCCCTACATTGTTACGCTTCCCAAAGGGATGTTCATGGACGTTTGGTCTAGAGTATCCCGATGGCTAGGGAGTACCTTTTTATAAGAGTGGGCAGTAGCAGTTGGCAGGGAAAAAGTTCAATGTTCAAAGTTATAAAGTTCAATGATCCAAACCTTAAACTTTAAACCTTGAACCTCATAAATCTCCAGTATCCCATTACCCTCTACCAACATCAGCGTTGTCTGCGGTAATCTGTAGGGGTAACGCCCTTAATTTCCTTGAATTTCCTGTTGAAGTTAGCCAGGGCTCCAAACCCACATTGCTCGGATATCATGGAAATGGAAAGGTCAGGATGGTTATGGATAAGTTTGCAGGCATTTTCAATTCGAATTTCGATCAAAAATTGAAAAAATGTTTTGTTGGTCCGCTTTTTAAAATAGCGGCAAAAGGAATTCTTGTTCATATGGGCCTTATCGGCAACCTCTTCCAACGTAATGGGTCTGTCATATCTTTCAATGGCATATTTGAAAACATCGTTCATGCGTTTTCCCTCGTCGTCGGTGTATTTTTTATCATATACAAAGGAAGATAGGGGGGAAGTCTTTGCGATACTGATCATGCTTATTATTTTAAGAAGTGCAGCTACCCTTTCTATCTTATTTTGATGGTCCAGTTTGTAGAAGTGTTTTGCGATTTTCCGTTTTTTGGAAAGTACTTTCAATCCGTATTCCGAGCCTTTAAAGAATACCTTGGTTTCTGACATATCCGTTAGCTCGAAAAAAGATTTTCCAAATGCGTCTTTTTTGAAAAATAAGGAGCGCATGATAGATTCGTCACTTTTTTTGGAATCACTTTTAAAGACATGGGGAACGTATTCTCCAATGACCAATATATCGTTTTCCTTGTATTCGTTTATGGTGTCCGCTACAATTAAGGATCCAGAGCCTTTTATCACGAGGCTTATTTGTATTTCTTGATGTTGGTGAAGTTGGTCGTAAAAAATCCTTTCACGATCTTTTTGGTAAATGAGTGCCTCGTCTTTTGGCTTAGGTATTTTAAAGGGCAGTACTTTCAAGACTTTTTTATTAATAATATTCAAAAATATAAAATCACTTAGGTTTTTGGGGTAATATAGTGTAAGAATGTGCTCTTATGAAGGAATTATTGTATTATTAAATCTTGGGTGGAAAAGGTCATTTTCGTCGTTCCCAAAAATATAACCTGGGAAAATTCATTGCATCAAAACATCCATTTTGTTTAAATTAGCCTGTAATTATTTGGTCATATAAAATGAAAGACGAACTCCTCCAACAAGTTTATAATCACCCCCTCATTGAACTTCATGAACTCACCAACCTTATAAATGCGCACAAAAAAGTGAGCTTTAAAAAAGGGGATTTTATATTAAAACAGGGTGATATTGCCGATGGTTATATGATACTTGAAAGCGGTTTGATGCGTTCGTTTGCCTTTGATTATAAAGGAAATGACATTACCACCGATTTTTTCTGCAATTATGATATTGCCATAGAAGCGCTATCGTTATTCCAAAGAATTCCAACCACGGAAAACATTCAGGCACTGACCGATTGTGACTGCTGGAAATTGGATTTTGAGGTGTTTCAGGAATTGTATCATTCCATTCCCGGATTTTCTGAATGGGGACGACTTTGGATGACCAACAGTTTGTTTCAGTTCAAACAACGCTCGGTAGAGATGGTTACTATTTCTGCCAAGGAACGCTACCTGCAGCTCATTAAAGAAAAGCCTCAGGTTGTTTTACAATCGCCCCTAAAAAATATTGCCAGTTATTTGGGTATTACGGATACCTCTTTCAGTAGGATACGGAAAGAAATTTCTTGATAAACCAATTCTTGTCATAGGACAAGTTCTGTTTTTAAGTGTCTGATTACATTTGTTATACCTCAATAATTGTTTAATACAAAAAGGTATGAATAGGAATATTATCTGCTGGTTTGAAATTTATGTGGACCATATGGGAAGGGCAAAAAGGTTCTACACGGACGTTTTAGGGACGGAATTTCACGATTCACCAACAGCTTTTGGTGACGATTTTAAGATGTCTTTCTTTTCTTCGTCCAAAAATCAAGGTGTCAGCGGTGCATTGATCCAGATGAAAGGGGCCAGAAGTGGCAATAACAGCAATACGTCAACCATTGTTTATTTTCCTTGTAAGGACTGTAGTGTTGAAGAAAGTAGAGTGGAAAAAGCGGGCGGAAAAATTGTTAAGCCAAAAATGTCCATTGGGGAGCATGGCTTTATAAGCCTGTGTATAGATAGCGAATGTAACACCTTTGGGCTATACTCTATGGAATGATCAAGTTTTATGAAGATCTTCAAATATATCCTTTGCCTATTGTTCGGTTTGGTGTTCATCAATGCCTGATTGGATAAATTTTCCACTATATACCAATGTCTCCTATGGAACCGGAGCTGCTTAAAGTAATTTAGAAACAGTTGTTGATGTAAAATTTCATGGGTAGCCAGACAAGAGAACCTCAGTGAAAGTTGCGGAAGGCAGTAAAGGGGTAAATTATAAAAATATTAAATGGTTTGCGGGAAACACCCAAGGTTGGGTCAATTTTTACGCCTGCCGGAAGGCTTTTCCGAGTATAATATCCATCTTAGAAAAGGGGCGTTTGAATTTTTAAAACAAATAAAAGTAGTTATGAACACGGAAATTGAAAAATACATCAGCAACTTAGAGGACAAGGCCGACAGGGATATTTGCTTTGAATTACAAGATCTTATAGATACAAATCTGGTTTTTACCGAAAGTAAAATTTGGCATGCACATCCGGTTTGGTTCATTAATGGCAACCCCATTGTTGGTTTTAGCAAATTGAAACATCAGGTGCGATTGATGTTCTGGAGCGGACAATCATTTGATGAGGAAAAGTTGAATCTGAAAGGTGAAAAGTTTAAAGATGCTGCCATTGGTTATACCGATGTGGAACAAGTAATTGCCGAAGAACTAAAACGCTGGCTCAAAAACGCGGAAAGCATTCAGTGGGATTATAAAAATATTGTAAAGCGCAAAGGACAATTAGAACGTTTAATGTAAAAAGGAATAATTATGAACACTAAAATTATAACTATTGATTGTGTTGTAAAGGGTTCTATACAGAATGTATGGAATGCTTATACAGAACCTCAACATATTGTTAATTGGAACTTTGCCTCCGAGGATTGGCATTGTCCGAGGGCAGAAAACAATTTGGAGGTCGGTGGTACGTATCTTGCCCGAATGGAGGCAAAGGACGGTAGTTTTGGCTTCGATTTCCAGGCGGTTTATGACGAGGTTGTTCCGGAGCGGAAAATAATTTATACTATAGAAGACGGTAGAAAAGTAACCACACTTTTTGAGCCTATACATGATACCGTGAAGATTACCACAATTTTTGAAGCCGAAAACCAAAACCCATTGGATATGCAAAAAGCCGGTTGGCAATCCATATTGAACAATTTTAAAAAATATACTGAACGAATTTCGAAATAAAATGAAAACAAAAACATATAAGATTAGCATCAGTGTACCAGCAAGTAAAGCGTATAATCTGATGCTTGGTCTTGATAACAAAAAAACCTACGAGGATTGGACCGCTTTGTTCAATCCAACTTCGACCTATGAAGGCAGTTGGGACAAAGGCTCAAAAATGATGTTTGTTGGAACTGATGAGCAGGGCAAGAAAGGCGGCATGATTGCGGTAATTGCAGAAAACATTCCCAATAAATTCATATCCATTAAGCACTACGGTATTTTAGAAAATGGTCTGGAAATTCTTGATGGCCCAAAAGTAGAGGGCTGGACCGGATCCTTGGAAAACTATACCTTTTCTGAAACCAATGGCGTTACGGCTATCACTGTTGAGGTTGATGCCAATGAAGAATACATTAACTATTTTGATGAAGCTTGGCCAAAAGCTTTGAATAAATTGAAAGAATTATCAGAATTATAAACTACGGACCATAATATAAATTAGTATGAAACTGCTCAAAAAAAATCTTGAAGCGAAGGTATGAGATGAAACTCCCCTTGCACAAACCAAAAATCCCTAAATTGGTAAGAAATAAAAAATAATCCCCATAGTTTAATAAGCATAGAGAGGAAGGCCATACTAATACTGTTGTACAATCTAACTAAAATTAATTGTTAGTTTAGATCCATAAAGGATATAAACATAATGACCATATCTAATCATTGAGGTTGATTTTGAAATTATAATATGAAAATAGTCTTGTCCATTGTTTTACTTCACTTTTTCTTAAACGGAATATACTCTCAAATGAAGGAAAATTATTATGATAGAGCTGGACATTTTGTAATTAAAAAGCATTCATATATTTCTGAAAACTATTCGTCCGGAGATTTGGAAAATGATTCGGAAAAGAATATCCAAGCTCCATCAAATTTATATCCACCACCACTACCACCACCACAAAGCAGGGACGAATGGGATTTTTCCCTTCACTTTTTAATTATGCCAACGTATTATACTCAATATATAGTGCCAAATGACTTCAAAATGGATTCGACGGTTACACATGGAGTTTTAGAAATTATTCGGGTGGACAGAAATAGTCTAAACCGGACTGAATTTCAACCCTTACGATTTGAAATATACGAAACAGAAGAAAATGGACTTAAACCTTTCGATAATTACAAAATCATAAAAGAAAACAGAGCAGATACCAAAATCATTGCCGGTCGTGAATGTTTTCAAGTAATAGTAGACATTATCTCCAATGGATATTCAATGGAATTGTATGTTACCGAATCCATCGAATTAAATTACCATCCAATAATGAATTTCAAAGAGATTCTCGATAAATATTTTCCCCTGTACGTTAGAATTTTTAATGAAAAATTTCCTGATCAAGAATATGACGAGTATATATTTCTGGAATATTAAAATTAACCACAACACCAGTAACCGTTACCCAAGTTCTCAATTTATAGAAAATCCAGCTTAATTCCCTCGGTAATCAGTGCCACCCACCCCGTTTTAAAATGTTCTATTTAGGGAAGAAAAGAAAAATTCCCTTCATAAACCAAAAATCCCTGAATTGGTAAGAAATAAAAAAGATCAAAATCCTATAACACAGTTAGCACAAAACCGACACCACATAGTTGAAGGGGCAAACCAAAAAACTGTGCTCTTGGCTTACGTGATTTAATCATTTAGTGTTATATGGCACTTAAGCCGAACGTTGGCTGAAATGTCATAACATTGACATAATAATGACGCAACAACTAGAACAACGTAAGAATATCTTTGCTGTGTAATCATTAAAAGAGTTAAAAATGAATAATCAAAACTTAGCAATTAAAATCAAAGACTTACGAAGCAGAAAAGGATTTTCTCAAGAGCAACTATCGGAAGAATCCAAATTAAGTTTAAGGACCATTCAAAGAATCGAAAAAGGTGAATCGATCCCCAGAGGGGATACGTTGATAAAATTAACACAAGCCCTTGGAGTAACGCCGGACGACCTATTAGAATGGACAGCTATTGAAGATAGAGGATATCTGACTCTTTTGAACCTAAGTGCCTTAACAGGGCTATTGTTTAATCCATTATTAGGAATAATAATCCCGTTGGTAATGTGGGTATTGAAAAAAGACAAAATAAAATTTGTAGACAATTATGGAAAAAAAATAATCAGTTTTCAGATAACTTGGACTTTGTTAATATATTCCATTATAGTGGTAGCAACTAAAGGTTCGTATTTTAGATTTGATTTGAACCTTTTTGATATAGTAATAGCCTTAATCAATTTTAGAATGGATAAAGAAATAATCTATGTTGTTATTACTGGAATTCTATATGCATATAATCTTATATTAATTTTTAAAAATTTTATAAGGATAAAAAAGGGAAAACAGAGTTGGTATTTGCCTGCAATCTCATTTTTGAAATAAAATAAGGGTCACCGCAATAATAACACTTCCTGGCCTTCCCTACCACTCCCTATAAAAACATATAGTACTCTAACTTGGCAGGCCAACCATAGATTAGGCAGTCTCAAATGCCGCTCCGGTTTTGCCACTTTGCATATATTAACTAAAAGTCCCTAAATAGGAAGAAATAAAAAGCATTGAACCCTTTGGAATAGTAAGGGACGAAAGGAAGGCTAAATTAACATATCTCTTCCTCCCGGACTCCTTTAAACAAATAAGCTAGAAATTTAGCCGTATTACAAGCAACCCATTTTTTTGTTACATTGTAGCTATAAAAGGAATATACACACTAGTAATCCTATACAATCGTTGGCATTCATACTACAGAGCCCGATAGACAAACATTCTAAATATGAAAATAAAAAAGATTTCAATAAATAAGTTCAAACGATTTACAGATTTGGAAATAACTGACATACCAGAATCTGCAAGGTTAATAGTATTAGTCGGACCAAATGGAAGTGGAAAAACTTCGCTTTTTGAAGCATTTAATCACTATTATCAATTAAGTGGATATGGACAGCCTGGGGTTCAGGATTATTTTGAAAAAAAAGCGATACACCTATAACTGGAAATTGGTATAATAATCGTGTTAAGATTGACTTTCATAATAATGCAGCTATTAACGGACAACAACTTCAAGGTAAGTTTTACTTCAGGTCTGCTTATAGAAATGAACCTGATTTTACGGTCAATCGTTTACAAAAACAAAACAGTCCAATTACTCATATCAAGTTACAAAATTTGATGCAAAACGATTTGACGGTATCTGAAAACTATCAACGACTTGTTGCTCAAACTTTGGCTGGAGTTTATAAAACTTCAAATGATGATAAATCGGTTCAAGAACTACGAGAGGAGCTTATTGGAAAGGTAAAGCATTCACTTTCAACAATATTTAATGATTTAAATTTAAGTTCAATTGGAGACCCTCTTTCAAATGGCAGCTTCTTTTTTGAAAAGGGGACTTCGAAAGATTTTCATTATAAAAATTTATCAGCTGGAGAAAAATCTGTATTTGATTTAGTACTTGACATGATTATAAAATCAACTTATTATTCTGATGCAGTATTTTGTATTGATGAACCAGAAGCTCATATGCATACAAGATTGCAATCAAAAGTATTAGCAGAACTCTATAATCTAATTCCTGCAAACTCACAATTATGGATTTCAACACATTCAATTGGCATGTTAAAGCAAGCCGAGATCATAGAACAAGCCAACTCTGGAACAGTAGTCTTTTTAGATTTTGCTAATAGAGATTTTGATTTAACCGAAGTAATGAAACCAGCACCTATAAATAAAGCAATTTGGGATAGATTTTTTGACTTGGCTTTTGCAGATTTCTCACAACTAATAGCACCTAATAGAGTCGTATTTTGCGAAGGAACTTCTCAAGGAAGAAAATATAAAGATTTTGATGCTCAGATTTATGGTAGAATTTTTGAGCAAAAATATCATGAAACGAAATTTCTTTCTATTGGTTCTAGTTCAGAACTTGAGAATATTGAAAATCAATCAGTAAAAATTGTTTCCAATATTCTTAAATCTTCTTCAATTGTTAAATTCATAGACAGAGACGATAAAAGCCCTCAAGAAGTCCAAGAACTTTTAGCCAAAGGCATAAAAACATCAAATCGCAGACATATTGAAAGTTACCTTTTTGACGATGAATTAATAACTAAGCTTTGTAATTCTAATGGAAAACCAGAACTTGTACAAGATTGTTTAAATGCAAAAACTCAGGCAATTCAGGATAGTATTGGACGTGGGAACCCAGCGGATGATATTAAATCTGCAAGTGGAAATATTTTCACCGAAATAAAGAGAATTTTAGGTTTAACCCAATGTGGCAATAACAAGTGTGCATTTATTAGAGATACAATGACACCATTAGTAACTGAAGATACTACAGTTTATCAGGAATTGGAAAATGAAATATTCAATTAAAAAAGTACGAAATGCCAACACACGGTATAGCAAATAAGGGTTTCAGTGGTTTTCGAAGTATTGTTTCCCGCTTCAACTTAAGTAACGGTGGATACGAACGCAGTCCGCAATCCCTTACTTGCCATACCGTAAAACGTTGTGTGCAAGCGAATGGCAGGTGAAATTCTTCAAAAATTTTCAACTTATCGAGTTCAATTAGCTATTGCGGGGAATTTTTCGACATTCAATAGCAAGAGCCTGAAAGATTTCATTTATGAAAGCAAAAAGGGAAACCAAATTAGCTTTGTTTCATCAACGAATGAAACATTGACAAAATTGTCAGGGAAGTGAATGTTACAAAGATAGACATAGAAGCAATTATTGCTGAGCAAATGATTCAAATTCCAAAAGGAACAATAGAATTACGTGATGACAGAATAAAAGAAAAATGGACAACAGAGATTAAATCGTTTTTCATTTTAAAATATCCGGTAACACAAGATTTGTATTTAACAGTAACCAATCAAAACCCGAGTACATTTCAAGGCGACAAGCTCCCGGTTGAAACAGTTTCTTGGATTGATGCAGTAAGTTTTTGTAACGCTCTTTCTGAATCTTTAGGAAAAGATAAATGCTATGAAATTGATTTGGTCACTGAAATTGTAACGCTGAATTCAGAAGCAAATGGATTTCGATTGCCAACAGAAGCAGAATGGCAATTTGCTTGCCAAGCAGGAACCAAAGACATTAGATATGGAGTATTAAGTGAAATCGCTTGGTTTAAAGAAAACTCCAATAATCACTCGCAAAAAGTCGGACAAAAAATGCCAAACGATTGGGGACTGTACGATATGTTGGGAAATGTTTGGGAATGGTGTACGGATATTTATGATGAAACTGTTTACGGTTCTTATCGTGTATTCCGTGGTGGTGGATGGTGCGACCAAGAAAGAAGTGTTATGGCGACAACTCGAAGAAGAAGCCATCCTTTTTCATTCAAAATTGACGATTTGGGATTTAGAATTGTGAAA
This sequence comes from Flavobacteriaceae bacterium, assembly GCA_041392165.1. GTDB lineage: Bacteria > Bacteroidota > Bacteroidia > Flavobacteriales > Flavobacteriaceae > Arenibacter. Next base: position 1,129,695 of record JAWKMN010000001.1, read on the forward strand.
AACAAATAAAATTGCAAAAATATGTAAGTTAATTGAAAAAGAAATGGAATAAAAACTGCCTACAATAACTAAGTCTTCATGTGGTCAGTACGGACCAACATAAACACCATATTGTCCAAACCCAGCCCCCCGGTATCCCCTTACCTTAGGGCCTGCCAATTCATAATATATTCCGGTTATTAATGCCACCCATCCCGTTTTGAAATGTTCTATTTAGGGAAGAACAGAAAATTATTGCCTCGCACAAAGCAAAAATCCCTAAATTGGAAGAAATAAAAAGTATTGAACCCTTTGGAATAGTAAGGGACGAAAGGAAGGCTAAATTAACATATCTCTTCCTCCCGGACTCCTTTATACAAATAAGCAAGAAATTTAGCCATATTACAAGCAACCCATTTTTTTGTTACATTGTAGTAGCTATAAAAGGAATATACACACCAGTAATCATATACAATTGTTAGCAGTAAGCATAAAACCGACACAATTGACAATGAAACGATTTATAGACGAGAAAGGAACTTTCGAAATAAAAGTTCCAACGACTTGGAAACATTCAATTAAGAATGGCAAAGTACATACTTTTCAAGAATATGAAATTTGGAAATCAGACGCATTCCAATTGTCAATAAACTTATTAGACACGGAAGAAAAGAGAAACAACTTTAAACACTTAACCAAATTATTAAATGTTGAAAAAATTGGAGACTTCGATTTTTATAAGTTATCTGATAGTGGTGATAAAGAATTCACAACAAAAACTTGGATAAAGCAATTTGGGGATAAATCAGTGATTTTTACTTTAACACACCCTAACAATCCAGATAAAGACCTTGACAATCGAACAATCTTGGAGAAAGTGGAAACTGTTCATTCGATACTGAAAGAATTTAAACTTATAGAAGAAGGGAAGAGTATAGATGCGATAAACTCATATAGATTTGATATGTTTTTGCAAGGTGTTGGTGCGACTGCCTTGATTTTAAGTAAAGCAATAGAAAACAAAGCCTTTATTGAAGCAACTTGTCTTTTAGCAAATCAAATTGATGCACTTTTAAGAACTGGTATCGTTCTGAAAAACCAAATAACAAATAACAATAGTGAAATTGAAGCCGAATGGATTTATCAAGGACTAACTGACAAGAAAAAATCAGAAAAGGATATTTACAAAAAAGCACTTGATTTAGGAATTATAGATCAATCAACATTTGACGAACTCTATGTTCTCTATGATGACAGAAATAGAGTAATTCATAGATTTATCATTTCTGAGATTACATTAGCAGAAGTTGAAGAAATTGCATTCAAGTATTATCAAAAACAACAAGCAATTAACAAAATAATATTTGGCCTTGAGAGTGAGCAAATAAAGTTAAATATTGGAATGACAAGAATTGATAACGACAAACAAAGTGACGAAAACCACCTGGACTTTATTAAAGGAAAGATTGGAAAACAAAATTACTTTGACGATAAGAAGTAGAATGCCTACTGCGAGCAGCACCTACCCAAAAGAGGCGGTTCAGTGGTTAAATCAAGCTTTGTGCTTCTATCAAAGTTTGTGCTTGGTTGACAGTGAAGTGCTCCGAAATTGCCACCTTCGGGTAGCTGCAAAACGTTGTGCAGCATTTGTGAAAAGACACCCAGAAAATGAAAAACTTAAAAACATTATGCCTAATCGGACTGATTTTATTTGTAATCAGTTACTTCTTTTTTGCCCAAGGTTCTTTGAGTACACAAAAAAATATCGATCTAGCCCATTGGTTTAATCTAATTGGAGCTGTATTCCTCTTTACATTTAATTTCGTATTCCCAAAAAACAAACTGAATTCGATAGCTTCCGTTTTGACTGCAATAGGAGTTATTGCCCACATAGGACTTTGCACAATCGATTTTATAATGTGGAGTTTTGGAGATAACGATATTGGCAGAAATAAATTGAGTGAGCAAATAAGTAATACACCATCTATTTTATATCCCTTTGTCATAGTAGGACCATCTTTTCTTTTTTTAGGATTGGCTGTTCATGCTCTAAATTTTTTGAAAACAAATCCAATAAGTTCACTTATGGTAATAATCGGCGGACCATTTGTCGGACTATCATACTTTATATGGAACAATGGGACTTTAATGTTATTGAGCTGTCTTGTGTTTGCAATTGGATTGGCTCAACTACTGTATAGAAATCAATCGGAAAATTGGAATAAAAATAGAGTTGATGCCCGAACTGAATAATATTGAACGGAAAGTTAAAATATAAAAACGTTGCATAATAACATTGTGTCAAAGCAACGATGTGCGTGGTATCCACAACAACCGGCCTCATAAGTGCTGGAAACATCATAATCTGGATAATGTTTGGTCACATATTCATAGAGCAATTCGGCATGGGGCTGCATGTTAAAAGTCTTGCCGGATGACAGATCGGTGGCACAATGTACCTTCCAACTACGTTTGTGTATGTCAATACCAAAGAATAACTTAGGTGTGGCAGTAATTTGAGTGTTCATATCTTTAATTTTTAGTTTATCTTAAAGATACTCGACTTACTGCTTTTACATAGATGCTATGATTCCGTCCTGCCCTATCCGAAAGAGAAAATTCATTACCTTTAAGCTGGCACGATCCCGATCCTGAAAATTCTAACGCCTGCCTAACGGCCAGGCAAAAAATTCCCGGACCGAAATCATAGCCCAACCGTTAGCAGCAATGGTAGGACGACACCCACAGCAACATCATTTCCCTTTTAGTTGTTTAACAATTTCCTTGACAAAATTTTCACTGTCATTGACAACTCTATCAACAAATTCTTTTGGTGCTTCGGTTTTCTTGTCGTGTTTGGCTGACCAACGGACAATTTCCAACAAGACAGGAACTAAATCAATTCCTTTATCGGTAAGCTCGTAATTGTATTTTGACTTTTTCTCTTTATCAACTTTACGTTTTACCAACCCCGCACATTCAAGCATTGACAACCTATCCGCTAAAATATTGGTGGAAATTTTTTCTGCTGATTGCAAAAAATCACTGTATGTTTTTTTTTCTTTGAACATCAAATCTCTGATAATAAGCAAAGTCCACTTGTCGCCAAATATTTCCAAAGCATAGCTTATCGGGCAGTCAGAACGTCTTTTTATTTCATCTTTCATTTTATCTTGCAAATTACAAGTAAAATTTTTTATATTTATCTTGCATTTTGCAAGCGAAATTACAAAATCATTAAATAAATACAATGGCATACAACACCAAATTGGTGGACAGAATACGAGAACGGCTTGCCGAACTGCCCAACGTTACGGAAAAAACAATGATGGGCGGTTTAGCATTTGTGTATAACGACAAAATGTGCATTGGTATCTTTACAGACGAAATGATGCGTCGCATTGACCCCAAGTTATAGGAAACCGCACTTGAAAAAACAGGTTGCCGACTTATGGACTTCACAGGGCGGCCAATGAAAGGTTATGTAATGGTTGATGACAGCGGAATGAAAACAACATCTGACTATGAGTATTGGATCAACCTTTGTTTGGACTTCAATAAAAAAACAAAATCATCAAAAAAGAAGAAAAAGTAAATTCATTTATAAACAATCAAATACACGGAAAATGACAAATTCAATTAATTGGTTTGAAATTCCAGTAAAAAATTTCAACAGAGCAAAAGCGTTTTACTCAACGCTATTAGGTGCGGACATTCAAGAAATGCCACACCCAACTTATAAGTATGGCATATTGCCGGGCGATATACAAAATGGTGTTACCGGTGGTATTGTTGAAGGGGAAGGATTTGAGCCTTCAATGACAGGAACATTAATCTACCTAAATGGTGGGTACGATTTAAGCGTTCCACTTTCAAAAGTAGAAACGGCAGGCGGTAAAATTCTTTTGCCAAAAACTTCAATTGGTGGAAATGGTTTTATGGCTCACATTGTCGATACCGAAGGAAATAAAATAGCACTTCACTCAATGAAATAAAAAACAAAACAGGTGGCAGGAAACCTGCCGTCTGTTTTTATTAAATAGTTTGCAATGAAAAATACGACAACAAAATTCATTTTCACAGCTCTTGCTTACATTGTTCCGACAATGTTTTTGGGCTATGTTTGGCATTTGATAATTTTTGAAGACCTATACAATAGTTTAGGTATTTACAACAGGACAGAACCAAACATTCAGCTTGGTTTCTTTTCAATGATTTTACAGGGCTTAATAGTAGCATATCTCTACCCTTTTTATGCCAAAGGCAACAGCACAATGACAAAGGCTATTGTGTTTAGTTTGACACTTGGATTATTTTTGTTCAGCGTTTCCACACTTGCCAACGCAGCCAAAATTGAAGTAACATCAATGCAAAAATGGTTATTCATTCAGACCGTATTTCATTTATTACAGTTTATAGTTGCAGGGCTTTTCATTGGACTTGTAAACAGACAAATTAAAGAACCACAGGCGCTAACAAGGGCTTAGCGTTATGGCGGGTGAAGTGCTTCGTATAAAACTTATTGCTAAATTTGAATTTGGTGCTTCGTATCAATAGTAGTGCTATAAAGCCGCCACTACGCCAAGCCCCGAACCGTTCTACACCATTTTCAAAAACATTATATGAACGCCTTAAAGATGCATCAAATAGGAATGTTTCCATGAAGGTAATATATGGCAAAGATGAGTTAAAACCAAATGAAGGAAATTTATTTAACTATTTATAGGTTAAAAATACCTTGGCCTTTATGAAAGTCTTCCCCGATGATGCTTCCTGTAAGCACTATCTGGCCGATCTAAAATGGCACAACGGTTTTGAATGCTCCAAATGTGGGCATGATAGCGAGCATCTGCGAAAGGACCACAGCTGTTTTTGTTATAAGTGCCAACATGTAGAATGTGCCACCGCGGGAACACTTTTCCACAGGGTAAAGTTCGGCCTGCACAAGGCCTTTTGTATAGCCTTTGAAATGAGCACCTCCGGCAAAGGGGCATCCAGTATCCAAATGGACAAGTACTTCGGCATACGGCAAGGGTCTGCATGGTTCTTTATGCAAAAGGTGCGCAAGGCTATAAAGGGCAGCCGGAAATGGCCCCTGTCGGAACTTGTTCACATTGAAGAGTTTGTCGTGGGCGGACAGGAGAAGATCAAGAATGGACGCAGCTACGGTACCAAGAAGACCAAGGTAATAGAAGGGTTAAGCTTAGCGAAAAGCGGGGAGTAAAACAGGCCTATGCCCAGTAAGGCGCAGTGCCATGAAAAAAATATAGTGTCCTGTAAACGGTTACCCTCATGGAAGGCCCTTAAAACAATCTTTATCCTTGAAATGGGTACCTTATATTTTTATTCATTTAAAAGATTCACATTATTCCTTTTGTATTTTGAAATTAATTTAGTATCCAAATTTTTGTCGGTAATAACATAATCGATAATTGAAACCGGAGCAAAATTCACAAATGAATCTTTCTCTATTTTTGTAGAATCACAAAGCAAAAAGACCTTATCGGCGTTTTCTGCCATTTTCAGTGTAATTAGAGATTCATTCTCATCATATGATGACAATCCTCTGGATAGTGATATTCCATCAGAGCCAATAAAAGCCTTATTTGCATGATAATGTGAAATAGCTCGTTCAGCCGAACGGCCATATATTGCCTTTCGATCATTGAGAACTTCCCCCCCAATTACGATCAGTTTAATATTATCAAAGTTAATGAGCTCCGATACAACGGGAAGTGAATTGGTAATAACTGTTAATTCTTTTTTGGAAATATATTTTGGGAGAAATGAAATGGTTGAACCGCAGTCTATAAAAATGATATCATTATCTACAATGAATTTAGAAGCAATTTTACATATATACTCCTTAGTTTCCATGTTTTGGTTCATTTTATTGCTAAAAGTAAAGAGGTTTTCTGTTGCGGTATTTTTAATTGCGCCGCCATGAGTGCGGATCAGCAAACCCTTTTCTTCTAATTCTGATAAATCACGTCGAATAGTAGCCTCAGATGCTTTACATTCATCAACAATCTCTTGTACTGATACCGAATCATCATCTTTCAAAAGATTTAAAATAATCTTTTTACGTAATTCAGGTGTTTTGGTTTTAATTTTTTTAGTTTTCATTGTGCGCGTATCTACCTTAGTATATTAAGGAAAATGATTAAGTCATTCAAAAACATACAAATTTAGTCAAAATAATCATAAATGAAACAATTGAATCATTGACTTAGGTGCAATGTAGTAAGTAAATATAAGTATTATGGGGCATTCAAGGACGAAATCACATTAATTCTTTCAAAAGAATTTTCCCATGACCAATTCTGAAAGCTTCAATTGTAGCATTTAAAGTCGGTCATGTTTTCTAACTTCAAATATAAACATCATTAGTTGGTAGCGACTGATTGCGGGACTTAGGATGAGGCAGTTATAAACGCATAGCGGTCTTCCTAATAGTAACTATTTAAGCTGCCTATTCAAAACAGTGAGAATAATTTAGATCATTTTTTTCATCCCAATATCCTTTTTGTTCATATCATAGCAAGATTATAACAGTGCTTAGATATATAAAATGTGTCTCGTAATGTTTGGAAAGTAAATAAAAATGATTATATTTGATTGATTTTGATTAAAACATTCAAAATATAATAGTGTGATTTGTGACAATCATCTGAATACATCTTGAAAATATTAATTAGCTATAGATGATTAGTTAAATTGGAAGGTTGGTTTTTTAAACAAACATTTTATGAAAGATTCACAACATATGATATCTTCTTCCTTGTCGATTATGCGACTAAATAAAAAATGAAACATTAAAGTGAGTTGGTAGTTAGTTGAGATAAAGCTAAGGTTTAAAAGCCTTAGTTTTTCTTGAAATTTTAATAATTCAAAATAATTGTAAAATAGATTAAAAATGGTGATAAAGGAGCTGATCACTATAATAATATATTTGATGGGCATTGGAGTTAAATAATTTAATTTATAATAATTTCAAACAGATTATGGAGGATTATTAGAATAAAATTTAAAGAGAATAGAAAATTGCAATCAGAAATAACATAGTTAATAAATTAAATAGTTTAGAATGAGTAAAGATTGGTGGAAAAAGGACACGGAAGGGATACCCCATATTATCACGGAATTACCTGGTTCCAAATCTAGAAAAATGCATGCAAACACAAGTAAGTATGTACGCGGACTTTCGTCTCAAGTACAGCAATTTCCTGTGGCCTTCGAAGAAGGGTATGGAATTACTTTGACCGATGTTGACAATAATAAGTATTTGGATTTTTCATCCGGTATTTACGTGGCCTCCCTAGGTCATTGTCATCCAAAAATATCCGAGGCCATTTCAAAATGGGCCAAGAAATTAATGAATTGCCATGATTTTGCCACACCGGTGAAGGAGAAACTGTTGGAAAAGATGGTCGATGTATTGCCAAAGGGGCTTAATTCCATTCAGTTATATAGTGATGGCAGTACAGCGGTAGAAGCAGGAATTAGGGCTGCCAGGGCTATTGGAAATCGTCATGAATTTATTTCTTGTTATCGCGATTTTCATGGTAAGACGATGGGGGCCGTTAATTTGGCGCAAATGATCAGAGGGGATGTATTTAGTTATGGTCCTACCCGATCTGCCGGTTTTTATATGGTACCCCGCCCTGATCCCTATCGTCCGGTTTTCAAGAAGGCCGACGGATCGATCGATACGGATGCATATATGGATTTTTATAGGCAATTTATCCAAGAGGGCACGGTAGGCAATGTAGCGGCCTTTGTTTTGGAACCCGCTCAAGGTTGGGGAGGGTCTATTTTTCCTCCAGAGGATTTTTTTCCAAAACTTCAACAATTGTGTCGTGAAAAGGGTATCCTATTTTTTGCGGATGAAGTCCTGACCGGTATGGGTCGGACAGGGGAGTGGTTGTGTATGAATCATTGGGACGTGGTGCCGGACATTATTACACTCGGCAAATCATTTGGTAACGGGTTTCCGGTTACCGCTATGGTGGTTAAAGAAGAACATGCGGATGCCATAGACAGAATTTCAGCTTCGTCCAGTTATGGGGGCAATCCAATGGCCTGTGCGGCAGCATTGGCCTCAATTGAGGTTATCGAAGAGGAACAGATCTTGGAAAATGTACGCGAGGTCGGTGCCCATTTCATGCAAAGGATGGAAAAGATGAAAGAAAACCATCCTATTATAGGAGATGTAAAAGGAAAGGGATTCTTACTTGGTATGGAACTGGTCAAGGACAAAGCCACCAAAGAACCATTCAATGAAGCGGGAAAATTGGTTTATCAAAAAGCCTTTGCAAAGGGGCTGGCGTGGATTCCGGCAGGGCATATCCTTCGTATGTCCCCACCACTTATTATGGATAAAAAGCACGCGGATATGGGATTGGATATTATAGAAGAATCTATTACGGAAGTTGAAAAAGAATTTGGTTACCAATGAAAAAATATCGTTTAAATAGACTGCTCAATGAAAAATCAAACCGTTGTCTCAATGTGGCAATCGATCATGGTTTTTTTAACGAAAATGTATTTTTAAAAAGCATAGAGAACTTGCAATTGGCTGTTGAAACTGTGGCTACGGCAGGACCGGATGCCATTCAACTTACTGTAGGACAAGCTCATTATTTACAGTCCCTGCCCGGAAAAAACAAGCCTACCTTGGTGATGAGAACGGATGTGGCCAATGTATACGGTAAATCATTGCCCAGCCATTTATTTAGTAGAATGATCAGTGATCCGGTAGCTCAGGCAATCAATCAGGATGCGGCATGTGTAGTTGTAAATTTGTTTCAGATACCCGGCCAACCTAAGGTATCGGACCATTGCATTCAAAATATATTAAAGATCAAGCCACTTTGTGATCGCTTTTCAATGCCCCTAATGATAGAGCCTCTGGTCTTTCAATCCAATGAGTTGGAAGGAGGCTATATGGTTGATGGCGCTCTAGACAAGATACTGCCTTTGGTGCGCCAAGCCGTGGAATTGGGAGCGGATATCATTAAGGCCGACCCCACTACCAATGTTAATGAATATCACAAGGTAGTTGAAATTGCCGGGAAAATTCCGGTAATGGTAAGGGGTGGGGGCAAAGTGTCCGATACGGAAATACTCACTAGGACAAAGGCCATGATAGAGCAAGGGGTATCGGGAATCGTCTATGGCAGGAATATCATTCAACATAGGAACCCTGTAGCCATTACAAAGGCCCTAATGGGTATTGTCCACCACGACCTTACTGTAGATCAAGCTTTGGAATTTCTAAATTAATAGTTCAAAGAATTGAAAAAGGAAATTTTCATCGTCTTGGATATAGGCACCAGCAATATTAAATGTGGATGCCTTACTTCAGGGAACGTTATTTTGACCGAGAAGCAAGAAAAGTTTCCCATGGTTCAAAGTGGAGGTTCCTATGAGATCGATGTTATTTTATTTTTTGACCTTGTTTCGGATTTGATTCTTCAATGTCTTTCAGAAAAAGCGGTTGAAACCGGTCAGGTGTCGGCCTTACTTATTACCAGCCAGGCCAATACATTTGTTCCCGTTACCGGTAATTTTGAACCATTGTGCAATGGCATCGTGTGGTTGGATGAACGCGCAACCTGTGAAGCCGATTATTTAAGGTCACAATTAGGCGGGTATTCGGAATATGCAGGTTTTGGACAACCGCTTGCGGGGCTTTTTGCTTCCAAGCTATTGTGGTTGAAGAAAAATGAACCTGCTATTTTTCAAAAGGCCCAATTTTTTCCTTTGATCAATGAATATTTGGCTTATCGGCTCACCCATACATTTTATACGGACAGTACAAGTTTTGGAATGAGCGGAATGTATGATTTTATAAAAAAGGATATAAATAATGGGGTGTTGCAAATTTTGGGACTCACCAAGGCTAATTTTCCGAAAATAGAAAGTGCGGTAAAAAGGGGCGTGCTGATATCCACTGAAATCTCAAAAGAATGGAAAATAGCGCAGAGGTTCCCGGTTTATCTCTGCGGTAACGACCAGTGTGCTTCGGCATCGGGTGCGGGCTTAAAAGAGGTTGGGGATATTTCCATAAACTTTGGTTCTGCCCTGGTCTTGTTTTCCATAACCAAAAAATTTTCCACGAATTTGGGATTGGATCAGATTGCAGGAAAATATCCCATATCCGATGATTATTTTTTATTGACCTATGAGCCGGATTTTGGTATTGTAATACGGGGGTTGAAGGAGAAAATGTTTAAACATGGCTCTTACGACCAATTGTTTCAGACGTATTTCGATTATCCGGAAGTAGAGGACAGAAACCCACGCTTTTTAGTGGATAATCTTGAATTCAATACCATGGAAGAAGCCAATCAATTTTGTGCAGGTATTATCAAATATTATATCGGCCAATTGAAAAAACACCTTGCCGGTATAAGTCAAAAAGTGGGGATTAATACTGTTTTTTTGTCGGGAGCAATTACAAAATCAACAGTATGGCTCCAAATAATCAAAAGAGAAATACAATTAAAAATCATTGTCAATAATCAGGAAAATGCTGGTTTGGTTGGCGCTTTGAATATTTATTCATTAAAAAATTAAAAAAGTATGGAATTCAATTATGAACCGTCACTGCACGTTCCTTTTCGGGATAAAAAAGTTTTGGAAAGAGTAAGAAGTATTAAAAGGGAAGATATAGAAAAGCACCAGAATCCGGAATTCAAGATTCAGGTGGTTCCTGATGCGGATATAGGCGTTTTAATGCTTTTCGATATTTTTCATCGCATCAAGACGGCTTCCGATGCCAACGAGGCTTTGGTGTTGATCATGCCCAACCCATGGCCGCATTTTAGAGTGTTGGCACATATGCTCAATAAGTTCAAAGTAGATTGTAGTAAACTGTACACGTTCAATATGGATGAGTATGCGGACCAAGATGGAAATATTGCCCCTGAAACATGGAAATACGGTTTTGGACACGCATTCAAAAAATATTTTTACTTCAATCTCGACAAAAATCTGCGTCCTCCCGAAAATCAGATACATACGTTCACCAACAAGAATATAAACGATTATGGTAAGATGATCACGGACCTGGGAGAGGCGGATATGGTGTATAGTGGTCCGGGTTGGACTGGCCATTTGGCGTTTATAGAGCCGGATGCACCGGAATTTAAAGCGGATTCCATGGCCGAATGGATGGAAATGGAGGCCCGGATCGTAACCCTGAGTCCATTTACACTGGCACAAAATTCTCTGCATGGCAGTTTTGGCATGAGCGGTGATTTGGCAATGGTACCACCAAAGGCGGCCACCATTGGGCCTGCCCAGGTAGTTAGGGCAAAAAACAGAATGCAGGTTTGTGGAATTGGAGTGCATGGTACCGTTACCTCGTGGCAGCGATTGGTTACCCGACTGGTTTTGCATGGGGATCCAACACCATTGGTGCCCGAATCCGTGCACCAGCTATTGAGGACAGATTCTTATGTTTCGGAAACTATAGCAATGAATATTGAACCCGATTTTGAAAAAGGATATTGATGTACGGTGATAAGTTAAAAAGCAAATTGTATCAAAAGGAGGCTGTTATAGATGTACATACGCATGTAGGTATATCCCCTAAATTCTTTTATCAATACGGATATCCCTATGCCCTTTCGGTGGAGGATCTTGTAATTCGTATGAACGTGCTCGGTATTGATTATTCCGTTACCTTCCCTTTTGTGGATTCTGCTTTTTATGTAAATGATAGTAGTTCATCAAAAATCAGGACCACAACCGAGTACTGCAATTTTCCATATGAATTGGAGAATAGGAATATGTTAAATGAGATTAATGGGATATTTCCGGAATATGCAGATAGGATACTTCCATTTTTAATGTTCGACCCTTCAAGGGAAGCTGACAAACAGGCAAGGTTTATGGAGGAGATATCAGAAGAGTATTCCGTATTCGGAATCAAGACCGCTTCTACCTACATTCAAGCTTTTGTAAATGACCTAGAAGGCAAGGGAAGGCCCATTTTAGAGTTTGCGCGTAAAAAGAACCTGCCGATCTTATTCCACTCTTCGGTCCATCCTGAAGACCCATGGGCTTGCGCATCGGATATAGTGGCTTTGGCGGAAAGGAATCCCGATATTCGTATTTGTATTGCCCATTCCGCTCGTTTTCTTGAACCGGTTTTAAATAAAGCCGCTGCCTTAAACAACTGTTTCGTAGATTTTTCGGCATTCATCATCCATTGCAAACTTGCCGTACAAAACTCACCAAGTATTGCTGCCGAGGCCCTTCGTTTTAAAGCCGACTACAATGATCCACTTTCCGTAATGACGAAATTGGCCGAAACCTATCCCGATACCATGCTTTGGGGAAGTGACACCCCCTTTAATTATTGGATTCAAAAATATTACACCGGTGATGGTAAATTGGTTGAAAATCGATTGGATTGCGAATACAGGGAGGAAACCAACATATTGCATAAGTTGCCCAAGGGCTTAAAGGCCAATATAGCCTATAAAAACAATTTACGATTCTTATTTGGAGAAGATATATGAAATGAGCATAAACAAATTTAATTTTTTGCATACCCACCGAAATCGAAGATTCACGAACACCTAAATGTAAAAAGCAGAGATTTGTGAGTAAATGATTAAATTTTTGTCCGAAAGCACAGCGGTTGGTTTATGCGGCAAATTTTTATTGCACTCATTTTTAGATTAATAAAGATTTTTAAATAAATGAAAAAATTATTTGCAGGAGCGGCCATAATAGATGTAACACCCCAAAAGCCCATGTTTCTTCATGGTTATCCCCATGTTGGGAGGACCAGTGAAGGAACCAATGACCCATTATATGCCTCGGCCCTTATTATGGATAATGGAGAGGATCAAATTGGTTTTTGTGCGGTAGATGTCATATTTGTTTCCAAAGAAATAACAGATCGGGTCAGGGAATACGTCCAGCAATCAATAGGAATAAAAGGGGAAAATTTAATGATTTCCGCTTCGCATACGCATTCTGGGCCGGTAACGGTTACCGATATTTTTTACGATCCCATGGTACCGGAGGCAGATCCGGCATATGTACAGTTTTTGGTCGATAAAATCTCAAAGGTTTTTATGGAAGCTTTTAAGAACAAAAAGCGAAGTAAAATAGCGATAACAACAGCGGACGGTACCGGTGTTGGGGGAAACAGACATAGTAAAACTGGCGCTATTGACCCTGAGGTTCCCATTGTTGTTTTAAAAGATTTTGATACGGACCATATTTTTGCTTTATCGGTCGTTCATTGCATGCATCCAACGGTACTGCATGAGGATTCCAAATTATTTTCTGCAGATTTTCCAGGTTACACCAGAAAGTATATTAGTGAAAAATTAGGTGGGGATGTTGTTTTGTTGTACCAAACCGGTCCTTCCGGAAATCAATCTCCAAGACATTTTATTGATTCCAATACCTTTTCCGAGGCAAGTCGATTGGGCTATATGTTGGGACAACGAATCGTAGAGGGTGTCCGAAAATTAAATAGGTCCGATTATCAAGATAGCCTTAGTTTACATATTCGAAAATCCCAATTGGACCTGCCCAGAAAAAAGTTCATGGCGCTGGCGGATGCAGAAACAAAAGTGGCATTTGTAAAAAATAAATTGGATACCATGCGCCTAAAGGGAGAGCCCGCTGCCGAAATTAGAACGGTAGAATGTGATTGGTTTGGTGCAGAGGAGAACCTGAAACTGGCTAAGATGTTCAGTGCGGGAGAACTCGAAAAAGTATATAAAGCCCTTTTGCCAATTGAAATAAACAGCATCGCTCTGGGAGAAGTCCATTTTGTATTTCTGCCCGGGGAATTATTTGTGGAGTACTCTTTGGCAATCAAAAAAAATGCATCTCGCAGCGTATTTGTAAGCTCATTGTCCAATGGGGTCCTGGCGGGATATATTGTTTCGGAAGAGGCAGAAAAAGAAGGTGGATACGAAGCTTCCAATAGTATTTTTCCGGCAGAAGCCGGGACATTGATTGTTAAAATGGTCGATGAAATGTTAAGAGGTTGATTTAAAACCATTTGTTAAAACGATTAAATTAGAAATATGACGATAACCACTTTGGATTGGATAGTAATAATTGGGTATTTTACCTCAATGCTGCTTCTGGGATTTTATTTTTCAACTAAAAATAAAAATACCGAAGATTATATGTTGGGGGGCAGAAATATGTCATCATGGAAGGTTGGGCTTTCTCTTTTTGCCACTATGTTCAGTGCGGTATCCTATTTGTCCATGCCCGGGGAAATGATCAAATACGGACCAATGATCTGGTCTTCATTATTTGCACTGCCGTTCATATACCTAGTGGTGGCCTATTATTTTATTCCATATATCATGCGGCTCAAAATAACCAGTGCTTATGAGTTGTTGGAAACGAAATTGGATATCCGGAATAGAATAGTGGCAGCCAGTTATTTTTTAATAATGCGCATTGTTTGGATGGCGGTGATCATATTTATGGTCTCCGAAAAGGTTATCGTACCCATAATGGGCTGGCCTGAGGAAAAATCTTTATTGGTAAGTATTATAATAGGGGTGGTTACGGTAATTTACACCTCATTTGGCGGGTTTAAAAGCGTTGTGTTGAGCGATGTGGTACAAACCGCTATTTTATTTTTCGGGTCGATAATCGCAATCATTATAATTGTGAATAAGTTGGAAGGGGTTTCCAATATCGTTCCAACAGAATGGCCGGAACAATGGGCGGAATGGAAGTTTTTTGACCCTCATGCCCGGCTTAGTTTTTTAACTGTGGTCTTGACCACTTTTGGATGGTATGTATGTACCGCGGGATCGGACCAAATGGCCATTCAGCGCTATTTGGCAACTGCGAATGTTAAAACGGCCCGGCGAATGTACTTAAACTCTATAGTGTCCAATGCTTTGGTCACCATACTTTTGGCAGTACTTGGTTTTGCTTTATTTGCCTATTTTAAGTTGAATCCGGATTTGCTTACGGACGGAAAGACTGTTTTGGACGATACGGATGCTTTGTTCCCGACCTTTATAGTAATCGGTTTACCTGCCGGTTTCTCGGGCCTTGTTTTGGCAGG
This sequence comes from Flavobacteriaceae bacterium, assembly GCA_041392165.1. GTDB lineage: Bacteria > Bacteroidota > Bacteroidia > Flavobacteriales > Flavobacteriaceae > Arenibacter. Next base: position 1,144,750 of record JAWKMN010000001.1, read on the forward strand.
TTTGCTCGCCGCCTCCATGTCCAGTCTTTCTTCGGGGATCAATTCTTCCGCCATGTCGATAATCAATGACTTTATTCTTCGATTCAGGAAGAAGGCCATAACGGAAAAGGATCAGATAAAAATGGCCAAATATATTTCATTTGGAATAGGATTGGTCATTGTGCTCTTGAGTTTAGTGGTTGGTAATATTCAAGGCAATCTGTTGGAGATCACCTATAAAACGATCAATCTATTGGTCGCTCCATTGTTTGTACCATTTTTTATGGCAATGTTCGTTAAAAGGGCAAAACCTACCGCAACTTTTATCGGGACGTTATCCAGTGGGGTAGCTGCTGTGTTGATCAGTTTTTCCAAGGAATTTTTTGGGGAATCCATTTCCTTTTTATGGATCATTCCGGGGTCGTTTATTGTAGGGGTTGTGATAAGTTTTGTTTTGAGCTTATGGAAAAATAACAGTATCAGGCCTTAGGTGAAGAAGGAGGATTTTTTATTTGAAGTGATACTAATACAAGTAACAAAATAGAGACATCCTTTTTATTTATAACATTGATCTAAAGCATGCTTCAAGTAATTGAGTTGTTGATTGAAAGTGATACGGGATAATGATAAACTAGAATAAATCATTTGATCAATTATTGCAGTTAGGAGAGGAATGACGGAGCTTACTTGGCTCAAATGTCGATTGGGGAATTAAAATAAATTCTTATTCAATTAAATTATGGGGCTTTTTAAATTGGGCAAAAAAAGTATTTGGGTGATTGGAGGCGCGGGATACCTTGGACAATCAACGGTGAAAATGCTTTTAGAATCCGGGGCCAGGGTTTTATGTGCCGATTTGGACAACAAAGCGGATGAATTTGGAATTTCCATTGGGGCCAATGACCAATTTATACCGGTTTCATTGGATATAAGCAAGGAAGAGGAAATAGAATTTTTTATTCGGGAAAACATCCAAAAATACGGAATTCCTGATGGCCTGGTAATCATGACCTTTGGTTCTTCCGGGAAATCTTTTGAAGAACTATTCGGGGAAGCGTTTGACAGAGTAAATCATATAGGCCTGACAGCAACTTTTTTATTGGCAAGAGGTATTGGGAATGAAATGGAAAAGGCAGGCCACGGAAGCGTTATACTTTTTTCGAGCATGTACGGACTGGTTGCTCCGGACCCCGATATTTACAAATCGCCCATGAAGGTTAACCCTGTGGAATATGGGGTGGGGAAAGCCGGTATAGTACAAATGGCTAAATATTTGGCGGTGTTCTATGCAAAAAAAAGAATTCGCTTTAACTGTATTTCCCCGGGGCCGTTCCCCAATCCTGTTGTACAAAAGGAATATCCGGACTTTGTGGAAAGATTGGAACTAAAAGTCCCCTTGGGAAGAATTGGGGATCCCAAGGAAGTTGCAGGAGCGGTTACGTTTTTATTGTCGGATTTAGCTTCATTTATTACGGGACATAATCTTGTTGTTGATGGTGGCTGGACGTGCTGGTGATCTATTTGTATTTCAATGAACCAATGTAAGAACTTTAATATTATATGTTATAGGATGAGGTTAAATTTTTCGCTTATGCTAATTATTTTATTCAGCTGCTCTTGTGAAAATTATCGAGCAAAAAAGGTAATTCCTGATTCCCATAGAGAACGGCCAATTAATAAAGACTCCGTTAATTATAAATTAATTTCCAAAAAAGGAATTACTAGGGACTATCAAGCCGTTCCCGATGCCTGCCGGTTAAAGAATGGTGACATAGTAGTAGTGTTTTATGACGGTGACAACCATGTTACATATCCAAATCTCGAGTATCCCAATGCAGGAAGAATTTGTTTGATTCGATCAAAAGATGAAGGACGCACTTGGAGTACTCCAACTATTATATATGATGATGTTAATGATAATCGTGACCCCCACATTAACCAGATGAGTGATGGTTCGTTGACCCTAAGCTTTTTTTCATTGGAATTCGATAAATCCGAAACACAAAGTGCAATAGAAGAAGAACCTTCTTACAGTCAAGATAAAGTTTCCAAATATGGCAACAATCCGGATCTTTTACACGAGCAAAAACCGGAAAACTCAGAATTAAAAGTCAGACCTACCGGCCAGATCAAATGGACCAGTAAAGGGCCATATATACTAAAATCTTTTGACAATGGCAGCACTTGGGAAAAGGAAGCTAAATTAATACCTACCTCAATACTGGAATGGAATTGCTCTGCCAAAGTTAAAGAGATGCCTGATGGCTCCTGGTTATTGCCTGTTTATAGGTCTGAGCCTTCAAAGAAGGCCGCCTGGGGAGGTGTTATCCCTTCTTTCGACAAAGGTGAAACCTGGGGACAGGTGGTGCCAATAGGAGAAGATGCAAATCTTGTACTTGCAGCAGAAACCGATGTTATATTATTAGAAGACAACACCCTTTTTGCAGTACTTCGTGGAGATCGCTCGCTCGTTAATATGCATTACGCATCAAGTAATGATTTTGGAAAGAATTGGAAACCGGTAAATGATATCGGGTTCGTTGGCCATGCTCCCTCATTTACACGTCTTAAAAGTGGGGAAATTTTACTTTCATATCGGGCTTATTGTGAAAAAAGCGGGTATTATACCGGCTTAAGAATTAGCCGTGACGAAGCCAAAACCTGGGAAGGACCATATCTTATTGACGACACTCCGGGAGCCTACCCTTCCACGATAGAATTGTCTGACGGTTCAATATTGGCCATATATTACGAAGAGGGAGAAGGAAGCTCCATCCGGGCAATGCGTTTTAAATTACCGGGAGCTTTATATAACGCACAGTTTCACATTCCAAATCAGGTGGAAGTACTTTCAATGGACCTATAACGATCAAGCGGGTTGTAATGAATATTCAATTATGAAGAAGAGAATTATAAATAAAAAAAGAGGAGTGAGGGCCTATTCAATTTATTTTCTAATTATATCTTATTTTGTCGCCCAAGTTTCAGCGTGTAAAAATAATGCCGAGGTACCGGTTTCGGATCAATTTAAAAGCACCTTGGCAAAAACTTCGGCTAATTGGCAACTTTTTATAGATGATCGCTGGATTGCAAACAGTACAAATATTACGTCCAAACTACATCAGCCCGAAAGACATAATGACAACCCTTTGATACGTGCAGATGTTCCTTGGGAAGAAAATCCATATTGTTTTGGAACCGTTATTTTCGATGAACAGGATTCTATTTTTAAATTTTGGTATCAGAGTTATAATCATAAGGCCGAAATAAAGGAAAAGACACCGGTTCTTTATTCTACCAGTAAAGATGGCATCAACTGGGTCCGTCCAAAACTGGGAGTTAATGAGTATAAGGGATCAACAGAGAATAATATAGTCCTGCACAACTATGGATTTCACGACCTGTATTCTCCAAGTGTACTAAAGGACAATAAGGATCCGGATCCGGCCAAAAGGTATAAAATGATTTGGTGGGACTTTCCTTTGGGAAAAGAAGGTTACCAGGATGATGGAATGTGCGTAGCCTTTTCGCCCGATGGTATCCATTGGACGAAGCATGACGGAAACCCTGTTCTTTCAGCACATAAAACAGCCCAATCCATTAGTGACGTCATGTCTCTTATGCAAGATGGAAAAACAGGGAAATTTGTGGCCTATACCAAGGGTTGGGCAGAACCTTGGCCGGCGTTCAGGCAAATTGTGCGCATTGAAAGCAGCGATTTAATAAATTGGTCGGAGCCCGAGGTTGTTATCAGTCACAAATTTGATATGGAGGATCCCCAATCCTATGGAATGACGGTTTCCCAATATGGAAACTCATTTATCGGATTATTACAATCGTATAAAAAACCAGGTGATGAGACTATAGATATTCAACTTGCCGTGAGTCATGATAATAAAAAATGGGAGAGGGTTGCCAATCAGCAAACATTTCTCCCTTTGGGCAAGACAAACAGTTGGGACGATGGGATGGTTTTTTGTGCCCCTGTATTCAATCACGGTGACAAAACACTTATCTATTATGGTGGCTGGGACAATACACATGATAGTAAGGTAAGACAAAGCGGCATTGGACTGGCTACCCTACGATTGAATGGTTTTGTTTCGTTGAATGCAGACCAAGAATTGGCCACTATTACGACTAAGTATATACAAAATGCCGATGGGCCGTTAATTATAAACGCCGATGCAAGCAACGGATTATTACGTGCAGAATTAATAGATGCGGAAGGCAACACGATTCCCGGATATTCTTTAGAAGACTGTCTCCCAATTGATAAAGATGGTACTATCCAAACTGTTCGATGGGAAAAGCATAGCGAATTACCTAAGAACGAAAATACTTTTAGTATAAAATTTGAGATGGTGAATACAGAACTATATGGTTTTTTTGCAGGTACAGAAGCTAAACGCTCTAATGAATAAGTATTCTGGAGCATACTCATTTCTTGGGTCATTACAATTTCGACAAATATCTAATAGCAAAAAATATGAGAAGAAGTAAAGTGTTAGAGAAATTAAGGGCCGGCAAGACGGCCAGTTGTTTTAAAGTCAATCTGAACGATCCAAAAGTTTCCGAAATCGTAGCTATTTCGGGATTCGATTGTGTTTGGGTGGATCAAGAGCATATTGGCCAGGATTGGTCAGCCCTTGCTGCAGGAATTTGGGCGGCAAAAGCACATGACACCGATGTCATGGTCAGGGTTTCTCGTGGCGGTTACAGCGATTACATAAGACCATTGGAAATGGATGCCACCGGGATTATGGTTCCCCATATTATGAACCTGGAAGATGCCAAAAAGGTTATCGATATGGTTCGTTTTCATCCCATCGGTCGTCGTCCAATTGATGGGGGAAATGCTGACGGAGCCTATACGGCGCTTGATTTCAACAAATACATTAAACTGGCGAATAAACAACGCTTTGTTGCATTGCAGATAGAAGATCCTGAGCCCTTAAAGGATATTGAGGCAATTGCGGCATTGGAGGGATACGACATGCTATTTTTTGGCCCCGGGGATTTTAGCCAAGGTATCGGCGCCCCTGGAGAATGGAATCATCCAAAATTAATTGAAACCCGAAAGTTGGTAGCGGAAATGGCCAATAAATACGGCAAATATGCAGCAACAGTTGGCAGTTTGGACAATTTGAACGAATTACTGGATATGGGCTATCATTTTGTTAGCGTAGGGGCCGATGTTGTGGGTCTATCCACCTATTGCCGCAATATAGTCAAAGGATTCGATTCCGGAAAAGAAAACGAAACGGAGACAAATAAAAAAAGAACGGAAAGCCCGTACAAATAATTCTGCAATTATGAAAAAACGACTTTTGGGCAATAAGGGAATTTACGTGTCGGGGGAGTGTCCTATTATTCTCGTCATGAAGGTGAGTCTACTAATTATCTGGCTCAATTGTTTCTAAATTCATCTTCAGTGATACACATCCCATTAAAATGTTTGAAACAGAAAATAAAACTATCTGGGCAATGGGAGAGGTAGGATATCTGGGGCGATCAATTGCAAAAATGTTATTGGGATCCGGCGTTAATGTTTTATTTCTGTTTACAAACAAACCTTTAAAAGTGGAAAAACATAGTAAAGTATAAAATTTTGAAAAAAACTCAAATTATGAATGAATTTAAACTAAAACATCATTCCGAAGCATTGTTGGATGCCTATCAACGGGACGGGGTAGTTCGTATCAGAAATTTTTTTTCGCAGGAAATCGTTGCAGAGATCCGAAAGGAATTAGAGCGATATATGCGAGAGGATTTATCTTCTTTGCCAGCAGATGCCAAAACAATGGAAAAAGATGGCAAGACCATCCGAAATCTTTGGAGACTGGAACTTCACAACAAGTATTTTCAAGAATTGGCCGAAAGTAATGAGATTATATCTTTGATTTCCAAACTTGTGAATGGCAAGCCTGTACTTGCTGGTGTTGAGACATTTAATAAGCCTGCGTTGGTAGGCTCTGCCGTTCCCTATCACCAGGACAATGCCTATTTTTGTCAGTCGCCACCGGACATGCTTACGCTTTGGATAGCAATTGATCCCGTAACTAAGGAGAACGGACCGGTTTATTTTATCAAAGAATCACATAAGGACGGTATGAGGCCCACCAAAATCTCTGGTGTGACCGGTAATTCAATTGGCTTAATTGAACAGCCAAATACTTCGAAATCAGATCAATTTTGCGGCTTGCTCAACTCTGGTGACGCCACTATTCATCATTGTGAAACGATTCATTATTCCGAACCCAATCATTCCAGCAATTCCCGTCTCGGACTGCTCTTCGTGTACAGAGCAGACCACACCCAAACCAATCCTGAATTGAAGAAAAAATATACCGAGGCAGTAAGTGCCATACCTCCTGCATAATACCAAGGTATTAAGATGGGAAATGATATAATTGTTGCACGGGGCTTGAGAGGTTTTAAAGTATAACTAATAATATAAGTGATGAAAAAAAGAGAACTGGGAACAACTGGCATTCATGTGTCCGAAATAGCCTTTGGAGGTGTCGAAATAGGAATGCCGTACGGAATTGGGATCAAAAGTAAAGACGATATGCTCTCTCGTAATGAATCGATCAATCTATTGCACGCAGCTGTGGATAGGGGAATTAATTTTTTTGATACCGCACGTATGTACGGGGTTAGTGAAGAGATTATGGGACAAGCTTTTAGGTTAAAAAGAGATCAAGTGGTAATCAGTTCCAAATGCTGTAAACTACGTAAGGAATCGGGAGTTCTGCCTTCGCCAAAAAAAATAAGGGAAACTATTGAAAGATCCTTGGAGGAGAGCCTCAAGGCCTTACAGACCAATTATATAGATGTGTATATGTTGCATCAGGCCGATTTTGAGATCCTGGAAAACGAGGTGATTGCGCAAACCTTTCTTGACTATAAGGAAAAGGGCGTAATCCGTGCAACCGGTGTTTCCACATATGCTGTGGAAGATACCAAGAAAACCATAGAAAGTGGAAATTGGGACGTGGTACAGTTGCCTTATAACTTGATGGATCAATCACAAGAGATCAACTTTTCGTTGGCAGAAAGGAATGGAATCGGGATAATGGTCCGTTCCGTTTTGTTTAAGGGAATTTTGAGCAATAAGGGAAGGTCGTTGCACCCCGCATTAAAAGAGGTGGAACAACATATTTGGTCCTATAAGGAATTATGGAGCGATCTAGGCTGTGATCTTGCCGCATTGGCATTGAAATTTGCATTGTCCTCAGAACAAGTATCCTCTGTGCTTGTAGGTATTGATCGGATAGAATATTTAGAAAATTCCATTGGTGTTGCAGATGGCGATTATTTAAATTCCGAATTATTGAAGAAAGCAAAGGAACTAGAGTACCCGGATATTGATTTTTTAGATCTGGTCAAATGGGAGAGAATGGGATGGTTAACATAATACTTGTTCCGAACAGTAATTAGTGTACAAATATAATTTTTATGAAACGTAAAATAAAAAAAATAGGGCTTTTGAGTTTGATTCTTATGGGTATGGTACAATGTACGGATAAGAAATTAAACAAATCTGATCAGGGAGTAAAAACCGAGGATCCCCCTGTGGCCATGCATGAAGAATCGGAAGACTTGGGAGAGGGTGTTCGTAAGATAAAGGATATCGTTATTTATAAGGATTCTACATTTTATTCTACCTTTCCGTCTGTAGTAACTAGGCCCGATGGAGATGTGTTGGTGTCCTTTCGTCGGGCACCGGACCGTAAAATATTTGGTGAGTCCGGCTCAAACCACGTTGATCCCAACAGTTACTTGGTAATGGTTAGATCCAGTGACAATGGGGAAACGTGGACAGAGGACCCCGAGTTGGTTTACTCCCATCCGTTTGGGGGGTCACAGGATCCTTGTCTGTTGCAATTGAAGGACGGAACGCTTCTTTGCACCAGTTATGGCTGGGCCTTTCTTAGGCCGGAGGGGATAGCCAATTTAAAGCAACCTAGTTTCATCAATTCGGGGACCGCCGTTTTTTTAGGGGGCTATTTGGTTCGTTCTACCGATGGTGGGGAAACCTGGGGTGATGCCATATATCCTCCACATATAGCACCGGAAGTTTTAAATGATGCATTTGGTTCCCCGGTAAAAGCATATAACAGGGGGGCGTTATATGAAGCCAATGATGGTAGAATTTTATGGATAGTAGCGGCCCATGATACCCCTAACAAGACCTCGAACCACCTTATTACATCCAACGATAAAGGGTTGACCTGGGACTATGTTTCCCCTGTGGCGGTAGATGACAAAATATCATTCAATGAAGCCTCCATTATTGAGACCCCTAAAGGTGATCTGGTAGGTTTTTTAAGAACGGCAGGTTTTGATGGACCAAGCTGTTATTTCCCGTTCAACGGATGGGGGCAAAACTTTTAAATGGGAATCAATGGGTTTCCAGGGACATCCGTTAAATGCATTGCGGTTAAAGGACAATAGGGTTTTGCTTACCTATGGATACCGTCATAAGCCCTATGGCATTCGGGCGCGTATTTTGAATCCGGAATGTACCGATTTTGCAACGGCTCCTGAGATTGTACTTAGAGAGGACGGTGGCTCTACAGATATTGGTTATACCTGGACTACCCAATTAAAAGATAATAGAGTTTTGGTAATCTATTATTTCAATCAGGATAACGGCCCCCGTTATATTGCAGGCACTATTCTGGAAATAGAAAATAAATAATATATGGGGGTTTTTAAATATAATCGGATATTCATCCTGGTTTTAATAAGTGCCCCAATCTTTAGTTGTCAAATGAATAAAAAGCACTTTAAATCAGAATCAGTAGTCAAAACCGCTAAGGATAAGTTACAGTATGCCTTAGAGAATTCCTCCAAATGGCAAAAGGTACATGCTGCGGAGTACATTCTTAATCATGATTATTCAAATAATGTACACGATATTTTTGTTGAGGAAGAAAAACAAAATAGAAATGAGCCCTATTACCGCATAGGGATTTGGCGTGTCCTGAATCAGGCAGCAACTGCTACCGAGGAAAAAAAAAGATGGCTGGATTCCATTTCATCGGTATTTGAAAAATATACCTCTCTTGATCGTGTTCATGCCGCGGAATCTTTGGCAAAACTAAAAGTATCCCCAAATACCATCTCTTTTAAGGTGACGGATTCCATTCTAAAAAGCGCACACAATCCTTTGTGGGGGTATACCTATTGGGGTACGGCATACACTTCAGAGGCGGATATGCTTAAGGTAAAAAACAAATTCATGGACATCATTTTAAAATCCGACGAGCCTATTTCAATCAAGGGAATAGCTTTGTTTGCCTTATATAAAATGAAAAATATAAGTACTCAAGATTGGAATATATTATGTTCTAGAGCTATGAACGAACCTATGGATTCGCCCTTATACACAAGTTTATTAACCTGTACGCTGGCAAACACACCTAAAGATTCTTTGTTTTCCGCACGAGGACATAAATGCAGGGAAAAGTTGGAAAAACAAATATACTCATCGAATAATAATGAAATTGCTGCCTCACTAGCCGTATACCAAGATATTGCCGCTGAAGAAGACATACCATTTCTCACATCGTTTATGGATAAAGGCATTGATGAGGATAACATAGAAATAACAATGGCTGCTGCAAATGCAATATTAAGTTTTGACGGTCAGGGGAGATAGATTTTTAATAAAGTTAAAAGATATGATAAAATTAGGAATTATTGGAATGAGCGAAGGTAATGCCCATCCCTTCTCGTGGTCGGCCATAATAAATGGGTGTTACGATGCGGCGGAAATAGATGCCATGGGTTACCCGGCGGTATCCAATTATCTAAAAGCCAATGAAGATACCTTGGGAATCCGTGGTGCAAAAGTAAGCTGTGTCTGGACCCAGGACAGGCACATTTCTGAAAGCATTGCCAAAACTGCAAAAATCGAAACCATTGCCAATAGTCTGGAAGAAATGGTCGGCATGGTGGATGCGGTAATATTGGCCAGGGATGATGCAAAAAACCATGTCGCTATGGCAAAGCCTTTTATAGATGCGGGCATTCCCATTTTTATAGACAAGCCACTCGCCATTACCCTTGAAGATTTGAAATATTTTTCAGACCAAAACACCAAAGGAAAATTCATTATGTCCTGCTCTTCCATGCGTTATTCCAATGAATGCAGGATCGTTAAACAGGAACTATCATCCTTGGGCCCTTTGGAACTGGCCACTGCCGTTGGGAAAAAAGATTGGGCCAAGTATGGCGTACATCTCCTGGAAGCTTTGTTTTCTTTGTTGGACGACCCAAAACCGATATCGGTAAAACACCTAGGGAAAAGCGGAAAGGACATTGTCTCTATTCGGTTTGAAAATGGGCTCCTGAGCACTTTGCACCTTTTTATGGACATCTCCCCTACCTTTCAAGTCTCATTGTTCGGACAAAAAGGATGGCGATTGATCGATATTAAAAATTCGTATTCCATGTTCAGGGACAATATTATAGAATTTGTCCGGTCGGTGGAAGAGGGTAGGCCCAGGCTCCCATTTGAAAAAACGGAAATGATCGTTAAAACTCTGATCGGGGCAATGGAAAGTCTTGAAAATGGGGGCGAAACGGTGTATTTATAATAACAATCCATAAAAATTGATAAGATGAACGTAAAAGATTTATTGAATTTAAAAGGAAAGGTTATTCTGGTTTCCGGTGGTGCGGGCTCCTATGGCAAAAGCATAGTGGAAGGGCTTGGAGAAGCGGGCGGAACGGTTATTATAGCCTCCCGCGATTTAAAAAATGCGGAGACCGTTGCCCAAGCTTTTCGGGACAAAGGATTGGATGTCCATGCCCGGCAGTTAGATCAAGGGATCCATGAATCCGTGTTGTTGCTCAAAAAGGAAATTTTGGAATCGTTCGGCAAACTAGACGTATTTGTAAACAATGCCGTTGCGCGCCCCATGAAAGGGTATGATGATCCTATAGAAAATTTTGCGGAATCCATGCGGATCAACGCCACTGGCATGATGGACATATTGCGTGAAATGTGCGACATTATGGGGAGAAACGGAGGAGGAAGTGTTATCAATATCAGTTCCATGATGGGGATGAAAGGTCCCGATCTTTCCAATTACGAGGGAACCGATATGGGAACCCCCCCACCGGATTATTTTTTCCACAATGGCGGATTGATCAACCTTACCCGTTACCTGACAAAGGTATTGGCCCCTAAAAACATAAGGGTCAATTGTGTAAGTCCCGGGGGGTTGTTCAACAACCAGCCGGCACGTTTCCTTGAAAATTATAACAAAAAGGTACCGGCAGGCCGTTTGGCGAACAATGATGATATTAAAGGCCTAATGGTTCTCCTGGCATCCGATGCGGGAGCCTATATCAATGGGGAGAATATATTGATGGATGGTGGGCTGAATGCCTAACCGAATACAATCAATTCAAAGAAAAAATTTAAAATGAAATATACAGAAGTATTACGGGAGCAGGATTATAATATTATTGTGTCCAAATTGGAGGGGTTTATTCCAGATGAAATATTTGATATTCATGCCCATCCTTATAATCCCGCGCATTTTGCTTCGGATGCGTGGCCTTTTTTAAAAGATGTTGGTACATTGGGCTGTACAGAACATCGGAATGCATTGTTACGATATATGCCTGCCAAGACGATTCATGGGCTCTATTTTGGAATGCCGCATCGAACAGCAAATCTAGATGAAATGAATAGGTGGGTAGGAGAAGAGACCCGATTGAACGGCACGTCTTTGAGCAGGGCTTTAAAAGTAGTGTCTCCCAAGGACGACCCGTTGCAAACAGCGGATGAACTTAGGAATGGCCTTTTTTGTGGTTTGAAAGTTTATCATATTTATGCAGAACGACCAGATACAATGAACGCATCCATAGCTGAATATGCGCCTGAGTGGATGTGGGAAATATTGAATGAAATAAACGGGGTTATGCTTCTTCATATGGTTATGGATGAGGCAATTGCCAATAAAGACAACCAAAATGAGATAAGGCGGCTTAGCCGAACTTATCCCAATGTAAGGCTTGTTCTTGCCCATAATGCAAGAAGTTTTAATTATCGAAATGCAAGAAGCGGTTTGCATATCTTGACGGATCTTGATAATGTGGTGGTGGATACATCGGCGATAGGTGAAACCGAGTCATACAGAGCGGTATGGAATGCATTAGGACCACGTCGTATTCTTTGGGGTTCTGATTTTGCCATAAGCGAGATGCGAGGACGGTGTATAACGACCGGATCACATTTTTATTGGCATTTTCCTGAGAATCTAAGGTCTGATTTTAAGACTCCTACCGAAACGAAAATGACATTGGTAGGAATTGAGTCATTGCTGTGTTTGCATGAGATGTGCGAAGATGAGGGCCTGACAACTGAAGACATAAAGGATATTTTCCTAAACAATGCTTTACGTTTGCTTAAACCACACCTTCCAACCGAGGCACTACCTTCAGAAACAAATGGACCAGAGTTATGGGAACGTGCCCGATCCGTAATTTCAGGAGGTACCGGATTGCTTTCCAAAAGGGCAGAGAGTTTTGACACCCATCCCTGGCCTTCTTATTATTCGCGGTGCTCTGGTTGTGAGGTATGGGATACATCCGGCCGGCACTATATTGATTACGTAGGTGGCATTGGCGCGATACTTCTTGGTTATGCAGATCCAGAGGTAAATGCAGCAGTAAGGCGCCGGATATCGTTAGGTTCGTATTGCTCATTAGTAAATCCGCAGGAGATAATTTTAGCGGAGTCAATTCTAAAATTGCACCCTTGGGCAGGCAAAGTACGATTTGCCCGTTCGGGAGGTGAAGCAATGGCCATAGCGGTGCGCACTGCCAGAGCGGCCACGGGTAATAGCGGTATAGCCATTTGCGGATATCATGGTTGGAGTGATTGGTACCTTGCGGCAAATTTAAGTGATGATGAAGCACTGGATGGACATCTACTGCCCGGTTTGGAACCGAAAGGTGTGCCCCGGGAATTAGCCGGTACATCCGTGCCTTTTCAATATAACGATCTGGATTCATTGGATATTGCACTTCAGAAGCTTAAGGGAAATTTTGCTGGAATAGTAATGGAGCCAATGCGCTCACAATGGCCCAAGGGTGATTTTATTGAAAAAGTAGCCGAAAAATGCCGTGCAGCAGGCGGGGTATTGGTAATCGATGAGATCACGAGTGGCTTACGTTACGGTTTTCCAGGGGCGCTTTCCAACATCGGGGTTGATCCGGATATGGTTGTTTATGCCAAGGCGATGAGCAACGGTTATCCGTTTGCAACAATTATAGGGCGTGAAGAAGTTATGGGCAAATCCAATGACAGTTTTATTTCGTCCAGCTATTGGACCGATGGCGTTGGGACAGCTGCGGCCTTGGCCGTTTTTGAAAAAGTCCAGCGCTTGAACGTCCAGGAAGTCGTTTGGAAAAGAGGAGAAGAGCTTCAAGATTCCTTAAGGGCTCTTGCCGAGCGCCATCCCAGTTGCAAAATCGCAATTGGAGGCATGCCGCCTTCACCCACACTGAACTTTCAACTGGGGACGGATTCTCTTGATGCCAAAGCGCTATATATAAGAAAAATGCTAGATCATGGTTTTCTGGTATCATCAACCTTTTACTTAATGTATGCACATAAAGAGGAGCATTATAAAAAATTGATCGATGCGCTCGATCTGGTTTTTGAAGAAATGGGGGAAATCATTGAAAGTGGCCGCATTCATGAAGAAGTAGGAAATAACGGAAACCGTTCTGGATTTGCACGTTTGGCATAATATATGATTTGGAGATTGGGTTTTGTAAGAAATAAAACAAGTAAATACTTTAATAGGGAGACTTGGTACTATTTATGCTTATAGAGGGGCTTATTGATTTGTCCGTCTTTCAGACTTTATTACACTCGGAAAATAGTAATGTTTTTTATTGAGGCAATCGAAGAGGGCTTTCCAAATTTCGAATATGCCGAATCAGAACCCATACGATATCCCATTTAACGGGCAAATTGTAATTTCCAATTGCTTTCGGAAAAACCGAATCCTTGCATTAGATTTAAACTTCCTTCAAGATTAGGATCAGTAAACCCTTTTTCCAATATGATAATTAATCAGTGGAGTTCCTATTTCGCGATTTATCGTCCTGCAAAACCCATCTCCATCCCAATGTGATGAGGATGTTCGATAAAATTCAATTATAGGACCAAAAATCAAGTTACGTAATTCTGCAATTACCCCAAAAGAAGTATCGAAAATTCGCCATTGATGAATAGAAAATATATATGTTTATATTTGATTGATTATGGTTGATATTGTCAATAACCCAAATATCCTTTTATATATAAGTTTATAGTCACACATATACTTTTTGTTTTTTTTTGAAATTATATCTATATCTGTTTTAAATATCAATATATTTGATTATATTTGATTATGTGTGATTGATATGAGCATTGAAAATAAGAAGGTTTACGCAACCAATTAATGATTCAGTAAAATTATTCTATTTTCCAAAGTTGCTTTAATTGACGCGCAAATAGATTTTTTACGGGAATCGGTCAGATTGAAGATTCCTATTGCCCAAAACAGGGTATCATGTCTATTGCGGGCGTTGAGTGAATGTTGGAAGAAGGGCCTTCCAGGAAGATTGCTTCTTGGTCATTTATGTGTAGAGTATAATGGACAGTATTTATGGTATAAAAACTTTGTTCTTATACAAAGCAACAAAAAAATGAAACATGAATCATTTGCAGGTAAACCAAAAAAAACATGACCGCACTAAATGTGGCGGGTTTTTAGGGGGATTAAATTTAAGTATTTGCATAGCTGTAAAGCTTTATTAAAATGATTACAAACCAATTAAAAAAAAACTATGAAAAACAAGATCAAAATTCTGTATTTAAGTTTTTGGAAAGTAGATTTTCGCCTGTTATTTATTGTTGTAATGATGCTGAATGCGGGTCGGAATAGTGCTTTTTCAATGCTTCCCCTTACAAGTGAAACCATGCCTACAAATTTAATTACCCAACAATCGGTACAAGGAAAAGTTGTAGATAACGATGGTCAACCACTTCCTGGTGTAAATGTGTTTGTTAAGGGATCTACACAGGGTACCATGACTGATTTTGATGGTCAATTTTCACTTGAAATTTCATCTGATGCAGAGGTTCTGCAGTTTACGTACATAGGTTTTAAGTTGCAAGATGTACCTATTGACGGAAGAAATTATTACAATATTATTATGGAGACGGAAGTGGTTGGATTGGATGAATTCGTAGCGGTTGGGTACGGGAGTCAATCCAAACGTACGTTAACAACAGCTGTTTCTAAACTTGATAATAAAGTTTTGGAGAATATACCTTTTACCAATGCCGCTACTGCGCTTAAGGGAACGTTGGCCGGGGTCCGGGTTCAAAGCACATCAGGACAGCCTGGAGCTTCTCCCCGAATAGTAATTAGAGGAGGTACTTCGATTAAAAGTCCAAATAGTGCTTCTCCAATATACGTAATAGATGGTGTAACCCGATATAACATGGACGACATTAACACGGCGGACATTAAATCGATTCAAGTCTTGAAAGATGCCGCCTCTACCGCTATTTATGGTGCCTTAGGCTCTAATGGGGTCATTATTATAGAAACTAAATCGGGCCAAAGTGGTAAGACACAGGTTAATTATAAATCCAGTGTAACACTTGGTGAAGCTAGTAGGAGGCATGATTTACTTAGTGCGAAAGATTTTGTTTACTACTCAAGAAAGGGCCTGTACGCGACCACCCAGATTCTTCCGGCACTTGCAGGACAACTTAACGGGCCTACCTATAATGGTGGAATTGGGAATGACTTGACCAAAAATACATACTCAAGCGTACAATTACTTACACCAGAGAATGAACATAAGTTAAATGAAGGATGGGAAAGTATCACTGATCCTCTTGACCCCTCCAAAGTACTTATTTTTTCTGACACCGACTATCAGGATATCCTATTTCGGACTGCTGTCTCACATAACCATTCGCTCTCGGTTTCAGGAGGAGGCGACAAAGCAACCTTTAATCTCGGCCTTGGATATTCGGATAATGAAGGAATTGCGATCCAGACCGATTATCAAAGATATAATTTGAATTTAAGTGGTGAGATTGATATAACGGATAATATTAAGGCATTTGGGAAGGTGCTATATTCAAATGTAAAGAACCACCAGGTGTATTCCGTAGGGAATATTTTTAAAACCGGGCTAATTGCACCACCAACCAACAAGCTGTACTTTGAGGATGGAACCCTAGCTTATGGACGGAATTTTGGTTATTCAAACCCTTTATACGCCTTATCTGTTAATCAACCGAAAAATAAGGCAAATGATATAACTATAATTGTAGGAGGGGAATTTAATATTTTACCGGGTTTATCATTTAAACCGCAATTTTCATGGTTTCAAAAAACCAATTATTTCAGAAATTTCAGAACAGCATATTGGGATGGGGTTTCTTCCTATAATACTTCCCGTAATGCCAATGCCTCCTTCTCCCAAAGTTTCAGTCCTCAATTAAGTGGTGTCCTTAACTACGCAAAGAACTCGATGGATCATGACTTTAGTTTGATGGCCGGGTTTTCATATCTGGGAAGAGATATAGATGAATTCCGAGCAAACGGAAATGGTGCTGCAACCGATCTAATTCCAACATTAAATGCCTCTGCCGTACCAACATCGGTTTTTGGCCAAGAAACACATCATGTACTATTGGGTTACTTTTCAAGAGCCAACTATAGTTATAAACAAAAATATTTGTTAAGTGCGAGTCTAAGATACGATGGAGCATCCAATTTAGGTGAAAAAAACAAATGGGGGGTTTTTCCTGGGGTTTCCGTTGGATGGAATGTAGACAGAGAAGATTTTTGGACGGCCTTAATACCAGAAAATTTAATGCAGTTAAAACTTAGGGGGAGCTATGGAGTAACCGGGAATATTAGTGGTCTTGGATTTTATCAGGCTCAGGGGGAATATAGTTCCAGTGCCATATATGATACTAATTCAGCCTTGCAGATTTCTATTTTACCTAATCAGGACCTTAAGTGGGAACAATCAAAAACATTGGATTTTGGTGCTGATCTAGGCCTATTCAATAGAAGGATTGATGTTATGTTTGATTATTATCGGCGGGTAAGTGATAATTTGTTAACAACACTTGATATGCCTCCTTCTACAGGTTTCAGTAATATAATTACGAACTACGGGTCTTTAGAAAATAGGGGATTTGAAGTTGGAGTAAATGCACATATACTCCCATATTCATCTGATTTTCAATGGAATATTTCGTTTAACACGGCGAAAGTAAATACTAAAATCCTCAAACTTCCACCAAATGGAATTGAAAATAATCGGGTTGGCGGTTTTTATGTATGGGATTCCAAGTTAGGTGATTATGCCTGGAAAGGAGGTTTGCAGGAAGGTGGAAGAATTGGGGATTTGTATGGGTACAAACAAGTTAGTATTTACGCTACCGATGAGGAAGCAGCTGCAGGCCCTGTAGACACACTAATACCAAGGGATGATAAAACCAAACATGGAGGAGATGTCAATTGGTTGGATGCTGACAATAATAATATAATAGATACCAGAGACAGGGTTTATATGGGAAATCAATATCCTGACTTGACAGGTGGTTTTTCCAATCTATTCGAGTACAAAAACCTAAGCTTGAATTTTCGTTTGGATTATTCATTGGGAGGTACTTTGTATTATGAAACCGGCGCAAGAATCGAAGGTAATTTTTCGGGAGCTAATGCAATAAGTTCAAAGGTACTAAGATCATGGCAAGAACAAGGGGATATTACAGATATACCTAAATATTATTGGGCTGATCAAAATGCAAACTGGAATGTTTGGAATGCCCGAGGGAATTCCAGATATTATCAAAAAACGGATTATTTAAGTATAAGAGAGGTCACTTTAGCTTATAGTTTACCAACCTCGATTCTAGAAAAAATTAATTTACAAAGCCTTAGATTTCATTTAACGGGCAATAATTTACATTATTTTACTAAATATGAGGGCCTTAACCCTGAAGAGTCAGATTCGGATACGGCATACCCTATTCCAAGAGAAGTGATTTTTGGCGTATCTATTAATTTCTAACATATTTTTAAAATTATTAACGATGAAAAAAATTAATAAAATATTTATTTGGATTCTAATTTCATTATTGCCAATATATTCTTGTAATAATGAATTGGATATAGAACCCGTCAGCACCATATCCGCAACTTCTTTCTGGAAAACCCAAGATGATGCTACGGGTGGTTTATATGGCATGTATGACCGATTTAGGGACGTAGCGGCAAGGAACCTTTTTCTATGGGGGGAAGCTAGAAGTCAGAGTATGAAACAATCTGTTGGAAATGATTTTTCGACATTACGGATATTTGAAAATACGCTTGATGCAACGGACGCCGGTCCTAGTTGGTATGTCCTATATCAAGTGGTGAATGATGCCAACCTAATCATCAAATATGTTCCCGATATTGAATTTATTAATGAAGGAGATAAAAGTAGGATTCTTGCAGAAGCATACACAATGAGGGCGTTCTGTTACTTTGTAATGGCAAAGACATGGGGAGAAGCTATATTGTTCACCGAGCCAACAGAAGGGTATGATCCTGAAAAGATGTATAAAGATCGTTCATCAATTTCTGATGTTTTTACCTTGGTTAAAGGTGATATAGAAGAGGCATTAACCCTGTTTCCTAACAATGATTTTACAACAGGAAGGAATAGGTGGTCAAAACCCGCAGCTTATGCCTTGAAAGGTGATGTTTATCTATGGACCGGTAAAGTAATGGATGGTGGTAATGCGGATATTGAAACTGCTCTTGACGCACTAAATGAAGTTGAATCGAGTGATGTTGACATATTGCCTGAATTTAAAAGAATTTTTGACTATGATAATAAAGGAAATAAGGAAATCCTTTTTTCAAGTAATTTTCAACAATTTGAATCTTCTTCAACTTTCATGGCCAATATGTATTTTGACCAATTACCTCCCAATGCCCTTCCAAGTGCGGCTGAAGCTTTGGGTGTTCCAGGGGGTGCAAATTATTGGACGCTTACCGATGACAGTATTTCCAAATTTTCAGAAGATGACCAACGTAAGGATGCTAGTTTCATTGAATTGTATAGCCTTGATGAAGATACAGGGCTATACACAAATTTCTATGGCTGCATACAAGTTAAATTTGACGGTTTAATTGAAAATGGGACTAGGTATTTTTTAGATGATGTTATTGTTTATCGTTATGCAGACGTGCTATTAATGAAAGCTGAAGCAGAGAATGCACTAGGTAGAGATCCTTCAGTTTCAATTAACAAAATAAGGTTACGAGCTTATGGCGACAATTATGATGACCATGTTTTTGTAAATGGAACTGTGACTCAAAATGATTCAATTATATTGAATGAAAGGCTTTTGGAATTTTTCTATGAAGGCAAACGCTGGTGGGATATCATTCGATTTAACAAGACATCGGAATTGGTTCCCTATTTTAGGGATAATCCGGGTAATGATCATAAATTGTTGTGGCCAATCGGATTAAATATTTTAAGCTTGGAACCCAAAATAATCCAAAATCCTGGCTATCAGGACAACTAATCATTGTAACTTAATTTTTAATGCAACTCAAGTTCTAATTTCGTGGATTAGATTAGAACTTGAGTTTAAATAATAAAACTTATGATAAATAAAATAATCGTTATAGCAATTTGTTTGTTTTTTCCATTTTCCATTTTCTGCCAAGACAAAATAGAATTGGGAGACAGGAGAGAAATTTTTGTTGATGAATATTTGATTGACAATCTTGATGGTGCAGAAATTGTAAAGCATACTCCTGTTGATGAAGGTCCGGTATTGACCTTTGATAAGCCCTGGGAGGGGAATTTTAGTGGGTATAGCACCATTATCAAGGATGGAGATACGTATAGATTATATTACAGAGGCATTAGAGTGGCCGGCCAAGATGGAAATGACGCGGAGGTTACCTGTTATGCAGAATCAAAAGATGGTATTAACTGGGTAAAACCCAATTTAAGACTTTTTGAAATAGATGGGACTTTAGATAATAATGTGGTCCTGGCGAATGCCGCACCCTTATCCCATAATTTTAGCCCATTTCTTGATTCCAACCCTGATACAAAACCAAGTCAGAGATACAAAGCACTGGCAGGTGTTCGAGAAAGTGGGTTAATAGCTTTTGTCTCACCGGATGGAATAAACTGGAAAAAACTTCAGAAAAAAGCTGTTTTTACCGATGGCATTTTAGATTCACAAAATGTTGTCTTCTGGTCAGAGACGGAAAAGAAATATGTATGTTATTTCAGAAGTTGGACAGGTGTAGGCTATAAAGGAATCAGGAGTGTTAGCCGTACTACCTCATTGGACTTTATTAACTGGACGGCACCTGAACAAATGACCTTTGGCAACACTCGTCTCGAACATCTGTATACCAATCAGACCAGTCCTTATTACCGTGCACAGCATATCTACGTGGCCATCGGCGGCAGGTTTATGCCAGACAAACAGGTGTTGACCGATAAACAGGCCGAAGAATTTAATGTTGATCCGAAGTACTTCAAAGATTGCTCAGATGCATTTTTTATGACATCAAGAGGTGGAAGTGAATATACCCGGACATTCATGGAGGCATTTATTCGTCCCGGAATTGGTCTGGACAATTGGGTTTCAAGATCAAATTACCCTGCGCTTAATGTGGTACAGACCAGTCCTGAAGAAATGTCCCTATATGTTAATCAAAACTATGCCCAGCCTACCGCAAATTTAAATCGTTACTCACTTAGAATCGATGGTTTTACATCTATCTCAGCGCTACAGTGGTGGCTATTTAACGACCAAATTATTTACTTTTACCGGATCCAAGCTTGAGATCAACTATTCTACTTCCGCTGCAGGCGAAATAAAGTTTGAGTTGCAGGATGAAAATGGAACCCCTATTCCAGGCTTTACCATGGAGGAAGCACGTCCGGTAATCGGAAATGAAATCTCCAGAACTGTATTATGGAATGGAGAATTGGATAAATTGGCTTCAAAACCCGTACGGCTACGTATCTATATGAAAGATGCCGATCTATATTCAATAAAGTTTATAAAGTAAACTTTTATCTACTTTATCGGTACATTATAGAGGTAGTCAAAAACATTGTAAACCTAATCTTAGGTTTTGTTTTATAAACTTTAAAAGATCCAAACAGAAAGAAGTATGAATGCAAAAACTTAAAGATTATAAGAAATGCTTTGATGAAGATGGTTATATTTCTTTGCTAGTGCTGTTGCGTTAAGAAATGTTCAACTCTTTAAAAGTATAGTAAATATAGTATATACAGAGCGTTCTTTGATTTTTTGATTTGAATCGGCACATAACTTTGGCCAACCAGTTGATGCTGAACTCGGCCATCCAGGTTTACCATCCAAACCCGGATAAACATAAAAACTTTGCCTGGTTCAGCAATAATGGTAAAGATTGGGGAGACCCTGTTCAGATTGCAGAAAATAATATTTGGATTTGGAGTGTAACCTGGCATGATGGAGTTGCATATGGTATAGGATATCACACGGTTGGTCCGGCTTCCAGAACGCGATTGTACAGAAGTGAAGATGGCATTAATTGGGAGGTTCTTGTATCCGACTTCTACAAGGGCAATGAATCGTCCATTGTTTTTAAACCGGACGGTACGGCAATTTGCCTTATGCGTACAGGAAATGCTATTGGTAAATCTTCCCCCCCCTTACAAAGAGTGGACTTGGATGCCGACTGTCAATTTGGGCGGACCTAAGATTATAATGTTAAATAACGGTCGCTTTATTGCGGGAGGCAGGACAAAGTGGGGGACCATGGTGATATTCGAGATACATCCGGAGACGGGCGAATCCAAGGAACTGCTTAAATTGCCAGCAAATGGTGATAGCAGCTATCCCGGATTGGTATATCATGACAATATTTTGTGGATCAGTTATTATTCCAGTAGCGATAATGCCAGTGAGGGAGGACGATATTTGGTGCCTACTGAGATAAGACTTGCTAAGGTTAGGTTAAAATAATTTGGTATTTTACACTTTTATTGGACAAGTGGATTATATAGAAGATAAGTTGAAGAAAATGAGCTTCATGCCCAATCTATTGATGTTAAGGAGTATAAATGGAACGGCTCTGTAATGTCCTTATTTAAACAAATTATGAAAACCAAATAGGGAAAACGTGTAAACATCTTATGTTTAATAGATTAAAAATAAAAAAATAGTGTAGTTTGTCATCTGTTTTTAACCAATAATTCTAAAAGTGCCATTATGAAAAAAAATGTTTTGCTAATGATTATGGCGTTATTTAATGTCCTAATTCCACAATATAGTAATGCCGAGGTTAAACTTCCTGCCATTGTTTCATCAAATATGGTATTACAGCGCAATACTTCTATTGATTTATGGGGCTGGGCCGATGTTAATGAGAAAATAGTCATTAACGCCTCCTGGTTGGATATGACGTTGGAAACGAGGGCCAATGATAAAGGGGAGTGGCGTATAAAAGTGGAAACAACCAATAGTAAAATACCCCAGAATATAAAAATACAAGGTAAAACATCACATATTCTATTGGATAATGTGCTATTTGGTGAAGTATGGTTGTGTTCAGGACAATCCAATATGGCACAATCCTTCAAAGGGTATCCCGGGCAGCCAACCTATGGTGCTACACTGGCACTTGCAAATTCGAAGAATACAAATTTACGTTTGTTTCAATTGGATAGGGTTGGTTCCAAGGAACCATTAAAGGATATAGAAAAGCATACTTCTTGGCAACAGGCAAGCCCAGAAAGTGTTTTGAATTTTAGTGCTGTGGCCTATTTCTTCGGGAAACAGTTGCAAGAAATATTGGATGTCCCCGTGGGTATTATACATGCTTCATGGGGTGGCAGCAAGGTTCAGGCCTGGATAAGCCAGGATGCCATAAGCAAATATCAAAGTACGGATTTGGAGGAGGTGGATATAACCAATAATACCCGTAATATTCCTACAGCATTGTTTAATGGGATGATCAATCCATTAATTCCGTATACTATAAAAGGAGCATTATGGTACCAAGGAGAATCGGATAGAATGGATCCGGAGCAGTATAAAAAACTGTTTCCGGCCATGGTGAAAGATTGGCGTAGCAAATGGGGCATTGGTGATTTCCCGTTTTATTATGTGCAAATTTCACCCTACAGGTACAATGACAACAATGCATTTCAAGGAGTTGATAATTCCGCTTTTTTGCGTGAAGCCCAATTACAATGCTTGGATTTGATTCCAAATTCGGGGATAGCTATTACAATGGATATTGGGGACGAGAAGTTTATCCATCCACCTAAAAAGAAAGAAGTGGCAGACAGGTTGTTGTTCAATGCACTTCATCAGACTTATGGATTCGAAACTATCGATGGTGCAGCCCCAATTTTTAACACTCAAAGGGTAAAAGATGGCGGTATTGTCCTGGAATTTAGAAATGCGGAAACTGGTCTTTATACATATGACGAGTTGGAAGGATTCCAAATCGCTGGAAAGAATAAAGTTTTTTATCCTGCCACTGCAAGGATTGTTCAGGGAAAGGATGTATTCGTGAGCAGTGATGAGGTACCTGATCCAGTAGCGGTGCGATATGCATGGAGAAATTGGATAGTCGGCACCCTGTATGACAACAACCTCTTACCGGCCTCGTCTTTTAGAACGGATACGTGGAATGAGGCTACTCAGGCAGGGAAGTAAAATTAAAAGTACTATCTTCTTAGATAGGAGCGCACAGAAGAGACCTTTATCATGCATCCCTTTTTTATGTTCCAGGAGATTTCATTTAAGAAGTATGAAATAAATCCATGAAATGGGCAAATATTGGGCAAATTAATAAAGGAGCTACAACCTAGCTCCTTTTTTTTGTTTGTGACCTCGACAGGATTTGCTGTCGCACCTCCTGCAAAGCTCCGCTTTGAAAATAGCACAAACAAAAAAACGCTCAAGTAAACTTGGCGTTTTTTCTTATTGACTATTTATTCGTGACCTCGACAGGATTCAAACCTGTAACCTTCTGAGCCGTAATCAGATGCGCTATTCAGTTGCGCCACGAGGCCAAAATGTAAATTCATTTTTCCCGTTTAACGGGCTGCAAATATATTTCTTTTTAAATTTACCACAAAATTACGGCAGCCAAAATAAATGGATTTACAAAAATATGTTCGGGAAATTCCCGATTTTCCGGAGGAAGGTATTTCTTTTAAGGATATTACGCCCCTATTGCAGGACGCTAGTGCCTTGGCGGGCGCAGCCGATGCCCTGTTTCAACTGGTACAAGATATAAAAGTAGATAAAGTGGTGGGCATGGAGAGTCGGGGATTCTTCTTTGCGCCTTTATTGGCAACCCGTCTTAATGCCGGCTTTGTCCCGGTAAGAAAACGTGGGAAATTGCCACATCAAATAATTAGTGAGCCCTATGCTCTGGAATATGGTACGGATGTACTGGAAATACATGTGGATAGTATATTAAAAGGGGAGAAAGTACTTGTTCACGATGATGTTCTGGCCACCGGGGGTACGGCACAGGCCGTTTGTAAACTTGTTGAAAAACTGGGAGGGGAAGTAGTGCAGTGCAACTTTTTGCTGGAGCTAACATTTTTAAAGGGGAGGGGCAAGTTGTGCGGATATCCTGTTGGGGCCCTTATGCAGTATTAGTCCAAGGCATTTGTGGTTACCAAGTAGCGCCAGCCTATTATGGCCATTTGCATTTTTGTAGCTTTGGAAAGGTCCAGTTGTCTTTTTGAATAGGACGGCAATATCAACTTGTTCATTTTTGTCAGAAGTGTAAAGAAAGTCTTTTTCATTCCATAGATTTTTTAGGGATTGGATCCAAAAGTTTGTAATCTGTGTTCATACAGCTACAAATATAAGGACTATGTGGAGAAATGGTATGAGGTTTTGATCTGGGGGCGCAATGCACTTTAAAATGGACGGTATCATCGATAAAGTGCATTGTGGCCATAAGATCTTCCTCAAATATTGCAAGTTTTGGAATAAAGCGTATTTTTGCGCAAAATTTTAGAGCGATGAGCACAAATAGAACTTTTACCATGATTAAGCCCGATGCCGTTGAGAATGGACATATCGGTGGAATTTTGGACAAAATAACTTCGGCCGGATTCAAAATCGTGGCAATGAAATATACGCAATTGAGCAGAAGGGATGCACAGGCGTTTTATGCAATACATAAGGACCGTCCTTTTTTTGGTGAATTGATTGATTTTATGACCAGAGGACCTATTGTAGCGGCTATTCTGGAAAAGGATAATGCCGTGGAGGATTTTCGTGCATTGATCGGGGCAACAAACCCTGCCGATGCAGCGGAAGGGACTATACGAAAATTGTTCGCTACCTCAATAGCCGAAAATGCGGTACATGGCTCGGATAGCGACGAAAATGCAGCCATAGAAGGGGCATTTCACTTTGCAGGTAGGGAAATTTTTTAAGGAATATTGTTAAAAAACTAAAAAAAACCACGCCCAAGAGCGTGGTTTTTTAATTCTATAAAGGAAGTTTATCTCAGGACAATTTTTGTGATGAGATCCTTTCCCAATTCCTCGTTCAATAATTTTATGATCTTAGATTTGCCCAAACTTAACTCCTCTCTAAGAACAGACGAGGATAGCGACACAAATAGGGTGTCGTTGCGCAGTTCAATGGCCGTGGTATAGTTGTTAACGCCGTTGCCCATTAGATTTTTCCAGGCTTCCCTCGCATTAACGCGATCCATTCCTTTTTGCAACTTGTTTTCGGCAATGAATTCCTGTAAGGCATCACCCAAACTAAGATTGTCATTTTTTCTTTTGGCCATTAGTGTTCAAGATCAATGGGTTCAAATTTCTTATAGTGGTATTTAATATTATCTTCACTTATTACTGTGAAGCGATTTTCCGATAAGCTTACAATTTTTTCATGCCATTCGCTCAGTTCTGTTTTGTAGTTTAAGGTGAAAACTCCTTTGTTTTCATAAATAGCGAACAATTCTGCATCATTGGAAGTAATGTAGGTACCGTTAAAATTGGGCTGTACCTTTTTTCTGAACCCTTCTTTGTCTTTAACTTCAATATAATCTATACTGGTATTCACCACATAGTCTTTCTTGGAGCCATCGGGAAAAGTAACTTTTTCAATTTCCCAGTAGCCGTTTAAATAATGCAGATCTGATTTGTCCACCTTATTTTGGCAACTTGTCAGGCCCATAAGGACAACTATAATAAAAACATATCGCATACTACAACTTAAATATTTTATAGGATTGGTGTATTTTTTTTACCACTTCCTCGGTTCTATCGGCATGGGTGTCACTGAGGAATATCTGACCAAAATTTTCTTCATCTACTAGATTAATGATTTGTGCCACCCTGTTTTCGTCCAATTTGTCAAAAATATCATCTAAAAGTAACAAAGGCGTAGTTCCGGCCTGTTTTTTTATAAAATAAAATTGTGCCAATTTTAGGGCGATCAAGAATGATTTCTGCTGTCCCTGACTGCCAAATTTTTTTATCGGGAGACCATCTATTTCAAAGTTAAGGTCGTCTTTGTGCGTGCCAACACCCGTGTATTGGAGGGCCTTGTCCTTTTCTAGGTTCCACTCCAATAAAGTTAAGAGTTCCTGGTCCAATAATTTACTGTCATATGTTAAATTCACCGGTTCTTTTCCGCCTGAAATGGCAAGGTATTGTTCTTTAAATATAGGGATGAACTCTTCTAGGAATTTGGATCTTTTATGGAATATTGCACTTCCGTATTCGTGTAGCTGCTCGTTGTAGATGGTCAAGGTGGTTTTGTCAAAAGTTTGGTTGGCGGCAAAATACTTTAAAAGGGAATTTCTCTGACCCAGGGTCTTGTTGTATTTAATAAGGTTGTGTAAATATTCCTTGTCGGATTGGGAAATTACCCCATCCATAAACTTTCTTCTGGTTTCACTACCTTCAATGATCAGGTCGCGGTCTGCCGGTGAAACAATGACCAGGGGCAAAAAGCCAATATGGTCCGAGAATTTTTCATAAGCCTTTCCATTGCGCTTGATGATTTTTTTCATCCCCTTTTTTAGACTGCAGAGTATTCTTTCCTCCCTGTCATTTTTTTGAAATTCCCCATCGATCACAAAAAAATCCGCTTCGTGTTTTATATTTTGGGTGGCAACGGGATTAAAGTAACTTTTTCCAAAGGAAAGATGGTAAATGGCATCCAAAATATTGGTTTTTCCTACCCCGTTATTGCCTACAAAACAATTTATCTTGGGATCGAACTCAAAATTTTCGGATGCAAGGTTTTTATAATTAATAAGTGATAATTTCTTTAGAAACATTCTGGCCTGTAAAATATTTGTTTTTTAATCCTCAAGGAAACTACAAAATATCCAAAAATAACGAATAAATACCCGTTTGGTTTTGGATAAAAACTTTATTTTTGCGCGACTAATAAAATTCAAAAATGGCAACATACAAGAAAAGAGGTTTTAAACCAAAAAATAAAGAAGAGGAGATTTTGTTGGAGGAGCAGGAAAGTACAACTGCAGAGGTGTTTAGTTCGTTGGATGAAGGAGCTTCAAGGTCGGAAGAATGGGTTTCCAGAAATCAAAATTATATTCTTGGGGTGATTGGGGTGATTGCCGTGGCCGTATTGGGTTATCTGGCCTATTTTCAGTTTGTGGAAAAACCGAAGGAAGCCAGTGCTGCCAATGAGATGTTATATCCCCAGCAATATTTTGATCAGGCTTTATCCGCTACCACCGAAAAGGATTCTTTATTTACCCTGGCCTTGAACGGGGCTGAAGGAAAGTATGGGTTTTTGGATATTATTGAAGAGTACAACGGAACCCCTGCCGCTAATTTGGCCAAATATTCTGCAGGTATGGCATTTTTGAATATGCAGAAGTATGATGAGGCCATTAAGTATTTGGAAGGATTTTCCTCTGATGATCTTATCTTGGGAGCCTTGGCCAAAGGGGGATTGGGAGATGCTTTTCTGCAATTGAACCAACCCGGTGATGCATTGGGGTACTACGAACAAGCTTTTGCCCACAGTGCCAACGATTTTACAACGCCAAAATTTTTGTATAAAGCGGGTGTTACCGCTTTGGATTTAAAAGAAAATGATAAGGCCCTTACCTATTTCCAAAGAATAAAGGAGGAATATCCTGGATCGGAAGAGGCTAGGACAATAGATGCTTTTATAGGTAAGGCAAAAAACGATTAGTATATGGCTACGGCTAATAAAAATTTATCGGTTTACGATAAAGCAACAATCCCAAATGCGAAGGATCTTCGGTTTGGGATTGTTGTTTCAGAATGGAACGGGACAATTACTGAAGGTTTGTATGAAGGGGCCAAAGAAGCACTTTTGGATTGTGGTGCCACGGAGGAAAATATTCTTCGGTGGAACGTTCCCGGTAGTTTTGAGCTGCCGTTTGGGGCCAAGAAGTTGATTGAAACCAAACCAGTAGACGCTGTAATTGCCATAGGGAGCGTAATTCAAGGAGAGACCAAGCATTTCGACTTTGTTTGTAGCGCTACCGCACAGGGCATAATGGATTTAAACCTTAGGACCCAAGTTCCTGTTATTTTTTGCGTGTTAACGGACAACAACATGCAACAGGCCATTGATAGAAGTGGGGGTAAACACGGCAATAAGGGTGCCGAGGCGGCTATAGCGGCCATTAAGATGGCCAGTTTGGGCTAGTACTGTAATATACTTATTGTTGGGCTTGTTATTTATGACGAAAGAGAGGCGTCTTTCCCAGAATTGTTAACATTTTTTGGCAAGGGAGTTAAGGCATGTTTTTTGTTTTTGAGTAACTTTGAAACAATAAGTGTTATGGGAAAGTTTTCGAAATTACGCAAAAATAAAAAGTTTAACTATACACCTCGCTACTACGATGATAAAGGTGAGGGAAGTCCGTACAAAATAGAGCATAAACTGGATAAGTTTAGGCCTACAATGGACGGTCGTAGAGGGCTTAAAGGCAAGTTCGGCAGGGCTATGGACGATTTAAAACGATCCGGAAGCCGCCATCAAAAAATTAGGACCCTCATCATAATTGCTCTCCTGATCCTTATTTTTCTTTACATCATAGATTTCGATCTATCTATCTTTATAACTCGATAATGGCAGATATTATTAAGCTTTTGCCAGACCATGTTGCCAATCAAATTGCTGCAGGGGAAGTAGTTCAACGTCCTGCCTCCGTAGTAAAGGAACTTATGGAAAATGCTATTGATGCCGGTGCTTCTACCATAAAATTGGTGGTGAAGGACGGTGGAAAAACACTTATTCAGGTGATCGATGACGGTGTGGGAATGAGCGTTACGGATGCCCGGCTAAGTTTTGAGCGGCATGCAACATCAAAGATTCAAAAAGCCGAAGATCTTTTTCAGTTAAACACCAAAGGCTTCAGGGGAGAGGCCCTGGCCTCCATTGCTGCCATTGCCCATGTGGAAATGCAGACCAGAACCGCCGAAGATGAAGTGGCGACCCATATAAAGATCGAGGGCAGCAAGATAATCTCCCAAGAGGTAACCGTGGCGCCAAAGGGAACCTCCATGATGGTAAAGAATTTGTTTTTCAATATTCCTGCCAGGCGAAATTTCCTTAAATCCAACAATGTGGAACTTCGTCATATTCTGGATGAGTTTCACAGAGTGGCCCTGGCCCATTCATCCATTAATTTTCATTTTTATAATAATGGCAGTGAATTGTTTAATCTGCCCATGTCCAATAGTAGGCAGCGTATTGTGAATGTATTTGGTGCCAGGACCAATGAGAAACTGGTTCCTGTAAATGAGGATACACAAGTGGTACGGATAAGTGGATTTATAAGCAAGCCGGAATTTGCCAAAAAGAGCAGGGGAGAGCAGTTTTTCTTTGTAAACAATAGGTTTATAAAAAGCCCATACCTGCATCATGCCGTATTGGGCGCTTTTGAAGGACTGATAAAAAAGGAGAACCATCCGGGTTATTTTCTTTATTTAACTGTAGATCCGGGGTCTATCGATATTAATATCCATCCCACCAAAACGGAAATTAAATTTGATGATGAGCATACCCTTTATGCCATCTTAAGGTCTACCGTGAAACACAGTTTGGGTCAATTCAATGTAATGCCTTCCTTGGATTTTGAGCAGGACCAGAATCTGGAGACTCCCTATAAATACAAGGATAAATCGGCAGAATTGCCCAGAATTAACGTGGATTCCAGTTTTAACCCTTTTAAGGAAGGCTCAGTTGCCGGTAATGCAAAGAGGCCCAATTTTCATAAACAGAATACAAAAAGTTGGGATGGCCTATATGTTGGCATGGAATCCAATATAGTTGATAATGAAGGGTTTAGTAGTGTAAGCTTCGAGTCCGATATTATTACAGGTTCTATTTTTGAGAATAAAAAGGAGACCGTTGATACGGGCACTACCACTTTTCAATTAAGGAGAAAATATATTGTGACCACCATAAAATCTGGAATGGTGGTCATAGATCAAAGTAGGGCCCATCAACGGGTACTCTATGAAAAGTTTTTAAAGAACATCACTGTAAAGGAAGCCGTTAGCCAGCAATTGTTATTTCCCTTATCTTTAACATTTTCTAAATCCGATTGTGCCATTATACGGGAAATTCAGGAAAGTTTAACCACAATAGGGTTTGTTTTTGATAGTATTGAGGGCGAAGAGGTAACGGTTACGGGGGTGCCACTATCCGTTCCCGAGAGTGAGGTAGGGATTATTTTGGATCAACTGATATCGGACTATCAACAGGATTTTGTGGTCGATGGCTTTTCACAGACCGATATATTGGCAAAAACTTTGGCCAAATCCCTATCGGTCAAAACAGGAGAGATCTTGGACAGCGATTCCCAGCTGGCACTGGTAAACGATTTGTTTGCCTGTAAAGAGTCTGGGGCAAGTCCTTTTAACAAGCCAATATACGTCACCATTACCGAGGATGATATTGATAAAAAATTTATATAAATGGGTAGGATTACGGACGCAGTAAAGCATTTGATCATTATTAACGTGTTGTTTTTTGTAGCGACCCAATTATACGGCGATCAAATGTACCAATGGTTTTCCCTTTGGTTTCCGAAAAATGAAAATTTTGGGTTTTGGCAGATATTGTCCCATATGTTTATGCATGGTGGATTTATGCATATTTTGTTCAATATGTACGCATTATGGGCCTTTGGTTCCCCACTGGAAAGTATGTGGGGAAGAAATAAATTTTTCTTCTTTTATTTCTCGGCAGGCATTGGGGCCGCTTTGATCCATACCGGGGTAAATTACTATTATTTTAACCAAGGAATGGATGCTTTGATAAGCTCGGGTATTCCCAAAGAACAAATAATGGAAATTATTAGTGGAGGCAAATATAGCCCTAGTTGGTACGATGTGGCCCCTAAAAGTACCATAGATAATTTTTTGGGCGCTTTTAATACCCCGGCTGTGGGTGCCTCCGGTGCCATATATGGTGTTTTGGTGGCATTTGGCATGTCTTACCCCAACAGTGAGCTTTTTTTAATGTTTATTCCGGTGCCGGTAAAGGCCAAATATTTTATCCCGGTACTCATTGCACTCGATTTGTTTTCTGGGGTAACGGGCTATTCCATCTTTGGAAACGGAATTGCACATTTTGCCCATGTGGGCGGGGCATTGTTCGGGTTCATCATGATGTGGTATTGGAAAAAGAATCAGTTTAACAACAATCGCTGGGACAGGTAATGGGCAATCAGAACATTGGATATTATTACAATAGGTTAAATATTGCGGAAAGGCTTATAGCTATTAATATAGCGGTATTTATTCTAAGTGGTCTGTTAAAGATATTGTTCGGTTTTTCCGGGGATAGCATTATCGGATGGTTTGAACTCCCTAAGGACTTCTTTCATTTTCTTGGGCAGCCATGGTCTATTGTTACCTATTCTTTCTTCCATTCCGGTCTGGGCCATATTTTTTGGAATATGTTGATGCTGTATTTTGCAGGGAGAATTTTTTTGAACCTTTTCGATAATCGGAGGTTTCTGAACGTGTACTTTTTGGGGGTAATCCTCGGTGGAATGATATTCTTATTGAGTTATAATATTTTTCCGGCCTTATTAGGTATAAATACGTCCCTTATTGGTGCTTCGGCCGGGGTTACCGCTGTATTGATATTTATTTGTTCCTATTTGCCCAATCAGGAGGTACGTGTTATTTTTTTTAATGTAAAACTTTGGCATATTGGGGTCTTTGTAGTCTTGTTGGATCTTATCCAAATTTCAGTGGGAGGTAATGTAGGAGGCCGTTTGGCCCATTTGGGAGGTGCTGCATTGGGATATTTTTATGCACGCCAACTCATTAACGGCAACGATATTGGTAGTGGTTTTGCCAAGTTTATGGATAGCATTGCCAATTTGTTTAAGCGGAGGGAAAGAAAATCCCCCCTAAAAACGGTTTACCGCAAAGAGAACCGTGGTGGAGGTAGTACGGATACCTATGACAAGGAAAGTCGGCAACGTAAAATAGATGCTATTTTGGATAAGATTAGCAAATCCGGTTACGAAAGCCTTTCCAAGGCTGAAAAAGATTTTTTATTCAAGGCGGGAAAAGAATAGCAGGTGAAGGATCTTAATTTTATTGATAAATTCCTGTTCTTTCTAAATGCGATTTTTGCACTGCTGTTATTTATTTCTTGTTTTGTGCCACAAATTCCAGTGACACATTTTGCTTATTTTTCCATTTTGGGCCTTACAGTACCCCTATTGGTGTTTTTCAATTTACTTTTTTTAGTTTACTGGCTGTTAAAAGGAAGGAGGCAATTATGGTTGTCTGTTTTTGTATTGGTATTGGGCTTTTTCTGTTTGGGAAACTTTTTTAGGTTTAAATTGACCGAGGAGGAGATCAGTGAAGGAGATCTTAGTATCATGAGTTACAACGTTAGGGGGTTCAATAAGTACAATTTGCTCAATGATTCTTCGGCCGAAGGACGCATCATGGAATTTATTTTTTCTGAAGCCCCTGATATATTAAGTACCCAAGAGTTTAGCCGTATTAAGGATAGGCAGCTTAAGAAAATGTATCCCTTTAAATTTATCACTGACCATAAATCCAGTGAAAAGAAAACCATTCAAGCTATTTACTCCAAGTACCTTATAATCAATAGCGGCTCTTTGGATTTTCCCGATAGCGCGAATAATGCCATATTTGCCGATATTGTAGTGAACAAGGATACCATAAGGGTGTACAACCTTCATTTGGAGTCGCATAAAATCATACCCAGTTTAAGACGATTGTTACATGAGCCTGCAAGTTTGCTGAAAAGATTGGACAAATCCTTTGCGAAACAGGGGGGGCAGGCACATTTGGTTCAGAAGCATATGGAAGCTACGCCCTATAGGAAAATAGTATGCGGCGACTTTAACAACACTCAGTTTTCCAATGTGTATAAAGTGATCAAAGGGGATATGAACGACTCCTTTGCGGAGCAGGGCACTGGTTATGGCCGGACCTTTAATTTTAGATATTTTCCAATGAGAATAGATTTTATTTTGGCCGATAAAACTTTTGAAATTATGGCCCATAAAAATTTCGACATAAAATTATCGGATCATTTTCCGGTAATGGCCTCGATAAAAATGGGCCACGAGTAATTTATCTTACAGATTATACATCCTAACTTTTTTCGAAGTAGGGGGAATCTCTTCAATAGTTAAAATATTTCTTTGGCCGTTTGCACCTCCGAGGTAACCCCCGGAGGTAATTCTATTATTTTAAAATTTCTAAACTGGATTTCTGCACCTTCGGACTCCAGACATAAGTAGCCTTTTTTAATGGACGACTTGCTAATGCCATTTACAAATTTTCCATTTACGGATAGTTTTATAGTACCATCAACACATACCACTTTGTAGCTGTTCCATTGTCCCTTGCCAAGTGCCCTGTTTTCAATGGATTTACTTCTGGTGCCCCTAGGATTATCAGGGAGTGTATTTACCCCGCCCACGCCAAAAAGTTCTCCGTGTACATATGCTATGGGGGGCTTTACCCCATCACGTATATTTTGGTTTACCCAATCCAGTTCCAGCATTTGCACTTCCACACCTCCCGGTAAGCGATTTTTTTCGCCCGGGACGGCATCGCTCCATACAAACACCCCCGAATTACCACCTGCTTCCATATGTCGCCATTCTACCATCATGATAAAGTTCTCATACTGTTTTTCGGAACGCATGACACCAATGGGGAGGCCGGAACAAATTAGGATGTCCTTTTCCTTACGCCAGGTTTCGGGATCCGTATTTATATTGATCCAGTTAATGGATTTTTCTTTGCCCCGTTCCTTGTTGGCCAATTGTTCCAAGGAGATTTCGGTGCCAAAGCTTATTGGTTTGCCCTGGCCCCAGGTAGTTAGGGTTGTTCCCAAGAAATACAGTAGAAAAATATTTGAAATTATTTTCATTTTACACTTTTATGGATTATGTACGGATGTATTGCCATGACGCCGTATACTGCTTTGGCCAAAAGTAGCGTCGATTGATTTAAATTATATAAATTTAGTCTTACCGGGAACCGCCACAGGCTGTGTAGGCCATTTTAGATCCCAATGGTATTCATCCGCTTTGGGGCCTAGGCTTTCTTTCGAATTAAACGCCTGTTCCCAACTAATGGTCTGTCCGGTATAGCCTACCATGCGTGCCCATATGGCCAACATGGTACTGGTGGCCATCCATTCGCCATCGTTGATAGGGTTTCCATTTCTAATGGAAGCAAAAAGTTCATCGTGCTCTGTTTGGAACATATTGTTTTTTTCACCTTCATAGTTCCATTTATTTTTTCCCGTTATTTCATGTCTACGGCCAATATGCACAATGGCACTTCCCTCACTACCAAAAACCTCAACACTATTTTTGTGCGAGGTATCGCTTTGTTGTCTCGTAAAATGATATCCTTTCGCTCCGTTTTCGTATTCGAACTCTACGGCAAAATGGTCAAATATGTTACCGTATTTTTTGTCCATCCTTACTTGTCTTCCCCCGGTTCCAGTGGCACTGATGGGCATTTTATCGCCCATTACCCAAGACATCATGTCCAAACTGTGAACCGCTTGTTCCACGACAAAATCGCCGGACAACCAATTGTAATAATACCAGTTGCACATATGGTAGGTCATATCGGTCCAGTTTGGTTGCCGTTCTTTGTACCATGCCTCCCCTCCATTACGGAAAGTGGTCACGGTACGGATATCCCCGATAGCCCCATCCAAAACACGGCCGTAGATGGCCCTATTGGGATAATCGTATCTAAAGCAGAAACCGGATACCAATGAGAGCTTCTTTTCTTTGGCTATTTTTGCTGCTGCCATTACCTTATGTACGCCCGGAGCATCCACGGCTACCGGCTTTTCACAGAAAACGTGCTTTCCGGCATTTACCGCTGCCGTAAGATGGTCAGGTCTAAATGCAGGCGGGGTTGTTAATAAGACTACATCCACACCAGATTCAATTACCTTTAGATAGGCGTCAAACCCTATAAATTTGTTTTTGTTTTCTACCTTAATTTTATCGCCGGCAATCTTTAACAGTGCGGAATGCGCTTCCTCCAACCTATCTTCAAAAACATCGCCCATGGCATATAGGATTACATTGGGGTCCGCTTCCAGGGCCTGGGCGGCAGCTCCGGTACCACGCCCACCACAACCAATTAGGCCTACCTTCAGAGGAGAGTCTTTATAGGTGTTTGTTGCTCCAAAGGAAATGGCAGGATATGCTAAGGAACTCCCAATAATAGCTATGCCCGATTTTTTTATAAAATCCCTTCTTCCAGGGGTGGTCGAATTTATAGATTTGCGGTCTTTCATTTTTGTATCAATTATATTTAGCCTTGTTAAAATTTTTCACAAAATAGTAATTATTTTCTAAAATCCTTATTAAGGATTTTTTTAAGATCTGTTAAAATATTTGATGGCAATGTGCTTCCCCAACGATCAATGAAGCCAACTATGGTTGTGTGGGTTGTCCTAAATTAATGAAACAGCATTCTGTCCAAGCCCAAACGATCTTACATTAAATAGCAGTCCACGGTGTCGGCCAAAATATGTATTAAAAAGGCAATTCCAAAAATTCTTGTCTTTGTAAAAAATAATAATAGGAAATAACCGGCAATGGCCCAATACATATGTAAGGGATGGAAATTAATGCTACATCGGTTTGAATCAAAAATTGGATCTGCCCACAAATGGTCCGAATCCAAAATAATTCCGGCCAATAGTATCAGGATTATTTTAAGACGGTGTTCCTTGTAAAAAAATAGACCAATAATGATTGGCACAATAAAATGAATGCCGTAGTGTAAGCAAAACCTAAGCATACGGCAGTCTTAATTGAAGGTTTTGTAGATAGGTCAAGGTGTTGGTGCCTTCGTTGAACAGCAGGTCCAAAATACTTAAGTTTGGGATAAAGTCATTTCTGTCCCCAAATACCTGTACGTATTCCGGTTGCGGAAATGGCAGCTTTGTTTTGGAATTGATCAATGTCCTTCCATCAATTTTGTCAAGAACATCAGGTTCAAAGATTTGTGTCCTTTCCCGGGGCATTTTAATTTGTAGACAAGCGCATATGGTCTCGATTGTTTTTAAATTAAAATCCAATAAGGAATGGTAGGTGTTATGGTATAATGGGGCAATATCATCTTCATAGAACTCAAAGAAGGGAGAGGTCCTATAGGCCGTTTCCAAGGTTCGCCAATGCTGCCTCTGCCAGGGGTAATCGTTGTCCGTTTTTACATCGCCGTACTTTTGCTTCCCTTTGTTGTTCCGAACGTGCTTTATAGGTATAGTAAGCATGTGTATCCCCAGGTCCGTACATATATAACACCTATTGCGAAACGTTTGTTTTTGGTAATTGTCCATTACTTCCCAGCAAATATCGTTTTGGACAATAGCGGCAAAGTTGGCGATATTGGGAAAATAACCCGGATGAAGCAGCAGTTTCATGGTTTAATTTGCTAATGGATCAATTTGAAAATGTATCAATTTAGCAATTGGATGTAATAAAAACCGGAATTGTCCCATTGCTACATTAAATCATTGCTACATTAATTGGTTACTTTCTTCTTTTTCCTAAAGAAATCAAATAGGAACCAAGAGGCCAACAGAATCAGGAAATATTTAAAGTAGGATGTAGGTTCGCCATCGCCGTTTACAGTAGTAAATACCCTGTCCCATCTTACCTTCCAATTGCCCATACCTTCGTTAATGCCATCTATGCTCATCCATATAAATATGGGTGTTCCTACAATATGGTCTTCAGGAACATAGCCCCAGAACCTACTGTCTTCCGATCTATGTCTATTGTCTCCCATCATCCAGTAGTAATTCTGTTTAAAAGTGTAGGAATTGGCAACTTCACCATTAACGAGGATCTGATTTCCATTTACTTTAATGTCATTTCCTTCATATTCGTTAATTATCTTTTTATAGATAGGAAGTACCTCTAGGTTAAGGGGCACCGTTTTTCCTTTTTCGGGAATATAAATTGGCTCCATGTTATCCACGGTGCCTGGATGTGCAGCATCTTGCGGAAATACGGAAGTATCCGGATTTTTATATGAAAATTTGTTGATAGAGATAATTCCGTCCTTGCCCGTATAATTTTTGGCCTCGGCCTCGGTTAAATTAAAGAGCGCCATGTTTTTCATGTCTTCGGACTTTAAATAGTCCTTTACTTTCTGGTTTCCTACACTACCGGCGTAATAGGTATAGGAAGAATCAGATTTTATTAGTTCCAAATTCATAGCTTGTACTACCTCTGTAGCCCGTTCCTGTTGGAGAGCGTTGTTGGGAACGCGTATCACGTTTCCTGATAGATTTTCCCTGCCTAAAAGTGTTATGGCGGCATTGGAAAATTGGCCGTCCACGGTAACGGTATGAAGAAATTCTGGCTTTGCCCTATAAGGCAATACCGTTTTTTTACCGTTGATATGTACATAACCGTCTTTAATGGTCAATGAATCTCCCGGCACCCCTACACAACGCTTTACATAGTTGGATTTTTTGTCGATGGGCTTGCGTACCCCTTGTTGCTTTTTAAAGAACTGATATACGGTATCCGCTGGCCAACTAAAAACCACAATGTCGTTGCGCTTCACTTTTTTAAACCCTGGAAGTCTTAGGTAGGGGAGTTGTAATTTATTCCAAATAGAAGTTTTATAAGTGGCAGGGTCCACATCCGCTACATAGGATCTGGTCTTTAGTATGGGCAGGGTATCGTGGACCATGGGTGCGGCCACGGTGGTCATCGGTATCCTTGCTCCATAATGAAATTTACTTACAAAAAGGAAATCGCCTACCAAAAGGGTTTTTTCCAAGGAAGAGGTAGGGATAACAAAGGGTTGGATTAAATAGGTATGGACCAATGTGGCGGCCACAATGGCAAATACAATGGAACTAACCCATTCCCCAAGTGCCGTTTTAGGGTGAATGTCCCTATTTTCAATATATTTTACATCCCCAAAATAGTTTACGTAATAGATGTACAGCCCAAGGGTCAATATGGCGAGCCATGTATCCGATAAACTATTTTTTCCAAAGCTTCTGAGGGTCTCTACCCAAACGACGGGAAACATCAATAAATTAATGATAGGGATAAAAAGCAGGATCACCCACCATTTTGGCCTATTGATCATTTGCATCAGCACAATGGCGTTATAGACCGGGATGGCTGCTTCCCATGCTTTTCTTCCTGCCTTTACGTATAATTTCCAAGTGCCAAAAAAATGTATCACCTGAATAATTAAAATAAAAATAATCCACTGCGCGCCGTTCATATCGGTAATTATTAATTAATGTTTGATGGTTTATGGGAACCTATCCAACATTAAGTCAGTTTATTTTGTTCTTTGTTACGTTCGTTAACTAAGGTTTAACACGTCCTTCATGGTGAAAACCCCTGTTTTTCCAATGATCCACTCCGCGGCTATTACTGCCCCTAGAGCAAAACCTTCCCTATTATGGGCGGTATGTTTAATTTCAATGCTGTCCACTTCGCTTTCGTAGGAAACGGTATGGGTTCCGGGCGTATCGCCTATTCGCTTGGCAGTAATGGAGATTTCCCTGTTCCCGGCATTGTCCAATTTCCATTTTGTGTAATCGGTATTGTCAATGATGCCTTCGGCCAAAGTAATGGCGGTTCCGCTAGGGGCATCCAATTTTTGGGTATGGTGTATTTCTTCCATTACCACCTTATATTGGTCCTGAGGGGCCATTAATTTTGCCAAATGGGAGTTCAGTTCAAAAAAAAGGTTCACCCCCAAACTAAAATTGGAGGCGTAAATGAATGCGCCATTATTTTTTTTGCATAACTCCACTGCTTTTTGGTAATCCTGAAGCCAACCGGTAGTTCCCGAAATTATGGGAACATGGTGGTCAAGGCAGTTTTTGATGTTCCCGTAGGCCGCATTGGGCATACTAAAATCGATGGCAACATCTATTTCCGAAAAATTGATATCCGTAGCGTCCAAATCAATTTTAGCTACAATGTTATGGTTTCTTTTTAGGGCGATCTTTTCAATCATTTTTCCCATTTTACCATATCCGAACAAGGCAATATTCATAAATTAAAACTTAATGGTTAATGCCATACCATATACTGGTTTGGCGGTAATGGCGTCCATATCCAAATATGGCTTAAAATCCATGCTAAGGTCGTCATCCACGTTAAATTGCTTTAAATGGGAATCAACATTGGCATCTACAATATTTAGGGCGTACATCCCAATGGTGACCAAGAGCCATAAATCCCGGTCTTCCTGATATCTTTTCTGCGCACTTTCCAATGCGGCCACCGAAAAATCCGGATCTGCCCCTGGGGGATTGGGTGCGCCCAGATCATAAAATTCATCATCCGTAAAACCTGCCTGTCGGCGTTTAAATGCCGTCCTAAAACGGTCGTAAAGGTCGTCATTGTAAATATAGCCATAAATTCCCCCGCCAATAATGGCATAAACCAAGGGAACTTTCCAATAACGTTTGTTATATATTTGGCCAAGCCCCGGAAATACGGCCGAGTAGAAGGCCGCCTTACTGGGCGCCAAAGGATTTATGGCCCTTTTTTTTACTTTAAGGGTGTCCATTACGGAAATCCCTTCCTTTTTGATGGAGTTGGTAATGGAATCCGATGCCTGGGAATTGTTTTCTTTCTCCTGTGCTTGTCCAAGGGTGATAAGAAGAACATATATAGCCAGTGATACAAGATATTTACTCACCCGTAATCAATTTTTTTAATCGATTGAATTCTTCCTTGGAATGAAAGGGGATGGTGATTTTTCCTTTGCCTTTTTCAGAGGCCTTAATAGCTACTTTTACCGATAGGTAATCGGAGAAGGCACCTAGGTTTTCGCTGATAAAATCCGGGTTTATGGCCGCTTTTTTGGGTTCTTTTCCGGAAGGTGCTGTAAACTGGGTTCCATTGGGGTTGCCTTCCTGATAATCTTTTACCGCTTTTTCCGTATCCCTTACGGATAGATTTTCACCTACAATTTTTTCGTACAGGGCAATTTGGTCCTGTTTTTTTTCCACATTGACCAATGCCCTTCCATGTCCCATACTAACGAAGCCGTCGCGTATTCCGGTCTGTATAATGGGGTCCAATCGCAGTAATCGTAAATAGTTGGTTATCGTAGAACGTTTTTTGCCTACCCGTTCGCTCATTTTCTCCTGGGTCAATTGGATTTCATCGATCAGTCTTTGATAGGATAAGGCAATTTCAATGGGGTCCAGATCCTGTCGTTGAATATTTTCGACCAAGGCCATTTCCAAGGATTCCTGGTCGTTTGCAATGCGGATATAGGCCGGAATGGTCTCCAGGCCAATTAATTTGGATGCCCTGTACCTGCGTTCCCCGGAAACGAGTTGATATTTGTTGAAATCCAGCTTTCTTACCGTTATGGGTTGTATTACCCCCAACTCCTTAATGGAAGAGGCCAGTTCCTGTAATGCCTCATCATTAAAGTTGGAACGGGGTTGAAATGGGTTTACATCTATGGAATCTATATCCAATTCCACAATATTGCCCACAACCTTATCGGCATTCTTGTCGCTGGCCGACTGAATATCGTTTTCCGGATCTTTTAATAGGGCCGATAAACCGCGGCCCAACGCTTGTTTTTTTATCGCTTTCGCCATTATGCTGTCTCCTTGTTTTTTACAACCACTTCATTGGCCAAATTTAAATAATTGGCAGCTCCTTTGCTACTGGCATCATATTTAATAATGCTTTCACCATAACTTGGGGCTTCGCTCAATCTAACATTTCTTTGTATGATGGTATCGAATACCATTTCGGAAAAGTGCTTTTTTACCTCTTCCACTACTTGGTTGGACAACCTTAATCTGGAATCGTACATGGTAAGTACCATTCCTTCTATATCCAATTCGGGATTGTGTATTTTTTGGACACTTTTTATGGTATTCAATAATTTGCCCAGACCTTCCAGTGCAAAATACTCACATTGGATAGGGATCATAACAGAATCGGCCGCAGTAAGGGCGTTCAATGTTAAAAGGCCAAGTGAGGGTGCACAATCTATTAGGATATAGTCATATTTGTCCTTGAGGCCAAGAATGGCATTTTTCAACATATATTCCCTATCGTCCTTGTCCACCAATTCAATTTCGATGGCTACAAGATCAATATGTGCCGGGATAAGATCTACATTTGGGGAGGAGGTCTTAATAATGGTTTCTTCGGCGGTCTTGGTATGTTCCAATAGTTGGTAAGTTCCCAATTCGATACTATCTACATCCAAACCCAGTCCGGAAGTTGCATTCGCTTGGGGGTCGGCGTCTATTAGTAACACTTTTTTTTCCAATACACCTAAAGAAGCGGCCAAATTTACTGAAGTAGTAGTTTTTCCTACACCACCTTTTTGATTAGCAATAGCAATTATTTTGCCCATTATCATAGTAAGTTAGGGGGTAAAAATACGATTATTTAAGTTGTTATAAAATGTATTTTGTTAACACTGGGTGAATAACCGTAGTCTTTAGCGTTAAAGTACGTTAAAGTCCTATAGAATTTGTTGTCAGGGATGTTATGCCTTCAGGATTTTAAGAATTTCAATGGCCGTATCGCTAATTTTTGTACCGGAACCAAAAATTGCCACGGCTCCTGCTTGGTATAAAAAGTTGTAATCCTTTTTGGGTATTACGCCACCAACAATGACCATAATATCTTCGCGGCCATAGGCCTTTAATTCCTGCAGCACCTGGGGCACCAAAGTCTTATGCCCGCCTGCAAGAGAGGAGATCCCCAGTACATGGACGTCATTTTCCACGGCTTGTTTTGCCACTTCTACCGGAGTCTGGAACAAGGGCCCGATATCTACATCAAAACCCAGATCGGCATATCCGGTTGCCACAATTTTGGCACCACGGTCGTGACCGTCCTGTCCCATTTTGGCGATCAGTATTCTAGGCCTACGGCCTTCCTGTTCGGCAAAACTGTCCGCCATTTGTCTGGCTGCCCCAAAGCTGGTATCTCCTTTAATTTCTTTTGAATACACTCCTGTAAACGAATTAATAATTGCTTTGTGCCTCCCAAAGGCATTTTCCAAGGCCTTACTGATTTCGCCCAGCGTGGCTCTTGCCCTTGCGGCCTTTATGGTTAAAGCTAATAAATTTTTATCTTCTATGGCATTGATGGAGGCATTGGGGGTCATTCTTTCCTTGGCAACATTGGTAAGTACAGCAAGTGATTGCTGCACTTGGTGTTCGTTTCTTTTTTTTCTTAGTATTTGTAAACGTGCCAATTGTTGTTTTCTAACCTCCACATTGTCCACTTCCAGTATTTGAAGGTCATCATCTGTTTTGGACTGGAATTTATTTACACCAACTATAATGTCCCTGCCACTATCTATACGGGCCTGTTTTTTTGTAGCGGCTTCCTCTATCCTCAATTTTGGAATTCCGGCCTCAATGGCCTTGGTCATTCCTCCCATTTCTTCCACTTCTTCTATTAGGGTCCAAGCCCTTTGTACGATCTGGTCCGTTAGGGTTTCCATATAATAACTACCGGCCCAAGGGTCTACGGTTTTAGTGATTTCGGTCTCCTTTTGTAGATATAATTGTGTATTTCTGGCAATACGCGCAGAAAAATCCGAGGGGAGGGCTATGGCCTCATCCAGGGCATTGGTATGTAAGCTTTGCGTACCGCCAAAAACTGCTGCGGCCGCCTCTATGGTCGTTCTGGTAATATTGTTGAAAGGGTCTTGTTCGGTAAGGCTCCACCCGCTGGTTTGGCAATGGGCCCTTAAGGCGAGCGACTTCCCATTTTTTGGGTTAAACTGTTTTACCAATTTGGCCCAGAGCATTCTACCGGCCCTCATTTTGGCTATTTCCATAAAATGGTTCATTCCAATTCCCCAAAAGAAGGATAATCTTGGGGCAAAATCATCTATATTCAACCCTGCCTTTAATCCGGTTCTAATATATTCCAGTCCATCTGCCAAGGTATATGCCAATTCAATATCTGCAGTGGCCCCGGCCTCGTGCATATGATAACCGGATATACTTATGCTATTAAATTGCGGCATATGTTTATTGCAATATTCAAAAATATCGGAAACGATTTGCATAGATGGCTCCGGAGGATAAATGTAGGTGTTCCTTACCATAAACTCCTTTAGAATATCGTTCTGTATGGTTCCAGTAAGGTCTTTGGGCAAAACGCCCTGTTCCTCTGCTGCTACGATATAAAAAGCCATTATGGGCAGTACGGCTCCGTTCATGGTCATGGAAACCGACATTTTATCCAGAGGAATGTCCTGAAATAGGAGTTTCATATCCTCCACAGAATCAATGGCTACACCGGCCTTGCCTACATCGCCCACCACCCTTGGGTGATCACTGTCATATCCCCTATGGGTAGGCAGGTCAAAAGCTACGGACAGCC
This sequence comes from Flavobacteriaceae bacterium, assembly GCA_041392165.1. Taxonomy (GTDB): domain Bacteria; phylum Bacteroidota; class Bacteroidia; order Flavobacteriales; family Flavobacteriaceae; genus Arenibacter. The sequence goes on from JAWKMN010000001.1 coordinate 1,188,750, forward strand.
CTTTTTGTCCCGCCTTGAGATTCTTTTTGAAAAACGCATTACTTTCCCCTGCGGTCGAGAACCCTGCGTACTGCCTTATGGTCCAAGGTCTACCCACGTACATGGTGGAATAGGGCCCGCGTAGAAAAGGAGGGATGCCCGCAGCGAAATTTAAATGTTCCAAGCCTTCAATATCTTCCCTGATATAGTTTTTTTTCAGGGCTATTCCTTCGGCCGTCCCAAATGACAAAACGGCATCCAGATTTCGATCATCCTTCTCAGGAACCGGTTTGAGTTGAATATGTTGAAGGTTTTTTCTTGTCATTGCTTTTGTTCTCCCAATCTATACTTGTATGTTTTGTAATTGATATTTTTTGAAAAGGTACTTTATTCGGTTTTCAATCGTTCCTGTTCCCATTCTTCGGACAGTCTTTTTTCAAAGATGGGTGCTATCAAGGTTTTACGGGTATTGGTTTTTATAAAGGGGTATAATTCCAGGTTATCCTTCATTTTATCCCATCTAGAGGCATATTTATTGGTGCCCACGAGAATTTTATCACCTTTGTTGAAGCTTTCTTGCTCCTTGGCGGCACTTTCCTTTATTTTTTTTTGAATGAGATGTTCCTTCAACTGTACCAGAAATCCACCTCCCGCTTCAATTTGTTTAAATAGTTCCAAGGCTTTGGAGGAGAGTTGATGGGTTATGGACTCTATATAATAAGCTCCATCGGCCGCATTGTTGACCTGGTCAAAATAGCTTTCATTTTTTAAGACCAATAGTTGGTTTCTGGCCATACGTTCTCCAAATTCATTGTCCTTATGGTAAATGGTGTCATAGGGCATATTCAATATAGTATCCGCTTCACCTATGATGGCCGACATACATTCCGTTGCGGTACGGATCATATTGGTGTTGTAATCGTATATGGTCTTATTTCTCAGTGTGGGCGTAGCTACAATATGGCAATGCTCCCTGGCCCCATATTCCTGCGCCAGGGTTCCGAACAAAATTCGTAAGGCCCTTAATTTTGCTATTTCAAAGAAATAGTTGCTTCCAACTGAAACCTTAAAGGTTATTGTTGTACTTTTTAATTTGTCTTTATGGTGATCGTTTATATAATTTAAATATTCATTGGCATGTGATAGGGCATAGGCCAATTGCTGTACCATATTGGCCCCGGCATTTCCATAGAGGGCCACATCCACCCCCAAGGTTTGGGCGTGATTTAAATTTAGAATTTCCCCTACTATTTTATGGTCTTGGCCTAGGTTGTACTGCCAATTGCCATTTCTGGCCAAATGGCCAATAATATCAATATTGGTAAATACTTTGCTATGATGGTTTTCCGTGGCCATCAAAAGCGATTTTATAAAGGCGAAGGATAGAAATTGATGGTTAAAATGGATAGCGGTTTGGCCGAGGTCGATTTCATTCAGTAGTCCATGAATATCCATTTCTGAGGATGGAATGGTGAAATAAATACATTCTGCTCCCCTTGATATGGCATCCAGGGCTTTCTTGTTGGCCATTTCGGCATTTCCTGCATATATTGCCTGTGCTATGCTCCAGCCGTAACCTTTGGATTTTAAGGAATTTTTTTGTGCCTTTAGGTCTTCGGAGTTGTAGAACGGTTTTACCTTGATACCTTCGGGGGATTTCCAAACCAAGGTATTGTTGTAATCCCCACCCTGCAATTCAAATTGGATCTTTTGCTTCCAGGCTTGGGAAGAAACTTCTTGAAAATCGCCAAAAAATTGGGGCTTACTCATCGTTTTTGGTCTTTACACTATCTTCATATTCTATTAAATAAATTTCCTCATCTTTCTTTTTTAAATAGTATTGTTCCCTTGCAAACTTTTCCAACTCTTCTGGGTCCGAAAGCTTTTCTATAATTTTTTTATCCCTAGCTATCTCTTCATGAAGAAATTCTTTTTGTTTCTCCAGATTATTGATCTGTTTTTTAAGCTCCCAATGTATGAGAAGGGAGTTGGTATCAAAAAAAACCATCCAGACTACAAAAACGGTCAGTACCAATACATACATATTGGTCACCACCCCAAACCATTTTTTCTCTCTTAACCCTTTTATTCCCATTGGTGATTAGCTTAATTTTTCGTTGATTATGGTCCTCACTATGTCTACCGCCACCGTATTGTACCTATTGTTTGGGATTATTATATCGGCATATTCCTTGGTAGGCTCAATAAACTGATCGTGCATAGGCTTTAGCGTGTTTTGATACCGTGTTAAAACTTCGTCCAAATCCCTGCCACGCTCGGTAATGTCTCTTTTTAAACGCCTTATCAGGCGTTCATCCGAATCGGCATGTACAAAGATTTTAATGTCGAACATCTCCCTTATCTGGGGATTGGTCAAGATAAGGATGCCCTCTACGATCATCACCTTTCTTGGATAGGTTGGAATAGTTTCTTGGGTGCGATTGTGTTCAACAAAGGAATAGACCGGTTGGTGAATGGGGGTTCCCCTTTTTAAATCCTGTAAGTGGCTGCCCAGCAATTCAAAATCTATGGCTCGGGGATGGTCAAAATTTACCTGTGTGCGCTCATTATAGGTTAAATGGGATAGGTCACAATAATAGGAATCTTGTGAAATAACACCTACTTCCTCAAAGGGCAATTCATTTATTATTTGATTTACCACGGTAGTTTTTCCACAACCTGTTCCACCGGCGATCCCTATAACCAACATGTATTTCTATTTTGTTCCAAAAATAACAATTTGCAAGCAAACCGTAATAATTAAAAATAAATACCAACTACCATTGCTTAGGGTCTGTGGTCTATGACCAAAACAGGTTTTCTGCTCATTTTGGGAAATTGCAAATCCTGGAGGCTATTAAAATCGTGGAATTCAATGTTGGGGAGAACCCTGAGTTTTGCCCTAAAGTGGTCTTTGATGCTCTGTAATAAGATATTGGTAGGATCCGAAGTGGCTATTTTGATACATATTTCGTCCGTACCAATGTCGTTATGGCCAATTTCGATTACAAAGGCGTCTATTTCGTTAAAAGCGTTTAGGATATTGAACATTGCCGGAGGATACAGGGTGGTGCCCTTGTATTTAATCATTTGTTTTTTCCTTCCTATGACGGGACCCAAGCGAGGTGTATTTCTTCCACAGGAACATGGGGAGGTGTGCGCCTGTACGATATCTCCGGTTTTAAACCTTAGCAGGGGCATACCTTCAACCCCTAGTGTCGTAATGGTCAGTTCACCTGGCATTCCTTCCCCAACCTGTTTTTCCTCATCGTCCAAAATTTCTATAATGATCAGTTCTGGATGATGGTGGCCGCCCTGTCTTGCCGTACATTCGGTAAAAGCCGTACTCATCTCCGTGGAGGCATAGGTGGAATAAAGGGGAATGTTCCAATCCTTTTTTATTTTGGCGGCAAGGGTATTCAAGGAAAAATCCTCATTCCTCAGAGGTTCCCCTATACATATGGCACCTTTTATCCCGGCTTGGTTGGGGTCTATTCCGTGTTGATGGGCGTACTCTATCAGTTTTAGTAAAAAAGAAGGGACTACAATAAGATAGGAGGGCTTAAACTTAAGTATGGAATCCCATTGAAGTTCAGGAATTCCGGCACCTACCCTAATAATCCCGGCACCTAGTTCCCTAGCTCCCAAAAAATAGGCCAAACCGGCCATAAACCGTCTATCTATGGTTGTTGTTAGTTGTAATATATCATCGGCAGTAACCCCGGCACAGGCAAAGGAGATGGCCTCATTATATGCCAAACGGTTAAGGTCGTTATCCGTAAGGGCAAAGGTCACCGGTTCTCCCAAGGTCCCGGAAGTGGTTACATAATCTATTATCTTGTGCCTATCTACACATAGGAAATCGTCATTGTATTGCTGCAGCTCCTCTTTGGAGGTTGTGGGGAGCTTGGTAAGGTCCGCCAAGGTCTTTATATCGCCGGCCCGTAAATTATTTTCCTTAAAAATTCTTTTATAGTAGGCGGAGTGTTGGGTAATATAGTGGATAAGCTCCCTTAAACGTTGTTCCTGTATCTGCTGAATTGCCTCGGTCGATGCTTTTTCTATTTCAGGGATCATTATTTTAATTTGCGTTTTAATTTTCGAATATACGAATGTACCACGGCTTTCTTGGGAACTGTAGTAATTTCTTTTGTACTGGCTTCCATAAAGTTGTTTAAGGCCGCTCTATAATATTTTTTATGGTAATTATAGAGGCCTGCCCAAAAATGTGTTTCCCAAAATTCAGGATTCGATCTCTTAAATTCTTCCAGAAATTCAGGAGTCAGATGTTTGTAGTTTGCAACTGCCTGTTTTATTTGATCCATTTTTATACGATATTCTTCATAGTCTTGATAGGCTTGGGTATATAGAAAACTATCTTTTTCAATATTTTTAGTGGGAATGGAAAGGGTAGATCCGCTCTTGGGATTTAAACTGTCCTTGAAAACTTTATTTAGATCATAGGCCACAAATTCTCCCAATTGGTACGGATTGGAAGAAATCCAGACCAATAACTGTTCCGGTTTAAACACAATGCCGTGGTGAGCCAATAATTGGTTGAGGGCCTTTTCATTGCCGTAGCCAATGTCGTTATCCTTCAGCCCTTGCTTATTTCTAAGGATGTCCACTGCAATTTCCGGACTAATTTTATTTTGGCCCCCCAACAGTTCCTCCATACGTTCATATCTGTATTGGGAATGACTTTCCAGGATGTGTTTTTGATTGTTTTTGTCCTCGGCATAGGCATTACTCTGAAAGTGGTTTGAGCAGATCAATTGATTGGAATTGGAAACTTCATATACCCCAAAATTGTGGGGGGAGACTTCTATTACCTTTGCTGTTTTATCCTTTGCACTGCCTACCAATATGGATTCCGATATAAAAACCTGTCTTTTTTTTGCGATGGATACGGCCTCCTCCAAAGTAGCCGCATATTGTAAGATTTCCCTGGTAAGAATGCTGATAGGTGTTTTGGCAACCAAGGGGATTTTGGATTTCGCTGCATTGATGGTAACGGTCAGTCCATGCTCGTTCATCCCGGAGACCACTCCCGTCATACCGGCCCAGGTTACGGACATAAATTTGTGGCCTTCCGATGGATCTATGAAGGAAATTATTTTGTTTTTGGCAAAATCATCCCCTGCGTAAAAGTCAAAATTACGACCAAGGATCAGGCTGCCGTCTTCGGATTTATCGCCCCATACGGCAAAGGAAGAACAGCCAACAAGGGCAAGATCCTGAAGGGCATGCCCTATGTCATGGGCACCATGAAGGTAAAGTACCCTTGCATAGGGGTCTGCCAAGTAGTCAAAATTTTCGGAGGCATAGCGGGAAAGCCCCCAAATTTCAGCTTTAAATTCTTCGGGAATGTTCCTGTACATTTTCCTATTGTACCAGGCCAGGAATTTTTTTAGGAAATATCTTTTTGTTTTGGAAGGGACCAGTTCTTCTACCTTGTTTAGAAATATGGCCTCCTGCTTTTGAAATAGGTCTTGCGTAAGGGCTCCAGTTATTAATCCCCTTTGCAATGGATCTCCCGATACGTAAAGTTCCCATTGCCCTTGTTTGTTTTTTATTAGGGAGTTATTGGAATAAAGATAGGAGGTATCCGAGGTTTTTGTTATTTCGGGAATTTTAGGGTTAAAGTTACTTAAATCAGGCCTGTCCTTTAGGGATTTTGAAATTCCACAAGAACTGAAAAGTCCTAGTAAGAAGGCAACACATACGATCCATTTTATTCGGTACATCCTAAATTCCTTGATTTATTTTTTTCCAAACCTATTGTTGGTTCTTACCAGCATTCTGTTCTCTTTGAAATCTACCCATTTCTGTCCCCAAATTTTCCTCATGGTATTTTCAAAAGGCCTCATAAAGAATAGGTTTTTAAACATTTTGGACAACAATACAGGGTGTTTGGGCAAGGCTCTCAGGGTAATGGAAAATCCTCCGTCCAGGTATTTAATGTAGTGCCAGTATCCACTGGGCATATACAGGGCATCTCCATGTTTCATCTCTACATATAAACCTTCTGCATTTTTTAGGGCGGGATAACGATCAAAATCCGGATCATCCATATTTATGGCTTCCAAATTATGAACGGAAAAAGGCACCTTGTAGAGGTATTTTGTCTGATCTGGGGGAAATAAAAGTACACTTTTGTGCCCGTGAAAATGAAAATGTAACAGGTCTGACAAATCCATGTCATAATGGGGAAGTACGGCAGAACCTTTACCGCCAAAGAACATGACCGGTAGGCGCTTAAAAAATTTTAACCCTATATCCGGATAATGTATATCCTTGATCAATTCCGGCATTTTATCCAGGATGTTATAGAAAAAAATACGGAGGTCCGTTGGTTTGGTTTTAAGAGTTTCCAGATAGTCGTACAGTTTCATTTCCATTACAGGGGCAGCGGAGTTTTGCTTTCCTTTGGTAGGTTCGTTGTTGTATAGGGGAACCACTTGGTCTCCCGCTTTTTCCTGTATGTAATCTATATTCCATTTCTTGCGTGCGGGCCAATCCGAAGTAAGGTTTTCAATTAAAACAGGACGTTGGGTTTTGTAAAATTGATTGATAAAATCCTCTTTGCTAATGGCGTTGACCCTGGTGATAGGAATTGTTTTGAGCTTTCCCATATTAAACTTTTTGTGTTTTGTTCACTTCCAAAATTTTTTCCAATAAATAATCCTTTCCCACTAATTCCGAACAGGTAATGATTGCCCCAATGGTGACCCCTAAGATTCCGTGCATATTTAAGCTTTGACCTGTAAACAGTAAATTTTTAATTTTTGTTCTGGGAGAAACAAAGGAGTGAAGGGGATTGTTTACGTCCTTGACATAACCATACATAGATCCATTATGGGACCCTATATAATCCCTATAGGATAAGGGAGTGGAGGCGTAAACGGTTTGAATGCAATCTCTTAGGTTAGGGAATTTTTTTTCTAATTCGGAAATAAAGATTTCAGTTTTATAGGCCTTGAACTGTTCATAGGTCTGTCCCCTGTCATTTTTGGAGGAAACCGTATTATAGGTATTTTGCCAGGGTTCCACTTCCTTAAAATTCATATAGGTCATGGCAATTAAACTATCTCCCCATCCATCATCTTTTTTATTGATGCCCATAGAGACCATATACCCCTCTGGCCAACTTTCCTGGGTATAATCTTGGGCATCCCAAACCCGATCTCCAGTTTTAAAATGATAAAAATTCTTATTGTAATATTTAAAGGAGTTGGGCTTTAGGACAATGTATACGCTAAAGGCCGAAATTATACTCTCAATATTATTTATTCTGTTCGTATAGGATTTTCTAAAATTTTTCGGGCCCACCATTTTTAAAGTAAGCTTGGGTTCTATATTGGAGATGAATATATCACCCTTTATTTTCTTCCCATTTTTGGTTTCTACGGAAGCGATATAATCATTTTCGACATTAAATTTGATGATTTCATGATGCTTGAAGGTGTCCCCTCCAAGTTTCCTTATTTGGCCGATAAGTATTTTGGTGATCTGACTTCCCCCATTAACGCATCTGTAGGCACTTTCAATATAGGAATTAACAGAAAGGGCATGCACATAAAAAGGGGAGCGTTCCCCGTCTCCGGCATACAGAAAATTCGTCCCCGCCAATACGGCCTGTAACTTTTTGTTGTTGGTAAGGGAATTGATATAGGTTTTGGCATTGAGTTTAAATATCTCATCTTGGCCATAGGACGGATTCCCCTTGTTTAAATTGTACAAGGGAAATTTGGAACAGGTTTCCCTTAGTTTTTCACTATATGTCTTTATCGCTTTTTCCTCTCCCGGAAATTGGGACAGTAAACTTTTCTCAAATCGCTCATATCCCTGAGCGTGTTTGTACTCTTTCGGATCTCCATCAAACGTGATCACATCAAAACCGTCCTCATCCAATTTTTTAAGTTTTAATTGATCCATGATACCCAAATATTTAAAATATTGGTTCAGGTTTTGACCTTCAGATAGTCCGCCAATATAGTGTACCCCTGTATCAAAGATAGTTTTGTCCCGAACAAAGGTCTGTAGGTTGCCTCCAAATTGATTGTTTTTTTCCAGGACACAGACACTATATCCTTCTTTGGCCATTATCAAGGCAGAAACCAGCCCCCCCAATCCGCTTCCAACAATTACAATATCGTAATGCTCTTTCATAAATGGTATTCTAATTCTTTACATTTTTTAAAATCAAGTCGAAATACCCGATTTGTTTGGTGTTGCACCCAAATAATATATGTTGCCCCCTTATTTAATACAGGGATTTTTTTTTGACGTTTGTTATTACAGCTTATTCCTAAGCTTTCTTATTTTTCTAAGATAACAAGATCATCATATTTCAGGACATTTTTAAAATCGCTGGCCCTTATATTTTTTTCCAACAATGTAACTCCCTCCTTGAGCAATATCAATAGGCGAATATCATTTTCTATTTTAGGCGCCATACTATCCACTTCTTGTATATCAAAATCAATGATCATTATATCCGCAGGCATGGCCATAACTTCATCTATGGATGCGGTTAAGGTTAATTTTGCTATTCGTTGGGAAATAAAGCTGTTCTTTACCATTAGCCTTATCTCCTTATCGGTCAAGTAGGTGAAAATTTTGCGATCAACGGCATTTAAAGATAAAAGAAAATCCAATTGCCCGTAATCTTTTGAAAGATGGATTATGGAATTTGAGGTTCCAATTTGGTCCGAGATAAGTGCGTAAGTTTTTGCATTGTTTTTTAAATCTTTTTTTACGGCACGATAGATGGAATCTCCTTTGTACCGATAATCTTCCAGAATTGTTCCCAAGAAATAGGTGTCGCCTTCAACTTCATTCCTCAAGGTTTGAAATTCAGATTTGAAATGGGCCGCAATTGCCTTGTTGCGTTCTCTGTAACTTTTACCGTAGCGCCGGTCTTCCGGGGAAATCCTCTCCAATATCTTAACGGTTATACTGCCATTTTTTATCACAAAACTTCCTTTGGGAAGCACTTCCGAATTTCCATGTATCAACACGGGAACTATATCCATGTTAAACTTTTCCGCCAAATAAAATGCCCCTTTATGAAAACGTCTTATTTTATTGGTCCGGGATCTTGTACCTTCCGGAAAAGCCATTAATGAGTATCCTTGGGATACCTTTTTCCTTAAATGTTCAAGACCATTATCTATTCCTTCGGACACCGGGTAGAATCCGGCCAGTTGCACGGCCTTTCCAAAAATAGGGGATCTGTACACCCAGTCGTTTACCAAATAAATAATCTTGGGGTGTAACATGCCAACCGCCAAAATATCCAAAAAGGAGGTGTGGTTGGCAATGATAATGGCGGGTTTGTTAAAATCCTCCCCTGACTTATTGATTACTGTTTTGATTACAAAGGGATTGGTGTATAGTACCGATTTCATGAATTTTGAAATGGTCCTATGAAACCATTTCATTTTGATTTTTTTGCTAAATGGCAGTATTCTTAGAAAGGTAGCACTCCCAATGGACAACAACAATCCACCGGAACCATAATAACCAAATGAAAGGGCGGAATGAATAAGTAACCTAAAGCTAATAGGGCGTTTTTCCTTACTTCCGATAAAGAGTAAAAACAATAGGGGTTGTATGGAGAAAGCAATAAAGACTGCCGATAGGATACCTATAAGTGATACAAGGCTGATGGAATGTAGGGCAGGGTGTTTTGCAAAGATGAGTACCCCAATTCCCAAAATGGTAGTAATGGCCGAAAGTAGGATAGAGGTTCTGTGCGTTCTCAGTACTTCTTCCCCATTACCGTATTCCTTGAGCAGTCCCGTTGTTATAAATATGCTGTAATCTATTCCCAAACCAAATATAAAGGTAGAGATAATGATATTGAAAATGTTGAATTCTATATGTAACATCCCCATAATGCCAATAGTGAGCCACCATGTTAGCAGAATGGGGATGCCGGTAACCAAGACAAGGGAAAAACTTCTAAAGAAAAAGAATAGGATCAGGACTACCATACCAAGTGAGTAGCCAATTAGTTTGTTAAAATCGTTTTTGAGATTGCCCAAGAACATTTCGTTCATTTCCTGTCTATCTATTACCAAGGTTTTTGGGTAGGCCCTAAAAAGTTGTTTTACCTTTTCTTCATTTCCCTCCTTTAATTTGATCAAAGAGGTAGCGGTGGTAAAACCATTTTGGTCAATCACATAATCATCAATTGGCAAGTCAGCCGCACTACTGTAATCATCAATATCCAACAGCTTGAAATCTTTGTTGAGATAGGAATGGAATTTATCAAATGAGTTGGGCTTAAACCCTAGTTCGGCACCGCTTTCTACTAGATTTTTCATGGTGTTTAGAACGGTGTCTTCGTTCCAAAACCCTTTCCAAAGATCAATTTTTTCCTGCTGTTCTTCCTGTGATAGGACTAGGTTGCCTATAGAACTGAAACTTAGTATTTCCCCATTGTTCCGTAGACTGTCCAGTACATGTGATATCCTATTATTGGTTTGAAGGACCTTTTTGCTTTCTTCCCCATAGACGGCCAAATAAATAGACTTGGAAGACAAATTGGTAAGCGCGTCCAATCTTTCCCTGGCTTGTACCAAGGTTTTAGGTTCATAGTTTAGTTTGGCAATATCCTTATTGAAAATTACCTTGTTGTGAAAAAATATACCGGCAATTAAAAGACCTGTTAGGATTGCCAAATTCCATCTGTTCTTGTGCAGATTATAGGAGGCAATCTTATCCAGGAGCGTATACTTTATCTTAAGATTGTCCGTATTCCTATAAACGTGGGGTATAAATAAAAGGGCAAAAATACAGGAACCCATAACGCTAATGGCAGCAAAAATACCGAGATCCTGCAGGGCTTGCGAGTCTAGGAACAAAAGACACAAAAAGGCCAGGGCAGTGGTAATACTACTCATAACAACGGGCCGGGCCACATCCGCGTAGAGTGTTTTAATAGACGGATTATTTCTTATTTGGGTTAGGATGTGCAGGGAATAATCCAAGGTAACCCCCAACAGAACAGAACCTATCCCCAAGGAAATGGCGGAAATCTTCCCTCTGCTCCAATACAATACGGCAACGGATACGGTGGCACCAAAAAGGGTAGGGGCAAAAAGAATAAGGGGAATGGCTAATTTTCTATAAAATAGGATGAGTATTCCCATTAAAATGGATAGGGCAATAGTGACCGTAAAACGAATGTCCTTTTTTATTTGTTGTGCGTTGGCAACGGCTATTAGGGTGGCCCCATAATATTCGCTTTTTACCCTGTCTTGGAACAATCGGTCCAATTGATCCCGTGTCCCATAAAGCTCCTTTACAAATTTGGTGTTTTCCACGGTTTCACTGGAAGGGTGCACAGGGGTAATAAATAGCAATATGCTTTGAAGATCCTTGCTCAGGAGAAAACCGTCCTTTAGGGTAAATTGGTCCCCTATGCCCAAACTTCTTAGTTTTTTTAGGGCCATAAAGGAAATGCCAAGGGGGTCTTTTAGAATCATTTCCTTGGCAACGATTCCCGAAGGGGAAATTAACGTCCTGTAGTTTTTTTGTGTTGTTTTGGCAATACTGTCCCTGTCCAGTTTTTTTGATATGGTGTTGTAGTCCCCACTTTCCAGCAGCAGAGGGGCATTTTCGTAGACAAACTCCAAGGTGCTTCCCAAATCACCGTCATCTATTTTGCCTTGAATTTTCTTAATATGGGGAGAAGATTTTTTAGATATACTATCCAGAAAATCATTTGCATATTTTGTAAGCTCTTCAATAGGTGTGCCTGGCTGTCGCACAATATTGACGATGACCTTATCCGAAAAATTTACCGATTTTAATACTTTTTGAACCTCTTCCGTCTTGCTATTGCTGGGTATAAGCTTGGTAATGTCTTCCTCAAATTCAATATTGAAGGCATAATAGGCCAGGATTAAAAATAAGGACAAAAGACCAATGCCGAAGGACAATCTTTTCTTGGCTACATATTTATAGAACCTATATAAAAAATCACCCATTTTTAAGTGCAATTTTTTTTCTTTCAAAAATATTCAAAATAATATAGCCGCATATTCCCGCTATAAAAGATCCGATTAGGGAAAAGCTTATACTGCCAATAATATAGGATTCCAGATGTTTTATGACCTCAAAATTGGTTCCCGCCTCTCCAAGAGTAAAATTAAACTCGTTGCCCAAGATCCAATGGCCAATTTTAAGGCTTATAAATAATATAAAAGGTATAAAAGGAGGGAAGCTTACGTTGGAAAAAGTAAAGGCAATGGCCTTGTTCAGTTTAAACAGCACCGCCAAGAAAATGACTATCAGGGTATGGAACCCCCAAAGGGGGGATAAACCAATTAGAACCCCCAGTGCTATGGACAGTGCCTTTTTTTCGTGGGAATCGTTACTGCCTAGAAAGTCTTCATGAAAAAATCTCTTAACGCCTTTTTTTTTTATTTTTCGGATTAAATCACGTGGAAATATGTACAGAAAAGTTAGTACGACCAAGTAGGTGTTTAAAAGGCTGATTCTCGAAAAATCGGTAAACGGTCTAAAGTGGGATACCCTTTCCGTTGCATCATAGGTTACTTTTATGGGAATGTTCTTCACTTTTATTCCGTTCCACGCAGCCTTAACGATTACTTCAATTTCAAACTCGAATTTTTTTGTAAAGAAGTTGATGTCTTTTAGGGCCAGTATGGGATATAGTCTATATCCGGATTGGGTGTCCTTTAGTTTGATCCCGGTTTCGACCCAATACCAAAAATTGGAAAATTTGTTGCCAAAACTACTTTTTTTGGGAACGTCTTTTTGTCCCATATTTCTCGCTCCGATATAGAGAACGTTCTTGTTCTTTTCTTTATTTAGGCTTTCAATAAGCACGGGAATATCGTCCGGGAAGTGCTGGCCATCAGAATCAATGGTAATGGCAAAGTGGAAACCAAGTTCAAGGGCCATTTCAAAGCCTTTTTTCAGGGCATAACCTTTACCTGTGTTATGCGGAAGGGAAAGGGTGTGGATATGGTGGAATTTGGTTAAAATATGGGAGGTGGTATCGGTTGAACCATCATTTACGACTATAACATTTTGGGTGTATTGCAGCACCCCTTCAATGATTTTTTTTAGGGTATTGTGGTTGTTGTACGTAGGAATGATCACACAGCATTTAAGCCGATCCATAGCTTTAGTAGTGGATGTGGTATCTTGTGGCACGGTATTATTGGCATTTGGTTGTTTCATCTTGTAGAAAAAAATACAAGACACGGTATGCAAAAATAAGAATTACTGAAGTTAAAACCGTTGCTTTTCTTCAGTATTAAACCCTGGAGATTGTAGTACATAGGATTTAACAAAATCCCTGATCGCTTTGGAACTTGTCTTTTCGTACTGGCTTAAAATGAAGGTTTTGTCTTCTTGAATATTGGATCTGTATTTCAGAAATTTGGGCGAATTTTCCTGGATACTTAATCTCAGACATCTAATTTCTATGTTTTCCGGTTTTTGTGATATAGCAAATTCCAACAGGGAGACCCCGCTTTTGAAAAGGTTTTTTCTTGTGGTATTATCCCTTGTATATTTTGCCGATAATGCAGAAACAGCACCTTTATACGCAACCAATACCGTATTGTCTTCCTTGGTTACGGTTTCCAGTTTTTTCCTCAGGGCCAAAGCGGTTTCACGGTCATTGGTGGCCAATTTAAAATCTTTGCGGATCTGGTCTAGATCCGGTGTAATGGGGGAAATGGAAATCACGTACAGTAGAAGGCAAATAAGTTTCATTTATGCGATACTTTTAAAGGTTGCACTTAGTTTTAGGGCCATTGTTTCCCCAAAGTAGGTAGAACTCTTTACCTTGATAAGCCCGTCGATTTCAGTAAGGTCGATTTCAATGAAGAGGATCGGGTCTGTTTCAGGGTTTATAATGGCCATGAACTTTACATTGGCGGCAACAGATAGAAACAATTCCCGAGCGAGGCTCCTCTCTGTCAATTCCTTTATGATCTGGATCATACATACCCCGGGCATAATGGGTTTTCCAGGGAAATGGCCTTTAAAGATTTCGTGCCGGGGATTCAACTTGATTTTGGCCGATATGTTTTCTTCGTTCTTGGTAAAAGATTCTGTAGTATAAAGTTTTTCTATTAGCATTATGGTTACATATTAAATTTATAGGAGAGTCCAATTTGGATAACCCTATTCAATTGATTCTCTTCCGAATGGCCCCCATACTCTTCGGAGTCATTAAAATCCAGATCTATCAATCCTTGTTTATACCTCAATTCCAATCCCAATCCAAAATCAAACTCGTACCCAATCCCTCCAAACAGGGCCAGATCAATAGGCGTAATCTCTAGATTGTCACCATTGTCGTTGATCAAGTTGATGAAATTATCATCAAAATTAATGTCCAGACTGGGGCCAATTATAAAGTGGAACCCTTGATTTTTGGTAACAAAAAATTTATTTGCCAGAGCAATGGATACATAATTGATATTGATGTCCTCCCCATTTCTATAGCTGGCATTGCCTCCTTGGTTGGAATATATAATTTCAGGTTGCATAGTATAATTATCCGTAAAGCGGACCGCTAAGAACAATCCTGTGTATAATCCGGATTTGGTATCCAACCCAGAATTCAGGACCCTGGCGTTGTTCAGGCCCAATCTTACCCCCAATTGTGACTTGCTTTGGGCTGCCAAGGAAGCGGTAATGATGAAGAAAAGGCCGGTAAATAGTAACTTTTTCATTCTTAAATGGCTTTTAAATCTATAGTTAACCTAATGTTTTTGTGCCGTATTTTGATTTCCCCCGCACGATTGTTTTTCAATTCTGCGAAAATATAGTCCGATTTCGCTTTACTTCCTTTTGTTTCCACAATTTTATGCAACCGATCATCCCTTGTTAGGTAAAAGTAAGTGTTATTCTTTATTTTGGCCTCATGGAATATACTGTCCCCAATTTTTTGGAAATGGTTCAGTATGTCAACATTTTTGTGGATCAGAATAAAAAAGTCCTTCTTGAGTAAGTTGATAAGTATCTTTTTATTCATTTCCTCAAGAATAAAATTAATTCTGAATTTGTTTTCGATAAACGAAAAATCAAACAGTTTATTTCCCATTTCTGTTGTGAAAACTACCCTATGGTGTTCCGGCCCCACCTTTTTTACAACAAATATGCCGCCAAAGGATTTCTCACCGAAATTAATTTTAGCCTTATAAATATAATCCATTGAAGGGTCCGAGAAATAAGGATTGACTATTGTAGGTACATCCCCGTTTATACTTTTTAGATTATTCTTTTTTGGAAAGGAAGCACAGGCTAATAGCAAGAAGGTTAAGTTAATTAGTAAATACTTCATTGTCCAATGGTTTGTTGATAAGGCGGTCTGAAAAGACAATTCTAGTATAATCATTGGAGGGTTCCACCATTTTGACCTCCATAACATCGGCCTGCCCTTTGTTGAACAACAAAATAAAGGAGGCGATATAGCCCTTTATTTTTTCATCCTTGGGTACAAAGATAACCTTATAATAATCGGGGCTTTTAAAGTAGTTCATTGAGAAGTCCGCATCCTGGAACAAGTTGCCTTTTACACTATTGACGATTAATTGATTCAGCTTTTTGAACAAGGTACTATTTCCTAGGTCCATATTGCTTTTGGTTCCGGAATCGTTAATTATTAATTGATCTTCCTTGAAAATAATGCTGTATTCAAAGGGGTCCGTATACTCCCATTTCACCATGTTGGGAGCCTTAAATGCCATTTTCCCCTTTGTAGTGATATCATTGGATAAAAAGTCCATGTGCTTATATTGCGTAAAATTACTTTGGATAGTAATCGTGGCCTTGGATGTTTTGTTCACCTTGGCCTTGAACGAAGCAATTTCGGCATTGCCCATAATACTTTCCTGAGCCGAGAGCAGGGAGGTATGGGCCATTAGGACAATTAAAAATAATAGTTTATGCATAGGCTTCAATATCTAACAATTGGTCTACAGTAACCGATCGTATTTCGTTCTGCTGTAAAAATAGCAATAACTGTTCCAATACTTCAACTGTTTTGTCACTACTGTCATGCAGCAGTATAATGTCGCCTTTCTTTATTTTATTGGTGATACGTTTCAGGACTGCTTTTTTGGATCTTTTGGTGGTATCCAAAGACCGAATGTTCCACCCAATGGTATTGAGTTGCAATTTTTTGACTGCCCTGCCTATACTGGGGTTGGTTACCCCAAAGGCCGGTCTGTACAATTTGGGGTCAAGACCAGTTGTTTCCCTTATGGCCATATTGGTTTTCTGTAGCTCCAATATTACCTTTTGAGTTCCATAAAATCCAAATTTGTTGGAATGAGTGTAGGTATGGTTGCCAATGGTATGTCCGTTAGCTACTATTTTCTTGACAATTCCGTCATAATCGTGTACTCGATGGCCCACACAAAAAAAAGATGCTTTGGCATTATATTTTTGAAGTAGTTCCAGCACTTTTGGGGTAAAGCTGGGATGCGGACCGTCATCAAAGGTAATGGCCACCATTTTGCTGTGAACTTTTTTGTTGCAGTGCAGGGCGTGCAGATGATAATTCCAGCGGTTGTGGAAGGAGCCGATAATGGTAAGGGCCAGCCATATGGCTCCAAAAAGAATATAGGTCCACCAACTTATTTCCTTAAAAACATCCCATAAAAGCAGGGTGGCAAAAGCAACTCTAAAAATGTTATTTATGATAGGGTACTTCAGCATCGGCGAAGAAGGGTGAAACTATGGTTTTTGCCCCTGTACTGATTGTACAGTAAGACAATATCAATTTTTTGTGCCCTAATTGTATTTAGGGAAATGGCACTAGGGGTATGTTGGGTCTTGAGCATTTTGGCCCCCAGCCAAAACCCAAAAGCGGAAGCGGTGTTAAATTCACCGCTAAGATGTTTGTAATAAACCTGTTGGGTATTTTTAAAAGGACCATTGGTAAGATCCGAATAATAATCGTCGTAGTCAATGTCCCCATTATTTCCACCGATCAAAACGTCTATATCGGTCACGGAAATATTATTTTCGTTTAAAAACTCCTCAAGACTCGCAACCAGCTCGGATTTGTCCAGGGTATTAAAGGTCTTTACATCCACTAATTGGGCATAGCTAAAATCTTGTTTGTTGTTGGATAGTACAAAGAAATTGGCACCTTCCCCAAATACGGCGCCCCTGGTCTTGGAATGAAGCAGTTTGTTGGAATGTACTTTTTCCGGTTTTATATGTTGTATTAGTTGGTGTACGGCAATGGTGTGTTCTCCGGATTCATCTACACCACCAACCAGTATGTTTTCGGCTTCCCTGCACTCCAATTGCATTACGGCATCGACAAGGGCCGATTCAAAGGAAACACTGCTATGTACATAGGTGAAATTATATCCCTTGCATCCAATACCCAGTGCTATTTGGCCCGCAACGGTATTGTGGGTAGACTGTATAAAGGAGGTAGGGGTAAGGAACTGTTCTTTATTGTCCAAAATGGCAGTTACAAATTTTTCGGAATCCCGGACACATCCCATTCCCGTTCCGGTGATAATGGCATCTATATTTGTTAGATGTGCTTCCTTCAAGGCTATTTTGGAAGCAACTACCCCCATTTTTATACCCTTTGCCATTCTTCTGGCCGCTGCGGGTGGGATAAAATCCTTATAGTTGGGTTCTATTACAGGTATAACATTGTCTTCATAGGTAATTATTTCTTCCAAAAAATCATTGTTGTCAAATGTTTTTTGGGCAGATATGGAGCCGATACTGTTAATATAAACTTTTTCCATTAATTGTTGGGAATGCCGAATTCTAATAAAATGTCTAAAAAGGTCAAATGGTCCAAATGTAAATATAACAAATCCTTCTTAAGGCTATTTTGAAAAAATCAAGGTAGAACAATTACCTCCAAACCCCAGGGAATTGGAGAGAACGGTGTGTAAGACTTTTTCTTTCAAGGAGGTCTGTGGGATAAGGGCAAACTCTTTCATTGGAGTTTTAAAATTTAAATTGGGATAGATGATGTTGTTTTGAAGTGCAAGAACGGCGTATACCGCCTCAATGGCACCAGCTGCTGCCAAGGTATGCCCCGTATAGGCCTTGGTTGAGCTGAATGCGGGAACCTCATCGCCAAATACACGGATAAGGGCCCGTCCTTCGGACAAATCGTTGTTGCCGGTGGCGGTTCCATGGGCATTGATGTAATCAATATCCTTTGGTTCCAGTCCTGCAACGGCAAGAGCTTTTTCCATGGCCAAAGTGGCACCATCCCCGTTTTCGGAAGAAGCCGTTTGATGATAGGCATCGTTGGCATTGCCATAGCCTACCACATACCCCAACACTTTTTTCTTTTCCTTTTTTACCAGGGTTTCTGACTCCAATATCAAATAAGCTGCAGCCTCCCCTAAATTTAACCCATTCCTATTTTCGTCAAAAGGGGTATTGTAGGTGTCGGACAAGATCATTAAGGTGTTAAAACCGTTAATAGTGAATTTGGACAAACAGTCCGCGCCTCCAACAATTACCCTATCCAACTTTCCGGTTTTTATTAACCGGGCCCCGAACATGATGGCATTGGCCGCAGAAGAACAGGCGGTGCTAATTGTGGTGGCCAAACTTTGGTCCATACCCAATTGTTCCGCTATTTTTTCCGTTGAATCCCCGGCATGGTGGCTTTCAATGTACCTTCTATTGTCCCCACTTTCCAGATAGTCATAATAATATTTTTCGGTCATATCCATACCTCCAACACTGGTGGAAGAAATAAGGCCTGTCCTGTAGGCTTTTATATTGGTTATTTCGGCATCGGCAATGGCCTCTTTGGCCGCAATGGCCCCTAATAAGGCCGTTCTGGAGTAATTATTGTTGGGATTTAAACCCAATATGGCCTCCAATTCCCTATTGGTGAACTCAATTTCACCTACCATAATACTGCCTTTGTGCACAGTGTCTAATTTGGAAATATGGGATATTCCCGTTCTCCCTTTTAAGAGCGCACTGTAATTCTCGGCTACATTGTTCCCAATGGCCGAAATTATACCCATTCCCGTAATCGCTACACCTGTGGACATATTTATTATCTGGTTAAAGATTAAACCCCCGCCCGACTTAGTCGGGCAGGCCTTTGTTCCATTGCATACCAGGGAATTATTTTGTGCGGTGCTCGGCAATATATTTTGCCATTACTTCAATGGATTCAAATATTTTTTTTCCCTCTTTAGGGTCGGTAAGTTTTATGCCGTAATCCTTGTCCAACATGACTATGAGTTCCAGGGCGTCAATGGAGTCCAGTCCAAGACCATCACCAAACAAGGGGTCGTTATCGGCAATTTCTTCAATTGCAATATCTTCCAAATTTAATTGGGTAATTATTTTTTCTTTAAGTTCTTGTTTTAAATCGCTCATCTGCTTGTGTACAATTTTATTATTTCTTCTTTATTATGTGCAATGCTTCCTTCGGTAGAAACTAGGTATAAAAACGCCTCGTAGTCCTCTACGTCACAGTTTATCCACCCGCACAACACCTCGTCCGCTTTTTCGGCTTTGATTAAACCCGTTGCGTAGTCGTGTAGATATGCTGCATTAAAGTGGTTAAAGATAAAAAAACTATTTTCAGAATACAGCCTATGTTTAATACTTATCTCCCCAAGACAAATATTGGGCAAGGTATAGACAAAAACAGCGGGACTCGGAAAATAGTTTTCCCTGTCCACAATGGACTCTTGGTGCTTTCTGTCCGTTTGCAGGCTGGAAGCACTATTTGAGAAGACCAAGGCAATATTTTTTGATATTTCGGAATCCCTTATCATAGGCTTAAGTAAGATATCGGCGGCCAGAAACCCAAGTTTGCTGAGGTCGTCCATTTTAAAAAACTTGGGATAATTGGTTTCCATTTTTTTGTAGGCCAGTTTTATAAAAGTGCTGAAATCGCTACCCGGTTCCTCCATAAGCAACTTATCGTTCCATAGTACCCTGTTATTGGATATCCTACAGTATTCCTTTATTTTGAGATGCGTTGCATTCATGATCCTACTTTTTTAAAAACGGCAGCGGTATTGCAGCCCCCGAAACCGGAGGCTGTCTTTAGGAAGCAATTTAAATTCTTGGCCATAGGTGCCGTAATGATATTGAGGGGCTGTGAAACTCCCAACTCGTTAAACCCTTGGGAAGGGTATAAAGTATTGTGGTACAGGGAATGCATTCCAATAATGGTTTCCAAAAGGCCGGAGGCCCCGAGGGTATGTCCAAAATAGCCTTTGAGGCTGTTTAAAGGAACGGTTTCCAGGCCTAGTCTG
This sequence comes from Flavobacteriaceae bacterium, assembly GCA_041392165.1. Lineage (GTDB taxonomy): Bacteria > Bacteroidota > Bacteroidia > Flavobacteriales > Flavobacteriaceae > Arenibacter. Next base: position 1,209,014 of record JAWKMN010000001.1, read on the forward strand.
TTCAAGGCTATAGCTTCCATTTCATCATTAAAAATGGTTGCAGTACCATGGGCGGAAATATAATCTATATCCCTAGGGCCTACATTGGCTTCTTTGAATGCCGAAAGAATACTGCGATAAAGGCCTTCCCCTGTTCTTGAAGGGCCGGAAATATGATTGGCGTCATTACAGGAAGCTTCGCCCAATACTTCCACGGCCTCGGGAGGTAAATTGTTCCGGTCCTTGTTTACCAGTACACTGGCGGCCACTTCCCCAATGTTAATTCCCGACCTTTGCTTGCAATAGGGTTTACAGGGCTGGGAACTTAATGCTTGGAATGAATTGAAGCCCGACAGTATAAAATTGGAAACAATATCGCCCCCAACTATAAAAACCTGATCGAACGTTCCCTGGGAAATATATCTTTTAGCGACAGAAATAGCCAATATTCCCGATACACAGGCATTGGAAAGTACAATAGGTTCTGTGGTAAATCCAAAATAATTTTTAACAATATGTCCTAAAGTTCCCAAATAGGCTCTTTCCGTGGGCATAGGGTTTCTAGGATCCAGGCTGTCTATATTTCCTTTGGTTGTGGAAAGGATTAGGCCGACCCTATCCGTTAACTCAATTCCCGATGCCGTAATGATTTTGTCCAGGGAAAGGATCATCATTTGTTCCAAACGGGTATATTCGCCATTTGATCCCAATTTGTCAAAAGCTTTTTTGAGGTGATCGGAATTGATGATGGAAGCATAAAACGGATCGGGAAATAGGTTTTTATCCTCAATTAATGATATTCCCGATAATCTTTCATGGATATTTTTCACCACTGTAGGACTATCAAAGCCTACGGATGAAATAATATTGTTATATGAGAGATAGGTCCTATTCATTCAATAATCCAACTTTTTGTTTCCATTCTAAAAAAAAATGTAGGCATGGTCAGGGATAGACCCCCATCGTCCTCCACAAAAACCTGTACGGTTTCCCCTGTGCATACCAATTTGTTTTGCGGATCATAAATTTCGTACTTAAATACCATTTTTGCGGCCGGGGAATCTACAAAAATTGTTTTTATAGTGGCCACATCACCATAACGCAACGGAAGTTTGTGCTCACAGGACGATTTAACGATCGGGGTAGTGTAGCCCGCAGCTTTGTGATCCAAATAGGCAATTCCATGGTGCCGGCCAAAGGCTTCCCTACCATCCTCAAAATATTGGATATAATTGCCGTGCCATACAATTCCCAATGGATCCGTTTCTGCAAAGCGAACCCTTATTTCACTGGTAAAGCTTATCTCTGATCTGTTCTTAGATGGCATTTTTTCTTTCATTATACGCAATGGAGATTGCAGTGGTTACTATAAAAAATAGAAATAGGAGGGCAAGTTCTGGGATTACATCCATAATGCCCACATTTCTCAAAAAAACATCATAAAAGGCATTTAGACCCCAGTTCATTGGCGATAAATTGGAAAGTGCCTGCATAAATTTAGGCATTATAAAGACAGGCACCCATACCCCTCCCAAAGCCGCCAAAATAACAACAAAAGTGGCCCCGAAGGGAGCGGATTGCTCCTGGGTCTTGGCCACCGTTCCCAATAACAATCCAAGGCCAATTGCCGCAAGTCCGGCAAATATGGCCACAAGGAACAATAAGGGTATTTTTCCTGAGACCTCAAGGCTGGGAAGGCCAAGTATAGGGAAGAAATAAACCCCAATTCCCAACATCAATCCAAACTGTATGAGACAGACCGTGAGGTAGACCACCGTTTTTCCTCCCAATACCGTTAGATAGGAAACGGGGTTGGTCCTTAGACGAACAAAGGTGCCCTGACTTTTTTCCTTGACCATGTTGATGGACAAGGGAACTATAATAAAAAATATAGCGAACAAGGTCCAGGCGGGCACATTGTGTTGTACGGAATTTGGAATTATTTCATTTTCGTCCGTACCCGGGCTTATCTCTTTAAAAGTGATAAAACTTTCGGTGTCAAAAATCGCTTCGGTTTCGTCATCCGTTATTTGGGATTGGAATGCCTTGTAAATAGTTTGGGTCTCTATTTTAAAGATCATCTTGTCTATCCCGTTCTTTATGGAGTTTTTAAAGGCTATTTGTGTGGCGGGATCAAAATAAAGTACAACTTCTTTTTTTTCCAGATCTGTTTTTTCGGATTGGGGCGTTTCCTCTTCCAGACCAAATTTGGAAAGCAGGCCTTCTACATTTAGGGCGACTTTTTTTTCCAGCCCAGAACTAAGGTGGGGAGGAATTACAATGGCCAATTGATATTTGCCTTTAAATACTAAATCTTTGGCTTCGCTGTCCGATTCTTTGTCAATAATCGTAAAGGATTTGGATGCTGCCAGTCCGTCGTATATGCTTTTGGAAACTTCCCCCTTGTCATTGTCCACCCATAGGATGGGGATTTTGTTGTCATTGATAGACCTAAAGGTACTATCCTGGATCAAAGTGATGGTGACTACCAATACCAGGGGCATTACAAATAAAATGGCCAATCCGCCAATATCCCTGGAAAGGAGCAGTACTTCCTTATATATGGAGGCCCAAAGTTTATGCATGATCTCTTAGGGCTTTTCCGGTCAAGGTCAGGAAGACGTCTTCTAAATTGTGAGATTCCGGGTATTTGGATATTAGTTCTTTGGGTGCCCCTTCAGTGATGATCCTACCGTGGTCTATAATGGCTACTTTGGTGCAAAATTGTTCGGCTTCGTTCAAATGATGTGAGGTATAGATAATGGTGGTCCCTTGGGCGTTCAATTTTTTTAAATGTTCAATAATTACATTTTTGGATTGTACGTCCACGCCAACCGTAGGTTCGTCCAGGAACAAAACTTTTGGGTTGTGCAAAATACTGGCAATCAAGTTGACTCGTCTTTTCATTCCGCCGGAAAATGTATCCAATTTTTTGTTGGAAAACTTTTTCAGCCCCAAGACATCCAAATGAAAATGGATCTTTTCCTTTAATTGCTTCCCATTTAGTCCGTACATACTTCCCAGGTAATACAAATTTTCAAATGCGGTAAGGGTAGGGTAGAGGGCATATTCCTGAGGTACTATACCAATGGATTGTTTAAGTTGGTTGGCATTTTTTTGAAAGGTAAGTCCGTTGATGGAAAAATTGCCGGAGGTTGGTTTTATCAGGGAACTCAACATAGAGATCAGGGTTGTCTTTCCTGCTCCGTTGGGTCCCAATAGGCCAAAAATTTCTCCTTGGTCTATTTTTAGATCGAGGTCTACCACCGAATATTCCGCGTTATTTTTATATTTTTTGGATAGATGGGATATTTGGATCATGGGCTGCCTTATATTGCCTTTTTTAGTTTCTTAAAAAAAACTTCCTCTTTGTTGGCTATATCTTCAAGAAGGGTGGCAACATGATCGTATTGGTCCACGGCCACATTATTGCTCCTGTTTTTGTATATGCGCGAAGCCTCAACGGCAAAATCGCGCCATTGGTCACCTATCAAAGTCATTTCCTTGGAAAGCTCCAAAAGTTGATTATTGCCCAATAACTTTCCCGCTTCTTGTAAGAAGGCGGCGTAAATATATCGGAACCCACCACCTCCGGTACCTATTTCTTCCTGCATGCGCACAATTTGCCCCAGATAATGGTTGGCAATTTTAACTCCCTTCGCCTTTGGCCATTTACGAACGAGTCGGGCAATTTTCCGTATTCCCTTCACCCCAACGATAGGGACGGGGGCCAGCATGTCCCTACAGGTGTGCTTTATGCCTTTAATAATGGCTTTTTCCAGCTGTAACTTTTCCGGGAAAGCGGTAGGATAGTATATATGTCCCTTAGGGGCAAAGGCACCTTTGGCAAACCTGACTTTTTCCAGTTCTTTTTCAGTAAGTGAGGTAACGGTTTCCATTACCGGGTCACTTATTAAATAAATATCTTCCTTTTTGCCATAGACCACCATATTATGGGCGTTAAAATGAAAGCGATATTCATCGGGAAAATAGGGCAGGTTGTATACGCCCACCTGAAGCCCTACCGGATTGTTTCTTTTTAGGTTTTCATCCAATCTGGCCTTGGCAGTATGGGCATTTCGGAATTTTTCACGTTTTATTTTGATTCCGACCCGGGTGGCGAACCGAGTAAAGATTATACCTGGCATTGCCCTATAGGACACCACAGGGGCATGATTGACTTTTAAAAAGGGGATATAAGTAAACAGGAGCCCGGAGCCTATTCCAAAAACCATAGGTTCACTCACCGTAAACCCATTGTACGTCATTAAGTTGGCTACTACACCGTTCTCGCAGTGCGCGGCCTGCTTGTGTTTAAAATCTATTTCCATGGTTTAGAGATCGGTGCGTTTTAGTTCTTCGATCGTAATATTGAATGCATCTGCATATTTCTGTAATACTTTATTGTTAAGGGTGTTGAATACGGCAGGCCTAAAATGTCTTTTAACCCTCCACTTCCAGATTCCCACATAGCTCGCTAAGATGGAAAGGTCCATTTTATGTAGTTCCATATAGTATTCCAAAGGACTGGCCTTAAGGTCCCTTACCCTTTGTTTTGAAGTGGCAACGCGCTCGTTTATAGCCTCTATGGCATTGTTCAGGGCAATCGTCTTTGGGCTCCATCCCGTACTTAATTCTGTGGTATACTCACCGTTTTCATCAACGGCATAGCACAGTTCCTTGAAATTGGCCGACTCAAGATTGCTTTTGTCCTGTGGTACTTCATTCTTTTTCATGCCTAGGGCCATTATAGTTTATAAACCATAGTTTACTGGCTTACAAAGTCATTAATACAATTTCATATTCGATCCGCAGATGCGATTAAACTTCCTGTATCAAGAAATTTAATATACAATCTGCCACTAATTCTTTTCCCGTATATATTTTGCATTCCATAGTGCAGATACTAAAATTTCCCGAACTGTAATTGGAAAGGAGATGGGCCTTTGTAGTCAGGGTGTCTCCTATCTTGGGCAATAAAAAAATATGGGCTTTTTTAATACCGCTAATAAAACCGATAACACTATTGCCCGTCCCTTCAAGGTCGTCTGCAGCAAAGAAATCCTGCCCAACAATTGCGGAACATGACTGGGCGGCATTTTCTATAATCCCCGATTCGGTAAACCTATTGTTATTGACAAAGATACAATCTTTGGTTACTTTGAATTCGGTGGTCACCGTATCCTCGTTAAGATCAATTATTTTTGTGACCATGAGCATCGGTGCCCTATGGGGCAAAAATTTGTGTATATCGATATGTGAATGTGCTGTATTCAATTCGTTTAGTTTGCCAAAACGGTCTTCATTTCACTGTTTGCCATAATTTTGTTGTTGCAGGTTACCTGAATCCGTACCAAAGTAACCCCCAAGATCTCGTGCAGAATTGTGACCGTTGTTATCAGTTCTTGGCCTGCGGTTGGCAACTCCAGTATTTCCGCCGATTTAATGGCCCCGATATAGCCTGTAGGGGCAGGCTCATTTTTAAGGAAATATTGGTAGCCTGTATGAAGGGCTACGGACTGTGCCATATGTTCAATTAATCCGGCGGCCATAAATGAGTTATTGTTTACGAACAAATTGCCTGTTTGGGGCGTAAAACCCGCAATCACCTTTTCTTGGGAGAAGTGGATCAACTTGTCCACCATTACAAAAGGCGCTTTTTGCGGGATAAGATTTTCAATTAGGCCTTTATCGTCTATGGTATATTTCAATAAATTCATTTAACAGACCGTTAGGTATGCATAGGAGTAGGAGAACCTGGCACTTTCCGGTACGTGCAACAATATTTTATCCCCCTTTTTTAATTGTCCCGAACTTACCAATTCTTCCAGCATTACATAGATGGAGGCCGCACCTACGTTGCCTACCTTGCTTAAATTCATAAACCATTTGTCCCAAGGAACTTCCACTCCTTGTTTTTTCAATTCCTCGTATAAATTTTCTTTAAAATAATAGGAGGAGATATGTGGTAAATAATAGTCAAAATCGGAGGTAGTGATATGGTGCTTGGCCATAGCCATTTTTAGACTGTGCACTCCTTTGCCCAATATGTTTTCGCCCAGGAGTTTAACGTCTTGCTTCATGGCAAAAAGTGATTTGTTGGCCCAGTCTTCGGCTGGGTATTCGCTCCATGGTTTTAAATGGCCATTTTGCAATTTATCGGCACCGGCGTACATACATGTTTCCATCTCAAAGGCATAGGAATATCCTTCCATCCATTCAATTTTTAATGCAATGCCATTGGGTTCGCTTTCCAACAATACGGCACCGGAACCATCGGACAGCATCCATCGCAAAAATTCTTTATTAAAGGCCAATATGGGATTGTCCTCCAACTCCTTGAGATGTGCTACTTCATTTTCAAAAATATCGGATTTCATCCAAGTCGAGGTTCTCTCCGATCCAGTACACACCGCATTGGTTACCTGTCCCGCCTTAACGGCCAAGAAACCATATTTTAGGGCATTCATACCTGAACAACAGGCCCCCGATGGGGAGTTGACCTCTAAATTTCCATTTTTTAAAAAGCCGTGCACCATAGAGGCATGCGATGGCAATATTTGATCAGGACTACTGGTGCCACAGGAAAGAAGTTCTATATCCTGGGTTGTAAAATCGTCGTCACATAACAACTCTATGGCCTCCTTGGTGAGTTGGGCATTGTTATGGGTAATGTTTCCATCAGCGTCAATGGCGTAATATCTGGTCTTAATTTGGTTGTTTCGCAGGACTATACGTCTGGCCTTGGAATTCTTACCATTGATAACGCCCAATTTTTCCTCCATTTGTTCATTGTCAACGGGCTCATTAGGTAAAAACTTGGCAATTCTGGTAATATAAACGTCTTTCATTAATTGTTCTTTAATCCAACGGATGAATAGTATGCTTTATCCCTTTTAATTTTATTGTACCGGGGAATGTAAGTCGCCAAAAATACAATAAAAACTATTGGAGCTATCACCCAAATTGCAAATAACAAATAATATTTGAACAAAACCAGTAATTTTTTTCGTTTCCGATTGCCTGAAGGTCCTTTCTTTATGATAAGATTGGCCCATTTTGTAAACAATACATTTCCCCTTATGTCTGTCTGTATCAGCAAGGGTTTTACTTTTACGGCACCCAATTTTAATAGGTTGTCCTGTAGGTTATCGTAATCATTCGTCAATAATGCTTTCCTTATGGGAGTTCCAAATTTTTCTGAAGTCTTAATATCCTCTTCGGAAACCCCAGGTTTGGGAAAAATACCAAGGTACCTGGTTTTTTTTCCTCCCAACATCCAATGCACTATAGTAATTACGCTTATGTGATTTATGTGTCGGTCAACCAAAGCGATATTGCCCACTAAACGGGCATTACAGGAAACAAGTAGGCGTTTCATTTTTTCCTGTGCCATTAACCACATGTTTCTACAGGCAATTACCGTAACTACCGGTGTCCGGTCCAGTACTTTCTTGGCCACATCAGAGGCTAGGAAAGAATTGATGGGTATGGAAGGGGTTAAATACCAAACTTGGTATCCCAGAATTATGAGGTCATATTTCTTTTCAAGGATATCGGCCTTTGGGGGTTTTATTTTACAAGGTATTTGTAAGAAGGACTCAGGAAACGCATCATAAAAATCATCCTGTTTCCAAGGAAATTTATAATCATTTTCGGGCATTATCCTATAATAAGAGATGTTTACATTCTCTCCCTCTATGGTAGTCGCCAAATTTTGAACAATATCCAATAACTGTCCGGATTGGGAGTAATAAATTATAAGAACTTCTTTCATGGTTAAGTGTTGATCTTTATTCTGATACCGCCAATATTGTTATTTTGTCCCTACCGTTGAGGCCTGCAATATGACTTTTGGAACGGTTCAAATTTAATTTTAATTTTTGGATCGGACCCTATTTGACTGATGTAACCAAAACTTGGTGTTGTTTTGACCATACTTAGTTCTTTGGGCCCCAAAAATCAAAATAGTTGAACCACTGCAATGGATATTGTTCTATAATCCATTCCATACTTACAATATAATTGGCCAATAATCCTTCGGCATCCCTTTTCTTAAAATCAGCTTTTCTGGCGTAAAGATGGTAGTGTTTATTGGTTTCTTTCATAACATATACAAAAAGGACGGGAACGTTCAATCTGGATCCCATTAAAAAAGGTCCTGAAGGAAACAGTGCTTCTTTACCTAAAATTGGGGCGGTCATCAACTTGGAGGTCGTGGCATATCTATCCCCGGTCATGCAAATTATTTCATTCCTAGCCAAAGCGGCATTCATTTCAAAGATATGGGAGAGATCTTCCTGTAGGATAATAAATTTGGTGGATGATTTTTTTATATATCGATCCAAGTATTCTTTTATTGCCTTATGTTCGGCGTCCGTAGTAAGTAAATTAATAGTGGCGTTCCCTTCCAGTTCGTCCAGAAAAAACTCGGCTATTTCGAAGTTGCCCAAATGGGCACTGATCAAGATCCCCCCTTTTTTATCTGCCAGGGTTTTGTTTAGGTGTTCTATGCCATCAAAATGATAGGAGAACCTATTTCTAAGACCGGAAGAAATGGCCACTTTGTCCAAAATGGTCTGCCCAAATACGTAGTAGCTTCTATAAATGGATACTATACTTTTTAGGGAGCCGTATTTAAGTCTTTTACGGAAGTAATAATAGCTGGACCTAGTGCTTTTGGGGGCAAAAAAACAAAAATAAAAGGCTACAAAATACAGGATAAAATAGGCCGATCCCAACCCAAGCCTCCTTATGGAAAAAACAAAAATCTTATATCCTAAAACTGAACCTCTGGACTTTCCTTTCCATTGATTTGACATTTTTTGTGAATAAAATTTTAGTTTAATTTCTTCTCTATCAGATCATAAAAATCCTGCAATGTAATTACGTTAATGAAATCTTCCCCTACCAATTTAACACCAAAGTTGGATTCGATGGCCACTACTAAATCAACAAAATCCAAACTGTCCAATTCAAGGGTCTTTTTTAAATTGGCCATTGGAGAAATATCATCTACATCAACTTCAAACTCATCTATAAGAAAGTTGTTTATTTTATCAATAATTACTTCTTTATTCATTTTTAATCTTTCACTTTTTTTATTAGCAATGCCGAATTTGTACCTCCAAATCCAAAAGAATTGGACAAAAATACATCAATTTTTTTATCCAGTGTTTTTCTTACTAGATTTAATTTGGCGGCGTCCTCATCAGGATTTTCAAGATTTATATTGGGGGCAATAAAGGAATGTTCCATCATCAGCATGGAATAGACGATTTCACTGGCGCCCGCCATCCAACACTCATGGCCGGTCATAGATTTGGTAGAGCTCACATAGGGACCGTTATCGCCAAAAACGGCGAATATGGCCTTGGCTTCATTGGAATCCCCTACCGGGGTAGAGGTGGCATGGGCGTTAACATAATCTATTTCACTAGGTTTAATTTGCGCTTGGTCCAAAGCCTTTTTCATGGCCAATGTAGGGCCATCTACGTTTGGGGTAGAGATATGGTCCCCGTTGGAAGAAAACCCGTAACCAATAATTTCGCCTAAAATAACGGCATTCCTTTTTTTTGCGGATTCATAACTTTCAACTATAAGGGATGCCGCACCACCGCTAGGGACAAGACCGTCCCTGCCTTTGTCAAATGGACGCGAAGCTGCCCAGGGTTCTGTATCGTTGACCGAAAATACACCAAGGCCGTCAAAACTACCCATGGCCAGTTCATTGATTTCTTGCGTTCCTCCGCAAATGATACAATCCTGAAGCCCACTTTTAATTAATTGATAGGCAATACCAATGGCATGTGATCCACTTGCACAGGCGGCACTAACCGTGAAATTGATTCCCGTTAATTTGAAAATGGTAGAGAGATTCATGGTAACCGAGGAGTTCATGGCCTTAAAAATGGCTCCGGAACCCAGCAGGGTAGTATCTTTCTTTTCCCTTAATCTGTCTATGGATTCTATCACGGATTTGGCGGTGCTGTCATTTCCGTACAGTACGCCAACTTCATTTTTGTCCATATATTCTTGGGATATACCTGCATTTTTTAAAGCCTCCATGGTGGCCAAATATGCGTAGGCACCTTCCTCTCCCAAACTTAACCGTTGCCTTCTAGTGAGCAGATCTTTCAGGTCGGGTTCTTCTACCATCCCGGTCAAGCAGGAGCGAAATCCAAATTCCCTTCGTTTTTCGTCATAAATAATTCCAGAAGTTCCATGGTAAAGCGATTCTTTAACTTCGTCCAGATTTTTTCCTAGACAAGAGTATATTCCCATACCTGTAATTACTACCCTCTTCATCTTTCCTAGTGTTATTGTTAAGAATATATTCCCCCGTTGATATTTATTACCTCGCCCGTAATATACGATGACTTTTTGGATGCCAAAAAGGAAACCAAATGGGCCACCTCTCCGGCTTCCCCAAAGCGGTTCACGGGAATCATTTTTTTTAGTTCCTTTTCGTCAAGATCCCCGGTCATATCTGTTTTAATAAAACCTGGTGCCACGGCATTAACGGTAATGTTCCTTTTTGCTATTTCCTGGGCCAGGGCCTTTGTTGCAGCTATTATTCCACCTTTTGCCGCAGAATAATTTACCTGCCCCGGTGTTCCTTTTAGGCCGGAAACGGAAACCAAATTAATGATCCTGCCATATTTATGAACCAATAATTTTTGGATCAGGTGATTGGTGACATTGAAAAAACCGTTTAAACTAGTATGGATTACATTGTTCCAATCTTCGGGTTTCATCCACATAAAAAGACCATCCTTGGTAATCCCGGCATTGTTTACAATTACCTCTATAATACCGTCCTTATTAGCTTCGTGCCAATGGTCCAATTTATGTTGAACCTCTTTGCTGTCACTGACATTGAATTGTATGAGTTCCGCATTCCCTCCAATTTTTTCAATTTCGTTTAAGGTTTCCTGTGCGGCCAATGCATTTTTATTATAATTGATCAGAATTGTATATTCGGTATCCAGTGCGAGCTGAAGGCATATAGCTTTTCCAATTCCTCTAGATCCTCCTGTTACCAATGCAAATTTCTTTTTTTCGCCCATGTATTTTGTTAGTGTGGTTTAATTTTTTACATCATTGAATACCTCTGCATTTTCGTACCATTTATTGCCCAAAACCTCTCCCTTGCCATTTAGAAATCCCCATTTTTTATTGTATTTTACCCGGGCAAGTCCGTTGATGAACCCTTTTTCCAAATTCTTTTGAAACATGGAAAACGATAATCCGGCAGTGATATCATATTCGGGTTGTATTGCCCATTTTCCGGTCTTATCTATAAAACCCCATTTCTTTTCTTTTGCAGGGGCCAGGCCATTTGCAGCAAACACTTCGGCATCCTTAAACTTGAAATCTATGATCTTTTCTCCCTGTTCATTAATATACCCCCAATTTTTGTCCATAAATACAGGGGCCAAGCCTTGGCTAAAATCCCTTGCCTTATCATAGGTAGGAGCTATGACCCACTCTCCTTTGTTATTGATAAAACCCATCAATTTATTGCTTCGGGCATAGGTCAAATCAGATTTGTCAGTGAATTCCCAGATCTTGTCGGCATCCTTTACCGGATGGAATTTGCCATTGGCCACGATACCAAAGGTATCCTGTTTTTTTACCCAAACACCTTTACCGTTGTAATCTCCTATTTCTTGGTTCTCAATGGGAACATAGATTTCTCCCTTTTTGTTGATCATTCCCCATAGCTCACCTTTTCTTGCCTTGGCATATCCGACAATAAAGGGTTTTATTTCATCAAAATCCGGTTCTATGATTAATTTTCCGTCGGTCCCTAAAAGGCCAATTTTATCGCCACTTTTAAAAAAGGCCACCCCATCGTCAAAATCATAATATTTATCAGATACAGGTGTTTCCAAGGTTTCTCCCGAAACATTGATGTAGTGCCATTGATCACCTTTGTTTACCAATGCCAGGCCGGAATTAAATTCTTTGACATGTTCGTATTCCGGTTCAATTGCCCATTCCCCGGCAGTATTGATGTAGCCCCATTTGTCGCCCATCGAGGCTGCGGCGCGCTCGTTGGTGAAATTGTCGGCTTTTTTAAATTGGGGCTTTATAGCAAATTCTCCGGTGGTATTGATATACCCAATTAGGCCATTTTCCCTAACCAGGGCATATTCCTGGGAATAAAAATTGCCAAAAACCAAAAAAAGTACTACTGAAAATGTAATCTTTGTTTTCATCTTAGATTTTTTTACATTAAACTTCGATATTCAATTATTTGTCAATTTGGTTCTCGGGGGATATTTAACATTAAACTATGCCACTATTAAATTATGGATTATTTTAAATAAATAACCTTATCTAAGACCATTATTTAATTAAGCTGCCCATAAGCACAAGTTTCTTCTTCAAAATTTAGAATAAAATTTTTAACCTTATTTATATAAGGATACATGGGAACATCTTTTTCAGCGATAGGGGGGACCAAATTTCTAATATCATCATACATTTTTCTTGTTTTTGATGATATTTTATCCTGTACTTTCAAATATTCAATGGCCTGGACAATGGTGATCGTCTCTATGGCAAGGATTTCGAAAGTATTTTCGATCACTTTTTTGGTAATATTGGCCGCGTTGGTGCCCATGCTAACAATGTCCTGATTGTCGTTGTTGTTAGGGATACTGTGTACGTACATGGGATTGGACAACATTTGGTTCTCGGCAGTGGTTGAGGTGGCAGTAAACTGCACACCCTGCATTCCAAAATTTAAACCAAGTTTACCAAGATTGACAAATGGGGGAAGTATATTATTTAAGTTTGGATTTAATAGGTAATTTAATTGTCTTTCTGCGAGCATGCCCATTTTGGTGACCACTAATTTCAACTTGTCCATTTCAAGGGAAACATAATCGCCATGAAAATTACCACCATGGTAAACATGCTCTTTTTCAACATCCACAATTGGGTTGTCGTTGGCCGAATTGACTTCTTCTATAAGAATTTTTTCCACGTTGTTCAGGGTATCCAGAACGGGGCCTAAAATTTGGGGGACACATCTTAGGGAATAGTATTCCTGAACCTTTTCCTCAAAAATTTGCACTTTATTGTTGCCATTGTACAGATGGTGTTCCCTATTTCGGGTAAGCGCACTGTCTTTTAAATGATTTCTCATCAATTTGGCAATCTGCTGCTGCCCCTTGTGTTTTTTGGACCTATTTAGTTCATGGGACAAATGGTCGTCATAGGCCTGTACTATTTCATTGATGGCAGAAGAACAGCAAATCATCCAATCCAATAACCTTCGGGTGTTTATAGTGTTGATGAGGCCTATTCCGGTCATTACCGAAGTTCCGTTAATTAGCGCCAGACCTTCCCTTAGGGTAATGTGGATCGGTTTTAGCCCCTCAATTTTAAAAACCTCTTCCGTTGCCCTTCTCTCTCCTTTGTAAAACACTTCCCCTTCCCCAATTAGTACAAGGGCCATATGCGCCAATTGTACCAAGTCTCCACTGGCACCAACTCCCCCATGTTCAAAAATTACAGGGGTAATGTTCTTATTGATAAGGGAAGTCATTAATTCGATCACTGAAATATGCACTCCTGAATGTCCTAGGCTTAGGGTGTTCAATCTGGCCAACATGGCGGCCTTGACATACTGTGCCGGAATTAAATTTCCTGTTCCGGATGCGTGGCTTCTAATAAGATTGTACTGTAGTTGTATTCGGTCGGAATCGTTTATTTTGTATTGTGCCATTGGGCCAAAACCTGTATTTACACCGTAAATAATTTTGTTTTGGGAGAATTGGCTTAAAAAATTAAAACTATTTTCAACGGTTGTTAAAACGTCTTTATTTATTAGAATGGATTCATCTTTAAAAATAATACTATAAAAATCCTCAATTCCCAACTTTCCTTTAATAGTTAACATGTATATAAATTCAATATTTAAAAAGTAAATTGAATAACAATTAATAAAAATAGTTATTTTGGATTGCAAATGTATGATATTTAACCAATCAATATTTTAAAAATAATGAATCAACGTTTAGTCGAAGTCTTGGTAATTGGCGCAGGACCGTCCGGTTGTGTCTCGGCAGCCTATTTGAAAGATCGGGGAATTAAGGTGCAAGTGGTTGAAAAAAGTATTTTTCCGAGGTTTGTTATAGGGGAGAGTCTTTTGCCCAGATGTATGGATCATTTTGAGGAAGTAGGGCTGCTGGACGGGTTAAATGCCTTTGGTTTTGAAAAGAAATTTGGGGCCCGCTTTATAAAAGGGAACAACATCTGTGAGTTTGATTTTAGTAAGAAACATACCAAGGGCTGGGATTGGACCTGGCAGGTTCCTAGAGCGGATTTTGATAAGGTATTGGTGGACGAATTGATCAAAAAGGGAGTGGAGGTCTCCTTTGGGCATGAGGTAGTGGACGTGGTAATTGGGGAAAATGGGGAATCAGTGACCACCATTAAGGATGAAAATGGGATGCCATACCAGATAAAGGCCAAATATATTGTAGATTCCAGTGGTTATGGGAGGGTTCTGCCCAGATTACTGGATTTGGACAAGCCTTCCGTACTGCCCAATCACTCTTCCATTTTTACACATGTGGTAGACGTAAATCGCGGAAGGTAGGGAAGGCACCCTTATAACTTTTGATGTTATAGAGACCGAAGTGTGGTTGTGGGTAATTCCATTTTCCGATGGAAGGACAAGTATTGGTTTTGTGGGCCCTACAGCATTCCTGGAATCTTTTGAAGGTAGCAATAGTGAAAAATTGAGTCAGTTGTTAAAGTTGTCCGATTATTATTATGAACGCTTTAAAGGGGTTGAATTTTTATTCGAACCGGCATTGATCAGGAACTATTCCAAGTCGGTAAAGCAACTGTATGGAAACGGATTTGTCTTAACGGGCAATAGTGCTGAATTTTTGGATCCTGTTTTTTCCTCTGGAGTTACTTTTGCCACGGAATCTGCCTTATTGGGGGCAAAGCTTATTGCCAAAGTCCTTGATGGGCAGCGGGTAGATTGGGAAAAGGAATATTCCGGTTATATCAGGGAGGGGGTAAGTGTATTCTCTTCCTATGTTAAAGAGTGGTATAGTGGTAATCTACAGACCTTGTTTTTTCATCAACCCGAAAATCCTGAGGTAAAAAGACAAATTTGTTCTGTTTTGGCGGGCTATGTTTGGGATAGGACCAACCCCTTTGTAACAAAGCATAACAGGCTAATAAGGACGGTAGCACATATTATTGATCTGGAAAATCAAATAAAGTGAACGATGAAATCGTTCCCATTTTGTAACCGATTCAGAAATTCTTAGCGGGTTTTATGAGCACCATGAAAGTTGGTTCTTTACCTGTTTTCATAAATGTTATCGTTTTGTTATTTCCAGTTATATATGGGTGTATCTTATTCCATATGTTTAATTTTGCGGGATGCAAAATAGTCAGCAACGCCCACAGTTCGAATTTGTTGCCATAATGGCTTCCCTAATGTCTATCGTGGCACTGGCCATTGATGCCCTCTTGCCTGCAATGTCCACTATAGGGAAATCCATAAATAGCTTGGACCCTACGGAAAATCAAAAGTTTATAACCATGATTTTTTTGGGTTTGGGGGTAGGACAATTGGTTTTAGGGCCCTTGTCCGATAGTTTTGGTAGGAAGTCTATTGTTTATATTGGTTTTATTATCTTTTGTGCGGCCAGTATTATCTGCGTTTTGGCACCCAGTTTGGAGTGGATGATAGCTGGCCGAATCCTTCAGGGAATTGGACTTTCTGCCCCAAGAACAATAAGCATATCCATGATTCGGGATTCCTATAAGGGGGATTATATGGCCAAGATCATGTCTTTTGTGACGGCCTTTTTTATATTGGTGCCCATCATTGCCCCGGCCATGGGAAAATTCTTTCTGGACCATTACGGCTGGGAGGCTATTTTCTATATGCAATTGGCGGTTACTTTGGTAGTGGGCATTTGGTTTTGGCGAAGGCAACCGGAAACCTTAAAGCCGGAATATAAGATTAAATTTTCCAGTCATGTATTCATGGACGGATTTAAGGAATTGCTCCGACATCATGAAACAATGGCCTTTACTATTGTTTCCGGGCTCATTACAGGTGCTTTTATGGTTTATTTGAGTTCGGCTCAGGAGGTCTTTGAAGGGCAGTATGGCCTGGCCGATAATTTTCCCCTTGTTTTTGCAGGATTGGCAATTTCCATTGGTCTATCTACCTTGCTGAACGGTACCATGGTGGTTAAATTGGGAATGCGGAGGTTGGCTATGTTTGCCCTGACCCTATTTTGTGCCGTTTCCATGGTTTATGTGGGTTTGTTCTGGAATTCCCATAATCCTGGTCTATGGATTTTGATTACTTTCTTGGCGATGCAATTTTTTACCCTGGGCTTTATATTTGGTAACCTCAGGGCTATTGCCATGGAGCCCATTGGCCATATAGCCGGGATAGGCGCTGCCATTACCGGTTTTATATCTACCATGATTTCCATTCCTATTGCCACCTATATTGGCAGTTTTGTTGGGGATACCATTCTTCCCCTTTTTGTAGGGTTTTTGGTTTGTGGGGCCATTTCCCTGGGTATTTTTATGTTGATGCGGAAACGGAGAATTTTGGCCACTACTTAATGTATAGGAGGTCTGGCACATTGGGAAACACTTTTTTGATAAAAAATGTGAATTAAGTGTTCAATAATGGGAATGTAAGGACTGCCTTATTTAGTGAAATTGCCATAAAATAAATGAAGAACAAAATAATACAAGTGTTGAAACGTAGGTGTTTGCTTACCATAATCGATGAAATGCAACATTTTATCGTCTAAGTGATTTTAGGAATCTGTACGTACATCGATATTATTTAGCACTTCATCTGGAATTTTTCCGCTGAACGAGAAACAGTGCTGTTAAACGAATTGAAACCTAGCGGAACACACTTGTGCGAGTTATATATATAACAAAACGCAAGTCATGAAAACCATATTAACTTTAATCTTTGTTCTTTTTATCGGATTGGCCGCCCAAGCTCAAAATGGTGATTCCCAGGTTAAAGTTCAAACCGCTAACATGAGTATCGTTTCTTCTACTGCCAAACAAGACGTAGCTGTTAAAAATGAAAACGCTGTTGCGCGTTTGTATATGTTCAAAAATTCCAAGATAACCAAAGAATTGTCTTTCACTACCAAACTGAACAGGGCGAAATTGGCTTAAGACCCATTTGCTTTACGGTATACCAACTTTTTAACTACAATATTTTTTGAAGGTCCTAGGTGGTGGCTTTGGGATAATACCTTTTCCGCAACCCAAAGGCCACGCGCACCAATAAAATTAATGAGGGAACTTCCACCAATGGGCCTATGACCCCTGCGAATGCCTGTCCCGAATTTAATCCAAAGACGGCGATGGCTACGGCGATGGCCAATTCAAAATTGTTCCCGGCCGCTGTGAAGGCTACCGAGGCCGTTTTATCATAATCCGCACCCATGGCTTTGGTAAAGAAAAACCCAATAATAAACATCAAGGTAAAATAGATGAGTAAAGGAACAGCAATGATGAGAACATCTATGGGTATCTCTACGATCATTTCACCTTTTAACGAAAACATGACTACTATGGTGAACAACAGCGCAATCAAGGTCATGGGAGATATGGTTGGAATAAATTTGTTGGAATACCATTCCTTACCCAGTAGCTTAACCAAGATCAATCTACTCAAAAAACCCATAGCGAACGGAATTCCCAAATAGATAGCTACGCTCTCGGCTATAGTAGCAATGGAAATGTCTACTATTGCGCCCTCAAATCCGAAGTAGGGGGGAGCACGGTTATAAATATCTAGGCATAAAAACTATAGGCAAATACCTGAAAAATACTATTAAGGGCAACCAATCCGGCACCGTATTCGCTACTTCCTTCTGCCAGATCGTTCCAAACCAGTACCATGGCTATGCAACGCGCTAGGCCAATAAGGATCAAACCAACCATATACTCCGGGTAATCCCTTAAGAACGTGATGGCCAGAACAAACATTAAAATTGGTCCAATAATCCAATTCAGGATCAAGGAAATTGACAAAATCCGAGTGTTTTTAAAAACCTTGGGCAATAGGGCATAATCTACCTTGGCCAATGGAGGATACATCATTAGTATAAGTCCAATAGCAATGGGGATATTGGTAGCTCCGCTACTATAGCTATCAATAATCTTGGGGAAAGTGGGCATAAAATAGCCTATTCCCACTCCCAATGCCATCGCCAAAAAAATCCATAGGGTAAGATAGCTGTCTAGAAAGCTTAATTTTTTGTTCAAGGCCATTGATTAGGACTTTATCTGGGAAAACACATAAAATAGTTCAGTCGCAATCTGAAGGCTTCTTTCCTGATACTTTATTGCCTGCATCGGGGTATTGTCAAACGCTTTTGGATCTTCAAAAGTTATGGGAATACGTTTTTCTGCCCCTGCAATAAACGGACAATCCCCATCGGCCTGTGAACAGGTCATTACTGCTGCAAATTCCGATTTGGGATTAAAGTCATCATCCAATTTCTTTGAAAAGCCAATTATTGGAGGTTCGTTCTCCGCGTATTTTATGCTATAGATCGGATTTTTCCCTACCGAAATAGTTTCTATTTGGAATCCATTATTTTTTAGCGTCTGTGCCACCATTGGGAACAGGGCGGTAGATTCCGTTCCGCCCGAATAGCACTGTACATTCTTTATGTTAAAATAGTACGCCATTGTTTGTGCCCAGACTTGTGATAAATGACTCCTTCTAGAGTTATGGGTGCAAATAAAATTGATTCTTATAGGTTCTTGGTTATTTGTTTTAGACTGTATATACTCGGTAAGTGGCAGTAAAATTTCTCTACGTTCCCTACTTATTATATCCGTATTTAGTTTGGGGATTAACTGCTTTAACTGATCGAAAACCTTTGTGTCTATGGGAGTCATTTAGTATGGTTTATAGTCTAGCGAATAATCCTAGCAGCATCCGGAATTGGGGGTACAGCTTTTTGCCGAGGTATCCTGTAATTGGGATAATTTTACTCTTGGTTTTTCGGTTGGAACCCCACATTTTTCTTTCGCCAAACAATCGGTATGTTTAGTGGCCAATTGAAAGTGGGTACCGTTAAAGTCCAATCCAAATTTTTGAATGGTTTCTCCTTGGTATTCCACTTCTATTTCCAAATCCCCGATTTCCAATACCTTTTCGGATAGTTCAATAATGTGGGCCAATTTCTCTGGATGAAGGCGGTGGTCACAGTCATTGGAGTCCCATAGCTGAAAATTTACTACTTCCTCCTTACGGACCGTTCCACCACAGTCTATGAAGTTCTTGGTGATTTTGCCTACTTCCGTAACGTGAAAATGATTGGGCACTAAATTCCCATTCGGCAATTGGAATGCCATAGTATCCAATTTTCCTAAAATGCTTTTTATTTCTGATAGTTTCATCTTGTTATTTGTTTATTGCCATGATGCGATTATTGAATTTAAATCTTAACAGCAATCCCCCTGTGTGGAGATGTCCTGATTTAGAAATTGGTTAATAATCTCTTTCATTTCCAGCCATTTTTCGGTATTGATGCAATAACATACGCTGGTTCCTTCCACACTGCCTTTAATGAGTCCCAAAAGTTTCAATTCTTTTAGGTGTTGCGATATGGTGGGTTGTGCCAATCCAATTTCGTTTACGAGATCACCACAAACACAGGTGTCTGTTTTAAACAGGTGTTGCAGAATGGCCACCCGGGCAGGATGACCAAAGACCTTTGCAAAACTGGCAATTTCATTTTGTTGATCCGAAAATATTTCTGTTTTGGCTAAACCCATACTTACTTTATTTAAATATTGCAATATTACGATTAAAAGTATTTTCAGCCAAATTTTTTTTAGTGATATGAAAGTTTTGGGTTCTTCTTATTTATGCATCAGCGGCAGTATTTTTTGCATTTGGGTATGATTTACTCCTCGTCCATGGATCTATTGGTTTAATCGATTTGAAGTGGAAACAAATAAGAAAACAGGGGTGAATATGTCCTGAAGTAGCGGATGCAACATTGACTATCGATAAATTGCGCATTTTTATCGATAAAATACATTTGGTGTATCTGGCATTTATCGGCAATATTTTGCACTTCAACAGATAATGCTCCGCTGAACGAGTAACAATGCCTTTCAGCGAATTGGAAGCTGGATAAGTGTACTTGCCTAAGTTATATATAACAAAGCACAAGCCATGAAAACCATATTGACTTTGATTTTTGTTCTTTTAATCGGAATGGCCGCACAGGCTCAAAAAGGTGCTGTACAAATTAAGGTTGAAACCGTTACCATAAGTTTTGTTGCCACTGCAAAACAAGAGGTCGATTTAAAAAATGAAAACTCTGTAGCACGTTTGTATATGTTTAAAAATTCGAAGATAATAAAAGCACTGTCTTTTTCAACCCAATTAAACAGAGCCAAATTGGTTTAATACTATATACCAATCCACAATTTCTTAACGGATAGTTTCAAAATAGACGATTATGATAGTATTTACATTTTTAATTCTTATATCCCTGGGCCTTAGCCATATTGTTATTTTTCCCAAGACCATGGGTATTCTGAGACCTTTGAAAGCGCCGACGAAACGGGGGTAGGCCAATTCCCAAAATTATGGCATCTATTCCCGGACCTGGGCAGGGAACGAGCGGAGAAACTTGAAAAGGAATAAGTCGCTATTCATGACCCGAATCTTGTATGCCTACAAGATTCGGTTTCAGGTTATTTAAAAAATAATATAATTAATAGTGCGGATGTTACTTACGGTCTAGGTTTTAAAAGGAGGTTGCATATCCGAAAATTTGAAAATGTAGTTGGTTCCTTTTTTGGTGGGATCCCTGTTTATGGATCCTTTTAATTGACGGGACAGATTATGGATAAGCTTTAGTCCCAACGATTTTGTGTTCTTTGTGGTTGATACCCTCGGGAAAGCCTTCACCGTCGTCCCCAATATAGCGATATAACTTTGCTGTTCAGTTTTACAAGTTCTATATGTATTTCCCTTTATCATCATCATCCTTTATTCCGTATTTAAGGGCGTTGGTAATTATTTCGTTGATCAATAGTCCTAATGGGATGGCGGTGTCTATCCCGAGTTTAATGTCCGGGATTTTGATATTAGGGGTGATGTTGTTGTCCGGTCCTTTAAAGGACCTTATCAGATAATCACTTAATTCCTCTACGTAGGATTTGTATTCAATTTTGGATAGATCATGGCGCATATACAACATTTCATGTACCATTGCCATTGATATGACCCGGTTCTGGCTGCTTTTTATCAACGTTTTTATTTTGGGTTCTTCAATACTCCTGGATTGAAGACTGAGCAGGCTGGATACGGTTTGAAGATTATTCTTTACCCTATGGTGAATTTCCTTTAAAAGAGTATCTTTTTCCCGGATACGGGATTCATTTTCATTTCGGATCCTATGTAATTCGTTGTGTGCCTTTAGAAGGTTTTTGCCTATGACTCCCCCTAATAGGTACACGGAGAAAAGAATACTAAAAAGGGCAAACACATTTTTGCTCTCTACCGGGACCACATTTTTTGTAAAATTAAATTCCGCAATACTCTGGGAGTATATTAGTATAATAATCAATAGGTTTAAGTTTAAATAGATCCGGCCATATTCCTTTGTACTGATATATCCGGCAAAAACTACCAGGGCCAGCACAAAAATAAAAGGACTATTAATGCCACCACTGTATATGGTAATAATTACAGAGGTAACCAAGGCCATTATTATAATGCGTATATCATGCCCGTAATAGTTTTATATTGTATGCAGTAAATATGTTGACGTTAACTTGAAGATCTCAAAGCAAAAAAAGAAGGGATTATTTAAGGATCTAAGAAAAATATGTGACAATACTTCAAACAATAGATAGTGAAATATAACAGCCCTAATGTTAAACGGACTTTATCCCGTCAATGATCCTGATCAGTATTTACATCAATAATTTATTAATGGTCGCGTATGAGGGTAAGATATTAGCGTTGGATTTGTACGATGAATTTAAATAAATATCATTCTTTTCACTAAATTCCTTTCGTCTGGCGGGCTGTATTTTTGGTTCAATACTTTTTGATCTATCCCTAATTTTAAATTGCTAATGCCTTCAGAAAAATCTTTCTAGGCTATTATAAAAATGCATTGAAATTTGTGGCTACAAAAATGAGCCTTTGAATGCTTCGCTTGTATTAGAGTAGCTAATTTTATTTTAAATAGTTTTTATGTGATCTTTTGTTAATCTTCAATAATCACCCATTCGCCGTCCAAAAGCGGTTCCGCCTGTTTGTATTTGACCGTTTTGCTTTCACCGGACATTACATTTTTAATGGTAATCCTTTCGTTTCTGCCAATTTTGGCCTTTTCACGTACAATGGTTTCGGTAACCTGTGGCCGTCCACCCTGATTTTGGCCAACCGCCCTGCTCCGGGCCGACATTTCATCACTGTTGGGAATTTCTTCCTTGGAGGTCTTTAAATTTTCCTTTGGCCTGCGAATATTTCTGGCTTCCTGGATTTCCTGACTTTGCGTTGGAAGTTCTCCTTTGAACAAGAATGAGATCTCTTTGTTCACTTTTTCTATCATTCCCTTTGAAAAGTTCAAAGGCTTCAAATTTATAGATCAACAGAGGGTCTTTTTGTTCGTGTACGGCCAATTCGAACGGATTGTTTTAACTGTCCATTTTCTAAGATGTGTTTTCCAGGAATCGTCAATGATGGCCAAGGAAATGTTCTTTTCGAAATCCGTTACCAATTGGTTGCCATTGTTTTCATAGGCCCTCCTGGAAGATTGGTAACCACGTTCAGTGATTTTATTCCGTCCGTAAATGGTACCACAATGCGCTCAAACTTATTGGCATTGTCCTCATATACCTTTTTGATGACCGGAAAGGCTGTGGCCGCATTGCGCTCCATTTTGTTCTTATAATGGCCATATGCCGTTTTATATATAACATTGGCCATTTCCTGTATGCCCATTTTAGCAAAGTCGTTTTCGCTAATGGGAGAGGTAATGGAGAAATATTTTATAAGTTCAAACTCAAAGTTCTTATAGTCGTTTGCTGCCTTATTGGTGTCTGCAATTACCTCACAGGTATCGTAGATCATATTGGCAATATCTACCTTGAGTCGCTCCCCCTGCAAGGCATGGCGTCTTCTTTTATAGACTACTTCCCTTTGGGCGTTCATAACATCGTCATATTCCAACAATCGCTTACGAACACCAAAATTGTTTTCTTCCACTTTCTTCTGTGCCCGCTCAATAGATTTTGTCATCATGGAGTGTTGGATAACCTCCCTTCTTCGAGGCCCATTTTATCCATCATTTTGGGCTACCCTGTCCGAACCGGAACAATCTCATAAGGTTGTCTTCCAGGGAAACATAGAATTGTGGAGCTTCCCGGATCCCCCTGTCTTCCGGAACGACCTCTAAGCTGTCTGTCAACCCTTCTGGAATCATGGCGCTCCGTACCAATAATGGCCAGCCCCCCTGCTTTCTTCACTTCTGCACTTAATTTAATATCCGTACCACGGCCTGCCATGTTGGTAGCTATGGTTACCACACCCGCATTTCCGGCTTCGGCCACAATATCCGCTTCCTTTTTGTGCAATTTTGCGTTAAGTACGTTGTGGGGTACTTTCCTGATCGTCAGCATACGGGAAAGCAGTTCGGAGATCTCCACGGAGGTAGTACCTATAAGGGCAGGTCTTCCAGACTGCGAAATTTTGGTTACTTCCTCTATAATAGCATTGTATTTTTCGCGCTTGGTCTTGTAGATCAAATCTTGTCTATCGTCTCGTGCAATGGGTCTGTTGGTAGGGATTTCCATCACATCCAATTTGTAAATTTCCCAAAATTCCCCTGCTTCGGTAATGGCCGTACCGGTCATCCCTGCCAGTTTGCCGTACATCCTAAAGTAGTTTTGTAAGGTTATGGTTGCAAAGGTTTGGGTCATTGCCTCGATCTTTACATTTTCTTTGGCCTCAATGGCTTGGTGAAGGCCGTCGGAATAACGGCGCCCGTCCATAATACGGCCTGTTTGTTCGTCTACGATCATGACCTTGTTTTCCATAACTACATACTCCACATCCTTTTCAAAAAGGGTATAGGCCTTTAAAAGCTGGTTCATGGTGTGGATACGTTCACTTTTAATGGCGAAGTCCTTGAACAACTCCTCCTTTAGTTCTGCTTCCCTATTGATTTCAAGATCCTGGTTCTCTATTTTGGCAATTTCGTTCCCAATATCCGGCATAACAAAAAAGTCCTTGTCACCATCCCCTGATAAATATTCCACCCCCTTTTCGGTAAGCTCTATCTGATTGTTTTTTTCATCGATAACAAACCAAAGTTCTTCATCTACCTTCGGCATCTCACGATTGTTATCTTGCATATAAAAGTTCTCGGTTTTTTGAAGTAACTGTTTTACCCCTTCTTCGCTTAAGAACTTGATCAGGGCTTTGTTTTTTGGAAGGCCCCTATATACGCGTAACAAAAGAAAGCCGCCTTCTTTGGTATCTCCTTCGACAATCAATTTTTTGGCCTCCGCCAAAACTCCTGTCAAATAGGCGCGCTGTTTGTTGACAATGTCACCTACTTTGGGTTTCAGCTCATTAAATTCATGCCGGTCGCCCTCCGGTACCGGACCTGAAATGATAAGGGGGGTACGGGCATCATCTACAAGAACGGAATCTACCTCGTCCACAATGGCATAATTATGGGGTCTTTGAACCAGATCACCAGGAGTATGGGCCATATTGTCCCTAAGATAATCAAAACCGAACTCATTGTTGGTGCCATAGGTAATATCCGCATTATAGGCGGCCCTACGTCCGTCGGAATTGGGTTGGTGCTTATCTATGCAATCTACCGAAAGTCCGTGGAATTCAAATATCGGTGCCATCCAGGCACTGTCCCTTTTGGCCAAATAATCGTTTACGGTAACCAAATGGGCCCCATTTCCTGTTAGTGCGTTTAAATAGAGGGGCAGGGTAGCGACCAAGGTCTTTCCTTCCCCTGTCTGCATTTCCGCAATCTTTCCTTGATGCAGGGCAATTCCGCCGATCAATTGGACATCATAATGTATCATGTCCCAGGTAACCTGCTTGCCGGCGGCATCCCAGGAATTTTTCCAGATGGCATTGTCACCGTTCAGGGAGACATAATCTTTGGAGCCGGAAAGCAGTCTGTCGTACTCGGAAGCTTTTACGGCAATGGTTTCATTATTGGCAAAGCGTTTTGCGGTTTCCTTTACAACGGCAAAGGCTTCGGGCAACAAATCTGTCAGGGCCTTTTCGGAAATGGTGTAAATCTCCCCTTTCAGTTTGTCTATTTCCCCATAAATATCTTCGTTCTTGTCTATGTCCGTTGACTCTTTGACCTCTTTTAACAATTGGTCTATTTGCCCATTGATCTCTTTGCAGTCTTCTTTAATCTTGTTTTTGAAAAAAGTCGTCTTTTCCCGAAGTTCATCGTGACTTAATTTTTCCAAGGCCGCTTCGAATGATTTTATTTGATTGACCAAAGGTTGTAGGTCCTTGACGTCTTTCTTTGATTTGTCCCCTACAAATACCTTTAATACCGAATTTAAAAAACTCATAATGATTTATGTTATTAATGAAAGACTGGGTAAAAGCCTTTTCCTAATGTATGTGCACAAAAAATAGTTGGCAGGTGCAATGCCGTCTTTGGGATAAAAGATTCACAATATCAAAATTACGTAAAAAAAAAGCCTCATATGAGACTTTTTTGTTGTAATTCCGTTAATATTTTAATACTCGTCCTCGTTCCAAAGATAGTCTTCTTCCGTAGGATAGTCTGGCCATATCTCTTCGATTGATTCATAAATTTCCCCTCCTTCTTCCTCCATGGACTGTAGGTTTTCTACAACCTCCAAAGGTGCACCGGTTCTAATTGAGTAATCTATCAATTCGTCTTTTGTTGCGGGCCAGGGGGCATCACTCAAGTAGGATGCCAATTCTAATGTCCAATACATCGTAATTATTTATTTTTTATATTTTGCAAAAGTAATTTTTAAACTGAAACAGCCAAGTTTTTTTGCATAAAATTCACCTAATTTTATCGCTTTAATAATTTGATAACGAAGAATTAACGAATTTATTAGCTCCCTTTCTCGGGAATCCACTTAACTTCTTCTGCTTGTGCATCATAGGACAATTTTCGTGCCAATACAAAGAGAAAATCGGAAAGTCTGTTCATATAGGATAACAAAATAGGGTCTACCGGTTCAAAATCGTTCAATTGGGAGGCCAGACGCTCCGCCCTACGGCAAATAGTCCTTGCAATATGACAATATGACACTGTTGTATGTCCTCCCGGCAAAATAAAATGCGTCATAGGGGGCAGTTCCTGTTCCATTAGGTCTATTTCCATTTCTAGAAAGTTTACATTATCCGTAGTAATTTTAGGAATATTTAACCGATCTTTTCCATTTTTTAATTTTTCCTTCTTCGGGTCAATAGCCAAAAGGGCACCTAAGGTAAAAAGTTGTTCCTGAATTTTTATCAATACCGTCTTGTAAGGTATTCCTATCGACTGGTCCCTGACCAGTCCAATCCAAGAATTGAGCTCGTCCAAGGTGCCATAACTTTCAATTCTGATGTGGTGCTTAGGTACCCGGGTGCCCCCTAACAGGCCTGTTGTGGCGGTATCGCCCGTCTTGGTGTATATTTTCATACCGGTCAATGTATATTTAGTTCAATACAAAATTTTTTCATGGATATTAGGGGAGGGCAAACCAGATGGACAGTAGGGATTGTTTGGGAGTATGCCCAAATACCGTTTTATGCTTGATCTTTGGATTTGCTTCTATCCTTCCGTTTATAATCTTCCATAAATTTCCGGGATTTTCTATCCCTGGACCTTCTTTTGGTAAACCCTTGGGCAACAAAGAAAACCACTCCCAAAACGGCCAGTACTATGTAAATAATGTAGTCCATAGGTTATATTTTGTAATTTCTTTATCTTCTTAAAAATACGGGTTTAAATCCGAATCTTAAAATGTTCCTTTGCCTGTTCCCTCCTAAAAAATACCAGCCCGCAGTAAAACAGGTCTATGGTTACCTTTACCTGATTCAGTTTTTTGATGCCTTTCCATATTTCCTGGGCTTTCTCCGTTCGGTATATCCCATTTACAAATACAACGGTGTCGTTGCCAATATTGCTATTGTGAACAATTAATCCATCTACGGTTGTCCTATCCGCCCGGTCTATAAAAATTAATTTATTGGAGGTATGGGTGAAAGTAACTTCGTTTAAATATTGGGTTATTTCTTTCTCCAGGGCGATATTGGTAGGTGCCAATTGCACTTGGTCCAGATTAAAATAGGACATCGTTTTTATGAGAATATTATGGGACTTTGGTATTTTATAATGTGGGGCGGCATATAGGCATTTGGTAATATAGCTGTAAACAAAAGGGGAGTGTACCCCGTGCTGGTTGCCTGATGACAGCCGGAACTTTATAAATGCAAATAGCCTATATAACATTTAAATACTTTGTTGGATAGGGGTTAGTTGTCCATGGACATGGAAAGTTCAAACCAGCGTTCCGTTTTTTCTTCAATGGCATCCGCAATTTCCTTTAGCTGGATGGATAATTTGGTAATATCATCGCCCGAAAGGGCACTGTCCGTAAATTTATTCTGGATCTCTACTTTTTGGGATTCCAATTTTTGGATATCCTTTTCCAATTGTTTGTATTCCTTTTGCTCTAAAAACGAAAGTTTTTTCCCGGTTTCTTCTTCTTTCCAAGTGTTTTTGGTGCTTTTTGCTTCATTGGCTTTTTCCTTGGATGCTTTGTTTTCCTGTATATTGCTGTCCTCGTAAGTCCTAAAATCGGAATAATTGCCGGGGAAGTCCTCTATTTCTGCATTTCCCCTAAAAACGAAGAGATGGTCTACGATCTTATCCATAAAATAGCGGTCATGGGAAACTACCAAAAGACAGCCGGGGAAATCGAGCAGGAAACTTTCCAATACGTTTAGGGTAACAATGTCCAGATCGTTGGTGGGTTCGTCCAGTATCAAAAAGTTAGGATTCTGTATCAAGACGGTGCATAGGTACAAGCGTTTGCGTTCCCCTCCACTTAATTTTTCCACAAAATCATATTGTTTTTTACGGTCGAACAGAAAACGTTCCAAGAGTTGCTGGGCGGAAATTTGCCTTCCCTTCATTAACGGAATGTAATCCCCGAATTCGCGAATAACGTCGATTACTTTTTGACCTTCCTTTATGGTAATGCCCTTTTGGGTGTAATAACCAAACTTAATGGTTTCTCCTATGGTTACCTTGCCACTGTCCGGAGGTATGCTGCCGCTCAGAATATTCAAAAAGGTAGATTTTCCGGTACCATTTTTTCCTATGATGCCAATGCGTTCCCCTTTCAGGAAATTGTATTCAAATTTGTCCAGAATGGGCTTGTTGGGAAAGGATTTGGATATTTTATGGAGCTCCACAATTTTGCTGCCCATGCGTTCCATGTTTATTTCCAATTGCACCTCGTGTTCTTTTCTTCGCTGATTGGCCTTTTCTTTGATGCTGTGAAAATCATCGATCCTGGATTTTGATTTGGTGGTCCGTGCTTTGGGCTGTCTCCGCATCCAATCCAATTCTTTCTTGAACAGTATCTTGGATTTGTGCAGTTCCACGGCCTCCTGTTCCATCCGGGCCTCCTTCTTTTCCAAATAGTAGGAGTAATTGCCCTTGTAGGAATACAATTGCCCATTATCCAGTTCAATAATTTCATTACATACCCGCTCCAGAAAATATCGGTCGTGGGTAACCATAAAAAGGGTTATGTTTTCTTTGGCGAAATACTGTTCCAGCCATTCTATCATTTCCAGGTCCAAATGGTTGGTAGGTTCGTCCAGGATAAGGAGGTCCGGCCTATTGATCAGGGCATTGGCCAATGCCAATCGCTTCTTTTGCCCACCGGAAAGCAACCCTACCTTTACATTTAGATCTTCCAGTTTTAATTTGAACAGGATCTGTTTGTACTGGGTTTCAAAATCCCAGGCATCATAACGCTCCATGGCTTCAAAGGCCTTTTGATAGGCATCGGTATCTTCCGGGTCCAAAAGTGCGTGTTCGTAGTTATGGATAACTTTTAAAACTTCGTTTTCCGATGCAAATATGGTTTCCTCAACCGTTAAATTGGGATCCAATTCCGGTTCTTGTTCCAAAAAGGAAATTCGAATGCCCTTTCGACTATTTATCTGGCCACTGTCCGATGCATCCTTGCCGGATAAGATGTTTAAGATGGAAGTCTTTCCACTGCCGTTTTTGGCAATAAGCGCAATCTTTTGGTCTTTGTTGATGCCAAAGGAAATGTTGGAAAAAAGCGATAGTTCGCCAAATGACTTGGATATGTTTTCTACGGTAAGTAGGTTCATTTAAGGTATTATTTTAAACTGATGTGTTGTTGGTAAAACTTCCATAAAAAGAGATATCTGGTGCCAAGTAGTATCCAAAGGGGGATGGCCAAAGGGGAGAATGCCTGTACCCTAAATACGGCCAAAACCATGGTCAGGACCAATAAACCCAATAAAAATAATAAGTATTTGGGCAACCAACCGGGGGCGTTATTCTTTTTAACAATGAAAAATCCAACAAGTATATTAATCGGAAATACCCATAGGATATTAAAATTGTTGGCAGTGGCCGTATGATCTGTAAAAAACCAAAGGAAAATGAGCAGAACACCGGCCAGGCCGGTAACAAAAAAGAGGAGGGAATCCACTACCCTGCTTCTAACATGGTTCTTATAGTCGATATAGGTGATGATCATAACCAACATCAATATGGCCAATATCCAGAATAGTGGAGAGGCCAAAAAGTATCCCTTTTCTTCTTTTTTTATAGTTGTTAGAATAGACCGCTCCCTAGTTACCAGATCATTTCCGGACAAGGTGGTATTGTCCAACTGTTCCATTACATATATGGGCAAAAACATATGCTCCTTAACAGTGGCCGTTCTGTCTATTACAGATCCCAACGCCAGATCTATGCCGAAACTGGACCAGGAATTGGTAATCAGATTTTGGTGTATAAGCTGCCGGAAAGTGTAATTTTTTTTCAAGTGGCCTTCATTAAAATGTAGGTCTTTGCCTAAGGCCTCCTGAAGTACATCCCCAATTTTAGTGGCACAGTTGTTAAAAAAGAAATCGTATTTATAATCCCTGTTTTCTGGGCGATAATTATTTTCCAAGAATTGGAACACTATATTTTTTTCTGAAGGGGTAAGCTGCAAGAGTTGTTCTTTTACCCACCTATTTTCCATTTCATAGGCATAAAGAAAGTTGGGCATGTTCTGCTTGCTCAAGGAATAGAATAATTTGCCCATGGCAAACTCCACATAGAACATGGGCGGGTCAAAATTAAATGTTCCATAATTATAGACTTGGTCCATTCCCTGGGAAGGATCTTGGACCCTAAAGGCACTATGGCCGAATGTGGTGTAAAGGTCGCTTCCCGAGCCACAGGTTAATACACTTATTTGGGATTCCGGGGATAATTCCTTTACCTGAGCGGTACCGTGGAAGATCGGGCCCAAAAAAAATAAAATAAAAAGTATCCTTAGTGCCATATACTATCGGGAGCCACTATTTTTTTGAAATTACCAACGCAAATATCGAATAATTTACAAGATTTAAGAGGTAATGCACAAGCTATTATAAAAAACAAGATATATTTTAACAGCATTTTTTAATAAATGGTACTTTTACAGAAGTATACCTAAGTTGCTATGGGCAAATTTCGGTGTAGAACCAAATAAAACATGACCTGTGAAATCCCCATACATCAAGTTTGGTAAACCAACCGATGATGTATAAGGGAATTCCGTCAAACCATTAAAAAAATATAAACAGATGAAACGAGTATTAATAAATTTTATATATACATTCACAAAAGGGAATGTTTAAGATTTTTAATGCGAGAGCGAGAGCAACGAGCGGTTGCATACGTTCTCAATTTTATAATTTATTTAATATCAATTAATTACTAAAATTTAAACGTGTGAAACGCCATATTCCGAATATTATAACCCTATTGAATGTTTTTTGTGGTTGTGTAGCCACTGTTTTTGCTGTTTTGAACAGCCTGGAATTGGCCGCTTTTTTTGTTTTTCTAGGTATTTTTTTTGATTTTTTTGATGGATTGGCCGCTAGGGCCCTGAATGTAAAAAGTGAATTGGGGCTGCAATTGGATTCCCTTGCCGATGTAATTACAAGTGGTTTGGTGCCCGGTATAGTGATGTTTCAGTTATTGAACATGTCCTATAGTGGTGGGTGGAACATAGGACTGCAATTGGATACAGCTGAAGCCATGCCATGGGCCCTATCCGATATTCCATTGATTCCTTTTTTCGGGTTTCTGATTACCCTGGCTTCGGCATATCGATTGGCTAAATTTAATTTGGATGAAAATCAGGTATCCTCTTTTGTGGGACTCCCCACACCTGCCAATGCCTTGCTGATACTTTCCTTTCCCTTAATACTGTTCTATCACAACAATGACTTTTTAAATGCCATAATTTTGAACAAGTGGTTTTTGATCGGGACTACGCTATTGAGTTCATATCTACTTAATTCCCAAATAGGTTTGTTTGCCCTGAAGTTTAAAAATTGGAGTTTTCGGGACAACGCCCTACGCTATACTTTTATAACGGTAAGTTTTGTACTTATTCTTACCATGAAATATATGGCTATTCCGGGCATAATAGCCTTTTATGTCCTAAGTTCTATGGTAAATAATTTAAAAACTCCAAAAACGGATTAGAGCATAAAAAATGCTTCATCGAACAAAGTGAAGTAATCCGCCCATTGGGCAACAGATTGCTTCGTACCTCGCCATGACGAAAAATTATTTTTTGTCATGTACTAAATTGTTTTGTACAAATCCTGTGGGGGGTGTACTTATTAGAAGTCCAATTTTTTCCTGCGCAGTTCAAAATTTTGCCCCAAATATACTTTACGGACCATTTCATCGGCCGCTAAATCTTCTGGAATCCCGGATTTTAGAATGCCTCCTTCAAACATAAGGTAGGAACGTTCCGTAATGGCCAAAGTTTCCTGTACGTTGTGGTCGGTAATCAGGATGCCGATATTTTTGTTTTTAAGTTGGGCCACAATTTTCTGAATATCCTCAACGGCCACGGGGTCCACTCCTGCGAAAGGTTCATCCAATAAAATGAATTTTGGGTCTGTGGCCAAGGCCCTGGCTATTTCCGTACGCCTTCTTTCACCTCCCGATAAAAGATCTCCCCGGTTTTTTCGGATGTGTCCCAGACCAAATTCCTCTATGAGCGATTCCATTTTCATCAGCTGCTCCTTCTTACTCAATTTGGTCAACTGGAGTACGCTCAGAATATTTTTTTCAATGCTCAATTTTCTAAATACGGAGGCTTCCTGGGCTAAATATCCAATGCCATTTTGCGCCCTTTTGTACATAGGGAAGCGCGTAATTTCCATTTTATCCAGATAAATACTCCCTCCATTGGGTTTTATTAAGCCTACTATCATATAGAACGAGGTTGTTTTTCCGGCGCCATTGGGACCCAATAGACCAACGATTTCGCCTTGGTTCACCTCCAGTGAAATTCCCTTGACTACCTTTCGCCCTCGGTAGGACTTCATAATATTATCTGCTCTTAGCTTCATAGTATCTTTCTATCTAAAGATTCTTCTGCCCTTGGGAGGGTCTGGCCCGCGAAATTCGCAGGGGTAGGCACTGCCTTTTGGACAGTTCCGAGTGAGACAAAACTAAGCCATAATATTAGTTTGGGAAAAGATATTGTAGTTTTTTTAACCTAGCTGTTTTTCCAATTCTTCCCAATATTCATAAGCCCTTCTTAAGTGGGGGACCACTATTGTACCGCCTACAAGTGTGGCTATTCCCAAAGTTTCCATTACTTCTTCTTTGCTGGCACCTTCATTGTAGGAGCTTTCCAGATGGTATTTTATACAATCATCGCAGCGCAGCACAGCGGAGGCCACTAATCCCAATAGTTCCTTGGTCTTTATATCTAGGGCGCCGGCGGCGTAGGCATTGGTATCCAAGTTGAAGATTCTTTTTATGATCTTGTTGTTGTCCGCCAGGAGTTTTTCGTTCATCTTGGAACGATAGTCGTTAAATTCCTTAACTGGATTGGACATTTCTTTTCTTTTCTTTTTTGGCTTCCCTTTTTAAAACCGCTTTGGAAATGTAGATACTTATTTGGTATAGGATTAAAATGGGTACCGCTACAATTATCTGACTGGCCACATCCGGAGGGGTGATTACCGCTGATATAATTAGTACTACGACCAGTGCTATTTTTCTGTATTTGCGGAGTATTTCCGGAGTAACCAATCCAATTTTGGTCAAGAAGTAAATAATAATGGGCAATTCAAATATGAGGCCGCAGGCAATTACGGCCGCCCTTACCGTGGAGATATAGGAAATCAGATCTATTTCCCGTACCACGGAATCACTAATGGAATAGCCTCCCAAAAAGTTAATGGACAACGGGGCCACCACATAGTATCCGAACAATACCCCCATAAAGAATAGGGAAGAGGCTATAAAGATAAATCCACGGGCATTCTGACGCTCATTATCGTACAGGCCCGGGGCAATAAATTTCCACAGTTCATAGAGTACATAGGGAAATCCTATGATAAAACCGGCCCAAATGGAAGTCCAGATATGTGCGGAGAACTGTTCGGACATTTGTCGGCTTTGTACCGTAAATTCCGGTTCCGTATTGCAAAATGCCTCGCTAAAGCCCAATAATTTGGAAAAGTCGCAAAAAACGTGATAGGTAGGGAAATCGGGCATCATAGGGCCAAAAATGACCGTATCAAAAATAAAGCCCTTCATTAAAAAAGCTACGCTCCCTATTATAACTATGGCCAAGACCGATCTTATTAAATGCCACCTTAGTTCTTCCAAATGGTCCAGGAAGGACATTTCATTTGGGGTCTTCATCGTTTTTGCCATTACAGTATTCCTTCTTTGATTAAATTGTGCAAATGTACTATTCCTTTGTAATTCTCTCCATCAACAACCAATATTTGTGATATATTATTGGTCTGCATTATTTCCAAGGCCTTTACGGCAAGGACATTGGAGGCTATTGTCTTAGGGGTTGCACTCATGATGTCCTTGGCGGTCAAACCATAAATATTGTCATATTTATTGAGCATTCGCCGTATATCCCCATCCGTTATTATCCCAACAATTTTTTGCCCTTCCAATACCGCCGCGGCGCCCAACATTTTTTCGGAGATCTCTATGATCACGGATTTTACATTACTATTGGTTTGTACTTGTGGGATCTGATTGTTACTGGCAATATCGCCTACCCTTAAATATAATTTTTTTCCTAGTGCCCCTCCGGGGTGATATTTTGCAAAGTCCTTACTACTAAATCCCTTGAGTTCCAGCAGGCAGATGGCCAGGGCATCCCCTATGACCAATTGGGCGGTTGTACTGGTAGTGGGCGCAAGATTGTTGGGGCAGGCCTCTTTTTCCACATAGGTGTTTAATATAAAGTCTGCCTGTGCCGCCAAAAAGGAATCAGGGTTCCCGGTCATGCCTATCAATTTGTTGCTGCCCCGTTTTATTAAGGGGACCAGCATCTTGATTTCTGCGGTATTGCCACTTTTGGATATGCAGATAACCACATCGTCTTGCTGTACGGTCCCAAGGTCGCCGTGTATGGCATCGGCCGCATGCATAAATATGGATGGGGTACCGGTGGAATTTAAAGTGGCAACAATTTTGGAAGCGATAAGGGCACTCTTTCCAACCCCGGAAATAATGACCCTGCCCTTGGAGTGTCTGATGCATTCCACAGCATTGGAAAAGTCTTCGTTTAGGAGAGTTGCCAAATGGGATATGGCCTCGGCCTCATTGTCTATGGTTTTCTTTGCTATGGCCAATATAGCTTTGGTGTCGCTCAAAGTAAATTAAAATTATGTGATGATTTTCCTAAAAGAAAGTCCTATCTTTATCTTACAAAAATACATAATCTTAAGTTTATGGAATATTTTAAATTTGAACAAATTTATTTCACATAAATACGTATTAAAAGATAAAAATTCCTTAACTTAAAGAAATGGATTTATGGCATTGGAGCCAATAAGGTGATTTAAGCTTTTTGGATTGTAGCCAACCTGCCCGTTCCTTAATCAGGTGGGTTTTGGCCAATTTTGAAAGTTTAAACCACTCCAGTTATAATATTAATAATGGTGAAGTACGGTATGGGTATAAATGAGATTGATTTACATGCCTCTCTAAAAAAGTATTTTGGATTCTCACAATTCAAAGGTTTACAGGAAAATGTTGTTAAGAATATTGTACAAGGTAATAATACCTTCGTAATAATGCCCACTGGTGGTGGGAAATCCCTATGTTACCAATTGCCTGCCCTGATGCAGGAAGGTACTGCAATTGTGGTATCGCCATTGATCGCCTTGATGAAGAATCAGGTAGATGCCATTAGGGACGTTTCCAGTGAGATAGGGGTGGCCCATGTATTGAACTCTTCGTTGACAAAGACGGAGATCAAACAGGTGAAAAATGATGTGAGCAATGGTATAACCAAGCTTTTGTATGTGGCTCCCGAATCCTTGACCAAGGAGGAATATGTAGACTTTTTACAGGGAGAGACCATATCCTTTGTGGCAGTGGACGAGGCCCATTGTATTTCGGAATGGGGACATGATTTTAGACCGGAGTACCGCAATCTTAAATCCATTGTGGCCAGATTGGGAAATAAGATACCATTAATTGCCCTAACGGCCACCGCGACCCCCAAGGTACAGGAAGATATTATCAAGAACTTGGGAATAATGGACGCCAAGGTGTTCAAGGCAAGTTTCAACAGACCAAATCTTTATTACGAGGTAAGGCCCAAAACCCAAAATGTGGATAGCGACATTATTCGTTTTATTAAACAAAATTCGGGCAAGTCGGGCATTATTTATTGTCTTAGCAGGAAACGTGTGGAAGAGCTGGCCCAGGTATTGCAGGTGAACGGGGTTAGTGCGGTGCCCTATCATGCCGGATTGGACGGTAAGACC
This sequence comes from Flavobacteriaceae bacterium, assembly GCA_041392165.1. Lineage (GTDB taxonomy): Bacteria > Bacteroidota > Bacteroidia > Flavobacteriales > Flavobacteriaceae > Arenibacter. The sequence goes on from JAWKMN010000001.1 coordinate 1,245,129, forward strand.
AGGTCCAGGCACCAGGACATGTTCCTTATGGAGGATGTAGATGTTGTGGTCGCCACTATAGCATTTGGGATGGGAATAGATAAGCCGGACGTACGATTTGTAATCCATCATGATATTCCCAAGAGTATAGAAAGCTATTATCAGGAGACCGGTAGGGCCGGAAGGGATGGTGGAGAAGGACATTGCCTTGCTTTCTATTCCTATAAGGATGTGGAAAAACTGGAAAAATTCATGTCGGGAAAACCTGTGGCGGAGCAAGAGATAGGAAACGCCCTGCTACAGGAAATAGTAGGTTATGCCGAGACTTCCATGTCCCGAAGAAAATTTATACTGCATTATTTCGGGGAGGAATTTGATGAAGTAAACGGTGAGGGTGCCGATATGGACGACAATACCAGAAACCCCAAAGAAAAACAGGAGGCCAAGGACGATGTGGCAAAACTTATCAATGTAATAACGGGTACCAGTGAAAAGTTTAAGTCCAAGGAGATTGTCAGGACCTTGGTGGGTAAAGTAAATGCCCTGATCTCTTCACACAAGACCGATGAAAAGGAGTTTTTTGGTATTGGAAAGGATAAGGATAAAGGCTATTGGATGGCCCTGATCCGGCAGACTTTGGTTGCCGGTTTGCTTAGAAAGGAGATTGAGCAATACGGAATTTTACATATAACCCCGCTTGGGAAGGAATTTGTAAAGAACCCCACTTCATTTATGATGACGATGGATCATGTGTACAATAAGGAGACCGATGATGCTATTGTAAGCGCTGCCAAATCTACCGGAGGGGTGGCCGATGATCAATTGTTGAAGATATTGAAAGATTTAAGAAAAAAGGAGGCCCATAAATTAGGGGTTCCGCCGTTTGTAGTTTTTCAGGACCCCTCCTTAGAGGACATGGCCCTAAAATACCCAATATCCCTGGATGAATTGGTCAATATCTATGGGGTAGGGGAAGGTAAGGCCAAAAAATATGGGAAGCCTTTTGTAGATCAGATTGCGGCCTATGTTGAGGATAACCACATTTTAAGGCCCGACGATCTGATCGTAAAAAGTACGGGTGCCAATTCCTCCCTTAAACTTTATATCATTCAAAACGTAGATAGAAAATTACCATTGGATGATATTGCTTCTGCCAAGGGATTGGAATTGAGCGAATTGATCAAGGAGATGGAACAGATTGTCTTTAGCGGCACCAAGCTGAATATCGCTTATTGGATCGATGAGATTTTGGACGAGGATCAGCAGGAGGAAATCCATGATTATTTCTTGGAAGCCAATACGGACGATCTTGAAGTGGCCTTAAAAGAATTTGATGGGGAATACGAGGATGAAGAACTTAGGCTATACAGACTGAAATTTATTAGTGAGGTGGCCAATTAAACCAATTCAATTTGTTTTGTGCCATAGGCAACAGGTGGTGTTCATTGTAGACTGCTATTGCCAACTATGGCAGCCCAGAGTTTACAGTAGCCAATCCCGGTAATAACGAGATTCATTGCTGTTGTTTTTAGTTTCTATAAATTTTTAAAAGTATTTCGTCATTTCGAATCTTTCGGCTGTCGCTCAAGACAGGCCAAAGCGGGAAATCTCATTGAACAACCCAAATTATGGGATTCCTCGTCGCTCTGCTCTGTCGGAATGGCACGATGCCCAAAAAGGAATTTCATTCTTTTGTTTAAAACTATAGGTTTCAAATCCGTAGTGGTTTATTTATCGAACTGCCTTTTCGGATAATTGCAGTGTCATTTTGTTGGTGTCCAATGTAGCGCTGATTCCTATGGGCAATGTAAAGTTGTTTTCAATATGGCCAAATGTCATGCCGTAAACTGCCGGTATTCCCATGGGTTTGATTCTATCCATTATCACATCCTTGAGCGTAAACGATTTGGGACCGGGTATACTATCGCAGCCTTTAAAAACGCCTAAAGCAATACCTGCCGCCTTAGCAAAGGTCTTGCCCTGCATTAATTGGGTCAACATCCTGTCTATCCGGTAGGGGGCTTCTTCAACATCTTCAAGAAAGACTATGGTATCTGTAAAATCTATTTCATGGGGAGTGCCTATCAGGGCATTTACCAAAGTTAAACTGCCCCCTACCAATTTTCCCGAAACAATACCCGGGTTAATGCAATATCTACCCTATTCCGGTTTGCTGTATTCCTCTTGGTCCGTTATTTCCATATTGGTAATCAGTGGGGGCAATTTTTGGGATTTCAGGACCACATTTTTCAAATGCCCTATACTATATGGGTCATTGATGGTGCTCCCTACCGGCCCGTGAAAAGTGATAAGGCCGGTTTCTTGATGTATACCATTCAACAGGGCAGTAATATCACTAAAACCAATGAAAACCTTTGGGTTTTTTCTGATAAGCCCATAATCTATTAAATGCATAATGCGGGTACATCCGTATCCGCCGCGCGCGCAGAGAATGCCATCTTCCTTTTTGTTGGCGAACATTTCGTTCAGATCGGCTACCCTTTCCCCATCCGTATTGCTAAAGTATCCATAGTTACCATGTATGCGACCCGTATGGTAGGGTATAAAGCCTATTTTCTCCAAAGTTTCCTTGGCCTCAATCAAAACTTCTGGCCTTATGGCATAACCGGGAGCAATAAGACCAATGGTATCTCCCTTTTTTAGTGCTTTGGGCTTAAGGTTTTTAGGGTAGGTTTTTTTTTCTTGCGCATTGGCAAATAGGGTTGCCGGTACCAAACTGGCCATCCCTGCCCCAAGGGCTGTCTTAAAGAACTGTCTTCTTTTTTTCATCGGTCTTATTTGGTAGCACCTAAATATATAAAAAAAAGTCCGCCATATAGGGGGCGGACTTCTTTGCTCAAATATAAACTTGCTACATTCCCAAGGAGGAAGAGTCCTCTTTGGATTTGGACCTTCTTAATTGTCTTTGTATTTTCCTTATGGCAGATTCTATAGATTTTTCTGGTTCTATAATATTGTACTCTCCCCAAAAATCCGGATCTGAAAATCCAATGGCCTCGTCTTCCAAAATCATGGAAGATTTAATACGGTCCTTGAATTTAGGGGATTCGCCCGAGATGTTCTTCTGCCAGTCGGTAATGGCCATTTCACAGGTCATACTATATACCGAATTGAATAGGCGATCGTCCCAGTTTATTTTGAATTCCAAGAGTACATTGCTATAACCGTAATACCATTTTCCATTCTTTTCCCTGTAATCTACACGGTAGGCAATATCCGTTGGCCAAACATTGGCATGGGCAGGTTTTTTACGGACAAACATTTTGGAGGCTTTTTCCCTATCCGTAATGTTAAGGGAATAAATGGCGCTGGTCAGTATTTTTTTATCGGCATCTATATACAACTTGCCTTGGTACAATGGGTCCAAAATGGATTCCTTTTGTTTAAAATTGATTACAAAGATAAGTTTGTTGTTAACTCTGGTAGAATTTTCAAAGCTAAAGTTATAATCGTCAAATGTTTCTTCCGTAAAGATATATTGAGGGTATTTGATCATGTCCACAAAGAGTGTATTAAAAGGTCCCCCTTGCAATTTAATGGCCAAGGTGTCCAATTTATCATAATCGGTACTCTTTCTTGCCTTGTACAACTGTAATGCGTCCCTACGGTCGGAATTGTAGGGGGATTTATAAATATTGACCACGGCCTCAGATAAAGAAACGTTTTTTCTTCTTTTTTTAATGGTCTCCCTATAAAAGGCCGTCATTAAGGTAGGGTCGTCAAAATAATTTTCACCTTTTCTGAGAAGGGTTTCCCGGACCAGGGATTTTGCATCTTTTGGTACGGCAAGGCTTACTTCGGATAACTCTGTGAAGCTTACCACCAAAGCAATCTCATTTTTATTTTCCTTTAACTGGCTCAAAGGAATGGTTCTGGTCTCGTATCCCAAAAACGATACCCTTACCTGTCCATCTTCAATATCTTTGGGAACTTTTAAAGAAAAATGACCCTCGGTATTACTAACGGTACTAATATTCGTGTTTTCAATGGAGAGCGTGGCGAAGACCAAAGGACTATTGGTTTCACTATCAATAATTTTACCTTGATATTGGTTGAACGGGTTTTTTTGCTCCTGGATTTCTTGGTACAGGAAGGCCGCCGAAACGGAGGTCGGTACCCCTAAGAACAATAAAAAAGATATTGCAGCTAGAAGGGGATTTTTTCCAAAAGGATTTTTTTTGAGCTTCATCTGTCTAATATTTTATGGTATCAATCGTACAGATGCATGGGCTATGAATTTGAATGGTAGTTGGTACAGGCCGGAAAAATAATTTGGGCCAAGCATTCAAAGTTGATATCAATGCACGATAGACTCTCTAAGTTAGTGATTTTTAATGAAATACCCTACTAAAAATTTGTTTAAATTTTGGGATGGACTAGATGGTAGGGGGACTTGCCGATGAAGCCTTTATTTTTGTCAGATAAACTACAGTCCGTGCATTGGGAAATTGGCAATACATACCTGTTGCCAACCTGGTAAGTGTTGATGCTTTCCCAATAACGATTCTTCCTACTACGGTGCCGTATCCGTGTATAGATATCCTCAAAGGTTTAAAAAGTAAGGTATGGGGTCTGGTTTAGTTTTTTTTGCGTACCTCAAAAATATCCGTTCTTCTATCTTTTAGGTTTCTAACGCTGCCAAATTGGTTTAGTTCCCTCAGTAGATCTATATCCAGGTCAACGATCAGGATCATTTCGGTATTTGGGGTAGCTTCGGCCTTTATTCCATTGGCAGGAAAAGCAAAGTCGCAGGGAGTAAATACCATGGACTGGGCATATTGAATATCCATATTATGTACCTTGGGCAAGTTGCCTACGCTTCCTGCAATGGCTACATAGCATTCATTTTCTATGGCTCTGGCCTGGGCGCAATACCTGACCCTTGAGAAGCCATTTTGGGTATCGGTGAGAAAGGGAACAAATAAAATATCCATTCCTTCATCTGCCAACAATCTGCTCAGTTCGGGAAATTCGGAGTCGTAACAGATCAAGACACCTATTTTTCCGCAATCCGTATCAAATACCTTTAATTCCCTGCCTCCTTGCATGCCCCATACCTTTGCCTCATCGGGGGTTACATGAAGCTTTTCATATCGTTCTTTGGTACCGTCACGCTTACAGATATATCCAACATTGTAAAGACTTTCCTCTTTTATTTCCGGCATACTCCCTGTTATTATATTGATGTTATAGGAAATAGCCAATTCCGAGAATCGCTGAACTATGGTGGCGGTGTGCTTTGCCAATTCCCTGATGGCGGCCGACTCCGATAAATGATTGTTCTCCGCCATAAGTGGGGCATTAAAGAATTCTGGGAATAGGGCAAAGTCTGAACGATACCCCGAAACGGCATCTACAAAATATTCTGCTTGCTGAAGTACATCATCCAGATTTTTATAGGGTCTCATTTGCCATTGAATGAGCCCTACTCGTACTACCCTTTTTACAACACTGGCCTTTTTGTTCTTTTTTTCATAGTAAATGTTGTCCCATTCCAAAAGCACGGCGTAATCGTTGGAAGCCGAATCCCCTTCCAAATAGTTCTTTAGAATTTTACTGGGATGGAAATCGTTGGATATCTGAAAATTAAGTACCGGATCGTTGATTTCCTTGCGTTTTACTTTTTCGATATATTCTTTGGGAGATAGGGAGTCTTTGTATTTATGATAGTTAGGGATTCTGCCCCCAAAAGCAACTCCTTTTAAATTTAGGCGTTCACATAGATCTTTTCTATAGTCGTACAATCTTCTGCCCAGACGCATTCCCCTGTATTCCGGTTTTATAAAGACATCGATGCCATAAAGTACGTCACCGTCCCGGGAATGGGTGTTAAAGGTGTAGTTTCCGGTTATTTGTTGGTATGTGTGTTTATCTTCAAATTTATCGTAATCCAAAATAATGGACAAGGCACATCCGGCGATTTGGTTATTTACCTTTATAACGACCTGTCCCTCCGGAAATTTGGATATTAAATTTTCTATTTGATGTTCCCGCCAGTAGGATCCCGGCATAGTGGTATAGGATTCTATCATGGCCGATTTAAGTTCCTGATAATCGTCCAGGCTCAGGTACAATAATTCTATATTTTCTATTTCGTCCATCTTCATAGCCTTAGTGTTAAAATTAAATTTGGAGGTAGTTGTGGTGTTTTGGCTAGCGGTGGGTCTTTGTGGAACCGGAGATCATTTCATTGATTTCGTTCAATTCCTTTTCGGATAAGTATCGCCATTTGCCTACCGGAACATCCAATAAAATATTCATTATCCTTATACGCTTTAGGGCGGTTACCTTATAACCCAGATATTCGCACATTCGCCTTATCTGACGATTAAGTCCCTGCGTTAGAATAATCCGGAACTGAAATTTGTCCAATTCTTCGATTTCACACTTACGGGTTACCCTATCCAAGATGGGGACCCCATTGGCCATTTTATCCAGGAATGTCTTTGTAATGGGCCTATCCACGGTTACCAAATATTCTTTTTGGTGCTTATTTTTAGCCCTCAAAATCTTATTTACAATATCTCCGTCATTGGTCAATAGGATCAGTCCCTCACTGGGTTTGTCCAATCTACCAATAGGGAATATTCTGCTGGGGTAGTTTATAAAGTCTATAATATTGTCTTTCTCCACTTTGGTATCGGTAGTACAAACAATACCAATAGGTTTGTTAAAGGCAATATAAACAGGTTTTTCTTGAGGTTCGGAAATAAGTGCCCCATCTACCCGTACCTCGTCGTCTACGGTAATTTTAGTACCCATTTCGGGAACTTTCCCGTTAATGGTTACCCGCCCCTGATCAATAAGTTTGTCCGCCGCCCTGCGCGAACAATAGCCCATTTCACTTAAAAATTTGTTTATTCGGGTGGCTTCCTTCTCTTTCATATACACTCCTTAGGCCCGATTATAAGATCGGATTTAGGGGTGAAATATACTTAAATTAACGCTTATTATGGTTAATATTGGTACAAGATATTTTACCCCTTATTTTTGTTCAAATATACTTTGGCAGGGAATTATTTTTTTAGGGGATCCGCATTTTCCATATAAATCTCCTTTTCAAGTTCTTGTTTTAACTTTTTAAAGAACAGCATTTCCGCATAGAACTGCCAGTCGAAATTTAAGGATTGGTTTGCCAAGTGCACATGATGGTCCTGATCCAAGATATAATTCTCCGGTTTGTTCAAAATTCGGGTTTTGCCATAGACCTCTTCCAATTCTTTTCTAAGGTTTCCGAACTCCGACTGCAACTCCTTTAATTTTGTGGCGGTGGCTATGATATTTTCCCTACTTTCTGCCAAATCGTAGTCGCGCAGGGCAAGTAATATTTTTGGACTATAGCCGGCCAGTTTGTTTACCTGTTCATAAACTTGCAGGTTATGATCGTTGCGCAGGGCTTGTGAACGGGCATTCTCTATTTTTCTTGCAATACTATCTGTTTGGCTTAAAGTAAGGAGGGCTGTCTTTAAGCGTTCTTCATGGGCCAGGCTCCATGCTCCGATATTTTCTTTGTCGGGAAAGTCGATTACCGCCTCTTCCAAGGGGTCTTTCATCTTGGAAAGGTAATTGCGTTGGTTCTTTTTGAGCAGTGCATTTTTCCAAAAGGCCACCGGCGATTCCAGTTCGGTAATAAAGGCCTTACTGTCATCGGCCATGGTATACCCATATTCCCTATGCCTGAAAGCGCCCTTTATTGCTTCCTTACTGCGCTTGTCACCGATCCAGGAATATTCGGCAAATGCCAAAATACCTCTCATATACAATTCAAAATGCGGGGAATCATCATCCCAGAGGGTTAATAGCAATCCATCCAGCCCACTGTTTATTGAGCTCACTGCAAAAGATCTGATATTTTCCATATTGCTCTCTTCCTGTGGCATTAAGACCCATCTGGTCTGGCCCGCCGTGGCCCCCATGACCTCCATGCCATGATCCGTAAACCATTGCATGGCTTTTATGTTGCCCAGTGCCTGTGGCGAACTATAGTTCCATCTCATATAGATGCAATTCTTGGGAAAGATATCCAGAAACTCCAGTAATTTGTGTTCATTGTCCTTCCATACCTGATCCACTTCTTCCTGTGTCATATCCTTTTTGAACATAGGGTCGTACACATCGGATTGTTTGAGGGGCATATCATCCCAAAAAATGGGCATTTTGCCATGTTCTTCCGCAAATTTGGCTACTTTGTCCAACCACATCAACTGTAATTTTAAGGCCGACTCCTTGCTGCCACGCCCCGTTGTGTGTACTTCGTCACCACCAACATGCAGGTATTTTCCGTACGGAAAAGCCTCCATAGCGTCCAAATAAAGGTCAAATTGTACTTCGTAGGTCTTGGGGTTTAAAGGATTAAAGGCCCAATCACTTTCCGGGTCGTCTCTAAGTTCCTTGTATTCTGGATGCTTTAGAATAAAGGAGGCATGGCCCAGGCCTTGTACCAACGGACTTATTTCTATATGCCGTTCCTTGGCGTAATCGCTTATCTTTTTCCATTCCTCAATGGTCAAGGCATCTGCCGAGGCCACTATTGGTTGTCGTTTAAATTTTAATTTGTCCTCAACCTCCAAAATAATGCCGTTTACCTTATAGCTGGCCAACTTATCCAATAAGTTATAATAGTATTGGGTCTTTTCCAAATGGTGTTTTACATCCAAATGTATAGAGCGGTAGGCCAATAGGGGGTAATCCTTTAGTTGGCATAATGGTAGGTTTACCTTTTGGTCCTTGGCATCCAACATCAATTGTTCCAAGGTTTTGAACCCATAAAACAATCCGGCTTCATCCTTGCCCTGTATTTGGATATGTTTGTTGGTAATGGTCAGGGTATAACCCTCTGCTGGAATTTCCAATTGTTCGTCTATTTCATAGGCCAAGTTGGGAGTTCCTTGATTTTGATCAAGCTTTAGAATGTCTTTGTCTATTATCGGCAATGCTTCACCGTTTTTGGCTTCTGTTATAAGGGTTGCATCGTAGGAAATTGAACTAACCCCGCTAACCTCATATTCTTGGGGTTCTGGCAGTAGTTTAAAGTTGCCCATCCTATCTTCATTTACGGAACAGGAGAGTTGCAAAAGGAAGATTGTCAATAGATAAATGCCTGTAATTTTTTTCATCTGTTTATATTTATTGTTTTTTATCGGTCAGATGTAATATCCAAATAATCATTTTCGTCCCGATAAATATCGGGAGGTTTGAAAATTGTGTTAATGGATATTTCATGAGATGTATAATTGATTATAGATTCGGTATGTTTATTATGGTGTAAAAATATTGAATTATATTAAAATAGATGATTTTTTTGGTAATCGCCCCAAAGCCGGTAGGATGATTTTTAGCAAGGATCAAAGATACTATTTCTTTATGGCTAAAAGACAGTTCTGTTTTTTGGATAGGTATTGGTTGAACGGGGGTTGGGGATGGATGGATTACCCTGTAAAAGTGGATCTGTTCCGATAGATTTGATCTTGGGCGGGAATAAAATTAGGTTCTACTTTAATTATTTTACCATAAACAAGGCATTGACGAAGAAGAGTTTGCCGTTTTCCCAAAAACCGCGGAACAAGGGATTGTCTACCATATAAACAACATGTCCTTTGCCCACTTTCTCTGCACCGAAGATTAATGTATTTGCAATTTTTTTCTTTGCCTCGCTTCCTGCAAAACCCGCAATTTGTGAATTGCTGTCTTCCAAATAGGCCACTGTCCCCGATTCTAATCTTTCAAAGGCATCATCACTTAACTTAAGGGTAAAATAGTGGTTGTCGTAACCGTAGGCCAAGGGGTGCGTTTGGTCTACTTTGGATCTAAAAATAGCTCCTGTAATGGTATTTTTAATGTCTTCCCGTTCCGCTTCTCCATATGGGAGTATGTTATTCGTGCTGTCTTTTTTAATTTCCCTTTCCTTAATGGTAAATCCATGTTCCCCATTTATACCCTTTATGGCCCCTGCCATGGCGATCAACTTTCCCCCATTGGTTACAAAGGCCTTCAATTCCTGCAGTTTATTTTCAGTGAAGAATTTACCGTACCAGCCGTTGGGTAGAATGAGGACATCGTATTCTGATAAGTCCACTTCGTCATAATATTGGGTATCCAAAATAGTCAATGGATAATGAAGTTGCTGTTCAAAAAAGTGCCAAATTTCCCCGAATTCGAGGGTGTTGGTGGGTTCGCCGGATAGTAGAGCTATTTTGGTATCCGCAATCATTGGTACGTAACTGGATCCAAAATCATTTCCATTTTCCACAAATCCAGTATTGGTTGCGGTCAATGAAGTCTTATGGTCATTTGCAATCCGGTTTAAGGCCTCTGCAAAGTCCTTCTTGTTTTTGTTGTCCCCTTTGGTAATGATCAGACTGCCCCTGTCAAATTTTTTACCTTCCGCCCGAAAAGGGTTTTTGGAAAAACGCACCCTGATATTTTCTTTGATCAATGCCGTTAAAAATCGGGCATCCTTCATACTGCTCCAATCACTTATAAAGGCATAAGTTTCCTGATTGCTATTGGTTACTCTTGCTGGGGGAACCTCCCGGTCTCCAGAGGGGTCGGATTCCACTAAGGTTGGGGAAGCTATAGCCTCCAGTCCGTAAGCGTAGGGTAGGGACCATGCCGTTATATCATAGGTCAAGGAATCACTTAACTTGGTATTGGGCTCCAGAAGTACCTGGGCCAAGGTGCCCTTTACCTGGTTCGTGGATACTATCAAACTGGAAGGGGTGGTTTTTATGGTCCCCAATTTTCCCGAGCTATATAGATGGCCCTTTACGGTACCTTTCTTGGCCCAGCCATATTTAATCCCATGGGCACTGAGCAGTGCTGTAAGGGCATCAATTTTATCCGGATCACCGTTCATTACATAACTTTTGTACTTGAAATTTTTGTTCCCATAAAATTTCTTGAATTCCCGGTTTAATATTTCCGTGTTTTTGGAAGCTACTTCTATGGTGGACAATCCTGTTGTCAGATGATGGGCAATTCGGTCGTGAAGGGTAAGGGTGTCCCCTATAAAAGTACTTATTCCGAGTCCTGCACGTCCGCTACCTCCCTGCTCATAGGTCATCCCTATGCCTCCATTGTAAGTGGGATAGGTATCGCCATAGCTGGGATATAAAAGATCAAAAACTTCTTTGGTAAAATAGAACCAGCCATTGGCATCAAAATACTTGGCATGGTTCTTCCCCATGGTAACCTGAAAATCGCGCTGAAAATCGGTTATCACTTCATGAAAGGGCTCTGCGGCAGGGGCAAAATAATAAGGGTCGTTTACTCCCTGTTCGTGGAAATCTACATGGATATGGGGCAACCACTGGTTGAAAATTTTTATGCGCTGCCTGCTTTCGATCTGTGTAAGCCAGGCCCAATCCCGATTTAGGTCGAACATATAGTGGTTGGGTCGCCCACTAAGCCAGCCTTCATGATGTTCCTTGCTATTGGGGTCTATATTGTTGGGGGTGTTTTTAAATTGGTTGTACCAGTTGACATATCTGTCGCGGCCATCTGGATTAGTGCACGGATCCATGATTACCAACGTATTTTCCAAATAACTGGATTTGCTGGTCAAAAGTTCATAAATGGTCTGCATAGAGGCTTCGGTACTGGCACTTTCATTTCCATGAACATTATAACTTAGCCAGACTATAGCCTTGGTGGGCGTTCCCTGGCCGGTAGTATTTTTAAGGTGCTCTAATCTGATGGATTCCAAGTCGACCATATTTTCTGGGGAAGAAACATAGGCTACGATTAGGGGCCTACGTTCAGTAGTGTTTCCATATGTTACCAATTTAACCCTATCCGGAGCATTTTCGGCCAGATAGTTATAATAGTCCACCACTTTATGATGCCGCGTAAATTCAGATCCCAATTCGTACCCCAAAAATTGGGAGGGAGATTGTAATACTTGGGAAATGCCCAAGGCGGTTGCAAGGAAAAAAAAAGGTAGTAGACGTTTTTTCATTTAAATCCATGGATTTGCCAAAAATCAAATCTAAGGAATATTCGCGATATTGATTATCTCCAAACCATGTTTGCCATTTTCTTGGATCGATCTAGTGTCGTGTCATTGTTAGTGTGTCGTTTAAGTCACCGTTATTTTTATCCGGACAAGGCAAAAAAATGTTGCATAGCCTTAGCTACGGAACTGTTTTTTAACGAAGGCCGGGTGAAAAAGGACAAGACTTGGGATGGCTAAAGTAGGGTTGACACGACACTAGTGGCACACAAAAGATGGGTTCAATATTAAAAATATAAATATTAAACTTCTTAACGTATTTTTAGGAACTGAAAAAAGGGATAATTTTACCTTTACCAGTTATTACCAACATTTCTATGGAAGTTGAATGTATACCCTTTAAGAAAACCGGTTATTTTTCCAATTTAATATGTGATTATCTGGATGGGAAGGAAACTTTATCCCCTTTTTATGACAGGCCGCCCCAAATTGAACGGTTTGCGGAACAGATAATGGCCAAGCAAAATTTTCCCGAAACCCATCGCAAAGTCCTGTATTCGGTACTCAAGGAGCAATATAGCGCTGTAGATATTTCGGAGGACACCAAGGTAAATATATCACTGCTAAAAGAAGCTTCTACCTTTACCGTGGTAACCGGGCATCAATTAAATTTATTTACAGGGCCATTATATTTCCTGTACAAGATCATTACTACCATTAACTTGACCAAAGAACTGAAGCAGGCCAATCCGGAAAACAATTTTGTGCCTATTTATTGGATGGCAACCGAGGACCATGATTTTGACGAAATAAATTACTTCAATTTTAAAGGTAAAAAATTACAGTGGAATAAAAATGTTTCCGGGGCGGTAGGACCATTGGCAACCGATGGACTTGAATCTATCCTGGAGGCCTTCTCCAATGAAATAGGCAATAGTATAAATGCCGGTAAGCTTAAGGGGCTGTTTGCTAAGGCGTATATGGACCATGATAATCTTAGCGATGCGACCCGTTTTTTGGCCAATGAACTTTTTGGGGAACACGGGCTGGTGATATTGGACGGGAACAACACGGCATTGAAGCGTTTATTGGTTCCCTATGTAAAGCGCGATCTGTTGGAAAATGCATCCTATAAAAAGGTCATGGAGACCATAGGACAACTGCAAGAACTACCGGATAATTACGGTATTCAGGTAAATCCCAGGGAAATCAATTATTTTTATCTGTTGGATGGGGTTCGGGAGCGGATTGTGGAACAGGATGGCAGATTTTATGTAAATGATACTAAGATTGAATTTAGCAAGGAGGAAATTCTAAATGAATTGGAGCATTATCCCGAACGTTTTTCTCCCAATGTGATTACCAGGCCTCTTTATCAGGAGTTGATATTGCCCAATTTGTGCTATATAGGAGGGGGGGGCGAATTGGCCTATTGGTTGCAATTGAAAGCCATGTTTACAGAAATGAAGGTACCTTTTCCCATATTATTGCTCCGTAATTCGGCCTTGGTGATTACAAGGAAACAGAAGGAGAAGTTGGAACGAATGAATATTTCCATGGCCGACATATTTTTAAATCAAAGTAGTTTTATAAATAAGAAGATTAGGGAAATATCCAATATTGATATAGACTTTACGCCCCAAAAGAAATATTTGCAGGAGCAGTTCAAGGACCTATACGGCCTGGCCGCCCAAACGGACGCCTCTTTTTTTGGGGCGATCAAGGCCCAGGAGGTAAAACAACTTAGGGGATTGGACAACTTACAGGGAAGATTGTTAAAGGCCCAAAAAAGGAAATTGCAGGACCATGTGGTACGTATGACCGAAATTCAGAACCAACTTTTTCCCAATAAATCACTTCAAGAACGAAACCTTAATTTCTCGGAACTTTATCTGGAGTATGGGGAGCGGCTGATTCCATATCTAATGAAAGCACTTAGGCCACTTTCAGGAGGGTTTTCCATTGTAAAAATGGATTGATCCACCCTTATATATTGCATTTTTCCTACAGGTTTCCACACCATCAAAATGGCTATATTTGTTAAAAACAGCTTATGTCCATGCACAAAGTAGACTTTGAAATGGTAGAAATGACATTGGATGTCATGAAATACGTCATAGGTCGAATTACCCATCCGGCCCCGGAATTGGGCAAGCCCCAAAAAGAAGGAGAGTTAAAGGCCCTGGTAGGGGAAACAATAACGCCAGATGGAATTGGAGGGGAAAGGGCTTTTCAATTGTTTAAGGAGGTGCTGGTCAAAGCTACCGTTCCCATTGATCATCCCAGACATCTGGCATTTGTTCCGGCTTCGCCAACACGGGCAGCGGTCATGTTCGATCTGGTAACTTCGGCCTCCAGTATTCACGGGGCCTATTGGATGGAAGGGGCCGGCGGAATATTTTGCGAGAACGAGGCTATGAAATGGTTGGTGTCCCTAACCGGTCTGAAAAAGGGATCGTTCGGGGTATTTACCAGCGGTGGTACGGCGGCCAATTTATCGGCCCTGGTTACCGCCAGGGAGCATTGGAGGAAAAATCCGGAAAATAGGGATAAAAAGGGATTGGTCATTACCTCTTCGGGGGCCCACTCATCTGTAAAATCCATGGCCAAGGTTATGGATTGCGATGTAATTTCGGTGGAAACCGAGGAACAGATGACTGCGGAGGCCCTAAGCCAAAGCATACGTTCCTTGGATGCCCAACAAAGGGATGGATCATTTGCCGTTGTGGCCACCGGAGGTACTACAAATGCTGGGATAATAGATGATCTGCAAGGTATTGCAGAAATTTGCCGGAGAGAAAACCTTTGGTTCCATGTAGATGCTGCCTATGGCGGGGGTGCCCTGGCCTCCAAATCGGCCCGGCCATTGTTCCATGGGATTGATAAGGCGGATAGTATAACCATTGATCCACATAAATGGCTTTTCTCTCCCTATGATTGTGGGGCCATAATCTATAAGAATCCGGAATTGGCCAAGGAAGCACATTCACAGGAAGGGTCCTATTTGGATATATTTAAGGACGAAGGGGCACATGGTTTCAATCCTTCGGACTATCAAATACAATTAACGCGTAGGGTAAGGGGGTTGCCTCTTTGGTTTTCACTGGCCATGCACGGGACCGATAAATATTCTTGGGCCGTTGATCAGGGTATAGGGTTGGCCAATTTGGCAGGGGAACTTATAAACAAGCATCCCTTGGTAGAATTGGTAAGGGAGCCCAGTCTTTCATGTGTCCTGTTTAGGAGAAAAGGGTGGTTGCCGCAAGATTATATCCACTGGACCTATAAAAATCACAGGAAAGGTTTTGCCTTGGTGACTCCTACCAAGTATAGGCAAAAGGGCGTTTACGAAACTGTAGCGCGTTTTTGTTTTATTAATCCGGATACAACTGAAAAGGATATTTCAATGATATTGGATTCCATGGCCTAGTATAATGTGATCGCAATATCTAAAATAGTCCTATGGTACGAGATATTCACTTTCCCATTGTACGCCAACTTTGGAGAACCGGACCCTAATATGATGGGGCTGGCATAATTTGAGATATTCTATTTTATAAGGAGTTATCTCTACTAGACAGAAATGATGTTCTTCGCTTAAATATTCCAGATTTTGGGGGTTGATCAAATTACTTCCGGGAGACCGGCTTGTGGTATATTGTTTTTTTGCGGAACTGTCCAGTTTGCCCCAATACTTATTTTTGGTAGCGTCGTCATCCCTGTAGGTGGCTGTGCCTTCAATTTTTAATTGTAGCAATTTGGTAGGGTGGTAAAGGAGTAGGCTTACCCTTTTGTTCTCTTTTATATGCGTAATTTTTTTAGAACGTTTATCGGTATAAAAAGTCAGTTTTAGATTATCGGAAACCTCCCTTAATACAACGGTACGCAAACGGGCAACCTGATCCAATCCTACCGTGGCAAGTGTAAAAAAACGGAAAGGATGGTCTTTTTCCGTGCGCACCTTTTGTAGCTCTTCCTTTATTTCTTCTAAATAAACGTTGGTCATGACAATCTTTTATTGGTTATATAAAGATAAAAATAATTGTTGGGACAGGGTGTTTCCTTTTTTTGTTGTTATAACTTTAAATTGCTGTGAATTTGAAAATAATTTCTTGTTAAAATGTGGGTGGTTGTAATTGGTTTGGTAGGCCCTGACGGTTACCGAGCTTTTTGTCCCATACACAATAAATCTGTACAATTACATTAGAATTTCCCGGTGTTTAAATTATATTTTTGGGTATTCCGATCAATTATTGTGTTTTCCAATAGTTGACTAATGTCCTTATTTAGGGGACGGTATCGGTAAAAAGATGGCTTGGTATCTTTCTGTTTATAAGTTTTATGATTATTATCTCCTAAAGATTCTTTTTCAAAAAATTCAAATTACTATTTTTGCCCATGCAAAATAACGTCCTCATATTAGATTTTGGTTCCCAATATACGCAGCTCATCGCTAGAAGGGTCAGGGAACTCAATATTTTCTGCGAAATAAAACCGTACAACCATCTGCCCAAAGATTTATCGGAATACAAGGCAGTTATTCTTTCCGGGTCGCCGTTTTCGGTAAGGGGGGATGATGCGCCACATCCCGATCTGTCCCAAATAAAAGGGAAAAAGCCTTTGTTGGCGGTTTGTTACGGTGCCCAATATTTGGCGCACTTTAACGGTGGCAATGTAGCTCCTTCCAATACCCGGGAATACGGTAGGGCAAAATTGTCCTTTGTTGATCACAGTGAACCTTTCTTTGAAGGGATTTCCGAAGGTAGCCAGGTTTGGATGAGCCATAGTGATACCATAAAGGAATTGCCCAAAGGTGCCATTAAATTGGCAAGTACCCATGATGTGGAAAATGCGGCCTATAGGCTAATAGGGGAAGATACCTATGCCATACAGTTTCATCCAGAAGTATATCATACCACAGATGGGAAAAAACTATTGGAAAACTTTTTGGTCCAAATAGCCGGGGTAGCCCAGACATGGACACCGGATTCCTTTGTGGAAACTACCGTTGCGGAATTGAAGGCTAAAATTGGTGATGAAAAGGTGATACTTGGTTTATCCGGGGGGGTGGATTCTACAGTGGCAGCGGTCTTATTGCACAAAGCAATCGGAAAGCATTTACACTGTATTTTCGTAAATAATGGACTGTTGCGGAAAAATGAGTTCCAATCCGTATTGGACCAATATAAAGGAATGGGCCTAAATGTGAAGGGAGTTGACGCTTCGGCACGTTTTTTGGATGGTTTGGAAGGGGAAAGTGATCCGGAGACGAAAAGAAAGACCATAGGTAGGGTGTTTATAGAGGTCTTTGATGATGAATCACACTTGGTGGAGGATGCCAAATGGTTGGCCCAGGGAACCATATATCCCGATGTTATTGAGTCGGTTTCCGCTACTGGGGGTCCGTCGGCGACCATTAAGAGCCATCATAATGTTGGCGGATTGCCGGATTATATGAAATTGAAGGTAGTGGAGCCCTTGAGAATGTTGTTTAAGGATGAAGTTAGGCGTGTAGGTGCCAGTATGGGAATAGATAAGGAGTTGTTGGGTAGACATCCGTTCCCGGGTCCCGGATTGGCTATCCGTATCCTCGGAGATATTACCCGGGAGAAAGTAGCCATTTTACAGGAAGTGGACGCCATTTTTATCAACGGATTAAAGGAGTGGGGCCTATATGATAAAGTTTGGCAGGCGGGGGCCATGCTTCTGCCAGTAAATAGTGTTGGTGTAATGGGAGATGAACGGACCTACGAAAAATGTGTGGCATTAAGGGCGGTGGAAAGTACGGATGGGATGACAGCGGATTGGGTCAATCTGCCCTATGAGTTCTTGCAAAAAACCTCTAATGACATTATAAATAAGGTTAGGGGTGTAAATAGGGTTGTATATGATATTAGTTCCAAACCGCCGGCAACCATCGAGTGGGAATAGTAGAACGGCAAGTACATCGAAATTTAAATCCCTGGCTGCACAATAATTTTTATTATAACATTGTTGTGTTTATGTTCGTTCTCCATGGTGTACTTGGCTTAATTTAAATAGAACAAATAAAATCGATACTTGTGAAAATATATAGAAAAGTATTATGGACAACATTTTTGTTCATGTTGGTGGGCATTAATGCCATTGCACAAAGGTTCACGACGCATTCTGTTAAAGCCGGGGAAACTTTGGAAAGTATCGCAAAAAGATACCAAGTTAGCGAGCAGGGAATATTAAATTATAACAAGGAGCTAAAGAAAGATCAGGTCTTAAGGGCCAATACCATTTTGGTGATACCATCGTCTACCACTGTGGCCGTAAAAAAAGATAGCGTTTCGGAAGTAAACACTTTATTGCAGGCCTTGCAGAGTGATGTGTCCGGTACTCTGGAACAGGAACCTATTGGCTATACATCACATAGGACCAAAAGAAAGGAAACTTTGTTCGGTATTTCCAAACAGTACAATGTCTCGGAGGACGATCTTAAACGGTACAATACGGAGCTGTATTCCGTTCAACTGAAAAAGGGTATGATTCTTAAGATACCCAAATACAAAAGGATAGACCCTTCCCAAAAAGCATATATTGAAGAAAATTACGAAATCTATACCGTACAGCCCAAGGAAACACGTTGGAGTATCGCCAATAAATATGGGATCACTATTGATAGTTTGTTGGCCTTAAACCCAAAATTGTCCAAAATAACCGATTACCTGTCCTCGGGGCAGGAACTTTTATTGCCAAAGATATTGGGGAGCTCCATACAGGACCAAGAAACCCAATTGTACAATTCCTATACCGTTCCGGCCAAACAGACTTTTTATAGTTTGGAGAAAAAATTTGGATTGACCGCCAACGAAATTATGGCCTTGAACCCTGAAATTAAAGAGAGGGGAGGGCTAAAGGAAGGAATGGTTCTTAGGATACCGGTTAAAAAAATGGATACCGGTGAGGTCAATATTGAGAATTACAATTTTTATGAGGTGAAACCAAAGCAGACCGAGTTTTCGTTAACCCGTAAATTTGGTGTTACCTATAAGGAATTATTGGAGCTTAATCCTGAACTGAAGGATGGGTTAAAGGCCGGCATGGTTTTGAAACTGCCCAAGGGCCAGACAGGAAATTTTGACGTAAAAAATGCCCTGATCCTGGATAAGATCAATCTACGGGACAGTATAAATACGCTAAATCGGCCGAAATTGGTGTTTCTTTTGCCCTTTAGATTGGATAGGTTGGATTTGAACGATAACACATCCACCAAAAGTGCCATTGAGAACAGAAAAGATGTAAAATATAGTTTGGGACTTTATTCCGGCGCAATGATTGCTTTGGATTCGATAGCCAAAATGGGTATCTCCGTAGATGTCAAAACCTATGATACCCAACTGGACATGAATCGTACCAAGGGTATCTTGCAGAAGGAAAATTTAATTGGAGTATCCGCAATTTTTGGTCCTTTGGAGGCCCAATCCCTAAAAGAAGTTGCGCTGCAGGCCTCGGAGTACGGAGTGCCCGTAGTAGCACCCTTAACGGATAGGAGCGATTTGAGTTTGAACAATGTATTTTTTGCCCTTCCTTCCGAAAAGGTTCTGGAAGAACATATGTTGGATTATGTTGAGGAATTGAGAACTAAGGAAAACGTAATCATTATTGCAGATCAAAAGAACAAACCTGTGGAATCTACCTTGTTAATGAAGTTTCCCGGGGCCAAAATAGTGGCCTTAAAGGAGGATAGAACGGTAGATATAGAGAAAATCTCCAAGCTACTTTCTATGGAGACCGAGAATTGGGTGTTCTTGGAAACGGATCAGGCCAATGTGGTATATCATGTGGGATCTTTGCTTAATTCTTTGATAAGTAAGGAGGTAGGGATACGTCTTTTTACTACCGACAAGAACAAGGCTTTTGACAGTGAGGTGGTTTCCTATTCCCATCTTTCCAATTTAAAGTTTACCTATCCTTCTGCTTCCCGCGAAATTGGGGAGAATGGTTTTGTAAAACTGTACAGGAAGAGATATGGCACGGACCCGGATGCTTATGCGGTAAGGGGTTTTGACCTTACTTACGACCTACTTTTGAAATTGGCCTATAAAAATGATCTGGTAAATGCATCCAAATTGGTTGGGGAGACCGAATATGTAGGTAATAAATTTAATTTTAACAAAGATATTTCTTCAGGGTTTTTCAATAGGGCTTCCTACATTCTCGGATATGAGAATATGAATATTATAGAACTAAAGGATTGATTTCAATGACCGCAAAAGTAACTTATACCGGTAATCTCAGAACAAGTTGTGAGCATATAGGATCCGGAAATTCCTTTGTTACGGATGCGCCGTTGGACAATCATGGCTTAGGACAGGCATTTTCTCCAACGGATACCGTTGCCACGGGCTTGGCAAGTTGTATGTTTTCCGTTATGGGAATAAAGGCCAGGGGATTGGATTTGGATTTGGAGAATTCTACCGCCGAGGTTATAAAGTATATGGAAGCCGATCCAAGACGGATTTCCAGGATCGATGTTAAATTTAATCTGCCAAGGATAATTTCAGGCAAGCATAGAAAAATTTTGGAGCATACGGCCCGTACCTGCCCCGTACATTATAGTTTACATCCGGACATCGAAAGGAATATTACCTTCCAGTGGGACCTCTAAAGAAAGTAGTATTGCTTTTTATATGGGGTATGCTCCATATGGGCCATGGTCAGGAGGAAGAGGTGATTTTATGGACCCCGGCAAGGAAATTGTCCTGGTCCGATTTCAAGGGAAGACCATCCGTTAATTCCAGTGCTGCCGCTATTACGGCCAGTGGCATTACCTACAATTTTTCCGCACAGGGAACCCATGATAAGATGGAACTCGATTTTAAGGTGGATGCCCATTTTTATCCGGAAAAATCATGGTACAAACCTAAACTGGCCAATCCGACCATCTTGGAACATGAGCAATTGCATTTTGATATAACGGAAGTGTTTGCCCGAAAATTAAGCCTAATTTTGGCTGATACCCCATTTACGGGCAATGCAAAGTCCGAGGTAAAGGAAATATATAGGAATATACTTCGTGAACTAAACCACTATCAGAACCAATATGATTCCGAGACCAACTTTTCTAGGGATACGGTACAGCAACGGTTATGGAATAAAAGGATCACAAAGATACTAAACAATTAAAAGGACTGGATTTTAGATTTTGAACATCAGGGACCTATACCATCAGTTTAAAGTTAATTTTTATTAAAGGAAATCCCGCCATATTCACTGGTTACGGTCATTAAATTACCACTGTCTTGGCTTCCGTAATAGCCTTTTAAATATTTTTGGTTGGATTTTTCATTGCTAATGTTTATTTCCCACTCATCCTTTCCGTTTAGCCCGGCATATTTTGTGTCAATTTCAAAATCGAAATGATAGGCAGGGGAATACCCTATTTTTATTCCGGTGTAATCCGTGTTTATCCTAAGGTTTTTGGCGTCCGGAGCCATGGTATCTATTTTTATGGATCCGTAGCTCGCTTTTATGTCAACGTTCCCATGTACGGTTCCCAGGCCAACGTTTATATAATCGCCATTGCCCTGAATATTTCTTGCCTCCCCTATTTCCAATTTACCGTAATCGCAAATGTAGGACAGGTCGTTCATCGTATGCACCGTGGCATTGGTATAGTCCGCAACAATATCGAGATTCCCTGCCCTATCAATGGTGAAGCCAGAGTAATCGGCATTGATTTTGCCACTGTTTATATACCCTATGTTGGATCTGGAAGTATAATCGAAATTTAATTCGTTGTTTCTCCCGTGCAGTTCCCCAATTTCCAATCGGCCGTAGTCGCAATTAATTTTGGCATGGCCATCTATTCTGTCCAAAATAATACTTCCGTAGTCATTGTTGAGATGAACACTGTTCTTTATAGGAATTTTAACCGTATAGTTTACCTGCATATTTACATTGTTGCTATTGCCCCAGCTCCATCCCCAACTATTCTTATTCTTGTTAAAGATAGTAGTGGCGGAAACCATGGTACTATTGCCGTTAAAATCCACATCTATTTCATCCAGCTTACGCTGTACCTTATCTTCGTTGTCGCCGGTAGTCTTGATATGGACCTCAATGGTTACCCTGTCCTGGTTCCAGGAGGTAATGTTTAGGTTTCCATAACTATTGTCGATCTTCAACAGGGCATCCAAATTTACTTTGTACTCTTTTTTAATGGTTTTTTCCTTGGTGTATTTCCCTCTGATAGCTTCATTGTTGCCAAAGAAATTGATGGGAACTAGCCATAAGAGGGCAAGTAGGAATCTAAGCCGTAATATTTTCATTTTTGTAGTTTTTAAAATTCTTAATTTTTTCAATTTGTTCCATGACTTCATTTAACAGATCCAATCTGGTCTGAAAATTGATGATCATGGCGCTCAGTATTAGTTTGCTGTTACCGCCGTTCAACAGATCCCGTTCCATTTTTTTGTAATCGCTATCCAGGTTCCTAAGTTGTATCATGGTATCGGTAATCAATTTTTGGGTTTCGGGCGTACTTTCATTTTGCATTTTTTTTACCTGATCCTCAATGACGCTGGCAAAGTAGAATTCGGTATTGGTGATTTCCGGGGAAATTTCGGAAATCCGCTGCTTTATACTTGGGGGTGCGTAAAGGAAATGGTATCCCAAGGAGCACAGTAACAGCATTGTGGCGGCTATGGACAATGATTTCCGGCCAAAGCGTTTCGTTTTGGTCTTTGCCATCGCTTTAGGGGAGGCTTCCAATTTTGCTAAAAAACTTTGTTTATGGCCATCTGCCGGTTCAGCGGTATCAAAGGCGCCCTTTAATTCCTCAAATAGTTTTTCTATAGGATCAATTTCCATGGTATTCGACATTTAATTTTGATCTTAGGCTTTCCTTTGCCCTAGAGATCATGGTTCTGCAATTGGTATAGCTCACATTCATTATTTCGCTTATTTCTTCGTAATCATAACCTTCAATTAAATGTAAGGTCAAAGAAATTCTGTAATTGTCCTTTAACAGCTTCATGGTTTCGATCACTTTTTGAGCCTTTAGTTCGACCGTTCCATTATCTGGGACATATCCATCATTGTCTTCGACCTTGTACATTACATTTCCAAGATCAACTTCCTGGCGCTTCATCCGCTTTTTATATTGATGGATACTATTGTTGACCACAATTCGTTTTAACCAGGCTCCAAAGGAAACTTCCCCCTTAAATTGGTCCAGCTTGGTGAGTGCGCTTAAAAGGGATTCCTGCATTACATCTTCTGCCATGGTACTGTCTTTTACGATCCTATAGGAAACGTTGTACATTCCCTTGTAATAGCGATCGTAAATTTCCAGTTGCGCGTTCCGGTTGCCGTTTAAGCACAATGGTATCAATTCATCAATATGTCTTTTGTTTAGGCTCAAAAAGGTGTTGGTTTGCTTAATAGATGGGATAATTTATGGATTGTTACAGTTTATTTGTAAAAAGTTTTTCTGGGTTGGCATAAGAATTGCCCATTAGAAATTAAAGGAAGTACAAGAATCCCGAACCACCTGATTATTATGGGGAGAGAGGGCAAATAAGGATTGAATATAAATTTCATTTCTGTTTTTTAATGACAGAATGACCGAAATTAGAATATGGCTAAAACAAAAAATATACAATTTGACACTATGTCATTGCACGGGATAGACGAGGATGCCGAGTTGATACCTTTAATGACACCAGAAGATGAGGAGGAGATCAATAATGAAAAGTTGCCCGAAACCTTGCCTATATTGCCCTTGCGCAATACGGTATTGTTTCCCGGAGTAGTAATACCCATTACTGCGGGAAGGGATAAATCCATTAAGTTAATAAAGGATGCCAATAACGGATCTAAAGTAATCGGGGTAGTGGCCCAAAAGGATGAGGAAACAGAAAACCCGGGCGTTAAGGATATCAGTACTTTGGGAACTGTGGCCAGGATTTTAAGGGTATTGCAAATGCCCGATGGAAATACTACTGTGATCATTCAGGGCAAAAAAAGGTTTGAAGTGGCCGAGGTGCTTACAGAAAAGCCTTATATCACCGCTACCGTTAGGGAAGCGGCCGAAGTTAGACCGGCACGTGATGATCAGGAATTTAGAGCGATAATAGATACTATAAAAGAATTGTCGTTACAGATCAATAGGGACAATCCAAATATTCCCAGTGAGGCATCTTTTGCCATTAAGAATATTCAGAGCGATTCTTTTTTGATAAATTTTGTATCCTCCAATCTCAATTTGGGTGTAAAGGACAAGCAGGAACTTTTGGAAATAGGCAGTTTACAGGATCGTGCACTGGCCACACTTAAATATATGAACATTGAACTTCAAAAGCTGGAATTGAAAAATGATATTCAGTCCAAGGTGCGAAGTGATATGGACCAGCAACAAAGGGAGTATTATCTTCATCAGCAAATGAAAACGATCCAGGAAGAATTGGGCGGCATTTCCTACGAGGAAGAGGTTGATGAGATGCGGGTAAGGGCCAAAAAGAAGAAATGGAACAAAGCCGTATCCGATCATTTTGAAAAAGAATTGGCCAAAATGCAACGGATGAACCCCCAGGTAGCGGAATATTCCATTCAACGTAATTATTTGGACCTGTTTTTGGATCTGCCCTGGGAAGAATATTCGAAGGATAAGTTCGATTTAAAAAGGGCCCAAAAAATATTGGATAGGGACCATTACGGCCTTGAGGATGTAAAAAGGAGGATCATTGAATATTTGGCGGTGCTAAAGTTGCGGAATGATATGAAATCGCCCATCCTATGTCTTTACGGCCCTCCCGGAGTGGGTAAAACCTCCTTGGGCAAATCTGTGGCAGAGGCATTGGGAAGGGAATATGTGCGCATTTCACTAGGAGGCCTCAGGGACGAGGCCGAGATCCGCGGACACCGTAAAACCTATATAGGGGCTATGCCGGGCAGAATTATTCAAAGTTTAAAAAAAGCCGGTAAATCCAATCCTGTTTTTATTTTGGATGAAATTGATAAACTGTCCAATAGCCATCAGGGCGATCCCTCCTCCGCTATGCTGGAGGTTTTGGATCCGGAACAGAACAATGAGTTCCATGATAATTTCTTGGAAATGGGCTACGACCTGTCCAAAGTAATGTTTATTGCTACGGCCAATAGTTTAGCGGAAATACAGCCTGCCCTTAGGGATAGAATGGAAATTATACATGTAACAGGGTATACCATAGAGGAAAAGGTGGAAATTGCCAAGAGACATTTACTGCCGAAGCAGTTGAAGGAACATGGTCTAAACCTCAGTCATTTAAAAATTGGCAAACCCCAATTGGAAAAGATTGTTGAAGGTTATACCAGGGAATCCGGAGTTAGGACTTTAGAAAAGCAAATAGCCAAAATGGTACGACATGCCGCAAAATCGATTGCAATGGACGAGGAGTATAACCATAAGGTTTCCTCTGAAGATGTTGAAAAAGTTTTGGGGCCCGCACGAATGGAAAGGGATAAATATGAGAACAATGATGTGGCCGGAGTGGTAACGGGATTGGCCTGGACCAGTGTAGGGGGCGATATTTTATTTATAGAGTCCATTTTATCCAAGGGAAAAGGGAGCCTGACCATTACCGGTAATTTAGGTACGGTGATGAAG
This sequence comes from Flavobacteriaceae bacterium, assembly GCA_041392165.1. Classification (GTDB taxonomy): domain Bacteria; phylum Bacteroidota; class Bacteroidia; order Flavobacteriales; family Flavobacteriaceae; genus Arenibacter. The sequence continues at coordinate 1,270,697 of JAWKMN010000001.1, forward strand.
GAGTCGGCCACCATAGCCATGGAGTACATTAAATCCAACTCGGATAGGTATGGTATTGACCCGGAGGTTTTTGACAAGTACAATGTACATATCCATGTTCCGGAAGGGGCTACCCCAAAAGACGGGCCCAGTGCGGGGATTACTATGTTGACTTCTTTGGTATCCCTGTTTACCCAGAAAAAAGTAAAAAAGAGCCTGGCCATGACCGGAGAGATAACCTTGAGGGGGAAAGTGCTTCCCGTAGGTGGAATAAAGGAAAAGATTTTGGCTGCAAAGCGGGCAAAAATTAAGGAGATCATACTTTGCGAGGATAATAGGAAGGATATTTTAGAGATCAAGGAAGATTATTTAAAGGGCCTTTCCTTTCACTATGTCAACGACATGCAGGAGGTAATAGATATAGCCGTTACAAAGGAATCCGTAAAAAATCCCAAACAATTGTAAGGCCTTGTCAGGGGATTCCGATCCCTGATGCTTGAGTGATGTGCAAAGGGATTCTAAAATCCCGATTATACCTCCATTTAACTTGAGTACCTATGCCGTTAGGGATGGGTACTTTTGTTTTATTGGGCAAGTAGGCGATCGGGTTTGGGTCCCAGTGGTGGTGATTGCTCCAAATGCCGGCTATTTACCGGTTTCTGGCGATTATTATGTTAATATTAGGTTTTTTCATACTATTCAATTGACCTATTCTTACTATTTTTAGCCTTATGGGAAAAATTACTATAGCAATAGACGGATACTCTTCAACAGGAAAGAGTACGATCGCCAAGCAGTTGGCAAAGGCATTGGACTATGTTTATGTGGATACGGGCGCTATGTACAGGGCGGTGACCCTTTATGGCATGCGCAATGGTTTTGTAGGGGGGCATACCGATGACCTGGAAGGTCTGGTCAACGCTCTGCACGGAATAGACCTAAAATTTGTTTATAATCCTTCTCTCGGGTTTTCCGAAATGTATCTGAATGGGGAGAATGTGGAAAAGGAAATAAGGACGTTGCCGGTTTCGGGACAGGTGAGCAAGGTGGCCACAATGGAAAAAGTAAGGGAGAAACTCGTGGAAATGCAGCAGAAAATGGGAGAAGGGAAGGGAGTTGTGATGGATGGGCGCGATATTGGTACCGTTGTCTTTCCTGAGGCCGAGTTTAAAATTTTTATGACCGCCTCCCCTGAAACCAGGGCATTTAGAAGGTATAAAGAACTTTTGGACAAGGGTGAGGAGGTTTCTTATAAAGAAGTTTTAAAGAATGTCCAGACCCGGACTATATTGATTCCCATCGCGAATTTTCCCCTTTGCGAAAAGCGGCGGACGCCATTGAATTCGATAATAGCGACATGGGTTTAAAGGAGCAGTTGGAGCGTATATATAATTTTGCGCTTCGCAAAATCAACGGGCAATAAAAGGTAGGGTCACTATCCGGAAACATAAGACCGGACACGTCTTGGGCAAGACACAGACGTGGCCGGTCTTAAGAAATGCAATATTTGCCTAATTGGGAATGACCAAAACTTGGTCCGGATGGATAACATCCGGATTTTTTAGGATATTGGTATTTGCTTCAAAGATTTTCTTGTATTTCATAGGGTCGCCATAGTATTTTTTTGCAATCTTGCTTAGGGACTCCCCGCTTTTCACGGTGTGTCTGTGGTACACACTTTCATCGGCAACGGTAATATTGGCTTTAATATCCGAAGGATTTTCCCCGCCCAGTTCCTTTATTTTATCCCATAAAATATTTTTTTCGTACTGGGTGGCGGCCTGCCCTTTTATTTTTAGGATACCTGCTTCCTCACGTACATCGCCATCCTTTATTTTTAACTCTTCACCAAGGTTCAGGACGGCTTGATATTTAGCTTTTACACTCATAATAATATTTTTTAACGGTTCATGTTTGTGGTCTCAAGATAAGGATTCTTGTTGTAGTTTTTATTGATTTTTGTAAAATAGTACGGTAATTGTCATTCATCTCATTTTTAGGTTTGTAAAACCATTTTTTAATTGTATTTTTGCACTCCTTTTTTAGCAAAGTATCGAGAGGAAAAAGGAGCGAAAAGAAAATCAATATAACTTCTTCCGTGGTAATTGTTGGCTCTTGTAACCCCATGGAATACAAATTTATTATCAGCAAATGGCTGAAGAAAAAACAACGGTCGAGGTAGAAGAAACTGCCGAAACTACACAAGAAACAAAAGTAACGGCCCAAGCACAGGATCCAAAGGAGTTTTTGGAAAATTTTGATTGGGACAGGTACGAGCAGGGAATTGAGCGTGTTGATGATTCCAAATTAAAGGAGTTTGAAAACTTGGTAGCTGAAAACTTTGTGGATACTGCGGATGAAGAAGTGGTACAGGGAACAGTAGTGTACCTTACGGAACGTGAGGCCATTATTGATATCAATGCCAAATCCGAAGGGGTTATTTCATTGAACGAATTCCGATACAATCCGGACCTTAAGGTAGGGGATAAGGTAGAGGTCTTGATCGATATCCGTGAGGATAAAAGCGGACAGTTGGTACTTTCCCACAGAAAGGCGAGAACCATCATGGCTTGGGACCGTGTAAATGCGGCCCATGACAAAGAGGAGATTGTTAGTGGTTTTGTAAAATGCAGGACCAAGGGAGGTATGATCGTAGATGTGTTTGGCATCGAGGCATTCTTGCCAGGTTCCCAAATAGATGTTAAGCCGATCCGTGATTACGATCAATACGTAAATAAAACTATGGAATTCAAAGTGGTCAAGATCAACCATGAATTCAAGAACGTAGTAGTTTCGCACAAGGCGTTGATCGAAGCCGATATCGAAGAACAGAAAAAAGAGATCATCGGTCAGTTGGAAAAAGGACAGGTATTGGAAGGTGTTGTCAAGAACATTACCTCTTACGGTGTCTTTATCGATCTTGGCGGTGTGGACGGATTGGTACACATTACCGATCTTTCCTGGAGCAGGATCAACCATCCAAATGAAGTGGTGGAGTTGGATCAGAAATTGAATGTTGTTATCCTTGATTTTGATGAGAACAAATCCAGGATCCAGTTAGGGCTTAAGCAATTGGAGAAACATCCTTGGGATGCCCTTAGCGAAGATATAAAAATAGGGGACAAGGTTAAAGGCAAGGTAGTGGTCATTGCCGACTACGGTGCATTTATCGAAGTTGCAGAAGGTGTTGAAGGATTGATCCACGTTTCTGAAATGTCCTGGTCCACACATTTGCGTTCCGCACAGGATTTCGTAAAAGTGGGTGACGAGGTGGAAGCGGTAGTATTGACCTTGGATAGGGAAGACCGTAAAATGTCTTTGGGAATCAAACAATTGACTCCGGATCCATGGACCGATATCACCAGCAAATACCCTGTAGGCTCCAAGCATAAAGGTATTGTACGTAATTTCACCAACTTCGGTGTGTTCGTTGAATTGGAAGAAGGGATAGACGGGTTGATCTACATTTCCGATCTTTCCTGGACCAAGAAAATCAAGCATCCGTCCGAATTTGTTACCGTAGGGGATACTTTGGAAGTGGAGGTATTGGAATTGGATGTGGATGGCCGTAAACTAAGTTTGGGACACAAGCAGACTACGGAAAATCCTTGGGACAAGTACGAAACCGAATTTGCATTGGATACCGTTCACACGGGAACTATTTCGGAAATTGTGGATAAGGGAGCAACTATAGATTTTAACGAGGATATCGTAGCCTTCGTGCCAACCCGTCATTTGGAAAAAGAAGATGGCAAAAAGTTGGTAAAGGGAGAAGAGGCCGAGTTCAAGATCATTGAGTTCAATAAAGAATTCAAAAGAGTGGTTGCCAGTCATACTGCTATCTTCCGCGAAGAAGAGCAACGTATTGTAAAAGCTGCCGTTAAAAAAGCTGCAGCCTCTGCTGATGAAGCCAAGCCTACCTTAGGTGATGCCAATGAAGCATTGCAAGCGTTGAAAGATAAGATGGAAGCCAACGACAAGAAAAAGAAGTAAGCTTTTAGATTATTTATATAAAGGGGCCCTGGCATTTGTCAGGGCTTTTTTGATGGTTGGCAATATATCAATATATTAATGTACTAATTTATCAATGTATAGGGGAATATTTTGAACCTTGAACCAAAACTCTAGCCAACTGTTCCTGTACGCTGAAGACTATTCAATCCCGGTGCTCAATACGAAAGTCCGAACTTTGTAATCTATAGGTATGGGAAAATGAACTAATGGGTTAAATTGGTTATTGGTCGGCCAAACGTATCTCGGTAATCTCGAAAAGATCGGCGCATATATCCTCAGTGTCGAATGATTCATATAGGTAGCCGCTAAACACTACCTTTGCACCATCCACCTGAAATTCCTCTATTAGGTTGCAAGGATAAAACTGCCCTAAAGGACCACTTTGATTTTCTTTATCGGGGTCTAGGAGGAAGGACCCATCACCGCATCGCTGACCAAGAACGCTACCTGGAGCTTCTTTTATAGTGCGTATTATTTTTCTATTTTTACTTTCCTCCTGATAACACCCAGGTTTGGGTCCGTCATCATTGGAACAGGAAACCGTCAAGAAAAATAAAATCAGTACAAATGCTTTCATCCGAATCGAATTTGTTTGAATGTAAGAAATTATTTTGATTTGTTGAATTAATAATCAGATGCTTAAATGATAACAACAATGGGTTTTGCCAATGTGTTAATGTAGCAATTTATTAATATGACAATGTACTAATTTATTAATGTGGCAATTTGGCAATATATCAATGTATAGGGGAATGTTTTGAACCTTGAACAGGAATCCCCTGCCAACTGTCACTGCCTACTTTTATAAAAAGTCTCTACTGCGCTCGATCGGAACATTCCACTTTAAATTTTGAACATTCAATTTTAAACTTGGATACAATCCATAATATTAAATAGAAATCCCTACTTTTGTTGTTCATAAGCATTGGCCGATCATCTATGAGTCAAAAAGTATTACTTTCTTCCAAAGAAATAAATATTATCCTGCATCGTCTGGCCTGTCAATTATTAGAAAACCATCTTGATTTTAAAAATACGGCTCTTATAGGGATACAACCTAGAGGGATATTTTTGGCTTCCCGCCTTGCCAAAATCCTTAAAGAGGATTATGGGGTAAAAAAAATAGATCTTGGATTCTTGGACATCACCTTTTATCGGGATGATTTTAGGAGGGGCGACAAGACCTTGGAGGCCAACAAGACCAAAATCGATTTTCTTGTCGAGGATAAAAAAGTAGTCTTTGTGGATGATGTGCTTTATACCGGTAGGAGTATAAGGGCGGCCCTAACGGCCATACAATCTTTTGGAAGACCGTTGGAGATAGAATTGTTGACATTGATCGACAGGCGTTTTAGCAGGCATTTGCCCATACAGCCCAATTATAGGGGAAGGCAGGTAGACGCCATTAATGGAGAAAAAGTGAAGGTAATGTGGGAGGAAAATGAAGGGGAAGATGTAATATATTTAGTAAAGACGTAAGTATGGGCGAATTAAGTGTAAAACACTTGTTGGGAATCAAATATCTGAAAGAATCGGATATTCAGCTCATTTTTGAAACAGCCGACCACTTTAAGGAAGTGATCAACCGCTCCATTAAAAAGGTCCCTTCCCTACGCGATATTACCATAGCCAATATATTTTTTGAAAACAGCACCCGTACACGGCTTTCCTTTGAGTTGGCCGAAAAAAGGCTGTCCGCCGACGTGGTCAATTTTTCCGCGGCTCAATCTTCGGTCAAAAAAGGGGAGACCTTGATAGATACGGTAAACAACATCCTTTCCATGAAGGTGGATATGGTGGTCATGCGCCATCCCAACCCCGGAGCCGGAATTTTTCTTTCCAAACACGTAAAAGCCTCCATAGTCAATGCAGGGGATGGTGCCCATGAGCATCCCACACAAGCCTTGTTGGATTCGTATTCCATTAGGGAAAAATTGGGGGATGTGGCGGGAAAAAACGTGGTCATTGTAGGGGATATTCTTCATTCCAGGGTGGCACTTTCCAATATTTTTGCCCTGCAATTACAGGGGGCCAACGTAAAGGTGTGCGGCCCCAAAACTTTGTTGCCCAAACATATAGAATCCTTGGGGGTTACCGTGGAAACAGATTTGCGAAAGGCGTTGAACTGGTGCGATGTTGCCAATATGTTGCGTATTCAGAATGAACGGTTGGATATTAGTTACTTCCCCACAACCAGAGAGTATACCCAGCAATTTGGGGTAAATAAAGCCTTGCTGAACAGCTTGGACAAGGAAATTGTAATCATGCACCCGGGTCCCATTAATCGGGGAGTGGAAATAACTACTGATGTAGCGGATTCAAAGCAATCCATTATATTGAACCAGGTTGAAAATGGGGTAGCCATCCGTATGGCAGTGATTTATTTGTTGGCGTCAAAAATTAAATAATAAGCCTATGATTTTGGATAAGGAAGGCAATGTAACCACGGTTCTTCAAGAAAACATCTCTTTAAGCAAGTTTATTGCCAATTTTAGGGAAATGTATCCCAAGATCAAAAACGATCATATTATTGTGAATCTTTTTTCATTTTCAAAACTGAACTCCAACGATGTTTTGGAATTTTTGGAACTCTCCGATACCCATAGAAAAGCCAATAAATCCTTCGTTCTGGTAACGGGAAAAGTATCTTATGATGAGGTTCCGGATAGTATCTGTGTGGTGCCTACCGTTCAGGAAGCCAAGGATATCATAGAGATGGAAGAGATTGAAAGGGAATTGGACCTCTAGGAATTTATTATTTATAAGGGATGGCGGGAGAAAGATTTTTTTTGAAGTAATGGCCAGTTTATTGGGCATTTAAATATAAACGGGAACATTTCCCACTTCCGCTTTCAATATTTCATGTTTATGAAACTGACCGTATTGGGTTGTTATGCCGCTACTCCAAGATCTTTGAACAATCCTACATCTCAAGTACTTGAGATTAAGAATCAATTGTTTTTAATAGACTGTGGCGAAGGGACACAGGTACAGTTGCGCAAGAGCAAGATAAAATTTTCCCGTATCAACCATATTTTAATATCGCATTTGCACGGGGATCATTTTTTTGGATTGCCGGGATTGATATCTACCTTTAGGTTATTGGGCAGGACCAATGAATTGCATATTTATGGCCCAAAAGGAATTAAGGAGGCCATTACCCTATTTCTCAAATTGGGGGATTCGTGGACCAATTATCCCCTAATTTTTCATGAATTGGTTTCAACAGGGCCCGAAAGGATTTATGAGGATAATAAGGTGTCCATAACCACAATTCCCTTGGATCACAGGATATATACCAATGGTTTTCTATTTAGGGAGCAGTGGGGCGAACGCAAATTAAATGCAAAGTCTGTGGCCAAGTACAAAATAGACAAATGTTATTTTCAGAATATTAAGAATGGTAAAGATATTGTTTTGGATAATAACAAGGTTATCCCCAATGCCGAATTGACTTTTGATCCTCCCGCCCCCAAAAGTTATGCCTTTTGCAGTGATACGGCCTTTTCTACCAGGATTATTCCGTGGATCCGAAATGTGGACGTGCTATATCATGAGGCCACCTTTTTGGATGCCGAAAAAAAATTGGCCCCGAAAACAAAACATGCTACCGCCAAAGAGGCTGCCAGTATAGCTAGGGAAGCTAATGTGGGATTGTTGATACTGGGGCATTTTTCAACTAGATACCGATCGTTGGACCTTTTTAAGGACGAGGCCATGACCATATTTCCCAAGGTGGAACTGGCGGACGATGGCAAGGAGTTTGACCTTTAGCCTAAGAAATGGCTATTGCTTTGTTGGGAGTGGAATGTTTTTATTTTAGGGCTATTTGCCCTGCCTTCGAGACCAGGAATTTTTAAATGGATCTGGTTTTAACCGTCCGATACTCCCTAGGATTTTTTGTTTTTTAAGGTCGGGGGCGTTGTTTTGGAAGGCCTGATCGCAAACCGCGGTGATACATCATAATATTGGTCATATGCCAGTTTCCCATGGTTAAAATAACTGCACTTACTTTTCGTGTTTCGGTTTGTTTTATGCAATTTTGTGTAGTAATTTTTCAGGCTAATAATATCCAAGTATACATATGCAAAAAGACCTAGGGGATTATAGGAAATCCTATGAAAAAAGCTCGCTTTCGGAAGAGGTTATTTCGGATAACCCTATGGAATTGTTTCAAAAATGGTTCTATGAGGTAGAGGCGTCCGAAGGGGTAGATGAGCCCAACGCCATGACGGTCGCTACCATAGGTATGGACGGGTTTCCAAAGAACAGGGTGGTATTGTTGAAAAAGTACACCTTTGAAGGTTTTATTTTTTACACCAATTATGAAAGTGAAAAGGGGAAGGCCATAAGTCAAAATCCCCATGTCTGCATCTCATTTTTTTGGCCCAATATGGAAAGGCAGGTCATCATAAAGGGAAGGGCGGAGAAAATAGCCGAAAATTTATCCGACGGTTATTTTGAATCCAGACCCTATGGAAGTAAGCTGGGTGCCATAGTTTCCAGACAGAGCGAGGTGGTTCCGGGCCGGGATTATTTGGAGGGGAAATTAAGGGACCTGGAGAAGGAATATGAAAATAAGGAGATAGAACGGCCCCGGTATTGGGGCGGATATATAGTGAAGCCCGTATCCATGGAATTCTGGCAGGGACGGCCCAATAGATTGCACGATAGGATACGCTATAGCTTACAGCCCGATTACAATTGGAAAATGGAAAGGTTGGCCCCGTAACCTTTGGCGTTCCACTTGGATTTGAAGGGGATAGAGTGTGGAATTGCACCCGCACGAAAACGAAGAAGGGGTTTAAAAACAAGGAGTGTATGAAAACGGTAATATTGGTAAGGCACGGTAAATCCTCTTGGGAGTATAATGTTTCGGACAGGGACAGGCCTTTAATGGAAAGGGGCATAAAGGATGCCAATAAGGTAGCGAAGGAATTTTTATCCTATTCAATTCCGATTGACGCCGCTTATTCCAGTCCGGCCAACAGGGCCTTGCACACCGCTATGATTTTTTTAAGAACTATCAATTTTCCATTTGCCAAATTTGAACTGTACAACGAACTTTATGATTTTTCAGGGGATAACGTATACCAATTTATAAAAACCTTGAACAACGCTAAGGAAACGGTTATAATTTTTGGACATAACGAAGCTTTTACCCATATTGCCAATTCCCTAGGAAACATGTATATTGACAATGTTCCCACTAGTGGGCTGGTACAGTTAAAATTTGACACAAACGATTGGAGTGCCGTAACAAAAGGAACTACGGTACGGACACTTTTTCCAAAACAATTAAAAGAATGATCAAGAGTAAAAATCAATATATAAATAGAGAAATTAGTTGGTTAAGTTTTAATGAGAGGGTTTTACAGGAAAGTGCGGACAAGAATGTTCCTTTGATAGAGCGACTCCGGTTTTTAGGGATATTTTCCAATAATTTGGACGAGTTTTTTAAGGTAAGGTATGCTACTGTTAAAAGGATAGTGGAGGCCGGGAGAACCGGGAAAAGTGTTTTGGGCGGTGAGACTGCAAAGGATCTTCTGGAGGAAATTACGGAGATCGTAATTAAGCAGCAGACCAAAAGCTTAAAAATTTTAAGCGATATTGAAAAGGAATTGGAAGCCCAGAACATTTTTTTGATCAACGAAAAAAAAATAACGGAGTCCCAATGTTCCTTTATTAAAAATTATTTTATCGAAAAGGTCAGCCCGGTCCTGATGACCATTATTCTGAACGATTTGACCGGTTTCCCCATGCTGAAGGATACAGCGGCCTATCTGGCGGTAAAATTGATATTAAAGAAACAGCCGGGTGACAAATCCAATGTCAAGGAAAAGCGATATGCACTTATCGAAATTCCTAAGGGTATTGATCGTTTTGTGGTTTTGCCAAAGGAGGGCGATAAAAATTATATTATTATCCTGGATGATCTTATAAGGTATTGTTTGGGAAGTATATTCAATATGTTCGATTATGAATCCATATCGGCCCATATGATCAAAATTACGCGGGATGCCGAGTTGGACATGGACAACGATTTGAGCAAGAGTTTCATTGAAAAAATATCATCCAGTGTGGAGCATAGGAAAATAAGTGATCCTGTGCGTTTTGTGTACGATAAAAGTATAGGTAAGGATACGCTCGATTTCCTAAAGGACAAAATGGATATTGAGGATACCGATAGCGTAATTCCCGGGGGTAGATATCACAACAGACGGGACTATATGGGCTTTCCCAGCCTGGGAAGAAATGATCTGATGTACGATAGGATAACTCCCCTTCCCGTAAAGGGAATTTCAATGGAAGGCAGTCTTTTTGAGCGGGTTGCCGAAAAGGATTTCCTCCAGTATACCCCATATCAGACTTTTTCATATATCATCAAGTTTTTAAGGGAGGCGGCCCTGGATCCCAAGGTGAGAAATATCAAGATCACGGTATATAGATTGGCGGATAACTCCCAAGTAGCAGCCTCGTTGATCAATGCCGTAAAAAACGGAAAACACGTTACGGTGCAGATAGAATTACAGGCCCGGTTTGATGAACAGGCGAATATTGAATACGCGGAGCAGTTACAGGCAGAAGGGGTGAAACTTATATTTGGGGTCCGTGGCCTAAAGGTACACAGTAAAATATGTTTGGTAGAGCGGGAGGAAGGTGAACACATTAAGCGCTATGGGTTTATCAGTACAGGAAACTTTAATGAATCTACGGCCCGTATCTATACGGATTATACGCTTTTTACGGCACATGATGGAATATTGAAGGAATTGAACAAGGTTTTCGATTTTTTTGAAACTACTTATAAAATCAATAAATACAAGCATCTGGTTGTTTCTCCCCACTATACCAAAAATGTGTTCAAGAAGTTGATCGATAAAGAAATTCAAAATGCCAAAGCCGGTAAAGAGGCCTACATTAAGATAAAAATGAACAGCTTTACATCCTATAAAATGGTAGATAAGCTTTATGAGGCCAGCAGGGCAGGGGTGAAAATTCAGCTTATCATCAGGGGGATCTGCTGTTTGGTGCCTGGTGTTAAGGGGATGAGCGAGAACATAGAAGCCATTAGTGTGGTCGACAAATTTTTGGAGCATCCAAGGATTTTCATTTTTGGAAATGATGGCAATTCCAAGGTGTATATATCTTCGGCCGATTGGATGACGAGAAACCTGGATTATCGTGTAGAGGTTGGAGTGCCGATTTATGATAATGATGTTAAACAGGAACTTCTGGATACTTTTGATATTTCTTGGAGGGACAACGTAAAGGCAAGGATGTTTTCGGAAAGGCACGATAATGCCTACAGAAGGAACAACAACCCCAAAGTACGTTCACAATTTGAGACCTATAATTATTATCTCAATAAATTAAATTCCAATTAATAGTTTTTCTGTAAATACGGAAATATAATGTTGAAAGACAGGGTTGTAAAACCCTGTACCGCGTTAAAGAAATAGGTGTTTTAATCTTTATAATTCCTCTATGGCTCTGCCTCGCGGATAGTCGGTTTCAAGATTTTTTTTATTACAGAAAAGGGATTTTAGGGTATTGTGGCGGAGAAGTTGGTTTAGCCGTGAACGGTTTCGGTATTGCCCAGATCTTTCATGATGGATGCCTCGTAAGATAACAATTCGTCCCATTTTTTGTCCACCTCCTTGCGATCTCCATACTTACGGGCGAAATTTAGAAACATGGTGTAATGTCCGGCTTCACTGATCATAAGTTTATGGTAAAAATCGGCCAGTTCCCTATCCTGTAATTGTTCGGAGAGCAATCTGAAGCGTTCGCAACTACGGGCTTCGATCAGTGCGGCATATAACAACCGGTGCACCAATTGGGTAGTTCGGCTACCTCCTTTTGGGAAAAATTTCAATAAGGCTACAACATACTCGTCCTTCCTGTCCCTGCCCAAGGTTTTGCCACGGGCCAATATGCGGTCGTGCACCATTTTGAAATGTCCCATTTCCTCTCTGGACAACGCTATCATTTCTTGGGTAAGTTCGGTATACTCCGGAAAGCTGACGATAAGTGAAATGGCCGTACTCGCCGCCTTTTGTTCACAATAGGCGTGATCGGTCAATATTTCATCTATATTTTTCTCAACAATATTGACCCATCTAGGGTCTGTGGGCAACTTTAAACCTAACATAGCGCATTTTTCTGTTTCAAAAATAGAAAGAATACCATAAACCGCAGTAATTAATGCCGATATAGTTTTATATTTAAGCCTGTTTTGTAGGCTTTGGACAATAATTTTAAGTGCTTATAGGCATGCTGTATGTTGTATTAAAATTTATAGTTTAACACTTGATAAATATATTGTAATTATGTTGTTTAAAAATATCGGTTCCCAGCTTCTGAAAATCTTGGAGGATAATGTGGGTAAAGAAAATAGGCAATGGCTGTTGTCAAAAATTGAAGACATTGTGGAAACGGAGTCTGCCAAGGATCTATATCTTACCTATAGCTTGGTATCCACCAAAATTAGATCTGATAAGGAGTTGTCCCTTTTATTGGATGACATGGAATTGAAGAGGTATCTGGAAATTCAAGGGGCCAACCTGCAACAGATGGCCAGAATTTACCTGTTATATAAGGTTTTGGAGGCCAAGGAAGATTTTTTTAGGGCCAAGGTGGCCAATATCATAGAAGTGGCGGACAAGGGTGAACTTGAAACCTTTCTTAAATTTTTGGTACTGTTGCCCCATCCCGAAAACTATAAATTTCAGGCGGTCGAAGCCCTTAGGACCAATATTTCCACTGTTTTTGATGCCATAGCGCTAAACAACCCTTATCCTGCATTATATTTCAATGAACAGCAATGGAACCAAATGTACCTTAAGGCGGCATTTATGCAGCAAAACCTAAATAAGATTGTACAGGTAGATGAGAGAGGGAATAAGGAGCTTGCAAGGATTATATCGGATTACGCCCACGAACGTTGGGCGGCATCAAGGGAAATAGATCCCTGTTTTTGGAGGCCAGTGGGCAATTTTATGAACGATCAGCTCCTAAAGGACATGAAGCGATTGTTGGCCAGTGATAATATGGCAGAGAGAAAAGCGGCCGCTCTTTGTTGTTTCCGCTCCAATTCAGATGGGGCAAAGGCATTGTTGGTGGAATTTCCCGAGATTGTAAAAGATATTGACAATGGAAGTATTACTTGGGAGAACATTACGGAATAGTAATATATGGTAAATACAAAAATAGCTGCCCAACAACCTTAATGTGCAGCTATTTTTTTGAACCTTATAAATAGGTTTGTTTCTTCAAGGAATTGGTCTTCTCTGCAATTTTAAGGGACTCCCCATTTGGTACATGGCAGCTAGGTGCTGCGGGAGGCGGCATATTCCCTGTCATATTGGTTTCACTATTTTTTGTTGTTGTAATTTCGGTTAAGGACGGTCCTATGACCCTTTTATCTTGGTGCTACACCGTTAATTCCTGCCAACGGCAAGGAAGGGTTGCTTCAGTCCAAAAAGTTTAAACTATTTCAGGAATCTGCCGGAACCGGGGATAGGAGAAGGGTATGCCCTTGTTCGTATTTTTTTGCTTGTTTGTGTAAAATTCTTTTCAAATGATTTAAATTGCTGCATTATTGTAGTGAATATTGAATTTTAGGCAAAAAAAGTATTTGTATAAGTATAATTTGTTTTTGGATCAGGTGTTTTTAAGATTTGTAGGTTAAAGTAGCATCTATTACAGGGAACATCTTGGTTTATAATTCATTATCAAATTAATTGGTATTATGGACAATATTTTGAAGTTGGTTATGGGACTTGCCCTAATTTCCTTTTTAGGTTCATGTAGCTCGAAAGAATCAAAAATATTGGTTTTTAGTAAAACGCAAGCATTTAGGCATGCCTCTATTGAGGTGGGTGTGGAGGCAATGAAAAAGTTGGGTGCTCATAACGATTTTATCGTAGATGCCACCGAGGATGCCAGTTATTTTACCGAAGAAATTTTGCAGGAGTATGCAGCTGTTATTTTTTTGAATACCACCGGTGATGTGTTAAATGAGGTGCAACAGGCCGATTTTGAGAGATATATTCAAGCTGGTGGGGGCTTTTTGGGTATTCATGCGGCTACTGATACCGAATACGGATGGCCTTGGTATAATAAATTGGTAGGGGCTTATTTTAAAGGGCATCCCAATATTCAGGAAGCTAGATTGAATGTTGTGGACAAGGAACATCCTTCCACCAAATTTATGGCCGACACCTGGATGAAAACGGACGAATGGTATAATTTTAAGGACCTTAATCCGGCGATAAAGGTATTAATAGAAATTGATGAGACCAGCTATGAAGGTGGGAAGAATGGGGAGCACCATCCTATTTCTTGGTATCACGACTATGATGGGGGGAGATCTTTTTACACCGGAATGGGGCATACCGATGCCACTTATGAAAATCCCGAATTTCTAAATCATATTTTGGGCGGTCTTACCTATGTTATGGACAAGGGTAGCTTGGATTACGGCAAGGCTACGACCCAAAGGATACCGGAGGAAAATAGGTATGTTCGCAAGATCCTCGATTTTAACCTGAACGAGCCAATGGAAATCGAGGAATTACCGAGTAGGGGAATATTGTTCGTTGAACGCCGGGGGGCCTTGAAACTCTATGATTTTAAGGAGGAAAAAACAAAACAGCTGGCTCAATTGGACTTGTTTTACGGTAATGAGGATGGGTTGTTGGGCATAGCCGTCGATCCTGATTACGAAAAAAATAATTGGATCTACTTATTCTATTCGGCCCCTGGGGATAAAAGTGAACAGCGGATTTCCAGATTTAATTTGGTAGATGATTCCCTGGATTTTGCCTCGGAGAAAATTCTATTGACCATTCCCACATTACGCAAATGCTGCCATAGTGGAGGGGCCTTGGAATTTGGTCCCGATGGCAATTTATTTATTGGTTTGGGAGATAATACCAATCCTTTTGAGTCTTCCGGTTATGCACCAATAGATGAGCGGGAGGGTAGGGCTTTATGGGATGCCCAAAAATCCGCGGCCAATGCCAATGACCTTAGGGGGAAGATTTTGCGAATTAAACCGGAAGATGACGGAACCTATTCCATTCCAGAGGGAAATCTGTTCCCGCTAGGTACTCCCGGTACCAGGCCGGAGATATATGTAATGGGCTGTCGCAACCCATTCCGATTTTCCTTAGATAGCGAAACCGGTTATCTGTATTGGGGGGATGTAGGTCCGGATGCGGGCAAGGGCGATCCCAATAGGGGACCGCATGGGATGGGGGAATTTAATCAGGCCAGGAAGGCCGGGAATTGGGGATGGCCTTATACAAGAGGCAATAATCAGGTTTATAATGATTATGATTTTACTACGGAAACTTCCGGTAAAAAGTTTGACCCTGCCAAATTGATCAACGACTCTCCCAACAATACCGGTATCAAAGAACTTCCGCCCGCCCAGGAATCGATGATATGGTTTTCCTATGGGGTTTCCGAGGAATTTCCCTGGCTGGGTTCCGGAGGGGTCAACCCTATGGCGGGTCCGGTCTATCACGCTTCCAATTACCCGGATGCGATTAATAAATTTCCGGAATATTTTGAGGGCAAGGTTTTATTGTATGAATGGATGAGGGATTGGATCTATGTGGTTACATTGGATGAAGATCACCACTATGTAAAGGCAGATCCCTTTATGCCCGGGAGCGAGTTCTCCCATCCAATGGATATGCTTTTTGCTTCCGATGGCCATCTTTACGTACTTGAGTACGGGCAAAAATGGAATTCCCAAAACATGGATGCCCGCTTGAACAGGATAAGTTATGTAAGTGGAAATCGCAGGCCGGTTTCTAGAATTACTTCCGATAAAATGGTGGGTGCCCAACCCTTTACCGTAAATTTTTCCGGGAGTGCTTCCCAAGATTTTGATAGGGATAAATTGCAATACGAATGGTATTTTACTTCCGATGAGGTTCAGGAGACGTCTATGGAGCCAAGTTTTACGTTCAATGAGCCAGGGAATTATACGGTTCGCTTAAAGGTAACCGATGAAGTGGGGAACACGGATATCGCTACCCAAAAGATATTGGTGGGCAATGATGTTCCAGAATTAAAAATAGAGTTGGACAGCAAGAACACCACCTATTGGAACGGGCGTAAGGTAGCCTATAAGGTAGTTGTTACCGATAAGCAGGACGGCAGTACCCTGGAGGGTACCATAGATCCCAAGGATGTTAAGGTCACTTTTGATTATATTCCGGAAGGTGAGGATATGGTCAAGGCCACCATAGGTCATCAACAAAGTACGATACCGGAAGGCAGGTTGATCATGGATGATACTGACTGTAAGGCCTGCCATGCCATAAATGTTAAAGTCAATGGGCCATCTTATGAGGAAATAGCAGCACGTTATTCGGACAAGGACAAAAATTATTTGATAGATAAGATCATAAAGGGAGGTTCTGGAGTCTGGGGTGAAAGTATGATGTCCGCACACCCTCAACTTAAGGTATCCGAAGTAGATAAGATAGTAGATTATATCCTTTCCTTAAATTCCGATATTGAAAGTGATGAAAATCTGTTGGCTTTGGAGGGGGAAGTTGGATTTAAGGCCCATCAGGCCAAAAATAGTCACGGAAAGTACGTCTTAATGGCTTCCTATACCGATAAAGGAAGTAAAGAATTGCCCGAATCTTCCTTTTCCGTTAGGGATCAAATTGTGTTTAAATATCCAAGGTATGAAGGGCAAAATGCCGATGAGAAAAGTGGGGGATTGAGCAATTGGGAGGTGGAAGGAGACCAGGTAGTAGGGTCCATTAAAAACGGTTCCTATTTAAAATTCAACGATATTGGTCTGGAGGGCTTAAAAAATGTTGAGCTGTTCCTATATTTTGGGGCCGACCATCCGTATAGTGGAAAAGTGGAAATTAGGGAAAATAGTCCCAACGGAACACTGATCGGGGAAAGCTCCTTTACGCATTTTAATAAAGAAAATGTGGCAAAAAAGAATTACAATGTCCGGGTAACCCCTACCAAGGATTTTGATGCCCTATGCCTTGTTTTTAAAGGAACGGGTGGCAAGGAGGAAATAATAGCCAATTTTAACGCCATGATATTGAAATATTAACACGGATCGATAATTAGGGATCTTTAGAGCCAAATTAAAACGGGCAGTTCGGTTTTCTGTTAAAACACTTTTAAAAAGGGCCGGTTATAATTGATATACCCTATTAATTAACTAACTTTATCGGTTGGAGCTGCCTTAGAAATAGGGATATGTACCCTATGGGCAAGTTCCCAAAGGGGCGGTAAAACATTTAAATTTTAGAAGCATTAATCAATTAAAGCATACAATATTATTATGGAAGAGAAAATGATGATTATAGATCCCCATGTACATATGAGCTCCAGGACAACAGATGATTATGAGGCAATGGCAGCGGCAGGTGTTGTAGCTATTATAGAGCCTTCGTTTTGGTTGGGGCAGCCACGTACACAAGTAGGGTCGTTCCAAGATTATTACAGCAGCTTGGTGGGGTGGGAACCTTTTAGGGCAAGTCAGTTCGGGATACAACATTAGTGTACTATAGGATTAAATTCTAAGGAGGCCAATAATGAAGCCTTGGCAGAACAGGTAATAGAATTATTGCCCTTATATGTACACAAGGAGAATGTGGTGGCCATTGGTGAAATTGGTTATGACGATCAGACCCCTGCCGAGGATAAATATTTTAGAATGCAGTTGGAGCTGGCAAAAGAACTGAATATTCCTGTACAGATTCATACCCCGCACAGGGATAAAAAGTCGGGTACTTTAAAAAGTATGGAGGTTTGTTTGGAACACGGCTTGGATCCGGGGATGGTGGTTATAGACCACAACAACGAAGAAACCGTGAAGGACGTATTGGATCGCGGTTTTTGGGCGGCCTTTACCATTTATCCAAAAACCAAGATGGGGAACGAGAGAATGGTGGAAGTGGTAAGAAATTTTGGTAGCGATCGTATTATTGTGGATAGTTCTGCGGATTGGGGCGTTAGTGATCCCTTGGCAGTACCAAAAACGGCTTCCCTGATGTTGAAAAGGGGCATTGCCAAATCGGACGTGGTCAAGACCTGTTACCAAAATGCTTTGGATATTTTTGGGAAGAACGGTAAAATGAAAGAATCCGATTGGTTAAATCCTCAGGGCATCAATCAAACTAAATTATATAACGACAACAGTGTTTTGCGAGGGCAGGAACCCAAGGTCGATACGGATAAAATAGTATAATGGATCCTGTATTGAAAGGATATTTAAGGCTTACCAGACCAGCAAATTTACCCACGGCTGCTGCCGATGTATTGGCAGGGGCGGCCATTTCGGGCATATTTGTGGGACTCTCCCTAAATGCGGATGGGAATACTTCCAAGATGTGGAATATAGTCCTGTTGGTATTTTCCTCGGTGTTTCTTTATGCTGCCGGTGTTGTTCTCAATGATGTCTTTGATCATAAGTTGGACAAAACAGAGCGTCCGGAAAGACCCATACCCTCCGGATTGGTTTCTGTACGATCGGCCGCAATCTTTGGAGGTGTGCTGATGAATTTAGGGGTTTTGTTTTCATTTTTGGTGGGCACTGTAAGTGGAATGGTAGCGGTTACTTTAGGGCTATCCATTCTTTTGTACGATGCCTTTGGAAAGCACCATTCCTTCCTTGGGCCCCTCAATATGGGAATTTGCAGAGGGTTGAATTTGCTTTTGGGGATAACCATTATAGGGAATTTTAGCCATTGGCAGTTCTTTATTTTTCCTGTATTGTATATAGCGGCCATAACCCTTATTAGCAGGGGCGAAGTGCATGGAAATAATAAGGGCCATATTGTTTTGGCAGGAGCATTGTATAGTAGTGTTATCTTGGGAATTTTGGTTCTTTTTTTTTTTTTTAATTATGGGCCTTAATGTATTGGAAACCGTTCCATTTTTATTGTTGTTCGGGTTTTTAATATTCAAGCCTTTGTTGAAGGCGTATTCTGAAAATTCGCCCAAGAACATCAAAAATGCAGTGATGGCCGGGGTAATATCCATCATTGTATTGGACGCAAGTCTCGCCGTAGGGTTTTCCCATTGGTGGGTAGGGATAATTATATTATTGCTATTGCCCTTATCTGTTTATTTATCAAAACTGTTCGCAGTTACCTAACCTTTATGATTATGTCGCATTACAGACCAATAGCGCAATCCTTTAAAGTGTCTTATGAATATAAGTTACATTTCACGGAACATATCTTTAGTTTGGACAATCCCTTGTTCAAGGAAATTATAAATGGGTATAACCAGAAGGGAAATGTAAAAGTTCTTTTTGTTGTAGACCAGGGTGTACTGGCCTGTCATCCAAATCTAAGCGCCAATATTATGTCCTATTGCGGTAGAAATAGGTCGGAGATACATTTAACCGAACAAATTGTAATTGCAGGTGGGGAACAATGTAAGAATGATTACGATAATGTGGAGCGGATATTGAATGCCATCAACGACAATAGGATCTGCAGGCACTCTTTTGTTGTCGCCATTGGGGGAGGTGCTATCATAGACATGGTAGGTTATGCGGCCGCCATAGCCCATAGAGGGGTGAAATTGATAAGAATCCCAACTACAGTGCTTTCCCAAAACGACTCTGCCGTAGGGGTGAAGAACAGTTTCAATATTCTTGGGAAAAAGAATTTTTTGGGCACTTTTGCTCCGGCCTATGCCATAATAAACGACCGTAATTTTTTAACCACCTTGGAGCAACGCGATTGGATTTCCGGTATAGCAGAGGCCGTAAAAGTGGCGCTGATCAAGGATGCGGCATTCTTTAGCTATATCGAGGAGAACGGTGCCCGGCTTCAGGCCCGTAATATGGAATGTATGGAGTACCTGATTTACCGCTGTGCAGAAATGCATATGGAGCACATTGCCCAGGGGGGGGACCCTTTTGAAAGCGGTTCTTCGAGACCTTTGGATTTTGGACATTGGGCGGCTCATAAAATGGAATATATGACCAATTACCAACTGAGACATGGTGAGGCGGTTGCCATTGGCATGGCATTGGATTTGGTATATGCCCATTTTATAGGGTTGATAAATAAGGAAACCTTGAACCGTATATTAAAGGTTTTGGAACAAATTGGGTTCAGTTTACATATCCCTTTACAAAAAGATAGTGATTTAAAGGAGTTGTTAAACGGCATCCAGGAATTCAGGGAGCATTTGGGCGGGGAACTTACCATTACCTTGATATCTGCAATAGGTACCAAACAAGATGTGCATGAAATTGATATACCCACCATGGAAAAGGCAATTGAATGGTTAAACGAATTGTATAAGCCTAAAGAATTCAACACCATATGTTAGTACAAAACAAATATCATCTCAGCTATTGTAGCAATATTCACCCAGGTGAAGATTGGGACCAGACTTACAATAGTCTAAAAACATATCTTCCCAAAATAAAACGGGAAGTGGCCCCCGGATCCCCTTTTGGCATTGGATTGCGTTTGTCCAATGTAGCCAGTGTTGGGCTTAATGAAGGTAGTAATTTGAAGGATTTCAAAGATTGGTTGGACCGCAATCAATACTATGTTTTTACCATGAACGGATTCCCTTATGGAAATTTTCATAATGAAAGGGTAAAAGATATGGTACATGCCCCGGATTGGACTACCAAAGAACGATTGGAGTATACCAAGCGACTTTTTGATCAATTGGCCTTTTTGATTCCAGATGGAATTTCTGGTGGTATTTCTACTTCCCCTGTTAGTTATAGGCACTGGCATACTTCCGGGAAAGCATTGGAAGAGGCCTTTTCCACGGGAGCCGTAAATATGGCGGAGATTGTGCTGCAGTTGTTGGAAATAGAAAGGAGTACCGGTAAATATCTTCATTTGGATATTGAGCCGGAACCAGATGGCATGATAGAGAACAGTGATGAGCTAATTCATTTTTACGATGCCTATTTGGTGCCTTTGGCTACCCAAAAATTGATCACTGTTTTGGGATGTAGTAAAGAAAAAGCCAAGAATTTGATTCTTAGGCATATAACTGTTTGTTATGACGTTTGCCATTTTTCACTGGCCTATGAGGAACCGGAACATACTTTGGTAAAATTAAACAAAGCGGGAATAAAAGTGGGTAAAATACAGGTGAGCTCCGCTCTTAAAATTTTGTTTGAGGAGGGTGAAAATGAGGTTATATGGCAATCCTTAAGTAAGTTTAACGAACCTACCTATCTACACCAAGTTACCGAAAAGATTGGGGATAAAGTGGTAACCTATAAGGATCTGCCCGAAGTTTTGGAGCAACGTTCCAAGGCAAAAGAATTGAGGTCCCATTTTCACGTACCTATTTTTTTGGAAAGGTACGATCATTTATTTTCTACCCAGGACCAGATACTGAAGGTGTTGGAATATTTAAAGAAAGAACAATTTACGAATCAATTGGAGATAGAGACCTATACTTGGGATGTCTTGCCCAAAGATCTTAAAACCGAACTGTCCAATTGTATTGTCCGTGAGATTGAATGGTTAAAGAGTAAAATTTAAGGAATGAAAAAAACCGTAGTGCTTAACGTTGTAGGATTAACGAGGGGATTGATAGGGGAGCATACTCCCTTTATCAAATCTTTTTTGGAGAGGAGTGCTTCGGCGACAATTACACCGCAATTGCCTGCAGTGACCTGTGCGGTACAGGCCACCTATTTAACGGGTAAAGCCCCGTCCGAACACGGTATAGTCGGTAATGGGTGGTATTTTAAGGAAGAACATGAAATTAAGTTTTGGCGTCAATCCAATAATCTTATCCAATCCGAAAAAATATGGGACAATCTAAAAGGGATGGATAGCAATTTTAGCTGTGCCAATATGTTCTGGTGGTACAATATGTATTCCAATGTGGATTTCAGTGTTACTCCCAGGCCCAATTATTTGGCTGATGGAAGGAAAATCCCCGATGTGTATTCCTATCCGGCAGAACTAAGGGACCATTTGCAAAAGGAATTGGGTACATTTCCGCTTTTTCACTTTTGGGGCCCAAAAACATCCATAAAATCCAGTCAGTGGATCGCTGATGCCAGTCTAAAGATGGATATTATACATGATCCCACCCTTACCTTGGTCTATTTGCCCCATTTGGATTACAATATGCAGCGCTTTGGTACCGATTTGGACAAAATTGCAAAGGACCTAAGGGAGATAGATAATGTAGTAAAGCAATTGGTGGAATATTATGAGGCCAAATCGGCCCATATAATAATACTTTCGGAATACGGGATAACCAACGTAAACCATCCCATTCATTTAAATAGAATACTCAGGCAAGAAGGGTATCTTGGTATTCGAGTGGAAAGGGGACTGGAATTATTGGATGCGGGAGCAAGTAAGGCGTTTGCCGTGGCAGACCATCAGTTGGCCCATGTGTATGTAAGGGATAAAGGGGATTTGGATACTATTAAAGCATTGTTAAAAGGAGTAAAAGGGGTAGAGAAAGTACTTTCCGGGGATGAAATCAAGGAGTTGCAGTTAGATCATGGACGTTGTGGGGATTTGGTAGTACTGGCGGATAAGGATTCTTGGTTTACCTATTACTTCTGGTTGGATGATAAAAAGGCGCCTGATTATGCGAGAATGGTGGATATTCATAAAAAGCCGGGATATGACCCGGTAGAGATGCTTACAGATCCCAAGGATAAATTCTTGATGCCAAAAGTGGTTTGGAAGTTATTGAAAAAGAAAATGGGTTTCCGAACGGTAATGGATATTATTCCCTTGGACGCCAGCCTGGTTAAAGGGTCACATGGCAGGATGCCCGAAGATGACAAAGACCATCCAATATTGATCACCAATAAGAAAAGAGCTTCTCTAAAAGACCGGCTTTTGGCAACGGAAGTATACAGTATTATAGAGGACCATATTAAAAATTCTTAGTATGCGTTTATTTTCCAAGATATTTTCTGGCGTATTCACCATTTTGTTTGTTTGGGCGGCTTTGGTCCAATATAATGATTCCGATGCTATTGTGTGGTATATCCTATACGGAATAGCGGCTGTAGCCTCATTTTTATTTTTTTTAGGCAAATTGAACTTTTTGATTCCCTTGATACTGACTTTTGCCTACTTGATAGGGGCATGGATTTATTGGCCGGAGTACTTTGAAGGTGTTGCCATAGGTAGGGGAAATATTGATAATATAGAACATGCCAGGGAGTCTTTAGGGCTTTTGATCAATGCTCTGGTAATGTTGTTTTATATTTGGAGGATAAAATTGGAAAAGCACTAGATATCTAGATCGAACTCTTTTCTCAAAAGATCGATGGCCGGATTTTTTTCCCTTAATTTCTGGTACTTCTCTTCCGGGGTAAATGCAAATTTTTTGGCAGAAGCTTCGTTTACGGTTATTCGTAGTTGTATAAAGTGATTGTTGAGCTTTTGTTTTAAATACTCCATTAGGTCGTATTTTTCACGCTCAATTTCTTTTTTCATGGTGCCATTGGGCAATTCTATCCAGAGGGTAAAATTGTCGATAAGTTTGGGTGTGTCCGAATGCAGGTTGGATGCCAAAATTTTGCGGCCATCATTGTCTAAAATATCAACGAAATCAGCCCAATGTTTTTGCATTTCTTCCTCTGTAAAATTGGCTTTGGGAAGGTTGCTTTCATCGATAACATCTTCTTTTTTGTTCAGTTGATGTTCCTTTTTGGCCTTTAAGCTGGAAAGTGAAAGACCGGAAACCCTTCTTTCGGTCGATTTTATATTGATTTGGGCTCTGGGTGCCGGATTGGGTTTCTTCTCAATGTTAACAATGTCCATTCCCACGTTTCCCTGTGGTTTTTGGCCGATATTTGGTGGGGAATATGGTGTTTGAGGTGTTTGTTCCTCAGCAGAAGGGTATTGGACCGTAGGAGATTCGGTTTGGGCTGTTTTGGCCTCCGGTAAGTTGGGTTTGCTTCCTTTTCCTACAGTAGAGGGCCAATCCACCTTATAATAAGAGGCGGGGATGATAAAATCGGGTTTGTTACGACCGTTCCCTAAGGATTCAGACTTTTTTTTTTCTCCATCAAAATCGATGGAGGCCAATTTCATTAAGGTCAGTTCCACAAGAAGCCGCTGATTTTTACTGGATTTATAATTAATGTCGCAGTCGTTGGCCATATCGATGGCCGATAGCAAAAAATTACTGGACGTTTTTATGGATTGTTCGCTATATTGTTTTTTGGCCTCCTCCCCAACTTCCAGGAGCGCTATGGTGTTTTGGTGTTTGCACACCATTAGATCCCTAAAATGTGAGGCCAGGCCGTTAATAAAATGGTGTCCGTCAAACCCTCTGGCCAAAGTATCATTAAAAAGTACCAATAGGCCGGGAATATCATGTTTTAGAATGAGATCTGTAGTAGCAAAATAAGTGTCGTAATCCAGCACGTTCAAATTCTCGGTCACGGCTTTCCGGGTCAATTTTTTGCCCGAGTAACTCACCACCCTGTCAAAGATCGATAGTGCATCGCGCATTGCGCCGTCCGCTTTTTGGGCTATGATATGAAGTGCATCGTCTTCGGCTTCTATTTCCTGGTTCTCGGCAATATATCTAAGGTATTCGGCGGCGTCCTTAACGGTGATGCGCTTAAAATCAAAGATCTGACAGCGCGATAGTATTGTAGGGATAATTTTGTGCTTTTCCGTGGTGGCCAATATAAATATGGCATGGGCAGGCGGTTCCTCCAGTGTCTTTAAGAAAGCATTGAAGGCGGCCTGGGACAGCATGTGCACTTCGTCAATAATGTAAACTTTATATTTTCCAACTTGTGGAGGTATGCGCACTTGACTTGTAAGCTCCCTGATATCATCTACCGAATTATTGGAAGCGGCGTCCAGTTCAAAGATGTTAAAGGCAAAGTCCTCATTATCGTCCGTTCTGCCATCCTGATTGATCCGCTTGGCCAAAATACGTGCACAAGTAGTTTTCCCTACTCCTCTGGGCCCTGTAAACAATAGTGCCTGGGCCAGGTGATCATTGTCTATGGCATTGGTCAGGGTGTTGGTAATGGCCTGTTGCCCAACAACATCCTTAAATGTTTGGGGCCTGTATTTTCGGGCCGATACTATAAAGGGTTCCAAGGCTATTAACTTATATAGGTATACAAAAAGTTTATACTATACTTATATTTTAAGTATACTAAAATCACACAAATATAAAAATAGCATTGTATAAAAGGGTCTATTTAACTTTCTTTAGTACTTTATTTATCAACAATTCAATCTAAAGATTGTCCGCGCCTTGGATGGAGCCCGCCTGTTTGTAAGACAGGGGTTCCGTTTCGCCCGTGCCGGTACGGACGGGTGGGTTTACCTCTCCTTTGGAGAGGTCGGAACTGGCTTTTTAGGCAGTTCAGGGTGAGGTAAATAAAAAGTTTCTTGAAATTTTTTATATACCTTTGTGCTGGCAGGTCGCCTTATCGCTCCCCGCTTTTCGTGGGGAGAGGAAAGTCCGGACACCATAGTGCAGTATAGCGGGTAACGCCCGTCCATCGTAAGATGAGGACAAGTGCAACAGAAAGTATGTACAGGTAAGGCTGTAGTGAAACCAGGTAAACTCTATACGGTGCAACGCCATGTAAATCAGTGTTTGAGGGCTGCACGCCCGAGCTGAAGGGTAGGCGGTTAGAGCTTTTGGGCAACCATTGGCCTAGATAAATGATAGGGAGGCCGTGAAGTAATTCAAGGTTAACAGAATCCGGCTTATGACCTGCTTTTTTTTAATGGAACAACATTTGCACGGCAAATACGTAGTCGAATTTATGCCTCCGCAGGGCGGTATCTTCTTGAAGAATGATGCCATTGGAAGATTTTTTTAATTAATGCCGCCGCAGGTGGTACACTTTCATTATTCTTCCACCCATTCGAAAAAACTGAATACACTGCCGCCATATCTCCTTTGGTTGGTGAAATGCTCCAAATGCGATAGATCGGTATGTTTGGAATGTTCAATGACCAAAACTCCGTTTTCCAATAAAAGTTGCTTTTCAAATATCAGTTTGGGAATAACAGCGAATTCTTCGGGAGACAGGTCATAGGGCGGATCTGCAAATATGATATGCGCTTTTATAGGATTGGTCTGCAAGTATTGAAAAACATCCTTTTTAATGGCCACAATGGGGAAGTCCATTTCGAAGGAGGTGGACGTAATGTATCTGATACATGCATGGTCCACATCCACGGCGGTAATATTTTCAGAGCCCCTTGAGGCAAATTCGTAACTGATATTTCCGGTCCCGGCAAAGAGATCCAATACGCTCACCTCATTAAAATAATAACGGTTGTTGAGTATGTTGAAAAGGGCCTCTTTAGCCATATCGGTTGTTGGGCGTACAGGGAGCTTTTTTGGCGCGGTTAGTCTCTGACCTTTGTTTTTACCGGATATAATGCGCATTAAAGAGTGTTTAACAGTGTAAAATCTATGGTTTCACTATCGGATTCCCCAAAATGATGGAATGAAGTGGTGGAGGGAATAAAAATGGAAATGTCCCTTATGTATTGATGGCATATTGTATATAGTTCATCGCCTTCCTCAATAGATCCAAAAAGTTTTAGTTTAGTGGTTTCCTTATCCAATTTTAATTGCTCCAAGGTGAACAATAGATAGTAAATAAAATCTTCCTTGGTGGCAAAGCTAAAATTATTGTAGAGTACCAATCTTTTGTTGGAGATGACGGCAATGTCCATATGCCCTTCCATAAGGTGGACATAACATATGGGTTCGCTCTGGTTTCCGTGATGGTTGGTCAGGGTCTGGATCATGATGGTCCCATGGTGCATAAATTCAAACTCGCCAAATAGGTCATATATATAGTTGTTGATGTTCATGAAGGGAACATAAACGTTTACCATGTCAAGACCTTTAATTGCATCATATTCGAGATGGTCATTGGCAAGGATCTTAGCATTGAATTTTAGGTAATTGGCAAGCTCATCTTTGTTGAAGAGTGCCTGTGGAACCAGGCTAAAAAGATTGTTCCTGTGTATTACAACTACTTCGGAAAACTTTACATCCCTTATTTTGTTTTTCTCAAAAAGCTGCTTCATTTCCTTTTGAACGGCATAGGGGGTAAGTTCGTTTTCAAACACCATTCTTTCGGAAGCAAGGATAGTATTGGAAAGTGTGTCCAGAACACAAAAAGAAAGTCCATTCAAGCTAACTTGAATGGACAATTTATGATATTCCGATTTAGAATTTTCTAAAATGCTATTGATCGTTTCGTTTGTCATATATAGATGGCCAATTTCCACTGGTGCTTACCTCGGTCAAAGATCCAACCCTAATTTCATTTCCATTGACCTCATCTACATTAATTTGGGTGTTTTCCCTAGCCAACAAAGTCTTGGGTTGGTCATGCAATACTACATCTTTGCTAACTTTTACCTCATAAACGGGAGCTCTGTATCCACTTTTTTCAATGACGGACGACTTCATTTCAAATTTTTCGCCATTGGGGGCATAAGGTACATTCATCATGGTCTTGTAGCGATCGTCTTTCTTGAACAAAGAATCCTTGACCGAAACAGTACCTAATGTATCTATGATTTTTACTTCCTTCAACATATCGATTCCAAAAACCTTATCGAATTCCAAATAAGAGGAATCCCTTTGCTGGGTTATGGTGTATTTACCGGTATCAACAAAACTTACTAGAGCGTTAAAATCCTTCGCATATCTACCATTTACAGTTTTATAAGCCTCTTGGGAATTTCTGATGTCCTTCAAATTGGATATTACCTTGGCAAAACGTTCTTGCTTAACTTTTTTAAATTCAATTGGGCCGTTCACGGAATTATAGATCATATAGCCCAACACGATAGCTACTGCCCAAAGGAAAATTTGTAAAATGGTCTTCATTTTGTAAGTGTTATTTTATTTAGTGGTTGTCACAAATCTACAATTTTTTTTTAATGCTAAAAGTATTTGACCTTAAAAATACTGATTATCTTTGAGGACCTATGACTTCTATAACCGATGCTACTTTTTTTAAACTACTGACAGACAAATTTCCGCACCGTCCAACTGTCAAGCAGTCAGTGGCTTTGCAACAATTGGCAAGTTTTGTTTTATCCAAGGAAAAGGAGGGTGTTTTTATGTTGAAGGGGTTTGCGGGGACGGGAAAAACCACCATTGTGGGTACTATTGTTGCCAATCTATGGAAAACCACCATGAAGGCCGTTTTAATGGCTCCTACGGGGAGGGCGGCAAAGGTAATGTCCAATTACTCGGGAACCCAGGCTTTTACGATACACCGAAAAATTTATTTTCCAAAAAAGCAAAGTGGGGGCGGGGTGCAGTTTGTTCTATCGCCCAATAAGCATAGGAATACCATTTTTATTGTGGATGAGGCCTCTATGATTCCGGATACGCCTACGGATTCCAAGTTGATGGAGAATGGGGCCCTCCTGGACGATTTGTTGATGTACGTGTATTCCGGGCATAATTGTAAACTGATCCTCATTGGTGATACGGCACAGCTCCCTCCCGTACATTTGAATATTAGTCCGGCTTTGGATGAAGATCAATTGGCACTGAATTATAATAAGGAAGTTATAAAATTGGAGTTGGACGAGGTGGTGAGGCAAGCCGAGGATTCCGGAATTTTGGTAAATGCCACCAGCTTGAGGGAGCAGTTGCAAAGTGGGTTCTTCGATGATTTTAAGTTCTCGGTCAGTCGCTTTTCCGATATTGTTCGTTTGGTGGATGGCAATGATATCCAAGAGGCCATAGACGGTTCTTATTCCCAAAATGGCAAAGAGGAGACCGCCATTATAGTGAGGTCCAATAGACGGGCCAATCTATACAATGAAAATATTAGGAATAGGATCCTTTATTTGGAAAATGAGTTGGCCACAGGCGATTATATGATGGTGGTCAAGAACAACTATTTCTGGCTAAAGCCAACCTCGGAAGCCGGTTTTATAGCCAACGGGGATATTATTGAGGTTTTGGAGATCTTTGCCATTAAAGAGTTGTACGGTTTTAAATTTGCGGAGGTAAAGGTGAAGATGGTGGATTACCCCAATCAAAAACCCTTTGAAACAGTGCTTTTGTTGGATACCATTAAGGCGGAGACCCCATCTTTGTCCTATGAGGATGGCAACCGCCTCTACCAGGAGGTTATGAAGGATTATGCCGATGAAAAATCCAAGTACAAGAAGTTTTTGGCGGTAAAGGGCAATAAGTTTTTTAATGCTCTTCAGGTGAAATTTTCCTATGCCATTACCTGTCATAAGTCCCAAGGGGGGCAATGGAATACCGTTTTTGTGGAACAGCCATATTTACCAAACGGTATAGATAGGGATTATCTGCGCTGGTTGTATACCGCAGTGACCAGGGCAAAGCACAAATTGTACCTTATAGGCTTTAAGGATGATTTTTTTGTTGATTGGGAATAGCCTAATTTCGCATTAAAGTTGGTGAATATGACTTTTGAGACCGTTTTAAGCATTTTTTTAGGTATAGGACTGGCCGCATCGGTGGGCTTTAGAATTTTTCTGCCCTTGTTTGCATTAAGCCTGGCCGCTTATTTTAACGTATGGGAATTAAATGAAAACTGGGAATGGGTGGGCAGTATGGCGGCCGTAATAACATTTGGGGTTGCCACTATCGTTGAAATTTTCGCTTATTTTATTCCTTGGTTGGACAATTTGCTGGATAGTTTCGCAATACCTATGGCCGCTTTGGCAGGTACCGCTGTCATGGTGTCTACGGCTTCCAATCTAGATCCGGTGATTACCTGGACCTTGGCCATAATTGCGGGCGGGGGAACGGCCACAGCAATAAAGGGAGCTTCGGCTACCGGTAGATTGGCCTCTACGGCTACTACCGGAGGAACGGCCAATCCTGTTATCGGTCTCGTGGAAACGGGAACTGCGGCAGTAGTAACCACAGCTTCGATTTTTGCCCCTATCCTTGCTGTATTTCTGGTCCTTCTCGTAATGATCTTTATTTATAGGTTATACAGAAAGATCGGACCGAGAAAAAAATCACATTAATCTTAAATTGTTTTCGTGTTAAATGAGCATGGCCCAAATCTGTTCGCAAAATCAATGAAAATATATGTATTACACCTGCCTGAACGATGTAGTCGGGCAGTAATGGCCCCCGATCGTCATCGGGATAAAAAAATAATATCCATATGAAAATTATAGCAATGATACCGGCTCGTTATGCAGCCTCAAGATTTCCGGGCAAGCTTATGCAGGACCTTCAAGGGAAACCGGTCATACAAAGAACCTATGAGGCCGCGGTAAAAACCGGTTTGTTTGAGGAAGTTTATGTAGTTACGGACAGTGCCACTATTTATGATACTATTACCGGGATAGGGGGGAAAGCCTTAATGAGCGTTAGACAACATGAATGTGGAAGCGACCGTATTGCCGAGGCAGTAGAATCTATGGATGTGGATATTATCGTAAATGTTCAGGGAGATGAGCCGTTTACGGATAGGGAAAGCCTGGCCAGTGTAATCGAGGTTTTTAAGGACGATCATAAAAAAGAAATAGATTTGGCCTCTTTAATGACCAGGATTACGGATTGGGTAGAGATTAACGACCCCAATACGGTAAAGGTAATTGTGGACAATCAGAATTTTGCCCTTTATTTTTCCAGGGCCCCGATTCCCTATCCCAGATCAAGGGAGTTGGATATCCCTTATTTTAAACACAAAGGAATCTATGCTTTTAGAAAAAGTGCCCTCATGGACTTTCAGAGATTGCCCATGCTTATATTGGAGGCAACGGAAAAAATAGAAGCCATACGATATCTGGAATACGGAAAGAAAATAAAGATGGTAGAAACCGGAGTAAGCGGTATAGAAATAGATACTCCGGAAGATTTGGAAAAGGCAAAGAAGGTATGGAAATAGATTTTGGCAATATTAAAGTGGTTGGTTTTGATGCCGATGATACCCTATGGGTCAATGAAACCTATTTTAGAAATGCGGAGGAACAATTTGCCGGTCTCTTGGATAAGTATGAAACCAAGAACCAAATAGACCAGGAATTGTTTAAAACAGAGATCAGGAACCTTGAACTATATGGCTATGGTATTAAGGGTTTTATGCTGTCCATGATAGAATCTGCCCTGGAACTGTCCAATAATAGGATTTCGCAGTCAACTATTGGCGAAATTTTGAATCTGGGGAAAGAAATGTTGTTGCACCCGGTAGAATTATTGGATGGCGTGGAGCAGGTACTGGAAGCATTGAAGGATAAATACCGCCTAATTGTTTTGACCAAAGGGGATCTGTTGGATCAGGAGCGGAAATTGGAAAAATCCGGTCTTTCCCAATATTTTCACCATGTAGAAGTTTTGAGCGATAAAAAGGAAGAAAATTACAAGAATCTATTGGAGCATTTGGAAATTCCGGTGGGGGAGTTTTTGATGATCGGAAATTCATTAAAATCGGACATACTGCCCATACTGAATATTGGGGCAAAAGCCGTTCATATTCCCTTTCATACCACCTGGCAGCATGAAGAGGTAAAGATAGGGGAATATAACAATGATCACCTTACCTTAAGCACTATCTCCGATATATTGGAATATCTTAAATAAGTTTATGGATATAAAGAGCAAAAATACCAATATCATTACGAGCCCTGTATTGAAGATGGAATACAAGAACTTCCCTATGGTGCCCCGCGTTATTTTCGGAGCTGGTTGCTTTGGGCAATTGGGTGAAATTTTGTTGCCAAAACGGACCAATTCCGAGGCACCGTTTGTTTTTTTGGTAGACGATGTATTTGAAAACACAGAGCTTGTTTCTAGAATTCCCTTAATTTTTAATGACCGGATAATATTCATTTCAGCAGATGAGGAACCCAAAACGGACCAGGTAGATGTCCTAGTGCGGAAAATTAAAAATGATTATGCCTATTTGCCCTCCGGTATTATAGGTATAGGAGGGGGGACCATACTTGATCTGGCAAAGGCTGTGGCCATTATGTTGACCAATAAGGGCAATGCCCATCAATATCAGGGCTGGGATTTGGTGAAAAAAGCATCTATATATCACGTAGGCATACCCACTATAAGTGGTACCGGTGCGGAAGTATCCAGGACCACCGTTCTATTGGGACCTGATAAAAAATTGGGAATTAATTCCGATTATACCACTTTTGACCAAGTGCTTATGGATCCCGATTTAACAAAAGGGGTACCCAAGGAGCAATGGTTTTATACCGGGATGGATTGTTTTATACATTGTATAGAATCCTTAAACGGTACTTTTTTAAATGCCTTTAGCCAGAGTTATGGCGAAAAAGCCTTGGAATTGTGTAAGGAGGTCTATTTGGAAGACCTGCGGGAGGATGAAGCTAGGAATAAATTAATGATGGCTTCCTGGCATGGGGGGATGAGCATAGCCTATTCGCAGGTTGGGGTTGCGCATGCCATGAGTTATGGCCTGTCCTATTTGTTGGGGATTAGACATGGAATAGGGAACTGTTTGGTGTTCCGGCATTTGAAGGAGTTTTATCCTGAAGGGGTGGAATTATTTACTAAAATGAGTGATAAACACCATATTCAACTACCAGAAGGTATTTGTAGGGAGCTGACCAATGATGATTTTGAAATTATGATCAATGTGGCCCTTGGCCTGGTGCCCCTATGGGAAAATGCCCTAGGAAAGGAATGGCGAACTATAATAACCACGGAAAAATTAAAATCGATTTATAAAAAAATATAAAATTTTATAGATCAGGGCATTTTAGGCCCCCGTCAATGCCGGATTTTATGGAAAATATGGTCATGGTAGCGGATGGTGGGTGAAGGATATCCAGATCACCCAACAATTTAAATAATCTATGATTAATGCAGACCCTTGCCAAATTTATCTATTTTAGGATTTTAAGGTGGACATTGGTCGGCTATTTCCCGCATCTGGATAAGTGTGAGGTTATTGTAGTGCCGCATACCAGTTGGGTAGATTTCCTATTGGGGCTTTTGGTTAGGAAGGTGTTGAACGAGGATATTCATTTTATAGCTAAAAAGGCTCTCTTTAAGCCTCCATTTGGCTGGTATTTTCGTTGGATGGGCGGGGCTCCTATCGATAGGACCAGGAATATGGATACCGTGAGTGCTACGGCCAAAATATTCGATCAAAATAGAAGGTTCAGATTGGCACTTTCCCCTGAGGGCACCAGGAAAAAGGTGGTACAATGGAAGACCGGTTTCTATTTTATTGCCAAGACGGCAAAGGTGCCCATTGTAATGGTGGCGTTCGACTTTGGAAAAAAACAGGTCAAAATTTCCGGGCCACAGTATCCTACGGATGACAAAGAGGGAGATTTTGCAGCCTACAGGGCATTTTTTGAAGGAGTGGTGGGCAAGGTCCCGGAAAATAGTTTTTGATAAATTCGAGTCTTATTGCTCGGCTATCCCCCATTTTAGATCCATGAAATGGGTATTACAGGCCCATGTTCTTTATCAAAATCGACAAGGTTTTGTTCCTTTTAATATTTCGATGGCCGGTTCTGTTAGGCGGGCTTGCCCGGGTTAGTTGATAATAAAAAGACCATACGAATAAGCGGTTACACAACATTTTCAAGTACTTACACATCTTTAGGGCTATAATAAATCCTATTTATGGATAGGAATACTAATTTTGATCGTAATGCGTTATCAAGATACAGGGTAAAAGCCTGTTTCTAGTTGGGAATAACGTTGGATTAAAAGCATTCATAGTATAAATTCCATTGAGAATGATGAGAAACCAAATAACCGTTTTTTTAGTTGCCGTCATAAGTTGTTTTACATCCATGGCACAAACTGAGCTTGTGGTAACAGATCTTGGCGACGATAATAGTAGGGGTACCCTGCGCTGGGCCATAAATGAGGCCAATATTGATTCGGTTATCCATAGGATAATTTTTTTGGAAGGATTGGAGGGCACCCTAAGATTATCTTCAGATCTGCCGCACATCAATAGTAACCTGTCCATTATTGGAACAGGGGCGGAGCATGTCACTATTTCCGGGGAAGGGAAGTATCGTATGTTCGTTGTCAATAAGGGTTTTGCTTTGGATATCTCAGGATTTGCCCTGACCGATTCTGCCGATAATTATAAGGACGGAACTATTTTTGCCGTTTCTGGCTCTGCCGTAAAGGCATCTGAAATAAAGGTTACCGGTGTATCCCATCAAACGGCGTTTTGGTCCAAGGGAGATTATTCTTCCATTACTATCTCCAATTCTATATTTAAAAATAATTCTGCCACCCTATTTAGAAGCTATTGGGGGTCCACTCCCAATTTTACATCGGACAATGAAAATGATTATACCAACAGAATTACCATTACGGGCTCGTCATTTATTTCCAATAGGGGCCTTATCTTTTCAACAGAGCATTATGTAAAAATAGAGAATTGCGTCTTTAGTGGAAATTATGATCAAATAGCCAGTTTTAAGGGAGTAAACCGCTACCAAATATTGAATTCCAAATTTGTGAACAATACCGGTCGCCTGTTATTTACTTTTTCAAGTAAGATCGGCGACACCCCTTCTTGGGGAGAGGATACATTGGGGGCCAATAATACCCTTTTTGACGGGAATCTTTTTCAGGGAAATACAGGAACCATTATTAATACCGGAGGAGGTTTTAAGCATGATTCCAAAACTACGATTACCAATAATATCTTTGTCAATAATGGAAATGACTGGTATGGCAACCCTATAGTAACTTCAGGAAACCAACATAATAATTTTATAACTTCGGTGGCTCCAACAAATGATGAGGGTACTATTGTTGTTACCTTGAACAAGTCGCTCGTAATCGGGTCGGAGGATGAGTTGCATTAAACCTTGGATCATTTGGCTTTAAAGCTATTTTTTTATATTAAAAACCAAAAGAGGCCCATTCAAGGGCCTCTTTCTTATAAAATTAAAACTGATTATTATTCCTGCATGCTGTGGTATACGTTCTGGACATCGTCATCCTCCTCGATTTTTTCCAATAATTTTTCTACATCGGCGGCTTCTTCCTCACTTAAGGCCTTGGTGACCTGCGGTATACGTTCAAAACCTGAGGATAGAATTTCAATGCCCCTGTTTTCCAATTCTTTCTGTATGGCCCCGAAGCTTTCAAAGGGCGCATAGATCAAAATGCCATCCTCATCGGCAAAAACTTCTTCGGCTCCAAAGTCGATCATTTCCAGTTCCAATTCCTCGGTATCTATTCCTTCTGCGGGAATCCTAAAGTTACAGGTATGGTCGAACATGAATTCTACCGATCCCGAAGTTCCCAGACTACCATTGCATTTGTTGAAGTAACTTCTAATATTGGCCACGGTCCTGGTATTGTTATCCGTGGCAGTTTCTACCAAAATGGCGATTCCATGGGGGGCATATCCTTCAAAAAGCACTTCCTTGAAGTCGCCCAAACTTTTGTCCGATGCCCGTTTAATGGCCCTTTCCACATTGTCTTTGGGCATGTTTACGGCCTTGGCATTTTGGATAACGGCCCTTAACCGTGCATTGGAGCTTGGGTCCGGCCCGCCCTCTTTTACCGCCATTACAATGTCCTTGCCTATTCTGGTAAAGGCCTTCGACATTGCGGACCATCTTTTCATTTTACGTGCTTTTCTAAACTCAAAAGCTCTTCCCATTTCTTAGTTTTGTTAGGATAATAATGGAACAAATTTAACAATTTTTAATGCCGGCACAAGAGTTAAGTTTACTTGCTAACAATAATTTCCTCAATACTGTGTGCCAATTTGAAATCCCTGTCCGTAACCCCTTCTGCATCATGGGTGGAAAGCCGGATATTAAGGGAATTGTAGATGTTGTTCCACTCCGGGTGGTGATTTTGGGATTCACACTCAAAGGCGATCCTGGTCATTACGGAGAAAGTGTCCTTAAAATTTTTAAATTCAAAGGAAGTCTCAAGGGCACCACCTATATAATCCCACCCATCCAGTTCCTCCAATCTTTTTTCTATTTCTGTTTCCGATAATTTTTTCATCACTAGATATTTATTTGTTTTTTTATTGGTCAGATGCAATTATTCACATCATTATAACTTATTTTTAAAAGGAGTTCATGAACCTTCTGTTTCGCCGATCAACATTTAGTCCCGATAATTGTCGGAAGGTATCCAGAATCGTCATGGCTCATTTCATGCCGTTACTTTTTTATAAAGTTAATTAAAAGGGTACAATTCCAGGCCACCTATTCACTAAAGATATGATGGTCTATGATCTCCTGGTAGTTGAACAGTAGGTTTTTTGGTAGCCGATTCGATTTTGGCAGTACCGCCAAATAACGGTCTTCATTGGTGGTGAAAACATGTTTGTAAATAGGCCGATAGTTGCCCAAACGGTTTATAATTTCCTTTATAAAATCTTCATGGTGTATCAGGTCTACACTTCCCAAATGAAAGACCCCCGTTTTATTGTGATTTATTAGGTAATGTATTTGTTGCGTTAGTTTATCATCGTTGGTAACGTTAATGATCAGATTGGGGAATACCTCAATAGGTTCCTTGGAGTTCAGGGCATTCCTGATTTCTTTAATTCTTGGCGAATTTATCCCAAAAACCATGGGTACCCTAAGAATGGCCGTTTTAGAAACGGGTATTCTTAGGAGCATATTCTCTATTTTAATTTTTAATCGGCCATAAATGCTTTCGGATAGGGTCTTGTCAATTTCATAAGAGGGATATTTGCTATAGGCATCGAAAACGTTGGCAGAGGATATAAAATACAATTTGCAATCCCTGTTTTGGATGTATTCTACCAAATGTTGATGGGCCGTTACCTGCGCCTGGAAATTTCCCCTTAGGGCGGAAATTATGAGGTCGGGTTTAATTTTGTTCAAAATATCATGTACGTCATCTTCTTCAAGATCGTACCTAAAGAATTGTTGATTGTGCCCAAAGTTTTTTCTGGAAGAACAATAAGTACCATAGGTATCAAAATAGGAATTCAATTCTCTGTAAATGGCATTGCCTATAAATCCGCTCGCCCCTAAAATGAGTATTTTGTTCATTCTATCACCTCCTTGTGCAAAACTCGACCGCTACTTCTTCTAGATCCTATAAAAAGGGAGTTTAACTATGGTAGCAGGAACGGCGTTCTTTCTAATTTGTATATAGATTTTAGTGCCGATTTGGGATAGGGCCGTGGGTACATAACCCAATCCGATACCCTTTCCCATGGACGGGGACATAGTGCCCGAGGTGACTACCCCAATTTTATTTCCCAATGCATCAACAATATCGTAATCGTGCCTTGGAATCCCTTTTTCATCCAACTCAAATGCCACTAGTTTTTTGGTCACTCCTTCTTCCTTTTGTTTGGCTAAGGCTTCACTATTTACAAAATCCTTGGTGAACTTTGTAATCCAGCCCAGGCCTGCTTCCAGTGGCGAGGTAGTATCGTTGATATCATTGCCGTACAAACAATAGCCCATTTCCAGTCTTAAGGTATCCCTGGCGGCAAGACCGATAGGTTTTATGTTGTAGGCGGCACCTGCCTCAAAAACTTTGTTCCATATCCGATGTACTTCTTCATTCTTACAGTATATTTCAAAACCTCCCGAACCCGTATAACCGGTAGCCGATATAATTACGTGTTCCACACCTCCAAAATCGGCGACTTCGAAGGAGTAAAAATTTATTGCACTGAGGTCTATTGAGGTCAATGGTTGCATGGCTTCCACAGCTTTGGGCCCCTGAATGGCAAGTAGGGAATATCCTTCGGATATATTGCGCATATCTGCACCAAAATCTTTATTGTATTTGCTAATGTGTTCCCAATCCTTATCAATATTGGAGGCGTTTACGACCAATAAATACTGTTCCTCTTTTATCTTATAAACGATAAGGTCGTCCACAATACCACCGGTCTCGTTGGGCAAGCAACTATATTGGGCTTTCCCTACGGCTAATTTGGAGGCATCATTGGAGGTTACCTTTTGTATAAGGTCCAACGCCTTGGGGCCTTCCAACAAAAACTCGCCCATATGGGATACATCAAAGACGCCCACCCCATTGCGGACCGTTTCATGTTCTATGTTTACTCCTTCATAGGAAACAGGCATATTGTATCCTGCAAAGGGTACCATTTTAGCACCTAAAGCCTCATGGATTTTTGTCAATGCGGTATTTTTCACACGTTTAAATTTTAGTAATTAATTATTAATACGCTAATTATAAAATTAAGAACGTGTGCAACCACTCCGTTCTCACACTAAAAATTTTAAACATTATCTTTTGTTAAAAAATGTTTAAAATTTATTAATGTTCGTTTCATTTGAACGATTTGAGACGTAAAAATATCGAAAATAAATCTAAAGGAGAATCCAATTACCTTTTGTTTTGCACAAATTAATGTTAATTCGGATCCTTGGTACCAAGTTGGAAAGATGCATTGGAAATTGGGCAGTGAACATTTTTTGTCCGTATGGGTTTGCCCAATATGTTTTTAGGTGTTTTCCGGTTAATTAATATCCAAACTGGTACTATTATTGATTATTTTTAGGCTTAAATTTAATGATGGTTATGAGGAATTTAGTAACGATATCTTTATTTTTTTTGTTCAGCTCCTGGTTTCGGGCCCAAGAAGTTCCCAATGATTTATTAAGCGCGGATTTTCATAAGGGAAGGCGTCAAGAAGTGCGTAAGGCCATGCCTCCCAATAGTGTGGCCGTATTTTTTGCCGCAGCGGTCAGGAATAGGGCAAACGACGTGGAT
This sequence comes from Flavobacteriaceae bacterium, assembly GCA_041392165.1. GTDB lineage: Bacteria > Bacteroidota > Bacteroidia > Flavobacteriales > Flavobacteriaceae > Arenibacter. The sequence continues at coordinate 1,309,406 of JAWKMN010000001.1, forward strand.
TATGTTTACCATCAAGATCCGGATTTTTATTATTTAACCGGTTATAAGGAGCCCAATGCCCTTTTGCTCCTATTTTCGGAAATGCAAAAGGATAGGGAAGGGGGGCGTTATAATGAGGTGCTCTATGTCCAGAAAAGGGATGAAAGGGCCGAACAATGGAACGGAAAAAGGTTGGGCGTTGAAGGAGTTAAAGGGCAATTGGGGTTTGAACGGGCCTTTAATGCCGAAGAATTTTTAAACTCGGATATTGATTTTTTCCAGTTTGAAAATGTAATGTTTTTCGATTTCAATAATGACTATAGGGACACCAATGATCCTGCCGATCTATATGATTTGATAAGGAGGTTTAAGGAAAAGACCAATTATCCTTCAGATTACGATGCCACCAAACAACAGCTCTATAGCATGATCAGATCTACCGAGTTGGAGAATAGTGCCAATGTGGCCCAGACGCTGGGGAGGTATTTGGATTATTATCAGGAATTAAAATTGGATAAATTGTTGGTCGATTTTGTAGAGGCCAAAGATGATAGGTCCCGGATCGAAATTAGGGAAAAGGTAGTGCTGCAATTGAAATCCAATAACCTTGATAGTGCTATGCTGGAGGAAATAATGAATACCCTGAGGGAAATTAAAACACAGGAAGAGCTGGTGCTTTTAAAGAAAGCGGTGGAGATTTCGGCAGTAGGGCAAATAGAGGTTATGAAGGCCATGCGTCCCAATATGTCCGAAATGGAAATTCAGGGGATACATGAGTTTGTCTATAAGAAGTACGGTGCCGAATATGAGGGCTATCCTTCTATAGTGGGCAGTGGTAATAATGGTTGTATTCTGCATTATATAGAGAATAATAAGCCAAAAGTGGGGAATGATTTGGTTTTGATGGATTTGGGTGCGGAATATCGCGGTTATACTGCCGATGTAACCCGTACCATTCCGGCCAACGGAAAATTTTCCAAGGAACAAAAACAGATATACGATATTGTTTATAATGCCCAAGAGGCGGGAATAAAGGCCAGTGTGGTAGGGGCTTCTTTTCAAGCTCCCGGACAGGCGGCAAGTGAAGTGGTTGCCAAGGGATTGATGCAGTTGGGAATTATTGGCAGCCCAGGGGAGGCAAGGAAATATTTCCCTCACGGCACCTCCCATTATTTGGGCCTTGATGTACACGATAAAGGTACCTATCGGCCTTTTAAGGAAAATACGGTGATTACGGTAGAACCCGGTATCTATATACCGAAAGGAAGTGATTGCGATAAAAAGTGGTGGGGAATAGCTGTAAGGATCGAAGACGATATACTGATTACTAAAAATGGACCCGTTAATTTATCGGAAATGGCCCCAAGGACTACGGAAGCTATAGAGGCCGTGATGAAACAATCCAGTCCGTTGGACCATTTTAAATTGCCATTGTTGGATTAAACAGGTGGCTAGGGGTAAGCTACGAAAGTGCTTGAAGAGCCTTTTTCATGGCTGTTTTTAAAAAGCCGCCAGAAATTATTTGTTCCCTGACCTCGGCTACATTTTTTACCATTTTTTGGTAGTCTTCATTGGATAGGTTTTTTAATTTTCCGTCCAACTCCTCCAAGGAGGAAATACAGATACCCAATTGGCGTTCTTGTATTACCTTGGCGATGGCAGCCTTGTCCCATATAATAATGGGAAGGCCGCAAAGTAAATATAAGGACGTCTTATGGGGGTTGTTATATAAAAGATATTGTCCAAAATGACCGGCACATTCTTCAATGGAGTTCCCGTTCCATACCAGGCCGAAGGAGCCCTTTATGTGTTTTGCTACCTCATCCGGCGAAAACATTCCCTCAAAACTGATGATGGTATTGGTGGGGTCCACATCGTTTTTTATAAAACCGCTGCCATAGAGTTTTAAATGAAAACTATTGTTTTTTAAGGCATCCAATTTATAGATAAAGGCACTTTTTGCCTTTCCTAGGCCTCCCGCAAAAACAACATCGAACAAACCCTTACTGGAAAGTCCCGGAGCAATATAGGTAGTATTGTTGTCCAAATAATCGAACATGTACAGGGGTATCAGTTTGGCAGTGGCCCCTTGTTGCTTGAACCATTTTTTCATGTTATCGTTATGAACAATGATCACGTCTGCACATGAAAATTTTTTCATTTCCCGGGCAATATCCTTATTTTTTCCCATAAGGTATTTAACATCATGGATGATCAACACAATTTTACATTTCTTTATTCCTGCTATGGTGGTGATGTATTTATAATATTTGCTTAACGGATATTGTACGGCCAAAGTGGCATTTTTTGGCAGGCGTATAACACCCTTTGTTATTCCAAAAAAACTGATGACCGCGCCTATGGCAGAACTGGCATAGGTAGTCTGTTTAAAACCCAAATTTATAAATCCTATGGTGTCCAAGATGCGCTCACAATCCGTTTTTGGTTTGGAGGCTGCGCTGTTGATAGCTTTGTAATTTCGGGAGATATAATATAAATTGGCCATTTTGGGTCGGTTCTTTAAGCTATGCAAATATAACCATGTTATGGAAAAGGGGATTTTTTTTTTGATTTCAATTCGAAATCGTTAGAATATGCGTTAGTTTTACTTTTTTATTAATTCCTAATTGCATACTAATTCGCTTACAATGAAATATGATTACCTTATTGTGGGAGCCGGACTTTTTGGGGCCGTGTTTGCCCATGAGGCCAGAAAGAAAGGAAAAAAATGCCTGGTAATAGATAAGCGTCCACACCTTGGGGGCAATGTTTATTGTGAGGAAGTGGAAGGTATAAATGTCCATAAGTATGGGGCCCATATTTTTCATACCAATGACAAAGCCATTTGGGACTATGTAAACGGATTTGTGGAATTTAATAGATATACCAATGCACCGGTAGCCAATTATAAGGGTGAACTTTTTAATCTGCCCTTCAATATGAACACTTTTTATCAGTTGTGGGGGGTAAGGACACCTGAGGAAGCCAAATTGGTCATTGCGGAACAGGTACGGGAAGTGGGAGTCCGCAATCCAATGAATTTGGAAAAACAGGCCCTGTCACTGGTCGGGAAGGACATCTACGAGAAGTTGATCAAAGGGTATACGGAGAAACAATGGGGACGAAAGGCCACGGAACTGCCAGCTTTTATTATCAAAAGGTTACCGTTGCGGTTTACGTTCGACAATAATTATTTTAATGATAAGTACCAGGGAATTCCTATTGGGGGCTACAATAAATTGATCAATGGTTTGTTGGATGGCGTTGAGACACGTTTGGAGGTAGATTTTTTTAAGGATAGGACTGAGCTCATGGCCATGGCCCATCAGCTGGTGTTCACCGGAAAGATCGATGAGTTTTTTGATTATAGATATGGTAAGCTGGAATATAGGAGTCTGGAATTTAAGCATGAAATCCTGGATATGGAAAATTACCAGGGCAATGCGGTCATAAATTATACGGATGCCGAAATTCCATATACCCGTATTTTGGAACATAAGCATTTTGAATTTGGAACTCAGAAAAAAACCGTTATAACAAAGGAATACCCCACGGAATGGTCCGGCAATAAAGAGCCTTACTATCCCATCAACGATCAAAGGAACAATGAAATCTACTCCAAATACAAGACCTTGTCCGAAAAGGACAATATTATTTTTGGAGGAAGATTGGCCGAGTATAAGTACTACGACATGCACCAGGTAATTGCCTCGGCATTGGCCAAGTGCAAAAAAATATTTCACTGAGAAAGGTTTCTATTTATTTGCCCCCGTTGGCGTGAGTGTCGCACTCGTGCCTACAAAACTTTCAAATAAACTCAAATAACGGCTTTATAAAGCTTACGGTCTAAAGCCTAAGCCTTACTGCTTCATAATTTAAATAATTTCATTGCTTAGAAGCTTATTTTGCCCAAGAGATAATCTTTTAGCTTCGTATATTCCGAGATTTTAATAGATTTTTTCTTTTTGCCCATTACCTTTACAATGCTTTCCGGCAAATCAATATTTTCCCGAATGGTGTCTTCTACAACATCCAAAAATTTGACCGGATGTGCAGTTTCCAAAAAAATACCGTAAGTGTCAGGATGGGTTTGCTGATATTCTTTTAATCCCAAATAACCAACGGCACCGTGCGGATCCGCTACATAGGTATAATCGTTGTACAATTTTAACATGGCCTCCTTGGTCTCTTTATCGGTAAACGAATAGGATGTTAGGTTTTTGGAGAGTTCCTCAAAATTATCCTTGTACAAATGTCTGATCCTGATGAAATTACTGGGGTCGCCTACATCCATGGCGTTGGAAATGGTGGCGATGGAAGCCTTTGGTTCATAGGTTCCCGTATCCATATAGCGGGGAACAACGTCGTTTACATTGGTCGAAGCAATAAAATGTTTACAGGGCATTCCCAACTTTTGTGCCATAATTCCTGCACAGATATTTCCAAAATTTCCACTTGGGACGGAAAAGATAATATCCTTGGCCTTGGATTTCATTTCCTTGTAGGCAAACAGGAAGTAAAACATTTGGGGGAGCCACCTGGCCACATTGATACTATTGGCCGAGGTCAATTGCATGTTTTGGACCAACCCCTCGTCCAGGAAAGCTGTTTTTACCATATTCTGGCAGTCGTCAAAAGTGCCTTCAACTTCCAGGGCGGTAATGTTCTTGCCCAAGGTAGTCAATTGTTTTTCTTGGATATCGCTAACCTTTCCACTGGGATATAGAATAACCACTTTAACCCCGTCCACACCAAGAAACCCATTGGCAACTGCGCCTCCCGTATCTCCGGAAGTGGCTACCAATACAGTTACCTCTTTGGTGGTTTCAGTTGAAAAATAACCGAGGCATCTGGCCATAAATCGTGCACCCACATCCTTGAAGGCTAGGGTAGGACCGTGAAAAAGTTCCAAAGCGGCCACATTGTCCTCAATTTCTACAAGGGGAAAATCAAAATCCAGAACGTCGGCAAGAATTTCTTTAAGCGCTTTTTCCGGAATATCCTTGCCCACAAATTGTTGTATGGCTAGAAAGGCAATTTCCTGATTGGAGCGTTCTTCTATTCTGTTAAAAAAATCGTTTGGCAATGCTTCGATCGTTTCTGGAAAATATAAGCCACGATCTGGGGCGATTCCCTTTATGACAGCTTCCTTGAAGGATACATTGGGCGCTTGTTGGTTTAGGCTATAAAAGTTCATATTTATCGGTGTTGGTATGGGTTGCAATTTTATATTGGTACTCGGATGCCGGGAAAGACGGCGTACTTTAGCTTTCCAGGATTTTAATCCCTTCCGTATTTATTCGGGAAATATGTACGTCGTAATCTACGCCTATTTTTTCGTACACATTTCTCATGGCTTCCGCCACTCCCATGGCGTTTTCCCTGCCCTTGCTCAAGGCAAAGATAGATGGGCCCGAACCTGAGATTCCACAGCCTAGGGCACCAGCTTCAATGGCATCTTCCTTCACCTTATCGAATCCGGGGATAAGAATGGATCTAATGGGTTCTATGATATGGTCTACCAAAGACCTGCCTATAAGATCATAATCATTGGTAAATAGCCCTGCAATTAGTCCGCCCACATTTCCCCATTGTTTAATGCCGTCCTCTAGGGAAATGGATGTTTTTAGGATGCGTCTGGAGTCTGAGGTCCTGACTTCTATTTGCGGATGTATTACGGTGGCGTATAACTCCGGAGGGGTCGGAATTTTTACAATGTCCAAAGGTTGGTAGCTACGCACTAGGGTAAAGCCCCCGAATAGGGCGGGGGCAACGTTGTCGGCATGGGCTACCCCACTGGCCAAGCGCTCCCCTTCCATGGCGAATTTTACCAATTCCAGATTGCAGAAAGGGCCGCCCAATAGTTGGTTCATGGCCCAGACCGCCCCTGTTGAACTGGCGGCACTGCTACCTATACCGCTGCCTGCCTTTATTTTTTTGTAAATCTCGATCTCGAAACCACCTATGTGATCACTTTCCGCCAACAAGGCCAAACCGGCGACCCCGGCCACATTTTGCAGGGTTTCTGTGGGCAGGTCCTGTCCTGTAAGCTTGGTGATCTTTATTCCTTTTTCATCGGTTTTCCTCACCACCATTTCATCGCCTACAGAATCCAAAGCCAGTCCTAGGACATCAAAGCCACAGGAAATATTGGCGATAGTGGCCGGACAGAAAATTTTAATTTCTTTAGTTTTCATTTTTAATCAAATAAATTCACACTTTCGGAACTCTTTAATAATTACCGATACGTATAATATCGGCAAATATTCCGGAGGCGGTAACATCGGCCCCGGCCCCGGCCCCTTTTATGATCATGGGTTGGTTGGGATATCTTTCCGTGTAGAACAATACGATATTGTCACTTCCTTCCAAATTATAGAAATCATGTCCTTTGGGAATCCTCTGCAGTCCCACACTGGCTTTTCCATTTTCGAACTGCGCCACGTATTTCAATTTACTGTCCTCCTCAACGGCTTTCCTGTACATTTGTTGAAACGATTCTTCATGTTTTGTCAACGATTTGAAAAATCCTCATTGTTGGTCGTTTCCAAGCTCTCCTTGGTAGAAAGGAATTGTTTTGGATGTCCTCTATGTTCAGTATGTTTCCACTTTCCCGTGCCAGGATCAATATTTTCCTCATTACGTCCACTCCGCTTAAATCTATTTTGGGATCCGGCTCGGTATAGCCTTCCATTTGGGCCTGCTTTACTATGTCGTGAAAGGTGGTACGGTCGTTAAAATTGTTGAACACAAAATTGAGACTGCCCGAAAGTACCGCTTGAATTTTTAATATTTTATCGCCCGAAGCTACCAAGTGCTTTAAAGTGTCTATAATGGGCAGGCCGGCACCTACATTGGTTTCGAAAAGAAAGGGTGCATTGTACTGTCTTGCCAGATCCTTTAATTCCTGATAATTTTCATAGGTAGAGGAACAGGCTATTTTATTACAGGTAACAACGGATATACTATTCCTTAAATAGGAACTATAGGTTTCCGAAACCTCCTGATTGGCGGTGTTGTCCACAAAGATACTATTTCTGTAATTGAGTTTTTTAACCTTATTGAAGAATTGTTCCAGATCGGTCTTTCTCCCTTGCTGAGAAGTTCCTGCCAATTTTTAAGGGCAATGCTGTCCTCGTCGATATCATGGTCCTGGAATTGGACATACCGATGACCCTGATATTGAGTTTTAGTTTCTCTTTTAAGTATTTTTTTTGCGATTGTATCTGGTTCAAAAACTTGGCCAACATTGCCCACTCCCATAACGAACAGATTCAGCTGCTTTATATTTTCTTCAAAAATTCCTCATGCAAGGTGTTGAGTGCTTTTTTTACATCCTCTTTGAGGATTACGGCAGATATATTGCGTTCGGAAGCCCCTTGGGCTATAGCGCGGATGTTGACGTTATTCTTGCCCAAGGTACTGAACATTTTTCCGCTAAGGCCTTGATGGCTTTTCATATTGTCGCCCACTAGGGCAATGATGGCCAAATCTTTTTCCGCTACAACCTGTTTTATTTTTCCAAGGGAAATCTCAATGTAAAATGCATCGTTGATAACCTGTACCGCATGGTCCGCATCCTGATTGTCTATTCCAATACAGATAGAATGTTCGGATGATGCCTGGGTAATCATAACAACACTGATGCCTGCTGTTGAAAGTACTTCGAAAAAACGTTTGGAGATACCCGTAATACCTACCATGCCCGGGCCTTCCAGGGATAGGAGGGCAATATTTTCCACGTGGCTTATTCCGCGTACGGTTTTGCCCTTTCCGTTTTTATTTTTGGTAATCAAGGTACCTGCAGCCTTTGGATCGAAGGTGTTTTTGATGACGATGGATATTCCTTTGCTCAGTACGGGTTGTATGGTGGGGGGATAAAGGACCTTCGCTCCAAAATGGGACAGTTCCATAGCTTCTTCATAAGAAATATGGGGAATGGCCATGGCCTGCTTTACTATTTTGGGGTTGGCGGTATACATACCGCTTACGTCTGTCCATATTTCCAGAATTTCCGCATCTATGGCGTTCGCCACAATGGCAGCGGTATAATCCGATCCTCCGCGGCCCAAGGTGGTGGAATCCCCATTTGCTGACGAGGCAATAAAGCCTCCCATAATAATTACGGAATTAGGGCATTTTTCAATGTAGCCGGTAATATTTTTGTTCGTTACATCAAAGTTGACGGCCGCTCTCCCGTAATTGGAGTTTGTTTTTACAAGTTGTCTGCTATCGGCATATACGGTATCTATTCCTTCAACTATGAAATATTCGCTAATAATATAAGAAGACAGCAACTCCCCATAGCTCACGATCTTATCGGATAGTTTTGGTGTAATCTCCCCTATTAAATAGGCTCCTTCCAAAAGTGTTTCCAAAGTATTGAGTTCACTCTTTACTTTGCTAAGTACCTTGCTTTGGAATTGGATGGGGATTAGCTCTTTTATGGTATGTAGATGTCTGTCCTCTATTTCCTTGAGCATGGTTTTATAGGTCTGTTCCTGTGAGGATGCCAGTGCTGCCGTCTTCAAAAGAAGATCCGTGATTCCACCAAGAGCGGAAACCACAACTATGGTTTTGCCGGCCCCAAGGTCTGCAATGATATTTTTTACTAAACTTATATTATTGGCGTTGGCCACCGAAGTGCCACCGAATTTTAGAACTTTCATGGTTCAAAGGTATTATTAAGTAGTGAAAATAGAATTTTGATAAAATTGTGTAACGGACGAATATGTAGTAGCTTACCCCAATGGGGTAATGGTGCTGATAGCGGTAATAGCAAGGCAACCATCTATAAATGGTGTATTAGGTAACTTGATGTCCGTAATGTTGTGTCCCATCATTAGAATAAAGAACCAAATGTAGTATTTTTGATTGCCCAATCAAACGTTTGGACGGATTTTTACCAAATCATCAAATTTTTATAAATAATCTTATCGAATGAAGATTTTTAATGCTAAACAGATATACGAAGCTGATAAATTCACAATGGATAAGCAGGGAATCACCAGTGAACAGCTTATGGAGCGGGCGGCAATCCGGATTTTTAATTGGATGCATTCCAGAATTCAGGGTACCCAGGCAAAAATCCATTTGTTTTGCGGTATAGGCAATAATGGAGGGGACGGACTGGCACTTGCCAGACATCTGCGGGATCACGACTATAATATTGAGGTTTTTGTAGTCAACTATAGCGAACACAGGTCAAAGGACTTTTTAATCAACCTGGATCGTTTAAAAGAGAAGGGTATATGGCCCAATTTTATAAATGAACAATCGAAATTTCCCGATATTGGAAAGGATGATATTGTTGTGGATGCCATTTTTGGCATAGGGCTCAACAGGGTTCCCGATACATGGTTGATAGGGCTTATGCGGCACCTTAACGGCTCCAACGCCTTTATTCTTGCCATAGATATGCCTTCAGGGCTATTTATGGATACCGGTCTCCCCAATACAGATGGGGTTGTAAAAGCAAATTATGTGCTTACTTTTCAAGTGCCGAAACTTGTTTTTTTTCTTCCGGAAACGGGAAGGTATATAGATCATTGGGAGGTGTTGGATATTGGTTTGGACAGGGATTTTTTGAGTGGATTGAATACCGGGTATGAGTTGATCGGTAAGGGCGAGGTGCTGTCCATGTACATGCCCCGTGAGAAGTTTTCCCATAAGGGCAGCTATGGCCACTCTTTAATAATTGGTGGAAGTTATGGAAAGATAGGGGCCGTTGTTTTGGCCGCTAAAGGAAGTATGCTCGCCGGAAGCGGATTGGTTACGACCTATGCTCCAAAGTGCGGGTACGGGCCATTGCAAACGGCATTGCCCGAGGCCATGGTGATTACGGATAATGAAGAAGGGGAAATTTCCGAAATTGATTTTGGCTTAGTACCCAGTGCAATAGGAATAGGTGTTGGAATGGGGACAACGGGGGCTACATCCAGGGCCTTTTCCAATTTTCTAATGGGCAATAAATTGCCTTTGGTGGTTGATGCCGACGGATTGAACATTCTTTCCAAAGACAAGGGCCTGTTAGGAAAAATGCCTCCTCAAACCGTTCTGACCCCACATCCCAAGGAGTTGGAACGAATATTGGGAGAATGGACGGACGATTTTGACAAGTTGAAAAAGGCAAAAGAGTTCTCTGAAAAATACGATTGTATTTTGGTTATTAAAGGGGCACACACCATTACCGTTTATAAGGATAAGGGCTATGTAAATACTACAGGAAATCCAGGGATGGCCACCGGTGGCAGCGGGGACGTGCTAACAGGAATTATAACGGGCTTGATAGCCCAGGGCTATTCCCCGTTAAATGCGGCCATTTTTGGTGTGTACCTCCACGGAAAGGCCGCTGATATTGCGGTGGGGGAATGTGGTTTTCAGGCTTTGATCGCCAGTGGTATATTGAGCAATATAGGCAAGGCCTATATGGATCTTTTTCAAGTTTCTGAACCCGATGTTGCCTCAGGGGAAGAAGGGCAATGACGTGCCGTTATTCCACATTGGAGGCTCTTACACGCCTTTTTATCCACAATAGGGCATTGTCCTGATCAATAAAGAATTTCATAGGTTTTTTGTAAAATAGCTTTTCAATATTAAAATTGTGCATATCGATTTCTTTTATGGAAACTACTGCAAATGCTTTGATGTTCTCAATTTCCCTAATTTGGTTGTACACCATAGGATCAATGGCATATGAGTTCTTTCTTAAGCTGATGTAACCGAAGTTTTTATTTCTAAAATGGATTTCCATAATCCCAATAATTTGAAATACCCTTTCTTTGGTAATGGTGCTTCCTTCGTCAAAAATAGAAACCATGTAGTCATCAAATACCTGTACTTTTCCAATGTCCAATTGATATTCTCGTACAATAATAGTCTTCTTGGGTCGTCCGACTTTCATTCTCCTTATTTTATATAGTGTGTCTGCAGCGAATTTAGAATTAAGTATCACTATTATAAAAATTATTAGATTAAAGACATTTTAATCGTTTATGTGGAATGGAAATGGGCCGGCTGTATTTTATTTCTTACAAAGGCTAGGGAATAAATAAAAAAAGGAGTAGCATTTGGCTACTCCTTTTTGTGTCTATTGGTGATGTCCTAATTAGGTCTTGGACGACTTTTCTGCTTTCTTTATTTTGATGGTGAGCTCTTCCTTGGTTTCATCGAGATCCATATGAATGGTATCGCCTTCCTCCAATTTGGAATTTACGATTTCCTCGGCCAGCGCATCTTCAATATATTTTTGAATGGCCCTCTTGAGCGGCCTGGCGCCGTATTGTTTGTCGAACCCCTTTTCGGCAATATAATCCTTGGCCTTGTCCGTTAGCAGTAGGTCGTATCCTATATCCTTGATCCTTCGGTATAATTTATTGAGCTCAATATCTATTATCCTATGTATATCTTCGCGTTCCAGGGCGTTAAATACCACCACGTCATCTATTCTATTTAAAAATTCCGGTGCAAAGGCTTTCTTTAGGGCATTTTCGATAACACTTTTTTGATGGGTGTCCGCTTGGGCCTTTTTTGCGGAAGTACCAAAACCAACTCCCTGGCCAAAATCTTTAATTTGCCTTGCACCAATGTTGGAGGTCATTATGATGATGGTATTTCTAAAATCGATCTTTCTGCCAAGACTATCAGTTAAATAACCGTCGTCCAGTACTTGCAGCAGCATGTTGAACACATCTGGGTGCGCCTTTTCAATTTCATCCAGCAAAATAACGGAATAAGGTTTGCGACGTACCTTTTCGGTCAATTGTCCGCCTTCTTCGTACCCAACATATCCCGGAGGGGCACCTACAAGTCTTGATATGGCAAATTTCTCCATATATTCGCTCATATCCACTCGGATCAAGGCGTCCTCGGAATCGAATAACTCCTTGGCCAATATTTTGGCAAGTTGTGTTTTACCGACCCCGGTTTGCCCTAAAAAGATGAAGGAACCAATAGGTTTGTTCGGATCTTTTAGACCTGCCCGGTTACGTTGGATCGCTTTGGCCACTTTGGCCACTGCTTCGTCCTGGCCAATTACATTGCTCTTGATAAGTTTTGGCAGTTCCGCCAATTTATTGCTTTCCGTTTGTGCAATCCTATTTACAGGGATGCCGCTCATCATGGAAACCACGTCCGCCACATTGTCTTCCGTAACGGTTTCCTTGTGGAGTTTGCTATCCTCTTCCCAACGTTCCTGGGCTATGGACAAATCTTTTTCTATTCGTTTTTCATCGTCCCTAAGTTTGGCGGCTTCCTCGTACTTCTGTTTTTTTACGACCGAATTTTTAAGTTCCCGAACATCCTCCAATTGTTTTTCCAGTTCCAAAATTTGTTTGGGGACATCCATGTTTACGATATGCACGCGAGAACCTGCTTCGTCCAGGGCATCTATGGCCTTATCCGGTAAATAACGGTCCGTCATATACCTGTTGGTAAGGCTTACACAGGCAATTATGGCCTCATCGGTGTAAATTACATTATGGTGGTCCTCGTATTTTCCTTTAATATTTTTTAGGATCTCAATGGTTTCGCTTACACTGGTAGGTTCCACGATTACTTTTTGAAATCTTCTTTCCAGAGCGCCATCTTTTTCTATGTACTGTCTGTATTCGTCCAAAGTGGTGGCCCCTATACATTGGATTTCACCTCTGGCAAGTGCCGGCTTGAACATATTGGAGGCATCCAAACTGCCCGTGGCGCCACCGGCCCCTACAATGGTGTGGATTTCGTCAATGAACAGGATAACATCGTCATTTTTTTCCAGTTCGTTCATAACGGCCTTCATCCGCTCTTCAAATTGTCCACGATATTTGGTCCCCGCTACCAAGGAGGCCAAATCTAGGGTTACCACCCTCTTATTGTATAGGATTCTGGAAACTTTCTTGTTGATTATTCTTAGGGCGAGCCCTTCGGCAATGGCACTTTTGCCAACACCGGGCTCTCCTATCAACAGGGGATTGTTCTTTTTTCTTCTACTTAGGATTTGGGAAACCCTTTCAATTTCCTTTTCACGGCCCACAACGGGGTCCAATTTGTTTTCTTCTGCCATTTTGGTCAGGTCGCGACCAAAATTGTCCAATACCGGGGTCTTCGATTTTTTGCTTCCTTTTTGCCCTGCACCGGAAGTGCCAAAAGTGCCTTCCTTTTCCTCGTTGGGCTCATCGGAATCACTGGGGAAGGATTCCGAAGTGGGTGAGTCTATATAATCGTCATCACTTGTTATCATGGATTTAAACTGCTCTTTTACGCCGTCATAGTCCACTTTTAGTTTATGCAATAGTTTTGTGGTGGGGTCGTTTTCGTTGCGCAAAATGCACAGTAACAAATGGGCCGTATTGATGGAGGAGCTTTGAAATAATTTAGCTTCCAGAAATGTTGTTTTTAACGCACGCTCCGCCTGTCTGGTCAGATGCAGGTTCTTTTTGTCCTTTTGTGAGGCACTTGCATTTGGATTGGCGGGACTTAAAATTTCTACTTTTCTTCTCAAGTGATCCAAGTCCACGTCCAATGCGTCTAAAATGCTTATTGCTTTTCCATTACCGTCCCGCAGTAATCCCAGCATCAAATGCTCGGTTCCGATGAAGTCGTGGCCCAATCTCAAGGCCTCTTCCTTACTGTAAGCAATTACATCTTTTACTCTAGGGGAAAAATTGTCGTCCATAAAATATCCTTTCAACTTTAAAAATAGTAAATCTATGTCAATCTACGGCAAATACTATACCTAATATTCGTTAAACGTGGTCGTTTTGACGAAATGGGTCATTTTTTACGTTAAAATTAACAATCAAATTAATGTCGGAACCCCATATTTGCAGTGTTGATAAATTCTTTACAAAAGTATACCGTAAGTACTTGTATAGTATCGATTTTACGTATATTGTCGTGCTTTTTTAACTAAAAATAAATAGAAGATTTTAAATGGCTGAAGGAGAAAAATTAATTCCGATCAACATAGAAGATGAAATGAAATCTGCCTACATTGATTATTCAATGTCGGTCATTGTGTCACGTGCCCTGCCAGATGTTAGGGACGGTTTAAAGCCGGTGCATAGAAGGGTTTTGTTCGGAATGCACGAGTTGGGTGTTAGGTCCAATAGTGCCCACAAGAAATCCGCGCGTATTGTCGGGGAGGTATTAGGTAAGTATCATCCGCACGGGGATACTTCTGTTTATGACTCCATGGTCCGTATGGCCCAGGAGTGGAGTTTAAGGTATATGTTGGTAGATGGTCAGGGTAACTTTGGTTCCGTTGATGGTGACAGCCCGGCCGCAATGCGTTATACGGAGGCCCGTATGCGGAAGATTGCGGATGATATGTTGGCCGATATAGATAAGGATACAGTAGATCATCAGCTCAATTTTGATGATTCCATACAGGAACCCACGGTACTTCCTACCAGAATACCTAATTTATTGATCAATGGTGCTTCCGGTATTGCTGTGGGCATGGCGACCAATATGCCGCCCCATAACCTATCCGAGGTAGTGGACGGTACGGTAGCCTATATTGACAATAACGATATTGAAATAGATGAGCTCATTACCCATATCAAAGCACCTGATTTTCCCACAGGGGGCATAATATACGGCTATGATGGGGTTAAGGAGGCTTTCCATACCGGGCGTGGCCGTGTGGTAGTGAGGGCGAAAGCCACTTTTGAGGAAGTTCAGGGACGGGAGAGTATTGTAGTTACGGAAATTCCCTATCAGATCAACAAGGCGGACATGATCAAGAAGACCGCTGATCTGATCAACGAAAAAAAGATTGATGGTATTTCTACCATTAGGGACGAATCCGATAGGAACGGAATGCGAATAGTGTATATCCTAAAAAGGGATGCTATTCCCAATATTGTTCTCAATACCTTGTACAAATATACTTCCTTACAGTCTTCGTTCAGTGTCAATAATATAGCCTTGGTAAGTGGAAGGCCCCAATTATTGAATGTTAAGGAGATGATCCACTATTTTGTGGAACACCGTCATGACGTTGTGGTAAGACGTACGGAGTTTGAGCTAAAGAAGGCCGAAGACAGGGCGCACATCTTGGAGGGATTGATTATAGCCTCGGATAATATAGATGAGGTAATAGCGATCATAAGGGCATCTTCCAATGCCGATGAGGCCAGGGAAAAACTTATGGAACGCTTCAAGCTTAGCGAAATTCAGGCCAAGGCCATTGTTGAAATGCGTTTACGCCAGTTGACCGGACTGGAGCAGGACAAATTAAGATCCGAATATGAGGAAATTATCCTGACCATTGCCGACTTAAAGGATATCCTGGCCAAGAAAGAGCGGAGGATGCAGATCATCAAGGATGAGCTGTTGGAGATTAAGGACAAGTACGGGGATAACCGTCGTTCCGAAATAAATTTTGCAGGTGGAGACCTAAGTATGGAGGATATGATCCCTGATGAGCAAGTGGTCATTACCATTTCCCATGCCGGTTATATTAAAAGAACCCCGCTTTCGGAATATAAGACCCAAAACAGAGGGGGGGTTGGTCAAAAAGCATCTTCCACTAGAAATGAAGATTTCTTGGAACATCTTTTTGTGGGTACCAACCATCAATATATGCTGTTTTTTACCCAGAAAGGGAAGTGTTTTTGGATGCGCGTCTATGAAATTCCGGAGGGAACCAAAACTTCCAAGGGGCGGGCCATCCAAAACCTGATCAATATAGAGAACGATGATATGGTGAAGGCCTTTATCTGTACCCAAGATTTAAAGGACGAGGAATACGTGAACAGCCACTATGTTATTATGGCAACCAAAAAGGGCATCGTTAAAAAGACATCCCTGGAGCAATACTCAAGGCCTAGACAGAACGGTATTAATGCGATAAGTGTTCGTGAGGACGATGAACTTTTGGAGGCCAAGCTTACCACGGGGGCCAGTCAGATATTCCTAGGGCTAAGGTCGGGCAAGGCCATTAGGTTCGAGGAGGTAAAGACGCGACCTATGGGTAGGAATGCCTCCGGCGTTCGCGGAATTACCTTGGCGCATGATAAGGATGAGGTGATAGGTATGGTGGCCGTACATAATTTTGAAGAGGAAATATTGGTGGTGTCCGAGAATGGTTACGGGAAACGCTCCAGTATTGAGGACTATAGGATTACCAATAGGGGAGGTAAAGGGGTGAAGACCATTTCCATAACGGACAAAACAGGTGGACTGGTGGCCATTAAGAATGTTTCTGATTCCGATGACTTGATGATTATCAATAAATCTGGCATTGCAATACGAATGAGTGTTGAGGATTTAAGGGTAATGGGAAGGGCAACACAGGGGGTACGTCTCATTAATATCAAAGGCAACGATTCCATTGCCGCCGTGGCCAAAGTGATGAAGGATGAGGATGGATTGGATGGTATCAAAACCTTGGAGGTAGATGCCAAAGAAGAAGATGGCACGGCTCTTGATAATGATAGTGCGGAAACCAAAGAATAATATATAAACACTAATAAGTAAATTAAATCTGAAATGAAAACAAATATTTTAATACTGTCAACTATGTTCTTTTCTGTAGTCGGAATGGCTCAAAAAGACGAGATCAAAACGGCTGATAAAGCATTGAAGTCGGGCGATGCCATGGCTGCTAAAACGGCATTGGACGGTGCATCTTCACTAATTGCGGGTGCGGATGAAAAAATGCAGGCCCAATATTATTTTTTAAGGGGAAGCGCCTATGCCGAACTGGCCAAAAAAGGTACTGCCGGAGCGTTTGATGAAGCTATTTCTTCCTTTAGGAAGGTAAGTGAGGTAGAGGGGAAAAGCGGTAAGGCCAAATACGGATCGGATGCCAAGGAAAGACTTTCCGGTATGACTGCGGACCTGATCAATTCCGCTGTGGAAGATAACAACAATAAGAAGTACGAGGAAGCGGCCGATAAACTTTATATGGGATACCAATTAAGTCCCCAGGATACGGTTTATCTTTATTACGCGGCCAGTAGTGCTGTAAATGGTGGCCATTGGGAAAAGGCGCTAACCTATTATAACGAGTTAAAGGATTTAGGTTATGATGGGGGTGGAATGGTCTATAAGGCAACCAACGTATCTACAGGTGAAGTGGAGGAAATGGAGAAGACCCAACGGGAGCTGATGATCAAATCCGGGGCCTATAAAGATCCGGTAGATGAAAAAACACCATCCAAAACCACGGAAATTGTTAAGAATATTGCATTGATCTATACTCAATTAGGAGAGGATGATAAGGCTTTGGATGCCTATAAGGATGCTAGGGCAAAAGATCCAAAAGATGTGAACCTGATCCTGAACGAAGCCAATCTGTACTATAAGATGGGCGATAAGGAAAAATTTAAGTCTTTAATGGCCGAGGCTTCGGAAGTTGCTCCGGATAATCCGGATTTGTTCTATAATGTTGGGGTTATCAATATGGAACAGGGCTTGATTGAAGACGCTAGGAAGGCGTATAAAAGGGCTATCGAAATTAATCCTGGCTATGTGAACGCCCAATTAAACCTTTCTACTACTTATGTTAATGAGGGTAACAGCCTGATTGATGAAATGAATTCCTTGGGCAATTCCAAAGCGGATATCGCCAGATATGATGTGTTAAAGGAGAAAAAGGATAGCCTGTTCCGTGATGGGGCCATCATCTTGGAGGATGCTTTAAAATTGAATCCGGACAATCAAAGTATACTTTCCCAATTGAAGAATATTTATGGTGCCTTAGGGGATAACGAAAACTTCCTTCGCCTTAAAAAACTGAGTGGAGAGTAAAAGTTTACAATTCAAGGAAAATTCAAAGGGCCTATCGCAACACGATGGCCCTTTTTTTATATGATTTTTTTGATTACCCTTAATTTATGGGTGTAGGTGTTGGTCTCCGTGTTGAAAATTCCTGTATGGTCTATGCGGTCTATCCTGACCTTGCCATAGGAGTGTATAACATAATTGTTCTCCATGATAATCCCGACATGGTCTATAATCCCGTCATTATTGTCGAAAAAAGCCAGATCTCCCGGTTCACTTTCTTCTATAAAACTTAAAGCCTCCCCTTGGGTAGATTGCTCTTGGGCTCCCCTGAGCAAACGATAACCGTTGGTTTTATAGGCCATTTGGGTAAATCCCGGGCCATCTATGCCAAAAGTAGTTTTCCCTCCCCAGAGAAAAGGAGCGTTTAAATAGAGAAGGGCTTTGTTTATAAGTTGTCCTTTGTCTTGTTTTCCCACTGTGAACGATCCATCGAATTTGTGGTTTAATGGACAATTTTGTGGTATGCACGATCCTAGTACAATGGGAAGCAGTACATTGTGTTCCGTTTCTATAAATGAAATAAGTTCGGAGGATACTTTTATTGATTCCGGAATTTCCATTTCCTTAAAAAGGTCCTCGTCAATAAGGGAGAATTGCTGATTGCTGACCCAACCTTCGGAGTTGTCAAAGGCATTGCGGATCCTGCTCCATTTTTTTCTCTGCTCCAATACCTTAAAATGTTCCCCGTACAAAAGTTGGGAAACCATTTCGCCGGAGTCGTCGGCAACGGAACGTATCGGGACAATACTAAGGTGGCAAATACCGTATTGCATGGGCTTGCTTTACAAGAGCTTATTAATTTTTTTCTATAATTATTGCTGAAGCTCCACCACCACCATTACATATGGCCGCTGCCCCTATTTTAGCTTTATTTTGATCCAGGATATTGAGTAGTGTTACAATGATCCTTGCGCCGGAACAACCCAAGGGATGGCCCAAGGAAACGGCTCCGCCATTTACATTGACATTCTTGTCGGTAAGGCCGAGTAGTTTCATATTGGCCAGACCAACCACGGAAAAAGCTTCATTAAATTCAAAATAATCAACATCGTCCATACCAATGCCGGCTTTGGTCAATGCCTTAGGAAGGGCTTTTGCAGGGGCCGTGGTAAACCATTTGGGCTCCTGGGCCGCATCGGCATAACTTTTAACGGTGGCCAAGGGCTTTAATCCCAGTTCCTTTGCTTTGGCACTGCTCATCAGTACTAAGGCCGCTGCGCCATCATTTATGGTAGATGCATTGGCGGCCGTTACCGTACCTTCCTTGGAAAACGCAGGACGTAAACTTGGAATTTTATCGAGATTAACATTTTTAAATTCTTCGTCTTCGGTTATAACTATTGGTTCGCCCCTTCTTTGCGGCACTTCTACGGGTACTATTTCATTATCAAATTTACCATTTGCCCATGCCTCGGCGGATCTCTTGTAGGACTGAATGGCATATCCATCCTGTTCTTCCCTGGTAAATTCGTATTCCATGGCGCAGGCGTCCGCACATGTGCCCATGGCCTGTTGGTCGTAAGCGTCCGTAAGTCCATCTTTTTGCATACCATCTATTAAAGTGGCAGGGCCAAATTTTTGGCCGTTTCTTAAATGAACATAATGGGGTATTAAGCTCATGTTTTCCATGCCCCCGGCAACAACAATATCGTTGTCTCCCAGTGCAATGGATTGGGCGGCCATCATTACCGATTTCATTCCTGAGGCACAGACCTTGTTGATTGTAGTACAGGGTACTGTATTGGGTATGCCTGCATACATGGCCGCTTGTCTGGCCGGTGCCTGGCCGGTGCCTGCCTGTACAACATTTCCCATAAGAACTTCCTCTACTTTTGAAGGATCCAACCTTATCTTGCCCAATGCGCCCTTAATGGCAATAGCGCCAAGTTCGGGCGCCGTAATGGTGGACAATGCTCCCATAAAGCTTCCTATGGGGGTTCTAACTGCGGAAACGATTACAACATCTTTCATCAAGTTCATTTTATAATTTGCGAATTTAATAAATTAATGTGCAACGGGATGTGCAACCTTGGAATATTCCAAGTTATTTATCGATATAAAACTGTAATTTAGGAATTGGCAATAGGTGTATTAAAGCTTGTACCCGATGGGCAAATTCTATAAGTTGATTTCAAAAGTAGTGTTATTAGGGCAAAGTGCTGTTTTGAGTATATATTTTTCTATTTTTGACTATATATACTTTCCGTATGCGCACTTTTTTGGACAGCCTTTATAAAAATCATTCGCTTGTTTATAAGTACTTTTTGTATTTCTCGGCTGTTTTCTTTATCGTATTTTTTTTTCCACGTGGCGGCAAGTTTAAGTACGAATACCAAAAAGGAAAGCCTTGGCAGTACAATAACTTTTACGCTCCTTTTGATTTTTCCATTAATAAGGGCGAGGAGGCCATTACGAAGGAAAAGGAGAAAATAGAAAGCAACCATATAGACTACTATTATTATGATTCCGGTATTGTAGCGGAAGTGGACAGTGTCATAGGGGTGGAGTTGGACAAGGTTTTTAATTCCTCCGGTTTTGGCCAAAATGAACTTAAAAAGATCCAGGAGGTTGCCCATGATATTTTGGCGGATCTATATGAAAATGGTATTCTATCCAAAATTGAGCGGAGGAGCACAGGGAATAGTCTTTATCTGGTCAAGAATAACGAAGCCATTAGATTAAATTTTGATGATATATATAGTTTATCCGCTGTAGAGGGCGTTATTGCGAAAAAACTGGTCCAAAGCAATTTGTTGGCCTATGAGCCCTCCTTTCAGGAACTGTTCTTCAATTTTATAAAGCCCAATGTAAGCTTTGATGCCGATTTGTCCAATAAGGAGCTGGAATCCGAATATTCAAAGATTGCCTATACTTTAGGAAATGTGGACGAAGGGAAGCTTATTATTGCCAAAGGCGAGGTAGTGGAACAGGAAGATGTTAGGGTGTTGGATTCATTGAAAAGTGAGTTCGAGTCGAAATTATGGGAGGAAAATAACCAATATTTTATATTATTCGGTTATACCGTATTGGTGGCCATGGTATTGATGATGTTTTTTCTTTTCCTTAAAAAATATCGGCAGGAAATTTTTAGGGACAATACAAAGGTCACCTTTATAATAGTCAATATCCTTATCATGGTGTTCTTGACCACTATGGTGGTAAAATATGATGTGGAATATGTTTTTGTGGTTCCGTTATGCATTTTGCCCTTGGTACTCAAGACGTTTTTTGATGCTAGATTGGGGCTCTTTGTACATGTTCTTACCGTTTTAATTTTGGGTTTTGTGGTGCCCAATAGTTTTGAATATATATTTCTCCAAACTTTGGCCGGTATCGTTACCATATTGTCCGTGTCGGAACTGTATAAAAGGGCCAATTTATTTATATCGGTAGGCCAAATAACCCTGATCTATATTATAGGTTATTTTGCTTTTCATATGATCCATGAGGGGAATCTTGAAGATATTCATTGGATGGCCTTTGGTTATTTTTTTCTGAACGGAATGATTACGTTGTTTGTACAGCCATTGATTTATATTCATGAGAAAATATTTGGTCTGGTATCCGATGTTTCCCTATTGGAATTATCCGATACCAATTCCAAATTATTGAAGGAGCTGTCCAACAAGGCCCCTGGAACCTTTCATCATTCCCTTCAGGTGGCCAATTTGGCCGAAGCCGCAGCTAATGAAATTGGAGCCAATGCCATGCTGGTCAGGGTTGGGGCATTGTACCATGATATTGGAAAAATGAACAATCCTACTTTTTTTACGGAAAATCAGGTTACCAATGTAAACCCTCATGATGACCTTGAGCCTAGGGATGCGGCAGCCATAATTATCAACCATGTCATTGAAGGTATAGAAATAGCGCGTAAGAATAAGGTTCCGGATAGAATAATAGATTTTATACGTACCCATCACGGAACCTCATTGGTCTTTTATTTTTACAAGAAACAGGAAGCTATGGACGGAGATGTCAATGAAGAAGATTTTAGATATCCCGGACCTATTCCTTTTTCTAAGGAAACCGCTATATTAATGATGTCAGATTCGGTGGAAGCCGCCTCTAAAAGTCTAAAGAACCCCACTTTTTTGATAATTGATGAATTTGTGGAAAGGATTATCCAAGGCCAGATCAAGGCTGGGCAGTTTTTAAATGCCAATATTACTTTTAAGGAAATAGAAGCGATAAAGAAGATTTTGAAACAGAAATTGATCAATATTTATCATTTAAGGGTAGAATATCCGGAGTAGATGGTTTTTATAATTAATTGAAGATTAATTAGATAAGTGAAGCGAATGGACAAAGGGCAGGGATAAGTAAAAAAAAAATGAAAAATTGTTGCGTTCTTATGAATGAAAAAGTACATTTGCAACCGCATTTTTAATGGATGGTCTTTAAAAATATTGGAGAGGTGCCGGAGTGGTAACGGAGCAGATTGCTAATCTGTCGACGGGTAACTGTCGCCAGGGTTCGAGTCCCTGTCTCTCCGCTTTTTTTTGGAGTCGTATTGTTAGAGATGGTCTTGACCATTCTCGGGGTGTAGCGTAGCCCGGTTATCGCGCCTGCTTTGGGAGCAGGAGGTCGCAGGTTCGAATCCTGCCACCCCGACGAACCTAGAAATAGGGAACATCAAAAACACTGTTAATCTATTGATTTTCAGTGTTTTTTGTTTTTATGGATATTCTTTGATATCAAATGATATCATTTGTGTACACCTAATTCGGTGTGCAATTCGGTGTGCAACTGTTCACTGAAATTGTAGTAACTTGAAAGAACTTTAGGGTAGTATTTGACTTTCGTCTTTACAGATCAATGTCTAACTAAAGCCGTTTCAAATGAAAACAAACCAGACCTTTACGGTAATATTTTTTACCAGAAAATCCAGGAGCGCAGCAAACCTCCTATCCATTTATGTGCGTATCACCATTTTGGGCAAACGTGCGGAGATCAGTTTAAAGCGAAAGATCGATGAAAGCCGATGGGACTGCATCAAAGGCCGGGGAAAGGGCAGGTCGGAAGAGATCAGGAGCCTAAATGCCTATTTGGACCAGGTACAGGCCAAATTGCTACAGTGCCATGGCCAACTGCTCCAAGAGGACAAGATCGTTTCCTCCAACGCCATTAAAATGCGTTTCCTTGGGGAAGACGAGGTAAGCAGGACCTTGATGGACCTTATCGAATACCACAACGGGAACATGGTCCATGTCCTGAAGCCCGGTACCATGAAGAATTATTATACCACCGAAAAATACCTGAAACGATTTTTAAAGAGCAAGTTCAAACAGGAGGATATCTATCTAAAGCAGCTCAATTATCGTTTCATATTAGACCTGGAACATTTCCTAAGGAGGTATACGAATAAAAAGAAACAGTTGTGTCTCAACAACAATGGGGTAATGAAGCATTTGGAACGCTTCAAGAAAATGGTGAACCTTGCCGTGAAACTGGAATGGGTAAATAAAAATCCTTTCGATAGGTTCCAATTGAAGTTCAACAAATTCGATCGTGTGTTCCTGACCCAAAGGGAATTAAGGCTGATAGAGGAAACGGAATTCAAACAGGACAGATTGCAACAGGTTAAGGATTGTTTTGTCTTTTCCTGCTATACCGGACTTTCCTATGTAGATGTAAAGGAACTTACTAGGGACAAGATTACCAAGGGGATAGACGACCGGAATTGGATCTATACCAAACGGGAAAAAACGGACGAGCTGGTCAAAATACCCATACTGCCCCAAGCTTGGAAGATTTTGGAAAAGTACAGGCACTATCCTACCTATAATGGATTGCTTCCCATTTGTTCCAACCAAAAGGTGAATACGTATCTCAAGGAAATAGCAGGGGCATGCGGGGTCTATAAGAACATTACCTTCCACGTGGCCAGGCATACCTTTGCCACTACGGTCATGCTTTCCAACGGGGTACCCATAGAAACGGTCTCGAAACTTTTGGGCCATACCAAATTGTCTACCACCCAGATATACGCAAGGGTGGTGGAGTCCAAGATAAGCGAGGATATCGGGAATCTGTTGAAGCGGTTTGGAAAAAAGGAGAACCGGGAATTTAAGGCTACTTATTGATTACGGTTTTGATACCAGGTTTAGGACATTATTTGCCATATTCTAAATTGGGTTCCCCTAACGGAGTTCACCCTCTACCCTACTGAAATAATTGTATCCAGACTATAGGGTAATAGCGGATCAGGAACAATTGTTGTGTTTATGCAACTATTCTTATGGAAAAAAATAGCTTCATAAAGATACTGCTTTTTAGCTTCGTTTTCCGCAAGGGATCCCGGAGCGTATTTTGCCGTCCATGAAAGGTAAATAGTGGCTTGAAACGGAGCTATTTTAGTGCGCCAAAAAAGGGGTGGACCTAGCCTATTCGCAAATACGGCCTAACTATGGACTAACTATGGACTATCTATGGAGTATCTATGGACCATCTATGGAGTATCTATGGACTATCTATGGTTCACCTTCTATTTGAACTACCGAGTATTTCTGGG
The DNA here is from genome assembly GCA_041392165.1 of Flavobacteriaceae bacterium. Taxonomy (GTDB): domain Bacteria; phylum Bacteroidota; class Bacteroidia; order Flavobacteriales; family Flavobacteriaceae; genus Arenibacter. Next base: position 1,333,680 of record JAWKMN010000001.1, read on the forward strand.
TAGTTGCCTCTCTTTGCAACTCTCCTGATCGGTAAATGTTTTTTAGATGCAAACCGATCGTATCCTAGTCTGTGTCAAATAACTCTCCCATTTGCCTTTGTGTAAGCCAGATGTTTTTGCCCTTTAACTGAACACTTACCTGTGTTTTTCCATCTTCCGAACTATATATAAGTATTTGATCCTGTGTTTCCATAATGCAACACAATATTGGAAAATTAAAATTATTAATAATGGATCATAACGATTATATAAAAATCCTAAAAGAGACGAATATTGAAAGAAAGATAGGAATTGGGAAGAGAGGTAAGGACATGCAACCCCAAATCTTACCATAACTTAACTGCGCGTGGATCCTGATTCGATTTTATAGTGTTCGGGCGGATAAGCGTAAAGTAAAATCGAATTAGGGGCGCATGTGGGCTACTTTGGTAGAAGCACCAATTAGCTTGAAATGCTAAAATAAGATGAAAATTAATTAGTTTAGTGGACTAGTTATAGTGGATATATGAACACCGGTATTTATAGTGTTACGCTTGATCAAAATTTCTCAAAATCCGTTTTTATCCGTTGAATAAATTTAGACTTTACATTATTAATGTTGCCCTTATAGTGCTTTCGGTAATTTATGCTATTCCGAATTTAATGGCGGAAAAGACGATATTAACACAAGAATATGGGACTTTGCGCATGGCCTATTTGGAGACCTACAAATATAGACCAAGGAAATCTTTTACAGAAAAAGAAACGGAACGACTAGTTTTGATCACCTCGGATAGAATCGAGCAGACTTATAAGCTAACCAACCATTATCGAATTCATTGGAATAAGTTTTTGAAAAAAGAAGCAATCGGAAAGGAATTGAGAGTTCATTTAGGAACGGACAATAGTAGAACAAACCCATTGATTTTAGAATTCGATGGCAAAAATGTTTATGGAAAAGAATCAATGCTTCCAATTTTCATATTAATAATTGTTGGTACAGTAGGTTTGACAGTATATAATTTGTATCGAGTAATTGAAAGAAATAACTAAGTACACACAAGTAAGCGGTTCCTACATAGGTGGACATGGTGCGTAAGTCCATTAAGAGTAAGAAAATCAGTTCATATGCCTCTCTTTAATAGGCTTTTCTTATTTCTCTGTAAGACAAGTACAAAAAAAGGGAAGTGAAAAAAAATCACTCCCCTTTCCTTTTAAAAAATATGACAGTAAAAATATACTGCCATTATTTTTTCATTTTCCCCAACCATGCCATTGCATTATAAGGTAAGTTGGGAAACAAAATGGGCAACTGATTCTCAAATCGTGTTGTCCGGAAAACTTGGTCACGTAGGGGCGAAGTTTGGAGGAGCAAGAGGGTAGCGTGCTGGCGCAGCGCTACGGTTGCACTTTCCCTTGGAAAGCCTCAATTTTAAAGGGGTTTCTCAAAATATTAGTTGTTGCCCATTGTACTGTTTTTTATGAAAAAACGTTCCCGGCCCAGGAAAGCCAATAGATTTTTGGTGAAAAAATGAAGAAAAACACTCCTGAGCGACGTTCAATCGCCACTATGGCTATCATTTTAAAAAGCCGAAGATTGCCTTTGCTCCTAAAAACCACCCCCTAAATCTTCATCTTTTTAAAACGTTGACTTGTCCATGCGTTTGTTGGAATCTGAAAATTCAAAGAATACTCATTTAGAAATATTTTTGGACCAGAATTTAATTTTCTCTTTTAATAGGAAGTTTAAAACCATTATAGTTTCACCTAAAGACGAATTGCTTACGGTTTTAATTTTTAATCAGAAAATAAACTTTTTACCTGATTGACCCAATTTGTTCTATATAAATTGGGGCCTCCGAAGGCTTTTGACCCAATGAAACGAAATCTGCATGTATTTTATAGAGCTTAAAATAATGATAATCAACAGGTTGTGATTAATAACGTCGCTTTAGCGCGTTATCCTCTTGCTATTCCCCCCTTAGTTTAGCAAACACACTTTTCATAGAGAATGTTTTATGATATAAAGCACTTTTAATTGGTAACTTAATATCGGGGGAATACTCTCAATAATTGTTAACTGTGACCAAACTGATAGGGGCGAATTATGCGCTATTCAAAGCTCTTAGGCTTATACTTTATTTGATAAAAGCCCTTGTCAGTTATCTCCGGACCGGCATCAGATGGAAATTCAGGTTTTAAGGCCTATTATCAGGGGTTCGATGGTTATCTGGATACTGGTCATTTATCTAAAACCTTATCTGTTATGAATAAAAAAAACTATCAATTCTTTATCGGTATCGACATATCGAAAAGATTCTTCGACGTGGCCATCATTAATGGTGATGGGACTACCTCTTACGTATTTGAAAACACCAAAAAGGGAACCAACGCTTTTATTAGGCTTCTCAAAAATCAAAAGATCTCTATGGAAAACACGCTGATATGTATGGAGCATACCGGTGTGTATGGAAGGCTCATCATTGCCAAACTTATCCAAAAACAAGCTGACTTCTGTGTAGAGATGCCCATACAAATAACGCGTAGTATAGGTGTTCAAAGAGGAAAGAACGACCGTGTGGACGCCAAACGTATTGCTTTGTATGCGGCCAAAAACCATAAAGTACTCGAATTGTACATACCAATCCCGGAAGTACTTGAACAGGTTAAAATACTCCTTAAGATCAGAAAAAAACTCGTTAACACCCGAGCGGACGTCAACAAGTATCGCAATGAACTTGAACTCTTCTCCCCCGAACTTGGAAAGCTTGCCCAAAAGAACCTTAAAAAGATCAACAAGAACCTTTGTGATGAGATCGACCGCATCGAATCCGAAATTAAAAAACTCACACTCTCCGACGATAGATTGAACAAAACCATTGGTTTGGTCACTTCCGTTACGGGGATCGGCCAAATTATGGCCCTTCATTTTACCGTGTTCACCAACTTCTTTACCAGGTACGACAATCCCAGGCAATTGGCCTGCTATTGCGGTGTAGTGCCGTTTGAATACACTTCCGGGTCTTCCGTATTCCGTAAGTCCAGGATACACCCAATGGCCAACAGAACCCTTAAAAAACACTTCCATATGGCCGCCCTGGAAGCCATTAACCATGACCCCGACATCAAAGCTTATTTTGATCGGAAGGTAGAGGAAGGAAAGAACAAAATGCTCATTGTAAACAACGTAAGGAACAAGCTTGTAGATAGGGTCTGTGCTGTCATTAAAAGACAACAACCCTATGTCAAAAATA
>JAWKMN010000010.1:0-87459 GCA_041392165.1 Flavobacteriaceae bacterium
ATAACTTAAACCAACCGAACGAAACATTTTTCCCGGCCCGTTATCTCGATTTATTATGCGCAACATATTCCCCCTTGGAAAATACGTTGCGCCGTCTCTACAATATATCAATGAACTTCTTCAATTCTTGTTCTTCGTTCGCCCTGTCTCCCAAAGCGGCTGCAAATGTACAGCCTTTTTTTTATCCGGCAAGCTTTTTGGAAAAATTATTTTTCTTTTTTTCGCCCCACCGTACCGGGAACGGGAACCATATGAACGTGGCGCTCCAAACGCCCTTTACGCCCACTCAGACATCGCTTCGTTGGCGGGGTGCAAATCTACCACCCTTTTTTAAATCCACAAGGGTTTTTCAAAACTTTTTTTGCCTTTTTAAAACCGCCCCGCACAACACTCTGTCAACAAGCATCTTGGGAAATGCCCCCTGCGGAAAAGGGAAAACAATTTAACCCTTTTTTGCCGAATCACAAAACCAGGGAACGTTAAATGTGGAACGGAACAACTTGGAAAAGGCACAAGCTTACAATTATTTAAAAAACAAGGGATATTCCATCCTATTCTTTTTCTTTGGACTGCCCCTGATCTTTCCAGATATTGGTAAGGGTAGCGTAATTGTATTCCAAAACGGAAGGCTGTCTTTCCAAACTAAAGTCGGCAAAGGCCCGTTGCAGAATATCTTCTATAAGATAATCCTCATGCACCAGATCGGGATGGAATTCTTCCTTAATGCTTATATTGAACATTTTGGCCGTGGTATTGTACCAAAAAGCACGCCAACCACTTCGCAACTCCTTTACCAGATCAAATGCGGTAATCCCGGTTTGCCTGTAGATCAACTTTACCAAAATCTGCCCTTCGGTACGCGTCAACTTCTTCAGTTCTTCCGAAAATTCGTCCTCAATAAATTTTTGAACCTTACGTGTAAACCTTCGTTTATGGGAATTCTTTTTTATGTGCCCCAAACTGTCGTTGAGCTCTACCAACCTCTCGGCGGCCAATTTGGCATAGGGATATACTTTCATGGTCTTTCTCCTTAAAATATAATATCTTAGCTTATCATTATAGGAGGAGAATTTAAGCCTGCCAAACACATACACTTCATTTAAGGCAATGGAACTCTGAAGCAAGGAATCCCCTTCCATGATTATATATTGCTGTGCCAGGGAATCCAAAGTCTCTTCAGCTACCTGACCAAAGCCCATAAATCCCACTATACCAAAAAGTATCACCAATAATCTTTTTCCCATTGCCACCTTAAAATACAAAAGCTTTGCCAAAATTAACGATAAAGAAAGAATGATATTATTAATTAAAAGTGAATATTGTTAAGTTTGTATTTAAAATACACATAAATGAGCACTAAGAAGATCCTCAACAAAAAATCAACAGATTTTTTAGAGAAATATTTAAACAATGCCTCCCCCACTGGTTACGAATGGGAAGGACAAAAATTATGGATGGAGTATCTAAAACCTTATGTAGATACTTTTATCACAGACACTTACGGAACTGCTGTAGGGGTCATTAACCCAGAGGCCGAATATAAGGTGGTCATAGAGGGCCATTCCGATGAAATATCCTGGTACGTAAACTACATTACCGATAACGGTTTGATCTATGTGATCCGCAACGGAGGAAGCGATCACCAAATTGCCCCTTCCAAATGGGTGGACATCCACACCCAAAAAGGCATCGTAAAAGGAATATTCGGATGGCCGGCCATACATACCAGGGACAGCTCCAAAGAGGAATCTCCTAAATTGGACAATATCTTTATTGATGTAGGTGCCAAGGACAAAGCGGAAGTGGAAAAATTGGGAGTGCATGTTGGATGTGTCATTACCTATCCGGACACCTTCCAAATCCTAAATAAGGATAAATTTGTTTGTCGCGCCTTGGACAACCGCGTTGGTGGTTTTATGATTGCAGAGGTGGCCAGACTGCTCAAGGAAAATAAAAAGACCCTCCCGTTTGGACTATATATAACCAATGCCGTGCAAGAAGAAATTGGATTAAGGGGGGCGGAAATGATTACCCAGACCATAAAGCCCAATATTGCGATAGTCACGGATGTTTGTCATGACACCACCACCCCTATGATCGAGAAAAAGAAGCAAGGCCATACCGAAATCGGAGCAGGCCCCGTAATCTCCTATGCTCCTGCCGTACAGAACAAACTTCGGGAACGAATTATTGAAACTGCCGAAGCCAACAAGATCCCCTTTCAACGAATGGCCGCTTCCAGATTTACCGGTACGGATACGGATGCCTTTGCCTATAGCAATGGCGGGGTTGCTTCCGCCCTAATCTCATTGCCCTTGAGATATATGCACACCACCGTGGAAACGGTACATAGGGACGATATTGAAAACGTAATCCGACTTATCTACGAAACCCTTCTGAACATTAAGGAAGGTGAAACTTTTAGTTATTTTGATTAACATTAATCAAATCCTTCCTTTCGGGAGGATTTTTTTTACTCTCAACCAAATTCTTATACCACATAATTTGCAATGGATGAATTAATAGATGTATTGGATGCCGAAGGGAATTACACCGGCCAATCCATCATGAAGTCGGAGGCACATAAAAAGGGGGTTTTTCACCCTAGTATCCATGTTTGGCTTTACACCAAAAACGGGGAAATACTTATTCAACAACGGGCCAAAAACAAGGATACCCACCCGGGACTTTGGGATGTTTCCGTAGCCGGACATATAGGTGCCGGTGAGGACGCAACGGAATCTGCCATTAGGGAAGTCCAAGAAGAAATAGGACTTGCAATAACGAAAAAAGATCTGCACAAAATAGGAGTTTTCAAATACAGCCACCAACACCGTCATGATTTATTGGACTGCGAATTCCACCATACCTTTTTATGTGAGCTAAAGGTTCCTCTGACCACACTTGAATTGCAGGAAAGCGAAGTGGCCGATCTTGATCTGATTTCAATGTCCACTCTCCAAAACGAACTGGAAAGCAAAACAAATTCCAAAAAATACGTGCCTTACGATATGGATTATTACGGAGCGTATTTAAGGCTATTGGGAAAAAACTATAAATTATTTAAAAACGCTTCAGTCTATCCAAACTATAGGTTTGCTGCCCTCCTTTCACCATATCCTTGACCACAAAGGAATTGCTGTCTTCTGCTCCCCGATCAAGACCACATATGGAACATTCCTGTTATTGGCATATTTCATTTGCTTCTGCATCTTGGCACTGGACGGATAAGATCACATTTTACCCGCCTTCCTTAATTGGCGGACCAGCTTCATAGAGGTTAAGGCTTCCTATCCCCAAAGTTCACACAAGTACCTGCAAGGATTGATCCAACGGTATCAGGAAAAAGCCCCAACTCAACTGTGCAAATAAATACGGTCCAGACCAAAGGAGATCCTACCCCGCTCACATCCTTAAGCCCAAAAATACCGGTAAGGTCGTCATTACCGACCACCGCCACCTACTGAACCCCGTAGCACCCCTTCCGGAGCGGCCACCTCAAATATGGCCCCGAACATAATAGTTAAGGCCCTAGCCAAAGTAGCATCTATCTTTAGATTGGCCGATTGCAACCCCAGTTCCTCCAAAAAGGTTTCAATAATAAATCTTAACTCCCCTACCCCTTTGCTTCTTCCCTGGAATCCTTTAACGAGGTATCCAAAACCAAAAGTTGTTCCAAATTGCTACCCATGAGGACAAACAGGAGCTACTTTATTAATGGCCGTCTCCGAGATATTCTTTTCCCTCATTTCCTTGGAAACGCCATCGATCCCTATTTTATCCAATTTATCCAAAGCTACCGTGAAGTCGATCAGTTTATCGCTTTCCCCGATCACCTCGGCAATCCCCGCCAATATCTTTCTGTTGTTGAGCTTAATGGTCACCCCTTCCAACTTCAGATCCGTAAAGACCGCATCGTACAACTGCACCAATTCCACTTCCTGCAACAGTGAATCCGACCCCACTACATCGGCATCGCACTGAAAAAATTCGCGAAAACGCCCTTTTTGGGGCCTGTCGGCACGCCATACCGGTTGGATCTGATATCTCTTAAAGGGAAAGTCGATTTCATTTTGGTGCATGACCACGTAACGGGCAAAGGGCACGGTTAAATCGTAGCGCAAGGCTTTTTCCGAAATTTTTGAAGTTATGGCACTGGAATCCTTAGTAGTATACAACCCATCATCCACCTTGTTCAAAAAATCACCGGAATTAAGGATTTTAAAGGTCAATCGGTCCCCTTCATCGCCATATTTCCCCATCAGGGTTTCTGAATTTTCAAAGGAGGGTGTTTCAATAGGTTGAAAACCATAGGTTCGAAAATGTTTTTTTACCACATCAAAAATATAGTTGCGCTTATTGACCTCGGAAGGGGAAAAATCCCTGGTCCCTTTGGGTATGGATGGTTTTTGTGCCATTGTTTTTAATTCTGTTATAAATATAGTGGATTGTGGTATTTTGCCGATACCGGATCAATTAAAATTAACCTATAAGCTTATCGAACCATTGGTAAAGTTCACCCTTCGTAATTACGGCCCCCTGTTTTATCAGATTGAACTTATCCAAGTTTTTATCCGAGGAATACGCCTTTGAAGCCGTTAGATATTCTACAAAATCCGATTGATAGTTTTTTCTGAACCAGGAAAAGCCTTCTTTGGTAGCAAGATCAATATCCGGATTCATCACCTTTACCGAAATAAGCTTCATTTCCTTTTCATCGGTATGGAACAAATGCATTTGCTGAGCGGAAATATTTTCCAGAAACCGCACTTTGGACAATACGCCCTCCCAAATTAAATCGCTAAATACATCCAGCTCTTCTTCCGCTACCAGTGGTTTTTCCGTTTTCAACTTTTCCCATTCTTCACCAGTGATGGACTGAGTAGCCAAAAAGTTGATAAACTCCTGGTGCAACTCTTCCAATTGTTGTCTCGTCAATCTTATGTATTTCATTTCGACTCTAAATTTCGAAAACGTCCTGTTATGAAATCAGAACAGCTATACGGAATATTTTGTACTTTAAATTTTAAGGTAACCAACATAAAAAAGGCCACATAAATGCGGCCTTTTATAGTATATATTCGGATAAAATTACCCCTTTGCCTCTGCAACCACTTCAAATGCAAAATCGAATACCACATCCCTGTGCAATCGTATTTGGGCATTGTAAGGACCTGTCACTTTTACGGCTCCACCCCTGAATGGCAATATATTTCCTATCTAGAGAATGTCAGCTTTTCCAACATCGGCCAAATCTATATTGGTAATAGTCCGAACAATTTATCCCCAGCCCCGGCCTTGGCGGTAATTTTAATTTCCAATTGTTTAATGGCTTCTGCAGTCTTATTGGCGGCATCAACAATCTTCTTCTCTTTGTGAGCTCTTTGTTTTAGGTTCTCTGCCAATACTTTTTGGCTGATGGCGTAGCTAAGGTAATCCTCTTGGGATGGTAATTTCTACCGAAAACCATTCTTTACGTTCGCAAATCATCTTTAAAACCTAAGTTTTGTACGTCTTCCTTTAATATAAGTTCCATCGTCCGTTTCTTTTTATTTTAATAAATCGCCAACATAGGGCATTAAAGCTAAATGACGCGCTCTTTTTACGGCAACGGCCACTTTACGCTGATATTTCAAGGAAGTTCCGGTAAGCCTTCTTGGAAGCAATTTACCTTGCTCGTTTACCAATTTTATTAAGAAATCGGGATCCTTGTAATCTACATATTTAATCCCTGATTTTTTGAAACGACAATATTTCTTTTGGGTATTGGTCTCTATATTAAGAGGGGTAAGATATCTGATCTCCCCGTCTTTTTTACCTTTTGCCTGTTGTTCTATTGATGCCATAATCCTTACGCTTTAGCTTTTAACTTTGTTCTTCTTCTTTCTGCCCATGATACGGCATGCTTGTCTAATTTTACGGTCAAAAAACGCATAACCCGTTCGTCTCTTCTAAACTCCAATTCGTAAGGGGCAACAACGTCGCCTTCAGCCGTAAACTCGAACAAATGGTAAAAACCACTTTTCTTATGTTGGATAGGATAGGCCAATTTCTTCAGCCCCCAGTTTTCTTTGGCTACCATTTTGGCACCTCTGCTAATTAAGAAATCTTCAAATTTCTTAACTGTTTCCTCTATCTGGACATCAGATAGAACGGGATTTAAAATGAAAACAGTTTCGTAATTGTTCATATGTTTAAAAATTTTTAAGTGTGCAAAAGTAATTATTTTTTATTCATATCACAAGAAAATGAAAAAATCTTCGTTATAGCTAGAGAAAACATCAAATTGAACTTAACCAAAAACAATTAAACTATGGTCATTGCCATTTACACAACAATTACTGCAATGTTTACAACTTTTGTTGTACATCATCGTGATTTTTAAGTACTTTGTCGATGATTTAACCCCACAAATCAACCATTTATGAAATTAAGAAGCATTATCGTGGACGACTCGTCCATGCAGCGGATGGCAGTTGCCAAACTGGTAAATAACCATCCGAATCTGGCTTTGGTAGCTGAGTACAGTAATGCCATTGAAGCCAAGAACGGCATCAAAAACAATGAAATCGATTTAATTTTCCTAGATGTAGAGATGCCCATTATCACCGGATTCGACCTATTGGAATCCCTGGATAACAGTCCTCAGGTAATTTTGATAACCGGCAAACCGGATTACGCCCTTAAGGCATTTGATTACGACGTAACGGATTATCTTCACAAACCTATTACCCTATCGCGCTTTGACGCTTCCGTTAAGCGGGCCGTAGCAAAATACGAGCAAATCAATAAGGTAACGGAAGACGAAGAACATATCTTTGTTAAGAGCAACCTGAAGAAAAGAAAGGTTATTTTGAACGAAATAAAATGGATAGAAGCTTTGGGCGACTACATAAAACTAGTGACGGATGAGGCCAATATCGTAATTTTATCAACAATGAAATCTTTTGAAAAACAGTTGCCCGAAGATAAGTTCTTGAGAATTCACAAATCCTATATAGTCAACTTGGAGAAAGTAGAGAAATTTAACAGTAAAAATGTAGAAGTAAGTGGAAGACAAATACCTCTAAGTAGAAATAAAAAAACTGAATTGGCAGAGGCCCTAAATAATTTTTAACGTGATAGGTTATATGTGGTCAACATTGTAGATGACCCTAACACCTCTGTAATGGGAAATAGCATTAAAGGATTTTTCAATCCTTTTAATGCTATTTTTTGTTTTCACCAAAGAGCATTTCTTTCCAATCTTCACAATAACGTTCTTGATATATTGATTTCGAATTCTTGCCACTGGCGGATATTCAGGGCCCAATATATTTTCCTTAAAACTATTCCTCAAGGATTTGGCAAACCACTCCGCAGCATCGTTAAGTTTACTGTAATCCTTGTGCTTAAACGTAATTTTGATAATTCTATTTATGGGAGGATATTTATACTGTTCCCTTTCATAAATCTGTTCCAGGAACATTCCGTTGTAATCACCGGTGGTCACCTGCTGTAATATCCTATGATCGGGATTATAGCTCTGAATAATTACCTTGCCCCTCTTCTTGGTCCTGTCGCCCTGCCCGCCACCTGGGTAAGCAATTGAAAACTTCTTCATGCGCCCTATAATCAGGGAAATTGTGCCAGGGAATCCGCATTCATGATTCCTACCAGGTTTGTTCCAAAATCGAGTCCCTGGTCAGCATTTGTGTCCCCACTAATATATCCAATTCTGTTGCTCAAAGGAAGTAATGATCTTTTCGTAACCATGCTTGCCCCTTGTGGTATCCAAATCCATTCTCCCCCACATTTAAGTTTTAGGGAAACAACGTATTTAGCTCCTGTTCCACCTGTTCGGTACCAAACCCTTGGTATCCAAGGTAGCGGTTGCCACAGGCCTGGCAAGCCTCCTGAAGGGCTATATGGTAACTGCAATAGTGGCAACGCAATTGTTTTCTAAGCTGATGATAGGGTTAGGCTTACATCGCAATTGGGGCATTGGGGGGGGCATGCCCCAAGTAGTACATTCCATAATAGGCGCAAACCCCCCGTCTATTTTGAAAAAGTATAACCTGCTCTCCATGCTCCAAGGTAGTCGTAATTTCTTCCAGTAATCGCTCCGAAAATGCCCTTTCATCCTTCTCTTCTAGACTGCTCCTTTATATCCACCAATTCCATATTCGGCATAAGCACATTGCCATATCTTCTTTCTATATGGGCATATCCATACTTACCCACCTTTACATTGTAAAGCTTTCCACGCTTGGCGTGGCGGATCCCAAAAGAATATGGCTACCGTGCAAATTGCCCAAAACAATGGCCGCGTCCCGGGCATGATATCTCGGCGCGGGATCATACTGTTTAAAAGAGCTTTCATGTTCCTCATCCACAATGACCAATCCCAAATCCCTAAAGGGTAAAAACAAAGCGGACCTGGCCCCTATGACTATCTGCGCTACCGGTTTATTCGCCAAAACGTTGTTCCATACCTCTACCCTTTCCTGAACATTGTACTTGGAATGGTACACGGCCACTTTTTCCCCAAAATAGGCCTGTAGCCTGGAAATCAACTGGGTAGTAAGGGCAATTTCAGGAAGTAAATATAAGGCCTGCCTACCCTGGCCTATATATTCTTCGATCAGCTTAACATAGACTTCGGTTTTCCCTGAAGAGGTAACCCCATGCAAAAGTACTACCTTGTTATCCTTATAAGATTTTTTTATGTCTGTGAAAGCGGCCTTTTGATAATCGTTCAACGATTTTAAGGTTTCGCTTCCATCATCTCCTTCGTACACCACCCGATCGGTCCGGATAAATTGTTCTTCCAATACCCCCTTATCTATCAACGCCTTGATGATGGAACCGGAACTATTACTGGCCTTTTCCAAATCGCCCACTTTTACAGGCTTTTTTGTTACCGCCTGTATCTGGAACAAGGACAATACCACCTGACTTTGTTTAGGAGCCCTGGCCAAACCATTCAATAAGGCCTCCAAATTCTCTTCCGATCTGTATTTTTTTCCAAGTTGGACATATCGGACCAATTTGGGCTTATATTGTTCTTGCACCTCTTCCTTGAGAAAGATGATATTCTTTTGGAGCAACCTATTCAAAACCGGGATAATATTCTTTTTGTCCAGAATATCGCTAATTTCCCGGACCCTAAGAATTGATTGATGCTGCAAGGCTTCAAAAACCATAAACTCATCATCCAGCAAATCGTTTTCCTCTATATTGGCCCTATCGTTCCTCAGAATCAAGGTTTCACTTTCCAATAGCAAGGCGCTGGGTACGGCCGAGCGAAACACCTCCCCAATGGAACACATATAATATTGGGCCAACCACTGCCAGAACTTTAGTTGGATATTGGTAACAAGGGGACGATCATCCAAAATTTGATCGATCTCCTTTGCTTCATAAACTGTGGGCGCCGTATTGTGGATTTCGAATACCAGGGCCGTGTATATCTTGGTCTTCCCAAAGGGGACAGCTACCCTCATTCCCGGTTTTAACACTTTCGCCTCTTCCCTGCTAACCTTGTAGGTAAAGAGCTTTTCTATAGGAATGGGTAAAATAACCTTGATAAAATCCTGCATATTCCCTAAAGTTCTATCCTTCCACCCTTATCCAGGTCTGGGTACGGTAGATGAAAGCCAAATACCCCCTTACCTTTAGTTCATCGGGGTTATCCGGATTTAACCATAATTTGCACCTAAACGTCATCGCCTGCTCCGGATCGAACAGGGTTTTACCCTTCCATTCCCCATTGCCAATGTGTTCCACATCCTCAATTATTTTCATTCCCACTATGGGCTGGTCCTTTTTATCGCCCTCACATTTTTCGCAAACGGCATTTTCCTTTCCTTCTTCCAAAATCTTCACAACATGTCCGTGCATAAGCCCATCTTCCTCATAAATACTAATAATGGCCTTGGGTTTACCTGTCCTGTCATCTATGGTCTTCCATTTTCCAAAGATGCCCTGTGACTGGGCGGACATAGAAAAAAGTATGTAAACGCCCCAAAAGGCCCATCTATTCCTTTCCATCCTGCTTTTCATATTTTTTCCTTAAAGAATTTAACGAGGCATTCAGTTCAAACCCCAATAGCAAGATATTGGAATTTAACCAAATAAATACCAATAATATCAACAAACCTCCCAAGGCCCCATATAATTCATTATATCGGGCAAATTTTTCAACATATACCCCGAACAAATAGGATGTAAGGATAAACAGCAAGGTAGTCATTAATGCCCCTGCGGAAAAAAACTTGGCCTGTCTCCCCTCCTTAGTACCAAAATAGTATAAAATGGCCGTTATAAAATAGGCCAGCACGCCCAAAAACAGGAACTTTCCCCATCGTACCAAAATAAGTTCGCTTTCATCCACCTCCAATTCCACTCCACTATGTGTTATATCATATAATCCTATAAGTACATAGGCCTCAAAATAAACAAATATTACCGCCCCCAACAAAAGGAGTATAGACAACATCAGCCCAACCATCAAGGCATAAACATACTGCTTAAAAATACTGCGATTGAGATTTACATGATAAGAGTTTTCAAATCCCACAAAAATTGCATTCACCCCATTGGCCATCAAAAAAATAGAAGTTATAAATGCGATTGCAGAGGATAGGACATCCCCTCTTTCCTGTGCACTGATCTGCAAATATATTTGACTAAAATAATCGCCCGTTGCCCTTGGCAAAAAAGATTCCAAAAAAATTAGGAACTCCGTGTCAAAGTTTGAATTCCCAACAGAAACATAGGGAATAATGAAGGGAATCAAAGTAACCAAAAAAATCAACAATGGAAATAATGCCAAGAACAGACTAAAGGAAATAGAGCTTGCCCGTGTAGATAAGGCCCCCTTTACTATTCCCAATACATACATCTCCATAAGATCGTAAAAAGAAAGGCCCTCAAATGCCGGCAACTTGAAACTTTTCATCAATCCCACAACCCAATTAATTATGGGAATCCTTTCCAGTTTCCTTTCTATTTCCCGGGACATTTATACTGCTTTAAGACTAAGGTCCATATTATATATGGAATGTGTCAATGCACCCGATGAGATAAAATCCACCCCACATTCCGCATATTTACGTATGGTTTCCCCATTAATTCCTCCAGAGGATTCGGTAAGGCATTTACCCCCTATCATTTTAACCGCTTTCCGGGTATCCTCAAAACTGAAGTTATCCAGCAAAATTCTATATATTCCTTTGGCCTGCAGAATAACCTCTACTTCTTTTAGGTTCCTAGCTTCCACTATAATTTTTAAATCCAATTTTTTATGGGCCAGATATTGTTGCGTTTTTTCAATTGCCCTTGTAATACCTCCGGCAAAATCGATATGGTTGTCCTTGAGCATCACCATATCATAAGGGCAAATCTGTGATTTTCACCACCACCTATCTTTACCGCCCATTTTTCCAGGGCCCGTATCCCTGGGGTTGTCTTTCGGGTATCCAATATCTTGGTATTCGTACCTTCCAAAAGTTGTACAAAATAATTGGTCTTGGTGGCAATGGCGCTCATTCTCTGCATCGCGTTAAGCACCAACCTCTCGGCCTTTAAGATACTTTGGGAACTTCCGGAAACAAAAAAAACGATATCCCCAAATTTTACGGATGCCCCATCTTTGATCAAGACTTCGACGTCCAAGTTACTATCCACATATTGGAAAACTTTTTGGCAAAATCCACTCCGGCAATAATACCGTTGTCCTTTACCAAAAGTTTGCCTTTCCAGTTGCCGTAGCAGGAATACATGCCAATGAACTATGGTCCCCATCGCCCACATCTTCCCGTATGGCATTCTTTATAATTAAATCGAGTTCTGTCCTAAATTGTTCCTCTGAAATCATTCAATAATTTTTCCATGCTAATTTACTAAAATGTTTGTGCAATTCCACTTGCTATGAAATTTCCTTAATAACATCAATGTTCCAGATTAAACAAACCATCAATATAATGGGAAGCCTATTCCCGTTATATGGCACCTTAATTCTTTTTTGTTAATATTCCTACACCTGCTTCTTTTGGTGTTTGATATAAGCATACTACATTTGTCACATGACCATAAAACTATTAGTACTGGGAAAAACGGATACCCCTCAATTACACCAGTTAATCGAGGTATATCGGAATAGGCTAAAGCACTATATTAAATTTGAATTGGAAATAATCCCCGATATAAAGAACACCAAAAATCTATCCGAAAAACAACAAAAGGAAAAGGAGGGAGACGCCATACTCAATAAATTGGTCCCCACAGACGTACTGGTACTTTTGGATGAAAACGGGAAACAGAAAACTTCCATTGAATTTTCGGAATATCTACAAAAAAACATGAACTCCGGCCTTAAGCAACTCGTTTTCGCTATTGGTGGCCCATATGGGTTTAGTGATGCGGTATATCAAAAAAGCCAATATAGGATCAGTTTATCAAAAATGACCTTTTCACACCAAATGGTCCGATTGTTTATGGTGGAGCAGTTGTATAGGGCATTTACCATTCTGAAGAACGAACCCTACCATCATCAATAGTGATACGCAATTGCCCGCCTATCTAAAAATACGCTTTCCTAGAACCGTCAAAGGTTACGTTTCTAGACTTTACTCGATAATCGAGATTTAAATGCTCCGACGCTTGCGTCGAAATCAAACTTGAATTTCATTTCAATGCCTCGTGTCCCGATAGAGCTATCAGGATTGCCCCGAGGTAGTTTACTTCCATGAAGAGCATAAAAAAACTGCCTGAAAACAATTTCCAGACAGTCTTACAGTTCTTACAAACAGCTTTATCCTAATATAAAACCCTAAATTTAATAGTATTGTCTATCTTTTTTAGGTCTTTAAGGACTTCCTTATTATACTCTTTGTCCAAATCGGAAATTACATAGCCCACTTCGTTGTCCGTTGAAAGATACTGTCCCGATATATTCATATCATAGCGGGCCAAAACCTCGTTGATCTTCGCCATAACCCCCGGAACATTCTTGTGGATATGCAAAAAACGATGTGCATTATTCTGTTTGGGCAGCCTTATATTGGGAAAATTTACGGCGTCTACCGTATTCCCAGAATTAATGTAGTCCATTATTTTATTGGGAACAAAATCCGCAATATCGCGCTGCGCCTCTTCAGTACTACCTCCAATATGGGGAGTAAGAATAACGTTTTCCAAGCCTTTAAGCTCTGTTAAGAACTCGCCGTTACTTCTGGGCTCCTCTGGAAAAACATCTATGGCCGCTCCTGCAATCTTCCCGTTTTTAAGGGCTTTGGCCAAAGCCTCAATGTCCACCACAAAACCTCTGGACAGATTTATGAACAGGGCACCATCCTTCATTTGGTTAATTTCCCTTTCCCCTATAAAGTTTTTATTGGCCTTATTATCGTCTATGTGCAGGGTCACCACATCGGAAACATTTAACAAATCCTCCAAGGTATTGCACTTGGTGGCATTGCCCAAAGCCAATTGATCCCCTACGTCATAATAATAGACGCGCATCCCCAAAGCCTCGGCCAATACGGATAATTGTTTTCCTATATTGCCATAACCTACAATACCCAGGTTTTTACCTCGAACCTCTTTTGAATTGGCCGCGGTTTTATTCCATTGACCGGAGTGGATCTCCGTACTACGGGGAAAAATACTTCTCATTAACATGATGATCTCACCAATGGCCAGTTCCACAACAGACCGTGTATTGCTATAAGGGGCATTGAAAACCACCACTCCCTTTTTCTTACAGGCCTCCAGGTCTATTTGGGTAGTACCTATACAAAAGGCACCGACGACCATTAATTTGTCTGCCGCCGCCAATACATTTTTGGTGACCTGGGTCTTGGAGCGTATTCCTAGGACATGCACTCCCTTTATTTTTTCTATCAGCTCTTCCTCCGTTAAACTATGCTTCAATAGCTCTACGGAAAATCCTTCCCCGGAAAGGGTATCGAAAGCATTTTGATGGACATTTTCCAATAATAAAATCTTAATTCTATTCTTTGGGTAGGATATTTTTCTTGGCAAGTTGTTCACAAATAAAAATTCATCTAAATTAGGTGTAATATAGTCTGCGTTTCTCGCAGCCTTTTCTCTATGCACATTCTCGGTATATGCAAAAAATTTGTCCGCAATACCGGCTTCGCGCATTACATAGTCACTATAACCGTCTCCTATTACCTGTACTTCCCCCTGTAGGTCCAAGTTTTTCAAACAGGCAATTTTTCCGTTGTGGGAGGCCAATACGTTTTCCTCGTCAAATCCAATAATTTTTCCGTTTTCGTCGAATTGGAATGTATTGGCATACACTCTATCCGCAGGAATATTATATTCGGCGACTATGGGGTCTATAAACTCTTTAAAACCACAGGAAATCACATAAATATCATCGGAATATTGGTGAAAAAATTCCTTATTTGATTCGATCGACTTGGATATCTTTTGGCGAAGCAATTGGACCAAATTTTCCAAATCGTCCCTGTGCGCATTTAATAGATTGATCCTTTTTTCCAAGGACTGGGTAAAAGAAATATCACCATCAATGCCCAAGTTGGTTATTCTTTGGATTTCCCGAATAATATCTTCCTTATCCGACCTTCCGTTTAGCGTAATTTCCGCCAAAACATCCAGTGCCTCTACCCTGGTCAGGGTACTATCAAAATCAAACACATATTTTCTGCCTACCGCAACCATTGAATCTGAATTTTAAGGGGCAAAAGTATGAATTAATTTTATCCAACTCCCTATTATGGCTAAGAAAAGTAATCGACATATGATTTTTACCAGCTTATATAGGAAAATGATTTTTATATCCCTCCAAAATTAAGAAATTGATAAATTTTTCCCTTAGCTATTCTTTTGGCCAATTATAAAATTCATCAAGCAGGACCATTGAAGTTAAATGGATCAGGAACGGATAAGGCGTACACCACCTTGCCACCCACCAATGCGCCTTCAGCAAGTCCCCAGATAAAATAATCCGGTCAGGATGGCCAATCCAAAACTCAACAATGTACCTATCAATATGTATTCCGTGAGTTTTCTTGAATTACTTTCCTTGAGGTCATTGAACCTAAAAACAGATTTAGCCGTAATCAACAAACCAATGGCCTCCCATCTACCTAAAATTATAAAGATCAGTACAAACAATCGCTCTATTATTCCAATATATTTCCCCGCATTGGGAAGGGATTTATGGTCCAATGCTATCCTGTCCGACATCCCTTCCAACAATTTGGCCATGATTATAGCAGAAGGATAGCTTACAAATACCACTGCGGTAACCAAGGGCCAATTCATGTTTTGCAAAAGCCCTATGGTATGCCCCATTAAATCAGAATTAAATGCACAACAATACAAAACAAACAAATGCAATATCTGATCTACAAAAAAAGGAACGGCCTTATTCTTAAAATAAGGGGTGGCATATATCTTTGCCAAATCGATGATATAATGGGAAAGTGAAATAATAATGGCCCACCACCATAATTCCATGTCCCAAAGGAGCAGCATAATAAGTCCAAAATGAATCAATATATGAAAATACAGGTATTTGGACGCTATTTTGTTGGCCTCTTTGTGTACCACCCATTTTGTGGGCTGCAACAGAAAATCCCCCAAAAGATGGGCCAACAACAGCTTGGTAAACAATATCATTCCTTAATGTTTTTTAAACTTTCATGGTAATACGCCAGTAAATCCAGTACCAAATCCATCCTGGCCCGCTTTAATCGTTGACTTACCGCGGATTGTCTTATCTTTAATTGGTCCGCAACCTCCTGCTGGGATGAGTTTGGTTTTTCTAGGGCCAAACTTACCATTTGCGCCGAAACCGTAGACCAATCGTCCATAAAGTTCAATGCAAGTTTTAACATGAGGTTTAAAGTGTTATCCATATCGTCATTGCCCGTAACGATGGCCAAATTAAGCTTTTGCTCTTTTAAGGTTTCAAAAATTCTACCTGAACGCTGGTAAGCCTTGCCGTTGGATTGACTTACACTACTGCCCACAAACGTTTCGGAGCCCAGACCTATCCCTATGCGCACATCCAAATTCTTGATTGATTTAATGAGGGCCTTAATTTGGATCGCCATAAGTAAAGCTCCTGACGGAACAGTCCTTATTTGAAATTCATCCCCTCTATAAACCTCCCAGTCACTGGGCGTTTCACCTTGTAGGTCAAGAAAATTTTTCAGAATATCCATCCATTCGGAGGCCGCATAACGGTCAGAATTAATGATGTCCCCTGTAATGATAGCTACCATATATTAGTTAAAATGCTAATATATTAAAATATAAGCTAAAAAACTAATATTATTATATATAAGTGAAATTACTTATATATAACGATTAAAACCAACGACGGACGATTACACAATACTTTTGATACTCCTTCCCGAACATAATCGTCAATACTTCCTCCTCGGGTATAATCTGAAAGGTGTTCATATAATACACAAATCCGGCTGCCAATAGCGTATTAAAGGCATTTCCCAGATACAGCCCCCAGCTCAAAAGCAATAGCAGCAATGCCAAATACATAGGGTTTCTGGAGTATTGATATAGGCCACCGGTAATCAATGTTGATACTTTGGAAGGGTTGCGCGGGTCTATACTGGTTTTTGAACCAAAAAATTGGAACAGAGATACAGCCCCAATTAATAATGCCAAAAACAAAAGCAAGTACATTAAATAATCCCTTCCAAAAAAATCAAAATAACCAACTGGTAAATAGGTAGCCAATAGATACATAAGTAACCCAAAAATTAATGTAATGATAAGTGGCGGAATTTTTAACCTCATAGGTATAGCATAAAATGATAAGAAATAAAATTACTACTTTTAACCCTTTAGTTGGATTACCCCACCCGAACTAAAAGAATTATAAAAATAAATAAAATGCAATTGGTATTTGCAACACACAACCCCAACAAACTACAAGAAGTGCAAATCCTATTTCCCAAGGGAATAAAACTACTGTCCTTAGAGGATATTGGCTGTATGGACGAAATTCCTGAAACCGCAAAAGATTTGGAAGGCAACGCTACCATTAAAGCCAATTTTATTACAGAAAATTATGGTTACCCCTGTTTTGCAGACGATACCGGACTTTTAGTAGATGCCTTGGACGGGGCACCGGGGGTATACTCTGCAAGATACGCCGGCGAACAGAAAAACGCCGACGACAATATGGACAAATTATTGCTCCAATTGAATGGGCAAACCAATAGATCTGCACATTTCAAAACTGTTATCGCCTTAAATATCAACAATGAACAATTTCTCTTTAAAGGAATTGTTGAAGGAGAAATAACTACACAAAAAAGAGGTGGAAAAGGTTTTGGGTACGACCCTATTTTTAGGCCCAATGGGTATGACAAAACTTTTGCCGAAATGCCTATTTTGTTGAAAAACAAAATTAGCCACAGAGCCAAAGCAATAGAAGAATTACTTGCATTTTTCAAAAACAGACCCCATGTCTACAAATAAATCCGAGCAAACACCTGCCACAACTCCTAAAATATTGGAACGTACCGATTCCCTTGGAGGAATATTGATTGCCGTATTTGCTGCCCTACTGGCCATAGCGGAACTTGTTAACAACGATCTGGAAGAAGAAATGATGATTGCCCATGGCCAATTCGTAAACTACTCCAATTGGTACCAATCCAAAAGTATAAAACAAAGCTTAAAGGAAAGCGAACTGGATTATTTGAATGCCTTGACGGAAGCGGGAATAATACCCGAGGACAAAAGCAATAATATTAAAACCAAAATAGCACAGACCAAAGACATGGTATTGAAATATGAAGCGGAAAAAACTGAAATTCTGGTAGGATCCTCCAATGTACCAAGGGAACATTGGGCACAGGACCTGGATGGGGAAATGGGAAAAATTACAGGAATAAACCAATGGGAAAAACTCACCCAGGATTATGAAACAGCCACCAAAAAATTCGATCTGGGCAAATTATTATTTCAAATATGTATTGTACTGGGAGCCATTTGCATCATAATCCGTGAGAACAAAAAATTACAGAAAAACTTTATTTTACTTATGTTGGCATTTGGTGCCATTGGAATTATAATTTCTATATACGGTTTCATATTGGCTCCCTAAAACTGTTTTCAAAATAAAATATTATAATTAAAAAATTAGCAGTACCTTTGCCGCTTCAATTAACGCCGCTGGTATAGCATGTGTTGCGCTGAGTCTAAATAGGTTATAAAAAATAATCGCTCTATGCAACATACATATTTGCGATTATTTAAAACATATTATGACAAAATTTGAAGCATTGGGGCTAAAGAAGTCCCTATTGAATGCTATTTCCGATTTGGGATTTGAATCCCCTTCTGAAGTACAGGAAAAAGCCATTCCAATCTTATTGGAAAGTGAAACCGATTTAGTTGCCCTTGCCCAGACCGGCACGGGTAAAACTGCGGCATTTGGATTTCCGCTAATTCAAAAAATAGATAGCGATAGCAGAACCACGCAAGGTTTGATCCTTTCCCCCACTAGGGAACTTTGTTTACAAATTACCAATGAGCTTACATTATATTCCAAATATGAAAAAGGAATCAATGTTGTGGCTATCTATGGTGGGGCCAGTATTACAGATCAGGCCAGACAGATAAAAAGGGGTGCCCAAATAGTGGTGGCCACCCCCGGTAGAATGAAGGACATGATAGGCCGTGGCCTGGTAGATATCTCCAAAATTGATTACTGTGTTCTGGATGAGGCCGATGAAATGCTGAATATGGGCTTCATGGAAGATATTAAAGAAATTCTATCCAACACTCCAAAAGAGAAGTCCACTTGGCTATTTTCCGCAACCATGCCCAGGGAGGTATCTGCGATAGCAAAAAAATTCATGTACGATCCGCAAGAAATTACGGTAGGGACAAAAAATTCAGGAGCAACCACGGTACAACATGAATATTATGTAGTAGGCGGGCGTGATCGTTACCCCGCTTTAAAAAGACTTGCCGACACCAATCCCGATATCTTCTCCGTTATTTTCTGTAGAACAAAAAGGGATACCCAAAAGGTAGCCGAAAAGCTCATAGAGGATGGTTACAATGCCGGCGCATTGCACGGAGACCTAAGCCAGAACCAGAGAGATTTGGTAATGAACTCCTTCCGCAAGAAGCAAATACAAATGTTGGTCGCCACAGATGTAGCCGCACGTGGTATTGATGTTGATGACATTACCCATGTCATCAATTATCAGTTGCCAGACGAAATTGAGACCTATACGCACCGAAGTGGACGGACGGGAAGAGCCGGTAAATCAGGTATTTCCATGGTCATTGTAACCAGAAGTGAACTAAGAAAAATCAAGGCCATTGAAAATAAAATCCAGCAAGCTTTTATTTCCAAAAAAATTCCTACGGGAATGGAAATTTGTGAGATACAGCTTTACCATTTGGCCAACAAGATCAAGGATACCAAAGTGAACGAGGAAGTGGACAATTATTTGCCTGCCATAAATGATGTGCTCCGCGGTATTGATAGGGAAGAACTTATCAAAAAAATAGTTTCTGTAGAATTTACACGTTTCTTTAATTACTACAACAAAACCAAAGATTTAAATACTTCCGATTCCGGCAACCGTGCGGAAAGGGGAGGATCCAGGGATGGGGATAGCCGTATCCCTGCTGACGGAAACGTGAGATACTTTATCAATGTAGGGGAAAAGGATGGTTATGATTGGATGTCCTTAAAAGATTTCATAAGGGATACCGTTAATTTGGGCAAGGACGATATTTTTAAAGTTGATGTAAAAGACAGCTTTTCTTTCTTTAATACGGATGCCTCTGCTACCGAAGCTGTTTTAAAAACTTTCACTGAATTTAAGGTAGATGGCAGATTTGTCAATGTTGAAGTTTCTAAAAATCCTGGCGGCGGCGGAGGTCGTGGAAGACGGGACAGAAGCCGAAGTGGCGGAGGCCGGGATTTCAGGGATAGTGATCGCAACAAAGGAAGAAGAAGGGACAGAGGCGCATCCAAAGGAAACCCCGCCAGTAGTTCAGGAAAAAGAAGAACTAAACGAAAAAGTGACTTCTTTTAGTTAATTGTATATTAAAAAAATACGCTTCGGCGTATTTTTTTAGTTAGTTTACCTAATATAATATCGAGTTTTTTAATGAAAAATTATTTCTTGCCCCTATTCTTCATCTTTGTTTCTATTGGATATTCCCAGGAAAACAAAAACGAAGAAGAGGTAAAACAATTAAAAGCGGTTGTCCTAAATGCCCAAACCGACCGGCCAATGGAAAGTGTCCATGTTGTGAATCTCAACGAGGTGGTGGGAACGATTACCAATGAAAAAGGAGAATTCAATATTCCTGCTAAGGTCAATGATACCCTTTACATCACTTTTTTGGGATTCAAATCCCAAAAAGTAAGGGTAACCAATGATATGTTCAGATTTAAGGAAACTAAAATATCCCTTACTGAATTGGCATATGCCTTGGAAGAGGTAATCGTTAGGCCCTACTCCCTTACAGGCTACCTGGAAATAGATGTCAAGAACTTACCACTGAACAATGCTTTTCAGTACAGTATTTCAGGATTGTCCGTAGGTTATGAAGCCGGAAGCAAAAACCCAAGTGCAGTTACCAAGGTATTGGGCGCCATACTTAACCCTGCAGATTTATTGAGAAATTTATTCGGAAAGAAACCCAACCAAATGCGTAAACTCCGCCAGATAAAGGAAGACGATCAAATTAGGGATCTTTTGGCTTCAAAATTTGACAGGGAAACCTTGACCGAGCTATTACAATTGGAAAAGATAGATATTGAGGATATCCTTAATAACTGTAATTACTCCAAATCTTTCATAACTACGGCCAATGATCTACAAATATTGGATGCTATAAGTAGTTGTTACGAAGAATACAAGGTCCTTAACAGGGAAAAGTAGCCCGGACCACAATGCCCCTCTTTTAGGGAAAAGCGGTAACGCCAATATGAAAAATGACTTTGATATAGTCTTATTGGAGTTGGCCCCAAAATAATAAGAAAACGATTTAAACCTTATCCAACCTACCCTAAATAGTGCCGATTTAACTTTTTTACAAGATTATTTCTTAAAATGTTTCCTAATTTCGTGCACTACCTGTTTATAGCCATAATATGTTTCCAACGGTTATTAGATGAAATTGAATAGAAGAGAATTTATCCTGAAAATGGTCTTGGGGTCCGTTAGTTTTGTTATACTCGATTCCTACTGGCTGGAGACCAATTTTATAGAGTGGACGGAGCATGATATTTCGGAATTGGATTCCAATAAAATCAAAGCAATTCACCTAACCGATTTGCATTTGCGCAATATTCAATCTGTTCATAGATCCATTGCGGAACGAATTAATAAGGAACGACCGGACGTTATCTTTTTTACGGGAGATTCTATAGAGAGGAACAAACACTTAGCTGTTTTGGATAATTTTCTAAGCCTAATTGACTTCAAAATACCAAAAATTGCAATTTTAGGAAACAAGGAATCTTCCGGCAGAATTGATTTACAAAAACTAAAGAACACTTATGTGAACCATAACGGTGTTTTTCTGATCAACGAAACATACCTACTAAAAACTAAAAATAGGGAATTTAACATTATCGGGTTGGACGACTTGGTACATGGCCATCCCGATTTTAGAAAATCTACAGAAGGTATAGACAAATCGTTACCTACTATCGTCCTTAACCATTGTCCCGCTTACAGGGAGCAGATAGACCTTATCTGTAAGGAACAAGAAATTAAACCAAAACTGATACTTTCCGGGCATACCCATGGCGGACAAGTAACTTTTTTTGGAAAACCCTTCTTTACACCCCGAGGAAGCGGTAAATATGTTAAAGGCTGGTACAATAACGACATTTCCAAAATGTACGTATCCAAAGGAGTCGGTACAACCTCTCTTCCAATACGCTTTGGCGCCAGGGCGGAGGCAAGTATATTCTACATCTAACCCTTAATTTTGGGAATGAAGTGCTATTCTGTTGCCTTCGGTATCCTTTATCAAGGCCATATACCCATGGTCTTCACTAATGGCTTTTTTGGCCTGCAGTATTATTCCTCCTGCACCTTCTACCCTATTCAATTCAATGGATAAATCCTTACAGGAGAAATACAACAAAGGCCCCTTGGTAGCACTAGGAATATACATCCCATGTTGTACCAAAGACCCCATAGCTCCAGATTTACCTGGTACCGACGGAAACCAGCCCATAACAAGTCCGTCCAAATCATGGACGGCAATGGCGATGTTAAAAACCGTCTCGTAAAACTTTTTGGCCCGTATCATGTCCGTTACCGGAATTTCGAACCAGCCAACCATATTACTTTCCACTACCGATTTATTTTTCCATGATGTTTTTTAAATTTCGAAGTCCCTCTTCAAAATCCTTGCCAACAGCTTTATCCATGCTCATAAACAACATGGCAACGGACATTGGAAACTTATTCTCGCCCTTAAAACCCCAGGTAACCTTGGTTTTTCCATTTCCCGATTCCACAAGATCCAAATAACAATCGGAGGTGGACCTAAAAGGTTTTATAAACCTCAGCTCGGTCTCTACTCTTTCTCCTTCAATTATTTTTGTTATTTCCTGTTCCCCTTTTCCAACATCCTTATTACCGTTCCAATAACTTATGGCCCCTACTTCCCCATCGGTTCCTGTGAATTTCTTTTCCATATTGGGGTCTTTTTTATCCCATGGGGACCATTCCTGCTGTTTTTTTAAATATTTAATAGTATTAAATACTTCTGCTTTTGGATTGGAAATTTCTATAGATCGGGAAATATCATATTTTTTTGGGGCCATTAGGGCCAAAACAGCAATTAATACAATTATTCCTATTATGATATAAAGTAATATTGCCATGAGCTTATCAGTATTGGTCAATCTTGTATTAAAGATACTAAAAAAATCATTTTATTCCATGGTATCTGGACAGAACGTCCTTTAAACTCCTCACAGATTTCATGGTCCAATCAATCTTTTTTCAAGTTTCTCTTCTTCGGTCAACCTCCAATTTATGTTCCCACCTCGCAATTGACTTGATAAAGTGTGCAAAATTATTGCGGCCAGAACGGAAATATTCAGACTTTCGGTAAACCCGACCATAGGTATTTTAAGAAAAGAATCAGCCTTATCCAAGACCTCCTTACTTAGCCCATCCCGTTCTGTTCCAAAAAACAATGCGGTC
This sequence comes from Flavobacteriaceae bacterium, assembly GCA_041392165.1. Lineage (GTDB taxonomy): Bacteria > Bacteroidota > Bacteroidia > Flavobacteriales > Flavobacteriaceae > Arenibacter. Next base: position 23,220 of record JAWKMN010000010.1, read on the forward strand.
TTACCATCAAATTTAAAATCCGCAAGCGAACAATTATCCCTATGGGGAGTTGTAGCCACAATTTTATACCCTTTTTGCCTTAGTACATCAATACAATCTGTTGTAGTATTGTATCTGTTTAAATCTACCCATTGCTGGGCACCCATTGCTATGTCCTTGTCCAGTCGCTTGCCGAACTTACTTTCTATAAGATGGGCCTGTTGTATCCCAAAAATATCACAGCTTCTGATAACCGCACTGGTATTGTGCATTTGATAAACGTCCTCTATGGCTACAGTGATATAATTTGTCCTTTCGTCCAGGATATCCAAGAAACGGGCTTTGCGTTCCGGTGTAATAAACCCTTCCAAATAATCAAGCAGCTTCCGATCGACCATATAACTAAGGTATTAAAAATAAAACAATTAATTTTGCAAATATTCCTTTAATCCGTTACAATGAAAAAAATAGTGGTTCTAACAGGGGCAGGGGTTAGTGCGGAAAGCGGAATTAACACTTTCAGGGATGCAGATGGCTTATGGGAAGGCCATGATGTAATGCAGGTGGCCACGCCCCAAGGTTTTCAGGAGAATCCCGATTTGGTACTCCATTTTTACAACCAGAGAAGGAGACAACTGCTCCAAGTCTTCCCTAATTTGGCCCATAAGGCTTTGGTTGACCTGGAAGACCATTTTGAAGTCAGCATCATCACCCAAAATGTGGACGATCTACACGAACGGGCCGGTAGCACTAACGTAATTCATTTGCACGGAGAGTTGTTAAAGGCCAGATGCAGTGCTAATCCCAGCAAAATAATCGACTGGAAAACCGATATCAAAATTGGGGATCTCTCGGAAGAGGGGAAACAGCTTCGACCCCATATTGTATGGTTTGGTGAGGAAGTACCACTATTGGAAAAAGCGGCCCATATTACACAACAAGCCCAAATATTAATTATTATAGGCACCTCGATGCAGGTTTATCCGGCTGCCGGTTTAGTACATTATGTATCCAGGGGCACCCCCATTTACTTTATCGACCCAAAACCGAATATTTCCCATACAGATTTTAATGATCTCTCCATAATTCAGGCCAGTGCCGTTAATGGGGTGCCCCAATTGGTATCCGATTTAATCGGCGACAGGCTATGAAGTAGTTTACACGGACTATCCCCAAAGCAGAGTCTTGTACAAATGCCAAATGGACGGTCCGGACCCCAGATCCGGAGAATCTATGGATTGAATATGTTATATTTATTCCTTTGAGAAGTACAGGGAATTTACAATTGGTTTATTCGTACTTTTCAGCATAAGAACCGTTTTAAAAAAGCAAGGATATTTGTGAACTACATAGTACTTTATAACGCCCTTAATAACGTTGACCATTCCAGGACCAAAAGAATGGAGATGTCCAACCTTATAGGAGACAACCCCTCTAATATTGCTACCCTATTGGAAATTGCCTTTCAAGTAGATGACCCCGTATCCTGCAAAGCAAGTTGGGTTTTGGAATTTATGGCCAAAGAACATTTAAACTATCTTTTCCCTAATATGGATACTTTTGTGCACCATATTGGGGCCGTACATATGGATCCGGCGGTAAGGCCCATGGCAAAAATATGTGAGGCACTTATGAAGTCCTACTTTCAATCAAAGGACCAAGAAACCCTTAATGCCATAAACGAAGAGCACTTGGAAAGCATAACATCGGCTTGTTTCGACTGGCTCATAGGCAACCATAAAGTGGCTGCCCAGGCATATGCTATGACCAGCCTTTTGCTATTGGGCAGGAAGTTTGATTGGATCCATCCGGAATTGCGCTCCATATTGGAACAGAACTATCCAAATGGCAGTGCCGCCTATAAGGCCAGGGCCAGGATGACCTTGGCAAAACTAAACTAGGTATGTACCACAGAACAAATAACGGAACAATCTTTCGCTTCACTTTTAAACTCCTCAACTTATAGCTATCTTTGCGCTTTTCCAAAATCAATCAAATAGTACAAGATGTCATTAAACAAATTAAACGCCATATCTCCTATTGATGGTAGATACAGAAATAAAATAGATTCCCTTTCCTCCTATTTTTCCGAGGAGGCCCTTATAAAATATAGGGTACGCGTAGAAATTGAATATTTTATAGCGCTATGTGAAATTCCACTTCCCCAGCTTTCAAACTTTGACAGTTCAAAATTTAACGATTTGAGAAAAATCTATGTCGATTTTGATTCTGAAGATGCCATTGCCATAAAGGAAATTGAGAAGATAACCAACCATGATGTAAAGGCGGTTGAATATTTTATAAAAAAAGAGTTTGATAAATTAGGCTTGGCATCCTATAAGGAGTTTATCCATTTTGGACTAACCTCACAAGATATAAACAACACCGCTATTCCCCTCTCTATCAAAGAAGCCATGAATGAGGTTTATATACCGCAATATTTGGAGGTATTGAACAAGTTAACGGCTTTGGTAAAGGAATGGGAAGCTGTACCCATGTTGTCAAGAACACACGGCCAGCCTGCGTCCCCCACCCGCTTGGGAAAGGAGATCGAGGTATTTGCAGTGCGTTTGGAAGAACAATTCAATTTGCTTAACGATATTCCAAATGCTGCAAAATTTGGTGGTGCCACAGGAAACTACAATGCCCACAAAGTGGCCTATCCACAAATTGATTGGAGGGAATTTGGACAAAAATTTGTTCAGGAGAAGCTTGGTCTGTACCATTCCTTTCCTACTACGCAAATAGAACATTATGACCATATGGCCGCTCTTTTCGATTGCCTCAAGAGGATCAATACCATAATCATAGATTTGGACAGGGATTTTTGGACCTATGTTTCCATGGACTATTTTAAGCAGAAAATAAAAGCCGGTGAAGTGGGATCTTCGGCCATGCCCCACAAGGTAAACCCTATCGATTTTGAAAATTCCGAAGGGAATTTGGGGATTGCCAATGCCATTTTCGAACATTTATCCGCCAAACTTCCCGTTTCCAGATTACAAAGGGATTTAACCGATAGTACGGTACTGAGAAACGTTGGCGTACCTTTTGGCCATACGCTTATAGCCTTTCAATCCACATTAAAGGGCTTGAACAAACTATTGTTGAACAAGGAGAAGTTTGAGCAGGACCTGGAAAATAATTGGGCCGTGGTAGCTGAGGCCATACAGACTATTTTAAGGCGTGAGGCCTATCCCGATCCATATGAAGCATTGAAAGGGTTAACACGTACCAATGAGAAGATTACGCAGCAGTCCATTTCCAATTTTATCGATACTTTGGAAACGACCGAAGCCATAAAATCCGAATTGAAACAAATCGCCCCGAGCAATTATACAGGAATTTAAACAAGCCGTAAGTAGTTTAATAGCTCTTTTGATTTAACACCAAGCAATCCAAAGTTAATTATCCCTCTTTGGATTGCTTTTTATTGGTCGCCCCATATAAAGAACAAATCTTAGCCCTTCTTTTGTATCTCTACCTGATGCGGATATGGTATCTCTATACCAGCCTTATCCAGTGCCAACTTACAGTTTTCCAAAGTTTCAAAATACACGGACCAGTAATCTCCCGGGGCACAAAAGGGCCTTACGGCAAAATTCACGGAACTATCGGCCAATTCGGATACGTTGACCGATGGTGCAGGATCTTTTAGCACCTTTGGATTGGATTCCAAAACCGCCAATAGTACTTCCTTTGCTTTCTTAATATCCTCGCCATATCCAATACCAATGGTAGTGTCCACCCTCATCTTACCTTCTGCCGTATAATTTATGATATTGCCATTGGCCATGGCGCCATTGGGTACAATGGCCAGCTTATTTTGGGGTGTTATAAGTTTGGTCGTAAAAATATCAATTTCCTTTACGCTGCCCAACACCCCCTGTGCCTCTATTAAATCGCCAATTTTATAGGGTTTAAAAATCATGATCAAAACCCCTCCGGCAAAGTTGGACAATGAGCCTTGCAGCGCTAGGCCAACTGCCAGACCGGCGGCTGCGATCACAGCGGCGAAGGTGGTTATGTTTATCCCTAATTGTCCGATAACCACCAGGATTAAGAATATTTTTAGTATCCAGGATAGCAGACTAAGTAAAAAATGCCGTAGGGATTCATCATATTTACTGTTGTTCATGATCTTTTTTGCACCTCCAACAATCCTTTTAATGACCCATAGCCCAATAAAAAAAATCAGCAATGCCGTTAGCACCTTAGGTCCAAACTCCTTGGCCAGTTCTATTCCGTAATGAAACCATTCCTCCGCCTTTTCCATAATAAAATTAGTTTGTGTTTTTGTTGGTACTAATATAAAAAACTCTTACCATTATTTTACCCAAGGCATGTAAACAAGGAATCTATGGCCAAAACTAAACAGCTCCTTAACTTTGATATTAAAATAACATCTGGAAAATGAAGTTGGCACTACCTTAAATACGGAAAAAGCCCTGCATTGCCGTTCAGCAGTACAGAGCCTCAAAATATTGTAAGCCTCAACAATTTTTATTCCTTTCTTACCCCCTTCAAAAAATTTCCGATTTCCCCCAATCCTTCTCCCTTATAATCTGATTTTTCCACTGCCTTCATAAATTGAACCAATTTGGCAGGGTTCATATTTTTGCCCAAGACCCGGACCAGCATAAAGCCCTTATCCTCACTATCCCCGTAAATGACAACCTCATCAATGGCATCATCATCGCCCAAATATCTTACGGAAGCCTTGCCATATCCGGTGTTCACCTTCATCAGCTCGGTAAACTTGCCATTCTTTAAGATAGCGTTGATATTGGCTTTTTCTTTCTGGAACTCCAGAAGGTTATCCTCGGTTATTTTAAACGCCAGGATATTCAATTTTTTTAATGACCCAAGGGCTTCCCTTTGGTCCATGGTCAAATCGGCCATGTCCATATTCAACAGACTTACCGGCAGATCTACCGATAAAAAATTTGGATTATCCGCATTATCCACATAATATTCCTGTAGACTCTGTGTTGACGAACAGGCCAGCATTGTAAAGATTACCAACATTGCAAAGACTACTTTTTCAATTCTTGCTCCCATTTCCTGTAATATTAATTTTCAATTAACAAGGGAAGTAGTTTACAAAGCAGCTACTTCCCCTACCTCCTATTTTTGATTCTTGCCCGCCTTGTTCAACTCGGTCGGCAAATTCATCTTTTGGGTCAAGGATCCTATCTTGTTAAGATCAATATCTCCGGTAAGCGATAACAATACCGTTTCAAATTTCCTATCGTTAATTTCCACGTTCCCATTTTTAATCCCGGTAACGAACATGAGCAATTCGCTTACATGGTCTTCGTCCTTACCGCTCTTGATGTAAAACTTTACATTGGCATCCTTATCCTTTACCCTCATCAGCTCCTGTAAGGATGACGATTTCAAATACTTCTCCATAGTAATCTGCATCTCTGAGGAAATCTTTTTATCCTCTGTAATAAAAACCTTTAAATTTTTAAGGTTTTGGGCTATATCCATAAAATCCTTTGCCTCCTGATCATCGACCTCTACGTTTATCTTGCTCAATAATTTAAACATACTTTCATTGACCACAACGGCACTTACATTATCCAGATCTTCAAATTTATCGAACATGGATTGTGAAAACCCTATAAAGGGCAACATGGTTACCAATACTATTATGATGTACTTCTTCATCTTTTTTAATTTAATTATTGTTGTAAATTTTTTGCTTTGTTTCTTCAAACTCCTTTAAATAAGCTACTTTTTCAGTTCCCTTACCTAGATTGGCGGCCAAAAGACTTAATGCCTTTTTGGTTTCCTGATAAGCGTATTCCGCTTCCTTCCGTTCTTGATAACTTCTTCCAAAATATATACCAAATATCAAAATGCTTACAGCCGCAATGGATATCCACTTTATATATCGTTTTTTGCTAGGTCTTAGTGGAACCTGTCCGGTAAACTTCTCTTCTTTGGCTACGGAAAAATACTGAAACATAGGGGCATATTCTTTTAAGTGCTCAGGAGCTTCCTCTTTAGTGAAATATTCCCTCAACATCTCTTCTTCGGCAACGGAAGTCCTTGCCTCAAAATACTTTTCCAATAATTTTTCTATATTACTTAATTCCATAATTGTGCTTTTTAACCAATTTTTCCCTCACTGTTTTTCGAGCTCTGGACAAAGTAACCCTCACCGCTGTGGCACTCATGTCCAAAAGTTTGGCTATTTCCTCAAATTCGTACTCCTCCACATCCCTAAGCTGCAGGACCATTTTCTGCTGCGCCGGCAATTCCTCCATGATTCTTTCTATCCAACCCAGACTATCAATAACCTCTACCTGTTTATGTAGGGAAACATTTTCATCCTTATAGTTGCTGTGTACCAATTTTAAATTTCCCGCCTGTTTGGATTTAAGTCGGTCCAAACAAAAATTCTTGGTCATCATCATAGCATAAGCCTCTACATTATTATAGCCTTCCATCTTATTGTTCTTGGACCATAGCTTCATTAAGATTTCTTGTGTGGCATCCTCAGCTTCTTCCTTAGAGACCAATAAACGTTTGGCCAATCTATAAAGTTTATCCTTAAATGGCAAAACCACATTTAAAAACTCAGTTTGTTGCATTTTGGTTTAGTTGTTTTATAATCCTGAATAACAGGCTTACAATGGCAAGACGACCTACATCGAATTTTGTTACAATTAGTTTCCTATTCCTTACAATGTAAGTAAATTAGCCCAACGGAAACCATATTGGCAATATTACCGTATATAATTGAAATCGTTCCCCAAAACTGATCTATACTTTTTTAATGGAATGATATTTGTAAGCCACTACCCATTGTGTTTTGGCTATTATTTAAAAGTTATGAAGAAGTATTTATTGGTTCTTTTAGGAGTTGGCTTGCTCCTAATTAGTTGTAACAAGAATGATGATCCGCAGGTGGCCGGGGAATTGGAAGCCCCTGAAGTGGACATTGATATTACTGTCCAAGATTTTATGTGGCAGACCATGAATACCTACTATTTTTGGCAAGGTGATGTGGCCGACTTAGGGGATGACCGTTTTGCCTCCTATGACGATTATGTGTCATTTTTGGAGACAACGGAAAACCCCGGGACATTTTTTGATGAGAAATTACTTTACAGGGACGACCGCTTTAGTTTTTATTCAGAAGATTACAAGGAATTGACGCAATCTTTTGCAGGAATATCCAAGAGCAATGGTCTGGAGTTTGGTTTGAGCTTATTTCTTGACAGTAATGATATTTATGGATATGTGCGCTACATTGTGCCAAATTCCAATGCTTCTAGCAAGGATATCCAAAGAGGGGATATTTTTACCGGCGTTAATGGCACCAACCTTAACCTTGATAATTATATGGACCTTTTATTTGGTGATGGAGACACCTACACCTTAAATATGGCCGAAATCTCCGGTAATATAATTACCAATACGGACAGGGAAGTTACTTTGACCAAGGAAGCCAACCTGGCCGAAAATCCTATCTTTATTGTCAATGTATTGGAAACAGGGGGAAAAAAAATAGGTTATTTAATGTACAATGGCTTTACCAACGAATATGACGAACAATTGAACAATGCCTTTGGCGAATTTAAGTCGGCGGGCGTAACGGACCTGGTATTGGATCTCAGGTACAATCCGGGTGGATCCGTAAATTCGGCCCGATTATTATCCAGTATGATTTATGGCACTCACACTAATAGTGTTTTTCTGAAAGCCAGATATAACGAAAAGCTACAATCTGAGTTTAAGGATACCGACCTTATTGAATATTTTGCGGATACGACGGACAACAATACCCCTATAAATTCGTTAGAACTGGGCAAAGTGTATATCATTGCCACCGGAAGCAGTGCATCGGCAAGTGAATTGGTCATGAACGGTCTGGACCCTTATATAAACGTAATCCATATAGGGACCAAAACGACAGGAAAGAACGAATTTTCCGTTACCTTTGTAGATGATTTTGAGAACGGCAATGTTTACGACCCCGATAGGGAAGGTAATATTAACCAGTATAATCATTTGGCCATACAACCGTTGATCGGACGAAATGAAAATGCCAATGGCTTTTCCGAGTACACGAACGGACTGTCTCCCGATATCTTATTGAATGAGGACCTATCCAATTTGGGAGTACTGGGCCATATGGACGAACCCTTATTGGCCAAAGCCATTGCCGAGATTACAGGTACTACTGCAAAAATGGATCTTACAGTAGATATGCCGATCAAATTGGTAAGTAGCTCCAAAATGTTCACAAAGATCAAGGACAATATGTTCATGGATATTAAAAAACCATTAAAATTGACCAAAAAATAGTAGCCACTGCTCTGTTTAAAGTGCCGCCCATCCCAATGAATATAGTGTGCGGCGCAATCCAATAATACAATTACATACGAATGTTAAAAAAGCAATAAATATCTACATATGAAATGAGCATGACCAAAATTTGGTCACAAACTCAAATGAAGATATGCGAATTACATATGACCGCTAAAAAACAATAAACATCTACATATGAAAAAAATTCTGGGCCTACTTTTAATTACCGTAGTTCTTTCCTGTTCCGACAAGGATGATGATGCATTCGTCTATCCAAAAGAGTCGACCGTACAGCACTTTATGTGGCAAGGCCTAAACCAATGGTATTTTTGGCAGTCGGACGCCCCCAATTTAGGAGATGACAGATTCGCCACCAATGACGACTATGTAGCCTATCTTGAAACATATACCGATCCAGAGGAGTTTTTCCACCAAACCTGTTACAAGCATTCCAGCGTAGTGGGCAGCAGTTCTGCTGTTGATCGGTTTAGTTTCGTTGAAGATGATTATAAAACTTTGGTAAATTCCCTAAGTGGGATATCAAAAAGTAATGGACTGGAGTTTGGTTTGGCCAGAATTGATAGCGGTACGGATCTCTTCGGATATGTGCGTTATATTATTCCTAACTCCAATGCGTCTACCAAGGATATTGCCAGAGGGGATATTTTCACCAGGGTGAACGGGATTCAACTTACCGATACCAATTATATAAACCTACTTTTTGGAAGTTCGGATACCTACAACCTTGGTATGGCAGATATTTCGGACACTGTGATAACCGATAATGACAAGGAAATAACTTTGACCAAATCCATAGGGTTACAAGAAAATCCAATATTGGTAGCGAAAACCGTAGAGGTCAGCGGCACTAAAATTGCCTACCTCATGTACAACGGTTTTACCAGTGGCTATGACGATCAACTAAATTCGGTCTTCGGACAATTTAAAACGGCAGGGGCAACGGAATTGGTACTTGATCTACGGTACAACCCAGGAGGATCTGTAAACAGTTCCAGATTATTGGCCAGTATGGTATATGGCACCCATACCAACGAATTGTATGTAAGACAGCGATGGAACGATAAAATTCAGTCCATGCTGAACAAAGAGCAATTGGAAGATTATTTTGCAAATAAAACAGACTCCGGAACAGCCTTAAACAGTTTAAACCTTAACAAGGTATATATTCTTGCAACAGAAAATTCCGCATCGGCCAGTGAATTGGTCATGAACGGCCTGGCACCCTATATCAATGTCTTTCATATAGGCGAAACCACTAGGGGCAAAAACGAATTTTCCGTTACCATGGTAGATGATATAGATAACGACTATATCTACAGATCCGATAGGGAAAATAAAATAAACCCTAGCAATAAATGGGCCATGCAGCCCCTTATGGGAAGAAATGAAAATGCGGACGGATTTTCGGATTATACCTCCGGATTGGCCCCTGATGTGGTTTTAAAGGAGGATCTTGCCAACCTAGGTGTTTTAGGGGATATAAACGAACCCCTTTTTGCTAGGGCCATTCAAGAAATTACAGGGGTAAGTGCCAAAAGGGACTTTAGCGTAAAATTGCCCGTAAATGAGGTGTCCAACTCCAAAATGTTTACACCTATTAAGGACAATATGTATCTGGACAAACCCATTGATATTTCCTTTCAATAAACGTAACGCACCAATGATCCATAACATACAAGCCCCTCTGGTATATGGTTAAAACCATATACCAGAGGGGCTTCGTTACACCTAAGCCATTGGGGCCGAACAAACTTCATGGTTCCTATATTACCTCACCCAGAACTGTATGAAAGGCAGGTGGATTGAAATTAAACCCCAGCTTATGGCCCAATAATTTAATTGAAGTAAATTCCACCGGGAATAATTCCCACAGTAAAGTTTTTTATTGGCTGTTCGGTATTTAAATCGTAAACTGTCAGTGTTCCGTTACTGGCATAATCCCCAGCATCGGTCCCATACAGCCTACCATTGTTTACCACCATTGTGTAAAAACCAACACCTTCCAAAACGGTTTCCATACCCAAGGTGGTGGACGACAAACTTTGTTTAAATACCTTATCTCCCAAATGATAGTACAAGGCTCCCCCATCAAAGTTTAAACTTCCGGGATGCTGGGTAGTTTCAAACTGGATATTATTATCCACTTCATTGGTTACCGTATTGATCTTAGATAATACCCCTGAAGTTTCATCCCCGGTATAGGCAGGTTTTCCTGAAGCCAGTACCCATAAATTTCCGGAGTCATCCAATTGCATGGAATTGGGTACATCCCCTACCGTAAGCGTTTTTTCTACCTCGTTGGAAGTAGTGTTGATAACCGAAACCTTATTGTTATGTCCCCAGGCGCCTTGATGGGCCACATAGACCATATTGCCCTTGGCCAAAATGGCCTCGGGGCCCAAAACTACCGATATGGTTCCTTCCACAGTGTAATTTTGAAGATTGATAATGGCTACGAAATCGTCCGTTTCGTCTGCAGTATCCCCCCAATTGGTAACATATCCTTTTCCGTTGGCTTCAACAAAATACCTTGGATTGTTCAATCCCTCGGTAATGCTCGCCATTTTTTCAAAAGTATATCTATCTACTACATTTATCCTGTTGGAGACATTGGCCACAACAAAAGCCTCATCCTCCGTAAATCCTATTGACTGAACAACATTTCCCAAATCTTCACCGTTCGTCAATTTATAAATTCCGTTATTCACTGCGGAAAGATCCCCCGAAATAAAGGAGACTGTTCCCGTACCGTTGCTAAAGGGACCTTCATTGGAAACCAAAATTCCATTGGCATAATCCCCAAGAGGTTCTTGAATCTCCCCATCATCGTTGGAACATGACCAGGAAAGGCCGATAATCATCAGGGATAAAAATACATTTCTAATCTTCATGTGTTTAAGTTGTTTAAAATTTAGTAATTAATTGTAATTGAAAATTTCTATTGGGCATAGGCCTATAGGCCACGTTCTGATAACCTTTGTCATACAAATTGTTCACCTTTGCCCCTAAAATAAATTTGATTCCGGAAAGGCAGGGCCAATGGTAATCCAGGCCTATATTGCCGAGAGTATAGGAAGGCAAGCTATCACTATTGTCGGTAGTAGTGTAGACCGATCCATTATATAGAAATTGATAAAAAGCTACCCACTTCTTATATTGATAGGCTAAATTTGACCTTAACATATGCTCGGGAACATATAACAATTGCCTGTTGGTTTCATTATTGACCGACTTCGTAAAGGTATATTCGGTTTCCCAGGCCAACTCCCGGTCTCCCCATTTCCTCTTCCAATCCCAAGCCAGTTCCAGACCGTATTGGGAAACATCCTGAACGTTCATAGCCATCCAAATGCCCTGGGTATTGGGTCGCCATTGAATAAGATTATCCGTTGTTATGACATATCCATTTAATGTAAGGGCCATATTTTTCACATTAACGGTCTGGCCAAGTTCTACCTGCCAAGAAGTCTCCGGCAAAACATCCAAATTACCACTGGCTCCGGCTCCTGTCCAGTAAAGGTCGTTAAAGGTAGGTACCCTGTAATTTTTGGAGGCGCTCAAGTTTACAGTGTAATCTTTGGCTAGCTTGTAGCTACTGTTCATAGAAAAAAGAAAGGGATTTTGATAATCACTAACGATTTCCTGTCTCAGGTTAATACCATAATCCCATTTCTCCGAGAGTTCATGGGAAAATAAAAAAGTGCCTGAAGCATACTTTCTATGGGCTTTTTCAATAGAAGTCCCTTTGGCCCAAACAGATGAAAAATCGATAATCCCATTTAAGGTAATTTTGTCCCATTGATATTTATAATCGTAATTGGCAAGGACCGTATGGGCTTGCCCAAAACTAAACTCATCTCGCTGCTTATTGGGAAAATACCGATAACGTTCGTACAAATGCCCCACTTTTAAACGAGCTATCCTTCGTTGATCAAAACTGCTCAGCTCTATGAGCGACCTATGGTTTAAATCCCGGTAATTTTCGTCTGCCGGTGCCGTCAAGGTCCCCGAAAAATCCCTATCCCCATTAAAGGTATTGTGATACAATTTTAATATTTGTCCATCCGATAAAATAAAACCAGCATTGGCATTAAAATTAAGTTGATCGTATGCCCCATTCCCGTTTCTTCGGTCCGTTCCCAAGTACTTGTAATCGTTATCCGAAGTAATATGGTCTATCCCCACATGAAAAAACGTTTTTTCTTTGCCGAGGGAAGTATTAAAAGCCAGTTTACCGGTATTAAAACTACCATAACTGGAAAGTAGCCTGTTTTTCCAGCCATCATTAAACTTAAAACTATCGTTCAATAAAATGGTTCCGCCAACCGCACCGCTCCCATATTGGACGGAGCCACCGCCACTTCTAACCACTACATCGCCATAATTCCCTGGAATAAGGGTATTGAAATCTGTCTGCCCTGTAAGTTGCGAGTTTATATTGATACCGTTCCATACAACGGCGGTCTGTTGGGCGTTGGTACCCCTAAATGAAGCCGAAGAGACCATTCCATAACCATTTTCCTTAAAATAGATATTGGAATTGTAACGGAGTAGATCGGTTAGGGAAGTACCACTTTTTTGTTGCACGGAATCATGGACCACCTTCACTTTTGTCCCCTTTGAAAAGTGAAGCAGTTTGGCATCGCTCAAAATAACCTCATCCAAAACAATAACACTATCGCTCTGCCCATAAACTTGGACAAAGGCCAATAGCCCCATGAAAAATAAAAATAATTGCTTTCTTTTCATATTCAAGAAGACCCTTTTCCCGCAGGTCCTATCAATTTAGTGATGAATATGGCAGGTCTCCTGACTTGCGTACTATCATTTACCTTCCCACCCTTTAATTTTGGGCAGTGGTATTAGAAGTAATGATAGCCGCCTACTGCGCACCGATGGAAAAACATCGGTGCCGATTCGGCACAGCTCACAGTTGCGGGAACAGTTTCGGATTTTCACCGAATTCCCTTTTAATTCTATCCCGATTAAATTGGGAATAGAAACCAAAATTCGCTACAAAACTACTACTTTTTTGGATGTATCACCGTTCTTTTTTCTTTTTACTTTGTTCGCCAATTAATGTTAATACCGCTATAAAATGAAATTACCTACTACCAACTGTCACTGCCAACTTTGAATCCCTGAAACTAATCGTTATAGGCTTTTGAAAATTTTGATTCAAGAAATTAATACTACTTTTGAATTCTTAAACAAACCTTTAGCCCCTTGAACAAGATCTATCTTATACTCTTCCTTCTATGTCTATATTCATGCAAGCAACCTAAAAGGGAGGCTGTTTCCAATTCCGTTTTGTTGCCTGACAATAATATAGAATATGCCCAAGGTTTTACGCTGGAGAGGACATCGCCCGATATAACGATAATTAAGGTATTGTCGCCCTGGCCGGAATCCGGGGATAGTTTTACCTATGCACTGGTCCCTAAAGAAAAATTGTCTGCCATAACCCTGAACAGTGAGGAGTATGATGCCATTATTGGGGTACCGGTCCAGAATATAGTGGTGACCTCTACCACCCATATCCCTGCTTTGGAAGCACTGGGGGAAACCGACAAATTAATTGGATTTCCAAATATGGAGTACGTTTCTTCCCCCAAGACCCGAATTCGAATAAATGAAGGATTGGTCCAGGAACTGGGCAACAATGAAGCCTTAAATTCAGAAATGGTGATCGCCTTACATCCGGAAGTAGTAATAGGATTTAGCATTAATCGCGAAAACAGGGCTTACGAAACTATTCAACGTTCCCATATTCCAGTGGTGTACAATGGGGATTGGACAGAAGAAACCCCATTGGGAAAAGCGGAATGGATAAAATTTTTCGCTCCATTTTTTCAAAAGGAGAAAGAGGCCGATCTTATATTCAAATCCATTGAGGACAATTATAATAATGCCAAGGCCTTGGCCGAAAAGGCTAAAAATAGGCCCAAAGTATTAAGCGGTGCCCTTTATAAGGATATCTGGTACCTCCCTGGAGGAAAGAGTTGGGCCTCTAAATTTATAGAGGATGCCAATGCGGAATATTTATGGAACGGTACCCCAGCTACCGGCAGCCTATCCTTAAGTTTGGAAAGTGTATTGGAAAGGGCCCAGAATGCCGATTTTTGGATCTCCCCTTCACAATTTGGCAGTTATTCCGCGCTAAAGGAAGCCAACCAACATTATGCACAATTTTCCGCCTTCAGAAATAAAAAAACGTATACCTATGCCAATACTAAAGGGGAGACAGGGGGATTGCTCTATTTTGAACTGGCACCAAACAGACCGGACCTTGTCCTAAAAGACCTAATCCAAATTTTTCATCCGGAACTGCTTCCCGATTATATCCCTACCTTTTTTAAACCCTTGGATTAAGTGCTAAAACCAAAAACACATAGAATCTATTTTATCCTTCTCCTATTGGTTATGTGGCTTTGTTTCATGGTGAACATCAGCCTGGGCTCGGTATCCATTCCCTTACAGGATACATTGAATGTAATAATGGGCAGTCCCTCCACAGTGGATTCCTGGAGCTATATTATCTGGAACTACCGAATTCCCAAGGCGTTTACCGCCATATTGACCGGTAGTGGCCTGGCCTTGAGCGGTCTATTGATGCAGACCTTATTTAGAAATCCCTTGGCCGGCCCCTTTGTCCTTGGTATAAGCGCTGGCGCAAGTTTGGGCGCCGCCCTATTGATTCTTGGATCCTCCCTATTCTCCGGAATATTTGCCTTTGGGATGGTAAATGATATTTCCTTGGCCTTGGCTTCCAGTATTGGAAGCTTTGTGGTATTATTGGCCGTCATGGTAGTTGCGACCAAAGTAAAGGACACTATGGCCCTACTTATCATTGGCCTTATGTTTGGCAGTATTACCACTGCAGTAGTAAGCGTGCTGTCCTATTTTTCTACGGCCGAAAAATTACAGCAATATGTATACTGGTCCTTTGGAAGTATAGGAAATTTATCCTGGAACCAACTCTTGTTGTTGTCAATCATCATTGGGATCGGGATTTTGATAGGTATTTTTTATATAAAACCCTTGAACGCCCTTTTATTGGGGGAAAACTATGCCAGAAGTATGGGTGTCAATATAAAACGGTCCCGATATTCCATAATTGCAGCTACGGGATTATTGGCAGGTGGCGTAACGGCATTTGCAGGGCCTATTGCCTTCATAGGCCTGGCCGTACCCCACTTGACCCGACAAATTTTTAACACTACCGATCATAAGATTTTAGTTCCGGCCGTATTGATTTACGGTGCCATTTTGATGCTGATCTGCGATACCATTGCCCAACTGCCCAATTCGGCCAGTGTCTTGCCCATTAACGCTATAACATCCATCATTGGGGCACCCGTGGTTATTTGGCTTTTATTAAAAAAAAGGAAAATGATTTTCTAATTTCCGATCCATCGGACCGTGATAATGTAGTTTCATTGACAAAGCAGTATAAAATGAAATCTTTTAATACAAAAACCAATAACTTAGCAATAAAAATTCAATTCAGATAGATACAAATACTCCCCATATCGCCCTGAAAACGGAAAACCTGAGCATAGGTTATTCCAACAAGAAGCAACGGTCCTGCATTGCCCAGGATATTAATTTTTCCTTGGTAAACGGGGAACTTGCCGCCATTGTTGGTATTAACGGTATAGGTAAGTCCACCTTATTGCGCACCCTCGGCAATGTACAGCCTAAATTATCGGGCAATATCACTTTGAACAAGTTGCCTTTGGAACAGCACACCATAACCGAATTGGCTGCCGAAATCAGTGTTGTTTTAACAGAACCCATTGCTTCCAAAAATTTAACGGTGCAGGAGCTCATCAGTCTGGGCCGACAACCATACACCAATTGGTTGGGCACATTGACCATAAACGACAGGGATAAGATTGCCATGGCATTGGAAATGGTTCGGATTTCAGAACTGAAGAACAAAAAGTGCTATGAACTTAGCGATGGGCAATTACAGCGTGCCATGATTGCCAGGGCCATTGCCCAGGACACCCAACTTATTTTATTGGATGAACCTACAACACATTTGGACCTGTACCATAAGGTCCAAATATTGAAATTGCTCAAATCCATAGCCCACACCACCAAAAAGACCATTCTTTTCACTACCCATGAAATTGAAATAGCCATTCAGCTGTGCGACAAAATGTTGATATTGGAAAGAAACCAAAGCACCTTTGGATCTCCTTGCGAATTGATAGCAAAGAAAAGTTTTGAAAACCTTTTCCCTCCGGACACCATTACTTTCCACCCCAAGACAGGTTCTTTTAGAGTTAATAAGTAATAAAGACCGATCCCCTTTTTTTTAACACAATCTACTATCTTTACAACAAAGACCAATGATTAAATGAACGAATTGCTAGTCTATTCCGTCCTTGCCCTAGTGGGCCTGGCAGTTGGATATTTCCTTGGAAATTATATCCAAAATCTAAAAACAAAATCGAGCCAAAGTGCCCTTCTGGAGCGGGAACAACAGTTGAGGAACAACCTCGGCATCCTGGAACAAAAGCTCTCGGATGCCGAAGAGCACAAAACCCATTTACAATCCGAAAAGGAGCAATTGGGCAATAGAATAGTCCGCTATCAGGCGGAAATAGAGAATTTGGACTTAAAAAACAGGGAACAAAAGGGGGAAGTAGAAAAATTACAGGAAAAATTCACCAAAGAGTTCGAGAATCTGGCCAATAAGATTTTGGATGAAAAAAGCACCAAATTCACCGAACAGAACAAGGAGAACATTAAAAATATATTGACACCCTTACAAGAGAAGATAATTCTTTTTGAAAAAAAGGTAGAGGACAGCCAAAAGGAAAGTGTGGGCATGCATTCTGCACTAAAGGAACAATTGGCCAATCTACAGACACAAAACCTTAAAATTACACAGGAGGCCGAAAATCTCACCAAGGCCCTAAAGGGGGATAGCAAGATGCAGGGCAATTGGGGCGAATTGGTATTGGAGCGGGTCCTAGAAAAATCGGGCCTGGAAAAAGACAGGGAATATACGGTGCAACAAAGTTTTACCCGTGAGGATGGGAGTCGGGTACTGCCCGATGTTATCATCAACCTGCCCGATGGCAAAAAAATGATAGTGGATTCCAAGGTTTCCCTTACGGATTATGAACGTTATGTAAATGCAGAGGAGGAACTGAAGGATAAATTCCTTAAGGACCATATCAATTCCTTGAGAAGACATGTGGACCAACTTTCTGCCAAAAAATATGAGGACCTTTACGAAATGGAAAGCCCGGATTTTGTACTGATGTTCGTCCCCATTGAACCCGCATTTGCCATAGCCATAAACAATGACAACACCCTGTACAACAAGGCGTTTGAACAGAATATCATCATAGTGACCCCTTCTACCCTATTGGCTACCTTACGCACTATAGATACCATGTGGAACAATGAAAAGCAGCAACGTAATGCCATCGAAATTGCGCGGCAGGCAGGGGCCCTATATGATAAGTTTGAGGGTTTTGTGGGAGATTTGATGAAGGTGGGCAAAAAGATGGACGAAGCTAAATCGGAATACAAAGGCGCTATGAACAAGTTGGTAGATGGTAGGGGGAATATCATTACCAGTATAGAAAAACTAAAGAAAATGGGTGCCAAGGCAAAAAAATCCATCCCCGAACCCCTTTTAAAAAGAGCACATGAGGATAATAGCGAAAACGAGGAACCCTTAAGCTTGCAATAATTTGGAAGATACGTGGGCAGTAAACAGTAGGCAGTTTACAGTTGGTAAAATAAAAAAGATTTCACTACCCACTGCCTTTTGCCGGCTATGGATACCCAAAATTTATAGAACCCAAAGCCCTATATCGGGAGTAGGCCTATCTGCCAGCGAAGGCAGGCAACAAATATAAACAGATGAAACGAGCATTAATAAATTTTAAAAATACATTCACAAAAGGGGATGCTTAAAATTTTTAATGGGAGAACGAGGGCAACGAGCAATTGCACACGTTCTCAATTTTATAATTTATTTTATATCAATTAATTACTAAAATTTAAACGTGTGAAAAAAATACTCGGATTGATCGCGCTAGGCCTGGCCCTGATTATGGTAGCCTATTTTTGTTTTGTGTATTTTGTGCCCTACAGCGAAGGTATCCGTTCCGGGGAACTGATTAAAATAAGTGAAAAGGGGGTACTCATAAAAACATGGGAAGGTGAGATCAGTCAAGGAATATCCGGAGCACAGATTTTCACCTTTTCGGTCCTAAAGGACGATGTAATTGCCAAATTGAAGGAATACCAAGGGTCTTATGTAAAAGTAACCTATATAGAGCGTTACAGGACCTTCTTTTGGTTGGGGGACACCAAATATTTTATCACATCCGTAGAAAAGGAAAAATCTCCCCATTTAAATTAAAAACAATGGACAAATTTAAATCAGCCAAACAATCCAGAATATCCATAACCGAATTAATGCTGCCTTCCCATTCCAATTTCGGGGGAAAGGTACACGGGGGCCACATATTGAACCTAATGGACCAAATAGCCTTTGCCTGCGCCTCCAAACACTCCAGAAAGTATTGTGTTACCGCCTCCGTAAACAAAGTAGATTTCTTAAATCCCATTGAAGTTGGGGAATTGATCACCCTTAAGGCCTCGGTAAATTATACCGGACGCACCTCCATGGTCATAGGCGTCCGCGTGGAATCTGAAAATGTAACCACTGGCAAAAAGAAACATTGTAATTCCTCTTATTTTACCATGGTTGCCAAAGATGCGGACGGACGGAGCACCCCTGTGCCCGGCCTGATCATTGAGGACGAACAGGGAGTTCGCCGGTTTGCACGCAGCATTCAACGAAAAAAACAGGCCATGTCCCGAAGTACCCAATTTGATTCGTCCCAATTTAAAATCAACGATCACTTAAAGGATCTGGACAACGAAAATGTAAAAATCAATCTAGGTCCCGCTTAGCTGATTTGGGCAGCGGCCTCCTCGTCCAGGAACCAGATCAATTCATTTGATGAAGGTGCTACCAGGGAAGCCGGATAACTTTCATGGCCTTCCTCCTTGGCAATAATAGACCTTACTTTTTCTGCTTTGCCAGTACCCGTTACCAGAAACGCTACCGCTTTGGCGTTATTGATCAGCTTACCGGTAATGGTAACCCTTCTTTGCCCCGAATCGGGATGAACGGCTACCTCACAGTTATTGGCGGAGTCCCATAGGCCTATTTCATGTGGAAAAATAGAAGCGGTGTGTCCGTCATCACCCATACCTAGTATGACCAGATCAAATTGAGGCAGGTTGTTCCCTATGGGCAATGCCTCTTCCAAGACCTTTCCATATCTTACGGCCTCCAATTCCGGTAGATCTTCCCCGTGAACCCTATGAATATTCCCCTGGGGAATATTGATCTTGGACAATAAGTGGTCTACCGTCATTTTATAATTACTTTCCGAATCGGTAGGAGGAACACATCGTTCATCTCCCCAATACAAATGGACCGTAGACCAATCCACATCCTTATAATGTTCCGCCATATAATCAAACACCACCTTGGGGGTACTCCCCCCGGACAGGGCAATATGGGTTGTTTTATTTTCCTTTATCATTGCTTCCAGATAATCGGAAAATTTTTTGGCAACTTCCGTTTTGGTAGGCGATATATTAATATGCATCTATTATATTTTATTAAATTAATTTTTACTTAATAACACAGAAACCGGGATCATCCGCCAGATTTTCCCCGGGATTCCTCCATTTTAGGTCGCCCTCCAATAAACGGTCCGAATTGGTAGGCCCCCACACCCCGGAAGAATAACCATAGATGTTCACATCCGAACCATTCTTCCAATAGTCCAGTATGGGATCAACAAACTCCCATGCCGCTTCCACTTCATCCGCTCTGGCATAAAGGGTAGCGTCGCCCTGCATAGCATCCAACAACAGCCTTTCATAAGCGTCCATTACATTGTTATCGGCCAAATTGGAATAATAGAAATCGAGGTTGGCACGTTCTACGGTAAAGCCCTGCCCGGGAACCTTCACCCCAAATTTAATGAGTATACCTTCATCCGGCTGAATCCTGATGATCAACTGGTTGTCCTTGTTGTTCATATCGGAATTTTTAAACACCTGATGGTGGGGCGATTTAAAATGTATCACCACTTCGGTAACCTTGGTAGGCATCCTTTTAGCGGTACGTACATAAAAGGGGACGTCTTTCCATCTCCAATTATCCACGAAAAATTTAATGGCTGCATAGGTTTCCGTTTTGGAGTTGGGATCTACGCCATCCTCCTCCCTATAACCCTTCACTTTTTTGCCATCTATAACAGAAGACAGGTATTGGGCCCTTACCGTATTATTGTACAGGGTTTCCTCATCGCGCATAATCCGCAATGATTTTAAGGCCTTCACCTTTTCGTTCCTTATTTCCTGTGCGCTTGCATCTATTGGCGGTTCCATTACTATTAACGAAACTATCTGCAATAAATGATTCTGGAACATATCCCGGAGCGCACCCGATTTATCATAATAACCGCCCCTCTTTTCCACACCAACACTCTCGGCATTGGTGATTTCTATATGGTGTATGTAATTCCGGTTCCACAAGGGTTCAAAAATACTATTGGAGAAACGGGTCACCAATAAATTCTGAACTGTTTCCTTGCCCAAATAATGGTCAATTCTATAGATCTGTGATTCCTTGAAATACGTTTGCAGCCCAATATTAAGTTTTTTGGCCGTTTCCAAACTATAGCCAAATGGCTTTTCTACAATGATCCGCTTCCACCCGTTGGTTTCATTGTTTAAGCCTTGATCGGAAAGGTTTTTTGCTATTAGTTCATAAAGACTTGGTGGGGTTGAAAGATAAAAGATATAGTTGCCCCCGATACTAAATTTATTGTTAAGGTCAGCTATTCTGGTTCCCAACTTACTGTATTCCTTATTGTAATCCTCGCCCAGATCCTCATAAAAAAACTTATCGGCAAAGGTGTTTATAAAATCTGGGGAAGTATCCTTTACCTTATCCCTAAGGTACGTACTTTCCTGGACCACTTTCCTCCTAAATTCACCATCGGTCAGGTTGCTCCTACTTACTCCCAATACCACGAAATTATCAGGAAGCTGTTTTGCCTTGTATAGATTAAATAAAGCCGGTACCAGCTTTCTTGCAGTTAAATCTCCCGACGCCCCAAAAATAACAAGCATTTGATTTGCTGTTTTGTTCATAATATAATTATTGGAAGTATTGTTCAATTAGTTGGGAATTTAAAACTTTGGCCTTAAAAACCGTTTAATTGACTATTTTTGATTTTTGAATTATCATGCGAAGATAAAACTAATTTAGATTATTCATTTATAAACAAGGACACTTAACAAAAGCTTCATTATTTTGTTAAATAACTTTAAGCAAAAAACATGGAAAACACATATGATTTTGGATTGATCGGCTTGGGCGTTATGGGACGTAATTTTATTTTAAACGTTGCGGACAACAACTTTTCGGCCATGGGATACGATCTAGATGATGAAAAAGTAAATGCCCTGATAGAAGAAGGTCAGGATACCAAAAGAGTAAACGCCTCCACAGATATCCAACACTTCGTACAGTCCTTATCGCAGCCCAGAAAAATTATGCTTTTAGTGCCGGCAGGTAAAATAGTGGACTCCGTAATTGAAAGTCTATTGCCCTATTTGGACAAAAATGACCTTATTATAGATGGTGGCAATTCATTTTTTACCGATACCGATCGCCGGGAAGCCTATTTACAGGACAAAGGGATCCATTTTTTTGGCTCCGGTGTTTCCGGAGGGGCAAAAGGTGCCAGACGGGGGCCCAGCATAATGCCCGGTGGAAACAAAGAGGCCTATAAGGAAGTACAACCTATATTTGAAGCGGTATCCGCCAAATTTAAAGGGGAACCCTGTGTAGCCTATTTGGGACCCAAATCTGCCGGAAACTACGTAAAAATGGTACATAACGGCATTGAGTACGGCCTAATGCAACTTACCTCCGAAATATACGACCTTCTAAAAAAGGCGGGGAAATACAACAATGATGAGCTTCACGCCATTTTTGACACATGGAACAAAGGTAGATTACAGTCCTTTTTAATAGAAATATCGGTAGAAATCTTTAAACAGGAAGACGACAAAGGGGAAGGAAGATTGGTAGACAAGATATTGGACAAGGCCAAACAAAAAGGTACCGGAAAATGGACCTCCCAAAATGCCATGGATCTGGGCATTCCCATTCCCAGTATAGATATAGCGGTGAGCATGAGGGAAATTTCCGCCTTAAAGGAAGAAAGGATTTTGGCCGATAAGTTGTACAATAGGCCGGAACCGGCCATCATGGACAAGAAGGAAATGGCCAAGTGGGCGGAGGAAGCCCTTTACTTTTCCTTTATTGCCACCTATGCCCAGGGACTCCATCAATTGGCCGATGCCTCCAAGGAATATGGCTACGATCTGGATCTTTCCGTAATCGCCAAAATTTGGAGAGCGGGATGTATTATCCGCGCCGGTCTGTTGGAGGACATATCCACCGCTTTTACCAAGGACAAGCAATTGCCCAACTTATTGTTGTCCCCCCAATTTGTCCCCAAGGTTCAAGCTACGGTAGGGGCCACGAGAAATCTTGTAGCCTATGGCGCTAAAAATGGTATTCCCTTGCCGGGCCTATCCAACTCCTTGACCTACTTTGATGCCTACACCTCCGGAAGACTGCCCTTGAACCTTATACAGGCCCAGCGGGACCACTTTGGATCCCACACCTATGAAAGGACCGATATGGAGGGTATCTTCCATACGGAATGGGAATAGTGTGTTCGTAATTCATCAGGTTTTGTAAACTGCGTTTTTTTGTTATTTTTAATTAGATGTAACCATATCAAGCGATGAGCGGGGCAGGACATGTAGCGGACATGAACAATAGAGTGAAACAGAATCGCTCCCTAAAACCATCCAAACGGGCCCGGTTCAAGGGCAACAATAGGGATACTATATATTCCGATACCTTGCCTTCGCTTACAGAACTTACCTTCAAGAAGGTATCCAAAACAGAATTGAGGAAAATAAAGGAAAAAATCAAAAACAGGGCCCGTAAGCATCGTACTAAAGAAATGTATATTTTTCCAACTGTAGCATTAACGCTCCTAACAACTCTTTATTTCCTCCTCAAGTAAACCATCTAGGGGCAAGTCTGTCTACCTACAAAAGCAGGCTATCCTGAACGGAACGGGCTAACAGGTTTACATCTCGATGATCGGGTAAAAGGGTATGCCTTATATTAAATTCCCCTTCCTTCAACCATCCCAAATAACCGCATAAAACTAAAAATCATTACTAAATTTAATAAGGCTACGAGAAGATAATATTCATTTATCGAATTTTAGCCCAATAACCAAAATCACCTTTCACCGAAAAAACGATCATGACAAGAATGAAGTCACATATTTTAATTTAATTTTACCCATTAAAATTTGGATCTATGAATCCTTCAACCCCTGGTTGGATAGATAAATTTGGGTACTTAGTAAAGGACAACCACGATTATTTTGGATCCTTTGAAGAGGTATACACCCTTCTAAAAAGTACAGGTTTTGTTTATGGTATCAATTTGGACGTTCCTCCTTTTATCACTAGAGAGGTTCCCTTGTCCGAGGATGAAAAAGCAAAGATCAACTTAATCACCGCACTCTATTTTGCCTATAGGTTTAAAAACAAGGAGCCCAATTTTGAAGCCTTCCTAGGGTCTGTTTTTATGTTTTATAAGGATCTGGGAATAAACAGGATTTCCTTTTTAAACAAGTTCCTGACAACTAAGAAAACGTCTTCCAAATTGGAAAACCTCTTAAACTCCAGAATATATTTGGAGGATAATGTTATCAGCAAAACCTTCAACAACATCATAACCAATTCGCTGCTTTTTATAGATGTCCTAAGCTTCAAAAGGTATCTGGAAGGGGAAATAGCCATAAAGGAATATGCCCAGAGTTTGGAATATATCACCATAAACATTACCTATCATACCTTAAATTCCAAAGAGAAAAACAAGAGCGACAAAAAATTGGCGCAACTATTCGCCTCCTCCCTAACCTTTATTGAAAGTACAAAACAGGATTTTGACGGCACCTACAGGAATCAATTGGTCAACAATTATTCCTATTCGGAAAACAGGTATTTCCTGGATATCGCCTGCTTAACGGCATGGGAAGACCAGTCATTGGATTACACGGAATCGGACTTCATTTTTGGCCTGGGAAAGGACCTTGGTTTTGTCCAAAATGATATAACAAAATCGTTACAGGATGTTACCGGATTTTTTCAATTGAATGCCGACAAAATTCCCCATCTCCAAGACCACAATCTGGCCGTTCAATTTTACGATAGCATGTCTAAAATTGTAAATAAACTAATCCTCAGGAACAGCAAACGGTTACAAAAAGAGCTTTCCGAAAGTAAGGAACTCGTCTCCCTTTTAACCAAATCCACAATGAAGGATCTTAGCCCGGAAGAGAAGAAAAAAGTACAGAACTACCTAATCGATATTTTTAAAAGCATCCCTTCGCTAGCTATTTTTATACTTCCCGGAGGGGCTGTTCTGTTGCCGATATTCATTAAATTAATTCCTAAACTGCTCCCTTCCTCATTTGACGACAACAGGGTTGAAAAATAGCCCCAAATTGCTTAAAAACACCACTATAAGAAAAATCTATGTATATTATTTTTAATACTTAAATTATTAAAATTCAATTTATTAAAATAATTTATCTTAACCATAACTTAAATTATTTTACCTTTTCCCCACCTACCACAATCTCCTACTCATTAAAGCAGTTCAATTTAATTTCCAACCTAGAATTGGTATAGGAAACAATAACTTTTATATGATTTATATCTATATGGAATTTTCTGCCCTCCCTATGGAAAGAAGCTCCTATTCCAAGTTCCCTGAAATATGGCCCAACAGATAATTGCCCCATCGGTTGTAATCACATAAACAGGGAATACAAAAAAAAAAATAGAAATACCAAATTACAGATACCAAGGGAAGCCCGGGGATGGCACAAGCACAAATATAAAAGAGGACGCACCCCTACGCCCTCTTTTGAAGTTTCAAAAAATAGTTTCTTAATAAAACATATTTTTCAAGTCTTAACTTATGAACGCTAAATTTAACATTTATTCCCCTACGAATCGCACTTTTTTGAAAAAAAATTAACACAAATCATAAATTCCCATACTTCCACTAAGGGCATTTACCCCAAACACAGCAGTGCCACCCCCATGTAACGGGACTTTTTGCCAATTAACCGACAATAAAAAAGATAGGTAACAAAAACTTTAATTAGCAAATCAACAAAGGGCTTGGGGTTCTAATTTTAGCACAAATAGGAAATACGACGGATCAATCTCATAAGTTGTGTATGAATAGCAATAAGACAGAGTTTTCCATCCCAAATTCGTGTTCTGTTCATTTTTTTGGATCGTCCAAATACAGCGCATTCATGAATACCAATAAAAAACAAATTTCTTGTCCGGGGATACTCCATAGATACTCCATAGATACTCCATAGATACTCCATAGATACTCCATAGATACTCCATAGTTAGTCCATAGTTAGTCCATAGTTAAGCCGTATATGTAAATAGGAAAAAAACAGGCTGGATCCACCCCTTTTTTGACGCGCTAAAACAGCTCCTTTTCAAACCATTTTTTACCTTTCATGGTTAGCAAAATACGCTCCGGGACCCCTTCGGAAAACGAAGCTAAAAAGCAATGTCCTTATGAAGCTATTTTTTCCATAGGAATATGGCATAAACACAGCAATTGTTCCTGATCCATTTAAAGCATTCAACACCATCACAAACACTATATCGCTCAACTATAGATCTATCCTGAACTATTTTATAAACAGGAGCACAAATGCATCAGCGGAATCGTTCAATACCAAATTAAAGGCAATCAGGGTAAAGTTCAGAGGTGTTGAAAACACAGAATTCTTCCTGTTTAGATTGACCCGGTTATTTACATAAATACCCAGAAATTGTATTTGACCCAATACGACCATATCAAAAATAAAAAAGAGGACGCACCCCTACGTCCTCTTTTAAAAGTTAAAAAATAGGCTTTTTTTTACCAAATAGCTTATTTTTCAAGTCTTACTTATGAGTCTTAAATTTAAGGATTATTTCCAAATAAACAACGCTCTTATCGAATAAAAAATTAACCTAAAACATACCCCCCTTCAAAAACTCTTCCTTAAGCCCTTCCTTTAAAACTTAAAATAATACTTTATATTTTATTGTATAAAAAACTGCAAACAAATTACTTACCATTAAAAGTAAACTCAGGCAACTTGATTATCTCCCCACCCCTTAGTGCCGACTCATGCGCCAGGATCCCAACGCAGGTAATATTGGCGGACTGCTTGGCATTGGGATATGGCGATTTGTTCAGAACCAGTGCATTAACAAATTCGTGAACCAAATGTGGATGTGAGCCTCCATGACCAGCTCCCTGTGTAAAGGAAAGGTGCTGATGTTCTTCTGAATCATACACCCCCTGAGTGGTAAAATGCCGTATTTCCTTCGGTAATAATTTTGCAAAATCAGGACTTTCCACTTCCTCAGGAATCTCCGGCTCCGGTTTCTTTGCCGTATGTACCACCAATGGTTTCCCTTCGATCAAAGGCCATTCCACCGATTTCCTAGAGCCGTACACCTCAAAACTTTCCCTATATTGTCTTGCCACATCAAATAGTGAACGATATACCTGAGCACTTAAATCGGAATTTCTAAATTTAATATGTGTGGTCTCCACTGCGTATGGCGAGCTGTAATGATGAATCAACTCTTCCCGTATAGTTCCCGACCCAAAACAAGATACGTATTCGGCTTCACTCCGCAAAAGACCCAGAACAGGACCTACACAATGTGTGGCGTAATGCATCGGGGGCAAGCCCGGCCAATAATTGGGCCAGCCGTCCATATCCTGCTGATGGCTCGCTTTTAGGAACTGCACCTTGCCCAATTCGCCTTTTTCATACAACTCCTTCATAAACAAAAACTCCCTAGCGTACACAACCGTTTCCATCATCATGTAGGTGAGGCCGGTTTCCTGTGTCAATCGCACAATTTCTTCACATTCCTCCACAGTAGTTGCCATAGGCACGGTACAGGCTACATGTTTCCCCGCTTTTAGGGCCTTTATGGATTGGATACCATGGTCGGGAATAGGAGTATTGATATGTACTGCGTCTATTTCAGGATCCTGGAGCAGGTCATCATAGGAAGTATATCTTTTTTCAATATTGAAGGCATCGGCCAGTTCCTTCAATTTATCTGGGTTCCTTTGCGATATGGCCACTAAATTGGCATTTGGATGTCTTTGGTAGATAGGGATAAACTCAGCTCCAAACCCTAATCCCACTATAGCTACATTTATTTTCTTACTGTTCATATTACTGTATCTTAATTAAATTTTCTTTTTAAAAACTCAATTCCTTGGGAGGCAAATTCATCCTGGCTATTTGCCAGGTTTTTCCAAATGCACACCGCCCCCGCCAACTCCTTGATCTCCGGAGTGAAGCTTTCAATAACGATTGCCCTGGTATAATCAATAGCTTTTAAACCCTCCGCAAAGTCGGTCCAAGGGGTTAGGCCGGTACCGGGAATACCCCTATGGTTCTCGGAAACCTGTACATGAAGCAACTTGTCCCCTACCATCTTTATGGCTTCCACAATATTGCCTTCTTCAATAGTCATATGAAAACCATCAAGTAACACTTTAGCATTGCTATGATTAATATCTTTAATAAAGCGCATTACATCCTCAGCAGTATTGATCATATCCGACTCAAAACGATTCAGTGGCTCCAAAGCAATGGACAAACCATGATCCTGAGCCATGACACATACCTTACCCACATTGGCCACTGCCAATTCCCATTCCTTTTTACGATCTTCCAATGGCAGCATTCTTGCTTTCCCCACCGCCGCATACATTGGGCCCGCAAAAAAATCCACGCCCCAAAGATTACAAAGTTCAAAGCACTTTTCAATGTAGTCAAAGCAATTTTGGTGAACTGAGGCCTCCTTATGTGTCAGATCCTTTGCAGGTCCAAAGGCCCCACAAACAACGGCCTCCAGTCCGTTGTCCTCCAAAGCCTTCTTTACAACTTCCCCATCTATCAGATCCGGGTCTTCCACTGGAATTTCCACCAAATCATATCCCATACCTTTAATTTTAGGGAATAGGGCAACGGAACGGGTATTGAAGGGAGATTCCCAAAGCCATGTACTTACGCCATATTTTATGCTATTTTTCATTCTTTAATTATTACTAAAAATAAGTTATCATTTTAATTTATATTACAGTCATTTACATGCCATAATTTTATCTTTCCTTAACTACCTTCATAACACCCTGCATTATTCTCCAATGCCCGGGAAAGGTGCATATGAAAGGGTAATCACCAGGAGCTGTGGGAGCATTGAATTTTAAAACCACCTTTTCCTCCGGATTTATAATCGCCGTTGCAAAGAGGACTTCGGGCATGTCTGGGATATAGTTTTTTTCGGCACCATCTGGATCCATGGCCATTTTATCGGCAGCCATACCCACCTTTTCCTTTTCGCCCACTTTGGTTATCACCAGGTTGTGCTGCATAAAATCGGTGTTCTCAAATATAAGCTCAACAGATTTTCCAGCTGTTACAACAAATTCTGTGAGGTCATATTTCATCTCATTTTTTATGGTCTTGATATTGATGAGCACAGCACCTAAGTTATTATCCGAGGCACTGTTAGCAACCGACTCCACCTCAGTTATATAGGTTTCCACCAAAAGATGGGCCAAGGATTTATCCGCAAAAGTGCTTTTGGCATTTTGAGAGTAGTCCGATTCCACCTCGTATTTCCAATCCCCGGCCAAAGAGGTGCTGTATGGACCCGCTTTAAGGAACATCTGTTCTTTATTGCCCCAGATGCCTCCTCCGCCACCTGTATCCTCAACACGGACAGCTATTGTATTGCCGCCGGCCTTCAAAACCCCGGATGGAATCCTGTACTCCCTATTGGCCTGATAATCTTTTTCCGTACCGCCAACCAAAACGCCGTTCACATAGACCTTGTCCGAATCGTCAATGGGTCCAAGGGAAATGGTCCCCGATACTCCTGCAGCATTGGAAGGGACGTCCACACTTTTTCGGAACCATATAACACCATCCATTTGCAATCCTGCATCTTCTATAAGTTGGGGAAGGAGCATGGTTTCCCATTGGGAATCATTAAGACCTATTGCCTGCCTCTGTTTTTTTTCTACGGATCCCATTTTAAAATTAGGGTTGGCGGACTGGAAAGCATTGATAAATCCTTTGTGATGTTTACTTGCTGCCACATACAATGCCTTTGCCAACCAATCGTCGGCCAATATTTGTTTGTCCCCACTTAATTGGAACAATTTCTGTCCTACTACCCCATCGGGTTCCCGTTCGGAAAAATAGTTAAGAGCCGCCAATTGCACTTCTGGATCTTTGTCTTGGAGTACATTGGATTCCATTAAAAGGGCATCCACTTCGGAATTTTTGGGCAAGATCTGTATAACGGCCTTCCTTACCGAAGCTGAAGGGTGAACAATGGCCGCTTTTACCGCCGCCATTACCTCTGTATTGGAAATAACGGCCCCAAGTCCGTCCAAGGTCCATAAGGCATGTAAGGCACCCGGATTAAGCCCCAAGTTGTCCGCTGTATTGTCCTTAACCAATTTTATAAGTTCTGGTAGCACATCGGTATTTCCATTCTCAACCAACAAACGCTGTGCGGTCATTCGCCAAAACATATTATCGTTGGAAAGTGCTTTTATCAGGTTTTTTGAATCTTCCTTATCCAAAGTCATTGAAGTGCTTTCCACTCCATCTTTTGGCAATATACGCCAAACCCGTCCCTTGGATTTATCCCTCAAGGGGTTTTCATAAGCATTCCCCGGGCCATTTACGGCATCATAGCCGCCTCTATCTACGTTAGGGGTGGGATTGTGCTGAATTATAAAATTATACCAGTCCAACACCCAAACGGCCCCGTCAGGCCCCACCTTGGCTTCCACAGGGGAAACCCATTCATCCGAGCTGGCCATTAAATTGCCCCCGTCCTTTTCCACATATCCGGCACCATTCCTTTCAATTTTAGCTATATGTACCAACCCTCCCGTTGGTTCGCACACAAAGGCGTACTTGTTCCAATATTTTTCAGGATAGGTTCTTGCGGTGTAAAAATGGTGTCCCGCAGCGGCCGTAAAGCCCCCAAAAACATCTACTTGTCTAATATTCTGGGTAATGGGCAACATCGCATAATGACCATCAATCTTTAAACTTCCCTTTATGGAAATACCTTTCACATCCTTTAGGTTCTTATTGGGGATTCCCATATAAACACTATGTGTATTGTTTGCCGTGGAAGCAAAAATGGAATTATCCTCGGTAATCCCCAGTCCCCAAGTATTATTACTGGTATTGGTTAAAAATTCAAAATTGCCCAAATCGCTATCAAAGTGGTAGATCCCTTGACCAAATTCGAAGTTTTTACCCAAAATACTGCCTTTAAATCCGGAATAACCTACCACACCATAAATTTTGTTGTCGATACCTCGCTGTAGGTTGGATGGCCCGGCATGGGTGTCAAAAACGCCCCATCCATCCATTACAATTTCTTTTACATCGGCCCTATCATCACCGTCCGTATCCTTTAGGAACAGAAAATAAGGTGCCTGGGAAACCAAGATGCCCCCATTCACAAAAGTGAAACTGGTAGGGATGTTTAATTGATCGGCGAATACGGTAAACTTATCCGCTTTTCCGTCACCATCGGTGTCTTCACATATTTTTATTCTATCGTCGCCCGAGCCTTTATCATCCCTCACCGTATTGGGATAGTCAACGGTCTCTATAACCCATAGCCTGCCTTTCCCATCCCAATTCATGGCAATAGGGTTGATTATATTGGGTTCTGCCGCAAACAGTTCCAACTTAAATCCGGAAGGGACCTGAATCAATTTTGCCGATTCCTCAGGAGTTAAGGGCAATTGATATTTTGGTGCGGGATCCCTTTTCTCGTAATTGGGAATATTGGCCACTTCCTGGTACTCCAAAGTTGGTATCTCTTTAACAAATTCTTCCCAGTTCTTTTTAACCTGGTCGTTTACTGCCCAAAGAATACCTTCTTTAATGAGTTCATGAAACCCGGGCTTGTTCCAGGTTCTTTCATCATGCCCGTAGGCCGTGTAGAATACCCTACCCTTTCCAAATTGCTTTACCCACGTCCAGGGTTCATGATGCTCCCCTTCCACCCTTTCCATCAACACGGTAATATCATTGGCCAATTTATCATGTACATAGGTTTCGTCCCATGTGGGGAATTCCTCAAAATCTTGCATGATTGGATGCGACCTGTCTATAATTTTAGCCGTGAAGGTACCGGTTCCATGGGTTTTAAACTGCCCCCCTACCATTTCAACATACTCTTCGGATTCATTAAAACAAAAACTTGCACAATGAATAGGTAAAAATGCATGGCCGGCCGCCACATAATCCAACAATGCCTTTTCCTGTTCTGGATGCCTACTTTCATGATTGGCATATATTATTACTCCGTCGTAAAGCGCCAGGTTTTCAGGATTAAGGTCTTCCACTTTCTCGGTATAGGTGATATTTATACCGCTTTGGGTCAAGGCAGAAGCCAAAATGGGCATATATGCCCGTGAATTATGGTGTTCCAGGGCATGGCCCAGAAACAACATTTCAATCCGTCTGGGTTGATCGTCCTTCTTTTTCTTCCCGGAAGGATTGCAACCCGTAAAGATGGCAACTACAATTAACAAACAAACAAGATAAGTCTGTAGCGTTTTCATGATACGGTTAAATTTGTGTTTAACAATTATAGTCATTTATAGGGCATAAAGAATACTCAATGTTATCTACAGTTGACTGTATTATATCATTGATTATTATTATTACTTATATTTACAGACAAATAATGACAATCTTATAGGTTTGGACCCCAAATTGAACACTGTTTTTCCCAAACATTAAACCCTTGACCAAAAGTGAAGTCCGCTTTACAAAAATCGCCCATTCCCAACTCCCACGCCTTTGTTTCCAAGTTGTTGAGACAACCTAATTTTGATCCTAATTGGCACTTCCATCCGGAATACCAACTATTTATGGTGTTAAAAGGTAGTGGCACCCGATTCATTGGAGATCACGTAAAGCATTACAAGGAAGGGGACATTACCTTTACGGGTCCTAATTTGCCCCATATGTGGCGTAGCGACAATGAAGGGCATACTGTTGAGGAAAACTTATGGTCCGAAGGTGTTGTAATTTATTTTCATGACGATTTTATTGGACAAAGTCTTTTGCAAAAGGAGGAAATGATCAAACTAAGGCTATTGTTCCAAAAGAGCTTGCGCGGCCTGGATGTTACCGGAAAAACCGCGGATACCATCCGTGTCATGATCAACAATCTTTTGCACTTGGAAGGTATGGAAAGTGTTCTAGAATTGTTTAAAATTCTGAACTGCCTTGCCAATACCACAGAATGTACCGTACTGGCCAGTCCCGGCTACACCAACTCTTTAAAGGAAGGCGATACGGAAAGGATGAATATGGTACATGCCTATGTTATGAAGAATTTCAAGAATAAAATTGAATTGGGCACCGTGGCCTCATTGGCGAATATGACCCCTACCTCCTTCAGCAGATATTTTAAGGTACATGCCAACAAAACATTTTCCGAATTTTTAAGTGAAATTAGAATCGGCCATGCCTGCAAATTACTGATCGAAAACAAAATGAATATTGGACAGGCCTGCTACGAAAGCGGTTTTCATACCCTCTCCAATTTCAACAAACAGTTCAAGGCCATTACAAAAAGAACCCCGCTATCCTATAAAAAGGAATATCGCCCTTGAATAAGCGGCAAGCATACCGCTGGGTCCTTTTTTTGGAACAATAATTACTTTAATTGAAGTAATTTTGCATTTATGGTAAGAAACATTCAGCTCCGGACCACTTTATTGGAAGAATCGGCCGAAGATATCCTTAAAAAGAAAGCTTCGAAATATTTGGGAATCCCTATTGGGGAAATTTCCAAGGTACATGTACTTCGAAAATCGATAGACGCCCGTAAATCTACCATATATTTCAATTATAAGGTTTCGGTTTATATCAACGAACCTCCACCAAAGATCAAGGAATATAATTTTGATTATAAAGACGTATCCAAGGCCAAAAAAATACACATTATAGGATTTGGACCTGCCGGGATGTATGCCGCGCTCCGCTGTATTGAACTTGGATATAGGCCCATTGTCCTGGAAAGGGGCAAAAATGTTAAGGACCGCCGGCGCGATCTAAAGGCCATCAACAGGGACCATATAGTAAACGAAGACTCTAATTATTGCTTTGGCGAAGGAGGTGCCGGTACTTATTCTGATGGTAAATTGTACACTCGAAGTCTCAAAAGAGGGGATGTTCGGCGAATCTTTGAAAATTTGGTATATCACGGTGCCACCGAACAAATACTCATAGATGCACACCCCCATATTGGCACCAACAAATTGCCCAAGCTGGTGCAAAACATTAGGGAAACTATTCTAAAATATGGTGGAGAAATACACTTTCAGACCAAGGTGGTAGATTTTACCATTGTCAATAACGCCATTGAGGCCATTGTTATGCATGATGGCACCGAAATGCAGGCAGCAAGGGTTATATTGGCTACAGGGCATTCTGCCAGGGACATCTATTATTTGCTGAACAACAAAAAAATTGCCCTACAGGCCAAGTCGTTTGCCATGGGTGTCCGGGTAGAACATCCCCAACATATTATAGATAGCATACAATACCATTGTAAAGGACAACGGAACCAACTGCTCCCTGCCGCCTCCTATAGTTTGGTGGAACAGGTAAAGGACAGGGGCGTATACTCGTTCTGTATGTGTCCGGGAGGATTTATAGTTCCGGCAGCGACCGCTCCGGGAGAAGTAGTGGTAAATGGGATGTCGCCATCTAAAAGAAATAACCTATTTGCCAATTCCGGTATTGTAGTTGAAATAAATGTAGATCTCGATATTCAAAAATACGGGCACCACGGCGCATTGAAAGGTTTGGAATATCAAAAGGATCTGGAGCGATTGGCATTTACTTCTGGTGGGCGCACGCAAACTGCTCCTGCACAGCGTCTTACCGATTTTGTAGAAGGTAAACTGTCCAACAACCTAAACCCTACCTCCTATCAACCGGGATTGAAATCCGCTCCATTGCATTCGCTTTTGCCCAAATTGATCGGTAGCAGGCTACGAATGGGCTTTGCTGCCTTTGGAGAAAAAATGAAGGGCTATTACACCTCGGAAGCCAATGTAGTAGGGGTAGAATCAAGAACCTCCTCCCCTATCAATATTCCAAGAAATGAAAATTTGGAACATCCCGGAATAAAAGGATTATTTCCCTGTGGGGAGGGTGGTGGCTACGCTGGTGGCATTGTATCCGCTGCCATGGATGGGGAACGCTGTGCGGAAGCGGCCACAGCCGGACTATAAGGCCATTTTTTTGATTTAAACGGTTTATCCAAACTAATCCACTACCTTTGCCGCTTATTTTACACATTACATGACATTCAAAGAATTAGGTATCATACAGCCCATCCTAAAAGCCCTGACGGCAGAAGGCTATACAAATCCGACCCCCATACAGGAAAGGTCCATCCCCATATTGCTAAGAGGAAAGGATTTATTGGGCTGTGCGCAAACAGGAACCGGTAAAACAGCGGCATTTTCCATACCCATCATACAACAATTGACAATGGATAGGGAAGCTGACCAACTACAACGAAAAATAAGAGCCTTGGTGGTCACCCCTACAAGGGAACTGGCCATACAGATCGGGGAAAATTTTACCTCTTATTCCCGGTTCACAGGAATAAAGAACACCGTTATTTTCGGTGGCATTAAACAGGGAAGGCAAACAGATGCCCTTAGAAAAGGTGTGGACGTACTTATTGCTACACCGGGAAGATTGTTGGATTTAATGAACCAGGGCTTTATCTCCTTAAAGGATATTAAATATGCCGTATTGGATGAGGCCGACCAAATGTTGGATATGGGCTTTATCCACGACATTAAAAAGATAATAGCCAAACTACCGGAAAACAGACAATCCCTTTTCTTTTCCGCTACCATGCCACCGGCCATAGTGGAACTCTCTAAAAAATTATTGGGGGATTTTGAACGTGTTACCATAAAACCCCAACAAGCCACTGCCGAAAAAGTAGAACAGGGCGTTTATTTTGTAACCAAAAAAAACAAGCCCAACCTCCTTATCCATCTTTTGGAAAAAGATCCCAACGATTCCGCCCTTGTTTTTTCCCGTACCAAACACGGTGCCAACAAAATAGTAAAGCAACTGGCCAAGGCAGATATTAAGGCCGATGCCATTCATGGCAATAAATCGCAGAATGCCCGTCAAAAAGCCCTGGGGAATTTTAAGGACGGGGAATTAAAAGTACTTATTGCAACCGACATTGCGGCCAGGGGAATAGATGTTGAAGAACTTTCCCTAGTGATTAATTACGACCTGCCCAATGTCCCCGAAACATACGTACATAGGATAGGTAGAACGGGTAGGGCAAGTGCCAGTGGGATAGCACTGTCCTTTTGTGATGTGGAAGAGCGGCCTTACCTTAAGGATATCCAAAAATTAATAAACCAGCAGGTGCCGGTTATTACAGACCACCCTTATGTAGATGATGGATCGGAAGGGATCCCCTTGGAAGAAAAAAAACATCACAATAACAGGCAAAAACAAAAAAGGGGGCACTCCAATCCTAGGGGCGGTAGAACCAACAACCATAATAGAAATAATAGACCAAAAAAGAATTGATATAAAATAATCTCTTCCTTTTTTCTTTTATTCTGGCTATATATGCCCCAAAGAATTAGTAGGTATTTAAAAAATTCAGGATATTTATTCTTTTGAAAGATATATCCTTAAAGTTAAAACAAAATATAAGCAGATGAAAAATATACTCACCACCATTTTAATGGGTTTGGCCCTCTTCTTAAATCCCGATGCCTCCTATTCCCAAACTACCAATCTTATCAGTTTTAATATAAGATATGATAATACTTCCGATACGATCAATAATTGGAATAAACGCAAAGCTTCATTGGCGGCACTAATCCAACACTATGATGCCGATATTGTAGGTATTCAGGAAGGCCTCCACCATCAGGTGGATTATTTGAACAGTGCCCTCAAGGGTTATTCCTTTGTGGGAGTGGGTCGGGACGATGGGAAACAAAAAGGGGAATACTCGGCAATTTTCTATAATGCCTCCACTTTTGAAGTATTAAAAACGAATACCTTCTGGCTATCCGAAACCCCGGAAAAAGTATCCGTAGGTTGGGATGCCTCTTTGGAAAGGATCTGTACTTACGCCCTGTTTAAAAATACGATGACAAAAAAACAATTTTGGGTCTTTAACACCCATTTTGATCATAGGGGAAAGCAGGCCAGAGTACATTCGGCCGAACTCATTTATAAAAAAATTAGGGAAATAAATACGGCCAACCTTCCGGTAATCCTTATGGGCGATCTTAATTTGACCCCAGACACCGAACCTATACAGTATTTGAAAAAATACCTGACAGATGCTATGGGAATTTCGAAGAAACCTTTTTATGGCCCCATAGGTACTTTCAACGGTTTTGACCAGGAGAGAATTATGGAAAATAGGATAGACTACATTTTTGTAAATAATGTAGAGATACTTTCGTATACCCACATTGACGACAGAATGCCGAATAACATGCATATTTCGGACCATTTGCCCGTTATGGCAACCATTAAAAATTAAACTGGCCCTATTAGGAAATAAGAAAGTTCCAGACCGTAAACAATTACAACGAATACACCAAACTACTAAGAATGAATCCAGATCTAGAGAAACAACTTGCCGCCAAAGAAGCCATAAAATATGTAAGTAGTGGAATGACCGTTGGTTTGGGCACAGGCTCTACCGCAGCCCACATGGTTAAGGAATTAGGGGCACTAATTAAAAATGGATTGGAAATAGTTGGCGTACCTTCCTCAGAAAACACCAAAAAGTTGGCAATGGAACTAGGGATACCCCTTACCACCTTGGAAAAAACCAATGGCATTGATGTCTATATAGATGGCGCTGATGAATTTGACCCCTATATGCAACTAATAAAAGGAGGGGGAGGCGCCCTCCTGAGGGAGAAAATATTAACCTTTAATTCCGATCTGGTCATCATCATTACAGATTCCCAAAAAGAGGTAAAAAGGTTGGGCCATTTTAAACTGCCCGTGGAAACCATTCCCTTTGCTACCGAAAAAATTGGGCAATTGCTTCAAAAAATGGGGCTAGAACCAAAATTAAGAATAAAGGATGGCGAAAACTTTATCACCGATGAGGGCAATTTTATTTTGGACCTTACTATTGAACATATTACGAATATCCACTTATTGGAAAGCAAACTAAAACAAATTCCGGGCGTTGTTGAAACCGGGCTATTTCTGGATATGGCAGATATTATAATTATAGGAAAGGGCGAGACTACAATTACCCTTAAAAAGTAACAGCTTAATTTTTTTATGGCCCTACTGATCTCAGGAACCAAAGATCCCAACCGCTAATTTCACCGGCCTGTAAGCACTGTTCATATTCTTTTTGATAATGTGAAGTGGTTTAAACTTTTAAATGGTATGTAAGTGTTTTAGGAGATGTTCCTTAAAAGATTTACTAAGAGGTATTACTTTCCTATTTATTTCCAAATGGTTATCCGCAACAACGTCCAATTTGGAAACATTGACCATATAAGATCTGTGGACCCTAAGAAACATATGATGCTTCATTTCATTTTCCACCATCTTAAGGGTGGTGCTCACCAAATAATTTCCAGCAGAGGTTACAATATTGCTATAATTCCTATCTGCCTCTATATATAAAATATCATCTAGGAGCAGTTTTACCATTTTTCCATTGTGCCTAACAAAAATACGATCCAAAAGCACCTCCATGTTTTGAGATATCACCTGCTTATCCAATTCATTATTTTTTATTTGATCAACTACCAAGGCTATTGTACGCTGCAGATTTAAACTATTGAAAGGTTTTGATATAAACGCATGCGGGCGTGAAGCTTTGGCTTTGGCAAAAGTGGCATCGTCACTGTTGGCCGTCAGATAAATTATAGGAATCCTTTTAAATTTCTGAATCTGTTCGGCTGCTTCAATACCATTTATGTTGCCCCTAAGGTTAATATCCAACAAAATAATATCGGGACAATTGGCGGTGGCATGCAGGATGGCCTCCTCTCCCCTTGTTTCAATGCCCATTACTTCATACCCCAATTTGGAGAGTTGTACGGAAATATTGGCAGCAATGATCATATCGTCCTCCACAATCAAAATACGGGTCTTTGGTTTCATAATTATGCTGCTTTATAATGTTGAAATTCAAAGGAGACCGAAGTTCCTTTCTTTTCGTGAAGGACCATTTTACCATCCAATTGTTTGGTTAAAAGTGTTATCAATTGGGTACCAAATCCCGTTCCACTATGTTCCTTTCCTTTTTGAATACCTATCCCATTGTCTGTAACCATGAGCTCCAAATGCTCGGGCCTCCGGGCCAGTCTAATGGTGATTGTCCCAATACGGTTATTGGGAAATGCATATTTTAGGGAATTGGTGATCAACTCGTTAACAATTAACCCTATAGGGGTTGCCATATCCACGTTCAGTTCCATCTCCTCCATATCATAGACCATAACGACCCTTTGTTCCATGCCGTATGATTGAAGTACATATTCCCCTAAAATATTGAAATAATTCTTCATCTCAATATTTCCCAGATGCTCTCCCTGATACAAATTTTGATGGATCATACTCATACTCTGAATCCGATTTTGGATTTGATGCATATTTTCCTTTATATTTTTATCCTCAATATGGGAAGATTGGAGCGAAAGCAAACTGGAGACCACCTCCAAGTTGTTCTTTACACGGTGATGGATTTCTTTTATAAGAAATTCCTTTTCCCGGTTTTGCTGTTGAAGCAGTTTATTATTTCTGCGGTTAATTCTAATGGCTACGAAACCTATGATCAGCAGAAACAATAATAATCCGGCGATAATTAAGGTTAGCGTTTGGTTGCTTCTTTGCTTTCGGATGGTTCCCTGTTGCATAAGTATAGTGTCTTCCTTCTGAGCAACTTCAAATTCGGTCTGAAGGAGGGCTATACGCTGATCGGATTCTGCCGTAAAAATTTCCTTTTTTAACCCATCATATTTAGAAAACGCTTTATAGGCTTCCATATAATCGTGGTCTCCAGCGTAAGCCTTTCCCAAAACTTCATACGCCTGGCTCAAATAAAATTCATCTCCAAACTCGGTGGTCGCTACATCCAGGGATTTCTGAAGACTTTCTATAGCGTTTTTATATTTTCCCTGGAGGTTTTGCAGTTTCCCGATAGCAAGCCAAGATCGCATCAGCATAAAATCATTATCCAGTAAAGCTGCATACTTAACCGCATTGATACCAGCACTTTCCGCTTTACTGTACTGCCCTAAATAGGCGTAAAGATCTACAAGGGAGATATAAACATCGCTTAAATTATTATAAAACCCGTATCGTTCACCAATGGCCAATGAATGTTCATAATATTTTAACGCCTCTTCATATCTGTTAAGTTTTAAGTAGTTATTGGCCACCACATAGAGGGTAAAATCATAATCCAGGTCAATAATCCCCAGTTCCTCAAAAATGACAATGGATTTAATACCATATTTTAAGCCTTTATCATATTTTGCCTGTTTCCAGAAAATGTTGCTTAAATCGCTATAAGCAAGCGCTATAGCCTTTTTATCATTTAATTCCTCCCCTAACCTCAGGGTCTCCATGGCATAATCGACAGCCTTGCCAAGCTGTCCCCGGCGTTCATAGACATAGCCCAATTGCGTATTTAAAAAAGGAAGATCTTTAAGCAACACCTTAACTTTGGCTTCTTCCAGAACCTCTTCGGCTGCATC
This sequence comes from Flavobacteriaceae bacterium, assembly GCA_041392165.1. GTDB lineage: Bacteria > Bacteroidota > Bacteroidia > Flavobacteriales > Flavobacteriaceae > Arenibacter. Next base: position 63,649 of record JAWKMN010000010.1, read on the forward strand.
CAGTTTTTCCATTCGTAACAAAATGGCTCCTTGGGTAATTTGAAAACCTACCATGCCAAAGCATATCTTCCTTTGCCAAGGCACAGTTTAATCCTTCCTCGGTAAAATCCAAGGCCTTGGTTAAATTACGGGTATGCCAATAATAGGCCAGATCGTTCAGTATTTCGAACTGTAGGCTATCTGTTGGGGCCAGAGCATAGAAATCCTCCAAATGTTGCAGATAGGAGGCCCCAAAATTATCGGTATCCACAAATACCTTTTCATAGGGCGGATTTTTATTAAAGTCTATGGGTTGACCAAATAGCATAGGACTGCTTAGAATACTTCCCAAGACAGTTATGAAGAGATATTTGCCCATTTTTTTAATAAATGATAAGCCTTAAAAATCCGGGGTTGATTAAGATACAACATTATTCGCAAAAATCACAGGCTAAATAAAACTAGTTCTTCGGACATTAAAACAGGCCCTCCGTCCCAATCCGATTGATAATCACTTTAAAAATAAATTAATTAGTGCAAGGTATCGTAATTTAAAAATCATGAGGTTACCAATGATATTTCCAATTCTTATGATTATAGGTTGTATTTCCTGTAAAAACGATCAGGAACATCAATTCCAAAATAGCAACAATAGCAATACTGATAACCGGAAGATTGTGAAAAAAAATAATCTGGCATACTCTATTGATGCTTATTTAAATAGTAAGGATGAAGGAGAAATAGACAGCCTAGTAACAGAAAATTATTTAAGAAATATGAACGGAATTCCCGTAGTCACCAATAAAACAGAATTAAAGGCAAGGCTAAATCTATATACCGTCGGATTCCCCGATTACAACATTTCAATGGGCAACAGTAAAGTTTGTGAAAACCAAGGCTATGTTGATTGGATATTTACGGGCACCAATACAGGACAATTTGCAGAACTGATGCCCACAGGTAAGAAAGTAAAAATAAAAGGATTTTCACATCTCTACTTTAATGGGGAGGGCCATATATACCGTGAAGATATCTATTACAATGAATTGGAGTTTTTACAACAATTGGGATATTCCTTGGAAGCCCCCATTGTAAAATAGTTCAACATATAATCTCTTGGAAAAATTAAACTTTAAACTATAAAACAAAAAACAACATGAAAACACTGAAAATCATTTTTATTGTGCTGGCAGTGATCCTATTGCCACTTACAAGCACAGCACAGAAAGAAAAGAACCAAGCGTACTATGTTCATGAGGACCAAGTAAAACCCTCTAAAATCCATGATTACGACATGGTTTCCAAAGACTTTAAAGAAGCCTGTAAAAAACATAATCTACAAGAGATAAGTTGGCAAGTTGCCTCAACCTCAACAGGCCGGTATTTTAATATTTCACCTATAGAAAATATGGCGGAACTGGACAAGAACGTTATGGCCCCCTTAGCCGAAAAAATGGGGGAGGAAGCCTTTAAAGATCTTTTCAGGAGATATAATGAATGTTATGACAAGCATGGGGATTACGTTATTTATCTGAACAAGGAACTTACCTATATGCCCCAAGGCATCAGTACTACTACTGAGGGACAAAACTATAGAAAATGGCATTTTCTGTACGTAACTCCCAGCAACATCCAGAACCTCAAAGGGAAGCTCAAGGAATTAAAGGCCCTATATACCACCAAGGGATCCAAAGAGTATTATCGTATTTACCATAATGGGTTTGGAAATATGGGCGATTTCTATCTGGCCGTGGTCTCGGCCGTAGATGCCGAAGATTATGCCAAAAAATCCAAAGAAAGTGAAGTTTTATTGGGTGAAGAGGGGAAAAAGCTTTTTGCCGAAATGTTCAGCTATGTTCTAAAATATGAAACGGAGACTGGGCAGATGCATCCAGAATTGGCGTACTCGCCATCAAATTAATACCCGCAAACAGGTAGGTGGTTCAAATTTTCCAGAAAGACCATAGGAGAAACAATTCGTTCGCAGATTTTCAATTTGAATTAGCAATTTTGTAAAGAAAATAGACCAAACCATTACTTACACCCCCTCCTCCTACCTGTTTTATAAACAAAGAATTGGGCAAACAACAATTGAATTATACCATAAAAAACTATAAAACCCATAATCGGGACAAATAGATGGTTGAACTATTTAAAAAAAATAACGACCCTCTTTTAAAAGGAAAGGATATATTTTCTGCATCATGCCCCAACAAAGACTTTTTTCTTTTGGGAGGTATATACCCAAAAGGCAATAGTAATGGCCAGCGTTATCAATGTACCTCCCATATAGGAGATTTCATTGGGCAATTGAAAGCCTTCTGGAGCTATCAGAATATAGGTACTGCATACCATTGTCATAAAAACTGCGGGGAACAGGGTAACCCAATAGGCCTTGTTTTCATAAATTAAATAGGCCGTTATGGTCCAAAGTACGATCATGGCCAAGGTTTGGTTGCTCCATGCAAAATAGCGCCATATAATTCCAAAATCGATTTGGGTAAGTACAAAGGCGATTATAAATAAGGGCAGACTAATTAAAAGTCTGTTGAGTAATTTCTTTTGATCGGACTTAAATATATCGGACAGTATTAAGCGGGCAGATCTGAAGGCGGTATCGCCGGAAGTAATGGGGGCGGCAACAATTCCCAATAAGGCCAGTACCCCACCTACTTGGCCCAGCATGTTGAGCGATATCTCATTAGCGGCCCAAGCGGCATTGTTGCTATTGGCGATCATTGCCCCGTTTAATCCCTCCACATTTCCAAAAAAGGTCATGGCGGCCGCGGCCCAAATTAAAGCTACAATTCCCTCCGTAACCATAGTACCATAAAATATCTTCCTTCCCTGTGTTTCATTTTTCATACATCGCGCCATTAGCGGGGACTGGGTGGCATGGAATCCGGAAATGGCACCACAGGCAATGGTTACAAAAAGAATTGGAAACAAAGGAGTTGCCTCGGGATCCGTGGTCATATTCCTTAAATTCCCTGGCACCAATTCAGGGATATGGTAGTCCCCAAAAAAAAGGGCAATCGCCAAGCCTATGGCCATAAGCAACATAGCCACTCCAAATATGGGGTAAAGCTTACTTATTAATTTATCTATGGGCAATAAGGTGGAGAGAACGTAATAAACCAAAATTATGGCAACCCAGATCCAAACATTCCACATATTCCCTGTCATTCCATCTATTATTTTTGCAGGACCCACCAAAAAAACGGTCCCAACAAATATTAAAAGGACCACAGAAAAAAGACGCATAAACTGTTTTACCGAAGGCCCTAGATAAATACCTACCACTTCACTGATACTAAGCCCATTGTGACGTATGGACAACATTCCCGAAAAATAATCGTGCACCGCACCGGCAAATATACTTCCCAATACGATCCACAAAAAAGCGGCAGGTCCAAACATAGCTCCGGCAATGGCACCAAATATGGGTCCCAAACCGGCTATATTCAGAAATTGGATCAAAAATACCTTCCACGTGGGCAGAGTCATAAAATCTACATCGTCCCGAAGTCTAACTGCGGGAGTTTCCCTATCCTTATCCACACCGAAAATCCTTTCCATAAATTTTCCGTAAGTAAAATAACCAAGTATTAAAACTCCAATTGACAATAAAAATGAAATCATATAAAATATTTTATAATTTTAAATTCAACACAAAAACAATGACTTGGCTACATGGAATACATCCCCTCTAATACATCTCCTCTAAAAATTCGGCTACAATATAAGCATATGTATGGTTACTTGACTCACTGAACCGCAAAAGTTGTGCATTAATCTCAGGATTGGTCTTTATAATACTTTCTACTGCCGATAAATATAATCTCAATTGATTTTTTGTCATCAGTTCCAAATTGCCTCCCAATACCACCAAAACCTCTATCGGAGCTTTCCGGATATGATTCAGCAATAAGCTTCTATTATTGATGTCGACCTCGGCAAAGCTCGACCAGAAAGGAATTTGTAAACTATCGGTCTCCCAAAACAATTTAGGAAGATTCTGAACGATATAAGTTCGGACCAAAGGAATACTCTCCTTAAAAATTTGGGCTATTCGGTCCCTGTATTCCATGTATTCCGCTTCGCTCAAGGAATTAAGGGCATACATTTGATAATCCACTTCCCTGCTCATGAGCATATAATGCATTAATTCTTTATCGAACATAGTGTTGGTGTATTCCTGGAGTTCTGCCTTAATCGGTCCATGCGCAATATTCCAAGCTACATAGCACGAATAGAGCGCCCCATCTACCACAGATTCCTTTACCTCCTCTATTGTTGCACCCGCTATGGCATCTACACCATCCGTTCGGGGGCCTTTTGGTTTTGAAACCAACTCATCAATTTTCCTTCTTTTCAAAATTGAATTATCATCCAACAATAACTGATGTAATTTTTCATAATCCTCTTTTACAAATTCCACATGATCATGTTTTGTCAGGGCCTGGCCTTCAACCTTATCAAAACCCACATAGGACCCCAATAAGTTCCAATAAAGCGAAAGGTACATTAGCCTACATTCACCATCCGCACAGACCGGGGTACAAATATCCGCCATATAGAGAACCGGTCTTTGCCGATCGGTTACCAGCATATCCACATTTTGATTGCCCAGGGTCTCTACCTCAATAAAAAAAGATGTCGGCTTTCTGTTCAATACTATACCTTCCTGCCATTCCATAGCATAAAAATCCGGCTTCTTAACCACCGTTCTTTGTTGGTATCCATTTAATTTGGCCAACATCATTTTTGGAGTCCATAAAAATCCCAATCCACAAAAAAATATTATGCCAATTGTTGTTTTCATGATATCTTAAATTACTCTTTTGATAGGCTTGGGCCACTTATTTCTTGGAATCCGGAATAGGGGCATATTTTTGTCTTTCCACAAGATCCATATACTCATCCAAATAGCCCGTATATATTTCCCTGGGGCCTACATCGTACTTTTTGCACAACGATGCCGCAAAACCTACGGCCGCTCCCATTTGTCCGGTAGTTCTCATAACCCGAGGTCCTCCTAAACCGATATGCGAAGTACTAAAATTTCTACCGGCCATAAATAAATTGCTAATATTTTTTGAATACAGACTCCGGTAAGGGATATAATATTTAGGGGTCTTATAAAAAAGTGCCTCTGAGATAAAATCGGGATTTTTATCGTCCTCCAAAACCGTCTGATAATGCACATCCACTTCCCTGGTTTCTTCGACCACGCCATCCGGAAAAGTACGTCCGGATTTTGCATCGTTCAATGTAAAAATATAATCCCCGACCAATCTACGGGATTCCCGCTTACCCACTAGGTAGGATACCCATTCCAATTTACGATTGGCGTTTTCAGCTTGTTTTTTGGCATTGGCAAAAGAGCCGTAAATGGCCCGGAGCATATGGTCGCGAATTTCCTCCGCGTCATCTATTTGATGAAGATCATTACGGCTAAATTCCCACTGCCATTCCCCTTTAACACTTGCATAATCCCCGGCCACCGACATGGCCCATGGTACCTCTGGGAAGTTGGTCTTATGCTCTGCCTCATAAGAGCGCCATAATACGGAAGAACCCATTACTGCATTATCAGGCTGTTTTGGACTCCACAATTCCCCATGCTCCTTCCACGCTTCTCCGTATTGGTCAACACTTTCCCTGCCATATGAAAATTCCGCACCGGACCAAAAACCTATCCAACCATCTCCAGTGGAATCAACAAAAAGTGGTGCCTCAAAACGAATGTGTTCCCCAGTGGCCGTTTGGCGTGCATCCACATAATTGATTTTGTTTTCAACCGCCTTGGCATCATAGGCCCTCCAATTTAAAAAGAGGGAAATATTATTATAACTTTTTACATTATTATCACGTTTTATTTGGTCTTCATGGGCTTCAGGTGAACCATTGGGGTAATGTTCCGTATCCAACTTCTTCAATATCCGTTCAAAATTGCCATATATGCCCAAGGTATGTACCCTAATTTCACTACTGGCATTTCCTCCCAATACGGGCCGATCGTGAATCAAAGCCACCTGAAGTCCTTGCTCCGCAGCCGCAATTGCCGCTGCGCAACCAGCAATTCCGCCACCTACAACAACTAGGTCATACCCCTTTGTAACCTTGGGCACCGAAGGCTCCATAACTACATTTTTCCTCCAAGCAGCCAACTTTTTCATAGATGAAGGCGGTTCAACATCAGAAGTGGTAAAATAAATGGCATCGCAACGACCGTTGAAACCGCTAAGATCTACAAGTTCCACCATATTCCTTTTATCCTTAATTTGAACGGCCCCGGCAAATTCCCAGCCCCAACCGGAACGCAGCCCCAAAGTATTTTCCAATATCATATCGTTTACTTTTATTTGAAATCTACCGGGAGCTTCCCATTTCCCAGGGACCCAATTCTTGGTGCGAACCCAAACCCTATACCTGCCATTTTTCTTAAAATCCACCTTAGTCTTCGCATTTTTTACCGGCTCCCCCATACCATGGGCCAAAAGATAGGAAGAGCCCATCTGTTCTATAAATTGTGGGTCAACTACCCATCCGCCCGTATCATCAAAACTTTCCGCTTCTAACAGCAAATCTTGGGAGATCATAAAGTTTAGGCTAAATACGCACAAAATAAGAACTACATATTTCATCTGTTAATATTTATTGCCGCCTGTTCGGCAGACAGGTTTTTAATGGTAAGACCTGCCCGAATTCTTCGTTCAGGCAGGTTTAATCATTCACATCATTATGACCTATTTTTAATGGAGATTCTTGAATCTTAGATATCTCCAATTCATATTAATCGGTCGGCATTAACCTTATTGTTATGGTCCATTTCTTAGTAAACTACCTCGGGGAAAGCCAGCCCGAACGGATACGGCAGGCAAGCGTCGGAGCATCTAAATCCTGATCATCGAGTAAATTATTAATATTTTTTTAAATACCGGAATCATCCATAAGTTATGAGCATTTCAGCTTTAACAATAATTCACATATTATCTCATATTTTGACCAATAGGACAACCTTCCTTTTTGAATACAGCCCCCTTAATTACCCTGGAAAATATTGATCAAGATAACCTTGGTTGCTGTGATGCTATTCCAAGGATGCTTTCCAACGATGGCCTTTGATATAAATTAAAAGAGCAGATTACATATAACTGTTGAACTCCCCTTATCCATAAACTATGGATCATACGGGCAATTGCCAGCCGTTGTGGTAATGGGCATTTATCAATTCATTTGAAGCATCATCCGAAAATTTACCGGCAGTATTATCCCAATAGATTCTGTTGCCCGTCTTAAAGGCTATATTGCCCATATGGCAAACCAAAGCTGCATCATACCCCACTCTTAATGGCGCCTTTAATTTTGAACCATCCCTGGATTTTACCGCTTCTATAAAATTCAAAGTATGTTTATCCAGTCCGTTACCTCGATTTTTTTGTACTGGTATGCTTTGCATCTTATCCTTTTCTGCTATAACCTCCCAACCTTTACGATCCAAAACAAGGGTTCCGTTATTACCTATAAACGAAATACCATGATTGCGTCCGTAATTGCCATTATCTATTCCGGTAGCGTGTTCCCATAAAATGGAAAAGCCATCATACTCATAAACGGTCTGCAAAGTATCCGGTGTTTCTGATGCGTCGTTGGGATAGGCAAACTTACCTCCTAGGGCCATTACCGATTTTGGCGTGTTGGCCTTCATTCCATAAAGCGCATAATCCATTAAATGTACGCCCCAATCTGTCATTAATCCCCCTGCATAATCCCAATACCATCTAAAATTAAAATGAAACCTGTTGGCATTGAAAGGTCTTTGGGGAGCAGGCCCCAACCACATATCATAATCCACTCCAACAGGGGCAACAGTATCCGATAAAACAGGAATAGACCCCATCCAACCCTGATAGGCCCATGCCTTTGCCAAACGAATTTCCCCCAACTTTCCGGAATGGACAAAGTCTATGGCGTCCACAAAATGGGGCTGACTCCTTTGCCATTGGCCAATTTGCACCATTCTATCACTGGCCTGTACGGAATTTAGCATAAGGTTACATTCCTCTATGGAATTGGCCAAAGGTTTTTCACAATATACATCCTTGCCGGCTTTAACGGCATCGGAAAGCTGTAAGCAGTGCCAATGATCGGGAGTTCCAATAATTACTACATCTATGTCCTTATCCTCCAATAATTTCCTATAGTCCTTGTACCACTTCGGCTTTTTTATTCCTGCCTTTTCCAAATCGGCCGTTCTCCTTTTTAAAACACTATCATCTACATCGCATAGAGCCACAATTTGGGTTTCACTCATTTTTAACATAGAAGTCAAATCGCTAAAGCCCATACCATTACAGCCTATTAGTCCTATCCCAATTTTATCGTTTGGACTAATATACCCCCTCATAGAAGCCAAAAGCTCCATTGGGAATAAAAAGGCCGCTCCGGTTCCCATGGCCAACCAGGAGCTCTTTTTTATAAATTTTCTTCTGTTCTGAAACATAGGGTTATAGATTATAACAAGTCCTTAATGTACAAAATTATTGGAATAAAAAAAGCACCAACTTAGGGTTGGTGCTTTTTTAAATCGGTCAGGGAAAAATTATTTTTTTTCCGGCGTATTTACTTTTTTGCTCATTTCCATGGATATGGCGGTACGGTCAAATTTTATTTTCCCGGCCATAGTTTCAATCACGCAAGAAAAATCATTATCATTTAAATCTACAATTTTTCCGTGCATACCACTTTTGGTAACCACTTTATCTCCCCTTTTTAATTCTTCGGTAAATTTCTTCTCTTGTTTCTGACGTTTTCTTTGCGGTGCGATCATAAAAAAGTAGACCACTACAAACATTAATATCAGCGGAAGATATGGATATTGTTCTAACATAATTTTATGTACTTATTTTACAGGACCTACGGGGCCCGCTCCTTTTGGTGTTACAAATGCCTTTATTCTAAGAGTTTCGGTTCCTTTACTGGTATTGGCGGTAACAGTTATGTTCTTGGTCACCTGATTTTGTCCAGAACCGTTAAACTTCACCAACAACTCCCCCTTTTCACCAGGCGCTATTGGAGTATTTTTAGGATATTCCGGAATAGTGCAACCACAGCTGCTTTTTGCATCGGTAATGATCAATGGGGCATCACCGGTATTGGTAAATGTAAAAATAGTTTCCTGCGGAGCATTTTGTTCAATAGATCCAAAATCGTGTTCCACTTTATCAAATTCCATAACAGGGAGACTTTTTGCCGCTGCATCCCTTTCGGCAGCAACTTCTACATTGGAGGCTTCAATTTTACTGGAGGCCTTTTCCTTACAGGAAGAGAAGGCAAGAACAGCAATAAAACTTAAGGTCAAGAATATTCTTTTCATCTGTTTATATTAATTGTTTTTAAAAGGTTCCATATAATTTGACATTAATGATCTTGGTAGATTTCAAGAATTAACACGGCCAATTACATCCCTAATAATTTATATTTGGGCAAAATTAAGGAATAATTGTTTATAACAAACCCCTACCTACTTTTTTTAGCTTACCTTCCTCCTTATATTCCTTCACCAGCTTATCCAATATCCCATTTATGAATATACTGCTCTTGGGGGTGGAGTATTCCTTGGCAATTTCCAAAAACTCGTTTATGGTAACCCTTTCCGGTATGGATGGAAAATTAAGCAATTCACAAATGGCCATTTTTAAAAGGATGGCATCAATATCCGCAATTCGATCCTTATCCCAATTAGGCGTTTTGCCTTCAATCTCCTTTTCCAATTTGGAATTGTTCAACAAAGTTTTTGTAAGAAGCCTATTGGCATATACCATATCGTCATCATCTTTAAAGAGAGGTGGTAAAAAATAAGAGGGAACAGTATTTTCCTTAACCTTTTTAAACTGCTTTAGAAGAAAGGTATTTACAATGGGGATATCATCCACCCAGGTCAATTTGTCATCCTCAAAATAATCGTAAATCTTTTCATTGGGCGCAATGATATCCCTAAACAAATCGATGATCAGTTTTTTATCCTCCTCATAACTGGTAGCAGCATTGGACATGTATTTGGCATATATATCACTTTCCATAACCTCATTGTAAATTATCCTGATGTACTCTTCGTTCAAGTACCAGTTGTTGAGTTTTCTTTTGGACAACTCATCCTTTATCATCTTGTTTTCGGCGATTTGCTGTAACAGCTTATTGCCAAGAAATTTTTCCTTATTGGGATAGGAATCCGTGTTGTTTTTTAGATATTTTTTAGAGGATAGGCTGATCTGATTCTCCGCTCTTTCGTACAACTCTATGAAAAGACTCAGCATTAAGAGGTAAAGTGTGTACATGTTCTCTATGCTTACTTTTAAAAATTTCTCTTGTTTTTCAAGGGAATCATCCTTCGATTGTGTCAATGCATAGATACATTGCATAACTTTAACCCTAATGTGCCTTCTTGTAAGCATTTTTAAAGAACTTTAATAAGATAAATAAATTCGGGTACAAAAATAGGATTATATTTTATAATCCTAACTACCTTTATGGGTATTATCTTATGTGTTTTATAACATTTGGTTTAGATCCAAAAAACTATCTTTGCGGAATTGGAATCCAAATTCCTGCAATTTCTGTTTCATATCCAATGAAAGAACTTCAACATCTCAATAAGTATTTTAGGAAGTACCGATTTAAACTCCTTGTTGGCATATTGATTACCATGATAGCCCGTATATTTCAATTGGTCATGCCTTCTTATGTAAAAAAATCAATTGAAGTGGTTGAAGGCTTTATCGGTAACGATATTCTAAAAGCCGAAGCCAGGGAAATGCTATTTGAATATATTTTGATAATAGTTGGAGCAGCCTTGTTATCGGGTTTTTTTACTTTTCTGATGAGGCAGACGATTATTAATGTTTCCCGTTACATTGAATATGATCTAAAGAATGAGGTATTTGACCATTACCAACTATTGAGCCTTAATTTTTATAAAAAAAACAGGACGGGAGATTTAATGAACAGGATCAGCGAAGATGTAAATCAGGTAAGATTGTATGGTGGACCGGCCATTATGTACGGAATCCAAACCCTCACACTTTTTGTTTGCCTGGTCCCGCTGATGTTTATAAAAGCCCCTGTACTGGCGCTCTATGCCTTGTTGCCATTACCCATTCTTTCTGTATTGATCTATCAGATCAGTAAAATAATCCATAATCGCAGTACCATCGTACAAGAGTTTTTATCTACCCTATCCACTTTTAGCCAAGAGTCCTTTTCAGGAATTTCGGTTATAAAGGCATATGCCCTGGAACCCAAGATAAATAATGAATTACAAAATCTGGCATTGGACGGAAAAAACAAAAGCATGGATCTGGCCAAGGTAAATGCCTGGTTTTTTCCATTGATGATCCTATTGATCGGAATCAGCAATATATTCGTCATCTACGTTGGCGGCAAGCAATATATAGATGGGGAGATAGCGTCTATCGGCATCATCGCCGAGTTCATTCTATATGTAAACATGCTCACCTGGCCGGTAGCCGTTGTGGGCTGGGTTACCTCCATTGTGCAGCGGGCGGAAGCCTCCCAAAAGAGGATAAATGAATTTTTAAAGGAAGAACCCAATATAAAAAGTACGGTCCAGGAAAAAACCCCTATAAAAGGAAAAATCGAATTTAAAAATGTAACCTTCACCTACGAGGATACCAATATTACTGCCCTAAACAACATTTCCTTTACCATAAACAAGGGCGAGACGGTGGCCATATTGGGAAAAACAGGATCCGGAAAATCGACCATATTGGATCTAATTGCCCGTCTGTACGATATAGACTCCGGAGAAATCCTGATAGATGATATCCCCATTAAGCAACTAAATCTGCAAAGTCTGCGACAATCCATAGGAGCAGTGCCCCAGGATGCTTTCCTTTTTTCCGATACCATAAAGAACAATATTAAATTTGGAAAGGAAAACTCAACGGACGATGAAATTATTGCCGTAGCCAAGAAAGCAGTGGTGCATGAAAATATTATGGGCTTTAACAAGCAGTATGAAACTATTTTGGGAGAAAGAGGCATCACCCTGAGCGGGGGACAAAAACAACGGGTTTCCATTGCACGCGCCCTCCTCAAGGATCCCCGGATCTACCTCTTTGACGATTGTCTTTCTGCAGTTGATACCGAAACGGAAGAGGAGATTTTGAACCAACTAAAAAAGGAATCCAAAAACAAGACTACCCTCATTGTAAGCCACAGGGTTTCATCAGCTAAAAACGCGGACAAAATTTTAGTTTTGGAAGATGGAAAATTAATACAGCAAGGCACACATGAAGAATTAAATTCCGTAACCGGATACTACAAAGAGCTTTACATGCACCAACTTTCTGAGAAAGAAAAATAGAAAAATGTTGTTATATTAGGTTTTTTTTTTCACTTTTGACAGATATATACCTATGAAAAATTAACTATACACAAGACGAAATGAGCGATAAAGATTTAATGGACCAAGAAGAAATTTATTCAAAAGTTTTAAGAGCAGGAAGAAGAACTTATTTTTTCGATGTTAGAAGCACAAAGGCAGGAGATTATTACCTAACGGTTACAGAAAGTAAAAAGTTCACCCATGATGACGGTTCTTTTCATTATAAAAAACACAAAATTTATTTATACAAAGAAGACTTTACCGCCTTTAAGGAGAATTTGGATGAGATGATGGATTACATTATCGATGAAAAAGGTGAAGAGGTTATTTCCGAACGTCACCAAAAAGATTTTAAAAAGGAAGATGCCGAGGAAAATGGATCCATCAGTTCTACGGATAGTTTTACAGACGTAAGCTTTGACGATATTTGATCGGTCTCCTTTCGTAAAAATACAACGGTCCCTAAAAATAGGGGCCGTTTTTATTTTAACCACATTTAACCTAGTGGGCGATTATTGTTCAGTAAAGCATCTATGAGTCTTATCCAAGGGAGTAATTATGAAATTTTAAGTCCGTTGTCCACTTCGGCTTCCGGGCTCAGCAATATAACATCGGAACCATCAACAGCCCCTAAGATTAGACATTCACTCATAAAATTTGCTATTTGTTTTTTTGGAAAGTTGACCACTGCAATTACCTGCCTTCCCAAAAGTTCTTCTTTGGAATAACGCTGTGTAATTTGTGCCGAAGTTTTCCTAACCCCTATCTGCTTTCCAAAATCGACATGTAACCGATAGGCGGGTTTTCTAGCTTCGGGGAAATCCTTTATTTCAATAATGGTACCCACCCGCATATCTATTTTGGAAAAATCTGTCCAACTAATAATTTCGTTCATCCAATAATTTTAGGTTTATCAACTATTTGGCCCTCTATACAACTTCGGGTACATTGACCTTATTTTACAATTTCTGTTTTAATCCTACATAACTAATTCCCGATCTGCCTATAGGTATCAAGCATTTCCTATAACTTTGTACAAAATCTATTTCTTTTAACAATACAATCATGGCCAATACACCCAGTAATATGCTTCCTTTGGGAACAATAGCTCCCCACTTTGAATTGTTGGATACTACTTCGGACCAACAAAAAAGCTTACAAAACATAAAAGGTAACAAAGGTACCGTAATTATGTTTATTTGCAACCACTGCCCTTTTGTTAAGCATCTGAACGCTGAAATCGCCAAAACTGCCATACAGTACCAAACTAAGGATATTTCATTTATAGCCATTTCCAGCAACGATGTAGATAATTACCCCCAGGATGCACCGCATTTAATGACATTGATAAGTAGGGAGCAAATGTATTCTTTTCCATATCTGTACGATGAAAGCCAAGAGGTGGCCAAAGCTTATGATGCTGCCTGTACCCCGGACTTCTACCTATTCGATGCTGATTTGAAGCTGGTATATAGAGGGCAGTTCGACGACTCCCGCCCAGGAAACGGTATTCCTGTTACCGGGATCGATTTAAAAACTGCCATGGATGCCCTTCTTTCCGGAAACGCAATTAGCGAAATACAAAAACCGAGTATGGGTTGCAATATAAAGTGGAAAAAACAATAGGCCATACGGGCATATGTACTTTGTACCATTAGGCCATAATCCCTTCGTATTTCAAAGAAATTCACTGGAAAAGAATTAGGGACAATTCCAACCTTTACGATCTAGAAGACGCTCTATATGCGCCAAATGATGATTACCGTGCCAAGCGTATTTGCCTATATTTTCCAGAAGGCTTACCGTAACATTGCCATCGGGATGTATATACACCCTTTCCAAATCTTCCCGGGACAAACCTTTTAAGAGATACACCAATTTTGAATGTAGTGCCTTAAGGTAATTTAAGGAAACCATTATTGGTGCATTATTGGCATCAAACAGTTTGCTCCATTCCTTCTCATCATAAGCTTTTATGATAGGCCTGTTCTCTGTTAGCGCCCATTTAAATCTGGTATAACTGTTATGATGACTATCCGCAATGTGATGCACCACCTGCCTAATGGTCCAGCCACCAGGACGATATGGAGTATTTAATTGTTCATCGTTGAGATGAACAACCAAGTCTTCTAAACGGGCGGGCAAGGCCTCCAATTCTGAAATCCAATCCGAAAGGGTTACATCACTTACCTTCCCGGTATAGGCAAAATGGCCTATGGGGTATTTCAATTCTTCTAAGGTTCTTTCTTCCATATTATAAAATTAAATAAGAATGATGAATATTAATAGGAAATCCAATGATGAATAAGGCAGAGTTTTGAAATTTTCCATTATTGGGGCAAGGACAAGAGCTGCCCATTTAATGCTCCCTGGTTACAAACATGTAAAAACCACAAAAGACCCAGAAAGTATTTGATCCCATTAAAATTAATAGTCACTGTATTTCAATGGTTTACAAAATGAAATAGAAAAAATTAAATTTTAAAATGTGGTTGTTATTCGTTAAATTTTAATACATTTTTAACCTTTTAAAAAAGTGGGTTCCAATATAATCTACTAATTTTATAGGATAATTAATTTTTAATTAAAACACTAAAACATGGCAACAATACGATTAGGCGACATAGCCCCTGATTTTACAGCAGATAGTTCAATGGGAATGATCAATTTATATGATTATTTAGGGGATGGTTGGGGAATTTTATTTTCACATCCGGCAGATTTTACCCCGGTTTGTACGACCGAATTGGGAACTGCAGCAAAATTCAAAGATGAGTTTGACAAACGAAACGTAAAAATGCTGGCACTCAGTGTTGACGGGGTTGAGTCTCATGGCGAATGGATCAAGGACATTAATGAAACTCAACATACCAGCGTTAATTTCCCCATTATTGCCGACGATGACAAAAAGGTTTCTACCCTTTACGATATGATCCACCCAAATGCGAACGACAGTTTGACCGTGCGTTCGGTATACATTATAGCTCCGGACAGAACAGTAAAACTCATAATTACTTATCCGGCATCTACCGGCCGTAATTTTCACGAATTACTTAGGGTAATAGATTCTTTACAGTTAACCGCCTACCATAAAGTAGCCACTCCTGCAAATTGGGAAAATGGAGATCGTGTAGTCGTAAGTCCCGCAATAAATACAGAGGATGCCAAAAAAATATTTACCAAAGGCGTGGAAGAAATTAAGCCTTACCTTAGAATGACCCCACAACCGAATCTTTAATTTCTATTTAAGCCAAGTATCGGCATTATCAAATAATGAAGTCTTCCCCCTACCGGGAAGACTTTTGTTTTTTTGTACAATTAAATCCCGATCCTTTCCATAATAAATTTTGGGATACCCCACAAAATAACTACCTCCTGTGTCCTTATAAAGAAAGAATCGAAAAAAAAAGATAATAGGATATAGAAACACCTTATAGGCCAAAAACATTAACGCCCAGTTAATTAGCCTATTGATTTTGTGTGGAAAAACCCTAAAAGATCATTCCCAAAAAAATATAACTATCAAAAAATCATGTAGTTAAATAATAAAACCTTATCTTGCCGACTTATTTAATTTTTTTAACTTTTTATAATGAATAAAGGAACAGTAAAATTCTTCAATGATTCCAAAGGTTACGGATTTATCACTGAAGAAGGCTCAAACGAAGATCACTTTGTACACATTTCTGGTTTAATCGACGAAATTCGCGAAGGTGATGTTGTAGAATTTGAATTGCAACAAGGCAAAAAAGGATTGAACGCAGTAAATGTAAAAGTGATTTAATAATTACGGTACAATTTTTTTTAGAAAATAGAGCCCATCCTGACGGATGGGTTTTTTATTTGGATTTTGATCACAATAATAAAGACCTGTCTCCATAAATTTTGAACAACTTACTTTCTATATTATTAAGAATTTTCTCTTTAATAAATAAGTTTTATCTTTTTCACGCAACCTTTCCCCTTTTTTACATCTTGCTTAAAAACACTGAATATACACCATTATAAATACCTTGAGCATGACCACTTTTTTCACAATCCTTCTGTCTTTGTTGGTAATAAACATTGCCCTCCTAGTATTAAGCCTAAACAGGACCAAAAGGTAGAAAAGCAAAAAGGAATTTACCTTTCCTTGTTTAACCGCATTACACCTATAACGGGGCTTAATATGGTTGTCAGCATATCATATTCCAAACCCATGACAAAAAAAATGCCCTAAAAATTTAGGGCATTCGTTTATATAAAAGCGGGACTCTTATTCTATCCCCATTAATTCTACGTCGAATATAAGTGTGGCATTCGGAGGAATAACCCCGCCCGCTCCGGCACTTCCATAGGCCAAATTGGAAGGAATTACAAACCTGGCCTTGTCCCCAACCTTCAATAGCCCAATACCTTCGTCCCAACCTGGAATTACTTGACCTACCCCCAATTGAAAACTAATAGGTTCCTTTCTTTTATAGGAAGAATCAAAAACTTGACCGTTCAATAGTGACCCTTCATAATGTACCGATACATTTTTTCCGCTGACAGATTTGGCTCCCTTTCCCTCCTGAACGATTTTATACCTAAGTCCACTTTCAGTTTCGTTGAAACCTGCGGCCACCTTATCCAGTTCAGCGGCCATTTTTTTCTTCTCCTCGGCCAGTCTTTTTTCCCTTGAACCCTCAAAAGTCCTGAAGGCTTCAACCGCGTTCCATTTTTCGGCTTCGGCACCCACTCTTTCTATGGTTAAACTTTCTATTTTATCCCCTTGTTTAATGGCATCAACAACATCCTGGCCTTCCACTACGTGTCCAAAAACGGTATGCTTGTTATCTAACCAAGGTGTAGCCACATGGGTAATAAAAAATTGGGTCCCATTGGTTCCCGGCCCCGCATTGGCCATAGACAATACGCCGGGTGCGTCATGGGCAAGATCAGGGTGAAATTCATCATCAAATTTATACCCCCCGTCTCCCGTACCGGTTCCTAGGGGACAGCCACCTTGAATCATAAAATCTGGGATAACCCTATGGAATTTTAATCCATCATAATAGGGTTTGCCTTGGGCCTTGATACTATTTTCCAAATTCCCTTCCGCCAAGGCCACAAAGTTGCCCACGGTCCCAGGGGTTTTATCATGGGTAAGCTTAACCAGTATTTCTCCTTTTGAAGTATTGAATTTTGCGTAAATTCCGTCTTGCATATCGCTTTGTTTTAATTAGTCCGCAAAGGTAAGGATAAGTTTTCTCTTTATAAAAAACCTTATGGATTGGAAAACACGGTTCTATCTTCAATTGGGCACTCTTGCCTTCTTCCTAATTTCAATACTGTAGCCGAAAGCCGTTACTATTTAATGCCATATTGGTCGAAAAGGTAGATTAAACTGGCCATAGAGGCGGCTCCCAATTCCAATTCCCGCTTGTTTACATGGGCAAAGATATCGTTTGCAGAATGATGGTGGTCAAAATACCTCTGACTGTCCGGCCTTAATCCGGCCAATACAATATTATCATTTTTTAAGGGGCCAATATCAGCTCCGCTCCCTCCTTTTACAAATAAATGTACCAAATAGGGTTCAAACAAGTGCTTCCAACCCTCTACTTGTGCAAAATTGGCCTGATTACAATCAAAAGAAAAACCACGTGGCGTAAACCCTCCGGCATCACTTTCAAGGGCAAAAATATGCTTCCCATTACTTTTGGAGGCTTGCTCCGCATAAGTGGTTCCCCCACGGAGTCCGTTTTCCTCATTCATAAAGAGTACTACCCGTATGGTACGTTTGGGCCGGTAGCCGGTAGCCTTTAGCAATCTAAGCACCTCCATACTCTGTACACATCCGGCACCATCATCATGCGATCCGTCTCCCAAATCCCAGGAATCCAAATGTCCGCCAACCAACAATATTTCATTTGGAAAGGTACTTCCCCTTATTTCCCCAATTACATTGTAGGAGTCTACATCCGGTAAAATCTTGCAATTTTGTCTAAAGAAAAAATTTATATTCGGATTAAGCTTCAAAGTGGCACTTAACAATTCGGCACCCCTTGTACTTATGGCCGCAGCGGGAATCCTGCTTTCCATTGGAGTGTCTCCGTAACTCATAGCCCCGGTATGGGGAAAATCGTCCAATCTAAGGTTCAACGATCTTACTATAACCCCTACCGCCCCGTATTTTACGGCCTCGGCCGCACCTGAATACCGTTGGTCCCCACAACCCTTATAGGATATAAAAGTGTTAATATTGGTGGGATCCATGGCCTTGTTAAAAAATACGATTTTCCCTTGAATTTTTTGTTTGCCCAATACCTTTAAGCCCTCAATTCCCTCAACCTCTACAACCCCGGCCTTTATACCTCCGAAAGGAGTAGCTACAGACCCTCCCAAAGCACATATGGGTACATTGTTCGTTAACCCCGGACCGCTCTCTATATAAGCAAATTCCGGTGCGCCCCTTACCCACTTTGGAACTTTTACCGGCTGAAGCCAAACGCTGTCCAGCCCCATGGAATCCAAAACTTTTTTTGTATAATCTACGGCTTGCTGTGCCTGCAGGGAACCTGAAAGTCTGCCCCCGATCTGGTTGGACAAATAATTCAGCCAAGCGTAACCCCGCCCACTGCTTAGGGCAGTATTGTATATTTCACTAATTTGTTTTTGATCATTGTCCTGCGCTTCAATCTTAGTTGCAATCAATAAAAATATCAACAATAAATACCTCATTCGTTTTCCAATTGTTTTTTATATTCTTCTAAATTAGCCTTTATTTTATCATCCAGTTCCGGTTCTCTGATATCTTTGTATTTTTTTAACTCTTCATGTAAAATATTGGCAACAATTAAGCGGGCTGCCTTTTTGTTGTCCGAAGGAACAACATACCAAGGGGCATGTGGCTTTGAGGTATTGTTAAGTACATCTTCATAGCATTTTTGATATCGATCCCAAATAAGTCTTTCCTTCAAGTCGCCCGGGGAAAACTTCCAATTTTTCTTCTTCAATTCCAATCTGCGCAACAATCTTTTACGCTGCTCTTCTTTGGACAAGTGCAGAAAAAATTTAAATATAATAGTGCCATTTTCCGCAATATGGCGTTCAAAATTATTAATTTGTTCAAACCTTTTGTCCCAAAAACCTTGGTCTATGTCACCAACACTATGGATTCCGGGAATATGTTCGTTCATTATATATTCCGGATGTACCCGGGTCACCAAAACATTCTCATAATGTGTGCGGTTAAAGACCCCAAATTTTCCCTTTGCAGGCAAGGCAATATAATGTCGCCAGATATAGTCGTGCTTTAACTCCAGCTCCGTTGGCACCTTAAAACTATGAACCACCACCCCTCTGGCATTGAAATCTTTAAATACTTCCCGGATCAAGCTATCTTTCCCGGCGGTATCCATTCCCTGCAAACATATGAGCACACTATATTTGGCATGGGCATACATGGTATCCTGAAACTCCCCCAACTCTATCCGAATATTTTCCAATGCCTTTCTTAATTTTTTATCCGTGGATCCCAAATCTTCCCTCGTATTTACACCTGATAAATCAATTTTACTATCCACCCTGTAAGTAGCTGCTTCTATATTCTTCATGATTTCGTTTTGATACTCCCTTGTTGAGCAATTTAAAAACAAAAAATATATGAAATTTTTCAGATTACCTAAAAGATATGGCTATAATACCCCAAGTAGGGTTGTTTATTCACCAAGAACAAAATTTTAATATGTACACCAATCCATAGGCCCCTTATAGGCCAAGGAATTTATTAAAAATAGACTATCCTCAAGGCTAAGACCTATGGGGAATTTGGATCCAAGTCCTGTGAAAAGCATCCTTATATCCCTAAAAAGTATCGATTGGTCCAAAAAAATAGTCCATACCTGTACTTCATCGAAAAAATTGTTAAAAGCAAAGTAGTGAGCTTACCTTTACAGGGTTATATTACCCAGTATAACAACAAACTAAAACCTACTTTATGCGACTTTCCGTTATAACCGTCTGTTTTGTGGCCGGTTTTATGCTTACATCTTTTAAGAGCAACCAGGCTTGTGAATATGCAGGCTCCAATATTGGCTATATCCAATCACAAACTGAAAAGGCAATGGCCACAGAGGATATTAATATGTCCAAATATTTCGTTTACAAGGCATTGAACGCCATAGAAAAATCCAAGTCCCAATTGGAGGATTGCGGCTGTAGGCATGCTATGGAACTTATCCATGAAAGTTCTGTTAATTTAGTAAATGCCACTAAGGCCACTACGCTTGCGGGTTCTAAAATATTACTTAAAAAAGCACTGGACATGGTAGCCGGCAGCTTGGAAGCCTTGGACGGGCACGACTCCCACAATAGCAAATATAGCGATGACATCCTTGCCGTAAACACCAAAACAGCGATAAAGGAAAAGAACAAAAACTTATTGGATAAGAAGGTCGTTGAAAAAAAAATTGATGTCTCCCTAGAAAAATTCAGGGAATCATTGGATAAGGTGGTGGAATCGGTAGATTGTAAGGAAGCAATGGCCTTTACCCAAAATATTTATCGTATTTGTGAGCAGCAATTGCTAAGACCGGACCTTTCCGAAAGTAAAAAATACTATAATTTAAAGACGAAGGAGATTGCCTCAAAGGCCCTTGAAATGCTTGAAATATTTAAAAGACAATAAACTCCATAAGGAACGAACAACCTTTTTTTCAAAGCAAATCCGGCCACTCATCAAAATTGCCAAACAGCTCTCCCTAACATTGAAATCCTTATCCACGTGTGTCCATAGGCCCCTATTTACTGGCAAAGGATCTTACATCTTCCTCGGTCACTTCATGGCCCCCAAGTATGATGAGTCGCTCTACCACATTTCTCAACTCCCTAATATTTCCGGTCCAATCATAACCCTTTAATAAGGTAATGGCCTTTGCCGAAAATATTTTGGGAGCACTTCCTTGTTCGGAAGCTATTTTTTCGGAAAAATGCTTAATTAGCAAAGGAATATCATCCCTTCTATCGTTTAGGGCTGGCACCTTAATAAGGATTACGGCCAACCTATGGTACAGATCTTCACGGAATCTCCCATTTTCTATTTCCTTTTTTAGGTCCTTATTGGTCGCGGCCACTACCCTGACATCTACTTTGATATCCTTATCGGATCCAACCCTGCTTATTTTATTCTCCTGAAGTGCCCTAAGCACCTTTGCCTGGGCAGAGAGGCTCATATCCCCTATTTCGTCCAAAAATATGGTTCCTCCATTGGCTGCTTCAAATTTACCGGCCCTATCCTTAACAGCCGATGTAAATGCCCCCTTAACGTGTCCAAAAAGTTCACTTTCAATTAGTTCGGAAGGTATTGCAGCACAGTTGACCTCTATTAAAGGATGGGCATTTCGTTCACTTTTTTCATGGATCCAATGGGCTACAAGTTCTTTTCCCGTACCATTGGAACCTGTAATGAGGACCCTAGCGTCGGTAGGGGCCACCTTCTCTATCATTTCCTTAATTCCGGAAATTTCCTTGCTTTCCCCGATCATTTCATAATTTTTGCCCACTTTCTTCTTTAAGATCTTGTTTTCCACTACCAAATCCTTTCTATCCAGGGCATTGCGTACCGTTGTCAATAACCTGTTCAGGTCTGGCGGTTTGGAAATATAATCGAAGGCTCCGAGTCTCATAGTATTCACGGCCGTATCCAGATCCCCGTGTCCGGAAATCATTATAAAGGGAATTTCCGGCTTTATTTTCTTTGTTGCCTCCAAGACCTCGACCCCATCCATTTTGGGCATCTTTATATCACAGAGTACAAGATCAAAATCATCTTTTTTTATCATTTCCATTCCCATCAATCCATCTTCGGCCTCCGTTACCTTATAATTCTCATTTTCTTCAGAAAGGATTTTCACCAAAACCCTTCTTATGGCCGATTCATCCTCTATAACCAATATTCTAGACATAATTATTTATTTTATATTCCAATTCTAAAACCTGTTCTAAAATAAAAACTAGGTTGATCGTTCAATGTAAATATATCTTCCCGTTCTTTATTCCTCAACACTCCTGCCTGAAACAAAGTATGACCTGCATAACCGTAAAGGAAAATATTTTTGGCTATTGCATATTGGTATCCCAAGGTAAACAATGCCGCCGAGGTGAAATGGAAGAAGGCAACACCGGAGTCCGAGCTAATGCCCGTATTCTGTAAATTAACATAATATCCATCAAAATAAACTCTGTTTGCAGCATGTGATTATCGTTAAAAAAATACTTCATACCACTTTTTGGCACGCCCACTACATATGCCCAATGGGGATGAAACCTCTTTTCAAAATAGATCAAGGGCAAGGGTACTCTTAGAGCCACGGTAGAGTTATAGGCTATTCCCATTACCAAGCGCGTTGGTTTCTCTATTTTTGGTCTATCCCGCAGTGCCCCTATGGTCATGTTCATGGAAACATCCCCTTGGCCAATATCATTGGTCAAAGTGGAGGACAAACGGGGCGTTACTACCCCAACAAAGCGCCAGTCCTTATTGTACTGCAATATATAGGCCATGTTCAAATCTGCCACATGAAAAGTTTCTGTAATGATATCGTCATAAGGGGTTCTACGATTTAGATCATAAGCAATACGATTGTACTCGCCCCCTACAATAATGTTATCGTTCTTCCCCACTTTAATGGGCATATTGGCCACCAACTTAATTCTGGACAATTTTGCTTCAGCCGTATTTCGGGGCATTAACATATACTCCAACCTAAAAACATCGGGCGTTTGGGCGGGACAAAAATTGATCGATAAAAAGAATCCCAAAATAAATTTCCATGCCCTTATTCTAATTCCCATTCCCTAAATCCTTTTTTTCTACCCGTATCGTTTGAATTGGACGGGATTGATATATATGGACATCCCTTTGAGGGAATGGAATACTTATATTATGTTCCCTAAATTTCGCTTCAATAATATACCGCATAGCACTTTTTATTTTGGGATCCGCATAACTGTCATTGATGAAAAAATTGATGGAAAACAATAGGGCCGAATCCCCAAAATCCTCAAAAAGTACAAATGGTTTGGGGTTTTTCAGGATTCCTTTATGTTCACTAGCTATATTTTCCAAAATATGGGTCACCAAAATAATATCACTTCCATAGGCCACCCCTACCTTAACGCTCTCTCTGGTACTTTTATGATTTTGGGTATAATTATAAATACTATCCGTTAAAAATTGATGGTTGGGAATTATGATCACCTTATCATCTCTGGTCAGTGCCCTAGTAGTCCTTAGTCGTATTTCAAAAACCCGGCCTACTTTTCCATTTACCTCTACAATAGCCCCTACACGCAAGGACTGATCCATAATAATCAGAATACCTGAAATGATGTCCTGGAACAAATATTGAAGGGCAAACCCCAAGCCAACGAACAAGGCGGCCGAAGCGGTCAAC
>JAWKMN010000011.1:0-81224 GCA_041392165.1 Flavobacteriaceae bacterium
CCAAAGTCGGAATTAAAATGTTTTATGGCCCGCCCCATGGTATCCAAAAGTTTAACGCTGCCACTACCGTCTTTTGCCTTGAACCAGAACTCAAGTCCGTCCCCTCCCATATCCTGTACCTTAAAGGTATAGTTGCCCTCCTGAAGTGTAAGGGTATCCGTATAAATGGTATTGGGCTTAAGGTCTATACTGTCTCTTTTAAATATGGGCTCTCCATAACTATTGGTAACGGAATATTCGTTTTGCCCAGGCTTGTTATTGGTCTTAAAATAAATAATGGTCGATTCCGGTAAAACATTTGGACGGGTATAGATCGAACTCTTGGTATTATCCTCCTCAAATCCATCCCTTTTACCATTCGGCCTCTTTAATTCTACAAAAAAACGGGCCGATTCCTTATCGCTAAATATTTCTTCAGGTAAGGTTAACAAGGCGGTTTCCCCAAACGGGATGTCTCCCTTCCAATTAAATTTTTTGGGCTTTTGTCCCTCTATAAAATAATTGATCGCCAAAGATTTTAAATTGTTCCTGCCATTATTCTTTATGCGGATAACCGGCAGGGCACCGGATTCATTCTTTCTACTATGTATTTTTTCCTCAGAAGGGGATATGATGTCCACTAAAGTAACGTCATTTTCGGAATGTATCTTGCCATATTCCAGTACATAGGCCACTAGAAGTTCTTTGGCACTGGGCTTTTCCGTTTCATAGGGTTCCATATTGAGGTCAATGGTATAATCCTGCCCTGCTATAATGTCAAAACCTACTTCATCCGGTTGCAATAAATAACCCGGACACCAATTGGCACGGTCAAAAATCCAGGTCCCCGCCTGTGGATACAAGGGGTTGTCCCCACATTCCATCCATAATTGCTTTTTGTCGATAAGGTTGCCATTATGCACTATTTCACGGTATTTGTCACAGAATTCCCCACAACCACTGGCATCCATTCCATGGCCGGTCTGATGAATTTTCACTTTTCCAAAGTTAGCTAGGGCACTGGCGGTTAAGGTCACCGGTGTTAAGTGATTTTCAATGGGATCTGCTTGGTCCCCATAGCTATAATTACCATCGTAAATCTTATGTATGGCCAGTTGCTCTACAACGGGTGTTCCATAAGTTATTTCAAAATCTACGGTAACCTTCCATCCGCGGGTCTTATTGTCCTCGTAGCCAGTATGGATATAATCTACTTCCAGGCTATCCCTTAGTATGGGGCTAAAATCGGTAATGTCCACTTTCCAGTCAAATCGCCAATCCTTCTGAAATCTTCCCCCATAGGGTGTGAGCATCCTGGCAACTTCATAGTTGACGGAATCGTTCTTTGGCCTCACTTTAATGTGATCCACATAATCCCAATCCGCACAGCGCATATTGTCCGGACATTCAAAGGTGAGATTTAGGAATACCTGCCGAATCTTTTCGTTTTTGGAAGGAAAAACGGCCCATCGCTTATAGCTATTTTCACCTTTTGACGGATCCGTAACAATGGTTTCCTTATGGTGGAGATTATATTTTTTGTAGCCTGGGCCTCAAGTTCTGTTGTAGAAAAATAAACCAGGCCAATATAAATAACGATTTTTGAAACATAGTAAAAGTAGTAGGGGAAACTATTGATGATTAAAATAAGTCTTAATCTCCAAGGTCGAGAATTGACGGAACATTTCCATTACCCCACAGTATTTTTCTATGGAAAGATCAACGGCCCGTTGCAATTTTTTTTCGTTGAGGTTTTCACCGGTAAAATGATATTCTATCAATACCTTGTCGTAATATTTGGGGTCTTCCTCGGTTAGGTTGGCTATGGTCTCTATTCTAAACGCGGCTACCTCCAGTTTCATCTTTTTAATAAGGGAAGCCACATCCAGACCGGAGCAACCGGCCAAAGCGGTAAGCATAAGCGCTTTTGGCCTATACCCTTTGCCTTCTCCTCCATTTTCAGGGGCTACGTCTATAATTAAATTATTCCCTGAAGGATTGTTGCTTTCAAAAGCCATATTACCAAGCCATTTGGTAGTGATCTGATTTGTCATGTAGGTTTTTTTATTACTTATCCAGGTCAAAAATACGCATATTTCAGGAACCATGGAACCTTGAACAATTGTTGTGATTATGCAAAGAATGCCCTCTATCTACAAAGGAACAAATATCTCTTTAGGAAGCCTATAGGAATAGGTATATAACGTATTGGGAAGCTTTAAATGAACTATAATAAATATAAGAATTTATTTACATAATCTCTATGTTAAGATAAACTGTTTTTTGTCAAACAAATATAAATTAGTCCCATAACCCATTAAAAAAAGTTATGAAAATCATGTACTGGCAAATTATTATGATCGTATTATTTTTTGGTATTGTTTATCTCCTATACCGGGTTTTAAGGAAATGGTTTAATAAACCCAAAGTATTGATACTTTATTTAGTTGCTTCAGCATCAACGTTTTCATCCTGTGAGACTCAAGATTACAGCCTTTTAGAATCTAATGACACCATAAGCAACAAGGAAACTTTGGAGAAATATGTCTTGGAGAAATTAGGCTCAAACTTTACAATCAAAGAAGAATCCCCCAATGACAGCATTTCGACAAATAATTCCGATTTAGTGTTTAAAACTAAGGAAGAGCTGGATGCGTTTCTTGAGGGCATAAAAACATATACAATAGAATCTACCGAATTAAGATTGCCCGACGAAACATCTAAAACAGGTTGGGTTGTTGAATCGAATTATATATGTGGATCCATATGTACGTATGTTAATGTGGGCTTCAATATTAGCCAAAGTTGCCAAGGCACCGGCTTGACTTCTTGGATGTCTGGGTTCACGCTCGGTGTCAGTTACGATCATGTGGGGGCATGCTTTACAATAGGAGCAATTCTGTTTGTTATAAGTCAACGGGAGTCATTAACTATAACATTTTTTTGAAGGTATTGGAACCATATTTAGCCAATATATAGAGTTTGAAGGTTGCATTAGTTGCAATTAGCTAAAGTTATAATTGGCCAAATAAGAGTTTATTACCTCCATAATATCATTATGGATTTTACCAAAAATAAAAAGGCAGAGCTACGCTCTGCCTTTTTCCCCAAATCTTACCATGAACTTAACCTACTTATGCTATGGTTCTCCAAAGGTATGGCAACATAGGCCGTAGGAAAAAGATTTTGGATGAATGTCTTTTTAATAAGTTGAAATACTTCTTGTCCGATGAACAGTAGCTTAAATTGGATGTAGTACGGCTGGGGTTGCTTGTTGCCTTACGGCCAATAAAAAAGGTGGAGAAGTCTCCACCTTTTTTGCCCCAAATCTTACCATGAACTTAACCTACTTATGCTATGGCACCACTAAAGTACATGTGCAAGGTAGGTTTATGACCAAAAAGACGTTAAAGGGTGTATTTCATCGATGAAGTGCATAAAAACCAGCACTTCATAGATGAAATACCTAATAGGCCCGTTCGTTCTTGCCTTCAAAAAAGTTTATAAATGCCCTGTTTACCACGCGGTTGCCCCCTGGAGTGGGATAATTGCCCGTAAAGTACCAATCACCTAGGTTTTTGGGGCAGGCTTCATGTAAATTTTCTATGGTTTGATAGATGACCTGAACCTCTGCCTTAATGTCCGGCGGACTCAATAATTGTCCAATTTTGTCGGAAATCTCCTCTTCCGTAAAAGGGGCATAGAATTCCTTAACGTAATTCACTACCTCAGCGTCATGGGTATTGGTCTGCAGCAAACATTTCTTGTAGATTTCCTCCACTAAGTGCATTGTATTCCTTTCTTCGTGAAGGGCCAAAGCAGCTTTAAAGGCAACAAAATCTTCCAATTTTGCCATATCTATTCCATAACAGTCGGGATAACGGATCTGAGGTGCGGATGAGACAACAATAATTTTCTTCGGTAAGAGTCGGTCCAATATTCTAAGAATACTCTTTTGAAGGGTGGTGCCCCTAACAATACTATCATCTATGATTACCAAATTGTCGTTTTCCTTCACAGATCCATAGGAGATATCATAGACATGTGCCACCAAATCATCCCTACTGCTGTCCTGTGTTATAAAGGTTCGGAGTTTGGCATCTTTTATGGCCACCTTTTCTATCCTGGGCCTCACCTCCAGAATTCCATGTAGTTCCTCCCTTGTTATCTTTCTTCCAATGGAAAGAATTTGTTCTTCCTTCTTTTTGTTCATGTAATTCTGTGCAGCGATTACCATTCCGAAAAAGGAGGTTTCTGCTGTATTGGGAATATAGGAGAATACGGTATTTTTTATATCGCTATCAATGGACTTTAGAATTAGCGGAAAAAGTAGTTTGCCCAACATTTTTCTTTCCTGATAGATTTCCTTGTCACTTCCACGGGAGAAATAGATACGTTCAAAGGAACAGGCTTTTCTTTCGGTAGGCTCTAATATTTTCTTGATCTTGACCTTGCCGTTTTTCTTGATGATAATGGCGTGTCCAGGGTCCAATTCCTTAACTTCGTCGAAGTTAACGTTGAATACCGTTTGAATGGCCGGTCTTTCAGAGGCCACCACGGCAATCTCATCATCTTTATAGTAATACGCAGGCCTGATCCCTGCAGGGTCTCTTAGCACAAAGGAATCGCCATGTCCCAAAAGACCGGCCATGGCATAACCGCCATCAAAGTTTTTTGCCGCCCTTCTTAAAATCTTGGCAACATTTAATCTTTCGGCTATTAAAGGAGAGGCTTCCCTCTTGTTAAAACCTTCCTTTTTAATATCCTTATAGAGCTGGGCAACGGCATCGTCCAAAAAATGTCCTATTTTCTCCATAACCGTAACGGTATCGGCCTTTTCCTTGGGATGCTGTCCAATCTGCACCAGATTGTCAAAAAGTTCATTTACATTGGTCATGTTAAAATTACCGGCAACGATGAGGTTCCGGTGCATCCAATTATTTTGTCTTAAAAAGGGATGTACGCTCTCAATGCTATTTTTGCCAAATGTTCCATAGCGCACATGTCCCAAAAGTACTTCCCCAATGTAGGGAATATGCTTTTTTTGCAGGGTTACATCGTTTAGGTATTCAGGATTTTCCTTAAAGGAAGTGTTGATACGGTCATTTATTTGGGCAAAAATGTCCTGTATGGGCTGTTGGTCTATGGATCGTACCCGGCTCATATACCGCTCTCCGGCCTCCATGTCCAATTTAATACTGGCAAAACCGGCACCGTCCTGGCCACGGTTATGCTGCTTTTCCATCATCAAGTACATCTTATTTACCCCGTAAAAGGCAGAGCCGTACTTTTTCTGATAATATTCCAATGGTTTTAATAACCTAATCAGGGAAATTCCACATTCATGCTTAATAGCGTCGCTCATGGTAGCTTAAAATTAAAAATGCCCTGTAAAATTAGGGCACATATTTATTGTAATTCAATATCAAATTGGGTAAGCTCCTTAAATTGGAGCAACCTGTCGTTGACCTCTTTCTTTTCCAATTTTTCCATTCTTTCAGTTCCAAAACGCTCAACACAAAAAGAGGCCAAATTGGAACCGTGTATCACCGCACTCTTTAAGTTGTTGAAACTTATGTTTTCGGATTCCGCCAAATATCCGGAGAAACCTCCTGCAAAGGTATCCCCGGCACCCGTTGGATCAAAAACTTCTTCCAATGGCAGCGCTGGGGCAAAAAACACCTTGGATTTATGAAATAACAGTGCCCCGTGTTCCCCTTTTTTTATCACTACAAATTTGGGGCCCATTATCTGTATTTTCTCTGCCGCTTTTACCAAGGAATGCTCTCTGGTCAATTGTCTGGCCTCTTCATCGTTAATGGTGATCACATCTATCTGTTTAATAACTTTCTCCAACTCTGTAAGGGCATGGTCCATCCAAAAGTTCATGGTATCCAATACTATGAGTTTTGGTCGTTGTTCCATTTGATTAATTACACTCAATTGTGTATTTGGGTGTAGATTCCCCAACATCAATACGTCCGCGTCCTTAAAGTTATGGGGAACTACCGGTGTAAAGTCGGCAAGTACGTTCAGTTCGGTAGATAAGGTATCCCGCGTATTAAGGTCGTTGTGGTATTTGCCGCTCCAAAAGAAGGTTTTGCCACCTTTAATGACTTGTAAGCTGGAAATATCAATATTTTTTTCGATCAAAAGATCCAAATAATCTTGGGGGAAATCTTCGCCCACAACAGAGACAATAGCCGATTTTACCCTAAATTGGGAGGCTGCCAGACCAATAAAGGTAGCTGCCCCTCCCAAAATTTTATCGGTTTTGCCAAAAGGGGTCTCTATGGCGTCAAATGCAACGGTTCCTACTATTAATAGTTTGCCCATTAAATTTTGAAATTTGCTGCAAATATAGGTTTTTGAACTGCCAATTCCACAGCATTGGAAATCAAATTTCAAAAAATGACAATATCCTTATTTTCTTCCAAAATCCGCAGGGATTTCGCCCCAGGCCTTGGTTTCCCATTTAACTATAGTGGTGGTGTAGGTATTTTTTTCAAGCCAGGAAATGGCGCGCCTTACCAAATCAAAAACCTCCTTGTTTTCGGGGGTTTCCGGCAATTTGGAATTACAGCTCTTTTTTCGGACCCAACTCATGGCCGTTTTGGAATCCGTGTAAATTATGCTGTCGCTATGCTGTTGCTTTAAAAAAGCCAACCCATGTACCAGGGCCAAAAACTCGCCAATATTATTGGTGCCTTGCTTAAATGGCCCCTGCTTAAAGAGTTCTTTTTTGGTTTTGGTGTCTACCCCCCTGTATTCCATAATGCCAGGATTACCGCTAGAAGCGGCATCTACGGAAATGGAATTATAATTGGGTTCGCCTATTTTATCAATTTGCTCCTTGCTGAGTGCGGAGGAAGCAATTTTTTTGCCCTTATAATCATCATAATTGCCATTGTAGGCCTTTTTTGCCGCCTCAAATGTTGGGAAGGCTTTATATTGGGCTCCCTTGTAGTTGGTGATTGCCGCCTTACAGTCTTTCCAGCTGGTGTATATTCCCGGCCGACTGCCCTTCCACACGGTATAGAATTTTTCCTTTTTTGCCATTATGCCCCCATTAAAACGGTTTCAATTACCTTGGGGAAGTACTCATATTCCAAAAGATGTACCTTTTTCGCTATTGTTTCAGGGGTATCATTAGGGTCCAAATCAACCTTTGCCTGCTTAATTATGGCCCCTTCGTCATAATTTCCGTTTACATAGTGGACGGTTATTCCGGTTTCCGTCTCATTATTGTTTTTTACCGCTTCATGAACGTGCATGCCGTACATTCCCTTACCACCGTATTTGGGAAGCAATGCGGGGTGGATATTAATAATTTTATTGGGATAGCTGCTGATGAGGTTATCCGGAACTTTCCAAAGAAATCCTGCCAAAACAATAAGGTCCGGACTCAGGGATTTAAGTATGTTCAGCACACAGTCCGAACCGTAAAACGAATGTCTGTTAAAATACAGGGCGTTCAAATGCAATCGGTTACATCTTTCAAAAACTTTGGCGTCCCTTTTATTGGATAGTACACAGCTTATGGAAACCTTGGTATTTTCCCGAAAATAATGTGCTATATTTTCAACGTTGGAGCCAGAGCCGGAAGCAAATAGGACAATCCTTTTCATGAATTATTTTGGGGTTAGGACAGAAAATTATTTTGGGCTAAAATAGTACTCTTGTATTTAATTTTATTAAATTACATCACATTTTAACGACAAATAGCGTTATTAAACCAAAGTTTTTTATTTTTGCCTTCAATTTAATTTTTTAAAACCGATATTATTATGTCAGACATTGCATCAAGAGTAAAAGCTATCATCGTAGATAAATTGGGTGTTGATGAGAACGAAGTTGTAACCGAAGCTAGCTTTACCAACGACCTAGGGGCAGATTCATTGGATACTGTTGAGTTGATTATGGAGTTCGAAAAGGAATTTGATATTCAAATTCCGGACGATCAAGCAGAAAACATTGCTACAGTTGGTCAAGCTATAAGTTATATAGAAGAAGCCAAGTAATTTTATGATTTCTTGAACAAGTTTCAAAATTATCCATGTGGTAAAGACGCTGCATGGATAATTTTTTTTAATTTACACCTAACTTATATAAGTTAAACAAAATTTTAGTTCAATGCAATTAAAGCGAGTTGTAGTTACCGGTCTAGGTGCTTTGACACCTATTGGCAATAATATTGAAGAGTACTGGGAAGGTCTAAAGAACGGAAAAAGTGGTTCGGCCCCTATTACCTATTATGATACGGAGAAGTTTAAAGTAAAGTTTGCATGCGAATTAAAAAACTACAATGCCGAAGATTATTTTGATAGAAAGGAAGCCCGTAAGTTGGATAGGTTTGCCCAATATGCGCTCATTTCTTCGGATGAGGCCATAAAGGACTCGGGATTGGATCTTGACAAGATAGATAAATTTAGGACCGGAGTAATCTGGGGGGCCGGTATAGGTGGATTGGAAACATTTCAGAACGAAGTTTTAAATTTTGCCGCAGGAGACGGAACACCACGATTTAATCCATTCTTTATCCCTAAAATGATTGCCGATATTGCCCCTGGCAACATCTCTATCAAACACGGTTTTATGGGCCCCAATTACACTACCGTATCGGCCTGCGCCTCTTCGGCAAATGCCATAATCGATGCCTTGAACACCATTCGTTTGGGGTATTGTGACGTTATTGTTACAGGAGGAAGTGAAGCAGCGGTGACCATTGCAGGAATGGGAGGCTTTGGAGCCATGCACGCCCTTTCCACACGTAATGAAAGCCCCGAAACGGCATCCAGACCGTTTGATGCCACCAGGGACGGATTTGTCCTTGGCGAAGGAGCGGGTGCCTTGATACTTGAAGAATATGAGCATGCTAAGGCCAGAGGGGCAAAAATATATGCCGAGGTTGCCGGTGGCGGACTGTCCAGTGATGCATATCATATGACGGCACCACACCCGGATGGGACTGGTGTTGTTCGGGTAATGGAAAATTGCTTAAAGGATGCCGGATTAAAACCGGAAGATGTGGATGCCATAAATACCCATGGCACCTCTACGCCTTTAGGGGATGTTGCCGAGTTAAAGGCCATAACCAAGGTTTTTGGAGACCATGCGCCGGACATTAATATCAATTCTACCAAATCAATGACAGGGCATCTTCTAGGTGCTGCAGGAGCTATTGAGGCCATTGCCTCTATTTTGGCTATGGAACATGGTTTGGTCCCTCCAACCATAAACCATACAACCGTAGACGAGAATATTGATCCAAAATTAAACCTAACGCTCAACAAGGCACAAAAAAGAGAAGTCAAAGTTGCCCTGAGCAATACTTTTGGATTTGGGGGGCATAATGCATGTGTGATATTCAAAAAAATTAGCTAATTCAAAATATGAACGCTTTTTCCAATTTATTTAATTCCCATTCAAAAAAGGATGGGGATTTTTTTTTGGGAATGAAAAAAATATTGGGATTTAAGCCTAAAAACCTGGAAGTTTATCAAAAAGCATTCGTCCATCGCTCGGTCAACAGAAAGGACACCGATGGTTTTCCTATGAATTATGAACGTCTGGAATTTTTGGGAGATGCCATGCTGGGCACCATAATCTCCAAACATTTATACAGCAAGGTTCCCGATGGGGACGAAGGATATCTTACCAAAATGAGATCTAAGATCGTGAGCAGGGAACATCTGAACGAGCTGGGAAAAGACCTGAACCTCATCGATTTTGTAGAAAGCAAAATTCCTAAATCCCGTTTTGGGGACAATATACATGGCAATGTTTTTGAGGCCCTGGTAGGTGCCATATATTTGGATAGAGGCTATAAATACTGCGAAAGGTTCATACACCAAAGAATTATAGATCCCTATGTGGATATTGAACAATTGGAGGGTAAGGTAATAAGCTATAAAAGCTTGGTAATAGAATGGTGCCAAAAACAAAAAAAATCTTTTAATTACGATATCTACGAGGACTCGGGAAATGATGCTGTTAAGCATTTTGCCGTAAAATTGTCCATTGGGGGCAAAATTGTAGCCAAAGCCAGGGCTACTTCCAAAAAGAAGGCAGAAGAGCGGGCCTCCAAAAGGGCCTATTTTGCCCTACAGAACAAAATGGACAGATCCAATGAATGAGAAACGTTAAAATGGCAGGCCATCGTTAAAATTTTGGTGGATGATCCAACAAGGGGCCAAAGGGGAAAAATTTACCAAACTCCAACGTTTTCGTAGGCTGAACAACGTTTTATACTTCGATTGGATAGGCTAGTTTCGTTATTAATCCTATATTTACGCCTTTCACGGAAAGTATGGCAGCGATACACAAAATTTCGGAAGATTTTTATGAAGAAACCTTTACTTTAATCGCTTTGCACAGCAGTATAGAAGATTTTATGCTGGTATATGCCCTTAATTCTTGCCTTAGAACAAAATTGAAGAGGTCCGTGAACGATTTGGATCTATCGCAAAGCGGTACCTTCCCCATTTTTGATTGGAGGGATGAAGTAAATGATCGCTATTATACATTTGTAAGCAATAATGCCATAAAGGAAGAAGAAGGAAGTGTGGGAAATCTATTTCAGGACCAGCCAACATTTACAAAATATCATTTAGTCCCAGAATATAGGGATGTAGATTACTTTTTAAAGATAGAACACGATGAATTGGACGTGGAAGAAAACATTTTGAAATCCGTACTAACTATCCCAAAGGTCATAACGGCCTATTTAGTGGATGCAAGTAAATTAAAATCTAAAAATAATTTAATATTTTAAAATAATGTCAATACTTAAAAAGACAAAAATAGTGGCCACCCTAGGACCGGCTACTAGTACGAAGAGTGTCCTTAAGGACATGATTGTGGCGGGAGTGGATGTCTTTAGGATAAACTTTTCCCATGCCGATTATAAAGACGTGGCAGAGCGCATACAAATGATTCGCGAATTGAACGAGGAATTGGGCACATACACCTCAATTCTTGCCGATTTACAGGGACCAAAATTAAGGGTCGGGGTTATGTCCGGAGAAGTAGTAGTGGCCCCGGGAGACGAAATAACCTTTGTTACCGGCAAACCCTTTGAAGGAAATGCCGAGAAAGTGTATATGAACTACACTAATTTCCCAAAGGATGTTAAAGCGGGCGAGCGTGTCCTACTGGATGATGGAAAGCTGATGTTCGAGGTAATTTCTACCAATTCCAAGGATGAAGTTAAGGCAAAAGTGGTCCAAGGCGGACCTTTGAAGTCCAAAAAGGGGGTAAACCTGCCCAATACCAATATCTCTTTGCCCGCGTTAACGGAAAAGGATATTAAGGACGCTATTTTTGCCATCTCCCAAAATGTGGATTGGATAGCACTTTCTTTTGTGAGATTTAGCCAGGATCTAATAGACCTGCAGAATATTATCAAGGAACATTCCGAGCATAAAATTCCAATTATTGCAAAAATTGAAAAGCCCGAAGCCGTAGAAAATATAGATAAGATTGTGGCATATTGTGATGGATTAATGGTGGCCAGGGGCGATTTGGGAGTTGAAGTTCCTGCCCAGGAAGTCCCCCTTATTCAAAAACAATTGGTATTAAGGGCCAAAAAAGCCAGGATCCCGGTAATTATTGCCACCCAGATGATGGAAACCATGATTACGAGCCTTACACCTACCCGTGCCGAGGTGAACGATGTGGCCAACTCGGTAATGGATGGTGCGGATGCCGTAATGCTTTCCGGGGAGACCTCCGTTGGGAACTATCCTGTTCAGGTAATACAAAGAATGTCCAGTATTCTGGAAAGTGTAGAGAATTCGGATCTGATCAAGGTACCGCACGAACCTCCACAGATTAGGACCAATAGATATATTACCAAATCCATTTGTTTCCATGCCGCCAATATGGCCAATGAAATTAAGGCCAAGGCCATTTCTACTTTGACCAATAGCGGCTATACGGCTTTCCAAATATCCGCTTGGAGACCAAAGGCCCATATATTGGTATTCACCTCCAATAAAAGAATACTTACACAACTTAACCTGCTATGGGGAGTAAAGGCCTTTTATTATGATAAATATGTGTCCACGGACGAAACTATTGAGGATGTCAATAAAATGGCATGCCAGAAAGGGTTTTTAGAAGTAGGGGACATGCTGATAAGTTTGGCGGCAATGCCCATAAAGGATAAAGGTATGGTGAATACCTTGCGCGTTTCACAAATAGAAAGCTGCAATTTTTAGAAATTGTTGACCCGTATTTGGACCTGTTATGTTTTATAAGCGTAACAGGTCTTTTTGTTAATGGAACCTACCTTTCAAAAGCCTTCCGTGTATAATATAACGAACAAACCAACCCTAGGCGTAATCAATAATTTATTAATCAAGGATATTCACAAATAATACAACTAATTGATTTTCAATTGAATACCATTTATTTTGAAGTAACAACAAACCCCGAAAATGGGCATAAAGTCCCAAAAATGGGGCTTTGTCTTTTACATTCCGATATGAAGATTATCCGAATTTGAGTGACGTTTTGCCTTCCCGCATTTCCTCTGGAGATCGGTAAGAGAATGTGGACCACGGCACTGGAAAAAACGGCATAACGACAACAAGATCCGAAAGACAGATGGGAGAGGTATGCCCGGACATCAAAAAAATCATTGAAAAACCAAGGAGAGACCAGAAACGGGCGCCACTCTGGAGCAAGACCTTAAAAAATCCGGGAATATCGATTTCCTGGGATCTGACCTATCAAGATTGTAACAAAAATTGGCCTACTCCTGAATATGTATATTTTAAATTTGATTGGTTGGATGGCTTTTGATGATTTATAATGGATGGGATCGGAAAATGAAAAAGGATTATTCCATTTTGGGCTTGCTCCTGTTTAATTTTTTTAGGGCAGCCTTTTTTTTACTTTTTAATCGCTTTTCTATGGCCGATCTAGTGGGTTTGGTCTTTTTTCTTCTTTTTGGGACCACTAAATTGGTTTCGAGGGTTTCAAGAAATTTTTTAATGACCAGTTCTTTGTTTTTGTGCTGACTTCGGGTTTCTTCGCATTGCATTAAAAGAATGTTTTCTTTGTTTAGCTTAGAGGACAATTTTTTAAGAAGTCGGTTTTTTTCCAGGTCGGTCAAGGCCATGGAGCTTTCAATGTCAAAGGTCAGTTCAATTTTGGAGGACACCTTGTTTACATGTTGCCCCCCGGCACCACTACTGCGTACCGCTTTAAATTTGAGTTCCCGTATGATGTCTTCCCTGTTCAATGGCCGGTTATGGTTTAAGACGTTGACTTATGGTTTCCAGGGCAATATTGAGAAACACCTTTGTACCACCGGTTAGCGCTTCCTCGGAACGGAACCTTATTAATTGCTTCCCTGACATGGCTTCAACCAAAAAATGACTTCCCATAAAATAACATTTTTCTACTGTTACCGGGATTCCTTTTTTGTACGAAACCCTAAATTCATGGGCATATACAATAATTTCCCGTTCCAGATCCCCATAAGATTTTATTATGTTTATGGGGATTAGATTGGCCTCCCCGAACATAGTTGCGATATACATATTTTTTGGATGGTTGTACAGTTCCCTTGTATCGGCATTGGCCATTATTGTCCGGTCCTTGAGAACAATGATCCTATCGGCATAGGGCAAAATGTCCTGATGGTCATGGGTAGCGGTAATACAACTAATACCTTCCTTTTTTAAATATTCAAAGAGATTTCTTCTCAGATGGTTCTTTCTAAAATTATCTATATGCCCGAAAGGTTCATCCAATAAAAGTAATTCCGGTTTTTGTGCCAGAACCTTGGCCAGGGCAACCCTTTGCCGTTGTCCTCCACTAAGGTGTTTTACCTTTGTTCCGGCAAAAGACACCATATCTATCATTTCCAACAATTCTATGGTTCTCGCCCTTAATTCTTCAGGATAGAAAACTGATAGAAACTGACTTACATTTTCGGCTACGGTAGTGTATGGCATTAAATCAAAATCCTGGGAAAGATATTTCATATAGGATTCGCCGGGGACTAGGTTAAAATCCGGACCCATCACCTGTTTTCCTCCCCAAAATAGGGTGCCTTGCTGGGGTTGTAAAAGACCATAAATAATTTTGAGCAAAGTACTTTTGCCGCAACCGCTTTCCCCAACAATTGAAATATGTTCCCCCCTACCTACCTTAAAGTTGATATTTGTTAGTACCGGCGTATTATCATAAGCGAATGAAAGGGAATTGACTTGTAACATGGGTTAAAACTATATAGGTGCCAGGGATAAAAAAAGTCCATTTCCAAAAGAAACGGACTTTAATGCAAAATTATCCATTTTTTTTAACTATTCCTTAAAATCTTTTAAAACACCCCTGTTAGGAAGCTCTTTATAGCCCATATTGAACAGGGTAAATCCGAAAATATCCACATTTTGCCCAATGGTCTTGCTCACAGGGGTCCCGGCACCATGGCCAGCATTCACCTCTATCCGTATTAATGTAGGGTTGTCTCCCGTATGCTTACTCTGAAGCTCGGCCGCAAACTTAAAACTGTGGGCCGGCACCACCCTGTCATCATGATCTCCTGTGGTGATCAAGGTGGCGGGATATGATACGCCTTTCCTAACATTGTGTACAGGGGAATAGCCTTTCAGATAATTGAACATTTCCAAATGGTCCTCCGCGGTTCCATAATCATAGGCCCAACCGGCACCTGCGGTAAAGGTATGGTAACGTAGCATATCCAGTACACCTACGGCGGGCAGGGCCACCTTCATTAAATCCGGTCTTTGGGTCATGGTGGCGCCAACCAGGAGTCCGCCATTGCTAGCTCCCTTAATCGCCAGGTAGCCCGAAGAGGTATACTTTTCGGATATCAAGTATTCGGCGGCAGCTATAAAATCGTCAAAGACATTCTGTTTTTGGGTTTTGGTACCGGCATCATGCCATTGTTTACCGTATTCACCACCTCCCCTAAGGTTGGGCACTGCGTAGATGCCACCTTGTTCCAACCATACTGCATTTATAACGTTAAAAGTGGGTGTAAGACTTATGTTAAAACCGCCATAGCCATATAAAATAGTCGGGTTTTGGCCATTTAAAGGCAATCCTTTTTTGTGGGTAACCATCATTGGTATTCTGGTTCCGTCCTTGGAAGGATAAAAGACCTGTGTGGAGATGTAATCTTCCGGATCGAAATCTATTTCCGGCTTCCAATAATCGGTATACTCCCCTGTTTTTATATCCAATTTATAAATAGATTCCGGGGTATTGTAATTGGTGAAAGTGAAATAGAGTTCCGCCTCCTTCTTTTTCCCACTAAAGCCACCGGCACTTCCTAGTCCCGGAAGTACTATTTCTCGTATCATTATGCCTTTGTTGTCATACTGATACACTTTGGAAATGGCATCTACCATGTATTCAGCAAAGAAATAACCTCCACCTGTACCCACGGAAAGCACGCTTTCTGTTTCCGGAATCAGATCTTTCCAATGTTCGGGGGTAGGATTTTCAGCATCTACGGTAACAACTTTTTTATTGGGGGCATTCCTATTGGTCAATAGGAATAGTTTGGATCCCACATTGTCTATGATTTGGCTATCACTTTCCGTGCTATCCAATATGGTCATCAATTTACTGTCCGGTCGGGTCAGGTCCTTTATGAATAATTTGTTCCCGGAGGTGGAAACAGCGGCTGAAATAATTAAATATCTGTCGTCCTCGGTAACATGGCCTCCAACATATCTATGTTTTTCCGATGGAATACCGCCAAACACTACTTTATCGCTCTTTTGGGGAGTGCCCAGTTTGTGATAATAAAGTTTATGTTGGTCGGTTTTGGCAGATAGTTCACTTCCTTCAGGTTTGTCATAACTGGAGTAAAAGAAACCCTCGTTTCCTTTCCAGGAAATACCACTAAATTTTATATCTACCAGAGTATCCTCAATGATCGATCTATTTTCGGCATTGATCAGGATTACTTTTCGCCAATCGCTTCCACCTTCGGATATGGCATAGGCGGCGATGGAACCATCCTTGGAAAAGTTTATACCGGCCAACGAAGTGGTGGCGTCTTCGGAAAAAGAATTGGGATCCAAAAACACTTCTGCCGGTGTACCGTCCCCTTTTTTACGGTACAATACGTTCTGATTTTGTAGGCCATTGTTTTTAAAAAAATAGGTGTACCCGCCTTCTTTGAACGGGGATCCCAATTTTTCAAAATTCCATAATTGTTCCATACGTTTTTTTAGTTCCTTTCTAAATGGAATTTGGTCCAAATAATTAAAGGTTGTTTCATTCTGTTGCTTTACCCAATTTTCGGTTTCGGGGCTTCGGTCATCTTCCAACCAACGGAACGGATCTTGTATTTTTATTCCAAAATAAGTGTCTACGGAATCAACTGTTTTTGTGTTCGGGTACTTCAAAATGATGGTGTCTTTTTTTTGGGTAGTTCCACAGGCCAATAGTAGTAGGGCGGCCAGTGAAATTAATATTGGTTGTTTCATTATCAGTGTTCTTAAACCAAATTTAGTATAAAAAAAACCTTTGTAAATGATGATTACAAAGGTTTTAACATCTTTCCTCCTGCTAAGGGAGTTGTTACTAAAATTCTATTATACTAGTTGGTTTTGTACCAAATACTCGGCAATTTGCACTGCATTGGTGGCCGCTCCCTTCCTTAAATTATCCGCAACGATCCACATATTAAGGGTGTTGGGCTGTGTTTCGTCCCTTCTAATACGGCCTACAAATACATCATCCTTATCGTGGGCATAAATGGGCATAGGGTAGGTATTGGTATCGGTATTGTCCTGCACAACGATTCCTGGGGTTTCGCTCAACAACCTTCTAACTTCTGAAAGTTCAAAATCATTTTCAAATTCCACATTAACGGATTCTGAATGCCCTCCGGATGTAGGGATACGGACCGCTGTTGCAGTTACGGAGAATGAATTGTCTCCGAATATTTTTTGAGGCTCTTTGGCCAACTTCATTTCTTCTTTGGTGTATCCATTTTCCAGGAATACATCACAATGGGGCAATGCATTTTTTCCTATGGGATAAGGATATGCCATTTCTCCCTGTATTCCTGCAATTTCGTTTTCCAATTGCTGAACGGCCTTTACCCCTGTTCCCGAAACCGATTGGTAAGTAGAGACCACTATCCTTTTCATTTTGTATTTCTTATGTAAGGAAGATAGTGCCAATACCATCTGTATTGTGGAACAGTTTGGGTTGGCTATAATCTTATCCTCTTTGGTCAACTCTGAGGCGTTTATTTCGGGAACCACCAATTTTTTGGTAGGGTCCATACGCCAAGCCGAAGAATTGTCTATTACCGTAGTACCAACAGCGGCAAATTTTGGGGCCCATTCCAGGGAAGTATCCCCTCCGGCAGAAAAAATAGCAACGTCAGGTTTAGCGGCAACCGCAGTTTCCAATCCAATTAGGGTATACTCCCTGCCTTGGAAATTTAACTTTTTGCCAACAGATCTTTCCGAGGCCACTACCAATAATTCGGTAACGGGAAAGTTACGTTCTGCCAATACTTTTAGCATTACTTCCCCTACCATTCCTGTTGCACCAACTACAGCTACTTTCATTATGATCAATTTAAAAATTCAGTTGGCAAATGTACTGATTATAGGATATTAAACAATACATAAAATCGAATATATATAAAAATATAACAAATTGTTACAAAAACAACTTTATTACAAAAAGAACCGTCAACTTGGATAGCGAATCCTAGCCGACGGTTTTTGTTGGTTAGTTGGTAACGTAGCGGTCGTACTTTGTTTTTAAATCAAAGCACTTGATGTTTTGATACATTATTTTTTTAACAAATCCCTGATCTGGGTCAAAAGCTCCTCTTGACTTGGACCTTTTGGGGCTTCGGGAGCTGCTTCCTTCGGTTTTTTAGTTTTGTTGTACGCCTTAACTATAACGAACAAAACAAATCCCACAATAATTAAGTTAATGACAGAATTTATCCATGCTCCGTAACGAATGGCACTGGCCGGCTTTTCTACCGTTCCGTCTGCAGCTACAACGGCCTCTGAAAGTACTATTTGCATATCGGAGAAATCTACTCCACCTGTAAAATATCCCACGATCGGCATCATGATATCGTTGACAAATCCACTAACGACCAAGCCTGCGGCTCCGGCCATCAATACGGCAACCGCCAAATCGATGACATTGCCGGTCATAATAAAATCCTTAAATTCTTTAAACATAATTAGTGTTTTATTGGGTTAAACCTATCTGCAATTTAACCAAAAAAAAGAATTCACAATGAAATGTTAAATAAAAAAGGACCGTGGACCTATTTTTCTTTTCGATTCTGGTTTTGAACACTTGGGGGCAATTATTTTTTTAAGGCTTTAATCGATATAAATTCTTTTTACCCGTTGTGAAATTCCGGTGAGCAGCTCATAGCTAATGGTCTTAGCGGAGGAGGCAAGAAGTTCGGCACTATGCTCCTTGCCAAAAACAATGACCTCGTCGCCCTCCTTACAATCAATCCCCGTAATATCCACCATAATCATATCCATGCAAACATTACCAATAATCGGGGCCGGATTTCCGTGTATGGACACCTGTCCAATACGGTTGCCATATTGTCGGCCAATTCCGTCCGCATGGCCCAAAGGAAGTGTTGCGGTTACCCTATCGGTATTGGAAACAAAAGCCCTATTATAACCTACGCTTTCACCGGGCACTATTTTGTGGATCTGTGATATTATTGTTTTAAGGGTGGCAACTGGAATTAATTTTTCGTCCTCTGCAGCTTCGTTGCCATAGCCATAAAGACCAATACCGCTTCTCACCATATCATACTGTGCCTTTGGGTAATTGATTATTCCGGAGGTATTCAACATATGCCTTATGGGACTGTATTTTAATTTGGAGATGATATACGAACTAATTTTTTCGAATTGCCCAATCTGCGAAAACGTATAATCCTTTTCGTTCAAATCCTCGGAAGCGGCCAAATGGGAAAATAAGGAGCTTATTTTTATGGAGTCCATTCCTTCCATGGATGTTAAAATAAAATCCAGATCCTTTTCCCCAAGCCCCAACCTGTTTAGACCGGTATTGAATTTTAAATGTACGGGGTAATCCCTTTGGCCCAGGTCTTTGGCCATTTTTAAAAAGGAGGAGAAAATAGTAGGCGAATATAGGCTGGGTTCCAGATGCTTTTCTATCATCTTGGCAAAACTGACCTCTTGGGGATGCAATACCAAAATGGGCAATTCAATACCTGCATTCCTTAAGGCAACTCCTTCCGAAGTATAGGCCACGGCCAAATAATCCGAGCCTAGGGATTCCAATTTTTTGGCAATGGCAATGGAATCACTTCCATAGGCGAAGGCCTTCACCACCCCAAGAAATTTAGTTTCGGGATCAATTTTGGATCTTAAATAATGATAATTGTGTTCCAGTGCCCTAAGGTCTATTTCCAGAACGGTTTCTCCAACCTTAGTCATTCGATTTTTTTTGAGGAGATAATACTTCCTCGGATATAACTTCTATAGCGTTCACTTTTTCTCTTAACATAGCTTTATAGTAAGCGGCCCTACTTAGGGGTTCATATTCTTCTGTTTCTCCCAAAAAGACCAATTTGTTGTTGCTGGCCTTTCTAAAACTATAATTGGCAAGATTACCGGTTCGTGTACATACGGCATGTACTTTTGTGACGTATTCGGCTGTAGCCATCAAAGCCGGCATTGGTCCAAACGGATTGCCCTTGAAATCCATATCCAATCCTGCCACCACTACCCGGATACCCTTGTTGGCCAGATCATTGCATACGGTAACAATTTCATCATCGAAGAATTGCGCCTCATCTATCCCTACCACATCACAGTCGTCCGCCAAAAGCCGAATATTGGCAGCTGCTGGAACAGGGGTAGACCTAATTTCATTGGCGTCATGGGAGACTACCATTTCCTCGTGGTATCTGTTATCTACCATAGGCTTGAAAATCTCTACTTTCTGCTTGGCAAATTTGGCTCTTTTCAGCCTTCGGATCAGTTCCTCGGTCTTACCGGAAAACATGGAACCGCAGATTACTTCGATCCAACCGAATTGTTCCTTAGGGTTAACAGTATTTTCGAGAAACATTTTGTAATTTTAGACGAAAGTAATTTGTTTTCCGT
This sequence comes from Flavobacteriaceae bacterium, assembly GCA_041392165.1. GTDB lineage: Bacteria > Bacteroidota > Bacteroidia > Flavobacteriales > Flavobacteriaceae > Arenibacter. Next base: position 20,118 of record JAWKMN010000011.1, read on the forward strand.
TTTTTATTAGGAGGCATAAAATTATTAAAAAAATAATCCTTCCGGTGATAAAGTTGGTAAAAATTGGAAATCATCTTAGCGGTACTTAAACCACTCATTTATTACCTGAAGGGAATTGCTATATTGATGCTCCAGTTGAGCTCCTTTTAATTATTAAAATACATTCAGATGAAAAAGAGACTAAAAGAGGAATTGAGAAAATTATCGACCGAGATAATAACATCGAGAAATTTAAATGATTATTCGGCCCTATACGCAACGGCCAGGGAATTATATGAAAAGTTGGCAATTCTTAAATATATTGAGGAAAAATTGAATGAGGAGGAGATAGATGTTTCCAAGAATGTTATTGCCTCAAAATTTGAATCTATGGCCAACTCCGTATTAAGTGCCAATTCTTCGGTTCCGGAAAGCAACCCGCATGAAGAGGATATAATTGTCCCAGGTATAGATACGATAAAGGATATGGTGTCCGAGATGCCCAATGCCACGACCATTGACGAGGTCTTGTCCCAGTTTACCAACAAACCGGATCTTATCAAAAATGACAAGGATCTATTTATGCCCAAGGAGGTGAAGACGGTGAAAGTTGTCGGTACCGCCCAATCTGTGGAAAATACTACTAAAAAGGTGCTGAAAGTAGATTTAAACGATCGGTTGGCATTTGTAAAGCATCTGTTCAACAATAATATGGAAGATTACAACAGGGTACTGTCCCAGTTGAGTACCATAGACAGTGAAGAAAGATCTGTCTCATTTATTACGAACATGGTAAAACCGGATTATAATAATTGGGAGGGAAAGGAAGATTACGAACAAAGATTTATGAACGTAATTGCCCGCAAATTTGTGTAGGGATATTTAATGTAAAATATTCTTCTTGGTTTTTATTAAATTTACCACTTCCCACCTGCAATAGTACCAATAGCCGGTGTTTAATTGAATAAATGGGGAAATTGTATATAGTGCCTACTCCTATAGGTAACTTGGAGGATATAACTTTGCGCGCCATTCGGGTGCTAAAGGAGGTAGACCTTATTTTGGCGGAAGATACCCGCAACAGTGGAAAATTGCTGCAGCATTACAACATTGACACTCCCATGCAAAGTCACCATATGCACAACGAGCATAAAACGGTGGAAGGGGTGGTAAGGCGCTTGCAGTCCGGGGAGAATGTGGCTTTGATATCCGATGCGGGGACCCCCGCCATTTCAGATCCCGGTTTTTTGCTTACCCGTGCCTGCGTAGAAAATAAGATAGAGGTAGACTGCCTACCTGGGGCTACGGCTTTTGTGCCTGCTTTGGTGAATAGTGGCCTGCCAAATGATAAATTTGTTTTTGAGGGTTTTTTACCGGTCAAAAAGGGGAGACAGACCAGATTGACCTTATTGGCAGAAGAGACAAGAACCATTATATTTTACGAATCGCCCCACAAGTTGGTCAAGACCTTGTCCCATTTTCAAACTTATTTTGGTCCGGATAGATTGGTTTCCGTTTCGCGGGAGTTGTCCAAAATGTATGAGGAGACTATAAGGGGCACGGTACGGGAGGTCTTACAGCATTATACGGACCATCCCCCCAAGGGAGAGATCGTTATTATAGTGGCAGCCAAGAAATAATGGAACGGTTATTATCGGAAATAAGAAGTTGCCAAGTATGCAAGTCGTATTTGCCCTTGGGGCCAAGACCTGTGGTTGTGGCACATCCCAACGCCAAAATTGTTATTATTGGACAGGCACCAGGAACCAAGGTGCACCAAACCGGAATTCCTTGGAATGACCCTAGCGGTAGGGAGTTGAGAAAATGGCTCCATATTCCGGATTCCATCTTTTATGATGAAAGTAAAATAGCGCTTATGCCTATGGGCTTTTGTTATCCCGGCCGTGGTAAAGGCGGCGATCTGCCTCCTAGACCGGAATGTGCCCCTCTATGGCATAATTCCTTATTGACAAATATGCCGAATCTGGAGTTAATTATTCTTATTGGTGTCTATTCACAACAATGTTACCTTGGAAAGACTGCCAAAGGAACCCTAACGGAAACTGTTGAAAGTTTTCGGGAATTTTTACCAAAATACTTTCCATTGCCGCATCCTTCTCCAAGGAATAGGTTTTGGCAATCCAAAAATCCGTGGTTCGGGCAAGAAGTGGTACCTGTATTAAGGAAAAAGGTTGCCTTTATTCTTGATCTTGACTGATTATCGTCGTGTACATGATTTATTTACCCGATAATCGAGATTTAAATGCTCCGACGCTTGCGTCGAAATCAAATTTGAATTTCATTTCAATGCCTCTTGTCCCGATAGCTATCGGGATTGCCCCGAAGTAGTTTACTTTGGAATAGTACTACAAAGTATTTCATCTTATAATTAGGGCGTTTATCCAAAACCTTTTTTAGGCCACTGCTTTTGATTTACTTTTGAAGGACCATAGCATAAGTAGGTTAAGTTCATGGTAAGATTTGGGGAAAAAAGGTGGAGTCAAGCTCCGCCTTTTTTATTGCTGAAAATCAGTATTTTAACGGAATCTTAATTGTTTTTAACGATAATTCTGAACCATTATCGTTAAAAAGCGCGGATAAAAAGTTATAATTATTTTTGTTATTTCTCACAATACCAGTATTTTAGTGTCGCCATAGCATAAGTAGGTTAAGTTTATGGTAAGATTTGGGACGAAAAGGGTGGAGGCTTCTCCACCCTTTTCTATTTTTTGGTTACAAAAAAGTCCGCCCGTCAAATTTTTGACGGGCGGACTTTAATTAATTTTAAGGACTGCCTTTAAAAAGCAACTGAAATAATCCCGAAAGTCAATGGAAGCCTTTGCTTATTGACCAAGATTTCCATGGTCCCGGAAAAATGTAACCCTTATTTATTGGCCTCGTAGGAAGCGGCTACTTTATCCCAATCCACTACATTAAAAAATGCGTTGATATAGTCCGGCCTTCTATTCTGGTAATTTAGGTAATAGGCATGCTCCCATACGTCCAAGCCTAAAATTGGAAAGCCTTCACATCCTGTTCCGGGCATAATTGGATTGTCCTGGTTTGGTGTTGAGCATACTTCCAGTTTTCCTCCTTTATGCACACATAACCAGGCCCAGCCAGAGCCGAATCTTGTTGCTGCCGCTTTGGAAAAAGTATCCTTAAAAGATTCGAAAGAACCAAAAGCCGATGTAATGGCGTCAGCAAGTTCCCCTGAAGGTTGTCCGCCACCATTTGGAGACATTATCTCCCAAAACAAAGAGTGGTTAAAAAACCCTCCTCCATTGTTTCTTACGGCGGCATTGGACATATCCAAATTGGTCAGGATATCCAGAATGGATTTTTTTGCCAAATCCGTTCCCTCAATAGCGTTATTTAAATTGGTAGTATACCCATTGTGATGCTTGGTGTGGTGTATTTCCATGGTCCTGGCATCAATATGTGGTTCCAAAGCGTCATACGCATAAGGTAATTTAGGTAATTCAAAAGCCATAATGTTTATGTTTTTTATGTTAAAAAATGTTGTTTCCCAAAATTAAGGTTTTATGACTTAAATTCAACTAATAATTTGTTAAGAACTCTTTAATATTGCTTATTTTGCAGCTAAAATACCGTGCAGGACGCCCCCTATAAAATATATAATGCCTCTGCTGGGTCTGGCAAGACCTATACACTTGCAAAAGAGTATTTAAAGATTATCCTTTCTTCGGATTTTAATAGGAACTATCGGAGTATTCTGGCCATTACGTTTACCAATAAAGCCGTGAACGAAATGAAACAGCGAATTCTGGGCAGTCTGTTTTCCTTTGGTAAACTGTCCGATGAAAACGATGTTCCTTCCATGTTGGCAGATATATCCCAAGAATTGGGAATCGATGCAAAAACGCTGCAAAATAGATCGAAAAAAGTACTGAAGGAAATTTTGCACAATTATGCCTTTTTTGATGTTTCCACGATAGATAAATTTACCCATAGGCTTATTAGGACCTTTGCGAAAGATCTAAAATTGCCCCAAAATTTTGAGGTGGTACTGGATACCAAATTACTGCTGGATGAAGCCATTGCCAAACTGATCAATAAAGCGGGTACCGATAAGCAATTGACCAAGGTGTTGATAGATTTTGCCCTTGAAAAAATTGACGGCGACAAAAGTTGGGATATTGCTTTGGACCTACAGAAGATAGGGATTTTATTGTTCAATGAAAATCAGGCGCCCCACCTTAAAAAGCTTGAGGACAAGGGGATCGATGATTTTTTGGAATTGAAGAAGGAATTACTATATCAGATACAGTCCCATGAAGCAAAGATAGTGGCCATGGCCACCGAAATCCTTGCCATTATTGAGGACAACCATTTGGAATATAATAATTTCAAATCCGGTTATTTTCCAAAGTTTATTGCCAAAATTGCCTCGGGAGATCTAAGTATGGATTTCAATGCCGGTTGGAAGCAAAATTTTGAGGCGGAACCCCTATACACCAAGACCTGCCCTAAAGGAATCAAGGCTGTACTGGATGGATTGCATCCTAGGTTTATTAGGCTGTTCCATGGGATTAGGGACCATCATAGTGCTTTGTCCTTAGCAAAAAACGGGTACAACAATATAGTGCCCCTTACGGTACTCAGTGCTATTCAGCAAGAGATCAAAACCTTGGAACGTGAGCGGGATCTTTTGCCCATATCCTCTTTTAACAGTATTATTTCCAAAGAAATAAAAGATCAGCCGGCACCTTTTATTTATGAACGAATCGGGGAAAAGTACCGTCATTATTTTATTGATGAATTTCAGGATACTTCCGAAATGCAATGGAACAACCTAATACCTTTAATTGGCAATGCATTGGAGAGTGAGGACGGTCAGGGAAATGTGGGTTCCCTGCTTTTGGTGGGAGATGCCAAACAGGCCATATATCGTTGGCGGGGAGGCAAGGCGGAACAATTCCTGAACCTTATCGACCTCAAGGAAAATCCGTTTGTGTTTCCTCCGTACACGGCAAATCTTCCTGCAAATTACAGGAGTCATGAAGAGGTAATAAAATTTAACAACGACTTTTTTACGGTTACCAGTCCTTTTTTGGCGAATACGGTATACAACAAATTGTTTGTGGACGGCAATAGTCAAAATTACAACAATAAAAAAGGTGGCTTGGTACAACTTTCCTTTATTGATGCCGAGGAACCCCCTGGGGAAGATGCGGAATATTGCAATTTGGTTATGAAAACCCTGGAAGAGGTTTTGCAAAAGAAATATTCCCTAAAGGATGTTTGTATCCTTACCCGTAAGAAGAAACATGGTATCTTGTTGGCAGATTTTTTAATGCATAACAATATCCCCATCATTTCATCGGAAACATTGTTGTTGAACAGTAATTCCAAGGTAAGGTTTTTGGTCAACTTATTGCATTATAGCCTTCAGCCCAAGGAAATGGAAAGGTGTTATGAAATACTGGGCTTTCTTTCCCAGGACCTTGAAAATAGGCATCAATTTATAAATGCCAATATGGATAAAGTGTCCCGTTTACTTATGGATACTTATGGCTTTAATGTGGATATAATTGGGCAGTCTTCAGTGTACGATAGTCTGGAATATGCCATAAAAAAGTTCGGATTGGCCGACAGCTCTGATGCCTATATCACTTATTTCCTGGACGTGGTTTTGGAGGTGGAACAAAAGGAAGGGGCAAATACCCAGGTCTTTTTGGCCTATTGGGATAAAAAAAGGGATAGTTTAAGCATTACTGCCCCAGAGAATGTGGATGCCGTTCAGATAATGACCGTACATAAATCCAAGGGATTGGAGTTTCCCATTGTAATCTTTCCCTATGCCAATACCAATATTTACGAAGAAAGGGATGCCAAACTATGGCTGCCGGTAAACCCTGTTTTCTTCATGGGGTTTGAGGAAATTTTGATCAACAAGAAGCAGGAAGTGACAGATTATGGCCCCCTTGCGGAAGAAATTTATAACACAGAACAACAAAAATTGGAATTGGATGCCTTTAACCTGTTGTACGTGGCCTTGACGAGGGCCGTTAAGGGACTCTATGTTATTTCCAAAAAGGACCTTACCGCCAAAGGAGAGCATAAACCCAATTATTATTCAGGATTATTTATTCACTATTTAAAACAAAAACAGCTTTGGGAAGGGACCAAGAACTGTTATAGATTCGGAAACCTTGAAATGCAGGCCACACTTCCGGACCACGGGGGGCAACAGGAAAAGATAATCCATATATATACGTATAAGGAACGACCCGGGTTTAGGATACTGACCAAGGCCGGTGCCCTTTGGGACACGCAGCGGGGAACCGCACTCAGTAAGGGAAATTTGCTCCATTATGTGATGGGGCTAATTGAGACCAATGAAGATATTGATAGCGCTATTGATATGTTGGTTAGAAAGGGTGATATTTCCCATGACCATATCCCAGGGATGAAGCAAAGGATAAAAGCCATTGCCGAACATCCTAAATTATCCGTCCACTTTCAAAAGGGAAACCTAATACGGAATGAACAGGATATCCTAACCAATAATGGGAAAGTACTTCGGCCGGACAGGTTGGTCATTAAAGATAACAGGATAACCATTATTGATTATAAGACAGGGAAAAGGAATCCGGCATATCATGAACAACTCTATTCCTATGCCGATGCCCTGGAAGCCATGGGGTATGAAATTGAAAACAAAATCATTGTCTATATCAATGAAGATATTATACCGGATTTTATCTAGTGTCGTGACAATGCAACTTTAGGCAAGGCCTTTAATTGGGATGCCATAATTTGGCCTTTTGCCGCTATGTGGCCCGAAAAAGCCTTCGGGCGGACACATAACCTTTAATTTTCGATTAAATTTAAGAGCTGAAGATGTGTTTAATGCAAGAAGTAGCCTACAAGTCTTTAAGAAGAATGCCTTTTGGGGTCTAGCTTGTACAATATCCTGTTTTTTCAGGGGGAAACGGCATTAATTATCGTTCAAATGGGCTTTTTTTACTATGAAAAACGTTAAAAAAATTGAGGGAATGATTTTGTTAATAATTTTTAACAACTTACATTTGCAGCTAATAAACACTTAAACTTAAAAAATTGAACATGAAACATCTTAGCAAATTATTGGTTGTTGCCTTACTTATTGTAGGTTTTAACAACGTACAAGCGCAAGACGAGAATAATCCATGGCAAGTAAGTTTCGGGGCTAACGCAATTGACGTTTACCCTACCGAAGATTACAGCAGCTTTGGGAGCGAGTTCTTTAATGCAACAGATCACTGGAACATACTTCCATCAATTTCCTATGTTGGAGTTTCCAAGTACGTAGGTAGCGGCTTCTCAATTGGGGCAAGAGGTTCATTGAACCGTATTGACAAATTAGGGGATACCAGTGTTGACGATTTGTCTCACTATGCTGTTGATGGTACAATAAAATATAATTTCTTACAGAATACAGTAATTGACCCATTCATCGAAATTGGTGGTGGTTACACTTGGATAGACGAAATTGGTGCCGGTACCGCAAATGGTGGTGTTGGACTTAACATTTGGTTTACCGAGAATATTGGTCTTACATTACAGTCTAGCTACAAGCATGCTTTTGAAGATTATTTGGCCAAGCATTTCCAACATATGGCCGGTATTGCCATCAAATTTGGGGGTACTGACACAGATGGAGACGGAATCTACGATAAGGATGATGCCTGTCCAGAAGTTGCCGGTTTGGAGATTTTCAACGGATGTCCGGATGCTGACGGTGATGGTATCGAAGATAGCAAAGATGCTTGTCCTAACGAAGCTGGTTCCAAAGAAATGAACGGATGTCCTGATGCTGACGGTGACGGTGTTGCCGATAAGGATGATGCTTGTCCTAACGAAGCTGGTCTTGCTGCTTTGAACGGATGTCCAGATGCCGACGGTGACGGTGTTGCCGATAAGGATGATGCTTGTCCTAACGAAGCTGGTCCTTCCGCTAACAAAGGATGTCCTTACAGAGATAAAGATGGTGATGGTGTATTGGACAAAGATGATAAATGTCCAGATGTTGCCGGAACTGTAGCCAACCAAGGTTGTCCTGAAGTTACTGAGGAAGTTCAGAAGCAATTGAACGACTATGCAAGAACCATCTTGTTCGATACCGGTAAATCTTCCATCAAAGCAGAGTCTACTTCTGTAATGGTAGATATTATCACTATCCTTAAGGAATATCCTACTGCTAAATTTACAGTAGAAGGTCATACCGACAGTGTAGGTAGCAACTCCTTGAACCAAAAATTATCAGAGTCAAGAGCACTTTCTGTTAAGACTTTCTTAGTAGAAAAAGGCATTGAAGAGTTTAGGTTATCTGCCGTAGGTTACGGTGAGGACAAGCCGATCGCTACCAACAATACTTCTAAAGGTAGAGCACAAAACAGAAGGGTTGAAATTAACTTGGTAAAATAATTTCCAGGTAGTTTTAAAACTATAAATAAGAGCCCCGCAGATTGCGGGGCTTTTTTTTGTCCCTGTTTTAATGGAACACCTAATCCTGGACCATAAATTATAGTATTTTTTAACGGTATGCCTTCGTTCTATTTTTTATAATTAAATTACCCGTATAATAGCAGACCACCATATTGCTACAGGAACCACTGTAAAACAGGATATTAATTGGCAACCGTGACATTGGTGGGGCTTTTGTAAATAATAATTGCCCAGTCCTTAAGTAGGCGGCCAAGGAACTTATAATAAAATATAATCAGTTGAAAAGTTTTCTCCAACAGGTAGTAGATAATCTATTACAGACCTATGAATCCCTGGACGACCTCATTTTAATACTGCCCAGTAAAAGGGCGGGAACTATTTTAAGGACAACATTGGCCAATACCGCCGATAAAACCATTTTTTCTCCAAAAATATACAGTATTGAAAGCTTTGTAGAGCTTATATCCCATTTACAGACGTCTTCCAATATGGAGCAACTTTTTACACTTTACGAGGCGTACGCGTCCATGGAGTGCGGAGAAAAGGATAACTTTTACACTTTCTCCAAATGGGGACAGACCTTGTTGCAGGATTTTAATGAGATAGATAGATATCTTATAGATACCAAAGATATATTTTCCTACCTGGCCGATATCCAAGAAATAAACCATTGGTCATTACAGAAGGAAAAATCCGACATAGTAACCAATTACATTAAATTCTGGAATAACCTTGAACCGCTCTATAATACTTTTAACCATTTGCTAACAGTCCAAAAATTAGGACACCAGGGACTAATTTATCGTACGGCCTGTGAAAGGCTGAAGGATTATTTGGACATTAACAAAACCAAGACACATATATTCATTGGTTTCAATGCGTTAAATACGGCCGAATCGTACATTATTCAGGAGATACTTGCCAAAACCAAGGCGGACATTTTTTGGGATGGGGACACCTATTTTGTTGAGGACCCCATTCATGATGCCGGGTATTTTTTTAGACAACATTTAAATACTTGGCCCTGGCTAAAAGGGAAATCCCTAAAGGGATTGGAAAGCAACTATTTGTCCCAAAAAAGTATAAAAATAATAGGTGTCCCAAAAAACGTTTCCCAGGCGAAGTACGTAGGAAATCTTTTGTTACAATTACATAAAGAGGACCGTACCATTCTTAAGGATACGGCAATAGTTCTGGGCGATGAAAGCCTGTTGAACCCCCTATTAAATTCTATTCCTTCCGAGTTGGATGCGGTGAACATCACCATGGGGTATCCGTTAAGGAATACTCCCTTGGCCAGTTTATTTTCGCAATATTTTTCCATACATATAAAAAAGGATACACAGGGCTGGTACTTTCAGGAAGTGCTGGACTTTTTAACACATCCTTATATTCAGATATTATGTACCGAAAACCAGCAGAACAAGGCCACTCGGATAAGCGAGGCCATTAGGGCAAAGAATTGGGCATTTATAAGTTGGGACAATTTAAGGTCCTTAGGGGAAGGAAGCGAAGATTTGCTAAATTTACTTTTTTTTAGCGAGGAAGTTTCGGCAACCACTTTTATAAGTAAATGCCATCAAATTATACAAATTCTTAGAGAAAGATTTGCCCTGTCCCAGGATGCCCTGGGATTGGAATACTTGTATAAGTTTTACGCCCTGTTCAATCAGCTTCAGGACATGGTGGAACAATATTCATTTGCCAATGATCTTAAATCCTTGGAAAGCCTTTATTTGGAAATAGTAAGGAACGAAACCTTGGATTTTCAAGGGGAACCTTTGGAGGGTCTGCAAATAATGGGCATGTTGGAAAGTAGGGTGCTCGATTTTGAAACTATAATTCTCACTTCCGTTAACGAGGGAATACTCCCTTCCGGGAAGTCCAATAATTCCTTTATTCCCTTCGATCTTAAAAAATATTATAAACTTCCTACCTATAAGGAAAAGGATGCTATTTATACCTATCATTTTTATCGCTTATTGCAACGGGCAAAAAATATCTACTTGGTGTACAATACCGAACCAGATGTTCTGGAAGGTGGGGAGAAGAGTAGGTTACTGACCCAAATGCTGACCGATGAAAATAAATTACCGGATATTACCGAGATCATAGCGGCAACGGAAATTACCCCCTCTATTAAGGTGGTACAGACCATAGCCAAGGATGAAGGCCTACTGGATATGATCAAGGCACATGCCGCCAATGGATTTTCCCCTACTTCCCTGAGCAATTATATAAGGAATCCTATAGATTTTTATAAGAGAAACCTATTGGGTATAGACGATATCCTAGAGGTGGAGGAGACCGTTGCCCACAATACCTTTGGAACTATTGTACACGACAGCTTGGAGGACCTCTATAGGCCGTATTTATATACCTACCTGGAGGAGTCCATGCTTCAGGAAATGAAAAAACAAATAAGGCCCCTTGTTATAGGCCACTTTGCAAAAAGCTTTGCCGATGGCGATATTTCCAGGGGCAAAAACCTCATAGCGTATAATGTGGTGGTGAGGTATCTGGAAAATTTTCTGAATATGGAATTGGCAGAAGTGGGGCAACATCAAATAAAAATATTGGGGATTGAAGAAAAACTACATATGGATATTCATGTTCCTGGGTTGGATTTTCCTGTAACCCTAAAAGGGAAATTGGATCGGATCGATGAAAAAGATGGGGTCATTAGAATTATCGACTATAAAACGGGAAGTGTTACCGGTTCCCAAGTAGAAATTGTAGACTGGGAAGATGTTATTAGGGACTACAACTACAGCAAAGCTTTTCAATTATTGTGTTATGCCCTTATGTTCAACCACATAAAACCGATAGATTCTTTGGAGGCAGGCATAATTTCATTTAAAAATTTAGGTTCCGGGCTGCTAAAATTTGGCCTAAAGGAAAAAAAAGGCAGTAGGATCAAGGATAATTCCATTACCCAGGAGACTATTGCCCAATTTACGGATTCTATTAAAGCATTAATTTATGAAATTGGCGATCCCCAAGTACCTTTCACGGAAAAGGAGGTATAGCCTTATTTTTTATCGGGCCGTGTAGGCCTTACCTCAATTTTGCTGGGCAAGGTCCTTGGGTTCATATTCAAGAGGTCGAGGACCAACTCGCCTATATCTTCAGCTTGTATTTTCCAGGCATCCTCTTTGGAAGGTTCATGACCATTAAAATTAGTGGCAACAGACCCTGGCATTATGGTAGAAACCTTAATGTTATAAGGTCTCAGGTCCAACATGGCAGCTTGGGTAAAACCTACCACCCCAAATTTGGTGGCATTATAGCCCGCCCCGTTTGCAAAGAAATTGGTACCGGCCAAACTAGCCACAGTAATATAATATCCCTGGGATTTCTTAAGGGCCTCTACCGAAGCTTTTAGAGAGTGGAACACTCCGTTTAGGTTAGTGTTTACCATTTCATGCCACAGTGTATCGGATATTTGATCTATGGGGGCAAAATGCCCAACCCCTGCATTGGCCACCATCACATCCAATTTTCCCCACTTGTCCAAAATCTTTTTGACCGCCGCTTGTTCGTCCCCAAGTTTTGATACATCCGAGACAACGGCAAGTACCATGTCCTCTGGGCCAAGATCCTTGGCCGCTTTTTGGGCATTCTCCAAAATCCTGCTACTAATGGCCACTTTCATACCTGCTTTCAATAATGTGGATGCTATCCCAAATCCTATTCCCTTGGAACCGCCCGTAATATAGGCTACTTTATTTTTTAGACTATTCATGCTTTTTAATTTTTAGTGAAATTATGATTATAAGGGCAGAAAATAAAGAAGTATGCGTTATAGTTTTCTTAAACTCAAGCACATAAATAGCTTAAAATATAAGTTAACTGATCTGTATCATTTCGAAGAACAATTTTCAATCGTATTTTAGTATTCTAAGCAATCCATAATTATTGAAACCTCATGAAAGCCATAGCAAAAATGGATAATCTAATTTCCAATTATGATAAGACGACGATTCTTCGCAACCTTAGTCGCATTATGGATATTAGGGTAATAGACCTTGAGATCGGCACTGGAAGGCTCATTTTTCTTTACTATAGTGCCATTGCTTTGGAACAGGTTAAACGAGAACTATGGAGAATTGGTTATCCCATTAGGTATTTTAAGTTCCTTTCTCCCTTAAGTCCCCATTTAAAAGGGGATGGTGGTACTGAAACCGCCTTCGTTTAATCATTCCTTGTCCGGGTATTATTCTTTAAGCTAAAATGGAATGTCCAAAAGTAAGAAAATGAGGTATTCCCTTATGCTGAGCACGTTAAGCGGATGTACCGGAACATCGTCCCAAACCTTTTTATTTTAGGATTAATATTGTAATGACTTAATTTAACTTTGTATGAAATCCAAGACACAATTGTTCCTTGATATGTGGGAAGAAGCCAGAACTAGGTTCACCAACCAATTATCCCATATCACCCATGGAGATCTAAGCAAGAGATTATTGCCAGCACCCAATAGCATTGGTTTTCTTATTAGGCATATTGGAGATGTGGAATTACTATTTGCCAAAAACGTATTTGGTGTACGGGAGGTAAAGGTAATTGCAAAAACGGTCATCGCACAAAAGGATACAGGGGAGTGGACCAATCTGGCCGAACTACAGGAATATGTAGAGTATTCTTATCTAACGCTTAGGTCTGTAATAGAAAAACAACTAGAGGAAGATTGGGAGACCACAGTTACCACCAAAGAATTCGGCACCAAAACGAAGGCGGAGGCCTTTGGAAGAATTGTATCGCACACCATACACCATTCAGGGCAAATGGTCATCATTAAGAAATATGGTGTTTAGCGCTCAATGGATCTTTTCTACCACTCTTTTTAGTTTTTGGCCCACTTCATCCGCAATATTCATTAAATCCAAATTAATGACCGCTTGCATGGATGCCATAGGATTTACCGCGGCAATTTCTACAAGCCCCGGTTCCTTTTCCATTACTATTACATTGCAGGGCAGCATAGTGCCAATTTTATCTTCGGCCTGTAAGGCTTTATGGGCAAAGGGGGCATTGCAGGCGCCCAAAACCATATAATTATAGAAATCCACATTTAATTTCTTCTTTAGGGTGGCTTTCATATCTATTTCCGTCAGCACTCCAAAGCCCTCATTCTGTAGTGCCAATTTAGTTTTTTCAATGGCTTGATCGAAAGGTATATTTCCTATTGTTTTATTAAAATAGTATTCCATAATTAAATTGTTAATGAAGTGTTTCTAAAATAGTGATCAATGTACTATTTATTAATTCATTTCAATGGGTATATCATGTAGATCAGATTTCCCACTTAAAAATAACATTAAAAAAAGGATTGGGGTATTTGGATGCCCCAATCCTTAATTTCCGGGCCGGGGCAACATTTTAGTACTTATCCGATTCCCGAGCAGCAAGCTACCCATGTAACGGCCGGCAAGGGGGTAGGGCGATAAGGGTCATAAAGTTACCTATGCACCGGTATATGGCCGCTAAGGCATTACTGCTTAGCGACTTTATTTCTTTCAAAGAACGAATGCTTTTGTAATAACGTTAAATATAAGCCATCTGCCCATGTTGTAAAATGATATATATCAGGTAAATCTATTTTTCCCTACTCCGATTTTTCCTCTTTTTCCTTCTTTTTGAAGTAGCGACGGGTAAGGAAATTATGTTTTAAGGCTTCTGTGACTTCATTGAAGTTTTTTACTCCCTCCGTAACGTTTTTCATACCGGTTTCCAGTTGACTTACCAATACGGTGTCCGTAGCCAAATAGTTAATGGCCCCCTTCCCCGATTTAATATCTTCGATGACCGTATTTAAGTTCATGGACATTTTTTCGATCTCCAGACTGGAGTTTTCCAGATGGGAAATGATATTTTTCATTTTATCCCCGGTAATGGAATCCTTTAAGAGAACACCCGCCGTACTATTGTCAAAATCGAGCTGTTTTACAATCTGGTTCAGTTCTGCCATCATTTTATTGGCTTCATTACTGGTATGTTTCAGATTTGCAATGGTTTGGTGTAGGTCCTTGGCCATTAGAGAATCGTTCAGCAATCGGCCAAAAGTGCCTTTGCCCTGGGTCAACGATCTGGTTACCTTTAGCAGGTCCTGTGTCAACAAAGCCGCATTTTCATTGGTTTGGTTAAGGGTGTTCAGCATATCTTGGGTAGCCACCCGGCTAAAGGATTGTAATTCGTCCCCGGGAACAATGTGGGCGGACTTTCCTTCTCCCGGAACAATATTGATGAGCATACTGCCCACCAGACCATCGGAACCAATAGTGGCGACGGCATCCTTTTTAATGTGATCTTTTACTTTTTCCTCTATGATCATATGCACGCGGATGGTAGTATCGTTGATCATTTCAATTTTGTTCACCGTACCTACGTTTATACCTGAGAAGCGCACATTGTTCCCATTTTGGAGTCCGTTGGCATTCTTAAAGATAGCACTTATGGGAATGGTTCTTCCAAACATATTCTGTCTGTTTCCTATTAGATAGGCCGCTACAACAAGTAATGCCGTACCTAGGACGACGAATATTCCGAGTTTCAGATTTTCCAATTTTGTCTTTGCCATGATCATTATTTTTTAAAAAATGCATCCACTTTTGGATCGATGGATCGTGATAATTGCGCATAGGTACCTTCGGCATAATTTATACCGTCTACCAGGAGTATCATCCGTTCGGAAATTACACGGGCGCAATCCACATCATGGGTTATGATCAGTGAAGATGTGCCGTATTTTTTTTGAATGGAACGCATAAGTTCTATAATCTCCTTGGAGGTAATGGGGTCCAGGCCACTGGTAGGCTCGTCATAGAGGATTACCTTTGGTTTCAGGATCAGGGTGCGTGCCAGGGCTATTCTTCTTTTCATACCCCCGGACAATTCTTCCGGCATTAGATCTATAGTATGGGCCAGGCCAACATTTTCAAGGGCTTCCCGTACCAACGGTCCGGTATCCTTAACCACGCCCAATTTTTCTTTGTGCCTGCGCATGGGAAATTCCAAATTTTGGCGTACCGTCATGGAATCGTAAAGTGCACTGCCCTGAAAAAGAAATCCAATATCCGAACGCAGTTCGTCCAATGTTTGTTGGTCCAAGGAGTTGATTTCCTTTCCCAGCACCTTGACCGTTCCGCTATCTGGCTTTTCCAGGCCCACAAGGCATTTGATCATTACCGATTTTCCTGAGCCGGACTTCCCCATGACTACCAGATTTTCCCCTTCCAACAAGGTCATATTAAATCCGTTCAGGACGTGGTTGTCCCCAAAACTTTTATAAAGATCTTTGATCTCTATTACCGTTTTTCCGTGTTGGGCAGATTTATTGGAATAAGTTATTTGGTCCGGGTCTGTCATAATTAGAGCTCATAAAAAATATCGGAAATAAATACGGCTATAAAATCTATGATAAACAAAAGTAAGGATGCCATTACTACTGCCGTATTGGCCGCTACCCCTACACCGGCAGTCCCCTTTTTGGAATAATAGCCTTTATAGCAGCCTACCAATCCTATGGCAAAGCCAAAAAAGAACGATTTTATGGTGGCCGGTACCAGATCACTAAAGGATAAGGCATCAAAAACCGTATTAAAATAAAGCTGAAAGGAAACATCTCCTTTTAAATTTTCTACCAGTGCCGATCCGTAAAGGGCAACCAAATCCCCGTATATTACTAAAATTGGGAGCATTAAAGTGGTGGCCATTATCCGGGTTATTACCAAATACTTAAAGGGGTTGGTCCCCGAGACTTCCATGGCATCAATTTGTTCCGTAACCCGCATGGAGCCCAATTCGGCCCCTATGCCCGATGCAATGCGGCCCGCACAGATCAAGGCCGTAATTACGGGCCCTATTTCCCTTACTATGGATATCCCGACCATGTTGGGCATCCAGGAAACTGCTCCAAACTGAATCAGGGTGGGTCTGGATTGCAAGGTAAGCACCAGACCAATGATAAAGCCGGTTACCGTTACCAGCGTCAGGGACCTATTCCCCATTTGATAACATTGGCGCATTAGTTCCTTAAGCTCGAATGGAGGTTTTAGGACTTCCTTAAAAAATCGGGCAGCAAAATGGGAGAGATCCCCTATCCCTATAAAAAATTCTTTCGCCCCTTTAAACAGTGTAGCCGTGTTGCCCATGTCCATATCCCTTAGTAAGGGTTTATTTCATCAAAGATAAGCTGAAAGAGAAGGGTCTAAAATGAGGAATATCATGTGGACGGGAGGGACCATTATCATTTTAAAATCCTTGGAGATGTAATGGTTATGATTAAGACAACATCATATTATACCTCTATGGTTAAATTGAATGTGATCATTTTTCTGGGGTTGGTTTTTTTGATAGTTTCCCGTAAAGTTGACCTGTCCAATTCCAAAGAGAATCCATCTAATTTCATTCCTTCCCCCGTTCAACATAAGGGAGTACTGCCAAATAGTGTCCCAAAGCATATAAAGCCCCTGATGGCGCATATTGATCAGGACATTGCGGTGGCCAATTATTTTGATTTTATGGATGGCTTGGTCAAGAAGTATAATTCCTTAGTACCCTATGCTCTGTCCGAACATGTTTAGGTCCGTGCCAATCCATTATAGATTTATGTTCAAATAAACCGATATCCTATTTTTAAGTTCTACCTTGTTATTATTTAAATTTTGATCTATGGGCAACATTCCGATCAGACCCAAGGAATATTGGTTGTAGGTTGCCTCTACGCTAATTTTACCTAGAAATACGTTGCCCTTGAAATTGGTTACTTCCATATTAAATTCTTTATTGGCAGCATAATTCTCTCCGGTAAGGCCCAATTGCGGGGTTAGTGCCAGGGAATTGGAAACAAAGTAGGTTTTAAAAGCATTTATGCCATAGTTCAACTGGTTCCCGAACTGGTAGTCCTTTGGGTTTTTGGTTTTGATAGTGTAATTGAGCAGGGTGCTAATGCCCCAATTCCTATAGGTAAACCCATAGTTCATGGCAAGAATATAATCCCAGCTGCCATTGCCCAATTGAAAGCTTGGGTTTACACTTCCACTATTGTTTGCGCTATCGTATTTTCCTGTTGGGATTTTTATGCCACCACCCAATTGTATATAGTGTTCCGGCTTAATGGATACAACACTATCGGGGGTAACGGACAGTAGGTTATAAAGGCCAAGAATACTCATATCTCCCAATCCTTTGATCTCTTGGGTACCGTTATCCGGCAAGTGTCTAATAAACGTTAAGTTTCATTATCGAACCGCCGTATACGAGACCCGTACGTACGGTGGTGTGAGAGGCGCAGTCCGTTTCTACTTAGGGGCGGACCCGTCTACTCGACTACCCTTTGTTATTTTTTCGCGAGTTTATAATTATTGACTAAAACAGAAGCTGAAATCTGAAGTATTCTTTCTAGTTCCCTTATCATTTCTACCGTTAATTTTTTCCTTTTATTTAATATTTCTGATACGCGACTTTTTCCACCGATTATTCCGACCAAGTCCTTTTGGCGCATATTCAGTTCCTCCATTCGTATTTTTATCGCTTCGATAGGGTCTGGCGATTCAATCGGATAATGCTCGTTTTCATAGTTTTCTATTAGCAATGAGAGTATCTCCGCTTCGTCTCCTTCTTTTGTGTCGATTGGTGCATCGAAAATTACCTCCAAGCGTTTAAGTCCATTTCGGTAATCGCTTTCAGATTTAATAGGCTTTAATTCCATAATGTTTTATTTAAATCGTGTCCGCATCTATTTTGTCATATTCAGCGTGTGTGCCTATAAAACGAATAAATGCCCATTGTTTTTCATAGTTGAATTTCACTATCAATCGGTAGGAATTTCCTTTGATGTTGAAAACTACCAGACCGTTTTTAAGAATACTTGCGTTGATATAAGTTTGTTTGACATCGTTAGGCGATAACCATTTGGCACTTTTAGCCGTATCATACCAAGTCTTCAAATACTGCTCGGAATCTGAGTGCTTTTCCCAATATTCCCGAAGCGTACTTTTTGCAATTATTCGTTTCATTCAATCGATTATGAAACAAATATAAAAAATAGTTCTCTAATATTGAACTATTTATGTTTTTTTATTATTGTTGTCCGATAAAATTTTTATAAATCATCATAAGTCCATTAATAACAATGATCTAAAGTCATTGACGCCTTTTGTGCCCTACTTTTTGATTCGATATATCTTGATAAAAAGGGATGCTTTAAATCAGCTGGTTATAATCGGATCTTTAGTCTTAAGTCTTGCAACGAAGTGGTCTTTTGTCTTTAATCGGACAATAATGTTTTTTTATAATAAAGGGTAACTACGTACTACATGAATCCCTAAGAAAGGTTGAGTTAGAGGATGGTTTTAAGGATTACTATCGAAATCAAATTGAAAATATTTTAAAAGATACGGGTTTGTGGATTTTACTTAATCCGGCATTGACTGATAAGATAGAAAAGTATTATGTTCTTCAAAATACTCAATCGCCCTATACCAACAATCTAAGGTGATGGCAGAAAGTATGCAAAATAGTTACACTATGAGAACTCAACCAGGTTTGTGAAATACCTTTTTTTTAAAATCATCAATATATTTTCAACCGTAAACTACCTCGGGGCAAGCCCGCCTGAACGAATACGGTGGCCCCGCTGCGCAAAGTCTCCCGACTTTGAGCTATACTGGCCATGAGGTAAAACAGAAAATAAAATAGAGTCTTAGAAGACGAATTGAAAAAGACAGAAAAAAACCCGCTGGCACGGGACTCGTACCATCTTTTAACTTGGCAGGCCAATAACCAAATTGTAAGCCTTATTGCCTGCAAAATTCTTTAAAGTTCGGGAATTATTAAAAACGCAAAAAATATTAGTCTTATATACATATTTTATAATACTACATTAATTGTAAGTAAATTCTTTATAAAAATTATGTTAAATTAAAAAAATAAATTATCTTAAGTGACTTAATATCAATCAATTGTTTAAATTTCTACCATCAATGGTTATATTCTGTACGTTTGGTTTTTCCCAAAATATCAATTTTGACCAATTGGGCAAAGAAAAATGGTTTCGGTACAATGGGGGAATTACTGCCAATACCATCTATTATAACGGAAACGCCCATCGCCAAGGCCTAACGTATTACTTTACGGGCAATCTTAATTTCAATTTTGCCGGACTTTATATTATTCCCCTTTCGTTTACCTACTCCAATCAAAACTTCAATTTTTCAAATCCTTTTAAATTTAATCGACTAAGCCTTCATCCTTCCTATAAATGGGCTACAATTCATATTGGGGACGTAAGCATGACCTTCTCTCCCTATAGCTTAAATGGACACCAGTTTACAGGAGGTGGATTTGAATTGATTCCCGATGGAAAATTCCATATCAGTGCCATGTATGGTCGTTTTCTTAAAGCAACGGAATACAATCCAGAGGAACCTAAGGCAATAACGGCATACAAACGCCTTGGTTATGGGCTTAAAACTGCCTACGATTTTGAATTTATGAAATTAGGGGTTATCCTATTTAAAGCGACCGATGATGAGAATTCTTTGGAAAATCCATTCCCAATAGAGTTGGGCCTTTCCCCAAAAGACAACGCCGTTCTTTCGTTCGAATCCAAGTTTCAATTGTTGGACAAGGCCCAAATAAGAATAGAGTACGCTATTTCCGGGGTTACAGAAGATAGTCGAATAACAGAGTCTCCAGCATCCAATGGTTTACTGTCCTTTATGCTCAATGAAAATATTAGCACCAATTATTACAATGCTTTAAATGCCACTTTTACATATCCTGCCGGTAATGGCACCGTGGGTGCAGGTTATGAGCGCATAGACCCAGAATATAAAACTTTGGGAGCCTATTTCTTTAACAATGACCTGGAAAACATTACCCTAAATGCAAGTCAGACACTCTTCGATAACAGAGTAAACCTCAGTATAAATGCTGGACTGCAGCGTGACAATTTGGACAATACCAAAGCTTCCGACCAACAACGTATTGTAAGTGCTATGACTCTTAATTATACCGTATCGGAGCGTTTGGGAATTAATGCGGGATATTCCAATTTTCAATCCTATACCAATATTCGAGACCAATTTGACTATATCAACCAAGTGGGGGAATTCGATAATATAGATACCCTGAATTACAGACAAATCTCCCAGAACGCCAACTTCGGGATAAACTACATAATCCGGAAGACGGAAGACAATCAACATAGTACCAACTTTAATCTAGTGTACCAAAATTCCAAAAATGATCAGGAAGGCCGGAATATGGAAGGCGGTAATATTACGTTTTATAACGGTACGGCAGATTATACTCTTGGATATCCCAAACAGAACTTGACGCTTACCTTGGCCGTAAACACTTCTTATAATACCATTGGTGTAACCAATAACAGCCTTACCTGGGGTCCGACCTTGGTATTGGCGAAACAGTTTTTTGAGAAACAGTTCCGCACGCATCTCTCAACTTCTTACAACACTTCCTACTCCGATGGTCTGCAACAGAACAACATATACAGTTTAAAATTGGGCAGTAATTATGCGCTGTTGAACAAACACAACCTCAGCCTAAACTTCTTGGCACTTTTTCGTAATTCCTCTTTAAATAGGGGTCGTGATTTAACAATAACCTTTGGGTATAGTTATGCCTTTGACAATTTTAAATTGAATTTTGAGTCGAGGAAATCAACGGCCAGATATAACAACCTTTATTATGATGAAAACACCCTAAGTTTTCGTTACAGAAATGTGACCTATAGTGGTACTATACCCGAATTAAACAGACAATTGACCGATGTATTCCAAAGTTCCCAATTTGCCCACATTCCCCAATTCAAAAAAAACGAACTGACCCTATTATTGGCCCTGATAAAAGAACAAAAACAAGAGCAGGCCTATCAGGAATATGCCATTGCTTTCTTAAAGGAACTCTACTCCTTTGAAGATTTCCTTGAAACCTATAATAATGCACTGTTTTCCGTTATACAGAAAATTAAGTTGGATATGCAAAAAATAGACCTGACCATGGAAGATAGCTTTGTAAAGGCCAAGGTGAAGGCAGACCAATACGCATTGAATAAGATAGGGGCCGAAATGGCAGCTACTAGGGAAGAAAATACAATTTTTAATTCACTTATAGCAGAAAGGGAAGAACGACTAAAAAAATTGGTAGGGCATCGTTGGATGCAAAAGATTTTTATGGAATTAAATTCCATTGAAACCATTTTGGAACCCAAAGGATATCTAAAGAATTTTAAACAATTGGCTTCGGTAGAAGCATTCAGAATTTTTGACAAAAACAAAGATTTGTACGAATTGAATGATTATTTGGAAAATGAAATTATTGATTTTTACTATAAAAAATCCTTAAGAGCTGTAAATCCCGAGGATTTTCAATTGGATTATATTAACAAAAACTAAGGCCCATACCCCCCTAAAGGCCTATAATTTTCTATCCTGATGGGTAGTAATATTATATGGCAAAACTATTACAATTATATGTTTCTAAATTCTCCGTTTATAAAGGGGCCTATCCTTTTATAAGGTATTCTATAAATACTTGTCTCCCAACAAAGATTCCTATTGCTATTAAATATACTGGATTAGGGACCCTAAAAATAATTGAAAAAAATCTCCTCGATCATTTGTCGAAATTAATATGCCCAACAATAAATTGGGTTAAAAAGAAGAATAAACTTCTAGGGAACATTTTTTTCTGTCTACTATTTATATTAAACTTTCTATTTGCATCCTCCCAATCCTTTCCCGTTCAGGTTGTTCCACAAGTTGCTCTTTCACAGCCCATATATTTTTGGCAATATGCCAATGCCAGTACCACCAATAGTCCGTTACGACTTCAAATTATATTGAACGATTTAGAAATAAGCAATCGTGAGGTAAGGCTTATGGTTTATTTTGAGGGTAACGGAATTTCATTCCAAAGTAATAAAATGTTAGTCGGCGTTAATCCATTGTTTTTGGAGGGTGGTGTTCCTTTGGTATTGACCAATACAGAATTGGCAGCATATTTCCGTTTTGAAAACATTAAGGGGATTTCGCTAAACACCTATGAACAATCCATTCCTGAAGGAACATATCAGTTTTGTTATGAAGTGTACGATGTACTTACGGGCAATCGCCTTTCACAAAAAAGCTGTGTTATTGGTGTAATCTTCCATAATGAACCTCCTTTTTTAATATCTCCAAAGGATAAGAGCCTTGTTTCAGAGAACAATCCGCAAAACATAATATTTCAATGGACCCCTAGAAATATAAATGTTGGCAATGTGGAGTATGAGCTAAGCTTAGTGGAAATATGGGACAATCAAATTGACCCACAAGCAGCTTTCTTAAGTTCAGTTCCCGTTTTTAAAACCACCACTATGGCCACCTATTATATGTACGGACCGGCCGATCCCCTTTTACTGCAAGATAAAAACTACGCATGGCGTGTACAGGCCAAGGCGAAGAATGGCGGGGAAGAAATTGGTTCATTCAAAAATCAGGGCAATAGTGAAATATTTTCTTTTAGTTATGCCCGATCATGCGATTTGTCATTGGGAATTATCAGTGAGGTAAAGGGTAGTACCAATGCCAATATTTTTTGGAACGATTTATCCAACGATGTTCCGGAGTATTCACTGCGCTATAGGAAGAAAGGCAATTCTAACCAATGGTTTACAAGTAAGACCAGCACAAATCAACTCACACTATGGAACCTAAAGGCAGGTACCAAATATGAATATCAACTCCAAAAGAACTGTAAGGTTACCCAGAGCATTTGGAGCTCCCCAAAAGAGTTTACCACCTTTATCATAGATAACGAAGCCAGTATATACCAATGTGGCATTTCACCCAATTTTAGCATCACCAACAATGAGCCCCTTCCCAAATTAAGTGCAGGTGACAGTTTTGTTGCTGGCGATTTTCCAATAAATGTTATAGAGATTAATGGTAGCAAAGGTAGGTTTACCGGTAGGGGCTATGTTACCATACCTTATTTGAACAACATAAAGGTGGGAGTGGAATTTACCAATGTGCTTATCAATACCGATAAGCAATTGTCCCAAGGCACTGTAGTTACTGTATTTGACCCAAACTTAGTGAGTATTTTGGATGTGGATGAAGTGGTGGAGACAGTGGATAACACAGTGGATTTGGTTACAGAACCTTTTGAAGGGGATAATGACCTTGATGAAATTAGAATTAACTGGGCCTTGGACCACCAAAAAGATATCAAGGTTGTAGATGGAATAATGATTATCACCAATCCCGAAAATGGGGCTACAGTGTCAGAACCCCTAGGTGATGACAAAGTTATTATCGATTCAGGGAATAAAGTGTATCACATTGATGCCGGGGGTATTGTTACAGAAGGTGGGGAAATTGATGCTGCTGGGGCGATTACCTTGGGCATTGTTGATGGAATAGTCGGCAATGGGCAGTTGGAGCGGTTAACGGCCAAAGATATCAAGATTACATTTAAAGGGGTTTCCGGAACATATGGATTTGACGAAATACCAACCACCGCCAATGCCAATATAAAAAAGCAATACACCATCATAAAAGATGCGGATGATAATGATTACATCTTGGCGCATCAAGCCATTGAGAACGGGAGTACCGCTTATATAGACGCCATAATTGAGCAAACCGGCAGTAACCATTATGTATTGGATAGCATTGTTTTTAAAACAAAACAGGGCGAAAGAATTCCGGTAGAAATTAGAGACAAGAATACAATTCGATTAACTCTAAAAGGACGTTACACTTTCGAGAATGAAATCATATATGCCGTTGTACCTTCCAAAACGGACAAGGCCAAACAGCATACAGCTGGAGCTTTTACCCTTTGGCATATGGCGGATAGGTCAGCGGATCTTGTTTTGGTTTCCGTGAATGGGGGGAATGTGAAAGGATTGGCCACAGAGATTGCTAAAATCTTTAAAAAGGGTGCGGTAACGATCAACATAGAAACGCAGACGGCCAATGCCGACCTGGACCCAGCAATATTGGGAGATAATGGCCTCTTGGATATTGGTGAAAGCGGCTGGCTTACCAATTATAATTCCGAACAAAAGGCAGTCATTTCAGACCTCAAAAATAAAATTGATTACAATACCAATAAATACTATGTATTTGTTTTTGGAGGAAACATACTGCCTACCAAACCCATAGGTGGATTTATGCCTTTACAACGGCAGTTTGGTTTTGTATTTACCAGTGGTAACAATCCAATGGCCTATGAAGAGGGTAAAGGAGAATTGGCCAAAACCATAGCCCATGAAATAGGACATGGGATTTTTGCACTTCAACACCCCTATGACCAATATGGATCCGAAAAGGAAAGTACCAATTGGTTGATGGATAATGGTGTTGGTTCCCAGCTAAACCATATGGATTGGAAACAACTTCACAACCCTGAGTTAAAGTTCTACGTGTTTCAGAAAGAAGAGGAAGGAGAGATTTCATCTGCAGAAATAGCTTTTAAAGCTTTAGATTTAGTAGAAATAGGGAATATATCCGATAAAACGGATAATATAGTATACGTTTCCCCCGCGGGCATTCCTATCTCATTACCAAAAGAAGCCATACCCGCTTTTTATAAAGTTAAGACAAATCCAATTACGGCATACGGTGTTTTGGCCAGTTTCACTATACCGAACGGGTCTGGCAAGGGAATTTATCTCGGACACAATCGCGGTTCAGAATTTACCGGTTATAAAATAACAAAAGAGGATGATCCGTACCAATTCCTGGACCTTCCGGACAAAAATAATATAAAGGTAAGGTCAATAGATAGTGGCTTAGGATGCTCCCACTTATTGTTAGAAGGTAAATTTGTTCCCACTGAAATTAATAAAACAGGAACAGGAACCCTTATTACCAAATGGAACTATAATGGTCCTGCCGATCTTGTAAGAATTCAAGACCAAAATTATGATACCTGCCTCCATGAAATTGAATATTCGGCATTCACGGATTATATCATAGGATATTATAATTACTATGGTAAAGGAGGTTTTCTTAGAATGCTGAACACGACCGATGGAAATTTGGTCTATTTATATACTATTGCCAATGGTGAAAATGGCCAAGTCCATGCTTATCAATATAACAGAGTGGATGGATTATGGAAGTTAACGAAAGAACCTTCCTATAATGTAAATACTGCCGAAGACCTTCAATATCTCTTTGGTACGCTCTATTCTTCCGAAGCCGGACATTTATTATTGGATACTGCGGGCATGGCACCCGCAATAGGCGAACTCTTTGACGCCATTAACGGGGCTTGGTACACCTGGGAAGGGGACGGACAAAATGCAGCTATTTCTTTTGCATCCACCATACCATTTATGTATACCACTTCCGTAAAAAATATTGGTAAGGTAATAAAGCTGGCCGATGGTAATTTGTCTGTAGTAAAATTCCCTGAAAAAGCAATTAAAGAACTAGGGGAAATCATCAAAAAATTGGGGTTTGACACTGCTAGTTTTAAGGCTTTGGAAGTAGACATGGCGGATGAGACCTTCGCTAAGATGATTATTGATAATCCGAAATTAATTGAAAGTTGGAAGATATTGGAACAATATCCGGTTTTGAGGAAGAAGCTACCGAACCTAGAGAATATTAACAAATGGATAAATGAAGGCATAGAATTTCAGAAATTGGCTGATGGAATAGCCAAGTCAAGAAATAAACAGAATCTTATTGATGTGCTAGGTACAGCCAAAAATAAACTTCAAGTTAATGTATTGATAAAGGATTATAATAATATTCCGGGAGTAACCAAGGGTCGGTTTATTTCAAATTCTGTTACCAACATTAATTCGGAGCTTATTAGACATATAGATGGCAAAGAAATCAAAATGTATGAGAATCAATCTAAGACGTTTGCCAAGAACGCTACTCTACTCAATAAAAATTCTATAGAAGTAATAGAAGACTTAGGAAATGGTATTCAGTTTATAAAAATCAAACCAGATACAAAATTATATCGTGTATTTGATGGTTATAAACCTTGGGATGAAATAACAAGAATAGGAAATACATTGCCAAATGGTTCATATTGGACATTCAAAAGACCAAATGTTATCTCAGATGTAATAGAAGGAATTGCTGTTATGCCGGAGTGGAATGGAATGTCTAAAATTATTGAAATAGAAGTCCCGAGTAATGGTCTTTATGGTTGGTTTGGTAAAGCAGCTAAACAACCAGCTTCAAGTTCTGCATCTGAATACTTCTTAAAAGGTGGAGAAGAACAGATAATCATCAGTTTTAAACAAAATCAACAAAATATTTCTTCAATAACTTCAAGTATAACAAATGCACCATGGACAAAGTAAAGGAATTTTTAAGAGAAAAAATTGATACAATAAAAAAAGAGTACCGCCAAAAGTTACTAAGACTACCTGAATGGCAGATTAATTCACTTTTGGATCAAAAGAAAAAGTACAGCACTATTGACGAAAAGATTCTTTTTTTAGAGGAAAAATATCTTATGAAAGATATTTTTTATTCACATCTTCTAGCGGATTTAGAGCGTATAAAAAAGGGGAAACGCCAATTTACAATTTTAAAAATTGATGATAGAGCATTGGAAAGTCACGGCTATACGGACAAACAGAAAGAAGATGTCTATACATTTTTAAACGAGTTAAAAGAGATCATTTAATTGCCCTCCCCCCCCCCCCGCTAGCGCGAGCGTCTCGCTCGTGCCGAATAAGCATACCAAAGTACAAAAGAGAATGATAGTTTATAATGAGTAGAAAATACAAATTCCATAATAGGACCGCAGCCTACTTCGTAAGCTTTGCCACCGTGTATTGGTTGGATGTATTTACAAGGCAAGTATACTTTTCCGTTTTAGAAGAAAGTATTACATATTGTAGAGCCAATAAAGGCATGCATGTTTTTGCTTATTGCTTTATGCCCAGCCATATTCATTTGGTCTTTCGCTCGGAGAATGATGACCCATCGGGACTTTTAAGGGATTTCAAAGGTTTTACAGCCAGAAAAATGATTAAAACTATCCAAAGTAACCCAAAAGAAAGTAGAAGGGAGTGGTTGTTATCGATGATGGAGCGGGCCGGGAGAAAAAATAGTAACGTATACAAAAGACAATTTTGGCAACAGCACAATCAGCCTATTGAACTGTGGAGCCCAAAAGTAATTAAACAAAAAATAGATTATATCCATAACAACCCTGTAAAACATGGCTTTGTGCTGAATCCTGTAGATTGGAAATACAGTAGTGCAAGAAATTATGCCAATGATGATGGAATTTTTAAAATAGATAATGAAGGTTTGCATTTGGGAATGTTGGAATGATAAGGATAGTAATAACCATATGTTGGTTACCGGCACGAGCGTGACGCTCGCGCCAGCGATGTGTGTAAGAAGAAAAGTCTAAAATAAACTAAGTTCGGAACAACCCTTTATAGCCAGCAATTATGAATGGAAAAAATCTTTATATCATCCTCTTCCTGTGCTGTAGCCTGCTTTGGGCAGGTCCTAAAAGCACTCTAATTGAGTGGGGTAACAAGGCCAAAGTGGGTCTGCCCAAAACGAGGGTTCCAATCGGTAGGGATTCCCTGTCAGGAACTGCAAAAGATACCTCTAAAACAAGTAAAGGGAATCAAATATTTTTAGCCCACAAACAGCCAATTGCAGCCTTAATACAACAAAATGGGCTTACAACAAATGATGACCTGTCAGTAAATTATAAAGAGTATAAAAATAGGACTCTGGAGGCAGAAAACACCGCCCGCTATTTTCCTTCTCTGGATCAGAAACTAACCGAAGGCCAAAATTTCAACGTCCCCTTCAACAACCTAAAACCCGAGTTTTCCCCTGAATATATTGCCACCAATTTTTCCAGAAATCCTAAAGTAGATACCTTGATAGCCCAAGCCCAACGGGCTTTTACCGCAGTAAATGAACTGGGTAATTTTGTGGATATCATTACAGGAAAAGAATTATTGGTACTTCCGGTTGGACTTAGCAAAATAGATTCTACTTCCGGAAATAGGGTGGAACTGGCTATTACCCAAGTAAAATTTATGCCACAATATGCCGAATTTAAGGCTTGGGCCAAAATGATTATTCCCGTTAAAGGGCCTAATGGGGAACCCGATAGGGAAATCTATTTTGGTGGCGAAGGTATTAAACTCTCCCATGATGGGGCACTTTTGGCCGATATGAAATTGGTCCTGTTGGGGGATCAGGCTATTCCTTTGAACGGTGACAACTGGCTCTTAACCCTTAAAGGTGGAATGGATCTAAAAAATGGAGCCTATAAGGACCAATCCTATATTCAATTTAATTGTTCAGGTATGGAATCCATTGGTTTGGAAGTGGATCTCAGAATTTCCAGAAACATATTGCTCCCTATATCTAGTGGAGGCAACTATGTATGTAGGGAGAGCATGGATAACAAATACATTAAGGATTCGGGTATGGTAAACAACAAATGCTATGTTGGTGCTTCTTTTAGTGTAAAGGCCACGGGCTGGAACGACCTTTTATTAGAGACATCCCTTCCCCAATTTGAAATTAGGGGTCTTAAGGGTTGGGGGTTCAATTTAAAAAATGTGGTTTTGGACTTAAGTGATAGTCGCAATGCCGCTGGAATAAAATTTCCTAAAGATTATAATGAAGTATTGGTTCGTGGGGAGCGTAACCTTTGGCGCGGATTCTATGCGCGGGAATTGAGTATTATGCTGCCCAAGGGGATAGAAAATATAAAAACGTCCAATAAAAGAGTGCTATTTGGGGCTGAACACCTCATTTTGGATGGACAGGGAGTATCCGGTTCCTTTTTTAGCGAAGGGATTTTAAAGGCTGGTGAAGGTTCTGCCGGGAAATGGGCATTTACCATTGATGTTTTGAGTCTTTCTCTTTCCAGAAATTCCCTGACGGGCGGATCGATTGAAGGAGATATTGCAGTCCCTATTTTTGAGAAACCCATGGACTATTCGGGATATATCCAACAGGAAGGTTACGGTTTGGAAGTGGGCCTGGGGAACAATTATAAAACTCCTGTTTTTTTAGGTGAAATGCAATTGGAACGAAATTCCAGTGTGGCTATCGATGTAAAGGATGGTATTGTATATCCCTCTGCCAACCTCTCCGGGAAGTTGTCCATTGTAGGGCAGATTGGTCAGAAGAATGGGGAAAAGCCATCCTCGAAAGAATCGGTCACAAGTAGCGGTAAAGGATTTCATTTTCCAAATATTGTCTTTGAAGGTTTAAAGTTGGAAACCGAACAGGGCAAAAAACCAATCAGTGCAAAAAGCTTTGGATTTGAAGGCGAAATGAGTTTAATGAATTTCCCGGCCTCTGTAGAAAATTTGGAATTAGTGACTCCTAACAACCACGTTGGGCTCTCCTTTGACCTGAAAATTAATTTGGACGGAGAAGGATCCCATGCAACTACCAATATGCAACTAATGGGGAAATTGGAGGATGGGGCCAAAATTCAGAAATGGCAATTTGAACACGTTAAGGTCAACGGTATCGATATTGATTATGAGAAAAGCGGAATCGCTATAAAAGGGGGATTGGAAATTATGGAAGACCATAGTTGGTACGGGGATGGATTTAGAGGAAATATAACGGCAACCATTGAAGGGATCAACCTAAAAGTAAAGGGGAAAGCTATTTTTGGGGTAAAGGATTTTAGGTATTGGAACGTTGATGTTTGGGCCATGAACGATGAAAAGAGTACTACAAAGTTCATGATAAATTCTATGGTTGGGGGCATAACCTATCGTATGAAAAGGATTCGAGGTAATGAGGAGGGTTTTTCTCCCTCTTCGGCCGTTTACCGACCCAATTTGGATTATGGCCTAGGGGTCCGGGCAGGTGTAGGCATCAGTACCCAACATTCCGATACTTTTAACGGAAGGGCCTTTTTGGAGATGGCCTTCAACAGTCACGGCGGGTTAAACAGGATAGGCTTTACGGGCGAAGGCGCTTTTATGGGGGACAATACCGGTGATGGCCTATCCTCTAAAGGTTTTGGTTCATTAAATGAAACTTTTAAGAAAGTGGACGATTTTGTAGCGGACAATAAGGATTTGGCGAACCAATTGTCCAAATATGGCAACTTCATGGGGCTTGCCAAAAAGTCAATTCCAGTCCATGATGTCGCGACCTCCGGAAAAATAGGCGTTTATGTGGGCATAGAAAAAGATTTTTCAAACCAGACCTTTGATGGTGAATTTGAACTTTATCTGGATTTGAAAGGTGTTAAAGGCGGAGGGGAAAACAACCTTGCCGGGTATGCAAAAATGCATTCAGGTACTCAGGATTGGTATATCTATATCGGCACACCCCAAAAAAGAATAGAACTTTTGTTTCAGGCCGGAGTACAACTCCGGGTAGGAGGCTATTTTATGACAGGAACACAGTTGCCATCCCAACTGGATCCCCATCCTATGGTAGTTAAAATTTTAGGGGATGATATGTTGAACAATAATCGACAAGAAAACCAACTTCAATCCGGTAAAGGCTTTGCTTTTGGACTAAATTTTGGATATGGTTATCATTTTGATTATTTAATTTTTTACGCCTTTGTAGAGTTGGGTGCCGGTTTTGATGTTATGCATGCCTACTACCCCAATGCCAAATGTGTTGGCCATCCCGGACCCATTGGAAATAATGGATGGTACTCCATGGGACAGGTATATGCTTATTTGTATGGAGAATTTGGAGTAAAGGTAGACCTCGCCTTTATCAAAGGAAAATTTCCAATTGCCGAGGCCGGTGTGGCTGCAATGCTGCGGGGACAATTCCCAAATCCGGCTTATTTTCAAGGTTATGTTGGTATGTATTATAAAATTCTAGGTGGACTTGTTTCTGGTCGATTGCGATTAAAAGTAGAGGTTGGTGAGGAATGTGAATTGGAAAACATTAATAATACACTGGGCGTTCCAATGATATCCGATATGACCCCTAAAAATAATAGTGGGGATATTTCAGTTTTTGCCGCTCCCCAAGCCGTTTTCAATTATGCCGCCAATTCCGATTTTACGGTAGAGTTGGATGACGGTGTCCATACTTTCAAATTACAATTGAAAAACTTCACAGTAAGCTCAGAAGGTAAAAAACTGAAAGGAGAGTTGGAATGGAACGATACCAATGATGCAGTAACTTTTATCCCCAAAGAGACCCTTCCTTCCGAAAAGGAAATTAGAGTAATGGTGGAAGTTAGTTTTGATGAAAAGGTTGGTAATAGTTATCGAACAATGGTTGAAAATGGGAAACCGGTAATAGAAAAAAAAGAAATCATTTTTAAAACAGATCGCGCCCCGGATTATATCCCTTTGGAAAACATTGCCTACATGTATCCCGTCAACGAACAACAAAGTTTTTATCCGGAAGAATTTAAAAAAGGATATATAAAAATGAAGACTCCCCAAAACTATCTTTTTGAGTCTGGTTTTGAAACAAGGGCAGAATTTGTATCCACGACTACCAATCGGGTAATCCGAACCAATATGTCCTACGACAAATCAAAGGCCATGATATTTTATGAATTGCCGGATGGGATGTCCCTTAATTCAAATTACTTATTAAATCTGATTGTATTCCCTTCTGGATCCAATATACATTCCGAAATAATAGTCGAAAACACAGAAGCCTTATCAAACCAAAACAATGGGGATACCAATTGGTTTAACGGGACCAATGGAAAACAGAACACAAGAAATGTTTCCGGCAGCGCCATAATTTCCAATAAGAAAGCTACAAATGTAACCCTATCCCATGGAGCTCCTAAATCAATATTGGAATACCGGTTTAAAACCAGTAAACACAGTTCCTTTAAGCAAAAAATTGGAGAATTAACGGTTACCAACAACCTTACAAACTTCATATTCGCGGACGTACACTCTTTATCCGTTCAGGTAAGCGACTACGAACATTTTGAAAAACTTGAAGTTACGGGAGGAAAATATACCGATTCCAAACCCTTG
The DNA here is from genome assembly GCA_041392165.1 of Flavobacteriaceae bacterium. GTDB lineage: Bacteria > Bacteroidota > Bacteroidia > Flavobacteriales > Flavobacteriaceae > Arenibacter. Next base: position 52,531 of record JAWKMN010000011.1, read on the forward strand.
GTTTATGCTCAAGCTGTAGTGGACGATTCGTATTACAAAAGGAAAATATATCCCCTTCTTTATGAAAATTACCCTCTGGACGGCAACATTAAAGTAAACCGGGAGGAAATATTGCTCGGAGTGCCTCCTATTCGCTCCTTTTATATAGGCAATGAATATTTGTCCAATCTGGAAAACAACTCTAATTCTTCATGGGTAAAAAACCGGATTCCTTTTGTATATAATTTGCCATTTCAATTTAAATCGGACATGGTTTATTTAAGGGATAGAATCCTGAATAAATATTATGACAGTAATGGTAATCATTCCATGTATGAAAGGTATAAATATTTATTGGAGAGCTCCTTTCCCCCCTTGCCACTTGGTAGTTTTAAGGCACGGCTTATTTACCGAACCCCAGGTGATGTGTATCAAAAAGGATACGAAATAAAATATATAAACGATTAATTATCAAATAACTATAAAGATCGATATACCTTGAAAGTAGTCCTTTTGTTTTTCTTTATAACTTCAGGCCTCTTGGCCCAGGATTCAGCATCCGTTAAGGTTATTGCGCGCTCCTTATCTAACAAAGTGCTTTTAAGGTGGGCAGTGGACAAGCCCTTGGCATGGAAGAATGCCAATGAAGTAGGTTTTTGGATAGAACGGGCAACAATTTCCAGAAACGGAGAAGCCGTAGTGCCCATAGAAAGGAAACCATTGGTTGCCCAACCGCTAAAACCGAAACCTTTGTCCGAATGGGAGAAATTGGCCTTACACGATCAGAATGCGGCCATATTGGCCCAGGCGCTATATGGTGATTCCTTTGAAGTTAGTCCCCCTGGGAATGGGATGGGAGCAGTCTATGCCATAAACGATGAATTGGAGCAGCGTTTTACCATTGCCCTGTTAGCTGCCGAACAAAATTATGAAGCTTCCAAATTGGCAGGATGGGCCTTAGAGGATACTTCTGTTATTTCTGGAGAAAAATATGTCTATTCTGTCTCCGTTGCCAGACGGGAAACAGCTTATGGTATAAAAAAAGGAACTGTATTTGCCGGTCCTGATTTGTATGAAGTTCTTCCTAAGCCCATAGGTTTAGCGGGCGTCTTTTCAGATAAAAAGGTCACTTTGAGCTGGAATTTTAATCTGCTTCAACAAATTTATTCCAATTACCACATAGAAAGATCACGGGACGGTATTTCTTTTGAGCCTATAAACGGGGAGCCCATTTTTAATGCCCAACAACCCAAGGCCGTCTCAGAGATATCCATGGTCTACATAGATTCAATCCCTAACGACACCAATTTCTATTATCGCGTTATTGGAAAAACTGCTTTTGGAGAAACCGGACCATATTCCGAAGTAATTCAGGGCAAGGCGCAAGAAACTTTGGGTTTTGTTCCTCGAATATATCAAAAAGAACTGCCAACAGACTATAAAGTAATACTCCGATGGGAATTCAAGGAAGAAGGGAATAGATTGATCAATAAGTTTCAACTGCGCAAGGCAAACAATAACCAAGGTCCGTTTTCAACAGTGATAGATAATATCCCAGTATCGGTAAGGGAAGTAACCTATGAAGGATTGGATAGGGTAAATTATTTTACCATCGTTGCCATGGGTAGGAACGGGGTTGAAAGTGAGTCCTATGCTTCATTGGTGCAACCGGTAGACTCCTTGCCCCCTTCTATCCCAATGGGGCTTAAGGGAAAAATTGACACAACGGGTGTCGTTAACTTATCATGGTCAAAAAATAGGGAAGAAGATATTGCAGGGTATCGAATCTTTCGGTCCTATAATCCAAAAGCAGAATTTAGTGAGGTCACTCAGACGGCTTTTAAACAGGAGAATTATTCGGATACCATTGCAATTGCCAATTTAAACCGAAAAATATACTATAAAATATTGGCGGAGGACCAACGCTTTAACCGGTCAAAATTTTCGGAGGTTTTAACCTTGTACAAACCTGATGTTATTCCTCCTTCTGCTCCCACTATTAACAATTATAAAGTTACTACCGACGGAATTGAGATTTTTTGGATTCCCAGCAGTAGTCCCGATGCTAGCTCCCATATCGTATATCGGAAAACTGGAAGGGCGAAAGAAACCCAATGGAGGAAATTGTTTGAATCCAAAACAAGACAGGATTCTTCTTTTTATGATCCTACTTTGTTGGAACCAAATGTTTTTAGTTATACCGTGGTCGCCAAAGATTCGGTTGGTTTTGAAAGTTTACCAGCCAAGCCTGTTTCGGTTGTATGGAACGGTAAGACCCTTAATGAGGGAGATATTATGTTTAATGGAACTGTAAATCGGGAATTGCGATTTATCAACCTTAGATGGAAAGTCAAGGATTTTAATGTTGCCGAATACCTTTTATATAAAGGGGAAGAGGGCCAAGGTTTAAAATTATACAAAACCTTGAACAGAACTACCAAAGGTTTTAACGATGTGGAATTGGAAGCCAATTCAGACTATACCTATGGATTGCAATTGGTCTTTGAAGGGGGGAGGACTTCTTTGATAAAAAAGATTAATTTAAAGTATTAGAAAATGGTGATCTTCAGTAATAGGAGGGGAACTGTCCGGTTTTATGACACAATTGCCCTGGCATTATTTTTTATGTTTTCAATTTTAACCAATTCCCAGGAATATAGGGTTAAGGCTACCGTATCATTAGATCCAACCAATAGCTTTAATGTTGGAAATAAATCCAATTATTATATAGGTATGGGAGGTTTAACCTTTTCGCCAATAACACAATCCATAATTGATTTTCCCGAATGCATTGCCCCATTTACTATTGATTCAAGGAGCGACTATGTAATCGTTGCTGACAATCAAAGATCTAAAACCTGTTATTTTGATTGGTCCGGGCCTCTTCCAAGTTTTGTAAATACCTATGTTGAAGGCAATATCCCAGTAACCATTAACAATGTTGATCATGATACGTTTTCGGTTCTTCATACCCAATATCATGATCAACCCATTTCCCCTTGCACCCAATATAGTTCATGGGACAACAATACCCTGTCCGCCGCTTCATCAGGTCTAACACTTATACAGTATACTTTTATACCATTTAACGAAACAGTTATAAATACAATACCCGGGAATATCTTGTCTATAGATCAAAAATTTAAATTGGAGTTTCAAAGTGGCAACGCTCCTTCCGGATGGCGTTATTCCATCGACAATGGAGGATCATGGGCGGATTACGGAGATGAGGAATTGTCCTTACAGGATTTAGGAATTAAGTTTGAGGATATCTCCAATAGCCAAATTAAGTTTCAAGGAATTGCTTGTGGAAATCTAGAAGTTTATTCTGAAAATATAATCACTGTAGATGTAAAGAAAAGCCCGCCCGTACTACTCGATACGAAAGTTGCAAATGCAACATGTTACGGGGCTAACAATGGTTCCATACAATTGACCTTTAAAGAAAATATCGCTTCCGGCCATCGTATGCGATTTTTTTTATATCAGGGTTCCCTACCCGATCCTGATGACCCGGAAATACTTGAAAATAAACCTTCTTTTCCAGGGACTGCTCAACAAACAGTATCGGATGCCGTATTAGACCTAGAGCCAACCGAAAACGGTTATAGTGCCACCATCTTTAATTTAAATGGGAACAGTACCACGGACAATGGGAATACAATACTTAATTATGACGATTATTTTATTATCTATCAAGAAGTAAACTATAATACCAGTCCTGTTACGGTAACAACAGCCGGGGTAACCCCAAATCTCTATAGAATAAATCAGCCTACTGCAATTATTCCCTTCGGCAGCATAACCCAAGGTCAATGCAACGGCAATACCGCGGAAATAAATTTTTCTGCATTGGGGGGCAACAATTTGGATCCTTCGGGCAGTTATAGTTATCAGTATAGGTTAGATGATGGTCCATGGGTCCAGGCTACTTCAAATCCGCAATCTGTTGACCTTACTTCAAATGATCAAGCTGTTCAGATCAAGGCAATATATTCCATTGGGAATTGTGAAAGTGAAACAGAAATTTTGGAAGAAAAAATAAATGCCATCATACCTAGTCTAATGTTTGAGGAAATAATTCCAGGCCTTGCCTCATCCAACAACTCCAATGACGGTGTCATCAGTGCGAACTATAGCGGGGGTACTCCCAACTATACTTTTTATTTGGCCAAAGAGAATAAGGATACCTCGGCTTTTGAGGTTGTTCAAAATCCTACTATAATAGAGAATCCGCTGGTTAAGAAAGTTGAATTTCACGATTTGGGAGTAGGCACCTATAGAATAACCATTGTTGATCAAAATGAATGCTCCGTGACTACTGAAATATTGGGGGACATTGAAGTAACCATTATACCCAGTCCAACAATCGTTTCCCAACAAATAAACGAAATCAGATGTGTAGACAATAGCAAGGGATCAATATCTATTAATGTTTCGGGTGGAGTGTCACCGTATAATTACGAATGGACCATTAATGGTGTTACTTCCCCAATTCAGTCCACAGCGAGTCAAACGATTTCAATAAATGACCTATCAGAAGCTGGGGAATACGTTCTAAAGGTTGGTTCAGTCGGATTTACCGAGTTTAATAATCCCTCGGGTTATGTGAGCACTTCTATAACCATGACCACTCCGGAAGTAGTATCAATCACTTCGACCACCGTAAATAATATAAGTTGTTTTGGGGCTAAAAATGGAGGTATTGTGGTAACCGCCTCTGGCGGTATAAGCTTTGAATATAAATTGGGCTTTTTGGGGGCATGGACGCCTCTTACCAATAGTACCATTCCTATAACAATTGGGGGATTCTATGATGTTTATCTAAGAAATCAATACAATTGCATGTCCGATCCGATAATGGGCATATTGGTAACAGAGCCGGAAGAACTTTTGGCCTCGGCGATTTCCGGGAACGCAACCATAAATGGCGGAAACCAAGGCAGCATTACCCTAACTATAAGCGGAGGAACACCATTTTCCGAACCCGCCGATCCCTATACAGTTTATTGGACCAAGGACGGGCAACCCTTTGTATCTCCATCAGGAGCTACCAGTACCAAACTTATTGATCTGGAGGCTGGGGAATACAGGGCCCATATTACCGATGCCAATGGCTGTTTGCCCCAGACCAATAATCCCATAACTATTTTGGAGCCCGAGCCCTTACTGGTAAACCTAGTTCAAACTGTAATGTTGGAATGTAGTGAGGACGATTTTGGGGAAATCACTGCTTCTGTCCAAGGAGGAATCCCTCCATATGCCTATGAATGGTTTCAGATTACCAACGGTAACACTATCTTGACCGAGGAAACAGAAATTATTGATAATCTGCAAGCTGGAGAATATTTTGTTAGGGTTACCGATAGCAGTGGTGTTTCGGTAGATGCCCTTCCTTTAAGCATAGCCCAACCTGATGACTTGGAAATAATCATAAACCACATTAGCCCTGTAGTTTGCCATGATGGGGCTACAGCTATCATTGATATTTCCGTAACTGGAGGTACTGCCCCTTATAGCTATCTCTGGAGCAATGGATCTACCAACAAAAATTTAACTAACGTACAGCCCGGGGAATATTCTTTGGAGGTATATGACGACAACGGTTGTTTTGCTGAAACTTTTGTAACTATCGATCCTGCTTCCGATCCTTTACACATTGCAGATGTTACCATAAATCACAGTAAGGAGTATATGTCTAACGACGGTAGTATTTCAGTACAAATTAAAGGGGGGGCGGTTCCTTATAACATTAATTGGACAAGACTATCGGACGGTATGGTAATAGGGAATAGTTGGGAAATTACCAACTTGTCCGCGGATACCTATGAAATTTCGATTTCCGATGGGAATGGCTGTAACTTAAAGGAAGTATATAGCATTACCCAACCCGATATTGTGGAAGCAACCATTATAAATCCTTCCTGTGCAGGGGATTCGAACGGTAGCATCAAGCTCACGGTAAACCAAGGCAACGGAAATTTCACCTATAATTGGGATACCGGAGAAACTACAAATAACATCACCGATCTATCCCCTGGGAATTATACGGTAACCATTTATGGCCTTGACAATAGCCCTGTTACAAGAACCTATATAGTTGAATCGCCTTTGCCCTTAGATGTAGACTTAGGGGAGAACAGAACACTTTGTGCTGGGCAAGATTTGCTAATGGATGTAGGGAGTGTAGATAAGAACGCAACATACAATTGGACCTCGGATACGGGGTTTACAAGTAAAGACCCACAAGTGATCATTAACAAAAGTGGCCGATATACCGTTATGGTTACATACCAAAATGGATGTTCTGCCACAGGAACGGTTATTATTGATGTAAGTGATATTGAAATTAATGCCGAATTCGCAATTTCCAGCCAAGCATTTGTTGGAGAATCACTCATTGCCGTAGATATAAGCTATCCCCTTCCTGAGATCCAAGAATGGGTATTACCGGAGAATGCCATTATTCTAAGACAAGATTCGGATGAGGCTGAATTTAGATTCAATGAACCTGGTGAGTATGAAATAGGGATTATTACCCAGATAGGGCAATGTATGGCTCAACAGACCAAAAAAGTTCTGGTAACGGAGAATGAAGCCTTGACCTCAAAGGAAGGACAAGGGAATCAACGAAAAAAAATTGAGAGTTTCATGATTTATCCAAATCCTACGAACGGAGAATTTGTGTCCCAAATTGTCCTTCCAGAAATAGACCCCATCAGTATAAAAGTTTATAATTTTGCCAACAATGCCCTAATGGCCTTGGAAAAGGATCAGGGTGCCTCCTCCTATTCCTTACCCTTCAACCTATCCGGATTACCTTCGGGGATGTATGCGGTAGTTCTGGAAACCTCTTTTGGAAATGCGTTGAGGAAGGTCATTTTGAAATAGCATTCGGGATTTTCCATAAAAAATTAGGACTGACATACCCTGGGCAATCCAGGAAGAGCATAACTTAGGTACATTCAGAATTTAATTATTTATAGGGAACCTAAGTGTGTAACTCAAAAGTTCTTAATGCGCCAAACAATATTGCCAGGGTATTGACCCATCCAACCCAATTACAAAACTACCCTAGTTGCAGTATTACAATTTTTCTGGAATTAAAAACAACTACATCCCCCACAACTTTCCCCAAAAGCAATTTCCCTATGGGCGTATTGGGGGCAATGGCAAAATAGGATACCCCATCTATCTTCAATTCCCCTGCACTGACCCCCATATAATAATTTTGCCGGTCCGTATACACCACACTGCCCAACCCCACTTTTGAATAACCTGTTTTGAGCGGTATCTTTTTAAACAACTCCTGTAACAATTGCGCTTCTACCAACTGATTTCCCAATTTTTCACGTTCCAATTGAATCATGGCCCTACCGGTTTCGTGCTTATCCCCGGCACTACTTTTGGTTTCAGAGTTCAAAGCTTCTTGTAAGGATTCAATATTGTTATTGATGCGCACAAATCTATTCTCTATAAACGATTTACAAAACTCATATAATCGTTGCTTTACCAAAAAATCCATTCAGAATGTACTGTTTTAAATTTACACCACTTTAGGCGATTACACCTTTAAGTCCTGTTTGCCAAATAGGCCAATTCCTTCCCTACCAAACTACCAATGGCAATTCCCATACCGCCCAATCGTACCCCACAATATACATTATTGGCAAGTTGCTTTACAATTGGTTTCTTCTGATTTCCCAACCCCATGATACCGCTCCACCTTAGGTCTATTTCAAAAGGGGTATTGGGCAAAATATGTGTCTGCAAAAGCTCTTCCAATTTGTCCTGAATTAAAGCGGTCTCCCCAAAGGAGTTGGTTTCCTCTCCCTTAAAATCCAGATTTCTTCCTCCTCCAATCAATATTCTACTATCTATATTCCTGAAATAATAGTAACCCTCATCCATATGAAAAGTACCCTTTATGGAAAGCTTGTGGATGGGTTTGGTAATCAGTACCTGCGCCCTGGCCGGTTTCACCGTTTCCCCGATCAATTGGGAGGCAAAACCATTGGTGGCAATGAACAGTTTGTTGGTCTTAAATTCAAATTGATCGGTCTTTACCATAACATGATCCGCATTCTCTTGGTAGCTATCCACACCAACGGCATTCAGGATAATTACCCCACTCTTCTGTATCTTAGATAGTAGGGCTTTCATCATTTTACCCGTATCTATCTGGCCTTCAAAAGGGTTGGTTATATAATTTTCCTTAACCTCCTTAAAATTAAAACTATTGGGGTGTACTAGAAAAGGAGCTGTCCCAAATACGGGTTTTAATAAAGAGTTTATCCTATCCAAATTGCCAAGACAATCCTCATATAGTTCTACCTGCCCCTTTAAAAAAACTTCATGCCCCCCGTTATTTTGATAATCCATTGGTTTATCCCCAAGTGTTTCCCTTAGCAATTGTATCCCTTCCCAACGCTTTAGTACCAATTGGCGGACTTCTTCTTCGGACTGCGTTTTTAGATCGGACAAAACTTCTGAAATGCTCCCAAAACAAGCGAATCCTGCATTTTTGGTACTGGCCCCTTGTGGGAACCGGCCTCTTTCCAAAACCAATATTTTTGCCTTGGGATATTGCTTTTTTAAATGCAGGGCACAATTTAACCCCACAATTCCACTACCTACTATAGTATGGTCAATGTTGGACAACCAGGTCCTATACTCCCAATAACTCAGGTTCATAATGGTCCTTTGCTTTTTGAAGTGTTTCAAATAGAGAAATATGGAATAAAGTTATTAATTAATAACCGTCTAGGGACCATACCATAATCCTTTGCACTAAAAAAGGCAGATTATAAGGGGATAGACCCCCTGTATAATCTGCCTTATTCCAAGAAATAATTAAATGTTAACCGATTATTCCACAGGTTGTGGTGCCATTACAAAGTCTTCCATAAACTTGGTAGTATAATTCCCTGCCAAATAATCTGGGTGGTCCATAAGCTGTCTGTGAAAAGGAATGGTGGTCTTGATACCTTCTATAACAAACTCATCTAGGGCACGCTTCATTTTATTGATGGCTTCTTCCCTAGTTTGGGCCGTTGTAATCAACTTTGCAATCATGGAATCATAATTGGGCGGAATGGTATATCCACTGTACACATGGGTATCCAATCTAATGCCATGCCCGCCAGGGGTATGCAAGGTGGTGATCTTTCCCGGAGAGGGCCTAAATGCGTTATACGGGTCTTCGGCATTTATTCTACATTCTATGGAATGCAGCTTTGGAAGATAATTTTTTCCCGAGATCGGTACCCCGCCGGCAACTAGAATTTGTTCCCTAATAAGGTCATAATCTATTACCTGTTCCGTTATGGGATGTTCTACCTGTATCCTGGTATTCATTTCCATAAAATAGAAATTCCGGTGTTTGTCCACCAGGAATTCTATGGTACCCGCTCCTTCATATTTTATGTATTCCGCAGCTTTTACAGCCGCTTTCCCCATTTCGTCCCTCAACTTATCGGTCATGAACGGTGATGGTGTTTCCTCGGTCAACTTTTGATGGCGACGCTGAATGGAGCAATCCCTTTCCGAAAGGTGACAAGCCTTTCCATATTGGTCGCCAACTATCTGTATTTCTATATGTCGGGGTTCCTCTATCAACTTTTCCATATACATGCCCCCATTCCCAAAGGCGGCCGTAGCTTCCTTTACGGCACTGTTGAAAAGATCTTCCATCTTATCTTCGGACATTACGGCACGCATTCCCTTACCGCCACCTCCTGCAGTAGCCTTGATCATTACGGGATACCCCATTTTTTTGGCTACTTTTTTAGCATCCTCCGCATCCTTCAATAGGCCATCAGATCCCGGTACACAGGGTACCCCTGCCTTCTTCATGGTGTCTTTGGCGGTAGCCTTATCGCCCATCTTGTCTATATGTTCACCGGTAGCCCCGATAAATTTTATATCATGCTCGGCACATATTCTGGAAAACTTGGAGTTTTCGGAAAGAAAACCGTATCCCGGATGTATGGCATCGGCATTGGTAATTTCGGCCGCTGCAATAATATTGGGTATTTTTAGATAGGATTCACTACTTAGGGCGGGACCTATACAAACGGCTTCGTCGGCAAAACGTACATGTAGGCTTTCCTCATCCGCTTTGGAATATACCGCCACCGTTTTTATACCCATTTCCTTACAGGTCCTAATAATGCGCAGCGCTATTTCTCCCCTATTTGCAATAAGTATTTTCTTAAACATCTTTTGAAATTTTAAATTTTGTATCCTAAATTTTAAATGATTAGAAATGACCGTATAAAAACGTCATCTTACATTTAGCATTTAAAACTTCTTATGATGGATCTACCAAAAATAAAGGCTGATCAAATTCTACAGGTGAACTATCATCTACAAGAACTTTAACAATGGTACCGGAAACTTCGGATTCAATATCGTTAAACAACTTCATTGCTTCTATGACACAAAGTACATCCCCTTTGCCAATGGTATCCCCTACCTCAACAAAGGAAGGCTTGTCCGGTGAGGGTTTTCTATAAAATGTTCCAATTATAGGCGATTTTATGGTAATATATTTGGAATTTGCATCAGCTTCCTTTTTTACCTCCACTTCTACAGAAGGAGCCGCTGTGGGGGCTGCAGCAACCTGCTGTGGCATAGGGCTCCCCACAGGAATTTGTTGTACATAAGTTGGTTCTGCCGTATAACCGGCCGCCCCGGTCCGGATGGTGATCTTTATATCTTCCATCTCCAGTTTTACTTCACTAGCCCCAGATTTGGCTACAAATTTAATTAAGCTTTGAATTTCTTTAATATCCATAGAGTTCGTATTAGTTTATAGGTTACTTCAGATTTATGAATTATATGCCCATTTTAAATAGATGGAACCCCAGGTGAAACCTCCACCAAAGGCCGCAAAAACCAAATTATCCCCTTTTTTAAGCTGGCTTTCATAGTCGCTCAACAAAAGTGGAAGTGTTGCGGAAGTAGTATTTCCGTACCGCTGTATATTCATCATTACCTTGGAGTCGTCCAATCCCATTCTATTGGAAGTGGCATCGATAATTCTTTTGTTGGCCTGATGGGGTATCAACCAATCAACATCTTCATGGGTCAAATTATTTCGCTCCATGATCTTGGCCGCGGAATCGGCCATATTGGTCACGGCAAATTTAAAGACCGATTTCCCATCTTGATAAATAAAATGTTGTCTGTTCCTTACCGTTTCCTCCGAAGCGGGAAGCAAGGAGCCACCGGCATCCATTTTAAGAAAATTTCTTCCTACCCCATCCGATCTTAAATATTCGTCCTGAAGACCTAAGCCTTCGTTATTGGGTTCAAAAAGCGCAGCTCCGGCACCATCCCCAAAAATTATACAGGTAGTCCTGTCGGTATAGTCTATAATGGAAGACATTTTATCGGCACCTATAAGCAGTACCTTTGTATATCGTCCAGATTCTATATAACTGGCCGCTGTGGACATACCGTATAAAAAACTGGAACAGGCAGCTTGCAGATCATAGGCAAAGGCATTGGTTGCCCCAATTTCGGAAGCCACGTAGGCAGCGGTTGCGGCAACCATCATATCCGGAGTTGCCGTTGCCACAATAATAAGCTCGATCTCCTTGGGGTCCAATTTTCGTTTTTCCAGAAGTTGCTCGGCAGCTTTTATGGCAAGATAGGACGTTCCCAGACCCTCACCCTTAAGGATTCTTCTTTCCTTGATGCCCGTTCTGGTCGTAATCCATTCATCGTTGGTATCTACCAAGGTTTCCAAAATCTTATTCGTCATTACAAAGTCTGGCACATAAGACCCTACAGCGGTAATTGCAGCTGTTGTTTTGTTCATCTAAATTTGAATTTTATCAATAAACCTCCAAAAACAATTGAAAATTTGTGAAAATTAGTGATTTTATATGACTTTAGGTCCAAAAATACCTTGTTTTTGAAATTTACATCGTCTTCATAAAAAAACTCCCACTCTTATAAGAAGTGGGAGTCCAAGTTATATTGTTTTAGCTGAAATTATGCTACTGCTTCCTCAGTTTTATCGATCAAAACCTCTCCGCGGTAGTACAATTTGCCTTCATGCCAATGGGCTCTGTGAAACAAATGCATTTCTCCTGTAGTTGGATCTTGTGCTACAGTAGGAGCTACCGCCTTGTAATGCGTTCTCCTCTTGTCTCTTCTGGTTTTGGAAATTTTTCTTTTAGGATGTGCCATTATGAAACTTATTTATCCGTTAATAATTTTTTTAATGCGTCCCATCGGGGATCAATATCTTCTTTGTTTTCCTTTGTATCTTTTGGTTGGAGTTCTTCCAGCTTGTCCAATACCTCTGAATGCAAGGTGCCGTCCAACACTCCGGGATGAACCTTTTTAAGTGGAACCGACAATACCAGCATTTCATAAACATACTGCGCTATATTGATTTGGTGTTCACCGTGGGGGATAATCAATATTTCGTCATTATCGTTGTTGTACTCTTCACCAAACTTAACGACCAATTCCAAATCGGCCTTGATTTTTTGATCATAAGGTTCACTGGTGAGGTCACAATCAACATTTACCGTTCCCACTGCCTTCATTTCCAACTCCATCATGGTACTCATTTTATTCAAGGTAACGTCTAATTTAATATCCGCACCGTTGAACTCATCATACTCAAAAGATTCAAAGAACGTATTCTCAATGGTGTACTCAAACTCGTGTTTTCCCTGTTTCAGTCCCGAAAAAGGAATAACAAACTCCTTATGCTGCATCATGATCCACACTGGTTTTAACGCACCCGCCGCAATAAAGGCGGGTGCAAAGATACTATTATTTTACAAAAAGCCAACAAATAGAAAGAAATAAATATAATCCGAATAAAACTCCCTAATTCAATGATACTATGTGGAATAGCCTACCACTATCATGAAAAAACTATCCTTGCCTTTTTAGCTTGTGTTTTTTTAAGGGATTCCCTGTTAATTCTTTATATTCCTGTCTGTTTTTAAATATTTGTAGCGCCATAAACACGGCCTCCTTAAACGAACTATTGTCAGCAACCCCTTTCCCGGCAATTTCATAAGCGGTACCATGGTCCGGTGAAGTGCGCACTTTATTAAGGCCAGCAGTAAAGTTTACCCCTTTCCCAAAGGATAAGGTTTTAAACGGTATTAGCCCCTGGTCATGATAGGCGGCCAAAATAGCATCAAAATTTCTATAGTTATCAGATCCAAAAAAGCTATCCGCAGAATAGGGCCCAAAAACCAAATGCCCTTTTTCCACCATTTCCCGGATCACCGGTCTTAGGACCTCGTCATCTTCTTTTCCAATTACCCCATTATCACCACTGTGGGGATTAATTCCCAAAAGTGCAATTTTAGGTTTGCCAATTCCAAAATCCATCTTTAAGGAATTTAAAATAGTAGTGATTTTAGAGCGAATCAACCGCGGGGTAATACTGGCCGCAACATCCTTTACCGCTACATGATCCGTAAGCAGCCCAACCCTCAGCCCATCGGCCACCATAAACATTAAGCTTTCCCCCTGCAATTCCTGGGCCAGATAATCCGTATGTCCCGGAAATTTAAAATCCGCCGCCTGTATATTGTTCTTGTTGATAGGTGCCGTGACCAAAACGTCTATCGCGTTATTCTTCAGGGCAGTCACTGCTGCCTTAAGCGACTCTATGGCGTATTTTCCACTTTCAGGGGTTGGCTCCCCAAAATTAATAACAGGGGTTTCCTTCCAAACGTTCACCACATTTATCTTTCCGTCTATTGCCTTGGAGGCATCATGGATGCCATTGTAATTTATTTCCAAACCCAGCTCCGATTTTTGATGGGAGATCGTTTTATTGGATGCAAAAATAACCGGTGTACAGAAATCCAACATACGGGAATCCTCAAATGTCTTAAGCACCACCTCGCACCCAATGCCATTTAAATCCCCAATGGATATCCCCAATTTTATAAGTCCGGTTTCTTGCATTTTGTCTTTACGTTTAGTGAAGTAGTTTAAAAATTTAGGTGCAAAATTGCTGATTTTCGCTACAATCCAAAAAGTTTAAACCACTTCAATATGAAATAAACCCTTAAATTTACACCACAAAACTACTTAATTAAAACGACACATGTTTACTGGGATTATTGAAACTTTGGGAGAAATAATAAAATTGGAAAAAGAGGGGGGCAATCTTCATATTACCTTAAGATCCAAGATTACCCCAGAACTAAAAATAGACCAAAGTGTTGCGCATAATGGCGTTTGTCTTACCGTCGTAAAAATTGACGCTGATCAATATACCGTAACGGCCATAGCGGAGACCCTGGACAAAACCAATTTGAACGATCTTCATGAAGGGGACCTTGTAAACTTGGAACGTGCCATGGTACTGGGAGCCCGATTGGACGGCCATATTGTACAGGGGCACGTAGACCAAACGGGGGAATGCACCGCCATTAAAGAAAAAGATGGTAGCTGGTTCTTTACCTTCCGTTATGATCCAACAAAAAATAACGTTACTATAGAAAAAGGATCCATAACCATAGACGGAACCAGTTTAACCGTAGTGGATTCCCAAAAAAACAGTTTTAGTGTCGCCATAATTCCCTACACCTATGAACACACCCGATTTGGAAGCTATACCATAGGGACACGGGTAAATCTAGAGTTTGACGTAATAGGCAAGTATGTTTCCAGATTATTGGAAGTAAGAGGTTAAAAATGTTTAGGGCATTTAATTTCCGGTTTACCAATACGGATTATTATAAAAATTGTACTAATTTAATCCCTATAACACTATAAGGTCCGGCACTTATGCTCTATATAATAATTGGAATTGGCCTCCTTTTTGTAACCATGGCTTTTCTGGTAACGGAAAATAACTCGAAATACCTTCTTTCTGGCTACAACACTATGAGTGAGGCGGAAAGAAAAAAAGTGGATATAAAATCCTATATCCCTTTTTTTAAAAAGTTTCACCTTTTTATGGGGATTAGTTTTATTGCCATTGGCCTTCTATTGCACTTTGCCATTGGGGAAAGCGCAAGTGGCATATTTATAGGTGTATACCCCATTCTGGCCTATATTTATTTTATGAAGGAAAGCAACAAATACTGGAAAGGATCCAGCAATAAATGGAATAAAATTGGTCTTTATGTACTGGGAGTATCCTTAATCCTCGTGATAGGGCTTCTGGCCATGGGCTTTAAGGAAAATCGTTTGATCGTTACTACGGATAATATGGAATTCCAAGGTAGTTACGGGGAAGTATTAGGTTGGTCCGAGATAAAATCGATCGATATCATAAATGAATTGCCCAAAATTGACTCAAAAATCAATGGATT
The DNA here is from genome assembly GCA_041392165.1 of Flavobacteriaceae bacterium. Classification (GTDB taxonomy): domain Bacteria; phylum Bacteroidota; class Bacteroidia; order Flavobacteriales; family Flavobacteriaceae; genus Arenibacter. The sequence continues at coordinate 67,824 of JAWKMN010000011.1, forward strand.
TGCACTTGGCCCTATAAAAAAAGGGTATTTTAGCACTGATACAGGCGAAAAAATCAAACTGATATTAAACTCGGAGTATCACCCTTACCTACAGATAACCAAATTAAATGGGGAGAAAATCTATTTCTCCACCAAAGAAAAGCCGGATCCCGAGACCTACCTGGATATAAAAAAAAGATTTCAACAGCATGCCCATTAGACGTTTAATACGTTTCCCCCAAGAATGCTCCCATTTCTTCCTTTTGCAAACCACCTTCCCGACCTCAGCAGAAGAATGCTACTATACCTTAATAAATATGCCCTTCTTGTACAGTACATAGGCCAAAAACACATAAAACGCCACTACGGAAAGTCCATAGAGCAAAGAGGAGGTTTCCATAGCCATAAAATCGTGTACATATAGTGTATTAAATAACCATCCGTGTACCGAAGTCTCCCCGTCCACTTTTATGGAATAAAACAATTTGGAAATAAAACTGGATAAAAAATATACGGTTATGGCATTGGCTCCCGCATATTTAAATATACTCCCGAATTTGACCTTCCTTACATCGGACAGATAATAGATCAATGCCAAAAGTATATTGGCCCACCCTGCGGTAACCAATACAAAGCTACTACTCCATAACGCCTTGTTAATTGGAAAAGCAAAATCCCAGATATGGCCCACAAGCAACATTAAAATCCCCATCCCGAAGAGCAACAATTCCTTTTTTGGTTTTTTGGAACGCAGCACAAGTCCGGTAAAAATGCCTATTAAAGCCGTTGCTATGGACGGCAAGGTACTTAACAAACCCTCAGGGTCATAATCCGGTCTATAACTATGGCTTCCAAATACGACTACATCCAAATAATTGGCCAAATTGTTAGGGGCACGTTCAAAGGTAGGTGCCATTCCGTTGACAGGCACATAGCCCATCAACAACCAATAGCCTATCAATAGAAAAACGCAAATACCGACCAACGCTTTCCAATTGAAGTTAATGAACAGCATAGAGGCAAAGAAAAACACAACACCTATTCGCTGCAGCACCCCGGGAAAACGAATTTTTTCAAAATCCTTAAAGAATGGAAAGTAAATGGTAAACGCTCCCAAAAAGAGGCCCAGGCCTATTAATTTTAAGGCCCTTATCGCAATTTTTTTATAGGTGCTGGAATCCACTGCCCTATTTTGATACGAAAAAACAATGGAACAGCCCACTATGAACAGGAAAAACGGAAATACAAGATCTGTAGGGGTGTACCCGTGCCAGGTAGCGTGTAAAAAAGGAGGGTACACATGGGACCAGGTTCCGGGGGTGTTTACCAATATCATGAGAACAATGGTAAGCCCCCTAAATATATCCACGGAAACTATTCTATTCTGTATGTTCATGCCCTATTTTGTTACTGCTTTCCAACAATAAGACCTTCCCCTACAGGATATGGTCCTTCATCTTATTCCAAGCCTTGATCAATAAGTAACCGGCAACCGTGGCAACCCCAGTTAAAATAATTGCTGAAGTGGTATGACCATAAATCCAATGTCCTGTTGCGAACATAATGGTGTAAATCAACACCACACCTAAAAGCATGGCCAAAATACCTTGTGGAACACTCCATTTTCCACCTTCATCAATTTCAACATTCTCTTCTTTGGCTTCGTCAACCACTTTGGACCATCCTGGCCCCCCCGGTTGTATTTTCTTATAGAACGAACGTAAGACCTCGTTCGATTCCGGTTGTGTGGCAAACGTTACGACCACCCAAATAATGGTGGTAATGATCATAACAAAAGGAATCTCTCCCCACTCTGGCAACAATCCCGTTTCGGGAGCAAAAAAGAAGGCCCCCAAGGACGTGGCCTTAAGTAAAATGGATAGAATGCCAGAAGCGAACATGGCCGAAATCTCGGTCCATGCATTGATCCGCCACCAGAACCACCTTAAAATAAAAATAAGTCCGGTACCTGCTCCAAACAACAAGAGCATATCAAAAATTTGCATGGCATTCTGCATCAACAAAGCTAGCACTGCACTTAAAACCATAAGTATAACGGTTGAAAACCTCCCCACGGCTACCAATCTTTTCTCAGAGGCCTGTGGGTTTATCTGTTTTTTGTAGAAGTCATAAACGATATAGGACGATCCCCAATTTAATTGGGTAGAAATGGTACTCATATAAGCCGCAATAAGGGAGGCCAATACCAATCCCAATAATCCGCTGGGCAATTTGGTCAACATGGCGGAATAGGCAAGATCATGCCCTAACTTATCGACAGGAACATTGGGAAATGCCTCTGAAATACTGGCAATATCAGGATATACCACTAAAGAAGCCAAGGCTACCAAAATCCAGGGCCAAGGACGTAGGGCATAGTGCATAATATTAAAAAAGAAGGTCGCACCAATGGCATGGTTTTCATTTTTGGCAGCCAACATACGCTGGGCAATATACCCGCCCCCACCAGGTTCCCCACCTGGATACCAAGAACTCCACCATTGTACGGCAAGTGGAATCACCAATAAAGTAATCACCATCTTAGTATTGCTCAAATCTGGAAGTATGGAAAGTTTATCGGTTACATTTTCGTTGGCCATCAGGGCAGTTATTCCCCCAACTTCCGGAATATTCACCAAATAGTAAGCGGCACCTGCGGCACCGGACATGGCAACAAAAAACAAAAGGAAATCGGTATAAACCACTCCTTTAAAACCTCCCAAAGCACTAAAGGTCACCGTAATCAATCCGGCACTCACCACGGTTACCCATGGCTCCAGCCCCAACATAAGACCTCCTATTTTAATGGCGGCCAAGGTTACGGCGGACATGGTGATCACATTAAAGATCACCCCTAAATAAATTGCCCTGAACTTTCTTAAGAAACTGGCAGGCTTTCCCCCATACCGTAATTCATAAAATTCCAAATCGGTATTTACATTGGATTTCCTCCAAAGTTTGGCATAAACGAATACCGTTAACATACCCGTAATCAAAAAACACCACCAGCCCCAGTTACCTGAAACACCATTATTACGTACCAGGTCGGTCACCAAATTGGGCGTATCGGTAGAAAAGGTGGTGGCCACCATGGAAAGCCCCAACAGCCACCAGGGCATGGTTCTTCCGGAAAGAAAATATTCCGATGAACTGGACCCCGATTTCTTGGAAACATAAACTCCGATAAATAAAACGATCGAGAAAAAAACGACAATAAAACTGTAATCTAGGGTACTTAATTCCATCCGTTTGGTTTAGGTTTGAGATAATGAAAGCTAAAGATAATTTTTTTTGGGATACTTTTGCCCTTTGTTCGCCAAATGTAACATATGATACTCTTAACAGCACCGGATATAACCGCAACGGCATGGATACTTGCCCTAACCGCTGCATTTGTAATAGGAATTTCGAAAGCCGGGATTAAAGGAATCGCCATAATTAATGTTACTTTAATGGCTTTGGCCTTTGGAGCCAAGGAATCAACAGGACTGATCGTGCCCCTACTTGTGGTGGGGGATGCCTTTGCCGTGATTTATTACAACAGGCATGCACAATGGAAATATATAGTGGCATTTTTACCCTGGATGATCCTTGGTATACTAATTGGCACCTCTATAGGAAAGGATTTGCCGGAAACTACTTTTAAGATCAGCATGTCCGCCATAATATTGGGAACGGTAATAATGATGTATTGGTGGGACAGAAAAAAATCGAAAAACGTTCCTACCCATTGGGCCTTTGCCGGTTTTATAGGAACCATGGCCGGGATTACAACCATGATAGGCAATTTGGCCGGTGCCTTTTCCAACATTTACTTTTTGGCCATGAGGCTGCCTAAAAACGAATTTATTGGTACAGCGGCATGGCTATTTTTTATAGTGAATATTTTTAAACTGCCCTTCCATATTTTTATTTGGAAAACCATAACTCCGGAAACCCTGCTCATAAATTTAAAGTTGCTACCGGGAATTATTGTTGGGATTATTATTGGGGTGCAACTGGTAAAAATCATAAAAGAACAGTTCTATCGCAAGATGATTCTGGTGCTGACGGCCATTGGCGCCTTTTTGATTCTTTTCAGGTAAACAAAAAAGCTGGTGCATGGCACCAGCTCTTCAACTAGACTAACTCAAACTAATACCAACTCAAACTTTTCAGGACAAAAATCGGTTTAATAAACCGTTCGGAAGTTAACTAAACTTCAAGCTAACATTACCAAAAACAAAAGCTTGAACCTCCATTGAAAAACGGTATCCCTCCACCTTTAGACCCTTAATTCCATATTTTATCCATTTTCCTGATAATTATCATATTCTAAGAACCCATTTCATATAAAATTTGTCGATTCATATTTGGACTGTCCTAAACGAGAAGGTGTCCCCCATAATGACAACCTCTTGTACGTTTATGGTGATGACATGGGAACGGTGCAACAAAAATGATAAAATGACGAAACATAACTTTCACATCCCGGTCATGGGCATCGGGTTTACCATAGATACACCCCTAAAAGTGGCCCACCTGGGTTTGGATTCGGTCATTTCCCTGGTCGATGACATCCTGATCGAAAAATTAAGGAAAATGTACTGTGAAAAATTTGAACTTCCCTATCAGGAAATTTCAGATAAATTGGAAGATTTCAGGGCCAAAAGAATTACCAGTTACCTCAACCTTATCAATGACTTGGCCCACAAAAAATTTGAGACCCTCATTAATTCTGTCCACAATACGGGAAAGGAAATCAGGGAATATTTAAGTCTCCTGCCCAATGCCTCCCATCTAAAGGATGAATTTGAAAAACTGACTTCCAATGATTTCAGTGCTGTGGAAATTAAAAAATGGGTAAGGGATAATCTGTCCATGGGCAGCATCGATGTCAATATTATGACCAAGGTGGACAAGGACAATTACACCAAAAACGACAAACTGCCCACCGAATTCAATGATGCCCATGCAGCCTTGCGCGGATATGCCAATAGCGAATTAATTTCCTCCGTTATCCTTTCTGCCGGGATGAACCCGCGACTTTATAGTTATTTAGAAAATTTTGATGATTTTTTTCCGGATGAAAACGGAAATATTAAAAAAAAGATAGTCTTAAAGGTAAGTGATTACAGATCTGCCCTGATCCAGGGCAAATTTTTGGCCAAGAAAGGAATTTGGGTATCGGAGTATCGGATAGAATCAGGGCTGAATTGCGGCGGACATGCCTTTGCCACCGATGGTTATCTAATGGGTCCCATTCTGGCCGAGTTCAGGGACAACAAACAGACCTATATCCATGAAATATACGATATTTTAATCCCCGCGCTTGCCAACAAGGGCCGCGAAGTGCCCAAACAAAATCTATCCTTAAAAATAACCGCCCAGGGAGGTGTTGGCACCGCTGGGGAACACCAATTTCTTATAGACCATTACGAGGTGGATTCCGTAGGTTGGGGAACCCCATTTCTATTGGTTCCTGAGGCCACTACCGTAGACAAGGCCACCCTGGGGAAGTTGGTCGCCGCAAAGGAAGAGGATTTGTACCTGAGCGATATCTCCCCATTGGGAGTGCCCTTCCATAACCTTCGTGGAAACACCAAGGATCTGGAAAAACAAAAAAATATAGACAAGGATAGGCCGGGAAGTTCCTGTCCAAAAAAATTTGTGGCCCTGAACAAAGACTATTCGGAGAAAGGGCTCTGTACCGCCTCTAGGCAATACCAGCACATAAAAATTAAGGAACTGGAAGAACAAGGTTTAACCCAAAGGGAATATACCGAAAAATTCAATAAAATAACAGAGAAATCATGTACCTGTGTAGGTCTTGGCACTTCGGCCCTGCTGGCCTATGGACTGGATACCAAAACCGAAGGCCCTGGGGTTTCCATCTGTCCCGGGCCCAATATGGCCTACTACTCCAAAATAATGACTTTAAAAGAAATGGTAGACCATATTTACGGACGTGGTAATGTAATTTCCAGAACCGATAGGCCCCATATGTTTATCAAGGAACTTAACATCTATTTGGAGTATCTCAAAAATAGAATTGAGGAATCTAGGGAATCCATGAATAAGAAACAAGGGAAGTACCTATTGACCTTTACCCATAATTTAAATGAAGGCATTGCTTATTACCAACAACTATTTGGGAACCTTAAAGGACAATTTGAAAATATAAAAGTGGCCGTTCTTGCGGAATTGACCCAAGGATTGAAAACCTTGGAAAGCTTTAAACAGGACATAGAGACACTTTCTTTGTCGGAAGTCTAGAAGAAATATCCCGGAACAAAATCTGCCCCGGGATATTTTTTATAATCTGCTTATTGCTTTGGATCTATGTAGGGAAGAGAGCATCATTATAACTACTGCTACCTCGGCACGAGCCTGCCATAAGTTACAGGTAGACGTGACGCTTGCGCCAATACCATAGGGTGAATCCAATAAGCCCCAGCCTAGTCCACACCCTAAGTTAATACCTTGATTTTCATTTGTTTACATTAAATCATTTGGGCCAAATTGTTGTTTGCTATTAATAGTGACTTCTTGTGTAAACATTTTATCCAATAGGGTTATGCTGAAAAACTGTTCCTTCATAACGGCCTCGATAAACTTAGAATAATCTACAAGAGCGGTGAATTTTTGGCCAATATATCCAAAGGGTGGCACAGGAGTGGCATTTTACCTGCCAAATTAAGGGAAGGCACGAGCATGACGCTCGCGCCAACATGTGCCCAAGAACAGTTCCTAGTGCTTAAAACCGTCCAAAGTGATGAGTACCAACTACATTAGGAAGTTCCTTTTTTGTGCGATTATGGTGCCAAAACACCCTAAGAACAGTACAAAAACTAGATTTTAATAAAATTCTTCATAATTGAAATCCAGATTAATACTTAATTGGTCGTCTTAAAACTGGCCGTATGTGACCAATCGCTCCAATTCAGATTTTGATCCCGGTAACGCACTCGCCAATAATAGGTGGTACCAGGTTTTAATCTTTTTGTTTTTTCATCGGTAAGATCATCGTCCTTTTGTCTATTTTCCTTGTAGTACCAATTTTCATATTGCTTCCAACTGTCAAAAATTGGCTTTTCAAAGTCATTGCTCTGCGCAATCTGCCAATGGGAGGCCGCATGGAATGCATTACTAAAACTGCTGTTGAAATCCCCTGCTTTGAGGGTAGTTCCGGTGAAATTGACCGTTTCGTTATTGGGCGAGATAATACTGGGCGTCCCAGGCTTTCTTTCATTTTTATAAATGACAAGGCTGTCCCTAAGTTCGTTTTTCCGCTCCAACTCCTCGTTTCCCCTACTAATTCTCTTTATGGTAAATTTTGGGTCTTCCTCACTACCATCTACTTCTACCATCACAAAACCATATTCGTCCTGCGTTACTGTAAATTCATCGTAATCCCTGCCTTCAAATTCTCCCCAATTGTCTATGGCCCCTCCTGCAGAAGCCACGTTGATCCATAAATGTTTATGATCCTTGGACTGACCTCTGGAATAGCCGTGGGTATGCCCAAAAAAGTGAATGCTCGGCTTTCCGGTCTTGGTGGTAAAGGCTTCCAATAAAGCTACCACTTTTCCTGTAAAATCCTCTTCGCCCGGAATCCAAAGTTCTGATTTGTGGGGATGGTGCAATTGCGCAAAAACAAAATCTACCTCATCGTTCTTAGCGGTTTCGTCCAACAGCTTTTGCAGCCATTCATACTGATCCCTACTGTTATTATAACCATCGTTGGAATTGAGCCCAATAATCCTGGTATTGCCATAATCCTTAAACCACCAGTGTTCTGCATAGGCCGGCGTACCGTTTTCCGGGAGACTAAAGTATTTAAAGTAGAATACCGAATTCTTTTCGTGATTTCCCAATACCGGATAGACAGGCACCTCCGCAAATAATTTTTCGGCAGGATTAAAAAAATGTTCTTTCCACTGGTAATATTTGGTGCCATTTTCAACCAAATCGCCAGGTATCATTACCATGGCCAAATTATTGGGAAGCTTGCCCCCAAACTCCTTTTCCAAATATTGCAAAATACCGTCATTGACCACTTCCGAAAACTTATTGGGATTATTATGATCTATTTGCATATCGCTCATAGCCACAATTTTAAAAGATTCGTGATCACTGGCAAAGGGAGGGGTCTTGAATTGAAAAATGTCCGAAACCAATTTTCCCGTTTTTACACGGTAATAATATTCTGTAAACCGCTGCAGTCCTTCCAGTTTCACCTCATGGATACGGGATTCGCTAAAATTGATATCAAATGCACTGCCCTTGGTCCTTTTACCCAATTTTGGAGTTAATCCCCATTCCACCATACTTTCCCCACCCATTGAAGTTTCCCACATAATTTTAATGGAATTGGGCTCCGCATCCTGAAGGTAGGGTTGGATTAAAATTTCTCCCTTAACATTTTGGGCACCTCCCAATACATGGAATGCCATAGTAAAAAGCACTAGTAATGTAGTCTTAATGTTCATCTGTTTATTTATAATTTATTAGACGGTTTTACTAAAATTATAATATTTTATTCATTGTAAATCATTCAGGTCTGGGCTTTGTTCTAGCGGACCATTCCTACTTGTGACCCTTATATTACAGAAGATGGCCCATTATAATTACGAGCTTACCACGGTCAAGCTTTCATCCAAAATATTTAAGGCCAATTCCAGTTCCTTTCGGCTTATGGTCAGTGCCGGTGACAATTGCAAAACATTACCGGCGGATACTTTAAAGCTCAGACCTTTTTTTAAGCATTCGTACATAACCACTTCTGCCTCTTCAATGGCCTTTTCCTTGGTTTTTTTATCCTTCACCAGTTCCACCCCCCACAATAGCCCCATACCTCTAACATCACCAATAAGAGGGTATTTCAATTGCAATGCCGCCAAGGACGATTTCAGGTATTGCTCATCTTCCTTTACCTTTTCCAAAATATTTTCCTTCTCCAAAAAGGAAATGGTACCAAGGGCCGCCACGGCACCCAACGGACTTTTTTCATGGGTATAGTGACCAAGGGAAATATCCCCGAACCGGTTGTATTCATCCCTGGTGACCATTGCAGCTTGGGGAAAGATTCCGCCACCCAGTCCTTTGCCTATACATAATATATCGGGTTCAATACCATAGTGTTCAAATACAAACATTTTACCAGTTCTTCCCAAAGCTATGGGAATTTCATCAAGAATCAACAACACCCCATATTTGTCACATAGTGCCCTGGCCTTCTTCCAAAAGTTCTTGGAAGGCAATTGCACATCTGTATTCCTGATTGTTTCGGCAATAAAAGCACCTATATCGCCTTCTTTGGAAAACACATATTCCAAATATTCCAAACATTTATCCTCATTGTCCTCAAATATACCGCGATAGGTTATTGGAGGAGGAATGCGCTCCACTCCTGGCATTAATGGCCCCATTGATTCCCTAAAAACGGCTTCCCCGCCCACGCTGATGGCGTCTAGTGACGCTCCATGAAAAGAATCCCAAAATGAAACCACCTTAAACCTGCCTGTAACGGCCCTGGCCAATTTTAGTGCTATACCAATAGAAGAACTTCCGTTGGGTGTTAGAAGCACCCTATTAAGGTCCGACGGCATCAAGGAAGCCAACTTCTCGGCAAAATCAATGGCCGGAATATTGGTATAACGCCTTGGGGAAAAAGGCAATACCCGTAATTGTTCAATAATTTTTTCTATAATTTGTGGATTGGCATAGCCTACCTGATGTACATTATTGCCATGGAAATCGAGGTATTTTTTTCCCGATATATTTTCAATATAAGGGCCCTTGCAAGCCTGTAAAACGTCCAAACAAGGAGTGGATAAGGACTGATGCAGAAAATATCTGGCATCCCTTTCCAAAATTGTCTTGGTCTCTTCACCTATCTGGGAGTCCATCCAGGCCCCACGTGCCGGAGTAAAATTAATATCTCCTTCGGTTTTTTTGTTCTGGGCAACAATTCCCAAATTATCTTGCTTCATAAGGTCCGTATTTTGCTATTATTTTCCGTTCTTTTGTGCCGTCGTTAAGGATGTAGATATCGTATTGACTTCCCTGATCGTACACCCGGATTACAACATGGCCGTTCTGACTTTTGTACTGGTCCAATTTATTGCCAATTACATCCTTATTGGCCTGTAACATTACCGTGGAGAACAGATCGCGCTCCCCAGGATATAGGACCTTGGATGTTATTCTCCTAAACACTTCCTCCCCAGGATGGTCCGAGGACCAATTCTGCTGGATCCAAACCCTTGGCCTAAGTGTTCTTACAAAAAATGCATTTTGGGAATCCCTATTGCCATGGTGGTTCAGGGTGGCTACATCCACGGCTCCTATAACCGGTGCCACATGGGATTCCAACGCGTTTAAATCCGTTTGTCCCAAAGCATCCACTCCGCTTATATCTCCCCCGGTAAAATAATCGAACCCTCCATAGGTGATTTTAAGACAGATACTTAAAGGATTCTCCCCGGGATACTCCCCTTTTGAAAATATAGAATAGTAATCCTGGTTGACCCCTGTCCATATATCCCCGTTAACGGCAATATTATGAACTTTAAAATTGGGATATTTACTAGGTGATTTTTTTAGATGGATTTGATTCACAGCCCCAGGTTTTAAGGCTTCGTAAACCATCCCATCCTGCTTTATATGATAATCCATATACTTCCAATATTCCTGCAATGTCTCAATCATACCATAGGAATCATTGGCCTTTATTTTATTTTGTACCAGAGTGCTCTTTAAATCGATTGGATAATCACTTCCGCGGTCCAAATGGGTTTGGATGGGCAATAAACTCCCCACTTCCATCATACCCGTTAGTCCATAGCCGCCTTTGGAATGTCTTTTCCTATTAACATCCATCTCACCAAAATGATCGTCGTGGTAATGGGTAATTACCCCATAATCCAATTGCAACCTTTTATTTTTTGGAAAAAATTGGTGTACATAATCCACGATCCATTCCGGGGCCGTTTTGGAATTATCGGGTTTTTGAACTGCATTTCTGGCAGACAAAGTTCTTGGGTGGGTTTCGGACATGTCCCCTGCATCCAACAAAAGAGTGGTAGCATCGGGAAAAACAAAAAAAGCGGCATCCCCACGACCTGTATTGATATGGTGAATATCCAACATCCCCTCTTCCCACGGGGGCAATTGCCCACCTTTATCCTGGGCGGTTACTACCATAAAGGACAAAAGAAAGAATATCAGTTTCATTGACCAACCGTTTACCGTTATTTTATCTATTTAAACCTTTTTTATACGCATTCCCAATTATTTTAAAATTGTGGTTGATAACACTTGTTTTGGAACGGTCGCAGTTTGATAATCTACGTTCAACCATCCACTTCCGCCTCCGTTAAACCACACCACTTGCAGGGGATAGGTTCCCGGCTTTAAGGAAATACTTCCATTCTTTTCAACCACTCCATGGTCCCCATCGTTATCCACTACCAATTGATGGTCTATCCATAATTTACTACCATCGTCAGAATTGGTATAAAAGGTAAACCTTTCCTCCTTTTCCACCTTAATTGTTGTACTGAATCTGACCACGGTATTGCTTTTAATTTCTTCCTTTACCTCATCTGAGGTAATTTCAAAACAAGTTCCCTTGGCATCCGGTCTTTTATTTTCCAAACTGGGTATACTGGTCAAGTTTTCCAAATAAAATAACTCATAGGAAATAGGTGGTGCCAAATCTTTGGTTTTAATTCTAAAAAAGGCTTCTGCCACCGTACTGGCAATTTTTCCATTTCTAAAAATTGCACTTTTAACGACCACATTTTCCGTAGTCCCCACAGCCTCGGTATATAAAGCCGAATTTTTACTGGGCATGGAACCATCCAAGGTATACCTTATCTCTCCAAGACCATTGATATTCTCCATTATAATGGTAGCGGAGTCATCAAAAAGCCCTCCGGCCTTTTTGTTGAGATTGGCCATAGGTAGAATAGCAGGTTGTTCCAACCTTTCCGCGATTGGATAATCATCTCCAAATTCAAAACCTTCAAAGGCATTTTTTACAGGTCTGCCAATCCAGGCCATAGGGGTTTTTATTCCCAGTGCAAAGGCCACCGTGGCTGCATTGTCATATTGATATACCGGATATTTAAGCACATGGTTCTTTTTGACCGATTTTCCCCAAAGGATAAAAGGAATTTCTATTTCCTGTAAGGATTCCCCTCCATGCCCTTTACCCAATCCACCGTGGTCCGCGCTTATAATTACCAATGTTTCATCGGCCATTCCAGATGCCTGGACGGCTGCCATTACCTCTGCCAGCATGGCGTCTGCCTTTTCCACGGATCTATAATATTCGGGACTGCCATGACCGTATTCATGTCCGCCATGATCCACATGATCAAAATGGATGAAAGTGAAAGTGGGTTTTTTCTCTTTGATATAGGCACTGGCCAAGGCGGCGGTTTCATCCTCAGACTTTGGATTTACATCATAATCCACCGCACCTTTTTCAAACAAACGTCCAAATCCCGTCCAATGATAAATAGCACCGATTTCCGCATTTTCCTTTTGCCCATCTATCAATTGAAAGATCGTAGGAAAAAGAAAATCCTCACTTTGGGTAATTGTCGGCAAAACAAAATTATTTTTTTCCCAACTATTGGAAGTAATTCCATGCTGCTCCGGACCTGCACCCATAATCATGGTCGCCCAATTGGTACTTGAACTGGTCGGCAGTACGGCTCTGGCATGCATGGTGGAAGCCCCCTCGCTGATGATCTTATCAAAGGTAGGGGTAACGGCCTTCTGCAAACCATTGGGGCTCAATCCATCAACCCCTATGACCACTACGTGTTTTACTTGGGGTCCCTGCTCCTGTTCCTTATTATGGCACGACCATAATGAACATACGGCAATCACCATTCCGATAGTACTTGGACGTGGCATTAGTATTTTAGCGAAAGCCTTATAAAAGGTAGTCACCATGATGTTAAAAGTGTTGATTTCCAGCACAAAATTTGTTTTGCTCATATATCCGGGCTATTTAGGTTTATTGATTTAGTGTGGCGACCCGTAAAAAAGCCTACTAATTTTTCTTTCAGATTGCACACTAGTGTAAATATCATGTGACTAAGTTAAGTTAAAAAGTTAATAATATTAAATTTTTGTAACTATAACTATAATTTATGCAGAAAAATTTAAAAAGTACCAATACTATATGGGGTGTATTCCTTACTATCATAAATACTTCTACCTAGTAAACCCAAAAAGCAAGGCCACAGCAAATTCATGCTATGGCCTTGGACAAATTTAAAATAGCTAAGGTTGTGTATTGACGATCAAAATAGGCAATAAACAGCCAAAACCTGTTTAGTGCCGAAAACTATTTCAGCCACCATGTAACCTCACGGATCCCATCGTTCCCGGCCCCGAACTGGCTTTCAATGGCCGCGGCCA
>JAWKMN010000012.1:0-80174 GCA_041392165.1 Flavobacteriaceae bacterium
TAGGAATATTATTGTCCACATAGAACAGCTTTTGTTTTGCTTTGTTCTGTATAATCCTCAGTGTACGGGTAGGAGGGTACACCTTCAGACCTTCGCCCTCCAATTTAACTAGGGCATCCAGGTTAACGTTCTCGATTTCTATGGTAAGCACATCTACTTTTTTACCCAAGGCATATACCGCATCAAAATCCATTAAGTCGCCCTTAAAAAATTCGTTGCAGGCCAATTTGGAAGGAGCTTCGTCCGAAGGGTCCATTACCTTGGTATGGATGTCAAATTTTCTTGTCTCGTACAAAAGCATTTTACCTAATTGACCGCCTCCCAGTATTCCCAGTTTAAAATCAGAAGAAAAATAGTTCATTGGAAATGATTCGCTTGTATTAAAGTAGATTGTATATTGAAAACAAAAATACAGCTAAATCTTAGAAACTAGGTCCGGACCATGAAAAAAGAGAAATCAAAGTGCTATATTTGGCATCTTGAATTTATTGAAGTAATTTAAACTTTTAGGAATGTAGCGAAAATTAGCGATTTTGTGCCCAGTTGAAGGTTTTTTATGTTGTATAGCAGGACTATGGAAGAGAAAAAAGTTAAAAAGTGGGTGGAAAAGGGCAATTTTTTAGCCAATTTTAAAAGTTTATATAACTTCATTATAAGAACATTGTCTTGATTAAGCTACACGACAAATATTTTAAGCCTTTTATAAGTGAAGGCGAGATTATGGCCGCGATAAAAAAGATTGCGGACGAGGTCGCTGTGGATTATAAGAAGCAAACCCCCATTTTTGTAGGGGTGCTAAACGGGGCGTTTATGTTCGTTTCCGATTTTCTAAAAGCCTATCCATACCCTTGTGAGGTGTCCTTTGTACGTTTAAGCTCCTATCAGGGGCTTACTTCAACGGGCATTGTGGAAACCTTGTTGGATGTGCCGGAAAATATTGAGGGCAGAAGTGTCATTATCCTGGAAGATATTATAGATACGGGCAGGACGGTTAAAAAATTAATCGATCTGTTTTCCAATACCAAGGTTAAAGAATTTAAAATTGCAACTTTGTTCTACAAATCCGAAGTGTACAACGGGGAGTATGATATAGACTATTTCGGTATGAAAATCGAAGATAAGTTTATAGTAGGTTACGGATTGGATTATAATGAATTGGGAAGAAATTTAAGAGCAGTATATCAATTAAACCAAAAGCATATGATAAACCTAGTTTTGTTTGGAAAACCTGGTGCAGGAAAGGGCACCCAGGCCTCATTTTTAAAGGAAAAGTATAATTTAAAGCATATTTCGACCGGAGATGTCTTTCGTTATAATATTAAGAATGGTACCGAACTGGGAAAATTGGCAAAGTCTTATATAGACAAAGGGGAATTGGTGCCGGATGAGGTTACCATTAATATGTTACAGGATGAGGTGGAGAAAAATCCTGATGCCAGCGGATTTATTTTTGATGGTTTTCCAAGGACTACCGCACAGGCCAAAGCATTGGACGATTTCTTGGTAAGCAAGGAGATGCGGATAGATGCTACCATTGCCCTGGAAGCCAATGATGAAATATTGATAGAAAGATTATTGGAACGCGGTAAGGTAAGTGGCAGGACCGATGACCAGGACGAAAAAATGATCCGTAACCGTTTTGATGAATACAATGAAAAAACAGCCCCTTTAAAGGATTATTATGACGATCAGGGGAAATTTCATAGTGTTAATGGAATAGGTTCCATAGAGGATATCACAAGCCGCTTGGCAAAAGTGATAGAGGAGTTACAGGCGGTCTAGTATCGGGGTCGGTACCTAGAAATATAAGCTTTCGGTTAAGGATAAATATCTTTAAAATTCCCCGTGTGGACTTACTTCTATCCATCCATAATTTTATGGCGTAAAAGAGGAAGTTGTGGCATTTTGTGGCCCTAACTTTCATAGATTTGAAATAATAAACTAAAAAAATGACGGAAGGAAATTTTGTGGATTATGTAAAAGTGCACTTGGAATCCGGAAAAGGAGGAAAGGGGTCCGTACATTTGCATAGGGAAAAGTTTATCACAAAAGGTGGACCGGACGGAGGTGACGGGGGGCGCGGCGGACATGTAATTGTCCGTGGCAATAAAAATTTATGGACCCTTTTGGGTTTTAAGTTTACAAGAGTTTTTAGGGCCGGTCATGGCGAGCATGGCAGTAAGAACCGAAGTAGTGGTGCGGACGGACAGGATGTGTATTTGGAGGTGCCTTTGGGCACCGTTATCAAGGACGCCGAAACCTTGGAAGTTTTAATGGAGATTACCGAGGACCAAGAGGAAAAAATTATATTGAAGGGAGGCCTGGGAGGTCGTGGCAACTGGCATTTTAGAACCGCCACCAATCAGACGCCAAGGTATGCCCAGCCCGGGGTAAGCGGTCAGGAATTGGACCTTATTTTGGAGTTGAAAGTATTGGCCGATGTAGGTTTGGTGGGTTTTCCAAACGCCGGAAAATCCACACTTCTATCTGTGCTGACCTCCGCTCAGCCCAAGATAGCGGATTACGAGTTTACCACCCTAAAACCCAATTTGGGAATCGTGGAATACCGGGATTTCAAAAGTTTTGTGATTGCCGACATTCCCGGAATCATAGAAGGGGCGGCCGAAGGAAAGGGACTTGGGCATTATTTTTTAAGACATATAGAACGTAATTCCACCTTGCTGTTCCTTATTCCCGCAGACAGCAAGGATATTTCCAAGGAATATGAAATTTTGTTGGACGAGCTGCGCAGATATAATCCTGAACTTTTGGACAAGGACCGATTGATAGCCATCTCCAAAGCCGATATGTTGGACGAGGAACTTATGGCAGAAATGAGTATTGAACTGGACAGGGATTTCAAGGGGGTGCCCTATATGTTCATATCTTCTGTAGCCCAGATCGGTCTGGTGGAACTTAAGGATAGACTGTGGAGTATGTTGAACAAATAGTCCCGATTGTTATTCCGGGTATCCATATATTTGTTCTGGATGATTGTAATACACTGTGTTTTAACGAATACTTGGCTTCATAAAAAAGGGCAATGATAATTTTCACTATTTTAGAGTTTGTTTAGGAAATTCGATCGCAATTTTTTAAACAGGCTTTTCTAAAAATTGAAATAATGAAACGAATACTTCCCTGCCTAGTCTTGTTCTTTTTAGCATCCTGTAGTGCCATTCGTGTAAACTACGACTATGATAGGGATACTGATTATTCTAAATACACTACCTATAACTACTATTCCGACATGGATACAGGTTTAAGTGAATTGGATGGCCGACGATTATTAAAGGCTATAGATTCCACTATGAGGGCTAAGGGTTTTTTGTTGTCCGAGGAGCCTGAATTTTTAATAAATATTTTGAGCAGCTCTTTTCAGTTGCCCGGAAACAATACCGTAGGGGTAGGAATAGGCGGTAGGGGAAGAAGCGTTGGTGGTGGAATGACCGTTGGTATTCCAGTTGGCGTAACGAAAGTGGAAAGGGAAATCCAGTTCGATTTTGTGGACAGTCAAAAGGATGAACTTTTTTGGCAGGCAATAGCAGTAAGTAGTTTAAGGGAAAACAGTTCTCCAAGTGAAAGGGAGGATAAAATACGGGCATTGGTAACCAAAACCCTTGAAAAATACCCGCCTAAAAGTAGAAAGTAAGCCAAATTTTTTATTTGGCAAATGGCTCAAGTATTATAATAGGAAGCGGGATCCCTTTTGGGTCCCGCTTCTTATTTGTAGGGTATATTTAATATGGTTTATGGTCTCAGTATATCTTTATATCTTTCTTTGTAAGCGTACAGCATAACTATATTTAAAATTAGGAGAACGGCAGCTCCACCAATTGATCCCGGCTCTAAGAACGCGTGGAACAAAATGGCATTTATTGAAATGATAAAAAGTATCAACATCATTAAAGCCCCAAACTTATTGACCAATAATGACAAACCGGCCAGTATTTCTACAATGGCAACAATATTAATGGTGTTAGTACTCATTAAGGCCGAAAAATAGTTCATGGCCGCTTCGGACATTTGCCCTGCCGGCATAAAATGGAAAAATTTATTTGCCCCGAAGATGATCAGAAAAATTCCAAAAACAAAGCGTAACGCAATAAAAAAGGTAGAGTTCATAATTCATTGGTTTTGTGTTATTTTCTTATGAATTTATGAAAAAAAGCAATACCTTTTTAATAATATCGTGTTTTTGTTATTCGACCAGAATTCTCAACCCTTCACTATGACTGCTAAATTCAGGAGCATACATACTTTGAATGGTGGAAATTCCATTGCTGAAATCCCCTGCATTGTTGACCCTCAGATCATATTCAAACACATATACACCCTTGGGCAAGTAGTCAAAAAAGAAATTGGTACTGGCGTCTTTTGTGCTTTCATAATACCCCAGACCATCTTGCCATTTATAGCTGGACAGTACATTGACGGGTTCCATCCCTGCTGCCCTCATATCTTTCATGTGTACATATTCCATGGGTCTATCTGCCCTTAATTCAATTCTTATCCTAACCAAATCGCCAACCTGTAAAGGGAATTGGCCCTTGACCTCTGTTAATACCTCCCCGGTAGCCGTGTCCTTTTTTAGAAAGATTTTTTTGTTCAATTTTAAAGGTGTTTCGGCAGGGGTTATTTTGTCCAAGTCCTCAAAATATTGCCAGTACAAGGCTCCCCATGCAATGCCATCCCCTTTTTTGCTAAGCTGTACCTCTGCCATTTTTGGATTTATTTCGTTTTTGGTCCAATTGGTCTTGTAATAGCCGGTTCCTGCTTCCACCTGTATATTTTCCAATTGGGAGAGTTCCATTTTTTTGCCCCCGACCAATACGTTTACGGCCTCTGTTACCGATAGCCATTGGCTTCCCTTTAAAAGTAGGGCATACACCGCATCTGTGGTAGCTTTGGTAGTTTTCCATTGATTGGTCTGTTTGTGCTTCAGTAACCAAATTTTAAGGTTGTCCACGGTTTTGATATCATCCTTAATTTCGGAAAAAGCTTCTATTAATAGGGATTGGGTTTCGATTGGTGCTTGGTACCAATACCAGGAATTGTTGTTTTCCTTCCAATACATGCCCAATTCATCATTTAAAATACTGTTTTCTTCCAAGGACCTTATTATTTTATTGGCGGTAGCTGTACTGCCGTTTCTATACAGGATCAGGGATAAAAGCCCTTTTGAATATAGATTCTTTTTTATCCAATATTTTTGCGCCTGTATATTGTAGTATTCCATAATTTCTGCCACTTTTTTGGAAACCTTGATTTCTGGATAATAAGTGCGCATGTACAGATAATGTATTTGGGTATGGCTCAAATGGTCATCGTTGAGGTCTGTGGCGTATTTTTTCATTTGCTCGTATTCTTTCACAAACTCATCGTCCAAATAGCTGACCGCATTTTGTATTAGTTGCTGTTCCATGGTATGGCCGCTTTGACCGATCCCGGATTTTTCCTTATTTGGGGAGGTCGATGTCAATTTACTTAGATGGCCAAGGCCTGTAACAATATGTTGGGTAATAAATCGGTTTTCGGGACCTCCCTTGAACCAGGCCCAAGCCCCGGACGACATTTGGTTCTGAGCTAGTTTATGGAAGGCATTGTCCCGGTCATTTTTCAATTTGTTGAGATCGAAGAGCAGCGCTATACGTTTCTTTTGTTCGGCTTCAGATTGTGCATCGCGCAACCATGGTGTTTCCTGGATCAAGATCGATTTTAATGCTTCGTTTTTTTCAAGATTGCCCAATAAGGCATCGGAATTGGCCCATTGGTCAAATACCTGTTGTATTCTTGGATTGGAATTGGCTATATACCCTCCCAAAGTATTGGCGTAGTACCTGGAAAATATTTGCTCGTTGCAGTCATAGGGATATTCCATTAAATAGGGCAAGGCCTGAACGGCATACCATGCAGGATTGGAAGTTATCTCCAGGCCAAGTTGATGATGTTTTAGGGTGGTGGAGGTAGTGTTCTTTAACTTGTCCAAAGTAAAGGTCCTGGTTTCATTGCCCTTCACCCACATGGGCAGGGTTTCGGTAACCAACATTCGATTGGTAAGTACCGGAAGTACGTTTTGTTCGCCATCGCTAAAATTACCCGCCTTGGCCATTACCTTGTACTGTACCGCTCCAATACCTTCAGGAATTTTAAGGTTCCAAGAAACCTGGGTATTTCCCATGGCATCTACCGTAAAAGTATTTTCGGGCAAAATGGATCTTGAAAGCGTACTGTTGATCAATACTTCTTGGGTGATATCCCTTCCGCTAAAGGCATCCACCAATTCCAATCTGGCATTACCACTTAGCAATTTGTTGGTTAGGTTCGCGATTTTGGCACTGATCGTTATTTTATCTCCCTCCCTCAGGAATCTGGGGGCATTTGGGGTCACCATCAATTCTTTTTGTGTAAGGGTTTTCATGGTGGAAGTGGCACTTTCCAAAGATTTGGTATGTGCCAACAACTGTAGCTTCCATTTGGTCAATGCTTCAGGGGTAGTAAAGCTAAAGGACACATTTCCGTCCTTATCGGTTAGGAGCTGGGGAAAGAAAAAGGCGGTTTCCTGAAGGTTTTTCCGGATTGCGACATCGTCGAAACCAGGTTTGCCCTCGCTCCCCGCTGGGATTTTTGGGTTGTTGCTCCCTTCATTTTCCGTGGATGGGGCCTCACTGGTCACTACCATTTCATCCAAGGCTTCACTCTCCGAAGCGATTTCCCTTATAGACATGTTGGCATCGTTCTTCATCTTCATTCTCTCCCTTCCACCATAACCATATCCGAAATGAAATCCGAACCAATCAAAAGAGTCGTAATATTGGGGGGTATATATAGACCTGTCTCCAGAATTGGAATAGGTGTTAAAGGAAGCAATACCATAACTTTTATACCCATTAAGTTGGCTGTTGGAATAATATGGCCCTTTGTAGTTGGGGGAGAAATTCCACTGATGGTCTTTAAAGGCATCCAATGAGGCATCGTACATACCGGCCAACAGTTCTGCCGTTACCTTATCTCCTTTAGGCCCCTTGATGCTAAAGGACCAAGTTTCCTCCGTTCCGGGCTGAAGCTTGTCCCGGAAGGTAACCGTTTCAATTTTTAGGTCCGTACTGGGATGGGGAACGGCAATGGAAAGGCTGCCCGATTGAAAGGCGTTGTATGCGGAAAAACCATAGTTTATGGCAAATCCTCCAAGGTCTTCTACAGTAACCGGAATTTCTATGGTCTTTACGTTATTGCGCAATTCAATTAGGTGTGTTGCCACAATTTTCCGATCCTTTTCAACAAATAGGGATATGATAAGTTCTTTGGCAGCGGATCCCAAAGTGAGTTTCACTTTTTCCCCAATGGCATAAGTTTTTTTATCGGTCTTTATTTGAAAAAGTTGATTGTCTGCCAAAATTTTGTCCCTTTCACTGTAAAGGGAGGTCTGTACAATATCTTTTACCCGTTGTCCGAATTTATCTTTTGTTTCCAATTCAATGACATATTTTCCGGAGACCCATTTTTTTAGGTTGCCCAGTTCTATTTCTTTGGATTTTTCGGTATCAAAGCGCGATTCCCATACCAGTTCCCCCTTTTCCCAAAAGGCGGGATCATCTTCCTTTCCAAAGGCATCGTGGGGGAAAAGTTCCTTGAATCGGGCTTTTCCAAAGCCATCATAGTCCGGGGCGGTCCAAGGTCTAGGTCTAAGGACATGGCCCGGATCCTTTAATTTATATATCTTGAGACTTCCTTGCGCCGCCACGAACTCGCCGTTAAGGTTATTGGTGGAGAGGCTTATCACCGGATTTTTGACGTCCTTGTTCAAATAGTCTTCAATTTGGATGTCGGCCGTAAGCGCATGATAGCCTACATTGACCATGGCAACGGCACTGTGGGTCTCACCATTAAGGTCCGTGACATTGGCAGTAACTTCATAATTGAAGATGGGTAGATTTTCCTTGTCCATACCAAGGTCCGGTATAGCCTTGAAGTTAATCTGGTATTGGCCGTTGGCATCTGTAACCGTTTCGCCATGTGCAATTTCTTGAGGGGTCCCGTCAAAGTAGGGAAGGTGTCGATAATACCATTTAGGGTAATACACTACCCTCTTAACGGTATAGCTTACCTTGGCATCCGTAATGAGGCTTCCGGCGTAGGCAGTGGCCTTTCCTTTAACGGAAATAGTATCGTTTACCCTATAGGTCTCTGTAATAGGTTCTAGGGAAGTTTCAAATCTGGGTCGCTTGTATTCTTCCACTGAAAAATAGCTGTTATTGTCAATATCAACTTCCTCGGAATCCAATTTCAAGAAATAATTTCCTGTAAGTCCGTTATTGGGTAAAATAAAGGTTCCGGATATGGAGCCATAATCATTGGTATTAAGTTCTTGATGGGCCACTTCTTGAAGATTGACATCCATAAGGCGTACCCTTAATTTGGTATTGGGGAGCACCGAAGATCTTTCATCTTTTTGTACCATGGCCAACCCTTTAAAATATAAGGTTTGTCCCGGCCTGTATATACTGCGGTCCGTAAATAAAAAACCGGAATAGGGTTTGTCTTCCTTCCCTTGTACATACTTGGCATTGACATAAAAATTTTTAAAGTAGGCTTCTTCATTTTTAGTGCTGATAAGGATATCTACGTTGTTCCAGCGTACGTTGGATAAGGGCAGGGCAACCATCCCTTTCCCATCGGAAATCAAGGTCTTGGTCAGGATGGGTCTTTCGTAGTTCTGCTGATAGGAGAATTTTAGGGCAGCTCCGGATATGGGTCTTCCATTGTTGCGATCTATTACTTGAAAGTTATGGTATGTGCTGTTGCGTCCTTCCACCAAGGCCAAATTGGTGACTTGGATAGGACTATAGGCAAAGGTACTGCCGGAATCGGCATTAGGGGTAGCTAGAATAATGTAAGACCCATTACTTAATTCCGGCAATGGGATCTCCATTTTATGGAGTTGAAAATCATTTTCGTTGATAAGCTTGGCATCCCAACTTTTAACTTCTTTAAGTTGTTTGATAAAAGCCAATATTTTTTCTTCTGGATAAAGAGAGTTGAGCTGCCGTAGCTCCTTTTGGGAGATCTTGCGGGCCGATAATTGAAGTGTAAGGAGATTTTTATATTCCAAGAGCAGACGGGAAGGCCGGTTTACCGGTATATGTTGTTCCGCTGTCAGTTGAAGGTTTTTGGATAGTATCTCAGATTTTAACGCCTTACATTTTTCGGCACCCCTACTGTTGGGATACTTATCTATTACAGATTCGCAAACGGCCATAGCCTCTTTCAGTTTCCATCGGTACCCATCTTTGATGTTCGGTTGATAAGTATTGCCCCATTCGCTGTACAATAAGGCAATCTCATACTGGTATAAGGCAGAGTTTTTATTGTTTTTGATGGCCTCGGCGGTGTTTTGCAAAACCTCCAGATACTGTTGGTCCTTGTTGGGAAATACTGCATTTTTTCTAATATACCTTAAACGTTCTATATCAACATCCACATAAGCTTCATCTGAAGGGCTGTGGAAATCCAGGAGTTGTTGAAAAAGTATTATGGCCTTGCCTTGTAGGGAAGTTTTGTATTTGTCGCTAATTTGTTGTTCAATAAATTGTTTTCCCTCACATAAAATTTCCGGCCTGTCCAATTCAAAATTGTCTTGCGGACGGGCAATGCTGTTTTCAGAGGTCTTATAAAAATCCAATGCCGAATGGGCCAAAAGATCAAATAGGGTTGGCCGGTATATTTCGGATCCCTTTTGTTCGTTGAGGATTTCTTTATAAGCTTCCACTTTAAGTTGTTGTAGCTCCAATGGTTTTTGCAAGGAAGCATCAAAATGTACGCTTATTTCATGGAAAATTGTGTTAAGGTCCCAAGTTCTAAAATCAATGCTGTCCACCTTTTCGACCGTTGTAGTGCGGTCATAAAATCGATATCTGTTTTGTTGGAAATACTGCCAATATATATTTGCCAAATAACCCTCCAGGATATTTTTGGTCGGGAATTGACTTTGGTCTATTTCCTGTTTAAAATCGCCTACAATTTTTAATTGGGCGTCCTCCTCCAGGCTTAGGGCATATTTGGAGGTGTAGATAAGTGACTTTACGATCTGAACGGAATTTTGCTCCTTTTTTGCTTTTTTTGAAATTAATGCTACTATGTCCAGTGCGGATTTGGTCATGGCCTCTTTTTCCAACTTCTGTACCCTTTGCCATAAGGAGGAATAGGAATCGTTGGTAGATTGTGATTGTCCCATTTGGGAAAATAGGATTAGTGTAAATATTGTTGCTATTTTTTTCATCTGACTAGGTTTGTAAAACAAAATTGGTGTTTTTTTCATGGGGCTACAATCAATAATTAGTGAAATACACTTTCAAGTGAGTAAACATGCCATGAGCTTTCTAGATGCAAAAAGAATACCAACGTTGCTTTATTGGTGCAGCAATTTTTTTAATGTTCCTGGAAGCATTGGCCCCATTGGACAGTGAAATCCGTTTTTTTGCCTATTCCAATGCATATTAGTTTAGTTGGGGAGTACAAAATAGTGAATATTCAACTTTTATATAGGGGTTGTGTCTGGACTGGGGCCGGATCATAAAAGTATTAAATCAGTTCATATGTTTTTTGATAGCTTTTAACAATGATTATCTTTGACCCATAAACCGATCTTCATGCAGATTCATTTTATTGCCATAGGGGGCAGCGCTATGCACAATTTGGCTTTGGCATTACATCATAAAGGCTACTTGGTTACAGGAAGTGATGACATCATTTTTGAGCCTTCCAAGTCAAGATTGGAGGCCGAGGGGCTGTTGCCGGAACAATTTGGCTGGTTTCCGGAGAAATTGAACCCTGATTTGGATGCAGTAATTTTGGGTATGCACGCCAAGGCGGACAATCCCGAGCTGTTGAAAGCCCAGGAATTGGGATTGAAAATATTTTCCTATCCCGAGTTTTTGTACGAACAGTCCAAGAATAAGACCAGGGTGGTCATAGGTGGGAGTCATGGGAAAACTACCATTACTTCCATGATATTACATGTTTTACATTATCACGATATCTCCGTAGATTTTATGGTAGGTGCCCAATTGGAGGGTTTTGATCGTATGGTGCATCTTACGGAGGAAAATGATTTTATAGTGCTGGAGGGAGATGAATATTTGTCCTCCCCCATAGATAGGCGGCCCAAATTTCACCTGTACAAGCCCAATATTGCTTTGTTGAGTGGCATAGCCTGGGATCATATTAATGTTTTCCCCACCTACGACAATTATGTGGAGCAGTTTCGAATTTTTGTGGATAGTATTGTAAAAGGGGGAAGTATTACCTACAATGAAGAGGATTTGGAAGTGGATAAGGTGGTAAAAACCTCTGAAAACAGTATAAGAAGGCTGCCCTATAGTACTCCCGAATATAGTGTTGTAAATGGCCAGACCATTTTGGAAACCCCGGAGGGCCCTATGCCTATAGAAGTTTTTGGAAGGCATAACCTTAACAATTTGGCAGGGGCCAAATGGATATGTCAAAATATGGGGGTGGATGAAGATGATTTCTATGAAGCCATAGCATCTTTTAAGGGCGCTTCCAAAAGATTGGAAAAGATAGCGGAAGGCAATACCTGTGTTGCCTATAAGGATTTTGCACATTCGCCCAGCAAAGTAATGGCCACTGCCAATGCCGTAAAGGAGCAGTATCCGGACAGGAAATTAATTGCGTGTCTGGAACTGCATACCTATAGCAGTTTTAATCCGGAATTTTTAAAGGAGTATAAAGGTGCCTTGGAGGCCGCGGATGTAGCGGCCGTTTTCTATTTGCCGGAATCGGTTAGGATAAAAAAGCTGGAGGAAGTTACACCGGAACAAATATCGGAGGCCTTTGTGCGGGACGATTTGCAGATCTTTACCGATGCCGACGATTTCAGAGATTTTGTTTTCGGTCGGGAATACGATAATTCCGTGCTGCTTTTAATGAGTTCGGGGAATTATGGCGGACTGAATTTGGAGGAGGTTAAAGTATGGATTGAAAAGTTTTAGGCAATTGCCCCCAGGCAAAATGGGAATAGGGAAACCAAAATAAACTTGTAGGTATGGGCGTTATTTCCTTGAGGTAGAACTGCCCCATAATGCAATATTAATGTAACTTTATGGCTGCTCAATCTTTTTGTTTTAAATGAATAATGGTCCCATAGGTATTTTTGATTCCGGCATTGGAGGTACCTCCATATGGAGGGAGATCAATAAGATTCTTCCAAATGAATCAACCATATACTTGGCAGATAGTAAGAATGCCCCGTATGGGGAAAAATCAAAGGAAGAGATACTTCAACTTAGTATAAAAAATGTTGAACTACTTCTGCAAAAGGGATGTAAACTTATAGTGGTTGCCTGTAATACGGCTACTACAAACGCCATTAGGGAACTTAGGGCTGGTTATACTATCCCGCTGATAGGAATTGAGCCCGCCATTAAGCCCGCCGCTTTGAATTCCAAAACCAAAACAATAGGTGTTTTGGCAACCAAGGGTACCTTGTCCAGTGCCTTGTTCCATAGTACCTCTGAACTTTATGCCAGCGGTATTAAGGTGTTGGATCAAGTAGGTACGGGTTTGGTGGAGCTTATAGAAAAAGGGGAGGTGCAGACTGCCAGTACCAAGGAGTTGTTGCAAAGCTATCTGGAACCCATGATGGAAGAGGGTATGGATCAACTGGTGTTGGGTTGTACCCATTACCCTTATTTAATCCCTTTGATACGCGAAATTTTACCTGAAAATATTAAAATTATCGATTCTGGAGAGGGGGTGGCCAGACATACCAAAAATGTATTGCAACTGCATCAATTATTGATAGGATCTGAAGGTGAAAGTAGTTCGCACCAGTTTTTCACCAATGGGAATGTTGATGTGTTGAAATTCTTTTTAAGGGATATAATCGTACCTTATAGGGCACAGTTTCTGAATTTTTAGTTTTTATTCTCCTGCGGTGACTTTTTTTGTATAGGTCAAATAGGTAAAATCAAATTTGTGCCGTCCGTCCTTGGGGTGGTATTCCTCTTTTGTCAATTGCCATTTATCTTTGTCGAATTCCGGAAAAAAGGTATCCGCTTCAAAAGTTCCGTGTACTCTGGTCAATTCTATTTGGTTGGCGTATTCCAATCCCAGTTTGTAAATCTCGCCCCCACCAATAATGAAGGATAAAGGGTCATTTTTTACAAGACTTAAGGCCTCCTTCATGGAATGTACTATTATACAGTCCTCATACTTTACAGTATAGTCCCGATCCCTGGATATGATGATATGGGTCCTATTGGGCAAGGGCTTGGGGAAGCTCTCGAAAGTTTTTCGGCCCATGATTATCTTATGTCCCGAGGTAAGTCTTTTAAAGCGTTTGAAATCATCTGGCAAATGCCAGAGCAGGTCGTTGTTTTTTCCTAAGGCATTGTTCTCTGCAGCCGCGGCTATAATGGATAGAATGTTCACTCTTTTATTTTTTTATTGATGTTGGATAGGGGAAATTCCGTTTCTATCTCCTTCTGTAATTCGGCTATTCTTTGTTTTTGTTTCAGGACCAGTTTTTCCCTTTGCGTCCTTTCCCAATCCAGACCCATAAATTTGGAGGTTACATATACTTTGAATACATGAATGGCGAATAAAAAGGCCCACAGGGTAATGGCCCAGACAAACCAGTTGTATTCCACACCATATTTCAGTATTTTATTGATAATGATTATGAATACACTGCCGATCAAGAACACCACAAAATGGTTATAAAGTCGCTTTTTTTGTTTTATTCTCGTTTGGGCATGCTCCAGCAGTTCATGCTGTTCCAATTCTATTAGTGATTTTTTTTTATTCTTGGAGAACATGCTAATCGCTATCTTTATCTTTAGGCAAAGATACCATAAATACAAACTTCATCTCTTTGGATATGCAAAAGATTATAAAGCAATTCCCCATTTTAAGTCAATACACTTATGTAGATACCGCTTCGTCCGGCCTTCTTTATGACAGTCTTTTGGATTGGCGGCAAGAACATGACCTTGATTTTCTTATCGGGGGCAGTAAAATGAAAATGAAAAGCCTCCAGCTTTTTTCCGAAACCAAGAACACTATTGGAAATTTTTTTGGCTGTAAGATGGATAATGTGGCATTGGTCCCCAATTTTTCCATTGGACTCAACTTATTACTGGAGGGCATGGGAGGTAAAAGGAACGTATTGCTTTTGGAAGGAGATTTTCCTTCGGTGAACTGGCCTTTTGAAAGTAGGGGGCATGCCACCCATTATCTCGAGGTGACCGAATCTTTGGAGGAAAATATTTACGATAGGATAAAGTTGGACAACATTAATGTATTGGCCCTAAGTTTGGTGCAGTGGTTGAATGGGATAAAAGTGGATCTGGAGTTTTTGGTAAATTTGAAAAAGGATTTCCCCGATCTTTTGATCATTGCTGATGGCACACAATTTTTGGGTACCGAGATCTTTAATTTTGAAGGTTCGGGAATAGATGTTTTGGGCGCAAGCTCCTATAAATGGTTGCTTGGGGGCTATGGTAACGGATTTATGTTGTTTGAGGACAACGCGCCTGCCAAATTTATGTGCAGGTCTACGGGTTTTAATGCTGCCGATGGGGATATGGAAGCTAGGGAAAAGGTGTCCTTCGCCAAACAATTTGAACCGGGACATTTGGATACCTTTAATTTTGGAAGCCTAAACTTTTCTTTGGGGTTTCTTTCGGATATTGGTATGGATAATATAACGGAACAGATTAAAAAACTTTCTTTAAAGGCAAAGGGAGAACTGGAGGATTTGGGGCTTTTGGAAGCGTCCGTTGTAAAAAGAAAAGGGCATAGTTCTATATTTAATATCCCGGGCGATAAGGATATGTATGCCAAGTTAAGGGATCTGGATGTAGTCTGTGCACAACGAGGAAATGGCATTCGATTAAGTTTTCATTTCTACAATACAGAAAATGAGATAGATAAGATTGTTGGAATCTTAAAGAGGGGATAGGCAATGTTGTTCACTTGGTAATTTTATCTTGTAAAATTATCAAAGTAGGTCTATTGTTAAACGTATTTTAAGAAAATGATAAAAATGATATTGATCATTGGGAATGAGGTGTTTAATGATTTAATTTTGCATTTTAATCTAAAATATATACGTCATGGGAATTACTAAACAATATTTAAAGAGCAAGCCAATATGCAAGGTAACTTTTTCTGTACCGGCAGAGGATGCAAAGAAGGTGACAGTAGTTGGGGATTTTAATAATTGGAATCCTAAAGAAAGCGCATTGAAGAAACTAAAAAACGGAACCTTTAAGGGAACTTTTGATTTGCCAAAGGAAAGTACTTATGAATTCAAATATATTGTGGATGGCAATTACGTTAACGAAGCGGAGGCGGATCGTTTCCAATGGAATGAATTTGCCGGTGCCGAGAATTCAGTTTTGGTATTGTAATTAATCCGAATCCGATATCATTGGAACCACACTTTCGGTAGTCTCGGATTTATGAAGGTATTTCTCCCGCAATAAATTGGAAGCCGCAACAGGGTTTATCGTTGTTTTTAGACTTATTTTATAGCCCTAATAAAGAGGCTGTTCATGGGGTATTGATTGTTCTCCGGTATCAATGGGACTCAGTTATACGGCCACGGTTGCCTTAATATGTGGGTGGGGGTCGTACCCCAATAGACTAAAATCTTCGAATGTAAACTTGAAGATGTCCTTTACCTCTGGATTCAGGACCATTTTGGGCAAAGGTCTTGCTTGTCTGCTTAATTGTAATACTGCTTGTTCAAAATGATTGTTGTAAATATGGGCGTCCCCAAAGGTGTGGATAAATTCACCGGGCTGCAGGTGGCAGACCTGTGCCATCATAAGGGTAAATAGGGCATAGGAGGCTATGTTGAACGGAACGCCCAAAAATATATCGGCGCTTCTTTGATATAATTGACAGGACAATTTACCATTGGCAACATAGAATTGAAAAAAGGCATGGCAAGGAGGCAATGCGGCTTTTCCATTGGCCACATTCTCCGAAAAAGACAATGAGGTGTCCGGAAGTACACTGGGGTTCCAGGCTGAAACCAACATACGGCGACTGTTGGGATTGGTTTTTAGGGTATTTATTATTTCTTTGATCTGGTCTATTTCATCACCGTTCCAATTGCGCCACTGATATCCGTAAACTGGACCTAAATTGCCATTTTCATCTGCCCATTCGTTCCATATACGTACCCCGTTTTCCTGTAGATAGCCAATATTGGTATCTCCCATTAAAAACCATAACAATTCATGTACAATGGATTTTAAATGGAGTTTTTTGGTGGTAACCATTGGAAACCCCTCGGCAAGGTCAAAACGCATTTGATATCCAAAAACACTTTTGGTGCCTGTACCGGTCCTATCTCCCTTTTGGATTCCATTTTCCAATACATGTTTAAGTAAATCGTGGTACTGTTTCATTTGTTTGTCCTTGTTTCTACCATAATATTTCCAAATTCTGGACTTTGCATGATAATGGGGTGCAAATTAATAAAATCCGGATTTATTGGGTGCTTTGCCGGGCTCAAGTTATTACAAATTATCAACGGTTTAAAAAAAGTTTTTTGGGCCTGTTCCCTTTTTTGATTGGGAGGCAAAAAAGGATACTTATTTTGTCCTTGCCGGGGGCAACATTTTTTGCCCGAATGAATTCTCTAAAGCGGATTATTTCAAATATACAGCGCTTTCCTAATGTTTTCGTTCACTTGGTTTGATGATCATTCTAAAAGATTGGTCCTTGTATATATAATAGCCCAGCCAGTTGTACAATGTCCGTATTTTGTTCTTAAAATTGACTAGGCCCATGATGTGGACAAAAATCCATATCAGCCAGGCAATAAATCCTTTTAGGAAGTATTTTTGTTTTGGGGAATCCAAGACGGCCTTATTTCTTCCAATAATGGCCAGGGAGCCTTTGTCCCTATAGCTAAAAGGGATCCAATCTTCAGGATTCAATTCTAGATTATGGGCCAAGTTCTTAGCTTGCTGCAATGCGGGCTGGGCCAATTGTGGATGTCCGTCAGGGTAGTTTTTATCTCCGGAGATCAGAGCGCAATCTCCCAATGCGTATATATTTTTATGGCCATTGACCAAATTAAAGGGATTGGTCTTTAATCTTTTTCCCTTTCCATAACTTTCCGATGAAAAACCTTCAAAGAATTTGGCCGAAACCCCGGCAGCCCAAATAAGGTTCTTGGTTTGGATTTCACTACCATCGGATAGGTACACCGTATCGTTCCCGAAATCCTTTACCAGGGTGTTGAGTTTTATTTTTACGTTCAATTTCCGGAGTTCTTCAAAGGTGTAGTGTTGCGAATGCTTGGACATAGCGGCCAAAACGGCTTTTTGTCCATCTATTAGGTATATATCTCCCAGATCTTCTTTGCTTAGCTCGGGGTAATCCTTTCTAAGGATAAACGACCTCATTTCGGCTAAAATGCCCGAAAGTTCCACCCCTGTGGGTCCGGCCCCGGCAACGACAAAGGTAAGTAGCTTTTTACGTTCCTGGGTATCACTTAATCGGGTGGCGCGGTCCAATCTGGTAAGGATCACATTTCTTAGTGAAATGGCATCACTGATGGTTTTCATCGGGAGGCTTTTTTCCTCAATATTCCTGTTGCCGAAAAAATTGGTTTCAGCCCCGGTGGCCATAACCAATAGGTCATATTGTATTTCACCGTTGTTCAGGATAATCTTATTCTCGGAAGGAATTACCCTTTCCATGGCCCCAAGTCTAAAACGAGCATTTTTTTTATCCCTTAATATTTTTCGAAAAGGATAACTAATGGCCGAGGGCTCCATAAAACCTGTTGAAACTTGATAGATTAAGGGAGGAAAAAAATTATAATTATTGCTGTCTACCAAAATAAGGTCATATAGCGGGGAATTCCCCAATTTTTTAACCAATTCCAATCCTGCGAATCCCCCTCCTACAATCACTATGGTGCGTTTCTTTTCCATTTTGTTCGTTTTGCTACAAAGGTAGTGGCAAATAATGGGAATCCTCTTCAACTGGTTTAAGAAGAGTTTTTTGTTGATGATGATGATCGGCAAGTAGAAATTTACTCGATAATCGAGAATTATATGCTCCGGCGCTTGCGTCGAAATTCAAAATAAGGTTCCTATCAATGTTTAGTGGACTTCCTCTTAGGTAGTTTACTCCATATGATGTGGGGCAACGGGTACCATTATCCTAAAATCATTCCGGCAATAGTGGCCGAAAGTAAAGAGGCGATAGACCCCCCTAAAACAGCTTTCATTCCAAATTCCGATAAGGTTTTCCTTTGCCCGGGGGCCAAGGAGCCAATGCCCCCTATCTGAATGCCTATAGAGGCAAAATTGGCAAATCCACATAACATATAGGTAGCCATGATCACCGATTTGTTAAATGTAAAATGGGTGCTGCCGGCAATATTTTTTAATTCTGCCAATTGAATATATCCTATAAACTCACTGGCGGCCAATTTAATGCCCAAAAGTTGTCCCATAAGCATTATATCTACAGAATCCACTCCTATCAACCACATAAGGGGGGCAAAAATAGTTCCTAGAATGGCCTCCAGGGAAAAATTAGAATAGGGCGAGTTTAGGGCGATCCATGAATTTAAATCCGTAATATCGCCCGTCCAATCTAAAATGCCGTTTATCATGGCGATAAAGGCAACAAATACCAATAGCATGGCACCAACGTTTACGGCCAATTTTAGGCCTTCGGTAGTTCCGTTGGAAATGGAATCGAGAATATTGGAACCAATTTTTTCATTGGAAACATGTACATCCATATTAATGGCTTCCGTTTGGGGATATAGGATTTTGGAGACAACAATGGCTCCAGGAGCTGCCATGACCGATGCGGCCAGGAGGTGTTTAGCAAACTGTAGCCTGAGGACGGGGTCGTCTCCCCCCAAAAAACCAATATAGGCGGCCAAAACGGCCCCGGCAACGGTTGCCATGCCCCCTATCATAACCAAAAGCATTTCCGATCGGGTCATTTTTTCCAGATAGGCCTTTATTAGAAGGGGCGCCTCGGTCTGCCCTAAAAAGATATTCCCGGTAACACTTAAACTTTCGGCACCGGAAATCCCCAGGGACTTGGTCAGTAACCATGCCAATGCCCGGACTATTTTTTGGATGATACCCAAATAGAAAAGGACCGATGTCAATGCCGAAAAGAAGATAATGGTAGGAAGGACCTGAAATGCAAAAATAAATCCGAAGGTGTCCATGTCCACCACGAGGCCTTCAAACAGGAATTTACTCCCAGCCTTTGTAAAATCCAGAATACTTACAAAAATTTTCCCTCCAAATTCAAAGACTTTAGAAACAAAACTAAGGTCGAACCTATATCCGAAGGCATTAAAACCTATTTTTTCGCCAATTAGGATGCAAATCGCCAAGAGTAGTTGGATGAAAAGTCCGATTCCGGCAGTTTTCCAGTTAATGGCTTTTTTGTTGTTGCTAAAGAGATAGGCAATAAAAATCAATGATGCCATTCCAAGAATACCCCTCCAAAGACTTTGAAAGGATGCCCCTTGATTGGGGATGATCTCCCGGGAATTTTGTAGTAGGTTTGGGTGGCTTATTTCTTGGGCCAGGGATGGAAATGCTATTAAGCCCACAATAAATAAAACCCAAAGCTTATTTCTCATCCAGAAGCATTATTTATTCTTAAACTATTTGCGTTTAGAGATTTCATCCCTGAGTTTTGCTGCCTTTTCATAATCTTCGCTGGCAACTGCCTTGTCCAACTCGGCATATAGCTCTTCCGTACTTAATTCTTTATACCCTTCGGAAGCAGCACTTGGGTTTATTTCTACCGTTTCCCCTTCCTGTAGAATTTCATCGACCATAATGCTGTCGTCAGCATCTTCCTTGTCTTTTTCTTTTGAAGAAAATTTAAGGAATATACCTGCCTTGTCCAAGATGGTCTTGTAGGTGAAAATAGGTGCATTGAACCTTAGGGCCAGGGCTATGGCATCGCTTGTTCTGGCATCTATGATCTCCTCTATTTTGTCGCGTTCGCAAATAATACTGGAATAGAAAACGCCATCGACCAATTTGTGGATGATGACCTGTTTGATTACGATATCAAAGCGATCGGCAAAATTTTTAAACAGATCGTGTGTCAGGGGCCTGGGAGGTTTAATTTCCTTCTCTAGCGCTATAGCTATGGATTGGGCTTCAAAGGCACCAATAACGATAGGTAGTTTACGGTCACCATCAACTTCATTCAATATAAGGGCATATGCACCATTTTGCGTTTGGCTATAGGATATCCCTTTTATTTTTAATCTAACTAAACTCATAGAAATTTATCAACTAAAAAAGGCTGTTCAAAATACAGAGCGGGCCAAGTATGTTTGAGCAGCCCTTTAAGGGGCACAATTTAACAAAAATTAAGCGTTTTGAGCCTTAAATTCCTTTAATTTTTCGATTAGCTTGGGAACAACTTCAAAAGCATCGCCGACCACACCATAATCGGCAGCCTTAAAAAATGGGGCTTCAGGGTCCGTATTGATGACCACTTTCACCTTGGAAGAGCTAACCCCTGCCAAATGCTGGATTGCCCCGGAGATACCTATGGCAATGTAGAGATTGCTGGCCACCGGTTTTCCCGTTTGTCCAACATGTTCTCCATGAGGCCTCCATCCTAGATCGGAGACCGGCTTGGAACAAGCGGTGGCCGCTCCCAATACTTCTGCCAATTCTTCTATCATACCCCAGTTTTCAGGTCCTTTCAGTCCACGACCTCCGGATACCACAATATCGGCATCGGCAATAGTAGCTTTCCCCACTACCTTGTCTACCTCTATGGATTTGGTAGTGAAGGAATCGCCCCCAAGACCCGGTTCAAAATTCTCCACCTCGGCGGTAGTTTTATTTTCCACACTTCCGAAAGCGTTATTGGAAACAGCGATAATTTTAATTTCAGAACTGATTTCGGTAACGGCAAAACCCTTATTGCTAAAGACCGTTCTTTTTACTTTGAACGGACTTGTGCTTTCCGGGGCCGATACCACATTGGGAACATAGCCTGCCTTTAATTGCGCGCTTAAGATGGGGGCTAAGAATTTAGTGTCCGCACTGGAACCAAGAATAATGATCTTGGCGTTTTCTTTTTCTGCTGCTTGGCCAATTACATGGGCAAAGGCTTTTGCATTGAAGGTTTTTAATTGGTCATTGGAAACGTTCAATACTTTGGAAATTCCATAGTCGCCCAAACTTTCGGCCTTATCGGCATTAATGGAAATGGCCGTAGCCTTGATTCCCATTTGTTTTGCTACCTCATAGGCATAGGAGGCAACCTCTTGGGCATTCTTTTTAAATTTTCCGTTTTCGGATTCTGTATATACTAAAACTGACATAGGGTTATCGTTTTTTAATAAGTACCCTTTTCCATAGATATTATGGTAATTGGGCTATAAATCATTTTTTTGACTGATATGGGCATTGCTGATCCGGATTTTTTTCCTTCGGCAGAAGATTTTTATTAGATTACCTTCGCTTCATTGTGCAACAAATGGATCAATTCGCCAATATTATCGGCATCCACTAAGGTCACCTTTCCTTTTGGGGCGGGTTTTTCAAATTTAACATCAGTCGTGACATTCTTGGATGCAGTAGGTTCAACCACGTTTAATTTTTTTTGGCGTGCCATCATAATTCCTCTCATATTTGGAATCCTTAGATCGCTTTCGGCTACAAGGCCTTTTTGTCCCCCAATTACCAGTGGTAGGGTGGTCGCTATCTTTTCCTTACCGCCATCGATCTCTCTGGTAGCGGTGGCATTGTTGCCCTCAATCTCCAAACCTATACAGGTGTTGACGAAGTTCATGTTCAACAAAGTGGCTAAAATACCGGGGACCATACCTCCATTGTAGTCAATGGATTCCCTTCCGGCAATTACCAGGTCGTAATCCCCGTTCCTGATAACTTCCGCCAACTGCTCTGCCACAAAAAAACCATCCAAAGGGACTGCGTTTACACGTATTGCCTCATCCGCACCAATGGCAAGCGCTTTTCTAATGGTCGGTTCGGTGCTGGCCTCACCTACGGTAGCTACATGTACGGTGGCTCCTTGCTTTTCTTTGAACCACATGGCGCGCGTGAGACCAAATTCATCATTCGGATTAATGACAAATTGAACCCCATTGGTGTCAAATTTGGTGTCATTGTCCGTGAAGTTTATTTTTGAAGTAGTGTCCGGGACATTACTTAGGCATACTAAAATTTTCATTTGTCTATATTTATTGACTGCCTGTTCGGCAGAGAGGTTTTTTAGCGGTCTGGTCTGCCCGACTTCTTCATTCAGGCGGGTGTAATATCCAAGTAATCATTTTCGTTGGGTTTGAAAATTTCGTTAATGGATATTTCATAAGTTAATATTTTTTGTTGGCCGTTGATGAAGAAATGGGGGCTAATATACTAATAATTTTTTAAAAATACTATGCATGCATAGTATTTTTTGAGGTATTTTTAATTGTTTACTTCCTAATCTTGATATATTATTTCCTACTTTTGCTAGCACTTTTAGCATTTTAACATAAAGATTCCATTTTAAAGATGAAAACACTACAGTTTAGGGAGGCTATACAGGAAGCAATGTCCGAGGAAATGAGGAGGGACGGGTCCGTTTATTTAATGGGTGAGGAAGTTGCGGAATACAACGGTGCGTATAAGGCTTCCAAAGGAATGTTGGACGAGTTTGGCCCGGAAAGGGTATTGGATACCCCTATATCAGAGCTTGGTTTTGCCGGTATTGGAGTGGGTTCGGCTATGGTTGGCAATAGGCCTATTATAGAGTTTATGACCTTTAATTTTGCTTTGGTAGGGATAGATCAAATTATCAATAATGCGGCAAAGATCAGGCAAATGTCCGGAGGTCAGTTTAATTGCCCCATTGTTTTTCGCGGTCCAACAGCTTCTGCCGGTCAATTGGCGGCGACCCATTCACAGGCTTTTGAAAGTTGGTACGCCAACTGTCCCGGGCTAAAGGTGGTGGTTCCTTCCAACCCGAAAGATGCCAAGGGTCTTTTAAAATCGTCCATACGCGATAATGATCCGGTTATATTTATGGAATCGGAACAAATGTACGGTGATAAAGGGGAGGTGCCCGAAGGGGATTATACCATTCCCTTGGGTGTTGCCGATATAAGGAGGGAAGGTACGGATGTTACCATTGTTTCCTTTGGCAAGATAATTAAGGAAGCGGATAGGGCGGCCGAAGAATTGGCCAAGGAAAATATAAGTGTAGAAATACTTGACCTACGTACGGTGAAACCCTTGGATTACGAGGCGGTTTTAAAATCCGTAAAGAAAACCAATAGATTGGTTATTTTGGAGGAGGCTTGGCCCTTTGGAAATGTGGCTACCGAGATTACCTACCATGTGCAGTCCAACGCTTTCGATTATCTGGATGCTCCTATCGTAAAGATCAATACAGCGGATACCCCGGCACCTTATTCCCCGGTATTATTGGCAGAATGGTTGCCTAATTACGAGGATGTTGTAAAGGCGGTCAAGAAAGTATTGTATAAATTATAATATATATCTTAAAATGATGTTATGGCTTCGTTGACTCTTGGTTGGCGGAGCCTTTTATTATAAGTTTAATTATAGGGGCAAGTACGGGCTATTGGTTGTGTCTATACGTTGGGTTCCTTGCTGTAAGGCGAAGGTGCCTTTTTATTAGAGGTCTTTATAAACAAGAAAATGACAAGAATCCTTTTAATCTTATTTTTGTTTATCGTTCAGTACACTGTTGGCCAGACCAAGGTAGGGGGCATTGTATTGGATGGGGCCGGGGAACCCATTTCTTTTGCCAATGTGCTGTTCAAGGATTCTTCTGAAGGTACCATAACCAATGACAATGGTAGGTTTTATATGGAATCCGAGAATACCTATGCTACCTTATTGGTGTCCTTTATAGGTTATGAAACCAAGGAAATAAGTCTTACGGCCAAGGTTACTTATGATATGAATATTGTACTGGAAGAGTCCAGCGAACAATTGGATGAGGTGGTGGTTTATTTTGGCAAGACCGATAAAAAAAATAATCCGGCCATAGATATACTTAAAAAAATATGGGCCAAAAAGCGTAAGAACGGAGTCCATATGTTCAAACAATATCAGTTTGACAAGTATGAGAAGGTAGAATTTGATCTAAATACGATAGACAGTGCTCTTATGAAAAGTAGGGTGTTTAGGGGGCTGGAATTTGTTTTTAACGATTTGGATACTTCACGTATAACAGGAAAGACCTATTTGCCCATTTTTTTGAATGAAACTTTTTCCAAGGTCTATGGCAATAATGAGAAGGCTTTGGTAAAGGAAGATGTTTTGGGAAGCAAGAATTCTGGCTTTAGCAACAATCAGGCTATAATTGCCTTTATTGCCGACCTTTATTCCGATTACGATATTTACGATAATTATTTAAAATTTTTCGACAAGAGTTTTACCAGTCCATTGTCCCGTACAGGCGTGGATACCTATAATTACATCTTGGCAGATAGTGCCTTTATAGATAATAAATGGTGCTATAATATTATTTACTATCCCAGACGCAAGAACGAACTTACGTTTAAAGGGGATTTTTGGGTAAATGATACCACCTATGCGGTGAAGAATATAAATTTGGCCGTCACCAAAAGTGCCAATATCAATTGGGTCAAGGAAATTTATATTGAACAAGAGTTCGATGTGGTCAACGATTCCGTTTTTCTTTTGACCCGGGATTATATGTTGTCCGATTTTAGTTTTAATAAAAAGGAAAAATCAAGAGGGGTATATGGTAAAAGGACTACGGTCTATGGCGATTATATTTTTGATGAGCCCAAACCCAATGAATTTTATAGGGCCAAGACCGATCCGTATGACCCTTTGGTCCTGAACAAGGATGATGACTTCTGGGAAACCAATAGGCTGGAGTCCTTAAATGCCGATGAACAAGGTATTTATAAATTATT
The DNA here is from genome assembly GCA_041392165.1 of Flavobacteriaceae bacterium. Lineage (GTDB taxonomy): Bacteria > Bacteroidota > Bacteroidia > Flavobacteriales > Flavobacteriaceae > Arenibacter. The sequence goes on from JAWKMN010000012.1 coordinate 24,986, forward strand.
GGATACCCTAAAGACGGTACCCAAATTTAAAAGTTACTATAACCTGGTGAGCATATTGGGATCCGGGTATGTGGAAATAGATAAATGGAATTTGGACCTGGGGGATGTGTACAGTATTTTTGGTTATAATGAAGCGGAAGGGGTCCGTCTTAGGGCTGGGGCACGGACTTATTTTGGGCAAAACGACCCTTGGCGATTGCAGGCTTATCTGGCCTATGGTTTTGGGGATGACAAATTTAAATATGGAATTTCCGGGAAATGGTTGGTGGACAAGAAATCCAGATTTATTATTTCCGGCGGTAAAAGAAGGGATATAGAACAATTGGGGATCAGCTTAACGGCCACTACGGATGTCTTGGGAAGAAGTATTGCGTCTTCTTCGGTGCTGACCGTTGGTTCCAATGACCGACTTACCAATATAGATCTTAGTACCTTTAATCTGGAGTTGGAGCCGGTGACCAATTTTCGGGTAAGGGTAGGTGGGTCCTATAGAACGCTCAGTTCCGCCTTGCCCCAAGCTTTTGGTCTGGATTATATAGATCCTACCTCGCCCACCGGGGTATCTTCGGAAATCGATCAATTTGACCTTTCCACCGTTCTAATATACACGCCAGGGAAGAAAACGATAGGGAGCGGGGTGGAAAGACGGGATGTGAACGATAATTACAGTACTTTATTTTTGTCCTATACCAATGGCATCAAAAATTTTTTGGATAGCGATTTCGATTATAAAAAGCTTCAGTTCAGCTATACCCAGCCTTGGCAGGTAGGTGGTTTGGGAAGGTTGTTAAGTACAGTGGAGATGGGAAAGACTTATGGGGAGGTCCCCTTGGGACTGCTAAATGCCGTTCCCGGAAATCAAACATTTTTCTCCGTGTACAATACTTTTTCAAATCTGGATTTTTATGAATTTGTTACTGATACCTATGTTTCGGCACATTTGGAACATAATTTTAATGGAAGGCTTTTTTCCAGGATTCCCTTTATGAGAAAATGGAACCTAAGGGAAATAATTGGTTTAAGAGGTGTCTGGGGGGAACTTTCGGATGAAAACAGGGCTTTGAGCTCCCCTGCGAATATTCCTTTAATGGCCCCTAGAGATAAGGTTTACTGGGAGTATTCGGTAGGAGTAGGGAATATCTTTAAGATTTTGAGGATAGATTTTAACTTTAGGGGGAATTATTTGGAAAATCCGGGGGCAAGATCCTTTGGGATAACCGGGTCTTTCGGATTTCTTTTCTGATATAATTTTTGGCAGTGACCTGATATTAATTTGTTATTTTAGGAAATTATAAGATTAAATATAACTATATGAGCAGTGAAGAAATTACGTCGTTCGATGTATTGATTGAAATACCCAAGGGGAGTAGAAACAAATATGAATACGATTTTGCACTAAAGAAGATAAGGTACGATAGGATGATCTTTTCTTCCATGATGTATCCGGCCGACTATGGGTTTATACCGGAAACGTTGGCCTTGGACGGTGATCCGTTGGATGTCCTTGTTTTGGTGACCGAAGCAACATTTCCGGGTTGCGTAATGGAGGTAAAACCTATAGGGGTATTTCATATGGCCGATGAAAAAGGCCCCGATGAAAAGGTCATTTGCGTGCCCGTATCCGATCCCATCTGGAACCGGATCAATGATCTGGGCGAATTAAATCCCCATTTAATAAAGGAAATAGAACATTTCTTTAAAGTATATAAGGATCTTGAAAAGAAAAAGGTAGATGTTGGCGGATGGGGAGAGCAGCAGGAAGCCAAAGAAATTGTGGCAAAATGCATACAAAGGTTTAAGGATAGCGACGTTCCAAAACAGGATGTAAGCATAAAGTATTAATCCTTAATTTTTTAAAAAGTTAAAAAGCAGTATTGCGGAAGTAATATTGCTTTTTTTATTCTACCATATTTTACTACTTTTGCCCCTCAAAATATTTAACAAATAATCAAACAAATGGAATCAATAATTATTTACTTGCCAGTAATTATGGCATTGGTAGGCCTTGCTTTTATGGCGGTAAAAAGGTCCTGGGTATTAAAACAAAATGCTGGGGACGGAAAAATGAAAGAAATTTCAGATTATATCTATGAAGGCGCCCTGGCTTTTTTAAAGGCAGAGTATAAATTATTGACATTTTTCGTTATAGGGGCCAGCGTTGCGTTGGCCGTAATTTCTTTTATTGTACCTACTACCCATATCCTTATTGTAGTTGCTTTTATTTTTGGTGCATTCTTTTCTGCCTTGGCAGGTAATATGGGAATGAAGATCGCCACAAAAACAAATGTTAGGACTACTCAGGCTGCCCGTACCAGTTTGCCACAGGCCTTAAAAGTGTCTTTTGGGGGCGGTACCGTAATGGGGCTAGGGGTTGCAGGTTTGGCCGTATTGGGCTTGACTACAGCTTTTATTCTGTTGTATCAGTACTTTATGAACGGTGCATGGACTTCCACCGAAGACATGACCATTGTACTTGAGACATTGGCAGGTTTTTCCCTTGGTGCGGAATCCATTGCCTTGTTTGCAAGAGTTGGGGGAGGTATCTATACCAAGGCAGCAGATGTTGGGGCAGATTTGGTAGGAAAGGTTGAAGCAGGTATTCCTGAGGATGATCCCCGTAACCCGGCCACTATTGCCGATAACGTGGGAGATAATGTAGGGGATGTTGCCGGTATGGGAGCCGATTTGTTCGGATCTTATGTAGCTACCGTATTGGCGGCCATGGTGCTTGGGAATTATGTAATTAATGATATGGGCGGCGCTATTCAGGATAGTTTTGGCGGGATAGGGCCAATTTTGTTACCTATGGCCATTGCCGGTTTCGGAATAATATTTTCCATAATCGGTACCATGTTGGTAAAAATAAAAAATAACGAGGCTAAGGAAAAAGAAGTTCAAGGTGCCCTGAACGTAGGAAATTGGGTTTCTATAGCATTGACCCTTATTGTTTGTTTCGTGTTGGTAAAGTATATGTTGCCGGAAACTATGCAAATGGAATTTTTTGGGGAAGGTTTAAAGGATATTTCTTCCATTAGGGTATTTTATGCCACCGTTATAGGTTTGGTTGTTGGCGGGGTTATTTCCTCGGTGACCGAATATTACACAGGACTGGGAACAAAGCCTGTCTTGGCCATAGTTCAAAAATCGAGTACCGGTGCGGGGACCAATGTAATTGCCGGATTGGCAACAGGAATGATCTCTACCTTTCCAACAGTAATTTTATTTGCTGTGGCCATATGGTCTTCCTATGCATTTGCCGGTTTTTATGGGGTGGCATTGGCCGCTTCCGCAATGATGGCCACTACAGCTATGCAGCTGGCAATAGATGCATTTGGGCCTATTTCCGATAATGCTGGAGGAATAGCGGAAATGAGTGAACAGGATCCTATTGTAAGGGAGCGTACCGATATTTTGGATTCGGTTGGAAATACAACCGCAGCTACAGGAAAAGGATTTGCCATTGCTTCCGCAGCCTTGACATCCTAGGCATTATTTGCGGCTTATGTTACTTTTACGGGGATCGACGGAATTAATATTTTTAAGGCCCCGGTATTGGCCATGCTTTTTGTTGGGGGGATGATTCCGGTTGTTTTTTCCGCTCTGGCCATGAATTCGGTTGGTAAGGCAGCTATGGATATGGTTTATGAAGTGCGTAGACAATTTAGGGAAATTTCTGGGATAATGGCCGGTACCGGCAAACCGGATTATGCTAAGTGCGTGGATATATCTACCAAGGCGGCGTTACGGGAAATGATGCTCCCTGGGGTACTTACCATAGGATTCCCGATTGCTATTGTTCTTTTAGGGAAATTGGTCTACGCAAATGAGAATCAATTGATTGCCGAAATGCTGGGAGGTTATATGGCCGGTGTTACCGTTTCTGGGGTGCTTTGGGCCATATTCCAAAACAATGCCGGAGGTGCCTGGGACAATGCTAAAAAATCTTTTGAGGCAGGTGTGGAGATCAATGGGGAAATGACATACAAAGGGTCGGATGCCCATAAAGCGGCCGTAACCGGCGATACCGTAGGAGATCCTTTTAAGGATACCTCTGGTCCTTCTATGAATATTTTGATAAAATTGACCTGTCTAATAGGTTTGGTAATCGCTCCTATCTTAGGAGGCCATGTGGAAACTGGAGTGGTAGGAGAGGAAATGCAGATAGAGCTAAGTGCCGAATCCACAGATATGGCACAGGCCGTAATAACTTATAGCGTTACGGCGAATGGGGAAAAGGTTACGGAGGAAAAAATATTCAATGGAACCAGTGCAGAAGTGAAGGCTCAATTGGAAGCCTTTGAAAGTGGGATGGAAAAACAAGGTAAGGGCGATAAGGAAGTGGTTATCGATAGAATAGAAATTAAAAAGTAGACCATACCATTTATTTTTGTGGTAGTAATAAACTAAAGCCCCGTTTTTAAACGGGGTTTTTGTATTTTGGTTCCGTAATGGGGATTCATATGGATTATCGTGATTTAACCACTTTGGGCATTGCTTTTGGGTTGGGGTTGTTGGTAGGGATGCAACGTCATAGGGCAAATAGCCAAATGGCAGGGGTAAGGACCTTTACCCTTATCGCCCTACTGGGGGTGTTGGCCGGATTCTTGGCCAGGGATTATCAAAATCCTTATATTTTGCCCATCTTGGGGATTGCGATTACGGCACTTTTGGTCGTTGCCAACGTGATTAAACTGAAAGCTTTTACGGATCCCGATGCGGGGCAGACCACAGAGGTGGCCGCACTGATCATGTTTTCCATAGGCGCTTATTTGGTTATGGGGGATAGGACATTGGGAATCATTGTAGGAGCGTCAATGGCACTACTTCTCTATGCCAAGGAAAGACTTCACGGTTTTATTGACGGATTAAAGGAGAAGGATCTTGCCGCTATCATGACTTTTGCAGGAATCTCACTGGTTGTTTTGCCTATTTTGCCCAATAGGACTTTTGGGCCCTATCAGGTGTTGAACCCTCAAAACATATGGTTGATGATTACATTGATCGTAGGTTTGGGCGTCATAGGGTATTTTATTTATAAGTTCGTTGGAAAAAGAGTAGGGATTATTTCCAATGGCGTTCTAGGTGGCCTGATCAGTAGTACGGCTACAACGGTAAGTTATGCTAGAAAAACAAGGGACACGGTCTCCATAAGTAAAATGGCGGCGTTTGTTGTCACTACCGCCTCTACGATTGCCTTGGCAAGGGTAATGGTAGAGATTAGTGTGGTAATCCCTGAAAAAATTCCCCAAGTGCTGCTGCCCTTAATGGCCGAGTTCTTGGTCATGGCACTTATTTGTGTGGGAATGTTCTATAGTATTAGCAAGGATTCCAAGGACGACAGTATGCCGGAACTGGAAAATCCCGCTGAATTCAAAAGTGCATTGGTCTTTGGCCTTCTATATGGGGCCATATTGTTGGCGGTGGCATTTGCCAATGAAGAGTTTGGAGGGGAAGCACTTTATATAGTGGCTATCATAAGCGGTTTAACAGATGTGGATGCCATAACCCTATCCTTGTCCCAATTAATTAAGACCAATGCTTTAAATGTTACTACAGGTTGGAAGCTCATTCTTTTGGCCAGTTTGTCCAATTTGGTCTTTAAGGGGGTAATGGCCGGTATTTTGGGTGCCAAGCAGTTGGCAAAATGGATTGGGCTTACCTTTGGTATAGCAATATTTGTCGGGGCCCTTATAATATGGTTATGGCCCGCTTCCTGGCATTTCTGATTGGTCTGGTTTATACGAAGAACAGCTATATGTTCTTGTTGTGCCATAATATGGCATACGCTAGGCTAGCTGTTTTGTAAATATATGTAAGGTTTTTTAGCTTAAAGTTTAAAAAAGTCCATTGATTTCCGCGTCAATTTTATTGATGACCAGGCCTAGATCTTCCGGTTCGTCCACAAAATTCAGTTTGTCCACGTCAATGATCAATAAGTTGCCTTTTTCATAGCTTTGTGCCCAGGCTTCATAGCGTTCGTTCAATCGGCTTAAATAGTCTATGGAAATACTGTTTTCATATTCACGTCCACGCTTATGGATTTGATTCACCAAATTTGGGATGGAACTTCTTAAGTAAATTAATAGATCTGGAGGTTGTACCAGCGATTCCATTAATTCGAACAGACCGGTATAATTGCTAAAATCCCTGTTGGTCATTAAACCCATGGCATGAAGGTTTGGAGCAAAAATATGGGCATCCTCGTAAATGGTCCTGTCCTGAATGGTGTCCTTGCCACCCTTCCTTATCTGTAAAATTTGTCTATATCTATTGTTTAAAAAGTATATCTGGAGGTTGAAGCTCCATCTTTCCATTTGATTGTAAAAGTCGTCCAGATAGGGATTGTCCACCACATCTTCAAATTGGGCTTCCCATTGGTAGTGTTTGGATAGTAATCTTGTCAAGGTTGTTTTGCCAGCCCCAATATTTCCTGCAACGGCGATATGCATAGGTTTGTAATTATGGTTAGTGTTTTTGCACTTGCAATAAAGAGCTACAATATACAAGATATCAGGTGTATGATAAAATCTTTGGAAGAATATCCGATAAAAAACCCAGGAGAATGGACGATTGTATTTTTTGTTGATTTCGGATTAAACCAAATCTGATTGTTGTGGTCTTACATATGACATAAAATATAAAAATATGAAGGGTTTCTGTTTTTTTTCTTGGATACTTTTGGCTTCCCAATTTGGAGTTTATGCCCAAGGCTTTCAGGGCGAGGCTACCTATTTTAGTAAGACTACCGTTAATATGGATTTTGAGGGAAGACAAATACCTGAAGAGAGAAAGAAGGAGATCATTCAAAGGATGAAGGACGCCAATGAGCGTACCTATATTTTGACCTTTGACAAATCTGCATCGATCTATAAGGAAGAAGAAAGATTGGAACAGCCCGGCAATGAAAGGAGAGGTGGACGCTTTGGTATGATGGGCGGAGCTGGGGGCGATTACTACAAAGATGTTAAGGAGGGGAGGTATTTGGTTAAAAATGAGCTTTTTGGAAAGATTTTTTTGGTAGACGATGCATTGCCCAAATTGGAGTGGAAACTGGGAGGGGAATCAAAACAGATCGGCAACTATACCGTATTTAAGGCTACCGCAACCAAAACTATTAAGCGGCCCAATATGAGAGTTATTTTTAGAAGGGGAGGAAACAACGGGGAAAATAAGGAATCGGAATTTATAGAGAAGGATATCGAGCTAACGGCTTGGTATGCCCCGGATATCCCTGTAAATCAGGGGCCAGGGGAGTATTGGGGGCTTCCGGGCCTAATTTTGGAGGTCAGTAATGATATTACGGTTATTCTGTGTACAAAACTGGTGCTCAACCCAACCGATAAAAAAGAGATCAAAGCCCCAAATAAGGGCAAGATCGTTACCCAGGAGGAATATGATAAGATCTCCAGGGATAAGATGGCCGAAATGAGGGAGAATTTTCGTAGAGGTGGCAATAGGGAAGGCGGGGGAGGCAGGCCCTAACTATTACTGCTATTTAAACTAGCTATTGAAGTATTCTAATCTTTATGTGGAGGTACACTAAGAACGTTTATTCCGTACTACTGGCTATATTTGCCTTTACTACAGTTTTAGGCCAAGAAATTACCCTAACAGGAACCGTTAAGGATTCCATAGGGGGCGGAATCGATATGGCAAATGTCATTGCCATAAACACAGAAACCAAGGCCTTGGAATCTTACGGTATAACAAACCATAATGGACTCTATAGGTTAAATTTAAAAGCGGGTTCAAATTTTAATGTTCGTGTAAGCTATTTGGGTTATAAAACGGAAGAATTTTCTTTTACGGCATCTACCGCCAATATTAACAAGGATATCGTTCTTTACGAGCAAGCCGATCAATTGGAAGAGGTGGAGGTTACCTATGAAATGCCCATTTCGGTGAAGGGAGATACCATTGTCTATGATACGGATTCCTTTGTTACGGGTACGGAAAAAAAGCTTAAGGATGTACTGTCCAATTTGCCTGGGGTGGAAATAAACGATGATGGACAAATAGAGGTGGAAGGAAAAAAAGTGACCAAAGTAATGGTAGAGGGCAAGGATTTTTTTGATGGGGATTCCAAGCTGGCTGCAGAAAATATTCCGGCCAATGCCCTGGAAAAAATTGAGGTGTTGAGAAATTTTAACGAAGTGACCCAAATGAAAGGCCTCACCAATGATACGGATAATGTAGCGCTCAATATTAAGTTGAAAGAAGGGAAAAAGAGATTTTGGTTCGGAGAAGTAACGGGAGGTTATGGTACCAATGATAGTTATTTGGCACATCCAAAACTGTTTTATTACAGTCCCGATTATAGTATAAACATTATAACCGATCTGAACAATATAGGGGAAGCCCCATTTAATAGAAGGGATTATCAGAATTTTACGGGTGGATTTAGAAATCTGGGCAGTTCCAGCGGAAGTTCCATAGATATTGGAGGGGATGGCCTGGGACTCTCCAGCCTTCAGAACAATAGGGCCAAAAACATAGATACTAAGTTTGCTGCTGTGAATTTTAGTTATTCCCCAAAAGAGAATTGGGATCTGAGCGGATTCGGGATCTACTCCTATACCGGCACCTTAATGGAAAACCAAACAAGAAGGGTTTATATCTCCTCCAATGAAACGGAGAATGCCACCACCTCAACAAATCAAACTACCCATTTGGGATTGGCAAAATTTAGTTCCATATACAGGCCCAATGAACGGTTCCAATTTGATTACGATATATTATTGAAACTGTCGGACGACAATGAGGTTGAGAATGTTATTTCAGTTTCCACGATTACGGATGAAATTACGGAAACAAAGAAGCAGAAACCTGTTTCGGTAAATCAAAATGCCAATATGTATTATACGACTTTAAATTCAAAAAATATCTTTGCTTTTGAGGCACAGCATATATATCAGGACGAAGATCCATTTTACAATGCCGTAAGGGGTAATTTTGCCTTTACCGATATTTTTCCTGTAGATGAAGATCAGGATATCTATAACCTAAATCAAGGTAAAAATACCATAACCAATAAAGTGGATGCAAAGTTGGACTATTTTTGGGTTACCGGCCAAAAAAGTAATTTGCAGTTTACCATGGGGACTACGCAGAGCCATCAGAATTTTGATTCCGATATTTTTCAAATATTGGACGGAGAGGCACCATTGACTTTTATGGACAGTGAGTTCAATAACGATGTGACCTATACTATTTCGGATCTGTATTTGGGTTTTCATTATAAGGTGATAACGGGGATTTTCACCTTTAATCCAGGTGTTACCTTACATCAATACAGTACTAAAAACGAACAGCAGGGAACTACCGTTGAAGATAATCTAACGGCTTTGTTGCCAGATTTGTATATAAATGCGCAACTTAAAAAATCGGAAAACATTCGTTTTAATTATAGGATTTCAAGATCTTTTACCAATATAAATAGTTTCGCGGAAGCATATGTACTCAATAATTATAATTCTGTTTATTCAGGGAACAGGGACTTGGAGAGTGCCCTGAACCACAATCTGTCCTTGAACTTTTTCAGTTTCAATATGTTCAATTTCACCAATATTTTTGGCAATGTCACTTATACGAAACGAATAGATGCCCTAAAAAGTGCTTCGGAAATTATTGGGATAAATAGGATAGGGACTACCATAAATTCAAACTTGGAGGACGAGTCCTTAAGTGCCAATGGCAGGTATCAACGAACTTTTGGAAAAATAAAGGCATCAGTGGGGACCAATGTTTCCTGGTCCGCTACCAATAATATTGTTGATCTTCAGCCAAGAAGATCGGAATCCTTTACCCAGAATTATACGTCTTCCCTAGCCACCAATTTTAGGAACGCCCCTAACCTGGAGCTGGGCTATGCATATATTGTGAATGATTATGACAATGGAGGCAGGGCAACTACCTTTTACACCAGTAGGCCATATGCCAAGTTTGATGCCAACTTTCTGAAAAGCTTCATTTTTACCTTGGATTATGATTACTATAGGTACAGGGACAAGGAAAACACTATTGACAATACGTATGGTTTTTTGGAAGGTAATTTAAGTTATCAGAAAAGGGACAGTCCATGGGAATTTGGGATAAAGGGGACCAATCTATTGGGAACCGATGCCATAAACAGGGATAGTACCAACGAATTATTTTTTACGACCTCTTCTTATTTTATTCAACCCCGTTACATCCTGTTTACCGTAAAGTATGATCTATAAGATCGATCTGCCTAAATCTAAAGGTCGACAGGGTTTCCGATGTACCTCTCCTATGGAGAGGTCGGAACTGCCGCAAAAAGGCAGTTCCGGGTGAGGCAAAAATAAAAATTTCAAGGAATTTTTTATTTTTAAATTTGTTGTTAAACATTTTTAGTTACATCAAGAATTCTTGTACTTTTGTACCCGAAAAAATATCGAGGAAGGATTTGACTGATTGCAACCTCATGTGCTGAATTGGTTTCGGCATAACCAAATGCTAAAGCAGTTTAAGTTGTTCTGTTCCTGTGGAACTGTAGCATCTAATCTTCTCTAGTGTGCATCATCAAATTCTTATTAATTTTTATTTGAAAAGGATTTATGGCATATTTATTTACTTCGGAATCGGTTAGTGAAGGGCATCCGGATAAAATAGCGGATCAGATCAGTGATGCGCTTTTGGATCATTTTTTGGCTTTTGATCCTGAAAGCAAGGTGGCTTGTGAAACCTTGGTAACCACTGGTCAAGTGGTATTGGCCGGAGAAGTCAAGAGCCATACCTATCTTGATGTGCAGCAAATAGCGAGGGATGTTATCAATAAAATTGGATATACCAATGGGGATTATAAGTTTAGCGGGGATTCTTGTGGTGTAATTTCATTGATCCACGAGCAGTCCAAGGAGATCAACCAGGGGGTAGATCGTGGTGCCAAAGAAGATCAAGGGGCAGGCGATCAGGGGATGATGTTCGGTTATGCTACCAAGGAAACAGAAAACTATATGCCATTGGCATTGGATATTTCCCATAAAATATTGCAGGTTTTGGCAGATTTGAGAAGGGTAGGGGACACTATTTCATATCTAAGGCCAGATGCCAAGGCACAGGTTACCATTGAATATTCCGATGATAATGTTCCGCAGCGCATAGATACCATTGTTGTTTCTACCCAACACGACGAGTTTGACAAAGATGATGATGTGATGTTGGCTAAAATTAAGAAGGATATTGTTTCCATTCTTATTCCAAGGGTTAAAGAGCAATTGCCGGCAGCAATACAAAAACTTTTTAACGATACCATAAAGTACCATATCAACCCAACCGGAAAATTTGTAATTGGAGGTCCGCATGGGGATACCGGCTTAACGGGAAGAAAGATAATAGTGGACACCTATGGGGGTAAAGGAGCCCATGGTGGCGGTGCGTTTAGTGGCAAAGACCCCAGTAAGGTAGATCGTAGTGCCGCTTATGCCGCAAGGCACGCGGCCAAAAATCTTGTTGCTGCCGGGATTGCCGATGAGATTTTGGTGCAGGTCAGCTATGCTATTGGCGTTGTGGAGCCCACTTCCATTTTTGTGGATACCTATGGTTCTGCAAAAGTAGCTTTGAGCGATGGTGAGATTGCCAAGAAAGTTGCCCAGTTGTTCGATATGCGCCCTTTTGCCATAGAAGACAGATTAAAACTTAGAAATCCCATTTATTTGGAAACGGCGGCCTACGGCCATATGGGCAAGGAACCTAAAAAAATGATCAAGGTATTTGAATCGCCCTATAATGGACGTGTAGAGAAGGAAGTGGAATTATTTACTTGGGAAAAATTGGATGCCGTTGATGGAGTGAAAGAAGCCTTCGATCTATAATTTTTTTAAAAAGATTAGGAAAAAAGAATTTTCCATACCTATATTTGCAAATCTAAAGTTCAAACACTTATTGAATCGTTATCAAGAAAGGTGGAGGGAATAGACCCTTTGAAGCCTTAGCAACCCTTTGATCATTTGTTAAAGAAGGTGCTAAATTCTACCTAAATACTGGCCCAAATAATTTGGGTTGTTTTACAGTATCCATGGCAGATAACACTAACGGTTACTTCTGTAGCCAATTTTCTTTTTAACTTTTTGATTTTATAATAGTGCACCGTCCGCATTATTTGTTTTGGCTTTTTATTTTATCTATTTTAATAAATTAAAAAAAACAAAAAAAATCATGAGTACACAAAAATTTTCAACAAACGCTTTGCATGCCGGACATGACACAAAATTAACAGCGGGTACCAGGGCTGTGCCTATTTATCAGAATACCGCTTATGTATTTAATAATACGGACCATGCGGCCAATCTTTTTAATCTTACGGAGGCTGGCTTTATTCACACAAGATTGAACAATCCCACTAATGACATCTTGGAGCAGCGATTGGCGGCTTTGGAAGGTGGTATCGCCAGTGTGGTTACCGCATCCGGTACAGCAGCCATTTCTACCGCTTTATTGGTGTTGCTTAGAACGGGAGACCATATTGTGGCCTCCAGTAGCCTTTATGGAGGTACTTATAACCTATTGGCAGTTACTTTGCCCAGATTGGGGATTACCACTACCTTTGTGGAGCCAGGGGACGAAGAGAATTTTGCCAATGCCGTTCAGGAGAATACTAGGGCAATTTTTGTGGAATCCTTGGGGAATCCAAAATTGGACGTATTGGATTTGAAGGCTATATCCGAAGTGGCCAAGAAAGCCAAAATACCCTTTATAGTAGATAATACGGTGGCTACAAGTGCTTTGGTAAAGCCTATAGAGCATGGAGCCAACATAGTAATACATTCCCTTACAAAATATATAAATGGCAATGGTACTTCTATGGGAGGTGTTATAGTAGACGCCGGGACATTCGATTGGAGCAGTGGTAAATTCCCAGAGTTTACGGAGCCATCCCCAGGTTACCATGGATTGGTCTATCACGATGTCCTGGGAGCGGCTGCCTTTATTGCGAAAGTGAGAATTGAAGGGTTAAGGGATCTGGGCGCCGCCTTGAGTCCGTTTAATGCCTTTCAAATTATTCAAGGTTTGGAAACCTTGGAGCTTCGTATAAAGCAGCATAGTGAAAATGCCTTGGAATTGGCTAAATGGTTAGAAGGTAGGAAGGAAGTGGCATGGGTAAACTATCCCGGCCTATCATCCAGTCCTTATTATTCCTTGGCCAAAAAATACCTACCGAACGGACAAAGTGGAATAGTGACCTTTGGGGTTAAAGGAGGGTACGAATCGGCCAAAAAGGTGGTCGATGAAACCAAGCTATTCTCCTTGTTGGCCAATATTGGGGATACCAAGTCCTTAATTATTCACCCTGCAAGTACAACGCACCAACAATTGGACGATGAAGCCCAGCAAACTACTGGTGTAACAAAAGATCTAATACGTTTATGTGTAGGGTTGGAGGATATTGAAGATATAAAAGCGGATCTGGTGCAGGCATTTTCGGTCATAGACAAATCTGTTCTGGCGTAATAATTATTTTTTCTTTTTAAGTCATTGACAAAAAAATAGGGGAGTGTAGCAATTAACGGATTTAATATTAAGGCGCTCCCCTTTCATTTTATATTCCATGACCGGATTCTTTCAAGAAAATTACTAGTTAAACAACCTATGTTACATCATCTTTCAATTAATAAATATCTTACCTATAGCGGCAAAACCTTGGATATTAAATTGTCCTACGAGATCTTTGGACAGCCACTGCATTCCGCACCCATTATATTGGTGAACCATGCCCTTACAGGTAATTCCAATGTGGCAGGAGAGGGAGGTTGGTGGACCACCTTGATAGGAGACGGCAAATGTATAGATACCATGAAGTACACCATACTCTGCTTTAATATACCGGGAAATGGGTATGACGGGTTTGTAATAGATAATTATAAAGATTTTGTGGCCAAAGACATTGCCAAGATTTTCCTTTTGGGGCTGGAGGCTTTAAAAATAAATAAACTATATGCGCTTATAGGGGGGTCTTTGGGAGGAGGTATCGCATGGGAAATGGCCGCGATCGATCCGCACCTAACGGAGCACCTTATTCCGGTGGCGTCTGATTGGAAATCCACGGACTGGCTTATCGCCAATTGCCAGATTCAGGAACAGTTCCTGGTCAACTCCAAGCAGCCCGTTCATGATGCGCGTATGCATGCCATGCTTTGTTATAGGACACCGGAATCTTTTAAAGAGCGTTTTAAAAGAAGCACCAATGAGGAACTGAAAGTCTTTAATGTAGAGAGCTGGTTAACGCACCATGGCAAAAAATTGCAGGAACGTTTTCAATTGTCTGCCTACAAACTAATGAATCAACTGCTGAAGACAATAGACATCAATAAAAATGGGGAAGAGGCATTCGTTAATCTTCAGAATAGCGATACCAATATTCATATCATTGGAGTGGATTCAGATCTTTTTTTTACGGCACAGGAAAACAAGGATACCTTTAAGAAATTGGCCCAGGCCAACAGTAATGTAACCTATGGGGAAATACATTCCTTACATGGTCATGATGCCTTCCTGATTGAATTTAATCAGATGGAGGAGCTGCTAAAAGGAGTTTTTGATCGAAATGGAAGGTCCAAAAAAGTAAAGGTACTAAAATTTGGGGGCAAGTCATTGGCCAATGGAGAGGGTTTGGATACCGTACTTGGGATAATTACGGACAAGGTTGCCGATGGAGAAAGTATTGCCGTAGTGGTTTCGGCCAGGAACAAGGCGACGGACGAATTGGAAGCGATGCTGGACAAAGCCGCTAAAGGGTTGGATTATGTTAAGGATTTTGAAGCATTTGAAAAATATCAAAAGCATACCTATGGCAATGTTAATCTTTCGGAAGAATTTAGGGGATTGGTAAAATTGTTCGAAGGGGTAGCGCTATTGGGAGATTATAGTCCTAAGATAAAAGATCAGGTTTTGGCTTTTGGAGAATTACTTTCGGCAAAGTTGGTGACCAAATTGCTTATAGGGCGGGGTGTCAATGCCAAATTCATCGATTCCAGACAGCTCATTAAAACAGATTCAAATTTTGGGGACGCAAAGGTGTTGGAGACCGTGTCCAAGGAAAATGTAAAAACAGGCTTCGGGAAATTGGACCTGGATGTGGTACCGGTGACCACTGGATTTATTGCCTCCAATGAACTTAATGAAACAACTACCTTGGGTAGAAATGGGAGTAATTACTCGGCCGCCTTATTGGCCAATTACCTCAATGCTGCCGAATTGCAGAACTATACCCATGTAGATGGCATATTTACGGCCAATCCGGATTTGGTACCGGAAGCTAAAAGAATCTCGGAACTTTCTTATAGCGAAGCCAATGAGTTGGCCAATTTTGGGGCCAATATCCTGCATGCCAAGACCATTATTCCATTAATAGAGAAGAATATTCCGCTAAGGATACTAAATACCTTTAACAACGATAACGAGGGGACTTTGATCAGTGCCAAGACCAGTAAGGAAGGTATAAAATCCTTGTCGGTCATTGAAAATATGGCCTTGATCAATTTGGAAGGCCGTGGCTTATTGGGCAAGGTAGGGGTAGATGCCCGTATTTTTAGAACTATGGGCAATAATAACATTAGTGTAAGTATTATTTCCCAAGGATCATCGGAAAGAGGGATCGGTCTAGTGGTCGACGCTAAAAATGCCAATTTGGCCAAGACCTCTTTAGAGGAGGAATTTCAAACCGATTTCAAACTGCAGGACATCAATAATATTACAGTGGTAGACCAGGTGTCCGTCATTTCCATTATTGGGCAGGACTTAAGTACGTTCCATAAGCCCTTTAATGCCCTAATAAAGAACCAAGTGGTTCCCTTGTTGTTCAATAATACGGTTTCGGGCAAGAATGTGAGTCTGGTAGTTAAAAAATCCGATCTGCACAAGGCCCTTAATGTAGTTCATGGTCAGATATTCGGGATAAGCAAAAAAGTAAACTTGGCCATTTTTGGCCATGGAAATGTGGGGGGGACCCTTATCGATCAAATTCTTAAATCCAATAGAACCATTGAAAAAAGAAAAGGTATCCATATCAATGTTTTTGCCGTTGCCAATTCCAAAAAGGTCCTATTGAATAAAAATGGTATCTCCAAGAATTGGAAAAGCGCTATGGAGACCAAGGCGGTACCCTATACATTAAGCGATATATTCAAGTATGCCAAGGACAATCATTTGGAGAACCTGATTGCGGTAGACAATACGGCCAATGAGGAATTTGTGGGCTCTTATTTTGATTTTGTGGATAATGGTTTTGATTTGGTGTCGTCCAATAAGATTGCCAATACCCTGCGCTTCGATTATTACCAGTTACTAAGGGAGGAACTTGCCAAACATCAAAAGCAGTACTTATATGAAACCAATGTGGGCGCTGGACTGCCATTGATAGATACCATTAAATTGTTGCATCTTTCAGGGGAGAATATTACACGGATAAAAGGGGTGTTCTCTGGATCCTTAAGTTATATTTTCAATACTTTTTCGGAAAAGGATATTTTATTTTCGGAAATTTTAAAAGAGGCGATGCATTTGGGGTATACCGAACCGGATCCGCGTGAAGACCTTTCCGGTAACGATGTGGGTAGGAAGTTGCTCATTTTGGCCAGGGAGCTGGACCTGAGCAATGAGTTCTCTGATATTCAAATCGAAAATTTAATTCCGGAGTCGCTCCAAAATGGTGATGTAAAAGGATTTTTGGAACAACTGTATATATTGGATGATAAATTCAGCAAAATAAAGAGAGCACAAAAACCAGGTCATGTATTGCGCTATGTGGGGGATCTTTCAGGGGATCTGCAAAAGGAAAAAGGGAAATTGGAGGTGAAATTGATCTCGGTTCCCAAGGAAAGTGCATTGGGGCAGATAAAAGGGTCCGATTCCATTATCGAAATATATACGGAGTCCTATGGGCAGCATCCTTTGGTAATTCAGGGCGCGGGTGCCGGAGCAGCGGTAACGGCCAGAGGAGTGTTTGGTGATATATTGCGGATCGCTGAAAAAGGATAGGATTTGGTGGCTTCGGCTCCGCTCGGCCACCGGGGAATGCCGTAGATTGAGCGTAGTCGAAATCGAAATTATACATTTTAGGAAGAGATAACAGCAGAATTAGATAGATCAGATATAATGAAGAAGAATTTTAAATTTGAAACGGAAGCGATACGCACCCAAACGGAACGCACCCAGTTTTTGGAGCATTCCACACCTATGTACTTAACCTCTAGCTTTATCTTTGAGGATGCGGAAGATATGCGTGCCTCTTTCGCGGAAGAAAAAGAGCGTAATGTTTATTCCCGGTACAGCAATCCCAATTCTTCCGAGTTTATAGAAAAGGTATGCAAGATGGAAGGGGCCGAGGATGGTTTTGCCTTTGCATCGGGTATGGCGGCCGTGTTTTCCACTTTTGCCGCGCTTTTGGACAGTGGGGATCACATTATTTCTTCCAGAAGTATTTTTGGATCTACCCACAGTTTGTTTACCCAGTTTTTTCCTAAATGGAATATTTCCACCAGCTATTTTAAGATAGATGAGTTGGATAAATTGGAGGAATTGCTCACTCCGAATACCAAAATTATCTATGCGGAGACGCCTACCAATCCGGGAGTGGACGTTTTGGACTTGGAGGAACTGGGGCAATTTGCCAAAAAACATAATTTGATCTATATCATAGATAACTGTTTTGCTTCGCCCTATTTACAACAGCCTATTAAATATGGGGCCGATTTGGTCATCCATTCCGGAACAAAATTAATGGACGGTCAAGGGAGGGTCTTGGCCGGTATCACTGTGGGGAGCAAGGCATTGATAGATAAAGTGTACCGTTTTTCCAGGATTACGGGCCCTTCCTTGTCCCCCTTCAATGCTTGGGTACTGTCCAAAAGTTTGGAAACTTTGGCATTGCGTGTGGACAAACATTGTGATAATGCACTGAGGCTGGCCGAATTCTTGGAAGGACATCCCAAGGTGAATTGGGTAAAATATCCCTTTTTAAAGTCGCATCCAAAATATGAAGTGGCCAAGAAACAGATGAGGGCAGGGGGCTGTGTGGTAGCTTTTGAAGTAAAGGGAGGGGTCCAGGCCGGACAAAAATTCTTCAACGCTATAAAAATGTTGTCCTTGTCCGCTAATTTAGGAGACTCTAGAAGTATAGTAACACATCCGGCCTCTACCACTCATAGTAAATTGACTTTGGAGGATAGGTTGGCTTCCGGAATCACAGATGGTATGGTAAGGGTTTCGGTAGGCTTGGAGCATTTGGACGATATTATTGCAGATATTGAACAAGCACTGGGATAAGTATGCTTTTAACCGGATTGAAGTTGTTCCGGGCCTGTTTTTGTAAAATTTTGGTGTGTCCTATTGCGAATGTTAATTTTCCTTATCTTCGTTGCATGCTTTCCAAAAAGACAAAATACGGATTAAAGGCACTTACCTTTTTGGCTTCCCAAGAAGGACGTGTACCAGTTCAAATTTCCGAAATAGCGAAACATGAGAATATTTCCCAAAAGTTTCTGGAGAGTATTCTTCTCACTTTGAGAAAAACGGGTATTCTGGGTTCCAAAAAGGGGAAGGGAGGAGGTTATTACCTAATTAAGGATCCCAAGGATATTCCAATGACCACGGTCATGAGGGTGTTGGAAGGTCCTATTGCTATGGTTCCCTGTGTTAGTTTAAATTTCTATGAGAAATGTGGGGATTGCCCTGATGAAGCCAGCTGTTCCGTACATAAATTAATGCTACAGGTCAGGGATAGTACCTTGGAGGTCTTTAGAAACAATACCCTTGCCGATCTGGTACCTTAAGGCCGCAATGGTTTTTTTTTTGGGTTGTTTGGAATTTCGGCCAAATACCTTTAAAACACCAATGGATATTTGTTGTCCGGTTAGAGATTTCAGGATTAATTTCTATAAAACTTTAAGTGCCCACAATGGGTAGTAAGCAGTGAAACCCATTTTTTGCCGACGGTAAACTGCCGCTGCCAACTTGTCTCCCGGTCTATGCAAAGGCAGGTGTGTAATTGGAGTACATTATTTAGTAATCTACTAAACTTATAGGTTAAGTTAAATTTTAACGAAATTTTTTATTGTTTTTCTGGGAATTATTTCTACTTTTGCTTACTCTATTAAATCGATAGGATAATAAATTTAAGTTTTTTGTTGTATGATTGCGGAACAATTGATTGCAAATAATAATTCAAGTGCTGTAAAGAAGAGCTATAAGGCGGATAAGTCTTCTGAGAATCCCAAAAGGAGTATTGCCAAATCTATTAGTTGGAGAATTATAGGGACCTTGGATACCATTGTAATTTCTTGGATCGTTACAGGGACTTTGGCAGTTGCATTTTCAATAGGGGTCGTAGAGTTGTTTACCAAGATGCTGTTGTATTTCTTTCATGAAAGAATCTGGAACAAGATTAGTTGGGGAAAGTAAAAAGGTAATTCAAACTAAACTAATTAAATAATTGGGGACAATGGCATATACGGAGCAACAAATACACAAATTAAACCAGCAATTTAAAGGGATACCACCGGAGGAAATAATTTCCTGGGCCATACAGTCGGCCGAAAGGCCTTTGGTGACCACAAACTTCCGTCCATATGAGGTGGCTATTTTGCATGCGGTCACGGATGTTTCCCCCCATATTCCCGTAATATGGTGCGATACGGGTTATAATACGCCCAATACATATAAACATGCCGAAACCCTAATTGCTAGATTGCATTTGAATATAAAATTATATGTTCCCAAACAAACTTCCTCCCACAGGGATGCTGTCATGGGGATTCCAGGGATAGATGATCCAAGGCATCAACTTTTTACGGAGCAGGTAAAACTGGAGCCGTTTAGAAGGGCTATGGAAGAGCATGGGCCGGATGTATGGTTTACAAATCTTCGTCAGGGCCAGACGGCATTGAGGGATTCTTTGGATATTTTAAGTTTAAGCAGGGACGGGGTTTTAAAAGTGAGTCCTTTTTACCATTATACCGATAGTCAATTGGATGCTTACCTCAAGGATAGGAATTTGCCCAATGAGCATAAATATTTTGATCCCACCAAGGTTTTGGAAAACCGGGAATGTGGATTGCATACCTAAGAGATTAATAACATTTGGTTAAGGAACCCTTTGGGACTGGCCGATTAAATACAGAATTATTGTGAGCATTGTAGAATCAGAATTGGAAACATTAGTAGGCGTGAACGAATCGAATGAATTGGAAGTATTGAACAATAATGCTTTGGAGAACGAAGCCATTTATATTTTAAGGGAAGTAGCTGCTCAGTTTGAAAAGCCGGTGTTGCTTTTTTCGGGTGGAAAAGACTCCATAACTTTGGTGAGATTGGCGCAAAAAGCCTTTTTCCCAGCTAAGATCCCTTTCCCTTTAATGCATATAGATACCGGGCATAATTTTCCGGAGACCATTGCCTTTAGGGATAAATTGGTCAAGGAATTGGGAGTGGAGTTAATTGTTCGAAATGTTCAGGACTCCATAGATCAGGGAAAAGTTGTGGAGGAAACTGGTAAATACTCCAGTAGGAATATGTTGCAGACTACTACTTTGTTGGACGCTATTGAGGAATTTAAGTTCGATGCCTGTATCGGTGGGGCAAGAAGGGATGAAGAAAAGGCACGTGCCAAAGAGCGTATCTTCTCCGTTCGTGACGATTTTGGTCAGTGGGATGAAAAAAACCAGCGTCCGGAATTGTTCGATATGCTGAATGGCCAGATAGAATTGGGGCAGAACGTAAGGGTTTTTCCAATAAGCAACTGGACAGAGCTGGATGTTTGGAGCTATATCCAAAAAGAGGAAATAGAAATACCTTCCATCTATTTTGCCCATAAGAGGAAAATATTCCTTAGGGATGGATTTATATGGTCTGCAGAAGACGATGTGGTCTTTCGTGCAGAAGACGAAAAAGTGGAAGAACGCATGGTTCGTTTTAGAACGGTAGGAGATATGAGTTGCACCTCTGCAGTATTGTCCCATGCGGACACCATTGAAAAGGTAGTAGGTGAAATTAGGGAATCCAAGATTTCCGAAAGGGGAGCTAGGATAGATGATAAGCGTTCCGAAGCTGCCATGGAGAAAAGAAAACAACAGGGTTACTTTTAAAAGCCCCTAACTCCCGAAGGGAATTAGCCGTGGGGCTTAATAAAAAAAGGAAATTAAAGGAATTATTAACAATTAAAACAACTCCGAGTAAGAGTTCCTCCCTTTTGGGGAGGTCAGGAGGGGCTTATGGAAGTACTAAAAATAGCAACAGCAGGAAGTGTGGATGACGGTAAAAGTACCTTGATCGGAAGATTGCTGTACGATACCAAATCGCTGACCGATGATAAGTTGGAAGCCATTGAAAAAACATCAAAACAGAAAGGATATGACTATCTGGATTTCTCCTTGGCTACAGATGGTTTAGTGGCGGAAAGGGAACAGGGGATTACTATAGATGTGGCCCATATCTACTTCTCTACCCCCAATAAGAGTTATATTATAGCGGATACTCCCGGACACGTAGAATATACCCGCAACATGGTTACCGGTGCTTCTACCTCCCAGGCGGCCATTATTCTGATCGATGCTAGAAAAGGAGTAATCGAACAGACCAATAGACACTTTTTCATCAATAATTTATTGAGGATAAAAGATGTTATCGTAGCCATTAATAAAATGGACTTGGTTGATTTTTCGGAAGAAAGATACAATGCGATAAAGGCAGATTTTGAAAAATTGATGAGCAAGCGCGATTACCAGGATCAGAAAATTACCTTTATTCCGGTCAGTGCGCTTAAGGGGGACAATGTGGTAAACAGGTCGGAAAATATGGCTTGGTATAAGGGACAGACCCTATTGGAACATTTTGAGGAATTGGACAGAAAGGATATCTATAACATTGGTACCCCAAGATTTCCGGTTCAGTATGTAATACGTCCCAAGACGGAAGAATTCCATGATTTTAGGGGGTTTGCGGGCAAGGTCTATGGTGGTGAGCTAAGTGTGGGGGATGAAGTAGTGGTATTGCCATCCATGACCAAATCCAGGATCAAGGAAATTTATTTTTATGATAAGAAATATAAAACGGCCACCAGGCGCTCTTCGGTAACCATAACCTTGGAAGATGAGATCAATGTAAGCAGAGGGGATATGTTGGTGAGGGCAGGTGATCTGCCCACTATAGACAAGCAATTTACGGCAACGGTATCATGGATGGATTTGCAGAAATTAACCGTGGGCGGTAAATATGTAGTGCAGCACGGTGTAAATAAGGTCTTGGCAAAGGTAGAAAATATTCATCATAAGATTCATCCGGATTATTCGGGAATCGATACGTCTATCACTGCCTTGGAAATGAACGATATTGCTCAGGTTACTTTTAGATTGAACAAGCCTATTTTTTATGATTCCTTCAAGAATCACAGGACCAATGGCTCTTTTATCCTAATAGATAATCAAACCAATACAACAGCTGGGGTCGGGTTTATAAATTAATACGTCTTCTGCCCCCTTCAAGGGCATGGAATTGTTATCAATTTAACCTATTATTCCTATGGGATAAATTTTTTAAAAGAATTTAATAATCATTTTGAATAAAAAAAAATAAGTAGCATGCGGACTTTCAGAACAGAAGTGGAAAACCCGGTCGTAGAACAGGACATCATAGCATTGGAAGCCAAGATCCGTGAATTTCAGGGCGGTAATTTGGACGAGGAGAAATTCCGTAGCCTAAGATTGGCCAGGGGAATTTATGGTCAGAGGCAACCCGGGGTCCAAATGATCCGTATCAAGTTGCCTTATGGAAAAGTGAGCTCGCAGCAGTTGAGAAGGATATGCGATGTTTCGGAAGAATATTCTACAGGTCGACTTCATATCACTACCCGCCAGGATATTCAGATCCATTATGTGGACATAAACCGCACACCGGAATTATGGGCACAGTTGGAGCAGGATGATATTACGATCAGGGAAGCTTGTGGAAATACGGTGCGTAACGTAACGGCCAGCGAGACTGCCGGGATAGATGTAAAGGAACCTTTTGATGTTTCCCCATATGCCCATGCACTTTTTCAATACTTTTTAAGAAATCCTATAAGTCAGGAAATGGGCAGGAAGTTTAAAGTTTCCTTTTCTGCCTCTGATGAGGATACCGGCCTTTCATACATGCACGATCTTGGTTTTATCGCCAAAATTGAAAATGGGGCAAGAGGATTTAAAGTGCTTTTGGGCGGAGGATTGGGATCGCAGCCAAGGCATGCAGATGTAATTTTCCCCTTTCTTCCTACAGACCGTATTATTCCTTTGATGGAAGGAGTTGTTCGTGTTTTTGATCGTTTTGGTGAAAGAAAAAGTAGGGCAAAGGCGAGAATGAAATTCCTGATTAAGGATATAGGTTTGGATGGATTTAAGCAGTTGTTGGAAGAAGAGCAATTGGCGATACCTTTTCAAACGTACCCAATAGATGCTGATGCTTATCCAAAAGTAAAGATTGCGGAGAATGAAGCCACGGAAGTAACCTTAAAGGATCAAAAGACATTTGAAAAATGGAAATCTACCAACTTGGTGCCTCAAAAACAGCAGGGGTATGTTGCCATTGGGGTAAAGGTGCTATTGGGGGATTTTTATATAGACAAAGCTAGGCAATTGGCAGATTTGGTGGAAAAATATGCGGCGGGTGAAATTAGATTGAGCCTGCGCCAAAATATATTGATTCCTTACGTTAAGGAATCCTTGGTACCCTTCTTTTACCAAGAACTGGAAAAATTAGGATTTGCTGAAATTGGTTATAATACGGCATTGGACATTACTGCCTGTCCCGGAACGGATACCTGTAATTTGGGTATTGCCAGTAGTACAGGGATTGCCGATGAATTGGAACGGGTGATCAAGGCAGAATACCCACATTATATAGATAACCCGGATGTAGTCATAAAAATAAGTGGTTGTATGAATGCCTGTGGCCAACACAATATGGCCAATATCGGTTTTCAGGGAATGTCCGTGAGAACTAAGGATAAACTGGTAGCCCCTGCACTACAAGTGCTTTTGGGAGGTGGTAATTTTGGGGATGGTAACGGGCGTTTTGCGGATAAGGTGATTAAGATACCAAGTAAGAGGGGCCCGGAATCCTTAAGACTTATATTGAATGATTATGATGCAAACGGCAACGGAAAGCCTTTTGTGGAATATTATGAGGAAAAAGGGCAAATGTATTTCTATGATTTTCTAAAACCGCTGTCCGATGTGGATAACCTAACGGCATCAGATTTTATTGACTGGGGCAACTCGGAAAAGTATGAACAAGCCATCGGTATAGGGGAATGCGCCGGGGTGGTAATAGATCTAATTGCCACTTTGTTGTTTGATAGTGAGGAAAAATTGGAAACCGCAAAACTCAATTTGGAAGAGGGAAAATGGGCCGCCAGTATCTATCATTCCTATTCATCAATGGTAAATACGGCCAAGGCTTTGTTAACCGCCGAAAATACCAAGGTAAATACCCATATCAGTATCATAAAGGATTTTGATGAATTGTTTGTGGCTTCCGGTAAATTTAATTTGGATCAAAGTTTTGAGAAATTGGTGCTTCAATTAAATCGGAACACACCAACTGAAGCCTTTGCAAAATCCTATTTACAGGATGCCGAGAAGTTTTTGTCCAATGTGGAAGCTTACAGGAAATTGGAACTGACAAACGTATAATCATGACTGACAAGGTAAATAATATGCATGTTGACGCCACAGAGGTATTTCCACCTTCCCATCGGGAAACTTCGGACCTAGGCCAGTTGACCGTTGTGGGAGCTGGACCTGGTGATGTGGAGTTGATAACGCTGAAGGCCATAAAGGCCTTGCAGGCGGCAAACGTGGTATTGTACGATGCCTTGGTGGATGTAGCTTTATTGGAGTATGCTCCAAATGCCGAACATATTTTTGTAGGGAAGAGGAAAGGGTGCTATGCCTATAGGCAGGAACAGATAAACGATCTAATTGTGGACAGGGCCAAAACCCACGGACATGTGGTGAGGCTGAAGGGTGGGGATCCCTTTGTCTTTGGTAGAGGGGCGGAAGAAATGGAATATGCGGCCGGTAAAGGTGTAAAAGTGGCCATGGTACCGGGAATATCTTCCTCGGTAGCCGTTCCCGCTTCCCAAAACATTCCCGTTACCAAAAGGAATATGGCCGAAAGTTTTTGGGTAATTACCGGGACTACTAAAGAACATAAGTTGTCCGCAGATGTTGCTTTGGCAGCAAAATCCAACGCCACCATAGTTATATTGATGGGGATGGGGAAACTTGCGGAAATTGTGGAGTTGTTTAAACAGGAGGCCAAGGCCGATATGCCCATTGCGATTATTCAAAACGGTACTCGTAAAGATGAAAAGGTGGGGATCGGTACTATAGGTACCATTGAGCAAATAGTGGAGGAGAATCAATTGAGCAATCCAGCTATCATTGTTGTAGGGGAGGTTGTTGCCCATAGGATCGGCGGTATTGAATTATGCCCAAACGTTACAAATGCGCCCAGAGGTGCTATAAATAATAAAGAAAAGTACCAATCTAAAGTATTTTAGGGTAATTGGGTGCAAGTTTAAATTAGGAATTAATCAAAGTAGTATGATAAAGACAGATATACTTATTATTGGAGCGGGTCCAACAGGGTTGTTCACGGTTTTTGAAGCGGGATTGTTGAAATTGAAGACGCATCTTATAGATGCATTGCCCCAACCTGGAGGCCAATGTTCGGAAATTTATCCTAAGAAGCCCATTTATGATATTCCAGCATTTCCGGAAATTCTGGCAGGGGATTTGGTCAAGAATCTGATGCAACAAATTCAGCCATTTGAACCTGGGTTCACCTTGGGAGAGAGAGCGGAAACCTTAGATAAATTGGATGATGGATCCTTTGTGGTAACTACCAATAAGGGGACAAAACATCATGCACCGGTTGTGGTTATTGCCGGAGGATTGGGCTCTTTTGAGCCAAGAAAACCTTTGATTCCCAATTTGGCGGATTTTGAAGATAAGGGTGTAGCTTACATTATTAAAGATCCTGAGGAATATAGGGATAAGAAGGTGGTTATTTCCGGGGGTGGTGATTCTGCCTTGGATTGGGCCATATTCCTATCCGATGTGGCCTCGGAAGTATCCTTGGTGCATAGGAGAAATGAGTTTAGGGGCGCTTTGGATTCGGTGGAAAAAGCTGCGGATTTGGCCAAACTGGGAAAAATTAAACTATTTACCGAAGCTGAGGTGGTTAAATTGTACGGAGACGATAGTCTGGAGGCGGTAGTGGTAAAGCACAATGATGAGGCCAAAGGCGAAACCTACGTGGAAGCCGATAATTTTATTCCCTTGTTCGGACTTTCCCCAAAACTGGGGCCCATTGGCGATTGGGGACTTGAAATAGAAAAAAATGCGATTAAAGTAAATAATGCCTACGATTATCAGACCAATATTCCCGGGGTTTATGCTATTGGGGATGTAAATACCTATCCCGGAAAACTTAAGTTAATATTGTCCGGGTTCCATGAAGCCGCAGTGATGTGTCAGAGTGCTTATCAGTTGATCAATCCAGGAAAGCGTTATGTAATGAAATATACCACTGTAGGTGGGGTGGAAGGATTTGACGGTAGTAAAAAGGAGGCAAAAAAAGAAGTGGTTCAAAGTATTTTGGCTTAACAATGCTTCAAGACCAATAGTTTAGCCTGTCAGGTCATAAAATCTGGCAGGTTTTATTTTTGCATATTATTCTTGGTTTTGATTTTTTTGGATTCATAAAATAAAGTGGCATTTCCTTGCTTTTAAGGGTACTGTTGCGTTATTTTGTACTTGGTTCATTATCAATTTGAAACGTTATCAAGAAAGGTGGAGGGACTAGACCCTGTGAAGCCTTGGCAACCCTTTTTCCAAGTCGAAAACCATCGGGAAGGATAAAGAAGGTGCTACGTTCTAATCCTAATATTTTATTCTAGGTGTCTGGAATTTCATTTGGGAATAGATAACATAAAGAAAGACGCAGGTCCGAAACTTTTCCTTACTTGATTTTATTTGTTTTTTTGATACCGATAACCGGGGTCTTATCCTTTGTTTTTCGGGTGTCAATTTTCTAATTTTGTGGTCCCAAATGGTTTGGGGCCTTATGTGATGGTATCTTGGTTTAATTTAAAGCGGGAATACCCTTTTTAAAAGTTATATGAAGAATATTCAGGACGTACTCAAGGAAAGGATTTTGGTGTTGGACGGTGCCATGGGGACCATGCTTCAACGGTATAAGTTTACGGAGGATGATTTTAGGGGAGAACGATTTAAGGACTGGGAGCATCCTTTGCAGGGAAATAACGACCTATTGTCCCTTACCCAACCAGAGGCCATAACCGAAATACACCGACAGTACTTTGCCGCAGGGGCCGATATAGTGGAGACCAATACTTTTTCCGGTACTACAATTGCCATGGCGGACTATCATATGGAGGATCTGGTCTATGAACTAAATTATGAGTCGGCCAGAATAGCAAAGGCGGTGGCAGACGAATTTACGGCCCAGGAACCTGATAAGCCACGTTTTGTTGCCGGAAGCATTGGGCCTACCAATAAAACGGCCAGTATGTCGCCAGATGTGAACGATCCAGGTTTTAGGGGGGTTTCCTTTGAAGAACTTAGGATAGCCTATAAACAACAGGTAGAGGCACTCTTGGATGGGGGAGTGGATATTTTATTGGTGGAGACTATTTTTGATACCTTAAATGCCAAGGCGGCGTTATTTGCCATTGAAGAGGTTAAGGAAGAACGAAACATAGAGGTCCCCATTATGGTGAGTGGGACTATAACCGACGCCTCGGGCAGAACCTTGTCCGGCCAAACCGCTGAGGCATTTTTGATATCCATAAGCCATATACCTATTTTGTCCGTAGGGTTCAACTGCGCTTTAGGAGCTAGTCAGTTGGTACCCCATTTGGAGGTGCTCTCCAGTAAAACGGAGCATGCCGTTTCTGCCCATCCCAATGCAGGATTGCCCAATGCCTTTGGGGAATATGATGAAACACCGGAGGAAATGGCCGCCCAGATAAAGGAATATGCCGAAAAGGGCCTGGTCAATATTGTTGGGGGATGTTGTGGTACCACGCCCGAACATATAAAGGCAATGGCCGATATAGTCAAGAATTATGCCCCTAGAATTCTAAATGCCTTAGAAACGTACCAATGATACCTAGCAGGCAGATGGTTCTTGAAGCGGGAAATAGGGTAGCCCCCTTTGTTCATAGGACACCGGTACTTACCTCCAGTTTGCTGAATGAATTGACCGGGGCGAAGGTTTTCTTTAAATGCGAGAACTTTCAAAAAATGGGTGCTTTTAAAATGAGGGGCGCTATCAATGCTATTCAGCAATTAAACGAGGTCCAGAAAAAGGCCGGCGTGGTAACCCACTCCTCAGGAAATTTTGGTCAGGCCCTGGCTTTGGCAGCTAGGAATTTGGCAGTGAAAGCCTACATAGTTATGCCATCCAATGTCCCGACCGTAAAAATAGAGGCAGTGAAGGCATATGGAGGGTTGGTTACCGTTACGGAGCCTACCCTGGAAGCCAGGGAAAGATCGGCCGCGGCCATTGTTGCGGAAAAGGGGGCTGTTTTTTTGCATCCATCCAACGATCTGAATGTAATTGTGGGACAAGGTACGGCGGCATTGGAACTATTGCAGGACCAGCCCGGTCTGGAATATATTATGGGTCCGGTAGGTGGTGGGGGACTTATTGCAGGTACGGCATTGGCAGCCCATTACCTTGGAAATAATTGTAAGGTAGTTGGGGGGGAACCTATAGAAGTGGATGATGCCTATAGGTCTTTTAAGAGCGGGAAAATAGAGTACAACCTATCAACGGATACCATTGCGGACGGACTAAAAACCAACTTAGGCGATATAAATTTTCCCATTATTGCGGAGTTGGTCTCGGAAATTATCAGAGTGGGGGAGGATGAAATTATCAGTGCCATGAAATTAATTTGGGAGCGGATGAAGTTGGTAATAGAGCCTTCCAGTGCTGTGCCATTTGCCGTATTGTTAAAGGAAAGGGATAAGTTTAAAAATAAAAAAGTAGGGATCATCCTCTCAGGAGGCAATGTAGAACTATCAAATTTGCCGTTTTAAGGACACGGTTAGGTGTCTTTAATATCGAGGCCAATATAGAAATAATGAGCAATACAACGGATAAGGAACAACACAGTACAAAACGGTTTTTAAAACTCTCTGGTTTGGAACCTTTGGTGATAACCCCGGAAAGCAATTTTGTAAATGTAGGGGAGCGTACCAATGTGGCTGGTTCCAAAAAATTCCTTCGACTGATCAAGGAGGAGAAGTTTGAGGAGGCATTGGATATTGCCCGCGAACAGGTGGAAGGTGGAGCACAGATCATAGATGTCAATATGGACGATGGTCTTATCGATGGCAAGGAGGTTATGGTAAAATTCCTGAACCTTATTGTTTCTGAACCGGATATTGCCCGTGTCCCTATCATGATCGATAGCTCCAAATGGGATATTATAGAGGCAGGTCTCCGGGTAGTACAGGGAAAATGTGTGGTGAACTCCATAAGTCTCAAAGAAGGGGAGGAAGAGTTTATTAAGCATGCCAAATTGATCAGGCGTTATGGAGCAGCCGTTATTGTTATGGCCTTTGACGAGGTTGGGCAGGCCGATACTTATGAAAGGCGATTGGAAATTTCCAAACGCTCTTATGATATATTGGTCAATAAAGTAGGATTCCCACCTGAGGATATTATTTTTGACCTCAATATTTTTCCCGTGGCCACGGGAATGGACGAGCATAAGTTAAATGCGCTCGACTTTATAAACGCCACAGCGTGGGTAAAGGAAAATTTGCCTTTTTGTAGTGTAAGTGGAGGGGTGAGTAATGTGTCCTTTAGTTTTAGGGGAAACAATCCCGTAAGGGAGGCCATGCATTCCGTATTCCTGTATCATGCCATAAAGGCCGGGATGAATATGGGAATTGTAAATCCAAGTATGTTGGAGGTCTATGATGATATCCCCAAAGATCTTTTGGAGTATGTAGAGGATGTGATCCTTAACCGACGGGAAGATGCCACCGAACGATTATTGGAATTTGCAGAAACTGTAATCGGTAAGGAGAAGGAAAATAAGGTAGACCTTTCTTGGAGGGAAGAACCCTTGCAAAATAGGATTACCCGTGCCTTGGTAAAGGGAATAGATCTATATGTGGTAGAGGATGTCGAGGAGGCCCGTTTAAGTGTTAAAGCACCCATAGAGGTTATAGAAGGGCATTTGATGACCGGAATGAACGTGGTGGGCGATTTGTTCCAAAGCGGTAAGATGTTCCTGCCCCAAGTGGTAAAATCGGCCAGGGTAATGAAAAAGGCCGTGGCGTACTTATTGCCGTTCATTGAAGAGGAGAAGAAAAAATCGGCCCCCCGGCCCCCAAAGGGGGAGTTGCATTGGAAGACTGCAGACCCAATACTTTACGGGGCGTTAAAGGAATATGCCAAGAATATGAGGAATATCCCTGCCGAAGCCGAAAAATTACTTTGGAACGCGCTTAGCGGAAAAAACTTGGATGGATATAAATTTAGGCGACAACATATTATCGGGGAATATATTACAGATTTCATTTGTTTAAAGAGCAATTTAATTGTAGAGGTGGATGGACTTATTCATCAATTGCCCGATAACAAACAAAGTGATGCCGATCGAACGGCTTGGTTGGAGAAAGAAGGTTATAGGGTAATCCGTTTTACGAATAATGAAGTCTTAAGTGATTTGGAAGGCGTCTTGAATAGTATTCATAAAGCACTAAAAGCTCCCCCTTCGGGGGCGGGGGGGGCTGCTGGGAAAATACTCATGGCGACCGTAAAGGGCGACGTGCACGATATAGGAAAAAATATTGTTAGTGTAGTCCTTGCCTGTAACAACTACGAGATCGTAGATCTGGGGGTAATGGTTCCCCCGGAGAAGATTATCAATGCGGCCAAGGAGGAAAATGTGGATATCATAGGGCTTAGCGGACTAATCACCCCATCCCTGGATGAAATGGTCTTTTTGGCCAAGGAAATGGAACGTCAAAATTTTACGGTTCCCCTGCTTATTGGGGGAGCCACCACCAGTAAGGCGCATACGGCCGTTAAAATAGACCCTCAGTACAAGAGTGCCGTGGTACACGTTAATGATGCTTCCAGGGCCGTTACCGTGGTGGGCGACCTGCTGCAAAAGGAGTCGTCCGATAAGTATAAAGAGGGTATTAAATTGGATTATGCCGATTTTAGACAGAAATTCCTTAACAGAGGAAAGCACAAGGAGTACCTGACCCTTATAGAGGCTAGGAAGAATAAATATCGGTTGGATTGGTCAAAGGCCGAAATTGTTGTACCCAAAACCTTTGGGGTCCAAATAATCGAGGATTTTGACCTGAGGGAATTGGTGCCTTATATAGATTGGTCCCCCTTTTTTAGAAGCTGGGAACTTCATGGCAAATACCCAGATATATTGGAAGATGGGGTAGTGGGCAAACAGGCAACCGAGCTTTTTGTAGATGCCAAGGCAATGATGAAGAAGATTTTGGATGGTAAACTGTTTAAGGCAAAGGCCATTTTCGGATTGTTTCCTGCCAATACCATTAATGATGATGATATAGCCCTGACCCATAACGGAGAGGAGGTTATTTTTAGGACATTGCGTCAGCAGGCCAAAAAATATGTAGGGAAACCTAATTTTGCACTGTCCGATTTTATTGCTCCCAAGGAAAGTGGCCAGCAGGATTATATGGGTTGTTTCTGTGTATCCGCGGGCTTTGGCACGGATGAACTGGCAGATGGTTACCGTAAAAATTTGGATGATTACAACAGTATAATGGTCAAGGCTCTTGCAGACCGCTTGGCAGAGGCCTTTGCAGAATACCTGCACAGGGAAGTCAGGATCAAGCATTGGGGTTATGCCGCAGACGAAAGGCTTGGCAATGAGGAGTTGATCAAGGAATCCTATGTAGGGATAAGGCCTGCGCCCGGTTATCCTGCATGTCCCGATCATTTGGAAAAGTTGACCATCTGGAAATTATTAAAGGTAAAGGAAAAGATCGGGGTAGCATTGACGGACAGTTTGGCCATGTGGCCTGCTGCCAGTGTAAGTGGATATTATTTTGGCAACCCGGAAGCGCGGTATTTTGGGGTAGGAAAAATAAAGGAAGACCAAGTGGCCGATTTTGCAGCGCGAAAAGGAATGCCTCTGGAGGAAGCGACAAGATGGTTGGCCCCCAATATTGCCGATGATTAGCTGCTTGCAAGGTTCAAGGTTTTTGACCTGCAAGGTTTTTTTAACCTTGTGGGTCTAGATCAAAGAAGACCAAGTGGCCGACTTTGTTGTATGGGAGGTTATCTTTGGGAGAGGCATCAAGATGGTTGGCCTCCAACATTGTCGATGATTGGCCGTCTGCAAGTTTTTTGACCTGCAAGGTTTTTTTAACCTTGTAGGTCTAGATCAAAGAAGACCAAGTGGCCGACTTTGCAGTATGGGAGGTTATCTTTGGGAGAGGCATCAAGATGGTTGGCCTCCAATATTGTCTATGATTGGCCGTCTGCAAGTTTTTTGACCTGCAAGGTTTTTTTTAACCATGTAGGTCTAGGTCTAGAATGAAAAGTAATTGAAAGATTGGATTTTGGTTTCCATCCATAAGGCATGGCTTGTGCAGCAGGGATAGGAACGATATCTTTTTTATGACTTTGGAATAAAAAAATTAAGTGGATAGCCCGGCCGCAAACCTACTTAAGGGTGGGTTTGTGGAATAGGGATATCAGGAGTCTTAATTAATTGGTATAGCCGTAAACTAACTTAAAGGAGGGGTTGTGGGCTGCCATAATATACTGGAAAATAAGAATTGGAAATAGTGCTTGTGCAAGGAAATAAATAATTGATAATGATCCTTTTTTAAGGATTTGGGTAAAAAACTATGAAAGTAACGGAACACATTAAAAAAGCGGGAGGGAAAACATTGTTTTCCTTTGAGGTAATACCGCCGGTCAAAGGAAGAAGTATTCAGGAATTATACAATAATATAGACCCGTTAATGGAGTTTAAGCCGCCCTTCATTGATGTAACTACTTCCAGGGAGGAGTACGTGTACATAGATAAGGACGGATTGTTGGACAAGAAATTGACCCGGATGAGACCGGGTACCGTAGGTATTTGTGCCTCTATACAACACAAATATGGTGTTGATACCGTTCCACATGTGCTCTGTGGAGGTTTTACCAAGGAAGAGACGGAGTATATGTTGGTAGATTGCCAATATCTGGGGATCCAAAATGTGATGGCACTTCGTGGGGATGCGCGGAAAGAAGAACAGTATTTTAGCCCAACCAAGGGGGGACATGCCTATGCATCGGAGTTGGTGAAACAGATCCACGCCTTAAATAATGGGAATTACTTGCATGACAAGGTAGAGACGGTACACAGTGCCGATTTTTGTATTGGTGTTGCCGGCTATCCCGAAAAGCATATGGAAGCGCCCTCCCTGATTACCGATTTAAAACGCTTGCAGGAAAAGGTAGAGGCTGGGGCCGATTATGTGGTGACACAAATGTTTTTTGACAACCAGAAGTTTTTTGAATTTGTTGAGGCGGCCAAGAAAAAGGGGATCAACGTGCCCATTATTCCGGGGATCAAGCCTATTGCCGTAAAACGGCATTTGCAATTATTGCCCCAGGTCTTTAAAATAGACCTACCACAAGATTTGATAGATGCTGTTGAGGATTGTAAAACCAATGCCGATGTACGCCAGGTAGGAATAGAGTGGGCCATTCAGCAATCCAAGGAACTGAAGGCCGCGGGCGTTCCCGTATTGCACTATTATTCCATGGGGAAATCCGACAATATTGGGGCCATTGCCAAAGAGCTGTTCTAAGAAGCCTTTTGGCCCGGCTCACCCGTATTGATCTTCATGGTTTATGGAAGTGTAACCGGTATTGTTAAGTTTTGGAAACCCTATTTTTAATTTTTCATTACATTTGCTCCCCATGAACCTAAGGCTATTTCTTATAGGCTGTCTGTCGACAGCTTTTTGTTTTTCACAAAATCGGCAAGAAACCAAGAGGTACACCTTGGATGTTAGTCAATTCTATGGTTCCGTACTCCTGCACAATCCCGATATTTCACATTTGATCACTAATCATCCCGGTGGTATTATTTTGGGATATAATAGGAAGACGTATGGGGATGAGGAGTGGCAGCAATGGTATAATTACCCCGATACCGGATTTTCTTTCGTTTATCAGAATATGAACAACAATACCTTGGGGGAAAATTTTGGACTTTATGCCCATTATAATTTTTATTTTTTTAATAGAAATCTTCAATTTAGATTGGGGCAGGGAGTGGCCTATAACACCAATCCCTTTGATAAGAACGAAAATTTCAGGAACAACGCTTACGGTTCCCATTTTTTAAG
Organism: Flavobacteriaceae bacterium; assembly: GCA_041392165.1. Classification (GTDB taxonomy): domain Bacteria; phylum Bacteroidota; class Bacteroidia; order Flavobacteriales; family Flavobacteriaceae; genus Arenibacter. The sequence continues at coordinate 59,428 of JAWKMN010000012.1, forward strand.
TTCAACCTATTTGATGCTCAACTATCACAGGGAAAATGTATTGAACGGCCTAGGTTTTAAGGTCGGGATTTCCTTAATACATTATTCCAATGCCAACGTTACCGCACCCAATACCTCTACGAATACCATGGCCCTGAACATGGGGTTGACCTATGATCTGGATGGAGGAAGGGAGAGGGAATATATTGGGACCGAAAAACTGAAGATGGCTGAGCCCATTAAACTTAATCTCGCCTTTAGGTCTGGAATCAATGAGAGTGATGTGGTGGATTCCGGACAGTATGCCTTTTATATTTTTTCGGCCTATGCGGATAAGCGCTTTACAAGAAGAAGTGCCCTGCAGTTGGGTACGGATGTGTACTTTTCCAATTTTTTAAAGGAACTTATACGCTATCAGTCGGTGGCTTTTCCTGAATATGGGGTGCAACCGGATGACGATTACAAACGTGTTGGCGTGTTTTTGGGCCATGAACTTTTTATTAATAAAATATCCGTAATTGCACAGTTGGGATATTATGTGTACTATCCTTTTGATTTTGAGGGAAAGGTCTATAATAGAATTGGCCTGAAACGATATTTTTCGAATAAAGTCTTTGGGGCCATAAGTTTAAAATCGCACGGAGCAAAAGCGGAAGCCGTGGAATTTGGTGTTGGAGTTCGGCTATAGGTCCAATTCGTATGGCCGATGGCCTGTTCAAATGATATATTATGATGAACTATTTTGTTTTTAAGATAAGTTTGTGGTGGAGGGATGCGGCCATGGTTGCCAGATACGGAATATTTTTGGCGATTATGGTGGTGCTTGCGAGTTGCAATGGTGAAAATGCGCCCGATTGTTTTCAAAATGCCGGGGACATAGAGAGGGAAATAGTGGAAGTGTCTGATTTTAAAAAGATTACGGTTTATGAGAACGTGCAATTGATATTAAGACAGGGCAGTCCGTTAAAGGTAGAAGTGGAAACGGGGGAATATTTACGGAACGAAGTTGAGGTAGAGGTAGTGGATGACCGACTTTTATTGCGCGATACCAATGATTGCAATTTTACCCGAAAATATGGATTGACCAAGGTCTTTGTTACGGCTCCCAATATTGTGGAGATCAGGAGCAGCACCGGACTCGATATCCTTAGTGATGGCATACTGGCTTTTTCCGGATTAACCTTAGTTTCAGAGAGCTTTAACGACCCGGATGCCGGATATACCAGTGGGGAGTTCAATTTGGAATTGGATACTCAAAACTTGACCATTGTTTCCAACGGAATTTCATTCTATAATTTAAGGGGCAGAACGGTTAATTTTAATATTATGTTTGCCGCAGGGGATTCCCGTTTGGAGGCGGAGGCGCTAATGGCGGATAATATTAGTTTTAATCATAGGGGATCCAACGATATGCGTTTAAATCCCCTGGAATCACTTAAAGGCACTTTGCGCGGTACAGGGGATGTGGTAAGTTTTAATAGACCGGCCATTGTGGAGGTGGAGCGGTTATATAAGGGAGAACTTATTTTTAGTGAATAAACTGGCCGTGTTGTTGATCTGAACCTATACGTTTTTGTTACAGGGGATTTCTCTCGGAAAATGCCGGAAGGAACTGCCAAATGAGGCGCCAAACAGGCAGGCCTTAATAGTAATCCATAACTACCTAATGAATTCCATTCTAAAATACGTAATGCATTTTTTTAGCTCCCAAAGGGGTATGGGAGGGGACAAGGAATTATTGGGCAGTATCCGGGCCGACCATATTTTGCAAAAGCTGATAGAGGACCAACAGGTTCCCGGTCTTGCCATTACCGTTCGTAAAAATAATGAAGTGTACTTTGAAAAAGGCTATGGATTTTCGGATTTGGAACAGCAAACTACCGTAGACCCCCAAAATACGATCTTTAGGATCGCCAGTGTGTCCAAACCCATAGCAGCGGCCGCTTTGGCAAAAATGGTAGCGGAAGAACAATTGGATCTGGATGCTTCCATTTATAGGTATGTTCCGTACTTTCCGAAAAAAGGGTTCGATATTACACTGAGACAATTGGCAGGACATACGGCTGGAATTAGGGGTTATCAAGGGGGCGAATATGGTTTGAACAAGCCTTTGGGTATAAAGGAGTCGCTTGCTCTGTTCCAGAATGACGAGCTCCTTTTTGAACCGGGAAAGGGATTTCAGTATACCAGTTTTGATTGGGTATTGATTTCTTTGGCCATTCAGGAAGTAAGTGGTATGCCTTTTGCAGACTATGTTCAGGAAAAAGTATTAACACCCTATGGTTTAAAAAACACTTTTCCGGAAGTTCCGGGGAATCTTCCTTCAAACTGTAGTACGTTTTATTCCAAGGGCAGATTGGGGTTTAGGAAGGCCATCCCGGTGAACAATGCTTACAAGTTGGCGGGAGGGGGCTATTTGTCCACTTCTGCAGATATTGCTCGTTTTGGACAACTCTATTTTGATTCAAAAATAGGGGAAGACCTCATTAAGTCCCAATTCCTTACCTCTGGGATCATTAATGGTACGCCAACCTACTACGGTCTTGGATGGCAGGTTGCCCAAGATAGGTTGGGTAGGCGCTACTATGGCCATTTGGGCAATGGTGTAGGGGGCTATGCTGTATTCTATGTGTATCCGAAACAGGATATGGTTTTTTCCATTCTGCTTAATTGTACCAATCCTGGGGTTTTGGATACCTTGGAAGAGGTGATTGGGCTTTTTCTCGGGGAGGTTGTGGAATAGCTGCTTTTGGTGCGGTCAGATGAAAAGAATAAGACTTGGGAAGATTATAGTAGGGTTTCCAGGGCATTAGTTTTATTTTTACATAAAAACCGTTCCTATATGAAAAATGAATATACAATTCCAGCACAGGCCCGAATTGGCCACGTACATTTAAAAGTGGCGGACCTGGAACGGTCCTTGGATTTTTATTGTAATCTGTTGGGCTTTGAAGTGACCACTATGTACGGAAGTCAGGCCGCCTTTATTTCCGCCGGGGGATACCACCATCATATTGGTTTGAATACATGGCATAGCAAAGGGCTGCCTCCGGTGCCTACCCGTAGTGTAGGTTTGTTCCACACCGCAATAGTTTATCCTACCAGAAAAGATCTGGCAACAATATATATGCGTTTGCTTAGGGCAGAATATCCATTGACCGGAGCCAGTGACCATGGTGTTTCGGAAGCCATTTATTTGGATGATCCGGACAAAAACGGAGTGGAACTTTATTGGGACCGTCCCAAAGGTCTTTGGACCTATGAGCCGGACGGATCCTTGGCGATGTTTACAAAACCATTAAATATGGAGAATTTGTTACAAGAGTTATAATCGGCTTAAATTACGCTTCACTATTTTAGGTCTCTTGTAATTTTTTTTTATCTTCATATTTTAATAAATACTTCAGAATTATAAATACATGAAACATCTAATCACCTTTTTTACCATTGCATTGGTTATGTCGTCCTGCAAGACCAAAACAGACCAAAATCCCGAAGTTAAAGCAGAAGCTGTAGCGGAGACCGAAAACTGGATCTACCTATTTGATGGAGTTACTACCAACGGATGGAGGGCCTACAACGGGGATGCCCTGCCCCCAGGTTGGGTCGTTAAGGACAGCGTATTGACATTTGATACCGAATTGGGGCTGGAACAGGATTATAAAGGGGGAAAGGATATTATCTATGGTTTGGAAGAGTTCGATAATTTTGAATTGTACGTGGAATGGAAATTGCCCGAAGGAGGCAATAGCGGGATTTTTTACCACCTAAAGGAAGGAATACCCAATGCCGGGCCGTCAAAAATCTCTCCTGAATACCAGTTGATCGACGATGAAAACTATGCAAAAATCCATGATCTTACGAAGTATAACCTTAGCCTAGGATATACTGAAAATCCGGAGGACCTCCAACCCTTGCAGCAAACGGCCTCGGATTATGCCATGCATATGGCCGATCCCGAACAAAAAATGTTGAATCCTGTCGGGGAGTGGAACTCGTCCAAAATAGTATTCACGCCAGAGCGGGTAGAGCACTGGCTCAATGGAAAAAAGGTACTGTCATTTGTACCCTGGTCCGAGGATTGGTACCAAAGAAAAAATTCCGGAAAATGGAAGGATGCGGAAGATTATGGTAAGTTCAAGTCTGGGTATATCGGCTTTCAGGACCACTCAAGTCCCATATGGTTCCGAAATATAAAAATCAGAAAATTATAGCACTTGATGCTGTCGGTTGGGTCTGACCGATAAAAAAACAATAAATATAAACGGATGAAAAAAAGAGACTTTCTAAAAAGTACTGCTGCCTTGGGTTTAACCGCCCTGTTGCCAACCTCTGTTTGGGCATTGTCCAAAAGTGGACGCTTAAGAACAGCCCATATCGGGGTCAGTAATATGGGAGGTAACGACCTGGCCTCTATATCTTCCCATGAACTTGTGGATGTAGTAGCGCTTTGCGATGTGGATTCCAGGGCATTGGCAGAGGCAAAAAAATTGCATCCCAATGCCGTAGTTTACAAAGATTATAGGGTAATGCTCAAAGAAATGAAGAATGGGATAGATGCGGTAATAGTCTCGACCCCGGATCATACCCACGCTCCCGCTTCTATGATGGCCATGGATTTGGGAAAACCCGTATATTGCCAGAAACCCCTTACCCATCATGTGGTGGAGGCCAGAGCAATGCGCAAAAAGGCAAAAGAAAAAAACTTGGTGACCCAAATGGGAATTCAGGTACATTCTTTTTACGATTATAAATTGGCTACCCTGTTGATCCAATCTGGAATAATAGGGAAGGTAAGTACGGTTAGGGCATGGTCTCCAAAGAACTGGGGCTTTGATGGTCCGGAACCCAAAGGATCGGATCCGGTACCTGATAATTTGGATTGGAACCTGTGGTTGGGGACCTCTGCCGAAAGACCGTATAAGGAGGGGTACTACCATCCTGCCAATTGGAGAAAATTATTGGACTATGGTTGCGGTACCTTGGGCGATATGGGCGTACATATATTTGATACTCCTTACAACGCCCTTAAATTGGACGTGCCCATGACCATAAAGAACCAATGTAGAAAACCTACGGGATTTGGATTTCCCGAAAAAAATACGGTTACCTATACCTTTCCAGGAACCGAATATACGGCCGATACCCTAAAATGGATCTGGTATGACGGCAAAGGGGCCCCGGAGAAGCACAAAGATTTGCGGTTGCCCAACAATGATAAACTCCCTGGGCAAGGGGCAATGTTTGTTGGTGAAAAAGGCAGACTTTTATTGCCGCATTTTATGGAATTGCCCAGACTTATTGTAGATGGTAAATACCAAGAACTGGATTTATCCATAATCAAGGATCAGGATGCCATCGGAGAGCCGGTAAGGGATTATGATTCCGAAGGAAATAAGCATTACCATCAGTTTGTGGACGCCTGTTTGGGCAAAGCCGAATGTAGTGCCCCCTTCGAATATTCGGCGCGACTAACCGAAACTATATTGTTGGGGGTTATAGCAGGCCGCTTTCCCAATAAGACATTGCATTGGGATAATGCCACGGCAAGATTTTCGGAACCCGAGGCCAATAAATTCCTGGATGCACCTTATAGGGATTTCTAAAAACCCAATGGCATACCTAAAATAGTAAGAGCCCAATGGCCATTCTTATAAAAAATGGACATTGGGCTTTCTTATTAATGGATTTATGTGACTGATTTCCATAATATTTGGTTTGGAATCTATCATAGAACCAGAAGATTCTTATCTTTAGGTTATGCAACACAAGCCCTACTCCTTCTCTATAAAAAATTGGTCCGATGAGGATAAACCCAGGGAGAAATTGGTGCAAAAAGGAACATCTATTCTTTCCGATGCGGAACTGATAGCCATACTTATTCGCTCTGGAAGTCGGAACGAAAGTGCCGTGGAGCTTTCGAAGCGTATTTTGTCCTCTGCAAACAACAACCTTAACGAATTGGGAAAATTGTCCATAACTCAGCTGATGCAATTTAAGGGCATAGGCGAGGCCAAGGCAGTTTCTATCGCCGCTGCCCTGGAAGTAGGGAGGAGACGTAGGGGGGAAGCAGCCCAAAAAATAACCAAAATTAACAGCAGCAAGCACGTATTTGAACTATTACAGCCCAAGTTGGGAGAGCTGCCACATGAGGAGTTTTGGATAGTTTTTCTAAATAACTCCAATAAGGTGCTGCATGCCGGTCAGCTTAGCAAGGGAGGTATTACGGGAACCCTGGTAGACGTTCGTTTGGTGTTAAAGCAATCCTTGGAGCTTGGTGCAGTAGGGTTGATTTTGGCCCATAACCACCCTTCAGGTACATTAAGACCAAGTGAGGCCGATAAGCAGATTACAAAAAAACTGAAAGTGGCGGCAGAGGCCTTGGATATAAAAGTTTTGGACCATATCATCATCACACAAAAAGAATACTTTAGTTTTGCAGATGAAAATATCCTTTAAAATAGAGTGCTGATCAGTGGTTTTGGAAAGACATATCCAAAGTTATAAATACCCGGCTTTTTTAAAAGGACCAAGTTAATAGTTATGTTGCTCATCTATACCCATAAAATTACGCATCGCTTCAGTTATATCATGAGGCATATATTTACGACCATTTTGGGAATAGAGGTCACCTATACTACCAAAGTTGAGGATTTTATTAAACATACCGGGCCAAAAATTACCTATACCAAACAACCCTTGCAGAACGAATTCTTTGTTCGGAGCAATGACCTTTTGTTTGAACAGGGAATAAACGACATACAGATCTATATAGCGGATTGGCAGGGTACTCCTTGTTTTTTTGCTACTGGGGACAGAAGCAATCTACCATACGATATTTTTTCCGCAAGTTTTTATATGTTGAGCAGGTACGAAGAGTATTTGCCACATGTTAAGGATATGCACGGTAGATTTTCGCCCAAGGACAGTTTGGCCTTTCAACACGATTTTCTGGAAAAACCATTGGTGGATATCTGGGCCCAAAAGTTATTGTCCTTGCTTAAGGAAAAATTTAAGGATTTGGAGCACAGGCCAAGAAATTATACCTATACCTCCATCATCGATGTTTCCAGTTCCCATTGTTTTGCCCATAGAGGTTTTGTCCGGGGTATATCCGGGTTTCTTTTCGATTTGGCCTCCCTTAAGATTCGTAGGGTTTTCGATCGGGTTTCGGTATGGATCAAATTAAAAAAGGATCCCTATGACAATTTTTTTGAGCTAATAGAATGGCATAAGAACAATAAGGTAAAGGGCATATTCTTTTTCCAGTTCGCAGAGTATTCCACATACGATAAAAATGTGTCGCCCAACAATAACAAGTTTAAGCACTTGATCAAATCCGTGGCGGACTACGATAAGGTGTCCTTGTCCTGTTCCTATAGTTCCTTTAATGATATAGCCCTGCTTATGGAGGAGAAGAAAAACCTTTCCAATGTTATCAATAGACCTGTTGCCAGTTCACGTATGCGCTATAACAGGGTGGATATTCCCGAAACATATAGGAATTTGATCGAAGCCGGTTTTACGGACGATTATACCATGGGATATACCCATGAAATTGGATTCAGGGCAGGTACCTGTACGCCTTTTTATTTTTATGATATTCCCTTGGAGGTCCAGCAGCCCATTAAGATACATCCATTTGCCGTACACGATTACGGTTTGTTGAAATACAGGAACAGGACGGAGGCATTTTCTGCGGTGGAAAGACTTTATTTGGAAACAAAAAAGGTGAACGGAAAGTTCATAACCGTTTTTTCGAATGAATTAATTGGGGGCGAAAGTAAATTGAACTGGAAAAAATTATATAGTAATATCTTAAAAAGAGTGAATGTTTAAGAACGTTGTTACGGATATTTTTTTTGATTTGGACCATACCCTATGGGATTTTGAAAGGAACTCGGCCCTGGCCTTTCAAAAAATTCTTTCTGAGAACTCCGTAGGTGTTGGGCTAAACGATTTTTTAAAAGTCTATGTCCCTATAAATTTTGAATTTTGGAGGTTGTATCGCGAAGGGAAGATAACCAAGGGTGAATTGAGGTTCCAAAGACTGAAAATTACCTTTGATACGCTTGGTCATTCCATTTCCAATGAATTGATTGATGTGCTATCCGACCAATATATTGCGCATTTACCTTCCTATAACCATCTTTTTCCAAACGCCTTAGAGGTTTTGGACTATTTGAAGCCCAAATATAAATTACATATCATCACCAACGGTTTTCAGGAAGTACAGCATAGAAAATTACACGGATCCAACATATTCGATTATTTTGGACACATCATTAATTCGGAAATGGCCGGAGTTAAAAAGCCAGACCCAATAATCTTTAAATTGGCACTTGATAGAGCCAAAGTGTTGCCCCAAAATTCCTTGATGATCGGTGATAGCCTGGAGGCAGATATTTTGGGAGCAAAGTCCGTAGGGCTGCATACCCTTCATTTCAATGCCAATAATGAACCAATGCACGAGTTTTGCGATATGATTCACGATTTAAGTGAAATAAAATCCTATTTATAGAGTTATAAATTAGGAGTATTATTATAACAACACCACTAGTTGTTCTTGAAAGGTTTGGTATGAAAAATAAAATTTTGCTTTCCGCCTTTTTTGTGATTGCGTTCTATTCCTGTATAGAAAGGCAAAACTTTGACCAATACGATGATTTGGAGATTATTCCTACAGTAGAGGCGAGTATATTGTATATAGAATCCCCTGAAAGATTGCTGAATGAAATTCCAGGACAGGATTTTTATTCCCAAGACTATAATTTTGACGGCTTTAGTGAAGATGTCTTTTCGGAGCGGGTCTTGGATGGCTTTATATTTTATGAAATAGAGAATACGACCAGTAAGGAAATGGAGGCCACGGTAGAATTTTTGGATGAAGGTGGGAATACCTTGGATACCCAGTATTTTCATATAGACCCGGCCCCAACGCCCCTTGTACAATTACAGGTGGCCTATGGTACCGGACGGAGCATAGAAATCATAAAAAATACTTCAAGTATAAAGGTCAGTGTACGTAATCTTGGGGATAATAGTAGCGTATCCAGCCTCCCGGATCCAAAAATTATTTTTAGGTCCAGTGGTAAATTTAGACTTCGTTTAAAATGAAGCAAGGCAAACAGGTCCTATTATCATGCTTACTTGGCAGTATTTTTGTAACGGCCCAGAACAAACAAATTCTGTACGATTTTACGGAGATTCCCCAAGCATTAATGATCAATCCGGGAATGTCCACGGATTTTCAATGGTATGCAGGAATTCCTGTGCTGTCCGGAATTTCCTTGCAGGCCGGGAGTAGTGGCCTTACGGTAAACGATCTGTTTGCGGACGACGGAGTGGATTTTAACGTTAAGGTCAGGGAGCAGGCCATATATGGGATGGATATCCGTGACGAACTTAGCGGTGCCTACCAGGTGGAATTGTTGAACGGAGGATTTCGGGGCCGTAATCGGGATAATTTCTATTCGTTTGGGATATACAACGAAGGTGATGCCATAGGCTATTGGTTTAAGGATTATGCCATCCTGGCCTTTGAGGGCAATGCCGATCAATTGGGCAGAAGATTTGATCTAGGGCATTTAAAAACACGTGGGGAGATGCTCAATGTGTTTCATTTTGGTATAAATAAAAGAGTGAATGGAGCCCTAACCCTTGGTGGAAGGGCAAAAATATACTCCAGTGCCTTTAATTTTTCATCTACCAATAATAAGGGCTATTTTGTAACCAATGAAGGGCAAAACAACCTTCTGGCCAATACTATTGATGCCGATTTGGAATTAAGGTCTTCCGGACTTAATGAAATTGAGGATGCGCTAGACAACGATAGCTCCCTGTTACCTGGAATTTTAACAAGAAGACTATTTTTTGGAGGGGATCTGGGGTTGGGAATAGATCTGGGATTTACTTATAAATTGAACAAGCAAACCGTTTTGACGGGGAGTTTGCTGGACTTGGGGTTCATATATAGTTCCACAGACGTTAAAAATTATACCGTAAAGGGCAGTGCCACCGTGGAAGGGGTAGAAGTTATTTTACCGGATGCATTTTCCAGTACCAATGACGATTTTTGGCAAAATTTAGTGGACGAGGTAGAAGCTTTGGTACCCTATGGCACCAATAGTAACAGTTATATTTATTTTAGGCCTACCAAGCTGTTCGGTTCCATACGCTATAATTGGGGGGAGGCCTCTAATCCAAATATGGATTGCGACTGTAATTATATGGTGTCCAAAAGAAAGGACTACACCAAATACGCCAATGGTGCTGGTGGACAATTGTACATGATCAACAGGCCCAGAGGTCCTCAAGCTGCCCTTACAGCCTTTTATATGAGAAGATTTGGAAGGGCCATGGCGCTAAAAACAACCTACACCGTAGATAAGTTTTCTTGGAGTAATATTGGTTTAGGACTCAATCTACAGGTTGGTCCCGTAAATATCCATGTTATGGCGGACAACCTCTTGGCCTATGGGAATCTGGCGGATAGTCACTACTCCTCTTTTCAATTAGGATTAAATATTATATCTTGGGGGGCAAAATAATAGTTGAACCAAGGCAAGCAACAATAATGTATTTAAATGTTCTTTTGGCAGAATACTATTAAAACCTTATTGGCCCTGTTCCTGTCTTCTTTATGATTTGAGTCTATATTTTTTTGCACTGTGAATGGATCCCAAAAGGATGGGAGGGTTATTTGAAGGCATCCGGGTGATATTGTCAACGCTAACAATGAAATTTTAAACAGATGAAAAACTTTTTTTTGCCCTTTATTTTGATGTGCGGCTTTTTTGGCATATCGCAGGCCGAGTTGAACCAATACAAGTATATTATAGTTCCTACTAAATTTGAAGCCTTTAAAAATGAAAATCAGTATCAGACGAGTACAATGATCAAATATAATCTTGTTGAAAACGGATTTACTGCGGTTTATGATAATGATTTGCCCCCGGATCTTATGGCCAATAGATGCCTTGGGCTGCTTCTGAATCTTAAGGATGATTCATCCATGTTTACCACCAAGGTAACCCTGATTCTCAAGGATTGTCAATCCAGAGAGGTCTACACTACCGTGGAAGGGACTAGCAAGGAAAAAGCCTATAAAACGTCTTATTCGGAAGCCATAAAGGAATGTTTCGTATCCTTGTCCGGCCTAGGCTATAAATATGAACCTATGGAGACCAATGTCATCCCTGCCGTGAGCTTTAAAAATGATGTTAAAAAATTGGAAGGGAATACCCATGTGGCACCAAACCAAAATACACCAAATCCGGTGGTTCGGCAAAAAGCCACTTTGGAGGAGCAGTCCTATAAAAATATGGAACCGGTTCCGTCCAATATGACCAAGGTAGATAACAGCCAGAAAATTATCCCTGCCCAAATAGATTATCAATCGGATCGTAGGGGAGTATTATATGCCCAGGCCATTACTAACGGTTTTCAATTGGTGGACAGCACACCTAAGATAGCATTGAAAATGTACGCTACCTCCCAGGCCAATTTCTATATTGCCGAAGGGGATGCCCACAGTGGTGTTGTTTTGAAAAAAGGGGAAAAATGGTATTTTGAATATTATGAAGGGGACAAATTAATGGGACAGGAGCTGAACATTAAATTTTAGAAACTGTTTAAATTTTGTTTTTGGAATATTTTATAGTGTATTTTTTCGTCAGGCGAAGGTATTTTAAGGTGTATAGCCATAGCTATGGACCGAAAAATAGCTGAAGCATGGCGGGAAAAGACGCCTAAAAGAACGAAAGGATAAAACTTAAACAGTTTCTTAGAGCTCATATTTATCTTTCCACCGTTTTTTTAGGAAATCTTTTATGGCATTTTCCCTTTGGTTATTGCCCGGGAGGTAAAAACTGGTTTTGGCAATTTCCTTGGGCATAAATTCTTCCGCTATAAAATTGTTTTCATAGTTATGTGCATATTTGTAATTTTCCCCATAGCCCAAGTCTTTCATTAATTTGGTGGGAGCATTGCGCAATGCCAAGGGTACGGATAGGTCCCCAGTCTGTTTTACCGTTTGCTGGGCCTTGTTTATGGCCATATAACTGGCATTGCTTTTTGGAGAGGTGGCCAAATAGATAACGCACTGACTTAATATAATCCTGGCCTCGGGATATCCTATGGTGGTAACGGCCTGAAAAGTGGTATTCGCCATCACCAAAGCTGTAGGGTTGGCATTGCCAATGTCCTCGGAGGCTAAAATGAGTAAGCGTCTTGCTATAAATTTTACATCCTCTCCACCTTCTATCATCCTGGCCAACCAATATACCGCGGCATTGGGGTCGCTTCCCCTTATCGATTTTATAAAAGCGGAGATAATGTCATAATGCTGTTCCCCGGTTTTGTCGTACAGGACCGTGTTTTTTTGTACTTTGCTTAGGACCAGATCGTCGGTAATGGTAACGGCATCCGACTCTTCGGAATTGATGATAAGCTCAAATATATTGAGCAATTTTCTGCCATCACCGCCAGAAAGTCGCAAAAGGGCCTCGGTTTCCTTCAGTTTTATTTTTTTGGACCTCAAAAAAATGTCTTGTTCCATTGCTCTGTGCAGCAGGGCCTCAAGGTCATCCTTTCCGAAAGGGTTCAGGATATACACCTGACAACGGGATAGGAGGGCAGGAATTACCTCGAAGCTGGGGTTTTCCGTGGTGGCACCAATGAGGGTGACCCATCCTTTTTCAACGGCCCCCAATAGGGAATCCTGTTGCGATTTGCTAAAGCGGTGGATTTCATCAATAAAAAGTATAGGGTTTTTGGTAGTGAACAAGCCCCCACTTTGTTTGGCCTTTTCTATAACCTCCCGTACTTCCTTAACGCCACTGCTTATAGCGCTCAGGGTATAGAATGGCCGGCCACTTTCATGGGCAATAATATTGGCCAAAGTGGTTTTTCCCGTACCTGGAGGGCCCCAAAGAATCAGGGAGGGCAAAATTCCTTTTTTTATTTGGTGGGTCAATGACCCATTTTGGCCTACCAAATGATTTTGGCTTATGTAATCCTCCAAGGTTTTGGGGCGTACCCTTTCTGCTAACGGTTCGTTCATAATGTAAAAATATAACATTTATTGCCATGATGATTTATCCAAATAGGCAAATAGACATTAGCCAATAGCCAAAAGGGGAATGGATAAGAGAGAATAGAAAAAAGAGTTAAAAGCGGGAACATTTTCAAATTTCCATATTTTCAAATCAACAAATTACTTTATAACTCCATAACTTTATAACCCCACAACCATTTAGCCATTATTCATTATATTACCATATGACAGAGAGCAACTATTTCAAATTTTCCAACTCGGTACTAGTATTTCCTTTACTGGCGGTACTTTCTATATGGACCGTGTATTGGTTTGAAATTCGATTTCAGGTCAATTTTAACGATTATGGAGTTTATCCAAGGACCTTAAAGGGACTGAGGGGTATTGTACTTAGTCCCTTTATACATTCGTCCGTAGAGCATCTTTATAATAATACTATTCCAATGGCCATTCTTACGGCATCGCTCACTTATTTTTACAGGAATATAGCCATAAAAGTATTGTTATGGGGAATCCTGTTATCTGGAGCTATAACCTGGCTTATTGGAAGGCCGTCTTATCATATTGGAGCCAGCGGCTTAATCTATGTATTGGTGAGTTTTATCTTTTTTAAAGGAATATTATCCAAACATTACCGTTTGGTAGCCCTCTCTTTGATGGTGGTATTTATCTATGGCAGTTTATTGTGGTATATTTTTCCCGTTGAGGATGGAATTTCTTGGGAAGGGCATTTAGGTGGATTTGTTACAGGTATATTTTTGGCGTTTGCCATAAAAGCCCCTCTGCCCAAATTGAAAAAGTATGAATGGGAAAGGGAGGATTATGATGAGGAAGCGGATGAATTCTTAAAACATTTTGATGAACACGGAAATTTTATGGAGAGTGGGCCTCCAGGCCAAGAGGAAGACATTGTCATTAAATATCACTTCAAAAAAGATTTGGGAGAAGGGAAAGGAGATAATTGAATATTTTTTGGTCTATTGCAGCCGAGACCTTAATGATGCTCAATGGATAAAATGTAACAATGTGTTAATGTGATTTAATGTATCAATGAGAAGATTTCCAACTACTAAATACTCACTTCTCACTCAAAGTCCTCCCCCTGGCCCCGTCCAAAGGAGGGGGTGGATTCGATAAAATTTTATCTGATTACAAAATAGGGTCTTCACTTCTCATAACTCAACCCATACGTTGCCTTACGGCTTCGTAAAGGAAAACCCCACAGGCCACCGAAACATTTAGCGAACCAATTTCACCCAATAAGGGAAGCTTTGCCATATGGTCCGCGGCTTTTAGAATGGAAGGGGAGATACCTACATCTTCGGAACCCATGATAATGGCGCAAGGTTCCTTAAAGGATACTTCATATATGGTATTTTCCGTTTTTTCGGTAGCGGCAATCACTTTTATACCCGAAGCCTGTAAATAGAATACGGCATCCTTTATGTGGTCTATCTTGGCGATGGGAACTCGAAAAGCAGCGCCCGCAGAGGTTTTAATGGTGTCCGCAGTAACCGGGGCGGCTCCTTTTTTTTGGATAATTATACCATCTACCCCTGTACATTCGGCCGTTCTTATGATGGCCCCAAAGTTGCGCACATCTGATAGTTGGTCCAATAACAGGAATAGGGGAGTGGTTTTGTTCTCCAATGTTCTTTCCACCAATTCTTCCACGGTTAAAAAGGAGATAGGGGATATATGGGCTACAACGCCTTGATGATTGTTTTTGGTAAGCCTGTTTAATTTTTCAATGGGCACATAGGAAGAGCTAATTCCATTTTTACGGATCAATGTTTCCAAATCTCTTGACAGGTCGCCCTTAAGGCCTTTTTGGATAAAAACCTTGTCTATGGGCTCATTGGATCTTATGGCTTCCATAACGGCCCTTATGCCATAAATTTGTTCGGTGTTCTTCATGGGGCAAAGGTAGAGAATAAGTGAGATATATGGACATATTAAAATAGGACAAGTATGTAATCATAAAAAGTAGAATTAAGCTTAATTGGCCTAAATTCTCCAATAGGCGAATAAAAAAAACCGTTGAAATTGATTTCAACGGTTTTTTTGATAAGTTTGGACCTATTTTATTTAGGTCTTGAATATTTATTGTGGAGTGTACACTGCACTGGCAGTATCACCAAAACAATTTTCCCATTCAATGGATAAAGTGCCATCCGGATTTACGGTACCTGTCAGGTTAATTTCGCAACCAAAGGATTCCGTCCAGGATCCTGAAAGATTTCCACAAATATCGGTCATGGTTCCTTCCGTTTCAAAACAGTATCCGTAAGGTCCACAATACCAATCTTGATATACGCCGGCAACTCCATCGGAGATAGTGTAATTGCCACCTCCGTTGTCGGTTATCACCACATCATAGGCAAAGTTTACCAATGGGTTGTTAACAGGGGCACCATCCGTAGAGGAACCATTACTTATTACAGAATAATTACCTCCTATATCCGAAGGGCATGACACTATGTAGTCCAGGCTAATTTTAAAATCGGTTATCTGGTTGAAATCGGCAGCATAGTAATTGGGCTCAGCCTTACCGTTGAGAACTTCAAGTATTGTTCCATCGGCGAAGGTGTAGGAGGTGTACAGCTTTAACATGTCTCCCAAAGCGATATCGTCAGGACCTGTAAGTTCTGAAAATGCACCAATAATATCCGTATTGGTAAGGGAATATTCTTTGGGAAAAGTGGTTATGCCGGAATCCAAGGTAACCGGTCCGTACAGGTCCCCGTCAACGGTAACATAGAACGCTTTTAGATCAAAGGATATCGGTGTCCCTACACCTACACCTACAGTGAATTGTAAGTTTAGATTATCCAAACCGGTCAGGTCTATAAATGCAGGACTTCCGGCCACTAATTTAAAATCGGGCAAAGCTCCATTGGTGGTCTCGATCACCGAAGTGCCCCCATCATCATCACAGGATGTGTTTAGCACAAAGAGGGCCAAAAAGAGGCTTAATATATATATGTTTTTCATGTTGTGAATTTTATGGATTAATTGTCCCAAAATATTTTGTACGTGGTTGCATCTTTTTGGGCAGGTGCATTTTTATTAACGTTCAATTCGGCCTGTGGCCAGAATAAGGAAACCTGAAACGGTCTTGTCAGCGTTGTTTCACTGTCTATTAAAGGCCAAGCATCCCCATTGTCCAGTTGATATTCGGGAGAAGGTCCTACCGGATTTGCCAATATGGGGAAACCGGTTCTTCTGTAATCATTGTACTGGTCAAAAGGATCTCCAAAAGTGGATACCCATTTCTGTGTCATGATGATTTCCATTTTCTTATCATCGGATGCGGCATCGAATTCGGTTAAAATACCATCAATAAAATCGGTTACTTCAGAAGATCCAATAAGTTTTGGAACGGATTGACTGGTTTGGGAATTACTGACTACCTGATCTACTTTTGCAAAGGCGGCCGTGATGGCTTCTTCCAATTTAGTTCTCGCATCCCCAGAAATTAAGCCGGCCTGCATTAATTCTGCCTGAATGAACAAAAATTCATGATAGGTAAGTATTCTGTGTGGAGCGGCACCGGTTCCGGCATTGGTGTCCGCAGCTCCGCCTTCGCCATCATCATACTTACCGCCACAAACATAGATGCCCGGATAGGTAGTGGAATTTCTTGATGCAAAATCCCTATTGGGGCCTACACTACCAAATCTAATGGTATGGAATCCTGTACTTGCATCCCAATAATCCGCTTTTGGATCACCTGTTGTTGGATCTCCAACATCTGGAGGCAATTCTCCTGCAGTCAATTGATTAAAGAAATAGTAGGGCAATCTTGGATCTTCAACCCCGTTATGGATGTTGGGGTTCCACCCTTTCAGAATCTCATAAAACCAAGGACTGGCATAATGTGTTGCCTGTCCGGTCAAATAGGAATCAGTGTATAAAGGATTTCTTTCTTCCGAAGGAGACTGTGTTGTTGAATAGGGATATTCAAAATCATCCGCATTTCCGGACATAAAATTATCGGCAGTGACCAAAGCATTTAATTTGCCGGCATCGAACATACTTGATAATCTAATCTCATTATACAACTTTAGTTTAAGGGTATTTGCAAACCTCGTCCATTGCGGGATGCTACCACCATAGAACAGATCTTGGGTACCGGGATTGATACCTTCACCACTGTTTATGTTGGCAATGCCCTCATCGATCAATGTTAATGCATTTAGGTAAATATCCTCTTGACTGTCAAATGTCGGACTTACTACGCCATTTCCCAATTGGGCCGCTTCAGAAAATGGAGCATCGCCCCATATGTTTACAATAATGGTAGCGGTATACGCTTTGATAATTTTTGCCATACC
This sequence comes from Flavobacteriaceae bacterium, assembly GCA_041392165.1. Taxonomy (GTDB): domain Bacteria; phylum Bacteroidota; class Bacteroidia; order Flavobacteriales; family Flavobacteriaceae; genus Arenibacter. The sequence continues at coordinate 76,801 of JAWKMN010000012.1, forward strand.
TACCATGATCATTTCATTTTCCTCGGTACCCTGATTGATGATGATATTGGTTTCACCAAATACGGAATAGGCATTGTCCCAGGAATTCTGTATGTAGGAATTATCTTGTTTGGTTCCATATTGATCCTGTTCCTCACGATATACAAATTGATGGACATAGGCAGAAAGAATTTCTGCCGAAAAAAGTTCAAATTCGGTGATATCGTTAAAATTTGTTTCCACATTGGTCAATAACTGGTCCAAGGGGGCTACCGTAGGGTTGTTGGGGTCTGTATTTACGTCCAGATAATCGCTACAATTTAGTAGGGATAGGGATACCAGCATCACAGCCAACGCCTTATAGCCCCCTAGATTTATTTTATATATACTTTTCATAGTTCTTTTTATTAAAATGTTACGTTGATCTTAAAGCCATATCTTTTGGAACTTGGCGCAGATTGGGTTTCGATACCTTGCAGGTTGGATGCCCCATAGGCCGTTACGTCCGGGTCATAATTGGTATATTTGGGTACGTTTGGCGCAAAATACCATAAATTATTACCAATTAAGGCGATGGATAAAGAACCGATAAATGTTTTCTCAAGAAACTTTTTGGGCAGGTCATAAGCCAATGCAACCTCCCTTAACCTATAAACGGTTCCGTCATAAATGGATGCCTCGTCTACAGAATTGATCCCAAAAGTATTACTGTTGGTAGTCGGAGAAAAATATAGGTTGTTCATCGTAATTTGGGTGGTGTTGGGGATTTTATTTCCCGAACCGTCCAATATGGCTTCACCTGTGGTAGGGTCGCCGTAAAAACCTGGAATGATAAAGGTGCGTTCCCTATCTTCGGTATCCTTGGTTACCCCCCTGCCCAATAGTGCGTCCAAACCTGAAGAGGAAAAATCCCCGCCCTCTTTCCAATCGATCTGGGCTCTCAGGCTTAGGCTTTTGTATTTAAAGGTATTGGTAAACCCTATTTTGAAATCAGGGGTAGGGTCTCCTATTACGGCATCCGATGTAGCCTGTAGAATACCTCCTCCACCTTCTTCAATAAGGTAGTTGCCCTCTTCGTCCCTAGCGAAAGCCGTGCCGTAAAAGACACCAAAAGGCTGTCCTTTCTGAACGTAGGCGACCTGGTTCACATCAAGCGGGAACCTATCCAAGCCTTCAATCAATTCCTTTACTTCATTTTTGTTTTTGGTAAATGAGGTAAAGGAGGTCCAGCTAAAGTTTTCTGTTCTAACGGGGATCAATGTCAATCCAACTTCAACCCCTTTGTTTTCCATTTCCCCTATATTCGTCAAGAAAGAGGAATATCCGGTAGATGTTGGAACATTTACCTTGGAGATCAAGTCCGTGGTTGTCTTTTTGTACCAGGAAAAATCCACCATAACCCGTCTGTTGAAAAATTCCAGATCGGCCCCAATTTCAAATTCTTCGGTGTTCTCAGGGACCAAATCGGGATTTCCCAATGTAGCGGGTACAAAGACTACTGGCTGCCCAGCATAAACATCCCCTAGCCCATATACTTTGTTGATTTGGTATGGATCTGCATCGCGACCAACATTGGCCCATCCCCCCTGATTTTACCATAGTTGAGGATATCGCCATCAATGCCCAAAGCATTCGTAAATATAAAGGAGGTGGAAACGGATGGATATAGGAAGCTATTGTCCATTTTTGGTAATGTAGAGGACCAGTCATTTCTTCCCGTGGCGTTTAAATACAGATAATCCTTATAATTGAGTCCTAGATCACCAAAAACACCAACTATCCTTTTGCGGGTAGTATCATTAAAATCCGGAGTTACATTGGTCGTATTCTTAATGGTGAATATACCATCGGCTATTAGACCCGTACCGGTATAACCAACATCGTGGGTAGATTTTTGGTTTACGTTGTTACCTACCACGAAGTTTAGATTCAGATCTTGGGCCAAATCATAATTAAAGGTCAACATAAAGGTAGATTCAATCTCTTCACTATCGTAATCCTGGGTTCTTACCTGGCCTATGCCGGCAGCGGCCCTGGAACCTTTGTCCGTGATTTCTACCCTGCCCAGATCATACTTGTTGATGCCCAATTGATATCTGGCATTAATATGGTCATTAAAATCATATGAAAAATTCACATTGGCAACGGTTCTGTTTACATTACTGATGATCTGGTTGTGTTTCCAAGACCACATTGGGTGGTCAAAACCTCCAACAGGGGAAACAGGCGCGCCTGTTACCGGATCCTCAAAGGGTAGGCTCATGTCCCATGTCCTTCCCAGTACCATGGTCCTGGCAAAAGAGGAAGCCGCTCCGGCATATTGGTTTTCCCCAAAGAAGGCACCTACCTGTTCGCTATCCGCATAGCTCAGATTGGCTCCGATCCTTAACCCATTTTCCAGTTTAAAATTGCCCCCTGTGGAAATGTTGGTCCTTCTATAGGAATTATAAGGGATGTATCCTTCCTGATCCAGGTTGGAAAGGGTAAGGCTAAAATTGGAATTTTCATTTGCCGTACTAACGTTAACAGAGTTGTCATGGACAATACCCGTCCGGAACAAATCCCTAACATTGTTAGGTTGTGCCACATAGGGTACCGTGGGTCCAAATTGATCTGGGAAGGCATTGAGTAAATTAGGCCATGTAGGAATGGTCTCAAGAGAATCAAATCTTGCACCCCAGGAACCGTTTGCATTGTTGTAGTTAAAGTTGGTTCCGTTACCGTAGGTATTCTGGTATTCCGGAAGGTTGGCTATTTTTTCAAAATAAAGCCCGCTATTGAGGGAGACTTCAAATTTTTTGTTCGAAAATCCACCGGATTGACCTGATTTTGTTGTGATAACGATAACTCCGTTAACGGCTCTGGAACCATAAAGTGCAGCGGCAACCGCTCCTTTCAATACTTCAACGTTGGCAATATCGTTCGGGTCCAATGAGGATATCCCTGATTCATAACTACCACCACTGTCAATAACCTGATCCGAGGTCTCCAATTCATCATTGCTGTAAGGGGTACCGTCTACAACAAACAAGGGTTGATTTCCTCCCTGAAATGAGGTCGTTCCCCGAATATTGATCTTATTGGCAGCTCCGGCAACCCCTGTAGAGACGTTTACATCAACACCAGGTACCTTACCGTTGAGGGATCTTATTAAATCCGGTTCGGAATTCTCCGTTATATCTTCCGATTTTACGGATGCCACTGAATACCCTAAGGAATTGGGTTTTCTTTTAATCCCAAAAGCCGTAACCACGACCTCTTCCAAGGCTTGCGCATCCTCCTCCATTTGAACGTTGATAGTGTTACTGGTGCCAATGGTCATTCTGACATTTTTTTGTCCTATATAAGAGAACACCAGTACCTCTCCAACATTGGCATTGATGGTATAAAGTCCA
>JAWKMN010000013.1:0-63918 GCA_041392165.1 Flavobacteriaceae bacterium
GCATACGTTCAAAAAAGTCCTTTTGCTCCTTGTTCAATTCTTTGGGCGTCCAAACATTAACGTGTACCAATAAATCCCCACTACCGTATCCGTTAAGACTTGTAATCCCTTTACCCCTTAATCTCAGAATCTTACCGGACTGTATCCCGGCCTCCAATTTAATCCTAACCTTGCCCCCTACGGCATCGATCTCTTTTGAGGTACCTAAGACTGCTTCAGAAATACTGATATAAAGATCATAATGAAGATTATCCCCTTCCCGCTTCAAGGTGTGGTGTTCTTCTGTCTCTATGGCCACGAGTAAATCTCCGGGAACTCCATTTCCGGGAGCATCGTTTCCTTTGTTGGGCACTTTTAACTGCATGCCTTCCTCTACCCCGGCAGGAATATTGATACTCACGGTCTCTTCCGAAACCTTTAGGCCATTGGCATCCGCATCACTAGGTTTCTTATCTATAATTTGCCCACTACCTCCACAGGCACTACAGGTAGCTGCGGTCTGCATTCTACCAAGAATTGTATTGGTTATTTTAGTTACCTGTCCACGTCCCCCACAGGTTCCGCATGTCTGATAGGTGACCCCTTCTGCCTGAACCTTTCTCCTTACTTTTATTTTCTTTTCAACCCCATTGGCAATTTCTTCCAAGGTCAACTTGACCCTGATTCTTAAATTGCTTCCCTTAACACGTCTTTGGCCGCCACCGCCCCCAAATCCTGAGAAGCCACCAAAGGCACCACCAAAAATATCACCGAACTGACTAAATATGTCGTCCATATTCATGCCACCTCCGCCAAATCCGCCGCCGCCCTCAAAGGCCGCATGGCCATATTGGTCATAACGGGACTTCTTATTGGGGTCGCTCAATACTTCATAGGCCTCGGCCGCCTTTTTAAACATTTCCTCGGCCTTGGCATCCCCCGGGTTTTTATCGGGATGGTATTCGATTGCCTTCTTGCGGTATGCCTTTTTTACTTCTGCCGCAGTAGCATTTTTACCAATGCCCAAGATGTCATAATAATCCTCCTTCATATCCTATTTTTAATTTCCAACAACCACCTTTGGGTGGCGTATAATTTTTTCGCCCAATTTAAACCCCTTCTCTATTACATCCACTATTTTGCCCTTCAACTTCTTGCTCGGAGCCGGAATTTGCGTAATGGCATCGTGTATTTCCGCATCAAAGGCATCGCCTTGCTCAACTTCAATTTCTTGAAGACCTTTACTTTTTAAGGTTTCCTTAAGCTTATTGTTTATTAATTCCACTCCCTTGAACATTTCTTGATCCCCCGATTTCGAGATTTCCTTCAATGCCCTGTCAAAATCATCTACAACCGGCAACAATGACATAATAACTTCTTGACCAGCGGTTTTAAACAAATCCATTCTCTCCTTGGAAGTACGTCTTTTGTAATTCTCGAATTCCGCAAAAAGACGTAAAAATTTATCCTTTTCCTTGGCAAGCTCTTCCTTCAGTTGTTCTTCCGGACTTAGCTCTTCACTATTTTCAAAGTCCACACTTTCTGCAGATGTGCCTTCTTGTTCCTCTATATTGTTCAGAACATCATCTTCCATCTTTTCTGTGTTATTTTCGTTGCTCATTTAAAATACATTTATAAACTTCCGATTTCAAATGGCAAAAGTACTGCCAATTCTTTAAAAATGTCATAATGTCATTAAACTTTATAAAAAAGAAGCCGTCCCAAAAATAAATGAAACGGCTTCTTTTATGTTCTTCACTCCGCTAGCTGTCCGGGGACGGTTCCCAAATACCCAGTTCCCAGACAGGATGCATTGAATACGGGGACACGTTCCCAACGCTCATTAAGCAATAGGTCCATAGATCTAGGAAACAAACTCTTTCCCATAAAGCGCATCCATAGCTGACCGATCTCCTTTGTCCAAATAAATATTCTCCAATGCCCTACAGATATTGGGATATATAAAATCAAAACCCGAATCTTCAATTTTTTTACTACTAACGCGCTGGCTGGCAAATAACAAATAGGACATTTCGCCCAAAACCATATGCATCATTGCCCTTGGAACATTGGGCAAAAACAAAGGTCTTTCCAAAACTCTCGCAATCTCTTTGGTAAGCTTCATATTGGTCACTGGATTAGGGGCCACCGCATTATAGACTCCGGTTAGATCCTTTGAAATGACGTGTAAAAATAATCGGCCGAGATCCTGCAAATGAATCCAAGATTGCCATTGGTTGCCGGATCCCATGGCGGCACCCAAATAACATTTTACAGGTTTGGCCATTTCCGGCAATGCCCCTCCTTTCTTGGACATCACCAACCCTATCCTTAACTTGGCAGTTTTAATATTGAATTTTTCAAAAACATCCACTTCCTTCTCCCAAATAGATACCACTTCCCCTAAAAAACTATCATCCACTTCCCCTATATCTTCCCTGTAATATTTGGAAAGGGAATTGGGATAAATCCCTATGGCCGAAGCGGACACTATTGTTTTAATACAATGTTCTTTGGGCATGGCTTCCGATAAAGTACGTAGAGCTTTCACCCTACTATCAAGAATGTTCTTCTTGTTGTTTCGTGTCCATCTCTTGGAAATTGGGGAGCCTGCAAGATTGATTATTACAGTTGCCCCATTGAAGCAATCTGCATCTATTTCATTCTTTTCAGGATTCCAGTAAAAACCGTTAAAATCCTTTTGGGAAACAATTTTATGCTTATTGGTGGTCAAATAATTTATCGAAATATTGTTCTGTTTGCACAAACTCACAATTTCACTCCCCACCAAACCCGTTGCACCTGTTATCAAAACCTTCATACCCTTTCTATCAACTTTGATATAAATATATCGATTTTTAAAATTGAAGTAGCCGAATTTAGTTTAGGTTTAACAGTCCAAACCTATTGAATGTTAAGTAATCCATAACGACCACTATATATTAGGAAACCTTTAAGGCTCGCAGCATTTCTCTTTTTCCTGGAGGTCCCGGCAATCTTTCTACCACAAATCCCACAGCCTGCATAGCTCTCCGAACACTTCCTTTTGCCGAATAAGTGACCAATACCCCATTTTTTTTCATGGAAGCGTACATTATGGCAAAAATTTCCTCGGTCCAAAGTTCTGGTTGCACCCTGGCCCCAAAGGCGTCAAAATAAACAAGATCGAACAGGTCGATATCTGAAATTTCCCTAAAATCGATCTGCTGCTTTAGCAGTGAAAAATTGGCCGATATGGGATGTGATCGTCCCCAGGAAATTTGGTGCATCTGCCAAAAATACCTTTCCGATCCCTCCTTATCCATGGCTGAGCTATAATCCAATTGCTCCAGTTCTTCCCGGATTACGGGATAGGCTTCTACCCCTTTATAAGCTATATCCAAGCCTCGCCTTTCAGATTCCAATAAAGTTATGAGCGCGTTCAGGCCCGTCCCAAAACCTATTTCCAATATGGATAATTGTCTATCTTGGAACAAGGACAGACCGTTCCTTATAAAAACATGATAGGCTTCCTGTACGGCCCCGTGCACGGAATGGTACTGTTCGTTCCAATCTTCGATCTGAATGGTCTTGGAACCGTCGGCCGTGGTTATGATCTTCCTTTTCAATTTTTTGGTTTATGATTACCTTATCCATATCAAAGGTATAACTTTTCCCCGGCGCACATAATATTAAGAACCTACAATTGAAAGCCTAAGGATTCAAAACTTTACAATACTACGGATTCTATGCAAGGTTTCCTTAGGCCAGTTTTACAGATTAACAGTGGAAAACACTAAAAAAATCGCAATTAATATGTTAAAATACCTTATAATGATCAGAGTTTACATCACTTCACAATACAGGGTATTTTTAGACAAAAAAAAGAAGTACAACTAATGATATTTGCTTAATTTTATTGCTTCAAATTAGAACTTTATGCAAACTGTTTCAAATTCAATAATAGTAGAGAAAGTTAAAACCTCGAAAATTGATAAGGTAGATTTTAATAATCTATCATTTGGAAAATATTTTACGGATCATATGATGGTCTGTGATTATAAAAATGGCGCATGGGAAGTACCGAAAATAATTCCCTATCAACCTATTACTTTGGACCCATCCGCTAAAATTTTTCACTACGGCCAATCCGTTTTTGAAGGAATGAAGGCCTATAAGGACAAGGATCAAAATGTATGGCTCTTTCGTCCTTTGGAAAACCAAAAACGGATTAACATATCGTCCAAAAGATTGGCCATACCAGAATTTCCAGAAGATTACTTTATGGACGGCTTGGAGGCTCTTTTGAAATTGGACCATAAATGGATCCCTACTGCTGAAGGAAGCTCCCTCTATATCAGGCCCTTTGTATTTGCATCCGGGTCCGGCTTCCATGCTTCCCCGTCCGAGGAATACAAATTTATTATTGCCTGTTCCCCATCGGCCTCCTATTTTGCAGGGAAGGTAAAAGTTTTGATAGAGGAAAAGTATTCACGATCCGCCAACGGTGGTGTAGGCTTTGCAAAGGCCGGCGGTAATTATGCCGGACAATTTTACCCTACACAATTGGCAGTTGAAAAAGGTTACAATCAGGTAATCTGGACGGACGACAACAAGCATGAATATATTGAAGAGGCCGGGGCTATGAACATATTTGTTAGGATAAACGACACATTGATTACCAGTCCTACGAGCGATAGAATATTGGACGGCATCACAAGAAAGAGCATTATAGATATTGCAAAAGACGAAAACATAGCAACGGAGGTCAGAAAAATTACGGTAAAGGAAGTGGTCGAAGCCTCAAAAAACGGTAGTCTAAAAGAAATGTTCGGAGCAGGTACCGCTGCTGTAATTTCGCCTATTGCCACTTTTGGTTACCAAGGGACGGATTATGACCTGCCGGAAATAAAAAATGATTACGCTTCTTTGTTAAAAAAGCGTATTACCGATATACAATACAACAAAGCCGAAGATAAATTTGGCTGGAGACATAAGGTAGAAATTCAATAATCGTTGTATGTTCCTTTAAAAAAACCCTTCTTCATAACGGACAAGGGTTTTTTTTGAGGCATCAATTGAGGATTACGCTTAATACCTGCCTATCTTTTATTTAGAATATCCACAATATTGGGTTTAAAATAATTGGGGCCCTTGAGCACTTTCCCATCCCCTCTATAAATTGGCTTGCCATCCTCCCCCAATTTACTCATGTTGCTCCGCTGAATTTCTTCAAATACCTCTTCTATTTTATACTGCATACCGTGTTCCAGTATGGTACCGCACAATATATAAAGCATATCGCCAAGCGCATCCGCAACTTCCACCAAATTATTATTGTTCGCCGCTTCCAGATATTCCCTATTCTCTTCATCCATCAAATTAAAACGAAGTAAATTCTTGGCTTCGCCCAAATTGGCTCGGATTTCTTTGGAAACGCCCAACCCGAAAGATTTATGGAACAATTCTACAGCCTTGAGTTTACTTTTCATAATTGAAATTATTTAAGTTAGATTTGCGTAAAAATATAAATATGTTCAGTAAGGGACAATTAATTTTTGCGGGACTTTTTTTCGCTACATTCGTAGTAATTACCATCTTATCCTATCGAAAAGACAAAAAAACTCATGAAAAAAACTACAAAGGTGTTAAGTGGGTAGGACTTTTCTTCATAATTTTCCTAATAATATTGTTCCTAATTAAGTTTTTCCTTAAAAATTAACAATATTTTTCTTTAAAATGTAAAAAATACACCTCTGCGCAACATTCCTATTTATTACAGCGTATTATATACTAAAAGACGTAATTTTGCGTTTAATAGCTAAATAATTTAGTTGTATGGTAACTTTTTTCAGTATTTTACTAGTTCTTATTGGAATAAACACATTGCTTTTTTTAGTCAGTTTTAACAGTAGTCCCAAGAAAAAAGAAAAGTCCGTTAAAAATATTTCAGAATCTACAACAGTAATCTTCCCCCTAGATTTAATTAACTCGAAATATAAAAAGGCAGTTTAATTCTTGTCCAAAGAAAATTGATACGTCTTTGCATAATACCATTTTTCGGTAGCAAAACGCTATACATATTATTAGGACCCTTATATATGATAATTTTTATTTACCTTGACCAAGGAATAAAAATTATACATACATGAAACAGTTTCTACTTGTCTTTCTGGGAGGGGGTCTGGGCAGTGGCCTTCGGTTCTTAATAGGCAAAGTATTCTACAACACTTTTCATAATTTTTTTCTTGGCACTCTTATAGTGAATATATTAGGCTGTCTTCTTATTGGTTTTATACTTGGACTTACGATTAAAAACAACTTCCTAACGGCCAATCATACCTTACTATTAACTACAGGATTCTGTGGTGGCTTTACTACTTTTTCAACCTTTGCCCTGGAACAACACTCCTTAATAAAATCCGGGGATTTTATTAACCTTGCCGCCTACACCCTCTCCAGTATTATAATCGGAATCCTTGCGGTAGCCATCGGATTCTGGTTTTCTAAATGGTAACTCGTTTTAAATTATTTCAACCCATTTAACGTCATTTCTATTTATTATGATGGAATTGGCTTTTTTTTCTGCATTATCAATAGCAAAACACTCCAAAAGACACGATTTTTTCAGTTTTTAACCCAAACAAGTGTTAATAGTTTTAACAAATAAACATATTATTCATTTTGAATAGCAATACCCCTAAATTATATATGGTATTTTTATATAAACTGTAATTATAACATATATACCCCTAAAAAAATAGGGGTATATTAATTTAATATATATTTTTGTTTCATAAATAATAAATCAATTATGAAAAAAATCGAGGCAATTATTAGAAAGTCAAAATTTGATGACGTAAAAAAAGCGTTGCATCAAATTGAAGTAAATTTTTTTAGCTACTGGGACGTAACGGGGGTCGGAAACGAAAAAGAGGGCCATGTCTATAGGGGCATTTCCTACAGTACATCCGATATTCAGCGCAGGTATCTTTCCATTGTAGTTTCGGATGAGTTCTTGGAACGAACCGTTAACACAATTCTGGAAACAGCATACTCCGGCAACGTTGGCGATGGCAAAATTTTCGTTTCGGAGGTTTTGGAAGCATATCGCATCAGAACCAAGGAAAGCGGAAAAGCAGGAATCAACTAAAAAATTAATAACCAACAAACAAACAACAACATGGACGTAGGATTATTTACAGCAAATAACGTTTGGATGATGATATGTACGGCTCTCGTATTCTTCATGCACTTAGGATTTTCACTTTTGGAAATCGGACTGACCAGACAAAAAAACACAATCAACATTTTATTCAAGAACGTATTCATTATATGTACAGGACTCCTCATATATTATATAGGCGGCTTTAACCTTATGTACCCTGGGGATTTCAACGGATATCTTGGTTTTGCCGGATTTGGAATCGAAGCCCCCATACTACCGGATGGCAGCTTGGACCTAAGCTACAATGAGGGCTATACCTATTGGACGGATTTTCTATTTCAGGGCATGTTTGCCGCAACGGCGGCTACCATAGTTTCCGGAGCAGTGGCAGAACGTATTAAACTGGGAGGGTTTATGATATTCACCATAATCTATGTAGGATTGGTATATCCTATAGTAGGGTCTTGGCAATGGGGCGGTGGCTTCCTATCTTCCCTTGGTGGTGATGAAGGTGGCTTCCATGATTTTGCAGGTTCCACCTTGGTACATTCCGTAGGAGGGTGGGCCGCCTTGGTCGCAATCTTTATTTTAGGACCTAGAATCGGCAAGTTTAGCGAAGACGGAAAACCAAACGCCATTCCCGGACATAACATTCCATTGGCGGCCGCCGGGGTTCTTATTCTTTGGTTGGGCTGGTTTGGATTTAACGGGGGATCCGTACTATCCGCAGATCCGGCAGGTACTTCCATAGTATTGGTCACCACATGTCTGGCAGCAGCAGCAGGTGGAATAGGAGCCTTTATTTTCTCTACCGTACTTTACAAAAACTATGACCTTACCATGATGCTGAACGGTATCCTAGGTGGTCTGGTAGGAATTACAGCAGGAGCGGATTTAATGTCTCCCTTTGAGTCAATCATTATTGGCCTCTTGGCCGGGGCAATCATTGTCCTTGGCGTTGCACTGGTAGACAAATTAAAACTGGACGATCCTGTGGGAGCAGTGGCAGTACATCTTATTTGCGGTATCTGGGGAACATTGGCAGTAGGTATATTCGGAGTTAAAGCAGGAGTATCACAGTTCTTATACCAATTGACAGGGGTTGCCGCCGCTGGGGTATTCTGTTGCCTAACAGCATTCATAATTCTATTCGCGATCAAGAAAACTTCAGGAATACGGGTTTCCAAAGAAGAAGAACTGGAAGGTCTGGACATACATGAGCACGGAATGGATGCCTATGCCGACTTCAGATTGAACCAACACTAATAAATAAAAGGTAACGGAGCGTTTTGCAGAACGCTCCGTTTATAATCCTTTTTCAATACAACAACTCAATAATTAGACAACATCCTTACTTAGGATATAAACAATTGAATTATGAAAACGATTATTTATACAAAATACGTAAAAAATATACTATTATTTGCATGTACACTCCTTACAATGGCAACTTTCGCCCAGGAAGGTGAAGAAGAAACCAAGAAATTTAGTATCAGTGGAAGTGTAGATGCCTACTATAGGGCCAATTTTAATGGTGATAACGGTTTTGACGACACCTCTGGGCTACCCAATGCAGCTCCCGGCTCCTCATTTGCCAATTTACCAGGCTTTGCTTTAGGTATGGCCAATGTGATAGCCGCTTACGATGGGAAAGATGTTGGGTTTGTGGCAGATCTCGTCTTTGGCCCTAGGGGAACCGATGCTATTTTTGCCTCCCCCCTATATTCCGCTACCGGAAACATTGTAAACCAATTATACGTATACTGGAATTTAAGTGAATCGGTTAAATTGACTTTTGGTAACTTTAATACCTTCTTGGGCTACGAAGTAATATCCCCTGTAGCCAATTTTAACTACAGTACATCCTATCTGTTTTCGTATGGCCCTTTCTCCCACACCGGTTTAAGAGCAGACTTTGCCCTGTCCGACGACTTCAGCCTAATGTTGGCCATCATGAACCCAACAGACCAAACGGAATTGAATCCTACCGACAAATATGCTTTCGGCGCCCAATTGGGATATAGTGGCCAATTTCTAAACTTCCTAGCAGATGACGGGGCGTTTGAAATTGACTTCACAGGTGGATTTGATTTATCCGACGAATTTTTCTTGGGCATCAACGCAGCCCTTTATGACAATGACGATATTGGATTTGCCGGGGTAGCCCTTTATCCGCAATACGCCACTTCCGAAAACTTCACCTTGGGATTAAGAGGCGAATATTTCACTGAAACGGGAGACTATGGCGCCATAGGAACGGGAGTGGAGGATTCCAGTGTTTTTGCCGTAACCCTTACAGGTAGTGCTACTATAGGCAACTTAATGATCAAGCCTGAACTGCGCTTGGATAGTGCATCAGATGATTCCTTTAATTTTCTGGATAAGGATTTAGCACCACAAAAGAGTCTATCCTCATTTGTACTTGCAGCCGTTTACTCTTTCTAAAAAATAATGAATTTATTGTTTATAGCCCTGCCTAGAGCAGGGCTTCTTTATTTTTACTCCTTCCTAAACGCCTTCACCCCGGCAATAATTGGAATATCCAACCTATTCTGTTTGGGCACCAACGGACACGAATATTTTGGATTATAAGCACAGTATGGGTTATAGGCCTTATTAAAATCCAAAAGAATTGTATTACCGCCAGGAATGGTCAAGTCCAAATATCTTCCTCCCCCATAAGTCTCCTCCCCATTGGTAAGATCGGCAAAGGGCAAAAACAGATAATCCTTGTATTTCTCCTGTTTCACCAATTCCTGATTTTGATAAACTTCCAATTTATGGGACCGTCCCTGTAGACTAAAAGTTATTATCCCAAAAACGACCTCCTCCGTTTCCATTCCCGTACTGGTAGGCATCATAAAAGGCAAGGCCTCCGGTGTTCGAGTGAACTTTGCCATAATCCTATAAGTAGTATCAGGTTCAAAAAAATCCAAGGTTGTAAAATCCTTTCTATACCTATCCGCCAAGGGCGAGGTTTCGGGATCCTTGAATTCCTGGTTCATCTTTTGCTGAAATTGCATGATATCCTCTATGGCCCCGGACTCCAGTTCCGCTATATTTCTTTGCTCCAGATCGTGGTATCTTTTTTCCTTACAGCCCAATGACAATAAGAGCAAAATCAATAATAATTGCTTCATTTTCTTTCTTTTGCCGTAAAAATACAATATCCCTCTTACTGAATAAAAAAAATGACAACCAATCCCACCAAAGGGCAATATACAAAGAGATTTAGTGCTGCTTAGTAGACATTAGATGTTGGATTCTAGATGTTAGATTTTAGATTTTCAAACCTTGAACTTTGGACCTTGAGCCTTGAACTTTCTTCTCGTCTGCCAACTGCTAGGACCTACTGTCCATTCCATTTAGACATGTACATTCCCATGATGGCCAAAACTTATTTTTCACTGGTTTCGTAACGGGCATCCTTTAAGTATTTGGCCACAATCTCATTAAATTCGGGGGTTATACGCAGCAAAGCCGTATTTTCCAAACGATACAATTCAGCCTTGTCCCTATATCCTTTCTTCAATAGTTCCTCCAAATAAAATAGGGAAGTGCCATAATCCCCCATCTCGGCACTATTCGATATTATTTTCAAGTAATAGCTATAGTCCGTTGGGTCTGTTATGGTCTTCATCATCCACAAAAGGCTTAAAGCTTCTTGATCTATCTGGTTTCCTGAATTTACTATATCTATATTATCCTCGATCAACGCATTAACATAACCCAATAGGCGTTTTCCCATTTCCCTTTCCGCCTCTATTTTGCTGTTATCGTATTTCTTCAACTCCCCCATTTGGTAAATCCACCAACCCAAATTATTATAATTGTATGTAGCCAGATCCTCTTCCAAATAATACACATAATCCTCCTTAATAAAGGACTCCTTCAATAAGGTGTTGTTCCCATTACGTGCCATAGTTTTAAAAAGCTTATTTTTATTAAGATCACGCTTTATTTTCTTTAGGGAATCAACATCTTTTAAGACCCTATATATGGAGATGGCCTCATCCAATAAATTATCGGCCTGAATTAATTTATTGGAGCCTATCAATAGATTGATTTCCTCCAAATTTTGGGCATAAGTATCCTTAATATAGCCTTCATCTTTCTCCAACAACCCTTTGCCTATGGCCGATAAGGTAAAAATTTCCATAGCCTTTCCAAGGTATTGGCTATTGGGCCAAACATGCCCCCCGTTAAAAATCAATAACTGATTGGGAAATTTTAAACGCCCCATGAGCGACTTTCCTGCCAACATTTCCGGATAGGCGTAATCTTCCTTTCCTACGATTCCTACAAAATGGAACAAATTCTTAGTATCCAATATCTCCATATTGGGATATACGGCACCACAAGAAATTACTCCGGCTATACCTTTAACAAATATGGGAAGTACAGAGGCAAATCTAGCACCGCTATCAAACCCGGCACTATAGATCCTGTTCTTTTGAACAGGCAATATATCAATGACATTATTGAACATCCTCCCCGTTATCAGTATATTTTGGGAGGTACTCAAGGAGTCGTTTACATTGTTCGATGCCGCCAGTATATACCCATGCTTTTCTGCTGCCCCCGTGAACATACGAATTGCTTGCTTACCCTTTCCTTCCATATCAAAAACAAAAAGTATGGGCCAATTCCTGTCCATTTCAAAGTTGGTGGGAATATACAGTGAATAACTTTCGGGTATGGAATCCTTTATGGCGATGGAATCGATTACGACACCTTTTTTCAAAGTTATCTGCTGGGAACTACCCCATAAACCGGCACCAAGAAACAGAAATAATATAATTTTTTTCATTTATTTAAAAATTTTTATTCATCTAAAAAAATGAGTGCAATAAATATTTTCCACATGAATCAACCGCTGCACTTTCGCATAAAAAATTTAATTATTTTGGTCGGTTTGCAAAGAATTAATTTTTTTATGCTCATTTCATAGATTTATTGTCATCAAATATCCAGCCAAATAAAAAGCGACCCGGCTACTCCAAAACATCCTAGTGCCCCATCACTGCCAGTGCCCGTCATAGCACATTACTACCATTCCTTTACAACATGGCCTTACGATAAATTAAATTAAATAATAAATATATAACCCCAAAGCCACCAACCACTTTTAATTTTGATCTACCCCATAAAACTAATACTGTTACACCTCTCTTTTTTTAATAGGGGCATTGGACACTACATCGGACAGAATAATATGGGTCCGTGTCTCTCCATATTGTATGAGCTTATCTATAAATTTCTCCAAATGAAATTGATCCTTTAATACCACCAACATTATAATATTTTCATTGCCCGTAATCCGATAACAATTAACCACTTCTTCATAAGTGTTTACAATCTCCAAAAAAGGCCGTAACTTCCCCATAAAAGCGCGCAGGGTAATAATGGCTTTTAGCTGATAGCCGGTATGCGAATGGGACACCACGGCTTTGTAACCTGAAATGATCCCTGTGTCTTCCATTTTCTTTACTCTTTCCGCAACCGCAGGGGGAGTTAGCCCTACTTTTCGGCCAATATTGGCGAAAGATTCCCTGGCATTTTCCTGAAGCAATTTTAAAATCTTCCAATTAAGGACATCAATCTTTGTATTCAAAATAAAATGAATTAAAAATATTAACTTTCAATAGCTAAAATACAATTTTACTTCGTTATACAAACTCAACTTTGCTAATTTAGACGTAATTTTATATATCGGAATTTACCAATAAAAATGCCTTACAAAAACTTAAGTACGATTCCTATTTATAGAAAATCCTTGGATCTTTTACGGATGAGCAGGGAAATTGCCTCCTATCTATCCTACAACAAGGATTTGCTTAAGTTGTACCAATCCAATAGCCATAGGGATATAATGGTAGATTCCCTATTGACAGATTCCATTTTAATACCGCAGCAGATCGAAGTGGCCGAGCGTGCCGAGTGCTATGCTGCCCGAATGAGAAGCGCCTCCTTTATCAACGTTATCATAAGAAATATAAATTCCTATTGTACCGGTCTGGAAAAGGACGGGGTCAAGGAAAAGGAATACTTAAATCTTCTAAGGAGCGAAATTAAAAGTTTCAGAAGATTGTACAAAGTATGGAGACGATCTATAAGAAGCTAAGCGCTCCTACTCTATTTATCCCATTTTCACTTCGCACACCTGTTAACACCCCAAAATTTGGTAAATCTTTTCCAGTATCCTTATGCCTGTTGAGCCAAGGCAATAAGTCGCCTATGGCAATCCCATTCAATCCTTAAAGCGAATCTTGGAGAAATTGGCCACTTTCTGTTTATAGACAAAAAAAGGACCATTATCAGAACAAGATTTGGTAAAAATGTAAAAATAACATCAATATTATTATAATTTTATAAAAATATCCTGCAGCCGGAGTACTTCCTTCCTAAAGTCCTAATTTTGCGCCTAAACCAATTTATTTTGAAGACAACTATCCTCATTAATTGCCCCGACCAATCCGGAATTATAAGTTCGGTAACCGGATTTATCCATAGAAAGGGGGGCAATATTATTTATATTGACCAGCACGTAGATAAGGAAGCAGGGGTGTTTTTTATGAGACTGGAAAGCGATTTTGAAAAGAACATTCCAGTGGTGAAAAATTTGAAGCAAGAATTTGAAAAAGAATTGGCCCTGCCCCACCGCATGGAGTGGAGTTTGTATTTGGGATCCGTACAACCCAAAATGGCGCTTTTTGTTTCCAAATACAATCATTGCCTATACGATTTATTAAGCAGGTACAATTCTGGTGAACTGGAGGTTGAAATACCTTTCATCCTGAGCAACCATATTGATTTGGAATACGTGGCCAAACAATTCGATATTCCTTTTTTTCATGTGCCGATAACAAATGGAACAAAAAGCGAAGCCGAAAACCGCCAATTGGCACTTTTGAAAGAATATCAAATAGATTTTATTGTATTGGCAAGATATATGCAAATCGTAAGCAGCAAGGTAATAGACAACTACCCCAATAAGATCATCAACATACACCATTCCTTTCTTCCTGCATTTGCCGGTGCAAAACCGTACCATGCCGCCTTTGAGAGGGGTGTTAAAATTATAGGTGCCACCAGCCATTACGTTACCGAAGAATTGGATGCCGGCCCCATTATAGAGCAGGATGTTACCACAGTCACCCATGCGCACAGTATCAAGGACTTTATAACCAAGGGACGGGATTTGGAAAAAATTGTACTTTCCAGGGCCGTAAAGCTCCATATTAACAGGAAGACTATGGTATATAATAACAAAACCGTAATTTTCTCATAATAGGATGTACTAAATCCCTATAGCATAAGTTATAGTGATAACCCTAAAACATTAAAATGAAAAAAATCTTTTTAACCATCATCCTGTTTCAATTTATAGGGTGTTCGGAACTACAACAAGTGGTCAATCAATTGCCCCAAGGAGGTACCCTTGGCAACGCCGAAATTGCAAACGGATTAAAGGAGGCCCTACAAATGGGCATCGACAAACAAGTGAGCAAACTTACCCAAACGGACGGTTTTTTCAGAAATGAGCTGGTAAAGATTATGCTCCCGGAGGAATTACAGAAAGTAGACAGGACCCTAAGGGACATTGGCCTTTCCAGTCTTGCAGATGAAGGCCTGAAAATTATTAATAGGGCTGCAGAGGATGCGGTTGGCGAAGCCACACCTATATTTGTCAATGCCATTAAGGGAATGAGCTTTAACGATGCCAAAAACATTCTTTTGGGAGCGGACAACGCAGCGACCATATATCTTACCAATACTACACAAACCGAACTCTACAGTAAATTTAGCCCTGTAATCAAAAATTCCTTTGAAAAAGTAGGGGCCGATAAGATATGGAACAACCTTATTACCAGGTATAACAATATTCCCCTTACCAACAATGTAAACCCGGACCTCACGGATTACGTTACACAAGAGGCGTTAAATGGCGTATTTACCATGATTGCCGTTGAGGAAAAAGAAATAAGGAACAAGGTCTCTTCCAGAACCACCGAAGTGTTGAAAAAAGTTTTTGCCCTACAGGATTAATTGGGAACAATTTACGGGCAGTATATACAATAAATCCAATTAATTGACGTTACTTATATGCAAAGACACATTATTTCCTTTAATGGCAATATAGTTTTGCACCAAATAAAAAATTTGAGTTAGTATTTTTGAGTTAGTTAGTTTAAAACCGGTGGGAGCACCGGTTTTTTTTATTTGCCTCCAAGGGTGCCCTCCCTTAACCCAACTTCCATCAGGTTCCGGCAAGAATATGGAATTAAGCTTATAGCCATTAGCTTTAAGGTAAGGTTCCCGTTATTTTACCAAAAGATACTTTATAACGGCATCATTAAAAAATCTTGGCTGCTCCACATTCACTACATGCCCGCAATTCTGAACCACTACCAGCTCTGCATTTTCATGGTCCAACACAATTTGTTCAATAGTTGGTAAAAATAAATAGTCCTCCGCCCCCATCACATAAAGCGTAGGGATTTTTATATCTACTGTTCTAAAAAAGTAAAGCAATGGGTTGATTTCCGATGTTAATTTAAACCATCTGATGAATTCCTTTTGGCACAATTTTTTGGCCTCGCGAACAAAGAGCAATCGCGATTCCTTATGGTTCTTATTGGGCATAATTACAAAGGCAAAAAACTTATAAAGCCATAAATAAGGGACTATGGATTTTAAAATAACCCCAAGTCTCATCAATATTTGCGACCTCAGGTTCAATTTCATAATAGCCCCTCCCATAATCATGCTTTCCACCCTATGTGGATGCCTCTCGGCCAAATTCCGAATTAAAATGGTACCCAGTGAAATTCCAATAAAATGGGATTTTTCTATTTTTTCAAAATTGATTACCTCCAATATATCCTCGGTTATATTGTCAAAAGTATACCTATTCTTAAAAGCGTCCTTCAGATGCACCTTAGAGTCGCCATGCCCCCTTAGATCCAACAAAAGTACATTAAAATGCTTTTTAAATTCCCTAAGCTGCTTGTACCAAATGGTGGAGCTACCTCCTGCACCATGCACAAAAGTCACCCATTTGGCAGAGGAATCATGGCTATGAACAGTATAACTTATCAATATTCAATTTTTATAAATGTAGTGTTAAATTCAACGCACTCCATTAGGGTGCGGATATATCAAACTATAACCTTCAAAATCACCTCAGGACCGAAAATAGACAAAATACCTGATTATTAGTTAAATGCACTTTCCCAAAGACCGCCATAAGCCCTGTTTTAAATTATATTTGTAAGAAAAAAATGATATGGAAAATCAATACTGTAAAGTTGGCGCTGTATCTACCATGACCAATGGCCATAATGAAATACACTATTTGGAGTGCCAATATCAAAATTTCATGGAAAAGGCCATCAGCAAAAAATATTCCGATTCAAAACTTGCTGAATTTTTTGAACTGAAAGCCACTAAAATCCAAAAAATCATTCAGACCCTGACCCTTTAGGGGTTAAACGTTTTTTAAGTTCCAAACTCATTTCCTGTTGTAATTCTTTTGCCTTTTCCGCAGAAATTTGCGCAAAATTTTCCTGATCCGAGGCATAAATAATTCCCCGGGACGAGTTTACCAAAAGACCCACATTATCGGTCATTCCATATTGGCACACCTCCTTTAAACTGCCACCTTGCGCCCCTACCCCTGGTACAAGAAGAAAGCTATTTGGAACAATATTGCGTATTTCCGTCAAAAAAGTTGCCTTGGTAGCCCCTACAACGTACATTAAATTTTCCGAATTCAGATAGGTTTTTGAGATCTCCAGTACCTGCTGGTACAACTCCTTTCCGTCTACCATTTTAGTTTGAAAATCGAACGCCCCCATATTGGAAGTTAGTGCCAACAATACGGTATGCCTATCCTTAAAGGCCAAAAATGGTTCCACGGAATCCCGCCCCATATAGGGAGCTATGGTAACAGAATCGAATCCCAAATCCTGAAAAAAAGCTTTGGCATAACGGGAAGAAGTATTACCAATATCTCCACGTTTGGCATCTGCAATAGTAAATATTTCCGGATAATTGATATTTAAGTAATTAATGGTCTTTTCCAAAGCCTGCCATCCCTTTATTCCATAGGCTTCATAAAACGCTGTATTGGGTTTATAGGCTACACATAAATGGTGCGTAGCATCAATTATGGCCTTGTTAAAAGCAAAAATAGGATCTTCCTCCTGCAACAAGTGCTTAGGCAGCTTATCCAAGTCCGTATCCAACCCTATACAAAGAAAGGATTCCTTTTTTCGGATCTGTTCTACTAAAAATTCAGTGGTCATGGAAATTAAAATATCTCGGAGGCTTCCTTTAATTTCTCCGTATTCTCAACCAGACTTAATTCGTCTATTATACGTTGAATATCGCCATTAATAATATTTTGCAAATCGTAGAGGGTTAATCCTATCCTATGGTCCGTTACCCTGCCTTGAGGGTAGTTATAGGTCCTAATTTTAGCCGAACGGTCCCCGCTACTTACCTGTGAATTTCTCTTGGCGGCATCCTCTTCCTGCTTTTTGGCCAATTCCATATCATACAAGCGGGAGCGTAATACCCTGAATGCCTTTTCCTTGTTTTTGTGCTGTGATTTCTGATCTTGGCACTGTGCCACCAAACCAGTAGGGAGGTGGGTTAGACGCACGGCGGAATAGGTGGTATTCACGGATTGGCCGCCAGGTCCCGAAGAACAGAAAAAATCTATTCGCACGTCCTTAGGGTCTATCTGCACATCAAAATCCTCGGCCTCCGGAAGCACCATTACCGTAGCGGCACTGGTATGCACCCTTCCTTGGGTTTCGGTCTGCGGCACGCGTTGTACCCGGTGTACGCCAGCTTCAAACTTAAGGGTACCGTAGACATCCTCGCCCGTAACCTCGAACTGTATTTCCTTGTACCCGCCACTTGTACCTTCGCTTAGGTCGATTACATTCGTCTTCCACCCTTTGGATTCACAATATTTGGTGTACATTCTAAAAAGATCGCCCGCAAAAATACTGGCCTCATCCCCTCCGGTACCTGCCCTCACCTCTACCACAACATTTTTGGAATCTTCCGGATCCTTGGGTATCAGCATAAATTTAATCTCCTCTTCCAATTTGGGCAGTTTTTCCTTGGCTTCCTCCAATTGCATTTTCGCCATATCCACCATTTCGGGATCACTGCCATCGGCGAGAATCTCCTCCGCCTCGGATATATTATTGGTATATTCCAAATAAAGATCCCGCTTGTCCACAAGTTGCTTTAAATCCTTATATTCCTTGTTTAGCTCCACATAACGTTTCTGATCGGCAATGATACCGGGCTGGATTATAAGATCCGAAACCTCATCAAAACGTTGTTTTACTATGTTTAATTTATCTATCATATACTATCTACACTTGGACTGCGAATTTACGATAATTTTGTACATTTAAACATATTCGGTCCAATAGATGAATTCAATTTTCCATTTTATCTATCAGGAATCAATTCATTAAAATACCACTACTTTTGTGCATTATATTATTACCGTCCACAATAATGGCCTCTGTTCCCTTCAATTGATTGATCAGTGCCATACCCGAATCCACTCCAAGCACAAAAATAGCGGTGGCCAGGGCATCCGACAATTCCGCCGTCTTTGAAAAGACAGAGACACTATTTATGCCGGAAATAGGGCTTCCAGTTCTGGGATCCAGAATATGCGAATATTTCCTTCCGTCAAAAGTGATATATTTATCATAGCTCTCGGAAGTAGCTACAGACGATTCCAAAACGGGCAACCATGAAAATATTCTGTCCTTGCTAAGTGGATTCGCGATTCCGATCAGCCATTTTTCCCCTGTAGCCTTGGTACCCCAAGTGGTTAGGTCTCCGGAAGCATTGATGACCCCGGCGCGAACCTGTTTCCCTACCAACAGCGCTTTGGCCATATCGGCAGCATAGCCCTTGGCGATCCCCCCAAGGCCTATCTTCATCCCTTTCAATTGCAGAAAGACCGTTCCATCTTTCTCGTTGAGAATAATTTTCCTGTACCCTACCTTGCTTACAGATTGTATAATTTCGTCTTTGGTAGGCCTGAATTTCATAGAACCGTCAAACTTCCATATAGTATCCAAGCCTGCAAATGTAATATCAAATGCCCCGTTGGTTATTTCTGAAATCTGATTCGCCCTTTCAATTAGCTTGAACAGCTCTACACTTACCTTTACCGGTTTTATACCTGCATTTTTATTGATTTCCGAAGTTTCCGATTCCTCATCCCAGGAAGATACCAGTTTTTCTATCCTCTTAATTTCAGAAACGGCCTCTTCAATATTGATATAGCCTATTTCTTCATTATCGGCCACTACGGTAATATCAAATCTATCGCCCATTAAGTTTACCGATCGCTGAACGGTAACGTATTTAGATTGCTGGGAATGGCCTATCATTACCGAACAATATATCAAAAAGAAAAAAAATGTCCTCACCCCTGAAAAATATTAGAGATGGAACTTTTTTTCGTATTGTCCAGGATAAGTACACTGTTGTTACAGCCCCCAGATCCGCTCCATACAGACCAAGGCACACAACACATTGCCCTACTACTTAAGGCCGTAAATACCAATGTCTCCCCCATACCAACACAAGGCATAGAAAGGGACCCAAATACATTCATGAAGAACGACTTTAAGGAAAATTCCATGTAGATCTGTAGGTTAAAATTAAGATTGGACTATTCAAAAACGCGAAGGATCTGCCCTTCCAACTCCGTTTTAAATATTTTAAGGGGTTTGGCCGGACTATTATCTACCTGATTTAAAGGAGAGCCGTCCAGATCAAACCGGGACCCATGCACATCGCAGTGAAAAATACCTCCGTTATTGGCCGTAAATCGAACCTGATCATAGGATTCATGACTACAGACCTGACTGGCCGCCACAAAGTTACCGTTCAAATCCTTAACCACCACGACCAAGTTTTTTAATATAAAACTTCCCTTGTCCGCCAACTTGGTTCCTTCGGGGGAATTTAAATCAATTGTAAAATCTACACCGGCCGGAACTTCAACAATATTGCCATCATTATCTTTGGAACAGCCATGCAAGCAAGGAAAAGCAAGGGCAAAGGCCGCTCCGTTACCCAAAGTCCTTAAAAACTGCTTTCTTTCCATAACGTAATTTCTTTAATAAATTAACGAAGGAAAAAGTGTAATCGTATACCTTAATATTCAAAGGTGCCGTACTCGCTTTTAATTGTGAGTTTTTTAACAGAATTCCCTTCCACCCGGCCTACAATTTGGGCCGAAACCCCATAGCTTTCCGATATGGCGATAAGGTCTTCGGCAATAGAAGGATTTACGTACAGTTCCAACCTGTGTCCACAATTAAAAACTTGGTACATCTCTTTCCAATCGGTCCCCGATTGTTCCTGAATTAATCGAAACAATGGGGGAACGGGAAACAGGTTATCCTTAACAATATGAAGGTCGTTGACAAAATGAAGGATCTTGGTCTGTGCTCCACCGCTACAATGCACCATTCCATGAATATCGTCCGTACCGTATTTACTGAGAATTTTTTTTACAATTGGGGCATAGGTACGGGTTGGGGAAAGCACCAATTTTCCCGCATCCAAGGGAGCGTCCGGGACCTCATCGGTCAACCTCACGTTTCCGGAATACACCAAATCTTCCGGTACCGCAGCATCATAACTTTCAGGGTATTTTTTAGCCAGGTATTTGGCAAAAACATCATGCCTGGCAGAGGTAAGCCCATTACTTCCCATACCTCCATTATACTCCTTTTCGTAGCTGGCCTGTCCTGAGGAAGATAGACCAACAATAACATCGCCCGCCTTAATATGGGCATTATTGATGACCTCACTTCTTTTCAACCTTGCCGTTACCGTAGAATCTACGATAATGGTACGTACCAAATCCCCTACATCTGCCGTTTCCCCTCCTGTAGATCGTATCGTAATCCCATGTTTTTCCAAATCCTCTATCAACTCTTCCGTTCCATTGATTATGGCCGATATGACTTCTCCGGGAATTAAGTTTTTGTTTCTCCCTATGGTGGAGGACAGTATAATATTATCCGTAGCCCCAACACAAATAAGATCATCAAGATTCATGATCAGGGCATCCTGTGCTATTCCTTTCCATACCGAAATGTCCCCAGTCTCTTTCCAATACATATAGGCCAAGGAGGATTTGGTTCCGGCACCATCGGCATGCATCACCAAACAATACTCCCCATCATTGGTAAGGTAATCGGGTACAATTTTACAGAAGGCTTGGGGAAAGAGGCCTTTATCAATATTTTTTATGGCATTATGGACATCTTCCTTGGAAGCGGAAACCCCTCTTTGATCATATCTTTTGCTAGTTGATGAGCTCATGAATAAATGTTTGCGACAAAAATAGGGGAATCCATAAAAAAAAGCCCACTAATTGCGGGCTTTTAATACAATATTTATACAGGGCCTATTATTTAATGAACAATAGTTCCCGATATTTGGTCAATGGCCAATACTCATCCCCGACCAGTTGCTCCAATTTATCACAATGGTAACGTATTTCGTCAAAATAGGGCCTTACATTATCGCAATAGGCAAAGGCCTTTTTGTTTATGTCGGATATATTGTTGGCTTTCTTTCTCTCATCGACCATGGCATCGATCTTGATCTTAATGGCACGGATATGCTCGGAAATCCGCTCGACAATATCCAACTGACTTTCCGACATTTTCTTGTGGGCGGCACCGTAAATCTCTTTTAAACCTACCACATTTTCTATCAATTTATTCTGATACTCCACTGCCGCCGGTATGATATAGCTATAAGCCAACTCGTTAAATACCCTGCCCTCGATCTGAATATGAAGAATGTACTCCTCCAACTCTACCTCCTGCCGGACCCTCACCTCAATTTCGCTCATAACGTTCATGGACTTGAACAGTGCCAGACTTTCTTTGGAAGTCAGTACCTGCAATGCCTGTGGAGTGTTCTTATTATTGCTCAAGCCTCTGGATTTGGCCTCGTTCTCCCAAGCCTCGCTGTAGCCATCCCCCTCAAATCTGATTCTTTTGGAGGTCTTGATATACTCCCTTAGCACATTAAAAATAGCCTCATCCTTTTTAAGCCCTTTCTTATCCACCAGTAGATCCACCTCTTTCTTAAAGGCCATAAGCTGTTTGGCCACAATGGTGTTCAGTACCGTCATGGGCTTAGCGCAATTGGACTTGGAGCCAACGCCCCGCATTTCAAACTTATTGCCCGTAAAGGCAAAGGGAGAAGTACGGTTACGGTCGGTATTGTCCAAAAGGATTTCCGGAATTTTACCTACCACGTTCAATTTTAATTCGGTTTTTTCCTCAGGCGATAATTTCCCTTTGGTAACCCCCTCCAACTCATTTAAGACTTCGTTCAACTGTTGGCCAATAAAAATGGACAGAATGGCCGGAGGTGCCTCATTGGCCCCCAACCTATGGTCATTACTGGCCGAAGCAATGGAAGAACGCAATAATTCCTCATAATTGTCCACTGCCTTAATTGTATTCACGAAAAAAGTCAAAAACTGAAGATTTTTCATGGGGGTGGACCCGGGACTGAGGAGGTTGACGCCGGTATCGGTAGACAAAGACCAATTGTTGTGCTTACCGGACCCGTTTATATCCTTAAAAGGCTTTTCATGAAACAGTACTTTAAAAAAATGTTTATCCGCAATCTTTTCCATGACATCCATTAGCAACAGATTGTGGTCTACGGCCAGATTGGTCTCTTCAAAGATGGGGGCCAACTCAAATTGATTGGGGGCCACTTCATTATGTCTGGTTTTTACCGGAATTCCCAATTTGGTACACTCCTTTTCCAGATCTTTCATAAAATTCAATACGCGACTTGGAATGACCCCAAAATAATGATCGTCCAATTGCTGTCCTTTTGCTGCAGATTGCCCAATTAAGGTACGACCTGTCAAACTAATATCCGGTCTGGAAAATGCCAAGGATTTGTCTATCAGGAAATATTCCTGCTCCCACCCCAAGGTGGCATTGACCTTGGACACATTTTTATCAAAGAATTTAGCCACCGCTGTCGCTGCTTCATCAATGGCGCTCAACGCCCTTAATAACGGGGCCTTATTATCCAAGGCTTCCCCAGTATAGGCCACAAAAACCGTTGGAACACAAAGGGTAGTTCCGTATAAAAATGCCGGTGAGGTCGGGTCCCATGCCGTATAACCACGGGCTTCAAAAGTATTTCTGATCCCTCCATTCGGAAAACTGGAAGCATCGGATTCCTGCTGCACCAACTGACCTCCGCCAAACTTTTCCATTGCCCTTCCTTCCGGAGAAAAAACGAAGAAGGCATCATGTTTCTCCGCTGTGGTTCCCGTAAGCGGCTGAAACCAATGTGTATAATGGGTAGCCCCCATGGATATTGCCCATGCCTTCATCCCTTCCGCTACCTGATCGGCAACTTTTCGGTCTATTTTAATTCCGGAAACCACAGCTGCCTTTACCCTGTCATATGCATCCTTGGTCAAGTACTGCAACATACGTTCCTCATTGAACACATTTACCCCAAAATATTCCGAACGTCGGCCCGTTTCCTCTACATTCATTACAGGCCTGCTATGGCTGTTCGCTATGGCCTTAAATCTTTGATTTGACATAAATTTAATTTTTCAACAAAAATAACAATTCATTAAAATAATTCACACAAAATACATATTTAATAATTTACCCCTAAAAAAATAGGGGTCTTAAAAAAAATACCATCATTATTATCATTTAACCCACTAAAAAATGGCATATATAATGGAAATTATTATTTTTGTCTGCATTAATATTAAAAATCAACAATACACATTATGAGCAAGTCTAAATTAGAATACATTTGGTTGGATGGGTACGAACCCACTCAAAACATGAGGAGCAAAACAAAGATCGAGGAAAATTTCAGTGGCAAACTGGAAGATTGCCCCATCTGGTCTTTTGACGGCAGTTCAACCCGCCAAGCCGAAGGAGGATCTTCGGATTGTGTACTTAAACCTGTAGCGATTTATCCAGATCCGCATCGTATCAATGGTTATTTGGTAATGACCGAGGTTATGAATCCGGACGGCACCCCGCACATTTCCAATGGCAGGGCCACTATAGAAGATGAGGACAATGATTTCTGGTTTGGATTTGAGCAGGAATATTTTATAATGGACACCAAA
This sequence comes from Flavobacteriaceae bacterium, assembly GCA_041392165.1. GTDB lineage: Bacteria > Bacteroidota > Bacteroidia > Flavobacteriales > Flavobacteriaceae > Arenibacter. The sequence goes on from JAWKMN010000013.1 coordinate 24,342, forward strand.
ACAGAACTTCCTTTAGGATTTCCCAGGGGAGGATACCCAAAACCCCAAGGTATGTACTACTGTTCCGTTGGAGGCCTTAATACCCACGGTCGGGAATTGGTTGAAGAGCATGCCGATGCCTGTATAGCGGCAGGTTTAAACTTTGAAGGAATTAACCAGGAAGTTGCCTGTGGACAATGGGAATTCCAATTATTTGCCAAAGGTGCAAAAAAGGCAGGTGATGAAATTTGGGTAGCAAGATATCTTTTGGACAGATTGACCGAAAAATACGGTTACTATATTGAATACCACCCCAAACCTCTTGGAGACACGGATTGGAACGGTTCCGGTATGCACGCCAACTTCTCCAATACTACCTTAAGAACTTGTGGTTCCAGGGAAGTTTACGAAAAAATTTGTGAGGCTTTCCGCCCCGTTGTAAAAGAGCACATAGCCGTATATGGCGAGTTTAACGAACAACGATTGACAGGTAAGCATGAAACTGCTTCCATCAATGACTTTAGCTATGGTATTTCCGATAGGGGCGCCTCTATTAGAATACCGATCATTACAGTACAAAAAGGCTGGAAAGGCTGGTTGGAAGATAGAAGACCGGCTTCCAACGGCGATCCGTACAAAATAGCGGGAAGAATTATCAAAACGGTGAAGTCCGCTAAAATATAAAGAGTAAAAAAATAATTGTTGATTATTTTTTACCGACCGTTCCTTTTGAGAAAGAGGAGCGGTTTTTTTATACGACTTATGTATTGCCGGCACGATCTTCACGGTTGGGCAGGCCTATCGGAACGGGCTATGGCCGTACTCGCATCGGCAAAGTAACCATGCTGTTTATTTACATTTACCAATGTAGTTCAGCAACTAACTTATGGTGAAGTAGACGAATATAATGTACATAACCAAAAGGATTGTTCCATCCCTCCATTCCAACCTAAGCCCTTTGGGCAAGAACACTAAGGGAAGAACAACAAAGGAGATGCCCAACATCCAAAAAATATCGCTGGTCAACAAACCTTGGTCCAACACTTTAATAGGGGCAATCAATGATGTTATGCCCAAAACGGCCAACAGATTAAAAATATTGGAACCTATTAGATTTCCCAAAGAAATGGCCTTTTCCTTTTTAAGCACTGCAATTACAGAAGCAGCCAATTCCGGAATACTGGTCCCGACAGACACTACGGTTACCGCAATTACCCGCTCACTAACCCCAAAAGAAGTTGCTAGCCCCACAGCCCCATTAATCAACAGTTCAGAACCTCCCCACAGGGCAATCCCCCCTATACCCAAAAATAGCCCCGTTTTATATAATGGCAGCGGCACATCATCCTCGGGCAACTCATCTACCACCGCAGTTTTCTGAAAACGCAAAAGATATACCAAGAAGACAAAAAGTGTAACCACCATGACCAAGCCCTCATATCTTTGTAATTGTCCATCAAAATAAATAAAACCGAAAAATAAGAGGGAAGCCAACATCATTACTGGCCAATCCGTGGTGTAAAAACTTTTTTTAACCTCAATACTGCCCAGGATAACGGTTATTGCCAGTACCAAACCCAGATTGGCAATATTGGAGCCTACAACATTTCCCAGCGCCAAATCCGGAAAGCCCTCCAAAGCAGCATTTACACTAACTATCAACTCGGGCGCAGAGGTGGCAAAGGAAACCACGGTCATACCTATTACTATCTTTGGTATATTGAGCTTTAATGATAGCGCAACCGCCGCTTTTAAAAGCCAATTTCCCCCTGCAATCAACAATACCAATCCCGAAACAATTAAGAGTATATCCAACATAAAAAAATTTTCCCGCAAATATAACTAAGAATCCGACTTTCCCATTAACCCCTCCTTTAAGGAAATCATTAAAAAAAATATAAAATGTCTCCCTGAGCGCACTTTGTTCAAGACAAAAAAGTAGAAAAAGGCCTCTTTAACAATCAAATCCACCTTGCATTCCTAAAAACAGTCACAAATACCCATTATTAATCACACATTAACAGGATGGACCATATGTATTGTTTTATAACAAAATTGTATTCCATTACATCAATTCTATCATCAAATTTTGGACATCTGTTCGGGTATTGAATAATATTATCCTATTTATTGACCGTTAAAATCGTAATTATAATTACACTTACAAAAATTGTTGTTCCTTATAATTTCAATATTATCAAAGAAATAAATATAGGATTGTTTAGCCCTATATTCAAATATTAGCGCCTCCCAACCTAAACTAGGGAAACTTTCTTTTCCCAAATCCATTATTTGGGATTTAACCACTTCATAAAGAAGTAATAAGGATGTTTACGTATAACTTGGAAAACCATCACTTGGGGTACGGCATAGGTTAGTTTACCAACATTGTAAAAATAGATTCATGGAATAATGGCGTTTATTATTAAATTGTATCTTTGCGCCCATGAATTTAAAGATTACAAAGGCAATTGCAGGCCTATTGGAGATACCCCAGAAAATTGTAATTATACCGCACAAAAATCCGGACGGGGATGCTATTGGTTCTTCTTTAGGGCTTTGGCACTATCTAAAGGGCAAAGGTCAGGATGCCAACGTCATAGTTCCCAACGATTTTCCCAAATTCTTAAAATGGATGCCGGGACACGAACAAATAGTCAACTTTGAAAGAGACTCCCCAACCGCCAGTTCCCTCATTAAAAATGCCACTGTAATATGCACCTTGGATTTTAATCACTTGGGAAGGATCGGGCAATTACAACCTTTACTGGAAGGTTCATCGGCCACATTTGTAATGATAGACCATCATCAGGAACCGGATAATTATGCCCAAATTATGTATTCCGATGTCAGCATGAGCTCTACCTGTGAGATGGTTTTCAATGTAATAGAAAGCCTAAACGATATTGAGAGCATTACCCCGGACCTTGCCATCTCTTTGTACACCGGTATTATGACGGATACAGGGTCTTTTAAGTACTCTTCCACTACCGGCCGAACACATTTGGTCATTGCCAAACTAATAGAGCAAGGCGCCAAAAATACCGAAGCCCACAACAAGGTATACGACACCAACACACCAAGTAGGTTGCACCTTTTAGGTTGTGCCTTAAAGAACATGGTCATCCTAGAGGAATTTAACACGGCATTTATCACCTTATCCCAGGATGAACTGGATAGCTTCGATTACAAAAAGGGGGATACAGAAGGGTTTGTGAATTATGGCCTAACCTTGGAAGGAATTGTTTTTGCCGTTATTTTTATTGAAAACAGGGAGGAAGGAATCATCAAGATCTCTTTTAGATCGGAAGGCGATTTTTCCGTAAATGAATTTGCAAGGGCCCATTTCAACGGAGGCGGACATACCAATGCCGCAGGTGGGCGAAGCGATGTTTCCATGGAAAAAACAATAGGCCAATTTAAGTCCCTCCTACCCCAATACAAAGACGATCTAACCCTATGAAGCACCTCCTATTTCTTTTGTTCATTATTGCCCTCTCCAACTGCAAGGGACCGGAACCACGTAGGCCGGTCAAAGTTAAAACAGGAAGTATTCTACAAAAATCGGTGGAACGCAATAAGGACCTATTGGCAAAGGAAGAAAAACAGATAATGGAAATTATCAAGAACGACTCCCTAAACACCTATTTTTCCAGCGGCAATGGTTCTTGGTACCATTATATCCACAAAAACGACCAGACGGATTATCACCCAAAAACAGATGACCTGGTTACACTAGAATATAACGTTATGACCTTCAACAATGACACCATATACTCTAAAGAAAATATCGGGACCATAACCTATAAGGTAGATAAGCAAGATCTTTTTCCAGTCTTGAGAAATAGTATAAAACTTTTAAAGGAAAAGGAAACCGCCACCTTTTTGTTCCCCTCCTCCTTATCCTATGGGTATCACGGGGACAATAACAAAATTGGGGTGAATGTCCCCATTAAATCCACCATTACCATTTTAAATATAGACAAACAAGAAGACAACAATTAAAAATCAACTACAATGAAGAAAATTTATTTATTATTGGCAGTCGCGTCCATCGCATTTTCAAGCTGCAAATCGGGCAAGCATGCCGATTTGGGAGATGGTATTTTTGCCGATATTACCACCACCAAAGGTGAAATTCTCCTCAAATTGGAGTACCAAAAAACGCCTTTGACGGTTGCCAATTTTATATCTCTTGCCGAAGGAAGCAATCCCTTTGTTACCGACAGCCTAAAGGGCAAAAAATATTATGACGGCATCATCTTCCACAGAATTATAAAGGACTTTATGATTCAAGGGGGAGACCCTACGGGAACGGGCATGGGAAATCCGGGGTATAAATTCAAGGATGAATTTAACGACTCCCTTGCGCACAATAAGGCAGGTATCCTATCTATGGCCAATTCCGGGCCTACTACCAACGGAAGCCAGTTTTTCATCACCCATAAGGAAACTCCCTTTTTAAATGGTAGACATACTGTATTTGGGGAAGTTGTTGAAGGAATGGATGTTGTTGATTCCATTGCCAATGTTAAAACGGCGGAAGGGGACCGACCGGTGACAGACGTGGTCATGAACACCGTTGAAATTATTAGGAACGGCAAGGAGGCCAAAAAATTTGATGCCGTAAAAGTAATGAATGATTACTTTGCCGAAGAGGAAGAAAAAATCAAGGCCATGGAGAAAATGAAAACCGATTTCGTTGCCCAAATCGCCACAGAGGAAGCTACGGCAGAAGAGCTACCCTCCGGTCTTAAAATACTTACCCTAACAGAGGGGAATGGTGAAAAACCCAAGATCGGACAAAAGGTAAAGGTTCTATATGCCGGATATTTAGCGGACGGATCATTATTTGACAGTAATTACGAAGAAATCGCCAAAAAATATGGCGTTTATCAGGAAGCCAGAAAACAAGGTCGCGGTTATGAAGCCATTCCAATGGATTACAGTCCGGAAGCCAGGATAATTCCAGGCTTTAAGGAAGGCCTTATGCAAATGAAGGTCGGAGACAAGGTACGTCTATTTATACCCTCCCATTTAGGCTATGGGGAAGCGGGCTATGGTCCTATTCCTCCTGATGCCAAATTAATTTTTGATCTGGAAATTACCGGCATAGCCGAATAATTGCCCTGCAAAAGAAATAATCCTTATTGAACTCCGATAACACAGAGGTCAATAAGGATTATTTTTTATCTTCAATTTGTTATACCGGTAAAGTATCAAACTAAATGGCATTAGGGGCCAAAATGAAATTCCCCATCTGCCCCAAAGGAGGAAATTCTATTTCCAGTTTTGCGATTTAAGCCTTAAGGTAGCCTTTAAAATATCTTTCTGGGAAATTTGTCCGACCAACTTTCCGTTTTCCACTATTGGAAAACGTCTGCGCCTTTCATTCAAAAACTTATTGGCCGCATCAAAAATATTCATATTGCTATCTATGGTTTCCACATTTTTCACCATGTGTCCCTCCACCGTTAAATTGGAGCTTGGAAGATTGTGGTACCTATTTTCACTTATGTGTTTGATACAGTCCCCCTCGGAAATGATCCCTATCAATTCATTCCTATCGTTCACCACCGGCCCCCCGGAAATTTTGTACTTCAATAGGGCAACGATCACCTCTTCCACAGATTGCTCCGGCCTAAAAGTAATCAGTTTTCTGGTCATATAATCACTAACCCGAAGAGGTGCTTCCTCACCGGATTGCTGAACTCTAGGACCCTGAAAACTTTTAATTCCCATATCAAATCAATTTCGACTCTCCTTAAATATAAGAAATTTAATGGTAGGAACCTAAAAAAATCAAGATGAGTTCATCATTTGAACCGTAACAAATCTATTTTTTGGGAATCTCCTGAAGTATTTCCAAAATGAACTTCCAAAATTTTTGCAATGAAGATATGCTGGCCCGTTCATCGGGGGAATGGGCGCCCTTTATGGTAGGCCCAAAACTTATCATATCCACTCCAGGATAATTCTTTCCCAAAATACCACATTCCAAACCGGCGTGACAGGCAACGACCCTTGGCTTTTCATTAAAAAGCGCTATATATTTGGTACGTAACAATTCCAGGATGGCCGAATCGGGATTGGGGTTCCAACCGGGATAATCCCCACTTAAGGTCACTTCATAGCCCGACTTTTCAAAAATATCCTTCAGTTCCTTGGCCAACTCCATTTTCCCTTCCTCTACGGAGGATCTGGTTAGACATGCTATAGCTATACGGCCGGCCCCTACCTCTACCCTAGCCATATTATTGGAGGTCTCTACCAAGTCTTTCATGGTGCTACTCATGGCATAGACGCCGTTATGGGCGTTCTTTACAGCATTTATCAAAGCCAGCTGATCACTGGTGTCCATTACCATTTTTGGAAGATGGGCAGGTTCGCAAACAATCTTAAGGTTTGGTTCGGTTGCTGCAAACTCTATTTTTATATCATTGCCCCAATCTTTAAATAGTTTATCAAATTCATTGAAGTCCGATACTTTTATGGCAACCAAAGCCGTGCTTTCCCTTGGAATAGCATTTCGCAATCCGCCACCGTCAATTATGGAAATCCTTAAACCAAGCTGTTCCTGACCCAATATCAATAAGTTGTTCATGATCTTGTTGGCATTCCCCAAACCTTTATGGATATCCATTCCACTATGACCTCCGGAAAGTCCTTTTACCCCTATTTTGTATGCTGTATAGCCCCCCTCTAAGGCAACCTCTTCATACAAACCTTTTGCCGTTATATCTATACCTCCGGCGCAGCCAATATCAATTTCATCATCATCCTCAGTGTCCAGATTCAATAAAATATCCCCCTTCAACAATCCGCCTTGTAGTCCCTTGGCCCCGGTCATTCCCGTTTCTTCATCAATGGTGAACAATGCTTCCAAAGGTGGGTGGGAAATATCCCTGCTCTCCAACAGTGCCATTATGGTGGCTACCCCCAAACCGTTATCGGCCCCCAAGGTGGTACCTTTGGCCCTTACCCAATCCCCATCTACATACATCCCTATGCCTTGGGTATTAAAATCAAAATCGGTGTCGGCATTTTTTTGGTGCACCATATCCAAATGCGCCTGTAAAATTACGGTCTTCCTATCTTCCATTCCCCCTGAGGCAGGCTTTCTAATGATTACATTCCCCACGACATCCTTGATGGTCTCTAGACCAAGGGACTTGCCAAATTCCACCATAAATGCTATTACCCGTTCTTCGTGTTTGGATGGTCTGGGAACAGCATTCAGATCCGCAAATTTGTTCCAGATATTTTTAGGCTCCAATACTCTTATTTCCTTGTTCATTTTTATTAATTATGAAGTCAAAAATACAGATAGAAAAACAACCGTGCTAGATTATTGGCTATTTTTGGCCTGATGAAAACTAAAATCAAAAATCTTGTAGCTCTCCTATTGGTCCCACAAATCATCCTGGTAAAATGGATTGGGCAATACCCCGAATTTATAGAAACCTATTACAGTAAAGGGGTATATCTCCATATATCCGAATTTTGGCGCAGCATCATGGGATGGATTCCTTTTTCAGTAGGTGACCTATTGTATGCACTTCTAGTCATTATGGGGATCCGATATATCCTTGTTAACAAAATGTCCATTAAAAACAATATCCTTGGGTTTCTAAGGGACATTGCCATGATATTGTCCGTAGCCTATTTTACATTTCATCTCCTTTGGGGCCTTAACTATTACAGACAGCCCCTTTCAAAAACTTTGGGACTGGGAGAAAAACACAGTCAGCAGGACCTAGTAGAGTTTGTGGACCGATTGGTGCTCAAAACCAATGAAATACAATTCATGATTACCGCCGATACCAATAAAATAGTACAAGTTCCTTACAGCAAAAAAGAAATAATGGACCGTACCCTGGAAGGCTACCGATCCCTAAAAAACAAATTCCCCATTTTCACCTACCATCGCCCCAGTTTAAAAAAATCCATTTTCAGCGTCCCTCTGAGCTATATGGGCTATGGTGGTTATTTAAACCCTTTTACCAATGAGGCCCAGGCCAACAGTGCATTGCCCAACTTTAGATTTCCCGTCATATGTGGCCATGAGATAGGGCATCAACTAGGGTTTTCCGCAGAAAATGAAACCAATTTTATTGGGTATTTGGCCACCGTTGGCAATGGGGATATCTATTTTAAATATTCGGCATATGCCTATGCCTTAAGCTATTGCCTAAATGAACTGGCGAGTAGGGACCAAGAGGAATTTAAACGCCAATACAACAAACTGAATCCGGGAGTTAAAAGGAATTATAAAGAAGTGGCCGAATTCTGGGAGGCACATGCCAATCCTATGGAACCGGTTTTCAAATCCATATTCAGTACTTTTCTAAAGGCCAACAACCAAAAGGACGGAATAAAAAGTTACAATGCCGTGGTAACCCTTTTGGTCAATTATTACCGGAACAATCCGATATAGGCACTGGGCAGCTCCTATACCTTAAAATAGCCAACAAACCGCATATTCCTAAATTATCACCAACACCCAAAACCCAATTTTTTTAAGTGCAAAAAGTTCAAAATAGTATCGATAATCTTATGGGATATCTTATTTTTAAATCCTTTAAACAAAGAATACATTAAAATATGAGAATACTTTTTTATGTGCTGGTTATCTTTTTTTGTGGGTTGTCCCTTTCCGCCCAGGACTACTTTCCAAAAAATGATGGTGTAAAAGCCGAGAACAACAATTTCACGGCATTCGTCAACGCCGAGGTACATATAACCCCTACCAAAGTATTGGAAAAAGGCACCTTACTCATTCAAAAAGGTAAAATAATAGCGGTAGGAAAAACAGTGGACCTACCTAAAAACACCCTATTGATCGATCTTGAAGGGAAATCCATATACCCTTCGTTCATAGATATTTATTCCGATTTTGGCGTTGAAAAACCCCAACGGGCGACTTCCGTAGGCCGTTCAGCGCAATATGAACCCTCAAGGGAGGGATATTACTGGAACGACCATATTATGCCGGAAAACGATGCACTATCCAGATTTAAGTATGACAACAAAAAAGCCAAGGATTTACGGGAAGCGGGTTTTGGAGTGGTAAATACCCATATACAGGATGGAATTGCGCGTGGAGTCGGCGCCCTTATTTCATTGAACGATATGGGCAATGATTCGGATAGGGTATTGGCCGACAGATCCGCACAGTACTTTTCATTGACCAAAAGCGTTGCCAAACGGCAAGCTTATCCTACATCCCTAATGGGCACCTTGGCCTTGTTGAGACAAATGTACTTTGATGCCGATTGGTACGCCCAGGGAAATGTAAGCACCAAGGATCTTTCCTTAGAGGCCCTGAACGCCAATAAAGGTCTGGTCCAGATCTTTGAGGCCAAGGACAAGGACAACATATTAAGGGCAGATAAAATAGGGGATATATTCAATATTAATTATGCGATACTGGCAGGAGGAAATGAATTTGAAAGCATAACGGAAATAAAGGCCACCAATGCCCCTTTGATCGTTCCCATTAATTTCCCTGACCCCTATGACGTTTCCGACCCCTATTTGTCCCAATATATTGGCCTGGAGGATATGCGTTCATGGAATCAGGCCCCTACAAACCCTAAGGTCCTTGAAGAAAACCAGATCACTTTTAGCCTTACATTTCACGATCAAAAATCTACCTCCTCGTTCAGAAAAAATTTATTAAAGGCTATTGGTTACGGCCTGTCAAAAACAAAGGCTTTGGAGGCACTTACCACGATTCCCGCACAGATCTTGGGCAGATCCAATATGATCGGTTCCCTGCAAAGTGGCCATCAAGCTAATTTCTTGATCACTTCCGGAGATATTTTCGACAAGGAAAGTATTCTTTATGAAAATTGGGTACAGGGCAGAAAGCACATTATCAATGACATAGCACTTAGGGATATCCGTGGAAACTACAGTTTAACTGCCGGAAAAAAAATATATCGATTATCGATTACCGGAGAATTGGACAAACCCAAGGCCGAGCTAAAAGAAGGGGAGGATAAATTGCCTTCCAAAATTAATTATGAAGACAATTGGCTATCCCTTTCCTTCAATAATAAAGAAGGGGACCAGGCATTTCGATTATCGGCAATGGCCACCCCCAGCTCCAATGAGCTTACAGGCAAACTTATATTGCCCGATGGTACCGAAACCACTTTTACCGCCTCAAAGACCTCTGCATTTTCCGAAACTGAAAAAGAGGAAGCCATGGAGAAACCAATAGTGGTTCCGGTAACCTTTCCCAATATTGGCTACGGTTATTCCCAACAACCCAAACAAGAATCCATGCTGTTCAAAAATGCCACGGTCTGGACCAGTGAGGATATCGGCATTTTGGAAAATACGGACGTCCTTGTAAAAAACGGTAAAATTGTAAAAATAGGTACAGACCTAAAGCCCGGTGGGGCGGAGATAGTAGATGCCACCGGAAAACACCTTACCGCGGGCATAATAGATGAACATACACATATCGCCGCTCTGGCCATTAATGAATCCGGCCAGAATTCCTCTGCCGAGGTAAAAATGGAAGATGTGGTAGACCCAAAACATATCGGAATTTATCGCGATCTGGCCGGTGGCGTAACTTCAGCCCAATTACTGCACGGTTCCGCCAATCCTATTGGCGGACGATCGGCGATCCTAAAATTAAAATGGGGTGCCGGTGCGGACGGGATGATCTATGACAACTCTCCCAAATTTATAAAGTTTGCCCTGGGCGAAAATGTAAAACAGTCCAACTGGAACAGTTATAGCAGATTTCCACAGACCAGGATGGGAGTGGAACAAACCTTTATCAATTATTTCCAAAGGGCCAAAGAATACGATATCAAGAAGAAAAGCGGGCAGCCCTACAGGTTTGACGAAGAGATGGAAACCCTGGCGGAAATAATTAACGGGGAACGTTTTATAAGCTGTCATTCCTATGTTCAGAGCGAAATCAACATGCTGATGAAGGTGGCCGAAAAATTCAACTTTAAGATAAACACCTTTACCCATATCCTGGAGGGTTACAAGGTGGCCGACAAAATGGCGGAACATGGTGTAGGTGCATCTACCTTTAGTGATTGGTGGGCCTATAAATACGAAGTAAACGATGCCATCCCTTACAATGCGGCCATTATGCAAAGTCAGGGCATAACCGTTGCCATAAACAGTGACGACGCCGAAATGTCCAGACGATTAAACCAGGAAGCCGCCAAGACTATAAAATACGGGGGGATGTCAGAATTGGAGGCATGGAAAATGGTCACTATAAACCCTGCCAAGTTGTTGCATATAGACGATAGGGTGGGAAGTATAAAAGAAGGAAAAGATGCAGATTTGGTACTTTGGAACAACAACCCCCTATCCGTTTATGCCAAAGTGGAAAAAACTATTATTGAAGGAGCAGTATATTTTGATCTGGAGAAGGACAGGCAACAAAGGGAGTCCATAAAACAAGAAAGGGCCTTGCTGATCAACCTAATGCTCAAGGAGAAGGGCAATGGCAGCCCCACCCAGGAACCAAAGAAAAAAGACCAAAAGGAATTTCACTGTGACAGCCTTTAAAATCTAAATTATGATGAAACATATTAAAAATGCCCTAGTATTCGTCCTATTTACCTTAATCATTAAGGGAACTGCACAACAAACCCCGGCCGATGTACAGAAGGAAGCCATAAGCATTGAAGGGGCCGTAGCCCATTTGGGCAATGGTTCCGTTATTAAGAACTCCCTTATCATGTTCGAGGGCGGAAAGATTTCTTATGTAGGGGATGCCAAAGCCCGTATTGCCCGCAAGGGAGTTGTAATAAACGCCAATGGCAAGCATATCTACCCCGGTTTCATCGTTACCTGTGCCTCTTTGGGCCTTATTGAGGTAGATGCCGTTAGGGCCTCCAATGACAAGGACGAAATAGGGGAATTGATTCCTCATGTAAGAAGTTTGATCGCCTATAATGCAGAATCCAAAGTAGTGGAAAGTATGCGTCCAAATGGGGTCTTACTAGGGCAGATTTCACCTAAAGGCGGTACCATTTCAGGAACCTCGTCCGTGATGCAATTTGATGCTTGGAATTGGGAAGATGCAGTAGTAAAGGCCGATGACGGTATTCATCTGACATGGCCGAAGGGCTTTAAACAAGGTTCTTCCTCTCAAGGCCAGACCCGTAGATACATCCCCAATAACGATTACCCTAAGGAAAAGGAAAAAATTATACGTTTTCTAAAAAACGCCCTTACCTATGGAAAAAGTCCGGGCCAAGAAATCAATCCCGCCTATGCCGCCACCCAAGGTCTCTTCAACGGAACGCAAAAACTATATGTTCATGCCGACGGTGAAAAGGAAATAATGGATGCCATTACCAATACCAAAAATCTTGGCGTGCAGGAGGTTGTATTGGTAGGAGGGTATAGCGCATATAAAATTACAGAATTCTTAAAACGGCATCAAATACCCGTATTGGTAAGGGCACCCCATAACCTACCATTTTCGGAGGACGACGATTATGATCTACCCTATAAACTGCCCAAATTACTATCGGACAGCGGACTATTGGTAGCCATGCAAAACATGGATGCAAAAAACTTTCAAAACAGAAACCTGCCGTTTTATGCCGGACAACTTGTACAAGAAGGACTTTCCAAGGAAAAAGCCCTCCAAATGATTACACTAAATCCGGCCAAAATATTGGGAATAGACCGGGATTACGGTACTTTGGAAGTAGGTAAAAGTGCCACCTTATTTATTTCTGAAGGCGATGCCCTGGATATGAGGACCAACCAATTGAACAAGGCCTTTATTGACGGAAGGGATATTTCATTGGAAACCCACCAAACGGAATTATGGAAAAGGTATATGGAAAAATATAAGGTGAAATAATCCGAATTAAAACAGGAAAAAAGATTTGGTATGCAAAGGGTTTCCCCTTTTCCTGTAAAGGAATACTACTTTTGTACCTTTCCCACTACAAATACCCCATTTTCAGGCTTCGTAAAAAAATTCAACGGTTTGGCCTGCTCGCCAAACCCTATGGCTTCAAAGACCATCAGTTTTCTAGGCTCTTTAATGGTTCGCCCTTCGGAACCGTACCAAGTCAATGTTTTGGGAACCATGAGGCCCGCTACGCTCGTCCAATCATGATAACCTATCCAATTTACACTGTTGGAACGCTCCCCGCTACCATAACTTACCGTATATCCAAGCCAAGCCATTTTATAGGTCTTGGGGTCATAATGTAGAAAGTACTCATCTTTATAGGAGGTGCCGATTCCCGATTTAAAACGTACGGCAATACCCGGATAATGCACACCTCCATATACCAAATCTTCAGTTTCCCCATAAACAATGCCCTTATCCCCCAACACAAAAGGCATATTGAAAAAATAGGATTTAAGATTGTGATAGAATACCGGATCACCTTTAAATGTATTTTCATCATCGAGCAGCCATGCCCTATCCCCATCAAACCCTAGGGAATAAGTAGGTCCGTCTACCCGGTCCATTCTGGTTTTAAGATCAATGGTGTGCAACTCCTCCCCCTGCCCAAAGACCAAAGTCCTCTGTTTTTTCCAATTTGCCAAGCCTCCATGTGCCACAAAAACCTTTAGTAATGGCTCCGGGTACAGTTCATCAGGGACAAGCTTGTCTTCCAATATTGGTTTTGCCACTTCCACTTTCCTGGTCTTGTTATCCATCTTACAGGATAGCATATTGGCCAAAAACAAGGCTATAAGTACATATTTCATTTTACTTAATTTAGTTGTCCCCTTGGTCGTAAAATCAAAATTAAGTTAACAGAATATATTATTTTTGCACCAATGAGTTATATAAAGGAGATCGGCAGTACTCACAACCCCTTGGTAAGGAGTGCAATGGCATTAAAGGAAAAATCCCGTGAACGAAAAAAAAACGGGCTTTTTATTATTGAAGGTTTAAAGGAGTTGCAGCTGGCCATTAAAGGACATTATACCCTAAAGACCGTTCTTTTCTATCCGGAACTCTTTTCCGGCAATGCTGCAATGGACATCCTTCAAGGTATTTCCCCTGCCCCCGAAATAATTTCCATATCCAAGGATATTTTTCAAAAATTGGCACATAGGGATACTACAGAGGGTGTTTTGGCCATAGCCATGGCCCGGGAGCATTCCCTGGAATCCTTAACATTTAAAAACGACAATCCACTTATTTTAGTAGCTGAGGCCCCGGAAAAACCTGGCAATATTGGCGCCCTTCTTCGTACCGCTGATGCTGCCGGACTGGATGCCGTGATTATTGCCGATCCAAAAAGCGACCTATACAACCCAAATATAATCCGTTCCAGTGTCGGCTGTGTATTCACGACCCGTATAGCCATGGGATCTACACCTGAAATTATACAATTCTTAATGCATCACCATATCACCATCAACTGTGCGGCATTAAGTGCCTCCAAGCCATATACGGAAGTGGATTATACCAAGGGAACAGCAATTGTGGTAGGAACGGAAGCCACAGGCCTATCGGAACAATGGCTTAATAAGGCCGCTCAAAATATAATTATTCCTATGTACGGTGAAATAGACTCCATGAACGTCTCCGTATCGGCGGCAATACTTATCTTTGAGGCGAGACGACAACGGGAGGCTTAAAGTAGCATCGTTATCCTCCATTCCGCAACATAATAAATATTGAAATCCTTTAGTTTTCTTATAAATGAACAGTAACATCCTATTTTACATCATTATATCCATTCTGTTGATTCAATTTATAATTGAAGCCGTACTGGAACATTTAAACGCCAAACGCTATACCCATCCCGTTCCCGGTGAGCTAAGCGACGTTTTCGACAAGGAAGAATACCAAAAATCCCAAGAATATAAAAAAACCAACTATCGTTTTGGCATGGCAAGTTCCGTCTTCTCCCTTTGTCTCACCTTGATGTTTTTAATTTTAGGGGGGTTTGATTGGATAGACACCATTGCCAGGGGCATCAGTGACAACCCCATTGTGATTGCACTTATTTTTTTCGGGATTATCATGATCGGCAACGATATTGTTACCATCCCCTTTTCCTATTACCACACCTTTGTGATAGAGGAAAAATTCGGCTTTAACAAGAGCAGCCGAAAATTATTTTGGACAGATAAAATTAAGGGGTGGGTCATGATGGTGGTTCTTGGAGGTGGCATTCTTGCATTGATCATCTGGTTTTTTCAATGGGCGGGCACCCACTTTTGGATTTATGCCTGGACCCTCATCGCCATTTTCATGCTTTTTATGAACCTGTTTTACAGTAAGCTGATCGTACCTCTTTTTAACAAGCAAACCCCCTTGGCAGAAGGCAGCTTAAAAAGTAAAATTGAGGCCTATGCCAAAAAAGTGGGGTTCGAAATAAAAAATATATTTGTGATAGACGGGTCTAAACGGTCTACGAAGGCCAATGCCTATTTTTCCGGATTTGGCAAAGAAAAGAGAATAACACTGTACGATACCCTGATCAACGATCTGGAAGAAGACGAAATTGTGGCAGTACTTGCGCATGAAGTGGGCCATTATAAAAGAAAACACATCATCTTCAATTTATCGGCCTCTATTTTATTAACGGGTTTTACCCTATTTATCCTATCCATTTTTATTAACAATCCGGAGGTATCTTTGGCCATCGGTGTTTCGCAGCCTAGTTTTCATGCCGCACTTATCGGTTTTGGAATTCTATACAGCCCTATATCCGAAATTACGGGATTGGTCATGAACGCCATGTCCAGGAAATTTGAGTTTCAGGCAGATGATTTTGCCAAAAAAACCTATGCCCCCAAACCTCTTATTACCTCCTTGAAAAAATTATCCAAAAATAGCCTAAGTAATCTCACTCCCCATCCTGCCTATGTTTTTATGCACTACTCGCACCCGACCTTAATGTCCAGGATCCAAAATTTAAAGGTATAATTTTTGTTGTCTACAATTATAGTTTGTGCTATTTTTAATATGAGCTCATTTAATCTTTTTAGATTGAAGCGAAAATTAGACATTTTTTGCCCAATTGAAGGTTTTTTTGAGTCGCATAGCATCGCTACGGAAGGAAAAAAAGCAAAAAGAGGGTGTTTTTAGCCTATTGAGAAAGTTTAAAGGAGTTCTATATGATGACCGAAGCAGCCATTGAGAAGGAAAACAAGGAAATTGCGAAGCAATATAAGGAACTGCTCCGTATAAGCTATCAAAGTCTTACCGATGAGGACAAGAAACTGATACGCTCTGCCTTTGATATTGCCGTAGATGCCCACAAAAACCAAAGAAGAAAATCTGGGGAGGCCTATATTTTCCACCCCATATCAGTAGCCAAAATTGTAGCTTCGGAAATGGGTCTCGATGCTGTTTCCATAGCCTCTGCCCTACTCCACGATGTAGTTGAGGACACCGAATATACCTTAGCGGACATAGAACGTTTGTTCGGCGAAACGGTTGCACGGATCGTAGACGGACTTACCAAAATTGCCCACCTGAAAAAAGATATGAACATATCCCAACAGGCGGAGAATTTTAGAAAAATGCTGCTTACCCTAAATGACGATGTACGGGTAATCATTATAAAAATTGCGGACAGATATCACAATATGCTCACTATGGATTCCATGCCGGAGCATAAACAAGTGAAGATAGCCTCCGAGACTTTGTACATATACGCGCCATTAGCGCATAGAATAGGGCTCTACAATATAAAAACGGAACTGGAAGACCTTAGCCTGAAATATACGGAACCAGATGTTTACGAAGATATCCTAGGTAAGATTGAGGAGTCCAAGGAAGAACAACAGGCCTATATAGATGCATTTTCCGGGGTAATAAGCGACTCCTTGGACAAAGAGAACCTTGATTACTACATAAAGGGCCGGATGAAATCCATATTCTCCATCCGACGAAAAATGAAGGTTCAAAATGTATCCTTCGAGGAGATATATGACAAATTTGCCATTCGGATTATATACAAATCGGACAGACATAACGAAAAGTTTTTGGCCTGGAAAATATATTCCATTGTTACCGATCACTTCACCCCTAACCCCGTACGTCTGAGGGATTGGATTTCCTCTCCCAAATCTACGGGCTATGAAGCCCTGCACATTACCGTAATGGGGCCCAAGGGCAAATGGGTGGAAGTTCAGATCCGTAGTGAAAGAATGCATGAAATTGCCGAAAAAGGGTATGCCGCCCATTTTAAATACAAGCATGGCAATCAAAAGGAGCAGGGAATAGAAGAATGGCTCAACAAGCTACAGGAAGCCTTGGAAAATGCCAACAGCAATGCGGTCGATTTTGTAGAGGAATTTAAACTCAACCTCTATTCCAAAGAAATTTTTGTATTTACGCCCAAGGGAGAATTAAAATCCCTTCCCAAGGGGGCCACCCCATTGGATTTCGCTTTCAATATACATACCGAAGTGGGCATGCATACCCGGGGAGCCAAAGTAAACGGTAAATTGGTACCCTTGAATACTGCTTTACAAAGTGGGGACCAGGTGGACATCCTCACTTCCGAAACGGCCAAACCCAGTCAAAGTTGGTTGGATTATGCTACAACGGCAAGGGCAAGGTCCAAGATTAAATCATCGCTAAGAGAAGAAAAAAAATCAACTGCCATTGAGGGCAAGGAAATCCTTAGACGTAAATTAAAATCCCAAAAAATTAACCTTAACGAGGATACCATAAACAAACTGGTCGTCTTTTTTAAACTCAAGACCAGTCTGGACCTGTTCTATAGAGTGGGCATAGGAGCCATAGACAATCAGATGCTAAAAGATTTTGCAGCCTCCTACAGCAACGCATTCATAACTTTCTTTAAAAATAAGATAAAGAGAACCCCGGTTCCGGAAGATATACACAAGGAGGAAATTACCACAAAATATGACACCCTTGTTTTTGGCAAGGAAGAGGACAAGTTGGAATATAAATTATCCCAATGCTGCAACCCTATTCCCGGTGACGAGGTATTCGGATTTGTTAGTGTAAACGATGGTATCAAAGTACATAAAAAGAATTGCCCCAATGCCATTTCCCTGCAGTCCAACTACGCCTATAGAATTATATCGGCCAAATGGATCGATTCCTCCCAAGAGGAATTTACGGTAGAAATAATGCTTACCGGAATAGACAATATTGGCCTGATCAGTGAAATTACCGAGATAATCTCCGGTAATTTACATGTAAATATGAGGAATATCAATTTCAGTACGGATGGTGGAACATTCTCGGGCAGAATCACCCTTGTTGTAAAAAACAATGCCATTCTCAAAAAAGTGATAGATAATCTAAAGCGCATTAACGGCATCGATAAAGTAGCCAGAATTTAAATTTTAACTGTACATTTGTATCCTAACGCTGGGTAAATGTTATGGGCGAAAATAAGAATCAAGAAATAGTAAAAAATGTGTTCACCACTTTTCTGGAGGAAAATGGCCACAGAAAAACACCTGAACGATATGCCATTTTACAGGAAATATACGATAGCGAAGAGCATTTTGATATAGAATCGCTCTATATCACCATGAAGAATAAAAATTATCGCGTAAGCAGGGCTACACTGTACAACACTATAGAGCTTCTCTTGGATTGCAAATTGGTACGAAAGCACCAATTTGGAAAAAATCAGGCCCAATACGAAAAATCCTATTTTGACCGTCAGCACGATCATGTTATCCTAACCGATACCGGTGAGGTTATGGAGTTTTGCGATCCACGTATACAAAGTATAAAAAAGACCATTGAGGAGGTTTTCAACATTAAGATCAACAACCACTCACTCTATTTTTACGGAACGCGAAATAAAGAAGAGAACACGAACAATTAATCCAATTACATACAGAATGGCAGTAGATTTACTACTAGGACTCCAATGGGGAGATGAAGGAAAAGGGAAAATAGTTGATGTTTTAACAAAAAACTATGACATTATTGCACGTTTCCAAGGAGGGCCGAATGCCGGCCACACATTGGAATTTGATGGCATCAAACATGTTTTACATACCATTCCTTCAGGAATTTTTCACAAAACCGCGGTGAACATTGTTGGCAACGGAGTGGTTATAGACCCCGTTATCTTTAAAAAAGAGCTGGATAATCTTAAAAAGTTCAACCTGGATATCAAATCCAAACTATTTATCTCCAGAAAGGCCCATTTAATTTTGCCCACCCACCGTTTATTGGATGCAGCTTCGGAGACTGCCAAGGGCAAGGCTAAAATTGGATCTACCCTAAAAGGTATTGGACCAACTTATATGGACAAGACCGGAAGGAACGGAATGAGGGTAGGCGATCTGGAATTCTCGGACTGGAAAGAAAAGTACAGAATATTGGCCAACAAGCATGAAGCCATGATCAGCTTTTACAATGTAGAGATCCAATATGACCTAAAAGAATTGGAGGCCGACTTCTTTATGGCCGTAGAAGAACTAAAAAAATTAACCTTCATAGATAGTGAGGAATATATTTTCAATGCACAACGGGAAGGCAAAAAAATATTGGCAGAAGGTGCCCAAGGATCCTTATTGGATATCGATTTTGGAACCTATCCTTTTGTAACCTCCTCCAACACCACTGCAGCGGGAGCATGTACGGGCTTAGGAGTTGCACCAAATAAAATAGGTAGTGTTTTGGGTATTTTTAAGGCGTACACCACCCGAGTGGGCAGCGGGCCGTTCCCTACAGAACTTTTTGATGAGGACGGCGCAACCATGGGCAGGGTAGGCAACGAATTTGGCGCAACCACAGGAAGGCCAAGACGATGCGGATGGTTGGACCTCGTAGCACTTAAATATGCCGTTGAAATTAACGGGGTTACGGAATTGATGATGATGAAAGCGGATGTGCTCAGTGGATTCAAAACACTTAAGGTCTGTACCGCATACAACTACAAAGGAGAGCAAATAAAACATTTGCCCTATAGCATAGAACCGGAATATGTGACCCCGGTGTATACAGAACTGAAAGGCTGGGCAAAGGATTTGACCAAAATGAGCAAATCCGATGAACTTCCGGAAACCCTTATAGATTACATAAGGTTCTTGGAAAAAGAACTGGAAGTCCCCATTAAAATTGTTTCGGTGGGCCCGGACAGGACCCAAACCATACATCGATAAAAAAAAGCCATCTTTACGATGGCTTTTTTATTGGATAGGTTTTATTAAAACTATCCCAAACTGTATTATCCTCCCTTAAAATATGCTATTTTTGACCAAAATTTTAAACATTGCTCAAGTCCGTATTTTTATTATCAACTGTTTTAATTTGTTGGAGTGGCCGGGCGCAGGAGCCCGAGACTGAAGTTAAACAAATAAATATTGTTTATGGTGCCAACTTCACCAAAGATGAAAAACAATATCCCGGAGCGGCCATCTTCAGCAAAGATGAGCGACAGGTTCAATTTGAACACGAAGGAGCGGATCTATGGTGCGATATTGCCATTTATTACCAAAAAGAAAATAGGCTGAAGGCCATTGGGAACATTAAACTGCAACAAGGGGATTCCGTACAGCTGACCAGTGGCAAAATAGACTATGACGGCAATCTAAACCTGGCCAAGGCCTGGGAAAATGTAGTTTTGAACCAAAACAGCATGACCCTCACCACGGACACCTTACGGTTCGACAGAGAAAAACAAGAGGCTTTCTATGAGCATTACGGAACAGTGGTAGATTCCTCCAATACCCTTACCAGTAGAATAGGGCGGTACTTTACACAACTTAAAAAATCGCAGTTTTTAGACAGCGTAAACCTCGTCAATCCAGAATTCAAACTGGTTTCCAAACAATTGGACTACTATACCGTTTCCAAAATGCCTATTTGTACGGTCCGTCCACTATTACCGGGAAACCTATACCATGTATTGCGAACAGGGGTTCTACGACACCAAGATCGAAAACGGATACGGAATTAAAAATACCCGTATAGATTATAATAACCGTATTATTACGGGGGACAGCCTGTATTTTGACAAAAGACGGAATTTGCCTCCGCAACCAATAATATTACGATAAGGATACCGTAAACAACGGATTGATCAGGGCCCACTATGCAGAAGTGTACAAGGCCAAGGATTCCGTTTTTGCTACCAAAAGGGCGGTATCCATCAATCTGGTAGAGCAGGATTCGTTATACATGCACGGGGATACCTTGATGATTACCGGGAAACCGGAACAACGTATCCTAAGGGCATTCAGAAATGCAAAATTCTACAAGACCGATCTAAGCGGCAAGTGCGATTCCATCCATTTTGATCAAAAAACCGGTATTACCGAACTAATTACCAATCCTGTAATTTGGAACGGGGAAAATCAGATGACCGGCGACAGTATCCACTTACTATCCAACATGGAAACCGAAAAACTGGACTCTTTAAGGTCATCGATAATGCCTTTATAATTTCCTTGGATACGGTGGGAAAGGTGGGCTACAATCAGGCCAAGGGCAAAGATCTGTTCGGGAAATTTGTAGACAACGAACTAAGTCTTATCGATCTTGTAAAAAACACCGAGGTCATCTATTATATGTACAATGATGACCAAGAACTCATCGGAATAGACAAGACCATTTGCAGTGCCATAAGAATGACCCTTGCCAATAACGAAATAGAGGATATCACCTTTATTACCAATCCCGATGGCGATATTTTCCCGATAAGGACCTGCCGGAAAACAGTAGGCTGTTAAAGGGTTTGTTTGGCGGGGCAAGGAAAAAATTCTTAGCAAGGACGATATTTTTGATGAAGATGACAACAACATCCAACTCGTAACCATTCAAGGGGTGGACAATCCCATCGACGGGGATATTGAAGCTGCGGAGGCCCTGGAAGAGGAAAGAAAAAGGGATTCTATAAGCACGGCACCTCCGGCCAACCCTGAAAATAAAAACGGAACCAAAAAAACCCGATAATTCGGCCAAACTTCGGAAAGACCTTATAAAATTGGATACTATCCAAAAGGGCCGAAACGAGGAGAAGGACAATTAATAGCCATCATGATAGAAGATTTCATTACATATCAGGCCCAAACTTCCCCGCACCCGTTGGCTCTGGAAGTCTCATATGCAAAGGGAAGCTATATCCATGATACCCAAGGAAAAGCCCATCTCGATTTTGTTGCCGGGGTTTCGGCCTGTAGCTTGGGCCATTGCCACCCAAGAGTGGTCTCCGCCATTCAGGAACAGGTACAAAAATATATGCATGTCATGGTCTATGGCGAGTACATACAGGAACCTGCCGTTGCCTATACCAAACTGCTGGCCAGCCTACTGCCCGAACCGTTGGAAACGACCTACCTCGTAAATTCCGGAACAGAGGCTATGGAAGGTGCCCTAAAATTGGCCAGAAGGGTTACGGGAAGAAGCCAGATTTTATCCGCCAAAAATGCTTATCACGGAAATACCATGGGAAGTCTTAGTATAATGGGCTATGAAGAGCGTAAAAGTGCCTTTAGGCCCCTTATCCCGGATGTTGGCTTTATTCAATTTAATTCGGAAGGGGATCTAATGTCCATTACCGAAAAAACGGCCGCGGTTGTTTTGGAAACGATACAAGGCGGCGCAGGTTTTATCTTACCCGAAAACGGGTATTTAAAAAAGGTAAGGGAGCGATGTACTTCCGTGGGCGCTATGCTGATATTGGATGAAGTTCAGCCCGGATTTGGACGAACCGGAAAGTTGTTCGCCTTTGAACATTATGATTGTATTCCGGATATCCTGGTTTTGGGAAAGGGCATGGCCGGTGGCATGCCGGTAGGTGCCTTTGTAGCTTCCCGCCAAATGATGCAATCATTGACGGAAAACCCCAAACTTGGCCATATTACTACCTTTGGAGGCAATCCTGTAATTGCGGCAGCCTGTCTGGCCACCCTAAAGGAAATAACGGAAAGCAAACTTATTCAGGAGTCCTTGGAAAAAGAGGCCCTTTTTAGAAAACTTTTACAGCACCCATTGATAAAAGAAATTAGAGGTAAAGGATTGATGTTGGCCTTAATTATGGAAAAACCTGAAACAGCCAATGAAGTTATCCTTAAATGTGCTGAGAAAGGTCTTATATTATTTTGGCTCCTTTTTGAACCAAGGGCAATTCGCATATCACCACCAATGACCATAACCAATGAGGAAATTAGTATTGGCTGTGCGCTAATTCTAGAGGTGTTGGACGGACTTAAACAATAAATTGTTAACTAATTTGTTAATATAATAGACCGAATCTGTCGGAATTAAGAATTTCAAAAGATTACTTTAGTTCCAATGAATAACTAGAAGTTCCTATGGCGCTAGAACCAAACGAGAGACCAGGGCAACCAATTGCGAAGTTTGAATCCATGCTAAAGACGGATGACGTCTATTTCTTTGACGCAGAAGATTTTCAGGATATTATTCACCACTATCTCAATAACGGTAAAATTGCATTGGCCAAAAAAGCCATTAAAATAGGACTACAGCAGCATCCGGACAGTATTGAACTTAAGTTATTGTCCATAGAGGTCCTAGTTTTTGAAAACAAGTTGGAGCTGGCCGAGAAAATGTTGGATGAGCTACAGCAAATAGATGGCAATAATGAGGAAATATACATACAAAGGGCCAATATCTATTCCAAAAAGGACAACCATGAAGCTGCGGTCTCCCTATTGACACACGCATTAAATTTAACGGACGACAGTTTTGACATTCATTCCCTACTTGGAATGGAATATTTGTTCATGGACAATTTTGAGGACGCCAAACAAAATTTTATGATGTGTGTATCCTATGACGAGGAGGATTACCCATCTCTTTACAATGTTATCTATTGTTTTGAATATCTTGAGGATTACGATGGGGCCATCGTGTATCTAAATGATTATCTGGAAAGAAACCCTTATAGCGAGGTAGCTTGGCACCAATTGGGAAAAATGTATTTTTCCAAAAAGATGTACAAGGAAGCCCTAACAGCCTTTGACTTTGCCATTATATCCGATGACTCATTTATTGGACTTATTTTGAAAAAGGAAAGGTATTGGAAAAAATGGGCAGATACAATGAGGCCATAGAGAATTATGAGACCACCATTGCCATTGAAGACCCAACCTCCCACGCCTATTTAAGGATTGGGAGATGTCACGAAAAATTAAAGAACGATGAATTGGCCAAATCCTACTATTACAGGACAGTTCATGAAGATCCCTTGTTGGACAAGGGTTGGTTGGCAATTACGGATTACTATATCAGACAGGAGGATTATAAAAAAGCGTTATACTACATTAACAAGGCTATAAATATTGATGGAGAAAATTCCAAATATTGGAAAAAATGCGGAAAGATCCATGCCAAATTAAAAAATAATGACGAAGCCTATTATGCGTATCAACAAGCGGTAGACCTAGGAAATTATGAATTCGACACCTGGTTTCATTGGGCAGATGCGGCCATACAAAACCTAGACGTCCATGCAGCCATAGAAATATTGTTACAAGGCCTTGAATTTTATCCCCAGCGATGTGAAATGCAATATAAAATGGCAGGATTCTATCTTCTTATAAGCGATTTCCCCAGGGCACAATACCGATTGATCAACGCCCTAAAGATAGATTTTGACCAACTACATTTATTTGAAGATGAATTTCCCCAATTCTTCCATACGGATTGGACTCAAAACTTAATCGAGGATGTGAAAAAGGCTTCCAGATAAATAAACTATTTTTGTTTTTTTATCATATATGGAAAAGCGCAATCTATTATCTTACATCATTATTTCATTTAAAGGAATGGCCATGGGTGCTGCAGATGTTGTACCCGGTGTTTCTGGTGGCACCATTGCTTTTATCTCCGGAATTTACGAAGAACTGATTACCAGCATCAACAACGTAAACCTATCCCTTTTAAATACATTGAGAAAGCAAGGCATAAAAGCCTTCTGGACCAAATTGAACGGCAACTTTCTACTTGCCCTGCTTCTTGGCATCGGTATTAGTGTCCTGTCCTTGGCCAAACTCATTAGTTGGCTAATGGAGAACGAGCCTATCCCCTTATGGTCCTTTTTCTTTGGTCTGGTCGTGGCCAGTATTATTTTGGTCGGCAAGGAAATAAAAAATTGGAATTTAGCGGCAATACTTCTATTGATCTTGGGAGCTGCCATCGCTTTTTACATCACCATGCTGCCCCCTTCGGAAAATTCAGGCTCCCTCCCCTATCTGTTCCTGTCCGGAGCATTGGCCATATGTGCCATGATTCTGCCCGGAATATCCGGTGCTTTTATCCTTGTACTCTTAGGTTCTTACAAAACAGTATTGGATGCAGTCCATGAACGCGATCTTACGATCATTATCACTGTAGGCCTAGGGGCCATTTTCGGACTTCTCAGTTTTGCAAAACTTCTAAAATGGATGTTCATGCATTATAAAAACATCACTTTGGCGCTACTTACGGGTTTTATTTTAGGCTCCCTGAATAAAATATGGCCCTGGAAAGAAGTCCTGGAAACCAAAATATTCGGGGAAAAAATAATTACCATAAAGGATAGGAACATCTCCCCATTTTCTTTTGACGGAGACCCCCAGTTAATAAGTGCTATTATTCTAGCTTTATTTGGTTTTTCCCTTATTTTTATACTGGAGAAATTGGCTGCCAAAAAATAAACGCCCCATCCCAAATGAAAGACCCCAGAACATTCACGGATAAATTTTTCCTTGTCATCAAAGGGCTATTTATGGGTGCTGCCAACAAAGTTCCAGGGGTATCCGGGGGCATAGTGGCCTTTGTAGGAGGCTTTTATGAAGAATTTATCTATTCCCTTCAAAAAGTAAACGGAAAAGCCTTTAAACTCCTGATCAGGGGAAGGCTAAAAAGTTTTTATCGCTACACCAATGGCCAGTTTTTAACGCTGCTGATTTTTGGTATGCTGGTGAGCTATTTCAGTGTTTCCAAAATTTTGGATTATTTTTTGGAAAGAAATGAACTTTATGTCTGGTCGGCCTTTTTTGGGATGATATTGGGCTCTATTTACTATATAGGAAAAGACTTTGGACATTGGAACAAAAAAACCGTGACAGCTGGAATAATTGGACTGACCATAGGCATATCTATAAGCTTCCTCAATCCCGCAACACAAAACGACAATCTAATTTTTGTATTTTTATGTGGCATGATCAGTGTATCGGGCATGACCTTACCAGGGCTATCGGGTTCTTTTATTCTGATCCTTTTAGGGAACTATGTGCTACTTTTGGTAGATTCCGTAAATGCACTTTATGATACCTTTGCGGAAATTATAATGGGCGACTTTAGTTTTGTCAATAATCAAACACGGCTCAATACCTTAAAAATATTAGCGGTATTTACTACGGGATCGGCTGCCGGATTGATAACCCTTTCCCATCTATTGACCTACGTACTAAAACATTTTAAGCACATAACAACAGCCGTTATCATAGGCTTTATTACGGGTTCTTTGGGAGTGGTATGGCCCTGGAAACGTACTTTGTTCAAAACGGACAGCAATGGTAATCCGCTCTTGGACACGAACCACAACCCCATAATAAAAAATTATGAGAGGTTCCTGCCCAATATGGAATCTTCAGAGACTTGGTGGGCCATTTTGTTTATTTTTTTTGGGATATTAATTTTATTAGGATTGGACTGGTATGGAAAAAACAGAAAGAAATAAAATAAGATTTGGGTTAATTGGAAGAAATATTTCCTATTCATTTTCAAGGGGCTATTTTACCAAGAAGTTTTCCGAAATGGGACTGGAAAGGCATTCCTATGAGAATTTTGACCTAGAGCATATAAACCAGTTCAAAGGAATATTGGAAGAAAACAACAATATAAAAGGCTTTAATGTAACCATTCCGTACAAGGAACAGATCATACCCTTTTTATCTAAAATAGATCCCGAGGCCCAAGCTATTGGAGCTGTAAATACCATTAAAGTAGATGGACAACTAACCATAGGCTTCAATACCGATACCTATGGGTTTCAAAAATCCATAGAACCCTACCTTAAGGAACACCATAAAAAAGCACTTATCTTAGGTACCGGTGGTGCTTCCAAGGCAGTGGCATACGTACTTCATATATTAGGAATATCTTATAAATATGTCTCCAGAAATCCAAAGGATGGGCAGCTTAATTACCCAGATCTCAATAATAAAGTGTTAACGGACCACGCCGTCATTATAAATTGTACCCCTTTGGGAACTTATCCTAATATAAACGATAAGCCGGACCTACCCTACCACTTCATCACGGATCAACATTTGCTTTTCGACCTTATCTACAATCCTGAAAAAACGGCATTTTTATTGGCGGGCGAACAACGGGGAGCTGTAATAATCAATGGCTACAATATGCTCCAATTTCAGGCTGAAAAATCATGGCAGATTTGGAATTCCTAGTATAAAAGGCAATTAAGCCTAAAAACCATAAAAAACAGGAACCTTCTCCTTAAAAAGAAGTTTCATTACCTTTGATATATAGACGGATGTAATTATATTTCCGTACATTACATATAGAAAGCTATAAACATTCATAAAATGTTAGAAGATAAAGACGACAAACTACAGGAAAATGTAGGGACAGAGGAAACCTTGGACAGTACCGGGGCAACACACAATTCGGACACCGAGACCGAAACAAAATCGGCTCCCGGCCCAGATACCCCAGAAACGGATTCTGAAAATAGCGTCAAGGAATTGGTGGAGGACAAAAGTGTATCTATTGATTCGGAAGCAAAGGACGAAGAAAAACGGAAAAAAAGCGAAACCCAAAAAACTTCGGAAACAGTACCGTCCGAAGAAAAAAGTGCTACTTCAGAAGATCTTGCGGGCAATTCTACCAACAATGGGGAGTCGTCCGAAGAGAAGGAAGAAGATGTTCTCGGGGAAATAGATGAATCCAATGCAGAGGACGCCGAAGACTCGGACAACCATCAACGACACCATATACCTATGCCGGATTATCACGCTATGTCCATGGAGAATTTGGTAGGGGAACTTCAGCGATTGGTGAGGAACGAAAAGGTACAGGCCATTAAAAAGCATGTTGATGGTATTAAATATGAATTCGATCTGAAGTTTCAAGAGTTTCTTGACGAAAAAAAGGAGGACTTTATCAATAGTGGTGGAAATGAAATAGATTTCCGATACAATTCCGTAACCAAAAGGCAGTTCAACGAGGTCTATTCGGATTATCGTGAAAAAAGAAATAGCTACTACAAAAACCTGGAACAAAAACTTAAATCCAATCTTACGCAAAGATTGGAAATCATCAACGAGCTTAAGGCATTGGTAAACGTTGAAGAAGATATAAACACCACTTATAAGAACTTTAAGGACCTACAGGAGCGATGGAAAAATGCCGGGCCAATTCCACGCGCCAATTACAATGATGTTTGGCGCACTTACCACCACCACATAGAAATATTTTATGACTTCCTGCATCTAAATAGGGAACTAAGAGACCTGGATTTTAAGCACAATTATGAGGAAAAACTAAAGATAGTAGTGCGGGCGGAAGAGCTGGTCCAAATTGAGGATTTAAGCAAGGCATTTCATGAACTTCAGACTCTTCATAAGATCTGGAAGGAAGATATTGGCCCCGTTGGCAAAGAGCACAGGGAAGAGATTTGGGATCGTTTTAGCAATGCCACCAAATTACTGCACCAAAGACGACAGGATTACTATAAAGACTTGGAAAAGGTCTACGAACAAAATCTGGAAAGAAAAAACCAAATCATAAGCTCCATAAGCTCCATTGCCTCCCATATTGCCTCTAGCCACAAAGAGCTGCAACAACAAATAAGGGAAATTGAAAAATTGCGCGATGCATTCTTCAAGGCCGGGAAAGTACCCCAAAAAGTAAATGAGAAGACTTGGTCCAATTTTAAGGGTGCGGTACGCGAGTTTAACAGAAACAAGAACAATTACTATAAAAATTTAAAGAAAGACCAACAGTCCAATCTCGATAAAAAAAGGGCATTATTAGCGCTTGCGGTTTCCTTAAAGGACAGTGAAGAGTGGGATTCCACTACCCAGGAAATGAAAAGGATCCAGAACGAGTGGAAAAAAATTGGACATGTTCCCAGAAAATACTCGGACAAAATATGGAAAGAGTTCAAAACCGCCTGCAACCATTATTTTGATCGTCTGCACGCTTTAAAAAATGAGGCCCACAAGGAAGAGATCGAAAATTTCGACAGGAAAAACGCCTGTCTGGAAAATGTAAGGAATTTCCAATTAAGCGGGGACAAGGACAAGGATTTGGTGACGATAAAAGGGTTTATTTCCGAATGGAAAGAAGCGGGCCGGGTACCCTTCAACAAAAAAAGCATCAACGCCAAGTTCAACAAAATTCTTGATGCACTTTTCAAAAAACTGGATATTAACAGACAGGAAGCCGAACTTATGAAGTACGGCAATAAGATCCAGCAGTTGGCCAATAATGACAACGACTATGCCATCTCCAACGAACGTACCTTTATCAGAAGAAAAATAGACGAAAGTAAGAATGAAATTAGACAATTGGAAAACAATCTTCAATTCTTTTCCAATGCTTCCGAGGACAATCCTTTGGTAAAAGAAGTCATTAAAAACATAGACAACCACAAGGAATCGTTGGCCACATGGAAAGCCAAACTAAAAAAATTGAACATTCTGGAAAATAATTTGATCAAAGAAGCCGAAGAAACGGAAAACAAGAAAGATTCCTCTGAAGAAGGAGAATAGAACTCTAGGTACAAGCCCTCCCCCGTTGGCGGGAGCGTCACGCTCATGCTGGCAACATAACAACAATCTTCCTTTCTTGCCTTTATACCAACTCCGGACAATTTGGCCTTAAGGCCAAATTCAGATTCTTGTCGCAGTGTCACGGTTCTAGAAAACTATACACATGTAGACTTCGTATGGTCCATGCATCAGTCAAAAAAGCAAATTAAAATTTTAGTTGGGAAATCGATGTATTTTTGTTCCAAGAAGGAGCTTGCCAACAAATTTAATGACTTGTTGTAATTCAAGGCACGAGCGTGACACTCGTGCCAGCGAGTGCGAGTAGATTTGGGAAAACATTCTATAGCATTGGCCAATACCTGTTTCGATTATTAACTTCTATCTTAAAATTTAAGTGATATTCCCTTAAGGACAGTATAAAAAAATCTGTCCCAAAAATGATCATAGCTATCATTTTTTGGGACAGACCATTAAAAATTACAACTCTTTTACTTCGCTACGTTTACCGCTCTGGTTTCCCTAATGACCGTAACTTTCACCTGACCGGGATAGGTCATGTCCGTTTGTATTTTTTGGGAAATTTCAAAAGAAAGTTCGGCCGCTTTGTCATCGCTCACTTTTTCACTTTCT
This sequence comes from Flavobacteriaceae bacterium, assembly GCA_041392165.1. Lineage (GTDB taxonomy): Bacteria > Bacteroidota > Bacteroidia > Flavobacteriales > Flavobacteriaceae > Arenibacter. The sequence continues at coordinate 54,630 of JAWKMN010000013.1, forward strand.
ACAATAACCCTTAATTCCCTTCCTGCCTGAATGGCGTAGGCCTTTTGCACTCCACCGAAACCGAAGGCGATATCTTCCAAATCCTTTAATCGCTGGATGTATGAATCCAATACCTGTCTTCTTGCCCCTGGCCTTGCTCCGCTTATGGCATCGCACACTTGCACAATCGGCGCAATAAGTGTTTTCATTTCGATTTCGTCATGGTGGGCACCAATGGCATTGCAGACATCGGGCTTTTCTCCAAATTTTTCGGCCCATTGCATCCCAAGAATGGCGTGTGGGGTCTCTACGTCCGCCTCGGTATTTGGCACTTTTCCAATATCGTGTAAAAGTCCGGCACGTTTGGCCAGTTTTGGATTAATCCCCAACTCGGCCGCCATAACACCACACAATTTTGCCACTTCCCTAGAGTGCTGTAAAAGGTTCTGTCCATAGGATGAACGGTATTTCATTCTACCCACGGCCTTGATCAATTCCGGATGCAGACCGTGGATCCCCAAATCGATTACGGTGCGTTTACCAATTTCAACAATTTCCTCCTCTATCTGCTTTTCCGTCTTTTTAACAATCTCCTCAATCCTTGCCGGATGTATCCTGCCATCGGTAACCAGTTTATGCAATGACAAGCGTGCCACCTCCCTACGCACGGAATCGAAACAGGAAAGGATAATGGCCTCTGGTGTATCGTCCACAATGATCTCTACCCCAGTAGCTGCTTCCAAGGCCCTAATGTTTCGCCCTTCACGTCCTATAATCCTACCCTTTACGTCATCGGATTCCAAGTTGAAGACGGAAACACAATTTTCCACTGCCTCTTCGGTACCTATACGCTGAATGGTATTGATAATGATTTTTTTCGCCTCTTGTTGGGCGGTAAGCTTGGCTTCCTCAACGGTGGTTTGAATATAGGCCATGGCATCGGATTTAGCGGTATCTTTAAGGGATTCCAACAATTGGGATTTGGCCTCCTCGGCAGACAGGCCGGAAATTACCTCCAACTGTTGCACTTGACTTTTGTGGAGTTTTTCAAGCTCGGATTGTTTCTTTTCCAAGAATTCACTTTTATAATCCACTTCTTTCAACTTATGTTCTAGCTGCTCTCCCAATTTTTTACCTTTGGCAAGCTCACTACTTATCTGCGATTCCTTATCCCTTATCCGTTTTTCTGCCTCTGAAATTTTCTTATCCTTATTGATAATGACCTTTTCATGCTCCGCTTTTAGTTCCAAGAACTTTTCTTTGGCCTGAAATATTTTATCCTTCTTAACATTTTCCCCTTCAATATTGGCCTCTTTAATTATATGAGCCGCCTCTTTTTTTGCGCTGGCAATGGTCTTGGAAGCCCTGCCCTTTTCCAAAAATTTCGCAATGGCAAATCCAATTCCCAATCCGACCAATCCTATTATAATTGCTATACTATCCATATTTATTTTAAAAATTAATTATAAAAAAAGCCCACATTGGTGGAAGATTTGTACAAACCCCGATAAACAGGTTTAGGGCTACCAGACTGCTCAAGGATCCTTATACACGTAAGGCCTGCTTTTACAATCTAAACTCACCCTTTTCAAACAAATTAGTGTTGAGTTTGTCAAAAATTAATTACCAATGTGGGCAGTAACTATATTTATTTAAAGAACGTTATTTGATCCCCAGCTTGGAACTGACCAGCATATTCAGTGCTTTTAGTCGCTCTGCAGCTTCTTTTACACCTTCGGAATGGTCTATTCCCTTTTGTTCAATCTTAGAGGCAAACTGAAGTGCACACATGGCAAGTACATCCTGCTTATCCCTAACGGCATAATTTTGCTCAAATTTCTTTGCCAGCTGTTCTATGTTCTTAGCTGCCTTTCTTAAGCCCTCCTCCTGCAAAGGATCAATTGTTAAGGGATATACCCTATCTGCTATAGAAAGCTTAATTTTGAGCTTCTCTGCCATATTGTTCAATTACACTATTCTGAAAGTTGGGCAATACAATGGTCCAACTCCCTAATCAATGTGTTTATTTTAAGCTTAGCTTCGGTCTTATTCGTATCACTGCCCAGCATAGAACTCGCTAATTTAAGTGAATTGTATTTTTCCTGCCATTCATTCACAGAAACCTTTGTAGCTTCATGATCATTTTTTACAGCAATCAATTCTTCTTCCAATTTTATATTGGCATGGTGCAAAAGCTCCAGCTTGTGCAACAACTTACTAATTTTATTTTCTAAAGAATCGACAATATCTACCAATTCGCTCATTTGCAAATATCAATGCATTTTACACAAAGTTAACACACCTCTTTATACTTAGCAATTCTTTTTTCATTTATTCTTAACAGGACCAACCTAGGGGCAAACAAAGGAAGCCTACAACGGAAAAGCCGAAAACATACCAACGCCCGTCCAAACGGCGGACAGGCCCACCTATCTTACAAAGGCATACAAGTAAATGAACATCTTAAATAGCACTTGGCAGGTAAAAATGACAACTTCCATCTTAGAAAAATAATTGCTCTTTTTAAGTATTATATAACACCGACTTTTTTTTGAAATAGAGCCGTATTAATTACTTTCGTACCAATATTAAGACATATATGAAAGGCTTTATCTTAGGATTTTTTCTATTTACCTCTATATTTTACGGACAAGCACGCTATCCAAAGGATTTTTTTCGCCCTCCCCTAGATATTCCAATAGTGCTATCCGGAACCTTCGGAGAACTGCGCTCCAACCATTTTCATGCAGGTATCGATATAAAAACACAACAGCGACAGGGATTACCGGTATACGCCATTGCCGAGGGCACGGTGGCCAGGATAAAAGTTTCGGAGTGGGGATATGGAAAGGCACTTTATATTGCCCATCCCAATGGATACACTTCCGTCTACGGACATCTCCAAAAGTTTTCCCCGGAAATAGAGGCTTACGTAAAACGTATCCAATACCAAAAAAGATCCTTTGAAGTAGAAATTTTTCCTGATTTTTCGGAACTTAAGGTTCAGAAAGGGAATCTTATTGCCTATACTGGAAATACCGGAGGATCTGCCGGACCCCACCTACATTTTGAAATTAGGAACAGTGCCTCTGAAATGCCTACGAATCCACTTCTATATGGAATTGAGGTAAGGGATGCTACAGACCCTACCTTGTTGGATGTTTATGCCTACCCTCTTTCGGAGAAGGCACAGGTAAATCAGAGTGAAGAAAAAATAAAGCTAAAATATTACAGACAAAGTGATGGCACCTATCTTGCCGACAAGGTAACTGCCCTTGGCACTATCGGATTCGGAATAAATACTTTTGATCGTCAAGACCTCGCAGCCAATCAAAACGGGGTATACTCCATAAAACAAATTGTGAATGGAAAATTATATACCGACTTCAATTTTGAAACATTCTCATTTTCGGAAAGTAGATATATAAATACCTTGATAGATTACGACCATTACAGTACATATAGGGAGAGAATTCAAAAGTGTTTTAAGGATGACAGCAATCTTTTGGGGATTTATAAGACCATCTACAATAATGGGAAAATTGAGGTAAACGAAGGGCTATCCTATAATGTGGAAATCCATATTTATGACCTTGCGGGAAACCTTACCAAATTGGTCATACCAGTGGAAGGAATACATGAAGAAATTAAAATTCCAAAAATGGAAGAGAAAACGGATAACTTTATAATTGCAAAAAAACCTAACAATTTCGATTTGGGGGCGGCAAAAGTATACTTTCCGGCCAATACGTTCTATGACAACTTTTATATCGATCTAAAAAATGGCCAGGATACCATTACAATTCACAATAGTAATATGCCCGTACACAGAAACTTTACCATAACCTTTGATGTATCGAAATATTCGGCCGAAGAAAGAAAGCAACTGTTCATTGGAAGATTGGGCAATAATGGATCTGCAAATTATGCCTCTACCTATAAACGTGGTACTACCTTTACAACCAGAACCAGAGATCTTGGCACCTATACCCTGGCCAAAGACTCTGTATCCCCCAAAATTAGCCCTAAGAATTTTAAGGATAAACAATGGCTTACCAACTACAGCTATTTAAGCCTAAAAATTACGGACGACCTGAGTGGCATAGACACTTATAATGCTACCCTTAACGGAGAATGGATACTACTGGAATACGAACCCAAGACCAATACCATAACCTATAATTTTGATGACCTTATTTTAGATAAAAAACAATGTGATCTAAAAGTAGTGGTTACGGACAATGTTGGCAATAGCAGTACTTTCACAAGTACTTTTTACAGAAAATAAAACAAACAGCAATAGATGAAAAATATTCTTGTAATTATAATCACTTTTATCAGCCTGGACGTATCCGCCCAAAAGAACATTTATGAAAGTGAAAAGTTTGATGAACTGAGCCAAGACCACAGCCATCTGGCCATAATCCCATTCTTGACCAATTTGGAATTGAAGGATGAAATATCCAGTGCTGAACTAAAAGATTTGAAGGAGAAGGAAGGTTATGCCGTACAGGACGCTCTGGAAACTTATTTCTCCAAAAGAAAAAAGAAAAAGAAATTTTCCGTAGAGTTCCAAAATACAAAGAATACCAATGCCATCTTAAAACAAAATGGTATTTCATACGATAACATTGATGTGTACAGCGTAAAGGAACTTGCACAGATTTTGGGAGTTAATGGCATCATAAGTGGCACCTTGGACTTAAACGTACTCTTATCCAAAGGTGTGCCTACAGAATTCAGCTTTCTTGATTATATTAACGGTGACGCCAATTATGGCCGAATAGGAGTAAAAATAAGTGACGGCACAACCGGAAAATTACTCTGGAAATACGAAAAACAAATCAATAAGAAATCCGGAAAAAACACTACGGACCTCATAGATCTCATGATGAAAATGGCCTCAAGGAAGTTCCCATACGACAGGGAACGCCCTCGGGATCGAAAAAAGGACTAATTGGAGGCATATTCCCTTAACACCTCGATCACGTAATCCAATTCCGCTTTGGTGTTATATTTTGAGAAAGAAAATCGCAAGGAAGGTTTTTCCATATCCGTATCCGCAAGTATTTCGGCAAGAACATGAGAACCAATATCGCTACCGGACTGGCAGGCACTCCCTTTGGAACAGGCTATGCCTTTCAGATCCAAATGGAACAATAACATCAGTGCCTTTTCGGGATCAAAGGGAAGACGCACATTTACAAGCGTATAGGTACTGCCCACCATATCTCCGGAAAGACCATTAAAGGCTACATTGGGAATTGCTTCGGTTATTTTTTCTATGAAGTATCTTTTAAGCTCCGTCACATAATCCTTTTCCTCCTCCAAGTGGTCATAAGCGGCCTTAAAGGCCTCCTCCAAACCTACAATATTGTGAAAGGGTTCCGTTCCGGCCCTAAAGCCCCGTTCCTGAGATCCACCAAAAATCAAGGGCATAAAACCTGAGTTCCTTTTAATATAAGCAAATCCGACCCCTTTGGGACCATGAAACTTATGTGCCGCAGCTGTCAAAAAATGGGCATTGGCTTTCTGTACATCCCATGGAAAATGTCCGATGGACTGTACGGTATCGGAATGAAACAAGGCATCATTTTCCATACATAATTTGCCTACGGCAGTTATGTCCACAATATTCCCGATTTCATTGTTCACGTGCATTAGGCTCACCAATTTCTTACTTCCATTCCTCTTCAGCAGTGACTCCAAATGAGCGAGATCCGGATTACCGTTACTATCCAAATCCACAAACAACAGATCAATACCATATTCCTTGGCAAGTGCCTCGGCCGTATGCAATACGGCATGATGTTCGATCTTTGAAGTGATCAGGGTCTTTACCCCTAAGTCCCTGACACTGCACCTGAGAACCATATTATCCGCTTCGGTACCTCCCGAAGTAAAGATTATCTCCGAAGGATGGGCATTTAAGTACTTGGCGATGGTTTTTCTTGCCTTTTCAATAGCCGTTTTGGCAGTCCTTCCAAAACCGTGGGAAGATGATGGATTACCATAGCAATTTACCAAGGCTTCCTGCATTTTTGAAATGACTTCCGGTCTAACCTGAGTGGTTGCCGCACTATCCAAATAAACCTTTTTCATTAAAAAATAAATCAAATTAAATACTATCCCAACTCGGGAAAAGTGCACCAAAATTACTTGAAATAAAGTTAATTTCCTGTAAAATGCCCATAAACCTCTAGGATTATAACCTTTATTTCGATTAAATTTGAGGCATGAAAAATTTCCTGACTTTCCTTTTGTGCTTAGCCCTTTATTCATGCGATGATGGGGATCTTCAAATTGAAACTATCAATTTTGACGATAGCAACATAGCCTATTGCGGCAGTTCGGTTACAACAAGTACCACTTTATTTTTTAAAACTGTGGGCAGTGAGGCCCTGATACTTAGGGTCCCAAGTGGAACCCTTAAAAACGAGGCATCCGATGGCGAAGTTGAATATCCCATTTCCAGTAGCACAACCTTAGCCTATCGCATTTTTTCGGATAATGTTACCAATGCTTATTTTTGTAATGAAATTCCAGTAACGGAGCCTACGGTAATCGAGGAAATTGAGGCAGAAGGCGGGTCCATACTTATCACCACTACGGCCATAGTTGATGGCGAAAACACTTCATACGAACACAATATTAGGTTGAGTGGGATTACCTTGATCAACAGTTCCAATGGTCAACGGATCACGGATCTAAGAATTAACGATTTTGGGACGGTTACAACCAATTGATCATGGGGTGCCCTGAAAAAAGTACACTTCAGTAGCTCCCATACCGTATTTCTGATAGTCCGCATCATAATACTTAGCATTTTCGTACCGCTTCAACAGAAAATATAATTCTTCCTTTAAAATACCTTCCCCTACTCCGTGGATCAACACTACCTTTTGTATTTTTTTGCGAATAGCGAAATCCAGTTGACTTTTGGCCGTATCCAATTGAAGGTTCAACATTTCAAAATTGGTCATTCCCCTTGTGGAAGGTGTCAGCTTATCTATATGCAGGTCTACTTCCATCAACGGGGCATTCCGCTCCTTGGGCCTTAATTTTTTATGAAACCTTTTTTTAGGCACTTCTTTCTCCGCCTTTATTCTGGCTACCTCAAAATTGGACACTTTTATAGCGTTGGTACCGGTAACCTTCAATAATTCGGCAGCAGTATATTTCAATAAGAATCCGTCTATACTTTCCACGGTAATTTGTCCTCCGTTTATTTTTACCACAACCCCTTCAACAATATCATCGATGGCCTCCACCTGATCCCCTACCTTAAAATCCATTAGTCATTTTCTTTATCTTTTTCTTCATCCCCATAATGTTCCATACTCCATAACTGGGTGGTCTTGTAAAGTCCGAACATTAGAAGGACAATCCCAATTCCCAAGGCATATTCCCCATGCATAACAAGATCTCCCAACCCTGCAATCCCGGCCCCTAGCAGTATTAGCACCAAATAAAACCTCCGTTTCGTTTTCATTGCATAAAAATAATAGTATTTTTCGGTAAAGAATTATATTAGCACTTTAAATAATTGCAATGGCCCTTCCCATGGAACTGGAAAATTATATGCTGCCTTGTATGAACAAGCAGATTTTTGGTATTGAGTGCCCAGGTTGTGGAATTCAACGCTCCATTTCCTATTTGTTGGAAGGCCATTTTATGGATGCCCTAAAGATGTTTCCAGCCATTTACACCCTAATATTTCTAATTGGTTTCATTGGTGCCTCACTGTTGTTCGATATCAAAAATTCCTTCAAGATCAAAATTTATCTTCTATACCTAAACGCCGGAATCATCATTGTAAGTTATATTTACAAAATGATTCATCTAATACATTAATATAACTATGGAACAACAAAAACTGCCCAACGCAACGCTAATCCTGGTTTTCGGGATTATTTCAATAGTTACCTGCTGCTGCTATGGAATTATTGGATTGATATTTGGTATAATAGGCCTAATCCTGGCAAAAAAGGCAACTATGCTTTACGCAGTAAATCCCAGTATGTATGAGGGGTACAACAATGTTAAATTAGGAAAAACCTTATCGATTATAGGCATAGTCCTAAATATTCTGGTCATCTTCTTTTTCCTTTGGATCATCTCCATTATTGGTTGGGATGCCTTACAGAACGAGGACCTGATGAGGGAAAGAATGGAAGATTATTTTCAAAACCTTCAATAGATTTTATATAGATCAATTTAATCAAACTTTTTTATGGAAAATAACCCAACCCGTCCCAAACCGAACAACTATCTGGTTTTAGCTATTATTAGTACGGTGTTCTGTTGTCTTATTCCAGGCATTGTAAGTATTGTGAATGCAGCCAAGGTAAATGAGGCCTATGCCCTGGGCAATTATGAACAGGCAGAAAGGGCCTCTAAAAATGCAAAAACATGGGCTATTGTAGGTATTGCCATTGCCGGCTTGTTTTGGCTTTTATATATCGCTTTTTTTGGCCTTGCCATCTTTGGTGGTTTAATGAGTGCCGGTGATTTCTAGTAAAAAGAAACTATTGGGAAACTTACTATTGGGAGTGGTATTCTTTGGAATACTGCTCCTTTATTTTTTCAACGACCCAAGTAATTCCGCCCACTTTCCCCAATGTCCGTTTTTCATTGCCACAGGTTATTACTGTACAGGATGTGGAAGCCAACGGGCATTACACGATTTGCTCCACTTGGATATTATAGGTGTAGCCAAACACAACCTCCTATTTATTCCTGCATTTTTATTGATTGCCTACCATTGGATTCGTACTTATGCCCCCTTAAAGGACAAAAAAAGATTACCTGATATACTATATCACCCCAAAACGCCAATAGTACTATTTATAATAATTAGCCTTTTTACCATTTTGAGGAATGTGAACCTATATCCTTTTACTCTTTTGGCTCCCAAATAATAAGGTCTGCCATAAAATCAATCACGAAGAACTATTCGGCACGACAAAATATTATTTTTCAAACCTCCTTAGGGTTTGTTTTATAATATCGACACACTCCAAAAGTTGCTCCTTATTCATCACCAAAGGAGGGGCAAACCTGATAATATTCCCATGTGTCGGTTTTGCCAAAAGACCCTTATCGCGCAATGCCAAACAAATATCCCAAGCGGTTGAGCCATCTTCGGTATCGTTTATCAGAATAGCATTTAACAAGCCTTTACCCCGGATCGCCTTTACTATATTGCAAGTTGGTATAAACTTATTGAGCTCTGCCCTGAACAGCACACCCAAATGATAGGCGTTTTCCGCCAGCCTTTCGTCTTTGACCACCTCAAGGGCCGCTATGC
>JAWKMN010000014.1:0-60658 GCA_041392165.1 Flavobacteriaceae bacterium
ACCAAATTGGTAAATCCGCTCATATATGCCGCATCTTTGACCGTCTCGGTAGACAATATTCTCTGAAGGTCATAACTGGGGGTTGGCCCTGCTATACTGGCAAAGAAACCCTTAAATAGGGTCATCCCTATCAAGGCCCCGAACATTTTATAGCCCTCGGAATCGATCAAATCATTAAATACCTGAAATTTATGGTCCCAATGGGTTCCCAACTCCCAACCGAAGAATACGTTTTTCCATTCGGCACCTATTACCGAGTTGATCTCTACATCCGTGAAGGCAAAAAAGGCATAACCCGCCACCAATATACCGGCAATAACCATAATGATATATTGCAGTACCTCTGTGGCCACCACCGAGAACATCCCTCCCTTGACCGTATAGATCGTGGTCAAAAATATAATGATCATGGCATAGGCCTGTTCGGAATTCAACAGAACCATTTCCCCTATATGCATGGTCATATCCCACGGAAGGATAATGGTCAGGAATTTCCCTACACCTTCAAAGAAATAGGCAATAAAGCCTACTGCGGCAACAATGGCAAATATGGCCACTATACTATGGGAAGCTCTCCCTGCCCTATCGTCTCCAAAGCGGGTAAGTATCCATTCCGATCCGGTCATAATATTGGACCGTCGTATCCAAACGGCCAAAAACATCATCACAAAAATTTGGTTCCAAATGGGCCATAGCCACATGAACATAAAACTTTTTACACCATATAAAAATAGAATTCCCACCATCCAGGCGGTACCGGATACATCGAACATTCCCGAACCATTGCTCAGCCCCAAATAATACCACTTTATGTTGTTCCCTCCTAAAAAGTACGACTTTAACCCTTGGGAGGCCTTTTTGGAAACCCATATACCAACAAAGAGGGTCAACACTATATAGACAAATATAATTGTGACATCGATTACGTTCATTCAAATTATTTTTTTATAGGTTGAAGCAAAAATTTCTTCAACTTCCAATATTTTATATCGGTAAAGGTTAAAAATTTACTACAGGCCTATGTTTTTTCAAGCCCATGGACAACAACTCTTATTTTTTTTATAAATTCCCCTAATTATCGACACCATATTGACGGGAATTGAAAAATTAGTAACAACCAACAAGGAAATTCCGCTTACCAGAACTAAATGTTTTATTTTTTTTCAGGATGAAGAATAAAATTAGACCAACAACCAACCCGTAAAGCCAAACGCCAATTTTTAGAAATTAAGACTGTAATCAATGCAAATTCCCTTCAAAAATCTAAATCATAAATTACTTGGTAAAAATAGTTCGGGTGGTTTTAACATCAATTATAGGCACCATATCATTTTTTGGGCCGTATATATCCTATTCAATATTTTCCGTTGGGGAAACCAACATCAGGATTTTGCCTATTCCTTAAAGACCAATTTATTGGGATTTCCCATACATATGGCACTGACCTATTTCAATATTTATTTTTTAATGCCCAAGTTTGTTTACACAAAACGATACTTCACATATACTATTTTATTGTTCACATCATTGTTAATAGGTCTTTTGGTAAAATTCAATCTCACTTATTATTTGGTCAGTAACAACGTAATGCCAGAGGCCGGCGATGTTGAATCCCTGACCCTTAACTATGCCATAGTGACCATGTTGGGGGAGCTTTATGTAATATCGTTCGTTACGGCAATCAAAATAACGATCGACTGGCTAAATGAGAACAACAAATTACATGAATTGGAAAAAAGACAATTAACCACAGAATTAAAATTCCTAAGATCCCAGGTTTCCCCACATTTCTTCTTCAACACGCTTAACAATATTTATTCCCTAACTTTAGAAAAATCGGAAAAAGCACCTCAGCTTGTTCTAAGGTTATCAGAATTAATGCGTTATTTGCTATATGCTACGGACAAACCTTACCAAGAATTGACCAAAGAGATAGAATGTATCCAAAACTATATAGATTTGGAACGTATCCGGTTTGACAATTCCTTAAAAATTGAAATGAATGTTTCTGGCGATATTGAAGGAAAAGGTATTGCCCCCATGCTGTTAATGCCCTTCATAGAAAATAGTTTTAAACATGGCGCCAATAAAAATATAGGCAACATGTACATCAAAATAAATTTGGAAGTTGTGGACAACATCCTGAATTTTGAAATCAGCAACAATATTCCCCAAAACAAACCGCGCCATACCATAAACCCGGAAGTTGGCGGAATTGGACTTTCCAATGTAAAAAAACGTTTGGAACTGGGTTACGACCCCAAAGATTACCACTTATCTATTTTTGAAAAGGACAAAATGTTTAACGTTATTCTTAAATTAAAAGTGCAATGAGTTTTAAGGTGATAATTATAGATGATGAGCCCCTGGCAATCAACATATTAAAAAACTATACGGAACAGATCAAGGAACTGGATCTGATACAGACCTTTACCAATGCCATTGATGCTTCCACCTTTTTGCAGAGAAATGAAGTAGATATTGTATTCCTGGATATCAATATGCCCATTATGAACGGCCTAGACCTTCTGGGAAGTGTAAATTCAAAGGCCATGGTGGTTATGACAACGGCGCACGAAGATTATGCCTTAAAAAGTTTTGAACTGGAAGCCATAGACTATTTAGTGAAACCCATACCTTTCCATAAGTTTCTAAAAACGGTCAATAGAATTATTAATTTAAAGGAAGGCGCCACCAAAAGCGAAGTGCAAACTACCAACGACAATCCAAGCATTTTTGTAAAGGTAGATAAGAAAAAATTGCAAAAAATTTATTTGGACGACATAATTGTCATTGAAAGTCTAAAAGATTACATCAGGATAAAAACCAAGGCCGATAAATATATCATTCATAAGACCTTGAGCAGTTTTACCGAAGAACTCCCTGCGGATAAATTTATCAGGATCCATAGGTCCTACACCATAGCCATTAACAAGATCGATGCCATTGAAGGCAATAGTGTGGAAGTACATGGAATTAGATATACCATTGGGCGCAGCTATCTCAACGAAGTGAAAAGTAAAATTTTAGATGGCGATTTGGAATAAACCGCTCTTATACACTAAAAGTACATACCCGGCAAAGGTAGTTAGGCTTTCATGAATGATTAGCTGTCAATAAGTAGTATGCCATAAGCCAAAGGAAAAAAAATAATTCCCATTGCCCATAGGCTATAGCAAAAATATTTTTAGAAGCTAAAACGGGATGCACTAAAGTGCATAACTGCCCCACTTCGTTCAGGCGTGGTTTCAACTCCAACCGCGACCAATAAAATGTAATAATTACGCTTTATGTCTGTTTTTTTTACCACATTTGGCTTCTTGAAATTGTCATTTGTCGAACTTTAACGTTAAATTATTACAAACCAACTATCTTAGAAAGTGTTAATCCCAGATCAAATGTTGGCCCAACCCATAAGAAAATCCCTTTTCCCATCCCCAACCGGGTTATATACGCTACTGCTATGCGTCCCCCTTTTATTTGTCCTTAGCTGTAACCAAGGTGTACAAAGTACTTTAACGGCGGCCAACAACGATGGCCATGGAAAAATCCCAGCTAAAATAGACTTTACATTTCACGTAAAACCAATCCTATCGGACCGTTGTTTCAAATGCCACGGTCCAGATAAAAATGCCATAGAGGGCGGCCTATCCTTGAACACCGCCCAAGATGCCTATATGGCCTTGGGCAAAAAGAAGGACCATTATGCCATTGTTCCCGGCGATGTTGAAAATAGTGAACTGGTGAAACGGATATACACGGCGGACGAATCCTTATTGATGCCACCACCTGAATCCAATCTTACCCTCACCAAATACGAAAAGGAAATTCTAAAAAAATGGATAGCCCAGGGAGCCGAGTACAAAGAACATTGGGCATTTATTGCCCCAGTGAAGCCCAGCGTCCCAAAAACCGACAACACTACATGGGCCCAAAATGAAATTGACCGGTTTATTTTATCCCAACTGGAACAAAACGGCCTGGAACCCAATAAAAAAGCAGGCAAAGAAAAATTGCTCAGGCGAGTGTTCTTTGACCTGACCGGACTACCGCCCAGTGTGGAACAGATCGGCAATTTTGTTAATGACGACTCCCCTAAGGCCTATGAAAAAATTATAGACTCCTTGTTAAATACAGTAGATTATGCAGAGCATATGTCCGCCGAATGGATGGATATTGCACGATATGCGGACACCCATGGATACCAAGATGATTTTGAACGAATCATGTGGCCTTGGCGCGATTGGGTAATCCATGCCTTTCAGCAAAACATGCCCTATGATCGGTTTGTTACCTATCAATTGGCGGGAGATCTAATGCCCAACGCCGATGCGGAACAAATTCTGGCCACAGGCTTTAACAGGAACCATAAAATAACCTTTGAAGGCGGGGTCATTCCCCGAAGAATACCGTGTTGAATATGTAGAGGACAGAACAGTAACTTTGGCACCGCCTTTCTGGGTCTTACTCTTGAATGTGCACGCTGCCATGATCACAAATATGACCCTATTAGTCAGAAAAGCCATTTTGAATTATACAGTTTCTTTAATAATATTGACGAACTGGGGCTAACACCCGGGGGAGCGGGAAAAATTCCCAAACCGTATATGACCATTACCGAAAAGGAAAAAAATGGTGTATTGAGCTTTGTTCAGCTCCAAAAATCCCCCATGAAAGAAGTTCCTGTAATGATCATGGACGAAATGGAGGAAATTAGGCCTTCCTATATCCTGAACAGGGGTGTTTACGATCAACCCACCACACAGGTGTACCCCAATACTCCCGAATCGATTCTTCCTTTCCCCGAAGAATATCCCAAAAACCGTTTGGGATTGGCAAAATGGCTGTTCCATGAAGACAACCCATTAACGGCCAGGGTAACCGTAAATAGATTTTGGCAACGCATGTTCGGTACAGGTCTGGTGGCTTCTTCCTTCGATTTTGGCAATCAAGGCTCATTGCCGACACATCCGGAGTTGTTGGACTTCCTTGCCATCAAATTAAAGGAGGAAGGCTGGGATACTAGAAAAATATTGAAATATATAGCGCTTTCCGCTACCTATCAACAAAGTACCAAGGCCTCCAAAGAATTGCAGGAATCCGACCCGGAAAACCGTCTATTGGCCCGTGCCCCAAGATTGAGGCTAACCGCCGAATTGATTAGGGACCAAGCCTTGAAGATCAGCGGATTGCTCAACAAAGAGGTGGGTGGCCCAAGTGTTAAGCCCTATCAGCCAGCCGGAATCTGGGAGGCCACTACAGGTGGTGGCGGGGGAAGTACGGCCACCTATATTACCGGCACCGGAAAGGACTTATATAGAAAAAGTTTGTACACCTTCTGGAAAAGGACCGTTCCCCCTCCTAGCATGATGACTTTTGATGCGGCATCCAGGGATCTATGTACGGTAAAGCGACAAGAAACCAATACGCCCCTTCAGGCATTGGTATTGTTAAACGACCCTCAGATCATAGAAGCTTCCAGACTTATTGCCAAAAACGCCATCGACCGCAAGCAAGGGGCCAAAGATCAGATACGATACATTTTCCAACTGGCAACATCCAGAAATCCGGATGAGGAAGAATTGTCCATGTTATACGATTATTACAATAGCATGCTCCAAAAAGTGGAGGAAGAAGGCATCAATGCACAAGATTACCTTTCCATTGGAGCTTTTGAAATAGACGGTACCTATTCCAAAAAACAATTGGCCGCACTGGCATTGACGGCACATACCATATTAAACTTGGATGAAACTATAAGCAGAGGATGATCATGAGCGAAAAAAAAATCATAGAAGAACGATCCTTGATCCTAAACCGAAGGTCCTTTCTGGGAAAAACGGCCCTGGGCGTAGGCGGAGTAGCCCTGGCATCCCTTTTGGGCACCAATCTATTCAGAAAGGATGAAAATGGCATACTTACCAAGGACGATGGTTTGGAAGGGGTCAAGGGAATCCTGAATTCCCTGCACCACCCCGCCAAGATCAAAAGGGTTATATATTTGTTCCAAAGCGGGGGACCCTCCCAATTGGAACTATTTGACTATAAGCCGCTTTTGAACCAAAGGCGAGGGGAAGATCTTCCGGAATCCATCAGAAACGGACAACGTCTTACCGGGATGACTTCCGGACAGGATAGGTTTCCCTTGGTCGGCTCCCACTACAATTTTAGCCAACATGGAAAAAATGGCACCTACATAAGCGATATCCTTCCTTATACTGCCAAGATGGTCGATGAACTATGCATTATAAAATCTATGTACACGGAAGCCATCAACCATGATCCGGCGGTGACATTCTTCCAGACGGGTTCCCAACAACCGGGAAGGCCCAGTATCGGATCTTGGTTAAGTTATGGCCTGGGCAGTGAAAATGAAAACCTTCCTGCGTTCACAGTACTATTGTCACGAGGTACCGGAAGACCCAACGGGCAACCCTTGTACACCAGGTTATGGGGCAATGGATTTTTACATTCCCTGCACCAGGGTGTTCAATTTAGGGCCGCCAAAGACCCAGTGTTGTATTTGAACGACCCCAAGGGAATTACCAAAGAGGTGAAACGGGAAATGTTGGATCATTTGGCCGCCTTGAACGACAGGCACTATCAAAAATCCGGGGACCCGGAAATAAAAAGTAGGATTGCCCAATATGAAATGGCATATAGGATGCAAACCTCCGTCCCCAATGTCATGGACACCTCCAATGAACCCGATTACATCTATGAAATGTATGGGCCAGAAGCTAAAATTCCGGGAACTTACGCTGCAAATTGCCTTTTGGCCAGAAGATTGGCGGAACAGGACGTTCGTTTTATCCAATTGTACCATATGGGTTGGGACCAGCACGACAATCTACCGGGCGCCATTGCCAAACAGGCAAAAGATGTGGATCAAGCCTCTGCCGCTCTGGTTGCCGATCTTAAACAACGGGGATTATTGGAAGATACCTTGGTGATTTGGGGAGGGGAATTTGGAAGGACCAATTATTCCCAAGGCCTTTTAACGGACACCAATTATGGTAGGGACCATCATCCACGGTCCTTTACCATTTGGATGGCGGGAGGAGGTATTAAGCCCGGTATCGTCTATGGAGAAACGGATGATTTTGGATACAATATTGTAAAAGATCCGGTACATGTACACGATTTCCAAGCTACAATGTTACATTTATTGGGAATAGATCATGAGAAGTTAACTTATAAATACCAAGGAAGAAGGTTTAGATTAACAGATGTGGAAGGCCATATTGTAAAGGATATACTAACCTAAACCTATAAGAAACAGTATGATACCCCAGATTATAAGCCTTGGCCGTCTGCATCCCCTATTGGTACATTTGCCCATTGGCATTCTTGTATTGGCCTTTTTAATAGAACTCTACTTTGGAAAGAAGGATTCCAAAACGGAGAACAAAATTATTAATTTTATCCTTGCCATTGCTGTGGCAAGTACCGTGCTATCTGTGGCCAGCGGTTGGTCATTGGGCGAAAATGGAGGTTATGATGAGACCTTGTTGTTTAGACATCGCTGGTTGGCCGTTGCATTGGCCATAGGCAGTATCCTACTTTACATTATTAAAAAATATCCGAAGGCCTGGTCCAAAAACATATACCTGCCCCTTTTTATTGGCGTAATGGCTCTTTTGGGCCTAACTGGACATTATGGGGGGAGTATGACCCATGGGGAGGACTATCTGTATGAAAATGGAAAAACCAAAAAGGTGGTTATAACAGACGTTGACAAAGCCTTGGTATTCAACGATATTATCATGCCGATTCTGGATGATAAATGCATAAGCTGTCACAACCCCAACAAGGTTAAAGGGGGCTTAATCATGACCAACAAAGAACATCTTCTTAAAGGAGGGGAATCCGGCAGCTTATTGCTTGCAGAAAACGGCGAAGCCCCAAGGTTGATACACCATATTAAACTCCCCATGGAAGACGGGGACCATATGCCCCCAAAGGGCAAAGTGCAACTCACAGATCAGGAAATCCTATTATTGGAATGGTGGATTGGCCAGGAGAACTGCTTTGATTGTGTGGCAGGGACTTTGGATAAAACTGAAAAAATAAACGATATTCTAAATGCATTGGAAGAGGATACTTCCGCTAGGGCCATTATTGCAAAAAAAGTTGCAATGGTTCCTGAAAATTGGTTGGCCTCCGTCAATAACAAGAAACCTATAATTACAAAATTGGCCGAAAAAAACCCTCTATTAATAGCAAACCTGTCCGGCAGCAAAAGTTTAGGAAAAAATGATCTAATGGCGTTAAAAAAGTATGCAGTGAACATTGTTGAGCTTAATTTGGGCAACTCCAATTTCAACGACACTATGTCTTCCTACCTAACCTCCTTTAAGAACCTTACCAAACTGCAATTACAAAACACAAAGATCACGGACAAATCCTTGGAATCCATAAGAAATTTAAAATCCTTGGAGTCCCTTAATATCTACGGTACCGATATTACCGATCAGGGCCTGGAAAAATTGACCGCCTTAAACGGACTAAAAACCTTATACCCATGGAATTCCAAAATCACCAAAGAAGCTCTGGATCGTTTTAGCAGTAAGCGTACCGGCGTTACGGTAGTTAGCATAAGCGAAGATCTTTTTGCCCCATCCAGCCTGGAGCCACCTTCCATTATTGCTGAGACGGATTTCTTTAAGGATTCCATTAAAGTGACCCTTGACTATTTTTTTAAGGGTACGGACCTCTACTATACCTTGGATGGTTCGGAACCGGACACCACTTCCATAAAATACAAGGAGCCCATTATACTTACCCATTCTACCCAACTAAAAGCGGTTGGCCATAAGCCCGGTTATGAATTAAGCCCCGTTACAATGGTCAGTTTTAAGAAGACGAATATTCTACCCAGTTCTATAAGCCTTAACCATAAGCCCAACGAAAAATACAAAGGAAATGGAGGTAACACCTTGATAGATCTAAAAAGAGGTACCAGTAATTTTATAGACGGTAATTGGATAGGCTATGAGGGCGGTAGTTTTACAGCCACCCTAAAACTCCAAAAGGAAGAATTGATATCCACCGTATCCGTTGGGGCATTTTCTTCCCCTGAAAAATGGATCTTTTACCCAAAGGGCTTCAAAGTATGGGTATCACAGGATGGGTATAATTTTAAACTTGTTCTCACGGAAAATATTCCGACGGAAAAACCCAACTCGGATACAAAATTTCAATTTTTCGACCTTAATATTCCACCAACCAAATCTACATTCGTAAAAGTAGAAGTAATAGGTCAACTTAAAAACCCTTCCTGGCATCCCAACCCTGGAGGAAAAAGTTGGTTGTTTGTAGACGAGATAGTCCTCAATTGATATAATGCCTATTACCTACTCCAAAATACCTTGTGTAACAATGGTTACATAGAGAATTTTAGGTACCTTTATATTTGCATCTTAATAAATAATATGGATTATATACTTCAACCCTGGCCATGGTTCGTGTCCGGACCTTTGATTGCCCTTGTAATGCTTATTTTGGTGTATTTCGGAAAAACTTTCGGGATGTCATCCAATTTACAGACACTTTGCAGTATGGGCGGTGCAGGGAAATTTTCGGACTATTTTAGGTTCGATTGGAGAGCACAGCGTTGGAATCTGGTCGTAGTTTTGGGAGCCGTCATTGGTGGATTTATAGCTACGCAATATTTGTCCGATGGTTCCACAATAGACTTAAGTTCTCAAACCATTTCGGACTTGAACAACTTAGGGTTCAATGCCATCGGGGAGACACTCCTGCCCCCGGAGATCTATAGTTGGGAAAGCGTATTGACCCCAAAAGGGATTTCCATCTTGGTCATTGCAGGATTTTTGGTGGGCTTTGGAACAAGGTATGCCGGCGGATGTACTTCGGGCCATGCCATAACCGGCCTAAGCAACCTTCAACTGCCCTCCCTTATAGCCGTAATAGGCTTTTTTATAGGTGGGCTGATCATGACCTTCTTTATTTTGCCCCTAATTTTTGGATAGAAAACGAATTTTGAACCGACACCTACAAAAAATGCAGGTCATTTTTCTATACAGATCCAATAAATAATAATGAACTTAAAGATGGTAGCAAAAGTTCTGGACAAAAATTAAAAATCATAAAAAATGAAATTCATAAAATTCTTGTTGGTAGGTATCTTTTTTGGTATAGTGCTGGTAAAATCGGAAGCGGTGTCCTGGTACCGCATTTATGAAATGTTCAAGTTCCAGTCCTTTCACATGTACGGGATTATTGGTTCTGCGGTATCTTTGGGAATTCTCTTTATTTGGCTATTCAAAAAATTCAAGGTTCAAAGTATTGAAGGGCAAAAAATAGAGCTGGCTCCAAAAGATAAAGGGGCAATAAGGTATATTCTTGGAGGCTCCATCTTTGGATTGGGATGGGCATTAGCAGGTGCTTGTCCCGGACCTATGTATATTTTGGTAGGTACAGGTATTTTTAGTATGCTTATCGTAATTGCAGCGGCACTATTGGGGACTTTCGCCTATGGCCTACTCCAAAAAAAATTGCCTCATTAAACTATTGTACAATGGCAGGGGTCTTGGAAAGGAACAGAATTCCTTGACAAGGGCCGGAAGGCAAGTTGACAGTAAGCCGTAGGCTGTAAGCAATAAGTAGTTGATAAAAAAAGAGAGTTACTGCCCACCAGCTAATGCCAATTCTGGACATCCAAATTTAATGGGATTGATAATAGCACCGATTATGCCAAGACCATACCCTGCATTGGCAAGTGGATTGGTTTTAAAAAAGAAGGAAAAGCATTTGGAATCTATTTCCCGGCCAGCTACACGATCTCTGCACTTAATCCGGCATTCAACAGCTTGGTACACCTTGGCTTTAAATCCTTATATTCCCCCGTCTTTACCGTACATTTCCCGTTGTAATGTACAATTAAAGAGCATTGTTCCGCCTGTTCGGGAGTATGGTCACAGGCCATTATCAACGTTTCAATAACGTGATCAAAAGTATTGACCTCATCATTGAACAAAACAATCTCATTTTGCTTTACCGTTTCCTCATCCAAAAGTAATTCTTCCGAGACTTTTTCCTTTGTACTCATAGAATTCAATTTTAACACCTTCTAAAATACGTATTTTACGGCAACCCAATTATTCTTTTCCAGATTTTTTTCAAATTTTAAGCCTACCTCCCCACATCTTTCCGAAATCTTTGATAAATCTTCTGTATAAAAGCCGCTCAAAAACAATATACCTCCCTTATTCAGGCATTTCACATAGGCAGGTATGTCCTCCAACAAAATGTTTCTATTAATATTGGCCATGATAATGTCGTATTGCCGATCTACCAGTAAATCGGCAGTACCTTCATATACATTGATATGGCTGCAATTATTGCGCTCAATATTCTCCTTGGCATTTAGGTAGCACCAGTTATCTATATCTATGGCATCTATGGCAGCCGCTCCCTTCATGGCCGCCAAAATGGCCAAAACCCCAGTTCCACTTCCCATATCCAAAACAGATTTCCCATTAAAGTCATGCTCCAGAATATGTTGTAACATCATATGGGTAGTTTCATGGTGACCGGTCCCGAAACTCATCTTTGGCTCTATTACAATATCATAATCTACCTTGGGCCGCTCGTGAAAGGGTGCCCTAATTACGCATTGCCGCCCCACTTGTATGGGACTAAAGTTACTTTCCCAGGTGGCGTTCCAATTTTCCTGTTCTATCTCCGAATAGTCATAATCAATATGGAACAAGGGGTTGGAAAGAATCTGTAGGCCGTCCAGAATATTTGGATACCAATCTTCCTTTTTGATATAGGCCTGAACCCCATCTTCGGTTTCTACAAAACTTTCAAATTGCACCTCTCCCAATTCCGCAATAAGAATGTCCGAAGCCGGTTGAACGGGATTAACCTTAAAATTGTACTCTAGGTATATGGTATTCGACATTTTATAAATATGTAAATTTAGAAACCTACTTTTAGGAAAAGAACCCGTTGATGGTTCAACGGGCCTTTCCTATCTATTTTTGACACAAAACCCTAGCCTCCTAGGCAGGATACATCTAAATTCTTATAGGTACTTTGTATGTTCCTTCTATCCTATTGCCTTAATAATAGCAATAAAATCGTCGGCTACCAATGAAGCGCCCCCTATTAGCCCACCATCCACATCCGGCTTGGAAAAAATTTCAACCGCATTATTAGGTTTTACACTACCTCCGTATAGTATGGATACATTGTTGGCCACACCCGCGTCATAGGCATTGGTAATGGTCTTGCGGATAAAAGCGTGCATTTCCTGGGCCTGTTCGGGCGAAGCGGTTTCTCCGGTGCCAATGGCCCATACCGGCTCATAGGCCAAAATAATTTTACTCCAGGCCGAGGCATCCAAAGAAAACAACGCATTTTTTAACTGGCTTTCCACGACATTAAAATGGTTGCCGGACTTACGATCCTCCAATTCCTCACCAAAACAAAACATTACCCTCATGTTTTTTGCCAGGGCGGCCACCACTTTCTTGGCCAAAATATCATCGGTTTCCCCAAAATAGGCCCTTCTCTCGGAATGCCCTATAATAACAGTATCCACTCCTATCGCCAACAGCATATCGGCCGATATTTCACCTGTATAGGCACCATTTTCCGCAAAATGCACGTTTTGGGCAATTACCTCCATGGTAGACGATTTTAATTGATCTACCGCGGCCGCCAAATTTACAAATGTCGGTGCTACCATCACTTCCGCCTTGGTATCCGGAAGTTTAGCGGAAAGTTCTGCCAACAGCACTTCCGTTTCCGCCAAATTCTTGTTCATTTTCCAATTCCCTGCTACTATTTTACTTCTCATTTTAATTCTAATTTATGTTTTTTCCTTATGGCAATTAGGACTAATTTGCCTTATTTTTTTGGGCTTGGCCTCAAAATCATTCCAACCTTAAATCCTCCAGATCATTGTAATGCACTTTCTGTACTATGGTTCCCTTTTTCAATACCAGCACCCCGGGATTGGAGCGTACAATTGTTTTCAAAGTGGTTTCATCCGTAAAATAAAAATCAAACCCCAATTGATATTCATTCTTCATTTTTTGGGTATAATCCTTTCCTGAAGCGGACATACCTATAACTTTATAACCGTTCTTTAAGGCTTTATCCGTTATTTTTTTTATCTCCACAAAAGCACTGTAATTGCTTTTTGCCAGGTCATAGGCTATCACCATAACCAGTTTAGGCTCCTGCAATAAGGGGGCAGCCAAGTCCTCACCGTCCTTTTCAATGGTAAAATCATGGATAGGTGGTTCGTACCCCTTCTGAACTTCTTTGGTTTCCACATCAATAAACTCCCCATCCACAGTAGGATAATCGCCATTGGTAACCACTACCTTTTCTACCCCATCTACATTAAATTTCCAACTGTAATCAAAAATGGCCACAGGCGCGTTCTCAGGAACACTCATACCTTCCTCAATGTTGGCCCCAATTTTATAGGGTCTAAAGTCCAAAGCCGGTAAATGGTTCAGTACATAATAGGCAAAGATAGCACTGACCAACAGACCAAGTCCTACAATAAATCTTTTGGTACCATCGGCAAAAGGCGATCCTATATGTTTCGCCCCTAAAAAGAGTAGAATAATAAGCACCAATAATATCACATCCTTGATAAAGGATTCCCAAGGCGTTAATTTAATGGCATCCCCGAAACAGCCACAATCCGTAACTTTATTGAAATATGCCGAATAAAAGGTTAGGAAGGTAAAGAAAATGATCATCAATAGCAGGCTCCACAAGGTAAATTTGACCCTAAACCCTATCAGGAGCATTACCCCCAACAAAACTTCCAAAACAACCACAATAATGGAAATGCCCAGGGCATAAGGCATAAGAAAGTCCAAATTGAGTACTCCGGGACTAAAATATTCCTCCAGCTTAAAAGAAAATCCGACAGGGTCGTTCAATTTAATAAATCCGCTAATGACAAATAAAACGCCAACAATTATACGACACAATGTCACTATATATTTCATATGCTATTCCATTTCATGTTATTATAATTTAATTGACATCTCCAATTACCGGCCAACAATGGCCCAAACAAAACATTGAATTTAGGAAGCTTTTTTCCCTCCAAGATGTATCATGGCAAATACGGCATAATTGATCATATCCTGATAGTTGGCCTCTATTCCTTCACTGACCAATGTTTTTCCTTTATTATCCTCAATTTGCTTAACACGCAACAACTTCTGCAAAATCAAATCGGTCAGGGAACTTATCCTCATCTCCCGCCAGGCTTCCCCATAATCATGGTTCTTGTTTTCCATCAAAGTCTTTGTTATGGAAATATGCCTATCAAACAAGGCCACTGCTTCGGAAGCGGTAAGATCTGGCTGATCTACAATCCCCTTTTCTATTTGAATCAAGGCCATAATGGAATAATTAATAATTCCGATAAACTCGGAAACCTCATCCTCATCTACCTTTCTCACTGCATTTTCCTGCAAACTCCTTATGCGCTGGGCCTTGATATAAATTTGATCTGTAAGGGATGGAAGCCTTAGAATTCGCCATGCACTACCGTAATCTTGCATCTTTTTAAGGAAAAGATCCCTACAAATTTTGATAACGGCATTGTATTGCTCAGAAGTATTCTGCATTTAATCTTTCTAATTTGTGTAAATTTCGCTTAAAATTTTAAACTATTCAAAAATCGAGATTTAAACTTAACTACCAAAAGTTTTACTCCCTTTTATCGCATAAAAAACATGACCGTTAACTGCAAAGGAAATTTAGTGGATCTAAGTACTCCCAGGGTAATGGGGATAATCAATATTACTCCCGACTCCTTCTATGATGGAGGCAAATACAAAGACGAAACCCGGATAATTGCCCAGGTAGAAACTATGTTGACCAATGGGGCAAGTTTTATAGATGTAGGGGCGTACAGTTCCAGGCCGGGCGCCGATCATGTTAGTGAAAATGAGGAATTGGACCGAATCATCCCCATAGTAAAAGTATTGCTAAAGACCTTCCCGGACATCCTTATCTCCATAGATACCTTTAGGAGTAAGGTTGCCAATGAATGTCTGGCCCATGGGGCAGCAATGATCAATGACATTTCCGCCGGCTCTTTGGATCCCAAAATGTTCGAAATTGTGGGCAAACACCAAGCCCCCTATATTATGATGCATATGAAAGGTACTCCAGCCACTATGCAGGGCATGACCAATTACAAGGATCTTCTAAAGGAAATACTTTATTATTTTTCGGAAAAAGTGGCTTTAGCGAGGACCTGTGGCATTAACGATATTATACTTGATCCCGGTTTTGGATTTGCCAAAACCTTGGAACAGAACTATGAAATTCTGAAAAAATTTGAACTGTTGCACCTAATGGATCTCCCCGTTCTAACAGGTATTAGTAGAAAATCCATGATTTATAAACTACTTGAAACCACTCCTGAAAAGGCATTGAACGGCAGTACGGCACTACATATGTACGCCCTTACACAAGGAACGCAAATATTAAGGGTGCATGATGTTAGGGAAGCTATGGAATGTGTCCATATATTCAATACCATTAACGGTTCCGGAAATCATATGTAAGCAATTATAAATCCCTACCAAAAAGAAATATTTTTTTACCCACCCGAAAACAGTCCCTACCTTGCCTTTCCTCAAAGGCGGTCCTGTCCTGACCAAAGGGATGGACCCGTCCGAACGTCAGGAGCTGACACTGCCCAAGGGTCTGAGAATCTTTGGATGGAAAAGTGTTCAAAAAAGATCCAAAACATTTTTTCTGAATTTAATAGAGGGTTATAGCATATTTCCTATTTTTACAAAAACCACGGGATTGGATTTTTTAAACTTCTTAGATTTTAGTGTAACCGATATCATAGACATCTTTTTGGTGGCTACACTAATGTATTATGTGTACCAATTGGTACGTGGTACCGTAGCGATCAATATATTTATTGGTATTGTCATTATATGGGCCTTTTGGAAATTGACCGAAGTTTTGGGGATGAAAATGATCAGCAGTATGGTAGGTGGTTTTATGCAGGTAGGACTTATTGCCCTTATCATTGTTTTTCAACAGGAAATTAGAAAATTTCTGTTAATGGTAGGCTCTACCAATTTTGCCTCCAAACGCAACTTTTTAAAACATTTTAAATTTCTCAAGGAAGACGGACTTACCATTGGGACCAATGTGGATGCCATTATAGCAGCCTGTGAAAAAATGGGAAGTACCAAAACCGGTGCCCTGATCATTATTGCCAGAAACAATTCCTTGGACTTTGTTAAGTTGACCGGGGACAAAATGAATATAGAAATAACCCAGCCCATTCTGGAAAGTATTTTTTACAAGAACAGCCCCTTACATGATGGAGCAGTGGTTATTGAGGATAATTTTATAGTAGCAACACGGGTAATCCTCCCTGTTTCCAATGAACGCTCCATACCATTGCGTTTTGGCCTAAGGCATAGGGCTGCCGTGGGCATTACGGAAAAAACAGATTCCCTGGCCATTATAGTCAGTGAGGAAACAGGCCTTATCTCCTATATTAAGAATGGGGAATTTGTATTGTTCAAGAATATGGAAGAACTTTCCAGTTTAATAAAATCGGACCTGCTTTAATATCGTTCCATAAAAAGGACTTGATGATAAGGTTGCAGGTTCAAAGTCTGTTGGAAAAGGTTAATTGAGTTTCCATGAAAGTCTTAGGGGTACGGGTGTGACGCTCGCGCCAGCAGGGGCTTACGCAACGGTCACCATTTGGCACAGTTTTTATTTCCGTTCTATTGTAACCCAAGATTTTTCAAATCCGATAGCTTCAAGTATTTTTTCCTTATCTAATCTTTCGGGTTGTTTGATTTTGAGTATCAGTGTATGTTCAGGAACAGGCTCGTGAATTGTAAATTGTGAACCGTGTGGCTGCCAAGTAAAGCGTTTTGTTTTAGTTCCTTTTACGAAACCTTCTATATTCCCTCGTGGATTCCATACAAAATCGAAAAGTTCTGGGTCGTATCTTATTGTATCAAATTCAAAAACAGCAACTTGGGAAAGGTCATTTGATTTAACAAGTACTACAGTTCTTAAATTCTTGAATTTTTCGCGAACTGCTGAAACACGTTCGTTCCAAATTTCCAATACTTGTTCGCCAACTTCATTTGGATCAGCAGTTGTGTCAATTGTACCACCATATGAATATACTGGCGAGTTGCGACCAGAAATTAAACGGACTTGTTTTAAATCTTTAAAATCCTTTATATTTGATTTTACGGTTTTCGCTCCCCAAGCTGTGTTACCGATTACAACATCGTCAAGTCCAATATTTGATGGTTTCCAATCTGCTCCAATACAAATAGCGAAAATTTGTTCCCATTCCGAACCTTCAAGGTCCCCACGACCTTTACTTGCCAATAGATAAACGATTTCTTGTCCAAGAACGTATGGAAAATCCGAATTGAATTGGTTTAATGGGTAAGCAGCAACTGATTTATTGACTGTTCTTAATTTTGGTGAGTTGCGTTTTGCCATTAACTAGGATTATAATTTAAATCATACTCCCTCAATACGCTTGCTGGTTCAAGTGTGGTTGCAACATAGGGAAGTAATTTTTGAACAACAGCCTTGATCATATTTACTGGAACTGCATTTCCAGCTTGTTTTTTTGCTTGTGCGTCACTCACTACAATTTTATACCAGTCTGGAAACCCTTGAAGTCTGAACATTTCTCTTGGTGTTAAGCGTCTTTCTCCATTTACCAACAAATAGTTATGTGAAGCTCCTGAACGAAGCGCACAAGAATAAGGATATGAACAAATATTGCCTGCTTTGTTTTCGTGCCATATTGAAGGATAATAAGAAGATTGGTGTTTCTCTTTTCTTTTCTCTCTTATAAATTCAGATGCAAAATACTTTTTGTCAACTTTGGTTTCCAAAATTTCATTCAAGGATTTATAAGGTTTTTCAGGATTTGGAAATGTGAACATTATTGGTTCACGATGTCCAACAATGACAACTCTTTCTCGTTTTTGAGGCAAACCATAGTCTAAAGCATTCAGAACGCTGTATTGAACGTGATAACCTAAATCTTTTAAAGATCGGATTATGACTTTTAAAGTTTTTCCTTGGTCGTGTCCAACAAGTTGTTTTACATTTTCGAGAATAAATGCTTTGGGTTTTTTTGCTTCAATTATTCTTGCAATATCAAAAAAAAGAGTTCCTCTTGTATCGTTCAAACCTTTCATTTGTCCAATGATACTGAAAGGTTGGCAAGGAAATCCACCAAAAAGAATATCGTGGTCAGGAATATCGTTTTCATTGATTTTGGTAATATCTCCAAAAGGTTTTTCGCCAAAATTCGCCTCGTAACTTTCTTGAGCATATTTATCAATATCGGAAGAAAATACGCAATCAGGTTGAATGTCATTTTCATCACACGCCTCCTCAAAGGCAACTCTGAAACCTCCAATTCCGCAAAAGAGGTCAATAAATTTTAGTTTTTCTTGATACATATTATCAAAGATAATATTCTATTGTTAATGTCCTTATTCAATTCCGAAATTTTAATGGGAACGGGATTTTTTCTCAAATTGTACCCAACATACGAATATAATAACTTGCACCTAATATACTTGTTGTATGCATACTGTACTTCAACACCTTTTATCGTAATCTAAATCCCAATAATCAGTATAAAAATGTTCGTAAGTGCACAGGAATGGGGAGTACTATTCCAAAAGTTTGTCATTGACCTTCATAGAAATCTCTCCCGATAACCATTGGGATGCGCTGGATCAGACAAACGATCAGGCCTTAAATGACCTCTTCGGCCAAAAATTGGGCCTCATATAAATTTTGATAATACCCTTTTTGTTTCAATAGTTCTTTGTGGGTACCGCTCTCTACTATTAGACCGTTCTGCATTACCAATATTTTATCGGCCTTTTTGATCGTTGCCAAACGATGGGCTATAATAATGGAAGTGCGGCCTTCGGTAATCCTTTCAGTGGCACGTTGTATCAACTGTTCGGAATAAGTATCTACCGAGGATGTTGCCTCATCCAATACCAAAATACTGGGATTGCTCACATAGGCCCTTAAAAAGGCTATCAACTGACGCTGGCCACTGGAAAGCATGGTGCCCCTTTCCTTTATATTGTAGGCATACCCGCCCGGCAGACTTGCAATGAATTCATGGACACCTATCTGCCTTGCGGCATCCTCCATAACCGAAATTGTAATATCCTCGTTCTTTAAGGAAATATTATTGGCTATGGTATCGGCAAAAAGAAATACATCCTGAAGCACCACGGCAATCTTGGACCTTAAGGAACTTAATTTAAACTCCTTAATATTGATTCCATCGATCAAAATAGCTCCGGAATTAATTTCGTAGAAACGATTCAGCAAATTAATTATGGTAGATTTCCCGGCTCCTGTGGCCCCAACTATGGCAATGGTCTCCCCTGCTTTTACCTTAAAGGAAATTCCGTGCAAAACTTCTTCATTTTCCAAATAGCCGAAACGTACATTTCGAAACTCAATATTCCCCTTAACCCTTGCTTTGTCTATGGTACCTACATCTTGAATATTACTATCGGTATCCAATATTTTAAATACCCTGTTCGCCGCTACCATACCCATCTGCAGGGTATTGAACTTATCCGCAATCTGGCGCAGCGGGCGGAACAACATGCTGGACAGCAGTATAAACATGAAAATGGTACCGTATTCCTCCTTACTTATATTGGCAACATTCTGCAACCCTCCGTACCAAACGATCAATCCTACGGTAATGGAAGATACTATTTCTGCCACCGGAAAAAAAATGGAGTTGTACCATACCGTTTTTAACCAGGCATTTTGATGTTTCTCATTGATTTCCCTGAATTTTTCCTTCTCTATTTCTTCCCTGTTAAACAATTGCACTATCTTCATCCCTGTAATACGCTCCTGAACAAAGGAATTTAGATAGGAAACCTGGGCTCTTACCTCTATAAAAGCGACCTTCATGGCCTTTTGAAACAATCTTGTTGCGTACAGGATTATGGGCAATACCGCAAATACTATGAGCGATAACTTCCAGTTGACTACAAGCATTACAATGGCAACCACCAACATTTTTAGCAGGTCGGACACTATCACAAAAAAACCTTCACTAAATATTTCCCCGATTCTTTGCATATCCGTCACAGCACGGGTAACCAACAGTCCTATGGAAGAATTATCGTAATACTTCATCTTAAACCCCATAAGATGGTTAAAAAGTTTTATCCGTATATCCTTTATTACGGATTCCCCCAACCAATTGGCATAATAATTAAAATATAACTGGCTAAACACTTCCCCCAACAGCACGCCCACCATGGCCAAAGTCAAAGTCAATAATTTTTGGCCATCCTTGTTCGTAATGGCATTATCCACTATCTCCCCTACCAAAATGGGGGTTAGTATGGCAAAACCCGATAAAAGTATTGCAGCTAGGGCAACTCCGTAAAAAGTAATTAAATATGGTCTAACATGCCTGAGCAATCGCTTAAACAATCGGTAATCAAATGCTTTCCCCTTATCCTTATCCATTGCGATCAATAATATTTTTTGGATATTTTATTGCTGTCAAATATAACCCTTTTGCAGGTACTGACACCCCGGCCTTCCCCCTATCCTTACTGGCCAATATACGTTCCATATCGCTTGGGGAAGATTTGCCCAAACCAACATCCAACAATGTTCCAACAATGGCACGGACCATATTCCGCAAGAATCTATCGGCACTTATGGTAAAGACCAACTTATTTCCTTCCTTGGTCCATTGGGCCTTTCCAACATCGCAAAAAAAGGTTTTTACATCCGTATTGGATTTTGAAAAACACTCAAAATCTTTATGTTGTACTAAAATAGCCGCCGCTTTGTTCATCTGCCCCATATTTAACGGATATTTCACATAATGGGCCCATTCCATCAAAAAGGGGTCCTTATTTTGAACTATCCAATATTCGTATGTACGTTCCAAAGCATCAAAGCGGGCATGCGCTTCCCTCGGGACTGCAACAATGGAATCAATGGCTATATTTTCCGGAAGATAAGCATTTAACCTATGTACCAATTGCGCTCCTTCAAAAAACACATCGGTATCAAAATGGGCGAACATTTCCCTGGCATGGACCCCGGCGTCCGTCCTCCCCGCACCGGTCATGGACACCGATTCCCGTAAAATTAAGGAAAAGGCGTTTTCCAAAACCTCCTGTACGCTTATTGCGTTGGGCTGTTTTTGCCAACCGTGATACGATCTGCCGCAATAGGAGAACTGGACGAAATACCTCAAACGAATAATTTAGTTTTGTAGTAGGCAAAGATACCTGTTCCGAAGGAAAAAAACAGACACCTGTCATGTTTAAATGCAATATTGTTATAACCAATTGTTATGCTTATTTGTCCAATTCCCTTAAGTTTACAGCTATAAATACTCCAAAGCACCGCCTTAGGTTTTTAAAAAAGAGGCCTTCCATTTGCAATTTGCCTTCTTGGAAGCAATTAATAAAGAAATGAATGCATGAAATGAACATAAACAAATTTAATTTTTTGCATAACCACAGCAATAATTAATTTTCTGTACGAAAGCACAGCGGTTGATCTATGCATAAAATTTTTATTACCCTCATTTTCAGATTAAAAAATGTTATTAAATAAATGAAAAAAATACTCCTTCTTTCCGACACCCATGGGCATATGGACGGAAAAATCCTTAAATACGCCCGGGAAGCTGATGAAATATGGCATGCAGGGGACATTGGCAACTTGGAGGTAATGGATGCCCTGTTAAAGATAAAGCCGGTGAAGGGCGTCTATGGAAATATAGATGAGAACAAAATTCAATTGGAATATCCGTTGGACAATCGATTTAAATGTGAGGCCGTGGATGTCTGGATGACCCACATTGGCGGATATCCCAACAAATACAATGTGCGTATCCGGGAGGAAATCAAAAGGAACCCTCCAAAACTTTTCATCTCCGGGCACTCCCACATCCTAAAGGTAATGTGGGACAAAAAGTTAAACCTGTTACATATGAACCCCGGTGCCTGCGGTATTCATGGCTTCCATCAAATACGCACCATGTTGCGGTTTAAAATAGATGGGGAAAACATTAGGGATCTAGAGATCATAGAGCTTGGCAAGAGGGGATGATTCTGAGGGACCTATATGACACTAAAGTATTAAACTTAAAATCCCGCTTTTTTTAGCAGGATTGGTTCAACCAACAATTTTAAATTAATTGCAGACAACCAATATAAACCGGGTTGCATTAAAAAACCCGGGCACTACCCCGGGTTCACGCACTAATACTACTAAGATGTTAGGCTTAACGCAATCGATCAACAGATTTTACAAGATCTTCATCCTTTTTTATGGCCCTGTTGGCCAGGACTAAAAAAACGATAGAAAATACAGGAATCAGCATCCCAATACCCTTCTCAGAAACAATGGTCTCTCCGGATAAATTTAGTGATCGGTAAACGAAAAATCCTAGTAAAAAAAGATTCAATATCATATTCAATCTGTTCACTACAAATTGATTTTGTCTATTCTTATATAAAACTATCCCCAACAGTCCAAGAACCGCTACGGCATAAAAAGCAATGGAAACAAATACCTCATTTTCGGCGAATATCTCATTTCCCCTGGCATCCGACCATAGGTTTACAAAAAACGGTACCACGGCACCCAATAGTATAACTACTATTAAATAAAGGGTCTGAATTCTTTGAATCATGCTCTGCAATACATTTGAAAGACAAAAATAAGCGTCTTTTTAAAAATTATCACCCAAATATTGAAAATAATTTGTAATATTGCTACGTTATAAGTCAGATTACTTACCAACAGGGGATTTCATTCCCTTTATTTTATTATCCAAGAAAACAAGTACAACATACACTTCATATTTTCGTAATACGTATAATTTATTCAAAACTTAATGTTTGAGATTTCAGATTTAAAATCAAAAAAGCTTCCTGAGCTTCAGGAAATTGCCAAAGGCCTAAATGTTGCCAAATTTAAAACTTTAAAAAAGCTCGATTTGGTCTATCAGATATTGGATGTACAGGCATCCAATCCAAAAATTGTTTTGGAAAAGACCGAGGTGCCTTCTGAAGACAAGGGTACGGCAAAGCCCAAGAGGTCCAGAATAATCAAATCTAGGCAAAAAGAAGCCGGTTCAAAAGCTACTACCTCCGAAAAAACGGAGACAACATCTACTGCACCTACAGAAAAGCAGAATCCCCCGAAGGAAACCGTCAATGTGGGCGAAGATAAAAAAGAGGAAAGAAAACCTCGCCAGCACAATAGTCCTGTACAGGCAAAAAAAGAATTTCAGAAAGGTTCGCCACAACAAAATACGGCCCCGCAAAATACACCACAGAACAACAAGCCCCAGCATAAAAAAAATCCGCACCATCAAAAAGGGAACGTGGATAAAAACAACAGCAATTTTGATAAGGACCTGAAAAACAAATACAAAGAACCGGAATTTGAGTTCGACAGTATTATTGAAAGCGAGGGGGTTCTGGATATTATGCAGGATGGTTATGGGTTTTTAAGGTCTTCCGATTACAATTATCTATCCTCCCCGGACGATATTTACGTATCCCAATCCCAAATTAGATTATTTGGACTAAAAACCGGGGACACCGTACTTGGAAATGTTCGTCCCCCAAAAGAAGGCGAAAAGTATTTCCCACTTATAAAAGTAAACAAGATAAACGGGATAGATCCCCAAATAGTTCGGGACAGGGTATCTTTTGAGCACTTGATCCCATTGTTCCCACAGGAAAAATTCAATCTTGCGGAAAGACAAAGTACCATATCTACAAGAATTATAGATTTGTTCAGTCCAATCGGCAAAGGCCAAAGAGGTATGATCGTATCCCAACCAAAAACGGGCAAGACCATGCTTTTGAAGGATATTGCCAATGGTATTGCCGCCAATCATCCGGAAGTTTATCAAATTATCCTTTTGATAGATGAGCGTCCTGAGGAAGTTACGGACATGCAGCGCAACGTTCGCGGAGAGGTCGTTGCCTCTACTTTTGACAAGGAAGCTACAGAACATGTGAGGGTAGCCAATATTGTTTTGGAAAAAGCCAAACGTTTGGTAGAATGCGGCCATGATGTAGTAATCCTCTTGGATTCCATAACCCGTCTTGCACGCGCCTACAATACGGTGCAACCTGCGTCCGGAAAGGTCTTGAGCGGTGGTGTGGATGCCAACGCCCTTCACAAACCAAAACGATTCTTTGGAGCTGCACGTAATATAGAAGGCGGAGGCTCACTAACCATTATTGCCACGGCGCTTACCGAGACCGGTTCTAAAATGGATGAGGTTATCTTTGAGGAATTCAAAGGAACAGGTAATATGGAGTTGCAATTGGATAGAAAAATATCCAACCGTAGAATATTCCCGGCCATCGATCTTACTTCGTCAAGTACAAGAAGGGACGACCTGTTGTTGGATGAAAACACTATTCAGAGAATGTGGATCATGAGAAAGTATTTGGCCGACATGAATCCGGTAGAAGCCATGGAATTTATTGAGCAAAGATTTAGACAAACCAAAAACAACGAGGAGTTTTTATTGACTATGAACCAATAAAATTACCACACCCGATCCCCAAAAATCAGGGGCAATCTTATTATCCCATTTGGTTACCATACCCAATGGGATTTTTTATAAAATCATCAATGCCTTAAAAAAATAAATATTTTTTTAAGGCATTTTTTTAGATGTACAATAATCAGTACTTTAACAAAAAAATTAACAAGTGTTTTCCCCCAACGCTTATCTCTGAATAATTACAGTATTAACAACTAATTGAAAAAATTTAAATTATGAAAAACCTAAAAAAAACACAGGTCAAATTATGTATTGGAGCCCTTATTGTTTTTGGTTTCACTTCCTGTGAACAAAAAAAAGAAAAAAACCCGGAGAAGGAACCCGCAACCATGGAAATTTCCGCTCCCGAACAAATTGTTAGCGTAGCCCAGGCAAAAAGTATGTACGATGCCTATGGCGAGCGAAGGGTAGGCCTGATCGAGGCATATGAAAATGAACTGGCCCCGGAGAAAAAATTTGATGTGGCCCGTTTTGGCTATTATGACTACAAGACCATAAAGGAATATATGGACTATATTGAACAAGAGGCCAAAAAGGCCAATGTGGAAATTTCTTCCCTACGCTTTTATTTTTCCAATTATCCCGATAAAAAGACCTTTGAAGATGGTAGGGAAATTAAACATCCCAAGCAAAATTCCTTTTTTATTATTCCAGCTCTAAAGGACAAAAACGATCGGGAATACGGGTTCTATATAAGGGAAGAGAACGATGGCACAAATGTCCCTGTTCTACTTACGGATAATTTGGAGCCAAAAAAAGAAGAAGGAACAAATAGGATGCAGTCTGGAGAAAGTAAATCCGAGGCCTCATTTATGCCCACAACACCTGCTGCACCCTTTTATGTACTAAACAAAAGTATGGTGCTGAACGAGGCCAATATGGTTCCTCCTCCATACCATGAAGATTAACATGGCCCAATAACCTGGATCTGAACAAAAAATGGAAATATTGGATATTGTTTTAGAGAATGCCTGCCTACCTCTCTATGCCCTGACCTTATTAATAGCGTTAATAAAATACCCCAAATATTACAGTACTCCCCTAAAGTATTTTCCCATACTTTTAATGTACACCTTCCTAACCGAATTATTGGGCTATCTTACAAAGCATTATGAGGTATTCCATATTTCCATTTTTACTGCTTTTGTCAAGCACAATGTCTTTATTTACAATATTTACAACTTAGTTTTCTTCAAATATTTTTTTTAAATCTATTGGAGTTATATAGAGAACGTGAAATACAAAAACTATATAGTACTGACCGGAATATTTTATATGATCACCTCATTAATAAACCCATTTTTTCAAAACTTTAAGCTGGAATCTCAGGTATATGGCTATTTGGCAGGGGCTTTTGCCATTTTAATATGCATTATCCTCTTTTTTTTGGAACATGGGCATACCTCAAAAAAATTAAACTATGGATTAACGGGTATTAAATGGATAAGCATTGGGCTACTCATTTTTTATTTAGGCTATGCCCCCATCAAGGTATCCAGGTTTTATAATTTCACCTACCAATTAAATGAATATATCCATCTAAGAAAAATTCACCTATCACTGATCGTATCAATGTATATCAGCTTTATTATCGGGTTCCTAAGAATGAAACGTAAATTCTGGATTTAACCCGGGCCTCCCCAAAACTACATGAACCATTCCTGTAAAATTCCTTTTCCAAAAATAGTGAGCCCCCAAATCAATTTGCGTTTATGAGTAGTTGGGGTACGGACTAAACTATCTTGAAATGAAATTACATATCTGTTGGTAAAGACAGGTTTTTTCACCCTTAATTAGGTAATATAGGGTATGGCCTATCTCCCAATAAACTTCCAATTCCGTTATTTCCTTATATAAACCGTTTTTTTATTTACAAACTCCAATATACCTTCCATTGATAGTTCACGACCAAATCCGGACGCTTTTGTGCCTCCAAATGGTAATCTTGGATCGGACTTTACCATTTCATTGATAAAAAATGCCCCATCGGGGATATCCCCAATTATTTTCCGGGCAGATTTGATATCCTTGGTAAACAGCATGGATCCCAAGCCATATTTGGAATCTACTGCCAGCTCAACAGCTTCCTTTTTGTCCTTTGCCCTGACCACAGCTGCTACCGGACCAAAAAGCTCCTCGTCAAAGGCGGGCATACCGGGAACTACATCTATAAGTACCGTAGGCTCATAATAAGAACCGTCGCGCTTATTTCCAACCATAACTTTGGCTCCCTTTTCCAAGGAATCACTTACTTGTTGCGCCAATTCCTTCGCTAAATCCCCCCTGGCCATTACCCCGACATCTGTGTGCTTATCCAACGGGTCCCCAGATGTCAGGGCCTGGATTCTATCGGAAAATTTCAATAGAAACTCCTCATATATAGCCTCGACCACAATAAATCTTTTTGCGGCTATACAACTTTGACCGGTATTCTGCATTCGGGCCATTACCATGGTATCCATATATTTATCCAAATCCGCATCTTCCCATACTATGCAGGCATTATTGCCCCCCAGTTCCATAACGCATTTTTTTAAGTGTCTTCCGGCCAGGGCGGCAATGGCCCTCCCTGCCTTCTCACTACCCGTAAGGGTTACCCCTTGGACAATAGAATTTCCAACGACGGATCCAAGCAGCCGGTGGTCTGCTATAATAAATTGAAAACACCCCTCCGGATAGCCTGCCGAAAGAAACAGTTCCTGGAGTGCCACGGCACAGCCAGGAACATTGCTGGCATGTTTTAAAATTACGGTATTACCGGCCGTAAGTGTTGGTGCCGCGAAGCGGATAACCTGCCAAAAAGGAAAGTTCCAGGGCATAATGGCCAATACACAGCCTATGGGGTCGTAACTAATAAAACTCTCATCCGCCTCGGTATCTATAAGATCATCGCCAAGAAATCCTTCGGCATTCTTGGCATAAAAATCACAGGCCCATGCACATTTCTCAATTTCGGCAATACCCTGTTTTACAGGTTTCCCCATCTCTTTGGACATCAACCGGGCATACGCTTTTTTATTTCTCAACAATACCGTGGCCAATTTTTTCAACAGTCCCGATCTGTGTTCCACACTTTCATTTTTCCAGCTTTGAAAGACTTGTCCGGCCCTTTCAACTACCTTATCAATATCTTCTTCCGAAAATGTTCTATATTTTTCCATTGGCTTCCCATCATAGGGATTCACCGATTCAACATATTCCATATCCATATTATTTTTAAAATTGTATGGAGGCAGTAAATTGCCCCATTAAATAGATACTAAAGATAGTCAATACTCATTTTTATAATATTCCTTTACCCACATATCCCAAACAATCACCTCCGTAAATCCGATAATAGAGGTCAGTATTTAAATACTGACCTCTATAAAGTTATATATACAGCCAGTCTTTTAGACTGGTTTTTTTTATTTATCATTGGCCCTACTTACAATAAAAACTACCACTCACAAAGTACGGGAATACCATTTTAATTAATGCCCCAACAACATTTAATATTGACTTTTTCCAAAGACCATCCCTATAGAGTCCCAATGGAGTTATAATTTATTTTGATGGAGACCATGGAAAAATCCAGCAATATCTATTTTTGTAAAAATTAAAACAGTCTTAATCATGAAAAAAATATTTAGTGTTATAGCTATTACGACAATGACCATTGTGGCCGCCAATGCCCAAGATATTTCTAAAAACGCCATTGGTTTAAGGCTTGGGGACAATGACGGGTTTGGAGGGGAGATATCCTATCAAAGAGCGGTAACGGACAACAACAGGCTTGAATTTGATCTGGGTTGGCGCGATTCCAACAATGTGGATGCCTTTAAATTGGTGGGGCTCTATCAATGGGTGATGCCAATAGAAGGGTTATTTAATTGGTATGTTGGTGCCGGAGCAGGAATTGGTTCCTTCGATTCGCCGGGTGGAGATGGCACCTTTGCACTAGTTGCCGGCGATATAGGTATCGAATGTAATTTTGATTTCCCCCTTTTGTTGTCCCTGGATATACGTCCCGAGCTGGGCTTTAACGACGATTATTCCGATGACCTGGATTTGGATATTGCACTAGGTATTAGGTATCAGTTCTAAAACAATTAAAAATAAAAATAACATTTGCCCTAGACACCAACTTCTTTGTTTCTAGGGCATTTTCATTCCTGAGCCTGGTTATATTACTTCAGTACTTTAATGATCAAGGCCGCAATAAGGGATGGCCCAACATTTTTCCCCAATAATACTTGCTACTTCTTTGGAGTTTGTGTTCAAAGTTTTTTAAATTACTGGATCAAAATCAGTTAATAAAAACGTGAAATGAAAAAATTAGAGGGGCAGGTGGTCATCATCACTGGTGGAGCAAGAGGAATAGGTGAAGGAATCTGTAAAGTCTTCTGTAGCGAAGGAGCCACTGTGGCCTTATGGGATATATTGGAAGAAGGCCGGAAAACTGCTGACCAAATTGCCAAGATGGGAGGCAGAATATTTTACCAAAATGTTGATGTATCCGACCAAGACGCTGTTGACAAGGCCGTTGCAAAGATAATTGCCGAATATGGAAAGATAGACGTTCTCATTAACAATGCCGGAATAATACGCGACCGATCTATCCTAAAAATGGATCGAGGCGAATGGGATCAAGTTATGCGCGTAAATGTGGATTCCCTATATATCACCGCCAAAGCGATAGTACCGCATATGAAGACGGCCAATTATGGCCGGATTATTTCCGCCTCCTCCATCAATGCATTTCAAGGTGCCTTTGGGCAGACCAATTATAGTGCCAGTAAGGCGGCAATAGTAGGCTTTACACGTTCCCTTTGCAGGGAAGTGGGCAAATACAATATTACTGTCAATGCGGTTGCTCCAGGATTTATCAAAACCGAAATGACGGATTCAATGCCGGAAGATGTTATCCAAGCCGGTATTTCGATGATTCCCGTAGGCCGAATCGGCACTCCCGAAGATATGGGACATGCCTATCTGTTCCTTGCTTCAAAAGAAGCCGGATTTATAAGTGGCCACACCTTACATGCCAATGGTGGTGCCATGCCAGTATAATTAGCCACCTATATAATTTACGCAATCCAATGGCAGACAAAAAACCAATCAACATAGCCTATTCCACGGAAATTCAACAGTTATCGGATTTGGCCCATTACTTGGGCAAAGAATTGGGAGTGTCCCATTATATGAAAATAACCCAGGATATGATCGATACCTTTGCTAGGACAACGCACGATAATCAATGGATACATATAGACCCGGAAAAATCCGCTAAATACTCTCCCTATAAAAAAACGGTGGCTCATGGATTTTTGGTACTGTCCCTTACCTCAAAATTCTGCTTTGAAATCCTCAAGATCAAGGATATTGCCATGGGGGTAAACTATGGACTGGACAAAGTTCGCTTCATGAATGCCACCCCCGTAGGTGCCCTCCTAAGGGCCAGGATATCCCTAATGGAATTCAGCCCTTTTGAAGGCGGTGCCAAATATAAATTAAAGCTTGTATTTGAACTGAAGGGAGAAGAAAAACCGGCGTGTGTTGCCGAATTTATAGCCCAAGCTTATTCACTCCCGAATAGCGGTTAAGTATGAGCTATTCTTAAAAGCCGTGATTTTCGTGTAAGTGTCATTGTTTCTTTTTGGAAAAACGTCCCCAAAAATTTATGGCAAATAACATTTTATAACAAAGCTGCCCAATTCAACGGAATGGGCAAAATAACAATAACAATTTGCAGTTTTAATGTTGAAGGTCCAAAGTTGGTCCGTATCCCGTTCAGAATCAAGAACTCATTTCAGGCTTAACTTAACACTAGATAATAGAATCTTTTATTATCTTCAATCCCAACAATAGCCAATAGAAACAATGACCGATCAAATATTTACAACAAAGCTTTATGTTAAAACCATAATAACCGTAATACTGTTCCTTGGTTGTGGCAACTTAGTCCGGAGCCAGGAAAACCTAGGAAAAAATCCTAATTTCATCATCATCTTTGCAGATGATCTGGGCTATGGAGATCTAGGCGTCTATGGCCATCCTACCATTAGAACACCCCATCTGGACCAAATGGCCGCCGAAGGGCAAAAGTGGACCAATTTTTACGTAGGTGCCAGTGTTTGTACACCCAGTAGGGCTGCATTATTAACAGGAAGACTACCGGTAAGAAACGGTATGGCCAGTGATAAGCGTAGGGTGTTGTTCCCGAATTCCAAATTTGGATTGCCCAACTCGGAAATTACCTTGGCAGAACAATTGAAAAAGGCCGGATATAATTCCGCATGTATAGGCAAGTGGCATTTGGGCCATAAGGAAGAATATCTGCCTACCAATAACGGTTTTGACTATTATTTTGGCATCCCCTATTCCAACGATATGGATTTTGTGGGCAACCGGGAAGAATACAGGGAAGCGAAAGGAAATTTGCCTACCCAAAATTTTAATGTCCCCTTAATGAGGAATACGGAAATAATAGAACGGCCGGCCAACCAAAATACCATTACCAAAAGATATACGGAAGAAACCATTTCCTATATCAAAAAAAATAAGGACAATCCTTTCTTTATATACTTGGCACACAACCTACCCCATATTCCCCTTTTTGCCTCCAAGGCCTTTTTGGGCAAAAGTAAAAGAGGTATTTATGGTGATGTAGTGGAAGAAATTGACCACGGCATAGGGGAAATAATGGCGGCCCTGAAGGAAGAGGGATTGGATAAAAACACTATTGTAGTCTTTACTTCGGACAACGGCCCCTGGCTGTCCTATGGTATTAATGGTGGCAGTGCCGGCTTATTAAAGGCTGGAAAGGGTATGACCTGGGAAGGTGGAATGCGGGAGCCATGCATATTTTGGTCGCCTTCCAATATAATACCGGCAGTGATAAACGAACTGGGCACTACCATGGACCTTTTCACGACCTTTAGCGCCTTGGCCGGCATACCAATACCCGAAGATAGGGTGATGGATGGTTTCGACCTAAGCACTACCCTTTTTAAGAATGCCCCCAGTCCTAGAAAAGGAGTTTTCTACTATAGGGGAACACAATTATATGCGGCCCGGCTCGGAGATTATAAAGCGCATTACATTACCCAGGGCGCTTATGGCCAATTTGGGAACAAGATGGTACACGATACCCCGTTGCTATATAACTTAAACGAAGACCCTTCCGAGAATTTTGATATTGGGGCGAAACATCCTGAAATTCTTGCCGATATAGATCGTATGGTCCAAGAGCACCGATCCAATTTGGTAAAAGGCCAAGACCAACTGGCGGATTTGGAATAACTTAGGGAACAGCCCTAAAAAGCCTATGGAATTTTTAGTCCATGGTTCCTATTGGCCCCTTTCCTTTCCCCGCGCTCCAACGCAAAACAAAATATCCTACCAAACCTGAAACAACAGACCCGATAAGGATACCCACTTTGGCCGAATCAATAAATACTAAATTATTTGCAAATGCCAAGTTGGCTATAAAAATAGACATGGTAAAACCAACTCCGGCCAAAATAGCTATCCCGGAAATCTGGAGAAAATTAATGTCATCCGGCAATACCACAATCTTTAATTTCACCCCTATCCATGATAGCAGAGTAATCCCTACCAATTTCCCCACAAACAAAGCTATAGCAATATTGAGCATCAATGAGGTATTCAATTCCATATTGGCACCAAAGACGACCCCCGCATTGGCCAGGGCAAAAATGGGCATAATAAAATAAGCCACCCAACCATGAAGCCGGTGCTCCAATTTTTGCAATGGTGAAGTAAATTTATCGGTCAAATCCTCCAGATCGTCCATATGTTCTATTTGTTCATTGGACAGGATGGGTACGTTCTCATTATTGGTTTTAGCAATACCCGTCATTATTTTGGATAAGTTCTCCCTAAAATAATTCATATCGATCTTTTGCCGAATTGGTACGGTAAAGGCTATTAGTACACCAGCTATGGTTGGATGTATGCCCGACTTTAAAAAAAGTACCCAAATTACAATTCCAAGAATTACTGTCCAGTACTTGGAATAGATTCCTTTAAATCCAAGAAAAGAAAGTATCAGAAAGGGAATCAATGCATATAAAATCAATGACCAATCTACCCCTCCGCTGTAAAATATGGCTATGACCATAACCGCACCCAAATCGTCCACTATGGCAAATGCAGTAAGGAATATTTTAAGACTTAAGGGAACCTTATCCCCTAAGAGTTTTAAGATAGCCAATGAAAAGGCAATATCGGTCGCCATGGGAATACCCCATCCTTGGGCCGTTTGTGCCGAGTCGTTTAAAAACAGAAATAGCAACAAGGGAAATATCATTCCTCCAATCGCTGCAAAAAGCGGAAACATGGCCTTTCTAAATCCATTAAGTTCCCCTATCAGAAGTTCCCTTTTTATCTCCAATCCGATCAGAAAGAAAAATAACGCCATGAGTCCGTCATTGATCCAAAGGATAAGAGGTTTTGTAAGTTGGAATGTTTCTGAGCCAATGCCTATTTTATATTGCCATAAGGAATTGTAGGATTCACTAAACCCGGAATTTGCCCAGATCATGGCAACGAGGGTGGCACTAAATAAGAGGATGCCGCTTAAGCTTTCAATTTTTACAA
This sequence comes from Flavobacteriaceae bacterium, assembly GCA_041392165.1. Lineage (GTDB taxonomy): Bacteria > Bacteroidota > Bacteroidia > Flavobacteriales > Flavobacteriaceae > Arenibacter. The sequence continues at coordinate 33,266 of JAWKMN010000014.1, forward strand.
ATTTTTGGAAAGGGGTAAGAATAATTCTTTTAATCATAAAATTTAAATATAAATGAACCGAAATGTCAAAACTGTAAAAATACATAAATGATTCAAACTGACATGGACAATAGCTACCAATACCTCCATAAACGACCTCGATACATAACATAAGGGGCATAGGAAACAAGACCTCTACGCTACAAGAACACAGAATACAAGACAAAATAATTCAATACCGTGTATCGTAACTATCCCAGGCACTACACCCAAGACAAGGCCACAGTGAATTCCATAAACCTAAAATTTTCTGTGAAACTACTATTCAAATTCAATTTTCGAGACCACTCCCAACATTTTTGCACTTAAGGAATACAGCCAGTGTAATTGTTCAGTGATCAGATGGGCTTCCTGAAGTTCCCGCTCCCTTTTTAAATCTGCATCTGGAAACAATGTAATATCCTCTGGCACAAAAGTGGGGAGCTGTTCCTTGGAGAATGGATCGTTCTTCAGTTCTATAGATATCCTATCGGAATTTGAACCCTCCAAAACAAGAAGTACTCGCAACAGATTGGCGTCAATTTCAGAAATAAAGTTTTTAAATTTTAACGAAGCCTCTGTAGTAGGGTTGTTCTGTATATAGGTACTAAACGATGCCAAAGACGAAAGAAAAGTATGGTTCAGTACTACCAATTCATATATTTTATCCAGATTTTTTTGTTTGGATACAGGTTCTTGCGCCATTCTTTGAAAGGCTGAACTAAGGTTGGAAGTTTCCACAAAAGCCTCTTTACGAAATACCTTATAGGTGGTGGTCACCTTTCCCTTTTGTTCATAATAAGCAGCAATTTGGGCAAAAAATCCTCTATTGGCCTTGACACTTTTTTCTATTTGCTCCCTAATTTCCATAAATCCCCAAGCCGGCAAAATCCATAACATGGCCACAAAGGACAGCCCCGCCCCAATTAGGGTATCCAATATTCTGTACTGTATAACGGTAATCACATCCGGTCTAATAATGGCATAAACAAATACTACGGTCAATGTAATAAAGGTTGCCCCTGCCCTATAATTTTTTTGGACCATTGAAAAGGCAATGACCAACGAGACCATTCCCATTGCCCCAAATACATAGGGGTTTTGTATAATAAAAACAAACCCGGTGGCAATGGCACCGCCCAAAAGTGTACCTATTATCCTATCCTTGGTACGGGATTTGGTGAGTCCGTAACTGGGCCTCATGATAACGATAATAGTCAATAGTATCCAATATGGGTTTTGAAAATCGAAAAAAGTACCAAGGGCATATCCGATCATGACGGTCATGGACAACCTTAAGGAATGTTTAAATATGGCGGACCTAAAACTAAAATTACTCAGTAATAGTTTTGGATCATAATCCTGAAGGACAACAAAACGTTTGGCGGTGGCCTGGTCTACCATATCTACCGAACCCATATCCGGATTTCCCAGAAGCCATTTTATTTTTTTTAGCTTTTCAAATTGTTCGTTCAAATAATGAAAAAGATTCTGGAGCATTAAGAATCCGTCATAATCCGAGGTGTCCGTATTGCTTCCATAGAAGGCTATTTGGTGTTCCAGCCTTTCAAAACAATTGGCCAATATGGAATTTTTTGGAATCTTGCCGTGATCTGTTCCCGCTTCGGCAATGGCCCTTAATTGTGCTGCCATTTCGAATATTAAATTTTGAAATCTTCCTATAAATTCGGGATGGTTCTTAAAAAGAGCATCCATTTTCCCGTAATTGACCGGATTGGCTATAGCGGTTTCTAGCATATCTATCAACTCAACAAAAATCAATAGTCTCTTGGCCTGATAACCGGATCGCCCAGAACTTTTTCTTGAAAGAAGCAAAATTTCCCTCAGCGTTTCATGATGTTCTATCAACCTGCTTTGAATCTCGTATAATTTGGACTGTAATTCCAACCGGTCCGTCTTCGGGTCCACCAATTTACCCCGGGTTTCCAGAAATTCGGCGGTGAGTATATAAGTTTCCCAAAAAAGTTCTTCGGTCTGCGCTTTGGGGTTTATTCGGTACCAAATTACCGCCAAAAGCAGGTACCATAGTCCCCCCGCACCAATTAAAAGCGCATATTCATAAATTTCGAGTTCCTGGGATTCGTGCGCAAAACTCAAAACCAAGGCCAACAAGCCGGAAAAACTGATCAAGGAAGCACGAAACCCATAGACCGAAATAAAAGCGATAGCAAAGGTTAAAAGCCCCAAAACCGGAATCAGCAACCACATTTCAAACTTCAAATAGCCTCCAATAAAACTTACGAGCATTACCAGGACCGCAGAAATTAAGATACCAATCCTCTTGTGGCGAAAATTACCGCTCACATCGCTGGGTGAGCTCCAGAATGCTCCAAAACAAAGGGCCAGTCCAATTTCTAAATGTCCCCAACTTAAGGAAAGTAAGATAGGGACAATAACCGCAATAGCGATAAGAATGGCCTTGGAGAAATTGGTGCTTTTCAAGAAATGAAGCAATTCCCCTATTGTATTGAAAATGGTTTGGCTATAGAATTTCAATAGATGGTTATTGAACCATAAAGATACGATTTGCCATGGCTATGGCAAATACCGAAATAGGATGTTTCCAAATAATATAACCTAAAAAATTGGTGCTTGATCGGGGCTCAAGACACTACAGGCATTAAATACCGAACTTGAGATGTTGGATACTGAATGCGGTAAGGAGATGTTGGATTTAGATGCCGGATACTAGATATTGGATATTTTAGACCTTGAACTTTCAAACTTTGAACTTTCAACCCAATTCATTCCCTTGAAAAAATATGATGTTGGGTAGCCGTAAAATAATCACAGAAAATTTGGTTTAACAGATGGCCCTTTGTACTTGCCCTTACTCCCAATTTTGGAAAGATTTCTATGATATTCCTAGAAATTTCCCTTACTGATTGTACAGCCCCTTGGTGAATTTCCTCCATATAATGGCTTTCAATGGTCTTTTTTTCTTCGATCTTGCCCTCAATTTCATTGGCATAATGGAATATTTTTCGATCGGACTCCAGAATAATATTTCCCAAAGCGTTCAAGCTTCCCTTTAAAACTTCCGTATTGGCCACTTCCCATAAATGTTCCGCAATACCTATGTAATTGATCCATAATGTTACATCGGCAAAAAGGGAAAAAGGGATCTTAAAAATAGGCTGGGGAAGATAAAGGTCATTATAGGTAAAACTACAACCCTTGTGCGCCATATAATCCTTAACGGCAAAAGAATGGGTGGCGGTGGCTTTTAGTCCCATGGTATTCCAGTCCTCAATTACCTGTACTGCACTTTTAGGAATTACGAACGATTGCACCCTTGGTGATCCGTCATCATTTCGCAATAGGATTCCATTTTCCAGAATTTCTGCGTTCAATGTAAAATGTGTTAGGTAGGGAGCGCCTGTGGCATAGCGCCATTTTCCCCTAATCCTATACTCATCGTTCACTTTTTCGGCCGTCCCAAAAACCCCTCCACTTCCGCCCAAACAAGCAGGGGATCCGGCCTTCATAAAAATTTCCTTGGCCTTATTAGGCTCCATATTGCCTACAAAATAGTTGGCCCCGCTACAAAGTGTAATGGTCCACCCCAGACTGGCATCGATCTTGGCCAAATCCTTAAGCAGGGACAATCCTGCCTTTAGGGATAGTTCCAATCCGCCATGGGTTCTTGGGACCCATAGGTTCCAAAGGTTTTCATTGTTTATCCAATCCAAAACATCTTGCGGAAATACGTTGGCTCCCCAATCTTGTTTCCTAAGCCTGTGCAGGTTGTCCATTATTGTCTTCCAAAATTAATTTTCTCCAATTCAAATATCCCGAGGTCCCCACTGCAAACAAGAAAACGGTCAGACCTGCATAAATGTACAGTTCTTTGTACAGCAGCAAGGGGATTGAAATAAGATTGCTAATATTAAGATAAATCCAATTCTCCATCTTTCTTTTGGCCATGAGCCACATCCCCGCCCAGGCAAAGGCACTTACAGCGGCATCCCAGATGGGGACATCCGAATTGGTATAATACCTCAACCAATAGACCATTAACGCGAAGCAGGTGATTACAATGGCAATAGCCACAATTTGTTCCGATCTGTCCGAGTAGCTTATAGGAGTTTCCTTTTTTTGTCTGCCATATTTCCAAAAAAGCCAGCCATAGATACTCATAAGCAAATAATAAAGATGAAGCACCATATCCGCATATAATTTTGTTTGGTAAAGTACCCAAATCCCAATAAGTATATGGATACTATGCCAAATAAATAATTGTGATATTATTGTTCCTTGCCAAAAGCACCTGTGCCACCCAAGAAGGTTCCAACTATTTGTAAACATGTAAGCGGTGTAAAAAAATTCTCCATCAATTCCATAATTTTATTTATAAAATGGAATAAGATGAAGTAAGTCCCAACTAGCAAGGTGGTACTGCCGGACCAAAAATCCCTACGCCGGCATTATCCGGATCAGGTTCGGAGTAAAAACTCCTGGGTATCATCTCAGCCTGCGGTTCATGCAAGCACCCCATTTATGGTGCAAAGCTATAACTTATTTGGGAATGGTTGCCCATTTTTAATAATGTTTTTATAGAAAACACCAATGGGTTAGACAGGAATTTAGGAAGGAGTGGTTTAAAATTGGATATACGTTTATCAGACAGGCCATAAAATACGGATACTTAATCCTTCTTCACCAACGTATTCAGCACCAAAGCCGAAATGATCATAAAAACAGGCCTATGAAACTATAAATCGTATAGGCCTCATGAAACCATAAAACCCCAATGGAAATAGTAAAAATTACTTCAATATATTTTAAAGGGGCCACAAGATGTTTTGGCAATTTGAAAGCCTTGGTCATATAACAATTGTCCCATGAAACCAAAGACCCCAATAAAAGCAAAACATCCATTCGTACCCATTGGCCTCACCCATATGGCATGGGACAATAACCCTCCAATAAAGGTACCAACAAACATAAAGTAATTTACCACAACTGCAGGATGGTCGGACATCCTATTTTCTAATAACCACGTAGACCATTCCACTAAAAAACGAAGTTAAGATTAAAGCAAGCCCCGGTAGTATCCATATTGCTATCAAACCCCTTTAGGACCAATACCCCTGCAAAGGCGGTCAGAAAAAAGCCATTGCACATTTTTCAATTTTTCCCGTAAAAGGACAACAGCAAAAAAAGCAGCAAAAATAGGTGATAAATACCGCAATGAAACTGCAGTACCTACGTTCAAATGCTTTAAGGAAAGAAAGAACAGACTCATTGCCGTTAAGCCCAACACGGCCCTTAGCAGCATCAGTCTTCTTTGGATGCCAAAAACTGAATCCCCTTTACCACAATATAGGTGGTTGCCAATACAAAGGAACCGAGGCATTAAAAATACAATCTGGAATGTTGGGATCCGGTCCAAATATTTTACCGTAACATTCATTAAGGCAAAAGAAAAGGTACTGATGACCATAAAAAGCAATGCCTTTTAAAATCCGATCCGGAAGATTTGCTCCATTCAATCTTTAACAAAATCATGTTGTTGTTTTGCCCTAGTCCATATTTAAGGCTTAAAAGTGCTAAGGTATAAAAACCTTCCCCAAAGTTGGCTTAAGAAACTGCCCATGAATAATGAATTTTATATGCCCCTACCAAACTATACATAAGCGGCGTTCAAAATTAGGACCTACTTGGGCGGGATTAGCCCCTGCACATTATGGCAATAAGACACCATCCCCAATTTATGACGCTAAGTTTGACTTTTTTCTTGTAGCCATCATACTAATGATCAATATTTGCGTGGCGTGGAACAGCATTAATGGCACAATAAATATTATTCCTATGGACGCCATGTTTCCAAAAAGTATCTTGGAAAAGACCGTGCCGTGTACCAGTGATTTTTTGGTACCACAAAACTGTGCCGTAATTTGATCCTCCCGGTTAAAGCGTAATTTTCCTGCTATATATCCGGTTAGGTAAAAAACCACAACAAATAATACCATTACACCCATAAAAAGTATGAACAGATCTACAAGAGAGACGGCACTAAAGATTTCATCATCAAAGGATACCGCAAAACTTTTATAAATTATTAGTAAAATAATGGACTTGTCAAAGAGGGCCAACCTACTATGGTGTCTTTGGGCAAAATCACCCAAAAAACGTTGCAACGAAAACCCCAATAACACCGGTAGAATAATTTGTACAATAAGTTTCATGTAAATTGCCATAAAATCAAAATCTGATTGCACCTCATGCACAAAAAGCCCCATCCATAGAGGTGTAATAACAATGCCAATGATCCCCGAAATGCTGGCATTAAAAATGGCGGACGGTATATTCCCATTTGCCATAGACACCATAACTACCGATGAGGATACGGTTGAGGGCAAGGCCGCCAGGAAGAAGAAGGCCAACCACATGGTTTCCTGTTCTTCATTTTGTAGAAAGGGACGAAAAATCAAAACCAATAAAGGAAAAATCAAAAAGGTCGTAGCCTGTATTAGGGCATGTAATTTCCAGTTTTTTAGTCCTGCCCTTAATTTATCCGGACTCAATTTTAGTCCATAGAAAAAAAATATAAGTGAAATTCCTATCGCACTAATGGTATCGATAGGAATTTCACTTTCTCGGGTTCCCCATTGCGGAAAAAAATATGCGATGATGATAATACCAATAATAGAAAGGACAAACTTATCAATATTTATTTTCATGCATTGCGGTTTTGTTCTAGGCCAAACACCTACCCAATAACCATTGGGATTATAATGAACTACCTTATCCCAGAGTGTTCGAGGCAGGGTTTTCAGGTATTCCATTGGTTAAACTTCACCAGGAACCGACCCAAAAGATGGTTCAAAGGTACACTTTGTGCCTTATATCCCTATCCGTGTCCAGCCCAATTATCCTGGCTTACAATTTCTATTCCCCATAATTAACAGGAAGGATCAATTTAAATTCACTCCCTTCACCTTCTATGCTTTTAACGCATATGTTCCCCCCAAGTTTTTCCATAAACTCCTTACAAAGGGGCAGTCCGAGCCCCGAACCTTTTTCATTGGACGTTCCAAAGGTCCATTTATTTGTTTCAATATTAAACAATTTATCCGCATTTCTTTTACTAATGCCAATCCCGTTGTCAGAAATTGCAATTTCCACCTTACCCTGTACCTTTTTGGCCTTAATACTTACTTTTCCACCAACTCTGGTAAACTTAATTGCGTTGGAGACCATGTTTCTTAAAACGGTTTTTAGGATCTCTATATCGGTGCAGATTTCAATATCATCCGATCCAAGATGAACTATATCTATTTTCTTGATAGTTGCAGCCGAAGAAAATAGTTCTATAATCTCGTTTATAACGGCCGATAGAATTATTTTTTGAGCATTTAAACTACTTTGTTGCATCTGCAATTTTGACCAATTTAACAAATTGTCGAGCAGGGCAAGCGAATTTTGAGCTGTTGCATGCACTATTTTCGAGTATTTATGTGCTTCCGTATCCTTCTCCTCAATGCTATCCAGTAAAAGTTCGGAACAGCCCAATATGGTATTGAACGGACTTCTGAGGTCATGGGCTATAATGGAGAAAATTTTGTTTTTATCGGTATTGAGCGTATCCATTTGATATTCCGCATGAAGTATAGTGTCTTCTTTCTTTTCGTTTTTGGTGGCGTCATAGGCATAATAGCACATTAGATTCCCTTTGGACATTCCACCGAGCAAAATACATTTTGTTGAACCATCCTTACAGGAAACGTAGACTTCTATAGATCTATTAGGAGAGAGGGCCTTTTTGTTCCCCCTACATATGGTGTCCAATTCATTTTTAATAAAACGCCCATAATTTTTATCCGGAAAGATTAATTGTATATAATGATCAACTGATGGAATATCATTAAGAGTATAGCCCAATAGTCGTTCAAAAGCGGAATTGACGAACTTTCCATGGCCGGTTATTCCGGAAAACACATAAGTGGCCAGGGGCACTTCTTTTAACAATGCCTCCCAGACCTCCTGATCTTCTATTTCCAATAGTTCCGCAATTATAAGTCCTGATCGGGAGTCATCCTCCAAGCGATTCAAACACTGCTGTAAAAAATTCGTATTTTGATGCACCATCATTGCATATAATACATCCCAACGCTTAAATGATAAATAGATCAGTACGATAAAAACAAGGGTTGCGGGAACTAAAAAAAATGTCATTCAAATAAGTTTGATTCGTTCTTATTTGATACAAAAAAGCTTAAAAAGTCACTTTCCCCCTCCCCTATTTCTTTGCTATTTCCACTTTACTATTGACAACCAGTTCTATAGGAAATATAATTTTTTTATCATGGTTCTCCACGGTCATACAAATGTTATCAATGGCGGTTATCCGCCCTTCAAAGTCATCAATTTTCACCAAAGTACCTATGGCATAGTTTTTTCTAGAATAAAATCCCAGAATAAGACGAAAAACAATATCCCTGGAACCCAATCCCATTGCCAGGGCCACTGAGGCTAGGAAGGCCCCCAATATCAATGCCAGATTGGTGGTAATTATATCCGTATTAATGCCGGCCTGGTTCGCTGCTAAAATTGAAAACAAAATAAATATGGAAAGGTAAGCTATATTGCCCAGTAGCTTTCTGCCCCCCAATTGAAATGAATCCAATAGGCTCTCTAGGAATTTCTTCACTGTTGAGGCCAGGTAAAGTCCCAATAAAAACAAAGCCAATGAGCTCACCAATTTTGGAAAGAAGTCTATAATTCTGGTCATTTGGTACGAAACACTGGGGAATTCCAAAATATCCGCACCAATGGTTACCAATATCAATATTAACAACCATTTTACAAAACCGGTCAACACCGTTTCCAAATTTATTTGAAAAGGAAGTTTTACTTTATGCTGTATCCATTCAAATTTGGTTTTGGCCTTGGATAACTTTAAGAATTTCTTTAAAACGGAAAGGACAATTCGCAATACGATCCATGCCAGGACGATAAAGAGTATTATTTTAACAAACTTTAGACCTAGACTATAAAGTGAATCCAATAAATTATCCGGTATTTGAATGGAATAGTTGTCTTTCATAAGGTTGGCTTATTTTTTTAAATTCTTAATTGATTCGTTTATTGTCTTAGGGTTTTTTACCACAAAAAGATTGGCCAGATCCAAACCAAGTTTAATAAGGTTGATATCGTCCATTACCTTTGATTTGATGATTTCGGGCAGGGCATCGTTAGACAATATTTGCTCGAACGGGTTCTCCATTTAATCTATTTGATTATATATTTCAACTAATTTGTTCTTTGCTCTTTTAAGCCTCATCTTTACGGCACTTTCTCCAATTTCCATGATTTCCATAATTTCCTTCAATGTAAAATTGTCCATATACTTCATAATAAGTAAAATTTTATCATTTGCATTGATGAGTTCCATGGCCTTGAGCAACTTGTCTATTCTCAACTGGTAAATTTCCTCATCGGAAATAGTTTTATACACGGACAACATATGATTTTCAAGATCTACTTTTTTATTCAGCTTTTCCTTATCCCGTTGTATATAATTGATACAGTAATTATATGTTATGGAATATAGCCAGGTTGTAAATTTTGATGTACCGTTAAAAGAGCGCAATTTGATAAAAATCAACACAAAAATATCATGGGTCATATCCTGGGCTTCCACCTTATTCCTTAAGATACTCAAACAACGATTATAGACTTTTGGAGCGTGCCTATCATAAAGTAGACCGAACAATTCTGCATCATTTGTTTCAACAATTTTAACAACCAGCTCATTATCATCTAGTTCTTTGTCCAAATTAATCACTTCATTAATTTAATTGAATGGATACGTTAAAACTGTGACACGAATATTAAGTAAAAGTCACTCTATAAAAGCACTTTTTTTGTTAAATAATGACTTTTTTTATTCGAGGTAGAAGTTCCTTACAAATAAAAATTTCTTGAAACCGACTATCCTCGGGGCAGAGCCGTGGATGTATTTCGTCGTACCGATAGTTATCGGTATCATTTTGGCCGTAGGGCCAAAATCCGAAATTTTGTATTTTGCCCCACCCGGAATAGCGAAAAAGCAATTCCGACCTCCCCCAAGGGGAGGTATGATCGGAAACCCCGAGGCAGAGCCGTCGGGGAATTATAAAGATTAAATTGCCATAATACTCCTTTTAACAACCTTTTTTTAGACCTTGTCCGCAATGTGTACCGTAGTCAATAATAACAATAAACCAATAGCGCTTTGGGGTACAGTGGCAATCAAACAGAAAATAGACAATATTCATAAGAATTCCGTTGTAAACTTTTCTTGAGCTTCAACAAACAATTCAACGAACCGATCCATAATATCTCGTGAATCCATATCATATTCCATGATGGAGTAAACCACTTAGGGACAAGCCCGTCCGGATGGCACGGTCAGGCCTGCCTAAATGGAAACGGGCGGATAGGTATAAATCTCGATTATCCAGTAAATTACAATAAGCTGTGTACCTCTTTTGTCAACTACTGCTTTTTATGCCACAATTGTTCTAAAGGTTAAATTCACTCTCGGTGCAATTACTTTTTTTGTTGGTGGAAGTCGGTGCCACCAATGGGTTTGTGTGGTGTCTTTCATTACCAACAAACTGCCGTGTTCTAAAATCAATTCTACTTTTTCTTTGGTCTGCTTATGTTTGAAAGCAAACTTCCGTTCTGCTCCAAAAGTTAGGGAGCCGATTGCTCCGTTTTTCTTCAAGTCCGTTTCTCCGTCACTGTGCCAAGCCATTCCTTCGCTTCCATTGTGGTACAAATTCAATAAGCAAGAATTAAAAGTTTCGCCGGTTTCCTTTTCTATCGCGGTTTTGAGTGCTAATAATTCTTCCGTCCAAGGCAAAGCGTATTTTGAAATGTTGGAATAAGTATATTCAAATGGCTTGTCGCCATACCAAGCCACCTTCCGTTTGGTAATTATTTTTTTGCCAAAAATAACGGCTTCGTCATTTCGCCATTCAATAGTGTTGAGCAAAGTTTCCAAATAATCGTCCGCTTGTTGTTGGTTAAACAATTTACCATAATAATTAACCGTTCCGTCTTTGGGCAACCAATTTTTTGTTTTGTCTATACTGTTCTCAAATAAATCCATTTCTCCATTTTTGGTATTTTTCTTTTATACAATGTCCGCAAGGGCGAAAACCCTTTTCAATCGCTTCATTTTCCGATGAGAAGAAAACCCTGTTTTCTCTTTTCATTCGTTTCCCTGATTTACAGGACAAAGTTCCGTAAATTTTCAATTTCAGATTTCCTCCAAAGCAAATTTCGTTTTGCCTGAGTTTACGATACAAATCACGATCGGATATTTCGTAGTGCTGTACCATTACTAACTTAAAGCATCGTGAAAAATAATACCCAAAGTGTAGCGTTCCCCACTGTGGACCTCACTTACACCGTGTTTCATATTTACCCGATAATAGCCTTTTTTGCCTTTTTCGGGTTTGAAGTTGGTAGTGAAAACCAACAAATCCCCTTTCTTTGGCTTAAGTACGGTGACCTTGGATTGTGCTCTAGGGATTTGCTGTGTCAAAACAAACTCACCACCAGTAAAATCCTTGTCGGGTCCGCTCAAAAATAAGACCGTTTGTATAGGGAAATAAACATCCCCATATAAATCCTGATGTAACGTATTATATCCGCCTTTACCATATTTCAAAATTAAAGCAGTGGCTTTTGACTGATTATTGTCGTGGCATTTTTCCAAAAATTCAGCATGATTTAATGGAAATTTTGTGTCCATTTTTAACGCCTTAAACCAAAGGTTTGCAATAGGCGCGAGATACGGATACATTTCAGTTCTGATTTGATGAATGATGTTGGGCAACGGATAGTCAAAATATTTGTATTCGCCCAAACCAAAACGGTAGCGCTCCATCATTACTGTTTTTCTGTATGTATTTGGTTTGGTATAATTTTGTGCCAGTTCATTACATTCTTCGTCTGTCAGCATGTTTGGGATTACTGCGAAACCTTTTTCGTGCATATTATTGGCGACGGATTCCCAATTTATTTTTTGTAGTCTTTGCTTCATCATTTTATTACTGAGATTCCCGCATCTACTGTTAGTTCCGTTCCGTGAATATATGAGGCCTCCTGAGAAGCAAGAAATAATACGGCATTCGCAATTTCCGAAGGCTGACCAAATCTTTGGAAGGGTATCGTAGAAACAATGCTTTATCCTTCAATTTGTTCAGGGCTTAAACCCGTGTTGTTGAACCCGTTGGTTTTGATGTATCCGGGATAATTCCGTTTACGCGAATACTTTTTTCCGTAAGTTCTGCCGCAAAGGTCTTGATAAAGGATCCGCACGGCAGATTTTGCTGCCGAATAAACAGAAAAATGTGGCACGACCATTTCCGTAACCACTGAAGTATTGAGTACGATGGCACTTCCACCTTTCATCAACGGCAGTACTTGCTGAACGGTAAAGAATGTGCCTTTCACCAACATATCGAACAGCTCGTCAAAATGGGTTTCATCAGCACTTTCTACGGAAGCAAATTTTCCATAGCCGGCATTTACAAAGAGTAAATCTATATTTTCGGCATAATGTTTTACTTGTTCCGGCAAGCTTAAAACATCTTTCATATTTGCCGCATTCGAAACGACACCTAAAGTGTTGGCCCCCAATTTTTCTACGGCTTGGTTTACCGTTTCGGCGCTTCGACCAGTAATGATTACTTTGCCGCCCTCGTTAATGAATTGTTGGGCCGTAGCAAACCCCATTCCGTTTGTTCCGCCTGTGATAAGTGCGCATTGGCCTTTAAATCTTTGCATTGTTTTTCGTTTTGAAATTCTGTTGCAAAGATTGGAACGTATACCGCTACACAAAACCCGAAACTTGCTACATTCCCATAATCTCTGTTTTTGCACTTTCCCAACCGATGATAGCCGTTTTTCGGGTGTTGCCCCACATATAACCGCCAAAGTTTCCAGATGACTGAATAACACGATGGCAAGGGATAAGAAACGCAACGGGATTGCCCCCTATAGCCGTTCCAACGGCTCTGGAAGCGTTTACATTTCCTATTTTTTCGGCTATTCTACCGTAGGTAGCAAGTTTTCCCATTGGGATTTTTAAGAGTGTTTCCCAAACTTTCAACTGAAAATCCGTTCCTTTTAAATGTAGTTTTATTTGGGCTGGTTTGCTCCAATCATTTTGAAAAATGAACAATGCGTTTTGTTGCATTAAATCCAATTTCCGTTGAAAGGTAGCATTCGGGAATTTAGCTTGTAAGTTTTGATATGCCGTTTCTTCATTGTCTTCAAAAGCCATTTGGCAAATGCCTTTTGGTGTGGAAGCAACGATCAAATTTCCAAATGGACTTTCCGCAAAACTATAATTGATCAGTAGTTTTTTTGCCCCGTTTTTGTATTCGGCAGGTGTCATCCCTTCCATGGTTACAAACAAATCGTGCAATCGTCCCGTACCTGAAAGTCCTGTTTCAAAAGCGGTATCAAAAAGCGTAGCTTGATGATCTTTTAGCAGTTTTTTTGCGTGTTCTATACTTATGTATTGTAAAAACTTTTTTGGTGTCGTTCCTGCCCATTCGCTAAACAAACGCTGAAAATGAAACGGGCTTAAATGTACTTGTTTTGCAACCTCATCCAAATTCGGTTGGTCTTTAAAATTGCTTTTTATGTATTCAATCGCTTCTGCAATTCGGTTATAATTGATTTTTTGTTGCCCGTTCATTGTTTCTGAATTTTATATCACAAAGGTCTAAACTATCTTACTGTCATAAAATCCGAAACTTGCTAAATTTTACATTCTCGTTGGATTAGGTACTCATTGGTAGTCTGATACCACTATTTTACTTCTCTCCGTTGCAAGTTGAAAACAGTTCCTGAAGGATCTGTTATCCAATGCATATTTTTTGGAAGTTCTTCAAGTTCGTCGCAAGTTTCCACGCCATTGGATTGCAAATAGTTCGTAGCTTCTTCTACGTCAGGAACCGTTATTTGTAACCAAGTTTCCGAATGTGTATAATTATCCACACAGTCCAACCATATAATATTGTTGCCGAATTTAACTTCGTGTGTTCGGCTTACAGTTGGATTATCAATTGGTTTCTCTTCAACTTTTAGCTTCAAAATATCCTTATAAAAAGCAACAGTCTTTTCATATTTGCTTTTAGGGATTTTTATGGCTATGTTGATTCCTGCTTCAAATTTTATGTCCATATGTTTTTTATTTTTCAACCTAATATGTATACATTAATTTTTGTGTGTTCCGGCGACTACTTTCGGTTTTATTGTGGCAGAGACCTCCTGTTTTAACACTTATTTGTTAATTCTAACTGTTCTTTTTCAATCAAATTTAAGGCAATCCGCAACGCTTTAATTCTACGTTCAAGTAAGGTATGTTGAGAAGAATTCTCCTTTAAATTCGGTAGTGCTTTTTCACATTTACCTAGAAGAGACATAATAGCAACTTTAGCTTCATTTAATTCTTCTTTTCTATGATTCATTATTCATTTTTTGATTAAACTGATAAGGCTTATAAGGTCTTTAATTTCATAAATTTAACAAGTTAACTTCAGCTACAAAATTCACTTTTGTTTAATGATGTTGCGCAAGAGTATTATTTTGCTTCCATCAATGCCATTTTCACAGCGAGCCCGGTTAAAACGGAAGCCATAAACCATTTTTGGGTTCTTGACAAAATCGGTTTTTTTGCAACCCATTTTGCCATTTTTGCCGCTGAAAGTACGATTAGAAGATTAATTGCAAACATGATGATTTGAACGATTCCTAGTTGGAAGCTCTGGCTTAAAATGGAACCATTTTGGGGTTTTGAACTGCGAAAAAAATGAGAGATAAAACACCATTTTGGGATTGAGCGTGAAGGTCACCAAACCAGTGATGTTAAATAGCCTGAGCGGACTGTTGGACTTAAAAGATTTTGGCTGAGTGTCAAAAACCTATCTTCTGATCTTATGGAATTATATGCCAAGTATAAAAAGATGCCCAACGCCAGAATTTCACCCCTACAAAAGGCACATGGTGCTGGCAAAAGAAATATTGCGGTAAGCCCGAACGATACAGAATATGAAACAGAAAGCCGCACAGCACCCCGAACGCTACGAAAACAAAAACCGGCACTCTTTCCTTGGGATAAGCGACACCGAAATGAATGAATCATATTGGGCCCGGGTGAAAGAACCGCCTGATGAGTGCCGCCAATCCAACAAAAGTAAATCGCTGATTGGTATCATTCTTGCTTTTTGATGGGGGTTACGGTTTTAAAACTGATATCTGAGTGAGCCCACCTCTCTAAAATGGGCCTTGTCATTAAATTTCGAGAGTACGTGTTCCCAGGCCAATAAACGACTTTTGGCGTCGGAAACACCGAAACGATCAAAATCAACTGGATTGCCAATGCACTATGAATTCCCATTACCGGTCTTTGGCCACTTCATCATATTTACAACTTTCCCTTATACTGCATAGTTTCCCAAAAGTTTCCAGGACAAAATTATCGGAGGTCAGCATATAGGCAAACCGTTCATGGACCACTGCGCCCGGCTTACGTTTTTCGAAAGCAAGCGTCATTCCAAAATCAATACGGTGGCACCTAGCGCATTTTTAATGGTCTGGTACTGCAATGGTTGCCGATAGGTATATTGGCTTGTCACATAGGGTGTAATCCAGTCCTACGAAGGTCGGGACATAGGTTTTTCTGATTCTTGCTGAACATGGCCCCAATGGGTGTTTGTGGGCCGTCCTTTAACGAAAGTAGGATGAATTCCCAATGGGGATTGTTGGACATGTTCTTATACCCGATCTGAAAGGAAAAGGTATTCAGTCCAAGATTGTTCCTATGCATTGCCGTATGGTATATAAGCCCTTGTAGTGTTCATTGGCAGATTGCAAGAACGTCCACCTGGAATTCAGGTTCAAAAGCTTGTATCCTTTCAAAATGACGGCGGTTTGCGGACGAAGGTCTGAAATATAGGTTCGATATCTGCCTGTCACAAGGTCCACCGCACAGGAGTTCGGCATTTGGATCCGTACAAACCCATGGTCTTTAAAATTCCCCCAAGTCTTCATCAGGTCCAAATCCCGAAGAACGGTCATTTTGGTACCCAATTCATGCCCCCAAAGTTTCCAGATCCTCATAAGCGCTCGGGGTCCCTATCATGTAAGGGATGCTTTAGATACAAGACAGCTGATCTCCCTCAGTGAACAGAGAACCATGGACAGTACCCTGGTGGTCAAATGATAGGGATCGTAGCTACGAATATTTCCAGAGTTTCGATATACTTTCCTTGGCCAACATATCGTCCTTCCATAGTCCTGCGGTCATATACGTGGCCAATATCGGCCTTCCTTTACCGTCCCGTACAATCATATATCGGAACTCCCAATTGTGTTCCACAAGTCCGTTCCCTTGAAAACTGTTCTCCAAAAATAACAGTCCTTCCCAATCCATGACCCCATGTGAGCCCATTAAACTGTTCCATACCTCCTTTCCTATCTTGGTTATGGAATTCTCCAATTGGATATTGAGGCCTCTATCAAACACTTTTGGACCCGATTTGGCCATTGGTGCGGCCATGGCAAAGGCATGGCGTACCTGTCAGATCGGTCCCGGTCTCCTCCAGTACTTTTGGATAATGATGGGCCATGGCCTACCAGAGCACCTATCTCCTCCTTTCGGTTATGCCTGGAAATGGTAGCTGCGTACCCCGGTGTTCTTTACGGGCTTTGACCGAGGAAACAAATCCGAGATTGACATAAAGCCCTCTCCCATCAATCAGTTGACAAAATTGTAACCTGTTTGGACATTTCCTGTACCTATAAAGACTGGGAATTGTTCTTATCCACCAGGGCAAATCTGTTTTTTCCAACAGGCGTTGAAATATTCGGATACGTTTAACTCAGTTCGTTCTGGGACTATATTTCAGGGAAAGATGGATCTCCGCCAAAGGCCGAAGCAGCTGCTACGGATGCAGGTTCCAGTTGGGCGGAAAAGGTCAGTGGCCTCAAAGGTCTTTATCCGATGGTGCATTTTTATATCTGGACATGCAGTACCGCCCCGCTTGCCCCAAGGTCTTGCTCAAGGAGTTCCAAAAAGCAGTGTGTTGTCCGGAAGTTCAATTAACCGGTCCATGACAAAACAGTACCATGCCTCCACTTTTAACTCATACCGTGCACGTCATCGATATAAAGGTGCAACTGGGAATACTTTTCGGACAGGGCCATCAGTTCGACAGATGGTGCACTGTCCCCATTACATGGGTATATGCCATCCGCCATGTACCGAATACGGTTCCGCTTGCGGGAATGGAATTTTGTTGTCCTCCAGCATATCAGATGGTTGTGCCGTACCATGTCTACAGGAATACTACAGTTCTTAACAGCAGGCAGGCATTCTGTACGCTCAGGTGTACCTGGTGGTCAATCTCTTATCCCTATCGTCCACAGCACTGGGAATGACCCCAAATGCCCTGAATTTTCATTTCTTTGAGTGATTATGATGGGCTGCCCTTTGTTGTCCAATTTTTCTTCCAGAGCGTTGTACAACGGATGGGAGATATAGGATGGACAAAGGGAATTGGGTACCGTACTTTTGGATGGCATCTACTGCCGCCTTTAATCTAATATCCTGTTCCAGTCCCAGATATCCGGTGGTCCCAAAATGGAAGAACATTGCCCCAACTCCATTCAGGTCCTTACCGCTAAAGTTTTCCCCTTCCGCATACTAGTGCAGTATCCCTGTTTGGCAACATCGGTGATCACCTCGTTAACGGTGTCCAAAAATTGTTGTGCCTGATCTTTGCCATGGTCATTTGTGGTGCTGAATACCTAAAATGCAGTGGCATTTGCAGGATTTTATACTACCAACACAAAATTTATCCCTCTCAGATAAGTTTTAATCCTTCAGGATAAGAAAAACCTCATTAAACCTTGAACCTCTAAACGGTTTGAGATTCATTACAGTTATATTTTTATAAATTTAATTATATCTACCAGTTTTTGAGCAGCAAATTATTTGAAAATGATTTCACCCGCTTCTATGATCAAGGACAATATTGTACATATCATTTACAAGAAAGGGGGTAGTAATCGACCTTCATGCATCGAAACGGATCGTTAGGACCGATTGTTTCAGGAGGAACAGGCCTATCCTATCTCGCTGTGATATCCGACAGCTGCGCAAGGTGGACAAGGCCGCAAGGGACTTCTTTGCCTTGGAAGGTTCCCTATTATTAAAGGCCCTGGCCTTTATTGAACCTCCCGTTACCGACGCTATGACACGTTTTTATCTTATGACGAATACATCCAGGACATCCCCACAACCTCTTTTTCGGGAAATTCCCAAGGCTATAAACCTGTTGGCGGGAAGGTTCCTTGGCGTGGTCTTTGAGACGGCCCTATTTTAAATAATATAAAGTGTATTATAATACCCCAAAAGCACATATGTCCCCATTTAAAGACAAGAACATATAGATAAACAGATCCTTTATGCTCCTGGAAATGGCCGGAGTAATTTCTTTTACCGTTTGGAACCTCGGATAGGAACGACAATGTGGAGGCCCTAAGCCATAGTGTGCTATGCTGGCCAAAGAGATCCAGGAATCCTTCTACCATCGAAGGATATCATGAGTTAAGAACTGCTGAACATTTAGTGCAGATATGTTTTACTGGATGGGAACGGTATGGTCCAAATGGCCAACCAAAGGCCCACCTTTATCCTTTTAAATTGTACGGCAATATTGTCCAAAAAGCCTTTTCGGACAACCTATTATTGGAAGCCTCCAAAAACGGATTGGGACCAGAAATGGAAGACCCTTCATGTAAAAAGCTTCTATGATATGGCAATTCCCCTTAGTTTTTTGACCAATGAAAATCTGGTCAATTCCAACCACTGCCATATCACGTCCATCAGATCCGACTTGGACGGTTCCAGAACGTTTGATCAAATGGTCCTACCACCTGGCAAGAACTTCGTAAAGGGAAAGGGGCGAACGGCCATTAATCCTGACCCCAATGGCACCATTTCCAAAAAGCAAGTAACAAGACCGAAGGTCAGCTAATTATGAGGACATCCGCAAGATAAGGGAGAGGCGGGATATGATCCTCAACAATCTGCAGAATGGACCTGCCTAACCTTAAGGACCTGGCCCTCACTTGGGCACCAATGAGTTTAAATTCAAAATATGGTTTAAGGGCTTTATGGCTGCGGTATTCAAATACTCTGGTACAGGAAAAGTTGCAGAAAAACTTAAAGACCTTGATTAACTTTTTGAGCTGAACTTCAAGTCCATTGCAAGATGGTCCGGTTTCAAAACCCATTTCAGCAGGACGTTCAGCGAGCAGTACGGATATTCCCCTAAAATTTTAGAAAAAGGCCGATTCGGGAGAGATCTTAAATACATAAATCCTCTGGGATAAGTGTTTGCTCTTACAAGCAATTTTGCCCCCCTACCTTTACCATATCAATACCAATGATATGAAATGGCAGTATATATATAGAGGCAATGGTCGACTTGGCCTGTTTGTTCATTGTCCTATTCACTACCGGACTCACCAAACTCCTGGAGAGCCACCAGTTCTATGACAACATAAGAAACTCGTCCATCCTTGGTGGGGAGACCGTGGCTTCTTTGGCCTCCTGGACGTTCCTTGGCCAGAGCTATTGGCTGACCCTCTTATTGATCAGGACAAGGACGCGGTTGATGGGGCTCTGGGGCCATGGCCTTATGCTGCTATTTGGGCTATACGTGGCATTGTATTTTTTGCCCCCCTGGGCCCTGTTCCTGTGGGCGCAATATCATTGTTGACCTGGGAACAGCATTTGGTGCTCAATGTGGCATTGCTCCTATTATTTTCTGGCCTGAATTCTCCGCCAGCATGAAAAATACCTTATGGAAAAAATTCCAAAATACTATAGATACCCATATAACCATCTAAAAAAATGATAAGAAATATTTTGTTGCACAACAAGAGCAGAGAGAGACGAAACTATTACAAGAGAAATAGGCAATTAGTATTAATTAAAATTATAATATCATGAAAAAGTTGAAATTGATATTACCGATGTTGGCATTCATTTTTGCCATTGCACTGGTTGCATTACAATTACAACGGCCGATGATTACTATACCGGATTTATTCCAGATAGGCACTACCTGGTATGAGGTGGACGTGGATTGTGATGAAGTGGACAATAACGATTGTAAAGTAAGGCTCGAAGAGGCAATCTGGAATACTATATTGTATACGCCGATGAAAGTACCAACAATCAAATACAGAATTCTACAAATCAGATTGGGTAAATTCTGACCGCCCTAAACGGTTCATTAATTCACTAAAAAAAACACCAGGCCAAATAGTCTGGTGTTTTTTGTCTTTCAACAATCCAAAAAAGGAGAATAGCATTTTGATCTATGGATCCTTCCGGCCGTTTTTAAAAACAAATTCCATCATATTTTCATCCCTTAATATTTTTTGGCCGTTATCTCTATGTCCTCGATTTTAAAGATTTTAAATAATCTTCTACCTCGGTAATTGTACAACAGAGCTCATTAAATTTATAGTATCCATACAGTTTTTCCAATTATTTGGAATACACTCCCTCCTGTAACTTGTGATTTTATTTATTATAACTTCCCTCAAATAGTCCCTGTTGCAATGATTTCCTGCCCATTTCTTTTACCAGTTCCCTGGGAATTCGCTGTTTTGTCCAAATCTTGGGCCATACAATCCAAATACAATGTAAATCATAAGGATGACAGCTCCCTATTGAAAGAGGCCGTCGCAAAGTGTCATATATTGATTCATCAACGTACCGTAACTTTTTGAAATTGAACTTAGCAAGGCTCCCAGTACTTTAATATGTTCTTGCCAATCGGATCCTGTGTTGCACTGCTGTTCATGGAATATTTAACGTCTTTCAAATCATATAAAGCACCAAGTTCCCGAGCAGAAAATTCCCTGTACAATGGACCCTTGGCAACTTTACGTTTCCGATCATTTCTTGTTTACAACCAGTACGGATCCCGAACGAAATATGTATATATATCCATCCCAGATATTTTTGAATCAGTGGCAAAATAGCATTTACTGTAACATCCCGGTCAAGAATGTGAAATCCGGATCCATAATTGTTTATAGATTTCATGACTCCGGTCAAAATTGGTTCTCGAAAATACGCTTCCATCTCCGGGGTTCCATTGGAATGAGCTATCCTACTCATCTTGTGCGTAACTAACATTAAAATCCTCAAAATAGGATCTGGATTGGATTGGAGCTATGTCTTTTAATCTGTTGGAGTTTCCAATCATCAAAGGCCTATGATCTTTTCTTGGATTGAGTAAAATGGAGGTAAACCAGCTGAAGCAGATTTTCTAGATCATGAATGGAGGCATTTTCTTTAATTCCAGTTTCCTATAATCAATGTATAGGGACAAGCCATTTCTCGCCACTTGTTCCATCAAGGAAACCTGGTGAAAATTTATCCATTTCACCAATCCCATTTTGTATTATTGATGGTGCATTTATGGCCGAAAAATAATCTCCCTTTAAAGCACAGCGAAGCCCCCATATGGACTGACCATGTAGATAAATCTTATCATTGTTACTTTTGCCAAATTCTTTTGAATTCCAGTAACACCACCTTTGTACCATTATCAAAACAAATTCCTTTGCTCCAGAACACTTGGCGCCGATAAAGTTCGATTCCACCGGTTTAGGAGGCAGCCTTGGTCCCTTTATCCATCAGTTGATAAAGTATCTCCTTAAAATACTGGAAATTTGAATGCCCTGTTCTGCTCTTGTTGGATCCAGAACGGACTTCTTTCTCATTAAAGTTTACTTCCTTCAGGTGCAACAATCATAATGTCATTGGGCATAGTGAACTATATAATCTTGCAAAAAGCGCATTGAATTCGCCCAAGTTGGAATCGACAACCATCGATGTAGGAGGAAGGAGGGGAGGGCAAACCTTATTTTCCGGAAGGGCCAAACTACGCTAAACATAATTATTTTGGATCTGTCCTATCCAATAATTTAAATTCTCCGTAACATCGGGGTACGGTTCCTTGATCTTCTTATACTTTGCTGCTCCCATTCTGTTTCGCTCAGCCCGTATTTCTTCAACTGCTGCAACAAGAACCATGACATATATTACAACACCACCTACTGCATTCCCGGTCTCTTGAACTGTATTCGGTATGCGGAAAAGCGAGGTGGGGCGGCATGCCCGGGCCAATAAAGTAGGGTATAATATTGCCGACCACTTTGAAACAGCCATTCATCACATTTCGCAACACTTATGCTCCATACTTCTTTTAGTCCGTCTCCCAAGTATCCCTTTGTTCAAAAATTTACCATCCCTCACTATAAAGATGAATCTTAACGTAAGATGTATTGGAGTTTCAAAGTTTTCGATTGCACCAACGAGACAAGTGATTTGGCGATCCAGATATTCCGCTACATTTTTCGCTCGGTATAGGGGACCTGCCCCTTTCAAAGATTGGAAAAAGCGCTTTATAACGTTGCTCTCCATGTCCTGTATTCGTGTGGTATCACCTACCAGAACCAACGCCATATTATTTGACCGTACCATTTCTGCTCATTTTATGAGCCGTTTCGGGATCAAAACTTTTGTTATGTTCAAAGAAATTGGAATTATCCATTCTGCTAAGGGTATTTCGGATTCAAGGCGCATCCTAGTAAGATGTTCTTTTAAAGATTGCTACCCTGTTTCACATTATTTTCTCCTGCCTTAAAGGGGAGCTCTTTCCTTATTGATTACCTCTGGGGTCAAATGCAGGTCCGAAATATCCTGGAACCATTGTAACCCGAAACTCAAAAGCATCCCTGCGGTCATAGAGGTATTAAAATAATATAATGTTTTCATTGCGGATGTTCCTCCAAAAACGTCATTTCTGATATGCCCAATCTGGAACGCATTTTGTATTATTAGCAATATTGCCGCTAAAATGCTTGGCACATTTCAAACACTTGAATGTTCAAGGGCATGTGCAAATCCAGTTCCTCAGGGGACTCACTATAATCCCCGGTCTTGACAGCAAAACCGCATCACAAGCTTGTCGCCGGAATTGACCACATGTTTTATGTAATGGTAAAAACCGTTGGATAACACCAAGCGGATACTTGGATCCAGCTTTAATGGCCCAAAGGCATCTTCTTCCTGTGAATATGTTCCTGTAAGGTTCAAGGGAAAAAGAGGGCATAACTAAATTAGGGCCTTTGATATGGTTCTTTCAGCCGTAAGCCTTGTTATTCTAGTACCCACATTTTAGTACCGTTTTGGTTCTTGTCAGGCTTCCACGGTATGGGAAACAAAACATCCGTCTCTTGCCATAACAGCTTTATGGGCATTAGCACTTGGGACGCTTTTCCAGTCCGCTTAAGATCGACCAACGGTACCCCATTGCGAAAGGTTCCAATTTTCGTTCCTCCAAAATAATGTTCAGTAACGCCTTGTTTATTCCGGCTCGATATCATTGATAGATCAATCTGCCACGGACCTCATCATCGACATCGGCATTCTTGGAAATATTCCCTTGCATGGCCGTGATTCTGCGCGAATCAAGTATTGTTCCGCCAAGCGAAGCATATAGAATATTCGGAAGCACTATTTCTACTGTTGGAGTCTTTGTATTATAGGGGAAAAATGAAAGGACCTGCTGGAATTCGAGATCTACCCAATTGTATTATCCTTTTCTTGCATGGAGGCCACAAAATTATCCGACAGTTTTACCAGCGAACTGAATTGCCTCTGAACATATAGCCTTCCCCGGTATATGTTGACGAGAACCCCCTGCCCTCAGGGGATATCTGCCAAATGGCCTCCTTGCTGTTTTTTAGGAACACTTGGTCCAAATCCTCCAGGATTTCATAAATAGAAGTCTGGTCAATAACCTTGCTGCTCCATTCCTCCGCTTTTTTCCAGTCCTCCCGGTATAGGTAGACCCTGGCCAAAAAGGCCTGTACCACATATTGGTTGATGTTGGTTCGCTCGTTCTCCCCATAAAAATCCTGCCCATCAAGAAGGACCTCAGCCGCCACTAGGTCGTCTATCAGTTGGTCCCATACCTCACTGGCCGGATTCCTAGTCGCCACGGAATTCTGTCGATAATCCGTGGTCAGGACCAAAGGAACGTCGCCATACAGGTTCGCCAGGTAGAAATAGGTAAAGGCCCTTAAAAAAAGAGCGCGACCCTCAAGTATACCAAGTTGCCCTGAAGGGATGTTCGTTGAATTTTCCAATCCTTCCAAGGCACTATTGGCCATATAGATGACATTATAGGCACTGGACCACAGGTTATAGTTGGCGGAGGCATCCAGTGTCTCCCCTGGAGCGATCTCATTCTGTTGAAATGGCCCATAACGGGTGTCCGTAACACTGGTGGTCTCAAAAATATCGGAGGGCATTCCGGCCAGTACGGTAACGGAATATTGATATCCACGGGAAAAATCCGCATCGGCCAATTGATTATAAATTCCTTTTATGGCGGCAGTAGCGGTTTCCCCACTATTGAATACCACTTGGCTGACCAGTATATGATCTGGCGTTTCAAGTTCTACAAAATTTTCACAGGACATTGTAAAAAGCAGGTTGAAAGCCACTATGAAACGAATCTTATTATTATTAATGTACCTCATGGTTATTTCTTTTAAAGATTAAGTTGTACTCCAATAGTTATGGTCCGCAGGGAAGGTATGTTGCTCCCTCCCGGATATTCAACATTTAGTCCACCGAAATTGGATATGGTAACAAGGTTTTGTCCCTGTAGAAATAGTTTACAGTCCTTTACGCCGCTTTTATGTAAGAAACCATTTGGCAACTGATAACTTAGGGCAAGCGTTTTTAGACGCAGAAAAGATGTGTCCGTTATAAAGTGATCGCTCTCCAATGCATCGTAATAGGCGATTAGGGCATCAAAGGATTGGCTCACCTCCTGTACATTGCTGTTCCCTGAATTTTGCCATGCTTTATAGAAATCTGCGGTTTGATTGCCTATGGAACCGGGCACGTCCATTAAAAATCCCCTGGTTGAGCTGTCCTGCTTTACGAACTCCCATAAAAACTGCAGCCCTATACCCTTGTATGACAGATTATTGGCCAAGCCACCGTAATACGTTCGCCCCAAGTTTCTGATCTCCGTACGGTCCTCATAATCCAACCTACCATCATCGTTCGCGTCAACCACCTTATAAAGTCCGGTTTCTGTATCCACTCCGCCGTATTTGTAAAACAATTCGATGTTCAACGGATGCCCGATACGGTACAAATTGGCATACGAGGTTTGGTCCAAGTTTGGAAAGTCCAATAATTTGTTGCGCGGTACGGTCAGGTTAAGAAAAGTGGACCATTTAAATTCCTTGGAATTGATATTGAGGACAGATAACTCCACTTCCCAACCAGTATTCTGGACCGTTGCCGGCAAATTGGCCTGAACCGTGGTAAAGCCAGTAATGGCTGGCAGGGGATACCCCACCAATTGACTGGATGAACGGTTGCGGTACCAGTTCACCCCTAAATTTATTCGGTCCTTGATAAACCCCAGATCTAGGGCCACTTCCAGTTTTTTATTAATCTCCCATGAATAATCAGGGTTGGAAAGTTGGGTCGGATAAAGGCCGCCCGGTCCCCGGGTAGCCTCGTAGGCATCCAAATATCCATAATCTCCAATTTGGTCGTTTCCTGTGGTACCGTAGCTTCCCCGAATTTTTCCAAAACTTAGAATAGGAAAGTGGTCCTTTATCAAACTTTCTTCGGAAAAGATCCAGGACCCCCCAATGGCCCCAAAATTCGCAAAACGTTTGTTGGGCCCAAATCGGGAAGACCCGTCCCTACGGCCCGTAAGGTTGATAAAATATTTTTTCTTGTAGTTAAGGCCCAGTCGGGCAAAAATGGCACTGTAACGGTACGCTATCTTTTCATTGCTGGCTACTTTCAATACCTCTGCGGCCGATAGGTCGCCCATCAGCGATTCCGAGACAAAACCTTCTCCTGAAACACTCAGGTTGCTATTTTCGCTATGTTGAAAGGTCGCCCCGCACAAAGCCTCAATTCCAACATTCCCAAGCTTATTTGAATACAATAACTGGGGTTCCAAAATCCAGGATTGCCGTTTCCGATGGTTTCTTTGGGAGACGTGACTGGTTCCGTCCCTCACTTGTGGACTATAGGCTTCTTTAGAAACAAGACCCATGTACTCCCTAACATTTCTGGTATAACCTGAATTCATTTTTAATGTCATACCCTTCCAAAGTTGGTATGATAAGCCCAAATTGGATATAATGCTATTTCCCTCATCCTCCGTGGTCCTGTGCATAATAGGTGCCAAAGGGTTGTCCCAACTGGAATATTCCCAAGCTTCCCAATGTATGCTACCGTCCGGGTTGTAGATAGCTGGGGCATTGGGCGGTAAGATCATTGCTGTCGCCACCAGATTGGTACCACCGTTGGCAAAAACATCACTTTTGTCCAAACCGTAGTTTAGGGATAAATCAATATTCAACCTTTTATTTTCCGAGAGGTGATTTAGATTTAGCCCCCCAGTTATCTTATTATAATCTTGGTCACCAGGGAATACCATATCTTCCTTGTGATAGGAACCGCCCAATCTAAAAGAAGTGGTCGCATTGCCCCCAGAAGCGGATATATTTACATCTGTTATAGTGGAAGTCCCCCCGAAAAGTTCTTCCTGCCAATCCGTATAACGGTTTTGGTCCCACAAAAGCAGGTCGTAATCGCTGTTCTCATTGGCTTCCCTGCCATCGTTCTCCAGGGCGGCCCTTCTAATACCCAAATACTGCTGGGTATCCAATAGTTCCATTTTATTGGAAACGGTTCCTAGACCGGAATACCAACGCGCTTCCACCGCGGTCTTTTTATCATATCCGGTTCCTTTTTTAGTGGTGATCAGTACCACGCCATTGGCCCCACGGGAACCATATATGGCAGTGGCATCGGCATCCTTTAGTACTTCAATGCTCTTAATGTTGGACAAATTCAGGGTACTTAGGGGGTCTATCCCATCCGAATACATATTACTGCCGCCTGATATGGGCGTAGAAATAATGGGTACCCCATCAATTATGTACAAGGGATAATTGCCCTCCCTTCGCAGACTGTTCTGCCCACGGATACGAATAATGGGGGCACTTCCGGGCATCCCATTCTGTTGCACCACCTCTACCCCCGCCATTCTGCCCTGCAGGGCCTCTAACGGACTTACAATGGGCTGCAGCTCTATTTCGGCAGCGGTAACCCTACTAATGCTCCCGGTGCGCTCCCTTTCCTTTACCGTATAATATCCGGCATTGATCTCCACTTCCTGTAGTTCGGTGACCACA
>JAWKMN010000015.1:0-60556 GCA_041392165.1 Flavobacteriaceae bacterium
CTTTTCTTATTTACACCCTACTTTTGGGATTGATCCCTAAAATAGCCGCATATCAAGACCCATTGTACCCTTCATGAGCGGCATAATACACTCTGGAATCCCTTGCGGAAAACGAAGCCAAAAAAGTGTCTTTATGAAGCTATTTTTTCTAATAAGAATATTTGCATAAACACGGCAGTTGTTCCTGATCCCGGATACGGGTGAACAGGTTTAAATCTCGATTATCGAGTAACATTTATAAAACAAAAAACCCGACGATGTTCGTCGGGTTTCCCATTTCAAAAAAAATTGTTATTTATTGACCGCCAATGGACCCACATTGTCCCATTCGGTAACACTGGCAATTTTGCTGTCCTCAAAATCTACTTCTTTTAATTTTTTGGCATCCCAAAAGAACCATTTTCCTGTTTTCTTTCCTTCAGTATATTCCCCCATGGCTATTTTCTTACCATCCTCACCATACATCTTCCATTCCCCATGAAGCTTTCCATTTAAAAAATGTCCTTCCTGGGAAACCGTTCCATTATCATGAAAATAAGTAGCCTTTAACATTTCACCATCTTGTTCAAAAACTGGTTTTATTTCTTGTGCATTGGTTACAACCGAAAATAGCAGTGCAAATATTAATAGTATTCCTTTCATGTGTTTATATTTATTGTTTTCAAATGTCATATGTAACATCCAAATAATCATTCTGCCGTATGACAAAATCTTTAGTCGTGAATGTTTCATTTTATTTCGAATTTTGGGTTTATCCCTAATCCCCTAACGAAATAAAGATACGTATATTTTACAAAAAATAAACCTTTAGTTAACATTAAATTTACATTGAAGAGTTAAATGGCTGATTATAATTTGTTTACAAAATTTGTAATTTTTACATAATCGAAGAGTTAGGCCTTTAATCGATGATTGGGAAAAGTATATTGTGTACTGTTAATGCCGTATCAATGCTATTGTATCGTTTAAGTCGCCCTTATTTTTATCCGGGCAAGTCAAGAAAATGGGGCATGGGAAGGATGAGTTTTTGTGGCCATCACCAATAATCTCCCAATTGAGGATATTTTTTTCAGCTTACCCTATTACTTCTTACATTTGCCTTTTCTTATATGATATAAAAGATGTATAGAAGTCATAATTGCGGTGAATTAAGGGAAATCCATCAACAGACCCAGGTAACCTTATCAGGATGGGTTCAAACTATAAGGGACAAAGGTTTTGTAGTCTGGGCCGATCTGCGGGACCGATATGGAATTACCCAGCTCATTTTTGATGGGGAACGTTCTTCAAAAGAAATTATGGAAATTGCAAAATCCTTAGGTCGCGAATATGTGGTACAGGTAAAAGGAACCGTCATTGAAAGGGCTTCCAAAAACCCGAACATCCCTACCGGAAATGTGGAAGTACTGGTCTCGGAGATCAAGATACTCAACAAATCCCTGGTCCCTCCCTTTACCATTGAAGACCGGACCGAAGGGGGCGAAGTTATCAGGATGAAATTTAGATATCTGGACATTCGTAGAAATCCCGTAAAGAACAACCTTATTTTTCGGCATAAAGTGGCCATTGAGGTTAGAAAATATCTCTCCGATCAAGGCTTTATAGAAGTTGAAACGCCCTATTTAATAAAGTCTACCCCCGAAGGTGCCAGAGATTTTGTAGTGCCCAGCAGAATGAACGAAGGCCAGTTTTACGCCTTGCCACAATCGCCCCAAACATTTAAACAGTTATTGATGGTAGGGGGAATGGATAAATATTTCCAGATCGTTAAATGCTTCAGGGACGAAGACCTAAGAGCGGACAGACAACCGGAATTTACACAGATCGACTGTGAAATGGCCTTTGTGGAACAAGAAGATATTTTAAATGTTTTTGAGGGACTCACCAGACATTTGTTAAAAGAAATAAAAGGGGTCTCCGTAGACAGTTTCCCAAGGATGACCTATGACGAGGCCATGAAAAAATATGGTAACGATAAACCGGATATCCGTTTTGGCATGGAATTCGGCGAACTTAATGCCATTGCACAGCATAGGGACTTTGTAATTTTCAATGAGGCCGAATTGGTAGTAGGTATTGCCATCCCTGGTGGTGCGGCTTATACCAGAAAAGAAATAGATGCACTTGTAGATTGGGTGCGCAGGCCACAAATAGGGGCCAAAGGCATGGTCTATGCCAGATGTAACGAGGATGGCTCCTTTAAATCTTCCGTAGACAAATTTTACGATCAGGAAGATCTTGCCCAATGGGCAGATGCCACCGGAGCAAAGGCGGGCGACCTCATCTGTGTCCTATCCGGGAACGCCAACAAAACCAGGACACAGTTAAGTGCCCTTAGAATGGAAATTGCGCAACGTCTTGGACTACGTAAAAATAATGAATTTGCCCCGCTGTGGGTAATAGATTTTCCTTTATTGGAACTGGACGAGGAAACCGGACATTACCATGCCATGCACCACCCATTTACCTCGCCCAAACCCGGACAAATGGAATTGTTGGATACCGATCCGGGAGCGGTAAAGGCCAACGCCTATGACCTGGTATTGAATGGAAATGAAATTGGAGGGGGTTCCATACGTATTCATGACAAGCAGGTACAGGCCACAATGTTTAAACATCTTGGCTTTAGCCCGGAAGAAGCCAAGGCTCAATTTGGGTTTTTAATGGACGCCTTTCAATACGGGGCACCTCCACATGGAGGGCTGGCATTTGGCTTGGATAGGTTGGTGGCCATTTTGGGAGGACAGGAAACCATTCGCGATTTTATAGCTTTCCCCAAAAACAACAGTGGCCGCGATGTCATGATAGATGCCCCTTCCCCGATTGACGATCTACAATTAAAGGAACTTCACCTAAAATTGGATTTATAATCATATCTTTAAAATCCTGCCGGGCCAACATCCAGCAGGATTTTTTTCAATATCATGACAGCACTAAAAAAAACTTGGCTTACCAACTTTTTGGTTTGGCGCGCAAAACATATTTCCCAAAGACAATTTATTTACATATTAAGTATTTTGGTAGGTTTTACCTCGGGAATAGGTGCAGTTATCCTTAAAAATCTAACCCACTTTTTTCAACACTTATTGGAAGGCAATTTGGTTAGGTATTATCACCAGGCCTTTTATTTCGTATTTCCCATAATTGGACTGACCCTTGTTTATCTCATCATTAAATATGTAATCCGAAACAAGGTGAGCCATGGCATACCCTCAACCCTCTTTGCCATTTCCAAAAAAAAAGGAATCATGCGGAAATATCAGATGTTCGGTTCCATTCTTACTGCGCCCATTACCGTTGGTTTTGGAGGTTCGGTTGGTTTGGAGGGCCCTACCGTAGCCACTGGGGCTGCAATAAGCTCCAATATATCCCGAATGTTCCACGTAAACCAGACCACTAGGAACTTGCTTATAGGATGTGCTGCGGCGGGGGCCATGTCCTCTATATTCAAAGCCCCCATTGCAGCCATTATTTTTGCCATTGAAGTATTTAGTCTGGATCTGACGATCGCCTCCATGCTGCCCCTGCTCTTGGCTTCCCTTTCAGGAATTATAACTTCCTACTTTTTCTTTGGAAGCGATGTACTATTACCCTTTAAGATAGAAGATGACTTTATAATGTCCGACATTCCCTTTTACATTGTCCTAGGGTTGTTCTCGGGCCTTACTTCCATATATTTTACGGAAGTATATGAACGGATCCAAAAACTGTTCAACAAATTGGATTCGCCCGTAAAAAGGCTGCTCTATGGAGGAATTGCCATAGGCATATTGGTTTATTTGATCCCTCCTTTGTATGGAGAGGGTTTTGATGTCATCAATAACCTCATCATAGGCAAGCCCGAAAAGGTGCTGGAAAACAACATTTTTCAACTGGACTTGTCCAACATTTGGTTGATGATAGGCCTTCTTGCCGGACTGGTTTTTTTTAAAATTATTGCTTGTGCCCTTACTTTTGGTGCAGGTGGTGTTGGGGGCATCTTTGCCCCAACACTATTTATGGGGAGTATAATGGGCAACTGTATTGCCAAAGCCATTAACGGTATAGGAATCTTTCCAAACCAAATTTCTGAAAGTAATTTCACCTTGGTAGGCATGGCCGGCCTAATGGCAGGGGTACTCCACGCCCCACTAACGGCAATATTTCTTATAGCCGAGGTTACCGGAGGCTATGAATTATTTATTCCGTTAATGATTACTGCGGCAATTTCGTTTTCCATTACCAAATACGTACACCCCCATTCTGTCTACAATATGGAATTGGGCAGAAAGGGAGAATTGATTACACATGATAAGGACCATGCCGTGTTAACTTTGATGGATATGGACAAAGTTATTGAAGATAATTTTGTGCCCATATACCCTGAGATGAATTTAGGGGATATTGTACACCGGGCAGTAGTAAAATCCAATAGAAATATATTTCCAGTAATTGACAAAGAAAACAATACCCTCTTGGGGATTATTTTATTGGATGACATACGCCCCATTATGTTCGACCGGAAATTGTACAAAGAAGTTATGGCGTCCGACGTTATGAACACTCCTCCGGATATTATTGAATTGGACAAGGATAAAATGACGGACATTATGGAGAAATTTCAAAATAGCGGCGCTTGGAACCTGCCCGTTATCAAGAATGAAAAATATATTGGTTTTATCTCCAAATCCAAACTTTTGACCGTTTACAGAAGAAAATTAATAAACTTAACCTCCTAATACCCCTTTTGGAAATGAAGTACCTTATTTCTTTAATACTCTTGGCCTCCTTTGCCTCCATCATTTATGGTTTTAGCATTAATGAGGAAAACATTGCCCTCTCCAATAAGTGCATTGGCTTTGGCACGGTCGGAATATTTCTGGTAGCCATGCCGCTCTTCCTTATCAAGGCCAGTAAGGGCAAAAAAATGAAGGATTATATGCTCACTGAGGAAAACATCAGGAAAATGCAGGGAAAGGAAAAAGAAAAGGAACCCACGGACAAGCAGTAATTTTGATATTTTTTAAATTGAATATATCCAATTTTGCCCAAAAAAACATAAATTAGTAATTTAAACGATTATTATTTTAATTTCATTGGAATGACTGGAACAGTAAAATTTTTTAATGAATCCAAAGGATATGGCTTCATTACCAACGATGACACAGGTAAGGATATTTTTGTTCATGCTACCGCATTAAACGGAACAGAACTTAACGAAGGGGATAAGGTAGAATACCAGGAAGAAGAAGGACGCAAAGGAATAGTTGCCGCAAAAGTACAGGTAATTGGCTAATATTATTTTATAAAATTATAACCCCTTGACAACCGTTAGGGGTTCCGTTTTAACCAATCCACCACTGCCACCTTGGCTATCTAACCAATACCATTACAAAACCATCGGCCCCACTGCCCGAAGAAGTGCTGTTTTGGTCAAGGAAGAGTTTTGATTTGGCAACAACAACCTCTCCGATTTCCTTGTCGTTCAGCTGCAAATAATATTGGTCTCCCCCCGCTAGAAGGGAATACGTATAGGTTCCCATAGGCAGACCATAGTAATGGTTATTGGGCCCGTTAATACCGGAAATGGCCAATGTGCCCGCATCGGTATCAAATTTCCAAACAATTTGCCCCTTTTCCATGCCTTCATCAACCCCTGCGAACCCACCACTAACATTGATCAGGTTCCAAGTTCCATGGAGTTTATCATTATTTTCAAGGGTCCCTTCCGTGGAACATCCGTTCAAGGCAAAAATCAAACCTAGAAACGGTATTATCGTATAAACTTTCATCTGTTTATATTTATTGTTTTTTATCGGTCAGATGTAATATCCAAGCCATCATTTTCGTCCCGATAATTATCGGGAGGTTTGAAAATTATGCTAATGGATATTTCATATTTCCCAAGATTTTTGGACTAAAAAATAGATACAAAACCGGTTAATAAGTTGCGTATTAGACATGTACAAATGAGGAAAAAATAAAGAAGGAAGGTAAAAAAATAGACGCAAAAAGCGCTTTAAGTGTGTCGTCTTAACAGGCCCTAATTTAAATTGCGCTTCTGAATAAAAAAGCGTTTCAAAATTGCCGATGCTTCCTCTTCCAAGACCCCGTTCACCAATTCGGTCTTGGGATGGATTTTGGTTCCCATGGCCACAAAGCCCCTATCCGTGTCCTTTGCAGCATAGACAATTTTGGAGATTTGGCTCCAATACAGGGCACCTGCGCACATTTGACAGGGTTCCAGGGTAACATATAGGGTACAATGGTGAAGATATTTCCCTCCCAAATAATTGGCTGCCGCAGTGATGGCCTGCATTTCGGCATGTGCGGTAACATCGTTCAAATGTTCGGTCAAGTTATGTGCCCTGGCAATAATCCTGTTCCCAACAACGATAACGGCCCCAACGGGGACCTCTCCTATTTCAAAAGCGGCTTCCGCTTCCTGCAAGGCCTTCTTCATAAAATAGATATCATCAAAAGGATTTATCATAACCAACAATCAAAAGACAATAGTAATCAATATTGGTGAACGCTCAAAAAAATACCATTTGTTTATTATAAGCTAAAAAAGGCCCCATCAAATACTTAAAAACATACCATTCAATATTTAAATACATTAGTTTTGCATAACATTTTTAGTATGCCCAAGGGAATTCTTCAACATATTAACGACCCTAAGGATATTCGGACCTTGGAAATTGTCCACTTATTACAACTTGCCCAAGAGTTAAGGGAATTTATCATAGACATTGTAGCCACCAAAGAAGGTCATTTAGGGGCCAGTCTCGGTGTAGTGGAACTGACCATCGCCCTTCACTATGTATACAACACCCCAAAAGACAAACTGATATGGGATGTTGGACATCAGGCTTATGGCCATAAAATATTAACGGGACGCAGGGATATATTTAATACCAATAGGCAATTGGGAGGAATAAGCGGTTTTCCAAAACGATCGGAAAGCCCATACGACGACTTTGGTACAGGACATAGTTCCACCTCCATTTCGGCAATCCTGGGTATGGCCCTGGCCTCACAAATAAAGGGAATAAAAAATACAGCGCATATAGCGGTCATTGGCGATGCCTCCATTGCCAGCGGAATGGCCTTTGAAGCACTTAATCATGCCGGGGATACCAACGCCAACATCCTTATAGTCCTAAACGACAATGCCATTGGGATCGACCCCAGTGTAGGGGCATTGAAAAAATACCTTACCAATGTTAAAAAAGGGATCGCCAAGGACGAAAACATATTTGAATGCTTAAATTTTAACTATACGGGGCCCATAGATGGGCACGATCTAGAGGGCCTAATAAAAGAACTAAAGAGACTAAAGAAAATAGAGGGGCCCAAGTTGCTACATATCATAACCACTAAGGGCAAAGGGCTCAAAAAAGCGGAAGAAAACCAAGTAGTATATCACGCCCCTGGACGATTTAATAAGGAAACGGGCGATCTGTGGCCCAAAACCGCTGAAATACAACCTCCAAAATATCAGGATGTTTTTGGGCATACCCTTGTGGAATTGGCCAAGGAGAATGAAAAAATAGTGGGCATAACACCGGCCATGCCTACCGGAAGCTCCCTGAAGTATATGATGGAACAACTCCCTGAACGGGCGTTCGATGTGGGAATTGCAGAGCAACATGCGGTGACCATGGCCGGTGGAATGGCCGCAGAGGGCCTAGTCCCTTTTTGCAATATCTATTCTACTTTTTTACAACGTGCCTACGATCAGATCATACATGACGTGGCACTACAGCATCTTCCCGTTATTTTTTGTTTGGATCGGGCAGGTTTGGTGGGACAGGACGGCGCCACCCACCACGGAATTTATGATATGGCATATTTACGGTGTATTCCAAATCTTATTATTTTTGCACCATTAAATGAAATGGAACTAAGGAATATGATGTTTACGGCACAATTGGGCCTAGAGCAACCTATAGCCATTAGATATCCCAGAGGAAGGGGGGTAACCTTGGATTGGGAGCAAAAATTTAATAAAATTCCGATAGGAAAATCACAGGAATTAAAAAAAGGAACGAAAATTGCAGTGCTATCAATCGGCCATATTGGGAATATGGTCGCTGATCTAATAAAGGACCTCCATGATACCGATCAAATTGGCCATTACAATATGCGTTTTGTAAAACCTTTGGATACCATTGCGTTACAAAAAATATTCTCTACCTATGAGAGCGTGATCACTATTGAGGATGGTTGCAAAATAGGGGGATTTGGGAGCGCTATTTTGGAATATGCCAATGCGATGCATAGTTTTGTCCCTATACGGATTTTTGGCATTGAAGATATTTTTATAGAGCAGGGAACCGTTGAAGAACTCCATAAAATAGCAAAAATAGATATATCGACCCTAAAAAATTATATTAACAACCTTTTGAACACTGATTAATATGTACGGTAAAGTTTTGATTATTGTCCTTCTGTTCCTAAACTTTAATTTTTTATTCGCACAAGACACCATTCCTGTTCCACAGACCCCGGATTCCACTCAAGTAGATTCCATACGTGTCGATTCCATGCGTGTCGATTCCATGCGCATAGATACCATAGTCATAAGGACCCTACAGGATAAAATAAAGTACATTCCCCGTGGTGCGGACCTGACCAACCCCATTGTTTCCTTTAAGCGAACCAAGCCTCTGGAAGAAAAATACAGACGTTTTAGAATCCCCTCATTCTGGACAAAAGTAAATAAACTTGGGTTTAATTTTAGTGAAGTGGCCTTTGTAAACTGGAACGCCGGGGGCAATAATTCCATTTCCGGATTGGCCAGTGCCAAATTTGAACGTAATTATAAATTTCGTTATGTTCAATTGAACAACAATTTGGATATTCGGTACGGACTTAATGCCCAGGAAGGCTTTAAACTAAGAAAAACGGACGATGCATTGCGGTTTTCCTCCACTTTTGCGTTTAGAAGGGACACTATAAGCAATTGGTACTATTCCGCCAGTGCCGAATTTAGGACACAGTTTTCCAATGGGTACAAATATCCCAATAGGGATAAACCCATTTCCAGATTTATGGCCCCCGGATATGCCCTTTTGGGTGCTGGTACCTCCTATATCCCGGAAGGAAAAAAATTCGATCTCCGTTTGGCACCGCTTACCTTCAAATCTACCTTTGTGCTAGACCAAACGTTGGCCAATAGTGGTGCCTTTGGAGTGCAAAAAGCACTGTTGGATACCGATGGCAACATCATTAAGGAAGGTGAGAACGTTTATCTGGAATTTGGTTTTTTGGTGTCCAATACTTGGGAAACCATGGTATATGAAAATGTCAAATTAAATCACAGGCTACAATTGTACTCTGATTATGTAAAAAATTTCGGAAACATAGATGTGGACTGGGAATTAAATGTGGGCCTGACCGTAAACAAATATGTAAAGGCTTCCATTGGCACCCATATTTTATATGACCACGATATTATATTCGACGAGGTAAAGGCTGAAGATGGCACCATTACCACCCCGGGAAAACGAAAAATACAGTTTAAACAAATGCTGGGCGTTGGCCTGGTCTATGATTTTTAAAGCTGTTTTCCCATAATCTTATTATGGATATGAACCGCTGCACTATCCGATAAACTGGCAACATAACAGCAGGTCCCCAAGAGTATGTCGTAGATAGAACCTTTAATTTCCCTATAGGGTTCGGGCAAGGTAGAAATCATTAATCGATCATAATTGGAGCTGTTTCCTTCCTTGTTCCTGATCAATGCCGTGGCATACACATCCAAAATATCCGAAATAATCCTATAGCCCGCAATTTCCTTTTCCAATACCTCATGGGACCGATAGACCTTCTGCACACTCAATGTAATAATATCCTCTATCTGGGCCTTGAACTTGCTCTTATCCATTAAGGAGACCGAAAATTCCCCTTTAAGGATGGCGTCCTCGTTCTCAATAAAAATAGCAATGGCGTCGGAAATCAAGGTATTGATAGCCAGGGCCCTTAAATAACTTAGCCGATCTTCCTTATATGCCAAATTATTATACTTCTTTATATGGATACGATCCTTGACCAACTTTATTAGATATTCCAAAGCATACTCCTCCGAAATAAGGCCCAAATTGATTCCGTCCTCAAAATCGATAATAGTATAACAAATATCATCCGCAGCCTCTACCAGGAAGGTAAGCGGGTGCCTACAAAAACCAATATCGCCGTCCTTTCCCCTTGCTTCCAGTCCCAACTCGGTGGCCACTTCTACAAAAGAAGCCATATCCTGTTGAAAAATCCAAATTTCTTGTCGGCTATATGCTTGGTAGGCTTTTTGGGCAAGGATTCCTTTGGATACTTCATAAAAGCTCCCAAGGTGGCATAACTAAGTCGCAATCCCCTTCAACACCCTGGCGTGATTCGGTCAATAATCTATATCCATTGGCATTGCCTTCAAAATCCACAATATCCTGATACTCCTTTGATGTTAAAACCGTTTCAAATTGTTTGCCCCTACCAGTTTTAAAGTACTCCCCTATGGCCTTCTCCCCACTATGCCCAAAAGGGGGTTCCCAATATCATGTGCCAGGGCGGCGGCGGCCACTATGGCCCCAAAATCGTTAAAGCTATAGCCGTGCAAAGCGCCCAAATGAGGATGCTTTTCCAAGATTTTCTTCCCGGCGATCCTTCCAAGGCTTCTCCCTACCACGGAGACCTCCAAACTATGGGTAAGGCGGGTATGGACAAAATCGGTTTTGGAAAGGGGTATTACCTGGGTCTTATCCTGCAGGCTCCTAAAGGCCGCGGAAAATATCACCCTGTCGTAATCCACTTCAAAACCCAAGCGGGTTTCATCCTGTTCCTTTCTTATTCGTTTATGGGTGTCCCCAAAGCGTTTCAAGGAAAGAAGCTGTTCCCAATGCATAATGTAATTTTAGTGAATGCAAGATACCTTTTTTTGAAGTTTAACACTTGGCAAACGAATTTATCCGATGGTTATATCCTAAATTCCGATTTCTATCTGAAAACGAACATACCAGTTACTCGCAGTTTCTATGGAAGGGAATTCCAGCCGCGAATTTGTTAGTTCTGCCTGCATTTTAAAGGAGTGTTCCCATATATACTTCGTTACCCCCATGGTAAATTCAGTGGCTTTAGGCAATAGCGATGCAATTTCACTCTTGGGGTTGCTCTCACTAAATCTACCAATTAGCTCCACGTTGTTGCGAAATAGGTAGCTCAACTGTGCGTCCATACCATTTCCTGCTACTACAAACTGGTTTTGGGAGCCCTGTGGGTCTATCGAAAGAGCGTTTTGGGTATCCCTGGACATATAGGCCGTTTGAAAAGACCAACCATTATATTTTAACATAGCATCAAGGTGAACGGAAGTAAGGTCTTTCGGTTCAAAAAGTTCATTGCCAAGTTGGCCTTGGGTTCTTTGTGCTTTCTGGTTATAGTGGTATGTTCCTCCCAAGAATAATTTTGGTGTACTTTCCCTCGCCAAATCACCTTCAAAAAAGGCCCCATCTTTGGTAAATCGGCCAAAGGGGTACAATTCCACCCTACCTGTATAGGCCAGATTATTATCCGATGTTTTGATCCAATTCCTTCCTTCACCGGTACTTATGGCCGCTTTTATATCATAACCAAAGGTCTTGGATTTGGAGCTCAGATAGTGTACCTGTAACCCAAAATCGCGATCAATGGTAAAACGGGCATTGTTAATAGTTCTATCGGTAAGTTGTAAAGCCCCTGATGAATTGACTCGCTGACGGTTACCGGGCAGCTTGGTCTGCCCAAAACCGATGTTCCAATTTTGGTTGGGACGATAGAACAATACGGCATCCCGGATAATATTAATACTTTCACCTTCCTCAATGACACCCACATCCCTAGGGGCAAAAGAGAGTTGTATGGCATATAGGAATTTAGGATCCCCTACAAAACCATCAAAGCGCAATCTTAATCTTCTAATTTGGGCCGATATGCTATTTTCCTCATCTTCATCGAACTCAAAAGTGGCCCTGTTCTGCATTCTGAAACGGATATTAAATTGAAACAAACTATCCGGAGAAGTAAGTCCAACCCCTTTGCCATAATTATAATAAGGAAGGGCGGACAACTTTATATCATTTCCGGAAGAAGCATCCCTTACCGTATCTTTTGTAATTTGCCCCATCATACAAGGAGTGGTAAATAGTACTAGAAATACAACGAGAAAAGTAATACGCATAAGATAGAAAAGTATTTATAATTTAAAGTATTTAGTTTTTGACAAAGAATGGAATTTAACAAATGAGGCAGTTTAGTCAAATGGATGCGTTCCTTCAGATGGCACTTGGCATGTCTTTTTACTGGCCATAAATATCCCGTATGGTTAAAAAAGTGACTACCAATAATGAACGACTATTGTTTGCGGACATAAAATATATAATAAATCCAACTATTTTATTCAATCCTATACCTTTAAAATGATTTTCTTAGAAATCCGTATCCGATCGATCTAATTTCAAGACTGCAATTTAGCAATAAGAGCCAGAGCATCCAAAACATTCATGTCCTTTCTGATAATTGCATATACTATTCCTTGATTATGAAAAAATTATATATCTTTTTATTTATTTCTTGTTTACAGCGCCAACTATCATTTCGGGCACATGGCCCATAGTTGTTTTCGCCATATTTTGCAGGCAATAAATTATCCTTTCAAAAACACCGCGCCAATAGTGCGGACAGGTTCATGTACCATCTGCGACCGGATGTGTATTTTTTAGGCAAAAACATAACGTTAAGATAACGTTACCAATATGGAGACTTTAGATATTTGCACACTATATCTATACCATAATGGACAATTTATATTTATTGATGATCATTGCCCTTGCCTTTTTGGCAATAGCAGATTTAGTGGTCGGGGTTAGTAATGACGCCGTTAACTTTTTAAATTCCGCCATTGGGTCCAAGGCCATTTCGTTCAAGACCATAATGATCGTGGCCAGTTTGGGGATAGCCATAGGGGCCATTTTTTCCAGTGGTATGATGGAGGTGGCCCGAAAGGGAATCTTTCACCCAGGAGAGTTCATGTTCAACGAAATCATGATCATTTTTATGGCGGTAATGATTACCGATATCCTGTTGTTGGATTTCTTCAATACCGTAGGGATGCCCACCTCCACCACAGTATCTATAGTTTTTGAACTTTTGGGAGCATCAGTGGCCATGTCCTTTATTAAAATTGCAGGAGAGGGGGGCAATTATATGGATATCTATAATTATATAAACACTTCCAAGGCCACGGAAATTATTTTGGGCATCTTGCTGTCCGTTGTAATTGCTTTTTCCATTGGGGCCTTGGTACAATATCTCTCCCGTATTCTACTTTCTTTCGAATTTCGAAAAAAGGCGAAAATCCTCAGTGCCATTTTTGGGGGCATTGCCCTGACCGCAATTACCTATTTCATCCTTATCAAAGGATTAAAAGGTGCCACTTTTGTAAGTGATGATGTTCTGGAATATATAAAAAACAATACCGGCACCATTATCATTGGAAGTCTGGTACTTTGGACCCTAATATCCTACATTGTTTCAAAAGTTTTGAAATATGACATTTACAAGCTTATTATTATAGTAGGTACGTTTGCCCTGGCCCTGGCCTTTGCAGGAAACGACCTTGTCAACTTTATCGGAGTCCCCATCGCCGCTTGGCAGTCCTTTGATGCCTGGCAGGCATCCGGGATTCCCGCAACCGAATTTGGCATGACCGTACTGGCGGATAAGGTTCCTACTCCGACCATATTGCTCTTTATAGCCGGAATGGTAATGGTGCTTACCCTATGGTTTTCCAAAAAGGCACGTTATGTAACCCAAACAGAAATAAATCTTTCCAGGGAAGGGGAATCCAAGGAACGCTTTCAACCCAATTTTTTATCTAGGGGCATCGTTAGATCGGCCATGATGTTATCTACGGTTACCACCGCCCTTATCCCAAAAACCTTACAGGAAAAAATAGACGCCAATTTTAAAAAGCCCGTTATACCCCTTTCCAAGGATAAAACTTTTGAAATGCCGGCTTTTGATATGGTAAGGGCTTCCGTTAATTTAATGGTTGCAGGGGTGCTAATATCCTTGGCCACCTCCTATAAATTGCCATTGTCCACCACTTATGTAACCTTTATGGTAGCCATGGGTACTTCTTTGGCCGATAGGGCATGGGGAGCAGAAAGTGCCGTATACCGTGTTGCAGGAGTATTGAACGTTATCGGCGGTTGGTTCTTTACGGCCATTATCGCCTTTGTTTCTGCCTCTGTAATTGTTAGTCTTATCAATATACATGTCCCCTCTATGGTGGCAGTTCTATTGTTGCTGGCCGTTCTTTTACTGGTAAGAAACTATATTTCACACAATAAAAAATCTAAGGAAATAAGGGCCGAAGACAGTTTAAGAAAGGCCGAAAGCAGTTCTATCCAAGGGGTGATAGAAGAAAGTGCGGACAATATTTCCAATGTGGCAAAAAGAAGTAATAAAATTTACACCCATATCATAGACGGACTTGCCAAACAGAATTTGGAACTTCTGAAAAAAAATAAAAAAGGGGTTGTTAAACTTTCCGAGGAAATAGACGAATTAAGAGATCATATATTCTATTTTATTAAAAATTTGGACGAGGCCAGTGTTGGAGCCAGTAATCTTTATATCAACATACTAGGATATTTACAGGATATGGCCCAATCATTGGAATACCTGAACAAAATAAGCCATAAACACATCCACAATAACCATAAAAAGCTA
Organism: Flavobacteriaceae bacterium; assembly: GCA_041392165.1. GTDB lineage: Bacteria > Bacteroidota > Bacteroidia > Flavobacteriales > Flavobacteriaceae > Arenibacter. The sequence goes on from JAWKMN010000015.1 coordinate 14,749, forward strand.
AAATACAATCAGATCAAAGAGCTAAAGGAAATTGATCTGGAATTACAGAAATTATTAAGTGCTACAAAGACTGCCTTTGAAACCCGATCCTTTGAACATATTGGCGTAATTTTTGCTAGCAAACAGGAACTTCTGGATATGGTTTCCCAAAAAATAGAAAAACAGATCGCCAGGACACGTACCGAAGAGTCCAGTCCAAAAAATACTACGTTGTACTTTACCTTTCTTTTGGAGACAAAAGATTTTATTAACGCAACCATGAATCTTTTGGAACTTTATTACAACGAGCACGATAGCACCGTAATACCGGCCAAACTGGAATTGCAATAAGGTTCGCAACCATTACAGGCCGTGTACAATACAATTCAACGGTGCTTTTGCCGATGCTAAAGGAGGTTTCCGGATAGAGCTTTAAACATACCCCATGTATTGGTCGTCCCCTAAAAGTGGATCTGTAGCGTTCATTAAAATACCAACAAGGATATAAGTATAGGCCAAATCAACACTGGGCTATCTATAAAAATTCATTTCATCCATATATTTCCAGACCCTTTCCGGAAGCATAGGTCTTACATTTTTACCCAATTTATGTTGAGCCCTAATAAAAGTAGAGGATATTTCCATGATGGGGGCGGCCACGTATTGAATCTTTTCGTGATCCCTAAAACGATGTACCACTTCCCCTTCGGAAATCCTTGGATAGACATAAATGTAATGGTTTTCCAAAATTACTTCATAATTCTTCCATCTATGCAGCCCCTTTAAATTATCCTCCCCCATTATTAAACAGAAATTATATTTGTCACCATATTTTTCCTGTAAATGGGCAAGGGTATTTACGGTATAATTGGGCTGCGGCAGATCAAACTCTATTTTGCTCGGTTTCAGTTTGGGGTAATCCAAGGTAGCTTCTGTAACCAACTGATAACGATGATGGTTGTCCAACAGGCTTTTTTTGGTTTTGAACGGACTTTGTGGCGTAACCACAAACCATACCTCATCCAGATCGGAAAACTCCACCATATAATTGGCAATCACCAAATGCCCAATATGTATCGGATTGAAGGTACCAAAATAAAGTCCAATTTTTTTATTCATACGAAACTTGATTCAGTATCATTTTTCAATGAATTACTTCAAATGAAATGGAAGAGCACACCGGAACAGGCAATCTGCCTGCTATAATTATTTTTGATCGGCACCTATATACTCCGCCACCAATTTATGTGCCTCGTCCAAAGCGGTTTGTAAATCATAATTTTTAATGATCGCGTCAAATTGTGGGGCAGTGGCCAACTCTACAGAAGCCTTTGCAATCCGCATATTTATTTTATCATCGGACTCCGTACTGCGCTTCTTCAACCTAATTTTAAGTTCATCAACACTGGGAGGCTTAACAAAGACGGCAAGGGTCTGATCGGGAAACTTCTTCTTTATACGTAAGCCCCCGACCACATCTATATCAAAAATTACATTTTTGCCCTCTGCCCATAGTCGGTCTACCTCACTTTTTAAGGTTCCATAGAAGTTATCCCTGTACACCTCTTCCCATTCCAGAAAATCATCGTCCTTAATATGCCTCTTAAATTCGGACAAGCTCATAAAATAATAGTGTTCTCCGTGCTTTTCCTTGCCCCGTCTGGGCCTGGAAGTTGCAGAAATGGAAAAAGCCAGATTAAGCTCCGGCTGATTTAACAAATGTTTTACGATAGTAGTTTTTCCACTGCCCGAAGGAGCAGAAAATATTATTAGCTTTCCTCCTTTCATTACAAAACGTTGAGCATTTGTTCCTTGATCTTTTCCAATTCATCCTTCATCTGCACCACCAACTGTTGCATAGGGGCAAAATTTGCCTTAGAACCAATGGTATTGATTTCCCTTCCTATTTCCTGGCTAATGAAGCCCAGCTTCTTACCGTTGGAATCATCGGACTTAAGGGTAACGGTAAAATAATCCAAATGGTTCAGCAAGCGGACCTTTTCTTCCGTAATATCATATTTCTCCAAATAATAGATAAGCTCCTGTTCAAAACGATTGGCATCAAGATCGGCTTTTAGTTCCGCCACAGCCTTTTCCAGGCGCTCTCTTATCTTTAGAAGCCTATCAGGGTCCATTTGTGACACTTGCTCCAATAACCCCTTTAAAACGCCTATTCTGGCCTCAAAATCGGCTTCCAGAACCTTTCCCTCCTCATTTCTAAAAATATTTATTTCCTTTAGGGCTTCCTCCAAAGATTCCTTAATGGCCCTATACTCCTCCTCATCAATATCCTCCCGTTCCGTTTTCATGGTATCGGGCATGCGCATGGCAATTTCCAACAGCCCCATTTCATTTCCCGAAACAATATGCCCCAACTGCTTCATATATTGCCTCACCACCACTTCGTTTACCTCCGAAGCGCACTCGGCGCCCGTATTTTCAATATAAAGTCCAAAATCTACCTTGCCCCGGACCAAGGAGCCGGCAATAGTTCTGCGCAATTCCAATTCCTTTTCCCTGTACGAAGAAGGTATCCTGGCATTTAAATCGAGACTTTTGCTGTTGAGTGATTTAATTTCAATGGTAATTTTTTTAGATGGAAGTTGTATTACATGCTTCCCAAACCCTGTCATTGATTGGATCATAAATTATTTTTAGAATTTGTCAAAGGTAAATAAAATTGACGTTTGTTGACCTGGATGATCATCTACCGGAATAAGTCCCCAACAAACAGTCTTCCTTATTTAATACAAAACCTCCTCCCTAATTGGATCGGGGACCACCAAAAACAGACTTTCCATTTTTGTCAAAATGGACCTTCAATTGCCATTCGCACCAAAAAATCCCTGCAAATAGGGCAACAATTAAACAGAACATGGAAATCCCCATGGCCCAATATGGAAAAATAAAATAGGCAATGGCCCCAATAACAAAAGAGGATATTCCCGCCCAAAGCATCATTTTGGCACCTATTCTATTACCAAAGTCCCAAGTCGCCTGGCTCCTCATACTTCTCTTGGTACGATAACCATAAAAAAAATTGATCTTTTTGGGAGGGTATGTCCTATAGATCCAGGAAAAAATGGATAAAACCAGTCCGGGTGCGGTTGCCGACAAGAAAAGCACCCATTCCATCTATAGTTCCCTTACCCAAATATTCCTGTAACTTACCCTACTATTGTCCCCATGATCCTGAAGCATTAAAGGACCCTTTCCGTGTGGGGGGTTCTTGGGCCAACCCACATAGGGAGTGGTCCCCTTAATTTCAACATGGTCCTGAACCAGTACGCCATTATGCAAAACCGTTATGGTCCCGGATTTAATTTTGTCCCCATTATCATTGAACTCCGGGGCATGATAAATAATGTCATAGGTATTCCATTCCCCCGTAGGTACCGAGGCCATGGCGAGAGGCACGTGTTGCTTGTATATGGAAGCCACTTGCCCGTTCACATAGGTGTCATTGTCATTGTTGTCCAGTACCTGAACTTCATAAATTCCGTTTAAAAATACCCCGCTATTGCCCCTACTTTGTTTTTCTCCTTGAACTTCTGCGGGAGATTTCCATTCCAAATGCAATTGTATGCTTCCAAAATTCTGAACGGTCTGTATATTACCGGTCTTATTGCTGACCGTCATACTGCCATCCTTGTTCACTATCCATTTTGCAGCCGTGCTGTCCTTGGAAGATATCCATTTGTCCAAATTGTCCCCATCAAAAAGAACAATGGCATCACTGGGAGCCTTTTTTACAGGGTCATTGGGATTGACCACAGGAGGTACGGGTTTATAAAATTCTGTCCCCTCTGGCGTGGTAGGTTCAGGTCCCGCATATTCTTCGTGGACTATTATTTCCTTTCCAACTTGAACAGTATCCCTGGGCTCCGAAGGGTCTACCGTGATTTTTTCCTTGCAGGCAACTATCAAAAGTAGACCCAAAACAATATACATATATTTAATTCCCATAAATCCCTTATATATCGATTAATCCAATTTTTTTATCTTAATGTCTTTGAAGTACACTATATCCCCGTGATCCTGTAAACCTATTCTTCCGGTTCTATATTTCCCAAAATGCTCCGATCCTTTAAATTTGGACTTGGAGACCATAGCTTCCCATTCCTCGCCATGAACGGGAAACGATGCTATTTCAGTTCCGTTCAACACTACATTCCCTTTGTTGGTTTTGTGGTTTACGGTAATTACACAGGTGTTCCATTCCCCTACAGGTTTGGTAACGTCTTCACTGGGACCGACCATATCGTACAAAGCCCCCGCCTGTCTTACAGGGCCATTTTTTGCATCCCGATGTTTATCATTGTCCAAAACCTGGATTTCAGGCCCGGAATGATAGGCTTCAGATAGGCTTTCCACCTCTTTAACGCCCCAAAATATACCACTATTTCCCCCTTCGCTAATTTTCCAGTCTACCGACAGTACAAAATTGGTAAAGTCCTCTTTGGTCACCAAATTATACTTCTCCCCTTTCTTGCGCTCCTTGGGCGGATAAAATACCATGGCACCATCCTCGATCTTCCAGGCATCCCCAACACCATCATCCAGATACCGTTTCCAGGCATCAAAGTTGGTGCCGTCAAAAAGCACCTGCCATTCCCCTTCAACAGGAGGTGGTGTCCCTTGTTCTGAATTGGCCAAGGGATCCGAATCTACATCTATATTTTTTTTGTCGGTCTTCTCTTTACAGCCTATTACCATACCAGCTATAAGGATACTAAAAAGTAATTTTTTCATTTTTCAATAATTTGGCTTTAAAGCCCTAATATTTTCTTTAATACTGTTTCATCTATGGCTGCTCCGGCAAAATCGTCAAAGGTCTTTTCGGTAGCCTCTATAATATGGTCTTGGATAAACTTGGCACCTTCCCTAGCCCCCTGTTCCGGACTTTTTATACAGCATTCCCATTCCATTACGGCCCAAACATCACAGCCGTATTGGGTTAGTTTGGAGAAAATGGACTTAAAATCTATCTGCCCATCACCAAGGGAACGATACCTGCCTGCACGGTCTCCCCAATCGTTAAACCCTCCAAAAGCACCCTTTTTTCCCGTTGGATTGAATTCGGAATCCTTAACGTGGAAAGATTTTATAAATTCGTGATAATGGTCTATATAAGCAATATAATCCAACTGCTGAAGTACAAAATGACTTGGATCGTACAAAATATTCACTCGTTTATGGTTACCGGTGGCAGCCAGGAAACGCTCAAAAGTATCGCCGTCGTGAAGGTCCTCTCCAGGGTGGATTTCATAACATACATCCACTCCTTCCTTATCAAAGTGGTTTAAGATGGGCAACCATCTTTTTGCCAACTCCTCAAAACCCATTTCCACCAGCCCTGCAGGTCTTTGTGGCCAAGGGTGGGCGGTATGCCAAAGTAGGGATCCCGAGAAAGTGGCGTGTGCTTTTAGCCCCAGTCTGCGACTCGCCGTAGCTCCTTTTTTAACCACATCAACGGCCCATTCTGTCCGTGCTTTTGGGTTGTTCTTTACTTTGTCTGGCGCAAAATTGTCGAACATCAGATCATAAGCTGGGTGAACCGCCACCAATTGACCTTGCAAATGCGTTGACAACTCTGTTATTTCCAAACCATAGGAATTTATTTTACCTTTTAGTTCATCACAATAGGTCTGACTCTCGGCAGCCTTGTCCAAATCGATCAGAAAATCTACCCAAGTCGGTATCTGTATTCCCTTATACCCTAAATCGGATGCCCATTTACATATTCCGTCCAAAGAATTGAACGGTGCTTTTTCATCTACAAATTGTGCCAAAAAAACGGCTGGCCCCTTAATTGTTTTCATGTATTGCTATTTATTGTTATATAATTGTGTTCGGCGTTGCACTACAGTCATTTCTCCTATCAAGAAATTACGCTTAACCTGTTTCCCTCCCAATTGTCCAAAATATACCAAATACCTCTTTACCCCGTTGGGCAAAAAGTAAATACTAAGGCTAAATTAAATAATCCCAAAATTTAATTGGCCATTTGGAACGACTGAAATATCATTTTTTGGACAAACTTGGCTACAGAAATTCTGTTTTGATAATTTTAATAATTAAATCCTATATTTAGGCTATAAATTAGATACTGTCATTTTTATAGTCAAGTGATAAATATAGGAATAACAAAAGAATTATCAGAATAATAAACCATGAATCAACCATCAATATTTGGCAGTATCCTGGCCCCGTTACAAATCCTAAGAATATTTCCCGGATTAAAATGTGGACTGTTTTTTGCCCTATTTGTTTTAGGGCATTTTAAAATTGGGGCACATAGTCCGGCAATAGTGGGGAAACCGGTGGGAACATCATCCCTTATTGGTAAAAATATAGAAGCTGCTGTGCAATTAACACAATACGCCAACGTTTCATTAAGCAGCATCCACCATAGGATATGGGCAGATCAATTCACTGCCCAACAAATTAATTCAGGTAAACTTTCTTAATGGAAAATAGCTCAGCCAGAAATATGTGGGGTGATTTTTTGGACGCCCACCTAGAATTCGCCTTTGAAAAAGCACCACAAGTGCTTCAATTTAGCGACAACGAACAAGACGCGGACCAGGGGGCAGACCTTGTTATCAATAACCTTAAGAAAGCGGCCACCTTTTCCCTTTTGGGCCTACAACATAGAAAAGAGCCCCTCCCCAAAATAGGTGCCTTTATAGTGCTTACGGATTGGAACGGCAAGGCCAAATGTATCATTAGGACAACCGCTGTAAAATTGAAGCCGTTCTTTAGTATTACCAAAGAATACGCCCAACTGGATGGCCTAGGGGATAAAAGTCTGGAATATTGGAAAAAATTTTACTGGGATTATTTCTCCCGGGAATTGGCCCCTTTTAATCGTGTCCCTAGGGATAGTATGATCGTGGTCTGTGTGGAGTTTGAAAAGGTATACGGATAAACTTAATCATTTACCATAAACAAGGGCCGCAATTGCGGCCCTTATTATTTACACTTAATCCTAAATCTATTTCAGATCGATCCAAACATTGCCCTTTTTATTGGATTCAACAGAACTCTCAATAAAATCGAGTCCGCGTACCCCATCCATCATGGTCGGGAATTCACCATCGTTATAGTTTTCACCACGTATTGCTCTGGCAACACCTAAATAGATATTGGCCATGGAATCAAAAATTCCTTCTGGGTGTCCAGGAGGCAATTTAGTCCCCGCCAAGGACAGCTTGGAATTATAGGCATGGCCCGGCTTATACACCTGAAGCGGCTTGTCATCGCTTAGCACATAGAGATAATTGGGATTTTCCTGCTCCCATCTTAGTCCGCCCTTCTCACCATAAATGGCAATGGTAAGTCCGTTTTCTTCTCCTGTAGCCACCTGGCTGGAACGAATGACCCCTTTCACATGACTGTCCATGCGGATCAATACCGTACCATCTACATCCATTTGGTTATCCTCGTACAAATAGTTGAAATCTGCCAAAATGGATTTTATGGTCAATCCCGTAGTATATTCTATCATATTAAAGGCATGCACTCCTATATCTCCCATACAGGAGCTGATACCGGCTTTTTTTGGATCCAATCTCCAAACGGTTGAACGCTTGGCCTTGTCATGGATAATGGAATTTATCCACCCTTGATAATATTGCGCATCCACCTTATGTATTTTCCCGATAGCTCCGGCCTTTATCATTTCCCTCATTTGCCTAACCATAGGATAACCTGTATAGGTATGGGTCACGGCAAAAACAGTCTTGGCCTTCTCTAGGGTAGCCTGTAATATTTTAGCCTCCTCATAGGTGGTGGTCATAGGCTTTTCACAAATTACGTGAAACCCATTTTCCAACAATTTTTTAGCCATTGGAAAATGCAAAAAGTTAGGGGTAAGTACCGAACACACCTGGATCCGTTCCTCTTTTGGCAGTTTCAACTCCTCTTCCACCAGAGTATCAAAATCCTTATAGATCCTATTGGTAGGTACATCTATTTCTTTGGCAAAAGCAACATTTGCCTCAAAATCCGGGTTAAAAACCGCACCCACAATTTCGTAATTGTCATTGATCTGCGATGCTACCCTGTGCAGCACCCCTATAAGGGAGTCTCCTCCACCCCCTAAAATTCCTAATCTAATCTTCTTGCTCATAATAAATATATTCCTAAATTACTCTTTATACACTACTTCCTCGTTCTTGAAAAATATGGCGAAAAGCAACATCGCCACTAAGGCAAAAATAGCGGGAAATGTCCAGATATCCGTCCAGTTGTGAACGCCATCGCCCATTATATAACTATCCGTAATTTTTCCTGCCACCCAAAAACCGATCAACATTCCAACACCATAGGTGGCCAGGGTTATCAATCCCTGTGCCGCACTCTTAAATTGGTCACCTGCCTTCGAATCTGTATAAATCTGTCCGGAAACAAAGAAAAAATCATAGCAAATACCGTGAAGGGCAATGCCCAAAAGGAGCATAAAGGCCAAATCTCCGGCATTTCCGTAGGCAAACAGAAGGTATCTAATGATCCATGCCAACATTCCGGCAATCAAGGTGTTTTTAAATCCAAATTTCTTGAAGAAATAGGGCAACAACAACATAAACAATACTTCCGAACCCTGACCTATGGTCATTTTCCCTGTGGGATTTTCCATTCCGATCTCCGACAAAAATGGATTTGCATTTTGGTAATAAAAGGCCAAGGGAATACAAATTAAAATGGATGAGAGAAAGAAAATAAAGAAATTTCTTTCCTTTAGCAGTTTTAGGGCATCCAATCCCAAAATGCCCGAAATGGATACCTTTTCATCCGTTTTTACCTTTGGCGGAGTTTTGGGCAGGGTAAAGCTAAAAATTCCCAAAGTAGCGGAAGCAATGGCCACCATTAAAAAGGTATTCTTTAGAAGACCCTGTTCCCTGGAGGTTTCGGAATCCCATAGGAACACATAACTAATTATTAGTCCGGCCACTATCCAACCTATAGTACCAAAAACCCTTACAAAAGAAAATTCCTTGGCAGGATTTTTCATCTGGCCAAAGGAAATTGAATTCACCAGGGCCAAGGTGGGCATATAAAGCACCATGTAAACAAGTACGTAGGGATAAAAACCGGCGAAGTCCGCCGCCATATACATCTGATACATCATTACCGCACCCAGAAGGTGCAATACCCCCAAAATGCGCTCTGCATTAAAGTATCGGTCCGCTATTAAACCTATAATAAAGGGAGCAATTATGGCTCCCCAGGATTGGGTTGAATAGGCCATTGCCGATTCGGCCCCGGTAGCCTTAAGGTTCTGTCCCAAAAAAGTGCCCAGCGTTACAAACCACCCTCCCCAAATAAAAAATTCGAGGAACATCATTAACGACAATTGAACTTTGGTCTTTACATTCACTTGTTAACAGGTATATTTAGCGCTTATAAATTATATAATCCAAAGCCAAGGGTTCTATGGAGTTGTTTCTAAAATCAACGGAAATTTGGGCCCTGTGATGGGTTGAATGGTTTATAATATGAAATAGCATATCCTGAATGGTATTGGTAAACAACCTACCTTGGGTATTTTCATAATCCACACGCTTTTCAAAACTATCCGTATTGGTGATAATTTCAAAGGAACTTCTTTGATTTTCATAATGCAGATCCCCCCAATCCTTTAACGAATGTAATTGAAATACCCCGCATTCCACTTTTTTACCAAGAATTCTGGCATTCCATATATGGTGGGCATTTAATATATGATTGAAGAGTTCCGAAGTCCTTTCCGGAACATTTTCCAACTTCTGGCAAGCTTCAATCAATTTCTTATTACAATAAAAGTTATAATCGAACAGCTGATTGAAAAAGGCCTTCATATATTCCAACACTAATTAAGTTCCTTCCCTGCTTTTATCAAAAGATCCCTGGTAGCAATAATTCCCTGCTCCTCGCTAAGAACACTACCTTCGTATTCCACACCTATATAACCGGTATAACCGGCATCTTTTACTATCTTAAGTATTCTAGGGTAGTCCAGTTTGATTTCATTGCCCTCGGCATCAAAATCATTGGACTTGGCACTAACGGCCAAGGCGTGCGGCATTAATTCGGCAATACCTTTGTAAATATCATATTCCTGGGCGCAGCCATCCTTGGTTCTTTCTATACAAAAATTGCCGAAATCCGGAAGGGTACCACAATTATCCATATTTACCTTGGTCATGACCTCTGCCAACATAGCTCCATTGGACGAAAGCCCTCCATGGTTCTCTACCAAAACCTCAATGTTTTTCCCCTTGGCATAGGTGGCCAACTGGGTTAGACCGTCCACAGAACTGGCAACCCATTCCTCGGGAACCTTGCTCCCGGACAAATTTACCCTAATGGCATGGCACCCCATCTTGGCTGCCGCATCCACCCATTTATAATGATTTTCAACAGCTTCCTTTCTTTTCTTGTCATCCGCTGTAGCAAGATCTCCTTGACCATCTATCATGATCAAGACATTCTGCATACCATGCTTCTTACTTTCTGCATTGCATTTTTCCACAAATGCGGCCATAGCTTCCTCGGAAAAATTAGCTGCCTCCAATTCCTTGTAGTACAAGGCACTCACATACTCCAAGCCCGTAAAACCCCAATTCTTGGCCTTTTCCGCAAAGGTATAGGGATCCACACCATCTTCACGCACCATTTTATGTATAGACCACTGGGCCAATGACAATTTAAAAAAAGGCTCCTCCGCCTTCATGGTTACTTCCGAGGCCTCCACATCTTTAGGCTGCTCCTTGGAAGCTTCCTTACAAGACAGCACCCCCATTAATATGGCTGCCAAAACTACATTGATCCCTTTTGTTTTTAAATTTTTTTGCTTCATTTTCAAGTTATGAGATTAAATCCAAGAATTAACAAATACTATAACGTTATAGTGCCATAGCATTAATAAATATAAGGTTTAAATGTAAAAAATTAATTTTATATTTAGTGAATTTATTAAATAAACAATTTTATAAATGAGCAAATTCAATAAACCTGAAGTACAGGATTCATATGATGCCATTGTCGTGGGTACGGGCATTAGCGGAGGATGGGCCGCCAAAGAATTATGTGAAAAAGGACTCAAAACACTGGTGTTGGAACGTGGAAGGATGGTAAAACATATTGAAGACTACGAAACGGCCAATATGGACCCTTGGGATTTTCCAAATGCCGGTAAACCGACAAGGGAAGATATTGAAAAACAGCCCAAACAGAATAGAACGGGATATACGACCAATGCGGCAAGTAAAATGTGGTTCGTAAATGATCTGGAACATCCATATAATGAAGTAAGACGATTTGATTGGATGAGGGGGTACCACTTGGGAGGACGGTCCCTACAATGGGGACGTCAAAGTTACCGTTGGAGCGACATCGATTTTACCGCCAACCAAAGGGAGGGTATAGCCATTGATTGGCCTGTACGCTATAAGGATATTGCTCCGTGGTACTCAAAAGTGGAAAATTATATCGGTGTCAGCGGGGAGGCACTTAACCTGCCCCAGTTGCCCGATAGTGATTTTCTACCGGCCATGGAAATGAATTGTGTGGAAGAACATTTTAAGAAAAAAGTAACTGAAGGTTTTGACGACCGGGCCGTTACCATAGGTAGGGTAGCCCATATTACGGGGACCAAAAATTTTGACGGACGCACCAAATGTCAATACCGAAATAGATGTATCAGGGGATGTCCTTTTGGAGGTTATTTTAGTAGTTTGTCATCTACCCTCCCTGCCGCGGAAGCAACGGGGAACATGACCTTGCGTACGGACTCTATTGTACATGAAGTAATGTACGATCCCAATACCAAAAAGCTACAGGGGTAAAGGTAATAGACAGGTTGACCAAAGAAACACATGAATTTAAGGCGAAGGTTATTTTCCTTTGTGCTTCGGCCATAGCCTCTACCGCTATTCTTATGCAGTCCAAATCCGATCGTTTCCCCAATGGTATGGGCAACGACTCGGATCAATTGGGCCGTAATATAATGGACCACCATTTAGGGGTAGGTGCTTCCGGTAAATTTGATGGCTTCGAGGACAAGTATTACAAAGGGAGAAGACCCAATGGCATTTATATTCCAAGATTTAGGAACTTGGGAGGTGCTTCCGATAGAAAAGATTACAAGCGCGGCTTTGGTTATCAGGGCGGTGCCAGTAGGGGCAATTGGGAAGAAACGGTCGCAGAGCTGTCTTATGGCAAGGAATTTAAGGAAAACATGCTTAAACCAGGAGGTTGGAGAATGGGAATCGGTGGCTTTGGCGAAGTACTTCCTTATGAAGATAACAGAATGATCCTGGATTACGACAAATTGGATAGTTGGGGATTGCCTACGGTAACCTTTGATGCCGATTTACAGGAAAACGAATTCAACATGCGCAAGGACATGCAGGAGTCTGCAGTAGAAATGTTGGAAAAAGCCGGATTACGGGATGTCAAAGGACATGATGGTCCAACCGGTCTGGGTCTGGGCATCCACGAAATGGGTACCGCCAGAATGGGACGCAACAGAAAAACATCCGTCCTGAACGGTAACAACCAAATACACGATGTTCCCAATGTATATGTTACCGATGGGGCATTTATGACCTCGGCCAGTTGTGTTAACCCATCACTGACGTACATGGCCTTTACCGCCAGGGCCGCCGATCATGCGGTTAAGGAACTCAAAAAAGGAAATATATAATGGATAGAAGAAAAGCATTAAAAAATATGGGGCTGGCACTGGGCTATACCGTAGCCACTCCCACCTTGATCAGCATTGTACAGAGTTGTAAAAAGGATGCTACAGTTTTATGGACCCCGGATTTTTTAACACCTGACGAAGGATCCGTGCTAACCCATTTGGTAGATATCATATTGCCCAAGACAGATACGCCTTCCGCTTCCGAAGTACAGGCACATATCTTTATTGACCGTTTTGCCGATCAGGTAATGGAAACGGAACAACAGGACCTTCTAAAGATGACCATGAAAAAATTTATGGACAAGGCCCTACAGGATTCGGGCAAGAAGGAACTTGCCGACCTGACCCCGGAAGATTTGGAACCTGTCCTGGCCGGTGCCCTTAAAATCTCCAAAGAAGATCAGGACAAAAACTTTAATATCATAAACACCTATACCGAAGCCGTTAAGGCGGGGAAAACCGCCTCCTTGGACGATGAAGCGTCAAGATTTGCCTTCGCCAATAATATAAGGGGCCTGGTCATCTTAGGCTATAAGTCGTCCGAGTATGTAGGAAAAAATGTACTTCCCTATTTACCTGTACCTGGTGAATATATTGCCTGTGGGGACCTTCAGGAATTGAGCGGGGGAAAAGCGTGGTCACTATAAATAATTATGATCTACAAAAATTGAAAAAGGCTAAAAGGGCCGGGCCGACCAATGGAGGTTCGGTTCTTTTGGCATTGTTATATTAATTCCAACCATATCAAAAAAAATGAAAAGAAGAGATTTTATACAAAAAACCGCCCTAACCGGAAGTGCCGTTACTCTAGGTGGTTCCTTAGCTTATGGAACCAATACCAATATAGATTTGAAACATAGGTTCAACTTAAAATACGCTCCGCATTTCGGAATGTTCAAAAACCTTGCAGGGGATGATCTTATCGACCAAATAAATTTTATGGCCGACCAGGGGTTTACAGCATTTGAAGATAACGGTATGATGGGCAGGGATGTGGCCACCCAAACCAAAATAGGGGAAGCCTTGGCCAAACGAAATATGACCATGGGCGTTTTTGTCATAGACAAAGGGGGCAATATGGCCAACACCTTGGCTGCCGGTAAACAAGAGCATATTGATATCTTTTTGGACGGATGTAGAAGAGCGGTAGAAGTAGCTAAACGCGTCAATGCCAAATGGATGACCGTGGTGCCAGGTGGATTTGAAAGGAAGCTGCCGATCGGTATTCAGGATGGCAATGTTATTGAAGCGTTAAAAAGAGGTGCCGAGATATTGGAACCCCACGGTTTGGTAATGGTACTTGAACCATTGTCCGACTCTCCCGACCTTTATTTACAGCATTCGGACCAGACCTATATGATCTGTAAAGGAGTGGACAGCCCGTCGTGCAAAATATTGTTCGACATCTACCATATGCAGAAAACCGAAGGTCATCTGATACACAATATGGAACTTACCTGGGATGAAATTGATTATATCCAAATAGGGGACAATCCTGGCAGAAAAGAGCCCACTACAGGCGAAATTAATTACAAAAATGTATTCAAATATATACACAGTAAAGGATTCAAGGGGGTTCTGGGCATGGAACATGGCAATTCCAGACCCCACAAGGAAGGTGAAATGGCCGTAATAAACGCTTATAAATCGGAAGATAATTTTTTATAGCCCAAATTTATATTCACCGCTCATTTAACGTAGTATTTAGAAAGTTTCCATCTTGTTCCCACGTCAAAGGAACAAGATGGAAATTTATTTTTACACCATAGCGATATACCTTATATTATTCCTTTTAGGGCGAATAATATATCACCATCATTTTAAAAAATGACAAAGGTATTTTTATAGTATATTCTTGACTTTTAGTTAATTATAATCCATTTTTCAATTAATATCGTATATAACCATAAAACATTTAATTTGGGGCGAAATGGATCATTACATCACAATTCTAATAATATACTGTATAGCGTTCCTATGTGGGCTTATACTTAAACCTTATTTATTCAATAGATAGCGATATCCTATCTATAGTAAATACCCTTTTGATGTGAACAAAAAAAGAGGCTGCCTTTTTGGGCAGCCTCTTTTTTTGTTTATCAACTATGTCCTATAGGTCTATTAGGAGCCGCACATTAAACAATCGTCATCTGCCTGGCCCTCCTTTGCCCTGGCGATCAATTCCTTCATCTCCGCAGCCGTCAAAGGCTGAACATCCATTTCCAAGGGATTGGCGGAAGCGGCCTCTACCTTAATCGCCTTAGTAACGGCAGGGGCAACTATATTGGTTGCTACCTGTTCCATTTGGGGCACTTCCTGTTTTTTACTGTTGTCCAAAGTAAATTTAATGGCATCTGCCGCCGCTTTGGTCCTTAAATAATACATTCCCGTTTTAAGTCCGCTCTTCCAGGCATAGAAATGCATTGAGGTCAATTTTGAATAATTTGCGTTTTCCATAAACAGGTTCAGGGACTGACTCTGGTCTATAAAATACCCACGTTGTCTGGACATATCAATAATATCCTTCATACTTAATTCCCAAACCGTTTTGTACAACTCCTTAATATCCGCAGGGATAGTATCAATATGCTGAACGGAACCATTGGCACGCATTAATTCCTGCTTCATATTTTCATTCCAAAGTCCAAGGCTGACCAAATCTTCCAATAAGTGCTTATTCACTACAATAAATTCCCCGGACAAAACCCTACGGGTATAAATGTTGGAGGTATAGGGCTCAAAACACTCATTATTGCCCAATATTTGCGATGTGGACGCCGTAGGCATCGGTGCCACCAATAAGGAATTGCGAACTCCGTTCTTTTTTACCTCTTTGCGCAATTTTGCCCAATCCCATCTACCGGACAACTCTTCATCCTTAATGCCCCATAAATTGTGCTGGAACTCTCCTTTGGATATTGGGGAACCTTCATAGGAAGAGTAGGTTCCTTCCTCTTTTGCCATTTCCATGGAGGCGGTAACCGCTGCAAAATACAAGGTCTCAAAAATCTCTTGGTTCAATTCCTTGGCAGCATCACTGGTAAAGGGCAATCTCAACATAATAAATGCATCTGCCAAACCTTGGACACCCAGACCGATAGGCCTGTGCCTCATATTGGAATTTTCGGCTTCCGGGATAGGGTAATAATTTCTATCTATCACCCTATTTAAATTTTTGGTGACCCGTTTTGTGACCTTAAACAGCTCCTTATGATCAAACTCTCCGTTCTTAATAAACATGGGAAGTGCAATGGAGGCCAAATTACATACGGCCACCTCATCAGGGGAGGTATATTCCAATATTTCCGTACAAAGGTTGGATGAACGAATAGTGCCCAAATTCTGTTGGTTGCTCTTCCTATTGGCGGCATCCTTGTACAGCATATAGGGGGTTCCCGTCTCTATTTGTGATTCCAGAATCTTCTCCCAAAGCTCACGGGCCTTGACCGTTTTGCGCCCTTTGCCTTCCGCCTCATACTTAATATACAGTTGCTCAAATTCTTCACTGTGATGGCTAAAGAGCCCGGGACATTCATTGGGGCACATCAAGGTCCAATTTTCATTGGCCTCCACCCTTTTCATGAACAGATCCGGGATCCACATGGCATAGAAAAGGTCCCTGGCCCTCATCTCTTCCTTACCATGATTTTTCTTTAGATCCAAGAAATCATATATGTCCGCATGCCATGGTTCCACATAGATCGCAAAACTGCCCTTACGCTTTCCGCCGCCCTGATCTACGTAGCGTGCGGTATCGTTAAAAACCTGTAGCATGGGCACAATACCATTGGAAGTGCCATTGGTACCGGCAATATAAGAGCCTGTGGCACGTACATTGTGTATGGAAAGACCTATCCCCCCGGCAGATTGGGAAATTTTTGCAGTTTGTTTTAGCGTATCATAAATACCATCAATACTATCGTCCCTCATTGCCAAAAGGAAACAGGAGGACATTTGGGGCTTTGGGGTCCCTGAATTAAATAAGGTTGGTGTAGCGTGGGTAAAGTATTTCTTGGACATCAACTCATAGGTTTCCAAGGCCGAATCCAGATCGTTCAGGTGAATCCCTATAGATACCCTCATAAGCATATGCTGTGGCCTTTCGGCAATCTTCCCATTCAGTTTCAAAAGATAGGAGCGTTCCAAGGTCTTAAATCCGAAATAATCGTAGCCAAAATCCCGGTTATAAATAATGGTGGAATCCAATCTATCGGCATTCTCGGCAATAACCCCATAAACCTCATCGGATAGCAAGGGCGCCTTTTTTCCAGTTCTGGGATTTACATATTCATAAAGATCCTTCATCGTTTCCGAAAAGGACTTCTTGGTGTTCTTATGTAGGTTGGAAACCGAGATTCGGGCCGCCAATTTCGCGTAATCCGGGTGGGAAGTGGTCATTGTAGCCGCAATCTCCGCAGCCAGATTGTCCAGCTCCGAAGTAGTTACCCCGTCATACAATCCCTCAATCACCCGCATTGCAACCTTTAGCGGATCTACAAGATCATTAAGTCCGTAACACAATTTTCTTACTCTGGCCGTGATCTTGTCGAACATCATCAGCTCTTTTCTTCCGTCTCTTTTTACTACATACATGTTGCTACAATTTTTTTAAATAATACTCATTTTTTGGGTTCTAGGCCAATATGTTAAAAATGTTAACATATCATATTCACCGCTTAAAAATCCCCTTTTAACCCAAAGGGGATTTTAACTATAATGATAAGTCCTAAAAATCCGCGTCGAAGCTGATTTTTTGGGAATCGTCGTCCTTATCTTTGTTCATGACCCCGGCCTTTTGATATTCGGCCACTCTTTTTTCAAAGAAATTGGTTTTGCCCTGTAAGGAAATCATGTCCATAAAATCGAAAGGATTGGTTGAGTTATATACCTTATTACATCCGAGCTCCACCAATAAACGGTCCGTTACAAACTCTAGGTACTGCGTCATCAATTTGGAATTCATCCCTATTAAACTAACGGGAAGTGATTCTGTAATGAACTCCCTTTCTATATCCAGGGCATTCACCAAAATTTCGGTAATCCGGGCTTTGGGAACCTTATTCACAAGATGATTGTTGTGAAGGTGCACTGCATAATCACAGTGCATCCCCTCATCCCTGGATATTAGTTCATTGGAAAAAGTAAGTCCGGGCATCAACCCTCTTTTCTTAAGCCAGAATATGGAGCAAAATGCCCCAGAAAAGAAAATACCCTCTACTGCCGCAAAGGCAATGAGACGTTCCGCAAAACTTGGCGACTCAATCCATTTTAAGGCCCAGTCCGCCTTTTTCTTTATTGCCGGAAAATTCTCAATGGCATTAAAAAGCAAATTCTTTTCCTTTTCATCCTTTACGTAGGTATCGATTAAAAGGGAATAGGTTTCGGAATGGATATTTTCCATCATAATCTGAAAACCGTAGAAGAACTTAGCCTCCGCATATTGAACTTCACTAACAAAGTTTTCCGCTAAATTTTCATTCACAATACCATCCGAAGCCGCAAAAAACGCCAGTATATGTTTTATGAAATAACGTTCATCACTGTTCAACTTATTGTTCCAATCATTAAGATCCGTATGCAGGTCTATTTCCTCAGCAGTCCAAAAACTAGCCTCACATTTTTTGTACCAATCCCACAGATCATGGTGCTTGATAGGGAAAATAACAAATCGGTTAAGGTTTTCTTTCAGAATCGGCTCTATAGCTGCTGACATATCTTTTTTGATTTATAGGGTTTCTTAAACTTAGGCGAAAATTTGCCCTCGATAGGAGATAACAAAGATTGCAAAATACCCCCAATAACTAAAGCCGAATACGCATTATTAACCACAAAGTTTTTAACACAGAATGTTGAAATGTTGCTTCGCAAGTGATGTTCATTACCTTTCAAGGAACAAAGCAAAATAAAAAATAATACATCCCGTTTCCATGAAAATATAACCCAAAAAAATAAACCAAAAAGTATATAAAAACATACTCTTTGGTTCATGGTATCACTCTACTACAAATTCCCTGTAAAATTAAAAAATAACTGCCAAATGGTGCGATCCAACAGATGTAATGAGTTTGTGAATTACGGGAATTGGAACCATCCCTTTAGGTAGTTCCCCCGAAACCTAAAGATGATCTGAATTCCAATACTTACAAGTTGATTGCGTTTTTCAAATTTACATCAACACCCTTCGGATAATTCTGCAACAATAATTATGTTGGCACTAAAAAATCCTAAAGGACCGCACTTTTTTTGACAGTTATTTTTACTTATTTATAGTTATGGTCATTGTATACACTTGATTACTACATACTACGTATTATTACAAAAACACCCTTCAATACCCACTGTCCGCCACGGTCTTATTTTCCACCAAGGACCTATTCTTATTTGTATCTACCTTATGTTCCACCAAATTATTTTCATAAGAGGTTGTATCCTTATTGTCGGTAACAACAGCTATGGCAAGGACTAAAACTAAAACAATAAAAAAAGCTATACATTTGTTCATCCCCTTGGGTTTTGGCTCTATTGGGTTAAACATTGCCCTTTTTCTCCAGTAGGCAACGAATGAATCAAATTTATATGAAATGTTAAAGCTTAAGCCCTGTAATTGTGTAAATGGTAAAATTTCCTGTATAAATGACATAAGTCAAATTCTGGAGGTATCCGTTTCCATGCCCATTTAAAAATCATCATACTCCACAATCCTTTCCCAACAGCCCCAATCTTAATCCAATAACGGCCAACCATACTCAATTCAATTCCATTGACACAAAATATTAAAAGCATCACGAACAATATTTCTAATTTTGAGTATCTTTCCTGAACTATGTTAGAAGCAGTTTTAGTAGACGATGAAATTAAGGCCCTACAGAGTCTTTCTTGGGAGCTGACCAACTTTAGTGATGAAATTAAAGTGGTCGCCTCCTTTACGGATCCTTTCGAAGCTTTAAAATATTTGGAGCAATACCCTCCGGATTGTTTGTTCTTGGACATAGAAATGCCTACTATGGACGGATTTCAATTTATTCAGAAATTACAGAACAAGGAATTTCCGGTCGTCATCACCACTGCCTATAATCAATATGCCATAAAAGCCCTTAAGAACGAAGCAGTAGATTATCTTCTAAAACCAATAGATACGGATGATTTAAATGCTACCATTGCTAAAATAAAGAAGTTCAACAGCAAAAATTATACAGCGGAAAAGCTGGAAAAAATATTGTTGAAGTTCAATTCAGATTCGCTTCAAAAAAAGATTACTATAAATACGGACGGAAAATTGTTGTTCCTACAAAGCGATGAGATTCTTTTTGCAGAATCCGATGGCAATTACAGTACCTTATTTTTAAGTGATGGGCAAAAAATTTTACTGACCAAAAAATTAAAGGAAGTAAACCAGATACTGCCCAAGGATACATTTTTTAGAATTCACAATTCCTTTATCATCAATCTAAATAAAATAAAGGAATTTCTTAAAACAGATGGGTATGTCATTTTACAATCCAACCATAAAATACCTGTTTCAAGACAGAAAAAGTCGGACTTTCTAGATTTAATATAATCTAACCCTATGCATTTTCCCTCCTTCATTCTTTCCATCTTTTGCCGACTTCCATTCTTAAAAATAGGTAGCTTCTTTTTTTTTTTAGTTTTTACCTCCCTCTCGCTTACCAGGACCAACGCACAGGAAGTTTCCGAAGAATTTAAAAGGATAGCGGATAGCCTAATAAAGGCTGCTCCGTTAACCTATCAAGAATTGGATTCCGTATTGAAACCCAAAAGAAGCGATACTACTTATATGCGCTTTTTTGATATTGAATCTACCAGGAAAAAATATTTTATAGGGAAGTCCTACGCCTTAAACCAGTTGGGAAGAAAATACAGGGATATTTCCAATTATTCCAAGGCCATTGTACTCCATGAAAAGGCATTGCAGGCCGCCGTGGACGCCAACAACTTGGAATTTAGGGTATACAGTCTAAATATGTTGGGCGTGGTCTATAGAAGAAGCGATGCCATTAAAATAGCCCTGGATTATAACCAGGAAGCCTTGGAATTGGCAGAATCGGAAGAGAATCCTTCGGACGGGTTAAAGCGAAGTATAAATGTTTCCCTAAACAGTATTGGAAACCTGTATTCCATTCTGAAGCAATACGATATTGCCATTGCCCAATTTAAGAAATCGATGGCACTGGAAAAAGAGCTTGGCAATAAATTGGGCCTTGCCATAAACTATCAAAATATTGGGGAATGCCTGGAATATAAAGGCGAATTGGAAGAGGCACTGCACTACTACAGAACCTCACTAGAGTACAATAACGAAATTGATAGCGACAAAGGCAGGGTTATATGCAATAATAGTATAGCCCAGATCTATATAAAACAAAACAAATTAAAACAGGCATTGGAAATTCTTGAGCCCAATCTGTTGGTTGCTAAAACTATGGGGGACATGGCTATCATAGCTGCCATAAACATTAATCTTGGCTGGGCACTTATGGAGTTGAAACAATATACGGAATCCGAAAAATACTTGTTGACCGGACTGGAAATGTCCAAAAAGCATCATTTACCCAGTTATATTGCCAATGCATATAATTACTTGTCCAAATTACACACCTATAAAGGGGAATACAAAAATGCCTTGGAATATTACCAAATGGCAGAGAAGTTTAACGAAGAAATCAATAGTGAGGTCAATCGCCGTTATATCAACGATTTGATCATAAAATATGAAACCGAAAAACAAACCAATCAGATAGATGCCCTGGCCAGAGAAAACGAGTTCATAAACCTACGGCTACGCAAGAAAACAAACACCCTCATCATTGGCGCATTGGGAATGGCCCTTTTAACTTTTATCCTTTACATACTCTATAGACAGAAAGAACTAAAAAATGAAAAACAGATCCTAACGTTGGAGCAAAGTATGTTGCGCAGCCAAATGAACCCCCATTTTTTGTTCAATTCCTTAAATTCGATTAAACTATATATTATTAATAATGAAAAGAAGAATGCGGTACACTACCTAAATAAATTTTCCAAATTGGTCCGCAAAATTCTCGAAGCCTCCTCTTTAAAGGAAATTTCCCTGGCCGATGAACTGGAGACCATTGAACTATACATGAATATAGAAAACATTAGGTTTTCGCACGAGATAAATTTTTCGATACGGATAGACGAATCCATTGATGAACATACCGTTAAGATACCTTCCTTGATTCTACAGCCTTTTCTGGAAAATGCCCTATGGCACGGGCTATCCTCAAAAGAGGGGGAAAAGAGAATCCAATTGCACGTAAGCAGGGAAAATGAAAAGTTTATTCTAATAAGCATCACCGATAACGGGGTAGGAAGGGAAGCCTCGGAAAGAATAAAGGAAAGTAAAATTTTGAAGCGGAAGTCTATTGGTATAGACATTACCAAGGAAAGGTTGGCCAATTTCTCCAAAGACTACGAAAATTCCTTTCAGGTAGAAATAATAGACCTGTATGATTCCAATAATGTGGCCTTGGGTACCAAAGTGGTCCTGCACCTACCTACCTACTAGTGTGCTCCAAGGCAATTTGCTCTAATTCCGAATACCATTTTTTCCCAAACTTGCGAATCAAGGCCTCCTTTACAAATTTGTAAATTGGCACCTTAAGCTCCCGGCCTAAAGAACATGCGGGATCGCAAATTTCCCATTTATGATAGTTTACTGCGGTAAGTTCCGAATACTCCCGTACACGTATGGGATACAAATGACAGGAAACAGGCTTTTTCCATTTGGTAGCGCCCTGATTATAGGCCTCTTCAAGACCGCATTTTGTAATACCTTTGTCATCAAAGATTACATAGGCACATTCACTTCCATTCACCAAGGGTGTTTCCCATTCACCATCCTCCCCACGGATAAAGGCCCCCTGGTTTTCTATTTCAGCAATACCCTCAGGTCGTAAAAAGGGTTTTACCTTACTATAAATATCTACCAAGATTTCGGTTTCCCTGTCCTCAAGGGGGGCTCCGGCTTCACCATCTACACAACACGCACCTTTACAGGCATTTAAATTACACACAAAATCGTTCTCAATAATTTCCTCCGATACTATTGTTTTTCCCAGTTGAAACATACCGCTCTATTAAGCAACAAATATAATTCTTTAAGGGATATATTTTCTTTTAAATAAATCCAAATACCCCCTAATTAAATGTAAATTTGCGCCGTCTTGGCACCGAAAGACGAAACACATTAAGTTAGAAACCAGGGTTATATTTTTTTAATTATGGAATTCCATTTTAATATTCGGGAAATAGTTACTGCCAGTATGGTTCTTTTTGCGGTAATAGATATTATAGGGAGCGTTCCAGATCATTATATCCTTAAGAAACAAGGTAGGACATATCCAATCCGGCAAAGCGTCCATTGTTTCCGCCTGTATAATGGTGTCCTTTTTGTTTGTTGGTGAGGAAATCTAAATTTAATAGGCATTGACGTCAACTCTTTTGCCGTTGCCGGGTCTTTTATAATCTTCTTTCTGGCCATAGAAATGATTTTGGGAATCACCCTATACCGAGACGATCAGCCCGAAAGCGCCTCCATAGTACCCATTGCCTTCCCATTGATTGCCGGTGCCGGTACCGTAACCACCTTGCTTTCATTGAGGGCCGAATACTATGTAGAGAATATCATTGTTGCCATTCTTATAAATGTTATTTTTGTATACATAGTTTTAAAATCCTCTATACGTATAGAGCGCATTTTAGGCAAAAACGGACTTAATGTAATTCGAAAAATATTTGGTGTTATTCTTTTGGCCATAGCCGTAAAGCTATTTACCTCCAATATCAATCAGTTATTTTAAACTTTAAAACAAGCCGATCCATGAACAAAATAGTAATCGTAACACTCATAGTACTGGGGCTGGGCCTAATAGCCTATAATGTAACCTTGGTAGATTTTAAGGACCCTTTTCAGGGAAACAGCATAATTGCGTTAATTGGAATAATGGCCGCCCTATGTGCCATAGCCCTCTTACTAATTTACAGTACTTCAAAAAGATCAGAAAAAAATTGAACAGGACTAATTCACAGCCTCTATTTTATCTGCCTCCTGTTGTTTAATAGTAGGTGTATCCAGTTCCAGTACCTTCTTCAACATATCGTCCCCATCACTTTTTATTTTGGCATAGACGTTGGGGTCGAACAACTGTTCCGCCAAGGTTGCCTTAATATATAGTTTTATCCTTTCCTCAAAAGCGTAGAAATCCGGCTTAATGCCATTCGCCAGACAATAATCTATAAATGCCTCGAACAGAATATCATCCACCCTAAATGTATTTACAAACTCTTCCTTGGAATACCCTTTATATTGGGCCCTGTTCCCATCCAAATGTTCAAACACAAAATAGGACAAAAAAGCCCATACTTTCCATGCTCTCCAGATATTCCGATTCATTGGAGCCAATAGGCACAAACACGTCCGGGATAATACCTCCGCCACCATAGACCACCTTGCCTTTAGGGGTCTTAAACTTTAGCGAATCGGCCACTTTAATACTGTCTACCGAAATCAGTTCCCCATTATGATAACGATCTGTAAATTTCTGATAATAGTCCTTGTTTCCCTTGTTGTACGCTTTCTGAATGGAACGCCCTGTAGGGGTATAATATCGGGATACGGTTAAGCGGACGGCAGAACCATCCCCCAAATCCATTTCCCGCTGTACCAGACCCTTCCCAAAGGATCGTCTACCTACTATAGTGCCTATGTCATTATCCTGTAAGGATCCTGCTATGATTTCGCTGGCAGAAGCCGAGCGCTCATTGATCAAAACATATACGGGTTTATCCTCAAAATCCCCTTTTTTAGTGGCAAATACCTTATCTATCTTGCCCTTTTTGTTTTTGGTAAACAAAATTAATTTCCCATCTGTTAGAAATTCATCCGCCATTTGTTCGGCAATCCCAAGATATCCCCCGGGGTTATCCCTTAGATCCAGGGCCAACTTCTTTGCGCCTTGGGCCTCCAATTTCCGTAATGCCGCCTTAAACTCCTTATAGGTAGATTCGGCAAAACGATTTATCTTGATATAGCCCATATCCTTGGTAAGCATAAAATAGGCCTCTACACTTTTTATGGGAACCACATCCCGTTTAATGTTTACACTGAAGGTCCTATTGTCATCCTTTCTATACACCTGTAATTTTACGGGAGATCCTTTTTCCCCTTTAAGTTTATTTACAATAACATCATTTCCAATATTTTGTCCAAATAGGGTATCCCCGTCGGCCATAAGGATTTTGTCTCCGGACTGTAGTCCTTTCCGGTAGCTTGGCCCGCCCTCAATGGTCCTAATTACCGATAAGGTATCTTTATACATATGAAAGCTAACCCCTATCCCCACAAAATCCCCTTTCATATTTTCCGAAACCTTATCCATTTCCTGTTTGGGGATATACACTGAATGCGGGTCCAATTTTTCCAAAATATTGTTTACGGTAACATCTACAATACTATCCGTATTAATATCATCTACATACTCGTAGTCTATATAGTCTATTAATCTATTTAGTTTGTCCTTTTTTGAATTGGTAGTGAACAGCTTTTCGGGAGAATCATTAAAATTCAATTTTCCGCCCAAAAATATCCCTACGGCCAAAGCCAGGGCAATTATTGTGGGCCATAAATAAGAATTAATTCTCTTCATAATGATTCCAAATACAGTTTACCCATTTACAATGATGGGCAGGTGAACGAGCTGCACTCCAGCTTTTTCAAGAAACTGCAGCCCGGAGTTGTCCTTATATGCTGTCTGATATACTACACGTTTTATGCCGGACTGATGTATTAATTTACTACACTCCTTGCAAGGGGATAGTGTTATATACAAGGTGGCTCCCTCGCAGGATTGCGTAGAGGAGGCTACTTTGGATATGGCATTGGCTTCGGCATGAAGTACATACCATTTGGTATATCCATCTTCGTCCTCGCAAATATTCTCAAAGCCCGTTGGCGTCCCATTGTAACCATCTGAAATAATCATCCTATCCTTTACAATTATTGCCCCTACCTGCTTACGCTTGCAAAAAGATAGTTTGCCCCATTCACTGGCCATTCTCAAATACGCTTTATCGTACTTTTCCTGTTTGCGTTCCTTCATCCGTTATTTTCCCATTAATTGCGATACCTATTTCCCTTTTTTAAAATGTCCTTGACCCCTTAGTTTTTGCCCAACGGATCACTTTTACAAAGGTAAGTGAACTTTTTATTGAAAATATTAGGGAATTGGGAATAAAAAACTTTTTCTTACCAAGATTATGGCTACCTACACCCCATACAACCCTGAAAGATTAAAAAGATTAAGATGTCGCCAAACCCTACCAAGGAAACGTTGCAAACAACATTGGTATTGTAATGATGAGAATAATAATCGACATTGCTTGAGTAAATAGGGTTTGTTTTACCGAAAATAAGGCCCTAGCCATATAATCGATGCACAATACCGCCAGAAGGATCAATATTTGGGAAAATTCTATTCCTGCTGCAAAACCCAATAAAGGGGATATCTTTTCAGCTTCCCCCGCCATCAACATCTTAAAATAATTGGAAAACCCAAAACCATGAACCAGGCCAAAAAATCCGGTAGCTACGCTATAAAGGACCATATTCCTATCCACTACAGGCTTATTGGATTGGATGATGTTGTGTACGGCAGTAAAAAAAATAGTTACGGGAATAAGAAACTCTATCAACCCAACATCAACGACCAATATTCCATAAACAGAGAGTGCCAAGGAGGCGCAATGCGCAATTGTAAAAATAGTGGCAAGTACCACAACTTTTTTCCAGCTTGCAAAGGTAAATGGAACGGACAAGGCTGCCAAGAACAAAATATGGTCATAGGCCTCCAAATCCAAAACATGTTCCAATCCCATCTGAATATAAAACCAAAAATTCTCCATTGTAAAGAATAAAATTTAGATTAATAAAGATATAATGTCCTAGAGACCTCTTTCCTGTTGGATGGTCTCATAGGCTTTCTGAACCTCCTTGAACTTTTCCTCCGCCCCTTTCTTAATAGCTTCGTTTTCGGTATTTACCCTGTCCGGATGATACTTTTTGGCCATGGCCCTATAAGCCTTTTTAACTTCCTCATTGGTTACCGATTTTTCTATTTCCAATATTTTGTAAGCATTATCTGCCGATTTGATGAACATGGCCTTAATACTTTCAAAATCGATCCGGCTTACCCTAAAATATCCTGCTATTTCCCAAATTTTATCGATTTCTGCCGGACGTAGGGTTCCATCCGCCTGGGCTATCCCGAACAAAAAATGCAATAGTTGAAGCCTTACCTCATATCTGGTACGTTGGTTTAGATAGTTGCATATACGCTCGGCCGAGACCTCCCTTTTTTTAACAACATCATTAAAGGTCCTAAAAATAGCATTGGCCTTGTCCTTGCCATAGGTGCTTACAAAATATCGCCTTACATAATCCATCTCTGTCTGGCTAACGGAACCGTCCGCCTTAATGACAATGGAACAAAGGGAAAGCAAATTGATCTCAAAATCGGCCGGAGATACATTTTGTTGTGCAATATCCCTAAAAACTGAACGCCCTCCACCACCGCCAGAGCCTTTCAAACTATCGAAAAAGCTACCGATAAAAAATCCCAGTATGGCCCCAGGAAACCTAAAGACATAATACCCCAATATTGCGGCAAACCATTTAATCATATTTGTTTCAAATTTTGGCAAAGATATAATTTTAAGGTACAATAGAAGGTCTAATGAAAAGTTAAGGTATATAGTTGGGATATTTTAAATTGTTATCTTTGAAAACTTTATCTTTAATCGAATAAAAAATATACGTATGTACCCTGCAGAATTAATAAAACCTATGAGACAAGATCTGGCAGTTGCCGGTTTTGAAGAACTATATACGGCCGATGCGGTTGAAAGCGCCCTTGGTAAAGAAGGAACTACTTTGGTAGTGGTCAATTCCGTTTGTGGTTGCGCTGCTGCCAATGCAAGGCCCGCAGCCAAAATGAGTCTTCAGAATGCAAAAAAACCAAACCATTTGGTAACCGTTTTTGCCGGGGTGGACACCGAGGCCGTAAATGCCGCCAGGAATGCCATGGTTCCTTTTCCGCCATCCTCGCCCAGCATGGCATTGTTCAAGGACGGGGAACTGGTGCATATGATAGAGCGCCACCATATTGAAGGTAGGCCTGCAGAGGTAATTGCGGAGAATTTAATGGAGGCTTACAACGAATTTTGTTAATGTAGCTTTGCTACATAAATATTCTTGATTGAAACCGCTTTGTAAAAGGGCGGTTTTTTATTTTTGTAACATGCAAAAAATATTGGCATATCCCTTGTCTGCCCTGTACCTCATATTGTTTGGGGCTACATTGCTGCTGTTCCATCCCCTTCAATGGGTCTGCTTCAATTGGTTGGGCTATAATGCGCATAGAAAAAGCGTGGCCCTGCTTAACCTCTGCCTGCTGCGCTGTACCCATGTACTTGGCACACGTTACACCTTTAACAACCCGCACAATATACCAACAGATAGACCGGTAATCCTTGTACTCAACCATCAGAGTATGCACGATATTCCCCCTATTATTTGGTACATGCGAAAGCATCACCCCAAATTTGTCAGTAAAATGGAATTGGGAAAAGGAATACCCAGCGTTTCCTATAACCTTAGGCATGGGGGATCCGTACTCATAAACAGAAAGGATAGTAGGCAATCCCTAACGGAAATTTCAAAACTGGGCGGCTATATTGAAAAGTACAATCGCTCCGCGGTAATATTTCCCGAAGGCACCAGAAGTAAGACCGGGCAGCCCAAAAAATTCCACACTACCGGCTTAAAGGTCCTTTTAAAAAAAGCTCCTTCCGCTCTAATCGTTCCCATTAGCATCAACAATTCCTGGAAAATGTTAAAATATGGCAAGTTTCCCTACGGCCTTGGCAATCACCTTAAATTTGAAGTACACAAGCCGGTGGAAAACATAGGCGATGTGGAAGAACTTCTGGAAAACATTGAAAAAACCATAACCAATTCCATAATAGTACCTGCATGACCAATACCCAAATCGTTGAAGAAACCATTGCCTTTGTACAGGAAAAACTTAAGGGTGCTGAAGGAGGACATGATTGGTTCCATATTCAACGGGTATTTAAAAACGCCCTGCATATAGCAAAAGATGAAAAAGTAGATGTGCTGGTCGTTAGCCTTGGGGCGTTACTTCACGATATAGCGGATGCAAAGTTTAATGATGGGGACGAAACCGTTGGACCCAAAATGGCATCTAAATTTTTGATTTCCTTGGATGTAGACAAAAAGGTTGTGGACCATGTGGTGGCCATTATTGAAAATATATCTTTTAAATCCGGTTTGGGTTCAAAAAAACTATTTACCTCCAAAGAACTGCAGGTAGTGCAGGATGCCGATCGGTTGGATGCCATTGGCGCCCTTGGAATTGCCCGGGCCTTCAACTACGGCGGGTACAGGAACAGGGAACTTTATAACCCGGAAATTGCCCCCAACCTACAAATGACCCAGGAGGAGTACAAAGCATCAAAGGCACCTACCATAAATCATTTTTATGAAAAATTACTGCTCCTAAAAGACAAAATGAATACGGAATCGGGCAAGGTACTAGCTAAAAAAAGGCACGAATTTATGTTGGAGTATTTGGAACAATTTTATAGTGAATGGAACGGTAATGCCTGATATTCAGTATAATTTAAATCCCCTGTCCAAAGGACATTAGCCTAGACCCATCCTTGTTTTCAATTCTTCCTTCAAGATTACCGAAAACTATGTCTTAAAATAATTTTAACTGACCACTCTTATAAGTTTCGTATAGCTCCGTATTGAGTTTCGGAAAGACGCTGTCCTTGAAATATTTTTGTCGCGCCAAATGGACCACATCCTTAATCTGCTGGGCTATTTTGCCCTCACCCCTGTTACGGATACCAAAGCGACTATCGTTTAGGGTTCCTCCATGACAGTCCTTTATCTGCTGCAATACTTTATCGGCCCTGTTGGGCAGGGTCTTTCTTATCCAATCCTCAAATATTTGTCCTATGGCACCATTGAGCCTAACCACGGTAAACCCAAAAGAAAGTGCCCCGGCCTGGGATACGGCTTTGGCGAGATTAAGTATTTCATGACTGTTTATACCTGGTATAATAGGGGCCAACATGGCATTTACCGGAATATTGTTTTGGGACAATTGGCGAATGGTCTCCAATCGCTTTTTAATGGTGGCCGTCCTAGGTTCCAGGATACGTCGGGTTTCTTCGCACAAAGAGGTTACGGAAATATGTACCACTATCAAATTCTCCCGTGCCAATTGTACAAGGATATCCAAATCCCTTAGAACCAATGCATTTTTGGTAATTATCCCCACTGGATGGCGGTACTTTAAAAACACTTCCAGACATGCCCTGGTAATCTTAAATTGATGTTCTGCCGGTTGGTAACAGTCCGTATTCCCGGATAGGACAATGGTGGCAGCCTTCCAACTTCGGCTTTTCAATTTAGCTTCCAATAAGGCCGCAGCGTCCTTTTTGACCAAGATCTTGCGTTCAAAATCGAGTCCGGCACTATAGCCCCAATACTCATGGGAATTTCTAGCATAACAATAAATACATCCATGTTCGCAACCCTGATAAGGATTCATGGAATAACCCATGCCCACATCGGGACTATCCACCTTATTTACAATGGTCTTTGGAAAAATGGGAAGATACTGTGTCTTATTGCGATCCGATATTTCCCCTTCAATGCGACAGAATTCCAGGAAATCGTCCCTCAATTCATTCGAAAATTCGGAAAATCTATTATCCGTATTTTTTTGGGCACCACGGCCCTTAATATATTCTTGTTCTTTCAAAATATAGGATTTAATCCAAAAATATGGATTATTTCCAAAATTTTTCAATCTTCAACTGTTAATTAACAGCCCTATCCAAAAACAAAGGCACAAGGCGGTAGGAAGTGAAATCCGCAATTTTGCCTAAAGCCTACGGCTTACTGCCAACATTGCAACCAGTCCGTTCCACCCCCCTGTCTTTGCCGGCAGGCATGTAATATAATGTCAGCGGCTATCACTTTAGTTATTGGAGCTTGTAATTTCTACTCTTACCAATTGCTTTTTGGATCCCCTTTTGGCATAATAGAGCATATTGCTATTTTCCTTATCAATCAATGGCATGGAAACCATTAAGGGAAGTCGCGCTTCGTGGTCATCTATTACCTTTTCATAGCTTATCTTTCCCTCCTTGTCCAATTGGATCATAAATACATTTCTGTTACGGCTAAAACCCTGTTTAAAAACCAGTCTTTCCCCGCTTAACAATTGTGGGTTTTCCGCAGCCGTACTGATCAAATAATACGTATTGTCACCACTGGCACAGGAACTATATGAGGCATATGCCCCGTCTCCCTGGGTCACCTCCGACTTGTTAATATTTCTTGCCCAAATGATATCGCCTTCCGAATTTAATTTGGCACTGACAATATCATTGTAATGAAACCTTTCTATTTTTATCCTGGAACCGGTTGGGTCCTGCTGCACACTGGAAGTAACAAAATATTCCTCCGCATTAAACAAAATGGAATTATCCTTGGTAACACTTACGTCCTTAAAAATTAAATTTTTAATTTCCGTATCCTCTTCCCTACCAAACTTATCGGCCATAAACTGTTGGGAAAACGCATTGTATTTCTTTGCCTTTATGCCCAGGGAGTTCCTGTCAAGTTCAAAATAGGCAAGACCATTATACCTGTTGTCCTTTCTGTCCGCATAAAAACCAATGCAGATCAATTTATCATTTAGGATGATGGGCTTTAGGGCCTCAGAAAATTTCCCGGGGTCATCAAAAGTCTGTGTACGGGCCCCGTCTCCGGCCACCTTTAACAACTCATATTGAAATCTGCGTTCCGTGGCCGCGAAACGCTTCTTTTTATAATAGGCTTTCCCTACCAGATATACCTGGTCTAAATCTTTTGAAGTGGCCATATTTTCAAAGGCATAGTTCTTTTCCTCTATTTCCGCAGAAAAATCATATTCCATGAGTTTCTTCAGGCTACTGTTAAAGAGATATATAAAATGTTTTTCCTCCTTCCCTTTCTTATAGTGGGTACTGATGGCAAAGGCGGTTTTGTCCTCATTGAAAAAGGTAGTAGTAGTAAAACCTGAAGAAAAATTCCGCCTGTAATAATTATGGTCCAAAGGCTCGTTTACCTGTTGTGAGGGTATGGAAAGTATGGTTTCCTGGGTAAAATTAAAATTGTCCAATGGACTTCTGTGCACCATATAATCATAGGAACCCTTACCAAGATTGTAGTCCAAGAACAAGATATTAAGTTGTCCGTTCTTAACAAAGGCGTTTACAAAATCGAGGTCCTTTAGCTTATAATTATATTCCCCTACCAGTTGCAGTTCCTTATTATAATGTTCAATATAATATCCTTTGGGCTTCAGGATGATACCGGTATAATAGGAACGCACCAATAGGGAACCTCCCATTCCGTCATCCGAAATCTCCAGTAGGTTGGAATACTTATACCTATCGTTATATTTTTCGCCAAAACTATATTTAACAGGCAATTGCTGCGCCTGAGACAGGAAAAAAAAGCACAAAAGAAAACATGGCAACACAAGTTTTTTTCCAATAACCATAACCAATAATTTAGGGCATTTTTCTAAGCACCCGGAAAATTGGCCTTTCTTTTTTCCAAGAAAGCAGCGGTTCCTTCCTTAAAGTCCGAAGTACCAAAACAACTGCCAAAAGCCTCTATTTCCGCCTTAAACCCGTTAATACTATTGTTAAAACCAGCATTTATCGCTTTTATTGCATAACTAATGGCTACAGGCGAATTATTCGACATCTTGCCTGCAAATTTCATACATAGGTCCATGAGATGTTCCTGTTCTACCACATAGTTGACCAAGCCAAACTCCAAGGCTTTGGCAGCATCGATCATACCCCCTGTTAAGATCATTTCCATGGCCCTGCCTCTCCCTATAAGTTGTGGTAGTCGCTGTGTTCCCCCATAACCCGGTATAACGCCCAGGGAAACTTCGGGAAGTCCCATTCTGGCATTATGGCTGGCCACCCTGAAATGACAGGCCATAGCCAGTTCCAGACCACCTCCCAAGGCAAATCCGTTTACAGCGGCTATGACCGGTGTGGATAGGTTCTCTACAAAATCGAACAATTTTTTTTGGCCTTTCGCAGCCAATTTTCCACCTTCCTTCTCCGAGAAATGGGCAAACTCGGAAATATCGGCCCCTGCTACAAACGCCTTCTCTCCGCTTCCCGTTAAAATAATCACCTTTATGTTTTTATCCTTCCCCAAATCTTTAAATGCATGGTGCAGTTCTTCAATGGTGGCCTTATTAAGTGCATTTAATTTGGCAGGCCTATTTATGGTGATAATGGCCACCTCCCTGTCTTTGGCAATAAGTACGTTATTAAATTTCATGTGTTTATATTTATTGTTTTTCAAATGTCACATGTAACATCCATATAATCATTCCGCTGTATGACAAAACCTTTGGTCATGGATGTTTCATCTGTTTAAAATTTTATAAATGATTAAAAAAGAAGTAATTACAAAATTTATAAACAGATGTAACCACTTCGTTTTACTCACTATATATTATTTTTTTGTGTTCGTGAACCTTTCGGTTTCGCAAAAACTTATTTTAATCATATCAGTATGGTATGCTTAAAAAAGTTTATGCTCATTTCATAGCTCAAATTAATTTTCATTTCACGTTTTCGAGATAGTGCATATTTACTTTGTGCCCATAGGGACTTATCTATGCACCCCTTCTTTGGCGATGGGAAACCGCACTGTAAAAATGGTTCCCTTAGCCGGTTCGGAAACAAAACTGATGCTTCCCTTGTAAGCTTCCACAATATTTTTTACCATTCCAAGACCTAGGCCCATACCACTTGTCTTGGTGGTGAACTTAGGTTCGAACACCTTTTCCTTGGACTCCAATGGAATACCCATGCCATTGTCTTCCACGGTCATTTTAACAAAGTCCCCATCTTTGGAGACGGTTACCAATATATGGGGAGCATCTACATTAACAATGGCCTGGTTAGCATTTTTGACCAAATTGGTGACCACTCTAATTAATTGTGTACGATCCAATTTGGCTATTATTTCCTCTTCATTGGAGGAAAAATGAATATAGTTTTCATCAAAAATATCCACAGCCATTTTTACGATCTTCACCACGTTTAAGGTCTCGTTCTGCTGTGCGGGCATATTGGCAAAGTTGGAAAAGGCAGAAGCTATACTGCTCATGGTATCAATCTGCTGAATCAATGTTTTTGAAAACTCCGAAACCTTTTTTGCAATATCCGGATCATCCGGGTTGAACTTTCGTTCAAAACTCTGCACACTTAAACGCATGGGGGTAAGCGGATTTTTAATCTCATGGGCCACCTGTTTTGCCATTTCGCGCCATGCCTGTTCCCTTTCCCCTCTGGCCAGTTTGGCCGCGCTTATCTCTAGTTCGTCTATCATTGCGTTATAGGAGGTAATCAACTTTCCAATTTCCTCGCTGGGGTTCTCCACAATAATCTTTTCATTCCTCTTGGTAAGGTCTGTCTTGTTCAATCTGTCCGAAATGGTCTGCAAGGACCTGGTGATATATTTGGAAATAAAATAAGCAAGACCGATTGCCAAGAGCATTAAAAGCAAGTAGGCGCCTGTAAGTCTTAACAATATCTCCTTTAATTCCTTGTCGTTAAATGAATTATCCTCAAAATAGGGAAGGTTTAAAATTCCCACGTGCTTAAACCTTTTGTCATTTATGTAGGAATAGGACGCCTGATAGCTATAACCTGCGGCCGATTTCTTTTCCACATACCTATTTGTAGGTGCCACGGACAATTTATTCAGCACTTCTGCATCCAAACATGTGGATATTGAATCTACTTCAAACTTGGGCCTGGAGCTCTTAATTAGCTGGCCCTCCAGATCATAAATATTAAAATTAATATTCTGTACCAGGGCAATCTCATAAATTTCATCCCTAAAAATATGGCCCAGGTTTTCGGTTGTTACGGGAAAGGTGGTCTTTTTTAATGCCAGGTCTATGCTCTGTTTTATCTGTTCCTCCTTACGTTCCATCCGCTCGGCATGGTAATCCCTATTTTGCTCACTATACTGGTATATTGTGACCGATGCAATTAGAACAAATGCGATCACCACCCAAAAAATCATGGAGATAAAAATTCGGGAACGCAAGGAAATGTTTCTCAACAATTGAAATCTATTTTAAATACGAATTGTCTGCTTAAAGGTAACAATTATCAGGCCAAAACGGATATTGATTTTAGGCCAAGAAGCGTTTATGCTTCCGGATTTTTTTCGCGGATCCGCTTGTAAAGCCGGATACCCAACATTAAAAGCACACCCAGCACAATAATCCCTACAAGGCCGAAAATCCAATTGAAGGTCCCTTTCAAAATCACCAAAAAAACCACTGCAAACAAAATCAAGGTAGCCCCTTCGTTCCAGATACGCATAAACTTGGAGGTATAATTCACCTCATCGCGCTGTAACTGTTTAAAGATCCGGTGATTTTTTAAATGATAGGCTATCAGTAACAGTACAAAGACAAGTTTTATGTGCATCCACGGCTGTTGCAGCCAGGCCGGATACAATATTAACAGCCATACCGCAAAAAAGGTGGCCAGCACTGCGGATGGCCATGTTATGATAAACCACAATCTCTTGGTCATCAACTTTAGTTGGCGGGTAAGGATCTCCCTTTCCGGTGACGGTTTTTTATCGGCTTCTATATGGTATATGAACAAACGGGGGATGTAGAACAATCCCGCAAACCAGGTAACCACAAAAATAAGGTGCAAGGATTTTATATAATTGTAATAGTCGGTCATGCCATGTCTCTTGTTCCGTAAAGATAATGGACGGATTTCTGAAAAACTAATATAAATCCATAGACCTTTTTGCTTCCGTGAATGGGAACCACTTGTTGGCGCGAGCATCGCGCTTGTATCCCTCGTACCGACCAAATTTATGGGAGGATCTAAGAGATAGATTGCTATATGTGCTTGCTTGTATTGGACACGAGCATCTTTCTGCTCGTACCAGCGGGGGAGACTAATAAACAACCTTTATTCCTTTTTCATATTCTTCTATTTCCTCAAAAGCCATACCTGTAAATCCTTGTTCTTCAATCGCCGTTTTTAGTCGTTCCGACACATAATAACCCTCTCCAAAAGGAATATCTATTAAACGAAACATATCAATATCGGTGCCGGTAAAATCAAAAATCAGTTTGTTGCAACGTATCCTGGCATTATTTTCATTTTCTTTCAGAACCTCCATCAAACTCTGATAATTTGCATAACCCTCTACTTTAACAGGCTTTCGGATATCGGGGTTTTGCCAATCTTCCGATGTACCGATCAAAAACTCGCTACTTGCATAGTCAACATATTGTTCATCACTGGGGTAAGAGATATGAAAAAGTGAATATTCTTTAAAGATTTGTCCTTTATAATGCACCTTTATCGGCCACGATCTGTACTCCCCAAGGTTAAATCTTTCTAAGAATCTAACAAAGGAAGTCCTAAACACCAATAAAATAAAAGAGGAAAATATTCCTCCACTCAATAAAGTGGTCAACTTGGATTGCCTATAAAGTATAGGCTGGGGAATGTCCCAAATGAAGTCTATAGACTGCTTATAAGCCATTGGGTAGTTATCAACCTTCTCAATATCCCCAAGATTGTACATTGTTTCTATTTGGGGATATTTCCCCACTTCATCAACATTAAGGCTAAAATCCAATTTATAGTATTTCATTCAAACTTAATAATTGATTAGAATTGCTATCTGCCCCAAATTTTTATTAGGGTTATTTTTTATGGTTACATCCAAATATTTTATGAATTTCGACAACTCATTATAAGCCTTATCATAATCGTTTCCTACTGTTCCATTTATCCTTGTCAATATTTTAACAACTCTTGCAATATACAGATCGTGGCCAGTCAGGTGTTGTGATGAGGACATCGGTATACCATTAAGCTTATCACTTATATGAAACACCTTATTTGATTTTGCTGCTTTTTGTACAATGGGATAACTTTTTAAAGACAAAGGAATAATATGGTGAGCCTGACGTAAATCCCCTTTGGCCAGTTCCAGTACCACCCTTAATCTATCCCTATTATAACTATCCGAACCAAAATCTACAATGCCGTTTACAACCTTTATAGGCGGCAATCTAATACTTTTTTCCCCAACCTTTACAATCTTGCTATATTTGGTTATGTTGCCAACAATCTTAGCAATGGGCTGCATGGCCTTGCCCCCGGGAACGAACCCAACAAGCAGGAACCCGGCTGTCCGCACCCTGCTCTGTTCAACTCCATCCCAGTCCTTTCCATCTACCAGGATCATCGCATCCTCAACGGGCAGGGCATACCTGCCCACAAACCTGGCACTTGTCCAAAAAGCATCGATAAGTACATGCACACCATTGGGAGCGCCGCCCACTCCTTTGGATATGAGCACCTCATACCATTTATCCGTATCTCCATCATTGGCATAATAAAAATTGCCATCGAAACTTAGGGAGGGCTCCGAATTAAACTCATCCGATTTATTAATGCTACGACGACTGTTGTAACTTGAAATGAACAGCCCACTTTTTAACTTGTACAGGGTGCCTTTACCGCCATCATAACCGGTGTCCTTATGGGTATATTCCAGGGCGTCCACCCCCCCCAATTTGCCACTGGCGGGCTTTAATCCGTTCTGGCTTAGCGATATCCCGAAGGAAACCCGCATTTTGGCCTCGTTCTTGGCCTCCTCGCTATACGCTTCCCTTTCCAAAAAGTCCTTAAGGGGCAGTGCCGTGTTCAGGTTGGCCGCCAACCAGTTGAACTCCTCAGCGGTCAATTCCAGTTCTACCCTTACCTTTCCCAAGGTTTTCTTGGCCAAAAGAGGCGATATGCCAACCCCGCCGCCGCCATCGGGACAATCCCCGGCCTTGCCGCTTACCGCCGACTTGTTGGTATGGGAGAGGAATGGACAGACCACCGTAAAACCTATCCCATTGTCGTTCAATGTGGAGTGGCGGATGGAACAGGGAGAACTACCACCCCCGGTGCCACCTCCGGTACTCACCGTAGTGCCCGCCCATACCGTAGAGGTACTGATGTTAATGCTAGTGGGTGCCGATATCCCATCCACCGGGTCCACAGTAACAATACCGCTGGTGGCCACGGTCTCCACCGTATTTACCTGTCCGTTCTGCGTTAGGCTCAGGCTGTAATGGTAATAGTAGTTTACGCTGCTCGTACGTGGACCAAAGTGGGCGGTAGCCGTGCTGCCAAAGGCCGTATTGGTAATCCTGCCCCCGGGAGGGGTGACAGTACCGCCTCCACCGCCACCTATGGTACCGCCTCCACAGTCACCGGTCTTGCCCACCATGCCCTGTTCGCTGTCCGCAAAAAAACTGTCAAAGGTGTAATAACGATAATTTGCCCTGAAATTGCGAAAATCCCCATCGCTCCCCAAAAAAGCATCCAGATCGTCCGGATCCATTTCGTACCCTATTACATAGGGCTCCGTTAGGGCCCCATCCGGGGTCTTGCCTACCACCAGATTATAAAACTGGTTCTCCGGAATACCGTCCAATAAAAGGTTAAAAGTATAATTGGTATTTTCCCCTTCATTGACAACGGTCATGATGCTGTCCAAATAAATATTGGCATTGTTATAGCTTATCTTGGCGCTCAAGTCTCCTCCTTTGCCCCCAGAGCTATTGGTCCGCAAGGCAAGTGCCCTTACAATTTCCGGAATTTCGTTCCCCGAGATGTAGGTTGCCCTGGGACCGGCATCCTCTATGGGAATTTCTATTTCCTGGGCATCGACAGGTATATCCATTATTTCCCTGTCCTCGCAATTGACGAACAAAAGGAGCACCGCTAAAATTATGACGGAATACTTAAATTGGTTTTCTAATTTGGTTTTTATGTGATGGGAATATAGAATTATCATTTTCGCCAAATCTAGAGAATTATAAAGGAGCCGGGGTATATATAAACCGTAGATTTTTTAAGGTTTATAAAGGATTCGCTTGATTTTTACTTGTTAATGCGAATCAAGGGTTGAGGTTCAAAATGTGATTTTTTTTTGGACATTTGTAGATTACTGATAACCCCCTGCGTTTTTAACCCTTGATTTGATGGGTAAATGCAATAATAAAAGGCTCCTCCCTTTGGTTAAAGGGAGGTGGATTCGCTTTGGCGAAGACGGAGGGATCAACAATGCAAACATTTGTGGATAAACCGGGATCTGGTCGCATAATCTCCCCGTCCCGCCCTTGGCGGGACACCCCTCTTTTTAAAAGAGGGGAGCTTTTATAAGGGATTACCAATAACCAACATACGTTTTTAACACTTGATCCGCATTGTTAATGAACATCAATTATCGAGAAGTTATATAGAACCCAAAATACTATGTATTTTGACAAACAGGTCTAGACTTGCCAAAATCCAAATTACACCAGCTCTTTCCGAATCTCTTTCCTCAGAAAATAACCGGTAACCAGGGTGGCCAGAACGTCTGCAATGGGAAAGGAGATCCAAACCCCCAATTCCTCCAAGTAATTGGGCAAAATTAAAATGAGCGGTATAAAAAAGAAGCCTTGCCGGCTCAAGGTCAATAACAATGCCGGGACGGCCTTCCCTATGGCCTGAAAATAGGCCGCCCCTATCAACTGAACGGCTATAATGGGGGTTGCCGCAAAGACCCATCGCATGGCAGAAGGGGTGTGTTCCAAAACATAGGAATTTATGGCCAGTTCGGAGGCCGACATATCCGGCCGGTTGCCCAAAAACAGGGCGGCAATCTCCGCAGGGAATATCATAAGCCCCACAAACACCAAAAAAGCCAAGCCGGCAGCATAAAGAATGGCCGTATTGATCGACTCCCGTACCCTTTGGTATTTTTTTGCTCCGTAGTTAAATCCTGCAATGGGCAGAAATCCCTGTGTAACCCCAAAAACAGGGAAGAGGGCAAACATGAGCATCCGGCCAATAATGGCATAGACGGCTATCATGGCTTCTCCTCCCAGGCCAAAAAGGATATTGTTCATCAACAAATAGATTAAGCTAATTACGGCCTGCCTGGATAAGGTAACAAAACCCAGAGCCCCTATTTCCTTTAAGATGGGAGCGTGAAACCTAAAATGGGACCATTTTAGTTTAAGTTCGGAATTCTTGGAAAGAAAAAAATACAGTATATAGGCAAAACAAAGAATATACCCGATAGTAGTTGCCCAGGCCGCCCCTTCCATTCCCCAATCCAGGACATAGATAAAAATATAGTCCATCAATAGGTTCCCTACCGAGGGAATGATCATGGCATTCATGGCAAATTTGGGCTTTCCTTCTGCGCGGATTACCGTATTCCCCATCATACATAGGGCCAAAAACGGAACTCCATAAAGAACAATGATATAATATATTTTTGCCGGCCCAAAAATATCCCCTTTACCACCAAAGGCCGGAATAAGGCTATTTACATAATGCAGCCCCAAAACCACCATGGTAATGGTGACCAAAAGTGTTAGGGCTATTTGGTTCCCAAAGGTCTTTAAGGCCTTCTCCTTGTTATTTTCCCCCAGGGCACGTGAAATAATACTGGAACCCCCAATACCAATGGCCATTCCGAGGGCCCCGATAAAAAAGGAAACCGGCAGTACCACATTGATGGCCGCAATGGCTATGGAACCGATCCAGTTACCAACAAAAATAGAATCGACCAGAACGTTCAAGGACATGACCAAAATACCTATTGAGGCCGGAACAGCCTGTTTTACCAGCAATTTTCCTATAGGCTCACTGCCCAATTGTCCTGAGGAAACCTTGGCCATTACAAGGGAAGTGTTTCCTTAAGCTGCCAATCCCCGATCCATTTCACCATTAAATTTACCCATGCTTCGTTGTCGTTCAGACAGGGAATATGTTTATAATCCTCCCCCCCGGCTTCCTGGAACTGGTGTTTTCCTTCCATGGCAATCTCCTCCAAGGTTTCCAGACAATCGGCCACAAAGGCCGGGGTAATTACCGCCAAACGCTTGATCCCCTCTTTTCCAAAACGCTCAAACTCAAAATCGGTATAAGGCTTTAACCAAGGATCATTGGGCAATCGGGATTGAAAGGAAAGACTTACCCTATCATCGGATAGGTTGAGTTTCTCCTTTACCATCCGGGTCATTTCATAACACTGATGACGATAACAGGTATGGTGCGCCACAGAATTCGTTGTACAGCAACTTTCGTCTATCTTACAATGAAATTTTGTAGGATCGGATTTTCTAATATGCCTTTCGGGAATACCATGGTACGAAAATAAAATATGATCGTATTCAAAATCTTTTAATCCCGTTGCAATACTGTCAGAAAGTACCTCAATATAATCTTTGTTATTATAGAAGGCCGGAAGGGTCGTTATTTTAATTTTGGGAAAAAACCCATCCCTGACCTGCATAGTCTTTACCACCACGGTTTCATAGGAAGACATGGCATAATGCGGGTATAAAGGAACCAAAAGCACCTCGTCTACCCCTTTTTGGGCCAGTTCCCCCAAGGCGTTCTTAATCGTCATACTTCCGTAGCGCATCCCCAAGGCTACCGGAATTTCACTTTGGGCCTTTACCTTATCGGCAAACCGCTCAGAGATAACTACGAGAGGCGATCCCTCTTCCCACCAAATCTTTTGATAGGCTTCGGCCGATTTTTTAGGCCTGGTTTGCAGAATAATCCCCCGTACTATAATATTCCTTAACCAATTGGGGACATCCATCACCCTTTCATCCATTAAAAATTCATCCAAATAAGGTTTAAGATCCTTCGGTGTAGGACTATCCGGGGAACCTAAGTTTACCAACAAAACTCCTTTCATTTTTCCTTTTTTATCAATTTACCAATGCCACAAAAATAACACATGCGGAACAACTATAATTTAAATCCACTAAATAGTTTATCCATTCTAAAATGGATAGGACCAATATATGGGGTCTGTATAAACGATGCCCAGTTTTAATACCATTAGGTATTTTGTTAAATGGCCCCATTATCCATACTAATCGGCCACTATCCAGCGTTTAAAAAGTATTTTGGAAAATGTTCAAAAGTTAATATGGAAAAATGCCGGACCCCAATTTTTATAGGGAATGGATTAGGGTAAATTGACCTGGTGAAAGCCTGCTCCTAAGTTGTTTATACCTCAAGGACAATTTTTCCAAAAATAGGAAGCCCTAAATTTAAGTATGGCATGAAACATGGTGCTTCATTACAAATAAAACGTTAATTATGTCTTAAGCCTTTATTCCTAATGATTTTTGAAGCATTTTTATCTAAAATTTGGATTCCGGTATGCGTATTTACTTAGGTTTTCTTTTTCTAATGATTTCAGGGAATTGTTGCCCAGGAAGAAAACAGTCTTCTTGGGAAATTTCGGGGAATAATCTGAAGGAATCGTCCTATTTGTACGGAACCATGCACGTAAGTCAAAAAATTGCCTTTAGGCTGGACGATGTTTTTTATGAAGCCCTGGACAAGAGTGAAATTGTGGCATTGGAATCGGATCCGGATTCTTGGCTGGAAGATCATGGACCCATACGTGGTAATGGCATAGGTTATGGTACCGGATTTGTATCCAAGGGTTTTTACATCTATCCTTTTTCCGTAAAAAACCCAAATAAAGAGATCGTCTCCTCCTATCTGGCACTGGACGATCGTCTGGTGAACAATATCTTATATAGAACCAATGAAGGTTCCCAAAACTTTGAGGAAGAAACCTATCTGGACATGTTCATTTATCAGGCAGGGAAAAAGTATTCCAAGCCTATAAGGGCCTTGGAAGATTTAGAGGAATCCACTGCCTTGGTAGGCAGGGCCAATATGAATGCCATGAAACCCAAACCGGACGAATGGCTTCAGAAAAAAATGCAGACCCAGGATGTAATGTCGCTTTTGCAGGATGCTTATAGGGAACGCAATATAAATCTCATCGATTC
Organism: Flavobacteriaceae bacterium; assembly: GCA_041392165.1. Lineage (GTDB taxonomy): Bacteria > Bacteroidota > Bacteroidia > Flavobacteriales > Flavobacteriaceae > Arenibacter. The sequence continues at coordinate 57,514 of JAWKMN010000015.1, forward strand.
CCTGGACCAGGCCATGTATACGGAATACTATTTGCAGAATATGCTCTACGTCCGTAACACGAATATGGCAGGAAGGTTGGATTCCTTAATGCATACCGCAAAAGTATTTGCTGCGATAGGGGCAGCCCACCTCCCGGGAAAAAAGGGGGTTATACAACTCCTTAAAAATATGGGGTATGAAGTGAAACCCCTTACCTCAAAATTTACAAATAAAGGAAGGGTCTTAAAAGATTCGTTAGAAGCCAAAATTCTCATCAATGAATATAGTACAAGGGCTCCGGATGACGGCCTCTTTAGCCTTCTTTTGCCCAACAAGCTATATCCCATAGCGGAATATACCAATACCACTTATATTTCACCCGATTTGGCCAATGGCAGCTATATTATGGTGAATCGTATTCCCACTTTTAACTATTTAAAAAAAGAATACACCTATTCCCTGGATGATGTGGATAAACTATTGTTCGAGAATATTCCGGGAAAGATCCTTGAAAAGACCAAAATAGAAAACGGGATGTATCCGGGTCTGGATATAAAAAATCAATTGAAAAATGGTGATTTTCAGCGATATCATATCTACATCACCCCCTTGGAAATACTAATTTTTAAAATGAGCGGGCAAGGGGATTATGTAGTACAATATTCCGATACCATTTTTAACAGTATCAGATTCAAAACATTAAAAAAAGAACGAACGGTACTTTCTTCGGAATTCGATGACTTTGAAGTTGAAATGCCCCCCATCTACAATTTTACCAATCGACATAGGAATGGCAATCGGTTTATCGAGGCAATGGATCCGGAAACCTCCTCCTATTTTTTTCTTAAAAAAGCTACTCTCAACGATTTTAATTTTATTGAACAGGATACCTTTGAGCTTAAACAAATCCAGACCAGATTTTATCAGGATCTAAAATTGGAACCTCAATATGGTCCGTTTGATGACCAAAGCCTTACTTCTTCTGCCAAGTTTGATTCCGGTGGTTTAAAAAAACTTTATTTAAAAACTATTGTTCGGGGAAACAACTATTACCTCTTGGGAAGTGTTACCAAGGACAGTGCTGAGGCAGGGCAATATTTTAAGTCATTCAAGGTTCGAAAACCAAATTATACCGAAGAGTTTAAAAAAGTTTGGGATACGGCTTTGTTTTTTACTACCATCAGCCCCATTGACCCTCCAAAATTTGTAGAGAACAGCAACAACTACTACGAACGCCACAAAAAGCCAAAACCCTATAGTGCCTACACTAAGAAATCTGTATATCAGAACAAAAATAATGAGGCCATTCTGGTTAGCGTTAACAAGGCCCATGATTTTCTAATGTTTCCCAATATCGATTCCGTTTGGCAACTAAGGAGAAAGTTGTACCGCCAGAACACCTTTAACATTATACGGGAGGAACGGCCCAGTTACAATGAAAAATATCATGAAATAAACCTAACGCTAACAGATACCGCCAGTACCAGAGGAATTTTGATAAAAAATATTGTTAAGGGAGGACTACTTTATGAGGTAAAGGCCTTAATTGATACCCTTAGGCCCCCAAGCAAATTCGTCACTGAATTCTTTAACAATTTTATCCCTTCCGATACCTTGGTCGGTTCCTCCATCCTGAACGATAAATCCAACGATTTCTTTAGGGCCATAAGACAGAACGACAGTATAGTACATGATGGGTATGCATTTTTAAAATTTGACCAAAAACATGTAGATTCCCTGAAGTATTACATATCGGAGTTCGACTTTAAGGACAATCAGAAATACCTTCAGGCCCATTTGATCCAAAGACTGGCCCAAATGCCGGACATTGATGCCACACAATTCTTTGAATACTACTATGCAAGATCTTACAGCAACTCCAAGGCACAAACAAAAATCCTTCAGGCCATTAGCAAAAAACAGGATGAAAATTCCTTGGAACTCCTCTTGCGTCTTATGTCCAAAGATCTGCCCCTGGTATCCAGCAAACAGGAAATTCAAAATATTTTCCAGCCCTATCTGGATAGTCTGCCTTTGGCCCGCAGATTATTTCCCGAAATTTTGGACTACAGTGCCATAGAAGAATATAAATCCCCCATTTTCTCCATGCTTGCAAAGCTTAACTCTCGTGGATTGATCAAGCCCAAAAGCTACAAAAAGTATAAAAATCAGATTTTAAATGACGCCAAGATCCAATTAAAAAGGCAATTGGGCTTTTCCATGGACCAATTGAATGAGGAATCATCCGGTAGCAGCCCCCGCGATAATAATTATGATATTCTGGAAAACTATGCGGTATTACTTTATCCATTTATCAAAGAAACCGAAGTAGCCCTATTTTTTCAACATCTTTCAACAATAAACGACCCACAAATTCAAATCCCGTATATTTCCCTATTGGTGAAAAATGAAGAAAATCCTTTTGAGGGGAAAAATAAAATCCCAAAAAGTCTAATTATTTCATTGGCAGAAAAGACCGATACCCGTCTACTGCTTCTTGAAAAATTTCAACATGCCGGAAAACTCAATTATTTTCCTTCCCTTTATAGAAATCAAAAAGCCATAGCAGAATCCGTTCTATACAATACCTTAGGATTAAACCCTGAACAACACTCTATGGAATTTATTAGGAAGCAAAAAATGTATTATCCGTCTACCGATTACCAAAGCTACTTCTTTAAAGTAAAGGAAAAGGATAACTATACTAATAATATAAAAATCTATATGCTAGTGTTCAAAAATGCTGAACACATTCAACACAAACCCTATTATATTAACAAAGGTTTTACCATTGCCGATATTAATACGGAAGAAGAAGTATTGGAATTAACTACCGAAGAGTATAATTTAAAGGATCGGCAACGGGCCATAGTGAACAATCCATCTGCCTACAGTGGTTTTATGCACTAAAAACGGGTTAAGGTTTAACCATATTACTATAATAGGGCAGGTTAAATATTTATTATATAGTATATTAAAAATTTTATTTACAATAGATTACACTCATTTATATAAATTAAAAATTTAACATAGTTATAATGAAAAATATTCTTTTTTCAATGC
>JAWKMN010000016.1:0-11543 GCA_041392165.1 Flavobacteriaceae bacterium
TTTGACCTATGAGGCCGCAGACCAAGTGGTACGCCAAGGCCTTGGGATTACAACGGCCATTGGAATAGGCGGTGATCCCATAATCGGCACAACTACCAGGGAAGCCGTGGAGTTGTTGATCAATGATCCGGAAACCACCTGTGTGGTCATGATCGGTGAAATAGGTGGCCAATTGGAAGCCGATGCCGCACAGTGGTACAAGGCAAGTGGCAGTAAGAAACCGATAGTAGGTTTTATTGCCGGAGAAACAGCTCCTGCAGGAAGAACTATGGGGCATGCAGGTGCTATAGTGGGCGGTAGTGATGATACGGCCCAGGCCAAAAAGAGAATTATGAGGGAATGTGGTATCCACGTTGTTGATTCCCCTGCCGAAATTGGTCTAAAAGTAAAGCAGGTATTGGGATAACTCCTTTTAACAAAATTTATTCCGTTTATACTGTACCGATCTGTTCGGGATTTTTCAGGATAAACGGGATTTTTTTTGCCCAAGGATTTACCGGGATATTAAAATTTTCTACCGGCATTTAGGGGGAAAAATTTTTAAACAGCTAAAACATAACTTATATTTGATTATCAATTAAGAAATTAAAGACAGATGAAGTTACTAGAAGGAAAAAATGCAATAATCACTGGGGCAAGTAGGGGAATTGGAACCGGAATAGCCCAGGTTTTTGCAAAACATGGAGCCAATGTTGCCTTTACATATAGTTCCAGTGAAGCCCCTGCTTTGGCCCTGGAAAAAGAGTTGTGCGCCTATGGCGTAAAGGCCAAGGCCTATAAGAGCAATGCTGCCAGTTTTGAAGATTCGGAAAAATTGGTAGCCCAAGTATTGGAAGATTTTGGAGGGGCAATCGATATTCTGGTCAACAATGCCGGTATTACCAAGGATAACCTATTAATGAGGATGGGAGAGGATGATTTTGATACGGTTATTGAAATAAATCTAAAATCGGTTTTCAACATGACCAAGGCCGTTCAGCGAACCATGTTGAAACAGAGAAGCGGTTCTATAATAAATATGAGCAGTGTAGTAGGGGTAAAAGGCAACGCGGGCCAGGCAAATTATGCCGCTTCCAAAGCTGGGATGATAGGGTTTACCAAATCCATAGCCTTGGAACTGGGTTCTAGAAATATAAGATGCAATGCCATAGCACCGGGCTTCATTGAAACGGAAATGACCGATAAACTGGATGCAAAGGTAGTGCAGGGATGGCGTGATGGAATCCCGTTAAAAAGGGGAGGACAGCCAGAGGATGTGGCCAATGCCTGTCTGTTTTTGGCTTCGGACCTCTCGGCCTATGTCACAGGACAGGTCTTAAATGTGGATGGAGGAATGCTTACCTAAGATGGGTTATTGGGGCCATGGGCCGAATGAGCCGTAAGAATGCTTTTTTCCAGTAGCGGCCCGGCTCAGTGTAGAACGAGCTCCAAGGTATGCCAGGTGCAACAAGTAGCTACTGTAGGGCAATATGCAACCACCATTTATGATGCAAACACAAACAGTACTTTTTATATGGCTCGCGGTTGTTGCGGCACTGGTACTTGTACTGTTTCAATATTATTACAAAAATAAAAGGAAGGGAAAACTTTGGATAGGCCTTTCCTTTTTGCGTTTTTTGGCCATATTCGGAATTATTTTACTGATCCTAAACCCTAAATTCACCAAGAGCGAATACACGCTGGAAAAGGCTAATTTGGTGCTATTGGCCGATAATTCATCTTCCATAAGGGCAGGGGATAGGACCCAGGTAATCTCCGCCTTTTCTTCCTTAAAAAATAAGGACAAAGAATTATCAAAGAGTTTCAACATATCGGATTATAGTTTTGGAACGGATTTGACCCCTTCGGACAGCTTAAATTTCACAGAAAAGAACACCAATATTTCTAAGGCGTTGGCCAGGATCAACGAAATATTTACCGGTACCAAAACTGCTGTGGTACTTTTTTCGGATGGCAATCAGACCATAGGGGAAGATTATGAATTTTATGCAAAACAACAAAAATTCCCAATTTATCCAGTAGTTTTGGGAGATACTACGAGATATGACGACATAACCATAAGCCAAATAAATGCCAATAAATATGCTTTTTTAAAAAATAAATTTCCTCTGGAAGTTTTTATTGTATATAACGGTAAGGAAGAGGTTTCTTCAGAATTACAGGTTCTTGTGGACGGCAAACTGGTATATAGGGAAAAAGTGTCGTTGTCCAATATTTCCAATACCAAGATCATTAGTACGCATATAGAGGCCTCTACGGTAGGGATGAAAAATATCAGGGCGATTATTGCCTCCTTGCCAAATGAAAAAAATACGGTAAACAACGAAAAATTATTTACGGTGGAAGTTTTGGACGAAAAGACCAATGTGGCCATAATTTCTACTGTTCAACACCCGGACATAGGAGCAATTGAAGAAGGCCATTGAGACAACGAACAAAGATTAGTGACCATTTATGGGCCCGATACCGATTTCAGTAAATTGCAGGATGTGGATGTTTATATACTTTACCAGCCCGATGCCTCCTTTGATAAGGTTTACGAACAAATACAGGTGCGAAATTCCAATTCTTTTACCGTACTGGGGACTTATGCCGATCTGGATTTTTTAAATAAAATTCAAAATAATTTCCTTATAGAAACGGCTTATCCGGAGCAGGAGATATTTGCAAGCCCGAATGCCGCATTTTCAAAATTCGATATTTCGGAATTTTCCCTACAAGATTTTCCTCCCCTTTTATCCGATGCCGGACCCGTGAATATTCTGGGCAGTGGCGAACCTCTATTGAAGGTGCGTATCAAAGGAATGGATTTGGACCAGCCCCTATTGGCCGTTATGGAAAGGGAAACAGGAAAACACGCCGTATTGGTTGGGGAAAATATATGGAAATGGAGGGTTCAAAGTTATAGGAACGATCAAACTTTTGAAAATTTCGATGGATTTCTCGGAAAATTGATCTTTTACCTTTCGGCCTCAAAAGGTAAGAATAGGTTGGTGCTGGATTATAGCCCCATATATAACAATACTAGCGAAACCAAAATAAAGGCCACCTATTTTGATGAGGCCTTTGTTTTTGATGCCCATGCATCCATTAACATAAAGGTAAGGAATAAATCTGCCAATACCTCCACAGAGATGCCAATGTTATTAAAAGACGGATATTATGAATCTGATCTAAGTAATTTAAATACAGGGAATTACGATTTTATTGTTAGCGTAACCAAAGAAAACCTGAATAGGTCAGGTAGCTTTTCCATTCTGGACTTTGATGCCGAAAAACAATTCACTTCCAGTAATTACGGGAAACTAAATCGCCTGGCTAAAAATACGGAGGGAAACCTGTATTTTCCAGATCAATTGGATTCTTTGGCCATGGCATTGGAAAGCGATCCCAATTTTATACCGATCCAAAAAAGCAAACAAATTGTTGTACCTTTGATCGATTTTAAATTTCTTTTAGGTATCATCATTGCGGCACTATCCCTGGAATGGTTTATCAGAAAGTTTTACGGATTAACTTAATAAATAAATTAAATGGATAAATTACCAAAAATTGCATTACCGGCCATTTTCGCCTTAATAGTTGTTGTAATATTAATTTCTAAATCGGCCGTTACCATTGGCTCGGGTGAAGCCGGAGTATTGTACAAAACCTTTTCAGGAGGGGTAGTTACAGATGAAGCACCCTTGGGCGAAGGATTTCATTTGGTAGCACCTTGGAACAAGGTATTTATCTACGAAGTACGACAACAGGAAGTTTTGGAAAAAATGCAGGTCTTGTCCTCCAACGGTCTTGAAATTAAGTTGGAAGCCTCGGCTTGGTTTGAGCCAAAAAGGGAATTTTTAGGAAAATTGCATCAGGAAAAAGGTACAGATTACATACAAAGGGTATTGTTGCCAACTATAAGATCCGCAGCAAGAAGTGTTGTAGGAAGATACACCCCAGAGCAGCTATATTCCAGTAAAAGGGATGCCATTCAACAGGAGATTTACGAAGAACCCAAAAAATTGTGGATGGCCAGTACATTCAGCTCAATGAAATTTTGGTGAGGACGTAACCTTGCCACCTACTATTAAGGAGCCATTGAGCGCAAACTTAAACAGGAGCAGGAGTCCCTTGAATATGAATTTAGATTGGTAGCCAAAAGGAAGCGGAAAAGGTAAGGATTGAAGCCCAGGGTAAGGCAGATGCCAATAGTATTTTAAGTGCTTCTTTGACCGATAAAATATTGGGACAAAGGTATTGATGCTACTATTAAATTATCGGAATCCCCAAATGCCAAGGTAATCGTTATTGGAAGTGGGAATCAGGAATGCCGATCATACTAGGGAATCAATAATAATTTAACAATTTTAAAACAAATTGTTCCGTATAAATTTTCGAAGGTTGAAAAATAGTTTTAATTTTGTTTCATCATGAAAAACAATAGGACACATCATCATCATTTCTTCACTTGCAATCAAGCGAGCTAGGAATGTGTTGTTGTATCTAAACTATATTCTAACCCGTTTGAGCAATCAAACGGGTTTTGTATTTAACAACCTGTTAGGTTTGTTCAGGCCAAAAACAAAAATTCAAAAATGACAAAAATTAGAATTGCCATCCAAAAAAGCGGTCGTTTAAATGAAGATTCACTTCAAATATTAAAAGACTGCGGTATTTCCATAGACAATGGGAAGGACCAACTCAAGGCTTCTTCCAGAAATTTTCCTTTAGAGGTCTTCTACCTTAGGAATGGGGATATTCCCCAATATCTTAGGGATGGGGTCGTGGATATTGCCATTATAGGCGAAAATGTCCTGATAGAAAAAGGGGAGGATATCGCTATTGCCGAGAAATTAGGCTTCTCCAAATGTAAAGTTTCCCTGGCCGTTCCCAAATCGGTCAAGTACAGATCGGTGGCCGATTTTGAAGGAAAAAGGATTGCTACTTCCTATCCCAATACCGTAAAAAATTATTTGGACGGCAAAGGGGTAAAAGCAGATCTTCACATTATAAACGGTTCTGTAGAAATTGCTCCGAACATTGGTCTGGCAGATGCCATTTGCGATATTGTTTCCAGTGGCAGTACCTTGTTCAAGAACAATTTAAAAGAAGTTGAAGTTATGCTGACCAGTGAGGCCGTATTGGCCGTTTCTCCGCAAATTTCCCCGGAACGAACCGCCTTATTGGAAGACTTGCGATTTAGGATCCAATCCGTTTTACTTGCCAGACAGTCCAAGTATGTGCTCTTGAACGCACCTAACCATAAGTTAAATGAGATCATTGCCCTATTGCCCGGTATGAGGAGTCCCACCGTACTTCCGTTGGCGGAGGAAGGATGGAGTTCGGTACATACAGTAATCAACAAGGATAAGTTCTGGGAAGTAATCCAAGAGCTTAAAAAAGCTGGGGCCGAGGGAATTTTGGTCTGCCCCATAGAAAAAATGGTATTGTAATGCCCAGGGACAACTATAAATTTCCGGGATATACTGTCATAGGTTCCACATACAAAAAGTAATATTGTAATGAATAAGATATACAATCCGGAAAGGGCTCAATGGAAGACCGTATTAAAACGGCCTACGCCCTCTGTTTCCGATATCGAGGAAATGGTCAATGCCGTTTTTATGGAAATAAGGGCCGGTGGGGATACCGCAGTAAGGAACTACACCAAAAAATTTGATGGGGTGGATTTACAGGACATCTTGACATCCCCCAAGGAATTGGAGGAATCCGAACTATTGATTTCCGATGATTTAAAAGTGGCCATTCTACAGGCGAAAAACAATATTGAAAAGTTTCATAAGGCCCAAAAAACCCAGAGAATTACTGTAGAGACCACGGAAGGCGTACACTGCTGGCAGGAAAAAAGACCCATACAAAAAGTGGGATTATATATTCCCGGGGGAACCGCACCACTTTTTTCCACTATTTTAATGTTGGCCATACCTGCCAATATTGCCGGATGTAAAGAGATAATTCTGTGTACCCCTCCCAATAAGGAAGGGAAGGTGCACCCGGCTATTTTATATGCCGCCAACCTATGTGGGGTCACCAAAATATTCAAGGTAGGCGGTATCCAAGCCATTGCCGGGATGACCTTTGGGACGGAAACCATCCCTGCGGTGTACAAGATATTTGGGCCGGGCAACCAATTTGTAACCGTGGCCAAACAGATTGCCACCAAATACGGAATAGCTATAGATATGCCCGCTGGGCCCAGTGAACTTTTGGTCATGGCCGACGATACTGCCAATGCCGCATTTGTAGCTTCAGATCTATTGAGCCAGGCCGAACACGGTGTGGATAGTCAGGTCATTTTGGTGTCGATTTCCAAAACGCTTATAGATGCTGTTGAAACGGAGGTGGCCAAGCAGATCGTGGATCTTCCCAGAAAGGAGATTGCAGAAAAAGCGATCCACCATAGTAAGTTGGTCTATGTTGGGGACAAACAAACAGCTGTAGATCTAATAAATGAATACGGTCCTGAACATTATATTCTCTGTGTGGAAAACGAGGAGTTTTATTTAGGGCAGACCTACAATGCAGGATCTGTTTTTATAGGGAATTACACGCCGGAAAGTGCAGGGGATTATGCCTCTGGAACCAATCATACCCTACCTACAAACGGATACGCCAAACAGTATAGCGGGGTAAATCTGGATAGTTTTATGAAAAGCATGACCTTTCAGAAAATATCCAAAAAAGGAATTTTGAATATTGGCAAGACTATAGAGTTGATGGCCGAAGCCGAAGGGCTACAGGCCCATAGAAATGCGGTAACCCTAAGGTTGGACAGTTTAAAATGACCGGGCTTCATCAACAGGGATGGAACACTTTAAATTTAGTAGCGCCAAACGGCCAAAAGAATAAATGGAATGAAAACAAAAATATTCAACATCAATGATATAGTTCGGGAGAACGTGAAAGGATTGAGTCCCTATTCTTCGGCCAGGGACGAATATGTTTCTGATGGTTCCAAAATGGTATTCTTGGATGCCAATGAAAATCCTTTTGAAACCGGTGTAAATAGATATCCCGACCCGCATCAAAGACGTCTAAAGGAAGTACTTGCCGAAAGAAAGGGCGTTTCTTTCCAACAAATTCTTTTGGGCAATGGAAGCGATGAGGTATTGGATCTACTGTTCAGGGCATTTTGCGAACCCAAGGAAGATAATGTTATTAGTTTACCTCCAACCTATGGCATGTACAAGGTATTGGCAGGGATTAACAACGTGGAGAACAGGGAGGTTTTTCTAACAGGGGATTTTGAACCCAATGTGCCCCAAATACTTAAGGAGGCAGATGGCAACAGTAAATTGCTATTTTTGTGTTCTCCGAACAATCCTACGGGAAATAGTTTTTCAAATAGTGCCATTAGGGAGCTGTTAAACAATTTTAAGGGGTTGGTAGTGGTCGATGAGGCCTATGCCGATTTTTCAAGTAGGAAAAGCTGGACCGATCAATTGCGGAACTATCCTAATTTAGTAGTGACCCAAACCCTTTCCAAAGCCTATGGAATGGCTGGTATAAGATTGGGGATTTGTTATGCTTCGGAAGAAATTATTGCCATGCTGAACAAAATTAAACCTCCGTACAATGTAAACGAATTAACCCAACAAAGGGCTTTGGAAAGGGTTTTGGATGTAAATGCGGTCAATCGGGAAGTTACACATATTTTGAAGGAACGGGAAGCTCTTTTTAATGTATTGCACCAAGTAGGGTTTGTTCAAAAAGTGTATCCGACCGATGCGAATTTTATTTTGGCAAAGGTGGATGATGCCACCAAAAGATATGATCAACTTTTAAAAATGGGTATCGTTGTCCGAAACAGAACTACCCAACCACTTTGCGAAAATACCTTAAGGTTCACAGTGGGGACCAAGGAGGAAAACGAGATATTAATAAATGCATTACAGCATATAACAACCATTTAGGATTATGAGTGTGGATACGAATAAACAATCCCTACAAGGAAAACAAAAGGCAAAAAAAGTACTCTTTATAGATAGGGATGGAACCATCATTAAGGAAACCATAGATGAGCAGATAGACTCTTTTGAAAAGATGGTGTTTTATCCCAAAGCCTTTACTTATTTGGGAAAAATAGCCAAGGAATTGGATTATGAATTGGTGATGATTACCAATCAGGACGGATTGGGGACCGATATTTTTCCGGAACATACCTTCTGGCCGGTACATAATTTTATACTGGAATCCTTCAAAAATGAGGGAGTTGTTTTTGATAAGGTATTTTTGGACAAAACTTTTCCCCATGAAAATGCGAATACCAGAAAACCGGGAACGGGACTGCTTACAGAGTACTTTTCCGAAGCCTACGATCTGCCCAATTCCTTCGTAATCGGGGACCGTTTAACGGATGTGGAATTGGCTAAGAATATGGCGGCCAGTGGCATCATTATTAATGATAATACCAATCTGGGGACTGGGGAAATATCCGTTAAGAGGGAGGAATTGGATAAGTACATTGCCCTGGAAAGCAATGATTGGGAGAAAATTTATGAGTTTTTGAAGCTAAGGGACCGGGTTTCGGAAGTATGGCGCAAAACTAACGAAACCGACATTTTTATTAAACTCAATCTGGACGGGACCGGAAAAAGTCAAATCAGTACCGGTTTGGATTTCTTTGACCATATGTTGGATCAGTTGGCGAGACATGGTCAAATGGATCTGGAAATAAAGGTAAAGGGAGATTTGGAAGTAGATGAGCACCATACCATTGAGGATACGGCCATAGCATTGGGGGAAGTATTCCATGCAGCATTGGGTTCTAAGTTGGGAATTGAAAGATACGGCTTCTGTTTGCCCATGGATGACTGTTTGGCCCAGGCAGCCATTGACTTTGGCGGACGAAACTGGTTGGTATGGGAAACAGAGTTTAAGAGGGAAATGATAGGTAAAATGCCCACAGAAATGTTTTATCATTTCTTTAAATCGTTTACAGATGGTGCAAAGGCCAATCTCAATATAAAGGCAGAAGGCACAAACGAACACCATAAGATAGAGGCTATTTTCAAAGCATTCGCCAAGGCCATTAAGATGGCCGTGAAACGGGATGTGGAAAAAATGGTGCTGCCAAGTACCAAAGGAGTATTGTAGAAGTGGATAACCTCAGGACAGACTTGTTTGCAGACAAAGATAGGCCCGTCTTCCGAAAAAGGTAGGCCCATAAGGAATCAAAAGCTAACTTAAGAATAACATTAGACTCAAATGTCGGAGCACCTGCCTACGGAAGGCAGGTTTAAATTTCACTTTATGAGTAAATAATCCGTACGAAGGACAAAGAAAATGAAAATAGTCATTATAGATTACGGGGCTGGGAATATACAGAGCATTAAATTTGCATTTCAACGTTTGGGATATGAAGCTATTCTAAGCAATGACGCAGATGAGATCATGGCTGCGGATAAAGTTATCTTCCCAGGTGTGGGAGAAGCAAGCAGTGCCATGAAAAAATTACGCGAAAGCAAATTGGATGGGGTAATTCCCAAGTTAAAACAGCCTGTATTGGGAATATGCCTGGGGATGCAATTAATGTGTCGTTCTTCCGAAGAAGGAAACACCCTGGGCCTTGGTATTTTTGATGTAGATGTGCTTAAATTTTCTAAGGAAGTAAAGGTTCCTCAAATTGGATGGAATCAAATTACCAATTTGAAGTCCGATCTGTTCAAGAACATTAAAGAAAAAGAGCATATTTATTTGGTCCACAGTTTTTATGCCCCTTTGTGCGAAGAAACCATAGCCCAAGCGGAATATGGTTTGGAATATAGTGCCGCTCTAAAAAAGGATAATTTTTATGGAACCCAATTTCACCCGGAAAAAAGCAGTGAAGCAGGGGAGCGGATCCTTAGGAATTTTATTGAAACCATAGGGGACCCGGAATAAATATCAATTGGGAAATAACTAAAAACAAAGATGAGAATAATACCGGCCATAGACATTATTGAAGGAAAATGCGTTAGACTTTCCAAAGGAGACTATGATACTAAAAAAATATACAACGAGAATCCCTTGGAGGTGGCTAAAGAGTTTGAAGCCCATGGTATGGAATACCTTCATTTGGTAGATTTGGACGGGGCCAAATCCAAGCACATCGTGAATCATAAAGTATTGGAAAAAATAGCTTCCAATACCAACTTAAAAATAGATTTTGGTGGTGGACTCAAAACCGATGAGGATTTAAGGATAGCTTTTGAAAGTGGTGCCAAGCAAATTACAGGGGGAAGTATTGCTGTAAAGGACAGGGCAACTTTCACCTCTTGGATAGACCAATATGGTCCGGAGAAGATCATTCTGGGGGCGGATGCCAAGAATGGGATGGTTGCCGTCTCCGGTTGGATGGAAGAATCCCAGGAGGAATTGGTGCCTTTTATCCAAGGATATCAAAAAGAAGGGATCAGAGGGGTTATCTGTACCGATATCGGTAAAGATGGTATGTTGGAAGGCCCTTCCTTTGATTTATACCGCAAGATTTTGGACGAATGCGGGACTAAATTATTGCTTATTGCCAGTGGCGGTATCTCCACTTTTGATGAGCTTCCTAAATTGGCCGAGTTGGGCTGCGAAGGAACCATAATAGGGAAGGCTATTTATGAAAATAGAATTAGCTTAAAACAATTGGAAAAATTTATTCTAAATATTTAACTGGATTCGTATCCAAAAACCAAAGTACCCATGTTAACAAAAAGAATAATCCCCTGTTTGGATATTAAGAACGGAAGAACGGTAAAGGGGATCAACTTTGTAGATCTGCGAGACGCGGGAGACCCTGTGGAATTAGCCGATATATATGCCAAAACCGGAGCGGACGAGCTTGTTTTTTTGGATATTTCAGCTACCGAGGAAAGGAGAAGAACATTGGCCGATCTGGTATTGCGCGTTGCCGAAAAGATCAATATTCCGTTTACTGTGGGCGGAGGTATTTCTTCGGTGGAAGATGTGGATATATTACTGCATAACGGAGCGGATAAGGTGTCCATAAATTCATCGGCTGTAAAAAATCCTCAATTGATCAACGATCTCGTTGCCAAATTTGGCTCCCAATGTATTGTAGTGGCCATTGATGCTAAACAAATAGATGGGGAATGGATTGTTCACCTTGTGGGAGGGAAAGTACCTACAAAACTAAATCTTTTTGCCTGGGCCAAGGAGGTGGAAGACCGTGGGGCAGGGGAAATCCTATTTACTTCCATGGACCACGATGGTACTAAAGAGGGATTTGCCAATGAGGCCTTGGCCACATTATCCACTGAACTGAACATACCGATAATAGCATCGGGAGGTGCCGGAAATAAGCAACATTTTACGGATACGTTCATTACAGGAAAGGCAGATGCAGCTTTAGCGGCAAGCGTTTTTCATTTTAAGGAAATCGAGATTAAGGACTTAAAAGAAGAATTAAGAAGAAATAATATACCGGTTAGGTTATAAAACTAATATGGAATTCAAGATCATGAACATAGACTTCAACAAAAATAATGATGGCCTCGTCCCGGCCATAGTACAGGATGCAAATACGAAAAATGTACTTATGCTCGGGT
>JAWKMN010000017.1:0-7823 GCA_041392165.1 Flavobacteriaceae bacterium
TGGAGCACCTGTCATGTATATGGCAGGTGCTTTTTTTTGTCCCGAATCCTATATTGGGACGTCCCGAAGAAGGGAAGAAAGGGCCATGGACCGGGGACAATTGCTGTGTTCCCCAAATGGCCGATAGCCCATTGGGCCATCTCTATAGGGGATTTTTGCACAGCGATATCGGCACAATAGGCCAATCCCTAAATCATATGGACCGATGGTCACATCGGTACTACATTTTTATACTGACCGATTGCTATATTGAATAATTGGTAAATTGTAGCTTCATCCTTACATGGAAGAACAAGTACATTATGCATCTTGCACAATAAGAAGTTATAACAGTAATTTACCAACCTCCAGCCAGTTGTTGGCACGTTCGTATCCTTTGGTGTGGATATTGTGCGGAGAGGTAAACAAAATTTTTCTTCCCTGAAAATGCTCCAGATTGTAACTGCGATCGTCTATTAATATATCTCCATTTAGAATGTGCTTGCTGCCACATAGAATTCGATTTTTCCAATGGATAAAAGGATAATGCTCATCCAGCCAGTCACTTTTTTCCCTTAATGAGTTAGGGTATTCCATAGCGGCAGAGGCTACATAGAGGTCGTATTTTAGGGATAATTCTTTTAGGACTTCCTGACTGTCCTTTATGGGTTCAAGAGCACGAAAGAAGCCGTCTGTCCTAGCATGGTTTCTTACGCTAGCTTGTCGTTCTACAGGAACGGATTGCCAAACCTCCCGTCCCATGCAGTCCATTTCCGTTAGATTTTCATTAAATTCAGTATTGTAGAGAGTTATATGGGCATTGTATGCATCGGCAAACACCTCGTCCATATCAACAAATAAGGTCATTGTATTAAATTTTAAATACGAAAATAGCTATTTTTTATAATCAAAACCAAGGCAATTGTTCCCGAATATAATTTGATAACCGAAAGTTGAAGTTCAATTAATTTTTTTGGGAGGGGTAGGTATTTGTTGAATATATATGCTAAATATCGGAGTCTAACTTTACTCCATAATCGAGATGTAAACCTGCCTGCCGCAGGCTGGTGCTCCGAAGCTTGCGCCGAAATCTAAAAATAAAGTTCCTTTCAATTCCCCGAGGTAGTTTACTAGGTTGACTTTGTTCTATGTATAGCCATTATTAAAATTAATCCTGTTTGTTGCCCTTGTTGAACAATGCGTCCATTATCAATTTAATACTATAAAAACCCATAGCAATGGCTGCAATGGCCAACATTAGGCCAACAATTAAAACCGGCCAGTAAAACGGGTGCCCTTGGTTTTTAAATGCCTGATATATTGCTATTGGGGCAGTAAACATTAGGGCAATGGTATAAGCAATGTTTTTTAGGCCTTTTAGCAATAGGGCTTTATTTGTTTTCATGGGCTTCATTTTTGGGGTGTTTTATTTTTTTATCAGAAGCGTATCCGAAAAAGTTTGGCATATGGCAAAATAACCTAAGGCAAAGTTATTGTTGACGGTAATATTACTTTCAGCGGTATCACTAACATTAATAATATTTCCCCTAACCGTAGTGGCTGGGGTGCTAAAGGGTCCGGTATCTGCTCCACTTTGTTGAATCAATTGGTTCATATAATTAAAAAGATCCTGATCTATGCCTAAAATACGGATTGTCACCAATTTTTCATCTTCCAATTTACTATCGTAAAAAAATGAAAATTGAAATTGTTTACCCTGATAAAATTCATCCTCGCTCACTAAATATTCCCCGAAATCAAAATCGAACAGATAATAATCGTCACGTTCCCCATTATCCGTAAAGGTAAGAATTACTTCCGTTTCATCATCTCCGAACAAAGTAGTGGTTCCTTGTTCTAGAGAGTCCAGTGGAACTGTAGGAACAAAAATGGTCCGGGCCATATAGCTTTGTCCATTATATTGGATGTTAAGTTCCACTTCTCCCTGGGTTAATTCCTGCATATCCCATACATTTTCGTATATACCGGTATCCGGAATGGATTCTTCCAAGGTCAAAACGGCACCGGATACCATATTTGTTATGGTGATTTCCTGTAGTTGTGCCGGCATGACCTTTTCAAAGAATGAACTTGTTAGGCTGGCCTTTATTTGGACCGTTACCGATGGGCTGTCCATATCCTCCAGTCTGATAAGGGCATCGATAACCAATCTGGACTCTTCTGTGGGAAGCTCCACTTCAATGACATCCTGGCACCCATAGGCTATAATACAAGCGATTAAAATTAAAATGTTCTTCATTTTCTTAGAATTTGATATTATAGGTGGCGGCGGGTACTAAACCAAAAATTGAGGTACGGACCGCTTCGTTCGTTCCGGTGTCTTCATTTCTGCTAAAACCAATGGAAGCGGCATTTCTTCTGTTGTAAAGGTTGTAAATACTGAAGACCCATTCCGATTTTAGTTTTCTACCTTGGTTTTTACGTGGGCTTAGCGTGGCTGAAAGATCAATCCGATGATAGGCTGGTAGTCGCTGTTTGTTTCTAGGGCCATAATATGGAACTGCCAAATTTTGGAATTCGAATTGTCCAATGGGATAATTGGTAGGCTGACCGGTCTGGAACACAAAATTGCTGTTGAAGCTCCACTTTTCATTCAATTCATAATTTATATATAGGGAAACATCATGGGTCTTGTCATAGGGAGTGTTATACCAATTTCCTGAATTGATGCCAGTTTCCGAAGCATTTCGCCCTGGGGTCCTCTGTTCCGATTTGGATAGGGTATAGGCCAGCCAGCCTTCAAACCTATCCCGGTTTTTTCTCAACAGCAGCTCAAACCCATAGGCCCTTGCTTCTCCGTTTAGAATTACCTGTTCAATGGCATCATTGGCTATTAAATTGGCCCCATCTATATAGTCTATCCTGTTTTGGATATCCTTGTAAAAAAATTCGGTTTCCAGGGAGTAATCCCCATCCTTGAAATTTTTGAAATATCCCAATGCGTATTGATCCAATAATTGAGGTTTTACAAAGGGTCCACTTGGGGTCCATACGTCGAGTGGAGTAGGGGAACTTGTATTGGAAAGCAGGTGTAGGTATTGCGCCAATCTGGTGTAGCTTGCCTTTATGGAATTGTTTGGGTCCAGTAAATAGGCTAGTGCAATACGGGGTTCCAAATTTGTAAAAGTAGCAAGCTTTTCACTGCGTTTTGGGTATATAACGTCTATTGGGCGGGCCTCCCGGTATATCTGTAAAAAAGGATCAAAACTAACCGGGGCGTTATTCCCATATACATTTAATTCCTCCTGTCCCAAGCGGATGAAATTGCTGAGACGCAACCCATATTGTAAGCTTAATTGTTCCGTAACGTTCTGTTCAACATCCATATAAACCGCAAATTCATTGGCGTATTTTTGGGTCAATTGATTTTCAATTATTCCCGATTCCACATTACTGGGTTCTATCTTTCCGGGATTAAAACGATAATAGATGTTATTGATGCCAAAGTTTAGCTTGAAAATTATTGCTCATATAATGCTTGAAATCGTATTTCAGATTAAAGTTTTGAATTCCGGAATTCCATTTAAAACCGGCAAAATCTAGTTTTAACCCATAATAATAGTCGGAGTATATAAGGCTTACATTGGAGAATAATTTGTCCGAAAACAAATGGTTCCATCTGAAATTCAGTACAGCATTGCCATAAGTGTTCACGAAGCTTTCGCTAATGGAAAAAACATCCCTTCCAAAATAACCAGAGATGAAAATGTTATTGTTGGCATTTAATTTAAAATTCAACTTGGTATTTAGATCATAGAAATAGGCCGTATTGTCTATGTTAAAAAGTGGCAGGAACAAATGTGCATAGGATGCCCTGCCTCCAATAAGAAATGCGGCTTTGTCCCTGATTATAGGACCCTCCGCCAAAAGTCTGCTGGCAACTGCCCCAATACCACCATTTACTTTTAGTGCTTTGCTATTCCCTTCTTTTTGAAAAATTTCCAAAACAGAGGAAACCCTACCCCCGTAGCGTGAGGGGATACCACCTTTAAATAGTTTTACATCCTTTATGGCATCTGGGTTAAAAACGGAAAAGAAGCCAAATAGGTGGGAGGAATTAAAAATGGTGGCTTCATCCAAAAGAATAAGGTTTTGGTCTACGGCACCACCACGTACATTAAATCCTGATGCCCCTTCTCCGGCGTTGCTAACACCAGGTAGCAGGAGAATGGATTTAATAATATCTGTCTCTCCTAGAATTACCGGTATTTTTTTTATAGTTTCTACCGAAAGGGAGTTAACGCTCATTTGGGGTTTTCGGATATTTAATCTTTCAATATCCTCGGTAACCACTACCTCATCCAATTTTTCCGCTACTTCAAGTAATTGAAAGTTTATTTTCAGATCGTATGATAGGTCAATTGTCCGGACTATATCCTGGTATCCCAAGGAGCTTATTTGAAGCTCATAGCTTCCTTTTGGCAAAGTAATGGAATAGAAGCCGTATTCATTGGTAATCACCCCTGTGCCCAACGATGGTATGGCCAGGGTAACCCCGATCAGGGTCTCATTACTTGTTATTTCGGTTATTGTACCGCTAAGGGTGAAGCGTTCTTGAGAAAATAGATTTATGGAAAATAGTATCAGTAAATAAAACGGCCAACATATAATTTTTCCCATTTAAAGCATTTTTGCCTAAAAGTATCGATATTTTCCATGAGGAAAAAACAGTTTGCAATCCCTTAAAGTAAAAAGACCTTTTCATAAGAGGAAAAGGTCTTTTAAATCACTTTAATAAAAAATGGTTATATGGACTCCAAAATGGAATTAAATGTGGAGCTTGGCCTCATGGCCTTACTTATTAGATTTGCGTCCGGTAAATAATAACCTCCAATATTCACAGGGGCACCTTGTGCATCGTTCAACTGTTTTAAAATTTCGTCCTTGCCATTTGAAAGCTTTTCGGCAATGGGGGTGAAAATGTTTTTAAGTTCTTGGTCCTTATTTTGCTCGGCCAATGCGTTTGCCCAATATGAAGTACTAAGTAAAAATGACTTCCTATTGTCAGCTCTCCCACTTTTCTTGAAGGGGAGTTGTTGTTTTCCAAAAATTGTTCCGTAGCCTTGTCCAAGGCGTCTGCGAGGGTCATAGCCCGACTATTGTTGTTTTTTTCGCCAAAAAATTCCAAGGATACTCCAAGGGCCAAGAACTCTCCCAGCGAGTCCCATCTTAAGTGGCCTTCAGTTAAAAACTGTTCTACGTGTTTGGGAGCCGAACCACCAGCACCGGTTTCAAAAAGTCCGCCTCCGTTCATAAGGGGTACAATAGATAACATTTTTGCACTGGTCCCTACTTCCAAAATGGGGAAAAGATCCGTTAAATAATCTCTTAATACATTGCCGGATACGGATATGGTATCTTTTCCATCTTTAAGCCTTTGCAATGTAAAAATCGTAGCTTTTTCAGGAGACATTATTCTTATGTCCAGTCCCGAAGTATTGTGATCGGCCAGATAGGTATTTACTTTTTTGATCAATTCCTTATCATGGGCCCTATTCCCATCTAGCCAGAATATGGCGGGGATATTGGTGGCCTTGGCCCGTGATACGGCAAGTTTGACCCAATCTTGGATAGGTGCATCCTTGGTTTGGCACATTCTCCAAATATCCCCTTCCTCTACATGGTGTTCAATTAAAACATCCCCAGAGCCAGTGTCCACCACGGAAACCTTACCATTGGCCTTAATTACAAAAGTTTTGTCATGGGATCCGTACTCTTCTGCTTTTTGGGCCATTAATCCTATATTGGGAACTGTCCCCATGGTTGTTGGGTCAAAGGCGCCATGCTTTTTACAGAAGTTGATGGTTTCGGTATAAATTCCCGCATAGCTGCTATCCGGAATTATGGCTTTGGTATCCTGGGCCTTTCCGTTGGAGTCCCACATTTTACCGGAATTGCGAATCATGGCCGGCATAGAGGCATCAATAATGATGTCACTTGGCACATGGAGGTTGGTAATCCCCTTATCGGAATTTACCATGGCCAGGGCAGGGCCGTGCTGAATGGTATTTTCAATATCCGCTTCAATTTGTTTTCTTTCAGCATCGGGAAGGGTCTTTATTTTTTTAAGTAAAATTTCAAGGCCATCATTGGCATTGATATCGATCTTATTAAAAGTAGTGCTGTGCTTTTTAAAGACATCGGCAAAGAAAACCTTTACAATATGACCAAAAATAACAGGGTCGGATACCTTCATCATGGTAGCCTTTAAATGTACTGAAAACAAAACTCCCTTCTCTTTGGCGTCCTTTACCTGCTCGTGTAGGAACTTTATCAGCGCATTTTTATTCATTACTGTGGCATCTATTATATCGCCTTCCAAAAGTTTGATATTTTCTTTCAGTAAGGTCTTGGTGCCATCTGCTTGTGTAAGTTCTATTTTTACAGCGCTGGGCGATTTTATGGTAACCGATTTCTCATTCGATTTAAAATCGCCATGGGTCATGGTAGACACGTGCGTTTTGGAATCTGCGCTCCATGCACCCATGGAATGCGGATGCTTCTTGGCATAATTTTTAACGGCCCTCGGAGCTCTACGGTCCGAGTTGCCCTCCCTTAATACGGGGTTCACGGCGCTTCCCTTTACTTTGTCATACCTGGACTTAATATCCTTTTCAACATCATTTTTTGGATTATCGGGATAGTTGGGAACGTTATACCCCTTACTTTGTAATTCGGCTATGGCTTCGTTTAATTGAGGGGCCGATGCACTTATGTTGGGAAGTTTTATGATGTTCGTTTCGGGCATTTTGGCCAAATTTCCCAGTTCTACCAAATCGTCCGAAATCTGCTGTTCCTTTTTTAGATAATCTGGAAATACAGCAATTATTCTACCGGCCAGGGAAATATCCTTGAGTTGGACATCTATTCCGGCTGTCTTTGTAAATGCCTTAATAATAGGTAGAAATGATTGTGTAGCTAATGCAGGGGCTTCGTCTGTTTTGGTATATAAAATTTTTGGCATTATAATTTTGTTTTTTAAGTTTAAGCGGAGCAAATATACAATTTTAAAAATGCCAAATAAACGGAGAAAGACTATAATATTGCCTAAATATGCACTGGGAAGGGGATAGAGGTAATATTCTTTAATGTTGAAGTTGATATTATAGAAAAATAAAAGCCATATCACTGTATAATTACCTTGATATGGCTTTCTAGAAATAGTTTACAAACTTGTTGTTTTGTTTTTACAAAACGGCAACCATTGATTGCATTTGTATCGCTATTTCAACGTTTGAAACATTTCACCCTTAATAATACCAATACTACCAAGAGATAAAGATGTTTCTCCCCAATGTTTAAATATTTGGTATTTTTAATGTAGAACCTAGCTCTTGCATTAACAATATCACAATATTCACATGCCTACCAACTTACTCGGGCAAATCGATAGTTAGAATGCAATCTATAATGTAGTACATTATAAAAGGACAAATGACAATGGGATAAAGAACGTAAACTTTATGTGACATTCATTAATCCGTATAACGAATTACCAGCCACATAATAAAAATAGGATTTTTTTATTTAATAAGCAACTATTATAACAATTATTATTATAAACATATTGTGAACTATTGTTTTGAACAAATGTTTATAAATGAAAAGGCATCCTTAAGGATATAAGGATGCCTTTTTATAAATTCTATATTATAATTAAGAGCGAACTTCCTTAATTCTGGCTTTTTTACCAGTAAGTCCTCTAAAGTAGAAAATACGTGATCTACGAACCTTACCTTTTTTGTTGACCTCTATCTTCTGCAATGCGGGCATATTTATTGGAAAAATACGCTCAACACCTACAGTACCCGACATTTTACGGA
>JAWKMN010000018.1:0-6860 GCA_041392165.1 Flavobacteriaceae bacterium
AAATAGGCAACAGCATACTACTTATGCCGTTTTTTCAATTGTGGTCTATAGTGTTGCAATTGTGATGTTGTTTTCGGCATCAACCCTGTACCACCATGTACGCGATCCCAATTTAAAGAACAGGTTAAGGATATGGGACCACATCAGTATTTATTTTTTAATTGCAGGGACCTATACTCCTGTGGCCTTAATGATGTTGGAAAAAGGTAATGGGTGGTTACTGTTTTATACTGTTTGGGGGATGGCTGCTATGGGAACGCTTATGAAATTGTTTTATACAGGAAAATATGAGTTTATTTCAGTGCTGTTATATTTAATAATGGGCTGGCTAATAGTATTGGATTTTGGGAATGTGGTTGTCCAAACCTCTTTTTTTGGTCTGGGGGCCTTATTTTTAGGGGGCGCTTTTTACACGCTGGGAATTGTATTTTACGCTTTTGAAAGAATCCCATACAACCACTTTATTTGGCACCTTTTTGTTTTGGCCGGTGCCATCAGTCATTGGTTTTTTATTTTTTTTGAAGTAGTTTAGGGTCTAATGATATCTTCATATTCGTTAAAGAAATCTTCAAATTTGACCATGGTATTCTTTAAAAACTCCATGGTCTCCTGCCAAGTGTTTTTATTGTGAATGGAAACATTGCCTATTTTAACATACACCCTGGAGATTTCCTTGCCATTTTCCAGGATAAGGGTATCTTCAAACTGGGCCTCAGGTAAATATTCGTCTTTAAAAAGCGACTGAAGAGCTATTAATTTTTCCCATGTTTCCAAGCGTTTTTCCAAGTCTTGATTTGCAATATCCATAGATACCATGGCATTCTTTAAATCAAAATGAAATTTAAAAGAGCAATCCTTAATACCGGTATTATAAAGAATCCATTTTCTGGGAAAGGATTTGCCAAAGGCAATCCAGAATTCCTGCCGTAACTTTTTGGCTTCGTCCCTGCTGAACATTTATAGGGAATAAGCTATTGCGATACCCAGTATGATGACTACCAATTTACGCAGGTTAAATTTATGGGCTTCCGAACTTTCGAATAAAATAACCGTTGAAATATGAAGGAAAACACCAATGACCAAAGCGTTCAGAAAGACTGCATAGGTGTGGACAATCTCATAATTGGCGGCAATATAGGTGCCTATGGGCGTCATTAAGGAAAATAGTACAATAAAGAGTAGGGCAGACCACAGTTTTATCTTGGAGCTTAATAAAAATATGCTTAGGATGATGGCAATAGGAATTTTATGAATTAGAATTCCGTATAGAATAGTACCGTGATGTTCTACGGGCAATCCTTCAAGCAGGGAATGGATACATAAGCTTATAAAAAGCATCCATGGAAAATCAGATTTTTCAGGATCTAAATGAACATGCCCATGTTCGGCTCCCTTGGAAAAAAATTCGAGAAAAATCTGGAGTAGGATCCCCAACATAATAAATACCCCTACCGTTTTTGGTTCCGCACTGCCATAAACTTCGGGGAACAGTTCAAATACGGTAAGTGCCAGTAAAAAAGCGCCGCTGAAAGCAAGGAGCAGTTTAAAGACTTCCCTGTTTTTTGGTCTGGTGAAGTATACAAATATAAAACTCAGCAATACGCTAAGAATGGGCAATACATATTTCATATAGGAATGGTTCTCGTGTTCTACAAAATTACCATATTGGCTAATAAGGGCTAAAATTAACGTATTTTTGCGGTAATCTTAAAGGTAGATATGAACAATAATTTTAAAATGGTGGCCAAGACCATGTTTGGTTTTGAAGAAATTTTGGCCAAGGAACTGCGTAACCTAGGTGCAGGAAATGTTGAAGAAGGGGTAAGGAGCGTTTTTTTTGAGGGTGATACCGGGTTTATGTACAAGGCAAACCTTTGTTTGCGGACTGCAATTAAAATAGTCAAACCCATTCATTCATTTCAGGTAAGGAATGAAAACGATCTGTACAAAAAGATCTATGCCATGGACTGGTTCGATTATTTGTCCATCTCTACAACTTTTGCCATAGATGCCACGGTGAACAGTGAAAACTTTACCCATTCATTGTATGTGTCCCAAAAAGTCAAGGATGCCATAGTGGATAAGTTTAGGGATATGGATGGCAGTAGACCGGATGTGGATATAAAATTTCCGGATGTTAGGATCAATATACATATCCAGAATAATCAGTGCAATGTGGCCCTTGATTCTTCAGGGAGGTCCTTGCACCAACGGGGATACAGGACTGCTACCAATATAGCACCCATAAACGAGGTATTGGCAGCTGGTCTTTTGTTGTTGAGCGGATGGGACGGACAATGTGACTTTTTGGACCCTATGTGCGGTAGCGGTACTTTACTAACGGAAGCGGCCATGATTGCCTGTAATATTCCCGCCAATATTAATAGGAAGGAATTTGCCTTTGAGAAATGGCACGATTTTGATGCTGATCTTTTTGATAAAATTGTGGACAGTAGCCTTAATAAGACCCGGGAGTTTAATCACAGGATCATTGGATATGACAAGGCGCCTTCTGCGGTAAGAAAGGCCCAAGATAACATTGTCAATGCCAATTTATCGGATTATATTACCGTGGAAAGGAAAAACTTTTTTGATACGGAAAAATTCACGGAAAATCATTTACATATGGTATTCAACCCACCTTACGGTGAGCGGTTGGATGTTGAAATGGAGAATTTTTATACCGATATAGGGAATACCTTAAAACGAAATTATCCGGGAACGGATGCCTGGTTCATTACTTCCAACCTAGAGGCCTTAAAGTTTGTGGGACTTCGTCCTTCACGGAAAATCAAGGTCTTTAATAGCCATTTGGAGTCGCGATTGGTAAAGTATGTAATGTATGAGGGCAGTAAGAGGGCCAAATTCAATAAGGCGGAATAGTCCGAATGTAATTCTTTAATAGTATTGGAATTTTGAAAACAAAATACAAAGCCCTTATCCTTAATTTTCTATGTTTCACTATTTTGTTTGTGGCGGGCCGATTGCTGCTAGGAATGTTATTATCGCTGAATACACTGGTTCTGGCTTTTATGGCCGCGGTAGCTGCAAGTGTATTGGCGCCTAAATTCAGTGCTGTAAAAACACGATCAGGGGAAAAATTGATGATGAAATGGATTTTTGTTAAGGGTTTTAAGGAGCTGTAGGTTTTTCTTCAATGGGCGGTTGTTTTTCCTCCTGTTCCTGAATTTTCTTGGCCTTTTTGTAGAGCGGTATAAAATAGGTAATGGAATAATTGTAGCCAACGCCAAACTTACTTCCATCGGTAACCTTGTTGAACCCAGGAATCCACAGGTTTCTAAAGTTGTCCGGTTCCTTGTTGCTGACCAAGAATCCAATGCGGACGCCGGCTCCTAAATAAATGTTGGCAAAGAGTTCGGCCTTTACGCCCAGCACGGCCTCCAGCCAACTGGCATTTAATCCGCCAAATTCTTGGGCTACCTCCGAGCCCCAAGGAAAATCATTAATGGCATTGGGGTCCGGATTGATTTGATATTCCGGATTGTTCCAATATCGGTTGGTATCAAAAATTTGATAATTATTCAGCGTTTGGCTAAAAGTACTATAGGCATAGCGCCCACCTACGTGTATGGAGTTGTTCATACCGTACCAATTGCCATAGGTATTATAATCCACACCAAGTTTTAGGTAGCTTCCGGAAGTAGTGAAATTGTACAGGTCCTCTTGTTTGGTATTTTTTTCATTACCCAATTCGGCAGCCACATAAAGTTTGTTGGTAATCCTATAATCGCCGACTATTTCAAGTCCTTGGTAGCCATCATTTAGAAATGATATTAAGGGACGACTAAGGTCTATTCCTACCCTAAGGCCATAAGGATCAGTATGGGCCACTGTATCTTTTGGCTGCAGATCAATGGGCTTGTTTTGGGAATATCCCCAAAAATAGCGAGAAATAGAAAACTATTAATGAAATATTTTAACATGTGCCGCTGTTGAATTTTCTACCGATGGGGTTATAATCTCTATGCCCCTTTATCCAGTTGTCCGTTTCATTTTTAGGTCACTACTTAGATCTTCATAATTGGCAATATACCCACATGCCCTGGAAATAAACTTATCTGTTTTATTATAATTTAGGTATAAGGTATCCAAATCCCCCCCCTCAACGGTAATTGTTTCTCCGTTGGAACCCGTGGCTTCAGCATCTGAAGAATTGTTGATAAAATAAAAACCTGAGGTGTTTTCGGTAACCTTTAACGGAATGGCAATGGAATCCAGGTCGGTTCTGTCGGATACCGTGGTGACCGTTGTATTCTGGCCTACTCCTACAATTCTAAATTTAGGAACCTTTTTCAATACAGTGGGGTTGTCCACATCATAAAATCGTATTACTAGCAAAGGGGTGACTCCGTCTATACAGATATCATCTTTTTCACAGGCTCCGAAGCCGATGAATATAATTATTGCCAATATTACAGTATGGATTTTTTTCATTTCTCGATGGACTTTTTGGTCCGTATTTTTAAAAGTACGACATTTTCAACATGGTGGGTTTGTGGAAACATATCCACAGGCTGTACTTTTAATATTTCATAATCCTCCTTCATCATTTCCAAATCCCTGGCCTGTGTAGCGCTATTACAGCTAACGTATACTACTTTTTCCGGAGCAATGGACAGTATTTGCTGCACAACGGCCGCATGCATACCATCTCTGGGGGGGTCGGTAATGATTAGGTCTGGCCTACCATGTTCCTTTGTAAAGGCGGGATTAAATATATTCTTCATATCCCCTACAAAGAATTCTGCATTCTCTATTTTGTTGCGTCTGGCGTTGTCCTTGGCATCTGCAATTGCTTCGGGAACAGCTTCAATACCAATTACTTTTTTTGCTTTTTTAGCTACAAATTGGGCAATGGTCCCCGTACCTGTGTAAAGGTCATATACCAATTCATTTCCGGTAAGTTCCGCAAAATCCC
The DNA here is from genome assembly GCA_041392165.1 of Flavobacteriaceae bacterium. Taxonomy (GTDB): domain Bacteria; phylum Bacteroidota; class Bacteroidia; order Flavobacteriales; family Flavobacteriaceae; genus Arenibacter. The sequence continues at coordinate 4,940 of JAWKMN010000018.1, forward strand.
GGGTTACCTTGTATAGTTCATAGGCTTGTTCCGAGTTGGTTTGATAAAATGATTTGGCATTTATTTTAAACTGCAGGCCTTCCATTTCCTCAAATATATGGTCCCGTCCCGAAAAACATACAATTTCTTGGTCGTATATGGTATCATTTTGTTTTTGATTGATGACATATAACAGGGAAGTTATTTCTGGAAATGTTGCTGCCATATGATGCATCAATAATTCCCTTTTTGCCAAATTGTCCTCAAAGAACTGGATCAAGACCATAATTTCGCCGGTAGACGAGGTCCGTATCATTACAGTGCGAAGCATGCCCCATTGGTTTCTCGGATTAAAGAACGAAAGCTTGTTCTTAATGGCGAAATCCATTTCCAATCTAATGGCGTTGGAAGGATCTTCCTGTAAATGACATTTTTAATATCCAATATTTTTGTCCCACATGTACCTGGGATGTGAAATCCCAAAGCGTTTTATCGTCAATTTTCCTTGTCGGATTTTAATTTCTTCCAATGTTAACCATCGGCTATCCGAAAAAGAAAACTCCATCTTGTTCCTATAGAAATACTGTTTTTTAGAGCCAAGGATGGTATTGGTCTTTGGCAATTCCAAATGGCCAATTCTGCGTAGGTTGTTCTCTACCTCCTTTTGTTTATAGAACAGTTGGTGTTCATAGTCCATATCCTGCCACTTGCAACCGCCACATACCCCGAAATGTTCACATACCGGAGTGGTTCTTTTATTGGAAAAAGAATGGAATTTGGTGGCTACCCCTTCAAAATAGGCCTGTCTTTTTTTTGTGGTCATAACGTCCACCACATCTCCAGGGACAGTGTTGGTCAGGAATATAACCCGTCCGTCCGGTGCCTTTCCAATGGTCTTGCCTTTGGCTCCTGCATCAACTACTTCTACGTTTTCAAAAACTTGTCTTGTATTCTTTCTGCCCATGGGGCAAAAATAGGAGAATTTTTTAGGATTTGTCCAGCTTTTTAACAGAGTCTTATTTGTATTTATTAGTTTCGCATTTCCAACTCCGATATAAGTGTGGAACAACCCATTTTATATCATAACTGTTTTTTCAAATTGGAGGGAGGTATGCATTAAATAATACCCTAGGGGTACGTTGCTGTTAATGGATGAATTTTTAAACGATGTTTTAAATGGGAAAAATACTCTTTTGCTTATCTTTTTTATGCTTGTTTTCAGGTGAAGCCCAACAGAAAAAAGCCAAAAAAAATAGTGGCGCCAAAAATCCAAATGTTCTTTTTATCATTGCGGATGACCTAACGGCTACGGCGGTCTCTTCCTATGAAAATCTAGCTTCCAGTACGCCCTATTTAGATCAATTGGCATCGGAAGGAACCAGGTATACCAGGGCCTATACCCAATATCCGGTTTGTGGGCCTTCAAGGGCCTCCTTAATGTTCGGCTATTACCCCAATGCCACTAATACTTATGGATATGTCAGTGGAAGGGATAAGGTGGGGCCATCACGCAAATCACTTTCACAATTGTTCAAGGACAACGGTTATTATACGGCACGGGTAAGCAAGATTTATCATATGGGCGTACCTGGAGATATAGAGAAAGGTTCCAACGGTCAGGATGATGAGGCTTCCTGGACCGAAAGGTATAACAGTCAGGGACCGGAATGGACAGCGGAAGGGGATGCCGAATTGGTGCAGAACAATCCCTACGGGTTGAAACCAAAAAAAGGGGGGAATGTTATGACCATCGTAAAGGCAGATGGGGATGATTTGGTACATTCGGATGGAAAAACTGCTGAAAAAGCCGTTCAACTTATTAAAGAGCACAAAAGCAAACCTTTCTTTTTGGCAGTCGGGTTGGTAAGACCACATGTGCCCTTTGTGGCTCCGAGGAAGTATTTTGAAGCTTATCCACACCAGCAAATGATATTGCCTCCAA
>JAWKMN010000019.1:0-3608 GCA_041392165.1 Flavobacteriaceae bacterium
GCGGAGCTGTGCCTGACGTAACCGCCCAGTTGGAGTGCATCTACCTCCTTGGTATATTGCAATGATATTCCGGTTGGTCAATACGAATACGTTTCCGAGGAGATGAAGATAAAACCCAATAAATTAAACCGTAAAACGGATTGACCATTACTTTGTATCCGGCACTTTTGGCTTCTATTTTAAGATAGCAATTTTTCTCAAAGTACCAACTTCCGATCTCTTGCCATGATAGGCAATTCCTAGATAGCTGATGGCTTGGGAGGCGTTGTTTATCCTTTTTCGGATATAAAACAGAACAGGCCGCGATCTTTGCATAAACACGGTATTTGGGCATGGTCCGTCAATGGACAAAATGAAAAACCCTGTAAATGCGGATGTGGCCATACTCTTTTTGTGGCGTCTTTAGACCAAATGGGATATTAGGCCAAAGCAAAATGGAATAGGGATGGGGCTTTCAAATAATGGATGATAATCTTAAAAAATGATGCTCTTATCACCTCCTGATGGGGAGATGGGAAGACACCATGATTTTTCACTCGATAATAGAGATATAATACGCTGACTCTTGTGTCGAAATCTAAAAATAAAACTTCTTTCAAAGTCTCGGGGCCTGCCCGTTTCCATTCAGACGGGCCTGCACCTAGGTAGTTTACTAATGCTTCGCTCCAAAAACAACGGGTTGCTTTAATCCCATCCAAATACTACCGGTATAGCCCCTGTTCGGTTATAGGATTCCATCGCCATACAGGATGTTCAAAAATGTATACCCCACTTTATCAAAAAGAACCTATCCATTGCAGTGGTCGTCAACTATAGATCGGACTGTAGAAACCATAGGTTTAAATCCATATATGGTTGTTCTTGGCCTCTTTTAAAAAACAAACAATATCAAGAACACGGCAAAAAACAAAGGCTGAAAAAGCAATTACGGGCTATTGACCAACCATGGAGGTTTTTGGTATATGGTCTAACAATCCATGTTTGGATAGGGTATTGAAATCCATGCCGTAGTCTTGTGCTTATTTTATTATCTTTATCTGTTTGGTTGGTAGGCCTAGTTTCTTAGCGCAAATAAATGATTTATAGTCACAAAATATGAAAACTATTTTAATGATAATGTTAGGGGTGTTTATGTACGCACCATCCATACTGCCGAGCAGCGATATTGTAGAAAATCAAAAGATAAAGACCGGTGCGGAGCAGACCCACTTGTACCTTCCTTTATTAAAGGACAAGCGGGTTGCCATTTTGGCAAATCAAACCTCCATTATAGGGGATTCACATTTGGTAGACAGTTTAAGCCAACTGGGCGTTAACATAGTCAAAGTTTTTGGTCCGGAACACGGTTTTAGGGGAAATGCAAGTGCTGGTGCAAAAATAAGTGATGCAATAGATCCGTCCACGGGTATTCCCATCATCTCCTTATATGGCAAAAAAAACAAGCCAAGTAAAGAAGATCTTCAAGATGTGGATATTCTAATATATGATTTGCAGGATGTGGGGGTTCGTTTTTATACGAACATCAATGCCTTGGCCCGGTTAATGGAAGCGTGTCAGGAGAACAACAAGCCTTTATTGATTTTGGACCGTCCCAATCCCAATGGCTATTTAATCGATGGTCCTGTGCTCGACATGAAATATAAGTCGGGAATCGGGATGTTCCCGATACCAATGTCCCATGGTTTGACCGTAGGTGAATTTGCTTTGATGGCGAATGGGGAAGGTTGGTTAAAAGATAAGGTCAAAGCGGATATCCAAATAATCCCAGTGGCCAATTACACGCACGATATGCCCTATGTGCTTCCGGTTAGTCCATCGCCAAATTTGAATACCGAACAATCTATATTGTTGTACCCTAGTGTATGTATGTTTGAAGGGGTATATATTAATCACGGTCGGGGTACTTATGATCCTTTTACCGTATTGGGCAGTCCGGCTTATAAAGGCATTTACGACTTCAGCTTTACGCCAACAGGAATAAAGGGTATGGCGGAAACACCCATATTTATGGATGAGGTGTGCTATGGCATTGATCTGAGAAACTATGACACGGCTATTTTAAGAGAGCGAAAACAGATAAATTTAGAATGGATAAGGGAACTTTACAAAGCACACCCCCATAAAGAACAATTTTTTGAGTCAAAATTCAGCAATCAAATGAACAATATTGAAATCCAAATCGGACGCGGTGATTTTAGGCAGCAGATTATAGATGATGTACCTGAGGCAACAATCAGGGCGGGATGGGAACCTGGACTAACAGCGTATAAAAAAATGCGCTTAAACTATTTGCTGTATCCGTGAACTTCCCAACTTAAATAAGTTTAAGGGTGAATGGGAATCCTTTTTTTGGAGTGATGTAAATGAGGCTAAGCAAAATAAAAAAGCCAAAAGTTATTGTGACTGGGGGCAGAGGAAGATTCTGTGAAAAGGAAATAACAAATACATTATAAACCGAACCCAACATGTTGTAAAACATTATGAAATGAGCCATACAAATCTTGATACCAACCGATAATTATCGGGACGATATGTTCAATGGCGAATTCCATCTAACCATTAAAAAACAATAAATTTGAACAGATGAAAATAACTCTGATCATACTAATAATAGTTCTGACTTCAAATTTAGTTGGAGCACAGTTTATAAAAGAAAAATCCATAAACGCTCAAATTGGATATGGTATTAGCGTACCTTATGAGAGTGTTGATAACATTGCTGACCGCGGATTTTTTGCTCAAGGAGAGTTGGTACTGAAAGTTGCTTCTTGGTTTGAGCTTAGACCATACGCTGGCTTTATATTGACAAATTCTAACGGAAAAGACCTACATGAAAATCCTACAAACGAAAAAGCAGAATCCAAAGCCTTTCTATTTGGTGGGAAAACACGGGTTCGAGCCCCAATTCCTTGGGTGGCACCATACCTTGAGATTGGGGTTGGAACCTCTATTGGAACATTTGAAACATTAACCGCATTTGACAATATTGATAAAAGTGGAATAATTTATCACATACCTTTTGCACTTGGACTCGAATTGGGAAAGAATAATAATGTTGATATAGGATTTACTTATTACTTCCAACCCTCAGTGCAGCAATTCGTTGGAGCTATTGCAGTTGGAATTACATTTCCACTGAATAATAAAAAATAAGGTTTTACAGCACCGTGTATAGCTTATGGCGGCTGAATTCCTTAATCGGATTAGTTACAATTCACTATATTTCCGTCACGGTGGGAAATCCGCAAAGATTTTCCGCAACAAGCCATACAATAAGAACGTTGGGCGCAATAGAATGAACTTCTAATCTATATTAAAACCGAAGCATATGATCTTACAATTTGTGAAGTTGAAATCGAAACTTTCCGAGGAAAACATTCTGGATAAAGCAAACAAAAGAAAACCGGAATTTGAGGCAATTCCCGGTCTTCTGCAGAAGTATTATGTAAAAATGGATGGAGAAGGGAATTATGGAGGAGTATATGTATGGGATAGCAAAGAATCTATAACAGCTTTTAAAGAATCGGACTTGGCCAAAAGTATACCTCAAGCTTATGAGGTAGTTGAAGCTCCAACCATTGAAATAATGGACATTTTGTTTCAGTTAA
>JAWKMN010000002.1:0-677500 GCA_041392165.1 Flavobacteriaceae bacterium
GCCAATTTTCGGTACAGTAACTTAAGAAAGTCAACATCTGGCAGGACTCCTAAAAACTGCTTGCGTACCTGGGCCTCATCCGTTGGGTTGGTAATTAAGACCGCATTTGCCGGTTTCCCGTCCCTTCCTGCCCTTCCGGCCTCCTGAAAGTAGTTTTCCATACTGTCCGGAATCTGGTAATGAACCACAAGGCCAACATCCGGCTTGTCTATCCCCATTCCAAAAGCATTGGTAGCCACCATGATCTTTACTTTATTTTCCAGCCATTGTTTTAACCTGGCATCCTTATCTTTTTTGGAAATGCCCCCGTGAAAAAAAGTGGCCGTATGCCCTTGTTGGGATAGGTAGTTGGCCAGTTCCAAGGTCATTTTTCTACTGCGTACATATACGATGCTGCTCCTATTCGTCTGGGCACATAACTCTTTAAGACGAAATCTTTTATCTTCTTCCCAACAGACCCTAAAGGTAATATTGCTCCTTGAAAAAGAATCCTTTGCCACCCATGGTCGTTCCAGATGAAGACTTTCACAAATATCCTTTACTACTACGTTGGTTGCCGTGGCGGTCAATGCTATTACGGGCACATTTGGGGCCAGTTCCCTTAAAACATGACATTCTAGGTAGGCAGGCCTAAAATCGTTGCCCCATTGACTAATGCAATGGGCTTCGTCTATGGCTATAAGGTTAACGTTCATCTGCCGGATCCGTTCCTGTACCAATTCCTGTTGCAGTCTTTCCGGGGATAGGTATAGAAACTTATATTTCCCATATAGACAGTTGTCCAGGAGGTCGTTCACTTCATCGAACGGAATGCCCCCGGTAAGGGCAATGGCCTTTATGTCCAGTTTTTTTAGGGTATCCACCTGGTTTTTGATCAGGGCTATTAAGGGAGATACTACAATACAAATACCCTCACGGGCCAGAGCGGGCACCTGATAGCATAAGGATTTACCGCCTCCTGTAGGGAGCAGTGCCAAAACATCCTGTCCTTTTAAAATAGCGCCAATGATCTCTTCCTGGGAATTTTTAAAATTTGGAAATCCCCAAAATTTTTCCAATATATCCTTAGGGTGCCGATGCACTATAACCTTTTTAGTTTATTGAGTATAAAGGTAACTCTTCCCGAGACGGTTTCCTTAGGAACATTCATAATTTTATAGCCGTATTTGGTGTAGGCTTTTTCCAAAAAGGTATGTATACGTTCCGCCTCTTCAAAGTTTTCATAGCGTTCATTGTCGGACTCATGTATTTCTTTCCATGGGGGCAATAAAAATACATGGTCGTATCGGTGCTTTTTGCAGCTTTCTATAAAATGCTCGCCATAGGCCTGTCCAAAACAATCCATATAGGCCACTACATCCGGAATACCGCGATCGTAAAAAACTATGGGTTTGTCCACTTCGTTGGCGGCTTGGAACTGCTTGATCCTGCCCTGGATAATTCTTTCGCTAAACAATAAAGGGTCGGAAACGAATAACTGCGGAATTCCTTGCTTTCTGGCTTCCAGGGTAATCTCACGGGATATTTCGTTAAAGCAGAAGTAGCCCTCCCTTTCAATTTTTTCTATGATGGATGTCTTTCCTGTACTGGGCCCTCCTGTAATGACGATTCTTTCTAAATTCAAATAGCGACAATTAAAGTTTTGCAAGTATATATAAAATTGGAGTTGGTACATGACAAAAAATAGTTTTTCGTCATCGAGCGGTACGAAGCGATCTGTCGCCCCTTGGGCAGATTGCTTCACTTTGTTCGCAATGACGGCCTGTCACTGTCAGCGCAGCGTGGCAGTCTGTCCATTCAAAAGAACATATTATTTCCTCGTTCCTCTTACCGATGACCCATTTTTTATACTCTAATCGGGTTTTTGTTATGTACTGTTAAATTGGAGTTGCAAAGTAATGAAATAGCCCTAAGATTAAAAAATTGACGGTGATACTTTGTTTAGGAGTACAACCAACTATTGTGTTTATTAAGAATAAAGATTACTTTAATCTTTATAATTCCCCGACGGCTCTGCCTGGGAGTTTCCGATCATACCTCCCCTTGGGGGAGGTCGGAATTGCTTTTTCGCAATTCCGGGTGGGGCAAAAATACAAAATTTCGGTTTTTGGCCCTAAGGCCAAAATGAAACCGGCGAAATACCTCTACGGCTCTGCCTCGAGGATAGTCGGTTTCAAGAAATTTTTTAATTTCTCTGTTTTCTCTCTCCCGTATGGTCTACTCCTTGCTCCCTTTCGAACTCGATCATTTTTTTGGGTCGGAAATTCAGTATCAATGCCCTTCGCTGGGTCTCGGTGGTATTACCATTGCTGTAATGAAGGGTGTATCCGTCATGGAAAGTGCATCCTCCCGGTGACAGGGGCACGTTCTCCGCATGTTCCGTTCCGGTCTCACAATAGAGTGCACCCCCGTTGGGTAGGTTCTTGTGGGGGAGTATGGTATTATCTTCTGTTTTCGGGATAAACCACATACATCCATTTTCTACAAACACCTCGTCCAATGCAATCCAACAACTGGCCGCTCTTTTATCGGGCATGGTTATCCAATAGGCGGCGTCCTGATGCCATGGCGTTGGGGTATTGGTATTGGGGGCCTTGTTGATCATCATGTCAAAATCGAGCTCCATATCGTTGCCTAGCAGTTCCTTGGCCCATTGTTCCGCTTTTTTATAGGCACCATTATTAATGAGTTCCTGCACTATGGTACTGGGCCTCATAATTTGGGTAATACGCTCCACCGTACTATTGGTACTATTGTCCGCACCTGCCAGATCACTTCTTAGGTGGGCAGTTTTAACTTTGTCCTCTAACAATTTATTGTAAATCGTCCTTAGGGATTCTACTTCCTCTGGTGTAATTAAGGGGTCTATTTTAACAAATCCATCTTTATTGAACTTGGATCTTTTTGTTTCCATGGTGTTAAACTATAGATTTCAAAGATGTAATTTAAATATATAAATATCTATCATTTTTGTACTATATTACTTTTTTATACATTTTATAATGGATTTTGGAACAAGGGAAAGAAGGGTGTTTAATTTAAAGGAGTACGGGGTTAAAAGAGGATTGGCCATAGGTCATTATCGTTACAAAGAGGTAAAGCCGGGTCTTGAGAGTCATCAACATGGGGGTGCCTTGGAAATTTGTTATTGTATGAGGGGGCAACAACATTATAAGATTGGTGAGCAATTATTTGAGCTTAACGGAAATGATATTTTTGTAGTGCCACCAAATACCATGCATAGTACGGGGGAATTTCCGGAAGATAAAGGAGAATTGTTTTGGATACAATTAGTGGTAGATGGGCCAAACGGGAAACTTTGTAATATGTCCAAAAAGCAATCCGAGTTTTTGCTCGGGGCACTTCTGGATAAATCGTGCCAAATTTTTAAGGGCGCATTCCAATTAAAATATATTCTGGAGAAATTATTTGTTGAGCTGGAGAATTCGGATTCCTTGTTATCTAGAATAATGGTTGTTCAGTTGGTTGCCCAATTATTATTGGAAACCGTTGTACTTTCCAATAGTCCCCAAAAAGATATACCATCCTCTAAGTTAAACGAACTGGACAGATTTATTCAAGACAATTTAGATAGGATGATTTATGTGGATGAATTGGCAAATTTGGCAAGGCTGTCCGTAGGGTATTTTAAGTTTTGGTTTAAATCCAAATCCGGGATGCCCCCAAGGGAATATGTCAACCGCCTAAAGATTGAACAGGCAAAAATTGAATTATCGGCCGGGGGCACGGTGACCTCTGTGGCATTTGGTCTGGGTTTTGGGTCCTCCCAATATTTCGCTACTACTTTTAAAAAGTTTACGGGCGTTACGCCCAGATCTTATAAAAGAAGGCAAAAGGGGCAATGAAAACTTCATTAAACCCAAACAATACCATATAAAAAAATCCGGAACCCTAAAGGTGTCCGGATTTTTCAAAACTAACTCAACTCAATTTATCAGGCCCATTTAAATGAAATTGAAACAAGCCTAAAATTATTAAAACTCCAACTATTAATGTATGTTAATTCATTTCATGAATGAAATTATACGCAAGATAAGGTGTATGTCCTATAAAGGCTACCAATTTCCTAACAATCACCGGTATTTTTTTTGCTTTTTTAAATTTAATGGTTGATTTAGGGTATATATTTTGAACGTTCGTTTGGTAGAAGGATTATTTGAATCAATAGAATTTCTTAGAGCCCTTACCCGGGTGTATTGTTATAAGTAGTTATGATGCATGGCATTGGATCATTTTGTTCTATATCTTGGTTATTGTAGACAGGGGTTCCTGTTCCAATACCTCGTACGCTCTGTGTTGAGGTGGTTCATTTAACGCATAATGCGGATGATGGGCTGATAACATTTGGGGTGGATAGCTATTATAAATAAAGACACGGGAGGAAATTTCCTGCCCGTGTCTTATAATTGTCCTTTTTGAAACTTTTTAGGATTTCAAAAAAATCCATTACTATAATTGATTAGTAACCTGTGTTTTGTTCCAGATTTGGATTGTTCTGCATCTCGGAAGTAGGTATGGGGAATAATAGTTCCCTTGCCGTTAGTGCCTTGTTGGGCAGATAAGAGAAGTTATGTCCCACAAAATCTTCCAAAATATTGGTTTCTGGGTTATAAGCCTTTCTCCATCTGGCCATGTCGAACCATGTCTTGTTTTCAAAACTCAGTTCGTGGATTCGCTCTATTCGTACCGCATCCCTAAAGGCATCTTGGGAAAGACCGGTCAGATCGGCAAGTTCGGCACGATCCCTAACTAGGTTGACGGCGTCATAAGCCTCGGTCGTAGGTCCTCCTTCGGCTTCGTTCACCGCCTCGGCATACATTAACAATACGTCTGCATAGCGATAGATGCACCAGTTCAAGTCGGATTGGGCGCTTCCTTCGTTCGCTTCAATATCAAAGTGTTTAAAGATATAAGGAGCTCCCAAATTAACACTGCTGTTGCGGTCGGCCTCTAAAGAATAACTGTTAAAATAGAATTGCTTTTCTTCCGTTCTTTTATCGCCTATCTCGTAGGAATCCACAAAGGCGTTTGTTGAAAAGATGCCCCCGGTCTGAGCCGAATAGGCCGAAATCCCCAAGTTATAGGGTAAAATTCCAGGCTGCCAGTTGCCAGATTGAATGCCGGCCGCAAATTGGGTCATAAAGATGTATTCCCCGGTGTTTTTGGTGGCAGGGTCATGCAACTCGTCATAGGTATCAAATAGGTTAAATTCTTCCGAATCCATTACTTGTTTGGCCTTGGCGGCGGCAAGTGCATAATTCTCCGTTTTTTGGAGGGGGTAGCCTCCCATGGTCAAATAAACATCTGCCAATAGCGTTTTAACGGCCCCCATGGATACGCGACCTGATCCATCCCTCCAAGGTAGGTCGGAGTTTTCCGCATCTGTAAGATCGCTGACAATTAAATCATAGATCGCTTCTGGCGAAGATTGCTCAGGGTATAACTGCTCCGAGCCCAGATCTACCGAATTGGTAATGATAGGAATGTTTCCGAACATCCGTACCAAGCCAAAATAATAATAGGCCCTAAAGAATTTGGCTTCGGCCAAATATTTTTGCTTTAATGTTTCGTCCATATTTATTTCAGGGATCTTTTCTATCGCCAGATTGGCCCTGGAGATGCCTAAATAATATCCGGTCCAGAAGCTGCTACCATATCCATTGTCCGAATTGTTGATCAAATCCTTTACCAGGTATATGTTGGTGGCCTGTCCCAGGGAGGTGTTAGCTAGACCAGTAGCAAATTCTAGCATCATCCATGTACCTCCGCCAAAACCACTCTCCGTAATCGGAATCAGGGGTTGATATATTCCATTAACGGCACTTTCGGCATGTGCGGCCGTGGTAAAATAGGTGTCTGTAGTGAAGTTAGACTCATCTTCTTCATCCAAAAAGTTACTACATGCCGTTATACTTGATATTGTGGTTACGACGGCTATAGCTCTTATAAAGTTTTTATAGAATTTCATTTTTTTATCTTTTATATGGTTATAGTCCAACATTTAATCCTATCATAAAGGTTCGGGGCCTTGGATAATCGTAAAGGGAGAACCCTTGATCGAAAGCTTGACTTCCATTTGAACTTTCAGGGTCGTACCCCGGATATTTGGTAGATACAAAAAAGTTCTGCACCGAGGTGTATAATCTTAGACGATTTAGGTGTAAACGCTCTACCAATTCAGGTTTGAACACGTAGGACAGCATTAGGTTTCTTCCCCTTAAAAAGGAGGCATCCTTTAATTTCCCGGAATCGTTGTTGGTATCGTACCCGGCCGCAATTGGCCTTATCTGGGCAATATCGGTATCCTGATTGTCCGGAGTCCAGGCATTTAGGACGGTCTTGAAGCTATTGGCAATGGTCTGACGGTCTTCGGCCGAGTGCTCGTCACGGTACATTACACTATTGCCATATTGAAATTGCAGGTCTACCAGTAGTTCAAAATTACCATATCTGAAAGTGTTGGCAAAGGTTCCGAAGCCGTCCGGGATACCTTTTCCGATGATGGCCCGGTCATCACTATTGATGGCACCGTCATTGTTAAGGTCGCGGTATTTGATATCTCCGGGCAATCTGTCATAGATGGCTGCCTGCGCGGCTTCATCGGTATTCCATGTACCTTCGTCAATATATCCGAAGAAGGTGCTTACAGGTTCGCCAACACGGATCAATGTAGACCCTAGGAATATATCCGAGCCTCCTGAAAGTGCGGTAACTTCGTTTTTATTGATCGAAATATTGAAGTTGCTGCTCCAGCCAAAAATTTCATTATCAAAATTTACGGTATTCAAATTGATTTCGATACCCTTGTTTTCCATACTGCCAACGTTTCTATAGACATTGGTAAAACCACTTGAAGAGGGGACAGGGGCGTTAAGTAACATATCGGAGGTCAACTTTCGGTATACATCAAGCTCCAGCCCGATACGATTGTTGAAAAGGCCCAACTCAACCCCGGCATCTACCTGTTCCGTTTTTTCCCATTTTAGATCGGGATTGGCCATACGACCGGGGACGGTGTAGGCGGAACGGGCACCATTAAAAATTACAGAACCGTTGGACAGGCCGGCCAATGCTTGGTAAGCCGGTAGTTCCGAGTTGCCAGTAGCACCGTAACTGGCCCTGAGTTTAAGATTGGAAATGGTTTCGCTCTCCGAAAGAAAATCCTCTTCGGAAGCCCTCCAGGCCAATGCTGCCGATGGGAAAAAGGCAAACTGGTTTTCCGGTCCAAATTTGGACGATCCGTCGGCCCTACCGGTAAGTGTCAACAAATATTTGTTCATATAGTTATAATTGACACGCCCAAAATAGGAATTTAGGCCGTAAGCAATTCTATTTGAACTTGGTGTTTGAGGGTTGGACCCTGCACCCAAGTTGTTAAAACCGTAAAAGTCATCTGCAAACCCTCGAGTCGATGCCCTTGCTGCAAACTGATCCACATGCTGCCAGGAAAGTCCCAACATGGCCGTTAACGAATTATTGCTGTCAAAATCTTTGATATAGGTCAAATAGTTTTCAAATTGCCACGAATTATAACGGGAGTTATCTACATATGCGGCACCATCTGGCATGGCGATATACCTTAGGTCCTTACCGCCGTAATAATCGTTTCTTTGGTTAATGATATTGGTACCTATGGTAGTTCGCAATTGAAGGTTTTCATTGAACTTTATATTGCCGTAGAAGTTGCCCAAAACGGTCTGGGTCTTTAGGAAATACCTGCGGTCGTTTGCAACCGCTACCGGGCTACCCCCACCTTCCATTCCTGGATAGTGTATGTTGGAGCCCCAACTGCCATCCTCATAACGCACGGGTATAATGGGCAAAGCCTCATAAACTTGTCGCATGGTAGTGATACCACCACCGCCAAGTTGGTCTATTTGTTTTTCGTTTTGGTCATTATAGCTTAGGCTGCCCCCAACTTTTAACCAGTCGGTAACATCGGTATCCAACGTAAATCTCCCGGAATAACGTTTCAACCATGATTCTACGATCAACCCTTCTTCATCTCTAAAGCCCATAAATAGTCCAAAATTCGATTTTTGGTTACCACCGGTAAAAGAAAGTTGATGGTTTTGCGTAATAGCCGTTCTAATGGCTTCATCTTGCCAATCGGTGTCATAAAGTGGGTTGCCATTGGCATCAAAAAGTCTGGGATCGGTTCTTTTTAATCTGGGGTCGGTATATCTTCCTCCTGCCCATCCTTCCGGGTCGAATTTTTCGGCATTGGCATAGGCTATTTCCTCTACGCGAAGAAATTCTTCAGAATTCAACAGTTCCAGTTTTTTAGGCAAGGTCCCTATACTGAAATCCACATCGTAATTAAGTCGGGTCTCTCCGGTAGTCGTACCTTTTTTGGTGGATACAAGAATTACACCGTTGGCGCCTCTGGCACCATATATGGCCGTAGCCGAAGCATCCTTTAAAACTTCAATGGATTGGATGTCGTTGGGATTCAGGTAATCTATGGGCGTACTGCCGTTGGGTAAATTCACCGCATTTAATATCACACCATCTATAACATAAAGGGGGGTATTGGCAATACTTACCGAGGTGTTGCCCCGTATCCGTACTACGGTCCTGCCCCCTGGTCGTCCGGAGCCGGAGGTTATGTTTACCCCAGCTACCTTTCCGGCCATGGCCTGGTTCAACGAGGCTGCCGGTCTTTCCGCCAATTCTTCAGACTTTATGGAGCCCACGGCGCCGGTAAGGTCACTTTTTTTCTGGGTTCCATAACCTATCAGCACCACTTCGTCCAAGCCTGCTGCACTTTCCTCCAAACTAATGGAAACGGAGGATTGCCCGTTAAGCGGTACTTCTTTTGATGCAAATCCGATATAGCTTATAATCAGGGTTGCATTTTCATTGGCCACATCCAGTGTAAAGTTGCCGTCAAAATCGGCCGTTACCCCATTAGTGGTTCCTTTTTCCACGATGTTCGCTCCAGGTAAAGGGTTGCCGTCCGTATCGGTAACGGTTCCGTTTATGGTATGTTGTTCAATAGGATTATTTACAAGGTCGACAGATTTGTTTATTTTTCCCGTTTTTAATATAATCTGCTTGTTCTTAACGGTAAAATAGACATCTGTTGCTTCAAACATCCTGTCCAAGATATTTGAAATAGGTTCTTTTTTCACATTTATGGAGACCGTTCTCTTTAAATTTACCTTTTTATGGTTGTACAGAAACCTGAAATCTGAAAGGGATTCAATTTCCTCAAAAACCTGTTGAACGCTGACGTTGTTCAGGTTTAATGTGATTTTTGTGTTCTGACCATAGGTGTTGGCCTGAATTTTAAATAGAGAAACTATTAGTAATAGGGTCGTTAGTTTCATCTTTAAATGATGTTTGCTTAGCCAATCCGAATGGAAGGGCCCTACTGGATTCAATTTTTTCATACTTTTGTAAAGGTTTGGTGATTAAACATTTCGTTTGTTTATATCACTTTCTTATGCCGGGAAATGCGCCAACATTTTTCCGGCTTTTTTTATGAAAGTGATACGTCTAGTACTCCTTTTTCATTTATTGTTCATTGGCGTCTTATTTAAGTTATTATTGGTTTCGAGTATTATAATTTTGGAACCTTCCTGTACATACTCAAAGGGAGTATCTTCTTTGAAGGCTTCCATTATTTCTTCAATCGTCTCATTTCTAAATGTAGCGGTGTATATTTGGTTTTCCAATCGCCCACTTCTATCTTCTATACTAATATTGAAATGGCGTTCCAGTTTTGCTCTAATACTATAGAAAGGGGCGGCCTTGAACAAAAGATACCCGTCTTTCCATGCCGTGTATATGTTGGTATCCACCTCTTTTATGGTCATAGTATTATTGGCTTTGTTCCATGCAGCCTTTTGTCCCGGCACCAGTTGGGCCGTAGTATTTGAATCTATATTGGCCCCTTCCTTGTAAAGGGCTACGGCCCCTTCTACCAGTACGGTGCTGATGTCCTCATCTTCCGGATAGTAGGATAGGTTGAATTGGGTGCCCAATACCCTTATGTTCATTTCGTCCACGTTTACAATAAAAGGGTGTGCCTTGTCTGTGGTAACATCAAAGTATGCTTCCCCTTTTAAAAAAACTTTTCTGTCCTGTCCCTTAAGGAAACTGACCGGATAGGTAATGGAGCTTCCGGAATTTAATTTTACCTTGGTACCATCGGACAGTACAAGGTCAAATTCCCGTCCATATGGTATGTTAAGGGTATTGTATACTAATTTGTCTTGAGCTTCGGTGCCACTATATTGTAAAGAGTTCCCCTGCTGTGAAGCAACCAAGTTTCCATTGGTAGTGGTAATTTTGCGCTCTCCGTTCTCGGATATGGTTTCTATGGTACCATTGCCCAATTGTAATGTAATTGCTTTGGAATCCGGCTTGTTTTCAATGGTAATAGGCTCGGGGGAGCTTCCTATTGTATTTTGGTTATAAAAGTAAACACCTATAAGCAATAGGAATGTAGCAGCAATACCGGACCAAAAACCAATATTTGAATGTGGAAAAAATGGTTTAACTTTTTTTTTCTTTTCAATACCCTCTATTTTGTATAGTATTTTTTGCAAGAGAACTTCGGAATCCCTTTCTATTCCTTTCTTAATGGGCAGGTTTCCCGTCTTTGCATTTTCCCAATGCTTGGCCAATATCCCATTCATAAGGTCGTTTGGATCGGAACTATTAATAAGCTCCATTAAACAATCCAATTCCTTTTCGGAAATGGTATTGTCTACCAATTTCTTGAAGAGCTTATCCAATTTGTTCTCGTTGTGCATCTACAGTATTTTAATAGCTATATTATGGGGTTTATAAGTAATACACCTCAAAAATGCAAAAGTCCCAAATAAGAAATATGTTTTTTAAGAAATAAGTAAATTATGCCATGATTAAAAGGCTGGTAAGAAAAAAATATATGGTGTCTGCCATATGCGGTTTTAATTCTGTCCTGATAATTTGTAAGGTCTTCCAGAGATGGTTTTTTACCGTTTTTTGTGTTATTCCCAAAAGATTGGCTATTTCCTCATTGCTTTTTCCCTGTAGTTTGGATAAAATGAAAATGCTACGCTTTTGTGTGGGAATGTTTTCCAATATATCGTTGACCAATTCCTCGTATTCGGCAAGGAGAATACTATTTTCGGTTTCCTCGTTCAGTGTGCTAAGGTTTTTCCAGTATTCCTTTTTTAAGGATTCTTGACAAGCAATGTTTCTTAAATAGTTGTATGTGGAATTTTTTGCTATGGTAAATAGAAAGGCATCAAAGGAATGTCTTGTGTCTATGGTTTCTTTTTTTGTCCAAATTTTTATGAATACTTCCTGTAGTATTTCCTCGGAAGCATAATCCGACTTCGTAATGGAATGTATGAAATAGTACAACCTTTTTTCATACAGATTAAATATGGCCTTGAATGCCGCCCTGTTTCCTTTTGCCAAGGAAGCAATCAATTGGTCTAAGGGTTGTCCGGACATTTTATAGGTAATTAAAGGATTTGAGTTTAAAGCAATATAAATTAGTTATTTCCTTGGAAAAAAATAACCACATAATGTTAACGTCCGAAAATAGGATGTAATTTCTTTCATTTCAACTAAAATTTACACATTTAGCAATACTATTTTTGCCGATTATGCATCAATACAAAAAAAGATGTATATTTAAAATCTCAATTAAGCCATTTGTTAGTGATCATTTTATGAAATTACACCTTCTTAATAGGGCCAGTTTGCAGAATAGCTCCTTTACGGTTACCAATAATAAGTATTCCCATTTCTTAAAAGTTTGGCATTACCATCCGGAATTGGAATTGGTTTATATAGCCAAGAGCACTGGGACCCGTTTTATTGGCGATGGAATTGAAAAATTCTCCGAAGGGGATCTTGTTCTTATCGGCAAAAATTTGCCCCATATGTGGCTTAACGATGAGATCTATTTTGAGCCGGATTCAGGTCTGGAGTCGGAGGCAATCGCAATACATTTTAAGGAAGATTTTTTAGGGCTGGAATTTTTAAACGCCATAGAAATGAAGCCCATATTACAATTGATCAAAAGGGCTAGCCAGGGGATTAAATTCTCCAATATGGATTCTAAACTAATTGAGAAAATTAAGAGGCTTCATAGCCACGAGCCTTTTGATAAAACAATAAAGCTTATTGAAATTCTGTACAAACTGGCAAATCATGAGGAATACCAGCTATTGTCGAGTCCGGGGTTTTTAAATTCCTTTAATAAGACCGATAATAAGGGGTTGGATGAGATTTATGAATTTGTATTTAAAAATTTTAATCAGCCTATTGGCTCCAAGGATGTGGCGGAGATAGCCAAAATGAACCCCTCTGCCTTTAGTAGGTTTTTTAAACGAATCCACAGAAAGACCTTTACCCGTTATTTGAATGAAATACGAATTGGTTACGCCTGTAAATTGTTGATCGAGAACAAGAATAGCATCACTCCTGTCTGCTATGAATCCGGATTTAACAATATTTCAAATTTTAACCGACATTTTAAGTCCATCACCGGGATGTCTCCTTCAGATTATATTAAACTTCATACTCAAAATTGATAAATAACTTATATGTTGGCAAAAAAAGTATTTAAATTGGCATTTCTTGTGGTAGTTATAGATATGGTTTGGGATTAGTTTTGTTCTGATTAATTTTAAATATGATGAGCAGTAAAATTATAATTACGGATGTTCATGTAAAAGACGTCCGATTTCCTACCAGTAAATCACTGGATGGATCGGATGCCATGAATCCAGATCCTGACTATTCCGCAGCCTATGTAATACTAAAAACCAATCATCCGGACAATCTGGAGGGACATGGATTAACCTTTACCATTGGTAGGGGAAATGAATTATGTGCAGCCGCCATCCATTCATTGGCACCCTTGGTAAAAGGAAAATCGTTGGAGAGTTTCACTGCCAATATGGGCGCCTTTTGGAAGATGATCACAGGTGATAGCCAATTGCGCTGGTTGGGACCTGAAAAAGGGGTAATCCACTTGGCTACTGGAGCTGTTGTAAACGCTGTTTGGGATCTTTATGCCAAAGCGGAAAAGAAACCATTGTGGAAACTATTGGCAGACATGACGCCCAAAGAACTGGTTTCCTGTATAGATTTTACCTATATCACCGATGCCATTAGTCCTCAGGAGGCTTTAGAACTTTTGGAATCGAAAGCGGCGACCAAACAGCAGCGTATAGACCATTTATTGACGAACGGTTACCCGGCCTATACAACTTCAGCAGGGTGGTTGGGGTATTCGGACGATAAAATGAGGAGATTGTGCAGGGAGGCCAAAACGGCCGGATTTAAGCATATGAAAATAAAGGTGGGATCCGATTTAAAGGACGATATGCGACGGGCAGCGATAATCCGGGAAGAGATCGGGACCGAATTAAAATTGATGATGGATGCCAACCAGAAATGGGATGTGGACGAGGCCATTGCCAATATGGCGGAGCTTAAAAGGTTTGATCCATGGTGGATAGAGGAACCCACCAGTCCAGACGACATTTTGGGCCATGCAAAAATTGCAAAAGCCGTTTACCCTATAAAAGTAGCCACTGGGGAACACTGCCAGAACAGGGTTGTTTTTAAGCAATTAATGCAGGCCAATGCCATTGGCATCTGCCAGATAGATAGCTGTAGGGTAGGTGGGGTAAATGAAATATTGGCCATCCTTTTAATGGCCGCAAAATTCAATATTCCTGTTTGCCCCCACGCAGGGGGAGTGGGGTTGTGCGAATACGTACAGCACCTTTCTATGATAGACTATATCGCTATAAGCGGTTCTTTGGAAAATCGTATCATAGAATATGTGGATCATTTGCACGAACATTTTTATGACCCCGTGGTAATAAGGAATGGGGCCTATATGCCGCCTTCCATGTCCGGGTACAGTATCACCATGAAAGAGCAATCTTTGGAGGACTATAGTTTTCCGGAAGGTGTAATTTGGCAGGAAGGGGCAATGGCCAAATAATAGGGAAATGAATAATAGTAAATAAGATAAATAATTTAAAGTATAACTATGTCACTTTTTAGTCTAGAAAATAAAGTAGCGGTTGTTACCGGTGGTGCCAGTGGGATCGGGGAAGCCATTTCCAAAGCGTTTGCGGGTCAAGGTGCCCATGTGCACATCTTGGAATTTAATGCGGAAAATGGGGAACGTGTTGTTGGGGAAATCCTGGCTAAGGGCGGGAAGGCCAATTTTCATGCCTGCGATGTGTCCAATAATGCCCAGGTAGCTGAAATAATTTCCGCTATCGGTACCGAAAGTTATATCAATATTTTGGTGAACAACGCAGGGATAGCCCATGTTGGAAATTTGGAAGGAACCGCCGAAGCTGATATGGACCGTATTTATAATGTAAATATCAAAGGGGTTTATAATTGTATGCATGCGGTTATTGTCAAAATGAAGGAAAAAGGGGGGGTTATTTTAAATATGGCTTCCATTGCTTCTACCGTGGGCATCTCGGACAGATTTGCCTATTCCATGTCCAAAGGTGCAGTGCTTACCATGACCTATTCCGTAGCCAAGGATTATTTGGATAGTGGTATTCGATGCAATAGCATTTCTCCGGCACGAATACATACTCCCTTTGTAGACGGATTTATTAAGAAGAACTACCCTGGCAAGGAAGCGGAAATGTTCGAAAAATTATCCAAAACCCAACCTATTGGAAGGATGGGGAAACCTGAGGAGGTGGCCAATTTAGCGGTTTACCTCTGCTCGGACGAGGCCTCTTTTATTACGGGAACCGATTTTCCTATTGATGGAGGGTATATAAAATTGAACGGCTAGTTTTAATGTGATAATGTACCAATTTGATGATTTGTTGATGTGGAAATTTGAAGGTTGTGGAAAATGTAAACCCCAACCTTATAACACAAGAAGTAGTTTTAATTATAAAAATGATAAATGAGTAGGATATTTAAATTTTTGGCCATCATATGTTTGTTGGGTTCTTGTGAACAAAAACCAAAGTTTAATGCTTTGGCAATGCCGGTTTCCAACACCATAGAAGTCAAGGATACGGACAGTAACGATTCCATTATACTTAAAGCGGCCCATGTGGTACCTACAGCCAATCAGTATAAGGCTTTACAGAACGAGTTCATAGCCTTTATTCATTTTGGTCCCAATACCTTTACCCGAATGGAGTGGGGCGATGGAATGGAAGATCCTAAAATATTCGATCTCCAGAATCTGGATACCGATCAATGGTGCAAGGCCATGAAGGATGCCGGCATGAAAATGGTCATATTTACCGCCAAGCACCATGATGGCTTTGTTCTGTGGCAAAGCCGTTACACTCGACACGGGGTTATGTCCTCCCCTTTTAAAAATGGCAAAGGCGATGTCCTCAAGGAATTGTCCGAATCCTGTAAAAAATATGGGTTAAAATTGGGGGTGTACCTATCCCCGGCAGATTTGTTCCAAATTGAAAATAAGGAGGGATTATATGGAAATTTAAGTGAGTACACCGAAAGGACCATCCCACGGCCAGTGGAAGGAAGGCCGTTTGGGAACAAAACGACATTTACGTTCAAAGTGGACGACTACAACGAATATTTTCTGAACCAACTCTTTGAACTGCTTACCGAGTACGGGCCCATCCATGAGGTTTGGTTCGACGGAGCGCACCCGAAAAGAAAAGGTGGCCAAACCTATAACTATTTGGCATGGAAGGAACTGATCAGGGCCTTGGCCCCAAAGGCGGTCATTTTTGGGAAAGAGGATATCCGTTGGTGCGGTAACGAAGCCGGGAAAACAAGGGATACCGAATGGAACGTAATTCCCTATCAGGAAGACCCCGATCGGATGAACAGTTTTGCGGATTTGACTGCTGAATCCTTGGGGAGTAGGGAAGATCTGTACAAGGGTAAATTTCTTCATTACCAACAGGCAGAAACCAATACTTCTATCAGAGAAGGCTGGTTCTATAGGGATGATGAAGACCAGAAAGTACGTAGCGCAGACGATGTGTTCGATATATATGAAAGATCTGTTGGGGGGAATTCCACTTTCCTTCTCAATATTCCCCCCAACAGGGAAGGTAAATTTTCTCCTACCGATGTGTCCGTATTGGAAGAAGTAGGTGTTAGGATCAACGAAACCTATGGTTCCAATTTGTTGACCGGAGCCAAGGGACCTAAGGGGATCCTGGATAATGATCTTTCAAGTTTTGAATTGTTGGGTTTGGGGGGCCAAGAGATGGTTATTGAAACCGATGTCCCGATCACGATAAACAGGTTGACCATACAGGAAGCTATAGATACCCATGGAGAACGGATAGAACAACATGCCTTGGACGCTTGGGTGGACAATGGGTGGAAGGAAATTGCCGCGGCCACCAATATAGGGTATAAACGTATTTTACGTTTTCCAGAAGTTACCACGCAAAAATTACGTCTCCGAATTCTGGAATCCCGTTCTTATCCGGCCATAGCAACTATGTCGGCCCATTATTATAAGGCTAGACCACCACAATTGCATATGGAACGATCTCTAGAGGGCGAGGTAACCATATCCCCCAAAAAGGACAGTTTTGGTTGGAAACCACATGGGGAAGATGTAGCCGGGAACATAAATTCCGGATATAATATTCGCTTTTCTACAGATGGCAGCGAACCTACTGCAGCTTCGGAAATTTACCATAAGCCATTTAATTTTCCTTCGGGAGAGGTTAAGGCCGTAGCAGAGGTAAATGGAAAACTGGGAAGTATTGCTTCGCTTCTTTTCGGAATAGTAAAAAAGGATTGGAAGTCTGTGGGAGAGGACAGTTACCAAGGTGGGCATATTTCAAAGAACGCCTTTGATGGTGACCCCGCTACGTATTGGAGTTCCGGTCCCAAGGGAATGCCACATTATATAAATATCGATTTGGGAAAAGAGTATGCCATCAGTGGATTTACATACACGCCCCAAACTTTTTCGTCCGAAGGAATGATAGAAAAGGGTGTTGTTAGGATAAGTGCGGATGGAAAATCCTGGAAAAATGTGGAGGACTTCCAGTTCGGAAACTTAATAAACGATCCTACCACCAGAACCCATATGTTCAATTCCAAGATCAAGACCAGATATATTGGGCTTGCATCAAAAGTGATTGCAGGAAATGGCAAGACTGCGGCCATTGCCGAATTGGATTTTTTATTGGAGTAAAATTTAAGCCTAATTTTTTAGCCGATCGGAAAAAGTCAAGATGAGATCAATGAAACATATCAAAATAATAATTGGTCGTGGAAATTGAATCTAACTATATTTAGGAATTAAAAGGAAAGTCGGTTATCACTGACCACCAAGAAGTAAGGAATTAGAATCATGAAGGGTTGGTATACGTATTTTTTTATTGCAGTATTGATCGGTGGAACCATCTATGGCCTTAATGGCAAATCAACTGCCGATCGGGAAAAGCAGCCGAATATTATTTATGTATTGGCCGATGATCTTGGGTATGGCGATATTGCCATCTATAATCCGGAAAGTAGAATAAAGACACCCCATCTGGATGCAATGGGATCTGCAGGAATGATTTTTACGGATGCCCATACTTCGTCTTCCGTTTGTACCCCTACGCGATATGGCATTATTACCGGGAGGTATAATTGGAGGAGCCCCTTAAAAAGTTCTGTGCTTACAGGAAATTCCAGGGCATTGATTCCTAAAGGCAGGACTACCGTGGCCTCTTTGCTTAAAAAGGAAGGCTATGAAACCGCCTTTATTGGGAAATGGCATTTGGGGTGGGATTGGGCCCTAAAAGACCCGAAACTGGCCCTCGGAGAAGGTTGGGATGCCAAGGATTTTAATAATTTGGATTTTTCAAAAAAAGTAGGGAATTCTCCGAACACCCTTGGTTTTACCTATTCATACGGACACAGTGGTTCTTTGGATATGGCTCCCTACGTCTATGTGGAAAATGGAATGCCTACCATGGTTCCCGATACGGTTACCGAAAGTAAGGATACCTATGGCTGGTGGCGAAAAGGCCCTACCTCCAAAGATTTTGTCTTTGACGATGTAACTCCCAACTTTTTCAGGAAATCTTTTGATTATATAAGGGAGAAATCCAAGGGAAAAGATCCCTTTTTTTTGTATTTGGCCTTGCCTTCGCCCCATACCCCCATTCTGCCTACTGAAGAATGGCAGGGGAAAAGCAATTTAAATCCCTATGGGGATTTTATGATGATGATCGATGCTTATATGGGGCAATTGGAAAATGTGATAAAGGAAGCGGGAATCCATGAAAATACTATTGTTATCTTTACCAGTGACAATGGTTGCTCCCCTGCTGCCGATATTAGCGAAATGATGGCCCTTGGCCATTATCCGAGCGGTATTTATAGAGGTCATAAGGCGGATATTTTTGAAGGAGGCCATAGAGTGCCGTTTATGGTAAAATGGCCTGACAAGATCAAGCCTAATTCGAGATCGGACAAAACCATATGTACCACGGATTTGTTGGCTACCTGTGCGGATATAGTGGGTGTTGAACTGGCAGATGATGAAGGGGAGGATAGTTTTTCCTTTTTACCCTTGTTGACCGATCCGGCGTCCAAAGATTATCTTAGGGAAGCAACGGTACATCATTCCATCAATGGGAGTTTTGCCATAAGAAAGGACAATTGGAAAATGATTTTTTGCCCGGGATCGGGTGGCTGGAGCAATCCCAAACCCGATTCGGAAGGGATAGGGGATCTGCCAAAATTTCAGCTGTACGACCTAAGCAAGGATCCCCAGGAAAGGAACAATGTGTATGGTCAGTTCCATGAAGTGGAAAGAGCATTGACCAGATTAATGGTCTCCTATATAGAAAATGGGCGAAGTAATCAGGGAGAAAGGCAAAAAAATGATCCTGAAGGATATGGAAGTAAGCAATGGAAACAATTGGAGGTGTTTTATAATTGATTTGGAGATTTGAAAATGGGATGATTTGAAAATATACCAATTTATCAATGTAATAAAATGTAATAATTGGAGGTAGATAAAGTAGCCGATTGGGCGTAGTCGAAATTCGTTAATTTGGAAATTTGAAAATAAGGTAATTTGATAATGTACCAATGTAATAATTGGGGGTAGATCAAGTAGCTGATTGATCATGGTCGAAATGGAGATTGGGATACGTTGATCCGAATATTTGGAAAAAGGCAGATCTAAAAACGGGATAACATATCAATGTGTTATTTTATGTCGATTTTTAGAAACCAGAAACCAGAAACCAGAAACCAGAAATATATCATAATAAACAATAACTGAATAAATAAAAACAAATGAAATTAGTACGATTTGGAGAAGTAGGACAGGAAAAACCTGGAGTTCAATTGGAAAATGGTACCCGATTGGACGTATCGGCCTTTGGAAGGGATTATGACGAAGATTTTTTTGGAACGGACGGCTTGGCCCAGCTAAAGGATTGGTTGGCAAAAAATGAAGACAATTGTCCTAAGGTGGACCAAAGCGTACGTTTGGGCGCGCCCTTGGTGAGACCGTCAAAAATTGTATGTGTAGGGCTCAATTATGCCAAACACGCAGCAGAAAGTGGAATGGCAGTACCCAAGGAACCGGTGTTGTTCTTTAAGGCTACTTCTGCAATGGTAGGTCCTAACGATGATGTAATCATCCCAAAAGGAAGTGAAAAAACAGATTGGGAAGTGGAGTTGGCAGTGGTTATAGGAAAAAAGGCATCCTATGTGACGGAGGCCAACGCTTTGGACCATGTTGCCGGATATGTATTGCACAACGACTATAGTGAGAGGGCCTTTCAAATAGAAAGGGAAGGCCAATGGGTAAAAGGGAAAAGTTGTGATACTTTTGCTCCCGTTGGCCCCTTCATTGCTACAAAGGATGAGATTAAAGATCCCAATAACCTACACCTATGGTTAAAATTGAATGGGGAAACGGTACAGGATAGTTCCACTTCCGATTTTATTTTCAATGTGCAGGAGGTGGTGAGCTATATCAGTCAGTTTATGACCTTGTTGCCAGGAGATATTATTTCTACGGGAACGCCATTTGGAGTAGGCCTAGGATTTAATCCCCCTAAATATTTAAAACCAGGGGATGTGGTAGAATTGGGAATCGAGGGGCTTGGAAGTTCCAAGCAAACGGCAAGGGCCTATAGCGAAAAATAAGAACCATTTATATGAACCGAACAATCCAACCAACGTGATTTCCAAATTCCGTTTTATTGCGATATACGTACTGCTTTTGGGGTATTGCTTTCAGGTCAATGGGCAGGACCTGGAATGGACGGAAATTGAAAATGGCATCTGGAAAGCCAGTGTTGGGGAACCAGAGGATATTAGTTTGTTAAAGGCCGCGGATGTGCAGCCCAAAGTGGAGGCACTTAAAAATTTGTCCGCGACATTTTTTCCATTTCAAAAGAATAAAATAAAGACAAAAATAATAGACGGGAAGACCTATCTGCAATTTCCATTATCTAGGGAAGAGCAAATCTATGGTTTGGGACTCCACTTTAAAACGGTACATCAAAGAGGTCGCATTATGCAATTGCACGTAGACCATTACGGTGGTCGCGATGATGGCCGTACCCATGCTCCTGTTCCTTTCTATGTGTCCTCCAAAGGATATGGAGTGTTGATAGATGCGGCCAGGTATATTACCGTATATGCCGGAACGGGTATTAGGGTGGATGCGGACGACAAACCGGTCTTGAGGGACAGGAACACAGATCCGAAATGGCAGGCGCAACCCTATTCCGATGCCGTGGAAATATTGGTGCCGGCAAAGGGAACCGATGTTTATATATATGGGGGTGCTACGCCCATGGAGGCTGTACAACGCTATAATTTATATAATGGAGGGGGGTATATTCCCCCAAAATGGGGCCTGGGATTTACCCAAAGGGTACCTACACTTTATACTCAGGATGATATTGCCAAGGAAGCCCAAGAGTTTAAGGACCACGATTTTCCCTTAGATTTTATCGGAGTGGAGCCAGGGTGGCACAGTATGGCCTATCCCTGTAGTTTTGAATGGGACAGGACAAGATTTCCGGATCCAAAAAAGTTCAATAACGAATTATTGGCGGAGGGGATAAGGACCAACTTATGGTTAAACCCTTACGTATCTCCGGTAGGATCCCTATATCCGAAATTAAAAGGTCTTTCCGCTTCACATACCGTGTGGAATGGGATTGTACCGGATTTGATGCTTCCTGAAACCAGGGCTATTTTTAAGCAACACTTTGTCCAAAACCATTTGGACCTTGGGGTCAGTGGTTATAAGATCGATGAGGTAGATGGCTATGACTTTTGGATATGGCCGGATGTAGCTACATTTCCTTCGGGCTATAGCGGGGAACAGATGAGGCAGGTTTATGGACTGTTAATTCAGGACATGACCGCAAAATGGTTCAAGGAAAAAAATCAGAGGACCTATGGTCTGGTAAGGGCATCCAATGCCGGGGGCAGTGCTTTGCCCTATGTTATATACAATGATTATTACAGTCATAAGGATTTTATTACGGCCCTGGTCAATAGCAGCTTTATAGGGGTGCTATGGACACCGGAGGTACGGGCCTCCAAAACGGCGGAGGAATGGTTGAGGAGAATGCAATCCGTTTGCTTTTCACCCATGGCCATGCTTAATGCCTGGGCAGACGGTACCAAACCCTGGTCCTTTCCCGAAGTGGAAGAGGCCGTCAGGGAGGTAGCCAATTTAAGGATGCAGTTATTACCCTATATTTATTCTACCTTTTCCCAATATCATTTTGAAGGCCTGCCTCCTTTTAGGGCCATGAATTTGGTAGATGGGTTTTCCTATGACCCGAAAGTGGACGAAGGGGAACTGGACTCAACGGACAATCCCTATAAAATAGCCCTTAAAAGTGAAATAAAGGATCAGTATATGATGGGCGACAATATTTTGGTAGCTCCCATGTTCGAAGGGGAAAGGGAGCGAAAGGTAATTCTGCCGAAAGGAAAATGGTTCGATTTCTACAATGGGGAATTTGTTGGGGAAAACGAGCTTATAACCGTAACTCCCGGAATGGAAAAAATACCGTTGTTTGTTAAGGATGGAGGTTTGGTTCCCATGCGGCCCACCCGGAGACAGGCTCCAAAAATTGGGGAAAAGGTAGACTTGATTATTCGTCATTACGGAACCAAGGAAGGTGAATATACCCTTTATGATGATGATGGGCTAAGCTTCGATTTTGAAAAGGGACAATACTCTCAGGTCAAAATACAGGTAAAAAAGGACAGGAAAGGAAAACTTGTTGGCACTATAGGCAGTCCCGAAAAAGGGAAGCCATATAGCTACAGCAAAAAGGTGACCTGGGAATTCAAAACCAAATAAAATCTATTTAAAAAACGGTGGGATACAGGATGATATGATCGGGAAGCAATTATTATTTATACTTTTAGGGCTATTTTCAATAAGCGGATCCATAGGGGCCAGCTTTCAAGAACCCATTAAAATTGCCTGTGTAGGAAACAGTATTACCTATGGTTCGGGAGTGGCCAATAGGGAAAAAAATGCCTATCCAGAGCAATTACAGTCCATGTTGGGGAATACATATGAAGTAAGGAATTTCGGGGTCAGTGGAAGAACCCTATTAAAAAAAGGGAATAACCCCTATTGGGAAACGGAATCCTATTCCAAGGCGTTGGAATTTAAGCCCGATGTCGTTTTTATAAAATTGGGTACCAATGATAGCAAGCTTCAAAATCGGATTCATTTGGCCGATTTCGAGGAAGATTATACGGACCTGGTCAATAGCTTTAAAAAGGAAAATAAACAGGCTAGGATAATTCTTTTGCTTCCCATTCCTGCCTTTACAGCTGATACTACCCGGATTTGGAACGAAGTCATCATAAATAAAATTGTCCCTATAACCCGTACCGTAGCCTATAGGACGAATTCGGAGGTGCTGGATCTGTACCAATTGTTTGTTGATCGACCTGATTTATTGCCGGATAAGGTGCACCCTTCTTCCCTTGGGGCAACGGTAATTGCCAAAAGATTATATGAAGCGGTAATCCAAAAGGAATCTGTAACAATAGATATCTTAAAATCCAAGGAAATAAAAGTACTGGAACCCGAAAATTTTTATGGTTATTCCCTTACCAATTTTGAACTTAAGGGCACCCAATGTAAGGTGGTAAAGCCAAAAAAAGTGGCTCCCGGAGCTCCTTGGGTATTGAGGGCGCGCTTTTGGGGCCATGAACCCCAAACGGATATTGCCTTGCTGGAAAGGGGCTTCCATATTGCCTATTGCGATGTGGCCAATTTGTACGGTGGTCCCGAGGCGATTAAACGTTGGGACCGATTTTATGGGTTGATGGTCCAGGCCGGACTCTCCAAAAAAGTGGTCTTGGAAGGGATGAGCCGAGGGGGGTTGATTGTTTATAATTGGGCAGAAAAGAACCCGAAAAAAGTAGCCTGTGTGTACGCCGATGCCCCAGTTATTGATGGGAAGAGCTGGCCCGGCGGTATGGGGCGGGGTAAGGGAAGTGCCTTGGATTGGGAGGCATTCAAAAAAATATACGGTTTAAAAACTGAAAAGGATGTTTCCAATTTTATAGGAAATCCTATCCATAAAGTTAAGTCGATAGCACAGGGAGGCTTTCCCATGATCCATATTTGCGGGGCGGCCGATGGTGTGGTACCTGTCGAAGAAAACACCAAGCCTTTTGAAGAGGCGATTAAGGCAAATGGAGGTAGTATCCATGTTGTATTCAAGGAGGGGGTAGGGCATCATCCCCATAGTTTGGAAAACCCGACTCTGATTGTCGATTTTATCCTTAACGCAACCGGGCAGAAGGTGAATTATGCCCAAATTCCAGCGCCGAGTGCGGAGTATAGATCGGCTGCCGGGTGGAAGGAAGGAAAGGATTGGTGGGCCCAGGCATATGATATAGATTCTTTGTGCAGGGCATCCAAGGAAACCGATTTGCTGCTCATAGGGAATTCCATTACCCAAGGCTGGGGAGGAAATAGGCCAAATGTTACCTATGCCCCCGGTAAAGAGGCTGCGGAAGTGTATTTTAAGGATTTAAATTGGATTGGTGCCGGTATTTCCGGAGACCGTACCCAGCACATTTTATATCGTCTATATAATAGAAATTATGAAGTTGCCAGACCAAAGGTGGTGGTATTGACTATTGGCGTGAACAATTTTGGTGACCATTCTGCGGAAGAAATTGCGGATGGCATTGGAAAGGTACTGGACCTGACAAGGCAAAAATTTTCCCCTTCCACAAAAATTATACTGTTTGGTCCTCTGCCTACGGGCTTGGACCCATATACGGATAGGAGGGAGAAGTACAATAAGGTACATGCCCTGATCCGGCATCATGGAAATGGAAAAAATGTATTCTATTACAATTTGATCAATGCATTTTCCAATGAAAAGGGATTTTTGAAATCCGATCTGTTTTCAAAGGATGGCATACATTTATTGCCCCAAGGATATGAGGTCTGGGGAAAAATCATAAGGGATGAATACGATAGAATAAACTAGGCAGGAATAAGGACATCCAATACGGCGACATATTTTAGGGGACGTTTCAAAATAAAGATTTTACCAACACCAAAATTTAAACAGATGAAAAAATTAATTGGTTTACTGCTACTACTGTCAACCGCCCACAGTTATGGCGAAATTTGGCTTCCTTCCATTCTTTCGGACAATATGGTACTACAGCAAGATTCGAATGTTACTATTTGGGGATGGACAACAAGTACCAGTGAGGATATTACGGTATATGGGACCTGGAACAATGAAAAAGTGACCACCAAGGCCTTTCAGGGAGTTTGGTCCCTTCAATTGCCCACCCCAAAGGCAGGGGGAACTTACAGCCTAATAGTGGAAGGCCATGAAAAATTGGAGTTGACAAATGTACTGATAGGGGAAGTCTGGTTGGGTTCCGGACAGAGCAATATGCAGTGGACTCCAAAACACGGTCTGGAAAATGCGGACGAAGAAATAAAAAATGCCAATTACCCCGAGATACGTTTCTTTCAGGTAGCGCAGCAGATTTCAGACCATCCCCAGGACCAACTAAAGGGAAGATGGGAGGTTTGTACTCCGGAAACTATGGCGAAGTTTAGTTCCGTAGCTTATTTTTTTAGTAGGGAACTACATCAAAATTTGGCCGTTCCAGTGGGTATTATTAATTCCAGTTGGGGGGGGACGCCGGTGGAAGTATGGTTAAAAAATGAGTTGATAACCAAGGATGCCGAATTGGCAATAGCCGCAAAAAAATTGAAAGAGGTTGCCTGGTGGCCCAGTAATCCGGGCGCGGCCTACAATGCTATGATACACCCTATTACTAAATTCAGCATAACAGGTTGTATTTGGTACCAGGGGGAATCCAACAGGGTAGATCCTGTTTCCTATTACAAATCCTTTCCCTTGATGATCAAATCCTGGAGGGAGGAATGGGGCAAGGACCTGCCGTTTTATTTTGTACAGATAGCCCCTTATAAATATGACGACCCCATGGGTACGGATGCGGCACAGGTAAGGGATGCGCAATTGTATACCATGCAAAATTTGGACAATACGGGAATGGTGGTCACCAATGATATCGGGAATTTGGAAGATATACATCCTATAAATAAACAGGAAGTAGGACGTCGTTTGTCACTTTGGGCCCTGGCTAAAGCCTATGGAAAAGAAGGGCTGGAATATTCGGGACCGATTTATAGTTCCATGGAGATTAAGAACAAAAAAATCGTTCTTAGTTTTGATTATGCCGACAAGGGTTTAATGAAAAAGGGAAAAGAATTGCGCGAGTTTTATGTGGCCGGGGAAGATCGGGTATTTTATCCTGCAAAAGCTAAGATTAATGGTAATACCGTAGAAGTATCCTCTTTAAAAGTGAAGAATCCCGCAGCGGTGCGGTTTGCCTTTGCCAATGGGGCCTTGCCCAATCTATATAATTCGGGGGGCTTACCGGCATCGGCTTTTAGGACGGATAATTGGGAGTTGAAATAATAGAACCATACCGTAGGAAATGAAGCGGATCAATGTATTTATGATAGGCCTGTTAGTACCAATGGTGTTCTTTTGCAATAAACCGGAGCAGGAACAAACGCCCCATGAAATATGGTATGCCCAACCCGCTTACAGATGGATGGAGGCCCTACCGGTAGGGAATGGTCGTTTGTGGGCCATGGTCTTTGGAGACCCCCAAAATGAAGGGATACAGCTCAACGAGGATTCCATGTGGCCGGGCGGCCCGGACTGGGAGTATTCCAAGGGAAACGCCGGGGATTTGAAACATTTTAGAAAATTGCTTCGGGAAGGAAAGGCCCACGAGGTTGATGCCTCTTATATAGATAAGTTCTCTTATAAAACGGTGGTTCGCTCCCATCATATCATAGGAGATCTTTTGTCGACTTTAAGGGAGAAATAGGTTGAAAACTATAGAAGGGCGTTAAGCCTTAATGATGCTATGGAAAAAAATAGATTTACACTGAGATAGATCATATGTTTGGATAAATGAAGAAACTGATTATTTTTATTTTATTATTGACCATCACGACAAATTTCGCCCAAGAACAGGTTCATGATACCATTTTACACAACGAGCAAAAAATGCAATGGTTCAAAGATGCCAAACTGGGCATTTTCATCCATTGGGGTCTGTATTCCGTAAATGGGATAGATGAATCCTGGTCTTTCTATAATGGATATATTTCACATGAAAATTATTTAAAGCAGACCAAAGGGTTTACCGCCAAAAAATACGACCCACAGGCTTGGGCAGATCTTATAAAGCGCAGTGGCGCCAAATACTCGGTAATTACTGCCAAACATCACGAAGGTTTCGCTCTTTGGGATACTAAATTTGGGGATTTTAACGCTGTTAAAAGTGCAGCGGCCAAACGGGATGTATTGACCCCTTTTGTATCCTCACTTCGAAAGAACAAGTTAAAAGTGGGGATCTATTATTCCCTGCCCGACTGGTCGTATGATGATTATACCCACTTTACAAGGGATTCCGTTAGATATAAAATCTCCGAAGAGCCAAAACGATGGAAAAAATTCCTACCCTATTATCAGGGTCAGTTAAAGGAACTATCGGATAATTACGATCCCGACCTGTATTGGTTTGATGGGGATTGGGAACACAATTCCGAGGAATGGGAAGTGCCCAAGGTAAGACAGATGCTTTTTGGCAAGAACCCCAATACCATTTTAAATTCCAGATTGAGGGGGCAAGGGGATTATGCCACCCCTGAACAAGGTATGCCCATCACAAGACCAAAGAACAAATTTTGGGAATTATGTTTAACTATGAACGATTCCTGGGGATTTCAAAAAAATGACCACTATTATAAAACTACCGATCAAATAATCGGGATTTTCGCGGATGTTATTGCAAATGGAGGCAACTTATTGCTGGATATAGGTCCCAAAGGAGATGGTAGTATTCCAGAGGAACAGGTGGCCATACTGGAAGGTTTGGGCCGCTGGACCAACAAACATAAAGAGGCTATTTATGGTACCCGGTCCGGGATTCCAAAAGAACATTTTTATGGCCCTACTACCTTGTCCAAAGACGGGAACATCCTTTATTTATTTGTAAAAGGTAATCCGAATGGGGAGGTGGTTATTCGGGGCCTGAAAAATAGGATCAATCGTATTTATGTGGTGGGTGAGGGCACTAAATTATCGCATCAGGTAATTGGTAAGATATATTGGAGCCATTACCCGGGAATCAATTATATTAAGCTGCCGGAACATGTGCTGGATGAAAATATGACCGTTCTGGCTGTTATGCTCGATGGTAAGGTGGATTTATATCGTGAGGATGGGGCTGTAATTGAAAGCAACTAGTGTTAAGTTAGCCGAGAAATGACTGCTCGATTCCGTTCGAAGTGACGATCTATTGTCCGCTCGATCGGAGTCGAGACCTGAATTCAATAACATAACATTTTTTAAGCATAACACTAGGTGATTTAAACAACATAAGAATATGAAAACTAATTTACTATCGTTGATTGCCCTTGGCATCTTGATAATAGGATGTAAGGAAAAGAATGTCCCAAACCATAATACGCAATCCAAACATCCCAATATAGTCCTGTTTTTTGTGGACGATATGGGCTGGCAGGATACTTCGGTACCTTTTTGGAACAAAAGAACCCCATACAATGACCTTTATCAAACCCCAAATATGGAGCGATTGGCAGAGGAAGGAATGAAATTTACACAAGCCTACTCCACCGCCGTATGTTCACCCACTAGGATAAGTCTAATGACAGGAATGAATGCGGCCCGTCATAGGGTAACCAACTGGACCTTGCACAAGGACAGATTACAGCCTATGGAGACCAATCACAAAACGCTGAAATTTCCCGAATGGAACGTAAATGGTTTGAGTCCGGTTGCCGGTACGGAAAAAGCCGTTTATGCTACTCCATTGCCACAAATCCTCAAGGATGCGGGATACTATACCATACACTCGGGAAGGCGCATTTAGGGGCCATAGGCACCCCTGGCGAGAACCCATTGAACCTTGGTTTTGAGGTAAATATAGCCGGACATGCGGCCGGGGCACCGAAAGTTATTTGGGGATCGATAATTTTGGAAATGGCAAAAAGGGCAAAGAGGTCTGGGCGGTACCTGGATTGGAAAAATACCATGGCAAGGATATTTTTTTAACCGAAGCCATTACCCAAGAGGCAAAATTGGCCATGGATTCCGCTTTGGATAAGAATAAGCCTTTCTTTTTGTACATGGCACATTACGCGGTACATACCCCAATTATGGCAGACCCGCGCTTTGTTCAAAAGTACTATGATAAAGGATTGGATTCCATTGAGGCCAAATACGCATCACTGGTAGAGGGAATGGATAAAAGCTTGGGGGATATTATGGGTTATTTGGACGACAAACATATTTCCGACAATACCATTATCCTGTTCATGTCCGATAACGGCGGACTTAGTGCCGTAGCCAGAGGAGGGGAAAAACACACCCATAACCGGCCTTTGAGCAGCGGTAAGGGTTCCGCCCATGAGGGAGGTATTCGCGAGCCTATGTTGGTAAAATGGCCAGGGAAGATATCCTCTAATTCGGTTAGTGAACAACAGGTTATCATAGAGGATTTTTATCCCAGTATTTTGGAAATGGCCGGGATTAAAGACTATCAAACAGTGCAACAGATAGATGGGGTCAGTTTTCTTCCCGCTTTTGCAAACAGGGTGCCTTTGGGCAAGGAGCGCCCCTTGTTTTGGCATTATCCCAATGAGTGGGGTCCATCGGGACCTGGTATTGGAGCGTCAAGCAGTACCAGGGTGGGCGATTGGAAATTTATATACTATTATAATGATGGTAGCATGGAGTTGTTCAATATAAAAGAGGATATCGTGGAAAGAAACAATTTGATACTTGAAAAGCCCGAAAAGGCAAGGGAATTGGCAAAGATTTTATCCGATTATTTACGGAAAGTGGAAGCCCAGATACCTTCACGAAAGGATACTGGCGAGCAGATTGCCTATCCGGACGAGGTTTTAAATTCCCAGAAAACGTAATATGGATATGAAACTAAGATTGCTCTTTATTTGTTGCTTTAGTATCCTTCTGGCCCATGCCCAGGGTGGGGAGGATGATCTGTACCTATACGATGATTTCAAGGAGGTATCCCAAGAGAATATATTTAAGACGGAAGGATATTATAATTGGGGCAGTTCCATCATCAAGGAAAGGGACGGAAAATATCATCTTTTTTATTCCCGTTGGAAGAAGGAATATGGGTTTTATGGATGGCTTACCCATTCGGAAATTGCCCATGCCACCAGTAAAAGTCCGGCCGGACCATGGAAATACAGGGAAACTGTGCTAAAAGGCCGGGGCAAGGGAAATTGGGATGGTATTACCGCACATAATCCAAAGATTAAATTTTTTGAGGGCAAGTACTACTTGTATTATATAGCAACCAATTTGGGAGGCAAGGATTATACCGATAATGAATTGGTGGAAACAGCTAAAACTGGTTATAGTCACCCCAACTGGAAAATACTACGGCCCAATCAACGCACAGGGGTGGCGGTAGCCAATTCCTTGAACGGACCTTGGTCTAGAAGTGATAAACCATTGTTGGAACCATCCGGGCCGATAACTACCCTTACCGTAAATCCTGCGATTGATCGCGGCAAGGATGGCAGGTATTATTTAATAATAAAAGGCGATAAACCCAACGAAAAGAATTTTGTTAGGAACCAGGCGGTTGCGGTTTCGGAACATCCCGAGGGGCCTTTTACCATTCAGGAGACTCCGGTGATAGATTATATGGATACCGAGGATATGTCGGTTTGGTACGATGAAAGTCGAGCGCGGTTTTATGGAGTTTTTCATGCCCATAATTTTATAGGACTGGTAACCTCAAAGAACGGAACCGATTGGGAAAAGGCCAATGAGTTTGTTCTTAAGAACAAAGAAATTTTATTGGAGGATGGTACTACACTAGTACCAGATAGGATGGAACGACCTTTTATTTATCGGGAAAATGGCCAACCGAAAGTCTTGTCCGTAGCGATAAAAAAAGGGGAAGAATCCTATACCGTGTTTATCCCCATAAACAAACACAACTTCCCTGTTCCGAATAAAAGACAATTGGCTTGGCAAGAAGCGGAACTTGGGGTGGTGTTCCATTATGACCTTCACGTGTTCGATGGAATAAAATATGGGCAGGGAAACAATAGGATAGATCCCGTGAAGGACTATCAAATTTTTAATCCGGAAAAATTGGATACCGATCAATGGGTAAGGGCCGCCAAAGATGCCGGAGCTACCTTTGCAATTTTGACGGCCACCCATGAGACAGGATTTGCCTTGTATCAATCTGAGGTCAACCCTTATAGCGTAAAGGCTGTAAACTGGAAGGAAGGTAAGGGGGATGTAGTTGCAGATTTTGTGGCATCATGCAGAAAATACGGAATTAAGCCAGGAATTTATCTGGGAATCAGATGGAATTCATTCTTGGGTGTGCACGATTTTAAGGTAAATGGAGAGGGCGATTTTAGGGAGAATCGACAACAATGGTATAATGGCATGGTTGAGGGAATGGTCAAGGAAATATGTACCAATTATGGAGAATTGTTCGAAATTTGGTTCGATGGTGGCGCGGACCATCCTAAAAATGGGGCTCCTGATGTATTGCCCATAGTAAGACAGTACCAACCAAATTGTTTGTTTTACCACAATGGGCAATTGGCTGAGACCCGTTGGGGGGGATCAGAATCAGGAACGGTTTCCTATCCCAATTGGTCTACCTTTCCTTATAGGGCCACAGGGGCAGGCGAAACTGCCAAAAAGAATATAGCCGAGAATAACTTTCAATTACTGAAAGAAGGGGATGCAAAAGGTAAATATTGGGTGCCCGCCATGGCAGATGCCCCACTAAGGGGATATAATGGTAGGCATGAGTGGTTTTGGGAACCTGGGGATGAGGCCCATATATTTCCTTTGGATAATTTGATGGATATGTATTATAAATCCGTTGGGAGAAACGCCACTCTTATTATGGGGCTTACTCCGGACCCAGACGGACTTCTACCTGAGCCGGATGTGAAAAGGTTAAAGGAATGGGGAGATGAAATAAAAAGGAGGTTCTGCAATCCCTTGGCAACTACCAGTGGCAATGGCAATGTTCTGGAATTGAAGTTTAAGGAGCCCACAGAGGTAAATCACTTAATTATTCAGGAAGACATTTTAAAAGGGGAACGCATAAGAAAGTATCAACTTGAGGGCTTTTCGGAAGGTCAATGGCTTGCCTTGGCAAAAGGGGAGAGCATTGGCCATAAAAGAATTGAGAAATTTGATACCATAAAATTAAGTAGATTACGAATAAAAATTATAGATTCGGACGGTTTAGTGCAGATTAAGAATATGAGTGCATTTTTCGTCGATGAAAATGGAATTTAAGTAATAAGAACATGGATTTACAATTAAAGGATAAAGTAATTTTGGTCACCGGAGGTTCCAAAGGAATCGGTCATGGTATAAGTACACTGCTGGCAGCGGAAGGAGCTGTTCCGGTTATTATTGGTAGGGATGAAAAAAGTATGTTGGAGGTGGTTGCTGAAATTGGGAAAAATGGAGGAAATACATCTTACTTCATGGCCGAACTTACAGATCCGGAACAGTGCAGGCTTGCCGTGGAAAGTGCTGTTGAAAAATATGGAAGAATTGATGGGGTGGTAAATAATGCAGGCATTAATGACGGAGTGGGATTGGAAAATGGGAATTATGAAAATTTTATAAGGTCTATAAACCGAAACCTTACCCATTATTATTTGATGGCACATTATGCTTTGCCCGAATTAAAAAAATCCCAGGGAGCTATTGTAAATATAGGGTCCAAGACGTCGGTGACGGGGCAGGGCGGAACTTCGGGCTATGCGGCTGCCAATGGTGGGCGCAATGCCATAACACGGGAGTGGGCAGTGGAATTATTGCCGTATAATATACGGGTCAATGCAGTTATAGTAGCCGAATGTTATACCCCATTGTACGATCGATGGATCAAAACTTTTGACAATCCGGAAGAAAAATTAAAGGCTATAACCGATAAAATCCCGTTGGGACAAAGAATGACAACGGCAGAGGAAATTGCAAGCACTGTGGCCTTTTTACTATCCAATAGATCCAGCCACACTACCGGGCAATTGCTCTATGTAGATGGGGGTTATACCCATTTGGACCGATCCATTTCTTAAAAGGGAATAAATTAACCATTACATAATAACGAACTTAAAAACTAAACTGTAATCAACAATCCAATGAAAGACCAAAGACCACCGGTAGTATCAAAAAAGGTACTCGTTCCCTTTATTCTAATTACTTCCCTATTTGCCCTTTGGGGTTTTGCCAATTCCGTTACCGATCCCATGGTACAAGCCTTTAAAAAGGTTTTGGAGCTTTCCAATTCCCAAGCGGCCTGGGTACAGATGGCATTTTATGGGGGCTACTTCTGTATGGCGTTGCCGGCGGCACTATTTGTGCGTAAATACTCCTATAAGGTGGGGGTGTTGATTGGTTTGGCCCTATATGCCGGAGGTGCCCTATTGTTTTACCCGGCGGCGATAACCGAGCAATTTTGGTTCTTTTGTCTTGGTCTTTACGTCCTAACTTTCGGATTGGCTTTTTTGGAAACAACTGCCAATCCTTATATTTTGGCCATGGGTGCACCCGAAACCGCTACCCAGCGTTTAAATTTGGCCCAAGCTTTTAATCCTGTAGGTTTATTGCTGGGGTTATTAGTGGCACAGCATTTTGTACTTAAAAAATTGCAGTCGGACGATATTACGGATTATGCATCCCTGGAAGAGGCACAGAAGGCTTTGATCAGGACTACCGATTTAATGGTAATTAGGGACCCTTATGTAATTTTAGGATTGGTAATCATGGCCGTTTTTGTTTTAATTGTTACAAGTAAAATGCCACAGGCCAAGGATGAGGGAGGTATTCCCGGTTTGGGGGATACTTTTAACGGTTTGTTCAAGAATAGGAAATATGTGCTGGGTGTGGTGGCCCAAGTATTTTATGTTGGTGCCCAGATCATGTGCTGGACCTATATTTATCAATATGCCGAGGCTATAGGGATCTCCAGTGAGGACGCCGCCAATTACCAATTTGCCGCCTTTATCCTTTTCTTGGTGGGGAGGGCTATTGGGACTTATATGTTGCGTTTTATGAGCCCGGGAAAACTGTTGATGTACTTTGCTGTATTGGCAACACTATGTTGTGTGGGGACCATTTATATTGAGGGAATGATAGGATTGTACTGTTTGGTGGGAATTACCTTTTTTATGTCCCTTATGTTCCCAACAATCTATGGTATAGCGTTGAACGGACTTAATGAGGAGGAATCCAAGATTGGAGCGGCAGGTCTGGTAATGGCCATTGTTGGCGGGGCCCTAATGCCCAAACTGCAAGGAATGATCATTGATGCCGGGGGCAATGCCGTAAACGACATACAGATTATGGGTGCTACCGAGGTAAATTTTTCGTTTATCCTTCCTACACTATGTTTTGTGTATATAGCTTGGTATGGTTTACGCGTATATAAGAATTACGAACTGCCAGCTTAAATTATAGCCTTCAGAACAAATAAACTTCAACTAATAATAAAAAAATAGGGAAATGAAAAGATATTGTTTGGCATTGGACCTTAAGGA
Organism: Flavobacteriaceae bacterium; assembly: GCA_041392165.1. GTDB lineage: Bacteria > Bacteroidota > Bacteroidia > Flavobacteriales > Flavobacteriaceae > Arenibacter. Next base: position 34,172 of record JAWKMN010000002.1, read on the forward strand.
TGATCCCGAGTTGATCAGGGCCTATGACGATTACCATAAGGATGTATGGCCAGAAATCCTTCAAAGTCTTAGGGAGTCAGGTATAAAGGATATGGAGATTTATAGGGTAAGGAACCGTTTGTTTATGATAATTGATGCTGATGACAATTTTTCCTTTGAAAAAAAGGCGGAGATCGATGCCAAGTATCCGGAAAATGAAAAGTGGGAGGAAATTATGTGGAAATACCAACAGGCACTTCCGTTTGCCAAACCTGGAGAAAAATGGATGCCAATGGAAAAAGTTTTTCAATTATAAGGATCAATAGAAAAGGTAAAGGCTAAATATTACAAGTAATGGAAAGAATATTTGATTTTTGTGGATATCGATTGGTCCTAAGATCAATAGTGTTTTGTGCGCTTCTCTGTTCTTTGGGTTGTAAGACTAAAAATGAACAAAGTACGGATGGCCATACGAATGAGGGGGAAGTATTTTCCAAGGGGACATTTGGGTACGACAGAGCGTTTTTATCCGAGCATTTTAAAGACCTGGTAGTTCTTGAAAATGGAGAGTCCAGTATTTTGATTTCTCCGGAACTTCAGGGTCGGGTTATGACCAGTACGGCCTCCGGTGATATGGGGCCAAGCTTTGGGTGGATCAATCATGATCTTATCAAGTCCGGGGAAAGGAACGAGCATTTTAACCCTACAGGGGGGGAGGAACGTTTTTGGTTGGGGCCTGAAGGGGGGCAGTATTCCCTCTACTTTCAAAAAGATGCCAAGTTTGAGTTGGACAATTGGTACGTTCCCAAGGAGTTGGATACCGAACCTTTTAATCTGGTGCGAACTAGTGAAGACAAAGCCTTTTTTGAAAGGGAAATGAAATTGGTGAACTATTCTGGAACTAAATTCAACTTACGGGTTAGGAGGAATATTGAACTTTTGACCAAGGAAGATGCCGTTGAAATCCTTGGGATCAGTGTTCCGGAAACAGTAAAAACGGTAGGGTTTGCCTCAGAGAATAGTTTGACGAACATAGGGTCGGAAGATTGGGATAAGAAAACAGGTTTATTGTCCGTTTGGATATTGAGCATGTTCAACTCCTCGGACCAAACCACTATAATTGTACCGTTTAAAAAAGGGGATGAGGATATTTTGGGCAAGAAGGTAACGGACGATTATTTTGGAAAGATTCCAAAAGAGCGGTTAACGGTCAGGGATAGTGTCCTGTTTTTCAGGGCTGATGGAAAGGAACGGGGTAAAATTGGAATTTCCCCCCAGAGGGCATTGCCTGTTATGGGAAGCTACGATGCCAAGGGCAAAGTGCTTACCATTGCCAAATTTAGCCTGCGAGATGGGGCTACGGATTATGTTAATTCACTGTGGGAGTTGCAGGAGTTTCCATTTTCCGGGGATGCCGTTAATGCCTATAATGATGGCGGCGGGTTAGGGCCGTTCTATGAATTGGAAAGTTCCTCCCCTGCAATGGATCTTAAATCCAATGAAAGCGGCAGCCATATCCACCAGACTTTTCATTTTGAAGGTAACGAGGACGAGTTGGAAAAACTGGCCAAAGGAATTTTGGGGGTTTCCATTAAAGAATTATCCGGGAAATAGTAAATAATAAAATAACTTCCCCTTTCAAATTTTGTAATAATAATTGGAAAGGGGAAGGAAGTAAAAGAAAAATATTCAAAAACAATTGTCCATTAGAATGTTATGGAGAAAAAAAAAGAAATAAAGATCAACAGTAAGTATCCATCTGTGGTCGATTTAAGAAAGAAAGCCCAAAAAAGGATCCCCAAATTCGCTTTTGAGTATTTGGACGGGGGCTGTAATGAAGATGTAAACCTCCATAAGAATACGGCAGAAATTAGGGAGGTAGAACTCTTGCCATATTATCTTAGCAAGCATACCGGGTCCAGTATGAAGACCGAATTGTTCGGGCATGTTTATGATGCGCCATTTGGAATTGCACCCGTGGGACTCCAAGGATTAATGTGGCCCAAAGCCCCCGAAATATTGGCTAAATCGGCCTTTGAGCACAATATTCCCTTTATTTTAAGTACGGTGACCACCAGTAGTATAGAACGTATAAGCGAAATTACCGAGGGTAGGGCTTGGTTTCAGCTTTATCATCCTACAGAGGATGCGGTGAGGGACGATATTATTAAAAGGGCCGAAGCCGCGGAATGTCCGGTATTGGTTATTTTGTGTGACGTGCCCACTTTTGGCTTCCGTCCCAGGGATGTACGCAACGGACTGGCCATGCCCCCAAAAATGTCGTTAAAGAATATTCTTCAGATATTGGGCAAACCAAATTGGGCCATACAGACACTGATTCATGGACAGCCTAATTTTGAAACCCTTAAGCCCTATATGCCCAAAGGCTTGGATTTGGCACAATTGGGAAAATTCATGGACAAGACCTTTTCGGGAAGATTGAATGAAGAGAAGATAAAACCCATAAGGGACATGTGGAAGGGTAAATTGGTGATCAAGGGCGTTGCCAACGAGGCCGATGCCGAGAGTGCCATTAAACTTGGATTGGATGGTATTATCGTTTCCAACCACGGGGGCAGGCAATTGGATGCCGGCGAATCTACTATAAAGCCTTTATCAAGAATAGCGTCCAAATATGGGGACCAAATAAAGGTGATGATGGACAGTGGACTAAGGGGCGGTCCGGATATCGCCAGGGCCATGGCCAGTGGTGCGGAATTTACTTTTATGGGGCGCTCCTTTATGTACGGGGTAGCGGCATTGGGTGCCAAAGGTGGGGACCATACCATTTCACTTTTAAAAACGGAACTGCAACAGGTAATGGAACAGATTTGTTGTGAGGAGGTAAAGGATTTTCCCAATCACCTTATTTAGAAATTATTTTCCTTGAGGAACATTTTTGTATAGTAAGCGTTGGCGTCCTAAAGATATATAGGGTTACAATGTGTTGCTTTCCAAACTGGCGTCAAAAGATATCTGTTGTAGCTTCTGATCGGGTTCCTTAATCTGTTCTATTAGGATCCGCAATGCTTTTTGTCCTATTTCCTTAATGGGCTGATGGAGATAGGGGATAGGGTCTTCCAAGAAATTATAGGATGAATTTTGGTCGAATACCACCACATCCACCTTTTTAAGTATCTTTCTGTCCAGGCCCAACATTTGTGTTAATCCCTCTTCCGCCAGGGTGTTGGTGTGAAAATAGATGGCATCCACACCGGCATCCTGAACCAACTCTTTTACCACCCTTTTCATTTCTGATTTTAGGGATCCGTGATCAATTTTTTTTATCAATGCGGCATCAACGGGCAGGCCGGCCTGTTTAAGGGCTTCTATGTAGCCCTGATGCCTTTCTTTGTAGTGGTGCAAAGTGGAATTATAAAGAACGGCCCCTATTTTTTTGTTCCCTTTTCCCAACAAATAGTTGGTGGCCTGTATAGAGGCCTTATAATTGTTTACGGTGATGTAATTGGTCGTGAGATCATTGAAGAATCTGTCGATCAATACAAAGGGAATACCCGTTTTTGCCAGTTCCGAAATAATCTCTTTGGAGCCTTCAGGGGCTGCTATGATAAAACCATCTACCTGTCTCATTTTAAGAAAATCCAGCACCTTGTTGAATTTTTCCACCTTTTCGTCCGAAGATCCAAATATTACGGTATAATCCTGGGAAAATGCCTCGTCCTCTATAGTCCTGGCCAAATTGGAGAAAAACGGGTTGGAAATATCGGCTACGATGACCCCTATAGATCTTGTTTTATTGGTTTTAAGGCTTCTGGCATTCCAGTTGGGATGATAGTTCAATTCCTTGGCTACCTCCCTTATTTTTTTGGCGGTCTTTTCGGATACCCTGTTCTCTTTGCCCTTATTGCTCAAAACATATGAAACCAAGGGGATGGAAACACCCACAATTTTTGCGATATCCTTTAATGATGTTTTAGGTTTCATATCCGCGTTGGGTTAAATTGGAAGATTACTGCCAATAATATTTTAATATTCTGTTAAACAATAAGTTATATGATTTGGTAGCCCAAAACTCCAAGGTGTTAAAATTACAAAATTCATACTAAATAAATATACCGGCTTTATTTTGGTATTATAAGGGCAAAATACCCAATGTTTCCTCCTTTTAATCCAATAACTTTTTTCTTAATTAATTTTCGTAGAGCTCATCGGTTTTCTTATTGATTATGGATATTAGAAAGCCCACTATGAAAATTGCCGCGGTGCCGAAAACAATGGTCAAATAGGTGTGGAAGGAGGCACCAAGGGAATCCTCTCCGAATAGGGTGCCGGATAAACTCATCCATACTATGACCAAAATACCCGCCAATACCCCAATAAGGGCTCCTTTTACATTTTTAGTTTTGGAAAATAGCCCTAAAAGAAGCAGTCCCAACATACCTCCACTAAAAATGGAAGAGAGTTTCCACCAGGCGTCCAAGGCACTTTTTACATTGATCATGGCTATGGCGATAACGATTCCAATAACGCTAATGATTGCTGAAGAAATATAAAGTACCCGCATTCCTTCCTTATCCGATGCCGTCTTTTTAAAATATTTATTGTAATAATCCGTTAGAAAAACGGTTGCGGAACTATTAAAACTTGTGGATATGGTACTCATTCCTGCCGCAAAAATGGAGGCGATCAACAGTCCGGTTATCCCCGCAGGCAGGGCATTAACTATAAAATAAGGGAATACACTGTCGCTTTTATTTATATCCTGTAACTCTATGGGTAAAGTGGCCGCCGAATGGTAATAAGCAAAAAGCGAAGTACCTATAAAAAGAAATACCGCGGAAATGGGCAAATAGATCAATCCACCTACCAGAGCTGATTTTTGGGCTTCCTTATCAGATTTTGAGGCCATATAGCGCTGAACATAATTCTGGTCTATCCCATAATTTTGAAGGTTAATAAATATACCGTAAACAAGCACCACCCAGAAGGTGGGTTCGGTAAGGCTAAGGCTGAAACTTCCCAGATCAAATTTATCGTTCTCCGCAGCAATTTCGAATACCTGTCCCGGACCTTCGGGCATATTAAAAAGAATAAACCCAACACAGACCACGGCACCTAGGATCAGGATAATGCCCTGTATGGCATCGGTCCATAATACGGCCGTAATTCCGCCCAGCATGGAGTATATGGATACTACCAGACCGGTAAAAATGATTATGGTAACCATATCCCAACCTACAATGGCATTCAAGGTAAGTGCCAAAAGGTATAAAATGGTCCCGATCCGCATTAACTGGGTAAGTAAATAACAAAGTGAGACATAGATTCTGGCCCAGGCCCCGAAACGTTGTTCCATATAGGTGTAGGCAGAGGGGCTATTGATCTTTCTGTAAAGGGGAACAAAATACTTTACTGCGATCAGGGAGGCAATGGGAAGGGATAGGCTAAAGGCCAGGGCATTCCAATTGGATTGATAGGCATTTCCCGGTAGGGCAAGGTAACTTATACTACTGACAAAGGTGGCAAAAATGGACATGGTGACCACCCAACCAGGGATGTCGTTGTTGCCCATGGTATAGGACGAGGAAGTTCTGCTTTTTTTAAAAAATGAACCCCCAAAAAGGGCTATTCCCCCTATATAAATAAAGAATACTATTAAATCTAAACTGTTCATTATTATTGGCTATTTAGGTGATATGGTATATATTATAAAAATAGGATATTAGCGTTGCCTAATTGTTGCCCCAAAGTAAAATCCTCAACATAATGTAATGGTCATAACAATGGATCAATTGGCGTAAAAAAGGCGAAATTGATTTTGAATTGCCAATTTTTGCTTTATCGATTAAGCAATGATAATTAATTATTTCGTGATTTCAAAAGAAAGTGGGTTTATTCTGAGGAATTATGGTTGAATTATTTTATGTGATGACCTATTGGGATAGAATTAAGGGCTTTGTTCATCAAGAACAAAGCCCTTTTGTTTTGATTCAGACAGAGTTTGGCTTACACCCTTTTTAGTTAATTAAAAATAAGTGCAACCTTTCCTTGCTTTCAATATATATCCACTACTGAATATTACTTATATTATCCTTTTCGCACTTGGTTCTAAGTCTGTCAATTCATTAATTTTTATAGGCCTACCTACCTCTATACTTTTTCTGGCAGCTATTCCTACAAGAATTGACATAGCTCCATCCCTAATTCCAGCAGCTCTGTCAAAAGGATCCTTTTTATCAGAATTTAAAAATAAATTTTCATGTAAAGCTTTATCACCTCCACCGTGACCTCCTCTACCATAACCAACTTGCACACTTTTATGTTTTTCCCAAAGCTTGTGCACTATTATAGGTTCATAACCTTCCATCTTATCACCACCTTGTTTCATTTCCAAGGCATGCAACTCTTGTTGACTTAACTGTTCATTTTTATGATAGGGAATATCTAACCATGCTTCTATTCGTCCTTCGGTTCCATTAAAGGCAATTCTCCAACCTTCGAAAGGAGAATAGGTCGTTAATGAGTAATTTACGACCGTATTGTTTTGATATTTTACCTGAGCTGACATTTTATCATAAATATTTATTTCATCTCTAAAAAGACAATTATCCCTGATGTAGCCGTCGTGTTTTTCATGGTTTACATATAAATTCATATCTCTTTCCGATTTTGTGATATCCCAATAGAAATCACAACTATTGCTATGTTGACAATCACGACAATTATTTCCTGAAAATGAATTAGAACTTCCATATTTTTCTAGATCTCCATACGCAAAAACTTCTTTTGGATCAGAATCAAGCCACCAGTTCAATAAATCAAAATGATGGGTAGCCTTATGTACCCAAAGACTACCTCCTGTCTGCCTCAGGCCATGCCACCTTCTAAAATAAGAGGCCCCATGATAAGTATTTAAACACCAATGAAAATCAACGGAGGTAATTTTACCTATTGATCCATTTTGTAATAACTCCTTTATCTTTGTATTATATGGACTCCATCTATAGTTAAAACCAACTATTAAATTCTTATGAGATTTTCTCTCAGCTTCCAATATTTGTTGACACTTATCTTCGTCTGTTGTAAGCGGCTTTTCAGTCAACACATCACAGTCCAACTCTAACCCTCTGATAATATATTCATGATGGGTTGAATCCGTGGTCGTCACAATAATTAAATCAGGTTCATTATCAATAATCATTTTATCAAAATTGTTATAAGTATTGCATTCAACCTGCATATAACTCTTAGCATATTTAAGTCTTCCCGGATTTATATCATAGAGCCCAACAAATTCCAAAACATCTGAATATTGTTCAACTAGTCTTTTCCCCCAGAATGAAGTTCCACGTACACCAGTACCAACAAGAACTATTTTTAATTTTCTATTTAATTCAAATCCAAAAGCCATTGGATTAATGGCTGTAGCTGCTGTCAACATTGAAATTGACCTTATAAATTTCCTACGTGATTTTTTTTCCATAATAAATTAAGCTTGACTTATTTAAAAAGATCTTATAAGTAAGATCTTTTTTATGATTATTTTCAATATTAGTTACCAAATCGATTTCAAATTCCAGGCATCAAATGAGCTAAGGATAACGTCTCCGTTCTCTGCAAAAACAGAAATACCCAAATTATTTTCGCCTGGATACTCGACCCGACTGACGCTAGTCACACCATCATTGATAAAAACCTCCATCACCGATTTATCAATAAAGACTTGTAATTTAAGCTTACCGTTGGGAAGATCTAGTGAAACCTTTGTTCCTGCCACATCAAGTATTTCACCGTTGTAACGTATTGATACGGCTTCCTTACCATCATCACTTTGACGGATTTTCAATCCGAAGGCCTTGGCACTCCCTATTTCAAATTCTGTAATAATTTCCATCATATCTCCTCTGATACCCTCTAACTTCTTTGCCCTGTTATTTAGTACCATTTTTTTAATTGCATGATGTTCGCCACGCAGTTGTTTTAATTCAGGTACAGGTGTTTGAATAAGTCTTTTATTTGCATCAAGTGTAAGAATTCGAGGGAGAGACATACAGCCGTTCCAACCTCTATTTGCTTTAAAACCATTAATCCATCCCAGCATTATAGTGCGCCCAATTTCGTCCGTAAAAATGTTGGTAGCGTAAAGACCTCTAGTCCAAGAGCGATCTGTTGGTGGATTATCACCGAAACCGTAATCGAGTACACCTTCAGAACCGCTTTGATTAAAGGAAATATTCTTCGAATCAAAATCTCCAACCACATATGAAATAGGTTTAGTAGAACGTATTAGTACCCATTTGTCATCCAATGGAAAAAAATTTGGACATTCTCCGATAACCCCCTCCATATTCCCCACAAATTCCCATTTTGTGAGTTCTTTATTCATAGCTTCACAAACCAGTCCATTACTTTCTTTGAAAGTAACAAAAGTTCGCTCATTTGATTTAAAAACAAATGGATCACTCCAACCACCGTTAATGCTTGAAGGTATACCATTCCTCCCAGCCGCCATTACTGGATCATTCCCGATCCGCTTCCATTCAATTAGGTCATCATCTAGAGGTGTTACAGCCCACTGTTCTCGCTTTCCGAGTTGGGTTACATTCTTGCCTTCAGGAACAAAGGTATATAGGATTGTAGGCTTTCCATTTCCATCAAGTGCGATAGAACCAGAATTGCAACGTCTTTCACCTTGTGCCTTCATAGGTAAAAAACTCCAAGGCAAATCTTCCCAATAAGTTAAATCCTTACTTCTTGCATGCGCCCAAAGTGTATAATCGTCGCCCCAGCTATCACCACTAAAGGGATTGTATTGATAAAAGGCATGATAATACCCATTATAATAAATTGTTCCGCATATATCGTTCATCCATTGGGCAGGAGGACGGAAGTGAAAAAGGGGGCGAGTAGGATCCTTTTCTGCTAGAGGAATGGCAGCTTCAACTGCTTCCTTAGCTTTTTTAATCCAATCAATTGACTGTCCATAACAGGAACATACGGATAAGATACCCAAACAAAAAGTTATTCCGATAATTTTAATTTTCATTCTCATTTTTAAATTAATTTAATACATTTTTAAAACAGCCACTTTTGCTAAATTTAAGGCCGACAAAATCTAAGATATTTTCTTTGAGCTTGTAAGTAATTTACTCAACTCTTCCAATGATTCACCCTTGGTTTCTGGCATAATAAAGATTACAAAGATTAATTGCAAAACCATCATAAAGGCGAAAAAAACAAAAACAGTCCCAGCTCCAATTGTTGAAAAAAGAATTGGCACAAATGACGGAACTACTGCTGCTAACACCCAATGTACCGAACTACCAAAAGATTGGCCAGAACCTCTTAAATGGTTTGGAAATATTTCCGATATAAATACCCAAATAACTGTTCCTTGACCTATCCCATGAGCTGCAATAAATAAAAACAAGAAAATAGGAACAGTCATCCCCCCCCAATCATAAAAAAAAGAACAAGCCGTTAAGGATAATGAAAAAATATAGCCTATAGAACCAAAGAACATTAATTTTTTTCTACCAATCCTGTCAATAAGAAAAACACCTAAAAGGGTAAATATCACCATTGTTGCTCCAATACCTATACTGCTCAACATGGCAGAACTCTCCTCTAAGCCTGCAACTTCAAATATCCGTGGAGCATAATATAAAAGGGCATTAATTCCGGACAATTGATTGAAAAAAGCAATAAAAAACGCCAACAACAATGGGTATCGATACTTTTTAATAAATATATTCTCACTGGTTACTGTATTTTTGATCTCATGTTCAATGTCAAGAATTACTTTGTCGACTTCTTCGTTAGGGCTAATCATTTCTAGAACTTTTTTGGCTTCCACTTTCCTGAATTTGGATAGCAGCCAGCGTGGACTTTGGGGAACACTAAACATAATCAATGTATATATTAAAGCTGGAATCGCCTCAACACCCATCATCCAACGCCAAGCGTTATCACCTGAACTATTTATCAAATAATTTGAGAAAAAGGCAATAAGCATTCCAAATACAATGTTGAACTGATAAAGACTAACTAGTTTTCCACGATCATTTTTTGGTGCTATTTCCGAAATATAGGCTGGAGCAGCTATAGTGGAAGACCCTACACCCAATCCCCCTACAAATCGAAAAAAAGCAAATGAAATTGGGTCGTTTGCTAACGCAGATCCTATTGCAGAGAAGGTATATAGAACACCTATCCAAATTAAAGTTCTCTTTCTCCCTATTCTATTTGTTGGAATACCCCCAAAGATTGCTCCTACCACAGTTCCCCATAACGCCATGGCCATTACAACGGTTCCATGAAATACATCTGACGTTTCCCATAGAGCTTGAAGTTTCTTGTCTGCACCTGAAATCACCACAGTATCAAAACCGAACAGAAACCCCGCCAAGGCAGTAACAATTGACCATATAATTACTTTTTTCATGCTTATTTATTATTTCAACTTATACCAAATACTACTAAATAATTAATAGATTATACTTTAATTTTTGCTTAAATCAATTTCCTTGAATTACTAACTAATTTAAGATGACATTACCAGAATTGATAAACTCTGAAACCATTGATTTTGCGAATCAACCATAAATAATAGCCCAAGGTCAATCCATGATTTACTAGTTATAGCAGCCTATATACTCAAATGGATTTAAAGAATTTTCTTTCATTTTTAAACTAATACAGTTGAATTTCCGATTAGTCTAAAGATCTAATTCAAGCCGATAGTTATTTATGATATTCACAAATAACCACACAAATAGGTTGCTTTATAACTTCAAATAGATCAATGATTTTCCATAAAGGCCCATCACAGGTAATTAATAGATTTTAAAAGAAAGTAGATCAACAACAATTATCTAATAACCTGAATTTTGTTTATAAAGGTTACGACTCAGGTCAATTTCACCTTTAGGAATTGGCAAGTATTCGTCCCTGCCTTTAGTGAATACAGCATTTAACAAATGCGCACGACGAGTTTTCTCGACACTAAAATATTCATTCATAGTCTCTGCCATAATACCCCATCTAAGTAAATCATATGCCCTAAAACCTTCACAGGCAAATTCCAATCTACGTTCCCATTGCAAGGCTTTAAATGCAAATTCCTTTGTCCAAATACAATTGATCCCATCAATATATTGTTGAACATCAAAATTACCCGTTGGTTGTCCATTGATGTCCACAAGCCTAGTTGTACTTTGCGCTGCCCTATTTCTAATACTATTAATAAGTGGTAGTGCGTCTTGCTCCCTCCCCAATTGGATTAATGCTTCGGCTTTCCAAAGAATTACATCGGCAATGCGAATAACATCCCTGTTCTTTGAATCAGCTTTCCATGGATTTACAGGTTGGTAACACGGACTATCATAAATGACCGTTTCTTTCATCGACATAAACGAGCCGTACGTTTCAGGTTGCCGAGGCCACGTGTTGCCATTGAGTAAAAAATCTGCCTTATATTTATAAGGTAAACCATCCATTGCAACCGTGTGAAGTAAACGGGGATCGATAGAATATTCCTTTATATTTGCCGCGCCTTGAATATTACTATCGTTAAAATTTTCAAAATCTGGAATACCATTCAATGTTTTAAAGGCATTAACCAAGTTTTGAGTGGGACTGTGATAACCACAACACCCATATTCCTGAACCATAGGATAAACTACCTGATTCGTTCCGTTGACACGACCTGTAGGCGTACCATCATTATGGGAAAATTGAATTGCCCAAAGTGATTCCGCACCATTTTGGGTATCACATAAAAAATTATCTGCGAAATCATGAAACATAGATTTTCCGGAAAGCTGAAGTACCTCATCGGTTAAAGCGACCACCCGATTAAGCTTTTCCAAATCAATATTTACAACTTGATTGCTTTCATCCTGTTCATATGCGGCAAACAATAAGACTTTAGCTAAATATGCCTGTGCAGCATATTTCGTTGGACGACCAACTGCCCCATCTGAATGCGTTTCAGGAAGATTATCAACGGCAAATTGCAAATCGTCAATAATCTTGCCCCATAGCTCTGCATCTGATAAATCATTACCTATAGTATTATATTCCGTAACGGGTACTTTCTCATCAATAAACGGGACATACCTAAAATTTACCTTTAACCAAAAATAATTATTTGCCCTCAAAAATCTCATTTCCGCAATCCGAGTTGTTTTTTCAGCAAAATCTACCTTGTTTAGGAAATATAGTGCTTGATTGGTTCTAGAAATTGCTTGAAATTCAATTTCCCATTTCCCGAGGACCCCTCTATCAGTAGGTGTCAAATTAACAAATGTTTCTGCAGAATGCCATTGAGACCTATCACCTACACCTGCTCCTCCCTTATATGCATCACCACTTCTTAGATCACCATATGGCCAGGGAGACAAAGGCTTTAAATTATATTTCTCATTTCCTTGTCCAGAATAGGCTGCAATAACCATTTTTTCAGCATTTTCTGGTGTTGTCAATAAATTTTCCGAAGCTATCCCTTTGGGATTCAGATCAAGGAAATCCTCGCTACAAGACACAAATAAACATAGGATGCCTAATACTAATAATTGTTTAATATGTTTCATAATAATTTTTTAGAATGTTAAATTAAAACCAAGGGTAATCGATGTAGGAAGAGGATAATCAATATTAGGACTTTTGGGATCGAATCCTGAAAATGTATTTCCAGGTAAATCAATAGATCGCAAATTTTCCCCTTGTATATAAATTCTAGTATTAGTCATAAATGCCTTCTTTGATATTTCCTTTGGCAAAGTGTAACCAAAAACCAAAGACTGTAATTTTACATAAGATGTATTCTCAATAAAATATGAAGAAAATCTTTGCTCATCATTGATTCCTGTTTTTGAAATTGCTGGTATAGTAGAAGATGTATTAGTTGGTGACCAAGAATTTAACACCTTCTTACCATAATTCTGCCCTCCAAAAAAACCAAAAAAATCGGTTCGTGTTCCAGTGGAACTAGGAACTTCCCTCCCTAATTCGGAATTCCAAAACATAGAAAAATCAAACCCTTTCCATTCTACTTTTGAACTCAAACCCAATGTAAGTTTAGGTTCATTTACACCTATCCAATCACGATCATCTGCATTTATAACACCATCATTATTGATATCACTGTATTTAAGCCTCCCAATTCCTTTCCCCGGTTGAACCGCTGAATTATCGACTTCCGCCTGATTCTGAAATATACCTTCAACCACATAACCGTAATACGAGTTTAACGGGCGACCCAAAATAGTTTGATCGTTCCCATTTCCAGGGTATGCAGCAACAGCTTCTGGAATGATATAAGTAAATTCGTTTATATTTCTATAGGCACTTGCAGAAATAGAATAATTAAAATCTCCCGAACTATTGTAAAACCCAAGGGTAGTTTCCCAACCACTATTTTTCATACTTGCGCCGTTAATCCATGAAGATGCTCCATAACCAGTAGTTCTAAGTGTGGGCGGTTTAACAAGGATATTAGACGTGTTTTTTATATAATAATCAAATGTTCCACTTAATTTTGAACCCCAAAAAGCATAGTCCAATCCAAAATTATTTTGTGTTGTGGACTCCCACTTTAAATTTGGATTACTCAGCTGCAATCGTCTATAGCCGGATGGAAGATTTCCTTCATCTATACCGTATATATCGTACGCGGTACCATTTGTAACCGGCGAATCATTATCTCCATAGCGTGCTTGATACATTCCATATGAAGCGTAATTATCAATTTCCTGATTACCCGTTTTACCCCAACCATATCTTATTTTTAAAAAAGAAAGCCAAGTTGTTGATTTCAAAAATGATTCTTGGCTTAATACCCAACCACCTGACAGTGATGGAAAGGTTGCAAACCTATTATTTGTTCCAAACCTCGAAGAGCCATCACGACGAACTATTGCTGTCAACAAATAACGGTTTTTGAAATTATAATTCAACCTTCCAAAATATGAATTCTGCGAATTGTCCCAAGCACCATTCCCATTTCTTACATTACTTTCACCTACATCCAAATATAAATAATCCAAATTTTCACTCGCGAAACCATCACGTGCTCCCCATAATAAGGTACCACTCGCTTTGGTCGCTTCCTGTCCAATCATTATGTTAAATTCATTATTTTTTATGGAAAAATCGTATGAAAGTATATTATTCCATGTCCAACTTCCGCCATAACCAGAATTGACCTGCATTTTTGTAACGGTTTCGGACATATATCCAGCCTGATATTGCAAATTCATTTGTCTATTCCAATAACCATCGTAATCAATACCAATTGTAGATCTAAAATGAAAGTTTTTTATTATTTCGAAGTCTCCAAAAGCCGACCCCACCAAACGCAAATCATCTTTATGATTTTGTTTATTGTTCTTAATAACTAACAATGGGTTATTTCTATCGCTCATTCCACCTACTGGACCTCCCCAACCTTCACCGTCAATCGTTCTTACAGGCACTATAGATTGAATAGTAGGCACCAAACTTAAATATGAATCCCCAGTGTATCGCATCTTTATCAACGCCAAATTTTCGCCGAATTTAATACGACCATTAAATAAATTATAAGTTGAATTTATCCGTACAGTTCCTCGATTCCAACTATTTTCCTTGGTAGTTCCCTCGCTATCCAAGTAATCAAATGAAAATAACACCCCTCCATTTTTACCTCCTTGGGAAACACTTAAATTATAATTTCTACTTATGGGAGAACGTGTTATGACCTTTTCCCAGTTGGTGTCGGCAGGTTTCATTGTTTTGGCTTCATCCAAATATTCAGGCAAAATTATTTTATCCAACACCCAGTTTCCATTAGAATCCAGATGATCTTCAAAACTATATACCCCGTAGTTAGGATCTTCTTTATCATTTCTTGCTGCCTGCCATTGAGCCCTACCATATTCTTCTGTATTAAGCAACGGAATAGTGGTTCTTGGCAACCACCCCGCAGTAACTGTTGAAGTAAAATCGATTTTCATTCCATCATTGGCAGACTTTGTAGTTACAATGAAAACCCCATTTGCGGCTCTTGATCCATATATGGTGGCGGCTGAGGCATCCTTTAAAACTTGAACTGATTCAATATCATGTACCGCTAATTCATTTAAACCCCTGTTAGTAGGCACTCCATCTATAATTACTAAAGGCTCATTGCTACTACTTAAGGACCCCCTTCCTCTTATCAATATACCAGCTGTATTATTAGGATCACCATTGTATGCCGCTTTGATACCCGGAATTCTACCATCCATTGCCTTTAGAACATTCCCTGTTGCAGATGCCTGCTCCTTGATTTCAGCCATCTTAACGACACTAACAGAACCGGTCAGATTGGTCTTTTTCTGAGTTCCATATCCTACAACGACTACTTCATCCAAACCCGCTGCATCTTCTTTTAAACTTATAGAGACGTTGGTTTGTCCGTCAACCGTTATCTCTTGTGTGGAAAAGCCTATATATGAAATGACCAATACAGGGGATTCGCCTTCCAGGGCCAAGGAAAAATTACCGTCAAAATCGGCGGTAACCCCGTTAGTGGTCCCTTTTTCTACCACATTGGCCCCGGGAAGTGGTTGCCCTGTATCATCGGTAATGGTTCCGGAAATTATCCGTTGCTCCCACTTTGGGGCTTCAATAGTTTTATTTTCTTCCCCGATTTTGGCAGGGATCGGGGCAGTCCGTATTTTTAGGACAATTTGTTTCTGCCGCACCAAATAATAAATGGAAGTGCTTTTAAACAGATTATTGAGAATGTCCGATACGGGTTGGTTATCGGCCTTGACAGAAACCAACTTCTCCGCATCGATTTTTTTATTGTCGTATAAAAATTTGAAATCGGTGAGCGATTCTATTTCCTCAAATACTTTCTGCATAGATACTTTTTCCAGGTTCAAGGTCACTTTGGTCTTTTGGGAATAGGAGTTGGCCTGAACGGTAAAGATTGAAAGAATTAAAAGGACGGTAGTTAGTTTCATGGCTAAACCAAGATTTACTGAATAAGGCCAGGAGTGGCCTATCCTATTATTTTTTTCCATAATTTTGTATTGTTTTTAGTTGACTAGTAATAGTTGATTATCGCTAATCGGAAAATGGTGCAACATTTTCCGATTTTTTTTAGGATATCAACAACATTGAATTGGTGTGGTCAAAATGTTATTAGTTATTCCATAGGCATTTTCTTTTCTTTTTTTGGGTTAAATATTTCAATATGGTTCTCTGTTTTGGTGTATTCAAATGGAGTTTCCAGGGCAAATGTGGATAGTACATCCTCTATGGATTCGATGTCGAAAGTGGCAGTGAAATCCTGGTTGTCCAGTTGTTCATAAGTATTGTTTATGGTGACTTTGTAATGGCGCTCCAGTTTTTGGATTATATTTTTAAAGGGCATTTTTTTGATGACCAATTTTCCATTGATCCAACCGGTATAGATATCGGTATCTACCGTTTGTATGGTAACATTGTCGTTTGAACGGTTCCAGGAAGCTTGATGGTTAGGCTTTAATATACTCGAGGTTTCCGTATTGTATTCGGTCTCGTTGTTATAAAGGCTTACGGAACCTTCAACCAAAACCGTATTTATTTCTTTGTCTTCAGGATAGGCCGAAATGTTGAATTTTGTCCCAAGGACCCTTACATCCATAGTTCCATTGGTGACAATAAACGGGTGCTTTTTGTCTTGGCGGACATCAAAATAGCCTTCCCCAGTCAGGAATACTTGACGATTATGGCCCTTAATGAACTTTACTGGGTATTTTAAGGATGAGCCGGCATTTAAATATACCGTGGTACTGTCCGATAAAATCAGTTTAAATGTTGCTCCGTAGGGAACTGTTAATACGTTATAGGAGAGTTTGTCGATGTCGGAATTGTTAAGATAATTAAGTTGTATTCCATTTTGTACACCGAGTACTTTTCCCTGGCTATTGGTAATGGTCTGCATCTTTTCAGGAGAAATTTGCTGTATTTCCCCATTTTCCAGTTGTAACGTTATGGCATTTTCATAGACCGGAATAGAAGCTGTTGAATGGATGGTTTGCCAGTAAAGGTAGCCCAGTGCGAAAATCCCGATAAAAATAGCGGCGTATTTGCTTATTTGTCCAAGGACGCGTAACATCTTTTTATTTTCTTTTGGATGGGCAGCCTTTAAAACATTGGTCCATGCAGAATCAATATCGATATCATTTACTCTGGATAGCCCATTTTTGTCCTTATGCAAAGATTGCAGTCGCAAAAACAACTTTTCATTTTCATAGGATTCTTTTATCCAATTAGCAAAATACCTCTGTTCTTCAGCAGAAAGGGATCCATTAAGCTTCTTTACTAGTATGTGGACAATTTCCATATTCACTCTTTGGGATAGTGGCCAAGTTACATGGCCCTCTTATTGTTATGATCCCATAAAAAGAAATGGGGTGACGTTAAAGCGAAAAAAACTTAAAATAAATGTGGGATGTTTTACAAGGAGGGGTGTTGTTCATCAACAAGGAAGGAAAATATAATTATATTTCTGAATCCGATTATAGCGTTGTTTGCCGATTCCATGGCCATTGTAGATAGCACATTTTCAATGGAGAGTAAGCCAAAAGTTGCTTTAAAATTGGTGTCTGGGTGTTCGTAAGTATTATTAATGTTAGGCCTGTAACGGCATTCTGGTTTTTGAATTATAATTTAGAAGGGTATATTTTTATATTGTGGCCATCGACTTTGGAAATATGGTGATCATTACTGTAAAATATCTTTAAACGCAAAAACATATATCTGTGATCATCAGATTCCTGTATCCAATTATCAAAATACCTCTGTTCTTCAATGGAAAGTGTTCCATCAAGCTTTTTTACCAGTATGTGGGCTATTTCCATTATTTCTCTTCACTGGTTGTAGATCAAATATCATGACGGCTTTATTATAGAATCCGAAATAGGAAAATAGGGTGACGTTAAAATGAATAAATAATTAAAATAGATGGAAACATCTAGTTTTCGAGGAAGAGGAGTATTATTAAATAAAAATTCTTTAAGTCGCGTCTTAAAATTTTATAAGCTTTTTTCATCTGTGTTTTTACGGTGTTCACAGAAATACCCAAGTGTTCCGCCGCACTGTTATATTTATGTCCGTCCAAGGCACATAGTTCAAAGACGCTCTTGCACCCTAGAGGTAAATTGTTAATTGATTCTTGTAGTATAGTAGGGCTATTATTTTCTTCAATTAATGGTTCTTCAGGTAAGGGTATGGACAAACAGGCTGCATCAAGGGATTCATTTTTTTTGGTGCGCGAAATATATTTTATACTATTGTTTTTTATCGCCCTACAAACATAGGCATTGATATTTAGGAGTATTGTGTTGTCTTTCTTGGTCAAAAGCTTAACGAAGACATCCTGAACAATATCTTCGGCAATATGCCATTGGGATACATAACTATATGAAAGCAAACAATAAAAACGATAGTTTTTTTTAAATAATTGTTCTATGTTGGTTTGCTCTTGTGGTTTCATTGTGCAAATGAATCTGTATTTCGAATGCTTTCTTTAGTTTAATTGCTTAAAATGGTTGTAGTCTATGTATTTTTATGATTTGATATCATTTTAGCTTTAACGATTAAGCTATATTAAATAATATTTTTTATAAAAACAACCTTATTTTGTATTAATTTAATTTTAGGGCGTATTTTATTGCGTAATCCGAATAAACAGCATCGAATAATTTCAAATTTGAAGGCAGAAATGTAATATTCTGCATTTGATTGCTATAATTAGGTCGTACCCAAGTTTACCAATTCCCCGGTATGTACAAGGATGGGTCAATTCCCGATTTAGATCGGGGCAATGTCCATGTTGGATGATGGGGCAGGGCAATTACCTGTGTTGTCGCTGCCGCTTTTGGTTGTTTTTTTAGTGTTTTTGTTTTGTATCGGAAGACCGGTAGGGTCTGTAGGGCAAGAAATATATAATGGTATCATAATAGTCCTGTTTTATAATGAATAGGGGTCTATTCTTTGAATTTTGATCGTTTGGTGAATGGGGGGATAGACGGTTGTTTAATCTTCGGCCCGAAAATCGAACCATAATTTAATGGGATAGTTTTGGTCTCCGGTCCTCCCGGAATAAAAGCCTTTCTGACTTTTAGGACCCAGTTTATCGGCATCCTTGAATTTGGTTCCTATGGCCGGGATATGGTACAAGAAGGAAAGATCGCCCTTGGGAAAAGGGGGAAATACCTTGCTGGTAGCATATTCCGGTTCTTTTGGGGCAAAGAGCTGAAAATATAAATTGGGAGTTTCGGAAATAACGGTAAAAGGCGTTTCCGTGGTAGTAAACTTTACCCAATACAAATTACCGTGATATCCTTTAAATTCGGGATAAATTAGATGGTTAAAGGTTTCTCCGGTAACGGTATTGTTGTACTGTTTTTTCCAAACCCCAAAATTACTACCCTTTGTCCTGTTCTTCCATACCCTATAAGGCCCTCTGCCCATCCATGTGGCCCCTGTACATTTCTCTTCTGGATAATCGAACGAAATGCCGAGGTAATCCACATCTTCCATCTTTTTTTGAAGGGGGCTTGCCTCTAGTTGTAATAGGCCATTTTTAAAGAATTTCCAGATTATTTGTTCAGGATAGCCGTTCCTCAAAACTTCAAGTAGAAAGTTTCCTTCCCTGTCCTTTTCCCATTTTGTACTAATAATCTGCGAAGAATTCCCTGCAGGAACCGGTCCTCCGGAAATCGAAATTTTACCTTGGCTATTTTTAACGGTATTAAGGGTACCGTCCTTTTTGTTAAAAACAATCTGCACTCCACTTGTAGAAACACTAATCGTCTGATCTATTTCCAGTATCTGTATTTCTTTGTCGGTATTGGAAATGGGCCGTATTAATTCTTTGGCCTTTTCATGGGGTTGAATGACTGGCCAGCTCCATGTATATAGTTCCTGTCCGTTGTAATCCTTGGCCGTAAATTCAAATATATCGGCAATTTGAAGGGTTTCGCTGCAGTCGATCGTTATTTTGGAGGAGGTGCCCGGTTCTGCATCCGGACCGGTAATATTCCCTGAACCGACCAGCTTTTTTTCCGTATCCCCTAGGTACGTTTTTAAGGCTCTCCAGCTAAAGGAACACTGGCTTAAATTGGTATAAATGTATTTGTTTTTTAAAACCAACCTTCCGTTCCATTCCTTGTTAATGGTGACTGGTTCAACCTGTACGGGGGACCAAACTTCTTTTATTGTATAAAAACTAGCCTCTTTTTCGCGGTGGGGCCCTAAGATTCCGTCCGGGGCATGGTGACCGTCACCATCGAATACTTTGCCGGATTTGTCTGTACGCAAAACCGCCTCATCTGAAAATGCCCATAAAAACCCACCGGCAAATAATGGACTTGTTTCGTAATTTCGCCAATATTCATCCAGTCCGGCTCCCAGACCCCCATCATAAAGTCCATGCAAAAGTTCAGTGGCCATAAAGGGATCGTTTCCCGAAACAAACCTTCCAGTGGCATAATTATATTCGGGATAATGGCCCGTATCTACTCCGTTGCGCAATAACCATGGGTAGATTACCGGTCGTTTTTGGATATCCCAGGTGTGGATCCACTTTTCATTGGCAAAATCCCAGCCTCCTTCGTTGCCATGGTCCCAAATTATCACACTGGGATGATTTTCATCTTTTAAAATTACTTCTTTTATCATTTTGGGGCCTACAAGGGTATCGTATCCATCTTGCCAGCCCGTAATTTCATTCAATACAAAGATTCCCAGGGAATCACATAATTCAAGAAAACGTTTATCGGGCACATAATGTGACATCCGCACCGCGTTCATATTCATTTCCTTCATTAGTCCAATGTCTTCGAGGTGATTTTTTTCACTAAGGCTTCTTCCCGTTTCTGGCCAGAAGGAATGTCGATTGACCCCTTTGAAGATTACTTTTTCTCCATTTACATAAAACCCATCATGTTTTCGAAGCTCTACGGTACGGAAACCTATTCGTTCCGAAACCTCATGTACAACTGTATTTCCACGTTTTAATTCCAACTTAAGGTCATACAAAGTTGGCCTTTCCGGGTGCCACGATTCTATGTTGTTGAATTTTGTTGAAAAATAACGTTCAGAAATACCTTTCTCCAAGTTGCCCAGGGTTTTTTGCTCCATTTTATTGCCTTCCAAATCATAGAGATAAGCGGTGACCGTATAGTTTGATTTAGGGTTGTTGATGGCAATCAAGGTATTCAATGATCCATCGGCTTTGGCGTCCACAGCTGTGCGGTCCATATGGGTTTTAGGAAGGATCTCTAAAAAAACCGGGCGGTAAATTCCACCAAAAATCCAAAAATCGGCCTGTCTTTCGGCACGGTTTATCGATTCGTTTTCAGATTGCTTGGCCACATCTACTTCCAATAAATTGGCTTGGCCATATTTCAATAGCTTGCCTATGTTATATTTGAATCTTGTAAAACCTCCCTGATGTGTTGTTCCGGCCGATACGCCATTAATTTTAACCTTGGTATCGGTCATTGATCCATCAAAAACAATGTTGATCACATTGCCCTTCCAATCCAGGGGAACATCAAATGTATATTGGTACAACCCGTGTTCCAGGCCCAATTTTTTATCCTTGTTTTTCCAATCGTGCCCATAGTTATAGGTACCAAAACCTTGAAGTTCCCAATTGGACGGAACCTCTATTTTGTCCCATTTATTACTATTTTGCCCATCCGTGCAGTAAAAATCCCATTTAACGGTATTGGCGGCATCGGTTCCGGAAAGATATACTATCTCTGTTTTTTGGGCATACAGTTGAACGGAAAGGCCCAACGCGATTAATGAATAAAATGTTTTTTTTAGTATCATGTCCTAGTATTGGTGGTTCAATTTTGATTTTTGGCGCTTGTTTTCCTTTGTTTCAAATCTCGTTTTTTTTCCCTGTTTTACGCACTAGGTGGGATATGAATGTCCGGAGGATTAAGTAGAAATTTCATCTGTAGTTTCTTTCCGATACCTTAAAGAATCGGATTCCAAAACGTTCAGCGGTTGTTTTAAGGTTGTTGGATAATTGAATTTTGGAACATGGGATTCAAAATGGTGTTTCTGTCCTTGAATTGCAAAGGGTGCATTAAAAAATAGGGCAATTGGCCAAACATATTTGAATACCATATTATAGAGGTTCATAGGGTCTTAAATTTAAGATGGGAAGAAGAGGCGGATATGACCTATAGGCCTCATCTTGGGCCGTACAATATGGCCGACTAACGTTTAAAATATTTATATTTTGCCGGTTGTTGTTTTCCTGTTGTGGTCATGGTCGTCGTAATTTCGTGACGGGGCCTTTCCCAATAATAAAACGCTCCTGTTTCGGTACCTACCAAAAGGTCTGGAACACCATCATTGTTAAAGTCTGAAACCACTGGGCCGTCGGTATGTCCCATCAGCGTCTTGGAGACCACCCTGCCCATGTATTGGAGGATCATTTTACCGTCTTTCGTCCCCATGTTTTTCATCCAGTCTACAGCGGGTTTGGAGGAAAAGATTAGATCTTCCATACCATCGCCATCCCAGTCGGCAAATGTAATTTTTAGCCTGCCATGACTGGAACCTGTTCGTTGGTTCAATAAAATAGGATTTCCATCAGGGAATAGGAAGTTGCGTTCCGGGTGTCCCAGTTTTAAGCTGTCTCCTTCTTTAAATCTGGGATAGACCACAAGATACCCTTCGTAATCCAGCATTACCAGATCATTAAGTCCATCCCGATTAAAATCCATAATGAACGGAGATGTGCGCCAAGGGGCCAGTAATTCCTTTCCTTCGGAAACTCCCGGTGTCCATGCGGGTTTTTGCGGTTCTCCTTCCCATTCCACTTCAATGGGTTTTGGAGGAGCAAGTTTCGGAGCGCCCAGGCTTCCCATATTTTTTAGCCATACGATGTTTCCGTTGTGCTCGTTTACCAAGATATCGGCCAATCCATCATCGTCCCAATCACCTACATCAATAGTGGTATACCCCCAATGCGGTTCTTCGGTATTGGGCAGTGCCTCGGTCGGGATAATACGTATTGGGACTCCCTTTGCCTCTAAGGGTTTAGGGACATCCCATTTAGGTAAATACCCTCCTAAATTTTTCACAAAATAGATGTCGCCGGCCCCATTGCCACTTATAATGTCCTGGAGACCGTCTCCGTCCCAATCATAGACACGTGGCGTAGCCAAAGCACCTACGTCTACGAACTTGGCTTCCTGTTGCAAGAACCTTGGGGGCAAAAACTCCGGGATTCCATCCACTATGTTGCCCGTGTTTTTTAGAAAGGAGACTTTTCCGTCTTCATCCCCAGCCAAGATGTCCACAAAACCGTCCTGATCCAGATCCACTGCACGCAATTTGGTGGCATTGCCATATAAGGAATACAGTTGTATAAGTTTATTTTTGAAGCTCAAGGGCACACCTTCTTGATAACTATGTTTTTTTGAAGTTCCCTTGTTTTTAAAGTATATTATATTGGAAAAGTCACTGATGGCAATATAATCCAGATCTCCATCATTATCGTAATCTGCCAAAGGGACTTCCAAATAAAGATGATTGCCAATGGGTTCTCCAGTGGCGGTCAGTACTTTTTGGGGAGCCTCATATTCAGGGGATTCGTTACTGCCCTTGTTTTTGAAAAAAAGCAGGTAATTTCCGGTATTGGAGGACAGACCGCACATTAAATCATAATTGGAATCACCGTCAAAGTCGATTAATTTCCAAGTGTTATAATTGGTACCTTCTACATGCCCTGTTGCCCGAAGTGGTAATGTTATTCGTTTCCAAAATACATTTTCGGGAACATCCGCGTACATTAATAATTGATCGTTAGTTCTATCGGGGGTTAAAACATGGCTATGTCCATTAACATTGGATACTTCAAAAAATTTTCCGTCATATCCAAGGCGGAACCTATCCGTAGAAACCTGTTCGCCAAATCTAAAAACAGGCATATCGACATTTCCACTAATATTTTCATAATAGAAGATTCCCGATTCCACATAACTTCCTGATTGGGATAGGAGTAGGTCCATATCTCCATCCCCATCAAAATCCATAGGCATAGGGACCGATTTGAACCCTACATCCAGATCTACTAGCAAGCTCGGATTATTGAATTCGAGTTTTTGTAATCCTTTGTATATGTTGGAGGATATTGGTCTATTATTTGGGTCGGTACTACAGGATGCAAGAGTGGATACTATTACAGATCCAATAATACCCATATTTTTAATAAATGTTTTATACATAGCGAACAAGAATATTTAAGTTTTAGAAATAGTTCGATGGCTATTTTTTAATAGTGGCATGCCAAAATTCAACACTTTAGACCATTAATAGTATATAGGCAGGGATATATGCTGCATTCGTCGGCTTTAATAAATACGTTGTGCCCATCTTACCAGTTTTTAGGAACATATAAGGGGTTATAACTGGGAAATTGGGCATTAATGTCCTTTCTCCAAGATTTAAGGGTATTGTACAGATTAGTAGCCTTTTCAGGGTGTGTATCCACCAAGTTATTTTGTTCGCCCAAATCCCTGTCCAGATCATATAGCTCCAAATGATCGTCCTCAAAGAAATGGATAAGTTTCCAATTTCCTTCACGAATGGCACTAACGGGAGATGTAGTGGTGTAATAATGGGGAGAATGCCAGTAGAGGGTTTCCCTTTTCAATGGGGATTTTGGGTTTTTTAGAACGGGCATGAGCGAGACCCCATCATGGAGGTCAAGGTTTGTCCGTGTTTTTTTTATTGCAGCAATTTCCATCAAAGTGGGAAAGAAATCGTTTGAAATTACAGGGAAATCGCAACTGGTTCCGGCCTTGGTAATTCCCGGCCATTTTACAATTAGGGGTTCCCGAATGCCCCCTTCGTATAGGGATCCCTTTCCGGAACGTAAAGGAGCGTTGTTGGCAACGGTTTCCCAATCCTTGTATTTCCCAATCCTTCCGCCATTGTCCGAAAAGAAGATAATAATGGTCTTATCCGAGATTCCAGCATCGGCTATTGCCTTTAATATACGGCCAATATTTTCGTCCAAACTGGAAACCATTGCGGCGTACTCATAATTCTGGTCCTTCATGCCGGGTTTAACCCTGTTTTTGTAGTATTTTACCAGTTCAGGTTTTCCTTCTATCGGTGTGTGTACCGTATGGTACCATAGGTTTAGAAAAAACGGGGCATTGTTTTTTTTCTTTATAATCTCCACCGCCTTATCCGTAAGAACATCGGTGAGGTAATTGGGTCCTTTATTGTTGCCTTTTGGGGATGGTTCCCTTAGATCCGGGATATATCTGTATTCATTCTGAAATTTTTGGCCCCTATAGGGCGACCAATAGGTGTCAGGGGCGCCCCACATGGTTCCTCCAATATTAACATCAAATCCATGTGTTTGGGGGTAATGGGCGGCGTCTCCCAAATGCCATTTGCCCACATGGGCCGTAAAATAGCCGGCTTGTTGAAAGGCCTCTGCAATGGTGGTTTCTTCCAAAGGCAGATTGCCAATGGTAGCCGGGGGCATTAATTTATCCCTGTTATTGGGGGCCGGGGTTCCTGAATTTTCATGCCAGGTGGTCATATGCAGTCTTGCGGGAAATTTCCCCGTCATTATGGATGCCCGGCTGGGAGTGCAAATAGGGGCCGCGGCATAGGCATTTGTAAATTTCAGTCCCTGTTTGGCCAAACGATCCAAGTTGGGGGTTTCATGGAGGTCGCTGCCATACCCACTTAGGTCGGACCAGCCCAGATCGTCCGCAAGAATGAATACCACGTTTAATTTTTCAGTATCTGCTTGTGCCTTGGCAGGGGAAGCAATAAAAATAAAAAGTAGAAAAACCGGAATTTTTTTTAAAATATATCCCATTATATATACGCCTTTAGTATTTTTAATTTTATTAGTTCCCATTATATAGGGAATCAAATCTTATATTCAGTCCATTTTTATTTCATCCAAATCCGAGATCTTTATTTTCACCACTTCTATTTTCTGCTTGGCATCCCCGGCAAAGGCTATTAATAGAAATCCATTGTGTTCCAGTACATGGGGGTAATCTATGTGTCTCCCTCCGACCAAATACCCCATTTTGGTAAATACCATGCCATCGTCACTAATGGCCAAGGTTAGTGGGTCTCTTTTTTTATGGTTGGAATTGGAGACCAGCACATATCTTCCATCCTGTAATTGCAGGCCATGAAATTTGGATCGGGCATCCGGGAAGTTGGTTTGTACAGGGGAGCTCCAAGTACGGCCATTGTCCGTTGAAAAGGAACGGTACAGGTATCCACTTTTTCTATTGTCCCGAAATAACGCCATTAGGTTTTCATGGTCGGGCAAGATCCACCAGTAGGGTTCCTCCGCTTCCAAATGTGTACTTGTACCAAAAACTGGGTAAACTTCCCATTGGTCAAAAAGCCCTTTGGCCCCTACCATAAAATCTACACCTCTTTCAACATAGTCAAAGGACCGGCGCGACATTAGCCACTCGCCTGAAGGTAATTTCTTGGGAGGAAAATTATTGATGGCATTTTCCATTACCAACCCATGGGGTTCCCAGCCCTGGATTTTATTGTTCCACTTAAAGGCATGGAGGCTTAAGGATGGACCAAAAAAGCCTGCCGCCTCGTCCAGTGAAGCCAGTGCCAAAAAATCACCATTATATTCCCAAAATCCCCTTGAAATCCATCTTAGGCCCTGTTCCGTTCTTGTATTGTAATTGGGGGATTCCGGTCCGGATCCTTCAGGATATGAGGTGAGGAATTTTGGTTTCTCCCAATTTAGGCCATCCGTACTGGTGGCGTATTTTACTACTTGTCCCACCCTATCCTCAACGCCCGGGCCATCGCTCCACATAATCCAATAGCGTCCGTTGTGGTACGCCAGATAATTGTGCTGGTTCACTCCGTCCGGAGTAACATCGCTTACCACGGCATGTTCCAGGGGAATTTTGGGAAGGCCGTCAAAATCAATTTCATGTGGATCTTTCAGCCATTCCCCTTGGAGCATCAGTTTGGATCCCGGATTGGTTACAGGATCCGGATAGTCTTTGGTTTTATTTGTTTTACAACCGAGAATCATCCCGGTAGCTATAAACAACGGTAATAGGGTGGTATTGAAATATAATTTTACCAAATCCTTCAAATTTTTTATTTTGATTTTTTTGTTATAAAAAGCGTTCCTGGATGGTCCGAACCTTTTTCAGATGCAGGTTTATAATTGCTTTGGATCTACGACCACATGTTTCACTGATTGTCTGATATAGGTATATGTAATATGTACGAGTCCATCCGAGGTCTGGATGATTGCGGGGTAGGAGTATCCTGCCTTGGCAGGTTGATTTTCCAGGGTCATGACTGGCCTCCAGTTCTTGCCGTCGTCGGATATGGCAAGGTTGATCATGTTTCTTCCCTTGGGCTCCTCCCCCTCCTTTGTGGTGTGGTTGTAAATAAGGAGTTGCCTGTTGTCCCTTAGTGTGACGGCATCGGTTCCCGAATTGGGGTTTGGAAGTTGTGTGTGGGTCATTTTGCTCCAGGTCCTGCCCTGGTCCTCGGACCAGCTCTGTGAGATTACGTTTTGCCTTGTTCTACATAGGACCTGCATTTTCCCGTTGGGGTAGGTAAGGATACTGGGCTGTATGGCATCAAATTCCTTTCCGTCGTTGATGGGCCCTACAACCTCCCATGTCCTGCCATTGTCCCTGCTTATTTCAAAATGTACCATCCAGTCCACATCCCCGTCCTCCAATTTGATTTCCGTACTGGTAGGGCTAATGATGGTTCCGTCGGGCAACTGTATCGGTTTGTTTTTGATGGGCCCCAACAAATGGCCTATTTTTTGGTCGGTTCCCATTTTTTGTGGTTTGGACCATGTTTTTCCATCATCGTCTGAGGTCATGAGCATTCCCCACCAGGTCCTTGGGTCCGGTCCCTCTTTATAAAATAGCAGGAGCGGTCCGTCCTTGGGCTGGAATAGTACCGGATTCCATAAAGGGTAGCGGAGTGTGTCGTTTTGAATCCCATTGGCCACTTCTACGGGCCGGGTCCATTTGCCGTCGACCATTCTGGATACGCGTATCCCTACATCGGGATGTTTTTCATGTGTCCCGGCAAAAAATGCGCTTACCAGTCCTGTGGGGGTTTCCACAATGGTGGATGCGTGGCATTCCGGTGTGGGCTTGTCGTCCAGGGGGTAGATCAATTCCCCGCTCAGATAGGCGCCCTGTCCAGGTAGGGACAAGGGGGGCAGGGTAAAGTTGCCGGTAATATCATTGCCGGTTTTAAGGGCTTTGGTAGCCGTAGTCTTTTCTGTTTTATCCTTGCAGGAGAAAACTGTAAAAGTCAGTACTATTAGAAAATAGTGAATGTTTTTCATGGTAATTTTGTTTTTATCTATTTAATAATCAATAATGGGTACTTATATTTTTAGTGGTTTGTTTCAATGTTGAATTTTAATCTTTAATTGATGGAGGGTCCCAAATGGTGGCCGCGATATATCTTTCCGGACCGGTTTCCTTGTCCATAAAATAATAGAGGGCTACAATTTTACCGTCGGCCCGTTGCACTACCCTGGGGTAGCCCAGATCTTTTCCGGATCCGTCATCTCGAAGCACATAATCCCTGCTCCATGTTCTTCCATTGTCCTTGCTGATTTTGGCCCTGATCTCGCTCTTGTCGCGTTTATTTCTAATATCTTCCTCCGTGGCCCTGTAACCGTAGACCAAACATATTCTACCATCTTTCATTTTTACCAAGGCGGGAGGGTTGCCCTCGCCGCAGTTGTTGACCGGATTGGCCATTGGGTTCCATGTTGCCCCATTGTCCTTGGATAGATAGGCATCAATATACCTGCGTTTTTCTTCCCTTCTGCGAGTGGTTACCAATATTTCGTTATCCGATATTCTCACGGAAGCCGGCATTATGGAAAAGCCTTTTGGTTCGGGACCGATCCACGAAACAAAATCCCAGGTTCTCCCGCCGTCCATAGTTTTTACGCACATAACCCTACCTTCTTTTCCGTTTGCCTTGGCTGCTGTAAGAAAGAGCATGCACTTGTCCTTGCCATCGATAATATAGTCGGTTCGTGCCCCAACACCGGGAGTTCCAAAATTGGGAAGGCGAAACGGGCCTTTCCAGTCCTTCCCCCTGTCATGGGAGTACCATATACGGGATTCGGCACCGTGGTGGTCTGTCATACGTACCGTAAAGGCCAGATCGGGGTTGGTAAAATTGATTTGTTCCGCCGGGATTGGTTCAGGTGCTTTTACATCCTGTCTTATGCGGCCGTGATAGCTTCCATTATCCGGAACCACTAGGTCACCGTCTACGGCTCCCGGGTCTTCCCCTTTCCATGTTTCACCTCCGTCAAGGCTTCTGGCCAACACGTGGAGTTCTGGATTTTCTTTATCGAAATTATGGCGATCCGGACCTAAATCTTTGTAATTGCCTTTGGAAAAGCCGACCAAAATTTCATTGCCCCAATTCCATACCCCATGGTTCGCTGGCCAGCCCCCGAACATGCCAGGTTCATAATATACTTTTACATGTTTTACGGATCCTTGAGCAAGCTGGGCATGTACATTCAGGGTCAGGAACAGGTAGAGCAGTGTAATAATTAAGGGGTATTTATTGGTAATCATATATTTTGAGTCCGGGTTAGGTCATCATTTTAATTTTCTTCAATCCAGAGATTCTCCGACCCTAGGTAGGGTCTGCCTTTTTCCGCAGTTCCGAATAAGGCACTATATAAAATAGGGACGTTTCTAGCTGGCCGAATATTTTTACAGGCTTAATAAAGCGGCCCGTAATTCTGGCAGGCCCTATAGTCGGCCGATTCTTGATCCATTCCGAACGAAGCCCAGTCTTTGGGCCTAAAAATGCGTTCGGGCTCAATGTTGTGCATATTTACCGGAATCCTGAGCATGGAACAAAGGGTTATCAATTCGTCGCCAAAATGACCGTAACTGAAAGCTCCATGGTTAGCTCCCCAATTGTTCATAACACTGTATACGTCCTTAAATGCTTGGTCGTTGTTCAATCTTGGGGCGAACCAGGTGGTGGGCCAGGTTGGATTGGTTCTGGCATCCAAAGTAGTATGTACTTCTTCAGGTAGGTCTACCGTCCATCCTTCCACGATTTGCATTACGGGTCCCAAACCTTTTACCACATTTATCCTACACATGGTTACGGGCATTTCGCCTTTGGTGACAAAATGGGAAGAGTAGCCGCCACCTCCAAAATATTCGTACATGGCAGGAGGCCAATCTGTGGCTTCCAAGCATTTGGTCGCTTCCGTTTCCGAGATGTCCCAAAAAGGTTTCATGGCCGGTTTCCCGTTCAGGTCCTGTTGTCCGGTTCCATCCAGCGTTGATGACCCGGAATTGATAAGGTGGATAATACCATTGGCTGCTCTGCCCTGTAGTTTATGACCGGTAACCCTTTCCACGGAAGCCGGACTCCAATAGGTCCTTACATCGGAAAACATTTGGGCCTGGTTGGTCAAAAGATAGCCAAAGAGCATTGAGATGCCGTTAAGGCTGTCATTTTCGGTGGCCATCATATAGGGGGGGCGAATGCCGTTCCAATCAAAGGAAGAGTTAAGGATGGCTTCCATAAAATCACCGTTGGGCATATAATCGTTCCACTGTCGTTGCCCTTGGAATCCTGCCGCAATGGCACCATGTCCCAATGCTTCCTCTCCGAAGCCCAATGCTGCTAATTTAGGGTTGCCGATCATAAGATCTCGGGAAATCAATGTCATTTTTACTACGGTCTCCCATTCTTCATCCATACGCTCCCTGGATTTTTGTAACTCCTTGGCGTTATAGTTTTTTCCTTCCCTACAATGTTCTTTGGTCCATTTCAGGGCTACTTCAAATTCTTCGGGATCAAATATACCGAGTTGCATCCTGCGATTTACCTCGCTCATGTCCACATATTCGTTCCTAATACCCAAATAGTTCTGAAAGAAATTTTCGTTTACAATAGATCCGGCTATCCCCATGGAAACAGAGCCTATGGAGAGGTAAGATTTGCCGTTCATCATGGCCACAGCGAGTCCCGCTTTGGTAAATTGCAGCAATAGCTTTTGTACATCTTCAGGGATATTTTCATCATCACTGTCCTGTACTTCCTTGCCATAGATGCTAAAAGCAGGTACCCCTTTTTGGGCATGGCCCGCTAGGGCTGCGGCCAGGTACACTGCACCGGGTCTTTCGGTACCGTTAAACCCCCAAATGGCTTTGGGCCTTGTGGGATTCATGTCTATGGTCTCCGTTCCGTAGCACCAACAGGAGGTTACCGTTATGGAAAGGCCTACGCCTTCCCTAAGGAATTTTTCCTCGCATTTTTGTGCCTCCGGCACCCTGCCGATGGTGGTGTCCGCAATGATACATTCTACCTTGCTGCCGTTATAGTTCCTTAGGTTGTTGGAAAGGAAATGGGCCACACGTTGGGCCATGGCCATGGTGGTCTGTTCCAAAGATTCCCTTATACCGCCCAAACGGGCGTCGATTACCGGTCTTATTCCTACTTTTGGGATTGCTCCCAGATGGTTGTGTTTGTTTTGCATTATTTAAATTTTAGTGTATTGAGTTAATTTTTTTAGATTTTTTGCAACTCTTGGGTTTCTATAAAGTCGCCCAATGTCCCGTATCGTTCATACAGCTCCGTATATTTTTTAACATTTTCGGCTATGGGATAGTATTCTTTTAGAAAACCACTCCCCATAGCATTTTGAGCCTCAAGAAAGGTATGATGGATTCCTGAGGCTACTGCGGCCGCCATGGCCGCGCCCAGTGCGCAGGTCTGTTCCGATTTAATTATCCGGATGGGGAAGTTGAGGACATCGGCTAGGATTTGCATTACAAATCCCGATTTTTGGGCTACCCCGCCAATGGCAATAATGCCGTCTATACGTACACCCTCCGCCTGAAATTGTTCTACTATTTTTTTGGATCCAAATGCCGTAGCTTCTACCAGGGCCTTAAAGATATGTGGGGCCGTAGTTCCCAGGGTCAGGCCTTGAATGGCTCCTTTAAGATTTTGGTTGGAGTCTGGTGTTCTCCTGCCGTTCATCCAGTCGAGCGCAATTATTCCGGAGCTATCTATATCTATTTTACCGGCGGACAGGGTTAATTCGTTAAGGATGCCATCGGCCACTTCTTCCAATAATTTGGCTTTTGTTTCCGGATCCAAAAGCATACTGTTCCCAATAATTTTGTTTGCGGGCCATAGTAATAACTCCCTATACCAGGCATAAAGGTCGCCAAAGGCAGCTTGTCCGGCTTCCAGCCCTATCATGTTTGGAATAATGGAGCCATCTACCTGTCCACAGATACCGCGGATTGCCTTTTTCCCTATTTCTTCCTTGGGAGCAACAATCATGTCACAGGTAGAAGTGCCAATCACTTTTACCATATGATATGGTTTTATGGCACTGCCAATGGCCCCAATATGGGCATCAATAGATCCGGCACCAATAATTACCCCCTTGGGCAGTCCCAGTATTTGAGCCCATTCTTCGGAAATAGTACCTATGGCATGGTCGGAAGTGTAGGTGTCGGTATACAATCGGTCCCTTAATCCGGAGAGGAGCGGGTCCAATCCGGACCAGAAGGTGTCCGGGGGCAGTCCGTCCCAATCAGGGTGCCACATCGCTTTGTGCCCTGCCGCACATCGACTTCTTTGTAGGTTCATGGGATCGGTACTTCCCGTAAGGAGGGCCGGTATCCAGTCGCAGTGTTCTACCCAGGAATAGGCCGCTTTGCGGACAGATTCATCTATTCTCAGGGTACGCAATATTTTTGCCCAAAACCATTCCGAGGAATATTCGCCACCACTATATTTAGTATAATCCTCGGTATTTTCGTGGTGCGCCAATTCGTTAATTTCTTTTGCCTCCCCAACCGCTGTATGGTCTTTCCACAGGATAAACATGGCGTTTGGGTTTTCTTCGAAGTCCGGAAGCATGGCCAAGGGGATACCTTCTTTGTTGATCGCTATGGGGGTGGAGCCGGTTGTGGCCACAGAAATAGCAGCTATGCCGTTTATGATTTCCTTGGAAAGGGGCGCAATGGTCTCTTTAACAGCTTTCTTTAAGCCCTCGATGTAATCCAGGGGGTGTTGTCTAAATTGATTGGTCTCTGGATGGCAGTACATGCCTTTGCCCCATCTTTCGTACAGGGCAACGGCCTGACCCATAATCTGACCATCGGTCGAATCTATTATCATGGTCCTTACGGAATCGGTTCCATAGTCGATCCCAAGGGTATATTTCCGTTTTTGCATATGCGGTTCTGTAAGTTGGTTAATTAACTTAAACGTTTAAGCAAGCAATGTAAAAAAATATCTCCATACTCTTGTTATAAATTCGATTTTTTTAACAAATGGGGGTGTTGGTTAACAATGATAGTATTTTACAGCTTAAAAGAAGCGTTTTTGGAGTCTTTTATCAGAAAATGGCAGGAAAAATCGTATCCTACTGTAATTATTAAAAAAACTATCCCTAAAGTATGGAGTTTTTTTATCAAATAGTTTTATTTTTGCAGCCGCGGTTTAAACAATGAACTGCCAATGGCCTCATAGTTCAACGGATAGAATAGAAGTTTCCTAAACTTTAGATCCAGGTTCGATTCCTGGTGAGGCTACAAACCGGAGGTACACCACACCAAAAAGCGCCGGCTTTTGCATCGAAGTCCATGCTGAGCGGCGCCAAAGTGATTCTTCATGAGTGTACTACATACGGTGTTTTCTGGATAAAAGGTTGGTTAGTCCATTACTTGTATCACCTCACCACAAGCCAGCATGGCCTTACCAAAATATGGGTTTAAAACTTTTTCTTCCTTGCTCAACCAATAGGCACCTTTGTTGTTATCTGCCATTGGGCAAAATTGATTGTAAACCTTTTCGTTTATACCAAATAACTGTATCGCATTGCCTAATTTTGATGATATATGTTTAAAATGATTTCGCATACTCTCCATATCCGAAGCTTCTAAAATGGCATTGGATGAAGATTTCAGTTCTTTGTCCAACTTCATCCAATGAATGTGGGCATTGTTGTCTTTCAATAATTTCATATCTATCAGATTTAATGCATTGAGCAGTTGTGTTGCACCTTCAACCACTTTTTTTGAATCGTCTTGCACCAATGCATCTTTTACGATTAAATAATGGTTAAAAGCAGTTTTCAGTTGATTTTGAAAATCTACCGAAACCTTTATTCTTTCAGTTGTTTTGGAGTGGTCGCCATTGTTTCCTGAAGATGTTTCCTGCATACCAAGATGTCCTTCATGTCCGGACATTACTTTTTTGCCTTCCTTGTTCATCATTGATTTTTTTCCCTGCAACTGAGCTGCGGCATCGATAGTAAAAGTTCCATTGGTGACTATTTCATCACCATTCTCCAGGCCATTTAATACCTCATAATTATCGTTTAGGGTATGGCCCAATTTTACTTCCCGCATTTCGAAAACAGGTTCATCGGGGTTGCTTTTTAGATATACGACCGAACGTTTTCCGGTCCATAGGACCGCTGACGATGGAATATATAGGGAATGCTTTTTTTCCGACAAAGCATCCTCAATTTTACCCTCCACAAACATGCCCGGTTTAAAAATAGCCTCTTTATTATTTAAAACCACACGTAACTTAACGGTACGTGTTTTGGTATTTAAGACAGGATCGATAAAATCTACCGTTCCTATAAATTCTTGATCAGGATACGCATTTGTTCTTGCAATAACCTCCTGACCCTTTTTAAATAAGTCTATTTGATGTTCATATACATCAAAATTAGCCCAAACGGTATTTAGATTGGCGATTTTAAGTAGGGGTTGCCCTTGTTTTATGTAATCGCCCTGTTCTACCAATTTTTCTGTTACCGTACCAGATACGGTAGCATATACAGGGAAATTCTCAAGTACGTTGCCAGAGGTTTCAATTTGATTGATTTGGTTTTCGGATAGTTTCCAAAGTTTTAATTTGTTCCTTACAGCTTCGTACAAAGCTGGTTGGGATTCTTTTAAGCTGGCTGCCGTAATCAACTCTTGTTGGGTTGCATAAAGTTCTGGTGAATAAATAGTGGCCAATAACTGACCTTTACGGACTTCTTCACCTGTAAAGCCAATATTTATACGCTCCATTCTCCCCGAAAAATAGCTGACCTGGACGGCATTGGCTTCTTCGTTTTCCACAATTTTACCGGATAGCTTTATAGCATTATTTTCAGTTGTTCCATTACCGACCACAGTGGTTTGTATGTTTGCCAATGCCATAGCATTAGGGGTTAGTTTAAATTGGTCTGCCGTTAAACCATCCGCACCTGCTTCCGCAGGAATCAGATCCATACCACAGATAGGGCAATCCCCCGGTTCTGCCTGCATAATCTGAGGGTGCATGGAACAGGTCCACATCTGGTTGTGTTCGGCCACTTCATTATGATTATGTGCGGTTTCGTTATTGGAAGAATTGCCAAAGAACAACCCGCCTAGGAGAAACCCCAGCGCTAATATTCCGATATAAATGATATACTTTTTCATCGTTTTTACTTTGTTTCATTTTCCATAACATAATGGATTTATAGTTTTTCAATTGTCCCGGCAATTGTCCCACATTTTAACATCTTTTGTCCGTAATATGGATTTTGGATCAACTTGTCATTGGAAAGCCAATATCCTCCGGTGTTGTTGAATGCCATAGGGCAAAATTGCCTGTAGATTTTTCCAGATGATATAGATGTTTTAAGGAGCGGCTCTATTTGGGCGGTAAGCTCTGAAAATACTTTACGCTGTGTTTCGATATCATCGGTATCCGCAATTGAGGACGCGGTAGATTTCAATGTCGAATTGTCCGTATTTTCAATGAGCATTCCCGCACCTGATCTTGCCTCGGCAATATCGGAATTTACCAAGGCGGTCTTTATATGAATATAATGTTGAAATATGGCCTCCGTTTTTAGGTCGTCAAAGTTTGCCTTGGTACTTACTTGTTCCGGATTTTTGGTTTCTGAATGCACCGTATTATCCTGTGGGCTTTCTTTTTTTGTTTCTTTACAGGACATCGTAATTAGGCCCATAAAAGCCATTCCCATAATTGTCGTAGTTAATCTTACTTTTTTGCCCATAATATTTTTATTATTGTTTTTGTTTTCGTGATTTTTCTTTGAAAGGTTCATTGTTATTGATTTTAAATTAAACATCATTTTAGTTACTTAAATAATTGATAATAGTAGTTTGTACATAGTAGGTTTTAATAGCCTCGATTTGATTGATCTGAAATTTTAACTGCAATTCCTGAATATCCAGAATGTCCTTAAAATCAATCGTTTCCGTTTCGTAGCTTTTAATTAGGATTTGCTCTGCATCTTTAGCTTTTTTAAAGTTATATTTCTCGGTATTGAAGGTGATTTTTGCCTGATTTCGTTGTGAAATAGCTTTTGCATACGCCGCTTTTAAACTGTTGAAACGTTCCTTTTTTTGTGATTGGATTTCCTGAAGCTGCAATTGGTTCTGCTTGGTCTGCGATTTGTATTTGTTATTGAAGATCGGAATGTTTAACGAAAGCATTGGCATAACCATATCTTTAAACGAGCTGGTAATCATTGGGCTGTTTTCCTGATTACTATATTCTACACCGACTCCAAAACTGGGTGCACGTTCCTTTTGGTTTACCTGTTCGGATTTTTCTACAGCAAGGTACATTGTATCGAATTGGGACAGTTCGGGGTTTTGTGCTATAGATTCCAATTCTTGAACCTCTTTATTCTCTGGTATTTCAAAATCATCAACGATGGTTACCTCGTGGTTGTAAGCACGGTTTAACAGGCTGTTTAATGCCGCTTGAATACCTTGGTCTTGTTGGGTTAACAAGTCTTTTTGCTTTAAGAGCTCGTTTTGTCTTATTTGAAGCTTTAATACATCAACAGCAGAAGCGTTCCCTACTTCAATAGCAGTAAGTGCTAAGGTTTCGTAGGTGTATAGTAATGTTATTTGTTCATCTAAAACCGTTTGTTTGGCTCTAATTTCATAGAGTAAATAATAGAGGTTGGAAATTGGGAGTACCAATTTTCGCTGGGCAATTTCTAAATCTAACGCTTTAGTTTTGGATTGCGAATTGGCATAGTCCTTTTTGGCTTCTATGGTACCAAACCATGGAAACATTTGCATTGCCGATACCCTAAAACGCTCCATTGGCATTTCCATTTCTGGTTTAACAGCCATAAACCCGAAATTAAATTGGGTATTGGGCAAGCTATTGACTTCATTTATTTTTTCCAAAGCAATTTGA
The DNA here is from genome assembly GCA_041392165.1 of Flavobacteriaceae bacterium. Taxonomy (GTDB): domain Bacteria; phylum Bacteroidota; class Bacteroidia; order Flavobacteriales; family Flavobacteriaceae; genus Arenibacter. Next base: position 71,420 of record JAWKMN010000002.1, read on the forward strand.
TGTTGCAAATCCAGTTTTTCTATTTCGGGATTATTCTCTAATGCTTCATTGATTAGTGTTTCTAATTGTTGCGCATTACCTTTGAGACAAAAGACAATGGCAAAAAGAAAAAAGACTGTTTTTATATGTTTCATTTTGATGCTCTTTTAAGTTGAAGCTCTTCCCGCCAGCTATAGAGTACTGGCAACAAGAAATATGAAGTTACATCAATGAGCATCCCGCCCACGATGGGAATGGCCATTGGAATCATTATATCGCTTCCCTTTCCCGTAGATGTCAGTACGGGCAACAATGCCAGAACCGTAGTTACAGTAGTCATTAAGCAGGGACGGATACGTTTCCCTGCCGCTTCCCTAGTGGCCTTGCGAATCCCTGATCTGTCGACGGGTTTTTCCTTATCGAAAGATTGGTCGAGATAGGTAGCCATTACCACACCGTCATCCGTGGCAATACCAAAGAGTGCAATAAACCCTACCCAGACCGCTACGCTCAAATTGATGGCCTTGATATTGAACAGTTCGCGAAGGTTTTCACCGAACAAACTGAAATTGAGAAACCAGTCCTGCCCATAAAGCCATATCATTACAAAACCACCTGCGAAGGCTATGGCAATACCCGTAAAGACCATCAATGAGGTGGTCACGGACTTAAACTGGAAGTACAAAATGAGAAATATGATAAGCAAACAGAGAGGAACTACAATGGCCAAAGTTTTCTCGGCACGCAACTGGTTTTCGTAGGTGCCCGTAAATTGGTAACTGATGCCCTTGGGAACGGTCAGTTTACCTTTGTCAATCTTGTCCTGAATCAATGCCTGGGCATTTTCTACCACATCCACTTCGGCAAAACCATCCAACTTGTCGAACAGGACATAGCCTACTAAGAACGTGTCCTCACTTTTGATGACCTGCGGTCCCTGTTCGTAACGAATGTCCACCAATTCGCCTAGGGAACAGGGTTCCCTTTTTCGACGGGGACATAGATATTTTTAAGGTCGGTCGGACTATCCCGCAGCTCACGAGGATAGCGCACTCGAACGGCATAACGCTCACGGCCTTCTACGGTCTGGGTCAGAGGCATCCCGCCTAAGGCCACTTGCAGGATTTCCTGCACGGCCATAATTGAAACACCGTAGCGCGCCAACTGTTCCCTTTTTATATCGACCTGCAGATAGGGTTTGCCCACAATACGGTCGGCAAACACAGCCTGTTCCTTGACCCCTTCGGCTTGCTTTAGGATTTCTTCGAGTTTAAGTCCGAACGTTTCGATCTCCCGTAAATCCTGCCCTTTGACCTTAATGCCCATTGGTGCGCGCATTCCTGTTTGAAGCATTACCAAACGGGTCTCTATGGGCTGTAATTTTGGGGCGGAGGTTACACCTGGAAGTTTTGTAACCCTAACGATTTCGTTCCAGATGTCATCCGGACTTTGGATTTCAGGTCGCCAGTTGCGGTAGTACTCGCCGCCATCATCCTCAATTAAATCATCCCTTAAAATGTTGGGTGTTTTCGAAAGGGTTCCGTTTTTACGAACGTTTTCTACTATGCTAGAACTGATATCCGTATTCTCATTGAAAAATAACTTCCCGTTTTTCAAGACAAAGAGTCCGTCGTCATTTACCCGATAGCGTTGCCGTTCCCCTGAAGCGTTACGCATATATTCAGATTTGTACTGAATCACGTTTTCGTACATAGAGAGCGGTGCCGGGTCAAGGGATGATTCGGTACGTCCCGCCTTTCCGACCACAGTTTCAATTTCGGGAATGGTGGCCACTGCCATGTCCAATTGTTGCAGGACCCTTTTGTTTTCTTCAATGCCCGCGTGGGGAAGGGATGTTGGCATCAACAGGAACGAGCCCTCGTTGAGCGCGGGCATAAATTCTTTGCCCGTGTTCCTCATAATGAAAAAACCGAGAACAAGCAGCGTAGTGGGAATTGCAAGAAACAATACCCTGTTTTGCAATGCCCATTTTAAGATACGGTCGTAGTATTTTCTTAGCAGTGAAAAGATTCCGAGAACCCCGAAACAGCATACTGCCACAAAAATCAGGTTCATTAACAGACTGCGGTCAAAGCCAAGCGGTCGCCAGTATTCGGCCAATAGGAACACGACCGCTATGGTGGCGATAGCCGTATTTATAAAGTTTTTTTGCTTTCTCAAAAGCCTGCCAAACGATGAGGCAGGTGTTAAATGCATTGATAGTATGACTACTGTGCCAAAGGCAACAAGTGCCAATCCTATCCAATATCCGAAGGCTACGGCTATGATTCCCGAAATGACCAAAATTCCATTGATAGCATATTTGGAATGCTTGCGCAATTCCCTTTTTTTAAAAAAAGTTGCCGCAAAAGGCGGTATGATAAACAGCGCGATAATAAGTGCTGCGGCAAGTGCCATCGTTTTGGTAAAGGCCAGTGGTCGGAATAATTTGCCCTCGGCACCTATCATGGTAAACACGGGAAGGAAACTTATGATCGTTGTCATTACCGCTGTAACAATGGCACCGGATACTTCCGAAGTGGCATTGTAGACAATTTCGTTTGTAGTGTAGGGTTGACCGTTTTTGTTTGCCCGTAAGCCTTCATCTTCTAGATGACGAATCATATTTTCGGCAAGGATAACACCTACATCCACTATTGTGCCAATGGCTATGGCAATACCTGAAAGTGCCACAATGTTCGCATCTACGTTAAAGAGTTTCATCGTGATAAATACCATTAACACCGCCACGGGCAAGAGTCCAGAAATTAGAAGGGAAGCCCTAAGATTGAACACCATAATGATAATGACCAAAATGGTAATCAGTATTTCTAAAGTAAGTGCTTCATTAAGTGTTTCCAAAGTTTCTTGGATAAGCGCTGTTCTGTCATAAAAAGGTACAATGGTGACTTGGGAGGTTCTTCCATCACTCAATACTTTTGATGGCAAGCCTGCACTCAATTCTTTTATTTTATCCTTTACATTATTGATGACTTCCAATGGATTTGCCCCATAGCGGGCAACAACAACTGCACCTACTACTTCCGCACCTTCTTTGTCCAACAATCCCCTGCGGGATGCCGGACCTAAGTTTACTTTCGCTATATCTTTGATTTTGATGGAAGTATAATCCTCAGAGGTGACTACCGTATTTTCAATGTCCGCAACAGATTTGAGATAACCTAGGCCACGAACCAAATACTCTACTTTATTTATTTCAATAGTCTGTGCACCAATATCTTTATTGCTTTCCTTCACGGCTTTTACCACTTGATCCAGGCCAATATTGTATTGGCGCATCAATTCTGGATCAACATCAATTTGATATTCCTGAACGTATCCTCCAATGGAGGCTACCTCGGAAACACCACTGGCCGCCGATAGTGCATATTTTACGTAGTAGTCCTGGATGCTTCTCAATTCCTGCATATCCCAACCACCGGTTACATTGCCATCTGTATCCCTGCCCTCTAGGGTATACCAGAAAATTTGTCCCAAGCCGGTGGCATCCGGACCTAAAGCAGGACTTACCCCTTCCGGGAGCAATCCACTGGGTAAGGAGTTTAGTTTTTCAAGAATCCGGCTTCGGCTCCAGTAAAATTCTATGTCCTCTTCGAAAATGACATAGATGCTTGAAAACCCGAACATGGATGAACTGCGTATGGTTTTTACGCCCGGGATACCTAAAAGCGATGTGGTTAAAGGATACGTGATTTGGTCTTCTATATCCTGTGGGGAACTACCATCCCATTTGGTGAAAACTATTTGTTGGTTCTCACCAATGTCCGGAATTGCGTCTACAGCAACCGGATTGCGGGGCAAAAATCCGGTATCCCAATTAAAAGGGGCATTTATGGTACCCCATCCAACAAATAATAGGAGGATGAGTACCGCAACCAATTTATTCTCGATAAGAAATTTAATTCCTTTGTTGAGCATTTTAAGTGATTTTTAGACATTTTGAAATTGAATTGCACTAAACCTAACGTACAGCAGGTTTGGCCCTTAAACAGCAATGGCCGTTGGGCTTTAATTTCTATAGTCTATAAATCAAATAAGGAAAGTTTGGTTCAGAATTTGAATATCCCGTATCAGAGGTGGGGGGGAGTAATCTCCAAATGGAATAACGTTTTTGTCAAATCCTTCAAATAAATTTATGTAGGTATAAACAAATGAGGTAAAAAATAGTTGTTGGTCAAATGAAATTTGATCGAATGAAATTTTTAAATCATCCTGGCCATCCTGGGAAAATTGGACGTCATTACAACAATCCATATCCATTTTCGCAATTAAGCACTCATTGTCCGAATCTATATTGCCTGCCTTCATCAAACAGGTGTCAACCTCTTCATAGAAACTGAAATCTACCAAATGATTACCACAGTAGTGCATGTCCACAGAAAAAGACAATGTGGAAAACAGCACTATAAAGGCCATTGCAATGGATACTATTTTTCGAAAGAATGCCAACATTATTTTACAAAAGTACAAAATTTATGAGTCCATTATGATTTTTAACAGAAGATTAGAATTATCAATAAATTTGTTGAATTGTTACCTGAACAAAATAAAGTACATATTTTGCAGGTAGCATACTCGGGACATAAAAGAGTATATCTGCGTTTTATTTATTACAATTTTCTTGGTTCCTTAATGGTTTAATAACTACAAAATCTTCAATAAATTGTCTTTTTTCCACAGATATTCATTGTGCCCATCCGATAGTAAATGAATTCAAGTGAAATTGTGGAAGTCCATAGGCGAAAATTATTTGTTGTGGTTTATTTTGTTATACTTTAATAGGTTGTGTATAATTATTGTGATTTCCCAGTTTCCTTTTTACCTGTACTTATATATTTATTCTGCCTGCAATTGTATAGGGGAACAAAAGCACTTTGGTTTATTTGGTAACCTTAGGATGAGCGACAAATGGACAATTTTATAGGTTTGGAATGGTTGGATCGTATAAAAAAATTTATTGATCGCCAATATAAGAATTGGCTTTTGAGGGGGCAGTTGTACCGGCTTATCCGGGAACAGTCAATAAAACATATTTGTGGGCCACTTTTCACTGTTTTGATATTCCTTCTATTTATTGCACTTTTGCATTTTATTTTAGACTTATAAACTGGCAGGAGGCCAATCTGCCCATTAAACGTAAACAGAATGGATTATAACTTACAAATCCCGAAAGGATATCGGCCGCAATTAAATATGCAGGAGACAGAACAGGCGATTAAATTGATTAAGGATTTTTTTGAGCTTAGTTTGTCATCGGAATTAAGATTGAGAAGAATAACGGCGCCTTTATTTGTAAAAAAGGGATCTGGAATAAATGATGATCTTAGTGGGGTGGAACGTCCGGTTACCTTTCCTATAAAAAGCATGAACGATGCCGAAGCCGAAATTGTCCATTCGCTTGCAAAATGGAAAAGGCTTGCTTTGGCCCAGTTGGACATAGAGTCGGGCTACGGGGTGTATACGGATATGAACGCCTTGCGTCCGGACGAAGTTTTTTCAAATATACATTCCATATATGTAGATCAGTGGGATTGGGAAAGAGTGGTCTCTGAAGAAGAAAGAACTATCGACTTTCTAAAATATATTGTAAGAAAAATTTACAGTATTTTTAGAAGGGTAGAATATATTGTTTATGAGCGATACCCCCAGTTAAAGCCTGTACTTCCGGAAGGGATTACCTTTGTTCATGCAGAGGAATTGGCGGAACAGTACCCTGATCTTTCTTCCAAGGAACGGGAATCGGTAGTGGCTAAAAAGTATGGTGCCGTATTTATAATAGGAATTGGAGGGGTGCTTCCTGAAGGGAAAAAGCATGATGGCAGAGCTCCCGATTATGATGACTGGAGTACCGAAACCGAAAATGGCTTTAAGGGGCTTAATGGGGACATCCTTGTTTGGAACCCTATACTGGAAGAAGCCTTGGAGCTTTCTTCCATGGGGATCCGTGTGGATAAAGAAGCACTTAATAGGCAACTGGCAATTGAAGGGGCCGAAGGTAGAAAAAAATTGATGTGGCACAGCATGCTTCTCAATGATGAGCTGCCATTATCCATAGGAGGAGGTATCGGTCAGTCCCGTCTATGTATGTTCTTCCTGAAAAAAGCGCATATTGGAGAGATTCAGACCAGTATCTGGCCAGAAGAAATGATAGATGCATGCAAGCAGGGAAATATTCCCATTCTCTTTTAATCACCTTGTTTTAATTACCTTATAGATGGGCTGCCGATAATTTTTGGCGGCCCTTTTTACATACACTAATGTTTTTAACAATAGTGGATTACCTATGGGAATAGGAACTATGCTTGGGAGCCTCCGTGAGGTCTGGAAGATCGGTTCATGTCACTTTCAGCCCATATACCGTTCCCTCAGTAAGGGATTTATGGGCAGGAGGTTTAATTAATTTGTACTTTGTAATAAATCTTAAAACATTGAGTGTTTATGGCTAGGGTTTTAACCGATTACTATTTAAGGTGGAAAGCCGCTATTGATCCTGAGGGATCCCCTCTTCCGGACAGTGAAAGTATTGGGAAATTTTTGGTCGTTGTTAAATGGCACGGCCAATAAGAAACCTTGATGTTTATTTTCTGAATGTTGATTACCTTAGCACTAAAGTATTTTCCATGGAAAGAAGCAAAATAAAAAGCGTATTTGTACAGGGAGCTATTGGTCCGGAGTTCATAGCCCATTCCATAGCAAAGCACCAGTCCAAAACCACTATTGGGGCCCATGATATTTTTTTGGGCCAGGTGCGGGCAGATCTGATTAACGGGCAGGAAGTGGCCGCCATAGAATATACTGCCTATGAGGAAATGGCCAATGTAACGTTTCATGAAATTAGGGAGGCTGCCTTTGCCAAGTATAACTTGAGCTGTATGCATATCCATCACAGTTTGGGAAGGGTAAATGCCGGGGAAATATGCCTGTTTGTTTTTGTATCGTCCCCCCATAGAAAAGAAGTGTTTGAGGCCCTGCACCATGTGGTGGAAGAAATAAAAAACCAGGTTCCTATTTTTGGAAGGGAACTGTTTAAGGATGATTCCTATCAATGGAAAGTAAATAAATAAGGATGGTAGATATTACCCATAAAAAAGCCACATTGCGCACTGCCGTTGCCCAGGCTATAGTCCAAGTAAGTTCGGAGGATACCATAACGGCCATAAGAAACCATACGGTACCCAAGGGCGATGTGTTTGCCATGAGCAAGGCTGCCGGACTTTTGGGAGTAAAGAGAACGGCGGACCTATTGCCCGACTGTCACCCTCTGCCTATTGAATACACCGATATTTCATACACTATAAGCGGTTTGCAGATTACAGTTTTAATTACGGTGAAGACCATGTACAAGACCGGGGTGGAAGTGGAGGCTATGCACGGGGCCAGTATAGTGGCCCTAAATATGTACGATATGCTAAAGCCTATAGACAAGGGTATTGAAATACAAAATATTAAGTTGCTTAAGAAAACCGGGGGTAAGTCGGATATAGGTATAAAAGAATAACCCTCAGCTATGATTTTTAACAAATATTTTGGAATATCCCTTCATATCTTTGTGGTATGAAAAAAACAAGTTACTTGCTTTTTTTTAGGATTCTAGCACTTATACTTTTCTTAAGTATAGGCCAAGTCTCCTTGGCTACCACCAAAGAGATCAAGGAAGTTAAGTCCGGGGTTAATGGTGAGATCCAAACGGACCATCATTTAACCTATAAAGTGCCGTACTCTGGGTATACCATGCTACTTGCCGAAGGCAATTATCAATTGCCAACGGTCAACGAGTTGAGGCCTAATTTTAATTTATTGTCCCCCAGTATTATAAGTTGCCATTCCGAACTTAAGGAAAGGGAGCTTATTTTCTTAAAAAAGGAAGTCCATATTTTAGCTAGTCTGGACTCACTTACCATTATATATCCCTTTCACACCTTTTTATAAATTTTTCCATTTTTTAATCTGAATAATTCCCCCTCCAACAACTTTGTCACACCTTCGTGTGGCCATTTGTCGGAATGGACATCGGCATCTTGCGTTGTACCTTTCCTTTGGAGAGTCCGCCTGGGCCGGTAGGCAGGGTCGGAACTGTCTTTTTAAGCAGTTCAGGGGATAGCAACTAATAAAGGAATAATTTAAAAAAAATATACAATGGGTACATCAATGTTACTGGTATCGGCTTTATTGGTGCTTTGCACCGTCATACCTTTTGTAATCCTCAATAAATCAGGTAAAGGGGATTTGAAAATAATGTCTAAGGAAGTTAAAAAATTAATGGTCGAATCCCAATTGAAATTCGATCTAAAGGAAAGTTGGGGCAATTCGTTCATTGGCCTGGATTCAAATAATGGAAAACTTATTTTTTCCAAAGTTTTTGATGGTGTTGTGGCGCTCGAAAATATTGACCTCGTAGAGGTATCCAGTGCCAAAATCGTAAGGAAGACCCAGGTGGTCAAGTCGAACAATAGGAAAGAGACGGTTTTGGAGAAATTGGATTTGGAGATTAGTTTTTTAGATCATGAAAAGACGGTCATGACGCTTAATTTTTATGACATCAACAGTATTTACATGGAGGATTATGAACTTGTCCGGGCCGAAAAATGGAATACTGCCATCAATGGGATAATAGCGACATCATTAAATAAAGCAAGAGTGGCATAAACATTAAGGAATTCCATAAGTAAAAAGCCTAGGTGTTGGAAGGGTTAATCCCCCTAAAAGCCTAGGCTATTTTATTTGTTGAAATAGTGGTGTAGAAAAATCATGGACAATTATTTAACAGTCCTTTTGGTCCAAATTTCGTTTAAGGGATCGCCCTTACTGCTTTTGCCGCTATGGTGCCAATCCTTCCCGTTTAATTTGTAATTGAAGGACAATGCGGCCCCTACCCGGGAATTATCCCTGGAGAAGTAGCTTATATTTTCTGTGTACTTGCCATTGCCGGTCTTATAAGTGCCGCCCCCGCTTCCAAAGAACTCGAAAGTTTCCGTGTTATAGGCAATCCATTGAAAATGTCCGCTCAATAAATACTTCATGGTCTTTCTTGGCCGTGAAGTATCCCTTTTTTCTTCTCCCTGGTCCGTTGTTCGGCCGCTCATGAGCCACTTGCCGTCCAGATCCTGGGCACCAAATGTGGTGGGTGTAAAAGTCATGGGCTTGGCTCCTTCGAGTATCAAGTTTCCTTTTTTTAGTTTAAAGGGTATGTTGATACTTGTAATTTTATCTTTTTTATGGTTGGAATTAAACTCAAGGTCAACCAGAAGGTTGTTGCCAGAGATGGTGTAGAAGCCTCCCATCGTTTTTATAAATGCTGCTGGCGATTCCCTATAGATGGTATGTACATAATAATCGGCATCCAATTTCAACTCGTGGTGCAGGGTGCCTTCGTTGCTTTTTTCCACAAAATGATAGACATTGGCCGGAATTTGCGCCTCGATCCTATCAAAAAAAACAAGGAAAGATATAAGACCGATAAAAACACTAATTTTTGTTAGTTTCATGAATAGTTGGGTTTTGTTTAAAAATAGTCAATAAAAGGTTAAAAATCAACAGTTTAAATTTAATTTTTGGTTAATTATTTACATTTGGGTAAATTCATTTCTTACTTCGACGTAAAATTTTTCAAAACGCTTGTTTTTTCATTTTTTTTGTTTTCATTTGTCACATTAATTTAGCCTTAAATTTTATCTTGATAATAGCATCTAGTTGAGTACAATGAACCATAATTGTAAATCTGGTCTTCTGGCAAAAGAAAGATTCCGGCAGCACATATTTAAAAGGATAGGGGGCCATAATTTACTTTGTATTCCAAGTTTTTCTTCTGTAACCGTATGCAGTCAACACGACTATTTTTTTATACCCACCACCGAAAAGCAGATAATGGTCTAGAGGTTTAGTTATAATTCCCAAATATTTGCATTTGGCAATGCTATTAACTTATTTACAATTCATATATTTATTTAAATGAACACGAAGTACATTAATCTTATAGATCAGACCTATTATTTTCCACAGGAGGAGTTTGCCTTGGATGGCGAAAACCTAAAGTTCCATGGAATTCCACTTATGGATTTGGTAGAGGAATACGGTAGTCCTTTGAAGTTTACTTATTTGCCCAAGATTTCCGAAAATATAAATAAGGCAAAGGAATGGTTTAAAATAGCCATGGAAAAGAATAACTACAAAGGGAAATACCATTATTGTTATTGTACCAAGAGTTCCCATTTTAAACCGGTTTTGAACGAAGCCTTAAAGAATGACATTCATATAGAAACCTCTTCTGCCTTTGATATCAATATTGTTGAAAAATTAAAGGAAAAAGGTACGATCAAGGACAATACCTATGTCATATGCAATGGTTTTAAGCGGGATCAATATATAGACAACATAGCCAATCTCATAAATAAGGGGCACCAGAATTGTATTCCTATTATTGATAATTACGAGGAAATAGATCTTCTGTCCGATGTCATCAACGATACTTTTAAAGTGGGGATCAGAATTGCTTCGGAAGAAGAACCAAAGTTTGAATTTTATACTTCTCGATTGGGAATAGGATACAAAAATATTGTACCTTTTTATGAGAATCAAATTAAGGATAATGATAAGGTAGAGTTAAAAATGCTACACTTTTTTATTAATACCGGTATTCGTGACAATGCTTATTATTGGAACGAGTTGGTAAAATGTCTAAAAGTGTACGTGAGGCTTAAAAAGATTTGTCCCTCCTTGGACAGTCTTAATATAGGTGGGGGTTTCCCCATAAAAAATTCTTTGGCTTTTGATTACGACTATCAATACATGATAGACGAGATCATCAACCAAATTAATATTGCCTGTCAGGAAGCGGATGTGGCAGTACCGAATATTTTTACGGAATTTGGAAGTTTTACGGTTGGGGAGAGTGGCGGGGCCATTTATGAAATACTATATCAGAAGCAGCAGAACGATCGTGAAAAGTGGAATATGATCGATTCCTCCTTCATAACCACATTGCCGGATACCTGGGCCATTAATAAACGCTTTATTATGTTGGCCATTAACCGTTGGCAGGATGAATATGAGCGGGTGTTGTTGGGTGGATTAACCTGCGATAGTGATGATTATTACAATAGTGAGCAAAATATGAACGCCATTTATTTGCCCAAGTACAAAAAGGATAAGCCGCTGTACATAGGATTTTTCAATACAGGGGCCTATCAGGAAACCATTGGAGGTTATGGTGGGTTGCAGCATTGTTTAATACCACATCCAAAACATATTTTAATTGATAAGGACGAAAACGGAAATATAACCACCAAATTGTTTAGCGAAGAACAAAAGGCGGAGGACCTGCTTAAAATTTTAGGATATGAAATGAATCTTAACGGCAATATTGAAGTTGGTAAACCCGTTAAGCAGAAAATATAACCTGCCTGCCGGCTAGGCAGGTCTGACCTTTAAAATCAATAAACTTTAAACAAATGAACACAACTAACAATTACGCTGGCATACCAGACGAGTTTGCGCAATTGGAAAAGGCAAAGGTAGTTTTGATACCTGTGCCTTATGATGGAACCAGTACCTGGGGCAAAGGTGCGGACAAAGGGCCGCAGGCTTTTTTGGAGGCCTCGGATAATATGGAATGGTATGATATAGAAACCGATACGGAGGTCTACCAGCAAGGAATATATTTGGCGAATGCCATAGAAGAGGACAGTTCTCCGGAGGCTATGGTAAATGCCGTACACAAGGTCACTAAGGAGTATATTAAACGAAATAAGTTCGTTACCCTTTTCGGGGGCGAACATTCCATTTCCATAGGCACCATTAGGGCCTTTAATGAGTGTTTTGACAACCTTACCGTATTGCATATAGACGCCCATGCAGATATTAGGAAATCCTATAATGGCAGCAAATTTAATCATGCCTGTGCCATGCACGAGGCAAGTCAGACCACCAACCTTATCCAAGTAGGGATACGGAGTATGGATGCCATTGAAAAAACCTTCATGGATGAGGAGAAAACATTTTTTGCACATGATATGGTGAACGATGAGTATTGGACGGATAAGGTCATAGATCTTATGACGGACAATGTCTTTATCAGTTTTGATCTGGATGTGCTGGATCCGTCCATTATGCCTTCTACCGGGACTCCGGAACCGGGAGGTTTGTTCTACTATGAGACCTTGGAGTTTTTAAAACAGGTGTTCGAGGATAAGAATGTGGTAGGCTTTGATATTGTTGAACTTTGTCCCAATAAAGTGGACAAATCCTCCGATTTTCTTGCGGCCAAATTATATTATAAAATGCTTAGCTATAAGTTTATGGGCGAGGCAGTAGAGGACGAATACGACAACACCTATGATGTTGATTCCAAAGTGGGAGGCAATAATAATTTAAAATTCGACGATGACGAAGACTAAAGGGGAAATTTCCAATTTTATTGAAAAGTATTATTTACATTTTAATGCGGCCGCCTTGGTGGATGCCGCAAAGGGTTATGAGGATCAGTTAAGGCAAGGTTCCAAAATGTTGGTCTCTTTGGCGGGAGCCATGAGTACGGCAGAATTGGGGAAGATATTTGCGGAGGTGATCCGTCAGGATAAGGTGCATATCATCTCCTGTACAGGCGCCAATTTGGAAGAGGATATCATGAATCTTGTAGCCCATTCACATTACAAGCGTGTGCCCAATTACCGTGACCTGACGCCACAAGATGAGTGGGATTTGTTGGAGAAGGGATTAAATAGGGTAACGGATACCTGTATTCCGGAACATGAAGCTTTCCGAAGGTTGCAAAAGCATATTTTTGAAATCTGGAAAAAAGCCGAGGATGATGGGGAAAGGTATTTGCCTCATGAGTTTATGTACAAATTGTTGCTTTCCGGGGTTTTGGAAGAGTATTATGAGATTGATATCAAGGATTCTTGGATGTATGCCGCGGCCGAAAAGAATTTACCTATAGTTTGCCCGGGTTGGGAAGACAGTACTATGGGGAATATCTTTGCCTCCTATGTGGTAAAAGGAGAGCTAAAGGCAAGTACCATGAAGTCCGGAATTGAATATATGACCTTTCTGGCCGATTGGTATACCGCCAATTCCGAAAATGGGATCGGATTTTTTCAGATAGGCGGTGGGATTGCCGGAGATTTTCCAATTTGCGTGGTGCCTATGTTGTACCAGGATCTTGAAAGGACAGATACACCGTTTTGGAGTTATTTTTGCCAAATAAGCGACTCTACCACAAGTTATGGCTCCTACTCCGGTGCTGTGCCGAATGAGAAAATAACTTGGGGAAAATTGGATATAAATACCCCTAAGTTTATTATAGAAAGTGATGCAACCATTGTTGCGCCCTTAATTTTTGCATACCTATTAGACATGTAGTATATGGACAATTTAAAAAGAGTTATTGTAGATTTTAAAAAACTTACTCCCGAAGTTTTGAAACTTTTGGTAGAGAAGTATCCGGACGGGTACGACGATCTTAATATCATTTCCTTTAAAAATGCACAAGGGGAACGTATCGAGGCTGTTGAAGTGACCACCGAGGATACCAAATACCTTGTCAAGATCAGTGCCAAGTTGGAAAAGACAATGGCCAATTATGATGAGGATGATTATGAGGATTTTGATGATGACGATCCAGAGGCTATTCCAGACGTGGATATGGAAGGGGTAGAGGGAGATGATGACGATGATTAATGCGGAATGTTTGAGGTTGTTGCCGTTCATATAGCACCTTCTATCAATATAAGGCAATGTAAATCACAATTGCCCCTAAAAATATTGTTTTCGGACAGTGATGGACTCTATTTGAATAACGGCGACAAAAAATTCGTTTATATCTTTCAATATGGCCTGGTGTCTTTTTTTAATCATTCCGAGGATGAAAAAACAAAGATTCTAGAGGCACTATCCGAAATTACCAAGGAGAAAAGTACTCCCCAATTTACAGAAACCATACAAGTAGAAATAATCGAAGGCCACCAAAAGGTGGCTTTCGATAAAGTAATCCTGCCCGGTTTTGATGCCGAGTCTATAAGACTGGTAATGTTAAATACCTCGCAATCGGTGGCATTGGACCATTATTCCGATATTGCACAGCAGCTATTGGAGGAGACCAACGAACACACCCAATATTTGGAAAAGAAGGGAAAGCTGAATATTTCGGGAATAAAGCTCAAACAGTTTATAGGGAAGGTGTTGAATATTAAAAATCAGATATCGGAAAACCTGTATATTTTTGACGAGCCGGACAGTACGTGGGAAAATGAGCAGCTGAACAGCTTGAACCTGGCACTTAAACAAACGTTCGACATAAAGATCAGGTATAGAAATATACACGAACAATTGGGGATTATAAAAGAAAACCTGGAGTTGTTCAAAGATATCTGGGACCACAGGGAAAGTAGTAGATTGGAGTGGGTCATCATTGTCCTGATATTGGTAGAAGTTTTGGATCTTTTTGTATTTAGACTGTTCAGGTAAGTTGTAATTGATCTTTTTATTACTTTAGTTAATCATCAGGGATAAAATAAGGACCTGTAAAAATTGGTCGTAATAATTCATAAGAATGAACCATGATTATAGGGGTTGGATGTTTGCTGGTGAATTGCACCCACAGGTGCTGGATCAACTTAGATATTAACAGTTAACTATAAATGTGTGAAAAATGCGCCCTTCCATATGTCCTTGCCCTGCCTTAGCATAAGCAAAACAGAGGATTTCTATGTGGATATCATTGGAGCCGAGTTGGGTAGGCACTCTTCCCGATGGTTGGATATCAATCTTTATGGAAACCAGATTACATTTACTAAAGCCGGTATTTTTAATTTCACCTTTAAGACCTATAAGTTTGAAGATACCGTGCTGCCCTCTTTTCACTTTGGGGTCATTGTAGATGAAAGCACTTGGAATAATTTGTATGCCAAATTGACGAAGTCGGAATATGAACTTACGACCGAGGTTGTATTTCTAAAAGATAGGATAGGGGAGCATAGGTCCTTTTTTATCCAGGATCCCAATGGGCACATGGTAGAATTTAAATGTTTCAAAAAGGCGGAAGAGATTTTTTTGTCCTGATTTATAGGACTGTTTTGAAAAGCCCTCCGTTATTTAATAAATTAATAATAGATTATTCTTGATTCCCAGGGGCCAAGTGTTTTATTTTACAATTAATTAAACAGAAAATTTAGATAGCGTGATGAAGTATAAGGACCTGGATGTTATTGGTAGTGAGGAATGGTGCGTATTTGAGGATTTGGAGATTCCCGCTATAAAGGCCAGGGTAGATTCCGGGGCAAAAACCTCGTCTATACAAGCCAATAATATAAAGGTATATACCAAAGGGGCCCATGAATGGGTAAAGTTCGAGGTTAACCCCCTACAGGACAATAGGGGGATCAATATAGACTGCAAGGCGCGCCTGGTAGATAGGAGGACGGTAAAAAGTTCTTCCGGGATATCCGAGGAACGTTATGTTATAAAGACCCCGGTACGAATAGGCAGTCTTACTTTTGAGATAGAGCTTACCTTGGCCAACAGGGATACCATGGAATACCGTATGCTTTTGGGCAGGGAGGCGTTAAATGAACGTTTTGTGGTAAACCCCGCGGTAAGTTTTAATATGGGCGAGTTTACGGCAACGGAAATTAGTAGGCGATATGCCTCCCATTTTAAAGAAAAAACAGGTCTTAAAATTGCATTGTTGGCCAGTAACCCCTTGTTGTACAGTAATAAGCGAATAATGGAGGCCGGTGAGGCCTTGGGCCATGATATGGTGTTCTTAAATGTGGAGCACGCCTATATGAAATTGGATGCCAATTCCCCGGAGATCAGATATAGGGGAGGAAATATATTAAATGAGTTCAACGCCATTATTCCTAGAATAAAACCGGCGGTTACCTTTTATGGTTGTGCCTTGATAAGGCAATTTGATAATCTTGGGGTGTACTGTTTAAATTCGGCAGAAGCCATTACGCAGTCACGGGATAAATTGTTTGCATCCCAGCTTTTTTCCAAAAATGATATACATATCCCTATTACCGGATTTGCCAAATCCCCAATGGATACCAAAGATCTTATCCGCATGGTCAACGGGGCGCCCCTTATTATAAAGTTATTGGAAAGCACCCAAGGTAAAGGGGTGGTGCTGGCGGAAACAAACAAGGCCGCTGAAAGTGTTATCAATGCCTTTAAAAGTGTACAGACCAATATTTTGGTGCAGGAGTTCATAAAGGAAGCCAACGGTCAGGATATCCGTTGTTTTGTGGTCAACGGAAAAGTAGTGGCCTCCATTCAGCGCCAGGCCGAAAAGGGGGAATTCCGTGCAAACATCCATCAAGGGGGGAAGGCATCCATTATAAGAATTACTTCCGAAGAAAGGAAGTTGGCCGTTAAGGCGGCCAAGGTTCTGAATTTGGCCGTTGCCGGGGTAGATATTATCCGTTCCAATAAGGGGCCCTTATTACTTGAAGTAAATTCATCCCCAGGATTGGAAGGGATAGAAAATGCCACTGGCAAGGATATTGCCAGTATCATGATCCGGGCCATAGAAAGTAAGATTAAATTTAGTCTGTAGTCCTTGGTCCCTATAGGAAATGCAATGGGTTGTGTAAGTATGGCCATGTTTCGTGTTTTGCCCTTTTTCTATGTGCCCCGATGACCCAAACCGGCTTTTGCCTTAAAATCTGGTTAAATATAAAAACTGGCGTTTATTAAAATTTGTACCTTCGCCCTATGGGAAGAATATTGTTTTATGTCATTGTTTTCTTATTGATGGGTTCTTGTAAACAACAGGGCATCAAGGAGGAGGTTCAGGAAAAGACAGAGGAGTTTTTCAGTGTGGATTCCCTTCCCAAACCCAATCGGATAAATGAAGAGGCCCTGGCCATTTTAAAGGAATGGCAGGAGTTTAATAGTTTGGAAACAACTTTTGAATCCTTGTACAGGGTTGCAAATAGGGAGGATTTGCAATTGGTAATGGAAGATTTGGTGGAAAAACAAAAAACTTTGGAAACATCCACTTATCCGGTAACATTTGATAAGCCACAGATAAAGAGCAGGCAAAAGGTCTTTAAGACCTATATTCTCAAAACCAAGGGAAATTTGGAATACAGGGACGGTACTAAAGCGGCCACGGTGGAAATGATCAATGCGTATAATGCATTTAGGAACCAGTTCAATGTTCTTGTCAACAGTAAGTTGGACACCATTCTAATTTTAAATGATTAGGGGCCCGGTATATATGTCAGCGGTCTTTTTGTCCTTGCCTCTAAAGTCCCAAATACAATTTGATAGGTTGGAATAGGGAACATTTTGGATAACCGGCAAATGCCACGGTAAACCTCATCGGACCTACTTTAACCTAAAAAACCACTGTGTTCAACAGTGGTTTTTTATGCGCTGCATATAATGAATCAAAGCAGGGATGGAAATTAATGGATTGACTATTCCTTAGTTTCCTTATTCTGTTCTTGCTCTTTTCTGGATTGTAGCGCTTGTCTACTAAGACTGGCCAAATTAAAATTGGGGTCTATTTTTAAAGCTTCATCAATGGTTGCCAGGGCGCCATCTATATTGGTTTGGTCTTTATTGAATTCTACCAACGCCTTTAAATGTATAAATGCCGCTTTTAAAGCAACTTCATAAGGTTGCTGCCTTTCATAGAATGCGTATTTCATATCGTCCTTCGCATTGGCAATGCCATATTCGATATTGGCGGCCGCTCCTTCATTGTCACCGGTCTGAATTTTTAGATCTGCCAATTCGTAAGCCAAATACGGATTGGGTGCTCTTTTGTTAAGAATTTCAAATTGCTCCAAGGCCCTTTTGGGTTGGTTCAATGCCTTTAAGGAAATAGCCTTTACCTGTACGGCCAAATCGGAGTCCGATTCGTTCTTTTCAATCCCTATAGTGTTTAAAGCCTGCAAATGCTGATTGTCCGTGGTGTAGATGTACGCTAAGGTGTCATTGCGTTCCTTACTGGGGGAAAGTATGTTTAGATGGGTAATGGCACCAATCACTCCATTGATATCACCTTGCTGTCTCATTTGGTCATAATAGGCCTCATAATGTTTGAGCAACTCACTTTTTGTCTGTGAATTTGCTGTAAATCCTATCATTATCAGTAGGATCGGTACTATTTTCTTCATTGTTCTAATTTTTGGTGTGCCAAAACTAGTAAATTATTTCTAACCATTTGTTAAGGAATGCCTTAAACCTTGGATAAGCAATAAAAAAAGGATGCCGATCAGCATCCCTTTTTCCAATATGGTTGGTAAAGTGTGGTGACCCTTAAAAAATTTTAGTCATCTTTATTTCGGATCATCACACCTAGGTCTTGTCTAAACAATGCTTAGCGTAATATTCCTGTTTTCGTAGGCCCGAATAAGTCCGGCATAAAATGCAATACTCACATTGTCCTTGTCCAAGCTGGAACTTAAAAAATCCTTTAAATTCTTAAAAAGCAAATTGGCCCTGAGAATGGGAAGGGCGGAGTTTACTTTTTTTGGGTCATAACAGCTGTCGTCCATTACAATATCCATAATGATCCTCTTTCTGTGATAGTCTATGGATACATCTGCTGCATTGTAATGTTTTTTCAAGATGGCAACATGCAGATTTTGAAATTTTTGGGACATTTTGCTTTTGGAGCAGCTTTTCGAAATTAAATTTTCAATTTCGGTAAGTACTCTTGTTTTTAGACCTGAATTTTCCATGATAATCGATTTTATTCGTTTACTTAAAGGTACGGACTAATCGATAAACGGTTAATAATCAAGGTTGTAATTTAACCAAAAGTGGATGATTTTGTTGTGAAAGTTTAAAAAAGTGTGGTGTATTAACTTACAATAGAGGTTTTATAAGAGTATATTTTAACATTTAAATATTTACTTTCAATGTTCTTGTTTTTTGTTTTTTTTGATGGTTCGGCGTAGATGGGAGGCAAAAGCCCTCTTTTAATGGCTTCCTGGGTGTAATAAGATTCTTTTGTAGGGTGTAGAGGATATACGCCATTTATAACTTTATTCTCCCAGTTTCCGTTTATGATCAACTTTATGATTCCTATACAATCATCAAGATGGATCAGATTTACCTGGTCATCGCCATTGGTAAGATCACTTTTGCCGGCCAGATAGGTTACGGGGTGCCGGGAAGGGCCAATTAGTCCCCCAAATCTTATAATATTGGTGTTCCGTTCCCCGTCGTTCAACAATATATTTTCCACTGCCAGAAGTTGCCTGCCCGACTCGGTATTTGGTCGGGTAGGGGAATCCTCTGTGACCGTTCCGGTGATATCCCCATATACCGAGGTACTGCTAATAAAAATTATACGCTCCAGGGAAGTATTTTTTATTTTATCGTACAAATGGAGCATTTTTTTAATATAGCTCTCTTTGGGATCCGAACGTAGCTGGGGAGGAACATTTATGATCAATAGATCCAATTCCGACAGGAAGTTTTCAATATTACCTTCTATCCCCTTATCCCTTAGAGCAATGGCAAAAGGGATGATACCCGCTTTTTTCAATAACTCCATTCTGGAATCGGAGGTGGTTGTTCCCAAGACGGTATATTGATCCTGGATAAGGGACTTGGCCAAAGGCAATCCCAGCCACCCGCAACCTATAATGCCAATTTTTTTGTTCAAAATTTTATTTTTTTGCTGATCACAATGGCGTCGTTCAAGACAAAGGGCATAGGGATATTGTCTTCCGGTCTTGGTGGAACAGTGAATAGGGGATTGTTCAATAGATCATTTGAAGCTTCGTACAGGGTTAGTTCCAGGGTACTCTCCCTGGGAATGGTGATCTGTAATTCGGTATAATCGTTATGGCTTACATAGTGGGTAACCAACTTTTGGTTTTTTCTATTTTTAAGATAGTAGTCGGATAGTTCAATTTTATTTATACCGGCCTTAATAATTTCCACTTCGTTCGTAAATAGTTCCAAACGGTTCGTATTGCGTTGGGGCATGATGCATATCTCCAAGTTTCTTTGGTCCCCAATAATGGTATCCATGGTAGTTTCTATAATTGGGGGGGCAATATTTTTTATTGGGGCTTCGGAAGTATAGCTAAACCCTGTTCCATATTTACTGCTCAGGGCATTAAAACTTGGATCAATAGGTTGTGCCTGGTCAACATCAACGTACTGGGATGTCCAACCAGACAAAACCTTGTCATAGGTGGCCCATTGGGCAGTGTTCTTATCCGCGTCAAGAATATAGACTAAACTGGTAGGTTTTGCATTTTCTTTATCAAAGCCTGAAGAAAAGTGTGCGGACAAAAGAAAACCGAAACAAAGTACCAGCAATATATAGGCCAAGCGTCTTTTGTTTTTTACGGGGCCAAACACCGGGAGCAAAAGAAAAAAGGTCAAAGAAGTCAACAGGGTAGCGGTAACCATCATTTTAAGGCCAAGACCCACTGGAAACATTTTGATGAGAGGGGTATAGATCCAAATGGCGGGCAGGGCCAAAAACAGGAGCAGGTAGGGACTGGGCAATTTTTGATGTGTTAGAATAAGTAGTGATGCGAGCAATGCAAATACCGGTATTATGAAAAAGCTGGCACCTTTTAAATATACGGCAACCAGGGTGCAAATAATTAACCATATAAACAATGGGGCAATTAGTAGGTTTTGCGTCCGGGCCTTTTCAAATTTGTGATAGGCCCAAAAACCGACTGCCACTGAAAATAGTACAAAGGCCGTTATGTAGGTATAACCGTTATAAGTGAAGCCATGAAGTATGTCCTGGTATTGCGGGTAGATATTTTTAAGTACGGTCCAACCAAAATAACCTATGGCCCCATTAATGACCAAAATTATAATCGGGGGAAGAAACCCTCTTCCTATTTCCTTAATTTCCAAGGAATTATTTTTAAGACCTAGGAATAAAAGGACCAAAAAGCCAAATATGGAAAGCGCCAGCATAGGTAAGATCCAATCGAAGGGATAAGAGACCAGCCCAAAGAAAGGGATATTGAAGTATATGGAATCGTTTGGGCTTTTTAGGGAGTTAAGATTGGCATTGCCAAAATGCTCTAACAACGGCATCAGATAGCTGCCCTGATGGGCAAGGGTATTGCGGTCCAAACGTTCATAATTGTCGCGCACGGTATGATAGTCATAATGGTCGTCAATAAAGGCGAAATTGAGCCCTTCTATGTCCATATCTTCCCGGAACACGGTAAGGTCCGTATCGTTGGGAAGCATTTTGTAGACACTATAGACCAAGGAATTGGCTGCAGGGTATTTTGGATCGGCTTTAATAAATTCCTCTATAACCCTAGTGTTGCCCCTATTGGTCTCCAATAGCATATAGGAGGGTCCGCCACTTCCCCGAGCCTCAAAATTTAAGACCAACCCTACTTCTTTTACCCATGGGTGATTGTTCACAAAAAGATCCGCTCCATTAAGCCCTAATTCCTCGGCATCGGATATCAGAATAATGATATCGTTATCGGGAGTGTTGTTTTGCTTGAGAAAAGCCCTCACACCCTCCAGTATAGTTGCCACCCCACTTCCGGCATCACTGGCGCCCAGAGAGGAATGGGGACTGCTATCATAATGGGAAAGTAAAAGAAGGGCCTTTCCCTTTTCACGGCCCTTTATCCTGGCCAATATATTGGTTGCGCTACTAAAATTACCCCAGTCCCCGGAGGTATAACCTTGTTGGGTGGTCGTTTCCAGTCCCATCTTGGTCAATTCCGATAGGATATAATCCCTAACCTGGGAATGCGCCGGAAAACCCACGGCATGCGGTTTCCCCGACATATTTTTTACATGTACAAGGGCTCTGTCCGTTGAAAACGAAGTATCCTCCATATGGGCATCCGGAGCATAGCCTGGCATAGCGGCTTTAAAGCTCCAATATATGGCAAGTAGAACAAGTAGAAGGGTTATGGAGGAAGAATATGGTTTCATAGTATTTGGTAAAGACTTAAAAGTAAGAAATTATCCTTTTATTATCTAGTTAAAGATTAAAACCCCGGCTGAACGTAGTTGGGCAGACCTGCCTTTGCCGGCCAGCTTGTTCTCCACGATTATTGGGGTTCCTTGCGTTACTTTAGTTTCCAAAATTTTGGTGGCCCGCAGTTAGCAGTGGCAGTGAAATCCGTTTTTGCCAACTCCTTTCAGTTTAAAGCTTACAGCTAATTTATCACCCCGTCCTTGACAAGGAATTCCATTTTGTTTCAAAACCCCTGCCTTTTCCGGTGAGGCAGGCCCATAATATAAGTTTAGTATTTTACAGTGTGGGGTATAAACAATAATTTGACGGTACAAGGATATTTTTGAATTGAATAATATGCAATAATTATAATAAATAATTATCAATACAACTTATTAAATATTAAATAGTTGTGTAATTACACAAAAAAGACTATCTTTCAAATTAACCTAAAAATAAACGATATGGGAATAAAAAGTTTTCAGGGAGTACGAAAGGTCGTAAAAAAGGAATTTGATGCTCCCATCTTGGTAGAGGACTATATGACAAAAAAACTGGTGACTTTTAGTCCGGATCAATCTATATTAACGGTTATGGAGCACTTGGCCAAATATCATATCTCTGGAGGTCCCGTATTGGATGATAATGGATTTTTGGTAGGCATTATCTCCGAAGCGGATTGTATGAAACAGATTTCAGAAAGCCGTTATTTCAATCAGCCTATCCTGGACAAAAGTGTAGAGCGATTCATGACAAAGGAGGTAGAGACCATACCCCATGATATGTCCATATTTGATGCTGCCGGTATTTTTGACAAGCACAAAAGGAGAAGATTGCCGGTGATGAAAAACGGAATATTGGTGGGGCAGATCAGTCGTAAGGATATTGTAATAGCGGCCCTTAAATTAAGCGGGCATAACTGGAAATAGGAAGTTTCTCCCACTTCCCTTTGTAGTTTATGGCCAAGAAAAAGCAGTACTAAAAATTTTGTACCCTTGAACGGTTTAAATAATTGTTCAGGGTTTTTTTGGCGGTGCCCTATTCCCTTTTCACGATCATATAAAAATCATTGTCCAACGGAAGATACCCCAGATCATATATAAAATAGTAGGTGGTTCCTTTTTTAGTGGTATATAAATTGGTAATGTACTCAAAATCGAAGCCCTTGTCCATTAATCGGGTCTTGGTAGTTTTGGTCTTGCCATCGGTAAGGGGGTAACTATTCAAGATCCTGTAATTCTTGCGCAAGCGGTTATTGATGTTCCTGACCAGATTTTTACTGTCTTTGTTCAGTTTATTGTTGTAGGCATTTCTGCAATAGTCCGAACAGAACTTCTTGTCTGCCCTACCCATAATTTTATCTCCGCATTCCAAGCATTTTTTTTCCATGGCCCATTCAGTTGTTTTGTTCCAAAAGCTCTAAGCGCTTTACTACGGATCCGCGTGGCAATATGGTGCCGGGAGAAAGTACGGCATTGGCCCCTATTTTGGAATGGTCTCCTACCAGGCCCCCAAATTTTATGGCTCCGGTATTTGTCCTCATGCCATTGACTTGGATCCAAATGCTCTTGTCGGACCTTTCGTTATAGTGGTTCGCAATAAGTGCTCCCGCCTCAAAATTTACATGGTCACCAATAAGACTATCCCCAATAAAATTAAAATGGGCTGTGGCCGAAAACTCTCCAATAATACTGGATTTGATCTCACATCCCGGACCTATCCTGGTTCCTTTGCCCAAAAAGACGCCGTCTCGTAGATAGGCGTGGCTGGCAACAAAGCAGTTTTCCGATATAATTAGGGGTTCTTTTAAGATGGCCCCTTTTTCTATTATTGCAGTTTTATGGGTGGCAATTCCGCCTGTAACGGTAAAATCGTCAGGATTCAATTCCTGGATCTTCTTGAATATTATGGATGCCATGTATTGGGTTATTTCCCATGGAAGCATTTTTTTTTGGTCGGGAAAATGAGTGTAAAAATGCGTTATGTATGTATTTATAGCCGTCATTTTTGGTATAGTTCTATGGGTAAATTGTCCGGATCGAATATAAAAGTGAATTTTTTCTGAGTATGCTCGTCAATGCGAATAGCTTCTGCCATTATACCTTTTTCCGACAGTTCCAAGAGGCTGGAGGTTAAATTGTCCACTTCAAAGGCCAGGTGCCTTAAACCGGTTGCTTCCGGCCATGAGGATCTGGAGGGCGGTTTTGGAAAGGAGAACAGTTCAATGATATAATTTCCGTTCAAAGCCAAATCCAATTTATAGGAGTCCCGTTCTTCCCTGTAAATTTCTTGCAAGGGTTCCAGTCCCAAATCTTCCACATAGAATTTTTTGGATTTTTCATAATCCGAACATATAATGGCAATATGGTGTACTTTATTTAAGATCATTTTTAATAACGAAAACCAATCTCTTCTGTGGAACCAATAAGGTACAAATTATCCGATTACAAACGATTATTCTTTTTACAAAACGGCAGTTTAGGTTATTTGGATATGGTATTTCTGTAACAGGGCCAAAGCACTTTCCTTGGAGAATGTGGCGTTGGTTATTTTATTTTTTTCGGGATCCAGGCTAAAGTTGAATGCCGTGCTGAAATCTGCCTCTTCCAAGTTGGAATTTTCAAAGAGTGCACTGTCAAGATTACAGGAGTCGAATATAGTTTTTGTCAAGTTGGTTTCCGTAAAATCGACCGAAATCATTTTGCAATTACGGAAGATGGTATTCTTCAGTTTTAATTTATAAAAAGAGGATAGGTCCAAGGTGCAATCATAAAAATTGAAGGACAGTAGAAAATCATTGCAATGGTCAAAACGTATGCCCAAAAGTTTACTCTTTTTAAACACACTTTCCTTAAAGGTGGTGTTTTTTAAGTTTACGTTGCTAAGGTCGCAATCCGTAAAAACACATTCCATAAACACGATATTGGATATATCCGCGTTGGAAAAGGTACAGGAGTCAAAAATGCAATTCTCGTATTCCCCTTTGGATAGGTGTTTGGAAGTAAAATCGATCCCTTTAAAGGATTGGTCCGTAATAAATGGGGTGTTCATACTCTTCTCCGAATTTTAGGCAATATAATAAACACTTAGGAAAGAAATATCAGCGTAAAGAATCTTAATGACAGGGGGGTAGGATATTGTTTCCCTTAGGTCTTTGGATTTATGATGAAAAGGAAGAAAACAACTGTAATAAAAGTGCTATGAGGGCCGGTAGGGCCTGGACCACGAATATTTTTTTGCTGGCAGACCAGGCGCCGTAAATACCTGCAATGGCTACGCAGCCCAAAAAGAAAATGGCGATGTTGGTACTCCAGACCGGGTCTTGGATAAAAAAGGTCCAAATAAGGCCTGCGGCCAAAAAGCCGTTGTACAGGCCTTGGTTGGCGGCCAGTCTTTTTGTGGGTTTAAATAGATTTTCGGGGAGTGCCTTTCCAAAGGTCTTTTTACCCAGGGTTTCCCAAGCAAACATTTCCATGTACAGTATATAAAGGTGTTCCAGGGCTATGATGCCGATAAGGATGTGTATTAAGGTCTGCATATAATTTTTGGTTTATGGGTCCTTTATAAATTTAAGGATAATATTGAACCTGTGATTAATTATTATGAGAAATGCCCGAGTATAGGGGGCATCTATATACATTATGGGACAAACACTAAAAATAAATAAAATGGAATTCGTAAAAAAAGAAATTGAAAAATCAAAAGGACTTAGTCAACTATTGGAATTGATAGCAAGTAAAAGAGGTGAACTTGCTGAATTTGGGATGGAGATAAAAGTATTTAAAGACGGTAAGGAGTTAAAACCCTGATAGCTTTTTTATTTCTACCATATATTTTTCTACTTGGGATTTCAAAATCTTAACGGCATCATCCTTATCTACTCCCATGTCAGGATATAGATTATTTGCGATAGATGTTATCTTTTCCGTTGTCTCTTTTAGGACATCACCATAAACCTTTAAGTTTTTAGCTACTGAACTTATACTTCCTTTTTTATCTACTTTGCTGCGATACTTACTCTTAATCCTTGAGAATTCAATATCACCCAGTCTTTTAAGTTCTCTCTTAAAGTCGTCCATGTGATAAATATTTAAACAATTATGCTATTCTTTCAACTTTTTCTAATTTACCATTTTCATGCAGTCTATATGCAAATGGTTTTTTATTAGTATGTAGGCTTCGAATTTGAGGCCATGCACAAATAACCAATTTGACCATATCCCAGAATCCTGCTTTTTTACCTGGTCTTAAAATTATTATCCCCACATTGTTTTGCAATATTAGATCTAGTTCTATTCTTACTTTCAATATTTTTTTATCTCTGGTAATCCATATTGCGTTTCGCTTACCTAGTTCTGGGATTAAATCGGGGTCTTTAATCCCTTTTCCAAACTCTTGTTGAAGAGATTTTACTGTGATACGTCTATCTGGAGGTTCACGCTGTTCCAATGCATCTAAGGCAGTTGCAAGGTGAGGTGATGTATTTTCATCAATATAAACAATCATAGATTATGCTGCTGTTTCCATAAACTCAACTATATCTTTTATTTCAGATTTAGAGATATTGTAAATATGGCTTATCAATTCAGCATCATCGTTTTCGGCTTTGTATGTTTCGTAAAGTGGCTCTATTGGTAAAAATGAATTTTTAAGGATAGGCTGTCCAAATCTATATTCTGGATCAATAACTATAGACCTATCTTTTCCTAAAGGATAATATTTATCGGCTAAATTTTCATTATTAAAACTAATTTTACTACCAAAGCTTTCAACTATTTTCCTTAAGGCTATTTGTAGAGTCTTGTCGGTAATTACCCAGTCATCTCCATCTTTAAAATATATATTATTTCCAGACTTAAAGAAATGAGTGCTAGCGAAAGGATACGGGGTCTTTAATTTTCCAGACAAAAACTCATGAATCTTAACTATCTTTTGAGGAGTAACTCCAGATTCCTTAAATTTTTGGAAAATATAAATTTCTATAAGAGATAAAAAATTAACGGAATACCTATCATCGTCAGAAAGACGATAATTGAACTGTGAAGTTTTTCTAAACTTATCATTTAAATAAGATTGTAATAGATAATAGGCTTGCCTTCTGTCTATTTTTAAAATATCAGATATATCTGTGGAATTATAAATCCCGCCTCCCAATTTGGGTGTTTCTCTATTTTCTGCGACAATCATATCTGTTTTTACTTAATTCGCGTATATATAACCAATTAGTCGTTTATATAACGACTAAATTACAATTTAATTATAATAATATTAGGTAGTTAATGGGACAAATCGTATCTTTAATTATCTAAATAAACCACCATGCAATTCAAGTCACTTCCACAGCTTTTAGACTACTTCAAAGAAGAATCCACAGGTATAGCGTATTATGAAAATATCAGATGGGGAGATAGCCCTGCTTGTCCTCATTGCGGGAGTGTTAAACCTTATAAGACCACAAGAGGGTGGAAATGTAGTGATAGGGATTGTTATAAGAAGTTTACCGTTAGGGTAGGGACTATCTTTGAAAACTCAAAAATTCCTTTTCGTATTTGGTTCGCTGCAATTTGGTTGTGTACCGAACACAAAAAGGGTATCAGTTCCGTACAATTAGGGATTGATCTAGGAATTACCCAAAAAACGGCATGGTTTGTATTGCACCGGATTAGAGAAATGTTGAAGGATAAGGCTCCGCAAATGTTAGGGGACGATAAAATGGTAGAAACCGATGCAACTTACCTAGGAGGTAAGGAAAGCAATAAGCACCTTAATAAAAGACGTTCGCAAGATGATAAATCGTTGACCAATGAAGGAAAGCCATATAAGGCTAAAAAGACTATTATTGGAATCATTGAGCGTAACGGTAAGGTAGCTTTAAAGTATGTGTCAGGAGAAACCACCCAAAATATGGTAGAGTTCGTTAAAACTCATGTGCCGTAGGATTCAACCATCTATTCGGATGAAGCATCAGCGTACACGCAGTTGAAAAAGACTTATAGGCACGACAATGTGAAGCATTCTTTAAGTATTTATGTAGAAGGTCAAGTACATACCAATACCATAGAAAACTTTTGGAGCATTTTAAAGCGTGGTATTTATGGGGTTTACCATCAAGTAAGTGATAAGCATATTAACCGTTATTTGGATGAATATGCTGCAAGGTGGAACAATCGTAGTTTGACTTCTAATGAGTGTTTTGAGCAGTTCTTAGAGGGGAGTGAGAGTGTATTGAGTTATAAAAGGCTGACTAAGGGCTTAATTAAAATTTAAAGCCCTCGTAAAATACGAGGGCTTAGTTAAAATTTAAACTTATTTAAGAATAGATTTACCATAAATGAATAATTCTAAACTAATTTTTTAAAGGTTTTACCCTTGAACATCTCTTTTCATAGTATATTGTTTTTGATACATGTTGTAATATAACGTAATTTTACAAAAATTAGTCCATTTTTAATATTAATTTCGACTATCCGCAGATTCAGGTACTATTTTAGTCGAAAAACCTGACTCAAACTTACCTGATTTAACATATTGTTTATGTTTGTAAGTTCTTTTTTTAGCTTTTTGCAACCCGGAAATACCATGCCTAGCGGTTATAATGAGTTCTAAATATACACCTTTATTTGTTACAATATCTCTTAAGTCATCTTTATCTGCTTTGATTTGTATACAGTTTGGCCTATGAGAATTGAAAATTCCTGTAATTAATCCAGATATATAAATAAAGCTACTAGTATGAACATGCAAAAGCTTATATTCAACATCTTTTCCGTTAGGGAAAGCTTCTTCTTCCTGTACCTTTCTTAAGTATATATTCACATCCGTACATTTTACTAATGTGAAGTTTATAACTTTAAATTTAAAAATATTATTTTCTACACTTATTTTTTTTGAAATATAAAACCACGGCCTAAAAAATAAGAATACGAAGAATAAAAATACAAATGCAGATATAATTCCGCTATATACATTACTTGATATTGGAATCCAATCTAGATAACAGTTCATATTCAATTGGTTGTCGGTTGATTTTTTAAATATAGTATTTTCTCACAAAATCAAAAAAATAAAACGAAATCATTATTTTTGTACAATGCCAAAAGAAAAATCCAAAAAAGAACGCTCTAGCAACTACGAAGAAAAAGTAGTTATCAAGGGTACTTTGGACGATGTGCTGAAAGTATCGGTTCCCAAGCCAAAGCAAAAGAAGAAAGACGAGTAGTTTCCAATGTTGGTAGAATTGGGAACGTATTCTATATGTTCATATACTTACAAGTATGTACTTTGATAATCGGCAAGATGCCCATGCTCTGTATCGCTGAACTAGTGGCGGTATAATCATGAAGTACTTATCTTGAATTTTAAAAATGCACGTTCCAAGTGCGAAACTCCACTTATTTAGTTTGTCCCATAATGTATGTAGATGCCAGTATAGGGGGAACTATTTACGTTTTTAAACGACTACAAACGATAACAAACGAAATTAAATGCTTTTCAACCGAATAATCTTTGGAGGGGCCGCTAAGTTTGTTCCATCAAAAATCATTAACTGTTTAACCATTCCCGAAATGGATTCGGGATTTTAAAAATTAAGTATTATGAACGCACTTAGAAACAAAGTACAGTTGATCGGAAACCTGGGCAGCGATCCAGAAATTATTAACCTTGATGGAGGTGGAAAATTGGCCAAATTCGCCATTGCCACCAATGAGACCTATAAGAACGGCAAAGGGGAAAAAGTTACGGATACCCAATGGCACAATGTGGTGGCATGGGGCAAGACGGCGGAAATCGTAGAAAATTATTTAAACAAGGGCAAGGAAGTTGCCTTGGAGGGAAAATTGACCACTCGGTCCTACGAAACCAAGGAAGGGGAAAAAAGGTACATCACCGAAATTAGATGTAATGAACTCCTGATGTTGGGAAAATAAGCCTGTTTACCATATCCGGGCGTCTAAACTGGATATTGGCTATAAGCAAGAAGTAATCTGTTGGATCTATAATCAGATCTATTGGGTTACTTCTTGTGTTTTTGCAATATCATCATTGGGATCCTTAGTGAAGAAGCAGGCTGTTGGTTGGGGGCTTTTAATGTAGGGGATGGCTTTACTTGGCCGGTCCAGGCGACAGTCCCGTTCGCAATGACGGAAGCTTGGATTTAAATTAAAAAAGCATCGTTATTGCGAGGAGCCCAAGCCACGAGGCAATCTGTTTGTAGGGCACATGTAATATTGGGATTTCCTTACTGAGCAGTTCGGCGACAGCAAAGGCAGTATGTGCTACGCTACTTTCTTCATCAGATCAAAACAAGGACAACGATTACACCTTTTGGATTCCGATTTTTTGTATTTTTCGCAGCATTTGGTCTTACAGCCAGAGGGGACCATTTTCTTTAGAGCGGCTTTTTGCTCTTTCTTTAAAGCTTTTTTTAGCTTTTTCTTGTCCTGCTTCTTTTTTTTGCCCACCGGATATTGGAATAATAATTGGGCAAAAATATTTATTTTAATTAAATCTAAATAAGATTAAATGTTAAATTATTTGTGGGACCCACATTTTCTAGGACAATGGAAGTAGCATAGGATAAAGGGTTCGTAGAAGCTACTTTTGTGTTAGGGAAGCAGGTTCAATATCCAACTGTCCGTGTCGGTTCTGCAAAGCGTTCACGAGCTAAGGTTTTATACGATTATTGAGGTGTTATGGCCGCGCTGTTGGCTGTAATTTGCTGTATGTCACGATCAAACAAATACAGCCCTCCCTTGTCGTTGCCAATAAGATTGATCTTGTCCAAAATAGTACGGGCCAAAGCCTCTTCCTCAATTTGTTCCGCCACATACCACTGTAAAAAATTGTGGGTAGCGTAATCTTTTTCCTGTAAGGTTACATGTACCAATTCGTTAATGCTATCCGATACAAAAATTTCATGCTCCAATAACTCGTGGAACATTTTCTGAAAACTGCCAAAGTCGGTTTTTGGGGCTTTAAGTGCGGATACGTAGGCGTGCCCGCCCCTTTCATTGATGTATTTTACCAACTTGAGCATGTGCAAGCGTTCCTCATCGGATTGTTTGTACATAAATTGTGCAATGCCTTCCAACCCCTTGCCTTCGGCCCAAGAAGCCATGGACAAATATACTTGTGAAGATTCGGCCTCTATACGGACCTGCTCGTTCAATGCTTTTTCTAACTTTTCGGACAACATAAAGTTCTAATTTTAACTAAAGTTACAAATAAATGGCTCTTATTGCCAGCTCTTAACTTAAGATTTGGAGTTATTTGTGCAAAGCCAATTGTATCCGCTTTCTGGGAATGTCCACCTCCAGCACTTTTACAATGATTTGTTGGTGCAGGGCCACATGTTCGTTTACATCTTTTACGAAACTATCGGATAGGTTGGAGATATGGATCAGTCCGCTTTCCTTGATGCCAACATCTACAAAACACCCAAAATTAGTAATGTTGTTCACTATTCCGGGCAGCAATTGTCCCTCTTTTAGATCGGAAATGGTCCTGATATTTTGATTAAAGGTAAATACCTTTGCTTTTTCCCTAACGTCCAGGCCCGGTTTCTCCAATTCCTTTATAATATCCTGCAAAGTGGGCAATCCCACATTTTCGGTACAGTATTTTTTAAGATCGATTTTTTTAAGTACTTCCCTATTTCCTATTATTTCGGTGAGGGGAACGCCCTGGTCTTTCACCATTTTTTGCACCAGGGAATAGCTCTCCGGATGAACTGCCGAATCATCCAAAGGATTTTTTGCCTGCCGGATACGTAAAAATGCCGCTCCCTGTTCAAAGGCTTTTTCCCCCAAACGGGGTACCTTTTTAATTTCGTTTCGGTTGGTAAAGGCACCGTTTTTGTTCCTATAGACTACAATATTTTCCGCCAATTTTGGGCCAATTCCCGATACATAGCTCAGCAAGGGGACACTGGCCGTATTAATGTTTACCCCTACGGTGTTTACACAACTTTCCACCACCGTGTCCAGGGAGTTTTTTAGTAGGTTCTGGTCCACATCATGCTGATATTGTCCTACCCCAATGGATTTGGGATCTATTTTCACCAATTCCGCCAAGGGATCTGCAAGCCGCCTTCCAATGGATACGGCACCCCTAACGGTAACATCGTAATTGGGGAATTCCTCCCGGGCAAGTTTAGAGGCGGAATAAATGGAGGCCCCGGCCTCGCTTACCACAAACACCTCAATATTGTTCTTGAATTGGATCCGCTTTATCAATTGTTCCGTTTCTCTGGAGGCGGTACCGTTTCCTATGGCTATCGCTTCAATCTTATAGGCATCTGCCAAAGAACTGATTTTCTTTATAGCAGCTGTACTGTCGTTTTGCGGTGCATGGGGGTAAATGGTCTCGTTGTGTTCCAAATCGCCCTGAGCGCTAAGGCAAACCACCTTGCAGCCAGTTCTGAAGCCAGGGTCTATGGCCAAAATCCGCTTTTCCCCCAAAGGCGACCCCAACAAGAGTTGTTTCAGGTTTTTGGAAAATACCTGTATGGCCGACCCATCCGCTTTTTCCTTGGCGGATTTTAGGGTTTCATTGGACA
The DNA here is from genome assembly GCA_041392165.1 of Flavobacteriaceae bacterium. Taxonomy (GTDB): domain Bacteria; phylum Bacteroidota; class Bacteroidia; order Flavobacteriales; family Flavobacteriaceae; genus Arenibacter. The sequence continues at coordinate 103,906 of JAWKMN010000002.1, forward strand.
GGGAAGGGAACAGTAGTCGCTTATAGGCATCCTGAATGGCCAATTGAAGATGTTGGGCGGTAGCATTATTGTTTTTGATGATCCTGTACTCCATATTGGAGATGGCCTTTACTTCGTCAATTTCAATTTTAATGCGGATAAAGCCTTCATTTTCGGCCCGAAGTATGGCCAGGAGCCGGTGCGATGGGCATCGGTTCAGGGGCTCGCTCCATTCAAAATAATCCCTGAATTTTTGTGCTTTTTCGTCCTCTTTCTTGGCCGTAACGACCTTGGTAGCGATAAGGGCATATTTTTCCAGTTGGTTCCTGATCTGATTTCGGATATCACTGCGTTCATTGATCCATTCCGCAATGATATGTCGGGCTCCTTCCAGGACTTCATCTTCGTTGGGAACGGCATCGTTGATATATTTGGATGCCTCAAAATCGACTTCATCGGTCCGCTGGGCCAGAATAATTTTCGCCAGAGGCTCCAAGCCATTTTTTTTAGCGGTTTCTGCTTTGGTCTTTCGTTTTTTCTTGAAGGGCAGATAAAGATCTTCCAAAGTGGTGAGGTCCTCCGCATCGGTTATTTTTTTGGCCAGCTCCGGGCTTAGTTCCTCTTGTTCCCCTATGGATTTGAGGATGGCCGCCTTGCGTTTTTCCAAGGCTTCAAATTGCGATTTGTACTGTACAATGGCACCAATCTGCACCTCGTCCAAATTTCCGGTCCGTTCCTTTCGATAGCGGGAAATAAAGGGCACCGTGCAATCCTCGTTTAGTAGGGCAATTGTGTTTTCTATGCTTATAATGGGGAGTTGGGTGTTTTTTGTGATGTAGGAAATGAGGTTCATGAAGTAATGTGTTTTAATGCCATTCGTGGCATATAGGGTTCTTGGGGCCGGCTTTATCGCCATAGGGAACTTCCTTATCTTGGGAACGTTAAGGGATGGGCTTTTTCCGGGAATTTGGTCTATTCGGCAAGATCGGCCTCAAATTTTGCCAGAGGGGCCATTCTTGCCTTGTTTAAAGTCATGCTGTTTCCATTTAGGGAATAATTGTCCGCCAATTCCAGTATGGGTAAAAATATATTTTCGACCTCCATTGAGGGACAGGCCATGAGTGTTGTTGCCAGTTTGGACAGTAAGATGCGGTTGCCTTCTTTTAGCTCGTAAGTTCCATTAAAATTGTTGCAGCCACCGTTGCCATAAACTTGATTTTTATCGTTTTTGAATATAACGAATGCCCGGCTGTCCTCTATTTTCTTACCTCTAAGCTCTACCAGCTTCCATCGGGTTTCCGTAAAGGTTATATTGCGTTTTTGCAAAACGTAGTGGTTGGCCAGATTCCCTGTTATTCTTTGGCCTTCATTGTCCAAATGTGTTAAGGTGTTCTCGCCTACGAAATAACTTCTCTTGGTATTGTCGGCCGATTTTAAGGTAATCGTATTTCCGGCATTGTTCCATGAAAATGTGCCCTTATGGGTCGTGCTGTTATTTTTTTCCAAATAGGTTTCCAAGCTTATAAAGGTGAGGTCGTTATTGAGTTGAATAACGGTTTTTATGCCTTCGCAGTCTGCACAGGGCAGTGTTCCCGTATAAATCCCGTTCCAATCCAATGAGGTTCTACTCTGGTGCATATCATATATTGGACCTTGGGCGCCATTTGCCTTCTTTTTTTCGTATCCCGCTTTACAGCTTGCGAATAACACTAGTAAGGCTAATATTTTATATATGGCCGATGTTTTCATTGATTTGTTTTTTTAATTTGAACAATGTTCCCGGGCAGCTGCGCCTGGGCATATTGGCGGTATGAAAATCAAATTCAATTTATAGTCTCCCCATTCCCGACCCCATCTTCATCGGGATTGATGAAAACCAGTTTGCCATCCGTATTTTCAGTCATCAGGATCATGCCCTCACTTTCTACCCCACGTAAGGCCCTAGGTGCCAAATTGATTAAAACGGTCACCTTTTTTCCAATGACTTCCTCTGGGGAAAAGCTTTCCGCAATGCCGGATACTATGGTTCTTATGTCCAGCCCGGTATCTACCTTTAAGACCAAAAGTTTTTTTGCTTTCGGCATTTTCTGGGCTTCAACAATGGTACCAACGCGCATATCCAACTTGGTGAAATCATCGAAGACAATGGTATCTTTTTGAGGGGTAATTTCTTTGTTCATATTTTCATTTTCCTTTTTGGTAGCTTCCAATTTATCCAATTGCGCCTGTATGGTTTCATCCTCTATTTTACTGAACAAAAGTTGTGCCGTGTTTATCTGGTGTCCGGCAAGAAGTAACGCTTCTTTTTGGGCCACGGTATCCCATGTTATATCACTGTCCAGGGCTTGATTCCCAGCATGGTCTTTAGTTTTTCCGAGGTAAACGGTAAAAAAGGTTCACTTAAAACGGCCAAAGCAGATGCTATTTGGAGGGAGACAAACATAATGGTCCTTACCCTTTCCTCGTCCTGTTTAATTACTTTCCATGGTTCCTCATCGGCCAAATATTTATTGCCAAGTCGGGCCAAATTCATTACTTCCTGTCCCGCTTCCCTAAAACGGTATCTTTCTATGGATGAGGCTATGATTCCGGGATATTTTTTAAGTTCGGCCAGAGTGTCCTTATCCACTTGGCTATAAGCGCCGGGGGAAGGAACAATTCCATGGTAATACTTGTTGGTAAGCACTACTACTCGATTGATGAAGTTGCCATAGATGGCCACCAATTCATTATTGTTTCTGGCCTGGAAGTCTTTCCAGGTAAAATCATTGTCCTTGGTTTCGGGGGCATTGGCGGTCAGGGTATATCTTAGGACATCTTGCATATTGGGAAACTCTTCCAAATATTCATGCAGCCATACGGCCCAATTCTTGGAGGTGGAGAGTTTCTGGCCTTCCAAATTTAAAAATTCGTTTGCAGGTACGTTTTCAGGTAGAATAAAATCGCCATGTGCCTTTAGCATGCTAGGGAATATAATACAGTGGAACACAATATTATCCTTGCCGATAAAATGTACCATTTTAGTGTCCTTGGCCTTCCAATAGGGTTCCCAATCCTTGCCTTCCCTAGCTGCCCATTCTTTGGTAGAGGAAATATAGCCTATCGGGGCATCGAACCACACGTACAATACCTTCCCTTCCCCTCCCGCTACCGGGACCGGAATTCCCCAATCAAGATCGCGGGTTACCGCCCTAGGCTTTAGTCCGTCATCTATCCATGATTTACATTGCCCGTATACATTAGGTTTCCAGTCATTTTTATGACCTTCCAAAATCCATGCCCTTAAGAAATCCTCGTACCTGTCCAATGGTAAAAACCAGTGCTTGGTTTCCTTTAGTGAGGGGACCGCTCCGGAAATGGTAGATTTGGGATTAATGAGGTCGGTGGCATTTAAAGTGGAGCCACAATTTTCACACTGATCCCCATAAGCTTCTTCATGGCCACATTTAGGGCATGTGCCTATTACAAAACGATCGGCCAGAAATTGTTTTGCCTCTTCGTCATATAATTGTTCGGTAGTTTCCTCAATAAAATCTCCTTGTCCATACAGCTTTACAAAGAAATCGGAGGCCGTTCTATGGTGTACTTCCGCAGATGTCCTTGAATAGTTGTTGAAGGTAATTCCAAAATCCCTGAAGGATCGCTTTATGATACTGTGGTATTTATCTATGATGTTTTGAGGACTTACACCTTCTTTTTTGGCCTTCATGGAAATAGCGACCCCATGTTCATCGCTTCCGCAAACGAAGGCCACGTCATTTCCATTTAACCTCAAGTATCTGGCATAGATATCCGCCGGGACATAAACTCCTGCCAAATGCCCTATATGTATGGGGCCGTTGGTATAAGGAAGGGCTGCGGTTATGGTATATCTTGCTGGCTTCAGAGTGTTCTGCGACATTATTTTTGGATTAGGCTGCAAAAATAAAGATTTTTACTCACTAAGTGAGATTTAAAATGCTTCGACGCCTGTCTGCCCGTATGCCGTTAAGGCGGGCGTCGAAATGTTTTTCAGGTTATCCGCTTAATGCTTCGTGGGATTGCCCCGAGGTTGTTCACATACAGCTAGCGTATTCCTTTAAAAAATAAGCCTTCGTTGTCCTGAAAAAAATTCAGAATTTACGAAGGCTTTCCGCATAGCCTGCATAGTAAGTAGGGGTGATTTTATGCGACCATTATGGATTTACTTAGTTTTTTATTCTGCACTTGTATCCTATATATATATTTTCCGGTAGCCAAATAGGTTTTGAGTCGTTCCCTAACGTTGATCTCAACGGAACCTTCAAACATAATTTCGTTAAATACGGATCCCAAATATTGGCCCATAATGTTGAAAAGTTGTATGTCTACATGAGCGCTAAAGGGCATTTCCAGATAAATGTGGGGCGTTGAATCGGTTGGGTAAAATGGTTTGTGTACAATGGCGTTCAACAATTCCGGATTTGGATTTTCATCAATGGGGTCTGTGGGCGTTGGGGGAGTGGGGTCACCATCGCTATATACAATATCCGGGAAGTCCACTCCACTACAATTAAAACCTAGATTTACAGGGGTATATGTATATCCGTCCATGATATGCTGCTCTACCAGAGGGATGTCCACGCATAGCCATTCCGCCAGTACCGTGGCATACAGGTTTCTGAAGTCCATAGTGTACTCGAGATTGCCCCTGCTATTGGGTTCGTCCAACGAGGGGTGGTCGCCCACAAAAGCACTTCCGTTTAATCCGGAACCAAAAAATAAGGTAGGGGCAGCTTTTCCATGGTCCGTTCCATTGGATCCGTTTTCGAAAATCCTTCTACCGAATTCGGAAAAAGTCATGCTCAATACCTTGTCATCCTGTTGGGTAAAGGCAAGGTCATCATAGAAATTATCCACTGCTATGGACAGTTGGGTCATAAGGCGTTCGTGTACCAAAGGTTGATTTCCGTGGGTGTCAAAACCTCCCATACTGATCATATAGACCTTGGTGCCAAGGTTCCCCTTGATCAATCGGGCCAACAGAGCCAATTGTCTGGCAAAACCGTTATCCTGATACTCAATTTGGTTGGCACCCCGCATATAGGCCTCGTGTATGGTACCGGCATATTCATTGGTTACATTGGAGACCCCTCTTAGAAATTTAATTTGATCACTGTACATGCAATTGTCGAACAGTTCATCATTTACAGGATATTGTAAACCTGTTTGTGCAATTTGTTCCAACTGATCAATATTATTGGTTACAAAAGCGTAGTTGGTCTCTTCCCCTTCAAAAACCAAACTTCCGTAGTTGCCAACTTGAATGGCGGCAGGACCCTCTGGTCTGCTTCCGGGAAAATCCGATAAATAATCAGGGTATAGGTATTCAAAATGTCTTCCCATCCAACCGGTATTCCTTCCACTGAAGCCTGTAGTGCTTAGATCGGTATTGGCAAAAATATCGGAACCTGTAAAATGGGACAGACTTTGGTTTTCGTAACCTACTCCATGTACCGCTTTAAATTGTCCTTCGTCCCACATGGGTTCCAAAGATTTCATATAGGTAGGTACCCCAAATTCATCCGTTAGTCTTAATATTTTGCTTTCCGGCAGATAAATATTGGGCCGCGCATTGGCGTAAATATCGTATTGTTCAATAGGGATAATGGTACTAAGGCCGTCGTTCCCTCCGGACAAACGAATTAATATTAAAATATTGTCGGTTTCCGCCATGGCTATGGCCGAAGTTAAGGGGGAAGGTGCGGATGCGGTTAAAAAATTACTGCCCAGCATCATGGATCCTGAACCTGCAATTCCCAAGGCTTGAAGAAAGGAACGTCTGCTCCAGGTCTTATGTTCCAGATCATGACCATCTTGGTCTATGCCTTTATGGGGTGATTTATGGTGATTGTCGCACATAATGGTCGGTTTTATTTAAGTTGAAATTCGGGCTGTCTGGAAAGGTGCCTTAACAATAACTGCACCTGAAGCGGTACGGATGGCCACATACTCAGGACCCATGTTGAATCTCCTCCCGGGTAAAAATCGGGGCTATAATATTCTTCCGGTACATCTTCTATAAGAAAGGACGACATGGCATTGTCAAAATCCTGTTGTGTAAACAATCCTTTTGGGGTTATTTTATCCACAATGGCCTGTACAACAATCTGGGGATTACTGGTATTGCTGTTGCCGGGTCCAACGGCATCCATGGCAAACGTTCTAAACTGTTCCGAATTCTCCTGATAAAAACCATCAATAATGGTTTCCAAGGTTAGCCAACGTCCAATCATGAAATTGGTATTTATCCAATCCCTGTTTCGTTGCCATCCCGCAACGTCAAAGGGATCGAACAGATCCTGGCCCAGCATTCCACTATAATTGATGGCACTTCCAATGGTTGTATCGTTGTGGGAAAAACCTGTTTCTTTAATGAAGTTTAGATATAGGTCGAACGGACTTTTTATAATAACACCTATAGCTTCATCGTCAAAAAAGTGTTGACTTTTAAAAAGTTGGCTCAAGACGGGTGCCAATTCAAAATTATTATTGACAAAGGTAGTGGTTAAGCCGTCAATGATGGTCTTTGCATTGTTGGCCTGGTCCGTTGAATCCGGATGTACAAAAAATTCGTACAGTTTTTTACAAATGAAATAGCCAATTTCATTGGCCCTTTCTTCAAAAAGAATGTCGATAACGTCATCATATCCCCAATTTCCGGTACGCCCAAAAATTGTTTTGTTCCCTGTATTGAATTTGGAAGCATCGAACACCACCTGTTCACAGCCCAATTCCCCTCTTTCCACATATCCCGAAAGTGCTTTTGCCGTTTCAATGATATCCTGTTCGGTATACCCATTTCCTTCCCCCAATGTAAATAGTTCATAAAGTTCACGGGCATAATTCTCATTGGGGTTGTTACCGTTGTTGTATACGCCGTCCAAATAATAGAGCATGGCACTGGTAAGGCCAATTTCACTCACAAAGGTCTTAAAATTGCCAATAGCGTTTCGCTGTAGGCAGTTGATGTAATAATAAAGGAACGAATTGCAATTGTAAACGTCCAGCTCCGTTACAAAATGGTTGCTCCAGAAAAAACTGAGTCGATCCCGGAGATTATTTTCAAGTAAGGAATTGGTATAGGCCAACTTGTATTCTTCTTGTTGTGCCCTTATTATTTGTCCGCGTTGCTCATCATCTTCCGGATAATTGCTAGTGTTCCAGTCCGCCCATAAGGGAGCGGCCATGGGGGACATATTTTGCGCTTCGGAAATGAGGGAATCGATCAAAGTGCCGGCAGTTTGGCCCGTAGCTTGATCAATGGTTTGGACCGAGGCACTAAAACCCAATCTTCTATATAGGTGTTGGGCCCTCTGTAAATCCAATGGGGCGGTATAGGGGGCCAAACTAGAAGTATTACAGTTTACGAAAAATTCCATAATTTATTTCGCATTTGATAGGTTACAGGTAAAGTAAGGGGTCATTGAATAACGCAGATTCCAATAAGAAATTATCGTTCTGATAAAATTTTCGTTATACTGCCTAATAAATTACGTGGTCTATAGAAATTTGGACGACAATATATTAGGTTTTTCGACAAAATACACGTTTTTTGGAGTATGGAACGGAATTGGTATGGCAAAGCATAATGAGTTTGGAAAAAAGGGAGAGCAATTGGCGGTCGACTATTTAACCGAAAAGGGTTATAGGGTAGTTCATAGGAATTACAGGTATTTGAAGGCGGAAATAGATATAATTGCAAGAAAAGGAGGTATTTTGGCAATAGTGGAGGTCAAATCGAGAAGTTCGGATTATATGCAATCAATAGCGGAAACGGTGACCGAAGCCAAAATAAAACGCTTGGTAAAGGCAACAGATTACTATGTGATTGCCAATAATCTTGATGTTGAGGTTAGGTTCGATATCATTACCATACATAAAAATGGCACCAAATATAATATGGAGCATTTGCAAAATGCGTTTTATCATTTTTAATTATTTGTTCTATTTGTAACAATTTGTTATTTTTACCAAAATTTTAGGAAAATGAAGACTATTTCGTCGGTCGTAGAAGACTACATTAAGAAGAAGCCATTTTTGCAAAGTGCTTTAGCCCAGGGAATCATAAATTTAACATCGCTTTCCAGAATAGTAAAACCGGAAATAGAAGGTGAGTTGGGCAAGGATATTCGAAATGGTGCCATTGTAATGGCCTTAAAACGTCTTTCCGATGATTTGGAGTTCCGCGCTACCCATAAGATCATTAAGGTCTTAAAAAATATTGGGGAAATTACGGTAAGATCATCATTGACCGATTTTACCTTTTTGGTATCCGAATCCATTTTGGAGAATCAGACGGTTTTGTTAAAGGAGGTTAATAGGAATAAGGATGTTTTCTATACTTCATCTAGAGGGGTCAACGAACTTAATATCGTTGTCAGTAATATACTGGATGAGGCTGTGGAAGAGTTGTTCAAGAACGAGAAGTGTACCCAAAAGGCAGAAAACCTTTCCTCCATTACCGTAAAATTACCCGCCGAAAATGTTTCCGTACCTGGGATCTATTACTTTATCTTTCAACGCCTGGCTTGGGAGGGCATCGTCCTCTATGAAGTGATATCTACCACCAATGAATTTACCATCATAGTAAATGATGAGCAGGTAGATGTTGCCTTTAAGACTATTAAGGATCTTAAGACACTATAATGTGCTAATGTAATAAGGGATCAATGTAACAATGGATCGATTGGTCAATGCAAAAATTGAAAATGTGCCAAAGTAGCAATAGGTTAATGTAAAAATGGGACTATTTAAAATAGCATCTACTCCTGACGAGGTGTTATTTTTCCTTTTTTAAGAATTTCAATACCCCTTCGTAATCATCCGGTCTGGCAACAATGTGCTTTTCATGGTCCAAAATATAATAGGTAGGGGTTTGGTGAATATCGTAGAGGTCCACATAAGGACTTTCCCATTTCCCCAAGGCAATACCGTGAATAAAATCCGGGAGTTTGGACGATTCCTCTTTCCAGCTTGTATCATCCTCTTCCAGGCCTATGGCCAATACTTTGGTATTGGACATGTCCTTTAATGCCTTATGAAATTCAGGAAGTTGCTGTAGGCAGTGCGAACAGGTACTGCTCCAAAAAACAATGACATAATTTTTTGCCCCTGTAAGACTGCTAAGTTTTTTGGTGACACCCCCTTCCTTCCAGGTAATTTCTGGAGCTAAGGCTCCCAGTCTGAGGCGATTTTTGATTTCAATATTCTTTATGAGTTCGGTATTGTTGGTTTCCGTTGCCAGAGATTTTAGCTGATCATGGTAAATAAAATCGGCTACCACATTTAAATTGTCATTGGATGCCCGTGTCCATAGACTGTTGAATAATTGCACCTTGTTGGCGGCACTTATATTTTCCAATAGTCGGGTCAATTCCTTCACATTCCCAATCATTGCCAACGCTTTTTCTTTAGGGGAGTTTTGATCTTGTGGAAGGGCCGTAAATACATAGCTCACTACCTTGTCCGTTAAAAAGTCGGACCCCAACAGCAGGCTGTCGTTAAAGTCGATAGCATTAAAATAATGATCCCTTTTACGTTGTACATAGGTTTCAATATCCTCATATTCTGAAGCAATATAGGGTCTGTTTGCTGAAATGAAATGTCCGCAGAGCAAACCTTGTGATTGGCTTTCAAATGATTTTTGGACCGCGGCCAACTCTTTGTTGAGGTTCAAAAAAAGCTTAGGATCCTTCTTTTGTTCCGAATAGAACCGGGCAATTTGTTGTTCCAGCCCATATATTTCTTTAAAATACCTTATGTACAACAGGTTCTCTATGGAGGAAGTAAAGGATAATCCTTTATGGGAATCAAAGGAAAGTACAATATCCTCTTTGCCGTTATAGATAAAATCAAAATAGAATTCTTCCTGGGGCACTGCGTAAACCAGTCTGTACATGCCCTTCTGGGCATGGGAAGGAATACTTAAGGAGAAAGCCCCATTTTCAACGGCGGTATCGGCTATATAATTTTGATGGTCGGGATTTAGTTTATAGGCAATTAACCATTGGTAATCTTCCGCAGGGGATAAATTACCCGAAACACTGTGCTGGGCCTCCGAAAATAGGGAAAAACATAGGGCTAAAACTAAAAATATGTTTTTGAAATCCATTTTTCAAGGGTATTTTATGGGACGGTTATACTTGATTTGGGGATAAGTGCATGGAAAGGTTGGATGGATTTATAGGCCTTGTCCATAGAATCAATATGTTCAAAGACCAACAATAGGCGCAAACCGTTGCGGGTCTGCTTTTCCTTAAGTTTGGCCAAATCGGGATGGGCCTGTACAAATTGCAGTACGGCTGTAAAGGAACTGCTTTGGTAAAAATCCGATTGTTGGTCCGCTATGAAATAGCCGATCATTTTGCCCTTCTTCATTACAATTTTCTCCAGGCCGATACTATTGGCGATCCACTTGATACGGACCGAGTTCAATAAATCTACCGCCTGGGAGGGAAGCCCTCCGAACCTGTCTGCCAATTCCGTTTCAAATTTTTGCAAGCCTTCTTCATCGGTGACTTGGTTCAGTTCGGTATAGAGGTTTAGGCGTTCGGTAATATTGTTGATATAATCATCAGGGAACAGCAATTCAAAATCCGAATCTATTTGTGTTTCTTTGACAAAGATTTTTTGTTCGCCGCTGACTTCCCCATACAGTTCCTTGAATTCGTTTTCTTTCAGCTCGTCTATGGCTTCGGTCAATATTTTCTGATAGGTATCAAAGCCTATTTCGTTGATAAAACCACTTTGCTCGCCTCCCAACAAATCTCCGGCACCCCTAATTTCAAGATCTTTCATGGCAATATTGAAGCCGCTGCCCAGATCTGTAAATTGTTCCAAGGCCTGAATTCTTTTTCTGGCATCGTTGGTCATTGCATCATAGGGCGGGGTAATAAAATAACAGAAGGCCTTCTTATTGCTTCTCCCAACACGTCCCCGCATCTGATGCAGGTCGCTCAGCCCAAAATTATTGGCATTGTTGATGAAAATGGTGTTGGCATTGGAAACATCCAGGCCACTTTCCACTATGGTGGTGGAAATCAATACATCGAACTCCCCGTTCATAAAGGCCATCATAAGGGTTTCCAATTTTTTGCCCTCCATTTGTCCGTGCCCGATGCCAATCTTGGCATCCGGTACCAGTCTTTGCACCATGCCGGCAACTTCCTTAATGTTTTCTATTCTATTGTGTATAAAGAAGACCTGTCCCCCTCGCTGTATTTCATAGGAAATGGCATCGCGAATGGTCTCTTCACTAAAGCGGATCACCTCGCTTTCTATAGGGTATCTATTTGGGGGCGCCGTATTGATTACCGATAGGTCCCTGGCCGCCATTAAACTAAATTGAAGGGTTCTGGGTATTGGGGTGGCGGTAAGGGTTAGGACGTCCACATTTTCTTTTATGGATTTTAACTTGTCCTTGACCGATACCCCAAATTTCTGTTCCTCATCCACTACCAACAACCCCAGATCCTTGAACTTCACGTTCTTGTTCACCAACTGATGGGTGCCTATAATGATGTCTACCTTGCCGGATGCCAGATTTTCCAAGCTCTCTTTTTTCTCCTTGGCCGTTTTAAAGCGGTTTATATAGTCTACGGTGACCGGCATATCTTTTAGGCGCTCGGAAAATGTTCTATAGTGCTGAAATGCCAAAATGGTAGTGGGTACCAATACGGCCACCTGTTTGCCATTGTCCACGGCCTTGAAAGCGGCCCTAATGGCCACTTCGGTTTTTCCGAAACCTACATCCCCGCAAACGAGTCGGTCCATAGGCCGTTCACTTTCCATATCCTTTTTTATGTCTTCGGTAGATTTACTTTGGTCCGGGGTATCCTCATAAATAAACGATGCCTCCAATTCGTGCTGCAAGTAGGTGTCCGGTCCATATTGAAACCCTTTTTCCAATCGGCGTTTGGCATATAGTTGGATAAGGTCGAAGGCAATTTTTTTAACCCGCGATTTGGCCTTGTCCTTAATTTTCTTCCATGCCCCGGAACCTAGTTTGTATATTTTGGGGGGAGCACCGTCCTTCCCGTTGAATTTAGAAATTTTGTGCAGGGAATGTATGCTTACATAAAGGATGTCCCTTTCGCCGTACATTAGTTTTATGGCCTCCTGTTTCTTGCCTTCAACGTCTATTTTTTGGAGGCCTCCAAATTTTCCTATCCCGTGGTCTATATGGGTAACATAGTCCCCAATTTCCAATTTGTTCAGGTCCTTTAAGGTAATGGCCTGTTTTTTGGCATAGCCATTTTTTAAATGGAATTTTAGATAGCGCTCAAAAATCTGATGATCGGTATAACAGGCAATCTTTAAATCGTTGTCCAGAAAACCTTGATACAGGGGCAGAACAATGGTTTTGTAATGGACTTCCTTTCCCACTTCGTCAAAAATATCGTGAAACCGTTTGGCCTGCTGGTCGGTGGCGCAAAACAGATAATTGGTAAACCCGTTTTTGTAATTTTCATTTAGGTTTTCAATTAACAGATCAAATTTTTTATTGAAGGATGGTTGGGGTTTGGTATTGAATGCAATCGTTTCCAGATCATTGGAAGCTTTAGGGCCTCCATCGATCTCTATCACGCCAAAGTGGGCAAGCTGATGTTTTAAAACATCGGAATTGGCAAACAATTCATGAGGTTCGGAATGCTTTATTTCTTGCGACAGTTTGGCAAATGCCTCTTCTGCCTTTTCAAAAAACGAGTCCAGCCTAGCGTAGAGCAAATTCAGGTTTTTGCTAAAAATCAGGGTATTTGGTGAGATGTATTTAAGAAAGCTTTCCCGGTTTTCGTCCTGGAACTTGTTTTCCACATTGGGGATAATGGTAATCTTATTGATCTTTTGGGTAGACAATTGGGTTTCCACGTCAAAGGTTCTGATACTATCTACCTCGTCCCCAAAGAATTCAATTCTATAAGGTTCGTCATGGGAAAAGGAAAATACGTCCATGATACCACCGCGAACGGAGAATTCACCTGGTTCGGTAACAAAATCGACCCTTTTAAATTTGTATTCGAACAGAACCTCGTTTAAAAAGTCTAGAGAAAGGGTATCGTCCAATTTAATTTTTAAGGTATTTTTCTCCAATTCCTTTCTGGTTACCACTTTTTCAAAAAGCGCATCGGCATAGGTAACGATGATGGCAGGTTTTTTTCTTGAGTTGATGCGGTTCAATACTTCGGCACGCAAAAGTACATTGGCATTGTCCGTTTCCTCAATCTGGTAGGGTCTTCTGTAGCTCCCCGGATAAAATAGGACATCATTATCCCCGATCAGTTGTTCCAGATCGTTTAAATAATAGGCAGCTTCCTCCTTATCGGCCAAAATAAACAGAAATGGAACTTCGGACTTGTTAAATAATTCTGCTATAACGAAGGACAGGGCAGAGCCGGTCAGTCCTTTTAAATTCGTTTTTGGTCTCGGGGTAGTTTTGGCATCTTCTTGAAAACGGGCAATAGTAGCTCTCAGTTTCCCTAGTTGGGGAGACTGTGGGAACAGTTGTAACATAATGGATTTTGTCAACCGTATTTTTTTTGCAAATATAGGCCCTGTCCGTACTTTACCCAAAAGTAGCGGCGAATTTTATACCGTTCCCCATGAATGGGGATGTTACTGGGGCAATTTGCTGTTTTTATCGCCTTCCGTAGTTAGGGGGCTATGGGTAAATGAAAATAGAGGGGTAAAACAGGTGGTTTGTTTGGGATATTTGGGACAATTGTATCAAGTTGTTTTGGCTGTAATTTTTATTTTTTTAAAATTGTGGTTAAAATGTATGCTATAATTTGTAGTTTTCCCGACTGTGGAATTCGTGCAAGGGCCAAGGTAGGGCGAGGTTAAAAATGACATATTCAATTGAAAACTAGAAATGCTTGAAGGGGAAATCGCAAGTGGTATGCTACAAATTCTAATTCTTTGGTGCGTACCTGATTCTTCTATAATAAATAATGCGATTTATGGGGAATAAAATTACGTCCGATAATCCTGAAAATCGGGAGGTCGTTATTTGGGATAGGGTAAAAATAGGGGATACGGTGGCGTTGGGCGAACTCTATGACCTGTACATAGAGGTACTATTCTCTTTTGGAATGCAAAGAAGTACGGACAGGAACTATGTGATGGATTGCATACACGATCTTTTTTTGGATTTGTACAAATACAGGTCCAATCTTGCCAAAACCGATAATATTAGATCATACCTGTTCACTTCCTTAAAACGAAAAATAAATAGAAAATACGGTAAAAAAGTAATTCCGGTCGATTTGGATTACCCGGTGATGGATCAAATTTTGTTGAAAAACGCCACAAGCTCCCGAGAACAGGAAATGATACATATAGAGCGGACCAATGAGCAAAAGGACCAATTGGCCAAGGCATTAAATACCTTAACGGAAAAGCAAAAAAGGGGGCTGTTCTTGAGGTTTGATGAAAACAAATCCTATGAAGAAATTGCGAAAATCCTAGGCGTTTCGGTGGAAACGGCTAGAACGCTTATTTACAGGGCCTTAAAGGCATTAAGGAAGCACTCTTTTACATTGGGTTTTATTTTTTCAATCACTTTTTTTTAAAATAATCCAAAAAAGTTGTCTATGAATCGGCAATAAGTCGCTTAGGTAGGTAACGGATTTGATCTAATGTTTCCAAATGTTAAAATATGTATTAAGAAATCATTAGCCCGATTAACGCTTTATGGAAAATAAAGAAAACAATAAAAGGAATATACGCCCAATATCCGATTTGGAGAAGTTGGAGTTGAAGAAAAGGATCCTCCGATCGGTGGATAGATATAAGGGAAGGAGAAGGCGCTATGGATATGTTGCCGGGATTGCTGCTTCCATTGTATTTTTAATAGGGGCAGGTCTTTATATTTATGAGGCCCCGACGGAAACTATCGAGGATTATGTAAGATCTGCCAAGGTGATCGATGCAAAGGCCATAGAGGAGGTGGTATTGGTGTTGGGCGAAGGGGAGAATGTTGGTATAGCTAACGGGGAACCGGACATAACTTACTCCGAAACCGGGGAGAAAGTCAATATCGGGGATTCCAGTTCTATACAACAGAAGGCGTTAAAGGATCAAAAAACAGTGTACAACACCTTATTGGTTCCCTATGGGAAAAGATCAAAAATCACATTGTCCGACAATAGTGTGATCTGGTTGAATTCGGGTTCGCGATTAACGTACCCTGTGGTTTTTCAGGAGGATAGAAGAGAGGTGTATTTGGAGGGCGAGGCTATTTTTGAGGTGGCCCATGACGCAAAACAGCCATTTGTGGTCTTATCCGAAGGACAGGAGGTAGAGGTGTTGGGTACCGTTTTTAATGTTAGTAGTTATGGGGATGAAAACAATGTAAAAACAGTACTCAAGAGTGGCAGTGTGCAGATTAATTGTCAGGACCCCCGTTCCGGCCAGTACAAGGAGAAACTTCGAATTACCCCCGGAACATTAGTGGTGTACAACAAACAAAATAAGAAAATACAGTCCGAGAATGTGAACGTCGATCATTATTTCTCATGGAGGGAGGGGATGCTTATTTTTAAGAACGATAATTTGCAGTTTATCATGAAAAAGCTTTCCAGGTACTACAATATGGAGATCAACATACAGGATACAGCACTGGCAAATGAAACATTTTCCGGTTACTTGGATCTTAAAGAAGATATTGGGATGGTCTTGGAAACCATTAAAGGGACAACGGATATGGAGTACCTAAGACTTAACGAAACTAAAATCAGTATTAACAAAAAGAGTCAAATGAATATGAAATAAAACCTAATCGTTATTTAAAAAAAAGCCAGAAGGTGTTGCCGCATCTTCTGGCCGTAAAATCAACATTGTCCTGAAAGGCAATATTAACTATCCAAAAACAAAATTATGAATAAAATTGTCAGTCGCATCCCTTTGCAGGGGAAAAAAACTTCAAGATGCGGCATTCTAACCATTATTATGAGAATTTTTCTTTTATTAATAGGAATTGGTCTTGGATCGGTCTATGCAAACCCTTCCTACTCCCAAACCAAGATAGATATCAAGGTAAGCGGGGTTACGTACGAGGAATTGTTTAAAGAAATCCAAAAGAAAAGCGAGTATATCTTTTTTTATAAGGATGGAATTTTGAACATAGATGAGAAAGTGTCACTATCCTTGACTAATTCGGATTTGATGACCATTCTTGATAAGGCATTTGCCAATACCAACTTGGGGTATAAGATAGACGATAGGCAGGTGGTCATCAAAAAGAAATGGTTTCCCAAAAAGACGGTGGCAAGTGTTGAAGGCATTGCCCAAGAACAGTTTGCGGTAAGCGGTACCGTGCTTGATGAAACCGGTCAGCCATTGCCCGGGGCCAGTGTGGTGGAGAAAGGAACCACCAACGGGATACAGACCGATTTTGATGGTAATTTCACTCTTGAGGTTACCAATGAAAATGCCATTTTAGTATTTTCTTATTTGGGCTATGCTACAAAGGAGATTGCCGTACAAGGGAAAAGCAACCTGAATGTTGCCTTGGTGGTAGATGCTGCTGGTTTGGATGAGGTAATCGTAACCGGTGTAGTAGGAGGAACAAAAGCCAAGAAAATGCCGTTTTCGGTAGGTAGGGTCAATAACAAAAGTTTGGAGCTGGTGCCCGGTAGTAATGCCGCTAGTGCACTGCGCGGTAAAGTTTCCGGGGTGTCCATGACCCAGAGCAGTGGAAAACCGGGGTCCGAGGTAGATATCATTCTAAGGGGAGTGACCAATGTTTTTAGTAGCAATAATTCACCTCTCTATATAGTGGATGGGGTAATACTAGCTGGAGGTGCTGGAGATATAGATGCATTGGATATAGATAATATAGAGGTGGTCAAAGGTGCGGCGGCTTCCAGTTTGTACGGCTCCCGGGCGGCAAACGGAGTTATTAATATTACTACCAAAAGGGGGGCGAGCACCCAAGAAGGAAAGCCTCAAATTACCATACGTAACGAGTTTGGGGTAAACCAACTTCCACGGACCCCGGAGACCAATTTGTCTCACGCTTACCAATTAAGTGGGGACCCTTCAAAACCTTGGGTCGATTTAAATGGGAATCCTACTGCTTCCAGAATTGGCAGGGCCCTTACCGGAGTACCTTCCACAGCCTTTATGGATCAGGCCTATCCGGGACAAACCTATGATCACCTAAAGAAGTTTTTTACGATGGGCGATTATTTTTCAAATTATGTTTCCATTGCCCAACATATGGGCAAGATCAATTACCGTGCTTCTTTTAACAATACCCGTAATAGTGGAATTATGAAGGAAGAGGATGGCTATACGCGTAGAAATGTACGTCTGAATCTGGATGCCCGGATTACGGATAATCTAACCATGTCTGTGAGTGGCTACTATTCAAAATCCACCACCGATGAGCTGCCCACCTGGGGCGATGATGTTCCGTTTTTTGGATTATTGATACAAGGGCCGGATGTGGACCTTACACTGCGGGATAAGGATGGAAGGTATTTGTATTTGTCCGATCCAACACTTACTTATAATAATCCCTTATACGATGTGGCCTATATAGAAGCTACTTCATGGCGCAATAGGGCTATGGGCAGTGCCAGTATTGACTATAAGGCAACAGATTGGTTGGATCTGTCCGCGAATATTAGTTACGATCGCAGTGTTACCAATGAGGAGCGTTATGTGCCCATATGGTACCGACAGGCCAGGGATAACGATTTAAACGGAGGGTTGGAGCTTGGTGAGAACTCTTCAGAGGCAATAAACTCCAGCATTATGGCCACCTTTAAGAAAGATTTTGGGGATTTGTCCACTAGGACCCAAATAAGGGCTTTGCAGGAACATACCGAATATGCGCGTTCCAGTATTATCGGACGTGCCTTTCAGGTTTCGGGCGTTAGGACCATAGATGCCACGGATTTTGATCGTCGTACGGGAAGTTCTTCTTCTTCGGAAATCAAGTCCTTGGGGTACTTCTTTATTACGAATCTGGATTATAAGGACAAGTATATTTTTGATGCGGTAGTGAGAAGGGACGGAAGTTCGTTGTTTGGGGCCGATGAAAGATGGCATACCTATTACCGTGCCAGTGCCGCCTATAGAATATCAGAGGAGAATTGGTTCAATATTTCGGGAGTGGACGATTTTAAGCTTCGCTTGTCCAAGGGAACTGCCGGGGGTAGGCCTGAATTTGCCGCTCAGTACGAAACTTGGTCCGTGTCGGGCTCAACGGTTACTAAGAATACATTGGGGAACAGGAACCTAAAGCCGGAACACGCCACGGAAATAGAGGCGGGCTTCGATGCCTTTTTGTTTAATAAATTCCGATTGAGTGTTACCTATGCCAGTTCGGAAGCGGAAGATCAGATTCTGGAACTTCCACTTATCAGCCCCTATGGCTTTAATACCCAGTGGGTAAACGGGGGTAATGTAAAAAGTGACACCTATGAGGCCAGTTTGGATTATTACGCCATTCAAAAAGATGATTTAAACCTTTCTTTTAACCTGTTGTTCGACAGGACCAGGTCCGAGATTACGGAATTTGACCGGCCCGCCCTGCTAAGGGAAGAAATCTTTTATTTAAGAAAAGGAGAGGAAATAAGTACTATGTACACCCCGAAGTGGATAGAGACCTCTGATGAACTGACCACCACTTATGGCGGGGATTACAGCGCTTATTTTGATCGAAACGATGAAGGATATTTGGTGCCAGTGGGCCAGGGCAATACCTGGAGGTCGGGCCTATGGGGTACCACTGTGGTGGCCGATGACGGCACCGAGCTGGGAAGATGGGGTATCCCCAATATATATGTCCCGGAAGATGGCGATATAAATGTTAGTCAAGGAAGGGCCATGCCAGATTTTAACATGGCTTTCAGCACCACTTTTAGGTACAAAGGATTTACGGCCTATGCCTTATTTGATAGTCAGTTTGGTGGACAGATCTATAATAGGACACGCCAACGTAGGGTGAGGGAGAATCTCGATGTCCTTAATGATCAGGCGGGCAAACCCCAAAATGAAAAGAAACCGATTGTGTATTATCAGAATCAAATTTCCAATAGAAACGCCAGGTTCATAGAAGATGCCTCTTTCGTAAAGTTAAGGGAGTTGTCCATAGGCTATAATTTTGATCAAAAAACACTGAGTTCTGTTTTTGGAAATACGTTCGACAATATCAATTTAAGCCTTATAGGAAGAAACCTTGTTACTTGGACCAAATACAGCGGTATAGATCCAGAAGTTGGAGGGTTGGTGTACAGACAGGATCAGTATCAGTATCCTAATTTCAGGCAGATTTCCGCCAATCTTGAAATTAAGTTTTAAATAAGGGTCTAAAAAATCTAAAAAATCTAAAAAAATGAAAATATTTAAATCAGTAGGAATATGCTACTTAATAGGTATTCTGTTTTTTTTCTCCGCATGCTCCGATTATTTGGAGGTGGAGAATACGAACAATCCGGATACGGCTACGGCCTTGCAAAATATCCAGGATATAGAATCCTTGGTGGGCAACCAGTATCAGCAGTGGTGGACAGGGGTCCAATCCCGTAACTTTAATGACCGGGTCACCCTTTTAGGGTTGGAAAGTACCAATGGATACAGCTTTGTAAGGGATTTTTTCATAATTCCTGCATTAGCTTATGAAAATACGCCTACTTATCGTTGGAGGGGGATAGTTACCACGCCCTGGTCCAACCTCTATACGGCCATTTCCTCGGTGAATGATGGGTTATCCGCAACCGATATCCGTGGATTGGGTTTTGAGGATAACTCCAGAACCCAACGTTTAAGGTCGTTTGCCAAATTTATTCAAGGTATATCTTATATGGCATTGGCCAATCATTTCGATAAGGCGATCATTATAGACGAAAATTCCGATCTGGCTACCGATGAGTTGGTTTTTGCCCCTTCGGAGGAAGTTTTTGCATTTGGATTGCAAAGGCTTCAGGAGGCCAAGGAAATTGCGAGGACCAATACCTTTACCTTGCCTAACAACTGGATTATCGGGAACTCTTTGACTTCTTCCGAATTTGTTAAATTGATGAATTCCTATGAGGCCCGTTACAGGTTGCAACAGTGCCGTACCGTGGAATGTAGGGACAATCTGGATTGGAATACGATCAGAACTCTGGTAGAAAACGGGGTGGAAGAGCTTAATATAGCTTCCAATTCCAATATCTGGGGAGAGAGCCCCGGAATTTTACAAGGGACTATTTTTCGTGCCAATTATTATTTGATAGGCCATACCGATCTTAGTGGAAGATTTGAAGCTTGGAAAAATGCAGACCCGGAGTTGAGGTCCGAATTCATAATTGAAACGATGGACAGGCGAATTGCTGGACAGGAAGATGTATCCATAGTTGATAGCGAAGGGCAAACGGTTGTTTTAGAGGCCGGTAAACGAGCCCCGGGTACCGATTTTAGATGGAGGGGGCCTTCTTCCTGGCCTGCAACCAACGGGGGCTGGTACGGATCCCTGTACATGCCCATACGTACAGAGTCCATATGGCTTAACGGGGGAATTGGGGAAATTAACCATATGAGGCCTGCAGAAATGGATATGTATCGGGCAGAGGCTTTATTACGTGCCAGTGAACCGGCAGTGGATGCAACTGCAGTGGAACTTATTAATAAAACCCGAGTAGGCAGGGGAGGTTTGGCTCCAATAACCGTTTCGGATACCTTTAATGACGTATGGAATGCCATGCGCTACGAATTTGATATAGAAACTACGGTTTCTGCGGCAGGATTGCATTACTACCACAAAAGGGGATTGGGGAATTACCGTGGTTTGGATTACGGAGGACTTATAAAGGGTAGTCCCCTTCAGTTTCCGATACCCGCCGAGGAATTGGACCTATTGGAACTACCTTATTATACCTTTGGTGGTGTAGGGGGCGAAAGTTCAGCGCCTTAGCAGGTAGATGAAATTAATAGATCCTGCGCGTTACGGTGGCAGGAAATAGTAATTTGGACTTATCGGGCATGGCACTTTTAGGTATTGACTACATACATAAAAAGTGCCATGTTCCATTAAGGGAAATATGTATTATAAAAAACGGGCAGGCGGTAAGCTATGCTATAACAACTGGATAATGAATAATTTTAAATTCTGTAATTGTGCATATAAGTGCCTTTTTTTCTTGATATTCTTTGTTGTGGTTCAACCGGGCCACAGTCAGGATAATTCTGAAAACGCCATATTATGGGCGCAACAGGCCCAGAACAATCGTTTTAAGGATGAAGTGGTACGTACCGTTCGTGCAAATGATTCTATTTGGGACGAATCTAAAGAAACCATTGTATTTGTAGGGAGCTCCAGTATAAAACTATGGGGGAACTTACGAGAAATGTTTCCGGGGAATCAGGTTTTGAATGCGGGGTTTGGAGGCTCGCAAGCATCCGACCTTTTGATTTTTTTGGATTCCCTTGTTCTAAAATATAATCCAAAACAGGTATTTATATACGAAGGGGATAACGATGTGGCGTCAGGGAAGCCTACCAAAGAGATCGTTGGGAACATGATGGAAATTATAAAAAGAATAGGGGATCACGATCCGGCTACCGAAATAGTATTGATTTCTGCAAAACCTAGTATTGCCCGTTGGGACTTTAAAAGGGAGTACAAACGTCTTAACCGCCGCTTAAAGCGACTTAGTAAAAAAGGGAGCTCCATTTACTATGCCGATGTTTGGAAGCCTATGATGCACAAAGGTGTCTTGAAAAAGGACGTCTTTTTAAAAGATGACCTGCATATGAATGCAAAGGGGTATGAGATTTGGCATGAGGTGTTGACCCATTATATCAAGTGATCTTAGGGAGCCCCAACCGTTGTTTTATTGTATATGGACTTACTGTTTTAGGGAATGGGCAGCAGCGGGTAAGCCGTAATGTAATGGTCCTGAAAGTTGTTTTTTTATTTTTTTGTTATCACCCTATTTTGCCTTTTAAACACTTATACTTGAAGACGGAATAGTAGAACGACGGTTTGTTTGTAAAAACGGTGAAGGGTATGCCCACATCAAATGCCAAAAACGGGCTTACCCATTAAAAAAACATTATTCCTTCAAAAAACAGGGATGTTTAAAGTTATTATTAATTTCAGATATATTGCTATGATTCCAAAGACAAAGAGAATAGGCTTCTGTTTGAGTTTTGTTGTGTTTTTAATGCTGGGTTTCTCAGGGGTGTTAAGTGCCCAGCAAATCAGCTATTTTGATGCGCCTTATGATCGTGGGTACGAGGCCGTAATGGAAGGGCGCATAAAAAAGGGGATAGACGCCTTTTTAACAAACTATACCAAAGAAGTGGTCCAGGAGCGGGAAACGTTCTGGAACCGTAATTTTTCATCGGTAGAGGCCTATGAGGCCTCTATAGCCCCTAACCGGGAACGGTTGCAAGAAATGATCGGTATCAGGGGACCGAGGGTACCTTCCAATTTGCAAATTAAAAGTAGGCCCGGCCATAAGACCATGATCTCTGAAACCGAAAAGTGCGCTATCTACGAAATAGAATGGCAGGTAAAGGACGGTCTAGTTTCCGAAGGATTGTTGTTGCTTCCCAAAGGAAAGGTAAAAACATCCATAGTTGTAGTTCCCGATGCGGATGAATTGGCGGAATCCTATGCCGGGATGGTCCCGGGAGGGCATGGACTCGCTTTGCGGCTTGCGGAAGAAGGTGCCCAGGTCATCGTGCCCATTTTAATAAATAGGGGAACGCAATTTTCTGGAAGCGATAACCTTACTTCCCATTTACCTTGGATGGGAAAGGGGGAAACGGCCTCTATTTGGACCAATATAACCCACCGGGAGTGGATCCATCGTCAAAGTTATATGATGGGACAACATATTATTGGGATGGAAGCGGAGAAAGTAATGTCGGCCATTGATTGGTTTAAACAATCCGAACCGGACCAGAAGGTAGGTCTTGTGGGATATGGGGAAGGAGGCTTGTTGGCTTTGTATACGGCTGCATTGGACACCCGTGTGGATGCGACTTGGGTGAGTGGTTATTTTGGGCCTAGGGAAGAATTGTGGGAAGAACCGGCATATAGAAATGTATGGGGCCTGCTACGCGAATTTGGGGATGCCGAGATCGCCAGTTTGATCGCTCCCCGAAAATTGGTCATAGAGCCATCTCCCGGGCCCCACATAGAGGAACCTTTGACGCCCGCCGAAGGACAAATAGATCACGCCCTTTTTGGGAGACTGGGTACCCCGTCAAAAAAAGCGGTAAAGCAGGAGTTTGAACGTCTTTTGGGGCTATTGCCAAGTTCTGGACCGGTCCGCCCCGATTTTGTTTTGACCCCAATGGCCGATCGGCAGGGTTCCGGAACTGCGATTTCCGCATTTGCCAAGTATTTGGGAATGAAAACGCCGTCCGCGATAAAAACCCCAAACCCCTTAAAGGACGGAAGATCGGGCTTTTTGCCTCAGGACCGCCAAGGTAGGGTATTCCACAATATGCAGAAATATATACAGGATATGATTCCTGAGTCGGAACGCAAGCGTTATGGATTTTTAAAAGGGGATACTTCTTCCAAAACTACTTGGGAAAGGGATATGGAAGCGTATTCTGAAAAATTCTATTCCGAATTGGTAGGCAAGATAAATACGCCCTTACTGCCCATGAACCCCAGAATACGCCAAGTTTATGATGAACCGGGATGGAAGGGCTATGAAGTGGTCCTGGATGTTTGGGACGGTGTCTTTTCCTGGGGCATCTTAGCGGTGCCAAATGATATTAAGAAAGGGGAACAAAGGCCTGTTGTGGTGTTACAGCATGGGATTAGGGGAGTGCCCTCTACCTCTATTGAGAGTGAAAGTTATAAGGGGGTGGTCCCGGCATTGGCAAACAGGGGATTTGTGGTGTTTTCCCCTTTCAACCCGTATCAGTTCAATATTCGAAAGGCAAATGCCATAAAGGCGACCGCATTTTCGGTAATCATTCCCCAACACCAACAAATACTCAATTTTCTTAGTTCGTTGGATTATGTGGATGTGGACCGCATTGCACTGTACGGTAAAAGTTTTGGGGGCAGGACCGCTTTAAGGATTCCCATAGTACTAAAACAATATCGTGCCGTTATCAGTTCGGCCTACTTTAATGATTGGGTTCGCAAAACGGTGAGTACGGAATACAGGAATTCCTTTTTTTTCGAAAACTCGGGAGGCATTTACGAATGGAATATGGGCAATACCTTTACCCATGCCGAAATGGCATCATTGATCTGTCCGAGGCCTTTTATGGTAGAAAGCGGATATTATGACGGGGTGGCGGCACACGAAAGTGTGGCGTACGAATTTGCAAAGGTCGAACGCCTTTATGGTCGGATGGGAATCGGAAATCTGGCGGATTTGGAATTTTTCTGGGGCGGACATGATATAAACGGAGAGGGTACCTTTAGGTTCCTTCACGAGCATTTAAATTGGCCGGCTCCCATAAACCCTACAAAAGAGCAGCAGGTAAAAAAATAGATTAAATGCCGGAAGTAGGTAGGTAGGTCTGCCGCCAGGAAAGGTCGTTCCGTCCAATGTTTAAAAAGAAGGTGTAAATTACTTTAAAACCTCCCGTTGGGGACAGAAGTCAAGCGTTACTTATGAAAATTAAAGAACTTATAAAATCTTTGGGCCCGGGGTTTATAATCGCCTCTGTCGTATTGGGTCCTGGCAGTATAGCTGTGGCTTCCAGTGTGGGGTCCGAAAGGGGGTATTCGTTTTTATGGGTCATTGTAGTGGCGGCGATCTGTATGATGATGTACACCTCCATGGCCGTAAGGTTCGGAATTGTGAACCAGGAATCCATTCTGCAGACTATTGCCAATAGGTATGGTCGTTGGTTTGCCGTAGTTATCGGTATCTCCTCTTTTATTTCGGCCTCCTGTTTTCAGTTTGGCAATAACCTGGGGATTGGGATCGGAATGGAAGGGATTACGGGGATAGACGAGCGTATTTGGCCTATTGTTTTTACGGTCTTGGCCATCGTATTGCTCTTTTGGGCAAAGAACCTGTATAAGGTACTGGAGAAATTGATGATGTTTTTGGTGATGATCATGATCACGGCTTTTTTTGTCAATCTGTTGCTGACCAAACCGGATATGGTGGAAGTGGCCAAGGGGTTTTCGCCCCTGTCCTTTACATTGGAGGACATGGATATCATATCGGCCTTGGTAGCGACGACTTTTGCCATCAACGGTGCCATATACCAAGCCTATCTGGTAAAGGACAAAGGCTGGAAAATCGGCCATTTGCAAAAGGGGGTCAATGAAAGTAATATGGGGGTGTTTTTTTTGGCCCTTATATCCATACTGATTATCATCACTTCTGCCGCGGCTTTACATCCTCAGGGGATCAGTGTAAAATCGGCAGCCGATATGGCCATACAGCTCGAGGCGCTTTTTGGTAGTTATGCCAAGGTTATTTTTAGCCTTGGATTGTGTGCCGCTGCATTTTCCTCCCTTATGGTGAATGCCGTAATAGGTGGCGGACTCTTGTCCGATGGATTAGGGATGGGCCGTTCTATGAACCAAAGGATGCCAAAAGTGTTTACTGCGGTCATCTTGGTCCTAGGAATGTTGGTGGCCGTATTTTTTCGGGGAGACGTTATATACGCCTTGATCTTGGCACAGGCATCCACTATTCTGGCCGTTCCCTTTATTGCAGGCGGAATGTACCTGGTTTTGAACAATCGAAAGATTATGGGCAAGTTTCGGAATACAAAGAAGCAAAATGCACTGGCACTTTTCGGATTGGTGCTGATTGTGGTAATCGTTTATTTCCTGGTATCCAAGCTAAGCACTTTGATTGGGTCTATCAACAGTTGAGCGGTATGGGTTAAGATATACATAGGAGCTTTGTGGAAGGAATTGGGGGTATTTTTGCGGGGAGGTGGGTTCCGCTTGGTCTCCAAGTTAGGGAAAGCAGTGAAAATTTATAAACAAATCAGATTAAAAAATAAGAATTATTATGAATGAGTATCCGGAAAAAATAGTGGACGAAAAGGAGCTGGAGGCCTTATTGTCTCGGCCAACCAGCGCTACTGTTGATATGTTCAAAAAAATGGATGGCGATATCATTTTCCTTGGTATCGCCGGGAAGATCGGGCCTTCCCTTGCACATATGGCCAAAAGGGCCTCCGAAATGGCAGGGGTCTCCAAAAGGATCATCGGTGTCTCTCGCTTTAGCGATCAAGAGGAACGGGCGTATATAGAAAGCTTGGGGATAGAGACCATTAAGGGAAATTTGTTGGATGAAGCCTTTTTGGCCAGTCTTCCAAAGGTCAAGAACGTTTTCTTTTTGGCAGGGATGAAGTTTGGATCGGAGGACAACCTTTCCCTTACCTGGGCCATGAACTCGTTTTTGCCAGGTTTGGTAGCCCAACATTTCAAGGATTCCAGAATAGTAGCCTATTCTACTGGATGTGTTTATCCTTTGGTACAAATAGGGTCCGGCGGCTCTGAAGAAATTGATAGGCCGGAGGCCGTTGGGGAATATGCCCAATCCTGTTTGGGAAGGGAAAGAATGTTCGAATACGGTAGTAAGGCCAATAATACCCCTGTGGTATTGATACGATTGAATTACGCGGTAGAACCCCGCTATGGGGTTATAGTGGACATTGCTACTAAAGTAAGGGCCGGCAGACCGGTAGACCTTACGATGGGGTATTTTAATGCTATCTGGCAGGGAGATGCCAATGATATGGTCTTGCGTTCCTTGGAACACACTTCCGTTCCCGCTAATATTATCAATATTACGGGAAAGGAAACCCTTTCCGTGCGCAAGGTGGTCGAGAAGTTGGCGCATCTTTTTGGAGTGGTCCCCTGTGTAGAGGGAGAAGAGGCCCATACCGCACTTTTGAGCAATCCCGATAAGTCTTACGAACTGTTCGGTACTCCGGAAGTAGCTATTGACAGGGTAATCGAATGGACCGCCCATTGGATGGAGGCCGAGAAGAAAACACTTGGGAAACCCACTCATTTTGAGGTTCGGGACGGGAAGTATTGAACCGTTCCATAAGCTAAGAAAAAAGACCAATTTGTATTTTCAACTTAATGATAAGGGAGCGCCAACCTGTGTAGGTCGCTTCTACATATAGTATTAACCAAAGGATAAAAAAATTATGCATTATACGGAATTACCAAAAGATGTTTTAGGGGCCCTTCAAAGAGGGGTAGTCATACCTGCCCTACCGTTAGCGCTGAATAAGGAGCGAAAACTGGACGAACGTAGACAACGTGCCTTAATGCGGTACTATTTGGATGCCGGGGCCGGAGGTGTGGCGGTGGCCGTACATTCCACACAGTTTGAGATACGTGAACCGGAATTTAACCTGTTCGAGCCCATCTTAGGGATTGCCAAAGAGGAATTTGATGCCTTTACCGATCGTACAGGAAAGCAGACGATCCGAATTGCGGGAATTATAGGAAAAACCAAGCAGGCACTTGGTGAAGTGGAATTGGCAATAGCTAATGGCTACCATGCCGCCCTGTTGAGCCTTGGAGCATTTAAGGAGGCGTCCAACGAAGAAATTTTGGAGCATTGTAAGGCTGTGGCCGAGAAAATCCCGGTTATTGGGTTTTATCTGCAA
This sequence comes from Flavobacteriaceae bacterium, assembly GCA_041392165.1. GTDB lineage: Bacteria > Bacteroidota > Bacteroidia > Flavobacteriales > Flavobacteriaceae > Arenibacter. The sequence goes on from JAWKMN010000002.1 coordinate 131,476, forward strand.
CCCGCTGTGGGCGGAAGAAAACTGGATGTGGATTTTTGGAGGGCCTTTGCCAATATAAAAAATGTGATCGCCATAAAGATGGCCCCCTTTAATCGTTATCAGACCTTGGATGTGGTCCGTGGGGTTGCCGAGTCCGATAGGGCCCAGGAAATTACGCTCTATACGGGGAACGATGATAATATTCTATTGGATCTATTGTCCGAATACCACATTGCGGTTGGCGATAAAATCGTTAAAAAACAGATCGTAGGTGGGTTGTTGGGGCACTGGGCCGTGTGGACCCATGCCGCTGTAAAGCTTTTGGAGGAAGTACATAGTGGCCAATACGATCGCGAAGTACAAAAAAGCATGACCAAGGCTATTCGGATTACGGATACGAATGCCGCTTTTTTTGATGCCGCCAATAATTTTGCCGGGTGTATTCCGGGAATCCACGAGGTTTTAAGACGTCAGGGTTTATTGGAAGGCATATGGACCTTAAATGAAAATGAAGTGTTGTCCCCGGGCCAAAAAGAGGAAATAGACAGGGTCTATAAGGCGTATCCCGATTTAAATGACGATGCTTTTGTCAAGGCGAATCTAGAAAGATGGTTGTCCTAAGATAGGATTATAAGGTTATTCCTCACTTTTTTCGGCAATTGTGGGAATGGTGGTCCTACCCGCTAGTTCAAATCAAGGTTTGGTCAAAATCCGGTATGGGTATCGTTTCTGTATCAAGGTACTTTATCCTGTATTTTTAGTACGGGACGTTCGGTAATGCCCAATGTTTTGTGGTAAAAGGAAAGTGGTGCGATGGGAACAGGGATGCCTTTAGTATTAAAAAACAGAAACACAACACTTATGATATCTTATTTAAAGCGTAGTGCTGTAGGCTATTTTGGCCTGTTCTTATTTTTGGCTTTTTCCTTTGTGGGGTGCAACCCTAAAAAAGGTAAGGAGACTGATAAGGGTATGGTAAAGGAGCAGGTAGAAGAACTGGTGTCACTGGAATATAGTCGTATAGGACGGAGTACAGTAATAGCCAACTTGGATGTTCCTTGGGAGCTGGTCTGGGGGCCGGATAATTGGATTTGGTTCACGGAACAAGGGGGTAGGGTCAGCAGGGTAAATCCGGAAACCGGGGAAGTTAAATTGTTGCTTGAAATACCGAATGTTTTTAGAAAGAGGACTACCGGTTTGCTCGGTATGGCGGTACATCCGGATTTAGAGCGGTTCCCCTATGTATTTGTGCACTACACGGAGAAAAGGGAAGATGCGATAGTATCCAAATTGGTCCGATATACCTATGAAAAAGAAGTGCTGGTAGCTCCGCAAGTGCTGTTGGAAATTCCAGGGCATACCTCCCATAATGGCTCCAGACTGTTGATTTCACCTGATGGGAAAATAATGTGGGCAACGGGCGATGTGGGCCCTAATACCGATAATTCCCAGAATATCCGCTCCATGAACGGAAAGATATTGCGACTAAATATGGATGGGTCCATACCGGAAGACAATCCGTTTTTCCAAAGTCCGGTCTGGTCTTGGGGACAGCGCAATGTACAGGGAATGGCTTATGGAACAAATGGTCATCTATATACTTCCGAACATGGTGATGCTACCGATGATGAAGTTAATCTAATGAAGAAGGGAGGCAATTACGGATGGCCCAATGTAGAAGGGTTTTGCGATACTCCAAGAGAGGAATCGTTCTGTCGGGATTCGTTAATGGTCCCCCCGTTAAAATCATGGACGCCTACTATCGCCCCTGCGGGAATCGATTATTACGGCTCTACCAATATTCCCGAATGGGAGAATTCCCTTCTTTTGGCCACCCTCAAAGAAAACGACCTAAGAGTTTTAAAATTGAATAAGGAAGGAAATGCCATTGTTTCGGAAAAAGTGCTTTTTGACCGGAGTATGGGCAGGATAAGGGACCTGTGTATTTCACCAAAGGGCGATGTTTACCTGTCTACTAGCAATCGGGATTGGAACCCCAGTGAAGGGTTTCCGGTAAAGGAAGACGATAGGATCATTAAGATTTTTAAAGTAGGCCCAGAGGATGGATTGTCGGAAAACACGGTTGTGAAGCAACCTGTGGATGTTGGTACGAAGGGAATGCACAACCCACCTTCAAAAGGGGAGGTCAAGTATGCACACTATTGTGCCTCTTGTCACAAGCCCGATGGGGACGGTGTTAAAGGGGTCTTTCCGGCGCTCAATGGATCTGGAAAAGTAATGGGCAATAAAGAACAGTTGATCAAATTGGCCCTGTACGGCGTAAATTCGACCCTAAATCGGGAAGGAGGAAGCCCGTACGACTCGTCAATGCCGGGATTTCATTTTCTTTCAAATGAGGATATGGCCCTAATACTGTCTTATGTCCGACAACAATTTGGGGGAAGTTTGGATTCCATTAGCCCACAAGAAATTAATGCTGTTCGGACTCAATTTGTCATTGACGATTAGATCATTTTTAATCCCAAGGAACAAATGTTATCAGATGTGGAAAATTACTATTTCGTTTTTAATCGATTTTTTGAAGTCAATAAACACTCTGATACATTTGTTTAGTGTGTACAAGAATAATTATTAGTTGAGTTGTTTAGTTAGTTTAGAGTGGAAGGGCTTCCTTTTATGGAAGCCTTTTTAAATTGTTGATGAGAACAAGTAGTTATTCAAAGGTCCATAATACAATGACAGTATGGGATTCAAAAATATACTGATTTCCATTAAATTTTTGCTTTTAAGCAAATTTAAGTGCCGGATGACTTACCTACTAGCACATTTATGAAATAAGCACCCGTAGTTAAAACGATATCTAAATGAAAAATAATAGTCCATTACATAGGTTAAGAAAGTACATTGCCGTTTTTGTATTCGCTGTAATTTTTTCACCATTTCAGGTTGCAGCCATCCAATATCAGGATGAAATTCCGAAGCCTGTGGTTCCAGTATATCACAAGTTGAAAAATCTTTACTTAACCACACAACTTGTTAATCAATCTCGTCCGGAAATTACAATTGTGGCACCAAAAGTTTATGCTACAGAAGTATTAGCGATTCAAAACGCTATTAAGAATATTACAGGAGTAACTGTGCCAGTATTAAACGATGACGCCTTAGCTATTCCTTTGCAGAAAAATGTAATTTTATTGGGAAATCGGTCTACAAACCAATCAATCAGCGATTTATACGATAGGGCATATACTTTTCTCGATCTAAAATACCCTGGAGTTGGTGGATTTGTTGTTCGTAGCTTACATAATCCATTTGGAAATGGAAAAAACGTTCTTTTTGCTGGTGGTAGCGATCATGTAGGAGTTAAGGCTGCTGTACAAGCTTTGATTGAATCGCTTAAATCGGCTGGAGGTAAAAAAGGCTTTTTGTCGGTTGATCATTAGCTCAGGTTAAGTTATCTAAAGATTATAAAGTTCCCCAAAACATAGAAGAGGCAGAAATATGGGAAGCGCTACGAAAGTATAATTCTACAGGTTACTTCGGTTGGAATATGATAAGTAAACATATGGCACTTTACTACATGACCAACGAGGAGCACTATCTTAAAGAGTTTTTAAGATTGTCTTTTCCAAATGAGGAGATCATTAAAGAAATAGCTCTTATAGATGGCGAATTGAAAGAAAATAAAAATGACCCTTTGGCAGGGCCATATCATTATTCGGCGCACATGATGATTGAGATGTGGGATTTAATAGAAGAAAGTCCTTTGTTCACAGACGAAATGCGTTTAAAAATCACTAATGCCTTTGCCCGTCAGCTCCCTCATCGTGTAGTTGAGGGTATTTATGATGCCAAAGAGGCGTCACCATCTATTGGTAGTCGTCATAGCGACTGGTCTGCATTTTCATTATATGTTTTGGGGAGGTATTTTGAAAAAGACTACCCTAATCCTGTTTGGAAACGTTCCATGTATGCCGCAGATTTATATTTTTCAGGTCTTAAAAACACCTATTGGATGGCGGGTACTAATGATCATCTTTTTTGGTTTACCTCCTTTTTTGATCCAGTACTTAATTACTTGCTTCTTACTGGTAATCGCGATCCTGAAACAATGGCCAATCTAAGGCAGGCATTTAATACACAACAAATAATTTTTACTGGTCATAAGCCTGATTGGGGCCTTCACACGTCTTCATTGAGCATGCTTAATAAAACGGCTTACATTTTAAATGAGGGAAGATGGCTTTATTATCGTGAACATGTTGATTTAGATACCAACGCGTTTCGTTTGGGTCAATCCTATTGGCCAGATTCTAATTTACCAGTAGAAGTTCCTAAAGATTTAAGTGGAAGTTGGAATATACAACTAATGCCAAAAGAAATGTGGAAGGCTCGTAATACTGGCTTCACCCAAAAACAGTCATTCCGTTGGGGTAGTTACCGTAGCGAGCTTGGTGCAGGAGGAGATTTTGTTCTTATAAAAGGTTATAATGGAGCTTTGCGTAACCCGTACCATTCATTTGATATTCTGGAGCTTCGTCTTAAAGGCTCAACATTGTTAAAAGGCTACCATAATCAAGTAATTACTAGTGCTGATGGTATGTTCGAACCTAAAGTAGCAATGGATGCAGCTTTGCTATATCAAGGAGTGGTTGGAGAGGTGACAACTGCTGTTGCAGAGGTGCCCGACCTAGCTTTTACAAACTGGCGTCGTTCGCTGACGCTTCGTAAAGAGCGATATGCACTTATTGCTGACGAAATCACTTTCCGAGGTAACAGTGAAAACATCCTAGTTGAAACTACGTGGGATATTCCTGAAGCATCATGGATGCCGGAGGGTAGCTTTATTAAAATACAGCCTGAAGAAATCGCAGAAGCTAAATATGAACTTCATTCATCGGAAAGGATGGAAGTAAAGCAAGCAGATAAAATGATTATGAACTGGCGTGGAGCTGGACGTGAAGGCGAGAAACGTAGTTTTTTTCATCTTTTAGGAGAAAATAAGTCTGGTACCCTAGGTGAATTGGTCAGTTTGCACTTAACAAAAAATGCTGCGGCTCTTTCATTGCCCGAAGCTGCTATTGCTGTAACTGGAAAGTACGAAGGCATTGATGGCGAATTGGTACTACTCAGCGAAAAATCGGTTTATGGACATAATATACGTACTGCAGGATTGAGTAAATCGTTACTTAGTGCAACTGCACCTATAAAAATAGACTGGGATTTTGCAACAGGAAAATTAGTGGTTGAAAGTGATGAAGCCGTTACACTTACGCTGGCACTCAATACTCCTGGTAACATAATGATTGGGCGGAAACAAGTAAACGGTAAGCCAGCAGGACAGCTGTATAGTTTTGAGCTAAGAGCAGGAAAACAAGAGTTCAACGGAGTAATGCCTTCAGTAGCTGTCAAGCAAAATTTAACGAATGAATTATCAGCTCTATTGCAAACAGCAAAAGAACGTCGAGCATCATTGTTTGCTAAAAATAGTGAGGCCACTAAAAGTACTGTTCCAGTTATGAAACCAGTTTTGCAGGCAAAGATTAACGGAAGACCAGTAAATAGTGTAGTTATTCCATCATCAAAGGGTAATGTTATCGCTATGGCAGCAGAGAACACGGTTAGTTTATTAAATATTAAAGGTGAAATAGTTCAAAAGTTTACAACACCTGGTGAAGTACGGGTGCTGCGTTGGTGGGCAGAACCAAAATTACTTTTGGTAGGATGTGCAGATGAAAAGGTAATTGCTTTTGATGAAAATGGAAACAAAAAGTGGGAGTTTACATCTGTAATGGACCCAGCGGTTTTTGAAGCAGGGAAACAATATTGGTTCAAATCAGCTTACCCTGGAGTTCATGGCTTGTATAGCGGAGAGTTTGATAATGGAAAAAGCAGAGCTTTTGTAGGTAGTGCGGGTACTATAGAGGTTTTGGATGAGCAAGGCAAGCTGGTGAAACGTCTGCCTGTATTTTGGGGCAACCCTCGCCAGTTTATGATCTTAGACCAGAAAGATGGCAGCAAAAACCTGTTGGCTGGGCGCTGGGAAAGTGATAAACCTAACCTCGCCATTATAAACAGTAAAGAAATGGAAGTAAGCGACTATGGTTATATGGGGGTTCCAGAGGGACATACTCAAGTTAACGGCTGGATGGTAATGAACCGTTTTGATAACTTCCATAAAGATATGAATGGGGACGGAAAGGGTGAAATAGTATCTGCCATTAATGGTTCTTGGAATAGAATAACCGTTTACAGTAACGATGGAGAGCCATTGTATAACGTTCAGTTTGGGCCAGGTAGCACTACTCCGCGAGCAAATATACGGATGATGGACGTGGCCGATATTACAGCCGACGAAAAACCTGAAATTGTAGTGGCACTTTCTTCTGGATTTGTGAACCTATTTGACGGACAGACAAACTCATTATGGACTAAAATGTTACCATCTCCCCCGGTGGTTGTAAAAATAATGCAAGGTAGTCATGCGCCATGGATTTGTATTGGAAGCGAGGACGGAACCATAATAGCTATGGACGCTATTGGAAACATAATTAGTAAAAGTAAAGTGACAGGAGTCCCTGTAGACATACAGGCAATAAAAGTGGCTAAAGGAGAGGTTGCCGTAATTACTACAGATACTGGTGAACTGAATGGCTATCAGGTTAAAGGCAAGGTGTCTTCAAAGAAAGGCAGAAAATAATTCGTACTAACTAATTCGATTAAATTAAATGGTAAACTTTTTATTCAGTATTAATCAAAAAACAGCTTTAACTCTGGTATTCGGATTGTTTTCTGGATTGGCATCAGCTCAGGCAACAACCTATTATTTTTCCAATAGCGGAAATGATTCTAATGAAGGAACCAGCATATCTGCGCCAAAGAAAAGTTTGGCGGCAGCTACAGCATTAGCCAAAGCTGGTAACAAATTGTTGTTTAAAAGGGGAGACGCTTGGTATATACCCTTTGGTTCATTCGATCTCAGTAACAAATCAGGAACGCGAAACAACCCTGTAATCATTGATGCGTATGGTACTGGAGATAAACCTGTTATTTCCAACTTAAACGTGTTGAGCAATGATGGATGGGAAAATATAGAAGGTACAACTACTTGGAAGCATGCTGTATATGGGTATTCTAAAGCCTTGCGTTTGTTTGCAGACGGAGTATCTAAATATAAAGTAAATACCAGCGATAAATTAGCTAATGAAACGGACGTAGACCAACCTTACGAATGGTTTATAAAGGAAGGCGTAATCAACAGGAACGGTATTGTTTATATGAATACTGGCTCTTCGGTCGTTGCTCCTAAAAATGTAGAAGTGCTTTTGGTTGGGAGTAAGTCAGTAGTGTTGATGAAGAACACCAATTATTTTACATTAAAAAATATTGATTTTAGAGGAGGTTCTACAAGTAATATTATTAATGTAGAAGCACCAAGTACCAATATTACGATCGATAGTTGTATCATTCAGCGGGGTGCCGGATCGGGAATACAAGCAGGGCACTCAGGTCAGGGCGACCTTACAACCTATGTTGCCAACATCAATATACTTAATTGTTTGGTTGATAAAGTATGGTCCGAGCGTGAGAATGATCCTAATATATTGTTGAGCGGTGATGGTATTTTTATGCTTCATGCGGTGGAAGGCGGGCTTATTCAAGGCAATAAGGTACTTAATTGGGGGCATTCCGGTATTTCCATCACTTCGTATATCCTTGGGGTGCATGGGGTTCATAACTTAATTGTAGAGATGAACGATGTTTCTGGAGGCGAATCTGCTTATACACATGCCATAGATATGAACGGGTTCGAAGGGTTAACTACACATAACATCATCCGGAGGAATTACTTTCATGATTATACGGTTACGGGGCATATTTTGGGCAGTTATAATCAGATTTACAGCAATATTTTTGCAGGAGTAACAGTGACCAAAATGCCTCGGCACTCACATCAGGGCTGGGGAGTAGATTGGGCGGTGTGGCGTTATCGGGGTACGGGTCCGTGGATTGAAGCACACCATAATTATCTAGTAAATAATACATTCGTAAATACAGAGGAATGCGCTATAATGATTCAGGATAGTAAAGCAAACCCCAATGCGGTCACCAATAATGTGATAGCCAATAATATCATCTATAATTTCGGGAATATAGCTATCGATGTTAACAGTAACGTCACAGGACCAGTCATCGTTCAGCACAATAACTTTTGGCATCGAAACAGTACAGAACCTATTGCAAGATTTAAGAATTTAAAGCCGAACAGTACTTATAACGCTGCCGAGCTAAACCTTGCCATGCCTCAATATTTTAGTGGTAACACCCAACTTAACCCGGGCTTCGCCGATGCTGCCAAACGGAATTTTGCACTCACAGAAAGCTCTCCTGTTGCCCTAAAATATGGAGGTACTACTAAGTATGCATCAGTACTTGGAGACGGTTTTGTAGATTATTTTGGCAAAAAATGGGATCCGAACAAGCCCAGTATGGGGGCTATTCAATACAATGGCAGGGATTGATAAGAGGTTGAAATTTAAAAAAGTTCGCTAACCTTATGATTAAGTGTTTGCACATGATCTAGCCGAAAGCTGAATCTTTTATAATAATGTATAATGGCTCCAATAAATATACCCAGAATAACTAAGTATTAATTAATAATTAACCAAGATGAGACAAGGATTTAAAAAAGGAATTCATTTTTCCCTTATTGTTACTTTACTATTATTTTCATGTGCGTTGCATGCCACGGTATATTATGTTGACGCTACATTGGGCAATGATGATAATAACGGTATTTCGGAGGCTACCCCGTGGAAGACATTGACAAAAGTGAATAACAGCTCTTCTACTTTTATGGCAGGAGATATGATATTGTTCAAAAGAGGGGAAGTCTGGATTGGTGAACGTTGATGAAAATGAGATTAGTTTAAACGAACTTAATCCAGGCATTTATTTGATAACAATAGTAGGAAAGAATCAGGAACAGTAAGTACTGCAAAATTGATAAAAAGATCGGGTAGTGTCCGATAAATGTTTTTAAAAGCAATTTGGAAATGATTCAGAAACCATTGCACCAGCAGAGGTAGAAGCGATAAGGATAAAATAAAGGGGCGACTTTTATTTGTAGTTGCCCCCTTATTTATAAATAATCCATAATTGTATTGTTCAGAAAAGTGATTTAATCGTCCAATAAATCTATAATATGCTCTAGTTTTTCCTTTACTTGATCTGCAATGGCATTGTTACCGTCCGGGTCGGTAGGGCTTATTTCAATAAGGCCGTCCTGATTTCCGTCGGCCGCCTGTGAAAGGTTTACTCCTCCTGCGGCGTTAAGAAGTTGGGTCAGGTCAAACTGAAGCGTCAGGTTTTGCTGATTTTCCAATACAACGATGTCTGTTTGCGGATCGTCAAAATCCACTTCGATTTCCTCGTCAAAATCATGCCAAAATACAAATGGAACATTTTCCACGGTACCTTTGATCAAAATTGATTTTCCAAAAAGCTCGCTTTCCGAATCTTTGCTCTTGTCTATTTTAAATTCGATTTCTTCATAGGTCCCTACGGGGATGGTTGTTTCGATAAATGAAATTTCCCCTTTTAAAAGATCTAGTTCAAAAGGCCCTTCCAATTCAATTTCATCCTCGTAATCAAAGAAACCGTCATCATCCCATTGTTCATTTTCATCATCGTCATGTTCAAGGTCGAATTCCAGCTCAAACTCTTTTAGGTTGATTAAAAATTCGCTTAGGACCACATTGGCACCTATCTCTTTTTCAGTGTTGGTGGATTTTGCATTGGTGTCGGTAAATTTACCTTTGGCGCTAATCGCTATTTTACCTTGTTCAGAAGAAGTATTGTCCTTATCGCAACCAATCATGGTCAGGATACCAAGAATGCCAAGTCCAATATGGTGTAAGGTGCTTTTTGTTTTTGATAAAACATTTCGATTTTTTGTATTCATAATTTTTAGATTTTAGTACTAGAACAACTACTGTACGGAATACCCTACTTTCAAAATCACATTTTATAGAAAATTTTATAAAGTGCTCGGGCACAACAAGGTATAGGGCAGCTTGTTTTTGTTTGCCATTGCCGCAAGGAGGGTAAGCTGTGATAGGTTTTCCATAGGCCATCTTTTAGTAAGGAGTGAAGGTTAAAATGGGTATCCCGGTTTTTGGGATGGCGGTATTGCTTATGGTAGTAGGGGCCCTGTAGATACCTTAAATCCCGTTGGCGGACTTTCGAATATAAAAAAGTACTTGTTAAAGGAGGGTGTTTTTGAGGTACAATCTATAAAATAATGTTAAAAAAGTATGATTTATATCATGTTTTGACGGTTTCCAATATGTTTATTTTGTATTTAGGATAAAAAGTCTTAAATAATAATTTAATCATTTTCAATATGTTATCTAAAAAACAAGCGCGTGCTTTTTCTGGGAGGTACATTGGTCACATTTTTGGCATTTATAGGATTGACCATCTATTCCTTTAGCGACGCCCAGGACCAGACCAACCACGGCGCAATTACGGAACAGGTGGTTAAGGGAAAGGAATTATGGGAATCCAATAATTGTATGGGCTGTCACTCCATTTTGGGAGAAGGGGGCTATTATGCCCCAGAGCTGACCAAGGTGTTGGACCGCCGGGGTCCCGGCTATGTTAAGGCCGTATTAATGACGCCCATACCTTGGGAGCCCAATGGACGAAAAATGGTGGCCTATGGTTTTACGGAGAAGGAAGCCGCGGATTTGATCGCATTTTTCGATTGGATAGATGACATCGACCTTAATGGGTTTGACCGAGTGGTTTCCCCGTTAGCCAAAGATAAGAAGTAATGGTAGGCCCTTTTGATTTTATTAGGGTTTTCCATGATCGCTGCTAGAAATCACGGGGATGGCTCTCGGCCCGATTTTTCAATACTCAAAACAATTTAAATTATACCACATGAAATACAAATCACAAAAGGTAGCCTATTGGTTTTTTGCATTATCAATGCTGCTTCTAGTTTTACAGATTGCCTATGGCTTTGTTATGGGATTTGCCCGTATCGGCCTGGATGGGCTACATGACTTTGTCCCATTTAACACGGCCAGGGCAGTACATACCAATTTATTGGTTGTTTGGTTGTTATCGGGTTTTATGGGTGCCGCCTACTATATTATTCCGGAAGAAGCGCAACGGGAACTGGTGAGTGTAAAGTTGGCCTATGTGCAATTGATATCCCTTGCATTGGTAGGCGTGACCGCGATTGTAGGGTATCATTTTAATTGGTGGGAGGGGCGCAAATTCCTTGAGATCCCAAGACAATTGGATTATTTGGTGGTCATCAACGTACTGTTGTTTTTAGGATTGATATTGATAACGCTTTTTAAGGGAAAGCGCAAGACTACCACTGCATTGGTATTGTCCATGGGATTGTTGTTTGCGGCTTTATTGTACCTTCCCGGTATGTTGCCTTTTGACAGTCAGGTTACCGACTCTTTTTTTAGATGGTGGGTAGTACATTTATGGGTAGAAGGTGTTTGGGAGCTCATTATGGGAGGTATCCTTTCTTTTTTATTGATCAAACTTACCGGTGTTGATAGGGAGGTAATAGAAAAATGGCTGTATGTTATTGTGGGCCTTACCTTTCTTTCCGGAGTACTGGGTACAGGGCATCATTATTATTATATAGGGGTCAATAAAATTTGGTTGGTAGTTGGCGGTATTTTCCGCTCTCGGAGCCCCTTGCTTTCCTGGCAATGGCCCTATTTGCGGTAAATATGTATAGGAAAGGAGAGAAAAAACACCCCAATTCCTGGCGCTTTTCTGGACATTGGGTTCGGCAATCGTATCCTTTGTGGGTGCAGGGCTTTTAGGTTTTGCACATACCCTGCCCCAGACCAATCTGTATACCCATGGCACCTTGGTGACCGCAATGCACGGGCATTACGCTTTTTGGGGCGCTTATGCCATGATCGTTCTGGCCATAATCAGTTATTCCCTACCGAACCTTACGGGGAGAAAATTATATGAAAGTGCAAGGGGCAGGGCCGCTTTTTGGCTGTCCAATATTGGAATGTTGGGAATGACCGTTGCCTTTGGGGTTGCAGGAGTGGTTCAGGTATATTTGGAGCGCAAGTTGAAAATGGAATTTATGGAGGTACAAAATGAAATAAGCATCCACTTTGTGGTACTATTGTTGTGTGCTGCCCTATTTGCTACAGGAATAATAATGTATATAGTAGATTTTATAAAACATGGCAGACCAAGTGATGAAGCCTTGGTAGGCATTGAAAATTGACAATAAAAATAAATTAAATAGGCCTAAAAAGGAATTGAAGCCATTGCCTATGGCGTATATTAATGTTTCCCCGTCCCCCCGCTTTTTAGGCCTTTTTTAACCCAATTCACCCATATGGATACTTTGACCCAAAAATACGTGACAAAAGAACAAAATAAAATAACAGTTTCGGATGGAGATATCCCTTTTTATAGGCCTATTGCAAAAGAAGAGGATGTTTTTAACCATGCTGTACAAAATAGGATTCCGGTTCTTTTGAAAGGTCCCACGGGTACCGGGAAGACCCGTTTTGTAGCCTATATGGCGCATCAATTAAAAAGGCCCCTTATAACCATCTCTTGTCACGAGGAAACTTCTTCAACGGATCTTATAGGTAGATTTATAATAAAGGGTGCTGAAACTATATGGATGGACGGACCTTTGACCAAGGCGGTAAAAATGGGGGCCATATTGTATTTGGACGAGATTGCCGAAGCCAGGCCCGATGTAATCGTGGCAATTCATTCCTTAACGGACCACAGACAGGAACTGTATTTGGATAAGTTGGGCGAAACCATAAAAGCGGATAAGGATTTTATGTTGGTAGCATCCTTCAATCCTGGCTACCAAAAAGGGTTTAAGGAATTGAAGCCTTCAACAAGACAGCGTTTTATAGCCTTGTCGTTCAATTATCCCAGCCCAAAGGACGAGGTGGAAATACTGGTCAATGAGACCAAATTGGAAATTTCCATGGCCAAGAAGCTGGTAAATATTGCGAATAAAATAAGGAATTTAACAGAATTGGGATTAACGGAGACCGTATCTACCCGATTGTTGGTGGATGCGGCAAAATTGATCCATTCAGGCTTGCCGAAACGCCTTGCTGTTAGAGTGGCCGTGGTGGAGCCACTTACCGATGATCTGGAGATAACCGAATCGCTTGCAGATTTGTGCGATTTAATGATATGATAATTGGATTGCCATGTTTGAACCGGATGAATTCTTATTCAGTAAAGTAGCGGGATTCCTTAAACGCCGTAAAAAACAATCCCTTGCAGCTGAGCGGCACGCCGTAAGATTAAGCGATATTAAAGCCCGTCTTACCATTTTGGCCAGGGCCATTACCGGAGAACCTATAGCGATTTTTGAAGCTGAACGTGAAGGCGGGTATAAAAATAACAGTTTTTTTCTTCCTGGTAGGTTTTCAGAATTTCCAACAGAATCACGCAATAGGGCCTTTTATTTGTTCCGGACCGTTTATTTGTCCGTTCAAAAGAACTTGGGATTTAATTTTAATGGTGTAGGGGAACATTCCTTGGCCTTGGCAAGAGAAAAGGCCTTGGTTGCTGCCCATAGGGTTTTACCCATCGTATTTAAAGAGTTTCCCGTAGCCGAAAACATCCATCGGGAACTAATAGCGCATTTCGATTCCTTTAAAACAGCGAAAAGACCTGCCGATTATTCCTTTGTTTATGGCAAATGGATGGGCAAGGAGGTGGAGGCGGTTTCAGGGAGCACCTTGAAAAACATTTCCGAAATAGCCAAGAAGGCCGTTCAGGATGAAATAAACACTATTTTAAAAGCCAATGAGGTGGAAGGGATCACTAATTTGGAAATTGATAAAAAAGCTCAAGAGGATTATGTGCTGACGCATAGTTTTGAAAAAGTGGAGACCGCGGAAGAATGGGAAGGAGGCTGGCGCGACTTTGATGGGGAAGATGATCTGGACGATCATTCCAATGCCCTTGAAGATCTGAATATGAAATATACGGTTCGGGTAGATGATCCCGTACATTCCGTATACCAGGCCGACTTTATGGAAAACACCAATGTCTCCGAAAGTGTGGAATTGGACACCAAGGAATTTCATATAGCCTATGATGAATGGAATTTTTCCAAACGCGCCTATAAGCCCAATTTTTGTAAAGTGTATCCAAAGTCGCCATTGGAAACCGATCCTACCTATTATAGAAATACCATACAAAAAAACGCCAGTACCCTGTTGGGACTGCGCAAAATGCTGACCTCGGTAAACAATAAATACCAGCAACAAAAAAGACAATTACAAGGGGACGAATTTGATCTGGATGCCATTGTGGACCAATTTGTAGATATTCATTCAAAAAGGACCCCTTCCGAAAAAATCTATTTATCCAAACGGAAAAAGGAAAAGGACCTATCCATTCTGATCTTGTTGGACCTTAGCCTGTCCAGTGATGGGTATGCCGCTGGCAATAAGGTTATAGACGTGGAGAAACAGGTATCCATTATTTTCGGGGAAATCCTTAACGAATTCAACGTAGACTTTTCCATTAACTGTTTTTACTCCAAAACCAGGAATTATACCACTTATTTGGGCCTAAAGGATTTTGATGGGGACTGGGGCAAGGCCAAGCACAAAATTGGGGCGGTGCAACCTTCCGGTTATACCCGTATAGGGGCTGCCCTAAGACATTCAGGAGCCTTATTGGATAAGCGGAGTAGTAAGAATAAATGGGTTATCCTTATCTCGGACGGAAAACCCAATGATTATGATAAATACGAAGGGAAATACGGTGTCAATGATGTTAAACAGGCATTGAGGGAGCTAAATCAACGCAATATCAACTCCTATGCCCTTGCCATAGAGGCCCAGGCCAAATACTATCTGCCGCAGATGTTCGGGCAAAACCACTATCAAATATTGACTACCCCGGTAGAACTGCTCCGGTCTCTGGTAAAGCTCTATGAAAAAATAAAACATCAATGTTAATATTATGGAAACCAACACTGTAGATTCCAAAAATATATATTACCCCCCAGGGGGAATTTTAATGTGGATCATTATTTTTTTGGAGCTTATAACCTTTGGGATAGCACTTGTCTTTATGGCAGTTTCGGCCAGGGAGGAACCTGAAACGTTTCATGCTTCCAAAATGCTGCTAAATTCAACATATGGTGCCATAAACACTATATTTTTGTTGACCAGCGGATTTTTTATGGCCAAAACCGTACAATTTTTCAAAGAGCAAAAAATTTCAAAAGCCTCGTTTTTTCTTAAGTTGACCATGTTGGGGGGAATACTGTTCTTGGCCTTGAAAGGATACGAATATGACGATAAAATAAGGGATGGACTAACCTTGTCCTTCAATACTTTTTTTGCTTATTATTGGATGCTGACCCTGTTTCACCTGATCCATGTTGTTGTAGGCCTGATCATTTTGGGCACCATACAACGGAGTATGGCCAAAGACCACAAGAAATTAAAATTGGAGGACCTAGAGGCCAGTGCTGCGTTTTGGCATATGTGCGATTTAATATGGCTTTTACTGTTCCCGATGGTTTATTTGATTTTTTAAAATGAAAAGCATGAAGAATACGTTTCTAACTACTTGGGCTTTTTTAGTGTTCTTTACTTTGATGACCGTATTTGTGGTGGACATTCCGTTTCAATACACAGCAGTTCCAATATTGGGATTGGCATTTCTTAAATGTATAGGTGTCGCTTTTTATTTTATGGAGCTTAAGAAGGCCAATCTTTTTTGGAAAGTCAGTCTGGTTCTATTTTTGCTGGTGTTTATTGCCGTAGTTTTAATGGTGTAATCCTGAACCATAAATTATTACATAAGGGTTCATGACTCGGAATCGGATCCCAACAGCTCCATGATTTTTGTAATGGTTTCCTTGTTGTCCACGCCCAGGCCTTCTTGTTGGTACGTCAATTCTCCTTTTTGATCAAAAACGCTAATGATATTGCTATGGGAAAAATCCAAAGGGGAAATTTTCTTATAGTTTACGGCCAGTACGGCGGCAAATTCCCTGGTATTCTCTTCAGAACCCCTTAACAATACCCATTTTTTAGAATTCATTTGGTTTTCATCGGCAAAGGCGGCCAATCGTTCTGGCGTATCCGTTTCCGGATCTATGCTTACCAGGACCAGGGTGACCTGCTCTTTTTTATTTTGGGGGATCTGTTTTTCAATATTGCGCATATCCGCAGCCAATCTGGGACATGCCGTTTGGCAGGAGGTATATACCATAACGATTACGACAACATCCCCTTTTAGGGCTTTTAACTCGATTTCCTCATTGTGCTGGGTGGTCCATTTTGAGGGCAGATTGTAAATGGAAAGATCGGAGATTTCACCTTCTTTTTTTTCTTTTTCGGTTATGGGCTGTAAATCCATTTTACAGATAGGACAATTTCCGGGTTTGTCATAGGTCTTGTCGCCTTCGCAATGCATGGGGCATTCGTATTTTCCTGCAGTTGTTTTATCTGAATTCTTGGTGTTGCACGCTATAAGATTGAATAGCATAAGGCATAGTAATCCGGTACGGAGCATTTTTTGCATACGTTTAAATTTTTGTAATTATTTGAAAAATAAACTAATCATAAAACCCGCCTGAACAGTTGGTCGGACAGGTTGAGAACGTGTGCAACCACTCCGTTACCACACTAAACCTGCTCGTAGGCAAGGCAGGAGTTTTAAATATTATCTTTTGTTAGAAATGTTTAAAATTTAGTAATGTTCGTTTCATTTGCTTAATATGTCAGGTTTTTTATGGTTGGACCCTTTTGTCCGGACACATCGGAATCCTAAATTCCGTATAGAATAATTGGCTTTTAGACTACCTCTAAAAGCATAGCGCATAAATGCGGCGTAATTCATTAAGTCCGATGCGCCAACAGCCGCACTTCCACAAAAAAGATTACTGTCCTTGTCCACATCCTTTCTGGATTCACCGGAAATTAAAACGGAATTAAAGTCCATTGTCCATTCCCATACAAGGCCATGGAGGTCATAAATTCCCCAATAGTTCTTAAATGTGGAACCTATAGTGTTATTAAATGTTTTTGGAGTTTCGTACCAATTCAGAATAAGTTGATTGTAGCTTTCCTTTTTACGGGCATCGGGAGTGGTTTTGTCGGCCATTGCTGCATATTCCCATTCATCTACAGTGGGCAATCTTTTTCCTTGGCATTCACAGTATTTCCTGGCGGCAAACCATGAAACGTTGGTAACCGCCGCATCGGCGGCCATTTGGCTGCCATAGGAATCATCCCCCTCCCAATTTATCAGGTAATTGCCGTCTGCAAACAATCGCTTTACCTTACTTTTTTTCCATTCCGGATGTTCCATAACAAACTGTAAATATTCCTTGTTGGTTACGGGGTATACATCCATAGTAAATTCCTCCACGGTAACCGCTGCAGAATCTACTCCATAGAGAGGTATATAAGTCCCTCCCTTAACGCTGACCATATTTTCCGACTGGGCAAAACTACTGCTGGTAATAATGCCAAAAAGAATAAACGTTACTTTAAAGAAGGGACTCATGATTGTCTTTAAGATTTGTTGGGTTTATTTGTTTCTGACATTTTTGACCATGGCCGGGGTTACGTCCTGTTTAGAATTGCCCCAACTGTTGTATATATAGGTTAGTACATTGGCTACCTCTTCGTCTGTTAAGGTCTGTGCGGTCATAACACTATTGTATTTTTGTCCGTTTACGGTTATTTCACCCGATTTTCCATGTAGAACAATATCTATGGCGCGATCTACATCGGCGTTTAAGTAATCCGATTTGGCCAGGGGAGGAAATGCATTCGGAATTCCTTGACCTTCTCCTTGGTGACAGGCGAAACAGGTCTGCATATAGGTAATTTTTCCAAACTCCATTTTCTCTTCCATCGATTTTGCGGGAATTTCGGATTCCACAACGCCATTTGTAGAGGGCATCTTTTGAATTCCACTACCTTCTGGCAAATAAATACCTTCTTCCAGCTCCCCGGAATAAATAGTCTTGTTTTCCTCACCTTCCACTTTTAGCATTCCCAGGGCTCCCTTGTTAAAGGCCCGGAATATCGAATGGTCGACCAGAATAAACGTTCCCGGCACATCAACCTTAAATTCCACTATAGCCGCTCCACCGGCAGGGATTAGGGTGGTCTGTACATTTTCGTTGACCAGATCGCCTCCTTCTACATGTACTTTATCAAATATCTCACCAATAACATGAAATGAAGATACGAGGTTGGGCCCCCCGTTGCCTACGAACAAACGAACGGTTTCACCTACTTTAGCGGTAATGGCATTATCCCCTGTTAAGGATCCCATTTTTCCGTTGAATACCACATAGTCTGCGTGCTCGTCCACGGCTTTTTGCATGTCAAAAGGTTGTAGGCCCCTTTCCCCATTGGAACCTTTGGTGTAAAAATCACCTTGCATAATGTAGTATTCCTTATCCACCAAAGGCAAACCGCCTTCGGGTTCTACCAGAATTAGACCGTACATACCGTTGGCTATGTGCATACCTACGGGTGCTGTGGCACAGTGGTAAACATATAGTCCGGGGTTTAGGGTCTTAAAGGAAAACACCTTTTCATGGCCTGGTGCTACAAAGGAGGATTCTGCACCGCCCCGGGACCGGTAACGGCATGTAGATCAATATTGTGGGGCAATTTATTGTCGGGGTGATTTTTTCAGGTGAAATTCTACTTCATCGCCTACCCTGGTCCTGATGAAACTTCCGGGTACGGTTCCTCCGAAGGTCCAATATACATAGCGCACACCATTGGTCATTTCTCCTTCCTGTTCCAGGATTTCCATATCCACTTTAAGCTTTTTCGCTTTTCTCTTGCCTATAGGGGTAGGTACATGCGGGGGAGCGGTTAGTTCAGCGATCATCTCACGATTTGCGGGATATCTGCAACGTTTTCGTAAACCATCTTTTCCTTTTTTTTACAGGAGAGGACAAGGCTTCCCGTTCCTAACATCAGTATTAGTAGAAGTAATGCTTTTTTTGTTGATTTTGCATTCATAATATTTTGTTTTGGTTATAGATTGATACAATAAAAGACTTTTTTATCCTTTATAGGGACAAAAATAGTTTTGAAAACCCTATAAAAACATGATAACTGTCATATTGCAAAACTTGGTTTAAATTAGGTTAATTTTCCTGTGAAACCCGTTTAATTGGTCAAGGTTTTCTGAAAATTAATTATTGGATGCAAAAAGTATTGGGTTTAAAGTGAGCATTATCCAGCCCCAGTTATTGATGTTCCCGTCTGCATTTCCTTTTATGGTTTCCATGCCTGGTGTAGCAAAAAGATGCGAATATCCGGCACTGATGCCGATTTCCTTTTGTATTTTATAGCCGTAAACGATATCCAATTCGGTTCCTAATTGTTTGTTGCTGTTCTGGCCTATTTCAGCTGCAGCCGTGAAGTTGTGTACCGCTAAATTTAGATCGGATTTCCCATTCAGAACTATTTTGGCATTGGCATGTATATCCAATAGACCTACGTTGTTGGCATGGTTGCCGACATAGAAATAATCCATAAGCCCATTAAACTTGTGATTGGTGCCATAAAATGGACTAAAGGCCCTGTTTTTTTGGTTGGAGGGCAATCCGTTATCATTGCCGCTTATTAGTTCCGCACCCAGTCCTAAATTGGTTTTGGAGGTAATTTTATAGCTCCCTTCCAAGGATAGGAGATAAGCACTTAGGTCATTGTTGGCAATATCCTTTCCAAACTGGTAATACATATTCGAGGTCAATTTCAAATTGTTTGTTATATAATTTAAATGGGTTCCAAGAGTTTGACTATACCTGGTATCGTTGTTATTGGAATTGATATCATCAATAAATTGTAGGCCATTATTCAAGAAAAGAAGACTTGCAGAGAATTTGTCCCATTCCCTATGGGTCCATAAATATTGAATACTCTTATAAGTTTCCGGTGTGGTCAAGGTAGTTCCGGTTAAATGTTCCCCATCTTGGTTAAATGCAAAACCCAGATCAATTTTTAAGCTGGGATTTTTGTATTCCAGGCGGGCGGCATCGTGACTTCTGGCCTGCTGGGCCCAACCTACATTGCCAAAGATTCGATGGTCATCATAAATGATTTCTTGTCGCCCCACCTTGAGGGAGAAATGGGAATCTAATTGTATTTTTCCCCAGGCCTGATGAATTCCAATCCCATTTTTATCCGAGCTGTTTAGTTGAGGTACATCTCCCCACACCCTAACGTCCTGGAGGCTAAGATAGAAAGACAATTTGTCTATGCCATAATTGGTATTTAGTCTGGTCCGTTGTGAAACGAAGGTTGCCGGGTCCTCATTATTGGGGAACAGGGTTTTAAAACCGTGTCTGTATTCGAACCTTGGGCGTAATTCGGCATCTATTGTCAATTGCGCCTTCACTTGGTCGGATAAAAGAATAAATAGAAGAACGTTAAGAGGTTTCTTTAGTTTCATAATTGTTTGGTTAATTTTTCCAAGACAAAATTCAGGTAGTATTAATTAACATTTTATGATATATGTCACTTAATTGGAAGGCATCGGGCCCGTTATGGACGATTGATGGGTTTTGTGTAACACATTGTAAGTTTTTCCGGTTAAAAATATGTTTTAAGTATCTAATGGGATTGATGATTTTAATAAATAGAGTTGGACATATGCATTCAAAAAGGAATTCCAAATACATGTCCAAAAACCTTTTTTGTCCGTTGTATGAAATTAGCCCTAATCGTTTTGTCCAAATTGTAAATTCTTCAAAAAATGAAGTTTCTATTTCGGAAAAGTTCACGATATTGAGGCTTGAAAATTGAAGTAGCGCATAAAGGTCCTAAAAAATTATCGATATGGAAATTTCTTTGTGACCCTTATATGCCATGTAGAATCGAATATGGGCAGGGACATTAAAAACCAAAATAATTCATGGAAAAAGAGGACGGGAAAAAGTTGAGAAGCGGCCACTGGTTTGGCCGTAGCGGCAAAGACGGATTTATCTATCGTGCCTGGATGAAGAACCAGGGGATACCGGATTACGAGTTCAACAACAAACCGGTGATCGGCATCTGCAATACCTGGTCCGAGCTTACCCCTTGCAATGGTCATTTTAGGGAGCTGGCAGAATCCGTGAAGAAGGGTATTTGGGAAGCCGGTGGATTTCCGGTGGAATTCCCGGTAATGTCCTTGGGGGAAACCATTATGAAGCCTACGGCTATGCTCTATAGAAATCTGGCCAGTATGGATGTGGAGGAGAGCATACGCGCAAATCCTTTGGACGGTGTTGTATTGTTATGTGGGTGTGACAAGACCACCCCTTCCCTGGTCATGGGGGCCTGTAGTGTAGATATCCCGACCATAGTGGTATCCGGTGGTCCTATGCTGACGGGCAAATACCGGGGGAAAAATATTGGGACCAGTGATATTTGGCGTTATCATGACGACGTTAGGGAAGGTAAATTGGAGAATTCGGAGCTGAGGAATATAGAGGCGGCCATGTGCCGTAGTGACGGGCACTGTGCCGTTATGGGTACGGCCTCTTCCATGGCATGCATGGTAGAGGCGTTGGGGCTGAGTTTACCGGAGAATGCAGCTATCCCGGCGGCCGATGCCCGTAGAAAGGTATTGGCGCAGTTGAGCGGACTGCGCATCGTGGAGATGGTGAGGGAAGATCTTAAATTATCCGATATATTGACCATAAAGGCGTTTGAAAATGCCATAAAGGTCAACGCGGCCATAGGTGGTTCCACCAACTTTGTGATTCATCTTTTGGCCATAGCCGGAAGGATCGGGGTTCCTTTAAAATTGGAGGATTTCAACAGGCTTTCGGCCAATATCCCCCTGATCGCCAATCTGCAGCCTTCCGGCAAGCACTTTATGGAGGATCTGTTTTATGCCGGTGGCCTGCCCGCAGTGCTAAAGGAGCTAAAGGACATTCTGAACAATGATGTAATTACTGCAAATGGCAAAACCATTGGGGAGAATTATCAGAAAGCACAAAATTACGATAAGGACGTTATTGGAAGTGTCCATAAACCTTTTAACGATGCTACGGGACTGGCCATTCTTACCGGTAACCTCGCCGAAAACGGGGCGGTAATAAAGCCCTCGGCGGCAAGTGCCCATTTGTTGAAACATACGGGCAGGGCGGTTGTCTTTGAGAATATTGAAGATTATAAGGCCAGGATCGATACCGACGAACTGGAAGTGGACGAAAGCTGTGTTTTGGTGCTAAAAAATGTGGGTCCGAAGGGATATCCCGGTATGCCAGAAGTTGGGAATATGGGCCTCCCCAAGAAGCTTTTGGAGAAGGGCGTTAAGGATATGGTCCGTATTTCGGATGGGCGTATGAGCGGTACCGGGTTTGGAACGGTAGTGCTGCACGTATCCCCTGAGGCAGCTATGGGCGGAAATTTTTCCGTGATAGAAAATGGGGATATGATAAGCCTGGATGTACATAATCGAAGTCTGACTGTTGCCATATCCGACGAAGAATTGGAAAAGCGTAAGAAAAATAGAAAAATATTGCCGCCTATCGTAGACCGGGGATATGTTAATTTATATATAAACCATGTACAGCAGGCACATATGGGCGCGGACATGGATTTTTTAAGGGGAAAATCCGGGAGCGAGGTCGCTAGGGATTCCCATTAATCGAGCTATTATGGATTTTAAGAATAAAGTGGCCATTGTTACGGGAGCTGGGCAGGGTATCGGTCTGGAAATCTGTAGACAATTGGTGGCCCAGGGGGGGCATGTGATTTTGAATGACCTGGATGCCGTTCTTGTCCATGAGGCGGTTGCAAAAATAGATCTAAAGAACGGAAAATGTATTCCTTTTATTGGGGATTCAGGGGATATAGCGGTCATAAGGCAAATGGTGGATACGGCGGTTACGGCGTATGGTAAACTGGATATAGTGGTTGCCAATGCCGGGATTACGCTCTTTGGGGAATTCCTTGGCTATGCCCCAGAATCGTTCTTTGAGGTGATGAGAGTAAATTTGGGGGGGAGTTTCTTTTTGGCCCAGGCAGCTGCCAAACAGATGAAAAAGCAGGGTCTTGGCGGTTCCATCCTTTTTATGTCCTCTGTAACCGGGCATCAGGCACATGAAAATTTGGCGGCCTATGGGATGAGCAAGGCCGCCTTGGAAATGTTGGCCAAAAATTTGGTCATTGAGCTATCGCCCTATAAAATAACAATAAATACGGTGGCCCCCGGCGCTACCTTGACCGAGAGGACCATGAAGGATGAAGATTATTTGGGGACTTGGCAGAACATTACGCCATTGGGCAGACCGGCATCTGTAGATGATATTGCCCGGGCCGTTCTGTTTATGGTCTCAGATAATGCCAAACATATAACGGGACAAAGTTTAGTGATCGATGGGGGTTGGACGTCGGTGAGTCCGTCCCCTTATAAAAATAATGGTCGGTCTTAATTTTCTTAATGCATTTAACAATCAATAACTTATAATAGAATTTAAAAAATATGGATCCGGAAGTAGTTAGTGGAATTATAAGCGAATTGGGGGAAGGACCCCTTTGGGACAACGAGAATAAACAGATATGTTGGGTAGATATTTTAAATGGAAATATCCATGAATGGTCCCCTAAAAACAATACTTCCAATACTATTCCGGTAGGCCAAATGATAGGTGCCATGGCGATTTCCACCAATGGGCATTATATGGCGGCCATGAAGGACGGCTTTGGGTTTGTAAACCGTAAGACCGGGAAAGTTGAGATGGTAGCGAACCCCGAGAAAGAATTACCTGAAAACAGATTTAATGATGGGAAGTGCGATCCTGCTGGGCGTTTTTGGGCAGGGACCATGCCGCTGGCGGAAGATGATTCCTCCGGAAGTCTTTATGTGCTGGATGCTTCATTAAATGTAGGGAAAAAGGAATCCAATATTAGCGTTTCCAATGGTCTGGCCTGGAGCCTTGATCATAAAACAATGTATTTTATAGACTCTCCCACCCGGAAAGTAGTGGGTTACGATTACGATAAGGCCAGTGGGGAATTGACCAACAAAAGAACGGTCGTTTTCATTGCAGAGGAAGACGGTTTTCCTGATGGGATGACCATAGACCATGAGGGCATGTTATGGGTGGCGCATTGGGGAGGTTGGCAAGTGGCCCGCTATGATCCTGGAACGGGAAAAAAATTATGTTCCATTGCCATACCGGTATCCCAAGTTACTTCCTGTGCCTTTGGGGGCGAAACCATGGAAGATCTCTATATAACTTCGGCGAGGAAGGGACTTAGTAAAGAAGAACTGGAGAAACAGCCCTTGGCAGGATCCTTATTTGTGGTTAGGAAATGTGGCCATAAGGGACTTCCGGCCTATAGGTTTGAGGCCATGGGCTAGTTGTCTATCTTCCGTGTTGTTTAAGTGGCCGTTATTTTTTGTCTGGCCAAGGCAAAAAAATTGGTCGCTTTGATAGGAGGTGCTTTTTTGCACCGATTGAGAAGTTGCACATAATATGGAAAGGGTTGAGCCCGGGCCTAGGAATTCTGCCCAGCGGAATAATGGATGTTTTTGGATAATATTGATTTAGCCGTTTTAGGTTTTTTTGTTTCCACTCACCAGAATCCAAATCTTTATGGTTTCTGGATTGATCTTGTGGTATAGTTGTGGGGAAATATATTCCAAACGCCACACATTCCAATTATAAACCAGAAAATGAAGATGAATAGGTCTCGACTGCGCTCGGCCTGACAAACCTTGATACGCTCAACTGTAGCTGTCCAATGTTAGGCCGGTTACCCTGGTAGAAATATTAATTTTAATATTTGGTAATCCTTGGTTTTCGTTTCGTTTTAAAGCAACTTACCTTTTTTGACCTGTGTTCTTAAAGGTATTACCCCAGTTTTTCCCTAAAAAAATCGATGGTTCGTTCCCAGGCCAATTCAGCGGCTTCCCGATCATATCTCGGTGTGGTATCATTGTGGAAACCGTGGTTTGTCTTAGGATATATATAGGCTTTGTATTCTTTGCCATATCTCTTTAGGGCCTCCTCATAGGCCGGCCACCCTTCGTTGACGCGTGTATCCAATTCCCCAAAATGGAGCAATAAGGGGGCGTTAATCTTATCAATATCCGCTGTTGGCTGCCCTCCGTAGAAAGGAACGGAAGCTCCTAAATTGGGCACCTTTACCGCCATCATATTGGAAATCCAACCGCCAAAACAGAATCCTACCACACCAACATTGCCGGAACACTCTGGATGGGTTTTCAAATATTCAAAGGCAGCGATAAAATCCTCCAACATTTCATCCCGATTTCGTTTGCTTTGCAGTGCCCTGCCCTCATCGTCATTACCGGGATAACCGCCTAGAGGAGTCAGTGCGTCCGGGGCCAAGGACAGGAATCCAGCGAGGCCTGCCCTACGTCCTACATCTTCTATGTGCGGATTCAATCCACGGTTTTCGTGGACCACGATTATCCCCGGAAGTTTTACCTTGTTACCGGCAGGCCTGGAAAGCAGGCCCTTGATTGAGCCGCCCCCTTTTGGGGAATCGTAATGGATATATTCCGATTTTAATTTTGGATCATCCGGGCTTATCTGGATTTTTTTTACGTAATCGGGAGAAATAAAGCTAAGAAGTGAGGCTACCGTTACTCCCCCGACCGCATAGGTCGATAATTTATCCATAAACAGCCTTCTGCTTAGCCTGTTGTGGGCATAATCGTCATATAAGTCAAAAACCTCTTGTTTAATATCTTCTTTTTTCAATGGTTTCATGAGCGTTATTTTATGGTTGAATGTTCCTTTTATTGTCTAGATTCCTTAAAATATTCACTTAATCATATTATTGTCGGACCAATATGGCAGGATGCTTTTGAAAAGAATTTACAGAACTCCATTGCTTGTATTTGATGCATTCTTGGTAAACTACCTCGGGGCAATCCAGGCAGGCCCTCGAGGCATTGAAGGGAACTTTATTTTTAAATCTCGATTTCCGGGTAAAATGGAGTTTTGAAACAACAGTACCTATTAAAAGTATGAAATTAGTCTTAACTTTTAAAGGGATTTGTGAATTCAGCCTTAATTTATTGTTTTCAAAGTACCGGAAGAAATGATATTTATCAATATCACTTCTCAATATAAAATGAATTTCGGAGTATCAATTTTAATTTTGATTATATTTGGTGCCGGTTCACTGGTAAACAGTACCGTAATAGCTTTCCCCCAAAATAAGTGTATTGTGCATTGGCCGGTGTTGGGACTCCAACACTAGGTTTCACCCTATAATAGCTTTTAATTTGTTTGAACGATTGCTTTTTAAATTTGTTGAATATTTTCCGATTCTTGTGTTAAGCAATTTGGCGGTATCATGGCTATATAAAAAGGGGCATGAAAAGCTGATTTCCCTACAACAAGAGACTCTCGCCAATACAAGGCAATTAATCGTAAAGCTTCTAAATCCCATGATGGATAAACTCTATGATCGGGAACAATATCCTATGGCCGAGAGCCATTTTGATCCGGGGCAGATTGCCCATTTGGATTATAAAATTGATGGTTTGGTTATCGGTATGGGCAATGATTATCCATTCAGAACAATTGATTTATCAGGAAAGGGAACCACTCATAAAAGATTATTGGACAATATATGAATGACTTAAGCTTTTTTTTAATCGATGATGATGAGATTTTTCGGTTTATAGTGAAGAATACTATTGCGGAAATAAATCCGGATATGAAGATTAAGTTTTTTTCCGATGGGGAACAGGGAATCGATTTCCTAAGACAAAACCTGGGTACTGCAACCAATCTTCCTGATATTATCCTATTGGATGTAAATATGCCTTTTATGGACGGGTGGGAGTTTCTGAACGAGTATAAATCCTTTCCAACGGAAATAAAAAAGAATATCAACATTTACCTGCTAACCTCTTCCAAAAACCCCCATGATATAAATATGGCCAAAAAAATCAGTGAACTTTCGGGTTACTTGGTAAAGCCGATATCCAAAGAGGGGATTAAAAATTTAATAGGTTATTTACCAACAAACGACTGGTACCAGAATGAATTTTAGATGTTGATCTTTAGGTTGTTTGGGATATCGCATTACATGGCGTGAATTCAGGATATCAGACGATTGTGACGACAATTCCCATATCCTCAAGTTTGTCCAGGACTGTTTTGGCAATACCCTTGTCCGTTATGATTTGGTCTACTTGTTCTAGGGCGCATATCCTGGCGAAGCTTTTCTTGCCAAATTTGGACGAATCGGCCAGGACAATGGTCTTTTGGGCGGATGCCAACATTTTTTTGTTGAGCTGTGCCTCTTCGAGGTTGGATGTGGTCAATCCGTATTCCAGGTCGATCCCGTCCACCCCTAGGAAGAGTTTGCTGCAGGAAACGTTCTCCAGGATGTGCAGGGCATAGCTTCCGACAACGGAAGCGGAGCTGTGCCTGACGTAACCGCCCAGTTGGAGTGCATCTACCTCCTTGAATTTGATCAGTTCCAGTACGACGTATAGGGAGGATGTAATGGCCATTAGCTTTCCTATGGGCCTGATGGATTTTGCCAGTGCCTGCACAGTGGTTCCCGATCCTATGAGGATGGTGTCGTTCTCCACGATGAGCTTTGCGGCGGTGAGCGCAATTCCGCTTTTCTCCTCTACCGATATTTTCTCTTTTTCGGTCACGTGCCTGTCATTGATGTAGGGGTCCTCCAATGATGCCCCTCCATGGGTGCGGAACAACAGGCCCCTGTCCTCCAGAAATTTGAGGTCCTTCCTGATGGTAACGGCGGATACGCCGAGCGATCTGCCCAGGTCCAATACCTCGACATACTTTTCTTGATCTAGCTTGTCCAAAATGATCTGGTGTCTTTTCATCATCGTACGATTGGTTGTTTACGGGAGAAATAGGTTGCGGACGATCAATGGTGCCGTATAATCGAATGTACGCTCTCCCATTGATTCTTTTTTCCCGGGATCTTTGAGTGTTCCAAAATACAAAAAAAATTTCTCGATCGTAAAATATAGGGCAAAAGGGGGCCAAATACCTATTGGAAGGCCGCATTATAAGTTTTCCGGGGCCTTTATATTTTTCCGGGCCTTGTTTTATGGTACCGATAAGTTTCGTAATTCTTCATTTTAATATCAAATACTTTTGTTTTAACGATATTTTGGTTAATATTGGCTTGAATTGAAAATTTTCATAAGTGAATATATTTGAAAGGAAAACAATAATTGAAAATCTGGCGCCGTCCGAGGAATGGGATACCATTGTTATCGGGGGCGGTGCGACCGGTCTTGGTGTGGCATTGGACAGTGTTACAAGAGGCTATAGGACACTTTTGCTGGAACAGGTGGATTTTGCCAAGGGAACATCGAGTAGGAGTACCAAACTGGTCCATGGTGGGGTCCGTTATTTGGCCCAGGGCGATTTGGGACTGGTCAGGGAAGCTTTGTACGAACGGGGGTTGTTGGCGGCAAATGCGGCCCATTTGGTAAAAAACCAATCGTTTATTATCCCCAATTACAAATGGTGGGGCGGTATGTTTTATACGATCGGGCTCAAGGTATATGATTTTTTGGCGGGCAGGCTGAGCCTGGGCGAATCCGTGCATATTGGCAGATCGGAGACACTTAGGCGTGCAAAGACCCTTAAAACAAATAAACTAAAGGGCGGGGTTGTATATCATGATGGGCAATTTGATGATTCCAGGTTAGCGGTAAATTTAGCACAGACCTGTGTCGAAAAAGGGGCTGCCATTCTGAACCATTTTCGGGTTGTCCAATTATTAAAGGATGGTCAGGGGGCCGTGTGCGGTGTTGTTGGCAAGGACCTTGAAACGAATATGGAATACCGTTTGCATGCCAAGGTGGTGGTCAATGCAACAGGTGTCTTTACGGATCAAATTTTAAAAATGGATGATCGGAGGGCAAAGAATATGGTCCGTCCCAGTCAAGGAATCCATTTGGTGGTGGATAGGTCTTTTCTGCCAGGGGAGGATGCCATAATGATACCGAAGACAGATGATGGTAGGGTCCTGTTTTTGGTCCCTTGGCACAATAGGGTGTTAATAGGTACGACCGACACCGTACTGGATGACCATAGTATTGAGCCTGTTGCCCTAGAGGATGAAGTCGATTTTATTATCGGTACCGCTAACCGTTACCTTTCCAAAAGTGTTTCTAGGAAAAACGTACTCAGCGTTTTTGCAGGCCTAAGGCCATTGGCAGCTCCACAGAATGGATCCGAAAAAACAAAGGAAATTTCCAGAAGCCATAAAATCATGGTTTCGAAATCCAACTTGGTAACAATCACCGGAGGTAAATGGACCACATATAGAAAGATGGCCCAAGATACCATTGATAGTATCATTAGGATGGGGATACTGCCCAAAAGAAAGTGTGTTACCCATAACCTCGGAATCCACGGTTCAACCAAGGATTTGTTTGAAGATGATCATTTAACGATTTATGGAAGTGATAGGGGGGGCATTTTGAGGTTAGTGGAAGAATCTCCGGAATTAGGGGAAAAAATACATCCAAATTTGGAGTTCATTAAGGCGGAAGTTGTTTGGGCGGCCCGTTATGAGATGGCCAGAACTGTTGAGGACGTTCTTGCAAGAAGGGTGAGGATATTATTTCTCGATGCTCAAGCCTCTATGGAGATTGCCCCTATAGTTGCGAAAATTTTGGCTGCAGAAATGGATATGGATTTGCTGTGGCAGGAAAAACAGATATCGGATTTTAAGGCCATGGCAAATAAGTATGTTTTAAAGGAAACCTTAAATCCGGCCTTTTAAATTTTATGAAGACAATTTTTTAATCTATGATTTTCTAATATGGAGAAATATATACTTGCGTTAGATCAAGGGACAACAAGTTCCAGGGCCGTAATCTTTGACCAGAAAGGAGATATTGTATCGATGGCCCAAAAAGAGTTTACACAATATTTTCCCGAACCAGGTTGGGTAGAGCATGATCCGGTCGAAATCTGGTCCGCCCAGGCGGGCATAGCAGCGGAGGTTGTGACCAAAAAAGGATTAAGTGGGGCCAATATTGCCGCTATTGGCATTACCAATCAGCGGGAGACTGTAGTTGTTTGGGATAAAAGAACCGGGGATCCGGTATATAACGCTATTGTGTGGCAGGACAAAAGGACGGCAGATTTTTGCGATGAGCTGAAATTAGCAGGGAAGGCCGACCTGATAAGGGCAAAAACAGGTTTGGTCATTGATTCCTATTTCTCGGCCTCAAAGGTGAAATGGATCTTGGATAATGTCACTGGGGCCAGAGCCCTCTGCGAATGCCGGTAATTTGTTGTTCGGGACCATAGATTCCTGGTTGGATCTGGAAAATGACCCAAGGGGAACTGTATATAACGGATGTTACCAACGCCAGTAGGACTTTAATATTTAATATAAATACGTTGGAATGGGATGACGAATTATTGGAGTTGTTCACTATTCCTAAAAATATGCTGCCCCAAGTAAAGCAATCAAGTGAAGTTTATGGCCATACACATCCCAATTTTTTTGCGCATAGGATACCTATAGCCGGAATTGCCGGTGATCAACAGGCGGCACTTTTTGGCCAGATGTGTACTAAACCCGGAATGGTAAAGAATACATATGGCACGGGATGCTTCATGCTAATGAATATTGGTGATGAACCGATCATTTCCACCAATAATTTATTGACGACCATAGCTTGGAAGGTTAACGGTAAAACGCACTATGCCCTTGAGGGGAGTATTTTTATTGCAGGGGCCGTTGTGCAATGGTTGAGGGATAGTCTAAAAATTATCTCCAGCTCCTCCGAGGTAGAAGAATCGGCTTCCTCCGTGGATAGTTCCGATGGGGTTTATTTTGTACCGGCATTTGCGGGACTGGGAGCTCCGCATTGGAGCCAAAAAGCAAGGGGAACTGTATTTGGGCTTACTAGGGGCAGTTCCGATGCCCATATTTCCAGAGCCGCCTTGGAATCTATTGCCTACCAGACAATGGATGTTTTAAAGGCCATGGAAGCCGATTCGGGAGTGGAAATAAAAGAGCTCCGGGTAGATGGAGGGGCAACGGTAAACGATATGTTGATGCAGTTTCAGGCCGATGTATTGGATACTATAACGGTTCGGCCCGAGGTGGTGGAGACCACAGTCATGGGTGCTGCATATTTAGCGGGATTGGCAGTGGGTTATTGGAAAGATCAAGAGGAAATCCAAAGGATCTGGAAGACCGACCGACATTTTGTGCCTACCGATGATCGAGAACAGATCCAACAGGGCATAAAAGGATGGTACAGGGCAATTGATACCCTTCAATATTGGGCGGAGAAAGATTAATCAATAAAATATAGATATAAAATGACATCATTTAATGCAGAAATTATTGGGACAATGTTATTGATCCTTTTGGGAGGGGGCGTAGTGGCCAATGTAGTGTTGAATCTTACCAAGGGACAAAACAGCGGGTGGATCGTAATTACAACAGGTTGGGCATTGGCAGTCTATGTAGGTGTTGTAGTGTCGGCACCTTACAGCGGAGCGCATTTAAACCCGGCGGTAAGTGTCGGACTGGCCATTGCCGGTAGTTTTCCATGGCAGGATGTGCCCCATTATATATTGGGCCAATTGATAGGTTCGATGTTAGGTGCGTTTTTGGTATGGGCAATTTATCGGAAACATTTTGATGCCACCTGTGAGCGGGGACTGAAAAAGGCAGTTTTCTGTACAGATCCCGCTATCCGTGATAGGGGCACTAATCTGATCAGTGAAATTGTGGGCACCTTCGTTTTGCTTTTTACGGTTCTTTATTTCACCGATGCTACCATTGGCGAAAATGAAACGGTCATAGGACTCGGCTCCTTAGGGGCAGTCCCCGTTGCATTTGTGGTTTGGTCAATAGGTCTGTCGCTGGGCGGAACAACGGGCTATGCCATTAACCCCGCCAGGGACCTGGGCCCTAGGATAATGTATGCCATTTTGCCCATAAAGGGAAAGGGGAAGACAGATTG
Source organism: Flavobacteriaceae bacterium (assembly GCA_041392165.1). GTDB lineage: Bacteria > Bacteroidota > Bacteroidia > Flavobacteriales > Flavobacteriaceae > Arenibacter. The sequence continues at coordinate 163,441 of JAWKMN010000002.1, forward strand.
GGGATATTCCTGGATCCCCATTGTAGGGCCGTTGATAGGGGCCGCATTTGCAGCATTATTAATGTTGTTTTTATCGGGAATGGCTGCTTAGAAAGATTATAGGTCGATTCACAAATAACGCCAGTACGGGGCGAAAAGGAACAGGACTTGGGATGGCTAAAGTAGGGCTGACAGTACACTGGTATATAGAAAAAATGAAAATAGCCTCGGATTCTCTAGTAATGACCGTAATTAAACATGGAAGAAGGTCATAATACAATTTTTCATGCATTATTGCCACTTTAGGGTATTGGGTTTTTGGAATATATATTACTGTTAGCAGTTTTTGATTTATTAACCATTTTAAATTGTACTCCCACTTTGTATTTTATACTTTTGAAAGTACCGAATTGGGCAGGTCGTTCCTATAAGCTTTTAATTTTACATAAGAGTTTATGGGAAATTAATATTCTAAAAGATCTTTTTTGTTTTGGCAAACAAGGATGGGGTTGCTTTCTTTTAATCAATCTAATATAATTGCTTAACAAGTCCACTTTTTGCTGTTGTAATGCCACACATGAAGGGGATTTTATTGGGCTTAAAGAACCATATGGAATAGAAGGATCGACGGTTAATTATAAATAGTCAACAATGTTACACTCTATTCGAAGACAAGGCATGTAAAAGTAAGGAGGATTTGACTGCCCTTGTCAAGGATACACCTGAGTTGGTATTTGAAACCATCTTTCGCCTATTATGATAAACTGTTCCATATAGCAAGAACTTATCTTGGCACTAAAGAAGATGCCGAAGAGATTACCCGTAACGCGCTTTTCCTGAATCTTTGGAGCAATATTATCCATATCGGTGATATCAATAATTTAAACCATTATCTATTTACACTTACTAAAAATGCTTGTTTCAATCATTTGAAACACAGGAAGGTCAAGTCTAATTATCACAGTGAAAAAACGGTGGCTGTTCACACTCAGTACCTTCAGAGCGATACGGAATCCTATGTGTTGGAAAATGAACTTAGAAAAAAAATTGATGATGCCATCGCCGACTTACCGGAAAAATGTAGGACAATCTTTGTTCAAAGTAGGTTTGACGGGTTGAAAAATAGACAAATAGCTAAAGTTCACGGCATTTCCAAAAGAACTGTCGACAATCATATTTCCAAGGGGATAAGGCATTTAAAGCTCCAACTGAAAGAGTTTACTTTGTTTTTGTTGTAATTTATTTTTCCTCGAGTAGGTATATTATAGTCCTGAGTTGTCTTTAGTATATAGCCAAAGATATGGACAACAAACTACTCTTTAAATATATACAGGGATTTACTTCCGAGGAAGAGAATGCAAAAATTGAAGACTGGATTTTGCATTCCGAAGAGAATGCAAAGAGGTACAACCGCATTAAAACAAATTTTGCCCTTGATTCCTTTGCCCATACTCGGGAAGAACTTTCCATAGATCGGGCATACGAGGTTTTTAGAAATAAGCACATAAGACCAAAAGTCCCTCATTTTAAAAAAACCAAAAATGTATGGCGTTATGCGGCAATAATCGTATTTCTGCTGGCAACCACTGTTTTTATATACAATGGGCAACAGGCCGGCGATATGGCAGTACCAAACAATGCCATTATTTTGAAAAGAGCCAATGGTTCCATTGAAATTGTTCAAGAAAATGGGAGTTTTAATGTATTGGACAGTTCTGGAAAAATTGTAGGCAAACAAAATGGGCATAGTTTGGTCTACGTCAAAGACAGTACCAAAACTATATTGGAATATAATACTTTGGCCGTGCCCAATGGAAAAACCTTTGAACTGACCTTGTCCGACGGTACTTACGTGCACCTTAATTCGGGTTCTTCCCTTACCTATCCGGTTCAGTTTTTAAAAGAAACGGATAGGCAAGTGTATGTAAAAGGGGAGGCCTTTTTTAAAGTGGCCAAAGATACCCTGCTATCTTTTATCGTTAATGCCGATGAATTGAATGTTCAGGTATTAGGGACCCAGTTCAACGTTCAGGCATATCAAGAAGACGAGGTCACAGAAATTGTACTCGTTGAAGGTTCCGTAAGCCTTTTTACCGATAAAAATGGCAACGACCCATTAATAAATACCTTGTTGCGGCCAGGTTCTAAAGCGTCTTTTAATAAAATGGAAGAAGGAATCACAACATTATCGGTAGACACGGACATATACACGTCTTGGAGGAAAGGCGAACTGGCCTTTAGAAATATGACCATGGAAAATATCTTGAAAAAATTGGAAAGACATTACAATGTTATTATAGTCAATACAAATTCGGCCATTTCGAAAGAGCGGTTCAACGCCAATTTTGGGAACGAGCCCATTCTGGACAATGTCCTGGAAGATTTAAAACGAAATTATGGAATCGATTACAAAATCGAAGCGGATATAATAACCATCTATTAACCACAAATACTATGAACAGCCTATGACATAAAACCAAAGAATTACCTGAAGTATAAAGGTCACGATTTAATGGGCACTCTTAAGCAGTAGCAAAAAAAATCGGAAAATGCGTCAACATTTCCCGATTTTATAATCGTGATCAAACCATAAGTTTATCACTAAAAAAACAACACAAAAGTATGAAAAAAATTCATAGGCCAGTTATTGGCCCTCGTTTGCTATTAAAATTTGACTTAAAGATGAAACTCAGCGTCTTGTTGGTTATAGCCACTTTTTTTACCCTCCAGGCAAACACCTCCTACGGTCAGTTTACAAAAATCACTTTAAACTTGGATAATGTATCCTTGGAGCAATTATTTAATGAAATTGAGAAAAGTACCGAATTTCGTTTTGTATACAGAATCGGGGATTTGGACTTAAAAAGGACATTATCCTTAAAAGTAAAAGAAGAAAGGGTAACCCATGTAATCCAACGTATTTTTAAAGGCACGAATATTACAATCGATGTTAGGGATCGCCTAATATATTTGGTACGAGACAAGGTATCTGTGGTGGTGCCGAAAACGGGTCCCAAAAAACCAAAGGAACAACAAGTTGTAAGTGGAAAGATCGTTGAAGAAAGCGGAATGCCTTTGCCCGGTGCCAGTATTGTGGAAAAAGGTACCTTAAACGGTACTATGGCCGATTTCGAAGGAAATTTTAGTCTCTCCGTTTCTAATCTCCCCGTTGTTATTGAAGTTTCCTTTATGGGTTTTAAAAACAGGGAAGTGACTCTGGAATCAACCGAACCTATGGACATTGTCCTTGAGGAAGCGGCCAATTTAATGGATGAGGTAATAGTCACCGCCTTGGGGATGAAACGCCAGGAAAAGGTAATGGGTTATGCACAACAAACCTTGGATTCCAAAATTCTTTCCGAAGCCCCATCAACAAATTGGTCAAGTGGCCTTCAGGGGAAAGTTGCCGGATTAAATATTATTTCCGGAGGAACGGGACCTATCAATTCTCAAAATATACAGCTCAGGGGAGCCACTTCCCTGGATCCCGGAGGAAACAATGCATTAATTGTAATAGACGGGGTCGCTATGAATCAGGAAGCAACCGCTTATGGGGATAACGTTGGGGCCGCATATGGAACAGAGGCTCCGGTAGATTATGGAAACGCGGTTTCCGAATTGAACCAAAATGACATTGAAAGTGTAACGGTTTTGAAAGGCCCATCGGCTGCAGCGCTTTATGGCTCTAGGGCAGCAAATGGCGTATTGATCATTACCACCAAATCAGGCAAATCCAATCATAAACTAGGGGTCAGTTATAGCTCTACCGCCACTTTTGATGAGATCATCAATTGGCCAAACTATCAATACGAGTATGGTGCCGGAGGAATTGGCCGCCTAAATACCGATGGAGATTTTTACTATTCCTTTGGAGATTCCGCTGATGGTCCGAGCACAAATACGCCAGAGGCCTTTGGACCCAAGTTCAACGGACAATACTATTATCAATATGATCCATTAACCCAAAGTCAAGGCACTGAACGGACCTTATGGAGGCCTTATAAAAATAATATGAAAGATTTTTATAGGACTGGTCTTACTTTGGAAAATTCTATTTCTATTCAGGGTGGGGATTCCAAAGGTTCCATGAGGGCCAATATAACCCATATCAAGAATGACTATATAACCCCAAATTCAGGTTTTACTAAAAATTCTGCCTCATTTAACGGAAACTATCAGATTTCCGAAAAAATAAAAATTTCCTCTGTAGTCAATTATAACAACCGAGAAAGCGAAAATTTGCCGGCTTTCGGTATAAGTAACGGCTCATTGGGCTATGCCATGATGTTTCTGATGCCCAGTGTGGATATGCAATGGTATAAGCCCATTTGGCAAAATGGAAAGGAAAACCTTGAACAATTAAACCCGTTTTCCAATTGGTCCAGTAACCCTTACTATTTAATGTACGTGGACACCAACCCAATTAGCAGCAATCAAATTATTGGGAATATCAAAACAGAGGTTACCCTTACAGACCATCTGGATTTTATGGGAAGGATATCCATGAATTCATTGGCCCAGCTCAGGGAAACCCATAGAGGGTATTCAAGTAAGAAACATCCCCTTGGGTATTACGGAAGACAGGATATTTCCAGCCAAGAGATCAATTCCGACTTTTTGTTTACTTACAAAAACAAATTTTCGGACGTACTTGATTATAATTTAACTGCAGGTGGTAGCCATATGAGCTATGTACATAGAAATGTCATGTCTTCCGTAGACGCTTTGATCGTTCCTTCAGTGTATACATTGTCTAATGGAGTGAACAACCCCTTAGTGAAGACCAATGATTCCGAAAAGCAAATCAATAGCTTTTACGGCCTTCTTTCGTTAGGGTTCAAGGACCTTATCTTTCTGGATTTCACAGGAAGAAATGACTGGTCCAGTACCTTGCCCAAGGAACACAATTCCTTTTTCTATCCGTCCGTTAGTTCAAGTTTCATACTTTCCGATATGTTTGATTTCCCGGATAAAGTAACCTATCTTAAATACAGGTTGTCCTATGCCAAGGTAGGTAGTGATGCCGATCCGTATCAAACCTCCAAATACTACAGTCAGAGTGGCTTTCCCAGTTCGGCAACAGTGCCGGCAACCATGTTCAACCAACGCCTCAAACCTGAAATTACCTCTAGTTGGGAAACGGGAATAGACTATAGAATGTTTAATAATCGACTTGGAATAGACCTTACTTTATATACTGCGAATACGGATAATCAGATCTTGGTTTTGCCTAACGACATCGTATCCGGTTATAGTAACCGAGTCATCAATGCCGGTTTGGTAAAAAACAGGGGTGTTGAAATCGTACTGAACGGAACACCGATCAGAACCAATGACTTTGAATGGAAACTAACCGGTAATTGGTCTACGAACGATAATGAGATTATGGAACTTACCGATAATATGGAACAACAAACATTGACCACAGTCTGGCAATCCAGCCTTATTGCTACCGTTGGGGGCAGTACATCGGATGTGTGGGGGACTAAGTTTGTAAGGGACCCTGAAGGAAATAAGGTGTATAAAAATGGGGTTCCCGTTCGTACCAGTTCAAAAGAATATATTGGAAATACAGCTCCGGATTGGAAAGCCGGACTTACCAACACATTAACTTACAACAACCTTAGACTCAGTTTTACTTTTGACGGGCAGTACGGTGGGTTAATTTACTCAGGAACGTATAATCGGTCCTCATGGGCGGGGACATTGGCCAATACACTTCCCGGTCGGGACGAAGGTGTCATTATAGGGGAAGGCGTCGTTCAGAACAATGATGGGTCTTACTCCCCTAATACCGAGCCTATAAATACGCAAACCTACTATGGTCAGTACCATCAGGTTGCGGAGGCAGGTGTCTTTGATTCATCATTCCTGAAGTTTAGGGAAATCTCATTGGGCTATTCGTTTCCAAAAAGCGTGACCAATAACCTGAACATAGCAAACTTATCATTAAGTGTTTTCGGCAGGAATTTGGCTATTTTCGACAACTACCCCATGACCGATCCTGAAGCTGGAACAAGGAACGGAACAGTTTTCGTTCCCGGTCTGGAAATGACCCCTATGCCCTATACCGCTTCTTTTGGAGCTAATTTGAAAATTGACTTTTAATTTAAAAAAATCCCATGAAACAGTTAAAATCAACGGTCCTAGTGGCCTTGTTATTTTTTATCTCTTGCGATGTGGAATTCGAAGAAATAAATACAAATCCCAATTTAATAGATCAAATAAGTCCTGGGACACTTTTAAATGAGATCATATATAATATGAACAGTAATAACATAAGGAAGAATTATGATATTACTTCAGAATTGATGCAGGTCGTGACCTATTATCCGAAATATTACGGCGGGGTGCAGCGCTATGAAATTTTGCCGACTACCGGGGATTCCCAATGGAATTCTTCCTATAAATGGCTCAAGAACGTTAGTGAAATGTTGCAATCGGCGGAAGACCATAATGCGCCTAATTATATAGCGATCGCCTTGACCCTGAAGGCGTGGATCTATTCCAATTTGACCGATTGTTTTGGCAATATTCCCTATTCGGAGGCATCTAAAGCAGATGAGGGCCTCCTAAAGGCAGGATATGATACGCAAGAGTTTATCTACACCAAGACATTGGAGGATTTGGAAACAGCCAACTCATTGTACGACCATGAAAAAGGGATGGTGTATGGGTCGGACATTCTGTTCGAGAACAATACACGATTATGGCAGAAATTTACTAATTCCCTAAGATTGAGATTGCTACTCCGTGTTTCCGATGTTAGACCAAATTCCTATCAGGACATGGTAGCCATTATTGATGATCCATCTCAATATCCCATAATCGACCATATTTCTGAATCCGCCATATTCAGCGTATCCGGAGCTGCCCCCAATCTATCGCCTTGGTCCCGATATTTGGATTTCAGCAATAATCATGCTGTATCCGACTTTTTTATCGAAATCTTGAATGACCTGGAGGACCCCAGAATTCCATTTTTGGTTACTCCGGCCCGTGAACAAGGACAGGATATTGGTTACAAAGGTATTCCAAGCGGTTATGATGAACAGATTTTCACATACACTCCTTCCTATATGAACCATAACCAAATTATTGCTCCAATGGATATTCCCATTCTAACATATTCGGAAGTGGAATTTATAAAATCTGAACTTGCGCAGAAGGGATATTTACCCGATGCCGAATCACATTATAAGGAAGGAATAAGGGCTGCCATAGCGCTGATTACGGGAGAGGTCGTTACAGACGATTATTTTACCAAACCAACCGCGGCTTATGATGGCTCCTTGGAAAGGATTATGCTGCATAAATACCTCGCCCTCTATTTTACCGATTATCAACAATGGTCGGAATATCGTAGAACGGGCTATCCCGTATTGCCGACCACCAACTCCATGCTGAACAATGCTGTCTTGCCATCCCGATTGCTCTATCCCGAAGATCAGCCTATTTATAATCCGGTAAATTATGAGCAAGCGTCGCAGAGTATGGGAGGTGATGATATAAATTCCAAAGTATGGTGGGACGTAAATTAAGTTTCATCATTTGAATATACTATTAAAGGAAATAAAAAAATCGTAAACGGAACGGCTTAAGCCGGATGGGGCAATGTGGGAAATCCACCTCCCAACATCCAAGAGATGGATAAAGTAACTAAGGTAAATTACGGGAAATGGTCATTGATTTACATGATGGAAAGTAATCTATAGGCCATTTCCCGATCCTTATAAATTAAAACACTTTGTTACCGAATGAAAAAGCCAATGGCAGTTTAGTTTGGAATTGGGGTATTGATCTAGGTTTTATGTCCTGTTCCCTTGAATAATATTAGCTATTTTAAGCTCTTAAAATTGATCTTATGAAATTAGGAACAATCCTGTTATGGACAATTATTTTTAGTTCAGTAACGCTAACGTCCTGTTGGAAATCAAAACCCAGAATCTTGATTGTTGGGGATTCTATTTCCATTGGATACACTCCTTTTGTAAAAGAATATTTTTCGGACAGGGCAGTGGTAATGCATAATCCCGGTAATGCCCAGCATACTGGAACCGGATTGGATAGCATTGCCAATTGGATAGGAGATGGAAATTGGGATATTATCCAATTTAATTGGGGATTGTGGGATTTATGTTATAGAAGCAGGGATGTAAAAGAACCTCTTAAACGCGATAAATTAAATGGTAAGGTTACTAATAGTTTAGGTGATTACACCTTAAATCTTGATTCTATAGTATCCGTTCTTCGGGAAAAAACAAAGGCAAAATTAATATTCGTGACAACTACCTCTGTTCCTGAAAACGAACCGGGGAGATACCAAGATGATGTTTTAAAATATAACGATGCGGCTAGGTCCATCATGAAGGAGCATGCTGTCTTGGTAAATGATATTTACGATCAATCCGTTTATATTCATGGGAAATATGGCAAGGGGAACAGCGATGTTCACTACGGGAATGAAGGGTATAAACAACTTGGTAAATTAGTTGCCGATTTTCTGGAACGGGAAATAGATCAATGACCATTAATCTGTATTAAATGGGCAGTGCGGCCATTCCTAAAATAGTGGCATAGGCCGGATATAAGAAGTCTAACGCCCAGTTCCTCAAAAAATACGACAATGGAGAACTATACGGGTTATTTGGATTTATTATAACGGACACTTTACCCGATCAAAAAAAATTATGATTATAAATTTCTCAAAAGAGCATTTGGGTCAAATCCAAACTTAATATGTAGTAGTGAACATTACAGAAGATTATTAAACAAAACCATAAAATCCCAGTTAAAATGAATACAAATTGTTCTAATTTTTTATTGCTGATTTTTAATGTCCTTACTTTTTCCTTTGTTTTTTGTTCCGCTAATGGGAATCCAATAGAAGAAGATCGTTTTTTTGCCATGGAAAGTTTATTCTCAGCATCTGACGGGGGCTTGGAATATGTACTGGCCTCCAAAAGTCCGGACTTCTATCCGTCGGGGTGCTACTTTAAATATAAAATAACAGGCTATCCCAAAAATCCAAAACTTAGTGTAAACGGCATTAAGGCAAAAGACAAACCTTTAGGAAGTTCTATAGATGAAATTTCCAAAAATGTACCAAATCCAAGGACTGTTTACCAAGAAGGAAAGGCATTTCAATGCCAGGATTGTGACACCATTACAGCGGCCAGCTATAACCTTCGTTACGATTCCCGGGCAGATTATGTATCCGGAAACGGTTGGGACACCCGAAAATTCCCTTTGGCAGATGTAATCACAAAACATCATTTGGATATAATAGGCACCCAGGAAGGTGACCATGGACAGATGCATGACTTAATGAAACTTTTGCCGGGGTATGATTTTAAAGGTTATGAGTATGGCGGGGAGGTGAATGATAGTATCTACAACCATACGGCATCTATTGTGTACAACAAGGCGAAGTTTGAAATGTTGGATGACGGGGTTTTTTGGTTTAGCCCAACTCCGGATGTAGAGAGTTTGGGTTGGGATGCTACAGATACAAGAATTTGTACTTGGGCCAAAATGAAAATCAAATCCAGTGGTAGGGAATTTTACTTTTTCTCCTCTCATTTTTATTGGAGGTATGAAACCGCAAAACGAAATTCTGGCCATACATTAGTATCCAAAACAAAAGAAATAGCCAAAGGAGATCTGCCGGTAATCAGTACCGGAGATTTTAATTCCACTCCTGAAATGCCCCAGATCAAAGACATTAAGGATTTTTTAAACGATTCGTATGAAGTAACAGAAACTCCCCCATCGGGGATTGTGGAGACAGCCTTTCGTGGGGGGCAATTCCAGGGAAAACCTTTTGGAAGAATAGACTATATATTTGTAAATGATAAAATAAGGGTTTTATCCTATGAGGTACCGGATGATCGTTATGAAGATGACCGATATCCGTCAGATCATTTGCCTATTGTTACTAAGATATTATTACAAGAATAACGACACTTGTTATTTGGGTTAGAACCCGGAATAGTACATAATCATATAGGGCCAATCCAGGCCAACTTTTAAAGTCTGCTATTGCCTTCATAATTGATAAAGGTTTAAAGAAAACCAAATATTGGGCTAAATCATACATAGCAAATTGGATAAGAATCTGTATATGCCAAGATACTGTTCAAACTTTTTAATGGCACCTTCTATAATAGTCATTGGGTATCGTTATGCCTCAAAAGTCGAATTTTAATTGTACGGTAAGTACTTTTTGCTCTAGGGGTCCATCTTTTTCCGTATTTAAATTGGACAGGGATATTCCTAAAAGGCGAACGGAATTTTCCAATTTTTCTTGGTAGAGCAGCTCCCTGATAGCTTCCAGGATCAAGGATTTGTCGGCAATATAATAGGGCAGGGTCTTACTCCGTGTTTGGAGGGTAAAATCGCTATATTTTATTTTCAGGGTTATTGTTTTTCCGGAAATCTTAGATTTTTTTAGGCGCTTTTCCAGTTCCGTTGCAATATTTTCCATTTTTTGGAGCATAAAGATCTCACTGCTGAGGTTTTCATCAAAAGTACGCTCGGCACCCACCGATTTTGGGATTCTATTGGGTTTTACCTCACTGTTGTGGATTCCCCTTACAACATGGTAGTAGTAATCGCCACTTTTACCAAAGTTCTCCCTTAAAAATTCAATGGACTTTCGCTTGAGGTCCATTCCGGTGAATATTCCAAACTGGTACATCTTGTCCGCCGTAACCTTTCCCACCCCATAGAATTTCCGGATTTCCAAGTCTTCCAAAAAGGATATTACTTCTTCTGGGTTAACCGTTTTTTGGCCATTGGGCTTATTGTAGTCGCTGGCCACTTTGGCAATGAATTTATTAATGGATATCCCCGCAGAGGCTGTTAACCCTACTTCTTCAAAGATGCGTTGCCTAATCTCCCCTGCAATAAGCGAGGCCGAAGGATTGCCTTTTTTGTTGGAGGTAACATCCAGATAGGCCTCGTCCAATGAAAGTGGTTCCACTAAATCTATATAGTCTAAAAATATAGTTCTAATTTTTTGGGAAATTTCCTTATAACGGTCAAATCGCGGGGGTACGAAGATTAGATCGGGACAGTTTTTTTTGGCCAAATAACCACTCATGGCGCTGCGGACCCCAAATTTTCTTGCTTCGTAGCTGGCGGCGGAAACCACACCTCTTTTTTCGGCCCCGCCAACGGCCAACGGCCTGCCTTTTAAGGCAGGGTTGTCCATTTGTTCAACGGAAGCGTAAAAGGCGTCCATATCTATATGGATTATCTTTCGTTGTGGGAAATCCAATTTCATACCGTAAATTTATAACAAGTTGGAGCTATATAGCCCCATTTAAAATGTTAAACGTGCCAAATGGGGAAGGAACAAATAAAATTGAAGGAGAAAATGGCCATAGTATTGGGCGCTACCGGTCTAACAGGGGGGTATTTATTGCAGATGTTGCTCAACGATGGACGCTATAGGAAAGTAAAGGTCTTTACTAGGACCAGTATTGGGTTTTCACATCCTAAATTGGAGGAGTACATTGGCAATCTATTGCAACTGGAAGGTTTTAAGGACTATTTTGTTGCCGATGAAGTGTTTTGTTGTATTGGTACTACCAAAGCCAAAACCCCCGATATGGAAATGTACAGAAAGATAGATTTTGGAATACCGGTTTCGGCGGCTAAATTATGCCGGTCCATGGGCATAGGGACTTTCTTGGTTATTTCCGCCTTGGGTGCCAATGCTAAGAGCAGGGTGGCCTATAATAGGTTAAAAGGGGAAATGGAAGAGGCCGTCCTACATTGTGGTATTCCCAAGACCCATATTTTACAGCCCTCCTTAATTGGAGGAAAAAGAAAGGAGAAACGGGTAGGGGAATGGTTGGCCAAACAGTTTATGAAAGTTCTTCATCTGTTCCTTATCGGTCCATTGGAAAAGTTTCGGGCCATTCTACCGGAGGTTATTGCGGGCGCCATGGTTTGGTTGGCCAATCAACCTTATGAAAAATCAAGGATTCCGTCTGATGAGATAAAGAGGTTATACCACAATCGATCCTTAGCGTCCAGTCAAGTGTGATGTGTGGGACAAGTTGCAGTAATTATTGCTCCAGGCAAGGCGAAAAGGACAAAACTTGGCCTTGCCAAACCAGATGTGAATGGACAGCAGTTTAAATACCAGGTTTTTAGATGATAGAAATAGAGCGAAAATTTTTAGTGAATTCGGAAGATTTTAAGGAAAAGGCGGTCCGAAAGGAGCGAATAGTACAAGGTTTTTTGAATACCGATCCCTTAAGGACCGTTAGGGTAAGGATAAAGGGAGACAAGGGGTATATTACCGTGAAGGGCAAGGGCAACCGGAAGGGAACAACGCGTTTTGAATGGGAAAGGGAAATACCCGTTAAGGAAGCGGATGCCCTGATTAAATTGTCCGAGCCCGGGGTAATAGATAAGCTGAGATACTATGTTGAGGTTGGGAAACATATGTTTGAGGTGGATGAGTTTTTGGGGGATAATTCGGGATTGGTAATGGCGGAAATTGAATTGCAAGATGAAGACGAGGTTTTTTTGAGGCCTCAATGGCTGGGAGAGGAAGTAACTGCCATTACCAAATATTACAATTCGCAGTTGAGCAAAAAACCTTATAAGGATTGGAACGGATGAAAATTTAAACGGCTAAAGTGGGTTTTTTCAACAACTTTAGCCGTTTAATCTTGATGGGTAGGGGGGGATAGTACCCATTATTCAAAAAAAGTGTTTGAATATTTTTTACTGCATATTCCTTGCAGGTTGTGTACGATCAAATGTTGTAAAAGTTCTTTATTCGAATATTTTTCGAATAAGTTATTTGTTAAAAAAATATTCAACTCAAACTCGTTGAGAAAAAGCGTGAAAGTCAGTTCAAGGTTTACGGCATTTCTTATGATACCTATTTGTTGGGCTTCGGTGAGTAGGTTTACGATGATTAGATTAATTTCGGCCCTAAAGTTATAAAATACCTCATTGGCTTTCGGATAATATTTTTTAAGGCCGAACAGGAATGTTGGGCTAAAGGTTCTAAGATGGTCCAATCCTATTTTATAGATGCATATGATTGCTACAATAGGATCCGACTTCTCTTTTTCCACCCCACTAAGGATTTCCAGTTTTATCTTGTCCAATAGTAATTTTAGACTTTCGCAAACAATCGCTTCCTTATTGCTAAAGTGCTGGTAAATTGTTTTTTTTGATACCCCTATTTCACTTGCCAAATCATCCAAAGTAAATCGTTTGCTTCCAAACTTTGTAAATTTGGAAATGGCAAATTCTAAAAATGCACCTTTATCGATCATCTGTTAAATGCGTACTGCCTATTGCCATCCACCACCAAGGGCTTCATAAAGATTAACAATAGAAAGTAACTGTTGTAATTTATTGTCTATGGTGTTTAGTTCGGCACTCAAAGCACTTTGTCTGGCCGTCAATAAATCCAAGTAATTGGCATAGCCATTTTTAAGCAATTCTTCCGAATTGGCTTCTGCCTGCCTCAGGGCTTCAACTTCATTGTTCCTGTATTCATACTTTTTCGTTTCGGCATTATAGGCGTACAGGGCGTTGGATACTTCGTTCCCCGCAGTCAACAAGACTTTCTTAAAGTTTAATAAGGCTTGTTCTTGTTGCGCCTGTGCTACTTCGTGCTGGGTCCTAATTTTTCTTTGGTTAAAAATAGGTTGCGTTAAACCACCTACTACAGTGGCAAACAATGAATTGGTATTAAGCCATTGGTCCAGTTCCAAACTTTGGAAACCGCCGGTAGCCGTTAATGTTAATGAGGGATAAAAATTGCTCCGCGCCACATTGGTCATTTCAAAGGCATTGATCAAGCCGTACTCTGCCGCAATTACATCCGGGCGGTTGCTCAACAAGGTTGAAGGTACGCCCAGTTTAATTTCGGCATCCAGTTGTTGGTCGTTCAAGCTGCTACGTGCAATGCTTATGGCAGGTTTCCCAAGAAGTAGGCTCAGGGTGTTTTCAGTTTTGAAGATGGCCGCTTCCAAATCTACCTTTAAGGCTTTGGCACTATTGTACTGCGCCACGTTTTGGTCTACAGCCACTTGGTTTACCTGTCCGGCATCTTTTAGCGCCATAATAGTTTGCACACTGCTTTCCCTGTTGGCGATGGTTTGATCGGTAACTTCCAATTGGGCATCCAACGACAGCAATTGATAATAGGTTGTGGCAATGGCGGAAACCAACTGTGTTTTTACAGCTTGGTGTGCTGCCACACTTTGAAGGTACCTGGCATCGCCAGCACGTTTGTTGCTGCGAATTTTCCCCCATATATCGGCTTCCCAAGACAAATCGGCCGTAAGGGCGAATTGCGTAATGCCACCGTCAAAAAACGATCCGAATTGACTGTTTCCAGAAAGCTCTTGGTGCGTTACCGAAGCATTTCCGTTCAAGGTTGGCCAATACCCTGCCCTTCCTTGTTTCATATAAGCCTCGGCAGCAGTTATTTGTTGCATTGCCACACGAATATCGAGGTTGTTTTGCAGGCCTTCTTCAATATATTGTTTCAAATGGGGATCTGTAAACATATCCTTCCACGAAACATCGGCCATGGACAAACTATCCTGTGGCAAATTATCGGTACGGTACAGGTGTTCTGTTTCTTGTAATTCTGGACGCACATAGTCCTTTGCCACAAAACAGCTTTGTAAGGTTGTGGCCATTAATGACACAACCATTACTTTACTTATTGAATTTTTTATAGTTAGGTTCATAGTTATGCTTCTTTTAGTTCTTCTGTTACTGGTTTTCCTGATACTTTTTCTTGCATCCATTGGAAAAGGATAAACAAAATCGGGATGACGAAAACACCTAAAATGGTTCCGATCAACATACCTCCGGCAGCACCGGTACCGATTGAATTATTCCCTTCGGCACCAACTCCCGAAGCGGTTACCAACGGCATTAAACCAAGAATAAAGGCAAACGAGGTCATCAAGATAGGGCGTAAACGCGCTTTCGCCCCGTGAATGGCAGCATCTACCAAACTTTCTCCATGGCGGCGTCGTTGCAAAGCAAACTCCACGATAAGGATGGCGTTTTTAGCCAGGAGCCCTATGAGCATGACCAAGGCAATCTGGAAGTAGATGTTGTTTTGAAGCCCCATATACTTGGTAGAAATAAAGGCTCCAAAAATTCCCAATGGTAGTGATAATAGTACAGAAAACGGCAATAAATAACTCTCGTACTGTGCAGATAACAAGAAATATACAAACACAATAACCAGTATAAAGATAATCATGGTCTGGTTACCGGAACTTACCTCTTCACGGGACAAACCGGAATAGGCCACTTCATAGTTGCTTGGCAGTTTTGCAATTTCTTGGTTTACTACCGCAATGGCATCTCCTGTACTAAATCCGGGATTGGATGCACCACTTATTTTTGCCGAGTTGTACAGGTTGAAACGTGTAACCGATTGGGGTCCGTATACACGCTTTAAGGTTACAAACTGCGTAATGGGCGTCATCTCGCCACTGCCCGTTTTAATGTACAGTTCGTTAAGCGATTCCTTATCGGTTCTGTCGTCTGGTTCTGCTTGCACATACACACGGTATTGTTTGCCAAAGCGGGCAAAATCAGCGGCATATACGCCACCAATATACCCCTGCATGGTCGAGATAATGCTGCTAACGGTAACGCCATATTTTTTGGCCAAAGGCACATCAATTTCCATTTCGTATTGTGGATACCTTGTGTTGAAAGCCGATTGGCCGTATTGAATTTCCGGGTGCTGCATCAAGCTACCAATAAATTGTTGTGTGGCGGCATCCAGATCTTCAAAACTACCACCGGATTTATCCATTAAATTCACTTCAAATCCACCGGAAAGCCCAAAGCCGGGAATACTGGGTGGTGCAAAGAAAATAATGTTGGCATCCGGAATGGTAGCGGCAATACCAAACAGCTTTCCTATAATGGCATTGGCCGATTGGTCGTCGCTTTTACGCTCAGCCCAATTGTTCAGCTTCACAAACCCCAGGCCGTAGTTATTACCGGCACCACTTATCAAACTTCTACCATTAATAACGGTTACACCACGTACTCCTGGAAGTTGTTTCGCTTTTTGATATATTTCTTGTGTAATTTCATTGGTACGGTCCATTGAGGAACCTGCTGGCAGTTCTACGTTCATAAAGATAATGCCACGGTCTTCGTCAGGGACGAAACCTGTTGGTGTTGTTCCTGCGGCCCACCAAATACCCACACCCGCAAGGATTAAAATAAGGGCGGTAACCCACTTGTTTTTGTAAAGGAACGACAACGACCTGCCATAACGTTCGGTGGCGGCATTAAAACCAGCGTTGAACTTATTAAAAAATCGTTGCATAAAGCCCTTGCTTTTGTTTTCGTGGTCATCGTGTCCTTTTAATATTAGGGCGCACAATGCCGGGCTTAAAGTAAGGGCGTTTACCGCAGAAATTAAAATGGCTACAATAAGCGTAATACCAAATTGTTCATAAAATACGCCCGATGGACCTTGAATAAAGGTTACTGGAACAAACACTGCGGCCATGACCAAGGTGATCGAGATGATGGCTCCGGAAATTTCGTGCATGGCGTTCAGTGTTGCACTTTTGGCACTTTTGGCACCTGCATCTATTTTGGCATGTACGGCCTCTACGACCACAATGGCATCATCTACCACAATACCAATGGCCAATACCAAAGCGAACAGGGTCAATAAGTTAACCGAATACCCAAATAGGTTCAGGAAGAAGAACGTACCGATAATGGATACAGGTACTGCAATGGCGGGAATTAATGTGGAACGGAAATCCTGAAGGAAGATAAATACTACCAAGAACACCAATAAGAAGGCTTCGATCAAGGTATTTCTTACCTTGTTCATCGAGGCCGTTAGAAATTCGTTAGTGTCGTAATTGATGCTATATTTTACGCCTTCCGGGAAATCTTTCGACAAACGTACCAGTTCCAATTTTATCTGTTCGATGATTACTTGGGCATTGGACCCCGCCGTTTGGTAAATCCCCATATTTACACTTGGGAAACCATCGGTAAATCCGTATGAATCATAGCCTTGTGCATCCAATTCAATTTTTGCAACATCTTTTAATCGTAAGTATTGGCCATTATCCAGTGCTTTTATGATAATGTCTTCATATTGCTTCTCGGTTTTAAAGCGGCCACCGTACTTAATGTTATAGGTAAATGATTGTCCGTCATTTTGGCCCAATGACCCTGCGGAGGCTTCCAAACTCTGCTCTCTTAATGCTGCTGTTACCTCAGCGGGTATAAGGTTGTAGGCGGCCAATTTTTCAGGTTGTAACCAGACACGCATGGCGTAATCCCCATTGGCAAATACATTTACATTACCTACACCGCTAACACGCTGTAAAGCGGGAATCACGTTTATTTTTAGGTAGTTTTGAACGTAGGTAGCGTCGTAATCTTCGTTTTCGGAATACACGGACATAAACATTAAGGCAGATGTTTGCTGCTTTTGTGTAATTACACCGGTTTGTATTACCTCTTGAGGCAATAATGGGTTGGCTCGTGCTACACGGTTCTGTACGTTTACGGCAGCAATATCCGGGTCGGTTTCTTGGTCAAAATATACCGTAATGTTGGCAGAACCGTTGTTGGCTGCCGAAGAGGTCATATAGGTCATGCCCTCAACTCCGTTTATTTGCTCTTCTATTGGAATGATAACACTTTCCAAGATGGTCTCGGCACTTGCGCCAGGGAAGGTAGCATTTACCTGAATGGTTGGCGGTGCAATGTCCGGGTACTGTTCAACAGGCAAGGTAGTGTAGCCCAAAACGCCCAGAATCACTATGATGATTGAAATAACCGTTGATAAAACGGGTCTTTCTATAAATGTTTTTAACATGATCGTGGCTAATTATTTGAATAATGGGGTAATAGGTTTTGTAATGCTATCGAAGGATACTTCATTGGGCGTAATGGCCATCCCGTTACGAAGTTTGGCAAGCCCGGAAACAATAATCTTGTCGCCCGCTTTAAGTCCGGATTCTACAACATATAGGTTATTTACCGTGCCTAGAATTTTTAGTAAGGTAGCTTTTGCCTTGTTGTTTTCGTCCACGGTAAAAATCATGATATCTTTTTGCTGCTCAAAGGTGGAAGATTGCGGTACGACTATAGCATCTTTAAATTCGGTGGGAATCCTGATTCTTCCACTGTTTCCGTTGGTCAAAATTTCATTTGGATTGTTGAAAATCGCTCTTATGTTGATTGTTCCCGTATTTTGGTCAATCTGTCCGGTACTTGTTTGAATGCGCCCAGTTTCGGAATACATCTCACCATTGGCCAATATTAAACTAACATCGGGAAGGTTTTTGATACGTTCCGCTTTGCTGGCACCTTCGGCACGTTGCAAATAATCAATATGCTGTGCTTCGTTCAAACTAAAAAAGGCATATACTTGGCTAATTTCGCTCACGGTAGTTAATGGTGTGGCATCATTAGGGCTCACCAAAGAACCTTCCCTTAAATTTATGGCGCCAACATAGCCATCTATAGGACTTTTTACGGTTGCATAACCTATGTTTGCCGCCACACTATTGTAGTTAGCCTTTGCTTGTGCCAAATTGGCCTTTGCTGTTTCCAATTGCACAGGACTAATAATGTTTTTTTCTACCAAGGGCTTTAGTTTTTCAACCTCTACCTGTGCAGCATTTACACTTGCCTTGGCCGCTTCGGCATCTTGGCTCAACGATTGGGTTTCCAATTTAAATAATTGTTGCCCTTTTTTTACTTTTTGGCCTTCATCTACCAAAACTTGTTGAATGTAGCCCGAAGTTTTTGCACGTACATTACTGTGGACAATGCCCTGAATATTTACAGGGTATTCATTATAGCCCGTAACGGTCATGTTTTTTAATTGGGCAACCGGAAATGGTGCAGGGGGAGCTGTTGCTGCCGATTGCTTTGAGGTTTTGTCACCGCAGGAAGATAATACCGTTACGATACAAAGTAAGGTTATTGTTCTGATATTTTTCATTTTAATCGATTGATAAGTTTCTGTTAAGGTTTTGTTAATCCCGATAGTTCGGTTTTAAACGAACTATGTGGGTAAAAAAATTATTTATTTAAATTTTTAATTTCATTGATGGCTTCTTTTAATAGGGATTCGTTTTTCTGTAAAAAGGATTGGAATATTTTACTCTTACCCATATTTTCTTTGTGTTTTTTTGGATTGTACTCTTTAATATAAGCTCCTACCTTTTCCACAATTTTACGTTCACGTTCTACTTTTTTAAGGTTTTCCTCAAGTTTCGTCAAGAAGAAAGCATTTTTATCGGTTGTTTTAAAATATCTTTTTCTGTCTCCCGATTTTGTAAAATAGGTAATCATCCCAATTTTTAACAATAGGTTTAAAGAAGTGGAAATAGAACTTTTACTGGCCTGTCTTTTTGTTTGACAGTCTTCAAAAGTGGTCCCGTCTTCTTCCGAAAGTATTAATCCGGCATAAATTCTAGCCGCTAGGGGAGGAAGGTTATATTGACTTTCAAAATGAATGCCCATATCCTCTATAAGCTGTCTTTTGCACTCTTCTTTTAACATTTTTCAAAAATAAGCTGCAAAAATACAAATAGTTCGGTAATAAACAAACCAAACGAACTTATTTTTTGTTGTCCCGTATTTGTATAATGGTACTATTCTGCCAATACACCTTCAAGTTCCATAACCGGAAGGGGAACAAGATTGGATTCGTTAATGCTGTTCTTTTTAAAGAGAAAGCGTTTTTCATAGAGCTTACCATCTGCGAAAAAAGTTACAAAAAATTCATTATTAAATGCTATGACCTCGTCTTGTAATAGTTCTATTTTCTTAAAGGCCTTGGCGGGGATATCCCCTAATCCATGCCGAATTGTTGAGGTTTTCCGATCCCTGTCATAACCTTTGGAGACTACAATTACCATTTCAATTGTAGTGTCCCTATTGTTAATAATGTAAGCGTTCCAGTTTTTTTCCAAAAACTCATTGTTCCATTCCCGAATAATCGCAAGGTGTACATTTTTTGTAACGGGAATTTCTATATCTTTTTTCAATGCTAAAGAAAAAATTTCAGAATCCACCCAACTATGGAAGTTGGTGAAATTTTGTTGATACTATATTTTAATGCTCGGCCCTTTTCCGAAAGGGCCAAATATTGTGTAATCAAATTCGGGCTTATAATTAAAAAGCACTCTTAAACTGTTCTAAAAACCGTACATCATTTTCGCTCAAAAGTCTAATATCTGAAATTTGATGTAGCAATAATGCAATTCTGTCTATGCCCATACCAAAGGCAAAGCCGGAGTATTCGTTGGCATCGATACCACAATTTGTAAGTACGTTGGGGTCTACCATACCGCAGCCCATGATTTCGAGCCATCCGGTTCCCTTGGTCATTTTATAATCAGTTTCGGTTTCCAGCCCCCAATACACATCTACCTCGGCACTGGGTTCTGTAAATGGAAAGTAGGACGGCCTAAGTCTTATTTTTGATTTTCCGAACAATTCGGTGGTAAAAAATTGCAAGGTCTGTTTTAAATCCGCAAAAGAAACATCCTTGTCTATATAGAGTCCTTCCACCTGGTGGAAAAAGCAATGGGACCTTGCGGAGATTGCTTCGTTCCTGTATACCCTACCTGGTGAGATGGTCCTAATAGGAGGTTTGTTATTTTCCATATAGCGCACTTGAACCGATGAGGTATGGGTACGCAATAAAATGTCCGGATCGGTCTGTATAAAAAATGTATCCTGCATATCCCTTGCCGGATGGTATTCCGGAAGGTTTAGCGCTGTAAAATTATGCCAATCGTCTTCTATTTCCGGTCCTTCGGAGACGTTGAACCCTATACGGGAAAAGATGTCTATAATCTGATTTTTGACTATTGAGATCGGATGGCGTGTTCCAAGTCCCAAAGGTTCTCCCGGCCTGGTTAGATCTCCATAAATTCCTCTCTCCTCTTTCTTGTTTTCAAGGGCTTCCTTTAAGGCATTAACTTTTTCGGTTGCCGCTGTTTTTAGTTGGTTTATAACTTGTCCAAACTCTCTTTTTTGATCATTGGGGACCTCTTTAAAATCTGAAAAAAAATGATTGAAGAGCCCTTTTTTTCCTAAATATTTAATACGGAATGCCTCTATGGCCTCAATATCGGTGGAAGTAAAATTTTCTACTTCGGTAATATGCTTTTTTATGGTATGGATCATGTTGTTCGGCTAATGCCGCAAATTTAAGATATTTGTGGCATTACCAACTACATATTTCATCATAAATTGGTCAGGAACCTAGGCCGAAGCCTCTACTTTTTGTTCAATTGTTTTATTATTTAAGTATGCAATACATTCATTAAAAGTGTTGAACATACGTTCTTTTGGTATCAAATCAGGTATTAGGTCTACCCGCTCCATCATGTAAAGTGGCTGGTCCAGTACATCTACCAATAATACCTCGATATTGGAATTATGTAAATCTATAAGTATATCTTCCAAGGTATAGAGACCGGTTTGATCCATATACTGCATGCGATCCATACGAATAATAACCGTGGTTGCCGATCTTGGGATTTGGTTTGCCAATGCCTGGAATTCACTGGTAGACCCAAAGAACAGCGGACCCTTAATATGCTTTATAAAAACTTTCTCTTTTAAATGTTTTGGAAAATTAGCTTCGTCGGCCCATCCTTTTTCATGTTCCAATGTTTTTACATCCGATCTTTCGGCAGTAAGATCGCCCATTTTTTTCATGAACATTAACGAGGCAATTACCAGACCGATACCAACGGCATAAACTAAATTCCATACCGAAGAAAGAACAAGTACAGTCAGCATTATGATTACTTCAGAACTTAGTTTAACCGGGCCAATATTTATATCTTTAGGTAAACTCGGTATGGCCCTTAAACCTTTATAATCCATAACACCTATACCTACGGTAACCAAGATACCGGCAAGTACGGCTGCAGGTATTTGTGAAGCTACTGGTCCCAAGGCCAATAGAATAACTAAAAGTAATACCCCTGCAATCATTCCTGATAGTCTGGTTTTGCCTCCTGCGTTGATATTTACTACGGTACGGATGGTGGCCCCTGCTCCTGGGATGCCTCCAAAAATTGCGGCAATACTATTCCCGATACCCTGGCCTACTAATTCTTTGTTGGGTTGATGCTTTGTTTTGGTCATGTTGTCCGCAACTACAGAGGTCAAAAGCGAATCTATAGCTCCCAATAGGGCCAAGGTCAATGCAGTAAAGACATAGGGGGTTATGGAGCTGAGCTTAAATCCGGTGAACATTTCAAGATTGGGAACTGGAAAACCACTGGGTATTTCTTCAATGGGACGGTAGTTGAGCCCAAATCCATAGGCTACGCCCGAAACAACGATGAGCGCCACCAATGCACTGGGTATGGTAGTTGTAATTTTTTTAAAGCCATAAATAATAGCAATGGTAGATAGGGCCAGGATAAGTTCCATCCAATTGATGTTTTGCAATGCCCTGGGAAGTACCTTTATAGTGCCGATAACTCCCGATGCCGCACTCTTGGCCAGGGTTCTGGCTTCCTTATCCACATCATTTTGGGTAATGTTTTCTGAACGTTTGATGGTTTCTTCAAAATCTTCCAAAACCAGAATACCTTCTCCAGCTTCTTCCTTAAGAATATTTTCTAAGATGATTTCCTCTGCCATCGGTTTGTATTGAGCTACCAACTCTTCATCTTCTTTTGGGTAATAGCCCACAGAAGGTAAAATTTGGGTAACCAATATGATGATTCCGATTGCGGTCATAAAACCGGAAACCACAGGATAGGGAATGTAGCGAATATACTTGCCTATTCCTATAAGACCAAGACTTATTTGCATAAGTCCGGCCAATAAAAATACAATAAGAATGGAGGGAAGCGCCTTTTCTATACTTCCATCATTAATCGCTACAATACCTGCAATGACCACCATACTCACAGCCGTCATTGGAGCCGTTGGGCCGGATATTTGAGTGTTTGTACCTCCAAATAGTGCAGCAAAAAAACTGATGAATATAGCTCCGTACAGTCCGGCACTAGGACCGAGCCCGGAACTTACACCAAAGGCCAGGGCAAGTGGAAGTGCTACAATTCCTGCTGTAATTCCACCAAAAAGGTCTCCTCTAAAATTTGAAAAAAGATTTTTCATAATATTGAATTTATGCTGGGTTAGTTTAAGTCATCATTACTAAAGATTGAAACCAACATTTGGTTTCAAAGGTAAGAGGGTCAATATGGCCATATTGACCCTCTGTTTCATTTAGGGTATTATTCGTAGAAAACAACTTCACCGTTAGAGACATCATACATGGCCCCAACAACTTTTATTTCCCCGTTTTCTTCCATTTCGGATAAAACAGGACTTTTCTTGCGTATATTGCCCATTGTTAAGTGTACGTTCTTCTCGGCCACTTTGTCTACAAACTCTAAGTTTTTGGAATTTCTTAAATTCTCGTCAGTTGGTTCGGCAACGGCCTCTACCGCCGGTTCTATCTTGTTGATCAAGGCGGTAAGATTGCCCAGTCTGGCATGATCGCATGCCCCTTTTACGGCGCCGCAGCTGGTGTGTCCCAGAACAACGATCAGTTTGGTTCCCGCAAGTTTGCAGGCAAACTCCATACTTCCCAATATATCTTCATTTGCAAAGTTACCGGCTATTCTAATGCTAAAAATATCGCCAAGACCTTGGTCAAAGACCAATTCTGCGGAAACCCTGGAGTCGATACAACTTAAAATCGTTGCAAATGGAAATTGGCCTTCACTTGTGTCGTTTACTTGCTCAAGTAGGTTTCTATTGGCCTTAAGGTTGTTTTGGAATCTTTTGTTACCTTCTTTCAAAAATTGCAACGCCTTATTAGGGGTCATTGTTGCTTGGGTTTCTTTGGTATGTGCCTTCATATTTATCTGTTTTAATTAAGCTATTTTTAATGTTGTGTTAAAGTTATAATAGGTGCGTTTTTCACCGGTTATCAAAAGATTAATATCTGATTTCCTTACCATATCATAAGTGTTCAATAGTCTGGAAAGATCTTCTTTCTCCTTATTTCCCCCATCCAAAAACAAGAGATCAATATTACTTATGGATAAATAGACGGGAAGATTGTTCACTGTATTTTCATTGCAATCAAAAACATAGTTGATGGTCTTACGCCCTATAGAAATGTCCGTTTTTGGTAGAGCATTTGCAGATTGAACAATATTGAACGATTTCAAAGTACTGTTTGCATATAGAAGGAGTTGTTCTGTAACCGACGATCTGAATGCCGCTTCGGAACAATTTAGGGAGCCCATGCCCATCTTTATACCCGGTTCAAGGCCTTTATCATGTGAAACGATCAAGACGGTACCTTTAAAAACACTTAGGACAAAATTGATTATTCTATTTTCAGCCGTATTAAAATGCTTACTGTTATGTCTGGCCATGACTATAATGTCCGGGTTGTTCCTGTTCAGATATCTATCTATTTCATTTTTGATATTTCCAAAGGTACTGGAATACGTAATGGGTACCCCGTAATCATCAATTAAGGGCGATACTATATCTTTCATTCTTTTATCCGCCAGAATATATTCCCGATTTAATGAGCGTATGGCGGATAATTGGTTTTCTTTCCCGATAACTGCCGTGGGCTTTGTTATATGTAAGACTTCTATCTTTCCATTGATCATCTGAGCCAAGCTAACAGCACTTTTTAACAGGTTGGATATGTTTCCCTGTAAATCCGTGAACAACACTATTTTGTGTTTATTTCTCTTCATGACCATTAGCTTAAACTTAATTTGGATTTTGGCCTTGTTCTAAAGAATTCGGTAAAGCTAGAGGGGTTTTCAACTACACCGCGCTTAGATATTAATTGGATATCTATATTGCGCTCTTTGGCCTTAACCGAAAAATCGTCCAGAATTTCTATAACATCAAGATCGAGATACCTCGTCTTGAGTAAATCTATTTCCAAATAGGTATCCCTTGGTAGGCTATCCAATTCCTTAAGAATGGCCCCTTTGTTAAAAAAGGTTACTTCTTCTGCAAGTGTCATTTTTATTTTATGCTTGCCGTTGCTCTTATCCTCAATATGAAGAAAGTGCGAGTTTTGGTAGCTTTTTAGCAAAATAACAACTATTCCTACCATTAACCCCAATCCTATACCGAAAAGTAAATCTGTAAGTACAATACCAACAACGGTTACAATAAACGGGACCCATTGTTTCCAACCTAAATTATACATTTTTTTGAATAATGTTGGTTTTGCCAATTTATATCCAACTACCAATAGTATGGCGGCCAATACGGATAGGGGAATCATGTTCAGTAATTTCGGGATTAAAATTACGGATACCAGTAACAAAAAACCGTGAAGGATGGTTGATAATTTACTTTTTGCACCAGATTGTATATTTGCCGAACTCCGTACGATTACCTGTGTTATAGGTAAACCACCGATTAGACCGGACATGATATTACCTGTACCTTGGGCCAACAATTCCCTGTTGGTAGGGGTTACGTTTTTCTCGGGGTCTAATTTATCCGAAGCTTCTACACACAATAAGGTTTCCAAACTGGCAACCAAGGCAATCGTAAATGCTGTAACCCAAATATCCACATTGGTAATTGCAGCAAAATTGGGAAAGCTAAACTGGCCAAAAAAATCCGAGGCACTTTCCGGTATGGGTACACTTACTAAATGCTTTCCTTCAATGGCCATTATTTCGTTGCCTTGAAATATTTTATGAAAAACAATACCCAGAATAACCACTACAAATGGTCCCTGGATCAATTGAAATATTTTTGATTTTTTACTTAATACTTTTTCCCAAAAAATTAAAAGTGCCAAACTTAGAATTCCTACGAAAGCTGCTCCCGGCTGGATATTACTAAGCATGGCAAATAGTTCGGAAAAGGTATTGCCTCCATCTATTTCAAAAAACTCCAGGTCCCAGGCAGACTCTTCATCATACCCGAAAAAGTTGGGAATTTGCTTTAAGATAATGATGATACCAATTCCGGTCAACATACCCTTAATTACGGAGGACGGGAAATAATATCCGATAACACCGGCTTTTAAAAAACCAAAAATCAATTGTATAACACCCCCTAAGACTACCGCAAGAAGAAAGTTTTCATATCCTCCCAAGGCGCCTATGGCAGTCAAAACAATTGCCGCAAGTCCTGCTGCCGGGCCGCTCACACCAATTTTTGAGCCACTTAATGATCCAACAACAATTCCGCCGATTATACCGGCAATTAAACCGGAAAATAAGGGGGCCCCACTGGCCAAGGCAATCCCTAGGCACAGGGGTAGTGCCACAAAAAATACTACGACACTTGCTGGAAGGTCGTTTTTAAGATTATTGAACATATAAAATAATAATTTGGTCCTTAAATGAAGATCAAGGACAAGTTTTTTAATTAATCGAAATAGTTTTACTTAACTGATAAGATTAACCAATATGTTCAGGAGGTGGCAGTAGAATTTTTTGGGTGAAGTTTATATGTCCCATTGGGTGGTATACGCCCATTATGGATTTTTGGGACAAGGCAATTAATGAAAAATCGGAAAAACCATCGTTTACGAATTTTTCCTGTAAGGGAGATTTCTTGCCTGTTTCTTGCTGTTCTTCTTCGTTTAGGTTGGTCACGATAACCGGATCGTTGACATCCAGTAAAGTTATGGCGCTCGGAGCCACTATGGCAAATAGCCAAAGGGAAAGTAGAAGTACACGAGCAAAAACTTTCATAAAGTTATTAATTATGGCAAATATAACACCAACGGTTTTATTAGACGTTAAATAAATATTAAAAATCCTTGAGTACCTTTATGTCATCTGTTGGAATCCAACCCGTGGTGCCATCGGCAATTTCAATTTTTTTCCAGTCGTTTAGTTGTTCCAGAACATTGACTTTGGTGCCGGCATGTAAAGTAAAAATAGCCTGTCCCCTATTATTGGGCTCGGATGTAACGCCAACTTCTTCTGCAAAAACAATGGCAGGTTGTTCAGATTCAGATTCCGAAAATTGTAAATAGGCCACAACTACTGCCAATAGGGTTAGGAACAGAAAAATAAGACTGCTTATAAAGGCCATTCGTTTTTGGGCAGAAAATTTGAAATAATAAAAGGCGATATAACAGCATACAAAAAGCATCATAAAGCCAATGGCTACATAGGCCCATTGGTCAACAGAAAGAAAGGAGGTAAGTCTGTTGTACATTCTGGAAATAGTGGTCTGGGGTAGGGGTTCAATGGCATCCAAAGTCATATTTTGGGCATAGGCCAAGTTGTTCCTGATATCCCGATCATTTGGCTTAAGCAATAATGCCTTCTCGTAATAATAGATACTTGGGGCAATTTTGTTAAGTTTATAATAGGTATTTCCCAGATTGAAATAGAGTTCGGCCGAATGCTCCCCATTTTCCAATATCTTTAAATAGTTGTCCGCCGCTTTAGTATACTCTCCTTGATTGTATTGGGCTGTAGCCTCTTGGAATAGTTGTTCGCTTTGGGAAAATCCCAAGGTACATATCAAATAGGCCAAAAAAGTTAATTTACGTACCATTGCTTAAATTTGTTTATCCAGTTGTGAGATAACCTCACTGGCCTTATTGTAATCCTGTTGCATTTGAACATCCGAGAAAGGACTATATCTGGCCATTTCACAGTTTTTAAGTAGTCCTACAAAGCCCTCCCGGGTGGTTTCGTCCACATTTTTTTCACTTAATAAGGAAGTTATTTTGTCCTTGCTGAATTCTGAAGTCTCTATTTTAAGTTTTGCCTTCAAATAATTGTGCAGTGCCTTTTCCAGGGCCACATAAAATGATTCCTTGGACCCTAAGGCCTTTTTGGCCGCGGATAGATATTTCTTGGCCAGTTTATTGGCCCGCTTAATCTTGTTACCTTCCACATCACTGGAAATGGCCTCTCTTTTTTTGCCAAAGAGGATGGCGAGGGGAATTAATAGCACCGGAAGTAGCCACCATAGAAAGAAACCGGTAGATCCAAAAAAGTACTTATTGTTGATGGCCGTTAGGTTTGGGGATGTTTTATTGAACACAAATTGATCTCCCGTAGCCACAACCCTTTGCTTATTATTGGAAACGGCACCAGTATTGTCCGAGGCCCCGTTAGTGGGTCCTTCCAGTACATTGATCATGATTTCCCCGGAACTTAAGGTTTGATATTTTTCTGTCTTAGGGTTAAAAAAGCTGAAGGAGATACTGGGAATGGGATACTTGCCTTTAAATGTGGGCACTATTGTGTAGCTGTCGCTTACATTTCCTTCCATACCGGATAGGGTGGTACGGACACTTTCATTGAATTCCGGATCATATACTTCCAGGGAACTGGGGAGATTTAAACTTGGAATTTCGAAAAGTTTTAGATTTCCCTTACCGTTTATAGCCACTTTTGCCTGTAGGGATTCGGAGGCATTAAGATGGGTTTTGCTGGTGGTGACCGAAAATTGGAATTCTCCCACCGCTCCACTAAAATCTGCCGGTTTTCCTTCTGTAGGCAAAGGTTTTACATTAATTGTTCTATTGCCGGCGGATACGGTCTTGTTGGTTTGGGCAAATATTCTTCCTCCAAAGAAATCCCGTTTATTGGTAGGGACCTGAAGACTTACATCCAATGAAAGAGGCTCAATTTCCAGTTCCCCCGTTTTTTGAGGGTATAGGACCACTCTTTTTAGGATTACGGATCTGTACGATTTGCCTTCAAAGGTAGTATTCTGAACATCGTATTTGGTGACCGGAATGTCCTGGCTCCAGAAATTGTTATATTTAGGGTTGTCCAGTGCCCTAAAATTTGTTACGTCTATGGAAGGACTTGCGTAAAGCTTATAAACTACGGTAACGGCCTCGTTCAAATAGGGGCCGGTTTTGGATATTTCGGCTACCAAATGTAAGCTTTCATCCGCCACATCATCTACCGTTTTTTCCCCGTCCGGTCTTTCCACGGCAGCGGTTACCTCCACTTCTTTGGGGAGCGATTTATAGGTTTCGCCCTTAATGACTATAGTGGCCTGCTTAATAGTAAATTTTCCCCGCGCGGTAGGGGCCAGCGTATAGCTGTAGGTTTTGGAAAAGCTTCTTACCCCGTTCACCCAGGACGAACTAATGGATTGGGAAGGCCCCATAAGTACCCTAAAGCCTTCAAAATCTGGAGGAACAAAATTATCCCCGTCCCTGTTCATGGTAAAATCTACCCTTAGACGTTCGTTGATACCCAACACATCCTTGCTTAGATTCATTTCAAAGGTGACGGTATCATCATTCTGTGTATAGGACGACATGCCGAGGATCAACAATGAAAATAACGATATGTATCTTTTAATATTCACTTGTATTACCAGTCTTTTTCATTTTGGATTTTTGCCCCTTTTACTTTTTGGGCATCAATTTTTTCCTGAACCTTTTTTTCTTCGTTCTGCATGGCCTCCAATAAGAGTTTTCACCTGTTGGGGGATAATTGGTTAGGTCTGGGCTGTTGTTGTTTCTCTTCGGATTTATAGGGCTCGTCGTTCTTCTCTTCATCGTCTCCTTGGCCTTCCTTTTTGTCTTCTTTCTCTTCTTCGCCTTTATCGCCTCTTCCTTTTTGTCGTCCTGGTTTCTTTCTGATCCCTTTGTTGTCTTCGTTTTGATCCCCTTCCTTTTTATCCTCCTTCTGGTCTTTCTGATCTTTTTTGGTCTTCCTTGTTCTCGTCGTCCTTGTTCTGATCGTTTTTGTTCTTCTTCCTGTTGCTTTTTTATCTCTTTGGCCAATGCCGGTGTAACGGGTCTCTTCGTCCGTAGGGTCATTTCTTAAAGATTCTTTATAGGCATCCGCTTTTTGGTATTCTTTATTTTTCATAAAGACATTGCCCATGTTATAGTAGGCCCTGTGCTTGTCCGTTTTGTTGGTGGCATTTCACCTGCCTGTTTAAACCTGCCAAAGGCTTCGCTATAGGTCGTTTTCATAATAGGCATTCCCAGATTATAGGGGGCTAATGCTGCTTTCCACTTTTGGAGATGGCCCTTCTGTAATTGGCTTCGGCATTTACAAAATCGCTTTCGGACAGGTCCTTGTGCCTTCCCAAGTATAGTTGTTGGCAATTTTAATAGATTTTTTCCTTTTCCTTGTCCCCTTCTTAGGCATGGACAAGGCTGCCTATGAAAATAATGATACATTACAATCTTTTTCATGCGTTTAAATTTTTAATTATTTGGAAATAAACTAATTAAAAAATTGAGAACGTATGTAACCGCTACGCCCTCACATTAAAAATCTTAAACGTTGCCTATGTGAAGTAATTTTTAAAATTTATTAATGTTCGTTTCATCTGTTCATATTTATTTTCATATTGGTAAGATGCAATTATTCACATCATTATAACTTATTTTTAAAAGGAGTTCATGAACCTTCGGTTTCGCCGGTCAACATTTCGTTCCGATAATTATCGGGAGGTATCCGGAATTGTTATGGCTCATTTCACATTCCTTCTTCGATTATCTCTCGTTAAATAGATTTAATTTTTTAAGCCACTTGGTCTTTCTGTCCAAAATAAAAATATCTAAAAATAGGAATAAAAGTCCTGCGGCCAAAAACCATTGAAATTGATCTTTGAATTCGGCAAATTGTTTGGCCTCAAATTCCTTTTTGTCCATCTGGTTCAATTGCTCCTTGATAAAGGCAACGGCTTCTTCCGTATTTTCCCCGTTTATGTATTCCCCATTGCCCTCATCTGCAATTTTTTGTAGTACTTCTTCATTTAATTTTGTGATGACCACTTCCCCTTGGCTGTCCTTTTTAAGGCTTTCTACAATACCGTTTCTTTTAAGGGGAATGGGAGCTCCCTTTGTTTTTCCTACTCCAATGGTAAAAACCCTTATTCCTTCATTGGTGGCATCCTCAACGGCATTGGGAACATTGCCTTGGGAATGGTCCTCCCCGTCCGAGATAATGAAAAGTACACGGTTGGTCTGTTCCTCATCGTCATAATAGGTAGATGCCAATTCAATAGCCTGGTCAATAGCAGTTCCTTGAGAGGAAAGCATATCGGTGTTCATGTTTTGCAGGAACATTTTTGTGACCCCGTAATCGGTCGTTATTGGCAGTTGGGGAAATGCCTGTCCGGCATAGGCTATTCCAATTCTATCGCTGGCCAGTTGATTGATAATTTCGGATACCCAGGCGTTTTGACTTTTCCAGTCTATTGGGGCTATATCCTCGGCCAGCACCCGTTTGATATCTACAGCAAATACAATATATTCCCCTTCCCTTTTAACCGTTTCGGTTGGTACCTATCTTTGGATTTACCAATACCATTATTGGGGAAGCTATTCCCAACAGAATAAAAATTAATTTAAGGTAGATTTAAAGTTGGATCTGTCCGGGGTCAATCGCTTTAACAGGCCAAGGTCAGCAAATTTTCTCTGTGTTCTTTTTTTCAGATTTGAAGGAATACAAAAAGAACCACCATCACCGGAATGATGGATAAGAGGTATAAATATGATTTTTCGTCCAACTGAATCATTTTGTATTCTTCCTTTTTATATCAATTTCTACAGTATTAAATAAAACTCCTGAACAAGGTGTTCCTGGCCAACCATTCCAGCAAGAGCAAAACCCCTGCAAATACACCCCCAAGGCCTAAATTTTTCTTCGTATTTGTAGTACTTGAACTCCTCTACCTCTGTTTTTTCCAATTCATTGATTTCCTCGTAAATGGCTTCCAGTTTTTTATTGTCGGTAGCCCTAAAATATTGTCCTCCGGTTGTTTCCGCTATAGATTTTAAAAGGCTTTCATCTATTTCCACTTCCCGCATTCCATATCTGAAGGATCCGTCGGCATTATAGGCTATGGGTGTCATGGCATTCCCATTGGTGCCAATACCAATGGTGTAGGTTTTAATGCCGAACTCCACTGCCAGATCCGCAGCCGTTTGTGGCTCTATAAACCCCGAATTGTTTACACCATCCGTAAGCAAAGCCAATTACTTTGCTCAATGCTTTGCTTTCTTTAATCTGTTTACAGAGGTGGCCAATCCCATTCAGCAATAGCGGTTCCATCATTTAATTGCCCTTGGATTGTCGTCCACTATTGTAAAACTATAGACTTGTCACTGGTAATGGGGGTTTTGGTATAGCTTTCCCCCGCATAGGCCACCAATCCAATTCTGTCATTGAGCCTTTCGTTGATAAAATCGGCGGCTACTTTTTTAAGCGCCGCCAATCAGTGAGGCTTTGGGTCTTTTGCCAGCATACTGGAGGAAACATCTATAGCCCATAACAATATCGATCCCCTTGGTGGTTTGGTCCTGGTGGAGATATCCTCAGTCTGTGGCCTCGCCAATACCACTATTATTGCGGCCAATGCCAGCAAACTGGCCAAAACCAATTATGAAAGTTTTAATTTGGGCAATATGCTCCCTTTGGGAAACCCCTTGATGCTCGATATTTTTAAAGAAGCGGTCTGTTCCCTTCTTTTAAAGAAATACCAAAACGTACCACTGGGAGTACTAGTAACAGCCAGAAAAATTGTGGGTTCGCAAAAATATTCTCAAACATCCTATAAGCTTGTTTTTACTTCTACTGAGTTCAAAATTCGGTCTCTCCGGTCCGCATATTGGTCATCTGTAAGGTCAAGATTATATTTTGTTTGACATTACCTCCAAAAAATAGGTGCTGTAGTTCCCGGGAATCAGTTCTTTGGATTCGGGTACGGCAAATTCACTACCGCCTGGTTTAACTCATAACCCTGAGAGGGTAGTAGCCTTCCTGTTTGGTAGTAATGTTCTTGGCACCTTGATTTTCAAAATTTTGTAAAATCTGTTCCGAGGCCTTTTTCAAATCCGGTTCTTCCGGTTGTGTTAGAGGTAATGGAAGTGGCGCCCATAGTAAACAGTCCAACGGAGCTCACTGTAATGATGTGCCATTTCTTTGATAGAGCTTGGAGGCCTCCGGAGGCAGTTTTACCGCTTGCCGCAACAAGACTTTTGGGTCTGTAGAATGGTGGTGGGAAACCGTAATCGCTCTGTATCCAGTCCCCTTCCAATAATTCTTTGGTGGGGTGGCCCAAAACGGTATCTTTTACCTGTCCAAATCCATAATAAGCTATTGCCGCAATAGTGGAAAATAATAGGACAAGTACTGTAGTAACGGCAACGATGACCAATTTTTTCTTGTGTTTTTTGCGTTCCAGCTCCTCCAAATATTCTTCCCGTTGCAATAATTCCTCTTCAGTGGGTTCCGGAATGGCCTCTTTGGTCTTGATCACGATCTGCTCTACGGATCTTCTATCCTGCTCGGCGACCGAGGACTCCGGTTTGGATTTTGCAAATTTTACCAAATCCGAGGTCTGTAACACCTTTTTGAACTGTTGTATGGTCTCATGGTCCAATTTTAATTGACCGGCATCCTTCATCATTTCCAATTTTTCGATCAATTGGTCCGTAGTACTTTCCAATGCGGTAACATGAACATCTTCTTCCAGATAGGATCGTACAATGTCCGTTAATTCCGAATAGTAGGATTTATAGTCGTCCTGAATTAGATATTTTGATTTTTCCAACTGTTTTAAACCAAGGATGGCACGGTCAAACGGGGGCAATAGGGCCACTTTTTCTTCTTCGCTCAAAGGTTTCTTTCTGAAAACGAACCAATACAGTGCTGCGCCGACCAAAATTAGGAACCCCAGTACCCAAAAGATAATTCTCCAAAATGAAGCGTTCGATTTTTCTACATTTATTATGGGTTTTATATCGTACATCTTCTGTGCCAAGGTATCCACAGGTACTGTAGATACCTCAATTCTTACGGAATCCGTAAAAAACGGTTTCCCGTTTATCATAATCTGTTGCCTTGGAAGGATATAGGAACCTGAATCAAATTGGGTTAGGGCGTAAATTTTTTGAAGCGTCATCCTGTCCAATTTTTTAACGGTATCGGTTTTGAGGGCCTCCACGGTTTCTAAAGGGGAAAAGGTTTGGCCTTCCGGAAAAATTACTTGGGCGGTGGAATCCGTTTCTACGCTAACCTTAAAATTGATCTGCTCGCCAATCTTTATGTAGGTGGTATCCACTCCGGATACAATGACCGGCGTATTTTGGGAAAATCCTTGTGTTGTGGCAAATAGTAGACACAACACCATATATCGTAAAAAATACGAATAATTATTTATAATGCTTAAATTTAAGTTCCTCATGTAAATCAACCTCTTCTCTTAAAATAGCCCAATAATTTCTTTACATAACTTTCATCTACCCTACAATTCAGCACCCCGCAACCGGATTTGGTAAAGGTTTCCTGAAAATAGGCAACCCGCTCACTATAATGCTTGCCATAGGCCATCCGTACTTTTTTGGATTGGGTATTTACCAATTGAATTGCACCTGTTTCGGCGTCCTGCATTTGTACCATGCCTAAATTTGGGATATTTTCCTCTCTTTCATCATACACCCTAATGCCGGTAAGATCGTGTTTTTTGCCCGTAATACGTAAGGTTTGAAGATAATCATCGGTAATAAAATCCGAGAGTACGAAGACAATGGCCTTTTTCTTCATTACGTTGGTGAGGAATTTTAAGGCAGCTCCCAAATTTGTCTCACTGCTCTTGGGGGTAAACTCCAGCAATTCCCTGATTATCCGTAGGGCGTGACTTTTCCCTTTTTTTGGGGGAATGTAAAGTTCCACTTCATTGGTAAACAAAATAAGTCCTACTTTATCATTGTTCTGAAGTGCCGAAAATGCCAGTGTAGCAGAGATTTCGGTAATAATTTCCTTTTTAAACTGATTCTTGGTGCCAAAAAGTTCCGAACCGCTCACATCTACCATGAGCATCATGGTAAGTTCCCTTTCTTCTTCAAATACCTTTACAAAAGGTTCGTTGTAGCGCGCGGTGACGTTCCAATCGATGGATCGGACATCATCACCAAATTGATATTGGCGTACCTCACTAAACGTCATACCCCTTCCCTTAAAAGTCGAGTGGTATTCCCCACCAAAAATATGGTCGGAAAGACGCCTCGTCTTTATTTCGATCTTGCGGACTTTTTTTAATAATTCCTTGGTATCCATTTTCAGTTTGCAGTTTGCAGTAAAAAGTATTCGGTTACAGTTTTAAGGGGTAAATACCAATAGCTGTAGACGGATAACTGTAGACTGATTAAGGTACTTCAATTTCGTTTACGATCTTATTTATTATTTCTTCCGAAGTAATGTTTTCTGCCTCGGCCTCGTAGGTGATACCTATCCTATGGCGCAAAACGTCATGGATCACTGCCCTTACATCTTCGGGAACAACGTAGCCCCGTCTTTTTATAAACGCATAGCATTTGGCAGCTACCGCCAAATTGATACTACCCCTTGGCGAAGCTCCGAAACTGATCAAGGGTTTTAGGTTTTCTAAATTATATTTTTCCGGATATCGGGTGGCAAATATAATATCGAGAATATATTTCTCAATTTTTTCGTCCATATACACATCCCTTACCGCCTTTTGTGCACTGAGAATCTGATTAAGGCTAACCACAGGTTTTACCTCATCGTACGCTCCTTTAAGGTTTTGCCTGATTATTAATTGTTCTTCGCTGAGCTTGGGGTAATCAATAACGGTCTTTAACATAAAACGATCCACCTGGGCTTCCGGTAATGGGTAAGTTCCTTCCTGTTCCACCGGGTTTTGGGTTGCCATTACCAGAAAGGGCTTGTCCAGCACAAAAGTTTCATCACCTATGGTAACCTGTTTTTCCTGCATGGCTTCCAAAAGGGCGGATTGCACCTTTGCGGGAGCTCGGTTAATTTCATCCGCTAGGACAAAATTGGCAAATATGGGTCCTTTTTTAATGGAGAAATCGTTCAATTTCATATTGTAGATCATAGTACCTACGACGTCTGCGGGTAAAAGATCGGGAGTAAATTGAATCCTGCTAAAGCTTCCGTGTACCGCTTTTGCCAAAGTGTTTATTGCCAAGGTTTTGGCCAGACCAGGGACGCCTTCCAAAAGTATATGGCCCTGCCCCAAAAGTCCTATGAGCAATCGCTCCACCATATGTTTTTGTCCAACGATTACCTTGTTCATCTCCAAAATAAGTAGGTCGATAAAAGCACTCTCCTGGGCAATCTTCTCATTCACGGCACTAATGTCTACCGAAGTATTTTCTTCCATATAATCCTTATATTTTGTTTTGTTTACAGTGGTTTACTCCAAAAGTGGATGCAAATTGAAAATTTATTTAGTTTTTGGCTGTTAATGTATGGTTAAAAGTTAATTAATGGATCTGGTTTTATGAACTATTTAAGGGAATTATTCATAATTTCACAAACATATGAAAAATAAAACATCTTATTTCAAAATCCTTACAGCTGCAATTATTTGTGGCATTTGGATAACAAATTTTTTGTTGCGGAAGGATCCAGTGTCCGGTCAACGTTTAAATGACGGGTAGGGAATGATGGATCTTGAGCTGGACCAAGGCGCAAAAAACGGGCAAAGCCTTGGCTAAGTAAGGATTTTTTCAACGTAGGAGCGGCTCAATAGACACCTTAAATTACCCGAAGGTTTAAGCTTTACTGGACATAGGGAATTACCACTTTTTATTAGAGCTAATATATGGTTCATTGGACAATGAATCGGTTTGTTCAATTGTCTTTGCCGTTGCTGGGAGGTCAAGGTGTATGCTTGGCTTTAATGGCACCCGTGTTCAGCTGATAGAGGCTGTTTTGAAGACCTAATTTTGGCCGTTATTGGCAGTATGGTTTTTCTTTCTGGGATGGGATGATATGCACATATGAAAGTGGACCAACGGTATTGTACGAAATAAATTAAGGATTGATTATGGATAATAGCATTAAGGGGAAGCCAACGGCATTTATAACGGGGGCTACAAGTGGAATTGGACTCGCAACTGCCAAACTCTTTGCCTCCAACAGGATTAATTTGGTGATTTGCGGCAGGCGAGAAAAACGTTTGAACGAACTTAAAAAGGAACTTTCCAGATATACCAAAGTTTTCGTTTTGGAATTTGATGTACGGGATAAAAAGGCAGTTTTTGAGGCAATCGCTTCCCTTCCCGAGGAGTTTTCCCATATAAATATTCTAATCAATAATGCGGGCAATGCCCATGGTCTGGATTCCATAGAGGATGGGGATCTGGGTGACTGGGAAGCTATGTTGGACATTAACGTCAAGGGTCTTTTATATGTTTCCAAGGCCATAATGCCAAAAATGATCAAAAATAAATTAGGCCATATAATTAATATCGGTTCCATTGCCGGGAAGGAAGTTTATCCCATGGGGAACGTATACTGCGCCAGTAAATATGCCGTAGATGCCATAAATAAAGGGATGAGGATAGATTTAAACAAACACGGTATTCGCGTTGGGGCCATTAATCCGGGATTGGTTGAAACCGAATTCAGTAAAGTCCGCTTTAAGGGAGATAATGGCAGGGCGGAGTCTACCTACAAGGGGTATAAGCCATTGCAACCGGAGGATATTGCAGAGGTCATCTATTTTATGGTAAGCAGACCTTCCCATGTCAACATTGCGGATTTATTAATTTTACCTACGGCACAGGCGAATGCTACTATTGTTAATAAGGAATTATGATCAATAAACGCCTGCTCGTAAAAAACCTACTGGCCCATAATGATGAAAATAGTTTTTATGATAAAAAACGCTTTATAGATATTGGACAGAAGGAGGGGAAGGCTAAATTTTTAAAACATGTCTGTGCACTTGCCAATAGCAACCCTCAAAACAATTCCTTTATCGTAATTGGGATAGAGGATGAGGACAATGAAATTGTAGGGGTCGATTTTTTTGATGATAGCAAGATTCAAAATTTGGTGAATGCCTATTTGGACAATCCCCCACGGATTACTTATGAAAACATTCCATTTCCGCATTTGCCTATGGGCAAGGTGGTTGGTCTGGTAACTATAAAATCCAATGGGAAGGTTTGTTCTTTGCGAAAGAATATTTGGAAGTACTATGGCGGATCGGTATTTTTTAGGGACGGCAGTATAAGTATGCCAAAGGCCTATGGAATTGAATTGACGGATGTAAATTCAGATGTTGTGGCAACCATTGAAAAACATGCCAAAAACAACATTGAACTTACCTTGGATGGAGTAATCGATTTTTTAAACGAAAGACATAAGGATCTTAGTGGTAACTATAAGGTCTTTAAAGAGCAATTTGTGGTCTGTTGGGCTGGGCATCAAAAAAAAGTAAAAAATGAAACTTATTATTCGCGTGTCGACATTGAATTGATCAATGAACAAGTGAAGTTATTTTTTTCGGAATTCGATGAAATTACCATAGCTTATGATGAACATTCCTTCACTACCATAGAATTTGTACAGCTGGGGTTAAGCAGCCAGCAAAAATATTATCCGTTGGAAAAAGTAGTCATTACGTTTATGGACAACGGCACCTACACCATTCAAAGCGATTTAATTTTTGAACCTCCCTTATATGATAAAAAAACACTGTACCATATTTACAATGCCAATGTGGCCGTGTTGGGAAAAATTGAAAAGAAAATTCCTTTGACCCCAAACGAGGAGCGGGATTTGGACCTGTTGTCCGATACTTTTTTAATATGCTATGTCAATGGTTTTGAAGAAGCAAAGGATATTATGGAAAACGCCAAACCAATAATGAAGAAGTATAGCCTTCCCGTGTACCAATCCATAAAGGAATCCCTACGTATCATTAGAAAGATAAAGTATAATTAGGGGTTGCCTAACACCATATTTATAACAGGTCCAATTGTTCTTGGGAGGGCAAGGATTCTATGGCCCCGTAGTTAAGGGTGGTAAAAGCTCCGGCCTTATTGGCATCCTGAACCATTTTTTCCAATATCTCGGAATCGTCTAGGAGGGTATCCAGATCGGGGACAAGGGAAATCTGTTTTAATAAACATCCAATAAAGGCATCTCCGGCGCCTGTTGTATCAACGGGTTTTATTTTTATACTCGGAATTATTTTTTGTGTGGAGGGGGTACTTAAATAGGTGCCCTCCCCCCCTAGGGTAACGGTAATTATTTTTGTGCCCAACCGGTGTAGATAGGCACATGCCCCTTCCAAATTTTCTTTTCCGGAAAGTAACCGGGCCTCCTCCAAACTAAATTTGCACAAATGCGATTTTTCTATGTACGGGATGCATTTCTGCACAAAGAGGGCTTCGGTTCCTTTCCAGAGATCGGTCCTAAAATTAGGATCGAAACACACGAAACTTTTTTGGGATAAGGCTTCCTGGAAATAGCGGGAATAGGCCTTTTCCAAACTACCGCCCAGAAAGGAGGTGGCGGCTCCAAAATGTACGATCTGTTCCTTAAATAGATCTTTTAATCCAGTGTCATGGGTCAATTCTTTGTCTGCCCCACGGCTAAAAACAAAATCGCGTTCCCCATCCTCTGCCAGGGAAACAAAGGCAAGGGTCGTGAAAGTGTTGGATCGTTGTGCCAGGGATACGTCCACTTGCCCATTGGTCAAGGTATTGATCAGAAAAGTGCCAAAGGGGTCTTTGCCTACGCAGCCAATAAAATAACTTTTGCCACCCAGTTTGGCTATTGCCGAAGCTACATTGGCCGGTGCACCCCCTGCTTTTTTAGTAAAATTATGGGCCTTTGCCAGATCGCTGCCCTGTTTTTCCGCTACAAAATCTATTAATAATTCCCCTATACAGAAAACGTTTTTCATGTCTTGATGTTAATTGAGAAGTCTAAAATAGATAGAAAAATGCAGTAATACTAAAAACGTCCCCAAA
The DNA here is from genome assembly GCA_041392165.1 of Flavobacteriaceae bacterium. Taxonomy (GTDB): domain Bacteria; phylum Bacteroidota; class Bacteroidia; order Flavobacteriales; family Flavobacteriaceae; genus Arenibacter. The sequence continues at coordinate 203,189 of JAWKMN010000002.1, forward strand.
TGCTTGCATTTGGGGACGTATATTTTATGGTGAAGATCTAAAATTCCGGGAACAATGGCTTATCCGCATTTGGATGAACCGCAATCCTTACAGGTAAGGCACCCTTCCTGGTAGATCAGATTTTTGGAATTACAGGAATCGCATTTTTGTCCCTTGGCCTCCGTGCCATCGGCAACATATCTCTTAAGTGCCCTTGCAACCCCATTTTTCCATGTGTTGATGGATTCACTGTCCAGTTGTAGGCTGTTGATAAGATCTACAACTTTTTCTATAGGCATGCCATGGCGTAGGGTACTTGAAATTAATTTGGCATAGTTCCAATATTCCGGATTAAATTTATGGGACAGTCCCTCAATGGTCGTTTTGTAGCCCCTTTTGTTTTTGTATTGAAAATCATATCGTGAGGAACCGTCCTCGTTCCTACTTTTTATTATTAGTCCGTTGTTCACCCACCTAGGAATTAAAATACCGTCCTCGTCATCTGCCATACCTGTGAAAATTTCATAGGGTTGGTCATTTATCAGGCCAATAAAAGCGATCCATTTTTCTTTGTTATTTTGAAGTCGCACCACGTCGGCCTCTAAAATTTGGGGACGTTTTGTAGGGAAACGGGTGAGGGACTCCCCGTTTTCAGATTTTTTTGGTTCGTTGGAAACCAATACCCCGGATCTGGAACCGTCCCGATAAACGGTTACTCCCTTGCAACCGGCCTTCCATGCTTCCAAATAGAGCTTTCCTACCAATTCTTCGGACACATCATTAGGGAGATTTATGGTAACACTTATGGAATGGTCCACCCATTTTTGAACGGCACCCTGTAAACGGACCTTGCTCAACCAATCCACATCATTGGAAGTAGCCCTATAATAAGGGGAGCTTTCCACGATTTTCTGCAACTCCTCCTGGGAATAATTTTTTTCGGTATCCATTCCTTGGGTATCCATCCATTGTTTGAATTTATGATGGAAAACCAAATATTCTTCCCAAGAATCCCCTACTTCATCTACAAAATCGATACGGATATCCTTGTCATTCGGATTCACCTTTCTGCGGCGCTTGTATACGGGTAGGAAAACCGGTTCTATACCAGATGTGGTCTGGGTCATTAAACTAGTGGTACCGGTTGGTGCAATGGTCAATAGCGCAATATTCCTTCGGCCGTATTCCAACATTTCGAAATACAATTTTTCATCGGCTTCCTTCAATCTAAGGATAAAGGGGTTATTTTTTTCCCTTTCGGCATCAAAGATTTCAAATGCTCCCCTGTCTTTAGCGGTATGTACCGAGGCTCTATAGGCTTCCAGGGCAATGGTCTTGTGCACTTCAATGGAAAATTGGTTGGCATCTTCATCTCCATAACGCAGGCCTAGGGCTGCCAGCATATCCCCTTCGGCCGTAATACCTATTCCTGTTCGCCTTCCTTGTTGGGCCTTTTCTTTGATTTTGGTCCATAAATTATATTCCACGGCCTTGGTTTCTTCCAATTCCGGATCCTTTTTTATTTTTTCCAGAATCACATCCACTTTCTCCAATTCAAGGTCTATAATATCGTCCATGATGCGCTGGGCCGCCGCAATATGTTCTTTAAAGAGTTTAAAATTAAAGGAGGCCTTATTCGTAAAGGGCCGGTCTACATAGGAGAAGAGATTAATGGCCAACAGGCGACAGGAATCATAAGGGCAAAGAGGAATCTCGCCACAGGGATTGGTAGACACGGTATTATAGCCCAAGTCCGCATAACAATCCGGTACGGATTCCTTTATAATGGTATCCCAGAACAAAATACCCGGCTCTGCTGATTGCCAGGCATTATGGACTATCTTGCCCCATAGTTTTTGGGCATCTATGATTTTGGAAACCTTGGGATTATGGCTGTGAACAGGAAATTTTTGGGTGTAGGGCTGTCCGTTTTCGACGGCTCCCATAAAATCATCGTCCATTCTAACGGAAACGTTGGCCCCCGTTACCTTTCCCTGTTCCATTTTGGCGTCTATAAAATCCTCTGCATCCGGATGGTTTATGGAGACCGACAACATTAAAGCCCCTCTTCTGCCATCTTGGGCCACTTCCCTGGTGGTATTGGAATATCTTTCCATAAAAGGCACCAGGCCGGTAGAGGTCAAGGCGGAGTTTTTTACCGGAGACCCCTTGGGGCGTATATGCGATAGGTCATGGCCAACACCACCACGGCGCTTCATAAGTTGTACTTGTTCCTGATCTATTTTCATGATTCCCCCATACGAATCGGATTGCCCTTCATTGCCTATTACAAAACAATTGGACAGGGATGCGATCTGATAAGGGTTGCCAATGCCCGCCATGGGGCTGCCCTGGGGGACTATGTATTTAAAGTTTTTGATAAGATCAAAAACCTGTTCTTCGGTAAGAGGGTTTGGGTATTTTTGTTCAATTCTGGAAATCTCCTTCGCTATCCTGTGGTGCATATCATCAGGGGTCAGTTCATAAATATTCCCTTCGGAATCTTTAAGGGCATATTTATTTACCCAAACCCTGGCCGCAAGGTCATCCCCTTTAAAATATCTTAATGAAGCATTATAGGCTTCTTCCTGGCTGTACGTCTTTTGTGGGCCCGGGGCTATTTTTGTTGGCATATACTGATTTTTAAGGGTTGTGGTTTAATTGGGATAAAGAACAAAAGTATTAAAAAAAATAGGAATAAAAATATGATAATTATCATAAAAGTTTTCAATAATTATTATTTAAATAGTTGATAATCAATAAAATATATATTTATTAATACGCAAAAGTTGACAAATAAATTATTCTTTTTTAAATATTTGTTTTCAAAACTTATCATTATAAATGAAGTTTCTGTTCTTGGTGGCCGGTATGCTTTTTATTTTGGTCCATATGTTGTCGTTCCGTTTGGCCTTGTTAAAAGGGCTTTTGATGGCATTGGATTGTTTTGAGGCTATGGTTCCCGAACATGAATTATTCGGGGAATTTTATTTTGGTTCTTTTATTCATGGTTATTAAAGGGGTATTTGCGATTTTTGTCCAATGAGAACATTGGTAATAGGAGACCTGCATTCAGGGTTAAAGGCTTTGAAGCAGGTATTGATAAGGGCAAATGTGGGTCCTAAAGACCATCTTATATTTTTGGGGGATTATGTGGATGGTTGGAGCGATGCTGTGAATACGGTCAATTTTTTAATGGAGCTTAGGCTAACGCACCAGTGTTCGTTTATAAGGGGAAATCATGACGAACTTTGTAATGATTGGTTGAAAAGTGGGGAGAACAATCCGCTTTGGCTCCAACATGGGGGGAGTGCTACACAGGATTCTTATCGGTTGGTGGGCGATGGAATAAAGGAAGCCCACATTCAATTTTATGATAATTTGGAGAATTATATATTGGATGCTGAAAATCGCTTGTTTATTCATGCAGGATTTACTAACTTAAAGGGTGTAGGCCACGAGTATTTTGCCAAAACCTATTATTGGGACAGGACCCTTTGGGAATTGGCCCTATCCTTGGATCCATCACTGACCAAAGAGGACGGGTTTTACCCGCAAAGGTTAACCCATTATAAGGAGATTTTTATTGGCCACACTCCGGTAACAAGGATAGGGAGGACTACTCCGAAGAATGCGGCCAATATATGGAATGTGGACACAGGGGCGGCCTTTAGAGGGCCGTTGACGATCATGGATGTTGATTCCAAGCAATATTGGCAAAGTGATCCGGTATATTTGTTTTACCCTTCAGAAATGGGTAGAAACTAAATTTTACAGTTCATTGGGATAGATTATCAAGATTATTAAGGATATTTACATAAAATTTGAAGAATGTCCAATAAGAACGTTAGAATAGAAGTAATGAAGTCCATTGAAGGTAAGGTGGATGGTTTTATAAACCAGTACCTTATTCCAATTCAAGATATTTGGCAACCCACGGATTTTTTACCGGATACACAAAGTGAAGGCTTTATGGATCATGTAACCCAAATAAGGGAGGAAGCCAAGGAGTTGGGCTATGATCTATGGGTCACCTTGGTAGCGGATACGATTACGGAGGAGGCGCTCCCAACCTACGAATCCTGGTTAATGGATGTGGAAGGGATAGATCAACACGGTGAAAACAAGAATGGATGGTCCAAATGGGTACGTCATTGGACCGCTGAGGAGAATAGGCACGGCGATGTGCTGAACAAATATCTTTATTTGTCCGGTAGGGTCAATATGCGGGAAGTGGAAATAACCACCCAATATTTAATTGCCGATGGTTTTGATATAGGAACGGATAGAGATCCCTATAAAAATTTTGTATATACCACTTTTCAAGAGTTGGCCACCAATATTTCGCACAAAAGGGTGGGTCAAATGTGTAAAAAGGGGGGCAATACGCTTCTTGGAAAAATGTGTACCATTATTGCCGGGGACGAAATGCGCCATCATTTGGCCTATAGGGAATTTGTTAAGGTGATTTTTGAAAATGATCCCAGTCAGATGATGTTGGCCTTTGCCGACATGATGAAGAAAAAAATTGTAATGCCGGCCCATTTCCTAAGGGAGTCGGGCGGAACTATCGGGACCGCATTTGAAAACTTTTCCAATTGCGCCCAAAGATTGGGGGTTTATACCGCTCAGGATTATATAGAAATATTGAAAAAATTGAATAGCTATTGGGAATTGGATAGTATTAGAAGTCTTAATGATGATGCCGAAAGGGCCAGGGATTATTTAATGAAGTTGCCCGATAGATTGGAGCGAATCGCCAGCAGGATGAAATTCCCGGAAGACAACTATAGGTTCAAATGGGTGGAAGCCAACGGAAGAATGGTCTAGGGGATATTGTCAATGGGCATGAATACCCTGTTTTAAGAACAATTTGAGGTATTTTATTGTCGCCAAAAGAAGTATTTATAACTGTTTTTTCTTGATCCTACCTTTTTTGTTTGGCAAATATCAAACGGCAAAATAGTTAGGACTATAGCTTGCCCCTTTTGTGCTCTTCCTGCCATTTGTGCAAATCTTTCCATTTGCCCTCGTAGGCCATTTTTGCCTGCATAGGCCAGGAAGCCGGGTCGAGAATTTTATAAGGGGCACCTCCATTGTCCAATATTTCCTGACATTTGGCAACGGCAGTTTCGGACAGATCTTTCCATGTTTTAATGTTATGGGAATGGAATAGTTGCTGAATTTTGGGTCCAATACCCTCTACAATCCTTAGGTCGTCCCGTTTTACGGTTTTTCCAAGGGCAGCCTTTGCTGCTTGGGCGTTAAAGGGAAGTAGGGCTTCTGCCGCTTTTATTGGGGCAATGGGTTTAGCTGGGACAACGAGCTCCACTTTTGGGAGAGTTGTTGGTTGCAGACGGCCAAATCTTTTTTCAATCTTACAATTTTATCTTTAAAAGTATTTACTTCTGAAGTATGGTCTATTGGGAAATTTTTGCCCTTGCCGATGAAGTAGCCAAATAGGGCACAGACCATACCTACCACGGCGGGAACGATCCAGCACCAAATACTTAGGTTTTCCATATGCTTTTTTGTTTAGGGTCGGTTGTTTTGGTCAATGTCCGGATGATTATTTTTTTCTCTACCAGCTTTCTATTTTTGGTTACCTCCTCTGTTTTGGCGCTACCTGTATTGCACAACATGATATTAAAATAGGTTCCAGCAACAATGGGAATTACAATACCCAATAAATTGGTTGTTTTTCCAGACATTTTGGAGATAGTTGTTAGGCTTTGCCTAAATGTATTAAAATTTCTGTAAGTGTTAAAAAAAATGTCGTTAAATGTTACATTTCAAATAGTTATCAAGATTATGCCCTAACAGAAGTTTGCATTTAAACCGATAAAGTTTTGAAAATATTGGTAAATGGGCCGGGTTTAAAATTGTTTGAAGCTCTATTCTAAAAACGTCTTAGAACAGTAGTATGAATATCTGAGTGAGGACCGGAAACGGCAAAATTTGCCAATTATACACATTTTATTACCATCCATATAGTTTTGCTTTTAACTGTGGAAGTAAATATGGACTTTAGCATTGATAATAGGATCAATAAAAAGACCTTATTTCTCCCGACCAAGTTCCGGCATTGAAATAGGTCCTTTTTACCTTGATTAATTTATAAGAGTTATTTGGGTTAAACCCGCAGCTATTTCTAATGGACCTATTCGGGGGAAGGGAAATTTTCAATTGGCTACGGGTTTTTTTTGAATATTCAAATATGAACTTCTTTAAGATGTAGTGAATAATACCTATTCTTTTTGATGTAATTTAGTTGGTTGGTTTAAAACCCGCTAGGTATTTGGGAGCAAACCGATACCTAGTGGGTTTTGTATGGGAGTATGATTTTAAAGATCGAACTTTATACCTTGGGCCAAGGGCAATTCTGTGCTATAGTTGATCGTATTGGTCTGTCTTCGCATATAGATTTTCCATGCGTCCGAACCGGATTCGCGACCGCCGCCCGTTTCTTTTTCGCCTCCAAAGGCCCCTCCGATCTCTGCCCCCGAAGTTCCAATGTTAACATTGGCTATTCCACAATCACTGCCCTGGGCAGATAAAAAACGTTCCGCCTCCCTCAGGTTGTTGGTCATGATTGCCGAGGATAGCCCTTGGACTACTCCGTTTTGTAGGGCAATGGCATTTTCTAGGTCACCTGAGTATTTTAAAAGGTACAATATTGGGGCAAATGTCTCCTGTTGTACAATGTCGTAACTATTGTTTGCCTCTGCAATGGCTGGTTTCACATAACATCCGCTCTCATATCCCTCCCCTTGCAATACTCCGCCTTCAACTAGTAGCTTACTTCCTTCTTCCACCACTTGTTTAAGTGCCCGTTGGTACATGCTTACGGCATCGGCATCTATTAAAGGGCCTATATGGTTCTTTTGATCCAATGGATTCCCGATCCGCAACTGATTATATGCGGTTATAAGGGCTTCCTTTACCTGATTATAAATGGAGTCGTGCACAATTAATCTTCGGGTAGAGGTGCAGCGTTGTCCTGCCGTGCCAACGGCCCCAAAAACTGCTCCAATGACGGTCATTTTAATGTCCGCCTCCGGGGTTACGATAATGGCATTGTTACCTCCAAGTTCCAGGAGTGACTTTCCTAGGCGGGCGGCCACTGCCTGGGCCACGGTTTTGCCCATGCGAATAGATCCTGTGGCGGATACTAGGGGCACCCTTTTGTCATGGGTCATAAATTCGCCAACCTTATAATCGCCATTGATCAAACAGGAAATACCTTCAGGAAGATTATTTTCTTTAAGAACGCTGGCCACAATGTTTTGGCAGGCCAGACCACATAGGGTGTTTTTTCACTTGGTTTCCATACACAGACATCTCCCGATATCCATGCCAAGGCCGTATTCCAGGCCCATACGGCGACCGGGAATTGAAGGCCGAGATTATACCTACTACCCCCAGAGGATGATATTGTTCGTACATTCTATGTCCCGGTCTTTCGGAATGCATGGTAAATCCGTGCAATTGCCTTGATAGCCCTACGGCAAAATCACAGATATCGATCATTTCCTGTACCTCTCCCAGACCCTCCTGATACGATTTTCCCATTTCATAGGAAACCAATTTTCCCAAGGGTTCCTTAAGTTCACGAAGTTTATTGCCAAACTGTCGCACTATTTCCCCCCGTTGGGGTGCCGGTTTGGTGCGCCAAATTTTAAATGTATTGGTGGCCACATCCATTACCGCTTCATAATCCTTTTTGGAGGTGGACTTTACCTTGCCAATTAGAACACCATCTACCGGGGAATATGAGCTTAACTCCCCGCCCGATGAAAAGTTGTTCAACCCTGTGGATGTTCCATTATTTATGGTTTGTATGCCTAATTTTTTCAAGGCATCATGGATTCCAAATTCTTGCGCAATATTTGACATTTATAACTATTTTAGTATTAATTGTTATATTTTTTCAAAATTACAAATTAATGTGGAGTCCAAGGTATAACCGACCATAAATGTTTTATAACCTGATTTAAGGCTTTAAGTCTGAACTTAGATTATAGGAAGTAAAATTGGAATTAAGGGATAACTATTCGTCTTCCTTGGCAATAAACCTTTCATCTACTGGCATTATGGTACCACAATTGCTACAGGTCCTAAGTTCTTCCGAACCATAGAAGGTTTTAAAATGCCCTAAAAAATCTTTTTCAATATTATTTAAGGTGAAGTATACTTCATAGAGTTTATGGTTGCAGTTATCGCAAAACCACAACAGTCCATCATCAACGTTCATCCCTGCCCGTTTACGTTCTATGACCAAACCTATGGACCCTTCCTTCCTAACCGGGGAATGGGGTGTTTTGGCGGGATGCAGGTACATATCCCCAGGACCCAATTCCATTGTCTTTTTTTGACCGTCTTCTTGAATATGTACCTCAATATTTCCTTCCAATTGATAAAACAGCTCCTCTGTTTCGTTATAATGATAATCTTTCCTGGCATTAGGGCCGGCAACAACCATAACAATGTAATCTCCCGATTCCGTATAAAGATTTTTGTTTCCTACGGGAGGTTTTAACGTATTCCTGTTTTCGGAAATCCATTTATTTAAATTGAATGGTCGTTGTATGGACATAGTGTTTCCTAAAGTTAATATTATACTTCCGCTCCTTAAAATACGATAGCTTCCGCCATCTTATTTTAATAACTTTGCCTAACCTCAAAAATAATAAAAGTAAACCGCTTTTAAGAGGATTATCGGTAGAAGAGTTGTGTAAAATAAAGATTACCGTCGGTATTTCTCTTAACACTTACCGCAGTATGCGTAAAGTCGCCCTCCATAGTTTTTCTATGGTCGGAGCTGGCCAACCATTTTTGAAAGGCCTCAAGGGCGGAATCATAGTCTTTGGCTACATTTTCTGAGACAAAAGAGGCATTTACCGCTTCGGAAATATCCGATGCACGGGCACTAAAATTATCATGGTTTATAGCACCCTTGGCTATCATATAATCGGTATGCTTGTTAGCGTACTCATACGCCACTATGCTGAAATTAAGGTAGTTATACCCTAATGAAACTCGGTGTTCGTTGACGATTCCGAGTAATTCCTGTTCCACTTCTACCGCATTTTCGACTTCGGAATCAATTGCCGGCCCTATAGACTCCGTGCTGCAGGAGACTACTACAAATGCGAACAAAAGCATTACAAAATAATGCAATATCATTTTCATAATAATGTTCTATTTGTAAGTAGGAAGAAAGGGAAGAATGGGGAATTCTTGTGTTCTGGAAATTGGCTTCCAACAACCAACGATTGTAATATTACAAGAAATTATTTAGCTCGAATTCAAATGAAACGATTTATTCGATGAAATACATTTTTCATCGCCAATCCTAATAATCCAAGGGTCGGAGAACTTTCGGATCGAAACGCGAAATGAACCTGGAATAGACTTTTGGCGGGTTTAATTTCATTAAAAATATTCAATAAAAGGAAAACCATTTATCTTTACTGTACTAAATAGGTCCTTTTCATGAAAATAATTGTCCGTGTCCTGATATTTCTTTTTATAGTTGGTTGCAATCCGAAAAAAGATACCGACAAAACACCGGTAGATAACTTAAATCTATATCAGGAATATATAACGGAAGTGTCCCACGGAATAATTTCGGCAAAGGCAGATGTTAGGGTAATGCTGAACCATCCCATTGATGCCTGGGAAAACGGAAAGGAGTTGGACGGCGATTTATTACAGGTATTGCCCAAGACCAGTGGCAAGGTAATAGCATTGGACGGCAGAACTATTGCCTTTGTCCCCGATACCGGTTTTAGACAGGATACCACCTATAGGTTTATTTTGAATCTGGGAGCTCTTGTAAGCGGGGTTTCAAAGGAATTGCGCGAGTTTAATTTTGAGGTAAGGACATTAAAGCAGCAGTTTAATGTCTATACCCAAGCACTACAATCCTATTCCAAGGATTATCAATATTTGGAAGGACAATTGAAAAGTGCCGATCTGTTAAGTTTGGAAAAGGCCAGGCAGTTGTTGCAAGTAAAACAAAAAGGGAAACAGGTGCCGGTAAAATTTGATGCCTCTACAGTTGAAGGAAACCAATTTTATTTTAAGATCGATAGTATTCAGCGATTTGCCGAGGATACCGATCTGGAGGTTGTTTGGGATGGCACGGCCATGGATATTGAAAGTGCTGGGAAGAATACTATAAAAATTCCGGGCAAGAGTAATTTTAGTATTCAGGATGTTGGCCTGGAAACCGGGGAAAATCAAGTTATAAACATCAATTTTTCGGATCCCTTAAAAAAAGGGCAAAACTTTAAGGGCCTGGTGGTATTGGAAGGCGATGGCCACCTAAAATATGATGTAGTTGGCAATACATTAAGGATATATCCTTCCAAAGAGATAAGCACAACGCTAATGCTCGAGGTTTTTGAAGGTATTGAAAGTATTGATGGCTTCAAGCTTAAAACAAGGCTTACGGAGCGGGTAGCGTTCGATCAAATAAAACCTGAGGTCCGCCTCTTATCAAATGGAACAATATTACCATCCTCCAATAATCTTAAAATAAATTTTGAGGCGGTAAACCTAAAGTCGGTCGACCTAAAGGTCTATAAAATTTTCGAAGGCAATATACTACAGTTTTTACAAAGCAATGACCTTAACGGGAGTTACGACCTAAAAAGGGTAGCGCGGCCAATAGCTTCCAAAAAGTTGGATTTGGAAGCCAGTCTTGTCTCTAATAATAGTAAATGGTCTGCACATGCCGTAGATTTAAGAACGCTTATTGCACCAGAGGTCGGGGCCATTTATAGAGTTGAATTTAGTTTTAAACCCTCCTATAGCCTATACAAATGTGAAGCCACCAATTTTGAACAGGAAGTTCCATTGGGAGACGATTTTGATCAAGAAACGGAAAACAGCCAATGGGACGGAGTAGAATCCTATTACGAGGATTATTACTTTAACTATGACTGGAATCAACGGGATAATCCTTGCCATACTTCCTATTACTATGATAAAACGGTAGGGACCAATGTTCTGGCCTCGGATCTGGGGATAACCGTAAAAAAAGGGGTGAACAAGAGTTATTTTGTAGCGGTCAATAATATTGTAAGTACGGAACCCATTGCAGGGGCAAAGGTTACTTTTTACAATTATCAACAACAGCCTATTGGACAGATTACAACAGGGCCGGATGGCACCACCATTTTTGATTCGGATCATTTGGCCTACTTTGCCGTAGCAGAGAGCAACGGTCAAAAGACCTATGTTAAACTCAATGACGGCAATGCACTGTCCGTTAGTAAGTTTAATGTTGATGGGGTTGCACTACAAAGGGGTATAAAAGGTTTTATTTTTGGGGAGAGGGGGGTCTGGCGCCCAGGCGATAAACTCTTTCTTTCGTTTATGTTGAACGATAAGGCCAATAAACTTCCAGAGGGACATCCCGTAAAATTGGAATTGATGGATCCTTACAACAAATTGGTGCATAGGGAAGTAAGGACAAGTTCCCTTAACAATTTTTATAATTTTATTTTAAATACGGACGAAAATGCGCCTACCGGTAATTGGTTGGCCAAGGTTTCGGTAGGAGGGGCCACTTTTACAAAAACCATTAAGATTGAAACAATCAAGCCAAATAGGTTAAAGATCAAGACAGCCTTTGAAAATGAGGTGTTGTCCGGTGGGAAACCTATTGAAGGGATGTTGGAAGTGGCTTGGCTTCACGGGGCGGTCGCCAAAAATTTAAAAGCGGACATTACTGCCAAGTTTAAGGCGCAGACCACAACTTTTAAAAATTTTCCGACCTATGTTTTCGATGACCCCACAAGGGCGTTTACGGCCGAAGATCAAATAGTATTCAACAATACGGTAAATGCAGAAGGGAAAGCTGCCTTTTCCATGAATCCACAAATTAATAATCAGGCCCCGGGAATGCTTACTGCGGCATTTGTTACCAAGGTATATGAACATGGAGGAGATTTTAGCACGGACGTTTTTACAAAGCAATTTTCGCCTTTTGATACCTATGTAGGCCTACATGTACCCAAAGGCGATAAAACCAGAGGAATGTTGCTCACCGATGAAGCCCATAAATTTGAAGTGGTAACGGTAGATAAATTGGGGAATGCCAAAGCCGCCAACAATTTAAAGGTTACTATTTATAAAGTGAGTTGGAGATGGTGGTGGGAGACATCTGCCGATAACCTTTCCAATTTTAGCAGTAGTGGTTATCAGGAAAAAGTTTTGGAGAAGACCATAAGCACCAATCCCAGTGGTAAGGCAACTTTTAATTTTGAACTAAAATATCCCGAATGGGGAAGATATTTGGTTAGGGTGGAAGATCCAAATGGAGGGCATGCAACTGGAAAGACCGTTTATATAGATTGGCCCGGATGGGCTGGAAAATCTATGAAGAATGATCCTTCCGCCGCCACTATGTTGGCGTTCTCCACGGATAAGGAAGTTTATAAAGTAGGGGAAACTGCCATTGTTACCTTTCCCGGTTCGGAAGGAGGCAGGGCCTTGGTTACCGTGGAAAATGGCAGTGAAGTACTGCATTCGCAATGGGTGGAATCCAAAAAAGGGGAAACAAAATTTGAAATTCCCATATCCGAATCGTATACGCCAAATGTTTATATCAATATAAGTTTGCTGCATCCGCATGCCACTACTTTAAATGATTCGCCTATTCGAATGTACGGGGTAGTCCCAATATCGGTAGAAGATCCTTTGACCAGACTGAAACCTGAAATTACCATGCCTAATGTTTTAAGGCCTGAGGAAAATATTACGCTCAAAGTAAGTGAGAAACAGGGCAGGGCCATGACTTATAGTATAGCCATGGTAGATGAAGGTTTACTGGATCTTACACGATATAAAACTCCGGATCCGTGGAATACTTTTTATGCCCGGGAAGCATTGGGCGTCAGGAGCTGGGATATATATGATGATGTAATTGGGGCCTATGGTGGGAGAATAAATCAGGTATTTGCCATTGGTGGGGACGGGGAATTGGCAGGGGCCAAAAATAAGAAGGCCAATCGCTTTGAACCTATGGTGGTCTATTTGGGTCCCTTTAGCTTGGATAAAGGGGAGACAAAATCTCATAAAATAGATATTCCCAAATATGTTGGATCGGTACGTACCATGGTCATAGCCGGAAATTCAGGGGAAGTCGCATACGGCATGGCAGAAAAAGCAACTCCGGTTAGAAAACCACTTATGGTATTGGCTTCCCTGCCGAGAAAGATTACTCCGGGGGAGACGGTGACCTTACCGATTACGGTTTTTGCTATGGAAAAAAAGGTGAAGGAGGTAACGCTACAAATTAAACCGGACCCTTCCTTTAGTATAGAAGGAAAGACCGCTCAGCATGTTTCTTTCTCCCAGCCCGACGAGAAAATGGCCTATTTTCAGTTAAAGGTAGCCGATTATAAAGGTATAGGCAAGGTGGTGGTGGAGGCTTCGGGCAATGGGGAAAGGGCCTCTTTTGAGGTGCCCATAGATGTGGTGAACCCCAATCCGTTGACTACGGTTACCGAAGATATGGTAGTGGATGCTGGCGGTAGCGGACAAATTGATCTTGAAACTTTTGGCATTCCCGGCAGTAATAGTGCGGAGGTAGAACTTTCCACCCTTCCCCCCATGAACTTTAATGGAAGAATGCAATATTTGATCCAATATCCGCATGGGTGTTTGGAGCAGACTACCTCCAGTGCTTTTCCGCAGTTGTATATTGCGGATATCTTCGATATAAACACAACAAGGAAAAAGGAGATACAGCAAAATATTGAAAGTGCCATAAAAAGGGTGGGGGGCCATCAAACTCCCAGTGGAGGTTTCGCCTATTGGCCAGGACAAAATTATTCCGATGATTGGAGTTCATCCTATGTAGGCCACTTTTTATTGGAGGCCGAGAAAAAGGGGTTTGTTTTGCCCCTGGGATTCAGGTCTTCCTGGCTAAATTATCAGCAAAATACCGCCCGACAATGGAGGTCGGGGGCCACATCTTCAGATTTGGCCCAGGCATATCGTCTATATACCTTGGCACTTTCCGGAAATGCGGATGTTGCTTCAATGAACAGATTAAGGGAGATGCCCAATCTGTCCAACGAGGGGAAATTCCGTTTGGCAGCTGCCTACGGACTAATTGGCCAAGAGGCCGTGGCGCAACAAATAATTAAATCGGCAAATTATGATTTTTCCGAGGGGAAATATAATTACCTAACCTATGGGTCTTCTGTTCGCAATAGGGCAATGGCATTGGAAACCTTCGTACTATTGAAAGAGAAGGTAAAGGCTCGGGAAATGGCCGGGATTTTAGCACAGCGTTTAAGCTCCGATGCTTGGATGAGTACCCAAAGTACTGCTTATTGCCTTCTGGCAATGGCTAAATTTTCCGATATGATTGGGGGCAAGGGAATTAAAGCCAGTATAACCGTTAATGGGAAAAATACCTCCATAGGCACCAATAAAACCTTGGCCAATACGGCATTGGGAATTAGAACGGGTACCAATACCCTGAATATAAAAAATACCGGTGAAAATTTACTCTATGTGAGTATCGTCAACAATGGTATTTTGCCTGTGGGGGAAGAGAGGGAGCTTCAAAGGAATTTAGTGGCCAATGTAGTCTTTAAGGGGCGGAACGGTACTAAATTGGATCCATCTTCAATAATGCAGGGGACGGATTTTGTAGCAGAAGTTTCACTTACCAATACTAAGGCAGAAGCGGTTGAGAATATAGCATTGTCCCAAATATTCCCTAGTGGTTGGGAAATAGTAAATACCAGGTTCACGGATTTTGGCGATTTTGCCCAAAACGAGGTGACTTATACGGATTTGAGGGATGATAGGGCCAATTTTTATTTTGATATGAAGAAGAACGAAACAAAAATAATCAGGGTTTTGTTGAACGCCTCTTATTTGGGCAGATATTATTTGCCCGGAATACAGGCCGAGGCCATGTACAATAATGATTATGCCGTACGTACCAAGGGTCAATGGGTAGAAGTGGTACAGTAAATTTTCCGATGGGGCCAAAAAAATGAACCTCCTTTAACGCAACCATTTTGTGTTTTATGCATTTATGAATAAAATATAAATAGTATCACATGAAACATCCATGATTAAAGGTTTTGTCACACGGCGGAATGATTATTTGGATGTTACATGTGACATTTGAAAAACAATAAATATAAACACATGAAAAAAATAATTTGGTTTTGGCTCTTTGGAGCAATTGGATTTAGTAGTGTATTGATAGGCTGTAGTTCGGATAATACCATTGAATGTCCTGCAGACTATGAAGGTGCACTTGTTGAGGAGGAAAATGGGTTGCTCGGAACTTGGCAAATGACGGCAATATTGGCGGATAAGGAAGTAGATCTTACCAATGACAATGAATCGAATGCCAAAAAGGATATTTATGTTCAATATACCGACTGTGAAAAAGATGCCGAATATTCCTTTGGTCCCGGCCGCTCTTATGAATTTGCCCAAGGGCAAAATGCTACCGGCTGTACCAATAAGGTCAAAATAGATGGTACATGGAAGCTTTCCAGTGGTATCCTCGGCTTAATTGGGAATTGTTCCTCCCAAAATTTGAAAATTGTTTTTAATGAGGGCAAATCTGAATTTACCTCTACTTCCAATTATAACATCACCGATGTAAATGGACAAACGGTACAGACAGATGTTACATTTACTTATACCAAAGTGGTAGCGGAAGAGTAATTGGCTCCTAGGTAAAAGATTATATTGTCCTATGTTGCCAATTTATTTTCGGTGACATAGGAGGATAATTAATGCCTCCCACTTTAATGAAGCTGTTTTGACCCTCTTTTTGGGAGGGTTCAACCTCACTAGGTTCGGTTTTTTTTAATACTTTACTAAAAACAAGCGCTCCTATTTCTTTTACGGGCATATACAACTTGGATTCGTCAATGGATTCTTGCTTTACAAATCCCAATTGATTATTGGTCCTGTCAAAAAATATCAAGAGGGCACCCAAGATTACGGCAACCTTGAGAGCACCAAATATTCCTCCCGCTATTTTGTTCAGTAGTCCCAACATGGCAAAATCGGCAATTTTGGTCAATAATTTTCCTGCCATATTCACTACAAGAACAATAAGTATAAAGGTGATCAGAAAGGATAAGGTGTTCATATAACGTTCATTCCACTCCATATTTTTGGAAAGATATTCCCCTACCATGTAGGAGAAATGAATGGCACCGTACAAACCGGCAATGAGGGCGATCAAAGAAGCCAATTCCACAAGGAGACCATTTCTAATTCCCTTGTATAGGCCGTACAGTAATAATAGTCCAATAATAATATCCAATACACCCATACAAAAGTCTTTTGACAAATATAAAACTTTGATTTGTACCTTTGGGAAATTCTATTTGGATAAGTGAATCCGACAACAGATTCAAATTAAGATAAGTTACGATGTCTAGAGATGCACAATTAAAAGATAGGTGGGAGATTTTGGTAAAAAAACTGTCTTCCCAATTTGCGGACAACGATCCCCTGGAGTTGGATGCCATTATATATCTGGTAGGGGTCCAGGAACTGGGACAAATTCATAAAAGGTTTAAGAAGGATGAAAAATTAAATCTAATGCATATAGCTATCTGTAGGTTGTTGGAACCTTATGGGTACTATGAATTTGATTTTTTTGATGAAGATGGCTGGCCGCATTATAACATTAAGGAAGCACTGCCCTCATTAAAGGCAGGGGAACAATCCGTATTAATGAAGGAAGCCTTGGTGAGCTATTTCTTGGAAAAGGAATACATTGTTTAGTTATGGAACCTAAAAAGCCTTATTATGCCGTAATATTTACTTCCATTGGAACGGAAGATAATATGGGATATTCGGAAATGGCCCACTGGATGGAGTCATTGGCAAAAAAACAAACCGGCTTTTTAGGTTTTGAAAGCGCTAGGAACCAAATAGGGATTAGTGTGAGTTATTGGGATAGCTTGAAGGCAATAGCGGATTGGAAATCTCAGGCGGATCATTTGTTTGCTCAAAAAAAAGGCAGGGAAGAATGGTACAAATGGTACAAGGTCCGTATTTGTTTGGTGGAAAGGGAATATGAATTTGGGAACGGATAGGGATTCGGACAAGGGAACAACGATCTTTCGTAAGTGGAAGGAGCTGGTCCAAAAGCATCCTTGGAAATGGCTTATCCTTATTTTATTGTTGCTTGCCTACTATTTCTGTTTGCCCAAACAATTATTTCATGCCCCCCACGCTACCGTTGTCGAGAGTAGATCGGGCAAGCTTTTGGGGGCACTGATTGCCGAGGACGGGCAATGGAGATTTCCAGTAGTGGATAGCGTGCCCTATAAATTTGAGGTCTGTATCTTAAATTTTGAGGACGCCCATTTTTATAGGCACCCAGGTTTTAATCCTGTTTCCATTGGCAAAGCCTTTATGGCCAATATACTGGCCGGGAAAACGGTTAGGGGGGGCAGTACCCTTACGCAGCAGGTGATACGTTTATCCCGTAACCACAAAAAACGCACCTATTGGGAGAAGATCAGGGAGCTGGTTTTGGCTACGAGATTGGAACTGGGATATTCCAAGGAGCATATATTAAGATTATATACCGGCCATGCCCCATTTGGTGGTAATGTGGTAGGCTTGGAGGCGGCGGCCTGGCGTTACTTTGGGATGCCTCCCAGTCAGTTGTCATGGGCAGAAGCAGCTACTTTGGCCGTATTGCCCAATGCCCCAAGTTTAATTTACCCAGGTAAAAATCAAACAAAACTGCTGAACAAAAGAAATAGGTTACTCCGTAAATTATGGAATAACAATTATTTGGATAGTACTACCTACCGGCTTTCGTTGTTGGAGGAATTGCCTAAAAAGCCTTACCCATTACCGGATGCATCCCCTCATTTGGTTCAATATTTGGCCAAAAAATATAAGGGGAAGAGAATTGTGACCCACGTGGATGAAAACCTACAGGCTAATGTGAACAGTATTGTGAATAAACATTATAAAAACTTGAGGCAGAATGGGGTTTACAATGCGGCAGTACTGTTGATGGATGTAAAAACACGTAAGGTACTTTCTTATGTAGGCAATACCCCAACGAACGGCGAACACGAAAAGGACGTGGATATGGTGCAGGCCAATCGCAGTACGGGAAGTATTCTAAAACCTATATTGTACGCCGCCATGATGCATGAAGGAGAATTGTTGCCCAATATGCTAATACCGGATGTTCCTACCCAGATAGCCGGTTATGCCCCGGAGAATTTTAACGAAAGCTATAGTGGGGCAGTAGCGGCCGACAAGGCATTGGCCAAATCCCTAAATGTTCCGGCCGTACGTCTGTTACGGTCTTACGGACTGGAAAAATTTAGGGATCAACTGGATTTATTTAAGCTAAGGGGCCTGGACAAGTCCGCCGATCATTATGGCTTAACATTGATTCTTGGGGGTGCGGAAAGCAATCTGTGGGATCTGTGCAAAACCTATGCCTCCTTGGCATCGACCGTAAACCATTTTAACGCTACCTCTAGCGAGTACTATACCAAAGAGTTTGTAGAACCTATCCCAACAATGGAAACCAAAGTAGATTTTGGTGTTACCTCTACCGAGGCAACTATTTTTGATGCAGCCAGCATTTATCTTACGTTAGAGGCCATGAAAAAAGTAAATCGGCCCGAGGGTAGCGAATCCTGGGAGTTTTTTGATTCTTCCAAGCAGATAGCCTGGAAAACAGGTACCAGTTTTGGAAATAAGGATGCCTGGGCCATTGGTATTACCAAAGATTATGTTGTTGGAGTGTGGGCCGGAAATGCCGACGGGGAAGGGAGACCAAATGTTACCGGACTTACCAGCGCCGCACCAATTTTATTCGACGTATTCGATGTTCTGCCCAGATCTTCCTGGTTTCAAAAACCATTGGACGAGTTTACAGAAATAAAAGTTTGCTCGGAAAGTGGTTATCTGGCAACCGATATTTGTCCCACAACGGTAATTTCTATCCCAAGGAAACAAAATTTTGTAAAGCCATGTGCGTATCATCAGGTGGTACATTTAAATGCCCAAAAGCAGTTCAGGGTCAATTCCTCCTGTGCAGATTTGTCACAAACGGTAAGCGAATCATGGTTTGTACTGCCACCGTTGATGGAATACTACTATAAAAAGGGGCATCCCTCCTATAAAACTTTACCTCCTTTTTGGGGAAATTGTAGGGAAACCAATACCCCGGCCATGGAGTTCATATATCCAAGGAACGGAAGTAGAATTACCTTGGCAAAAAATTTTGAAGGCAGAAAGAACGAATTGATAGTGAAGTTGGCCCATGTTAAACCATCAACGCCCGTTTATTGGCATTTGGATGAGAAATTTATGGGGCAGACCACGGACTATCACGAAATAGGATTGATGCCTGCACCCGGAGATCATACAATTATGGCAGTTGATGCCTTAGGGAATGAAATTGTTATTACTATAACGATAGAGCAATAATAACCCTTTGATTTGGACCAATAATCAGTTACCTTTAATGAGCTTGGTGAAATAGAATTATTACAGCTTCAATAAAAGGATACCCTGTAAAAAGATGATAAAAAATATTCGATTTTCTAATTTGGATAGAAAAAAAACGGTACACAAACTAAAGGAGGAGACCTTTGACCTGGTTGTTATCGGTGGGGGTATTACCGGTGGGGGCATTGCCCTTGATGCCGCATCCAGAGGTTTAAAAGTTGCTTTGGTAGAAAAAAATGATTTTGCATCGGGAACCAGTAGTAAGTCCACAAAATTGATTCATGGCGGACTGCGATATCTAAAGCAATTTGATTTTTGGCTGGTAAAGGAAGTAGGTTCCGAAAGGGCCATAGTACACCATTTGGCACCACATTTGGTATTGCCGGAGAAAATGCTGTTGCCATTGATAGAAAATGGATCTTATGGCAAATGGCTTACTTCCATTGGTTTAAAGGTCTATGATATTTTGGCCCAGGTGACCGGGGATGACAAACGTAAAATGTTGGAGAAAAAAGAGGCCCTGAAGTTGGAACCCTTGTTGCCCAAAAAGATATTGAAGGGGGCAGGATATTATGCGGAGTACAGGACAGATGATGCCCGACTCACCATGGAGACCATAAAGACCAGCCTGCAATATGGTACCCTAGCCCTGAACTATGCGGAGGTAACGGATTTTATTTATGAGGAGGATATGGTGGCAGGGGTCAAAGTAAAGGATAAGGTATTGGATGCTGATTTTTTAATGAGATCCAAATATGTAATAAGCGCTGCAGGACCCTGGGTAGATGAACTTAGGGGCATCAATAATTCCAAAAAAGGAAAGCGCCTGCATCTTACCAAGGGGGTACATTTGGTTTTCCCTTATGAAAAATTACCTATAAAGCAATCTGTTTATTTTGATATTCCGGACGGGAGGATGATGTTTGCGATCCCAAGGGGCAAGATTACCTATATTGGCACTACGGATACTAATTTTAATGAAAACAAGGATAATGTAAGGGTGGATGTGGCCGATGCCATTTATTTAATATCTGCCGTAAACAATATGTTCCCAAAGATAAATTTGGAAATGGAAGATATTATTTCTTCATGGGCCGGACTAAGACCCCTTATACACGAAGAAGGGAAGTCTGCCTCAGAGCTATCCCGAAAGGACGAAATTTTTACCTCAGACTCCGGCCTAATAAGTATTGCTGGCGGAAAGCTAACGGGCTATCGTAAAATGGCGGAGCGCGTGGTGAACAGGGTAGCCAAAAAAATGGAGGAAGATTATGGGATTAGTGTAAAACCCTCCGATACGGAACATATTCCCTTATGTGGAAACGATTTTAAAAAGTTTAAACAGGTTGAGAAATATATTGCCGAAGTCCATGAAAGATTAACCCCGGAGGGATTTTCCCAATACGATGCCTGGTATTTGGTAACCAATTATGGAAAACAGACCGAAACAATTCTGAAGTACTATGCAGAACAGCAGGTAGACGACCATATTTTAGGTATGGCCAAGGCCGAATTAAGGTTTACCATTGAAAGTGAAATGGTACAAACGCCCATGGATTTTTTTATACGTAGAACGGGAAGGCTATACTTTGATATAACGAGCATTAAAAATTTGATGGAACCCATCCTGGCCGAGTTCAAATCTATATACCAATTGGATGATGGGGTCATTAACACCTACCGGAAATCCCTGAAAAGGGAAATCGAGGAGCATTCCAATTTTTCATTGGACCGGATTTAGGAACAATGGCTAGGGAGATCCAAGGAGTCCCAAAGGGGGCAAATATTAGAATCAATCCAACTTTTCGGTAAGTTCCTTAAAGACTTTTTTAGGGTTTTTATGTTCATAAAGTACTTCGTAAACGGCGTTTAGAATAGGGGTTTTTGATTTGTTCCGGTATTTTGAAACAATTAAACGGGCACTTTTGGTAGCATAATATCCCTCCGCCACCATTTTCATTTCCATCATGGCACTTTTTACGGTGTAACCTTTGCCGATCATGTTCCCAAACATACGGTTGCGGCTAAAAACGGAGTAGCCCGTTACCAAAAGGTCCCCTAAATAGGCAGAGTCGTTTATGTTGCGCTTCATCTTATGTACCCGTTTTATAAACCGCTTCATTTCCCTTATGGAGTTGCTCATAAGTACGCTCTGAAAGTTGTCGCCGTAGCCCAGCCCATGGGCGATTCCGGCAGCAATGGCATAAATGTTCTTTAGCATGGCGGCATATTCCGTCCCTATAATATCGTCCGAAATTTTGGTCTTTATGTAGTCGCTGCTTAGATGTTCGGCCACTAATTTGGCTTTTTCGGTATCCGCACAGGCTATGGTTAAATAGGACAAACGTTCCAAGGCCACTTCCTCTGCATGGCATGGTCCTGTTATGACCCCGATGTTTTCAAAGGGAACCTTATAATTTATATTAAAATGTTCTCCTACTATCAAACTGGATTCCGGTACAATGCCCTTTATGGCAGAAAAGATAATTTTATCTTTAATATCAACATTCAATTGCTTCAATTCGTTCTCCAGAAAAGCGGAGGGAATGGCAAAAATAAGGACATCGGCATCTGCAACGGCCTCATTAATATTGTCCGTGAGGTTTAGTTGCTCTATATGGAACTCTACCGAGCTGAGGTAATTTGGGTTGTGTTTATGTGTCCTAATGTGTTCAATAGCCTCTGTATTGCGCATGTACCAGTTAACCACGTCCGCATTCCCTGTCAACATTTTAACAATGGCAGTTGCCCAGCTACCACCACCCAACATTGCAAACTTTATATTGTTTTCCATTTAGTTAATTTTTTGTGCACCCAAAGCACCACGGTCGCCCAATCTTCTTATTAAAAAAATTAAAGGCCCGGCCGTTGTCCGGAATTAATTTGGACGAGTACATGGGTCATTAAATCCTTGGCAATGTAGGACTGTTTTTTGGAGATTCAAAACAAGATTTGAGATACCGGATGTAGGACATTGGATACTAGATATTAGAATTGAGATTTTAGATTCTTGTATGGTTTTGAACATTGAACTATAAACCAACTTGCGTCCATCCCTTTAAAAAGGTTTTGATTACACTGCTTACAGGACAAACAAGGGGAGTATTCCATATTTGATGCTTATAACGATGAAACGCATAAAACTTTAACACCGGATTATGATTATATGGACAATGATTGCTTGAAGTTGTACGTTGTTAAGGATAGTACAATAGCGCTGTACCATTCCAATAGTGGAACAGGGGACAAGTTTAAGGGCAAGGAGTTTTTGCCTATTTGGAATCTGGAATATCCCAATTAGGTAAGGAGAGGACGAAAATGGTACTGACAGGACACTGGAAAGGAAAGATATGATTATTGCCGTATAGTTTTACGGTGATGATATAAAGAAGTTTTTGGTTGGTTATTTAGAAAAAGACCGTCTTGGAGTGATTGCCTAAGGCGGTTTTTTGTTGGCCATAATTACACCATTTTAAAACCACTTTTGTTTTTATGGGTTGTTGTCTTCAACAATGTAGTATTTTGATCAATATCATAAATGCTAGGGATGATCGACGCATATAATTTATAGCATTGGATGATATTTTGAATACCAATATGACCCATTGGATCGGGAACGGTAAAGCTAATGCATAATTCATTTGATGTTTTTGTACATGAGGCTGATAGGTTTTTATGTAGGTAATTTGTTGTAAATGTCACATTTAGGGATATCATGGTCCTTAAAAGAAGAAAATCCCCTATTTTTGCGCCCTTAAAAACAAAGACGTGAAAAAGTATTTAAATCTATTCGATTTTAAGCAAAAAGTAGATTATAAGACAGAGATATTATCTGGTTTAACGGTAGCCCTAGCCTTGGTTCCCGAAGCAATAGCCTTTGCCTTGATCCCCGGTTTTTCACCTCTTACCGGACTATATGCGGCCTTTGTTTTGGCCTTGGTGACTTCTATTTTAGGGGGTAGGCCAGGAATGATTTCCGGTGCCACAGGTGCTGTGGCAGTTGTTTTTGTGGGATTGATTTTGGAATTGAAGAATACCTTCCCTGGCATAGCTCCAGAGACTATTTTGAATTATGTTTTTGCCACAGTGATTATAGCTGGGCTTATGCAAATAGCGGCAGGAGTTTTAAAACTGGGCAAATTTATACGTTTGGTACCGCATCCGGTGATGTTTGGATTTGTAAACGGACTGGCCATTATAATTTTTATGGCCCAGTTTCCCAATTTTTATGTAAAGGGAACTTCAGAGTTGATGTCGGGCGGGCCATTTTGGATTATGCTTGGATTAACCCTATTGACGATGCTGATTATTTGGGGCTTTCCAAAAATAACCAAGGCGGTCCCCTCTTCCTTATTGGCCATTGTAGTGGTATCTGCCATAGTCTTAGGGTTTGGAATAGATACGCTTACAGTAGCGGATATAATGGCAGAGGGCGAATCCATTAAAGGTGGTTTTCCTCCCTTGTCCATACCAAATATTCCCTTTACACTGGAAACCTTTAAAATAATTTTTCCCTTCGCCGCTATCGTTGCCGGTGTTGGTTTAATCGAAAGTTTACTTACCCTTAATATAATTGATGAGATTACCGATACCCGTGGAAGCGGTAATAAAGAATGTATAGCGCAGGGAACGGCCAATATCTTTTCAGGATTTTTGTCAGGGATGGGAGGCTGTGCTATGATCGGGCAAAGTTTGATCAATACCTCTGCCGGTGCCAGGGCCCGGTTATCTGGAATTACGGCCGCTGTTATGTTGTTGGTCTTTATAATGTTCGGATCCAATTTAATTGAGCAGTTGCCAATGGCCGCTCTGGTGGGGCTAATGTTTATGGTAGCTATCGGTACTTTTGAATGGGCCAGTTTTAAGACCTTTAGAAAAATGCCTACTTCAGATGTAGTGGTAATGGTACTGGTTACTTTAATCACGGCAATAACCCATAATCTTGCCGTTGCCGTTTTGTTCGGGGTAATTATTTCGGCCTTGGCCTATTCTTGGGAAAATGCCAAGCGTATTAGGGCTAGAAAATCAATCGATGAAAATGGGATAAAACATTATGAAATATACGGCCCCTTGTTTTTTGGTTCCACTACCGCTTTTGCCGAAAAGTTTGATATACAGAACGACCCCAATGAAGTAATTATCGATTTTAAGGAGAGCAGGGTTGCGGATATGTCCGGAATAGAGGCTTTGAACAAATTAACGGAACGCTATGCCAAAGTGGGTAAAATAGTTCACTTAAAACATCTAAGTCGCGACTGTATTAGGTTATTGGAGAATGCCAATGAAATAATCGATGTAAACGTAATTGAAGATCCAACTTATAAAGTTGTTGCGGATAAGGTATAGCTATACTCGATAATGGAGATTTAAAGCTGTCCGCCCGTACCCATTCGGGCGGGCTTGCCCCAAGGTAGTTTACTTTTGGGAAGATTGGGTAAATGATAGTTTTTAAAATTAAAAGCGTTTGCATATCCTTTTTACGGGTGCAAACGCTTTTAATTTTTTAAAGAATTTATTAACTATAAGGTCCTTAAATATTCTGCTACGGCACGTGCATCCTCTTCGGAAAGATTTTGGTTAAGCATAACCGCATTGTTATATTCTTTTAATAAGGCCTTTGCTATTGGGTCTTCCTTGAGCATACCATCAGGGTTCATGATCATGTTCATTACCCATTCAGGACTTCTTCTTTCAAAAACGCCTTTTAGTGCAGGCCCGATCAAACGCTGTTCTGCCATGTGGCAGGCCACACAAAGGGTACTGAATGTTTTTTGTCCTTTGGCTGCCAGCTCGGCATCAATTTCATCTGCGAATGCAACCGATTTAATTGGGCCAACACCTTTGTTGCCCATGTCTACAGGTACACCTTCACTTACAGGTTCCGCTTTTACTTCTTTTTTGGCACGGTTCATTTCAAAACCTTCCTTCTTTTCTTCTTTTTTTTCGCCACAGCTAAGGATCAACCCAGCCAAGGCCAAAGGGATAAATAATTTTTTCATCGTTTAGGTATATTATTTCACGAAGATAATAAATAGATTATTTTAATATAATCCTTCAACAAATTTTAATGCCCTTTTTTCTGTATAGGTGATATTTTTTGGGCCATAGAAACCTACATGGCCTCCGTACAAGGGAAGTTCAAAATATACGGAATTATTTTGCTCAGCTTCCTTGTATGGATAGCATTGGTCCCCTAAGAATGAATCATTCCGGGCATTTATAATCAAGGTAGGGGTATCTATGGCATGGATAAATTGTAACGAACTGGATTTTTCGTAATAATCAAGGGCATTCTTAAATCCATGTGCCCTACTGGTATAGATGTCATCGAAATCCTTTAGATTCCTTATCCCTGCCATTTCAGAATTACTTATCCTATCGGAAAAAGTAGCTGTTTGGTCCGTAATTTTTTCATAAGATGTTTCATAAACCGTTTGGCGTATAATCTGTTTTTGGTTTTAGAAGTTCTAACAATGAACTGTATAGGCTGCAGGGTACGGATACTGCAATGGCACCTTTTATTTCATTGGGAACGGGCCTTCCTTCCCTAGGTACTTTAAGGTCATATTACCACCCAAACTAAATCCCATTAAATAAATTTTAGTGTATTTTTTCCTTTAGTATATGGTGTATTACGGCTTCCAAATCATCGGTGGCCCCGGAATGATAGGACCGCCAAAGACGGTTGGGTTTATCACTGCAACCTCTATGGTTAACGGCACAGGCATCTATACCGCTAATATTGAACTGTTTTGCACTCCCGGTAATATAGGGCCTTTGGGCATTGCCTTCCAAGCCGTGCAGAAGGATAGCTACTTTATCCGTAGGTGAGGCAGTATAGCTCCAATCCAGATCAAGAAAATCCCCATCGGCAAGTTCCAATCGTTCACGTTGCTGAACCAGGCCATTGACCTTTCTTATTATCCCGGAATAAATGGTGGAGATATGCCCGCTTTTATAGAGCAATGGGGGGTTGTAATTGGATGGAATAATAGGCATCAATATTATTTAAATAAGTGTAGTATTTTATTTGGATTGGGTAACAAGATAAGTTAATCCAATAATTTTCCAAAGATTGGGGTCCGTATATATTGGTATTGCAATATGTGGACATAGTTACTCGATAATCGAGATTGAAATGTTCCGACGCTTGCCTGCCCGTTTCTGTTCAGGCGGGCGTCGAAATCTAAAAATAAAATTTCTTTCAATGCCTCGAGGTAGTAGTTTGCTTAAGATATAATATAAATTTGATGCTGGTCAGACTAAATTCATATCCGTTTCAAATTATATATGTGAATTTATGAATTATAATGTTGTTGGTTCAACATATTTTCATATTTTCGTTAACGTTAACGAAAATTAATGATTAAATCTTATGGCTAATAGAAAACTGACCAAGATAACCTTGGCAATACTGCTTCATTTTACTTTTTTCACTGTTTTTGCCCAAGACGGGTGGGAAACGCTCTTTAATGGGAAGGATTTTTCCAATTTCCAACAATTGAACGGAAAGGCAAAATACACCATTAAAAATGGGGAGATGATCGGAACCTCTAGGTTAAATACCCCCAATAGTTTTATGGCCACCAAAAAGGTCTATGATGACTTTATTTTGGAGTTTGACGTATATGTAGAAAACGGACTTAATTCCGGAGTACAATTTAGAAGTTTGAGCCTTCCCGAACATATGGATGGACGGGTACATGGATATCAGTGTGAAATTGAGACCAGTGATAGAAAATGGGCCGGGGGAATATATGACGAGGCAAGAAGGGGATGGTTATATCCCTTGTCCAGAAACATCAAGGGGCAAAACGCTTTTAAACCTGGGGGGTGGAACCATTATAGAATTGAAGCCATCGGTAACAATATAAGGACTTGGATCAATGGTGTACAGTGTGCCAATTTGGTAGATGATGTTACGGCCAAAGGATTTATCGCTTTTCAGGTACATTCCATACATAGGGCCGATTTGGAGGGCAAAATAGTGAAATGGAAGAACATCAGGATCAAAACTTCGGATTTGGAAAAAGAACGCAATCCAGTAGCCGAATATGCCCCGGAAATTAGTTATTTGAAGAATCAACTTACCGCAGATGAAATTAGAAAAGGCTGGCGATTATTATGGGACGGTAAGACAACGAAGGGGTGGCGAGGTGCCAAATTGGATGCTTTTCCAGAGAAAGGATGGGTCATGGAAGACGGTGTACTTAGTGTATTGTCCTCCGATGGGGCCGAATCCAGAAATGGCGGGGACATTGTAACCAATTCGGCGTTCAGCAATTTTGAGTTAAGTATTGATTTTAAGTTGACCAAAGGGGCAAATAGCGGTATTAAATATTTTGTTGATCCAAGTCTTAATAAGGGGCAAGGGTCCGCTATAGGGCTGGAGTTTCAGGTGTTGGATGATGAGGAACATCCGGATGCAAAAATGGGAAAAAATGGCAATAGGACCGTGGGGTCGCTATATGATCTAATCCGTGCAGAGAACTTCGAAAATTCCAAGAAAAAGAATTTTAATGGGGTAGATAAGTGGAACAATGCCCGTATTGTTGTAAGGGGCGGTCATGTTGAACACTGGTTGAATAATGTAAAGGTTGTGGAATATGATCGGTTTAGCCAAGTATTCAGGGCTTTGGTAGAGAAAAGCAAGTACGAGAAATGGGAAAATTTTGGGGCAATTCCGGCAGGGAAAATCCTTTTGCAGGATCATGGCGACCATGTTTCCTTTAGAAGTATAAAAATAAGGGAATTTTAATTTAAAGAATTATGATCTTGACTGAAGGACCTAGAAATTCATCAAGAGAACGGCATGGGCACCAAGAGATATTGTTTGTATTAACACTATTAGTGTTAATAGTTATGGTAAGGTCATTGGTGCCAACGATAGGGTAGGAATTGCCGGCTTTTCCAATTGGATCAAAGGAGCGTTGATCCCTGCTTTTTTGGGCATTATTAAAAGCAGAATTTTGAAATTGAAGGTTTGATATTTTGGACCGCAGGTGGTACGAAGGACGGCCTACAATCTTCCACTGCCAACATAATGACCACGGCAGCCCTTAGGACCCGATTAAAATCCACTTTCGATGAGAAACCTCAGGATGTTTTGGCCGGGAATAAGGTTTTTAAATATTAGTCTTAGAATCTTGTTGTAGCTTTGGCATCATATGGGATTACCCATACTGAATAAACTACCTCGGGGCAAGCCCGCCTGAACGGAAACGGGTAGGCCCTAGGGGCATTTAAATCTCGATTATCGA
Source organism: Flavobacteriaceae bacterium (assembly GCA_041392165.1). GTDB lineage: Bacteria > Bacteroidota > Bacteroidia > Flavobacteriales > Flavobacteriaceae > Arenibacter. Next base: position 231,931 of record JAWKMN010000002.1, read on the forward strand.
GTAAATTTAAGGAAGCTGGCCTATGGACAATCTTATCGGAATTAAACAAATTGCCAAACTGGCCAATGTCTCCATTGGTACGGTAGATAGGGTGTTGCACAATAGGACCGGGGTATCCAAGGCAACCAGGGAAAAAATAAAGGCTATAATCAAGGAAACCGGATATAAAAAGAATACGGTGGCCAGTCGCCTTAATTTGGCTGGGCGCAAGAAATTAAAAATAGCCGTACTTATACCGGAGGTGTCCAGCAATTGGAGTTATTGGGAACTTCCTAAAAAAGGGATCCAAAAGGCTGTGGAGGAATTAAGTGAGATGGGCATCCTTGTTTCATATTATTATTTTACCGATCCCTTATCCTTTGTAAAAATGGCCGATACCATTATGGATATAAAATATGATGCCTTGGTGACAGTCCCATTTTTTATGGCGGAATGCAATACTCTTTTAAGTAAGGCCAAAGCTGAAAAGATTCCTGTGGTCTTTATGGATACAGAGATTCAATTGGATTGCCCTTCCTATTTTATTCGACAGAATTCGCATAAGGCCGGAATGGTAGCAGCCAGGCTTTTGCATGGGCTGGTTGGGACCGAAGGACGTTATTTTGTAATCAATATTGTAACCGAGCGGGGATTGCATGCCAATAATCAACAGCGGGAAAATGGTTTTAGGGAATTCTTTGAAACGAATTTTAAGGGCAAGGCAATATCCATTGTAACTATTGATCAGCCTATAGATCGGCCTTTTGAAATTAGCCCTGAAATAGAAAATTGGTTCAAGGATCCATGCCGAAAAGGTATTTTTGTTACCAATGCCAGGTCTTATTTAATTCCGGGAATTCTTAAGGCCTATAATGTTTCCAATGTTTCTGTAGTGGGGTTTGATCTGCACCACGATAACTTGGAGTGCCTAAGAAAGCAGGAAATTGATTTTCTGATCAATCAAAAACCCGAATTTCAGGGTTATACCGCTATAAAGGGAATGTTTAAATTTTTAACGGAACAGGATCCTTCAGATTTAAATATAGACGTTCCTATAGAAATAATTGTGAAGGAAAATTGCGAATCCCATTAGATTTGTGAGCAACCTTGAATCTGTCTACTGCCTACTTCCCACTTTTATTACCGAAATGACCCCAACTCCCTTTCAACTTTTATCTACCACTTGCTACTGTTTGCTGCCAACCCATAATCAATGCTAATTCGACTCCGCCTTAAGGTCTAACAAAGGAGGGAGTGTCAGAGCTTTTCAACCTCTCTTAGAGGTGGTCCTTATTTAGGATAAATTTCCAAAATCTTGATTTGATCCTTAATGGCCGATTTAAATTCGGATTTAAGGTTAATGACCAATTCCGAAACGGTTTCTACATTGTCTATCGTTGTAACTCCCTGTCCTGCAGACCAGATGGTTTTCCATGCCTTGGCCTTCGTATTCAGCTCTTTCCCAAAGTCTATCTTTCGATCTTTTTTTAAATCTTCTTCCAAAATCCCGGCTGCCTTAAGGCTGGCCCCTAAAAAATTGGCATGTACGCCCGATATTGCCGCAGTGTAGACCACATCGCTGGCCCCTGCCTTGATGATCATTTGTCTATACTCCTCCGAGGCTTTACTTTCTTTGGTGTTTATAAATCGCGTACCCATATAGGCCAGATCCGCCCCCATTTGCATGGCCGAGGCAATATCCCTTCCGGTACTGATACAGCCAGAGAGTAAAATGGTTTTGTCGTAGAATTTTTTTATTTCCGCAATTAAGGGCATCGGATTTATTGTACCGGCGTGTCCGCCAGCTCCGGCGGCAACCAAAATTAATCCGTCCACTCCGGCCTCGGCAGCTTTTTCCGCATGTCTTTTTTTAATGATATCGTGAAAGACAAGTCCGCCATAACTATGTACGGCGTCGACTACCTGTGCTACGGCCCCTAAAGAGGTAATTATTAAAGGCACTTTATGCTTTATACAAACTTTTAAATCGGCTTCCAATCTGGGATTGGTAGGGTGTACAATTAAATTTACCCCATAGGGCGCGGCTTTTTTTCCGGTTTCTTCCTCATATTTCTTTAGTTGGGTTTTAATTTCTACCAACCAATCTTCAAAACCTTCGGTAGTACGCTGATTTAGCGCGGGGAAAGTGCCAACTATTCCATTTTTACAACATTCAATGACCAATTCAGGACCGGATATAAGAAACATGGGTGCGGCTACTACAGGTAATGCCAGTTCTTTTATGAAAGCGGATTTTTTGCTCATATCGATTACGGATTTAAAGCATTTGAAAAAGTTGGATAACTAAAATATCCAAAATTTTATAAAAAACAGTACATTTGAATTATTATGCATGCATAATAATTCAAATGTACTAAATAAAAAGGATGTATTTAAAAGAATTCGAAATTCGATGGAGCGATGTAGATGCCAATCGCCATATGGCCAATTCCGCCTATTTAAATTTTATGAGCCATACTAGGATGTCTTTTTTGTTGGAATTGGGATTTAACCAAAAGACGATGTCTCGGAACAATATGGGGCCGGTGGTATTCCATGAACATGTCTATTATTTTAAGGAGGCATTTTTAGGAAAACCGATACGGGTTTCCTTGGAGTTGGTGGGACTAAGTGAGGACGGAATGTTCTTTGAGTTCCATCATAATTTTTATGATGGGGATGGCAAGAATTTTGCCCACTGCCAAATTATGGGGGCCTGGATAGATTTGAGGACAAGGAGTTTGATAGGTTTGGGGACCGAGTTCCTATCAGCCTTTAACAAAGCTCCAAAGGGAGATGGGTTTAAGGTGCTGACCAAGGAGGATACCCGTAAGTTTTCGGTGAGGCCTAAGGACTTGGCCTAACTTGTTTGCTAACCAGGTACACGCCTATCAATACCATAATTATTGCAGTAAACTTTATTAAAGTAAGATGGTCATTTCCGGTAATTATGGCAAAGATGATCCCTATCAAAGGTTGTAAGTACATAAAGACCCCCACCGTAGAAGCCTTTAATTGAGTGAGGGCAAAAACATTGAACAAATAGGTTAAAAAGGTTGTTCCAATAATTACAAAAGCGATGGCTCCCAGAGCCTCCGCAGGAAGCTGGCCCCATTGGATTTCCATGAATTGGGAATAAGTTAAGGGAAGGGTTATTATAAGTCCTATCCCGAACATCCATTTCATAAGGGTAAAAGGGTGGTATTTTTCGAGGAGTTTTTTTACTAATATAAGATATAGCCCATACGAAGTGGCATTTACTATAAACAGCAGGTTTCCTAAGGGTATGTTGCTGGCATCCTGTCTAATTTCGGCACCGAATAAAATTAATGCCAATGCTCCTATCAAGCCCATAAAAACACCCATGCCCCGCCTAAGGGTAATTTTTTCCTTGATAAATAAAGCTGATAAGATTACAACAAGTATTGGTGTAATGGTTATTAGCACTGCGCTATTGATAGGGGTTGAAAGGTCCAGTCCCTTAAAGAAGGATAACATATTGATGCCCATTCCAAAGAAGGCACAAACCAATAATCTTCCCCAATCCCGCCGTTCCAGTTTTTCTTTTGGACCCAAAAAGGAAATGCCCCAGAAAAGGAGGGTCGCCCCTAAAAGCCTAAGGAAAATAAATCCAAATGGTTTTACGTAGGTAGGCATCACTCCCTTGGCAATAGTATGGTTGAGGCCATAAATAGTAGTGGCACCCAGGGCGGCCAGGATAGCAAGGGTTCGTTTGTTCACGAATTTATTTTTGCTTTGGCAGCAGCCACCACGGCCTTGCTATTCCCTACAAAAATATCGTTGCCCATAATAATGACCGGACGTTTTAAAAAGGTGTAGTGTTCAAGGATCAGGGCCTTGTAGTCTGTTTCCGTTAGTTTTTGGTCTTTCAGATTTCGCTCTTTATAGAGTCGGGCGCGCTTGCTGAACAAGCTTTCATAGCTCCCGGACATATTCGCCATAGTTTCCAATTGCTTGGCTGTAATAGCTTCTGTTTTAATGTCCTGAAGTGTAAAATTGTCAAGTGGCCCCAACTCTTTCAAAATTCTTTGACAGGTATCACAGGTGCCTAGGTGAAATATCTTTTTCATTCAGTTACATTTGGTATATCAGGTCCTCCTTATAGTTTCGCCCTACAAAGAAACCCAATTACATTGAATTGTACTATTTTTGGCACCGATTGTAAACAAATAATAATAAAAAAATGTCAACCTTGGAAAAAGCATTTGATGTAACGCTTCAAAATAGAAAAAGACTATATAAATTTTTAAAGGAGACTCCAAAGGAGATTCTGCTACAGATTCCCCAAGGCTTCCGTAACAATATTTGGTGGAATATTGCCCATGTTGTAGTAACACAACAATTATTGGTTTACAAGCTTGGGGGGCAGCCCATGCAAGTGAACGGGGCTTTGGTGGAAAAATTTAAAAAGGGTACCGTGCCGGATGGCACCGCCACGGAGGAGGAGATGGAACAAGTGGCAAATTTACTATTGCCCACAGTTGAAAGGATGCAAGAGGACTATAGGAAAGGAGCGTTTAGCGGATATACCGAATACACTACAAGTGCCAATGTTACGTTAAACTCGGTGGATGATGCCATTATTTTCAACCTATATCACGAAGGCCTTCATCTTGGGACCATTTTATCCTTGCTGAAAAGCACGGCGTTATGATTCCTTTTTGAATTTTAGGTAGGGCTCCAATTCCTTATATGTCAGGGTTAAAATAATGGGGCCCTCCGCATAGGAGGCCACTTCATATTGTTCGTATAACAACTGTAGGCCTTCTTGGGTAAATCCAATATTTTCCGGAAGGTAAAATTCGTCGCCCTCGAACATAAACCCAGTAGCATTTATTGAGCCGGTAGCTGGAATTTTTTCTTGGTCCCTAAATTTGCCCTCGGCAAAATTTTGAAATTCCAAAGGATCCTTAAAAAATTCCATGTTAGCCATTTCCAACCCTTTGGCCTTATCAAAATTTAAAAATCGGGTAGATGAAAAACCGTGGGCCCCACCTGTAAAGGAATAGGAATTGATCTGGATGGTCAGTATGTTTTGATCTTCATAGGTGACTTTACCTTCTATATCGGCCTCCCAGCCCATTGGCTCATCGGGATACATTTTTTTTAATTCCAAATATCCGTTCTCGAAGGATCGTATAGCCTCCTCTATAGTGGTTGCTTCTATTTCATCATCATAAATAAGCAGGGATATGACCTCTTCTTTCACCGAATTGTTTATGGTGCCGCTTATCGGACTTTCATCCAGGGCCTTAGGGACGTGGATGGTCACCTTTGGGCAATTGGTACAATTTTCCGTTATAAAATCAAGGGGTCCAAAAGTAAGCCGGTGATCTTTTTCACAATTCCAAAATAATAAAGCGATCCATAAATAGGCAAATCTAATCTTCATAAAAGCAATAACTTAAGATAGGTGCAAAGCTACAATATCATTGTATTCCCAAAAAGATAAAGGTACATTTGTGTAGAGAAATTTATATAATGGGTAAAAAACTATTAAAATTCAATAGCAGGACCATACATGGGGGGCAGGCTCCCGATGAGGCCTATGGGGCAGTTATGCCCCCTATCTACCAGACCTCTACCTATGCCCAAAATACCCCGGGCGGACATAGGGGGTACGAATACTCCAGAAGTGCAAATCCAACAAGAACGGCACTTGAGAATTCTTTGGCCAGTATTGAAAACGGGAATTACGGCTTGGCCTTTGGTAGTGGTTTGGCGGCCATTGATGCGGTCATTAAATTGTTGGGTCCCGGAGACGAGGTTATTACTACCAGTGATCTGTATGGGGGCAGTTATCGGATTTTTAAAAAAATCTTTGAAAGGTTCGGTATCGTTTTCCATTTTGTAACGATGCAGGATACCGCGGAAATAGAAAAACACATTAGTGCAAATACTAAGCTGATTTGGGTAGAGACCCCTACCAATCCGATGATGAATATTATTGATATTAAGTCGGTTTCCCAATTGGCAAGAAAGCATAAAATCCTATTTGCCGTGGACAATACTTTTGCGACCCCTTATTTGCAACTGCCATTGGATTTGGGGGCCGACATTGTAATGCATTCCGCTACAAAATATCTTGGGGGACATAGCGATGTTGTCCTGGGAGCCCTGATAGTCAAGGATAAGGAGTTGGCAGATCAATTGTATTTTATTCAGAATGCAAGTGGTGCCATATGCGGACCTATGGACAGCTTTTTGGTGCTTAGGGGAATTAAGACCCTTCATGTAAGGATGCAGCGACACTGTGAGAATGGAAGGGCCGTGGCGGCATACTTGGCTAATCACCCAAAAATTGAAAAAGTTTTTTGGCCAGGCTTTCCAGATCATCCCAATCACGAGGTGGCAAAGGATCAAATGAAGGATTTTGGGGGAATGATCTCCTTTGTTCCAAAAGGAGGCAATTACCATGATGCCATTAGGATTGTTGAAAATTTAAAGTTGTTTACCCTTGCAGAATCCCTGGGCGGGGTGGAAAGTTTGGCAGGTCATCCGGCCAGTATGACCCATGCCGGTATACCTAAGGAGGAAAGGAAAAAAAGCGGAGTGGTAGATGCCCTTATCAGGCTAAGTGTGGGCATAGAGGACAGCGAAGATTTAATTGATGACCTGCGTCAGGCCATAGAATAAATAATTTATCATATTTTTAGAAAATAGAGTGTGAATTTTATAAATAATATATTTTTGCCATTAAACTCAAAATATACCAACAATTAGCAATAAATCAGATTTTATGGAATACAGTATAAGTGCCTTTATGGAAGAGGTAAAAGTGCGTAATGGTCATGAGCCGGAATTTATTCAAGCTGTGCAAGAAGTTGCCGAAACCGTTATTCCCTACATTAGTGATCATGAAATCTACAATGGCAAGAATATATTATTAAGAATGGTGGAGCCGGAAAGGTTAATTTCCTTTAGGGTTTCCTGGGTGGACGATGCTGGAAATGTTCATGTAAACAGAGGTTATAGGATTCAAATGAATTCTGCCATTGGCCCTTATAAAGGGGGACTTAGGTTTCACCCAACCGTAAATGCCAGTGTTTTAAAATTCCTGGCTTTTGAGCAGGTTTTCAAAAATAGCCTAACTACCCTGCCTATGGGTGGAGGAAAAGGAGGGTCCGATTTTGATCCAAAAGGAAAATCGGACGATGAGGTAATGCGTTTTTGCCAGGCGTTCATGACGGAGCTGTCCAAGCACATTGGATCCTATACGGACGTTCCTGCCGGCGATATAGGTGTTGGCGCAAGGGAAATAGGGTTTCTGTTCGGGATGTATAAAAAGATCAGAAATGAATTTACCGGGGTAATGACCGGGAAGGGTCTTTCATGGGGCGGGTCAAAAATACGGCCAGAGGCTACGGGATATGGAACCGTTTATTTTGCCCAAAGTATGTTGCAATCCAAAAAGGAGCTTGTAAAGGGCAAGACAGTGGTAATTTCAGGATCGGGAAATGTGGCCCAATATGCAGCTGAAAAAGTAATTCAATTGGGAGGTAAGGTCGTTACCCTTTCGGATTCTGGAGGCTATATTTATGACAAGGACGGTATTGATGGGGAAAAACTGGCCTATGTTATGGAAATTAAAAACCAAAAACGAGGAAGAATATCCGATTATCTGAAAAAGTATACCTCCGCAGAATTCCACAAAGGTAAGACTCCTTGGGAGGTGCCATGCGCTATAGCCTTGCCGTGTGCCACCCAAAACGAGTTGGACGGGAATGATGCCAAGATCTTGCTGAAAAACGGATGTATCTGTGTGGCCGAGGGAGCCAATATGCCATCGACCCCTGAGGCCATACACGTTTTTCAAGAAGCTAGGATATTATTTGCTCCCGGGAAGGCGTCCAATGCCGGGGGAGTGGCTACCTCAGGTTTGGAAATGTCACAGAATTCATTGCGGATTAGTTGGACCCGGGAAGAAGTGGATGAACGTCTTCAAAAAATCATGAAGGATATTCATGATTCCTGTATAGAATACGGTATGGAAGAAGATGGTTATTGCAACTATGTTAAAGGAGCAAATATTGCCGGGTTCGTTAAAGTGGCAGACGCCATGTTGGCGCAGGGGGTGATTTAAAGTTGAACAGGCCTACATATTTGGAATTGAAATTGAAGTGATTTTCAGGACCCTTAAGGTTTTCATTACCTTAAGGGTCTCTTTGTGTTATCTTTGTGCCAAGATATAATTGTAATGCAGATTGCTACCAAAGGAATTGTTTTAACGTCTATCAAATATGGGGATACCAGTTTAATTGTCCGGATATTTACCTTCTCGGACGGAATAAGATCTTATTTATTGAGGGGGATCCTGACCTCAAAAAAGGGGAAGTTAAAAGCAGCCTATTTTCAACCTTTGCTTCAATTGGATCTGATCGTCTCCCATAAAAACAAGGGAACCTTGGAAAGTATTACCGACGCCAAGGTAGGTTACCATTACCAGTCGTTGCATACGGATATTGCCAAGAACGCCCTAACATTTTTTTTGGCAGAAATGTTGGGCAATAGTATTCACGAGGAAGAGGCCAATGAAAGTCTGTTCCATTTTATTGAAACGGCCTTGCAGTGGTTGGATGTCCATGATGAATTTGCCAATTTTCACCTCTATTTTTTATTGTCATTGACCAAGTATTTTGGTTTTTACCCGGACACCGATAATATGGATTATTTGTACTTTGATCTTTTGGAGGGCGAGTTTATACCAACACCATCTCTAAACCCAATCCTGGAAGGGGAGAATTTAAAGCACTTTAAAAAGCTTTTGGGCATAAATTTTGATGCAATACAATCTGTTAAACTCAACAAAAGGATCCGTCAGCAGCTCTTGGGAAATTTAGTCCTTTATTTTGAATTACATTTGCAGGGATTTAGAAAGCCCAAGTCATTGGCTGTGTTGAATGAAGTTTTTGGCTGATATGCGAAAGATAGTTTTTATAATTGTCCTCCTAATATTTAAAAGTGCATTGGGGCAGGAAATTGTGATCTTGGACCAAGGGGACCATCAGCCTATTCCCAATGTTATTGTTTATAATTCGGATAAATCCAAAACGGCCCTTTCCGATTTCGATGGTAAATGCGACCTTTCTAAATTTGATCAGGGTGAACGGATCACCTTTACCCATATGGGCTACCAGAACCATAAAAGTACCAAGTCCCATGTAATTAAAAAGGGAAAACTTTACCTGGTATTGATTGCAGAGCAATTGGACGAAGTGGTGATGTCTATCTCCAAATGGGAACAGCAGAGAAAGGACATTCCTCAGAAAATAGCGATGATGAATGCCAAAACCATAGATTTTACCGCTCCCCAAACCTCGGCAGATCTCCTTCAAAATAGCGGAAAAGTATTTGTGCAGAAAAGTCAGCTTGGGGGCGGTAGTCCAATGATAAGGGGTTTTGCCACCAATAGATTGTTGCTTTCCATAGATGGTGTTCGTATGAACAATGCCATATTTAGAGGGGGGAACATTCAAAATGTGATTTCCATTGACCCCTTTACCATTAAAAGTACCGAAGTTATTTTTGGTCCTGGTTCTGTAATTTACGGCTCTGATGCCATTGGAGGGGTCATGAATTTTTATACCAACAACCCTCAATTTTCAAATACGGATAGTATACGGTTTTTTGGGAAATCAAATTATAGATATTCCTCGGCCAATAACGAAAATACCCTGCATTTGGATTTCAATTTGGGCAAAAGGGAATGGGCGTTTTTAAGCAGCATTACCTATAACAACTTCGAAATCTGAAAATGGGGGTCCCATGGGCCAACATCCTATTTAAGGAACCGATACGTAGTTACCGAAAATGGAGAGGATGGATTGTGGGAAAATACAAACCCCAAGAAGCAGGTCCCCTCGGGTTATGATCAAGTCAATATAATGCAAAAAGTACTCTTTAGGCCCAATAACCATTGGAATATCAATCTAAGTGCCTATTATTCAGAAACTTCCGATTATTCCCGGTACGATAGGCTTATTAGACCATCTCGGGACGGGCTTGGGCTACGGTCCGCGGAATGGTTTTACGGCCCTCAGAAATGGTTTATGGGGAACCTACAATTCTATAAAAACGGTAAGGGAAAGTTTTATGACGGCCTAAAAATAACCACCGCCTATCAAAATTTTGTGGAAAGTAGGAACGATAGGGGTTTTGGTGATGCCATAAGGTATGGGACCAAAGAGAATGTGGATGCCATTTCTGCGAACGTCGATTTTGAAAATAAACGTATAGGGAGTCTAAGGCTTTACTATGGGGGGGAATACATTTTTAATAAAATAGGTTCTGTAGGGAAAGAGTTTAATATAGGGACCATGGCAACCTCGCCCAGTGCATCCAGATATCCGGACAATGCAACCTGGCAAACACTTGCAGGCTATATTAGTGGTGAGCTAAGGACCATGCCCAACTTTACCTTTCTATCCGGACTGAGATATAGCCACGTATGGATCGATGCAATTTTTGACCAAGCTTTTTATTCTTTTCCCTTTAAGGATGCCGATCTTAGTACTGGCGCCCTTACGGGAAGTCTGGGATTCAGTTGGTTTCCCAAAGCGGATTTGCAGTTTACATTAAATGGATCTACGGGGTTTAGGGCCCCGAATATAGACGATGTTGGCAAGATATTCGATTCGGAACCGGGATCCGTGGTTGTTCCCAATCCGGATTTGGAACCGGAGTATGCTTATAATTTGGAAGTGGGGGTCCAGAAAAATTTTAACGACAAACTGATGATAAAGGGAGCCTCCTATTATACTTATTTGGTAGATGCCCTTGTCCGAAGGGATTTTCAATTTAATGGGAACAGCGAAATAGTTTATAATGGGGAATTACATAATGTCCAAGCAATACAGAATGCGGCAAAGGCCTATGTTTACGGTTTTGAGTTTGGATTGGACGCCTTTCTGACCGAGAGCCTGTCCATAAATGCTAACCTTACCCTTACCCATGGGGTAGAAGAGGAGGAAGATGGGACGGACACAGCGGGCCGACATGTGGCCCCAACTTTTGGCGATTTTCATATAGTTTGGAAGCACCAAAAATTAAAAACCGATCTCTTTGCCAATTTTAATGGGGAAATCAGTTATAGGGATATGTCCATGTCCGAAAAAACAAAGGACTATATATATGCGGTGGATAAAGATGGCAACCCTTATTCCCCTTCCTGGTATACCTTAAACTTTAGATCACAATATCAGCTTTCCAATGCCATTAATTTTATAGCAAATTTGGAAAATATTACCGATCAAAGGTATCGTTCCTATTCTTCGGGAATAGTGGCACCGGGAATTAATTTAATCTTGGGAGTAGGCTATACCTTCTAAAAAAAGTCCGGCATAAGAATACCGGACTTTAGTTTAAAAAAAAATGGGAAATTTATTCCTGAATTTTCTCATTGACCTCCTCGGCGGCGGCCTTGGTCTTGTCTGCGGCTTTGTTAGCGGCATCCTTTACCTCGTCTCCTGCTTCCTTGACGGCAGCTTTTGTCTTATCTACTGCCTCGCTACCGGCTTCCTTCAAGTCTTCTCCTATTTCTTTTGCATTGTCCATAACTTCTGAGGCGGCACCTTTTACTTCTTCCCCAACTTTCTTCATATCCTCACCCACTTCTTTCAAGGCTTCATTTGTTTCCTCCATGGCATCCTTGGCCTTATCCTTTGTTTCCCTGCACGATACAATTGAAATGCTGATGGCCAGCATCAAAATTGAACTTAGAATTACTTTTTTCATTTTTTTAGTTTTTGAGTTAAAGAGTTACAATTATAAGTACGTTTTTTTTATTGTTTTGGACTATTGGGATTCCAAAAGAAAAGTAGTTTTCAAAAGTAAAATTCAATGACCATAAAAGTAGTGCATTCCAGTTTAACGTTTTGTTCCAATGGAACATAGGACGCAGGGTTTAATTTAGGGGCTAAGGTGGGAGGTAGGACCATCCAGATAAGCTTAAATATAGCCCTAAGGGGGATTAAATAATTTTAATGGCCAGCAAAAATTTTAAAAACCTTTTTTTCAAAGGGGCTTTTTGCTTTTAACAGAATTATTTTACGTTAAAAATCATTAGTTTTGCAAACTTAAAATGTAGCATTAGAAGCAGTTATTATGAAGTTTGCAGAATATAAGGGATTGGATTTACCGAAAATTGCTGGGGAGGTATTGCATTATTGGAAGGAGAATAATGTTTTTGGGAAAAGTGTTGCGAGCAGGGAAGGCAGGGATAGCTTTGTCTTCTTTGAAGGACCACCTTCTGCAAACGGATTGCCTGGCATTCACCATGTAATGGCACGGACCATTAAGGATATTTTCCCGCGCTATAAGACCATGAAAGGGTTTCAGGTAAAGCGCAAGGCCGGATGGGATACCCACGGACTCCCTATTGAATTGGGAGTGGAAAAGGAATTGGGCATTACAAAGGAAGACATAGGCACTAAAATATCGGTAGAAGAATACAATGCGGCCTGTAAGAAGGCAGTTATGCGCTATACTGATGTATGGAACGCCATGACCGAAAAGGTAGGATATTGGGTAGATATGGAGGACCCCTATATTACTTACAAGTCCAAGTATATGGAATCTGTTTGGTGGTTGCTGAAACAAATTTACGACAAAGGTCTTATTTATAAGGGATATACCATTCAGCCCTATTCCCCAAAGGCCGGGACCGGCTTAAGTTCCCACGAGTTAAATCAGCCCGGCACCTATCAGGATGTTACGGATACCACCGTAGTGGCACAGTTTAAAGCGGATAAAACTACCTTGCCACAAAACTTGAAGGAGGTAAGTGGCGAGGTTTTCTTTTTGGCATGGACAACTACACCTTGGACCTTGCCATCCAATACGGCATTGACCGTAGGCCCTAAGATTGATTATGTTGTGGTGAGGACCTTCAATCAATACACCTATGAACCAGTACATGTTGTATTGGCCAAATCTTTGGTGGGGAAACAGTTTGGCGGTAAATTTTTTGAAGCGGGAAGCGAAGCCGATTTTGAAAGCTTTTCACCCAAGGACAAGAAAATCCCTTACCAAATAGTAGCTGGGGCAAAAGGACAGGAATTGGTTGGGATAAGATACGAACAGCTCTTGGATTATGCCCTGCCCTATCAAAATCCGGAAAATGCCTTTAGGGTCATTGCAGGGGATTTTGTTACCACAGAAGATGGTACGGGGATTGTTCATACGGCACCCACTTTTGGTGCTGATGACGCCCTGGTTGCAAAACTGGCAGAACCGGAAGTGCCGCCCATGCTGGTTTTGGATGAAAATAATAACCCGGTTCCCTTGGTAGATCTACAGGGAAGGTTTAGACCGGAAATGGGAGAGTATGCCGGAAAGTATGTAAAAAACGAATACTATGACGATGGGGAAGCGCCGGAGCGGTCTGTGGATGTTGAAATTGCTATTCAATTAAAGGAAGAAAACAGGGCTTTCAAGGTGGAAAAATACGTTCACAGTTATCCCAATTGTTGGCGTACCGATAAGCCCATATTGTATTACCCTCTGGATTCATGGTTTATAAAGATCACCGATATCAAGGATAGGATGTTTCAGTTAAACCAAACCATTAATTGGAAGCCCAAAGCAACTGGAGAAGGAAGATTTGGCAATTGGCTGGCCAATGCCAATGACTGGAACCTGTCCCGTTCCCGTTATTGGGGAATTCCCCTGCCCATTTGGCGTACGGAAGATGGCAAGGAAGAATTGATAATTGGCTCTGTGGCCGAACTCAAGGAAGAAATGAAAAAGGCGGTGACAGCAGGAGTTTTGGAAAAGGAAATTTTTTCGGATTTTGTTGTTGGGGATATGAGCGAAGGCAATTATGACAAAATAGATTTGCATAAAAATATTGTGGACCAAATAATATTGGTGGCTCCGTCCGGAAAACCCATGAGGCGTGAAAGCGACCTTATAGATGTTTGGTTCGATAGTGGCTCCATGCCCTATGCCCAATGGCACTATCCTTTTGAGAATAAGGAATTGATCGATGAAGGGAAGTCCTTCCCAGCCGATTTTATAGCCGAAGGGGTAGATCAGACCCGTGGGTGGTTTTATACCCTGCATGCCATAGCCACTATGGTATTCGATTCCGTAGCATACAAAAATGTAGTTTCCAACGGTCTGGTGCTGGATAAGGAAGGAAAGAAAATGTCCAAACGCCTCGGCAACGCAGTAGATCCATTTGAAACTATGGATGAGTATGGGGCCGATGCTACTAGGTGGTACATGATTTCCAATGCAAATCCGTGGGATAATTTAAAGTTCGATGTAGAGGGTATTGCAGAGGTAAAACGTAAGTTTTTTGGTACCCTGTACAACACTTACTCTTTTTTTGCACTGTATGCCAACATAGATGGTTTTGATTATTCGGAAGAAGATATTCCCTTAAATGAAAGGCCCGAAATAGACCAATGGATTTTGTCGGAATTGCACTCCCTGATAAAAACTGTAGACGAGGCATATGAAGATTATGAACCTACCAAGGCAACCAGGGCGATATCGGACTATGTGCAGGAAAACCTGAGCAATTGGTACGTGCGCCTTAGCAGAAGACGTTTTTGGAAAGGGGACTATCAAAAAGATAAAATATCGGCTTACCAAACATTGTATACCTGTTTGACCACTGTGGCAAAACTTTCCGCACCGGTGGCCCCATTCTATATGGATAGATTATACAAAGATTTAACAATTACAGCACGGAAAGAGCCTTTTGAAAGCGTACATTTGGCCGATTTCCCCTTATATAATGCCGCATTGGTAAATAAGGAGCTGGAAAGTAAAATGGCAAAGGCCCAGACCATATCGTCCTTGGTCCTGTCCATTCGACAAAAGGAGAAGATTAAGGTGCGCCAACCATTGCAAAAGATAATGATTCCGGTATTGGATAACAAACAAAGGTTGGAAATTGAGGCTGTGGCCGGTTTAATAAAGTCTGAAGTGAACGTGAAGGAGATAGAACTGTTAGATGATGCTTCGGGAATCTTGGTCAAGCAAATTAAGCCGAACTTTAAAACTTTGGGGCCAAAGTTTGGGAAGGATATGAAATTGATCGCCGGTGCCGTAGCGCTATTGAATCAAAACGATATCCAAAAAATTGAACAGGAAGGCGAAATTTTACTGCATTTTGATAATAAAAGTATTATTTTACAGTTACAGGATGTAGAAATTTCCTCTCAAGATATAGAAGGTTGGTTGGTAGCAAGTTCAGGCCCAATAACGGTGGCCTTGGATATTTCTATCGATGAGGACCTTAGAAAGGAAGGTATTGCTAGGGAGCTAGTCAATAGAATTCAAAACCTGAGAAAGGAATCAGGTTTTGAAGTGACAGATAAAATAGATATTAAATTATTAAAAAATGGATTTGTCCAGGAGGCGGTAGAAAGTAATATGGCATATATTAAAACCGAGACCTTGGCAGCAGAACTTAATTTTGAAGAAAGCTTGGACAAGGGAATAGAAGTGGCTTTTGACGAAGTTAACACCAGATTGTTTATAGTAAAACATTAAGATTATGGCCGAAGAATTAAAAGTAAGGTACGCCGATAAGGATTTAAACGAGTTTAAAGTTCTGATCGAAGAAAAAATTGAAAAAGCCAAAAGTCACTTGGAACTTTTAAAGAGTTCATATATGAATGATGGTAATAATGGCACGGATGATACGTCGCCAACATTCAAGGCTTTTGAAGAAGGCTCTGAAACCATGAGCAAGGAAGCAAATACCCAATTGGCCATTCGTCAGGAAAAATTTATTAGGGATTTAAAGAATGCCTTATTACGTATAGAGAACAAAACCTATGGCATATGCCGAGTTACGGGAAAGCTGATCAATAAAGAGCGACTTAAGCTAGTGCCCCATGCAACCTTGAGTATTGAAGCGAAAAATATGCAATCCTAAAAGTTTTAAAAACGCCTTTAAAGGCGTTTTTTTATTGAAGTGGTTTAAACTTTTTTGGATTGAAGCCAAAATTAGCAGTTATGTACCCAGTTGAATACTTTTTTAAGTTGCATATCAGGGCTAAGGAAGGAAATAAAGTTAAAAAGTGGGTGAAAAAGGGCAATTTTTAGCCAATTGTAAAAGTTTAAACCACTTCATTATATGAGACTATTTATTTTTGTTATCTTCTTTATAGGCCATATTATTTTACATGCCCAAAAAAAAGTTGTCAAAACCATTGATAATGCCAATGTATCTTTTATTCAGATAGATGGCAAGAATTGTTTTTCACTGGCTTTGGAAACAGTGGATATTCCTAAGGTAACTGTGGAAGCGGCAATAGACGGAGAGTATTTGCAGGATGTATTGGTAAATGTAGAACAAGAAGGAAAAACTGTATTGGTCAGTAGCGGTTTTCAACCCAATTTTGTTTTTCCAAACGATAAGTTAAGTGCCCACAAGGTTATTTCCATTTCCTTAAAGATATCGATCCCTAAAAACCTTAATGTTACGTTATACGGTACCAGTACCAATGTTGATGTTAGGGGGCATTATACCGGGCTAAAAATTAGTTTGTCCGATGGCAGATGCACTTTAAGTGCAAGGGGAGAAAATGTGGAGGTCCATACCCAGAGCGGAAATATTGAGGTAATTGCAACCCGTGCCAAAATTTTGGCCTCTACAAAATATGGGAAAATTGAAAGGGAAGATGTTGCTTTAGGGGATGATCATTTTACACTGAATTCGGTATCAGGGGATATCAGCATAAGGAAAACCGAATAATATGTTTATTTTTGCCGAATCTATGTTTTAAATAATGAGTTTAAAGAAATCCCTAGTAATCATAATAGCCATTTTAGCTATAGATCAGATAAGCAAAGTATATATTAAGACCAACTTTGTTTTGGGAGAGTCGGTAGATGTCTTTAGTTGGTTCAAGATTTTCTTTATTGAAAACGAAGGTGCCGCCTGGGGAACAAAACTGAGTGATTTACTGCCCATATCCGATGAAGTGGGGAAACTGGCACTTACCATATTCCGATTGTTCGCTATTGTTGGTATAGGTTATTGGCTATTCGATACCATAAAAAAGAGCTCCTCACAAACCTTAATACTGGCGGTATCCCTTATATTCGCCGGGGCACTCGGAAATATTTTGGATTCCGTTTTTTACGGAATGATCTTTAACGATAGCTATTCGCAGGTAGCCACGGCATTTTCTTCTGAACCATATGGCAGTTTGTTTCACGGAAAGGTGGTAGATATGCTTTACTTTCCAATGATAGACACCGTGTGGCCAGATTGGGTACCTGTAGTAGGGGGAAATAATTTTCGTTTTTTCGAACCCGTTTTTAATATTGCGGATACGGCAATCAGTACAGGTGTGGGGATCTTAATTGTATTTAATAAGAAGGCTTTTGGGGAAAGTTCGGAAGATATTAAAAATAATAAATCCGATCAGGAGTAACGCAATAGTTCAAGGGGACATCGTGCGTATCTATATCCTCAATGTTTTCTTCCGCCGTGAAAAGCGAAAGCCCCACCTTAACAACATCGGGCCTGCATTTGTTTAGAAGTACATCATAAAATCCTTTGCCGTAACCCACTCTGTGGCCATTTTTGTCAAAAGCCATTAACGGAAGAAAGACAACATCAATTTTTTCGGGAGGTACTTCTATTCCATCTACCGGTTCAGGGATGTTCCAACGGTTTTTTTTTATGGGCGTATTATCGGTAAGTAAATAATTAACAAGATTTTGGTTATCCACCATTTTCGGAAGAAGGATATTTTTGTCCTTGCCCTGTAAAATGGACATTATGAAACTGGTGTCTATTTCCTTTTTTTCCGTAATGGAAAGGAATAGGTGGTAATAGGAATAATTCCAAATGGGCAGTTGAAGTAGCCTATTGGCTATGGATAAACTTGAATCCGATACTGTTTGTGAAGTAAGATTTTCTCGGCGTTCGGTGTAGATTAAACGCAAATCTTTTTTCAACATAGGGGTTGGTTAAACTCGGGGCTTTTGGGGGCAGGGTTTAATTTGGGACACTATTCCTTGGAGGCCACTGCATAATAAATTTTGAAAAAAAGCATAAGAATTAAGTAGGTGCCCAAGGTTATTATGTAGTTATCCATGTGTTAAATAATTTGATTTTCTAAATATAATTAAAAAAATATGAAATGCTCCATAAAGCGTATCGTTTTATCGATGAAATGCATCATTTTTAACAAATGTTTTGGATTTTGAATTATTAATTAATTCAATTTCAGTTTTAATTTTCTGTAAATCACTGTATTTCAATTAATTAATAAAGAAATGTGCAATAACGACAATTTTTGAAAATGATGCATTTAATCGATATTTTTTTCGATTTAACGAATTTAATTGGGTTGAATGTTAAATTTAAACACTAGAAAACGTGTTTTATATGTAGTAATGGAACACTATTGCAAAATGGCAGATTTTAAAAATTTAATGGAGGGGATCCCAACTTTCTAGTTAAAAAGCTATAATCTTTGTGTCTTTTGCCAAAAACATATTAATTTCCCATAGTAAAGAAAAAATTATCCCAATACATGTCCCATATACCTATAGAAGTACAGTTAAGTTCGCTTCCTAACACACCCGGGGTATATCAATTTTATGATGTTGAGGACAGGATCTTATATGTTGGCAAGGCCAAAAACCTTAAAAAAAGGGTTAGTTCTTACTTTAATAAAAAACACGAGCATGGAAAAACCCGAGTGCTGGTCAAGAAAATAAGATCTATTAAGCATATCGTAGTGCCTACCGAATCCGATGCGCTATTGTTGGAGAACAATCTCATTAAGAAATATCGCCCTAGGTACAATGTTCTGCTTAAGGACGATAAGACCTTTCCATGGATCTGCATAAAAAATGAAAAATTTCCAAGAATTTTTCCTACCAGGAAATTTATCAAGGATGGTTCTGAGTATTTTGGGCCGTATACAAGCATGAAGACCATTCATACCTTGCTGGATCTTATCAAAAGTGTCTACCCTTTGCGTACTTGTAATTATGATCTTGCCCAAGATAAAGTATTGGCCGGGAAATATAAGGTTTGCCTTGAGTACCATTTGGGAAATTGCAAGGGCCCTTGTGAAGGGTATCAAACAGAGGAGGAATATGATCGTCAAATACAGGGGATACGGGAAATTATCAAAGGGAATTTTAAATCTTCATTGCATTATTTTAAAAGTCGCATGAAATTCTTGGCCGCTGAGATGAAGTTTGAAGAAGCACAGCTTATAAAGGATAAGATAGCGGTTTTGGAAAACTATCAGGTTAAGACCACCATTGTAAATCCTAAAATCAATAATGTGGACGTGTTTACCATAATTTCGGATGAGGTCTTTGCCTATGTTAATTTTCTACAATTGTCCCATGGTTCCATTATACGTTCCCACACCTTGGAAATCAAAAAGAAATTGGATGAAACAGATGAAGATTTGCTTCAATTGGCCATTATTGAAATTAGATTGCGCTTCAATTCCCGGTCAACCGAAATTTATGTCCCATTTGAGGTTGCCCTGGAACCTCACCTAAAGGTAATAGTACCCAAACTGGGAGATAAAAAGAAGATATTGGAGCTATCGGAACGCAACGCCAAATTCTTTAGACAGGACAGGTTTAAGCAGATAAGGATAATTGATCCGGACAGGCATACCAATAGGATAATGGGGCAAATGAAAAAGGATCTTCGGCTCTCCATGGAACCGAGGCATATAGAGTGTTTTGACAATTCCAACATCCAAGGGACCCACCCTGTGGCGGCCTGCGTTGTATTTAAGGAAGGAAAGCCTTCTAAAAAAGAGTACCGCCATTATAATATTAAAACGGTTGAAGGTCCGGACGATTTTGCTTCCATGGAGGAAGTTGTTTATAGAAGGTATAGGCGACTTCTGGAAGAAGGGCAATCATTGCCCCAACTAATTGTGATTGATGGGGGCAAGGGCCAGCTGTCATCTGCCGTAAAAAGTTTGGATGTTTTGGGCTTAAGGGGAAAGATAGCCATAATAGGAATTGCCAAAAGATTGGAGGAAATCTACTTTCCGGGCGATCCCATTCCCTTGTATCTGGACAAAAAATCCGAATCGTTGAAAATAATCCAGCAATTGCGGAACGAAGCCCATAGATTTGGGATTACCTTTCATAGGAACAAGAGAAGTAAGGCCGCTATTAGTTCGGAATTGGAAAGTATAGAAGGGATAGGGAACAAAACCGTGCAAGAGTTGTTGAAAAGCTATAAATCCGTAAAAAGGATCAAGGAGGCCAGTTTAGAGAACTTGGCCCGGACCATTGGAATGTCCAAGGCCAAAAAAATTTATGAATCATTTCATTAAACCACTGTATTAACTTTATGTTAAAGTTGCTTCTTGTATATTGTATGTTGATTTTTCCGCAACTTATCCTTTCCCAGAAATATATGGAGAACAAGGATGTTAAAGTTGGTCTGGTCCTGAGTGGGGGCGGTGCCAAAGGTTTGGCCCATATTGGTGCCCTAAAGGTAATTGAAGAGGCCGGGGTTAAAATAGATTATATAACAGGAACCAGTATGGGTGCCATTGTGGGGGCACTCTATGCTTCGGGGTATTCTGCAACGGAATTGGATTCTATTTTTAAGGTTACTGATTTTGAAACATTGATTCAGGACAATGTGCCCAGAAGTGCCAAGACATTTTATGAGAAGGAAGATTCGGAAAGATATGCCCTGACACTTCCGTTCAATAAGTTTAAAATATCCATTCCCCAGGCAATATCGGGAGGGCAAAGTATTTATAACGAGTTTGTTAGGTTGTTGTACCATGTTAAGGACGTGGACGACTTTAGTAAACTTCCAATCCCATTTTTATGTGTTGCCACCAATGTGGAAACCGGAGATCAGGTATTGTTGGATAAAGGGTATTTGCCCGAGGCAATTTTGGCCAGTGGAACGTTTCCCTCATTATTTAGGCCGGTAGAGATCGATGGAAAGGTGTTGATAGACGGGGGTGTGGTAAATAATTATCCTGTAGGCGAATTGAAGAAGATGGGCGCCGATGTGGTAATTGGGGTGGATGTACAACATGGGCTGTCCGATAGGGAATCCCTGCTGAGTGCTACGGAAATACTACTTCAGATAAACAATTACAGGACCGTCAGGGATATGCAAAAGAAATCGGTCCAGACCGATATTTATATCACCCCGGAAATCAAGGATTATTCGGTAATCGATTTTGGTATGGGAAAGGTAATCATGGATAAGGGCGAGGAAGCAGCCAGATTGCATTTGGAGGAATTATTGAAAATTTCCAAGGCCTCCAATATGGAGAGGCCCAAGATTAAAGCGGCAGGGGTAAAGGATACGCTATTGATCAGTGCCTTGACCATAAATGGGAATTATAATTATTCCAGGGCCTACATCAAGGGTAAATTAAGATTGAACGTGGATGATAAGATTACCTTTGAAGAACTGCAGCAGGGAATCAACAATTTATCCGCTACCGGAAACTTTAGGGGTATAAAGTACGAATTGCCCAATAATGGGGAAGGGGTGGAACTGCTTTTGAAGGTAAAGGAAAATCCCGATAAAATGTTCATTCGCCTAGGGGTCCATTTTGATGATCTCTACAAAAGTGCGGGCATTGTAAACCTTACCAGAAAAAATGTACTAATGGATGATGATGTAGCCTCGGTAGATTTTATCATTGGGGACAATCTAAGGTATAATTTGGAATATTATGTAGATAAGGGCTTTTATTGGAGTTTTGGAATAAATTCCAGGTTCGATGATTTTAATAAGGAAGTGAATTTTGATCTGATAAAATCCAATTTTGATGTCGATAATAGTTCCAATATTAGAAAAATAAACCTAAGCGCCTCGGATTTAACCAATCAGGTATATTTACAGACAGTTATAGAAGAAGAATTTGCCTTTACCATTGGGTTGGAACATAAATTACTGAAAATGAGCACCAGAACTTTAGGGCAGTTGGACACCATTAGTGCGCCTACACCAACAAACAAGAGGACCTATTTTGAAAACAGTAATTATTATAGTACCTATGGGCAGCTCACCTTTGATACCTATGATGATATTTATTTCCCTACCAAAGGGTTATACTTTGACGGGGATTTTCATTTTTATATCCTATCATCCGATTTTAATGATAATTTCAAGGAATTTTCAATAGGCAAGGCTAAATTGGGAGGGGCATTTTCTTTGGCTAGAAACCTATATCTTAACCTAGAAACCGAAGGGGGGTTTAAATGGGGCATATCCCCTATAACTTCTCTTGATTTTGTGTTGGGAGGGTACGGGAACCATTTAATAAATAATTTTGCACCTTTTTATGGCTACGATTTTTTAAGTCTGGTGGGGAATAGCTATGTAAAGGCGCATGGTAGGTTGGATTTTGAGTTTGCTCCCAAGAACCACATATTATTGGCGGCAAATTTTGCCAATATTGGCGATGACCTTTTTAGAACGGCAGACTGGTTTAAGGCTCCCCAATATACGGGTTATGCACTGGGCTATGGTTTTGAATCTTTTATTGGCCCCATACAAGTGATTTATTCCTATTCCCCCGAGATTAAGGAAAATCATTTCTTTTTTAGTGTTGGTTATTGGTTTTAAGGTCTTTAGGCGTATTTTTTGAAATTATATGGACAATTCTTAACATTTTAAGCCAACATTTATTTCGATATTTGTTAACAAGGATTTTAATCATGCTACAATTTAGAATTGATATTACGGCCCATCTTAGGGCTATGTGGTAATTTAACGCAACCTGGAAGTTGTCCGTAATTTTGTTTTCAACTTTTCTGGACGGCCTTCCTTTATAAATTGAACTCATTTGAACTTTTCCGATTGAAGCGAAAAAGAGCGATTTTTTAGCCAATTTAAAAAAGTTTAAATGAGTTCATAAGCCAAGGATTTGGCTAATTGAGCATTATATCAATTCAAAATTAATTACTATTTACTATGGCAACTACTGATAAAACCTCTTTGAAATTAACAAAGGAAAATCCGGAAGCCCAGGATTTTCTGCCGCTGCTGGGCACCGACTATATAGAATTGTACGTGGGCAATGCCAAACAGGCCGCATATTACTATATGGCCGCATGGGGTTTTCAGCCCTTGGCATATTCAGGATTGGAAACCGGATTAAAAGATAGGGTTTCCTATGTGCTTCAACAAGACAGGATTAGAATTGTATTGACCTCTCCCTTAAAATCCGGAGGGGATATCAATAGGCATATAGATGCCCATGGTGATGGGGTTAAGGTAATTGCCCTGTGGGTAGATGATGCCAGGGAGAGTTATGTGGAAACCATGAAGCGTGGGGCAGAAAGTTATTTTGAGCCCAGATCCAAAAAGGATAAGGATGGGGAGGTGGTTATATCCGGAATCCATACCTATGGGGAAACCGTACATGTTTTTGTGGAACGCAAGAACTATAAGGGGGCATTTATGCCGGGGTTTAGGCCCTGGAATCCTTTTTATAGACCATCCGATGTTGGCCTTCACTTCATAGACCATATAGTAGGCAATGTGGGTTGGAACGAAATGGACAAATGGTGCCAGTTCTACGCCAAAGTAATGGGGTTTGCGCAATTGGTCTCTTTTGATGACAAGGATATTTCAACCGAATATACAGCTCTAATGAGCAAGGTGATGAGCAATGGGAACGGGAGAATTAAATTCCCAATAAACGAGCCGGCAGAAGGGAAAAGGAAATCCCAAATAGAAGAGTATATAGAATTTTATAACGGTGCAGGGGTTCAGCATATGGCATTGGCCACCAATAATATTATTGATACTGTGGGCGCTCTTAAAAATAGGGGCGTCGAGTTTCTGAACGTGCCCACCAGTTATTATGAGGGTATATTGGATAGGGTAGGGGCCATAGATGAGGACTTGGCACCTTTAAGTGAGCTAGGGATACTTATAGATAGGGATGATGAGGGGTATTTGCTCCAAATCTTTACCAAGCCTATTTTGGACAGGCCGACCATGTTCATTGAAATAATCCAGAGAAAAGGGGCAAAATCTTTCGGGAAGGGAAATTTTAAGGCATTGTTCGAAGCTATAGAAAGGGAACAAGAGTCCCGAGGAACCTTATAAAAGGAGCCTTTTCTTAACTTTTTGCCAATTTTGGGCATTCAATTATTAAATAGTGTTAACAGAATCGTTAAAGTAAGTTAAATCTTATTTTTAAAGCCAATCTTGTATTAAATTTGTACTCGTAAGGGGTGGTTCCCTTACAACTTTAAGTATTGGTTTTTCATAATTTAAAGTTTGGTTGGTTATTTAGGAAAAGCCCAGTTTTGCGACTGGGCTTTTTTTATGGGCCAATTTTTGGAACAAATTTTGTTCAAGGAATATCAAATAAAAGAAAAGTAAAATCGTTTTTATTAATTTTACAGGAGTAATGAGGTGTTACATAGGGCATTGCAATTTATGCCCTGGACAATAAAATCGAGACTGCCTGTAATTATATTAGGTCGGGAGCACATCAGGTCCTACTCTAATTGGGTGAATTTAAACAGATGAAAAAAATTTGTATCGTACTGGTTTTAATTTTTGGATTTACCATCAATTCCCAAGTTCAACAACTGGAAAATGATGGCGATTTTCATTTGCCTGAAAATACAGAAAATACATCTGCTTTTAAAATAGGGGAATGGCTAAAGTTTCGGATACATTATGGATTCCTAAATGCCAGTTATGCCACGCTTCAGGTAAAATCCCACAATTTGGACGGTGTGCCGGTCTATCATGTGGTTGGAAATGGTAAAACAACCGGTTTTGCCAGTATTTTTTTTAAGGTGGATGACACTTATGAGAGCTTTTTTGATAAAAAAGATGGCAAGCCTTATAAATTTATAAGAAAAATTAATGAGGGCGGATATACCAAGGATATCGAGGTAAATTTTGATCATGAGAAGGATATTGCGGTACTAAACGATAAAAAAAAGGATAAAAAGTTTAATTTTACCATTCAAGAGGGGATTCAGGATTTGGTTTCGGCATTTTATTTTCTTCGCAACAACTACAAAGTAGAGGATTTGGTTGAAGGGGAGTCCATAGAATTGAACCTTTTATATGATGATGACGGAGTTTTTAAATTTAAGCTTAAATATTTGGGCAAGGAGGTTTTAAGGACAAAATACGGAAAGGTAGAATGTCTAAAGTTTAGACCTTATGTGCAATCCGGACGGGTATTCAAGGAACAGGAAAGTTTGTCCCTATGGGTATCCAATGACAATAATAGGATCCCAATCCGCATACAGGCAGATATAAGAGTAGGGTCTATTAAGGCGGATTTGGACGGATACAACGGACTCAAACATCAATTTAAAATAATAATGGATTAAAATGAATAAAGAGCATATTGATTCCCAGATTTCCAAACTAGAAGAAAAATACAAGGATTCTGGACAAGACTTAAGCTCTTATTTGGATGGACTTCTATATCAGCGATACCTTACTTATTGGGATTATATACATCTAGACACCCTTCTTAGTATCCAAGTGCCTAGGACCCATTTTCCGGACGAGGAGATATTTATAATGTATCACCAGATTACAGAGTTGTACTTTAAACTTATCCTTCATGAACAAAAGCAAATTGTGGACGATAAGACCCAAGATGTGGATTTCTTTATAGAGAAGGCAAATCGTATCAATAGTTATTACCAGGTCCTGATCTCTTCCTTTAGTGTTATGATAAAAGGGATGCAAAGAGAGCAGTTCATGCAATATAGAATGGCCCTACTTCCGGCCAGCGGATTTCAGTCGGCCCAATATAGAATGATTGAACTATATGCCACCCCCATGGAAAACTTGGTGCAATTTTCTGAAAGGGATAATTTCTCCTCCAATAACAGTATTGAAGAATTATATGAACATATCTATTGGAAAAAAGGGGCTACCGATCTGGTTACCGGGGAAAAAACGCTTACCTTAAAGCAATTTGAGTACCGTTATACACCAAGATTGATACGAATTGCCAATCAGGTGAGCAACAGTACCATATACCATAAATATCAGCAATTGCCCCGTAAAAGTAAGGAAAATAAAACCTTGATTGAAGCGCTAAAGGCTTTGGACGTTAATGCCAATGTAAATTGGCCCTTAATGCATATGGGATCGGCATATCGTTATTTAACAAAAGACAACGCACAGATTGAAGCTACCGGTGGAACAAATTGGAAAGAATATTTACCTCCAAGTTTTCAGAAAGTTGTATTTTTTCCGGAATTGTACACAAAACAAGAGTTAAATAATTGGGGGAAACAATGGGTAGACCATATCTTTAACCCAGAAAAAGTATAGAATAGCAATGCAAAAATATTGGGGCCTATTTTTTAGTATAATTCTTATTGTTTCATGCAAGGAGGATAAACCGGTTACGGAGGAAATAGCAGAGGTGGTCACCATAGAGAAGCCTGTCGTAGTTAAAGAGTTTGGATTTAATCTCGAAGATTTTGAGGTCTTGAGGGACACCGTCAAAAATGGGGACAGTTTTGGGGAGCTAATGTTGAAAAATAGGGTGGAATATCCCAAAATTGCAAGGGTTTCGGAACACTTCAGGGATACTTTTGATGTTAGAAAAATAGTTGTGGGCAAGCCTTACCTAATTTTGAAGTCCAAGGATACCACCAATAATACACAGGTTTTTATATATCAAAATGACCCTATTAACTATACTGTGGTCGATTTTAGGGACGGCGTACTAGCCTACAAGAAAAGGCAAAAGGTAAAATACGTGGAGCGCGAGGCTTCCGGAATTATCGAATCCTCATTGTCCGAGGCCATATTGAAGCAGGGCATTGATTATAACGTTACCAACGGTTTATCTGAAATTTACGCATGGACCATAGATTTCTTTAGACTTCAGAAAGGGGATCGGTTCAAGGTCATCTACAAGGAGAAGTATATCAACGATACTATTTACGTGGGTGCCAGTGGTATTGAGGCAGCCTATTTTGAACACAATGGGGAACCGTTCTATGCCTTTAATTTTGTGTCCGATTCTACAAAGAATATCAATGATTATTATGATGATCAGGCCAAAAACCTCAGACGTACATTTTTGCAGTCGCCAGTAAAGTTCAGCAGAATATCCTCCAGATATAATTTAAACAGAAGGATTGCCTATTACGGGTACAAGGTAAGGCCACATAAGGGAACGGATTATGCGGCACCTATCGGGACCCCTATTCTGGCTACTGCAAACGGGACCGTTATAGAATCCACTAGAAAGGGGGGCAATGGTAAATATGTCAAAATTCAGCACAATGGTACCTATAGCACCCAGTATCTGCATATGAGGAAACAGCATGTGAAGAAAGGAGATTTTGTAAAGCAGGGAGATGTAATAGGTGAGATTGGAATGACAGGTAATACCAGTGGTCCGCACGTGTGCTATAGATTTTGGAAAAATGGACGACAGGTAGATCCGTTAAAGGAAAAATTACCGGCCGCCGAACCTATAGCCGATAGTCTAAAAACAGATTATCTGGAATTTGTGGGGCCCAAGAAAAATCAATTGGATTGTATAGAATACATAGAATTACCGGAGGAAGATTTGCTAACACTCAACGAATAAAATGACTTTACAGAATACCGACCCCACCAAAACAGAAGCTTGGAAAAAACTTTCACAACATTATAAGGGGAATGCCGACGCCCTTATCCTAAAGGACTTGTTTGCAAAAGATTCCGAAAGGGCCAATAAGCACAGCATACGCTGGAATGATTTTTTCGTAGACTTCTCAAAGAATAGGATTACCCAAGAAACCCTTCAACTTCTTTTGCAATTGGCCAATGAGGTTGGATTGAAGGATGCGATCCGGAAACAGTTTGAAGGCGGTATCATAAATAAAACGGAAGGAAGGGCAGTTCTTCACACGGCATTGAGAGCAAAAAAATCCGATATCGTCAAAGTAGACGGGATTAACATTGTTCCGGAAGTTTATGAAGTGAAACAAAAGATAAAAACTTTTACGGATGCAATAATTTCAGGGACTAAAAAGGGGTATACCGGAAAAGCCTTTACCGATGTGGTCAATATTGGTATCGGCGGATCGGATCTTGGCCCCGCTATGGTAGTGGAAGCCCTGAAATTTTATGGCAACCATTTAAAAATGCATTTTGTAAGCAATGTGGATGGCGATCATGTATACGAAACCTTAAAAAGCCTAAATCCTGAAACAACTTTGTTCGTTGTGGTTTCCAAGACGTTTACCACCCAGGAAACCCTGAGCAATGCCACTACTATAAAGAAATGGTTTTTAAAACAGGCTACACAGGCAGATGTAGCCAAACATTTTGCCGCGGTTTCTACCAATACGGTAAAGATCGAGGAATTTGGAATTGATGCGGATAATGTATTCCCTATGTGGGATTGGGTTGGGGGAAGATTTTCACTTTGGAGTGCGGTTGGCCTATCCATCGCCCTAGCGGTAGGATATGAAAATTTTGATGCCATGTTGACGGGGGCCCATGAAATGGACCATCATTTTAAAACCACCGATTTTGAGGGGAATATTCCTGTGGTACTGGCCATGATAAGTGTTTGGTACAATAACTTTTATGGGGCCGAGACAGAGGCCATTATTCCTTATACCCAATATTTGAGTAGGTTTTCCGCCTATTTACAGCAAGGGATCATGGAGAGTAATGGGAAAAGTGTGGACAGGAACGGGAATAGGGTCGGTTATGAAACAGGGACCATTATATGGGGAGAACCTGGAACCAATTCCCAACATGCCTTTTTTCAATTGATCCATCAAGGTACCAAACTAATTCCTGCCGATTTTATTGGGTTTAAGGGGTCTCTACACGGAGACACGGACCACCACAATAAATTAATGGCCAATTTCTTTGCCCAAACCGAGGCTCTAATGAATGGCAAGACAGCAATTGAGGTTGAAAAGGAATTGTTGGACAAAAAAATATCGGGGAAGGAAATAGGGGAAATCTTACCATTTAAGGTGTTTGAAGGAAACAAACCTACCAATACCATATTAATAGATAAATTGACTCCCAAAAGTCTGGGATCCCTTATTGCCATGTACGAACACAAAATATTCGTTCAGGGCATAGTGTGGAACATTTTTAGCTACGATCAGTGGGGAGTGGAATTGGGCAAACAATTGGCTACGGCCATATTGAACGATATAGAAGGATACACCATTGCGAATCATGACGCTTCCACGTTAAATCTTTTAAATTTATTTAAGAAATAATTGGCAATTTTGCCAATTCTTAATAAACGGCATTAACTAATTGTCTTACAGGGGTTATTAAGGTTTTTAATGTTAAATTTGCGTTGTCGATTTAACATTATAGTAATGTATTGTTGTAAAAATATACTCACTTTTGCACCCATTATTAAAACTAATTAACTCTTAGAAACATGAAAAAAATGTACTTTGCCATTGCCGCATTTTTGTTAACGGCAATAGGGTTTTCCCAGGGAACCATTACTGGTTCTGTAGTAGATGGTGATTTTGGCGATCCCTTACCGGGAGCGAACATTTTGGTTCAGGGAACCACTAATGGAGTTGCCGCAGATTTTGATGGTAACTTTTCCATTGAAGTATCCCAAAGTTCAGGAACTTTGGTAATTTCCTATATTGGATTTATTAGCAAGAAAGTAAATTTTACTACATTCGGTAACATCGGTACTATATCCCTTGATCCGGATGCCCAAGAACTTGAGGGAGTGGTCGTTGTAGGTACTGGGATAATAGATTTGGCCGAGGACAGACAGACACCTATTGCGGTGTCGACCATTAAGGCGAATGAAATAAGGGAAAAAACGGGCAACTGGGATTTGCCGGAGGTGCTGAAGTCAACTCCTTCCGTTCAAAATGTTAAAGGAGGTGGATTTGGTGAAGGTCAAATGTTTTTGAGGGGGTTCGATCAAACCAATACGGCTTTTTTATTGAACGGACAACCTATTAACGGAATTGAAGATGGTAAAATGTATTGGTCCAACTGGTCCGGAGTATTGGATATTGCCAATGCCGTTCAGGTACAAAGAGGTTTGGGATCTTCCAAATTGGCCATATCCTCTGTAGGGGGTACCGTAAACATTGTAACTAAAACAGTGGACAAGCGGGAAGGGGGATTTTTCCAGACCATGATCGCCAACGACAATTATATTAAGACGACAGGATATTATTCCACCGGTCTAATGGAAAATGGATTGGCAGTTTCCGCCATGTTGGGGCATTGGCAGGGAGATGGGTATGTTGACAATACAGGGGGGCAGGGGCAGACCTATTTCCTTTCTTTTGGATATGTGCCCAATGAAAATAATATATTCAACTTTGTCCTAACGGGCGCACCACAGTGGCATGCTGCCGCTGGTACCGATAATCTGCGTACTTTTCTGGATAATGGAAGAAAATACAATTCCTGGAATTTTAATAATGTAAATAGTCCCAACACCCTAAATGGTGGTGCCTATCCTGGAGGTAGAAATATTTATCACAAACCGGTAGCCAACTTAAGTTGGGATCTTACTTTTAATGACACCGCTTCTTTATCAACTGTATTGTACGGTTCTTTGGGAAGGGGTAGTTTTGCACAATTGATTACGGATAGGAATACCGGGGAAGCACTTTACGCAAGGGGATCCAATAACAATCACAACTGGGGAGGTTTGGTGTCCAACTTCAACAAGCAGCTGAATGAAAACCTTAATTTTAACATAGGAGCGGATGTGCGTTTGTACAACGGAATCCATTTTAGGGATGTAAGAGAGTTTATAGGGGTCAATTCGGTATCCGCTTCCAGCAACTACAATGGTGGTGCCTATGAAATGACCAATTCTTATGGGGGCCTCAATCCTTGGAAGGTTACCTTTAACCCCAACGATGATCACGCACAAAGATTTGGTTACGATTATGAAGAAGTAATCAATTACGCGGGGGTATTTGGGCAACTGGAGTATTCCAACAATGTTTTTTCTGCCTTCTTTCAGGGGTCTGCCTCTACACAATCCCATGTTAGGACCGAATTTTTAAATGCGGCCAATGAAGGACAATCGGAAGAATCTGAAAAAGTGAACAACCCCGGCTTTAACCTGAAGGCAGGAACGGCTTACCACCTTTCCGAGCAAAATGTGGTCTTTGTCAATGCCGGTTATTACTCACGTCAGCCATATCACAGTGATCTATATATTGATGACAGGAATTCCAACCAATTAAATCCATTAAGTAAGGAAAACCAGAAAATTACAGGTTTAGAAGGGGGATATAAATTTTTTGGCGATATTATTTCGGCCAATTTAAATGCGTATTATACCATATGGGACAATAGGATCGTGTATAGTTCCAATGATACCGATAACGATAATATTGTTGATGAATTTACACAGTCAAGCCCATTGAAGCAGGTTCATACCGGAGTGGAATTGGAAGTATTTGCAAGGCCGGCGGACAGATTGAATTTGCAAGGATTCATATCTGTTGGGGATTGGAAGTACGACGGGGATGTTACTACCACTACCTCTGATGAAAATGGAAATATACTGTCTACGGGTGATCCAAGTTATATTGACGGAGTAAAAATTGGCCAGGCGGCACAGTTTACCGCTGGAATAAGTGGTAATTATGAAATTTTTTCAAGGTTCAGAGTAGATGCCAACTGGAATTTGTACGACAACCTATACGGAACGACCAATTTTGGGGATTCCGAATTTGCAACCGCTAACAATAGGGGGGCTATTAAATTACCATCCTATAATACGGTTGATACGGGGATTTCCTATAGATTATTGGTCGGAAAAGAAGATAATAGATCCATACAGTTCCGTTTGAACATTAATAACCTTTTGGATGAAGAGTATTTAGAGAGCTCTCAGGATAATATTCATGCCGATGCTGGCGATGATGTTTGGAACGGGGTCAATACGGATAACCGGGTACGATTTGGTTATGGTAGGACATGGAATGTTAGTATGCGCTACAACTTCTAATAAAATTTGAATTAAAAATGAAACCTCGCTCAATAGCGGGGTTTTTTTATAATTAAAAAGTCAGTACATTTATAACTTAAATCTTATAATCATGCACCAAGTTTTATTGAATACACATTCTTATCTGGCCTATATTGCTTTGGCCGTTCTTTTTTTGGCGGTCGCCAATGCTATTTTAGGGTGGACGGGAAAAAAGGACTTTACCTTGACCAAGGATTTTAGAATTAGTCTGTTTGCCCTTATTTTGGTGCATTTACAACTCTTGTTAGGTTTGGTGCTCTACTTTGTGTCTTCCAATGGGTTGAACGCCATTAAAACTTTGGGGATGGGCGGATTAAACGCTGCATCCCGTTTGTTGGCCGTAGAACATCCGTTCATCAACATAATTGCAATTGTGTTTATTACAATTGGCTGGTCCAAACATAAGAAAGTATTGGAAGGCAAAAGAAAGTTCAAGACCATTACTATTTTTTATGGTTTGGGATTGATCCTTATACTTAGTAGAATTCCATGGGCTCAATGGCTTAATTAATTGTCTGTAGGGATGTTAAGTTTCTTTGGACAAGGAACCGGATTATTTGCAATGTAACATCCTAAAAATAATAGTAAATCATATACCTAATTTGTATACCTTATGAAAAATTTAATTGTTGTTTTTCTTGCCTTTATGGCCATACCCGGGATATCCCAAGAAATATCCCTGTTCAATGGTAAGGACCTATCGGGCTGGACGGTCTATGGTACCGAAAAATGGTACGTGGAAGATGGATTGCTGGTTTCTGAAAGTGGGCCCGACAAACAATACGGTTATTTGGCTACGGATAAGTATTATGATGATTTTGAACTTACCCTGGAGTTTAAGCAAGAAGCCAATGGGAATAGTGGGGTGTTTGTTCGGTCTACCATTGATGGCACCAAAGTTAATGGATGGCAAGTAGAGGTTGCTCCATCTGGTCACAATACGGGCGGTGTCTATGAATCCTATGGAAGGGGTTGGCTTATTAAGCCGGACCCGGAAAAGGATAAGGTGCTTAAGGATGGGGAATGGAATACTATGAAAATTAGGCTGGATGGCAATATGTTGACGTCATGGCTAAATGGTATGGAAATGGTTACTATAATCGATGAAAAGATAGGTGCGGGTAAAGGTTCCATAGCCCTCCAGATCCACGATGGTGGTGGTATAAAAGTGAAATGGAGAAACATTAAAGTTAAATTCCCGCAATAATAATTCAGTTTACAGCCTTAATTAGGTGAATATAGACCGGAAAGTGATCGCTATACCCCCCAATATAGTTTCCTCCGGCGTAAGTGCGTAAGGGATATCCTTTGTACTGGCCTTTTTTATCTATAAGGTAAGTTGGATGATATACCCCGGCTTTCCAGAATCGGTATCTATATGGTATTTTTTGGGTAATATGGGCCGTGAAAAAGAATTGATCGAATAAGTACCATCGGTCCCTATAGGCCAAAGAGCCAATTCCCTTTTTAAAGAGCATTTCCATAGGATTGTAAAGATCTATATTTTCCAAATCGCCGACTTTACCCTTGGTTTTTAATATTTTTTTTAAACTATCATCTATAGGGTTGTCATTAAGATCGCCCATGCTAATGATTCTTGCTTCTGGATCCATTTTTGAAATGGAGTCTATGATTCTTTTATTTAATCGGGCCGCGTCTACTCTTTTAAGCCTGCTTTTGGCTTCCCCTCCACTTCTTGAAGGCCAGTGGTTTACAATGAAATGTATTTCCTCCCCATCCAAAATACCGCCTACTACCAATTGGTCCCTAGTGTAATCCCTATTATCTTCATCATTAGTAAGCAAGAGCCGTATACTGGCAAATGAAGTGGGTAGAAAAACTTTTTTTTTATATAAAAGGGCCACGTCCATACCCCGTTCATCCGGAGAGTCAAAATGAACTATGCCATAGTCCACCCCTCTAAGATGGGGATGGGTGGTTAGGTCTTGGAGTACCTGCCTATTTTCCAATTCGCACAGTCCGATAATATCCGGGGAAGTAAGGACATCCGTACCGCCTATTTCTGACAATACCTTGGATATATTGTATATTTTTTGATGATACCTTGCGGAGGTCCAATTATCCTTTCCATTCGGGGTGCGATCATCGTCCAGAGTCAATGGGTCGTTGACAGTATCAAATAAGTTCTCCAAATTGTAAAAGGCCACGGTTCTTATTTTATATGTCCTAGCTTCTTGGGACAAAGCCGTTCCAAGAATAAAATGGACTATAAATAATGTGCAAAAAATATTCATGGATTAACTTATTTTATTAAAGATCAATATTATAACAAAAATTTTCTGACAATAAAATAAGAATAATCTTCTAATTATTAATATCTTATACCCTAATTGTTAAAATATTTCATATTTATTAATGAAAAAAAGTTTGGCAATATCTTTTTTATTACTGCATGGCGTCTGGGGCAGTTCACAGGAAATTTACTATGTAAAGGGTTTCGTGAAGGATATGGCAACCCAAGAAACTATAGGGTATGCCAAGATTGAAATTTCAGAAGCTGCCACTGTACATTCTAATCCACCCGATGGAAAATTTGTGCTTTTGCTAAAACGGCCTGGCGATTATATACTTCATATTAGCGCACAGGATTATCTAATTAAAAGGATGCCCATTACTATAGTTAAGGAAGATCTGGACTTGGGAATTATTTATTTGGATCGTGATATCGTCCAAGAGAAAACCGACAATTTAATTACATTAACAGATTCCGATTTGTTGGAAGATGAAAGTATTTCAATGGGCTTTGGGATGTTACAGGCCTCCAGGGATATTTTTATAAATAGGGCGGCATTCGATTTTGGTCAGGCATTTTTTCGAGTGCGGGGCTATGGATCTGAAAATGGCGTTATTCTGCTAAACGGTATTCCGATGAACAAATTGGTGGACGGACGTCCTCAATGGAATAACTGGGGAGGACTTAATGATGTAACCCGAAACCAGGAATTTACACATGCATTACAGGTGTCGGATTATGCTTTCGGAGGCATTTTGGGAACTACGAATATTAGTACCAGGCCATCCGCCTTCAGAAAAGGGATGCGTATATCTTCCTCTATATCCAATAGGACCTATGCGGGCCGACTTATGGCTACCTATTCCTCGGGCGATATGCAAAATAGGATCAATTACAGCATCTCTGCCTCTAGAAGGTGGGCCAAAGAAGGTTATATTGATGGGACATTGTATGATGCCTATTCCTTTTTTGGTGCCTTGGAATATAAATTGGCCAATGAGCATAGTGTCAATTTAACCGGCATTTGGGCCGCCAATCGTCGGGGAAGATCTTCCGCTATTACCCAAGAAGTTTTTGAACTGGCAGGGAAAAGATATAATCCCTTTTGGGGTACTCAAAACGGTAATATTAGAAACTCCAGGGAAAGAAAAATTGTAGCGCCCATAATTATGTTCAATCACTATTATAACACCAAAAGATTGAACCTAAACACTGGGGTGTCCTATCAATTTGGAACAAACTCCAAAGGAAGGCTGGGGTACTATGATGCCCCAAACCCAGATAAAACGTATTACAGGTATTTGCCAAGTTATTATATTAATAGTCCTATCGGGGCCAATTTTATAGCGGCCAATATGGCCAAAGACGGGTTTTTGAAAGACCCACAGTTAAATTGGAACGATCTGTACCAGGCAAATTCAAGTTTGTCCGTTCAAGGCAAAGCCGCTTATATTTTCTACGATGACACCAATAAGGATCAACAGTTTAATGCCTCCATCACAGGCAATTACCTCGTAAATGACCACCTCAAAATTGATTTGGGGGCACATTATACCCATTTGGACTCGGACAACTACGCCAAAATAAACAACTTGTTGGGAGCAGATTTTCATGAGGACATAGACCCATTTTCAAACACAAGGAACGATTTGGAAGGACCTCTTAATAAAACGGTATCCAATGTATTCAATTATTATTATAATATTAATGCGGAGGTCTATGATGTCTTTGCCCAATTGGGTTTAACGTACCCGAAATGGGAAGTTTTCTTGGGCGCTAATTATACTTCAACCCAATACCAACGGGATGGTAAATTTAGGAACGAACGCTTTTTGAACACCTCCTTCGGAAAGGGCAAAAAGGTTGCGTTTTCCAATTTCGGGGCCAAAGGAGGGGTTACCTATAAGTTTAACGGAAGGCATTGGGTAAACATAAATGGGGCGTATTTAATGAAGCCCCCGGTCTATCAAAATGTCTATATAAACCCGAGGGAGAGTAATCAAGTGGTAGATGATATTCAAAGCGAAAAAATTACAACTACCGATTTTAACTATTATATGAGACTGCCAAGTTTAACGGGACGCCTAACCGGGTATTACACGCGATTTCAGAATAGTACTGATATTAATTTTTTCTTTGTGGACGCTGGGGTGGGCAGCGATTTTGTACAGGAAGTCCTTACGGAGTTGGATAAATTACATCTAGGGACGGAATTGGGACTGGAGTATCAGCTTTCATCTACCGTGAAACTATCCTTCGTTGCGGCCGTAGGCAAATATCTTTATGCCAGTGACCCCTTGGTAACCATTAATTTTGATACGGCTGGGGCAGAGGAAGAAATCCTTAGCCCCGAAGGCAATATAGATTTAGGGGCTGCCAAGGTAAAGGATTACAAATTGTCCCAAGGGCCTCAAAAGGCATTTGCCCTTGGGATGGAATACCGGGACCCCAAATATTGGTGGATAGGTGCCACTACCAATTATTTGGGGAATAATTATGCCGGTATTTCTACAATAACCCGGACAGAGAGTTTTTATTTAAATCCGGATACGGGGTCTGTATTTCCCAATGCCACAGATGAAAATGTAGAACGCCTATTGTCTCAAAAAAAATTGGACAATTTTTATTTGTTGAATATGGTGGGGGGCAAATCTTGGTTGAAAAAGGGGAAGTATATCAGTGTTTTTGCAAGTATTAACAACATTTTTGATGCCGTTTTTAGAACGGGGGGGTATGAACAAAGTAGGAACGGTAATTTCGACAGTTGCAACAGGACAATTTAAGTGGTACCCTCATTTGCCCCTAAATATTGGTATGGTTAATGGACGTACCTATTTTATAAATTTTGCCATTAGTTTTTAATCTAAATAATTCTCTGTAGGCCCTGCCTATGGGTGCTCGATTTACCTCTCCTTTAGGGAGACTGCCTTTGAGGGTAGGCAGGGTCAGAACTGTCCGAAAAGGTAATTCTGGGTGGGGGACATTCACCATTGGAACGGGAAGAAATAGTGGAACAATGAATTTTGGAGTTCGTCATATGGTATACCTTGCCTGCCTTCTGGGCATATATCTTGTAATGGCCTGTGTTAAGGATATAAATTTTGAGACTCCCAAATTTGGCTGTGCATCCGATGATCTTTCGGCGAATTTTACCATAAGGGATTTAAAGGCGCTTTATGTAGATGAATTAATACAGATCAAGGAAGATTGGATTATAGAAGGGTATGTAGTATCATCCGATGTGGCCGGTAACTTTTTTGGAACCATGCACATTCAGGATAGACTTATGAACCCTACAGAGGGCCTACAATTGGAAATTGACCTCAGGGATTCACATCTGTTTTATGAAGTGGAGTCCAAAATCCTTATAAAGTGCAAGGGACTCTATTTGGGGATGAGCAGAGGGGCCATTAAATTAGGGGGCGTTTTTAACGTTTTTGGCAATGCTTCCGTAGGGCGTTTGCCAGCGGCGATAGTAAGGCAGCATTTATTTAAATCCTGTGATCCATTGGTTACGATCCAGCCAAAAGAGGTTGGCATCAGTGAGTTGGACAACGCCATGACGAGCACTTTGGTCCGGTTGGGCAATATGGAAATTGTATTGGCCGAAGTAGGGCAGACCTTTGCTGTTAAAGAGGAAGAAACTATAAGGACATTGATCAACTGTGAAGATTTGGAACTTCAATTGCTGAATAGTGGATATTCCGATTTTCAAGCCAATCTTTTGCCGGAAGGCAATGGAACCATAACCGGGGTTTTGATCAAGGACAATAAGGATTTTCAATTGGTAATAAGGGATATTTCCGATATTGCGTTTACCGATATTCGTTGTGAAGATCTGGTGGACGAATTTACCTCATCAAAAATTTTTATTTCGGAATTGGCGGATCCAGATAACAATGCAGGCGCAAGGTTCGTAGAACTTTTTAATTCGGATTCCCAACCTCTCAGCTTAAAAGGGTGGACCTTTAGAAGGTACACCAATGATAATACGGAAATAAGTGCTACCATAGATTTGTCCGGGTTTGTAATTGAAGCCAATAGCACCTTTGTTATTTCTCCCAATGCTTCCGAGTTTGAAATGGTATATGGTTTTCCGCCCAATCATAGTGTTTCCACAAATAGTCCGGCAGATTCCAATGGTGATGATAATTTGGAATTGGTGGATCCTTTTGGGACTGTAATAGATAGCTTTGGAGTTATTGGCGAGGATGGGTCTGGTACCAATCACGAATTTGAGGATGGCAGGGCAATACGTAACGGAAATATCTCAGAAGCCAATCCAAATTATACTCCAACAGAATGGACCATTTATAATGATTCTGGAGGAGAGGGTACCATTAATGAGCCTCAAAATGCTCCGGACAATTTTAATCCGGGCATCCGGTAATATTATGGGTTGCCAATCCCGAACAGTGGTAATGTAAATAGTATCATTACATGCAGTCATGATACTACAGCTTTTAATCTTTCCAATTTTATGCCACAATAAGTGTAATTCTAAAAAGCGTTCCCTCGTCAACGGTACTTTCAACTTCAATTTTTCCGTTCATTGCCTCTATTTGATTTTTGGTTATAAATAGCCCTATTCCTTTAGAATCCTCATGTTCATGAAACGTTTTGTACATTCCGAAAAGCTTTTTTCCATGTCGTTCGAGATTGATTCCCAGACCGTTGTCCTTAAAATCCAGAATAATGGTACTTCCTTCTTTGGCGGCCTGTATCATAATCTTTGGAATTCTTTTGGGGCTGCAGTACTTAATACTGTTGGTAAAAAGATTTAGAAAGATACTGTCTAGATAGGCATGTATACCTTTCACATGAATCGATTTATCTATGGAGATATGACATTCAACATTTTTTTGATGTAGGAGGGCACTAATATTTTTCTCAACGTTTTTAACTATGTCATGTAAACAAACATTCTGTAATTGGCCTTTGGCTTCGGTACTGATCTGTACAACTTCATTTAGATGCGCAACCGTTTCGTTTAAACTGTCGGAGGCATTTACTATCATTGCCTCAATTTCCTTTTTTTCACTTTCTCCTTGTTCCTCAATTAAATAATTGGATAGCATGGAAAGATTGGAAGAATGCGAACGCAGATTGTGGGATACAATATGGGCAAAATTCAATAAACTGTTGTTTTGACTCTTAGTTAGTTTTAAAAACTCTTCCGATTTCTTTTGGGCTTCAATTTTTGCGGTAATATCAACAACTTGGGAAATAAAATGGGATAGGTTTCCCTCTATGTCCTTTACTGCAGTTACTGTTAATACTACATATACCACGCGACCTTCTTTGTGAAAATATCTTTTTTCCATTTGATAGCTGTCACCCTTACCATCCAATAGAACCCGCAAATGGCCTAGGTCCTTGTCCAAATCTTCTGGATGGGTAATATCTTGAAAGGAAAGTTGCAATAGTTCATTTCTGGAATATCCCAAACTAAGACAGAGGCTGTCATTGACGTCCAACCAGGTACCATTCGTAGCTACAAGCGCCATCCCTACAGCAGATGATTTAAAAGATCCTTTGAAAGATTCCTCGCTCTTGTTCAACTTTAATTGGGTGTTTACTAATTCGGTGATATCCCAATTGGTTCCGACCATTTTAATTACTTTTCCGCTATTGTCCCTGATAATACCGGCATTGGCTTTTATGTGCTTTATAGCGCCATCTGGATGAACTATCCGAAATTGTGTCTTAAAATCCCGGATTCCTGACACGGCCATGTCGAACTCCTTTAGGCATCGCTCCAGATCATCGGGATGTACAGTGGCTTTCCAGGATTCGAAATTGCCCTTGAAGTCCTTGGGTTTTACGCCAAACAACGGGAACATTTCGTCGTTCCAATCAAGCTCATCTTTGTGTATATTGTATTCCCAAATTCCAATGTTGGCCGCTTCTGTAGCCAAATCAAGCCTTTCCTTGATTTGGGCATTCTTTATTTCGGCTTTTTTCTTTTTATCAATATCTTGAAATATGCCATAAAGTCTCACGCATCTTCCATTGACAAACTCGGGCATTCCCTTGGCCCTAACCCAAAGCTCTTTACCTTTTGCCGTAACAATCTGCAATTCGGTATCCCATTCTTCACCCTTGGTTATGGCCCTTTGGATCAACATGGTAATTTTTTCCCTATGTTCTCCTTCCTTGTAGAAATTTATTCCTGTCTCCAGACAAGGAACATAATCTTTGGGCACCTCGTGTATCTCCTTGGTAATTTTGGACCAATGAATGGTATTGGTAATCATATCCAAATCCCAACCTCCCATTTTGGCAACATTTTCGGCCGCGATCAATTGATCTTTGGTGCGCTTTACTTTCGTAATGTTGGTGCTGGTTATTATTAGGCCACCAATTGTACCGTCAAAGTCTTTCCAAGGCTTAATGTTCCATTGATACCATTTATTGCCACCGTCAGGCAGTATATGATTTTGTTCCTCAACAATATTTTTGTCAATGAAAAGACTATTCTCCAAGATATTTCGAAATACCGCAGGCGTACTTGGGACAATTTCAAAAAAAGATTTTCCAAGGATTTCTCTATGGGGGTTTACAAATTCTTGTTGCCAAGGTTCCGAACAATTAATAAAACAGAGATTGGTATCCAAAGTGGCAATGGCAATAGGGGCTTCTTCTATTGTAAAGGTACGCGTTACTGGATTCAAAATTATATGGGCTTTTAGGGGAATTAATAAACTAAACGCAGAAGTATTGCTGTAAATTGTGAAAGTGATATAAATATCCCTGAGAAAGCGAATCTTTGGCGTTTTAGAGAACGACTATCTTTACATACCGCAAATTTTAATCTATAGGATACTTGTTTTGTGGACATGGTTCATGCCATATAAAGTTTTTTATACCTCTCTGAAAATTGTAGAATAAGTAGTATTCCGGCATAGGCTTGGGCTACTTTTCAGAATATTTGATGTGTTTTGTCGGTTTTAATGGGATTATATTTAAACTATATTTTCAGTTTATTAAAGTGCTTGTTTTTTTATACTTTTAACTAAAGACATTTTAGTATGAACGAGTTTTTCTTTAACGAGATTAGGAACGGTAACTTTGATGAGGTAAGAGCCATGTTGAAGAAGAATCCCTTGCTTTTGGACAGTAAAGATCAAAGAGGGTCTACCCCCCTTATTTTGGCCACTTATTACGACCAAGAGGAAATAACCGACCTTTTGTTGGAATGGGGTGCTAAGATCGATGCCAAGGACGCCTCCGGCAATACGGCCTTAATGGGGGTATGTTTTAAGGGTTTTACGGATATCGCCAAGAAGCTGATAGACAAAGGGGTAAGTGTTGATGAACGGAATACCATGGGGGCTACCTGTCTCATTTATGCCGCCATGTTCAATAGGGAAGAGATCGCTAAAATGCTTTTGGCCAAAGGAGCGGATGTATCCATCAAAGACGTACGTGGCCTTACCGCCCTAGATCATGCAAAAGCACAAGGAACTTCTTCACTTATTGCCCTATTGGAGAATGCCCAATAACAACTATGGATTTAGAAGAACAATAGGTCCTTGTAAAAAGTAATAAGGACAGGGTTTGATAGCCGGGAACCGCTCTTTGATATGGTTTGCCTGTACTATCCGTGTACAGTATCTTGGATACTCGAAAATAAGACAACTTTATGGGTTATGGAACGAAATGCATGCCAAGACCTATTTTGACCAATGAATATGGCCATGGAAAACCAACTTAAATTAGCACTTATACAATCTTCCCTAGTTTGGGAAGACCCGGAAAGGAATAGGGAAAACTTTTCCGAAAGGCTCGATTCCGTAGATGGGGAGGTAGATCTGGTAATACTTCCCGAAATGTTTACCACTGCCTTTACCATGACTCCATGGAACGTTGCCAAGGAGGAAGGGGAGGAATCCGTAAAATGGATGCAAAGGGAAGCGGCCAGAAAAAATATGGCCTTATGTGGTAGTATGGTCTATTTTGCCGATGGGCAATACTATAACCGACTTTGGTTTGTGGAGCCCGATGGAAAATCCGGTTTTTATGACAAGCGACATACCTTTACACTTGCTGGGGAGGATAAGATATATAATAAAGGGGGAAGACGGATTGTGATGGATTATAAGGGTTTTAGGATCTGTCCCCTTATTTGTTATGACCTACGCTTTCCCGTATGGGCAAGGAATACAGAGGACTATGATGTGCTAATATATGTTGCCAATTGGCCGCAGCCGAGAATTAATGCTTGGGATGCCCTACTAAAGGCACGTGCCATTGAAAACATGGCTTATGTAGTAGGGGTCAACAGGGTCGGCACCGATCATACAGGACATAATTATCCCGGCCATTCTACCGTAAACAACGTCTTTGGCGAACCCATCCTATTTTCAACTGATGAAAAGGTGCTTTATGCCACTTTGGATAAAAAACATATTTCCGAAGCGAGGGAAAAATTAAAGTTTTTGGAGGATCGGGATCATTTTATTTTGAAAGGGTAAAGGTCTGTTCCAACTCCCAATTCGCTCTTACCTCCAAAACATTTGGGTAGTAGGTAATTTTTTCCGGCTGAATTCTTTGTAGGTAATTTCCGGTATCCCATTTTTGGTTTCCGTTACTATCGAATATTACCCGAATCAGATATTTGGCCGGTTTAATATTGGTAAATTCAAAGGTCTGATGTTCAGTGGAGAACAGTTCTTTAACGGTAACCCCTTTTTCATCTGTTAACTGTACTATCAAGGGGTAGTTGACCGCTCCGTCCAAAGTAAGTCTTAAATTCCCGAAATCTGCATAACTTTTGGTAGTC
The DNA here is from genome assembly GCA_041392165.1 of Flavobacteriaceae bacterium. Lineage (GTDB taxonomy): Bacteria > Bacteroidota > Bacteroidia > Flavobacteriales > Flavobacteriaceae > Arenibacter. Next base: position 274,925 of record JAWKMN010000002.1, read on the forward strand.
AGGTTTAAGGATATGGTGTCGTTTTCGGTTTCAAAGAAATCGGTTATGGCTCCTGGGAGTAATTCTATGGCATAATTTTCGTTGGGCTCAACTTCAAAATCAAAATCAATTTTATTGCCTACCGTATCCAATACGGTCATGAATTGTACTGCGGTGGAATCTTTGCGGACCATCTTGATCTTAGAACTGTCCATTCGCAAAATGGGAGTATTGGCCCCAATATAAAATGGACTTCCAAATTCTAGTGACCCCCTTTGGTTTGGCTGTACGATCAGGGTATCCAAACCTGCCTTTTTTGTTTTAACGGTAAAGGTATCTATTAGGCGTTCTTTTCTGTTCGTCACTGTAAAAATCAGGGAATCCGCTTTAAAAGGGGTGAACCAATAGTTTAGGGTGTCCTTTTCCCGCTCTTTGGTAATTTTGGTTTTAACCGTATCCGGAATGTTGCTTAGGGTACTGATTGAAATATCCTTGCCATTGCCCTGGTACCCAAAAATAATCTTGTTACTAGCCGCAAAATTGGGTACCGAAATACTGTAGTCGGGGATTTCCTTAAACATGGTCAGTAAATAAACCGAATCTGTTGGGAGGTATATGGTATCTTCAATAAAAGCAATTTTATCTACTTTTTGATTGAAGATGTTGTTTTTGGCTTCATCCTTTAGCCCGAACAGGGCATATTTTCCCTCCTTTAGATTTTTTAAGTGAAAAATAGGGGTGCTGTCCAGCGTATTGGTAATATAATTGGGGGGTTGCCGATAGATGGTGGAATCGGTATAGGCACTATCGATCTCATACAGCATAATGCTGATAAAAGTGTCCGCATTCTTGTTAAATGCATCCTTGACCACGCCGGAGACGGTTAGGGAATCTATGTAATTCCCTGTTGAAAATACGTAGGTAAAATAACTAAAGGGATTGCCCTCGTTATTATCAATTATACTTTGTCCAAAATTGAAGGTATAGGTGGTATTTTCTTTTAACGTATCCTTCAGGATGATCTCTACATATTTGTTGGCCGATCCCTGAGGGGATATCAAGGGGGTGTATTTTAATGGCGGGGAAACAATAAGTTGCTTCTCAATATCCTTTAGCTTCACGTATTCGTCAAAATACAATCGGATTTTATTGGTATTAAAGTTTATGGACATGTTCTGGGGCTCTGCCTTTACCAATTTCGGGGGTGTAGTATCCTTATCACCGCCACTGGGCGCACCCCTACGCGCACACTGGACAAGGGCCGATACTGATATAATGAGAAATAAAAACCCTAAAATGCGTTGAATCATAGCAGTAATGAAATGTACAGCAAAGAAACAACTAATTTGTAGAATTGTAAAATTAAGGTACTACGGCCATGGAGGCTACATATATATTAATTCCTTCAGTTGAAGACAAGGCTGTGGCACAGGCCTCCATGGTTGCCCCTGTGGTAATGACATCATCCAACAATAGGACATTTTTATTTTTCAAGAACCCGTAGTCCGTTAAAACATAAAGGGCCTTTTTGTGCTGCCACCTGAGTATTCTGGATTTATTGGTCTGGGTCCTGGTATTGGCTGTTTTAATAAGGATTCCCTCTAGGTATTGGGCATCAATATGTTCTGCTATCGATTTGGCAAATAAGGAAACTTGGTTATAACCTCTTTTTTTTAATTTTTTTTGGTGTAGGGGAACGGGCACAACGTAATCTATGTGGTTAAGAAAATTGTTTGTCTTCAGGATATGGCCATACCAAATTCCTAAAAATGCACCTATTTGTTCTTGGTTTTTGTATTTTAGGTAGTGAATTATATTTTTTACGATTCCCTTTTCAGTAAAAAACAGAAAAGAACTGGCTTTAATGATGTTAATTCTGCCATAAAATATATGGTCAACAGGATTAACCTCGTTAAAAGTATACTCGGTGAGTGGTAATTGATTTCGACAAACGGTACACACATGTTCTTCTCCTCTATATAATAGCGCATTACATCCAAAACATAGCCTGGGTACAAGGACGGTGTTGATATCGTTTAGTATATTTGAAATCTTGGAATACACAGATCTGGATTACTATTAACCTACTTAAATATGCATACTTTTAGATGGACACTGAAGATAATAAATTTAATTATAAGATAATACTTGCCGCTTTGGCAGCTATTATACTGGGCATTCTTATTGCCTTCTATTATAGTTATGCCCAATCCAAAAGTCGCATAAGTTTTTTGGAACAGGAGAAGGAATTGCTGGTCAAAGACCTTACTTTGATGAAATCTGATGTGGATAGGTTGTCCGCACTTAATGAAGTAAATGAAATAGAATTACAGGATTCAAAATATAGGGTGCAGCAGTTGTTGGATTCCGTGGGACGTTTAAATTTTACGGTTGAAAAATTAAAGGAATACAAGGCCGAACTTAGAAAGTTGGAGGCCAAAAACGATAGCCTGAAGCTTAAGAACAATTTCCTAAAGTATAACAATATGCTCCTTGGGGACAAATATGAGGAAACCAAGAAGATGATAGAGGAGCTCAGGGGAAAGAGCAGTTCGTTGGCCGAGGCCGAAGCTTTACTTAGAAGGAAGAATAAAGAACTTAGTCAGGAGCTTAGGACCAAAAGCTATCTAAAATTGGAAAATTCGGAAGGCAGTGGTTTTAGGTATAGAAGTGGCAAGCACATTAAAACCAATAAGGCGAATATCATATCCAAATTAAGGGGCTGTGTTACCGTTATGGGAAATCCCAATTCCAAAAATGAGGAACGCGTTATCTATTTTCAATTCCTGGGCCCAAATATGGGGGTTATAGAGGATAATGCCAATACCATTTCTGTAAATGGCAATATATACAGCAAACGGGTAGAACTGATTTTTATGGGCCAGGAATTTAGTGTTTGTGATGCCATTTCAGTGCCGGAAGGATCTTTGGAGGAAGGGACCTATACCCTAAATGTTTTTGAGAATGAAAAATTATTGGCGACTTCGGAATTTCAGTTGAAATAAATCTCCGCATTTTAGACTAATATCATATTTTTGCCGAATGGTGAAACAAGAAGACGATTTTAAAAAAGTAATTTCGCATGCAAAGGAGTATGGATACGTTTTCCAATCCAGCGAAATTTATGACGGACTAAGTGCCGTGTACGACTATGCCCAAAATGGGGCCGAGTTAAAAAAGAATATTCGTGAATATTGGTGGAAGGCCATGGTTCAGATGAACGATAATATTGTGGGACTCGATTCTGCAATATTTATGCACCCTACCGTTTGGAAGGCTTCCGGGCACGTAGACGCTTTTAACGATCCATTGATAGATAACAAAGATTCCAAAAAAAGATATAGGGCAGATGTTTTGGTGGAGGAATATACCGCTAAAATTGAGGCTAAAATAGATAAGGAAGTGGCCAAGGCAGAAAAAACGTTTTGGAGCGGCTTTCGATAAAAAACAGTTTTTGGAAACCAATCCAAGAGTGGATGGTACGGGAACAGATCAATACCATCTTAAAAGACGTTTGGGAAGGTCCTTGGAGAACGAGGGATCTGGCAGACGTAAAAAATTTGATCGAGGAACTGGAAATTGCCTGTCCGTTGTCCGGATCAAGGAATTGGACGGAGGTGAAGCAATTTAATCTAATGTTCGGTACCAAATTGGGGGCTTCCGCTGATAGTGCCATGGACCTATACCTTAGACCGGAAACCGCCCAAGGGTTTTTTGTGAACTTCCTGAACGTACAAAAAACGGGAAGAATGAAGATTCCGTTCGGGATTGCCCAGGTAGGTAAGGCATTTAGGAACGAGATCGTTTTAGACAGTTTATTTTTCGTCAAAGGGAGTTTGAACAAATGGAAATGCAATTTTTTATTCGTCCGGGATCCCAAAAGGAATGGTACGAAACCTGGAAGGAAAAAGAATGGCTTGGCACCTGTCCCTAGGAATGGGTCCGGAGAACTAGGGTTTCACGATCATGAAAAACTGGCGCATTATGCAGATGCCGCAGCGGATATAGAATTTAAATTTCCTTTCGGATTTAAGGAATTGGAAGGGGGATACATTCCAGGACCGATTTTGATTTAGGTAGCCATGAAAAATATTCGGGTAAAAAATTACAGTATTTTGATCCCGAGCTCAATGAAAGTTATGTTCCCTACGTGGTGGAAACCTCTATAGGGTTGGATCGTATGTTCCTGGCCGTTTTTTCAAATTCATTGGTAGAAGAGGAATTGGACAATAACACTACTAGGACCGTACTTAAGTTACCGGCCGTTTTGGCACCTATGAAGGCTGCGGTACTACCTTTGGTAAAAAAGGATGGCTTGCCCGAATTGGCCCAGGAAATCATGGAAGATCTCAAATGGGATTTTAATGTGGTATATGATGAAAAGGATGCCGTAGGCCGCCGCTATAGAAGGCAGGATGCCAATGGTACCCCATTTTGCATTACCGTGGACCATCAGTCTTTAGAAGATAGGACGGTTACCATATGGCATAGGGATACCATGGATCAACAGCGTGTGGCCATTGCGGATGTCAAAGGAATTATCCATAAAGAGGTAGATATGAAGAGCTGGTTGCAGCGAATGGGATAAATTCATAATATATACAGAATAAAAAAGGTCTAAAAGAGGTATAATTTTTAGACCTTTTTTATTTAATAAAATGTAATCCTAGCTTTTTGTGAATCGGGTTTTTTCGGTACGGTAATTTTTTAGGAAAGTATGCGATGCCTTGTTCTTTTTATGGCACCTTTTTTATGATTTGATTTTTAGAAATTGTATTTTCTAACGAATAAGGGTTATTTTTGAACCCTAAATAAATGTTGGCTTAGGGATTGTAGCGGCATCCTTATATATGTTTACCGCGCTTGGCGAAGGTTGCACATATAAAGATATAGCGAAAAGCCCGGCCCCGACTTTCTTGGATACCTACAAGGAGGACCTGCAAGGTCTTGATGACCTTGTAGGTCTACACCTTGCAGGAGAAGAAAGTCGGGGAAAGCCCCAACAATATAAAAAATTATGAGCAAAGTAAGACATAACTGGACCAAACAGGAAATACTGGATATTTACAACAAACCATTTATGGAGCTGCTTTACCAGGCGGCAACCGTCCACAGGGAAAACCATGATCCCAATACGGTGCAGGTATCTACCTTATTGTCCATTAAAACGGGCGGCTGCCCTGAGGATTGTGGATATTGTCCACAGGCCGCGCGCTACCATACAAAGGTAGAGGGCAATGACCTTATGTCCGTTTCCCAGGTTAAGGCCCAAGCCTTGCGCGCTAAAACGGCGGGAAGCTCCAGAGTGTGCATGGGAGCAGCATGGAGAAATGTTAAGGACGGACCTGAATTTGACCAGGTATTGGAGATGGTACGAACGATCAACAAGCTGGATATGGAAGTGTGCTGTACCCTCGGAATGCTTACGGAAAATCAGGCTCATCGTTTGGCGGAAGCCGGACTTTATGCCTACAATCATAATTTGGATACCTCGGAGGACTACTATAAAGATGTAATTTCTACCCGTGCCTTTAAGGACCGTTTGGATACCATAGAAAATGTACGTAAAAGTAATGTTACCGTTTGTAGCGGAGGTATTATAGGAATGGGCGAGGCCTTGGAGGATAGGGCAGGGATGTTGGTGGCCCTCTCCACCCTGGACCCACAGCCAGAATCAGTGCCTATAAATGCCCTGGTAGCCGTTGAGGGCACCCCTATGGCCGATTTGCCTCCTATTCCAATATGGGATATGGTGCGAATGGTGGCCACTACCCGTATTGTAATGCCCGAAACCCAGGTTCGTTTATCGGCAGGGCGTACACAAATGAGCAGGGAAGGGCAGGCCATGTGCTTCTTTGCAGGGGCCAATTCCATATTTGCAGGGGATAAGTTACTTACTACCCCCAACCCTGATGTGAACGAAGATATGGCTATGTTTAAACTCTTGGGACTTAACCCTCAAAAGGCCTTTACCAAGGTTTCCCAACCCAAAACGGTGGAAGCAGGGGATTCTCAATATAGGGCTTTTGGGGAAAAACCAAAATGGACCAGGCCGGGGCACACCATTGATCGTAATGAAGTAGCTCGGAAGAAAGCCAACCTAGGTGAGGAATCATAATAGGACATGGGCATAAACAAATTTTGAGTAATTTATTTTAGGTTTTTTAATTTTACGGGCTTAAACAATCAGGTATATTGAACTTAAAGGAGATTCCAAGAGTAGCGACCATTACCAAAAAAGAGTTTCTCAATAACCATTTTAAACCACAGCGACCCGTGGTCATAGAAAGGTGTATTGAGCAATGGCCCGCTTATTCCAAATGGAATTTTGATTATGTGAGACAGGTGGCAGGGAATAAGACGGTGCCCCTGTACGATGATCGTCCGGTACACTCCAAGGATAATTTTAACGAGCCACATGCCACTATGCTAATGTCCGATTATTTGGACCTTTTGCAACGGGAGCCTACAAAATACCGGATTTTTCTATGGAATATTCTTAAGGAAGTTCCTGAACTTCAAAAAGATTATACCTTTCCGGATTTTGGCCTGAACCTGATGAAGAGCCTTCCCATGCTTTTTTTTGGAGGGACCGATTCCCATACCTTTATGCATTATGATATAGATCTGGCCAATATTTTTCATTTTCATTTTGCGGGAATAAAGGAGGTGATCCTATTCCCCCAGTCTGAAAATAAATACCTGTACAAGGTGCCACATTCACTGATCACCCACGAGAGCATAGATTTTTCCGATCCCGATTATGAAAAGTGGCCGGCCTTAAAAAATGCGACCGGTTATAAAACCCATCTGAAACACGGTGAGGTATTGTATATGCCGGAAGGGTATTGGCATTATATGAAATATATTACCCCGGGTTTCTCCATGAGCTTAAGGGCAATTGCAAGAAATCCGGCAAATTTGGGAAGGGCCTTTTATAATGTTTTGGTCATGCGTTATTATGATAATATGATGCGAAAATTAAAAGGGCAGAAGTGGATAGATTGGAAGAACCAACAAGCTATTGAAAGGACAAATAAACGATTGTCTTAGGTGGTAGGTATAAGAAAAGGAATATCTTTGCGCCTTTTAAATTATAATAAGATTATTATGGGAAAATTATTGTTAACGGTCTTGCTTTTTTTGACAGTACTGTCTGCCAACGCGCAGGCCTTTGATGGCAAGGAGGATATGAAATTTCAGATAGGCACCAATTTTCAGGAAAATGGTACTGGAATTGTGGTTACCTATGATTATGGATTGGGCGAAAACCTCTCAATAGGTCTGTTATCCTCTTATGTATTGGGGGTAGCCGAACTGATCAATGCAGATTTTGGTGACAGAATAGATCTAAAGGCAAGGTTCAATGCCAATTTGGGAAGTGTTTTTCAATTAGGGGACAATGTGGATATTTATCCGGGATTGGATCTTGGTCTTAAGAATTTTGGGGGCCATTTGGGTATCCGTTACTTTTTTAGTGATGGTTTTGGTGTATTTACGGAAATAGCTGCACCAATTGCAAAATATAAAACCGAAACTTTGACCCCGGCAGAAGAATTGCACAATCAGTTCGTTTTTAGTTTGGGGGTTTCCTTTAACCTTAATTAAAGAAGTTGATCTTTTGCCCTTTCTTTATGGAGGGGGCTGAAGGTCTATTTTTATTTATTGGGGACCAGGTCGTACACTTTTTCATAGACCATTCCGCTTTCCCATCCTCGGTACAAAAGATAATCCGCAAGTTTTTTTCGTCGTTTTTGTAGGTCCTTTTCCCGTATTTCCGCCACACGTTTTTTGGCTAGGGCGTTAAAGGTTTTTTGGTATTCTTTGGGGTCTATTTCTTCTAGGGCCATGGTAATATTGTATTTGGATATTTCCCTGTATTTCAGCTCCTTTACAATCCTGTTTTTTCCCCATTTTTTAATTTTGAATTTTCCCCTGGCGAAACTTCTGGAAAAGCGTTCCTCATTTAGAAAATTTTCCTGTATCAAGTATCCTACTATGAGGTCTATGGCCTGGGGAATCATCTGCATTTCCCGTAGTTGGGCAATGACCTCTTTATGGCAACGGTCCTGATAGGCGCAATAACCCTCCATTTTTTTTTTGGCTTCATCTACGGTATAGGAGTTTTTGGACGGTGACATTGGTTCAATTAGGTGCTTTATTACTATTTTCTCCTAACCTCTTATAGGAATTGATCTGTAAATATACGCTGGTTTTCGGGAAGGAAAAATCAATAGCGGGCATTTCGTTAATGGTCTTTTAATAAAGGCAAAGTAGGCAAGATATTTTAAAGGTTTTTAATTGGTGGACAAGGTATAATGTATTTATTTTACGCTTCACAAAAAAGTCTTTGAAAATGAACAATAGATTAAAAAGGGGTTTATTGGTAATAAACATGCTAATGGCAATGGTTACGGTCGCTTTTGCCCAACAAATAAATCCATTGGAAGGGCGTTGGAATATGGTTATTTCCCAAGAAGGGAAAGAACTTCCTTCCTGGTTGGAAATCCGCCACTCCGGAGCCCGTACTTTGGTAGGAAGGTTTGTGTATGCCATGGGGAGTGCCAGGCCTATTTCGGAAGTAAAAGTAAAGGACGGAAGATTTAGTTTCGCCATTCCCCCGCAATGGGAAGACGGTAATTCATATATGGAATTTGAAGGCGGTATGACAGGTGATATCTTAAAAGGGACCATGTTATATACCAATGGCAAAACATATAATTGGGTGGCTACACGTGCCCCTAAATTGGAGTATACCAGAAATCCAAAGTGGGGCAAGCCTATCGAATTGTTTAACGGAAAGGATTTAAGGGGATGGCAGGCAATGGGGGAAAACCAGTGGATAGTAGATTCCGGGGTACTAAAAAGTCCTAAATCCGGTTCCAATTTGGTTTCCGATCAAAAGTTTGATGATTTTAAATTGCACTTGGAGTTCAAGTATCCCAAGGGAAGTAATAGTGGGGTATATTTACGGGGACGCTATGAGGTGCAGATTACGGATAGTAAGGGGGCAGAGCCTTCGGATGTGGAATACAGTGGGGTATATGGTTTTCTTACCCCAAGCGAGGTAGTGGCCAAGGCGGCCGGAGAATGGCAGGAGTACGATATTACCTTGATAGGGAGAAGGATCACTGTGGTAGCCAACGGAATCACGGTGATCAGTGATCAAATTATCCCGGGAATTACAGGAGGGGCCTTGGATAGTAAGGAAGGTGAGCCGGGACCCTTGTACTTTCAAGGGGATCATGGCCCTATAGAATTTAGGAATATTACGGTTACCCCAGAGTAGATTAATACAGGAAAAGGTTTAGGACAATTTAAAGCGTAAAAACAAAAAAAGCGACTCCGTTATGGAAGTCGCTTTTTTATTAGTATATGGTTTTACCGTCTTTGTTCTTAAAACGATATTCAAGATATGTATAGGCATCCCTAGGTTGGATCTTAACCCATCTTTTGTTTTACAAAAACCATTAGGAACTTATGGATGGAAATCCTTTGGTTATATAGGCCGCAATAAATGGATGTATGTTCAAAATAATTCCATTATCCTTTGCCGGACCTTTTAAGAGTTTTTCCAGATCTGCATTTATCTTGTCGATCAAAACAATCGGGGCTTCTACCTCTTGGCCGGAGCCATTGGGATTTTCCTCACTTGTTTTGATGTTCATTTCGGGTCTTACCCGTTGTCTTGTAATTTGTATAAGTCCAAACTTACTTGGGGGCAGTATTTTGTGCTTGGCCCTGTCGTCCTTCATTTCATCCCTTAAGTGGTCAAAAAGGCGTCTTCTGTGTTCGCCTTTGCCCATATCTATAAAGTCTACAACAATGATTCCTCCCATATCCCGCAGACGTAATTGTCTTGCGATTTCGGAGGCGGCCAACAAATTAACTTCCAGGGCCGTGTCTTCCTGATTTTTTGCCTTATTGGAACGGTTACCGCTGTTGACGTCTATAACGTGCAGCGCTTCCGTATGTTCAATAATTAAATAGGCACCCTTGCTCATGGAGGCGGTACGGCCGAATGAAGTTTTTATTTGTCTTTCTATCCCAAATTTTTCAAATATGGGAACATTGGAATTATACAATTTTACAATAGATTCTTTTTCCGGTGCAATTTCATGCACGTAGTCTTTTACTTGCTCAAAAAGCGTTGCGTCATCAACATGGATTCCGGTAAAGGAATCGTTAAAAACATCCCTAAGAATGGAAGATGCCCTTGTAAGCTCTACCAAAACTTTGGATGGATGCGGTGCTTTTTGGATCTTATTGCACATTACTGACCATTTGTTCAGTAAATTCTGCAAGTCCTTATCTAGTTCTGCTACTTTTTTACCTTCTGCTACTGTTCGGATAATAACGCCAAACCCTTTTGGTTTAATACTCCTAACGAGTCTTTTTAACCTATCTTTTTCCTCTTTGCTCTCAATTTTTTGTGAAACGGAAACGCGGTCGGAAAAAGGGACCATGACCAAGTATCGGCCAGCTATGGAAAGTTCAGAGCTTATTCGCGGTCCTTTTGTGGAAATGGGTTCCTTTACTATTTGTACGAGTAAGGATTGATTGGCTTTAATAACATCATTGATGCTGCCATTTTTGTCAATATCTTCTTCAAACTGAAAATTGCCCAAAGAGTAATCCTTAAGTTTTCCAGTGCTAACTTTTTTAATGAATTTCAACATAGAAGCCAGCTGCGGCCCCAAATCGTGGTAATGTAGAAAGGCATCTTTCTCATGCCCCACATTTACGAAGGCTGCATTTAGTCCAGTGACCGGTTTTCTTACCTTGGCAATTAATATATCGCCAACGGCAAAATCGTTACTGTCCTCTTCTTTGTGCAATTCAGTGAGTTTTCCATCCTTTAGCAGGGCAAAATCAACGGCATTGGAACTAGATCTTACGATTAATTCTCTATTCACCTGAATTAATTTATATTCATCCCGTTACTTTGGATACCAAAGTAGGGATAAATGATTAAACAATAATTTGTACAGGTTGTATAAACCCGTTGAAATTCTTTTACGAATTTCTATGTCAAGGAACGTATAAAATGAAAAAGTAGTTGTTACAACTACTTTTTCTTGTGTCGGTTAGCTCTCCGGCGTTTTTTACGCTTGTGGGTAGCTACCTTATGTCTTTTTCTTTTTTTACCACTAGGCATAGAGGTCTACTTTTTAAGATTAATAATATTTTATTTGACTTGTACATTACTTTTTACACCTTCTACAAATACCTTGGCCGGTTTAAAGGCAGGGATGTTGTGTGCAGGGATTTTAATGGTAGTATTTTTGGAAATGTTCCTACCTGTTTTTTCGGCTCTTGTTTTAATGATAAAACTGCCGAAACCTCTTAAGTATACGTTGTCTCCACTTTCTAATGATGCTTTGACCTCATCCATGAAGGATTCTACAGTTGCCTGTACATCTCCTTTTTCAATTCCCAGTTTTTCTGAGATTTTCGTTACAATTTCCGCTTTCGTCATTTTAACTAAAATAAATTTCTAAAGAATTTTTTTTCGGGATGCAAATATATGAATTTAATTCAATCTTTCATTGCTAAGGAACTTAATTTTAAGTTGATAAACTATTACCTTTGTAAATTAGGCCCCAATAAATGAACTTTTCCAGAATTATTTTAGAGTGGTACGCGCTTAATAAAAGGCTGCTTCCTTGGCGTGGCACCACAGATCCCTACCGTATTTGGTTGTCCGAAATTATGCTGCAGCAGACCCGCGTAGCCCAAGGGGTACCTTATTATTTAAGGTTTGTGGAGGCATTTCCGGAAGTGCAGGATTTGGCCGCGGCATCCGAAGAACGGGTGCTTAAGTTATGGCAGGGTTTAGGGTATTACTCAAGAGCGAGAAATTTACACGCCACAGCAAAAATAATATCTGAAAAGTATAATGGAAATTTTCCAAATACGCATAAGGAACTGATACAATTGAAAGGCATTGGCGATTATACCGCCTCGGCAATAGCTTCAATTTGCTTTGGTAGGCCGGAAGCAGTTGTTGATGGAAATGTCTATAGGGTTTTGGCCAGATATTATGGTATAGACCTGCCCATAAACAGTTCCGAGGGCATTCTTTACTTTAAAGAATTGGCCAACAGGATCAAGGATGCCAAAAATATAAGGGACTACAATCAGGGGATCATGGAATTCGGTGCCCTGCAATGTACTCCAAAGAATCCGGACTGCAACAGTTGTCCCCTGTGGAAATCCTGTGCGGCCTATGCCACTGACAGGATAGATGGTCTTCCGGTAAAAATAAAAAAGAATAAGGTCCGAAATCGTTATTTTAATTATCTGGTGTTGGTGGACAAAAATAAACGGACCTTGTTGCAACAGCGAAAAGGAAACGGCATTTGGCAGAATCTATATGAATTTCCTTTATTGGAAACTGAAAAGTATATGGATCAAGTGGAAGTTGCCGGTAATTTAAAAGAACTGGTAGCACTGGAGGAACCCTCTGGGATCTACCTTTACAATGAAAATAAAATAGTCCATAAACTTTCGCACCAACATTTGCATACCAGGTTTTGGATCATCACCATTGAATCCAATCTTGAAAAAGGAATACAAATAACTGAACTTCATAAATATCCGGTTCCAGTTTTAATTGCAGATTTTATAAAAACGTTTAAAATTTAGTATTTTTGAACTTTACTTTGAGTTATGAGCGGAACACTAAATAAGGTAATGCTGATAGGGCATTTGGGAGATGAGGTTAAAATTCACTTTTTTGAAGGTGGAAACTGTATTGGGAGATTCCCATTGGCAACCAATGAGACCTATACCAATAAGCAGACAGGGGAAAGGGTTACCAATACGGATTGGCATAATATAGTGCTGCGCAACAAGGCTGCTGAAATTTGCGAAAAATACCTAAGTAAAGGGGATAAGATCTATGTGGAGGGCCGGTTAAAAAACCGTCAATGGCAAGGGGAGGATGGGAATACCAGATACACTACCGAGGTACATGTCCAGGATTTTACTTTTTTGACCACAAAAAAGGAAAGTATGGAAAATGCCCAGGCAGGGAATCGGAATCAGCCTCAACAGGGTACAACTGCAGCGACAAACAAGGTTAATGAGCCGTTGGGGAACAACGGACCCGAAGAGGAAGATGATTTGCCATTCTAAATTAATTGAACTTAAAGACTGACTATTGGACCCGGACCCCCTTAGTTTATTATTGAATTTTACTGTAATCGATAGCGGTTTTGCCTTTAAAATCGCATTACTTTTTATTTTACTGTCTTTTTCCGCCCTTATTTCTGGGGCCGAGGTCGCTTTTTTTGGCCTTTCCCAAACCGATGTTAATGATATAGGGGAAAAAAAGACGGCCAAAGGAAAGATTATTGTTGCCCTCCTGGATCGCCCTAAAAAACTTTTGGCTACCATTTTGATTGCGAACAATACCATAAATATTGGGGTAGTGTTGTTGTTCAATAATGTTGGCGATACCATTTTTACAGGCATTACCTATAATATTTTAGGAGTGGTACCCGTGCGTTTTCTGTTGGAGGTAGTAGTGGTTACTTTTTTAATTTTGATGTTTGGGGAGATTTTGCCTAAAGTATATGCCAACCGCAACAAAATTACCTTCGCCTTTTTTATGGCTTTTCCGTTAAAGGTATTGGATTTCCTATTTTCGCCCTTAAGTTTACCAATGAGGTCGGTCACCATTTTTCTGTACAATAAATTGGGCAAACAGAAATCCAATCTTAATGTAGGCCACTTGTCACAGGCGTTGGAGCTTACTTCCGAAGGGGATACCACCGTGGAGGAGCAAAAAATATTGGAAGGAATCGTTTCCTTTGGAAATACCGATACGAAACAGGTAATGCGGCCCCGGATCGATATTTTTGCCCTTAATGAGGAGATGAAATTCTTGGAAGTCTTAACGGAGATAAAAACTCACGGGTACTCTAGGATACCGGTTTTTTCCCAAAATATGGACAATGTTCTGGGGGTACTTTATGTTAAGGACCTCCTTCCTTACATTGACCGAAAAACCTTTAATTGGATGTCCTTGATCAGGGAGCCCTTTTTTGTTCCAGAGAATAAAAAATTGGACAATTTGTTGCTGGATTTCCAGACCAAGAAAAATCACTTGGCCATTGTGGTGGATGAGTACGGGGGTACTTCGGGAATAGTTACCCTTGAGGACATTATTGAGGAAATTGTTGGGGATATCAGCGATGAATTTGATGATGAGGACCTGATCTATTCCAAATTGGATGAATTTAATTATGTGTTCGATGGTAAAACAGCTCTAAAGGATTTTTATAGAGTGGCCAAAATTGAGGATGAGGATGATTTTGAGGAGAGAAAGGGGGAATCCGAAACGGTGGCAGGTTTTGTTCTGGAAATTGCCGGAAGCTTTCCGAAAAGAGGAGAGGTGGTCGTGTTCAAGGAGTATCGATTTGTTGTGGAGAGTTTGGATAGAAAACGTTTGAAACAAATAAAAGTTACATTGCCCCATGAAGTTTAATATCGGACTTTTTATTTTATTGATATCTCTTTTATCGGCCTGCGGGGAGGATGTTTTGCCCAAGCCCAAGGCAATGCTTAGGTTGGAATATCCTTCTGTTGGGGAAGGAAAATTGGAAACGGATCATTTTTCTATCCGGTACAATGAAGCGGCCGGATTAAATGCAGAGACCAATTCCTCATTTAGGTTGGACTATCCCTTTATGAAGGGATCCATTTTTATTAATTATAAGCCAGTAAACGATAATTTGGACAAACTGCTCATAGATGCCCAAAAGCTGAGCTACGAACATGTTGTGAAAGCCGACGGTATTTATGAAGAGCCTATTGTAAATGAGGCCCATAAGGTATTTGGTACGTATTACGAAGTAAAGGGCAATGCCGCCTCCCAATCCCAGTTTTATGTAACGGACAGTACAAGACACTTTGTAACCGGGTCATTGTATTTTTATGCCAAGCCCAATTATGATTCTATCCTGCCTGCAGCGGTATATCTGCAAAAGGACATTCGCAATATTATCGAATCCTTGCGTTGGAAGGAGTAGCAATATACCCTAATTGTTTTTTAATAGGTCCTGGGCCTGTTCAATGCTGGAATTTATTTGCTCCTTAAGTGCCTTTACTTTGGTTTCCTCCTCATCCAACCATTTTTGTTTTTCTTCCGTCAACGCTTTTCCTTTGAGTATCTCGTCACCATCAAAACGATCGCCAAAGTTTTTCATCCAGTCCATCATGGCCTTATGGGCCGCCTTTAAGTCCTCTTTGGCGGTTACATAGTCGTTGGAGGAGGTATCGTTGGTGATTTTTTGGTCCAATTCCGAGACTAATTGGCCTATAGTCCCCATTTTGGGCATTACCTCATCATGAATGGCCATTACGTCTTTCATTTGTGAATTCTCTTTGTTTTGATCTTTACAGGAGTGGGCAACCGCAATGATAACGGATAGGATAAGGATTAACTTTTTTTTTGTCATCAGCTAGGATTTATTGCTATTACTTCTGGCCTAATTGGCCTTTTTAAGTTAAAGTTTGTAGGGGCGGACGGATTTTGACATGGTCTGCACCAATATTTTTAAAAACCCAAAGATACTGAATTATGGACTTTAATATACTGTGATGCGGTTTCTATTTTTGTGAAAAATCGATGGGCGTTAAGCGGCACATAGGAACTATTTTTCTTCTATTTAAAAATTTTCCGCGCACATTAATCGCTGTGCTCCCATCAAGAATTGTATAATCCTTGCTAATATCAATTCCTTGTTAATTTGCGTGCATAAATCATTAAAATTCTGTAAATTAAATGCATAACCTAAAAAATCTATATGATGAAACAATTTGCACTTCCCATTAGGTTTGGCATAGCCGTTAGCGGTTCGTTAATTGCCTATTTTTTATTATTGTCGCTGTTCAATCTTCACACCAATATTTTTTATAGTCTTTTTAATGGTGTAATAACGGGGTTTGGAATATATGAGGCCATAAAATACTTTAGGGTCAAAGAGGGGCCTTCTTTTAATTACGGCAAAGGTTTTACTGCTGGCATCGTTACCGGATTTGTTGGAACATTGATTTTTACGATTTTTTTCGCCTTTTATGCCACGGAGATAAATCTGGGATTTTTGGATGAGCTCTCCAAAGTATGGTTTAGGGACTACAACACTTCAGAGGGCATTGTATTCTTTACCGTTGCCATTATGGGCTTTGCTACTTCCTTGGTGCTCACCCTTTCATTTATGCAGTTGTTCAAGACCTCAAACAATATCAAAAGAAAATCGGTTTAAAAATCTTAAAAATCACTTGTAGGTTAAGGATTTAGATGTATATTTGCACCCGCCTAAGTAAATATTAGGCTTGTTCTTAAATTTATAAATAACACAAGCTATGTACGCAATTGTAGAGATAGCAGGGCAGCAATTTAAAGTTGCGAAAGACCAAAAAGTGTATGTTCACCGTTTACAGGACGAAGAGGGTAGCAAAGTAACCTTTGATAACGTTCTTTTGTTGGAAGATGGCAGTAACATTACAATTGGCGCCCCAGCTATAGACGGAGCCGCTGTTGAGGCCAAAGTCATTAAGCACCTAAAAGGTGATAAGGTAATTGTCTTTAAAAAGAAAAGACGTAAAGGTTACAAAAAGAAAAATGGTCACCGCCAATATTTGACGGAACTGGTCATAGAAGGTATCATTACCTCTGGAGCCAAAAAGGCAGAGCCAAAAAAGGAAGCCAAGCCTGTGGCCAACAAGACCGAGGTAAAGACGGAAGCTGAGGCTGGCGAGGATTTGAGTAAAAATACGGTTGCCGAGCTAAGGGAATTGGCAAAAGCTAAGGGAGTTGAAGGTTATTCTTCAATGAAAAAAGCAGAATTAATTGCCGCTTTAAGTTAATAACAAGAATTAAAATAGTATATCATGGCACATAAGAAAGGTGTAGGTAGTTCTAAAAACGGTAGGGAATCGGAATCAAAACGCTTGGGCGTTAAGATTTATGGTGGACAGGCCGCCATTGCCGGGAACATCATTGTAAGACAACGTGGTACCAAACATAACCCGGGTGAAAATGTTTATGCCGGAAAAGATCATACCTTGCATGCCAGGGTAGATGGTCTGGTAAAATTCCAAAAGAAAGCAGGGGGGAAATCCTATGTATCTATAGAGCCATTTGAGGCATAAGATATTTTAGCTTTATAAATATTAAAAAACTCTTTCCAGCTAAGGAAAGAGTTTTTTGTTTATTGTCCGGTTAATTAATGGTTAAATCCCTGCCTTTGCTGGCTGGGCATGCATGTAGTTTCTTATTTACCACTTCTGATTTCTAAAATTATTGGCCTTGGCAAAGGCAACGGTTTCCGATAGATAATCCACGAGGTTGTAGTTGGGGATGGGCAAGATGCTCTCTAAAAGGCCCGTGTCCCATTCATTGGGTTTGGAGGTCATGTAGGGATGCAAATGGAGCCCGATGGTTTCATAGTAAAAAGCTTCCAGTTTTGAGGAAAACCCGGTGGAAGTATTAATTTGATTTTCGGTAAAACTGAAATTGGAGAACCCCACAACCTTCAAAATTTTGGCAATGCCTTTTTTCATGTTCGTCTCTTTGGAATTAACAATGTTCAATTGTTCTATATCCGTAGAAATCACCAGGGCAATTACCTGGGCCGCATAGTCTGTCGGAATTATATTTAATCCTGTGCCCGTTTTGGCAGTAATTCGTATAGATTCTTGGGAATTGCTATTGTGAAAGAACTTCGCAAAAAGATAAAATACCATATATTTTGAGATAAAATAATTGGGTCGTTCATTAATATTTCCCCCTAGAACGCTCGGCCGCAAAATTTGAATCGGAACATTGTTTTCCTTACCGGCCTTCAATAGGAACGTTTCCGAAGCGTGTTTGGAGGCTTCGTAATGGTTACGGTAGTTACCGTTCTTAATATGGGTATAATCATTCTGTAATAATCCGCCCGTATTCCCGGCCGCAAATGCCGTACTTATATAAACGAATTTTACGATATGATTACAGTAGGCGTGGAATATATCTTTGGTAAACTGTAAATTTTGACGGAATATTTCATCTTTGGCGGCAGGATCCGTAGATAAATTCACAAACCCGGCAGAGTGTATAAAATAGTCCAAGGTGTTGTTTTTGAGAAAAATAGCCGGATTTAGTAATTCTTTCGCATCTACGACGATTATTTTTTTCATTACATCGGCAAGGTTCTTTTTTACAAAATCCGTTGCAAATTCACTTGATACAATGTTTTTGATACGTTGTTCCGGGCTAACCAAAGTTTTTTTGCGTACAGGGAGATATATGGCTTCAATATTGTGGAAGCGAAGTTCCATAAGCGAAAATAATATCCTGGAACCCAAGGTTCCGGTGGCTCCGGTTAAAAGTATGTTCATTAAGTTGAGGTAGGAAATTAAAAATCAAAATCCTTATCGGTTTGTGATTGATAAGGATTTTGATCTGGTATTAAAAAGGATGCTTAAACCTTTCCGATCAAGTTTGGAACCTAGTACCTGTAATAATCGGGTTTAAAGGGACCTTCAACGCTTACTCCGATATATGCTGCCTGTTCCGGTCTTAAGGTTTCCAATTCCACCCCCAGTCTGGACAGGTGTAAAGCGGCCACTTTTTCATCCAAATGTTTTGGTAGCATATATACCTCATTGTTGTACTTGTCACTATAGTTCCATAGTTCTATTTGCGCCAAGGTTTGGTTGGTGAAAGAGTTGCTCATCACAAAACTTGGATGGCCGGTAGCACAACCCAAGTTGACCAATCTGCCTTCTGCCAGAACAATAATATCCTTTCCTTCAAGGGTGTACTTGTCCACTTGCGGTTTTATTTCATCCTTGGTATGGCCGTAATTTTTGTTCAGCCAAGCCATATCTATTTCATTGTCGAAATGGCCAATATTGCACACTATCACTTTGTCCTTCATCGCTTTAAAATGTTGCGACTGAATAATATCCTTGTTTCCGGTAGTGGTTATAACGATATCGGCATTTCCAACAACAGTGTCCATTTTTTTTACCTCAAATCCGTCCATAGCGGCCTGTAGGGCGCATATAGGATCAATTTCCGTAACCGTTACTATAGAACCTGCTCCTTTGAAAGAGGCCGCAGTGCCTTTCCCTACATCGCCATATCCGGCAACTACAACTCTTTTACCTGCAAGCATGGTATCCGTAGCCCTCCTAATGGCATCTACCGCACTTTCCCTACAACCATATTTGTTATCGAATTTGGATTTGGTAACAGAATCGTTGACATTGATGGCCGGCATGGGTAAAGTTCCTTTTTTTACCCTCTCATATAGTCTATGGACACCGGTGGTAGTCTCTTCGGAAAGGCCTTTGATACCAGAAGCCAATTCTGGATATTGGTCCAATACCATATTGGTAAGGTCGCCTCCGTCATCCAAGATCATGTTTAAGGGCTTCCGATCTTCCCCAAAGAACAAAGTTTGTTCAATGGCCCAATTAAACTCTTTTTCGCTCATGCCCTTCCATGCATATACGGGTATCCCGGCCGCAGCAATGGCGGCCGCAGCCTGATCTTGGGTAGAGAAAATATTACAGGAACTCCAAGTTACCTCTGCACCAAGGGCAACCAAAGTTTCAATGAGTACCGCTGTTTGTATGGTCATGTGCAGACACCCGGCAATGCGGGCACCTTTTAGAGGCTGTTCTTTTCCATACTCTTCCCTTAAGGACATTAGACCGGGCATTTCGGCTTCCGCAAGTTCAATTTCTTTTCTTCCCCATTTGGCCAAGCCAATATCTTTTACCTTATAGGGTACGTAAGGAATGGTTTTGGTACTCATAAACTTTCTTTTTGTTATTGATAGTTGTACGTATTATTGAATAAAAAAATGGAGGTAAGGATCAAAAATAAGGTAAATGAAGAATATCTTCGATTAACCTATTTCATCTCCTTTTTTATTTTTATTTTAGTATTGGAACAATTTTATATTTTTTTGCATTTGCAAAGGTAGTAATAACTTAAATAATCCAATGCCTCTTTATAAAACAATAACAGTTGGTGACAATGCCAAGGTCTTGATTTGGAAAGTTGAAGAATCGGAATCCCAACTTTCCGAAGGTGTTGTACTTACACCCCACTGTCAGAAGCGAATGACCGGCATGAGATCGGAATTGCATAGAAGGGGTTTTTTGAGCATTAGACATTTAATGGCGGTAGAGGGCTATGTTGATCACGATCTGTTTTACGACGAGGCTGGCAAACCACATTTGACCGATGGTAAGTTCATCTCCATAACGCATTCCCATGAATTTACGGGAATTATTATTTCGGACACCAAAGAGGTAGGGATAGATATAGAAATGCAACGCGATAAAATTCTTAGGATTGCCAACAAATATACTCCTTTGGAGGAGTATAAAACCGTTGCCAATGCGGATGCCCTGATAAGAAAACTTACCATTGTATGGGGTGCCAAGGAATCCTTGTACAAAATATATGCCCAACACGGGCTAAGTTTTTTACACCATATAGATATTACGGATTTTTCCTTATCCGACTCCGAGACTACGGGTACCATTCTCTACAAGGGAAAAACTTCCCATTACGATATTCTATTTTTGGAGTTCGAGGGCTATACCTGTGTGTATGCCATTAAAAATTAATGGCCGAGCCCAAACACCGCTTTCAAAATTCAATAAGCAAATATCACAGTTCACTTGGCCTGGGCTAAACGGCTTAATCGGTAATTAATTTCCTGACATTGATATTGGGGAGTATTTTAGCCGATAGATCCTAAAATTTTAACAGGAAAACTTATTTTTGAGTCATCTTGATGGAACATTCCCTTAAATAATAACCTATAGATATAACCTGATTATGGCAGCTGCCGATAAAGGAGGTATATTTCATTTTAATGCTCCAGAAAAGAGGTTGGTTATCAGTAGGAATAATAAAATTGGCCAGAGGTAATTATGAGCCCTATTTTTGATTGGATTTTTGCCCAATACCAAGATACTCCTTCCCATTTGATAATTTTGGAAATGGTAGGGGTGTTTTTTGGATTTTTAAGTGTTTGGTATTCCATGAGGGAAAACATCCTGGTTTTCCCTACGGGAATCATTAGCACCGGCCTGTTCGTATATATTCTTTATGTTTTTGGGTTGTTGGGAGATATGTTGATCAATGCCTATTATTTCGCCATGAGTGCCTACGGATGGTATAGGTGGACAAGAAAGGTAGATGAGGCCCATTTTATTCCGATAACGACCACGACTTCCAAAGAGAAAAAATGGACGGTCGTTTTATTTGTGGCCACTATTTTATTTGTTGTTTTGGTATATGTAGTATTCGATACGTTGGATAGTTGGACAGCTTATGTAGATGCCCTTACAACTGCTGTGTTCTTTGTGGGAATGTGGCTCATGGCTAAGAAAAAGCTTGAGAATTGGGCATATTGGATCATCGGCGATGTAATATCCGTTCCACTATATTTTTATAAAGGACTTATATTTACATCTTTGCAATATTTATTGTTCACTGTAATTGCCATTTTTGGATACCTTGCATGGAAGAAAAGTTTAGACAAGAACCCTCAAGTATTGTTAAAGTAGTGCTATTTGGTCCGGAATCTACGGGTAAAACAACACTGTCCCGGGAATTGGCCAAACATTACAATACCGAGTGGGTACCGGAATATGCACGGGAATATCTTCAGGATAAATGGGACAAAGAAGGAAAAACCTGTGAACCTAAGGATTTATTGCCTATAGCTGAAGGGCAGATGAAATTGGAAAATACGCTCACCAAAAAGGCCAATGAAATTTTAATATGCGATACCGATCTTTTGGAGACCAAAGTATATTCCGAAGCCTATTATTTGGGCTATTGTGATCCGGTCTTGGAAGCCTCCGCATTACAAAATAGCTATGATCTCTATTTTCTTACCTATATAGACATTCCGTGGGAAAAGGATGATTTAAGGGATAAGCCAAATGATCGTGAACGAATGTTTCTTTATTTCAAGGATACATTGGAAAAATATAACAGGAATTTTGTTATCTTAAAGGGTGATAAAAAATCAAGGCTGGCAACGGCCCGGAACTATATTAATCAACTATTGGGAAAATAATGGAATTAACGGAAGCAGACAAAAGACAATTGGAAAAGAAGGGTATATCCAAGGAAAAAGTTCTTGGTCAGATCGAAACATTTAAGGAGGGTATTCCTTTTGTGAGACTGGAAAAGGCCGCGGTAGTATCCGATGGAATTTCCAGATTTTCCGAGGCGGAGGAGCAAATGTTTATAAAGATTTTTGAGGATGCAAAAAAGAAGGTTTCACTTCTGAAATTTGTGCCTGCTTCCGGTGCCGCTTCCCGAATGTTCAAGGCGATGTTCAATTTCCTGGACACCTATGACCCCAAAACGGAAACATTTGGGGCCTATCTGGAGAGGACTAAGGACAAGGATGTTAAGGCTTTTTTTGATGGATATCAAAATTTTGCCTTTTATGATCTTATTCAAGATAGGATAGCCGGTAAAACAAGCTCCGTAGATGAGGAAAAGTATCTATTTGTTAAGGAGATGTTATTGCCCGAAGGTCTGGATTTCGGATTTTACCCAAAAGGTCTTTTGCCCTTTCACGACTATGGTGGGTATAGTGCCACACCTTTCGAGGAACATTTAAAAGAGGCTGTTGCTTATGCCCGGGGCAACAACGGGGCAAATCTACATTTTACTATTTCCGAGCAGCATGGCGAAATGTTCAAGAAGGAATTTGAGAAGGTCGGGGAGCGTGTGGCAAAGGAGACAAAAACTTCCTTTACGGTAAATTATTCCTTTCAGAAACCTTCCACGGACACTATTGCGGTAACTTTGGACAATAAGCCGTTCAGAAATTCGGATGGATCCCTCTTGTTCAGACCGGCTGGTCATGGGTCTTTGGTTGAAAACCTAAACGAACAGGATGCCGATATTATTTTTATAAAGAATATCGATAATGTAGTGGTTCCTAGATTTTCCGACGATGTTGCCAGAAGCAAAAAGATATTGGCCGGATTGCTTTTGGAATTACAGAGCAAGGCTTTTGAATATGCCAAGATACTTGACGGGGATAATTTAACTTCCGAAATATTGGAGAGTATTAAAATGTTTTTGGAAAGGGAGTTAAATGTCCGTTTCTCAGATACATTTGGGGGTTTTAGTATTGGGCAGCAAATAGAAGTATTAAAGGATAAGATAAACCGTCCTATTCGAATTTGTGGTATGGTCAAGAATGAAGGCGAACCCGGTGGCGGTCCATTTTGGATACGGGATGCCCAGGATCATATTTCACTTCAAATTATTGAATCTGCGCAAGTGGATATGGGCAATCCCGTACAGATCGATATACTGAAGGGCGCTACCCATTTTAATCCGGTAGATTTGGTATGTGGGGTTCGGAATTATAAGGGGGAGAAATTTAATTTACTCAATTTTGTAGATGCAAAACAGGGATTTATTACACAAAAAACCAAGGAAGGCAAGGATTTAAAGGCTTTGGAACTGCCTGGTCTATGGAACGGTACCATGGCCTTTTGGAATACTATTTTTGTGGAGGTTCCCTTGGAAACCTTCAATCCCGTAAAAACGGTGAACGACCTACTTAAACCCGCACATCAGGTAAAATAGGTTTTGGGCCACATTTTGGATCGGCTACCACTTTGGTTCCCAGATAATTTCTATGTCGAACATCTTAGTTGGTGTTCCCAAAAAGTGTGTAATAATTATACACTTTTTGGGATGCTATACATCTTTATACATTTACAATAATTGTAGGAAATATTTAAACAATTGATTATGAGTATATTAAAAAATAATAGTGTTTAAATGTTCATGTTGGTACAATTTTCTCTCTATGTTCTGTGAGAAAAAAATAGTATTCACACAAAATATTGGAGATATGAAATGAGCCATAACAAAAAGTTGATCCCTCCCGATAATTATCGGGACGAAATGTTTAATGGTGAATTACATATGACCAATAAAAAACCTGTCTGCCGAACAGGCAGGCAATAAAATTTAAACAGATGAAGAATGATATGAAAAGTTTGGTTTTCGCCACAGCTCTGGCAATGGGAAGTTTAAGTCCGGTTTTGGCATCCCCTCCCATATTTCACGATGGAATTATGGAAATGATCATTGCCCAAGAGTTTACCGAAATAAACCTTGATCAATTACCGGCCACAATTACAAATTCTTTGGAGAAGGATCATGCTGGAGCCGTAATAAACAAGGCATATGTAAATGAGGAAGCGGTATATAAGCTGGAGGTTACTTTTTCCGATGGCACCAATTCCGAATTATATGTCGATGCTGAAGGCAACTGGATAGATATGTAGTACATGGATGGTATAACGTATTTGAATTAGTAGGGCTACCTTATGGTGGTCCTTTTTCATTTTATAATATGCGGTTTTTCAAGGTGTTAGTGTTTCTATCAGCTGAGGCCATGGTGTGTAATTTTAACACAATCCAAGTGTTGGGTACCCAGTATTACCCAGTTATATGAATAGCAAATTGTTTATATAAACAGTTGATTATAAAATAAATATGGTTATTTGTTGATTTTGGTATTGTTTTTCCATGGATAAGGGTAGTAATTATTAAAGTTAGGAACATGAGAAAGTTATTTTTTGGAATTGTATTATCAATAGCAGGTTTAACCGCCTGTGCACAGGAGAATAAAGTAGTAAAGGGCAGGGTTACGGAAATAAACGTTGCCCAAGATAAATTCTCCGAAATAGGACCGGAAGAATTGCCCGTGGCAGTGATCAAGGCCATAGAGACTTATTATCCTACTGCCAAAATCAACAAGGCTTTTGTTAACAATTCCCAACAATTCAGGTTGGATCTAATTTTGAAGGAGGGTAATAGAGGTACTATATATGCCGATAAGGACGGGGATTGGATAGAGAGATAGGATCTGCCCAATATAATATTATATGTACCATAAAAATGGGATTGTTTTAACGATCCCATTTTTTGTTTATGTATGTCAGGGAAGGTGTTCATCAACTAGTGAAATCATTTTATCGGCCAAATTATTAAGATAGGGAACCTGTTTTTGGAATTTTAAAAGGATATACAAAAGAGTGTTTAGTTTTTACCCATTAAAAGGGTCCGATACCCAATAATACACAGTTCAATTTTTTACACATTTCTTGTAACATGTATATTTACAGTTATTTACGATAATATTGGACCTAAGTTGAATTTTGGTATCATATTTTCAATTGGTATAATAAGTTTAACTATTAAAAATGAATATCATGAAAAAATTATTTTTTACAGCAGTATTATCATTAGGAAGTCTAACCGCATTTGCGCTATCCAGTGGAGATATAAACTTGGATGTTACACCAATCGTAATAGCCCAGGACGACTTCTCTGAAATAGAAACAAGTGATTTGCCAGAAGCGGTTTCAACAGCCGTCTCCACTGAATATCCTTCAGCTACTATCAGTAAGGCTTATGTAAATAAGCAGGAACAATATAAGTTGGAAGTAACCTTGGAGGATGGTACCACAGGCACTTTGCATGCCGATAAGGATGGTAAATGGCTTGAACTATAAGATGGCTTGAATTATTTGTTTGTATCAAGTTGGTTTGGTAAGAGGGGGATTGTTTTCTACAATCCCCCTCTTTTTTATGAAAATTTTTAAAGGCAACTAACTTTACTTATGGTATTTTTACTATCTATATATGAAGTGGTTTAAACTTTTTGGATTGTAGCGAAAATTAGCAATTTTGTGACCCGTTGAAGGCTTTTTTAAGTTGCATAGCAGAGCTACGGAAGGAAAAAAAGACGAAAACCGAGTGCGAAAGAGCAATTTTTTAGCCAATTTTTAAAGTTTAAACCACTTCATAGTAAATTATTATAAAAGGTATGCCCAAACTCATTATCATTGAAGATGATGCCGCTTTTTGTCAAATGCTTCAAAAATTCTTGATTAGAAACGGATACGACGTGGACATTAGTTTTACGGCCCAGGATGCCAAAACCAGATTTGCGACGACCACTTATAATCTAGTTTTGACCGATTTGCGGCTCCCCAATTATAATGGCCTACAATTGCTATCCGATATCAAGGAGGTGAATCCAAGGACACAGGTTATTGTCATGACGGGTTATGCCGAGGTTGGTTCTGCCGTAGAGGCCATGAAAAAAGGCGCCTACGATTATATTTCCAAACCTTTTACTCCGGAGGAAATCTTAATGCAGATTAAAAGTGCCTTGAACCAAGGGGACAGGACACCGCAAAATGCACCAAAAGAAAACCATAAGGTTCCTAGTGCGCAAAATGGAACGGGGGGCAATAAGGTAGTTGTTGGAATAAGTGAGGCCTCCAAAAAATTATATGAATATATTAAGTTGGTGGCCCCAACGGATATGTCCGTTTTAATCACCGGGGAAAGTGGTACCGGAAAGGAAGTTACGGCCAGGGCCATACACGATAATAGTAAAAGGAAGGACCACAATTTTGTGGCGGTAGATTGTGGTGCTATTCCCAAAGAATTGGCGACCAGTGAATTTTTTGGTCACATCAAAGGTAGTTTTACCGGAGCGGTAGAGGATAAGAAGGGGCATTTTGAAGCTGCCAATGGAGGTACTTTGTTTTTGGATGAAATAGGGAATCTTTCCTATGAAAATCAAATACAGTTATTAAGGGCCCTACAGGAAAGAAAAATTAAAAGGGTAGGCAGTAACAAGGAGATAGAGGTTGATATCCGTATTGTAACGGCCACAAATGAAAATTTAGCAGAGGCTGTTGAAAACGGTAGTTTTAGGGAAGATCTATTCCACAGGATCAATGAGTTTTCTTTGGAAATCCCGTCTTTGGAACAACGCTTCGAAGACCTGCCGCTTTTCGCAGATTTCTTTTTGCAAAAGGCCAACCGATCCTTAGGAAAACAAGTGGAAGGTTTTTCGGAAGATGTACAGGATATATTTAAGCAATACCATTGGCCAGGAAATTTAAGGGAATTGCAAAACGTTATAAAGAGGGCCGTTTTGTTGACCAGTGGGGAAATGGTGGAGAAGGGAGCCTTGCCCAAAGAAGTATACCGCAGCAAGGAAAGCCATGTTAAAAACGATAATTTTTCCAAGGCCGATTATGAAAAAGAACAAATAGTCAAGGCCTTAAAACAATCAAATTTCAATAAATCCAAAGCGGCCAAATTGCTACAGATTACAAGGAAAACGTTATACAACAAAATTAATCACTATAATTTGGACTTGTAGACAAATACGCCTTAATGGCCAAAATTAAAACGGTCGACTTATTTTGGAGGTCCCTATAGGCCTGTTTCAAGATTTTGGGTTCCCATTGGCCAATTTCCAAAACCTCCATTTGTTCTAAAATAGGTATTGTTTCTTGATTATTTAATTGACGGAACATGGGAAGCATTCTGTGCGAAACAGCATTCACATTTTCTATGTCCAAATCATCTACGGCCACTTTCAATTTTTTCATGTTGCTTTCGGTGTCGGCAATAAAAGTCTCCAAAACTTCAGCGATGCCCTCCTTGTCTTCCCCTAAAAAAGAGGAGATTACTCCTAGGTGGAATAAGTTGGAGCCAGAGGCCATTTCTGTATTTGTTCTGCTTTGGGGTCTTTCTGGCAGCACTTGGGGGAACAAGTTGGCCAATACCTTCAGGAACATCTCTTTGGTAAATGGTTTTTGTAGAATATCTGAAAAACCTACCTCTATATATTGTTCTCTTTTTAAATCCTTACGTCCGGTCATGGCTACTATGGGCTGTCCGGCATAATGGGAATAGGAGTTGTTCTGTAGCTTGTTCAACACTTCAAAACCCGTAATATTGGGCATTTGTATATCTGTTAGGACCACATCGTACTGTAGCGTGGCTGTCTTTAATACTTCATGAAAATTAGTAAAGGTATGGGCAAAGAGTCCCAAATGAAGACAGACTTCCTTAAGAAGTTTTAGCATAGCGGGGTCGTCGTCTATGATTAGGAGGGATAATCCAACTTGTGGGCCGATTTCAATTTTCTTGTTGGAATGCCAAGGTTTTTTTGATATTTTCAGTGGAATTTCAATTGAAAATGTGCTTCCTTTATTTTCCTGGCTCCTTAGGCTAATTTTCCCGCCCAAGAGTTCGGTGAGTTTCTTGGAAATGGTTAGGCCTAACCCATAACCACCGTATTTTTTATCCGTATGCTCCTCAGCCTGTGCAAACTCTTTAAAAATATGCTCCTGTTTTTCTTTTTTAATACCTATTCCGGAATCTGTTACCTGAATTAAGGTATGGTAGTTCCCATTTGCTTCGCGGACTACCTTGGCATTAACCTTTATAAAACCTTCATGCGTAAATTTATAGGCATTTCCGATTAGGTTGGTCAAGATTTGTCTAATCCTAAATGGATCTCCCAAAACGGTATTATCCAATTGACTATCGATTTTTATTTGGAGATCTATGGGTTTCTTTAAATTTATTTCCTTGAGGTTTTCGGCAGTTTCCCGGATAAGGTCCGAGAGTATAAATGCAGTCTGTTCCATTTTAATTTTTCCTGCCTCCAATTTGGAAAAATCCAACAGATCGTTTACTAGGCTATCTACATATTTTGACGCGGATTTTACATTCTTTATATAGGATACCTGCTTACCGGAAAGTCCGGTATTTTCCATGAGTTCGGAATAGCCTGTTATGGCATTCAACGGAGTGCGCAGGTCATGGCTTACGGTAGCGATCAGTTGCTCCCGACTTTTTAAAAGGGACTCGGAAAATTTCTTTTCCTTTTCCAGTTGCTGTCTGTACAATTGTACCTTCCAGTAATCTTTGGTAATCAAAAATGTAAAGAGTCCCACAATGGCTATTCCGAGCAGACTGGCAAAACCGGCCACACGCAGGCTCCTTTTTAGGGCGGTTTGTTTTTTTAAGTTGTCATTATAGGATTTTGTTATTACTTCCTGTTCAAAGGCAGAAATAATACTGCGCAATTGCTGGGAAATTTCCAAATCTGCCCTATTTAATTGTAATTCTTTCTGTGCTACCGAGCGGAGAGCCTTGGTGCTGCTCTGTTTGGCCTCTGCCAAGAGTGTTTTGGATACCGTTAATACGGAATCTACCTGTTGTGAAACCGGAATGGCACTAGTGTCCTTGGGGACGTTTTTACTGAGAAATTCGGCCCATTTTTTTATGGTATTCTGTGCGTCCGGGGGCAAGTCCAAATAATTGGGATTAAGGCTTTCAGGAGTAATTTTTCCTAGAGACTCCTCTATTTTACTAAACTCCTTTAGGGCATTGTCTATAGAATTGTCGGCTTCACTTTTTCTTTTCAACCGGAGAAGTTCATTACTGTTGAACACCTTTTTTTTAAGTAGACCCTGTACACTATCCAACATTTTTTTTTGGTAGTCGTTGACCGTAAGCAGTTTAAGGGAGTCTATGGTGATAAAAATGGAGTCTATTTTTTGGGCATAGACGGTAAAACTTTTTGGCGTCTTTTTTTGTAGGGCCAGTTTGGAAAGACTTTCCGCTTCATATAGTTCGGTAAGAAGGGAGCCTGTTTTTAGTAATTTGGCATCGTTTTCCGTTCCGGTGTCGGTAGATACAAATACCTTTATTTCTGTATATATAAAGTAGGCTACTACAAGGGTCAATACACCAAGCATGAGGTAGCTGAACATTATTTTAAAGGTGAATTTGTTCTTTGTCCTGTTCATTGATTGTTCCAGTTTTACAGCTTTTATTTCAATTTACGGATTTCGGGACCTATTGAGATGTAAATTATAGTTAATATTTATTGTCTTTTATTATGAAATTAGAATGGCCGTACTTAAATTTGCGCCCGTCTCAAAGGGGTGCTTGTTGGTTCAGGCTGAGATTATACCCAAAGAACCTGGGCAGGTAATGCTGCCAAGGGATGCGAAAACCGCATTTTGGAATTTCCAACGTTTTATTTTCGGTGTATTTATGTCATCGGGAAAAGACAAAAATCAATTTTTAACAAGAATAATA
The DNA here is from genome assembly GCA_041392165.1 of Flavobacteriaceae bacterium. GTDB lineage: Bacteria > Bacteroidota > Bacteroidia > Flavobacteriales > Flavobacteriaceae > Arenibacter. The sequence continues at coordinate 304,905 of JAWKMN010000002.1, forward strand.
GCCCCTTTTATTCGTAACAAAAGTATTACGAATGAAAACTATGTTCACAACGGTCGCTATAACTGCGACAACGCTTTTGGCCATTGGTCAAGAGAAGCCCAAAGATTCTTTGGAAGGAAACGAAATTGCCTTGAATGAGGTATTGGTATCCGCTGTAAGGGTAACCAAACAATCTCCGGTAACCTTCACCAACCTGACCAAAGAACAGATCAAACCCAGAAATTTGGGACAGGATATTCCCATACTGATGAATTTTCTGCCCGCTGTGGTTACCACATCGGATGCCGGGGCCGGTGTAGGCTACACCGGTATCCGGGTTCGCGGTAGCGATGGCACACGGGTAAATGTTACCATTAACGGGATTCCCTATAACGATGCGGAATCGCATGGTTCATTTTGGGTAAACATGCCCGATTTTGCCTCCTCTACGGAAAGTTTGCAGCTACAACGTGGGGTGGGAACATCCACAAATGGATCAGGGGCCTTTGGAGCCAGTCTGAATTTGTTGACCGATGCCGTCTCGGACGAGGCCTTTGGCCAGGTTTCATCCTCCATAGGCAGTTTTGGAACTCTCAGGAACAATATGAAGTTTAGCACGGGTTTGTTGAACGATCATGTGGAAATTGCCGGACGTTTGTCCCGGATAAACTCGGACGGTTATATTGATAGGGCCTCCTCCGAATTGGACTCCTACTTTTTGCAAGGATCATATGTAGATGACAATACCTTGGTAAAAGCACTGTTGTTCGGGGGACATGAAATTACCTATCAGGCCTGGAACGGGATAGATGCCGAAACCTTGGTATCGGACAGGACCTTTAATTCCGCGGGAATCTATACCGATGAGAACGGGAATACCCGGTTTTATGACAATGAAGTGGATAATTATAAACAGAACCATTTTCAATTGCATTGGAACGAACAAATTGCCGATAATTGGAATACCAATCTGGCATTCCATTTTACCAAGGGAAGAGGGTTTTTTGAACAATACAAGGAGGACGATGACTTTAGTACCTATGGAATTGAACCGATAATGGTTGATGGGGAATTAGTGGATAAAACCGATCTTATACGAAGGCGGTGGCTGGACAATGATTTTTACGGAACTACTTTTTCCGTAAATTATGACAAAGAGCGGTTAAATTTAATTCTTGGAGGAGGTTGGAACAAATACGAGGGAAGCCATTTTGGAGAAATTATTTGGGCCCGTTATTCCAATAATAGGGATTATGAAGATAGATATTATGATGACCGTTCCGTCAAAACCGACCTAAACCTTTTTGCCAAGGCCAATTACAGGTTTAATGACCAATTGAGCGCTTATGGAGACTTGCAGTATAGGACCATAGGCTATACCGCTAATGGGGAAGACACCGGATTGGTTGATGATACCTTTAATTTTTTCAATCCCAAGGTTGGGATTACCTACGATTTCAACATCAATAACAATTTTTATCTCTCCTACGCCAGGGCCAATCGTGAACCCAATAGAAATGATTATGAAAATGGTAGTCCCAAGTCCGAGAAGTTGAACGATTATGAGTTGGGATGGCGCTATATTTCCCAGAATGTCCAGTTGAATACCAATGTGTACTATATGGGATACAAGGATCAATTGGTGCTTACTGGGGAGCTAAATGATGTTGGGGCACCTTTACGCGCCAATGTTGGGGATAGCTATCGCTTAGGTTTGGAAGTGGATGCTACCATAGCCTTGGGAAGACAATTTAAAATACGCCCCAATGTGGCATTGAGTAAAAACAGGAATAGGGATTTCGTGTTTCAGCGCGATGGCGAACTGCAGGAACTTGGGGACACCCATATTTCCTTTTCCCCTGATATTATTGTAGGAAACGTATTTACGTACCAACCCAAGGAAAACATTCAATTTAGTTTGTTGACCAAGTTTGTCGGGGAGCAGTACATGGGCAATATTGATTCGGAAGGGTCAAAATTGGATGCGTATTCCCAAACCGATTTTAATGTGCAGTATGAAATCAATACCAATAGTTTTGTTAAAAGCATAGTGTTGTCGGGCTTGGTCAATAATATATTTGATTCCTTATACGTGTCCAATGGATACTTCTATACTTTTGATGACGATTACTCGGTACCAGGAACAATTACGACTTATGAAGGAGCCGGTTATTATCCGCAGGCGGGGGTCAATTTTTTGGTGGGAGCTACCTTTAATTTTTAAGCAAGTTACTAATGTAAAGAGTTTAATTTTATATGAAACCCCTCTCTTGGTATCTAAGAGAGGGGTTTCTTTATTTTATTCCATAAATAATAGAATGAAGTAGTTTATGCTTATTATACATTTTCCGGTACTATATAAGGGTATCTGTATTTTCGGGTAAGCAACAGATCCGCTTCCTCGTTATCTATGAACTTTTCGAATTCCCCATTAAACCTTAAGGTATCCCCAACTCTATAAGCTATATTGGCAATTAGGGGCAATACGGTGGACATATGGCCTACCTCTACATCGCAATTGATATCCCCTGGATTGCCGGAGCGTACCCCATCTATAAAATTCCCGAAATGCCCTTTACTGTCCGGTGCGGTCAAGAAGGAGGTGTCGCCTCCAACAGCAGCACTTGTTGCCATGCCGGAACCTGCAAAAGGCTCTGTTTCCTTGCCTTTGTATGCTTTCCATGTAGAGCCGTTTACTTCCATCCACCCTTCGGTTCCGTAAAACATATTGCCAATTTTGATATCTAAATTGGCCTCATGATTGGTATACCTGCCCCGGGTTTCAAATTCTAGGATTTTACCATCTGCATATTCAAATACCGAGGTTTGGGTGTTTGGGGTTTCTTGGGAACATTCTTTGGGCGATATCCCAAAAAATCCTCCCATGGACTGTACTTTTACCGGATGTACTTTTTTGTTCAATCCCCATCGGGCAACATCAAATTGGTGAGGGCCTTGATTGCCGGTGTCGCCGTTGCCCGTGTCCCAGTGCCAATGCCAATTGTAGTGCCCCTTTTTTTCATTGTAAGGCCTATAGGTGGCAGGACCCAGCCAAAGATCGTAGTTCAAGGTGGAAGGTGATACGCTGTCCGGGGAAATGCCAAAGGAGTCCCTTGGCTTAAAGCAAGTGCCCCTGGCCATAAACACTTCGCCGATCCCACCACCGTGCAAAAAGTCCATGGCCTGCATAACGTTGGCAATAGATCGGTTTTGGAACCCTACCTGTACTACGCGGTTATATTTTCTGGCGGCCTCTACCATTTTTCTTCCTTCCCATACATTATGGGAACTGGGTTTTTCTATATATACGTGTTTTCCAGCTTGGCAGGCCCAGATGGTGGACAGGGCATGCCAATGATTGGGGGTGGCTATAATTACCGCATCTATTTCCTTATCCTCAAAAACACGGCGCATATCTTCTTCGGTACCCGGTTTGTTGCCTTTTTGGTTTTTGGCCGCGGTTTGCACATTTTCGCCCAAGACGGCAGAATCCACATCGCAAACCGTTTTTATTCTTACCCCTTCATCGTACATTTTGGAAAAGTTGTCCAATAGGCCCCTTCCACGGCCTCTTACACCTATTGAACCAAGGATTACCCGATCATTGGCACCTAGGATGTTTCCGTAAGATTTTGCGGAAAATGCAGATGCCCCTACAACAACGCCAGTACTGGCAAGGGTAGTTTTTTTAATAAAGTCTCTTCTGTTGTCCATAATTATGTTTTATTACTGGTATTGATGATTATTTTAATGAAAGCCCCGGAAATCTATTGTGCCGAGAATTTATCAAATTCGGTATCAAGTGCTGTCTTTTCCAAATTCTTACTGGCAACTATGATTCGATGTTTAAAGGTCACCTCATCCCCTTGGTTCAGAGTCAGGTTCAAACTTTCCTTTCCATTGCTGAAAACCTCCTGTCCTAGGGGATTGGCGGCAAAAAGCCCATAACCACGGGTATGCCAATAAGTTGGATAGCCCGCGTTTGAACTGTGGTCTAATATGGCCAATGAAATTTTTTCGTCACCAATGTTGGCTCTTAAATTTACCCAATTGGATCGTTTTCCCCAACAGTCGTCTCCTTCAATACTTTCACTGTTAATGTAATTGCCATTTACACCTTCGTTGTTCAGCACAGGGACACCGGTCGGGATTCCATTGGAATCGGTAAAAATATCCGGCTTGTCGGAAGGGTGCTCCAATTGGCGTGTAACCCGTATGCCCAAGACTCCCTCCTTATTATCCTTAAAAATCACTTTTTCGTTGGGGGCGGAAAGGTTGGTGATGCGATCTATGGAATATTCATCATGATCACCTCTAAATATAAAAGTGGTGTTTTCTTTTAGCAATACCTTTCCTTCGTGGGAGACCCAATCCATGGCCACTTTTAGGCTTGCTTCCTCATTACCGTCTTCCATACCCAATATTTCTTTATGAAGAATGGTACCGTAACTTCCCCTCTTTTCCACTTTTATAGAATCTGAATTGTTCCAAAAATCCAATCCGTTTACATCGCCGTAATTGAACCAAACCCCTACATGATGTGGATGGTCTACCCTTTCCCCTACAGATGGCTCTAAAGGATATTTTCTGGTAATCTTGGTGCCTTTAGGGGTAATTAAAGGGTATAGTACCGGTTTTTTAATGTTGGTGGGATAGATGTAGGAGGTAAAAAGATTTCCATCAATAAAGACATCTACCTTTTTTTCTTGGTCGTTACGGACCAGTTTTATTCTTTTTTCTGTTTTGGGCTCTACGTCTGCCCCGACCGTTTTATCCGATTTGGCCTGTTTGCAGGATGCCATAAATAATAGTACTATAACAGTGTTTAAACTGGATTTAAGAAGTAATTTTCTCATATTCTTTAATTGTTGTTCTATATTGTGGTGATTTGTTCAAGGTTCAACGACTTTAATTCCCCTACATTTTTCCAATTTTGATGTTTCGGAAACTAGCGGTCATCTCCGTATTGGGATGCAGTTGCAATCCGATAGGTCCCGTTTTAACATAACTATCTGAGGTGTAGCTCATAACATGTTTGTTGTTGAGCCAAACTTCATAATAGCCGGCAATGGCGATCACTTTTATGGTATTCCATTCTTTGGGCTTTAAAATTTCCTTCACGTTCTGGGCCTCTACGGGATACTTTTTTCCAACTATATAAGGGGATCCGGTCATATCTCGCTTTAATGAGCCGGAAATCCCCATTTGTATCTGTTGCGTATCACTTCTTAGGAAAATTCCGGTATCCACGGTTCCTTCATCATATCTGAAGTCGGTCTCAAATACAAAATCGGTATATTCTTTGTCCGTCCACAATATGGACCCTTTTTTATCAGGACCACTTTTGGTCCGTAAAATTCCGTTTTCCACGGACCACCATATATTGTTTTCAGGAACAATCCATCCTTTGAGGTTTTTTCCGTTAAAAGCACTTTTAAGTACAGGGTCTTGTGCAAACAGGCTTAACGTAATTATATTTACTATAAGAAACGTACAAATTATTTTTGCTTTCATTTAATTAAGGCTTAATAATGATACTATATTTTGAAATATTGCAAGGACCATAAAAAATAGTCTTTAAATTATTTGTTAATACTTCACTGTTTTTTATAAAACTATTTAAAAACTATGTCATTTTCCAATTTTAAATGCCAAAATTTAGCAGAAATTCAAGTATTGGTAAAATATCATTAAGTAGAGTTAAGAATTGTGAAGTTGGACAGGACGTATAAAGAGGAAATACCAAATGCTGTATACTATATCCAATAATTAAGCGGATATTTCCAAGATTCAATGGGCAGATCAATTAATTTGACCCTGTCTTCCATGGCAATGGTAAATTTTCAGGGCATAGTAGATAATCTTATATTTTAGACTGCCCCATTCATTTTTTTGCTGTTATTTTTGTAGCTTGAATAAATAACCATGACCTATTAAGTATGTTGGGAATGAACAAAAACAAATATGGGAAACCATTGCGTTGGGGTATCATTGGTTGTGGAGCGGTTACCGAGCTAAAAAGTGGGCCGCCTTATCAGCAGACCAAAGATTTTCAATTGATAGCCGTTATGCGCAGGGATGCGGAAAAGGCGGAGGACTATGCCAAAAGACATGGTGTGCCTAAATTCTACTCCCAAGCTGAAGATTTGATTATGGATCCAGAGGTAGATGCCGTTTATATAGCCACCCCTCCGGATACGCATAAACATTATGCATTATTGGTTGCCGAGGCCGGCAAGCCTTGCTGTGTGGAAAAACCCATGGCACCGAGCTACGCGGACAGCTTGGAGATATACAATGCTTTTAAGGAAAGAAAATTGCCACTTTTTGTGGCCTATTATAGGCGCTCCCTACCTAGGTTTCTAAAAATAAAGGAATGGATGGACCTAGGTGGGGTTGGAGATATAAGACATATTCGTTGGCATCTCTCCAAGCCTCCCAGTACACAAGATTTGGATAAAACATATAATTGGAGGACAGACGGTGAAATTGCGCCCGGAGGTTATTTTGATGATTTGGCCAGTCATGGTTTGGATTTGTTTTCGTTCTATCTTGGGAATGTTGAAAATGTCTATGGGGTAAGCACCAATCAGCAAAAATTGTATACGGCCAAAGATGCGATCGCAGCATGCTGGATATACGAAAATGGAATAACCGGGGAGGGGAGTTGGAATTTTGGCGCGTCCGATAGGAAAGATAAGGTGGAGATTATAGGTAGTGAGGGCAAAATAATATTCTCCGTATTTAATGAAGAGGATATTAGCTTGATCAATGAAAAAGGAACAACAAACCTATTTATCGACCACCCTAAACATGTACAACAGTTCCATGTGGAAAATATAAGGAAACATTTGTTGGAAAATAGGGAGCATCCTTCTACCGGGCTGTCCGGATTGCATACCAGTTGGGTCATGGACAAAATCTTAGGCCGTATCTAAGAGGCGCTAATTGGAGATGATCACGGAATTACCACTGTAGGTAGCACGATAAAAAAGTAGGTCGTGATACCTTTTGCCATCGTTAGGCCTGTTCATAAGTTGTCCGGTAAACAAATTGTACTCATAACCTTCACAGGAACAGGTAACCAATTGTCCACTTAATGACATTGTGGAACAGTTGTTAGGGGCATGGTTGGGGCAGCTGGCTTCCCATGCCATATAGGTGTTGAATCCACTTTTTATGACAAAGGCTCCCTTGGTGCCCACACCGGCATTTCCTACATATACGGCACTCCCTATATTGGTTAAAGGGCTGTATAGAGGTAGATTCAAATTGAGATCAAACCTAAAACTAATTTCTTGCAGATAAGGATTCCTATTGGAAGAATTCTTGTCACAGGACAATAAAAAAAACAAAAGTAATAATCCTAATATGCGTTTCATACCGCTTTGTCTATTTATATAACTTAAACAAAGTTGAACAAAATTTGTGTATATTTGTCTTAAATCCTCTTTAAAAAAAAGGGGATTTTCCTATTTATTTAATACAGAACTTATGGGTAAGGTATCTTATTATACGGCAGAGGGGCTAAAGAAATTGAGGGATGAACTTAATTATTTAAAGGATGTTGAGCGTCCAAAAGCCTCACAAGCCATAGCTGAGGCCAGGGATAAAGGGGATTTGTCGGAAAATGCCGAGTATGATGCCGCAAAGGAGGCTCAAGGTTTGTTGGAAATGAAAATTTCCAAATTGGAGGAGACTTTGGCCAATGCAAGGTTGATAGATGAATCGCAACTGGACACCTCCAAGGTGTTGGTGCTGTCTACGGTTAAATTGAAAAACCTGAATAACGGAATGGAAATGAAATATACCCTTGTGGCGGAAAGTGAAGCTGATCTAAAGACAGCAAAAATTTCTGTGAGTTCGCCTATCGGCAAGGGACTTTTAGGAAAAAAAGTAGGGGAGACTGCGGAAATCACCGTGCCCAACGGAACATTGAAATTTGAAATTTTGGAAATCTCCAGATAGATCATTTTAAAAAGTATTAGAGGGCCTCAATCGATACACTCAATTGAGGCCTTCATTTTTTTAAGTGGCCTTGTTTCATAATGTTTGGCAAGCCTGTTTAAAACATTCAAAATATAATAAGGAGGAATGTTTGCAATATTTGTACTATCTTTTAAATTGATTTAAGTTTAGAAATATGCCATCAATATTTACAAGAATTATAAACGGAGAAATTCCGTCCTATAAGATTGCCGAGGACGATAATTATTATGCTTTTCTGGATATTAATCCCAATGCAGTTGGGCATACCTTATGTGTTCCCAAAAAAGAAGTAGATAAACTTTTGGATCTGGACGAGGAAACCTATTTGGGACTTATGGCCTTTTCCCGTAAAATAGGCTTGGCTATCGAAGCCAGTATACCCTGCAATAGGGTTGGTCTTACCGTAATAGGATTGGAAGTTCCCCATGTACATGTGCATTTAATTCCTTTGAAGGGGATGAGGGATGTTACCTTTCAGCATAAAGCCGTGCTTACCCCCAAGGATTTTACGGAGATAGCCGAAAAAATTAGGGCCAATATTAAATAATGCCCTCCAAAACAATATAAACACCTGCGGCAATTACTATTATAAGTAGTAGTGTCAATACATAAAATAGCATAGTAAAACGTATGGAGGCACGGTCAGGGGCAATCATTTTTTGGTAGTAATCATACACCCTTTCTATGTCCTCTGTCCAGGCTACCGGATAGATCAGTGAATTACATTTTTTACATTTTATTTCATGGGAGATGTCCTTAGTGGTCCTATCGTATAATCGACCATAGGTGTGTCTTTGATAAAAGGTCAACTTTAATTCCTGATTAAAACATTCGGGACAATTGTTTGTTAGGTCAGCTTCCTTAATTACAATTAATTTTTCCTTTGCCATCGCCTTAATTTTTAACTTTAAACATAATTTGCATTATGGTACCGTCCTTTGTGGATGTAAGTACTTTAATTTTGCCTTTATGGTATTCCTCCACAATTCTTTTAACCAAGGAAAGGCCCAAACCCCATCCCCTTTTTTTGGTGGTGACCCCTGGATTAAAAATGGCTTGGAAATTTTTTTTCGGGATACCACTGCCCGTATCGGAAATTAAAACCTTGACCCAGTTTCCGTTGGGCACTATTTCTATGGCAATACTGCCCTTGCCCCTCATGGCGTCTATACCGTTCTTAACCAAGTTTTCAATGGTCCAATTGTATAACGCCTTGTTTAAAAGTACCGGAATATGGTCTGCTTGTGAACTAAATGAAAACTGAATGAGTTTGGAGCTCCTTAATTTTAAATAATCATATGCGTTTTTGGTCTCTTCAACAATGTCGTACTCATTAAGGATGGGGAGGGAACCAATTTTTGAAAAACGTTCCGTAATGGTTTCCAATCGGGCAATATCCTTTTCAATTTCCTTGGTAATGTCAGGATTAATATTCGTGGACCTCAATAGTTCGTTCCATCCCAGGAGCGAGGAAAGTGGGGTTCCTATCTGATGGGCCGTTTCTTTGGCCATTCCGGCCCAAAGTTTATTCTGTTCGGAGGTTTTATTGGTCTTGAACAAAAAATAAATTACCGTTCCAAAAAGGAAGATGATCAATAAAAGGGCAATTGGGTAATATTTTAGCTTGGTAAGTACTTCAGAATTGCCATAATAAAGTGTGGCTAGGTTTTCTCCTTTGTACGCTATGGAGATAGGGCTATTTTCCCCCTTGAATTTATTGATTTTTCCAAGGATAAAAGCAGTGTCCGTTTTCTGGATACCGGGCATATTGTTTACTTTTATGGTACTGTCCTTATTGACAAGTATCATGGGGGTAGAAGTGTTGTTCTGAAAGATCTTGATGTGTAGATTGCCAGGATCCGCATCAACGGGAAGGGACAAAAATTCAGATTGTGCCGTGGCCCAAATTTCCATTTTATGGCGTTCTTCCTCTTTAAACGTCTTGAAAAAACTGTTGGTGTTCCAGAGGATCAAGCTCACAATAGCAAAGGATGCTATTAATAACAGAAGGTTTGAAATTTTCTTTTTAGGATTAAAATCCATCCATTTACATAATTATACTTAAATATAACGCAATTTGGACAAAGATATTCTATTTTGATGGAGACCCCTATATTTCATTTTGCCTCCATTTTATGTACCTTTATGTGCTATGAAATGAGTATAAACAAATATTAATTTTTTGCATACTAATCAAAATAATTAAATTTTTTATGCGAAAGCGCAGCGGTTGATTTATGCAGAAAATTTTTATGATCCTTATTTTCTTTTCAGATTGATAAAAATTTTTAAATGAATGAAACCGACATATTTAAAATAATCATTAAACACACAGCAAAATGATTATTTTAGACATCAAAGGTTACATGTGACCATTGAAAACAATAAATAAAACACATGAAAAAAATGGTTTCCATTACGGCCTCAGAAGTATCTACAGCCAGATTGCATGGGTATTTACTGGGTGCCGTTGGCCCTAGGCCCATTGCTTTTGCCAGTACCGTTGATGGGAAGAATAGACCTAACTTATCACCTTTTAGCTTTTTTAATGTCTTTGGTTCCAATCCGCCCATTTTAATATTTTCTCCCTCCCGAAGGGTACGGGACAATAGCACAAAACACACCCTGGAGAATGTGTTGGACAATAGGGAGGTGGTCATTAATGTGGTGAATTATAATATGGTGCAACAAATGTCACTGGCCAGTTCGGAGTATGGAAAGGGCGAGAACGAATTTATCAAGGCCGGTTTAAGCATGTTGCCTTCAGATTTGGTAAAACCTTTTCGGGTAGCAGAATCACCGGTGCAATTTGAGTGCAGGGTAATTAAGGTGGAACCTCTGGGAAAAGAAGGGGGTGCAGGGAACCTTATCTTTTCAGAAGTGCTGAAAATACATATGGATGCAGATATTTTGGATGAAAATGGGGCCATTGATCAATTTAAAATAGATCAGGTGGCCCGTATGGGGGGCAACTGGTACAGCAGGGCCAATTTAGGGTTGTTTGAAGTGCCCAAACCGGTTTCAAAATTGGGTATTGGGGTAGACCAGATCCCTGAGCACATTAGGTTTAGCAAGGTCCTTACGGGCAATGATTTGGGAATGTTGGGCAATATTGAAGAGCTCCCTTCCAAGGAAGAAGTGAAGCTCTATGTTGATAATAATTTGGAACTGAGGTCCCTGTTGAGTTCGGGTAACGAAGCTTTGCTCCATGCCAAGGCCCAGGAGTTGCTTAAAACGAAGGATGTACTTGCTGCTTGGAAGGTTTTATTGGTGGATATTCCAGTTAAAAAAGAAGATTTTTAGATGAAACGTATTCAGCTCTTTGAATTTGAAGATTTACGTTGGTTCCCTAGCTGGTTAAGGGCGTGTTTGACCAAATTGATAGTTGTGCTCCAAAAAATGATGGGTGTGCCCCGGGTATTGTCCAAATTGATTGCTAATGTATTGGCTGCAAATCGTATAGGTCATATAGTGGATTTGGGCTCTGGTTCAGGAGGGGTTATGCCAGAGGTCTTAAGAACAATAAAGCGGGATTACGGTTTGCAGGAAGTTGATTTAACAATGAGTGATCAATATCCGGATACAAAAGTTATCGAGTTTTTTAATTCTGTAGGCGAAAAGGGTATTCGTTATTCTGAAAAGCCACTGGATGCCACCAATTTGCACAATGCGCCTGTTGGACTCAAAACTATGATCAATTGTTTTCATCATATGCCTCCCCAGAAGGCAAGATCCATTCTGAAATCGGCCGAAAGGAATAATCAGCCGCTGTTGATCTATGAAATGGCGGAAAATAATATTCCCTTATGGATATGGTGGTTGTTTTTACCTCTTTCATTGTTGATATTAGTGATTATGGTCTTTTTTATGACTCCGTTTGTAAAACCATTAACATGGCAACAATTGATTTTTACCTATATTGTCCCTATAATTCCAATATGTTATGCCTGGGATGGGCAAGCATCATTGCCTAGAATGTATACGTTAAAGGATATGGATATTTTATTGGAAGGATTAGGCTCCAATATGTACCATTGGGAAAAGGGACATGTTAAAAAATCGAATAATAAAAAGTTGGGAACTTTTGTTTTAGGTGTTCCTGTTCAAAATGCTTAATATTGACAAAAAAGAATATAAAGTAGAATTATATAAATAGTAAAATGGAAGTACAAGGGAAAATTAAAGTGGTAGGGGAGACCCAAACATTTGGGAACAACGGATTTAGAAAGAGAGAAGTAGTGGTGACTACGGAGGAACAGTATCCACAACATATTATGGTAGAGTTTGTACAGGATAAATGTGAGCTTTTAAATAATTTTGCAGTTGGCCAAGCGGTAAAAATAAGTATTAATCTAAGGGGTAGGGAATGGGTAAACCCGCAAGGGGAAACCAAATATTTTAATTCCATTCAAGGTTGGCGAATAGAAAGTTTGCAGAACGAGGCAAATGCCCCAGGAATGCCTCCGGTACCTCCCATGGAAGCTTTTGAGCCTGCAGACGATATAAATGACGATGAGCATGACGATTTGCCGTTCTAATTAGCGGCCATAAATTATGTACAGTAGAATTGTGCCCGTATTTTAAAGTGGTGTGATTTTGGAATAAGGAAAAACCTATCCAGTTCAAGCTGGATAGGTTTTCTTAATTTTAAGTCCATTAATAAGCTTCAAAATGTTTCTCCTTAATCATCACTTGTTGTTTCCGGATGTTGAAAATGCCGATGATGACGGCTTATTGGCCGTGGGCGGCGATTTGTCGCCAGAGCGTTTGCTCCTGGCATATCGGAACGGAATATTTCCTTGGTTCAATGAGGACTCCATGATTCTTTGGTGGAGCCCGGATCCACGTATGGTGTTATTTCCAAATAACATTAGGATTTCTAAAAGTATGCAACAACTTATAAAATCCAATAGGTTTAGGGTTACTTGGAATACCAGCTTCGAAGAAGTTATTGAAGCGTGTTCTGCCATAAAGCGCAAAGGGCAGGAAGGCACTTGGATTACCCCGAAAATGAAAAATGCCTATATAAAATTGCATCAAATGGGAAGGGCCAAGTCCGTTGAAGTATGGGAAAACGAATTGTTGGTCGGAGGGCTGTACGGAATAGATCTTGGGGGTATATTTTGCGGGGAAAGTATGTTCAGTAAAAAGAGCAATGCTTCCAAATTGGCTTTTATACATCTGGCCTTGGAGTTGCAGCAGCAGAAGTATAAGCTTATCGATTGTCAGGTATACACTGCCCATTTGCATAGCCTTGGGGCTGAAAAAATGCCCAGAAAACAGTTTATGAAAATTTTAAAAACTAGCGTGGCCCAGAGGTTTTAGAAAATGCTACCCTTAAACCAAGGTCTCGACCGCGGAGTACCGGACAACATTATCTAATGTTGTATCAAGCGCTTCTTAATATAGGACTCTATCGTAATTGGCCGGTAAGGACCTTGTAGTTTGTATCAAATTCCCCTCGGCATCGAATGTCGCAATATAGTCCTCCCTTTTTTCCGTTTTTTGGCCTCGCAGCATTATTCTGTAGGTGTTATTGGGCAATATCAGATTTTGAAAGGTGTTTTTTAAAACATCCGCGGAGGAACCATTATAGCGTTGTTGGATATATTTAATTCTTATTTTGTCAAAATTTGTATTCAAGACAGTGCTTATCCTATCGTAGGTATTTCTTGGGATGTCAATTTCCTTTACCATGAATCCCGTATTTTGTAGTGTTCCCTTTTCGTTGTAATCTATATGGTAGTGCATTCTACCTTTCCTAAATTTTAGGGTATAGGTAATTTTGGAGGTATCAATTTCCCGATAGTACTTAATATTTTTGGTTTCCTCCAAGGGTAGGTCGCCCATGTTGACAGTAGGGAATTGCGATTTTTTAATGCGATGCTCCCGTTCCAATTTTGTTTGGGAAAAACATTTTAGGCCGAGCATCAATAATAGTATTAGGGCTATAAAGTTATACCTCATTATATCTAAAACAATTTACTTCGTGATCGTTGACCATGCCTGTTGCCTGCATATGGGCATAAATAACGGTGCTTCCCACAAATTTGAAACCGCGCTTTTTTAAATCTTTGCTAATAGCGTCGGATAATGGGGTGTGTGCAGGGGCATTCTTATAATTTATGAGATTGTTCTTTATGGGCCGGTCGTTGACAAACCCCCAGATATAATTACTGAAACTGCCAAATTCCTTTTGGAGGGCCATAAAGGCCTGGGCGTTGGTAATTGTTGCCCTTATTTTGAGTTTGTTCCTAATAATTCCTGTATTCTCTAACAGGGATTCAATTTTCGGTTCCCCGTAATCAGCTATTTTTTTGTAATCAAAATGATCAAAGGCCTGCCTGAAATTTTCCCTTTTTCTCAAAACGGTGATCCAACTTAATCCGGCCTGAAAAGTTTCCAAAATCAAAAATTCAAATAAGAGTCCATCATCCTTCACAGGAACCCCCCATTCCTCATCGTGGTACTTTTGGTATAATGCATCGCCCTTGCACCAGCCACATCTATATTTTTCCATTTTTTATGTTCAAACTTTTTTTTAAAGATAAAGAAACCTTGATTTTAACAATATAATTTATTTATTTTTTGTTTTTGCACTGTGTCCTGAAGGTTTATGGGCAATGTTTCTTCCGGAAAGGGAAGTGGGGCGGTTGCATTTTTCTTTAGGTTTTTGTCTAATATCCAATTTAATTTTAAAAAGGGTACTGATTTTTTGGCCGATATAGTATATTTAAAAATTCTATTCAAATAAAACCAAACCAAAACTATGCCGTTACTTATTGTTGTTCTGGGGTTGTTCCTCCTATTTTTACTCATTGCAAAATTTAAACTTAATGCCTTTATAGCCTTTATAATCGTATCCCTTGTGGTGGGTATTGCAGAGGGAATGGAATTGCAGGGGGTAATACAATCCATTCAAAACGGGATTGGCAATACCTTGGGCTTTTTGGTCATTATTTTGGGATTGGGGGCCATGTTGGGCAAGCTGGTGGCAGATAGTGGGGCAGCACAGCAAATAACGACCAAATTGGTGTCCAGATTTGGAATGGGGAACATTCAATGGGCTTTGGTCCTGACCGGTTTTATTGTGGGGATCCCCATGTTCTATTCTGTTGGTTTTGTAATTTTGATTCCATTGATCTTTACCATTGCGGCTTCTACAGGGCTGCCATTGTTATACGTGGGACTGCCAATGATAGCATCCCTTTCCGTGACCCATGGTTTTCTCCCCCCGCACCCTGCCCCTACGGCAATTGCAACCATGTTCAATGCCGATATAGGAAAGACCCTTCTCTATGGCACCATCATTGCCATTCCGGCGATTATTCTGGCGGGGCCGCTGTTTTCAAGGACCATAAAGAATATAACGGCCACGCCACTTAAGGAATTTGTTAATCCTACCATTTTAAAGGAAGAGGAAATGCCCAATATTAATGTCAGTATTTTAACGGCGCTTTTACCCGTAATTCTGATCATGTTGGCAACGGCTACAGATTTATTGCTGCCCAAGGATGCAACAATTCTACCCATTGTTAAATTTATAGGTAATCCGGTAATTGCCATGTTGATCGCTGTATTGGTAGCCATATATACGCTAGGTCTGGCCAGGGGGAAGGAAATGTCCCAAATAATGGGCTCCGTTTCAAGCTCCATTTCCGGAATAACCATGGTACTCCTCATTATTGCGGGTGCAGGTGCGCTTAAAGAGGTATTGGTAGATAGTGGGGTAAGCGATTATATTGCCAATATGTTAAAGGACTCTACCATCTCGCCCCTGCTTTTGGCATGGCTGGTAGCTACTGTTATTAGGGTATGTGTGGGGTCGGCAACAGTGGCCGGACTCACTACCGCCGGAATTGTGCTGCCGTTGGTGGGTGCCACAGGGGTGAGTGCGGAATTAATGGTCCTTGCCATAGGATCTGGAAGTTTAATGCTTTCCCATGTAAACGATGGGGGATTCTGGCTGTTCAAGGAATATTTTAATCTTTCCATCAAAGATACCTTAAGAACCTGGACCGTTATGGAAACCACTGTGGGCGTCATAGGATTAATAGGTGTCTTGATATTGAGTATATTTGTTTAAAATAATAAAAATGATAATTGGATATGGGTAGTACACCTACAGAAAGGATTAAGGAATTGGGTCTGGTCTTTCCTCCGGCCCCAAAACCGGCCGGGGTCTATAGGCCTATTTTGGTAGTAGATAAATTTTTATATGTTTCGGGACAAGGCCCCATTCAAAACGACGGATCTTTAATGGTAGGGATAGCCGGATTTGATTTGAATGCCGAAGAGGCCAAGCATGCAGCGAGACAGGTAGGCCTTACTATGCTTTCCACCATAATAACACATTTTGGGAGCTTGGATAAGATAAAACGGGTGGTAAAAGTTTTGGGGATGGTAAATTCTACCCCAAACTTTGGAAAGCAACCCTTTGTAATAAATGGTTTTAGTGAATTGATGGCCGATGTCTTTGGTGAGGATAATGGCATTGGGGTACGCAGTGCTGTTGGGATGATGCTGCCGGATAATATTCCCGTAGAGGTCGAGGCAATGTTCGAGCTTCATTAATGCCAAACCCATTGCAGTAATGAATAAGGAATGGTATAAAATTAATGACCCAAAGGATATAAATACTCCCGCCCTTTTGGTTTATCCGGATCTGATTAAAAAAAATATAAAGACCATGATAGCCATGGCCGGGGGCACCCAC
This sequence comes from Flavobacteriaceae bacterium, assembly GCA_041392165.1. Classification (GTDB taxonomy): domain Bacteria; phylum Bacteroidota; class Bacteroidia; order Flavobacteriales; family Flavobacteriaceae; genus Arenibacter. The sequence goes on from JAWKMN010000002.1 coordinate 321,589, forward strand.
TACCTTAGGCCGCATATTAAAACACATAAAACGGCAGAGATTATTGAGCTACAGATAAGTCAGGGCATTCAAAAATTTAAGTGTGCTACCATTGCCGAAGCCGAACTCTTGGGGATATGCGGTGCAACCGATATATTGTTGGCCTTACAGCCCGTAGGGCCCAATTTGAATCGATTTTTTAGATTGATTTCTGAATTCCCCAACAGTACATTTTCTACAATTGTTGATAACGCCGGTGTTGTTGAAAAAATGGCCAAAACAGCCAGGGAGAAAGGTATTCGTGTACCGCTTTGGTTGGATATAAACAATGGGATGGATAGATCTGGTATTTTGCCCAATGCCGATGCCGTGGAACTGTATAAAAAAATATATGAAGACCCCAATTTGCAGGCAGCAGGATTACATGTGTACGATGGGCATATCCGCAACAATGACTTACTTGAAAGAGAGCAAAAATGCAATGAAGATTTTGAATCGGTTTTGCATTTAAAAAAATCTTTGGAGGAGCAGGGTTTCCCTATTGCCGCCATTGTAGCCGGGGGTTCCCCAACCTTTCCCGTTCATTTAAAGCGCGAAGGGGTAGAAACAAGTCCAGGAACAACGCTTTTATGGGATGCTGGTTATGCCTACTCCTATAAGGACATGGATTTTCTGCCTGCTGCTGTACTCTTGACCCGGGTGATCAGTAGGCCAAACTCCAATTTGGTGTGTTTTGATTTGGGGCATAAGCATCTGGCCTCGGAGATGAATTTTCCCAGGGCCATGTTACTGGAAGGGGAAGGTTGTACCCAGATAGGGCAGAGCGAGGAACATTTGATGGTACAATGCCCCAATGATGAAAGGTTTAAAGTAGGGGATGTTGCTTATGCCATTCCGATACATATATGTCCAACTATTGCCAAATATAAGGAAGTCCTAACGGTAGTTGATGGGAACGTAACAGCGGTCTGGCAGATAGCCGCAAGAAATCTTAAAATAAATATATAAACCTCTCCTGTAAAAGGACCAATAAGTACGGGTTGGGACTGGTGATGGGATAAAATTAAAAGTATGTTCGTATTTGATGCACATTTGGATTTGGCTATGAACGCCTTGGAATGGAACAGGGACTTAACAAGAAGTGTAGCCGAAATTAGGGAAAGTGAAAAAGGCATGACCGATAAACCTGATAGGGCCAATAATACAGTGTCTTTAGATGCCATGCGCCATGGGAATATAGGATTGTGCGTAGCCACCCAAATTGCAAGATATGTTAAAAAAGGAAATCCATTGCCAGGATGGAACTCCCCCTACCAAGCCTGGGCCCAAACGCAAGGACAATTAGCTTGGTACAGGGCTATGGAACAAATTGGAGAAATGGTCCAAATTGTGAATACGGAACAACTGGATGTGCATTTGGAACTTTGGGAAAATGGCACGTCCAAATTGCCGATCGGTTATATCCTTAGTTTGGAAGGGGCAGATTCCATGATTACCGTAGATTATCTGGAACGTTCCTATGAACAGGGTCTAAGGGCCATTGGACCGGCACACTATGGCCCCGGTACCTATGCACACGGTACGGATTCTGTAGGGGGAATTGGTCATAAGGGCAGGGAACTATTAAAGGAGATAGAACGTTTAAACCTAATTTTGGATGCTACCCATTTATGTGATGTTAGTTTTTGGGAAACCATGAAAGTATACAATGGCCCGGTTTGGGCAAGCCACAACAATTGTCGCAAGTTCGTGGATCATAACAGGCAGTTTGCTGATGAACAAATAATGGAACTTATTGCAAGGGATGGTGTAATAGGGATGGCCCTGGATGCCTGGATGATGGTCCCCAATTGGGTTAGGGGCATTTCCACCCCAAAGGAAATGGAGGTTACCTTGGCGCAAATGATCAACAACATAGACCATATTTGCCAGTTGGCCGGAAATTCGCTGCACGTTGGTATAGGGACCGATCTGGATGGAGGCTTTGGAAAGGAACAAAGTCCTGCCGATTTAGATACGATAGCAGACCTTCAGAAGGTACCTGGACTATTGTTGGGGAAAGGTTATTCGGAAACCGATATTGAAAATATAATGAGCAAAAATTTTATTCGGTTCCTAAGAAAGGTGTGGGGCAATTGAATGGCCGCTTTGCGAAATTTAATATCTATTCTCCCGAACTACATTGGCTTGATATTCACCAGGGGACACATTTTTCTTCCTCTTGAATACACGGTTAAAATAGGACCTGCTTTCAAATCCGCATTCCATAAATACTTCTTTAATAGTGCGTTTTGGGTCTTGTAAAAGGCTAACGGCCAATTTAATTCGTTCATTGTTAATGAATTCTACCGGAGAAATACCAAGTTCATTTTTAAAGACCCTATAAAAATGGGATTCGCTCATATGGGCCTTTTTGCTTAAAGTTTCAATACTCAAAGGCCTGTATATGTTTTCTCTAATAAAAGAGACAATAAATCCTAACCTACTGCTATTGCTGATCTCCAGGGTTTTTTCCGTATAAATTTTTCGCTCATTGCTCTGTAATATCCGCACGATCAATTCGCTCAACATATTGTCTACAAAAAGATCCTTGGATGGATGGTTCTCGGTGAATAAAAAAAGCAATCGCTGTAAAATTTGATAAAGACCAATATCATTGGTGAAATGAAAATTATAATCCATCAAGGCCCATTCCCCGCCATCCAATTTGGGCATGGTTTCATTCATTACCCGCAACATTTGTCTTATTTTATCTTCAGAAATGGCCATGGCCAAGCAACGTGTTGGGTCGGTGGCCTTTGCTTCGGGAAAATCTATGCACATTATTTCTTTGGAAGGCAATATTAGCGACTCACCAGGTAGAAAGTTAAACGATTCATGGTCCCTAAGGTGCATAATCTTCTTGCCACTTAACATACTTGCCAGGACGGGTTGGTCAAATTGGAGCAATATCTGTTCGGCCTGTTGATGGGTTTCAAATACGTGCATAGCAGCATTGTTCAAGGTATATGTTGTTTGGTTCTCGACCAAAGTTTCCAATCTCCTATGATTATAGTAAGCGTTGGGCAACTGCATCCCTAACTTGTTTAAGTTAATATTAATAAATAGTCTGTAGTGAGGTTATTTTGTTAAAAATACAAAATATATCATCCCAAATTAGGAAATAAATAATTATTGATAGAATAGTTCATGTTATTGATAGAATGGGTCAGAATTTTAACAAAAAGGCTTCATACATTTGAAAACAAGCCACTTACACTTATAATATGGCTTGGCCAATATTGATTGGCAAACAGAAATGTAATATTAACTAAAAATATAAGATCATGGGAGATGTAAAGACCACAGTACAGAATAGGGTAGAAAGACCAGTATTTAAAAGTCAGTATGAAAATTTTATTGGGGGTAAATGGGTATCGCCCACCAAAGGCGAGTATTTTGATAATATCTCACCGGTGGACGGTAATAGTTTTACCAAAATTGCACGCTCCACCGCAGAAGATATTGAACTGGCGTTGGATGCCGCATGGGCAGCGGCCCCGGAATGGAATAATTCTTCCGCAGCATCAAGAAGCAATTTGTTGTTGAGGATAGCGGATATCATGGAGCAAAACCTGGAGGTCTTGGCCCGGGCCGAAACATGGGACAACGGGAAGCCCATCAGGGAAACCATGGCAGCCGATTTGCCATTGGCCATAGATCATTTTCGTTATTTTGCAGGAGTAATAAGGGCTGAAGAGGGTACGGCCAGTGAATTGGATGCCAATACGGTCTCTTTAAATATTCCTGAGCCTTTAGGTGTTGTAGGGCAAATTATTCCTTGGAATTTTCCATTGCTCATGGCAGCTTGGAAGGTAGCACCGGCACTAGCTGCAGGGAACTGTGTGGTCTTAAAACCAGCAGAACAGACTCCTGTGGGTATTTTAGTGTTAATGGAACTTATAGAAAATGTGTTGCCGGCGGGTGTTCTCAATGTGGTGAACGGATTTGGTATTGAGGCGGGCAAACCTTTGGCTTCCAACCCCAGAATTAATAAGATTGCATTTACTGGCGAGACTACTACAGGGCAACTTATTATGCAGTATGCTTCCAAAAACATCATTCCTGTTACATTGGAATTGGGAGGTAAATCGCCAAACGTGTTCTTTGAAAGTATTATGGAAGCGGATGATGAATTTTTCGACAAATGTTTGGAGGGGGCGGCAATGTTTGCCTTCAACCAAGGGGAAGTGTGTACCTCTCCATCCCGTATTCTGGTGCAGGAAAGTATTTATGAGAAATTTATTGAGCGTGTCGTTGACCGTACCAATAAAATAAAATTGGGACATCCGCTGGATACCAATACCATGATGGGTGCCCAGGCTTCCAACGATCAATATGAAAAAATCCTGAACTATATCAAAATAGGAAAAGAGGAGGGCTGTGAAGTACTTACCGGAGGTGGCGCTGCTTATAATGAAGGTCTGGAAGGAGGGTTTTATATTCAGCCTACCATTCTTAAGGGCAACAATAAAATGAGGGTCTTTCAGGAAGAGATCTTTGGTCCTGTGGTGTGCCTAACGACCTTCAAGGATGAGGCTGAGGCTATTGAGATTGCCAATGATACTTTATATGGACTGGGGGCTGGCGTATGGACCAGGGACACCCACCAAGCTTATAAGGTGGCGCGGGCCATTAAAGCGGGCAGGGTTTGGGTAAATAGCTATCATACCTATCCTGCACACGCTCCTTTTGGAGGATATAAAAAATCTGGAATTGGTAGGGAAACCCATAAAATGATGTTGAACCACTATCGACAGACTAAAAATATGCTTATTTCTTACGACAAAAAAGCACTGGGATTCTTCTGATATTTACAGCAAATAGTATGGTCAAAAGGGTATTGATATCGGATAAGGCAAGACAGGTGTTGGGGCAATTACAGTCCCTGCACGGAGAGTTAATGTTCCATCAGAGTGGAGGTTGTTGTGATGGGTCATCGCCTATGTGCTTTCCAAAAGGGGAATTAATGATAAATGAAACCGATGTTTATCTAGGGGACATTGCAAAATGTCCTTTCTATATGTCAAAGGATCAATTTGAATATTGGAAACATACCCAATTGACCATAGATGTCACCACTGGCCGAGGCTCCAGTTTTTCTTTGGAAATACCGTTGGGATTGCGCTTTGTCGTAAAGTCACGTTTGTTTACGGAAGAGGAACTTGCCCAAATGGGACCAATAGATACGGTCAAAAATTAGGGAATATCCCCCCCTTAAATGTTAATGCCGGTTTAAGCTTGTTCTTAAACCGGTTTTTTCGTTATTATGCGAATTTAACAGCATTTTAATGCCATATGGCAGGGTATTTGATATTTTTGTAATGACAGCTGCCTTAAATAGTTATATGAGAATAGTATTTATTTTTTTCTTTCTATTTTTAATTTCACAGTGGGGTATGTCCCAAACAGATCTCCCCACTACCAATCCTCTTAAAATAGAAGGGGATAGGGATGCTAAGGATAATCCAAATCAGGGGACTGCATTGAAAATCCCTTCCATTATTACCTTAAAACCTACTACCAATCTCAGGGATTCCCTTATGGCCAGAAATATTAAGATGCTTCCGGATAGGGAATTGGTGCAGGCGGGCCATGGTTTAAAAATAGATCCGAAAATTGATAAAAAAGAAAAGGAAGGCTCTTCTACTTTTTTTGGAAATACGTATTTGGGCGATATTAAGAGCAATGGTAAATTTGTAGGTGTTGTTTGCCGTGACCATGAATATGTAGATGGTGACAGGGTAAGGATACTGCTCAATGATAAGGTAGTGGAACCCAATATTTTTTTAACGGGTTCCTTTAAAGGAATCAACCTGGATTTACAAAAGGGTTTTAATAGAATAGATTTCGAGGCCTTGAACCAGGGCACTTCAGGTCCCAATACGGCCCAGGTCAATGTATATGATGACCAAGGTAAAATGATACATTCCAATATGTGGAATCTATCCACCGGGTCCAAAGCCACCATAATTATCATAAAGGAATAACTCAATAAGCAACACAAACACTGACCAGAATGAAAGGATATTACTATTTGTTGATTATTAACCTATTGCTGATCCTCATCCCGTATTCCTTTAGATTGCTAAGGAATTCTAAAAGAAACAAGCACTGAAACACAAGCGGTAACAGCATAGGCTGGCAAGTATTGTTATCGTGTCAACAGTTGGTGTAAAAGTCTATTTTCGGATACAAAAGTCCGTCAACATAGTAGTGGCAAGAGCTTTTGATTTTTTATGGGAACAAACCCCTTGGCACTTACTTTCGTAAATAAATATAAAACACTTTCGATGCGGTTATCTTTGATATTTATCTTTGCCATTGTTTTCTTGGGGTGCTCCCAAGAAAGGGAGTTTTCCAATGTGGAACCTTCCTTGGACAATATTTTGGAAACAGGACTGCCCTCCAACAATTCCGGTGATTCGGCCGGACCACATTTAAATGAATCGGGAACATATACTTATTTGGCTTTGGGGGATAGTTATACCATTGGTGCCGGCGTTACTAGTGAAGAAAGCTTTCCCATTCAATTAAAGGATAGATTGGAGCAGGGTTTAAATGTAAAGGTCAATACCGAATAATAGCGGTTACTGGATGGCGTACAGACAATTTAAAGGATGCTATAGACCGCGGAACCTTGTTGTCTTCCTACGATTTGGTAAGCCTGTTGATTGGTGTCAATAACCAATATCAAGGCAAGCCATTTGGCGTATATACCCAAGAATTTCCATTATTACTGGAACGTGCAATTTCCCTAGCTTATGGCAACCCTAAAAATGTTGTTGTTATTTCCATTCCGGATTATGCGTATACCCCTTTTGGGGAAGGTAGAAATACCGATAAAATTTCTAAGGAAATTGATGAATACAATGCCTTTGCGGAAGCTACAGCCCTTCAAAAAGGGGTGCCATTTGTAAATATTACGGACATAACACGGGATGGATTGGTTGTCCCCGAATTGGTCGCAGGGGATGGTCTACATCCATCAGGAGTGGCTTATAAGCGATTTGTGGATGAAATATATCCGGTAGTGCTACCTATTTTTGAATAACAATGTTTGCCTTTTGGTCATTTGGGCAATCATAAATCAGGATATTTTCTTTTTTTAATATAACCTGTAGGCCGTAATTAGAAGTAACGGCTAACATTACATGTTTCCTCTACCAATAACTTTAAGTACATTTATACCTTTCAAATCCCCTCCATAAAAAATATACTATAAATGTCCGATAAAAAAGTTAGTATTCTTACCGCTTTCAAAACTATAATTTGGCCAAGGCGAAATTTGGTTTTTATGGGCCTGATTCTGATCGTCATCAGCAATGCAGCAAATTTTGTAGGTCCAATCTCTCTAAAATATTTTATGGACAGTGTTATTCCCAACAAGGATATGGACATGCTCAAAATATTGGTCGGGTTGGTAATACTATCCATTTTGGTACGTGCGGTAACCTCGTTTTTGTTGACAAAAATTTTGAGTGTGCAGGCGCAATACCTGATCTCTGAGCTTAGGGCCCAGGTACAGAAAAAAGTACTCTCGCTCCCGATCCGTTTTTTTGACAATGCAAAATCAGGGGCTTTGGTCTCCCGTATCATGTCGGATGTGGAAGGGGTCCGCAACCTAATAGGAACAGGATTGGTCCAATTGGTAGGGGGAAGTATTACGGCAATAGGTGCTTTGGCCTACATGTTGTGGATTAGTCCGTCAATGACCTTCTTTACCTTTATCCCATTGGCCATTTTTGCATTTATAGCTTTGAAGGCCTTTAAGGTGATAAGACCTATTTTTAGAAATCGGGGAAAAATAAATGCCGAGGTTACCGGTAGGCTTACAGAAACCTTGAGCGGAATTAGGGTCATCAAAGGCTTTAATGCCGAAGAGCAGGAGACCAAGGTTTTTGAGGGCGGGGTGGAGCTGTTGTTTCAAAATGTAAAAAAGAGCCTTACGGCAACCGCTTTTATGACCAGTTCGGCCACTTTTTTAATCGGAATTGCCACTACCGGAATAATGGGAATAGGGGGGTATAAAATTATGTACGAAGACTTGAGCTTGGGAGATTTTTTGTCCTTTACCTTTGTTTTGGGCATCATGATCGCACCCATTGTGCAAATGAGCAATATAGGGAGTCAACTTACAGAGGCGCTTGCCGGTCTGGATCGTACGGAAGAACTAATGAATATGGCCCCGGAAGCCAATGAAGGGGAAAGAACCATAGTTTTGGATAAAATAAAGGGGGATATTGCTTTTAAGGATGTTTCCTTCGCTTACGAAGAGGATAAGGATGTATTGCACAACGTTAGTTTTGAAGTGAAGTCGGGCAATGTGGTGGCCTTGGTGGGTAGCTCCGGCTCAGGAAAATCTACCATAGCCGGTTTGGCGGCAACTTTTCTCAATCCCTTGTCGGGAACCATTACCTTGGATGGTCAGGATATTTCCAAGGTAGACCTAAGTAGTTATCGTCAATACCTTGGGGTTGTGTTGCAAGACGAGTTTTTGTTTGAAGGGACTATAAGGGAAAATATAATGTTCCCGAGGCCAAATGCAACAGAGGATGAAGTGATAAAGGCCGTTAAGGCCGCTTATGTGGATGAGTTTACCGATAGGTTCGAAAATGGATTGGACACACTTATCGGGGAACGCGGAGTGAAGCTTTCAGGTGGACAGCGACAACGTATTGCAATTGCCAGGGCCGTTTTGGCCGATCCAAAAATATTGATTTTAGATGAGGCCACCTCCAATTTGGATACGGAAAGTGAAGCCCTGATTCAAAAAAGTTTGGCCACCTTGACCGAAGGAAGGACTACTTTTGTGATTGCCCATAGACTGAGCACTATAAGAAAAGCCGATCAAATTCTTGTAATTGAAAATGGTCGCATTACTGAAAAGGGTACACATGACGAACTAATTGCAAAAGAGGGGCGATACTATAATCTATTTACCTATCAGGCCAGGATTTAGTAGTTAACATTCCAGGTAATGAGAATAAGTTTATATTTTTTATTTTTAATCGGGAGCACTCTGGTTGGCAATGGTCAAGAGCTGCCATCGGAAAATATTTCTTATTTAAGGGGGGCATTGGTGAGGGGGGACAGCACACGTGCAGCCTTATCCCTAATATTTACGGGCGATCAATTTGGGGATGGTGCCAAACACATACGAAAAATCCTTAAAAAGGAACAGGTGCTGGCTTCCTTCTTTTTAACGGGAAACTTTTATAGTAATCCAAAATTTACCAGAACTATAAAAAAGCTTCACGGGGATGGCCATTATTTGGGAGCACATTCCAACAAGCACCTTTTGTATTGTGATTGGGAGCAAAGGGACAGCCTCTTGGTTTCAAAACAGGAATTTACACAAGATCTCTTGGAGAATTATGGGAAGATGAAAGAATTTAACATTGGGGAGGAAGACGCCCGCTATTTTCTCCCACCCTATGAATGGTATAACGATAGCATTGCCAAATGGACGGGAGATATGGGGCTGAAATTGGTAAACATGACCCATGGAACCTTGTCCCATGCGGATTATACTACCCCTGATATGAAAAACTATAGGTCGAGTGCCGAAATTTTCCAGCGTATCATAAAGTTTGAAGAGCATAATACAACGGGCTTAAACGGGTTTTTACTATTAATGCATATGGGTACGGATGTTTCCCGTACGGACAAGTTATACCATTACTTGGAGCCCTTAATTGAACATTTGAAAAAAAAGGGCTATCAATTGCAGCGTATTGAAAGTTTACTTGAGGACAATTAAGGGCAATATAGTTATATTTAAGTTTTATAATATAATCCCCTTTTCTATGAAATGAGCCATAACAAATCTTGATATCAACCGATATGTTTAATGGCGAATTCCATCTGACCTTTAAAAAACAATAAATTTGAACAGATGAAACGATTAATCTTTTTGTTTTTGGCCCTTGGACAAATCCTTATGGGCAACGAAACTGCCCAAGGCCCTTTTATTAGGATCAATCAGTTGGGGTATTTGTTGGATGAACACAAAAAAGCTATTGTTTTTTCAAATGACAGGGTAAATGAAGCGTTCCAGTTGATTAATGATAAGGACAAGGTGGTAGCTACTTTAAGGCCAAAACCATCTGAAAAGGAAGGGTGGGGTACGTTCAAAAATTATTATGAACTGGATTTTTCACACGTTGCCATTAAGGGAACTTACTTTATACAGGGCAAAAAGACCAAATCACGCTCGGGTCTATTTAAGATCGGAAACGAGGTTTATGTACAAAAACCGGAGGTCTTATTGGAGTTTATGCGCCAGCAACGTTGCGGATACAATCCTTATTTTGATATGGTATGCCATCAAAGGGACGGGCGTTCGGCTTATGGCCCTATGCCGGATGGAACATTTGTAAATGCCTCCGGAGGTTGGCACGATGCGGGCGATCAGCTGAAATACTTGATTACCGGAAGTTATGCCACGGCCCATATGTTAATGGCCTATGAATTATACCCCGCTGCTTTTGAGGATCGGGTAAACGCCTTGGGCCAACCAGGGCCGAATGGCATTGCAGATGTTTTGGATGAGGCCAAATGGGGTTTGGACTGGATTTTAAAATTACACCCCGAATCCAATCAATTGATTCATCAAATTGCGGATGATCGTGATCATATAGGTTGGAAAATGCCGGATGAGGACATGTCGGACTACGGATGGGGCAAGAATAGCTATAGGGTAGCTTATTTTGCTACCGGAGAGCCCCAAGGCCTTAACAAATACAAAAGTGAGGCCAACGGTGTTTCCAATTTAGCGGGACGTTCTGCCGCTGCACTGGCCTTGGCATCAAGAATTTGGTTACGCGATGTAAAGGATTCCGTCTTTGCGCAAAATTGTTTGGCCGCAGCCAAATCCCTATATGATTTGGGAAGGAAGAAGGAGGGTTTCCAGCAGGGAAATTCATATGGGGCCCCTTACAGATATTCGGAAAAAACTTGGGCGGACGACATGGAGTGGGGTGCTGCAGAGCTTTATAAGAGTACGGGGAACAGTAGTTATCTGAGGGAGGCTAAGGAGTATGCCCTTAAGGCCAATACGGTATCTTGGACGCCTATGGATTCAGTAGGGCATTATGAATATTATCCGTTTGTCAATTTGGGCCATTTTGCCCTCTATGATCAGGTAGATGATGATTTTAAAAATACCTTGGCCGCTTATTACAAAAGTGGTTTGGAGGATAATTTGAAAAGGGCATCCAAAAATGCCTATAATATTGGTGTCCCCTTTATCTGGTGTTCCAATAATTTGCTAAGCAGCCTAATTACACAGGGAATTCTTTATGAAAAAATGACCGGTGATAAAAGTTACCACCCATTTTTGGTAGAACAACGGGATTGGCTTTTCGGTAGAAATCCTTGGGGAACCTCTATGTTTACCAAAATACCGGAAAATGGGGAGTATCCTGTGGACGTGCATACCAGTACTTGGGCGCTGACCAAAAAGGAAGTTGCCGGGGGGCTGGTAGATGGGCCGGTCTATGCCTCCATTTTTAATTCCCTAAAGGGCTTGCGTATGGACAATCCGGACGAATTTGCACCCTTTCAGAATAAATTTGTGGTGTACCATGATGATATCGGGGATTATTCTACCAACGAACCTACTATGGATGGCACTGCCGGATCCATAATCATGATGGCCCATTGGGCGGACCAAAGCAAAAATTAGTTCTCGGTTTAGGGAAATAGGCCATAAAAATACTGGGGATTACCTTCTAACTCTCTGGGGCCAACTCCACTTCCAGGCCTTCCAGATCCTCTGTGATATGGATTTGGCAACCTAGGCGACTGTTGTCCTTTACATGGAAAGCTTCTGCCAGCATGGCATCCTCATCATCCGACATCTCCGGTAATTGATGGTCAGATTCTATATAACATTGGCAGGAGGCACACATGGCCATGCCGCCACATATCCCTATGGTACCCTCGGGGGCAAGTTCATAGGAACGAACTATCTCCATAAGGTTCATATTCATATCCGTGGGTGCGTCTACCTCGTGAACAACCCCATCCCTGTCCTTAATTTTTATTTTAACATCGCTCATGCCAGAAATATTGTTTTTTTGCCAATAGCCAGCAAATTTAAGGGATTTTACTCGATAATCGAGATTTAAATGCTTCGACGCTTGTGTCGAAATCTAAAAATAAAGTTCCTTTCAATGCTTTGTGTCCCAATAGCTATCGGGATTGCCCTAAGGCAGTTTACTTTGGGATTTGGCTGTTTTTTTTAATCAATGGACTTTACTACTGCCTTGGGAGCCTCTTTTTTGCTGCCATCAAAGCCGGATACACCACCTACGGTGGTATACTTCATAACATATTTTTTGTCCGGGAAAATGCGCTGGTAGGCGCTTTGGCACATTAGGGTCGCCTCATGGAAACCGCAAAGGATCAATTTTAGTTTTCCGGGATATGTATTCACGTCCCCAATGGCATATATGCCTGGAATATTGGTCTGATAATCGAAGGTGTCTACCTTTATGGCATTCTTTTCAATTTCCAGTCCCCAATCCGCAATAGGCCCTAATTTGGGCGAGAGCCCGAACAAGGGGATAAAATAATCTATTTCCTTGGTAATTTTCTCTTCTTCGTCGCCGGTTTTGTTGATTACCACGGCCTCTAATTTCCCGGATCCCTTTAAGCCTACCACTTCTGCAGGGGTAATAAGGTTTATTTTTCCCAGATTTTTTAGGGATTGTACTTTCTCAACAGAATCCAATGCACCTCTAAACTCATTTCTTCTATGTACCAAAGTTACTTCCGAGGCAACATCGGCCAAAAAAATACTCCAATCCAGGGCAGAATCGCCTCCCCCGGCAATCAGCACTTTTTTATTGCGATATAGTTCCGGATCTTTTATAAAATAGGCAACGCCCTTGTCTTCATAATCCTTTATTCTATCTATCAGTGGCTTTCTGGGTTCAAAACTGCCAAGACCGCCGGCAATGGCCACGATTGGGGCATTATGTTGGGTACCCTTGTTGGTGGTTACCAAAAAGGTGCCATCTTCCAATTTTTCAATGGTATTGGCCCGCTCTCCGAGAGTAAACCCCGGTTGGAACGCCTTTATCTGTTCCATTAGGTTATTGACCAGGTCGCCGGCCAAAATTTCAGGGAAACCGGGAATATCGTAAATAGGTTTCTTAGGATAAATTTCGGAACACTGCCCGCCGGCTTGGGGCAGGGCGTCTATTAAATGGCATTTAAGCTGTAATAGTCCAGCCTCAAAAACCGCAAAAAGTCCGGTAGGGCCTGCACCTATAATCAGAATATCTGTTTTAATCATGGAAAAAATGAACTTAAAATAGCTATAGGGCTATAAAGGGAATAGAGTATTGTTTATAAAAAAAATCAGGTTATTGGCCTACATTTATAACCTCCTGTATCTGTGGGGCATATTTTTTTATGGTCATTTCCACGCCGCTCTTTAGGGTCATCTGGTTTACCGAACAGCCTATACAGGCCCCTTCCAATTTTACCTTGACCGAATTGTCATTGTCTATGGAGATCAGGGAAATATCCCCTCCATCACTTTGTAAAAAAGGTCGGATTTCCTCCAATGCCTTTTCAACGTTATTTTTAAGTTCAATAGATGTCATAATTACTTCTTTTTAACAGCTGAACAACCTGCCATTGTAGTTATTTTAATAGCCTCCGTTGGAGGTAAGCTTTTGTTTCTATCCACTACTTCCCGAACCACATTTTTAGTAATTTCCTCAAAAGCGGCTTCAATGGCCGTTGCCGTTTGAAGTGCCGCCGGCCTTCCTACATCACCGGCTTCCCTAATGCTTTGTACCAAAGGGATCTCCCCCAAAAAAGGAACATTTAAATCATCTGACAAATGTTTGGCACCTTCTTTTCCAAAAATATAATATTTATTGTTGGGTAATTCCTCCGGTGTAAAATACGCCATATTTTCTATTATTCCCAATACGGGTACATTTATAGAGTCTTGTTGGAACATGGCCACACCTTTACGGGCATCTGCCAAGGCTACCTCCTGTGGGGTACTTACTACCACTGCACCTGTTATTGGTAAGGATTGCATAATGCTCAAATGTATGTCCCCGGTGCCGGGAGGAAGATCCAATAGCATAAAATCCAACGCTCCCCAATGGGCATCAAAAATCATTTGATTGAGCGCTTTGGCGGCCATAGGGCCTCTCCAAATTACCGCCTGATTGGGTTGGGTGAAAAAGCCTATGGAAAGGAGTTTTACGCCATAACTTTCTATGGGCTTCATTTTGGATTTCCCTTCAACATTGGTTGCCAAGGGTTTTTCTTGGGCAACATCGAACATGATGGGCATGGAAGGACCATAAATATCCGCATCCAATAGGCCTACTTTGAAACCCATTTTAGCTAAGGTCACGGCCAAATTTGCTGTGACCGTGGATTTTCCTACCCCACCTTTTCCGGAAGCGACCGCAATAATATTTTTAATCCCTGGGATAGGTTTCCCCTTTATTTCATTAACTTTGGGCTTGGCGGCCGGTGCGTCCACTTTTACATTAACGGTAATTTTGGCCTTGTTGTACACCTTGTTGTGTATTACCTTCAAAATTTCAACTTCCGTTTTCTTTCGCGCCTGTAAACTTGGGTTGGAAATGGTAATATCCACAACTACCTCATCCCCAAAAACCATAATATTTTTAACCGCACCGCTCTCTACCATATTTTGTCCTTCTCCGGGAACAGTAATGTTTTCAAGGGCCTTAAGTATATCTTTTTTGTCTAATTTCATCCTAAACCATTCTTATTCAGTCATTATTAAAACTGATTCTAAATTACAAAGATAGGGCTTAGGAGCGAGATTAGGAAGGAAGGTAATTGAAAAGTAAAATATAGCAATAAGTATCCTTTATAGGTTGCGATGTATCCTTGGTTATAGGTACTTATAATCAGGAAAATTGCTCTAACTCCCGCCAGGGGTCCCAAAAGAGATTTTCAAAATCCACAATCTGGTTATCCACCACCTTTATTCCTTCATTTTCCAATAATTGCTGCATTAAATGGGCGCCTTCAAAATGATGTTTTCCAGTTAAAAGCCCTTTTCTGTTAACTACCCTATGCGCAGGGATATCCCCAATTTTATGGGCGCCGTTCATGGCCCACCCTACCATTCTGGCACTTCTGGCGGTTCCTAAATATTTGGCAATGGCACCATAGGAAGTAACCCGCCCATATGGTATTTGTCTGGCCACCAAATATACTTTTTCAAAGAAGTTCTTGTTTTCGGGCTTCATTAGGTATAAAAAATACGAATTAGGGTAATTACCAATAACAGCAACATTAAGGCACTTAGAATATAATTGGAATTTTTAGAAAATCCATTGTTTTTGGTCTCCAATTTGGTAAAGTACACGGTGTATAGGTAGAGTACCGTAAAAGTGCCACATCCCGCGGCGAGGATAAAGGTGGCTATATCACGGAATTGGAATTGTATCCATCCGGAAGCGTTCCACATGGCGTTCAATCCACTGTAATAAGGTATGGTCAATAAATTAACCGCCGCCAACAACATGCCTTTAAAGAAACTATTTTTCTTGCTTACCTTGACTATTTTGGGTCTGTTCAATTTTTTTTTCTTGGCTTTGACAAAGAAGTAGACGGCAAAAAAGGCAAAGACGATAAGGGCTATTTTTAAGAGCAGGTCTATGATCTCCGGGTTTCTGAATAGAAATTTGGAAATCAGTACAGAAATATAGGCCTGAACAATGATCATGCTGGACACCCCCAGACTAAAAATAATACCGTTGGTCTTGCCCTTTTCCACACTTATCTTGGCGGCGTTCATATTTAACAACCCTGGTGGTACCGTGGCCATGAATGCAGCTGAAAAGGTAGCAAAGAAAAGGGTAAGTAAATGCTCCATGGGTTACCTTATTCTGAATTTGATATAAGTAATCAGTTTTCCTTTTTCAAGATACTGCTTTTCATAGAAAGTCTGTATATCCAACACTTCTTTAGGACTACCTTCGTTTTTGTAGATGTCGTGATTGGCATAGAGTACCTCATAACCTTTACCATGCAAAAGGCCCAAGGTATAGCCATGCATAAATTCGCTATCGGTCTTTAGATTGATTATACCATTTTCCTTTAGGATCGATGTATACTTTTTCAAAAAAACCTCGTTGGTAAGTCTATGCTTGGTACGTTTATATTTTATTTGGGGATCGGGAAAGGTGATCCAGATTTCAGAAACTTCATCGGGAGCAAATAGTGCGTCAATCAATTCTATTTGCGTCCTTAAAAAGGCGGCATTGGTTATTTTCTCTTCAATGGCCGTCTTGGCGCCCCGCCAAAAGCGGGCTCCCTTGATATCTATTCCAATAAAGTTCATATTTTGATTTAGCCTGGCCATTCCAATGGTATATTCGCCTTTACCACAGCCCAATTCCAAAACCAAGGGGTTGTCGTTACCGAAAAATTCGTTCCACTTACCTTTTAATGAAAACGAACCTTTTGTAATTTCTTCCCTAGTGGGTTGAATTACATTCTTAAAAGTTTCATTCTCCTTGAACCGTTTTAGCTTGTTCTTACTTCCCACTCTAGATCTTTAGTTTAATTTTTGGCAAAGCTAGTGAAATCTAAATTTGTTTTTTCGGCAGTTCCGGGTGAGGTAAAATATAAAATTTCGGGTTTTTGCCCCTTCTGTCAAAATGTAACTGGCGAAACCCGCCAGAATAACTTTGTTGGGCCAGTACCCCGACGAACATAGAAATAGGGAACATTAAAAACATTTTTAATATGTTGGTTTTTCAGTGCCTTCGTTTTTTTTCACTCCATTGATTTCATTTAAAAGGGGGCGAGGTGTATAAGTTGTTGGAATGCCATAAAGAACTCTTGGAAGCGAATAGGGTCATATCTTCCGATGCGGTCAAGATCCGTTATCTGGCGAGGACGATAATAGTAAAATTTTAGGGAAACTACTGGCATACCACAACATACGCACTTGCGCATGCCGAAAAAATTGGGAAAGCACAGTTCCCAATCCACGTTAGAATGTTGAAAAGAATCCTAAAATTGGGGAATACCAATCAAAAATCTTTTTCTAATTTTGACAAATTATGTCAAAAGATGTTATGTCAACAGAAACGATAGGCGAAAAGCTAAGACACATTAGAGAAGAAAAGGAGCTTCCATTGCGGAAAGTTGCCGCATTACTCGACATTGATGTTGCTGTTTTGAGCAAAATGGAACGTGGAGAGCGTAGAATTACAAAAGAAGTAGTTCTGAAACTTGCCGACATATACGGCTACAACGCAGACGAACTTTTGGTTTTGTTCCTAAGCGACAAGATTTTGAATGAAATTCAAGATGAAGATTTGGGGATGGAAGCATTGAAAGTGGCGGAGGAAAGGGTTAAATATATAAAAGCGAAACGTGGGTAAAAAAACACAAAAAATGGACACGTTTTTAAAACGTGCGACAATTTAGGACACGTTAATTAAAAAGATAGATGGCATTACACGAATTAGAGAAAATGTGGGAAGAGTTAGGAGATATTCCAATCAACTCAGATGATGAAATTGAAGTAAATTTCTATTTGTGGAAAAAAGGAACATATCGCTTTGATATTTGGCATTGGTTTGATGAAAAATTGCCAAATGGAATAGTAAAAGATTTTAATATGATTTAGTAAATAATGGCATTACCCATAAACATAGACGAATTACTACATGGCAATACAGTTGAATGGGATCGGATTGAGTTAAAGAAAGGATGGAATCCTGAGGATGTCATTCACTCTTTATGTGCCTATGCCAATGATATCAACAATTGGGATGGGGGATATGTCATCATTGGAGTTGAAGAAAAAAATGGAAAAGCTAAGTTGCCACCTATTGGTTTACAGGTTCAAGAATTGGATGCCATCCAGAAAAAACTACATGAACTGGCTCATAAATTAAATCCAACGTATATTCCTGTTTTTCAACCTTATTTAATGAACGAGAAGCATATTCTGGTTGTTTTTGCTCCTGCGGGTGATAATAGGCCTTACAAAGCACCCATTAGTTTAAGTGAGAAAAGAGCGGAAAAGGCTATGTATATCAAGCGAGGCTCAAAAACGGTAAAAGTAAAAGATGGTTCTGATGACGAGAGAAGGTTGATTGAACTCACGGCGAGAATTCCATTTGATGATAGAATAAACCAAACCGCTAGTTTAGATGATTTGAATTTGCGTTTGATTCAAAACTATTTAAAAGAAGTAATGAGCTCCTTGTATGAAGATAGTACAAAAATGCCATTCTCTGAATTGTGCAGACTTCTAATGATAGCCAAAGGTTCTAATGAACTATTACGACCTACAAATGCTGGCTTGCTCTTGTTTAATGAACATCCCGAAAAGTATTTTTCCGGAGCAACTGTTGATTTGGTGATTCATAAAAATGAAGTTGGGAAAGATTATACAGAAAAAATATTTTCTGGTTCTATTATTCAGCAGATCAGGGATGTTATGCAGTATTTTAAAACCAATATTGTCGAAGAATTGGTGGTTAAATCAGCTAAGCAAGCGGAATCCATACGCTTCTTCAACTACCCTTTTCAAGCCATAGAAGAAGCGGTGGTCAATGCCGTTTACCATAAAAGCTATGAGCGTGAAAATCCTGTTGAGATTCAAATACATAAAGATAAAATTGAGATATTGAGTTTTCCTGGTCCTATGCCGCCAATCAACCAAGCGATGCTAAAAAAACAAAGAGTAGTGGCACGGGATTACAGAAACCGAAAAATAGGTGGATTTTTAAAAGAGCTGAAACTTACGGAAGGCAGAGGAACTGGATTGCCTATTATCCACAAAAGTTTAGCCGAAAATGGTTCGCCTCCACCCATTTTTGAAACAGACGAAAACAACGCCTACTTTTTGTGTGTCCTATCTGTACACCCGCTTACCCATTCCATCTTAGGTCAGGAAAAGGAACTAAGAAAAGATAATGATAAAGCGTTTGAATTCAGAAACTTAAGTGATATTAATCCTTATCTTAGGTTCTCTGTCTCTGAAATAGGAGACAGAGACAAAGAAGCCATTAGAAACAGTATTACACCCAAAGCCAAACAGTTGCTCCAATATTGCATAGAACCGAAATCAAGGGAGGCAATTTTTGGTAAAATTGGGTTATATAATAACACCAAAAATTTCAGAAACCATCTCAAACCGTTAATAGATGCAGGATGGCTTCAACTCACGCTTCCTGATACACCCACGAGTAGAGACCAGCAATATCTTAGCACTGCCCTTGGTAAGCAATTGCTGTCATTTTTAGAAGATGGTAATACAGGAAAAACAGAGCGCATTCCCGTAGTGTCTTCCAATATTGCCTCTGTTGGTTATGATGCGAAAAAGAAGGTATTGGAAATAGAATTTCACTACGGAGCTATTTATCAGTATTTTGATGTGCCGGAAAAGGTGTATGAAGATTTAATGGGGTCACCTTCTCTAGGCGCTTATTTTATGAATGAACTAAAGGATAAATTTAAGTATCAAAAGAAATAAAACTTGCGGATAGTATTTGGAAAAAGTTGTCGGCGAGGAGGTTAAATCGGAATAAATAATTAAGCAATATGGAAAGACAATCAGTACAATCCTCAAACTTAGCATCTGTTGGCTATGATGCAGAAAACGAAATTCTTGAAATAGAATTTAATCATGGTGGTGTTTATCAATATTTTGATGTTCCCGAAAATGTTTATGAAGAATTGATGAATGCAAGTTCTCACGGAGTTTATTTTTCAGCCAATATTAGGAATGATTATGAGTATGAAAAAATGTAATTATGGAAAGATATAGAAATTTAGGCGGTGATTCAGGGGTTTCAGCCTATGAAATAGGTTCTGACTATATCCTTGTGAAATTTTTTGGAACAGCTAGAACATATAGATATAGTTATCGAAAGGCTGGACAAAGTCATATAGAAACTATGAAACAACTTGCCCGAAATGGTAGTGGATTGAATGCATATATCAATAAATATGTCAAAAACTTGTATGATAAAGAATATTGAATATATCAAGGACTTTGGAATCTATAAAAACTTCACTTGGAACTCTGTTTCTGGGCTAGTAGGTTTTAGTCAAAAAAATATATTTTACGGATGGAATTATTCCGGAAAGACAACACTTTCAAGAATTTTCAGTTCACTTCAAAATAAAAAAATATTTGAAAGCTACTCTGCGGGAGATTTCAAAGTGCTAACAGATAGTGATTCTTATTCTAAAAGTAATATAGAAACATTTCCGTATAATCTAATGGTTTTTAATTCCGATTACATAAAAGAAAATTTAAAATGGGAGCTTGATGACAATATAAATGCTATTTTCTTTGAGGTTGGAGAAAAGGCTAAAATTTCAGAAAAAATTGAAGCATTAGAAAATGAAATTTTAAAAATAAATGGAAACAATGAAGTAAAAGGAGAAAAGGAAAAATTTAATACTGATATTGAAAGCTTTGAATTATTCGAAAATACTTTGTTTACGAATGAATCAAGGAGAATTAAAAATGAAGTTTTTTCAAGTCTAATAGAGTTTAACAAAGGGCATTTTAAAAAGCAGATGTCTCTCGTAATACAAAATATAAGTGCCTTCATTTTGAAGAAGGAGAAAATCGAGAGGCTAAATAAAATTGTAAAAATTGAGAAACCTAAAGAAGAGATTGAAATTGTTGATTTTGATTTTCAAATTACCGTGATTATTGATGAAGTCAACAAAATTTTAGTATCTGAACCAAACAAGCAAGACGTTTTACAAATATTAGATAATAGCCCTGATGCACTTCAATGGGTTAAAAAGGGATTAGAAATAAATGAAAAAGGGAAAAAATGCTTATTCTGTGATAATTTAATTTCAAATAATAGGATTGAAGTCTTAAATAGATACTATCAAAATGAAGCAGCAAAACTCAGAAATTCATCGCAACCAGTACTCGATAGAATAAAGTCGGAAAAAGAACATCTAAAAAACTTAAATTTCCCAAGTAGTATTCAAGAAATTAATGATGGATACCAAGAACAATATTCTAAAGCGAAAAAGCTATTGATAAAGAAATAACAAAGTATCTAAAGGAACTAAGTAAAATAGAAATTCTTTTAAAGCAAAAAATTGAAAGTAAAATTTATGAGAAAGCACAACCGATAAACACTTATGATATTGCTTTAATTGAAACAACAGCAAAGAATCTTAACGAAATATTGAATCAAAACAACAAGTTTTCTAAAGATTTTGACAATTTGATTCATTCAGAAAGAAATAAATATATAAATCATCTTATCGCAAAGTATCTAAAAGAAAATCAATTTTTATCTAAACAACTGAAATATGGTAAAGCCCTAAAAGAAATTGAAAAGCTCAACGCAAAAATAAGTTCTAACGAAAAAGAAATTGCAAGGTTAAAGGCTTTGAGAAATAGTGCAGAAGAAGGAGGGCAACAATTTGATTATTTTATTCAAAGTTTTTTAGGAAAAGATGACATCAAAATAAAATATAATGAAAGTGTTCAGAAATACAATCTCTACAGAGGAAATGAAATAGCAAAGCATTTAAGTGAGGGAGAAAAAATGGCTATTTCTTTTTCACATTATTTAGTTACGCTAAGAAGTCTAGAGCAAAAAGATGAATTAAAGGATGCGATACTGTTTATTGACGATCCAATCTCAAGTTTGGATGGAAATCATATTTTTCAAATAAATGCTTTGTTAAAAGATTTTATTTACAAACGAGAGGAAGATCCTAACAATCCGAATAAAAAGCAATGGCCTTGGAAGCAAAAATGTAAACAACTGTTTATATCTACTCATAATTATGAGTTTTTTAATCTTTTGAAAGAAATGCCAACGATAAATGGATTCAGATATAATGAAAAGAGACCAGATAAAAGAGTTGAATCAAGATATTTCATTTCTCGAAAATTAAATGATTCTGAAATAGTAAACCTGCCAAAAGTTTATGATGATTTTAAATCCGAATATCATTATTTATTTAAACAAATATTTGAGTTCAGTACCGAATCTCCTTCTGAAAAAGTGCTAATTATGCCAAATGTTTTAAGGCGATTTTTAGAAATATATACTCTTGCAAAATATCCTAGTACTGAGGAGGTAGATGATAGGGCTACTGAAATATGGAATAATGAAATTTCCAAAAGAATTTGTAAGCCCTTCCACTATTTCAGTCACTTTAACAATATTGACAGAATTGGACAGCACAGCGAATTACTAGCCGATATAAGCCAATCTTGTAAGGAACTCATCAAGCAACTCAAAAAAGATAAAACGCATTTTAAAGCGTTACAAGCGACATTATAATTATGGCAACAATAAAAATAAATCAACAACTCAAACGAATTGAAATCAAAGAATTTGAAATCGAAAATCAGATTGTTTTCAATTACTTCGACAATCTTCCTGCAAGCGAAAGAGATGAAAAATTGCTAAGAGTCATTTACATTGGGGTATTGGCTTTAATGGAAGATCGTATTTCATCCTTTCTTTCAAAAACATCTAATGAGTTGGGAACGGAGCTCGAAAGCTTGAAGATGATTTTTGAGATGAAAAAAGAACTTTTCTATAAATCAACAATCAAAGGAACATTGGCAGAAGATGAAATTGCAGAGTTTTTAAACCAATACTTTTCAAACAGAAAATTAAAGGACAGAGCATTTTTAACTGGTAATACCGCAGGTAATTTACCCAAAAACAAAACGGGAGATATTATCTGTGAAGTCAACGGAACACCCGATTTAAAAATAGCCATTGAATGCAAATTTGATAAAAGCGTTCGTTTAGGCGACATTGAAAGGAAGGATATTTTTACCCGTAAATCTGACACAGCTTGGAGTCAGTTAATAGAAGCACAAGCCAACAGAGACAGCAAAGTGAGTTTGATTGTATTTGATATTTCCTTAGTTGAAAACTCCGTTTTAAAGAACTTTGAAAATGTAGGTTACATTGCAGGAGTTGGTTTTGTGGCCATCATCAATTCACAAAAAGGAGATTACAGCAATTTAGCCATTGCCTATATGTTGGCTCGTGACATTGCCTTAAATGCAAAAGAAGTAGAAATCGACAAAGATATTCTGGCAATGATGGTAAACCGAATCATCAAAGACATCAACGAAGTATTGACCATAAAATCTTTGATTCAAAACAACATTGACAACAACAAAGCAATTTTGAAACAATTGGAAAAGTCAATGCTACTAATGGAATTCAATCAAGACTATTTGAAACGCTTTTTAAGCCAAGGAACATTAACCAAAAAGGACTTGCTCGACTTTTATTCAGGAGAAGATGTAAAGGATAAATACCGATTAATTGAAAAGGAAATTAATGAATTATAAACTTCCTTTCAATGAATGTCTCCCCTTTATCTCAAATTCAATTCTTCCGCTCCCTTTTCAAAGGTCGTGAAGACGTGTTTGCTGTTCGTTGGGAGAAAGGAAACAAATCGGGCTATATGCCAGCCTATTTTTATGACCCATATCGTTTTCGGGCACATAAAATGAATGGAGGGACATTTCAGAATTTTACCGAAAAGTCTTATCTGAAACTTACAGATGAACAAATCCAAAAGCATTTGGAGGGTTTTCATCAAGTTGGAATTTATCCCTTATTACAAGACAACACGACTTGGTTTTTAGCAGCCGATTTTGATAAAGCCAATTGGCAAAAGGAAGCAGTTACTTTTCTTAATGCTTGCAAAGAAAAAGAAATTCCTGCCTACTTGGAGCGTTCCCGTTCAGGAAATGGCGGACACGTTTGGATATTTTTTGACAAGCCATATCCCGCGATAAGAAGTCGCAAAATATTCATTTCAATTTTAGAACAATCGGGAGCGTTTTCAATGTTTGATAAAAGCTCCAGTTTTGATAGATTGTTCCCCAATCAGGACTTTCTTTCGGGCAAAGGCTTTGGAAACTTGATTGCATTACCACTTTTTAAACCAATTTTTGAAAGAGGAAATAACTGCTTTATTGATCCAGAAACATTTGAAGCAATCACTGACCAATGGGGTTTTTTGAAAAACATTCAAAAAGTTTCTATAGATCATTTAGATGAACTTTACAAAATAGTATCGCCTGATGTTCCGATAATAACACCGCAACCAAAACATGGAAAACTTAGCATTTCTTTAAACAATATTATACGAATCAGCAGAAATGGATTAACGCCAACGCTTACTCATTTTCTGAAAGAAGAATTAAATTTTGCAAACTCTGAATTTTTCATCAAAAAGAAATCAGGAAGAAACACCTTTGAAACAGTCCGTTATTTTAAACTGATTGAGGAATCAGAAAGTGAAGTTTTCATTCCTCGGGGATTTATCGGAAGACTACTGCGCTTTTGCAAGGAATCACAAATCGAATTTGGGTTTGTTGATGAAAGAAAGCTAAAACCAACTATTCCTTTTGAGTTTAATGCTGCTTTGCGAAATCATCAACTAGGTATAATCGAAACTGTTTCTAAAAAGGATTACGGAGTAATAGTTGCACCACCAGGTTCAGGAAAAACAGTTATTGGGTTAAAAATAATTATGGATAAAGGACAACCCACTCTTATTATTGTTCACCGAAAACAGTTATTGGAACAATGGACAGAACGGATTGAAGCATTTATGGGTATTCCGAAAAGAGATATTGGAGTTATTGGTCATGGGAAGTCAAAAATCGGCAAACAAATTACCGTGGCTACCATTCAAAGTTTGCCAAAACAAATAGAATCTGTTGAAAATCAATTTGGAACTATCATAGTGGACGAATGCCACCACGTTCCCGCCGAAACTTTCAGGAAAACAATTGAAAAACTACAAGCATATTATCTGTATGGATTGACTGCTACCCCTTTTAGAAAGTACAATGATGGTAAATTGATTTTTACACATTTGGGAGAAATAATTGCCAATATTCAGCCCATTGAAATTGAAAACTATAAACAAGCAAAAATCATCATCCGAAACACGGAATTAGATGTTCCCTACAACTCTAAAACTGATAATTTTGAAGCTTTGTCAAAAATATTGATTCACGATACTGCCCGAAACAAACTGATATTAGAAGATGTAAAAACGGAATTGAATCATGGTAAAAAAGCAGTTATCATTACCGAACGAAAAGAGCATATTGATACCCTATATTTGTTTTTAAAACAATCTTATGAAGCCATTACGCTAAGCGGGGAAGATTCAGAAGCTTCTAAAAAAGCCAAATGGAAAACATTACAAGAAGGGAGCTTTCAGGTTTTAATTACCACAGGACAATATTTTGGCGAAGGAACAGATTTGCAAAATATTAGCTGTTTGTTTTTGGTCTATCCTTTTTCTTTTGAAGGCAAACTAATCCAATACATAGGCAGGGTACAACGCTCGGAAATTAATCCGATCATTTATGATTATCGAGATTATAAGATTGATTGTCTCAACAGACTTTTCCTAAAGAGAAATACGTATTATCGAAAAATTGACAAGCAAGCAACTTTGTTTGATGAACCAAAGGACGAAATCACAACTTTAAATCACATTTTAACTATAGAAAAGAAAATTAAAGTTCCAATTGAGGAATTGGAGTTTCATTACGGAAGTGTAGCGTTCAAACATCAAGTTGTTGAAATGAATACGGAACTTCAATTTCAGGTTGAAAACAACGAAATTAGACCAGAATTTGAGGTGCTTAAACCCTATTTCATCAAAACTTTAAAGTCAAAAAGTGTTGCTGTAGAATTGTTTGCTGAATTTGAAAACGGGAAATTGGTTTCTCAATTGGCACTATCAACTGATATTGACCGCATCAATAAAGAAGTGGTTGAGGGCGTGAAATTTCAGTTTATAAATAAAGGATTACTCAAACAATTCAGTCCCAAAAATCAAAACATTCTGACTTCTGATGAATTGCAAGAGCAGGATAAAATGTATTCAAACGCAGAAGAGTTGTTGAATGAAATTCTGAAAAATAAGCAATACAAACATTCAGAACACATTCAATATTTAGCAGAACGACATGAAAGTTCAATAATGAAAATTCGTTTTGTCCTCAATCCAATTTCATTCGTATTTCTGCTTGCAGGAGAGAAAAGTTATTTTGTTGTTTTGGAAACCTTGGACACAGAAGAAGCGACTTACATTTGGCATACCCCTAAAAATAAATCGTCATTAATTGGGGAAATAAAACAAATTGACAGCCAATTAGGCATTATTAGAGAAAAAGGAAGACAGACATTTTTAGAAAATAGTCCAGAAAACTTTGCTAGAATTATACACGACTATTCAGATAACAAAAAAGGATTTATAATATGGAAATCTGCATTAGAAGAGATTGTTTAGTTTAGTATACGGTGGTTTATATATTATACAATGAGTGCTATTTTTGCACACCAGTCTCGTTCTTAAAAGTTAATGTTCAATATTTTTCATATCTCTATAAAATTAAAAGAGAGCATATTATATCTCCAAAGTTCTTTTTTTGGTTTTAGTGTGCAATTAGGTGTGCATATTTCAAATAAAATACTGAATAACAGTCGTTTAAAAATAAGTGGGTGAGCTTTCGATCCCTATGCCCTCCCGTTCAGACGGGGCTTGCCTCGGAGATAGTCGGTTTCAAGATTTTTTATTAACCCGCTAATTTTTAGAATGAACGGGAAATAAATTAAATTAGAACTATAATCTTCTGTAAATGCAAAAATTGGGGCTGCTCATCTTATGGCTATTGCAACTTGGGTGTAGTGGCCGGGCAATGGAGAAACTTAACGGTGTAAGTTTTGTTGCTTCTAGGGACAAGGTGGCCCAAGAACATGTGGATGCCGTTAGGAATATAAATGCCAAATGTGCAGCAGTGATGCCTTTCGGATTTATCAGGGATACAGATTCTCCGGAAATAATTTTCGACACCTCAAGGCAATGGTTCGGGGAAACAAGGACAGGAGCCAGACAATACATAGAAATTCTGCATCGCAATGGTTTAAAAGTGATGTTGAAACCACAGATTTGGATTTCCAGAGGGGTATTTACCGGCAATTTAAAAATGGATTCCGAAGAAAACTGGAAGATTTTGGAGGAGTCTTATCAGAAATTCGTAATGGCGTATGTATCCCTGGCGGAGGAAACAAAGGCCGATGCCTTTTGTATTGGGACGGAGTTGGAACAGTTTGTTCGTCACAGACCGGAGTTCTGGATAGAACTGATTAAAAAGATCAGGAGCGTTTATCATGGAAAACTTACCTATGCGGCCAATTGGGACGAATATGGAAGAGTCCCTTTTTGGGAGGATTTGGATTTTATAGGGATAGATGCCTACTTTCCACTGAGTGATGAGAAAACCCCCTCCGTGGAGCAATTACGAAAGGGATGGCAACCGCACAAAGAAAAAATAAAAGCGTTGTCCATGGCCAAGAACAAACCCATTATCTTTACTGAATATGGATATAGGAGCAATAACTATACCGCCAAGAAGCCTTGGTTGGTAGACCATAGCCGGGGCGAAATAAATCTTGAGGCCCAAACCAATGCTACCAAGGCCATTTTTGAAGAATTTTGGAAAGAGGAGTGGTTTGCCGGAGGATTTGTTTGGAAATGGTTTGTGGACCATGAAAGGGCAGGGGGGATAAATGATAATCGATTTACACCCCAAAATAAGCCGGCACAGGAGGTAATCAAAAATTATTACCAAAAGCATTAGGTCCATTTTGTCCACTAGGTGGAATTTGAACCGGCCGGCAAGGTACTCCTTCCCTATATTTGTTGCCTTCAGCTGGGCCTTGAAAACTATTGGTTGTTTTCTTTGGATGCCCCAATCTTGCCTTGAGGTAATGGACTATATTCTGGTATTGGCCTATTTTTGATGCATATTGCCTGGCCTAAACCCCAATTTTGTAGCATGTAAGAATTCCAACACTTTGGATTGTTTTTGGAATTGGGCAGGATTTTTGATAATATTTGTATAAAATATATAGTGTGTCTGCCAAAAGAACTTTTATATTATCGTGGATGGTGGGCTTAATAGGGCTACCTTTAGTTTCCCAAACGTCGGTTAAAACGGTAATTGCGGAAAGGGGAGATGGTATTTATTCCATTCTTAGAAAACAAGGAATAAACCCTGTTAGGCACTACGGACATTTTGTGGACCTTAATCAGGATAATTTACGGGATAGCATACACCTTTATGAGGGAAGGGAGTATATTATTCCTCCTGTACCCATAGATACCGTTTCTATAGAGGAATCCTCCATAAAAAAAGCTTCCGAAATTAAGACGGTATCCAATATACTTAACGATGATATTTTTGGAAAGGAGTACGCTTCCACGGAAATAAAAAGTAATAAGTTACAAGGGGCCATTTATTATTTAATATCAGGTCATGGTGGGCCGGATCCCGGGGCTATTGAAAAATATGAAGGCAAAATTATAGCGGAGGACGAGTATGCCTATGATATTACCTTGCGATTGGCCAAGGAGCTAATGTCCCATGGGGCCAAGACCTATATTATAATCAGGGACTCCAATGATGGTATTAGGGATCAGCGCGTACTGGAAATAGATAGGGACGAGGTGGCCTATCCCAATGAAGATATACCTCTGAACCAATTATTGAGATTAAAACAGCGGGTAGATATTGTTAATAAACTGTATTTGGAAAATGCCGGTAAATATCAGCGGTTACTAGTGACTCATGTAGATAGCCGTAGCAGGGGGCAGAACATTGATGTGTTTTTCTACCATCATGAGAAGAGTAAAAATGGCAAGCGTTTGGCGGAAAGTATCCATGAGACTTTTTTAAATAAATACAGGCAATATCAACCGAACAGGACCTATGAGGGGACCTTTGCAGATCGTAGCGGATTGTATTTGATAAAGAACACCTTGCCTGCCATGGCCTATATAGAAGTGGGGAATATTAAGAACAAAAAGGACCAAAAGCGTATCCTGGACCCGGATAATAGACAAGCCCTTGCCAAATGGATTTCGGAAGGGGTGTTATTGGATTATGAGACTAGGGATTAGTGTCCTGTTAACCCTGTTTTAGTTGGCCCAAATCTTGTCCGCTTTCACCTGACCATCGTTAAAAGCGGTTCCGTAGCTGGCTAGGCTTATGTGCCAATGTTTTGCCTTACCCATGGGTTATTTAAGAAGTGATGTTTTTCTTGTAATAACGGTATAAATGTTCTGGGCCAACGCCCAGTGCATTCTTTAGGTGGATGATCCCAAAATGGTATTGTAATTTAAGGGTTCCTACCTGTTCATATTTTCTGGCCGAGGTTACTACATATTGGGGCAATACCTGGAAATTTGAAATTTTGTATAGCCGGACAATAAATTGCATATCCTCATAAATAATATATTTTTCGTTAAAGCCGCCAGTCTTTAGGAATAGGTCCTTGCTAACAAATAAAGATTGGTCACCGCCCCTACATAGCCGGTTGTTTATTCTGCTGAACCAGGCAAAGAATCGCAAAAACTTTTTGGAGGTGTCAAACTTCATTCTGAAGCAGCCGGAAACTATATGGTGATGAACGGCATTTAGAATATAAAGATCAAAGTCCTTGGGCGGATTGGTATCGGCATGCAAAAAGTAAAGGACATGGCCACGGGCCAATTCCGCACCCTTGTTCATTTGTTTGGCACGCCCCCTTTCAGAAGTTATGGTCTTTGCTCCCAATTTTTTTGCTATCCCAAGGGTGCCGTCCGTACTGCCGCCATCCACTACAATTATTTCCTCGATATTGTTGGGACTGCTGTTCGTTTTTATATGTGGTAACAAACTACCAATATGGGCAGCTTCATTTAGGGTCGGGATTATTATACTAATGGTAATGGAATTACTCAATGTCATTTAGTTCCCAATTATATTTCAAATAACTTATTTTGGTATTGGAAGTCAATTTTACATGGGCATATTGGTTAAGATAATCTATCAGGGAACCATTTTTGGCGAAATCCATTTTGTACCAGTTAAAAATCTGTGATAAGGAAGCCTTTTCCTCTGTAAGTACATTTCTTTTGGGGTCATTGATAAAGTCTATGGTTGTTTGTTCCAACAGTTTTTCAAGATTGGTGGGGGTAAAGGCGGTGTTCACTAATTTGGGACAGGAATAGGAGGCACAATTAATGGCAAAATGAATCCGGGGTTCCTCCATTTTACGTAGTATTTTGTGTTCCAGATCTCCCAAGGAAATCTTTTCACGGCCTATTTGCACGATTTCTTTTCCCCATGGATTTTTAATGCCCTTAATACTTTTGGCAGGATAATTGTCCAAAATTAGTTTCACCGTAGCGGCGTTGTAAAGGTTAATGTAATAAGCCAATTTTTCGGGTTTGGACCACTTGTCTTTAGGTGGGTTTTTTGCCAAATAATCCAGATAATTCCGTAATGATATAATATCCTTGTTAAAGCCTTTGTAGTCCACATTTCCTTTTTCGTCTACATGTTTTTTAAGCAAAATGGCCCATATGGAATGATCTACTTGCCAAACCATATTAACGGCAAACTTTTCATTCTCCTTTGTTATAGGAATGGGGTCACCGGCACTTTTCGCTAGAAGCAGAATTAGGAAAATGGATATTTTAAGGTGCATTGGATATTATTAACCTTATGATTAGTACGGCCTTTAAACCCTAACATTCGGATATTGGTTAACAGCAACCTCCACCATTATAATGCCAAGTACTGTTGCTTATATGGATTTGGGCATTGCTTTTTTCCAAAACTGCAGCCGTTTTGTCACATACCGCCAAAGGTTGGTTTTGTATTAGAACATGACCGTTATTATCGTCAAAATATGTTTCATTACCATAATAAATGGCCGTTTTCCCAGTAAAAACGCAGGGCCCATCTTGGGGCATAGGGTCTTTTATTGCTGCTATTTCAATAGATTCTATAAAGATCAACTCATCGGTAGGATAATGGTTGGGAGCGAGTACACGGTAAGATTTTCGCGCCCTAATTTCAATGGTTCCAAAACCGGCATCGGTCAGTACTTTTATGTACTCTTTTAGTGGGATACTTCCACTTAAACATAGGGCTCTTAATCGGTCATCGTTACGCAGGGTTTCGTTCATGGGCTGTTCACATATGGGGTCGCTCATAACCAATCTGCCATGAGGTTTTAGTACACGATACATTTCAGCAACCGCTTTTTTCAGGTCTTCCGCCTTAAAGATGTTGAACAAGCAGTTTTGGGCGGCAACATCTATGCTTTCGTCTTCAATGGGCAGGTGTAGGGCATCCCCTTTTATAAGATTTATAAATTCGCTCTTGAACCAAGGGTTTTCCTGTTCCGCTATTTTGAAGTTTGCTTTGGAGGCCGCCAACATTTCGTCTACGACATCAATTCCGGTCACTCCACCGTTTTGTCTGGAAAAATAAGAAAACTGTAGCAACTCCATTCCACCTCCAACCCCTACATATAGTACTTTGGGGTTGTTTACCAAATCTTGGGCAGAAACCGTACTTCCACAACCATAGTTCATTTCTTGCATAATTTTTGGGATGGACAGACCAGGGAATTGCCAAATAGGGTTCGTGGTACAGCACAGGCCAACATCGGGGGTCAATGCGGCATTTTTGTATAATTCATTTGTTGCTTCCAAATAACTCATGTCTATATGATTAAAAGTTTGTTATTGGGATGATAGTTCCCTTTTCTTCACTACTCACGGCTAAGATTATATTTCCTTGATCAATTCCCTAAATAATTTTATCATTTTTGGTTCCGTTTTTCCCGCAATGGCAATTATTTCGGCAATGTTGACGGGTTTTAGATTGTCCGGGTCGCATTCGTCCGTTAGTACAGATACCGCCACTACCGGTAATTTGAGATGATTGGCAACGATTACCTCTGGAACGGTGCTCATTCCTACGGCATCGGCGCCAATAATTTTCAGCATGCGGTATTCCGCCTTTGTTTCCAGTTGAGGTCCTACCACTGAGGCGTAGACTCCCTTCTGAAGGCTTATATTTTCCTTTTTGGCTATTTTCTCCAAATTTTTGCGCATAGTAATGTCATATGGTTCGCTCATATCCGTAAAACGATCCCCAAATTGGCTTACGTTTTTAAATGCCAATGGAGACCCGCCCTGAAGGTTGATATGGTCTTCAATAAGCATGAGGTCACCTTTCTTAAAATGAGGGTTGATGGCCCCGGCAGCATTCGAGATGAACAGTTTTTTTATTCCCAGATTTTGCATTACCCGAATAGGGTAGGTAACGTCCAAAAGATCGTAGCCTTCATAAAAGTGGAATCTGCCCTGCATCACTACCACTTTTTTACCTTCCAGGATACCATAGATCAATTTACCGGAATGGAATTCTACGGTAGCCAAGGGAAAATAGGGGATATGGTTGTAGTGCGCTTCTATGGGATTTTCAATTTCATCTGCCAATTTGCCCAAGCCTGTTCCCAGTACAATACCGATTTCTGGGGTTTCAAAGCCTTTTGTTATCAAATAATCAGTAGATTCCTTAAGTAATTTAGCTGTCATAAAATTTCAATTTTTTAAAAAAGTTCGGAAGATTTCAATATCCTTGATGTCTTCAAAATTGTCAATATCATTTTTAGGAGCCAACAAGCCGTAGTTTTTTCCTTTCAAATCCTCCAATGTTGCCTTGAGTACGGTATCCGTACCCCAGGATTTATTTTCAAAAAGAACGGGGTTTAAATATTTCATCCCCAGTAAATAATAGCCGCCATCAATGGCCGGGCCTATTACATAATCATGTTGATCCAATATTTTAAAAGCCTCCAACAGATCGTTTTCGTTTAAATCGTACATATCACTGCCAATAATAATAATTTTTTCATAACCTGCATTAAATCCATCAATAAAGGCATTGGCCATACGCTCTCCCAAATCCTTGCCCGATTGTATTTTTTTTTCATAAATGGATCGCTCCCAAATATCGTTTTCCCAAATATCATCGGAATAGAACACCCATTTTCCAACATCTAAACCCTTTGTAATATTTTTGGTGTGTTTCAGTAAAAATTGATATATGTCTAGGGCAGTCTCGTTGCCCACAGTTGCGGCCAATCTGGTTTTGCACCTTCCAAGTTCGGGGTTCCGTGTAAATATGATCAGTAAATCTTTTGAAAGGCTCATTTGGACTTTTTAAATATTTTAATGTAATGGCGTAGGTCTTAATGGTCGTTATCGGTTTGTATTCATTACTCAATTGTAGTCCGTAATTTGGAATTTTCGTTACTCCTAGGCCAAGCCGTTAATATGACCTGAAACTTTTGGCAATTGTTATGTTTTCCATAACCAAATACTTTAGTACCATTCTTGTACTTCCTTAATACCATGTCTACCCATTTTGACCGCTCAAGATGGGGCAAAGCTTATGGGTCTATGGAGCGGATATGGTATTGGAAGAGGTATTTGGAGAGCAAAGATAGTATATGGACATTATACCTTTGGTAACAACCATTGGGTTTGAAATTAATTTCATTTAAGGACCATGGGATTCCTATTATTCAATTTTGATTTTTTAATTTCATGTTTTGTAATTGTGCCGTTTATTTTCTTTTAAAAGTATGGAATTACTCTTTTGTAAGTCACTTTAGTTTTTGTCCATACTATTGATTAACCTTATTTTAATATTAAATATGCCAGATAAAAAGAAAAAGAGCCATGACTTTAGATCCAATCTCTATTCCTATTGGAAAAAATCCCGAAGATTTAGGGTTGGAATTTTTGCCGACATACATGATGCCCTCTTTATTATAGCGGGGATTTTTTCGGCTGCTTTTGGTCTGGAGAGTTTTTTATTGCCCAATAGTTTTATTGATGGTGGGGCTACGGGAATTTCACTTTTAATCTCCGAAATTTCGTCAATGCCCTTATATATATTGATTATTCTTGTTAATATTCCATTTATATTTCTCGGTTTTAAGGTGATAGGGAAACAGTTTGCCATCAAGGCCTCACTGGCAATTATTGGGCTGGCCATAGTTTTGGCCACGATACACTTTCCGGAAGTGACAGAGGACAAACTTTTGGTTGCGGTTTTTGGAGGTTTTTTTCTGGGTGCCGGAATTGGTCTTTCCATTAGGGGAGGCGGGGTCTTGGATGGCACTGAGGTACTCGCTATCTATTTGAGTAGGAAATTAAGGACCAAAATAGGGGACAATATTATTGTGATAAACATTATAATATTTTTGGCAGCTGCCTATTTTCTTTCTTTGGAAACAGCGCTTTATTCAATGTTGACCTATTTGTCGGCCTCCAAAACTTTGGATTTTGTAGTGGATGGAATCGAAGAGTATACAGGGGTTACCATTATATCCGCCCGTAGTGAGGAAATTAGGCTTATGATTACGGAAAAGTTGGGAAGGGGCCTTACCATTTATAAAGGTCATGGTGGGTATGGGAGAAGTGGCAACCATAACGAGTACGACATTATTTATGCGGTAATTACCAGATTGGAGATCAGTAAGTTGAATACGGAATTGGAAAAGATAGATCCCAACGCCTTTGTGGTAATGAATAGTATAAATGACACCAAGGGAGGGATGATCAAAAAACGGACCTTGAACCATTAATTTTTTCCATATACTTAGTAGACCTGTAAGTATTGTCTTGATAATACTACCAATGTAACCGTTGTTACCAATGGTAACCCGGAGAAGGGTTAATTTTGGAGTATTTAGATTATATTTTATGGAACAAACAGTACAGAAATCCAAACTAGAGTTGGTCAGGGATGGTTTAAAGTCGTCTATGGGTTATATGGAATACAGGGCCTTGGTTTCCAATTTGGCTTTGGAGGGCAGATCTACAGGATCAATTGAAAGTCAGGAACTGAACGAGTATACGCGTCTGAACGACCAACGAATGAAACGTTTGGACAAGACCATTAAAATCGATGTGGATTCCCAAGCCAAAATTAAAGGGATGGATAAGAAAACCATCTGGTTGGTGCTTACGGAAAGTTGGTGTGGCGATGCTGCCCAAACACTACCTGTAATGAACAAGATAGCGGAATTAAATTCGAATATTTCCTTGAGGCTGGTGTTGCGCGATCGGAATATGGAGTTAATGGAGCAATTTTTGTCCCATGGTGCCATGGCCATTCCAAAACTGATTTCCATTGATGGTACAACGGGCGAGGTTATTGGGGAATGGGGTTCCCGACCTTCTTTTGCAGCCAAAATGGCACAAGACTATAAAAATAAATATGGAAAGTTGACGGCAGAATTTAAACAGGATCTACAGCTCTGGTACAATAAGGATAAGGGGCAAAATACAGTTAACGATCTTCTATCGTTGCTTTTCTTGGAATAAATAGGTAATGGTACCCATTTGTTCCGCCTTTTCTCCGGCATTAAATTTGGATTTTAAGGCATATTCAATGGCGTTATCCACTAGGCAACCGTTAAGGGTACCGGAGCTTTTTTTGTTTACTTCCGCCTCTGTTACCTTTCCAGATGGGTCTACCTTAATATTAATGACTACTTTGCCTCCTTCTATACAGGTGTAAATGGGTATGGGAAGGTTGGTGTGCCTCCTGTCTACCAAAGAATAGGAAATAGAAGTCCGTCTCTTGGCCAAATTGTTGGTCATTACTTCTTTACTTGCTTCCTTTTCTCCTAAAAGCTCCTGTTTTTCCCTTCGTCTTTTTGCCAATTCTTTAACCTTAGCGGCATATTCGGAGTCCGAGTTAAGAAAGTCCGTAGGGTCATCACTATCGGAGGAAAGCTCCTGTTCTTCCAATATTTCCTCCAGTGTTTTAAGGGGCTCGGGATTGCCAAAACTTGGCTTATTGGCCTCATTATAGGCCATATGGCTTTTAACGGGATCGGATTTGGCCATTTCTTCCATCTCCTTTAATTCTTCCTCAATTTGCTTTTCCAGATCCTCTTCTTCCAACAAACTTAATTCAATAACATAATCCTCCTTTTCTTCACGCCCCAGGTGGATGTTGTAAAGCCCTAGCACCACCAAGGCCATGGAAAAGAAGGTAATCAAGAAAGAAAGTTGTTTGCGGTTTAAATTCATAGTGATATAACCACGTTTTATCAAAAATATTTCAAATTATCGACGAACGGTCAGGTTACCACTTTTAATATCGAAATTTAGCTGTCGATTTGCAGTAATTTACCAAATTCCTCGG
Source organism: Flavobacteriaceae bacterium (assembly GCA_041392165.1). Lineage (GTDB taxonomy): Bacteria > Bacteroidota > Bacteroidia > Flavobacteriales > Flavobacteriaceae > Arenibacter. Next base: position 357,719 of record JAWKMN010000002.1, read on the forward strand.
GGGTTAGGGCTTTATTTACGTTGTAATCCCCTATTTTGGTTCTTTTTAAGGAGGATAAATGGGCACCGGAATGCAAGGCTTTGCCAAGATCATGGGCCAAAGACCTAATGTAGGTGCCTTTGCTGCAGACCACCCTAAAGTGTATTATAGGGAGTTCTACAGTGGTAATTTCAAACTCTGAAATAGTGACCCTTCTTTTTTTAATTTCCACATCCTTCCCTTCCCTTGCATATTCATAAAGTCTTTTGCCGTCTTTCTTGAGAGCGGAAAATACAGGTGGAACTTGCTCTATATCCCCTATAAATTGGGCCGTGGTACTGAGGATCAATTCATTGGTGATATGATCTATGGGGAAGTTCTGGTTTATTTCCGTTTCCAGATCGTAGGAAGGGGTGGTGCCTCCAAGGGTTATGGTACCGGTATACTCTTTGATCTTACCTTGAAGTTCGTTGATGGTCTTGGTGGCTTTTCCGGTGCAGATGAGCAGCAATCCCGTAGCTAGGGGATCAAGGGTCCCGGCATGGCCTATCTTAATCTTTTTAAGCTGATATTTTTTTCTGATTTTCCATTTTAAGGAATTAACGGCCTGAAAGGACGACCAACCAAGCGGTTTGTCTATTAATAAAACCTGCCCTTCTAAAAAGTCTTCCTTTGTCATTATATTACCGTTAATGGCCGTATAAAATAATGTATGACGATGATGGCGATACCAACTACGATTCTATAGTAGCCAAAAATCTTAAAACCATGCTTGCTTAAATATCCAATAAAGGTCTTAATGGCAAAAAGGGCCACGATAAAACCGACCACGTTTCCTATAATCAATAAATTTATTTGTTCGGAGGTAAGGGTGAAGCCCGCATGGTAGTAGTCAAAACTCTTTTTAAGGGTAGCTCCCAGCATGGTGGGCAGGGCCAGAAAGAACGAAAATTCCGCCGCCGCTGTCCGGGATAACTTTTGGGCCATACCTCCAACAATACTGGCGCCACTTCTGGAAACGCCCGGAATCATTGCCAAACACTGGAAAAGGCCAATCTTGAAAGCCGTGGCATATGATATCTCGGTGTTTTCCGAATCTCCGAACCAGTCATCCACCTTTAAAAGGATGAACCCTCCTATGACCAGGGAAATGGCAACTACGAGCGGACTTTCCAGTAAGGCGTCGATCAGGTCACTTAAAAGTAGGCCCAAAACCACTGCCGGAATAAATGCGATCAAAAGTTTATAATAAAAATCGATGCTTTGGAAAAATCGTTTATAGTACAGTACCACAACGGAAAGGATGGTGCCCAATTGGATAACGATCGTAAACAATTTGGTAAAATCTTCCTGCGCAATACCAAAAAAGGAAGATGTTATAATCATATGTCCAGTTGAAGAAACCGGTAAATACTCGGTAATGCCTTCAATTATGGCAAGAATAATAGCCTCAAATATGTCCAAAATTTATTTCTTCTTATGCGGATTCAACAGAATGGCGTACACTTCTATCCCTAGCCCGATCAATACCAATGTTGGGGCAAGGCCTATTCTTCTGAAATTATAGATTTCAGGATTAAAGACATTGGGATCGTCACTGCCTCCACCGCTCATAAGAATAAACCCTAGGCTTATAAAAGCCAAACCAACAAACATAAAAAGGTAATTTTTTTTCTGAAAAATAAATTCCTGTCCAGACTTTTGTGGTTGATTGTTTTTTTGTTTTTTACCCATACCGCAAAGTTAATAATATAAATCGTCCGTTCTAAGATTTAAGAAACGTTGTGTTGCAAAAAATGTACTTATCAATGAAATCAGGACCCCTAAAAGAAAAACACTTGTAAAAAGAATTATGAGGGTTGTAGGTTCCTGAAATAGATTGAGTTCCGGAAAATTTATATTTACATAATATAGTACACAGCCTAATGCAACCAATGCCAGGAACGCTCCAAGGATCCCCAATTTAATGTTGGTCCAAATAAAGGGTCTACGGATAAATGTTTTGGTAGCCCCCACCATCTGCATGGTTTTTATGATAAAGCGCTTGGAGTAAATGGATAGACGGATGGAGCTGTTGATCAATAATACGGCAATAAAGGTGAAAATGCCGCTGGCGATCAAAATCCAAAAACTTATTTTTTTTACGTTGTCGTTTAAAAGGGTAATCAGTGGTTTGTCGTAGCTCACTTCTTCAATATAGTCCCGTGTAGAAATTTCCTCTGCTATTTCGGCGATCTTCTCTGTAGAAACATAATCGGCCTTGAGTTGTACATCTATGGAATTTTTTAGGGGATTATACCCCAGAAAATCCAAGAAATTCTCCCCGATTTCCTCGCTGTGTTGTTCTGCCGCCTCTTCTTTGGAAACGTAGGTGGCTTTTTTGGTATATTCGGCCATGGCCAAACTTTTTTGTAATTGGTCTACTTCCACCTCTTTGGCATTGTCCTTAAGAAAGACGGATATGGTGATCTGTTCCTTAAAATGATCGGCCAATTTTTTGGTGTTCAACACCAAAAGCCCCAATATGCCCAATAAAAAAAGTACCAATCCAATACTAAGGACTACTGAAAAATAAGAGGAGATAAGCTTTCTTTTCTGAAAACGTTCAAAAGATGTACCCATAGTCGAAAATCAATATGTAAAAATAGGAAAGTAAATTGAATTGGAAATAGTTGGGGCATGTTTGATGGCTATTTAGGTTTGTTTTGGCGATGGAAAGGATGTAGTTGAAGCTGCTTGGAGCAATTCCCAATTTACATATTTTCACCATTATAATCCAGATCTTAGGCCCCATTGTGATAGTTCATTTCATAGATTAAACTTATTTTTGCGCTACATTAATAAATGCACGGGTGTGCAGCAGGTACACTGATTATAATTCAAGAGATTAGGATGACTTACGATTTTAGGAAGATTGAAGAAAAATGGCAGCAATTTTGGGCTGAAAATCAAACTTTTAAAGCGGACAATGATTCCCGAAAGGAGAAGTTTTATGTACTGGATATGTTTCCCTACCCCTCCGGTGCCGGGTTACATGTAGGGCATCCTTTGGGCTATATTGCCAGTGATATTTATGCGCGTTACAAAAGGCACAAGGGGTTTAATGTATTGCATCCTATGGGTTACGATTCCTTCGGTTTGCCTGCGGAGCAATATGCCATTCAGACAGGGCAGCATCCTGCCATTACTACAGAAACCAATATCAACAGGTATAGGGAACAGTTGGATAAAATTGGTTTTTCTTTCGATTGGAGCAGGGAAGTGCGTACCTCCGACCCCAATTATTACAAATGGACCCAATGGATTTTCATCCAACTTTTTGATTCCTGGTACAATAAGGATACGGATAGGGCAGAGGATATTTCCGGTCTCATCGCTATTTTTGAAAAAGAGGGCAATGAAAGTGTAAATGCGGTATGCGATGAAGATGTTTCGGCATTTTCGGCAGCCGATTGGAAAGCCTTTTCAGAAAAGGAGCAACAGGAAGTGCTATTGCAATATAGGTTGACCTATTTGGCGGAGACCGAAGTAAATTGGTGTCCGGCCTTGGGAACGGTTTTGGCCAACGATGAGATTGTCAATGGAGTTTCGGAGCGAGGTGGACATCCGGTTATCCGTAAAAAAATGACGCAGTGGAGCATGCGCATCGCTGCCTATGCCCAGCGGTTGTTGGACGATCTGACCACGGTAGATTGGCCCCAACCCTTGAAGGATTCCCAGACCAATTGGATAGGCAGGTCCGAAGGGGCAGAGGTTACGTTTAGGGTCCTCCCCCCTGCCCCCTCCGAAGGAGGGGGGACGAATTCCGATTTCAATGGGGATTTGTCTTCGCCAAAATTTCATACTGCCGATTCGGATATTTATGCAGTTCTATTGGAAAGGGCCAAAGAGATGCGCAAGAACCCTACCGAGGCAGAAGCTAAGTTGTGGGAGGCCCTTAGAAATAGAAATCTGAATTCAAAATTTAGAAGACAACATCCAATTTTTGGGTATATAGTTGATTTCGTTTGCTTGGAAAAAGAATTGATCGTGGTGGTGGATGGGGAAATTCACCAATATCAAATGGACAAGGATGCGGAAAGGCAATTGTTGTTGGAGCAGAAAAAGGGGTATACCGTTATCAGATTTACCAATGATGAAGTCCTTGACAATATTGATGGGGTAATTTCAAAAATTGAGACGGCACTAAACTCCCCCTCCTTGGGAGGGGGCAGGGGGGAGGTCAATACGGAAGCCATGGAAATTTCGGTATTTACCACCCGGCCCGACACTATTTTTGGGGTGAGTTTTATGACCCTGGCCCCGGAACACGAATTGGTGGCCAAAATAACCACGCCCGGGCAGAGGACGGAAGTAGAGGCCTATATAGCGGCTACGGCCAAACGTAGTGAGCGAGATCGTATGGCCGATGTAAGGACCATTACCGGAGCTTTTACGGGTGCCTATGCGGAACATCCGTTTAGTAAGGAGCCCATTCCCATTTGGATAGGTGATTATGTGTTGGCCGGTTATGGTACAGGGGCGGTAATGTCCGTGCCCTGTGGGGACCAACGCGATTACGATTTTGCAAGGCATTTTAATATACCTATTCCCAATATATTTGAGGGAGTGGATATTTCCGAAGAAGCCTTTGCCGATAAGGAAAAGACCGTTATTGCCAATTCCGACTTCTTAAACGGACTCCCTTATAAAGAGGCCGTTAAGCGTGTCATCTCCGAATTGGAGAAATTGGGACAGGGAAAAGGAAAGATCAATTACAGGTTGCGCGATGCCGTCTTTAGTCGACAACGTTATTGGGGAGAACCCTTTCCCGTGTATTATGTGGACGGGATGCCCCAAATGATAGGCGAGAAGCATTTGCCCATTGTATTACCGGAAGTAGAAAAGTACCTGCCTACGGAAACTGGGGAGCCCCCCTTGGGCAATGCCACGGTTTGGGCCTGGGATGTAAGTAAATCGGCAGTTGTAAGCAATAAGTCCATAGATCATAAAACCGTATTTCCGTTGGAGTTGAACACTATGCCGGGATGGGCGGGGAGTTCGTATTACTTCAACCGATATATGGATCCCCATAATGAAAGGGAAATTTTTTCTAAGGAGGCCATGGACTATTGGCAGGATGTGGATCTTTACATTGGGGGTAGCGAACATGCCACCGGACATTTGCTGTACAGTCGTTTTTGGCAGAAATTTTTATTCGATAAGGGCCTGGTACCCAAACCCGAGTTTGCCAAAAAGCTCATCAATCAGGGGATGATTACGGGGACCAGTGCTTTTGTTTATAGATTGGAAGGAGAAAACACTCTGGTTTCGAAAAACTTAATAGGGGTAGACAACAGATCGGTTCAACCTCTTCACGTAGATGTGGTTTTGGTAAATCCATCCGATGAATTGGATTTGATAAAATTTAAAGAAAATCCTCTTTATGCCGATTTTAAGGATGCCGAGTTTGTTTTGGAGGACGGGAAATACATTGTAGGCCGTGAGGTAGAAAAAATGTCCAAGTCCAAATACAATGTGGTAAGTCCGGACAGTATCTGCGAAGAGTACGGGGCAGATTCCCTACGTTTGTACGAGATGTTCCTAGGGCCCTTGGAGCAGTCCAAACCTTGGAATACGGCAGGGATTACCGGGGTCCACGGTTTCCTTAAGAAAATGTGGCGCTTGTACCATTCCGGTCCGGATGGTCAGTTTAAAGTGGATAATTCCCCCCTTGAGGGGGGTGTTGCCGAACCATTGAAAGAAAGTCTAAAAACCCTGCACAAGACCATCAAGAAAGTGGAGGAGGACATAGAGCATTTTTCATTCAATACTTCGGTAGCTACCTTTATGATTGCCGTAAACGAATTGTCTGCCCAGAAATGTACCAGCAGGGCCATTTTGGAACCCTTGGCCGTATTGGTCTCTCCCTATGCGCCACATATAGCCGAGGAACTTTGGAGTAAATTGGGATACAAGACCTCCATTGCCACGGCCCCCTTCCCTAAGTTTGAAGGGAAGTATTTGGTGGAGAGCAGTAAGGAGTACCCTATTTCCTTCAATGGAAAAGTACGCTTTAAATTGGAGTTGCCGGCAGATCTTACCAAAGAGGAAATAGAGACTGCTGTTATGGTCCATGAAAAAACGCAGGAACAGTTACAGGGCCGTACCCCCAAGAAGGTAATTGTGGTTCCGGGTAAAATTGTCAATATAGTTGGGTAAAGAAATTGTTCCAAAGCTTGCGTTTGTTTTGGTAGCAATTTGGACTTGTATCCAAATTGTAGGGATTGCACATAAATGGTATTTAGCAGAATGGAGAATATAGAAATCATGGGCTTGGTGGCAGCCGTACTTACAACCTATTCTATAGTGCCTCAGGTACATAAGACGTGGAGTAATAAATCTACCAAAGATATTTCGCTTACCATGTATCTGGCCATGTTCCTTGGAGTGGTCCTATGGCTGATCTATGGTATTTACCATGACAGTGTACCTATGGTTTTGGCCAATTTTATAACAGCGGTATTACTTTTTATCATGATCGTCCTAAAACTGAAATATAAATAGGCCGGGACAATTTGTCAGATGCATTTATATTTGTGCCTGCCATGAGGGACATGGATAATTTGGCGGGATTTTTGCTATAGAATCTAAAAACTAAATAAAGGAAACTTTAGTATATTGGATTAATTTTAAAAAGACAATTGTTATGTATTTTATATTGCTAGGAGCCATAGCTTTGGTAAGCTGGTTGGTAAGTTATAAGTTAAAGAGCAAATTTAAGCACTATTCCAAGGTGCATTTGCGCAATGGGATGAGTGGTGCGGAGATAGCCGAAAAAATGTTGGCAGACCATGGCATCAGGGATGTAAAGGTTGTTTCTACACCGGGAATGCTTACAGACCACTACAATCCGGTAAATAAGACCGTAAATTTAAGTGAAGGGGTCTATAATCAAAGAAACGCTTCGGCAGCGGCCGTAGCGGCCCATGAATGTGGACACGCCGTACAACACGCTACGGCATATGAATGGTTGACCCTGCGTTCCAAATTGGTGCCGGTGGTCAGTGTTACCTCGGGAATGTCCATGTGGGTGGTCTTCGGCGGTATTATGCTGGGGGCCGCGGCAGGAGGTGGTCTGGGATATTGGGTAGCTGTGGCAGGTCTGATCATGATGGGGCTGGCCACCTTGTTCAGTTTTATTACCCTACCGGTGGAATACGATGCCAGTAACCGTGCCTTGGCTTGGTTAAAGAATAAAAATATGGTGAGCCAAGAAGAATACAAAGGATCCGAGGATGCCTTAAAATGGGCCGCACGGACTTATTTGGTAGCGGCCATAGGATCTTTGGCAACCTTGGTGTATTGGGCCATGCAGGTCTTGGGGAACAGGGAATAAGGATTTGTTCAAATTAATCATACAAAAAAGGGAATGTCATTACATTCCCCTTTTTTATGGCCGTCCCCTGCTTTTGTGTAATGGCAAGGTGTTTAAAACATTCGTTTTTTTAATCGTGGCCTATTCGGTCTTTATACGCTCGTCTATTAGTTTTAGGGCAATACCGTCCCTTCCCATCAGTTCGAAAAGGTCCAGGATGTCCCTGAAGGTTTTTTCATCTTCCAATTGCTCGTTAATAAACCATTGTAGGAAATTCTCAACCAGATAGTCCTGTTCTTTCCTGGCTACGGACAACAAATTGTAAATAGATTTGGTAACTGCTATTTCTTGTTCCAGGGCGGTTTCGAACACTTCTTCCAAGTGCGAAAAATCATGGTTGATATTGTTTACGGTCGGAGAAATGGAATTGCCGCCACAATCCGTTATAAACCTGAATATTTTCATCATGTGCTCCCTTTCCTCGCTCGCCTGATGGTAAAAGAATTCCGCACTTTGCGTAAAGGCGTGTTGTTCGCACCAAGAAGCCATGGCCAAATAGGAAGCGGAAGCATGTGCCTCCATTTTAAGTTGATTATTGAGCAAGTCCATAGAACTGACCTTAATACTCATTTTTTGTCTTGCTATGTCTTTCATAATTATACAATTTACAGTTTATAAGCCAATACAAATCCGTATTGGTCCCTACTTTGTATAAAGATATTGAATGTAAATTGTAATTAATAATGAGGGGTGTAATTTATAATCGGTCTAAGACCAAATACCAAATAGGGACAGGGAAATTAGAGACGGACCAGCGGGGTCTCGGAAGATATGCCCAATAGCGAAAAACCTTGCTGTACCAATTCCATTAAATCCAAAATTTCAAATGTGTTCAAAAGAAATAAATGTTCCTTGTTGCAGAGCATTAAGACTTCAAAGCCATGTTTGTTCATGTCGGAATCAAAATGGTCCTCAATGGAAATGGAATGTACTTTTTGACGCAGGGCCAGTAATTGGCAAAAAGTTAATTTAACTGTCTTTTGTCCGAAATCTATATAAAAACATCTATCAACATCAGATTGATATAAGGTATAGAATTTTGAACTGAAAACTGTGGTCATAAGGGCAAAAATAGCACTTATTTAGATTCAATCCAAATATCAAATTGTAATTTGTCTGTCTATTTGCTGGTCCAAGGAAATAAAGGTCTCTGTTCTGGAAACCCCTTCTATCTGCTGTATATTTTTATTAAGTACTTGCATCAGATGTTCGTTGTCCCGGCAGAGCACTTTTATAAGAATGGACCAGTTTCCGGTAGTGTAATGACATTCCAGGACTTCGGGAATTTTTTCCAGCTCTTTAACGGCCACGGGATTGCTCATGGCCTTGTCCAGATATATTCCAATATAGGCCATGGTAGTGTATCCCAAAACTTTGGGGTTAATGATGAATTTTGAGCCTGCAATTAAACCTGAAGCTTCCAATTTCCGTAGTCTCTGATGAATTGCGGCACCGGAAATCCCTATTTTTCTGGCAATCTCCAGAACGGGCTTTCTGGCATCGGCCATTAAAAACCGTAGTATCTCCTTATCGATACCGTCAATTTTTATGTTCTCGTTATTGGATTTCATTGGTTATACTTCAATTTCCATATAAAGATACCAAAATGGTTTTATATCTTAGCTAGCTACAGAGTCGGGATTGTACCCAAGGTAGGGTACCTGGTATTCCTTAAAGCGAATGCCATGGCTTTTAAGTTGCTCCAAAATAGGTTCGTAGACCTCTCGTTTTATAGGTAGTTGTACTCCTGGAGTGGTAATTTTCTTGTTTAATATCAATAAGGTGGCCATGGCTACCGGCAGCCCAACGGTTTTGGCCATGGCGGTATAGGTCCTGTCCTTGCCAATGACCACTGTATTGGCATCCAACTGTTCTCTTTTTCCGTTAAGTTCGTACCCAAATTTGTGGTACATTACAATCATATCCTTGTCCTGGTCGTCCAGGGTCCAACTATCTTCCAATATTTTTTGTAAAATTTGTGCGGGAGTGGCGTTTTTTAGGTCGATTTTTCTTGTATCGTCAAACAAATGCAGTTCCATTAGCTTTTCCCACATAATATCGTCCTGATCTATTTTTAAGTAATGCCTCATTTTTAATTCTACCGTATCGGTGGGGGAATAGGGCAGAAATAAATTTACAAATTCGCGGTAAGACATTCCTTCGGAATTCTCAATGGTATAACTATCATCTGTCATGCCCAATTGTACGAACATATTCCATGCTTTGGAAAAACCCACTCGGCGCATAGTGCCCCGGTATAGGGTAAGTACATCCTCAAGGCCGTAAACCTCTCTGTACTTGAGCGAATCCCTATTGGCGTATACCTCAAATTTCCCGTAACCTTCCACATCCAAAAATTCGGTCCTTCTAAAAAGTTTGTGATAGGGGATGTATTTGTAAGTGCCCTCTTGTATGAATTTTGCGACCCCCCCCTGTCCTGCCACCACCACATTTCTTGGGTTCCATGTAAATTTATAGTTCCATAGGTTGTTGTCGCTTTCAGGGGCCACCAGCCCACCGGTGAAGGATTCGAAGAGGACAATTTTACCGCCTTTTTTCCTTATGTTGTCTATGACCTGCATGGCACTCATATGATCTATACCGGGGTCCAGGCCAATTTCGTTCATAAAGACCAGGCTTTTTTCTTTAACCTGTTGATCCAAGGCCTTTATTTCATCGCTTATATAGGAGGCGGTGACCAAATGTTTGGAAAAGCGGATACAATCTTCCGCTATTTTGATATGAAATTTGGCAGGGAGCATTGAAATGACTATGTCCGAGTTTTCAATGGCCCTACTTCTTTCCTTGTCATTAAAAATGTCCAATTTTAATATAGTACAGAAATTATGTAATTTTATTTTATCGGAAAGGACCTCCGGATTTAAGTCGCATATAGTAATATGTAAATTTTCCACCTCCGCTTTTTGTATTAAATAATCAAACAAATAGGTAGTGGATTTTCCGGTGCCCACAACAAGAATTTTTCTACGCATTGGTTTTTTCCTTTTCTATTTCACGGATACTAAGGTATCAAATTGTTATATTTGTAAAAAATAAGTGATGATAAGTTATGAACAAAACAATTTTTGGAACAGGAATATTTTTCGGTCTAACAGCAATTCTTTTGGGTGCTTTCGGGGCACACGGTTTGGAAAAAATGATCGATGTCAGGGCAATCGGGACTTTTGAAACAGGGGTGACATATCAGATGTACCACGCTTTGTTCCTGATGATTTTGGGAGGTTGCAACATTTTGGGAAGCGAGGGCAAAAAGATAGTGTATTACTTTATCGTAGCCGGAGTTGTATGCTTCTCTTTTTCAATTTACCTCTTGGCCACCAATGACCTGTCTGGCTTTGATTTTAAGAAACTGGCGCTTTTAACTCCTTTTGGAGGGGTTCTCCTTGTTACTGGCTGGATACTTTTGGGTATTAAGGTTCTAAAATGGAAACCATCAAATCAAAATTAATAAACTCAGGGAACACTTATATTATTTAACTAAACTCAACTATTATGAATTCATCAACACTATCAACTATATCGATTGCGTTGGAAAATTATGGAATAACCGCTAAAAAAGTCCATTATCAATTGGAACCGTCCAAATTGCATGAAATTACAGTGGAAAAAGGGATGGGCGTAACCTCGTCTACCGGAGCTTTGGCAATCAATACCGGCGAGTTTACCGGAAGGTCGCCAATGGACAGATTCATTGTAAAAGATGATATTACGGCCGATAAAATTTGGTGGGGAAATGTGAATATACCTTTTGACAGTGCGAGGTTTGATGCCCTTTACGAGAAGGTCGTTAACTATCTTAATGAAAAGGAGCTTTATGTAAGGGATTGTTATGCATGTGCGGACGAGGATTATAGGATGAACATTAGGGTCATAAATGAATATCCCTGGTCCAATATGTTTGCCTATAATATGTTTTTAAGGCCCACAGAAGAAGAGTTGGCCGGTTTTGATCCGGAATGGACAGTGATCAATGCGCCGGGATTTATGGCTAAGGCAGGTGAGGATGGGACGAGGCAGCATAATTTTGCCATCCTAAATTTTACCCGGAAAATTGCCTTGATAGGAGGTACCGGTTATACAGGGGAAATTAAAAAGGGCATATTCTCTGCGCTTAATTTTATTCTTCCGGTATATAAAAATTGCCTTCCTATGCATTGTTCTGCAAATGTAGGCGATAATGGGGATACCGCTATCTTTTTTGGACTCTCGGGAACGGGAAAGACTACCTTATCGGCGGACCCCCATAGAAAATTGATCGGGGATGATGAACATGGGTGGACCAAAGAGAATGCGGTGTTTAATTTTGAAGGGGGCTGTTATGCCAAGGTCATTAATCTTTCGGAAGAAAACGAACCTGAAATTTATGGAGCTATCAAGAAAGGGGCGCTTTTGGAGAATGTGGTCTTGGACGCAAATGGGGTGGTAGACTATGAAAATACTTCTATTACCCAAAATACCAGGGTAAGTTATCCCATTTATAATATAGATAATATACAGATACCCTCCATGGGCAGGGATCCAAAAAATATTTTCTTTTTAACTGCGGATGCCTTTGGGGTGCTGCCCCCTATATCCAAGTTGACCCCCAGTCAGGCCGCTTATCATTTTATTTCGGGATATACGGCCAAAGTGGCAGGTACCGAGACGGGGGTTGTAGAACCTGTACCAAGTTTTTCGGCCTGTTTTGGGGCGCCGTTTATGCCGTTACATCCAACTAAATACGCGGAAATGCTCAGTAAAAAAATGTTGGACGCGGGGGTAAATGTATGGTTGGTAAATACAGGTTGGACCGGGGGTCCTTATGGGGTCGGTACCAGAATGAAATTAAAGTATACCAGGGCCATGATCCATGCGGCTTTAAGTGGTAAATTGGGACTGTACAGTTATGATAAATACCATATCCACTCCGTTTTTGGGGTAGCACAGCCAAGGGAATGCCCTGGGGTCCCTACAAGTGTGCTTAGTCCGCGCGCAACTTGGAACAATGATGATGCCTATTACAAAACGGCCTTTAAATTGACCAATGCCTTTAGAGAGAATTTTAAGAAATTTGAAGTCTATGCCAATGAAGAAATAAGGCGTGGAGGGCCGCAACGCTATGCTTTATAAGGAGGTATTTGCCAAATCAATTTTTAGAGACTGTCCAAATTTTGTTTTTGGAATATTTTATAGTGTATTTTTTTGTCAGACGAAGGTATTTTGAGGTTCATAGCCATAGCTACGGACCGAAAAATAGCTGATGTATGGCGGGAAAAGACAGGGCCGAGCGTAAAGAAAATGTCTAGTAGACATTTTTAGCGAAGGAGCCAGCCGGCGCATAGATAAAAACCAAAGGATAAACTTGGACAGTCTCTTAAGCAATAATTATTTTTTGTTTACACTGGTAATGTATCTCTGTAGCGCCATGGTCATGGAAGGGGTTTCCGGGGTAGGGGCCTGAATGTCTATTCGCAACCCTGCCTCGGTAGCCGCTTTTACCGTTGAATTCCCAAAAACCGCTATTCGGGTATCGTTCTGTTTAAAATCAGGGAAATTCTTTAACAATGATTCTATCCCCGAAGGGCTAAAGAACACCAATACATCATAGTACACATCCCTTAGGTCCGAAAGATCGCTAATGACCGTTTTGTAAAAAATGCCCCTGGTCCAATCTATTCCCAAACTATTCAGCGTTTCAGGAACTATCGGTTTAAGAACGTCAGAGGACGGCAATAAAAATTTTTCGTCCTTATATTTTTTGAACAAAGTATTTAGATCTGGAAAATTCATTTTCCCGACATATATTTTACGCTTGCGGTATACCACATACTTTTGTAAATAGTAGGCTACTGCCTCTGATTGACAAAAATATTTCATTGTATCGGGAACCTTGAACCTCATTTCCTCGGCGATCCTGAAGAAATGGTCTACGGCATTTCTACTGGTAAGGATAATGGCGGTAAAATTTTTAAGGTCAATTTTTTGTTGTCGGACCATTTTCGCATCAACACCTTCCACGTGGATAAAAGGCCTAAAGTCTACCTTTATTTTCTCCTTATCGATCAACTTGGAATAAGGGGAGTTTTCCATCTTGGGTTCTGGCTGTGAAACCAAAATCGTTTTTACTTTCATAGGTTTCGATCTATTAGGTGGTTCCCAATTATAATAATTGGTGCTATTTCAAGAGCGCAAAGGTACAAAATAAAATACACAAAATTGTTGGCTATGAAATTTTGATGATTTCTCAATGTTGTTGTCCAACCAATGGCGTTTATTAGGAAAACCGATAAGAGACTTATAATTACTACTGTTTTGGACTCTTTAACAACATAATTTAATAGAAGATTGGCAAATAACATCACAAGGCCACTATAGTTAAGGTAGGAGAGTTTTTTGAAAATTATTTCCGAAATGATCTTCTTGTTATTGAATATAAAACCATTGCCCAATTGCAAAAGTATTTTAACCGTAAAAAATAAAAGAAGCGATATAAAAATACTGCCATAGGTCAGAAGCTGTTGTTCGTCCGGAACTTTGAAAAAAATAGTATACGCAAAATACAGGAAAAGGGAAAAATTGAGCAATTGGAAAATACTGAAAAAAATACTGAACCAATTAAATAGTTTGTCCTTCTTTTGGTATAGGAAGATATATTTGTTGTTGAAAGGTAAGATTATATAATTCAGGAAACGGCTATAAAAAGTAGTTTTGGCCAGTACTATAAAAAAGATACTGGAAAATAGGATAATGGTTATCCAATCTGCAGTATATTCATTTCTTAATATGGCGTCCATTTATACGGTACAGTTTTTAATCTAAAAATTCCCCAATGTCTACTTTCTTATACTTGGGCGATGTTATGGCTTACAATGTATATTTCATTCTCTTTTTAGTGCATGACAAAAAATAGTTTTTCGTCATCGCGAGGTACGAAGTAATCTATCGCCCATTGGGCAGATTGCTTCGCTTTGTTCGCAATGACCCATTTTTTATGCTCAATCGGTTTTGTCATGTACTGTTTCTTTAGTGTTAAAGCAATGCTCTTGGGTCCTTACAATTTAAGCATGGGTACAATATATTTTTTTAGGTCAAGAAAAAATCAACCCAAACCTAAGCTTTTTTGGGACTAAATCCATGGAAAAAGATAAGAAATCAAATAGGTGGACAATGAAATCCATTTAAGGTTATGCCATCTATATTTCGTGCATCCCGCTTTAGTTTGTAAAAGTATTTTTGCCATAAGCCATAAGCCATAAGCCATAAGCCATAAGCCATAAGCCATGAATGGTGGGCAAGAGGTATGGAAAAGGGAAATTTTGATGGTAGCCAATTGCATATAGGTTCAATGGAAGCTCTAAACGGTGACGTTATATAGTTCAATCCAAAGATACTGTACCCTTTGGGTAGGGCCGGCCCATAGCCGTTCGATCGAATTTACCTCTCTTGGGAGAGGTCTGTACTGCCGAAAAGGAAGTACCGGGTGAGGCAAAACCTTACTATAACCAAAATATGGGATCATTAAAAAAATCATAAAACTCCCCCCATGTTTCACTACAGTTTTTAAAATACTATTTTTGCTAAAATTGCGATACCTAGATGGCGGATAGCTTGGTCATTATTCCTACCTTCAATGAAATTGAAAACATTGAGCCCATTATTCATTCCGTATTTGCTTTGGAGGGAGATTTTCATATCCTGGTTGTGGATGATAATTCTCCGGACGGTACGGCCGATGCGGTAAAAGCGTTGCAGGCCCACTATCCGGACAAATTATTTTTAGAGGTAAGACGGGATAAGTCCGGTTTGGGAACGGCCTACATACATGGGTTTAAATGGGCCATTGAAAGAAAATATGTATATATTTTTGAGATGGATGCGGACTTCTCACACGCCCCTTCCGATCTTATAAGACTGCGCCAAGCCTGTATTGATGGGGCGGACGTGGCTGTAGGATCACGTTACAAAAAGGGAATTAATGTGGTAAATTGGCCCTTATATAGAATATTGTTGTCCTACGGGGCCTCATTTTATGTGAAGGTGATAACCGGGATGAAGGTGCACGACCCTACGGCGGGATTTGTTTGTTACAGGAGAAAGGTCTTGGAAACCATCAATTTGGATTCCATTAAATTTATCGGTTATGCCTTTCAAATCGAGATGAAGTTCAGGGCCCATCTTCAAAATTATAAAATTGAGGAGGTGCCTATTATTTTTACCGATAGAATAAGGGGCAAATCAAAAATGAGCGCCTCCATAATTAATGAGGCCGTGTTCGGGGTAGTGCAGATGAAGTTGCGAAGTTTGTTTCACAAAAAGAAATTTTAAGATGGGAAGAATACTTTTAAAAAATGTTAAAATTGTTAATGACAATACCATATTCCCTGCCGATATACTGCTGGAAGACGATATAATTTTTAAAATCGAGACTTTAATTCCTTCCGATAGTGCCACCAAGGTCATAGATTTGGAAGGCAGGTATGTAATACCGGGGGCCATAGACGATCAAGTGCATTTTAGGGAACCGGGCCTGACCCATAAGGGTACTATTGCTACCGAAAGCCGGGCGGCGGTTGCCGGAGGAATAACCTCCTTTATGGAACAGCCCAATACCAATCCACAGACCACCTCTATCAAGGCCTTGGAGGAAAAGTTTGAAATGGCCAGAAACACCGCCTATGCCAATTACTCTTTTTTGTTCGGGGGAACCAATGATAATTTGGAAGAGATAAAAAAATTGGATAAGAATGCCTGTTCCGGGATCAAACTCTTTTTGGGGTCCTCTACCGGCAATATGTTGGTAGACAATGAGGAGGTGATCGAAAAAATATTTAGGAATACGGAGATGGTAATTTCCGCACATTGCGAGGATGAGTCCACGATCAAGGCCAATTTGGCCAGATATATGGCGCAGTACGGGGATGATATTCCCGTAAAATACCATCCTTTGATAAGGAGTGCCGAAGCCTGCTATCTTTCTTCTTCCAGAGCCATAGCCCTGGCCAAAAAGACAGGGGCAAGATTTCACGTTTTTCACCTGTCAACAGGGAAGGAAACAGAACTTTTTAGGAACGATATTCCCCTGGAGGATAAAAAAATTACCGCAGAGGTCTGTATTCACCACCTTTGGTTTTCAGAAGGGGATTACGATACCAAGGGTAGTTTGATCAAATGGAATCCGGCCGTTAAAACGGCATCGGATAGGGATCAGCTTTGGGAGGCTTTATTGGACGACCGTATAGATGTAGTTGCCACGGACCATGCACCACATACATTAGAGGAAAAAAATAATGTATATACTTCCGCTCCCTCCGGAGGCCCTTTGGTGCAGCATGCCCTGCCGGCAATGTTGGAAAGATACCATAGCGGACAGATAAGCTTGGAAAAAATTGTGGAGAAAATGTGCCATAATCCGGCCAAATTGTTCCAGATAAAAAAACGTGGTTTTATCAAGGAAGGGTTTTATGCCGATTTGGTGGTGTTGGACCTTAACAGCCCCTGGAAGGTGACCAAGGAAAATATCGCCTATAAATGTGGGTGGTCTCCCTTTGAAGGAAATACCTTCAAATCTAGGATAAGCCATACCTTTGTAAACGGCCATTTGGCCTATTGGGATGGTAATTTCTCGAAAGAGCGGAAAGCCATGAGGTTAACTTTTAATAGAGGGTAATGCAAAAATATATAGTTGCCATTTTTCTAGGGCTGTTTTTTTCATGTAATGAAAAGGTGGTGGAGAAACCGGAAAACCTTATTCCGGAAGCTGAGATGGCCGCAATTTTATATGACATTTCATTATTAAATGCCAGCAAAATAATTAATGAAGGCGTTTTAAACGAATATGACATTGAGCCTATGGGGTATATTTATTCCAAGTATGGGATAGACAGCCTTCAATTTATAAAAAGCGATACCTATTATGCTTCTATTCCCACTGTATATGAGGCCATCTATACCAAGGTTAAGGATAGATTGGAGAAGGGGGAAAAATTTTTTGAAGAGGAAAGACAGAAGAAGCAGGATTCTATAAAAGAGGCCAGGGAAAAGTTAAACCCGAATCTTAAAAAAAAACCGGAAAATACTAAGGATTCCCTTCCATAAACTTGTTGCAGGACAGTTCTATGGCGCCATCCAAAGCTTCAAAGGAATATCCCAGTTCTTTTTGGACTTTTTCAGCCGAGAACAATTGGTTTTTTCTTAGGGATCGGATAGAGTTTTTGGTAAGTTTTCTTCCGCTGTTCCAGAAAATATTTCTAAGCCGATCCAATCGCCTAAATACCTCCAGTTGCCAGAATTTAATGGCTTTGCTTGGACCTGGTATGCCAAAGGCCCCCGTAATCATTTGTAGAATTTCTTTGTAGGTCAAGTTTTTGGCCACTAGGATATACCTTTCATTGGTTATGGATGACTGCATTAATTGGGTCATTATCTTGACCACATCATATACAGTAACGAAACCTGTTCCTCCCGGAGGATAATATTTACGGCCCTTATAAGCGGTTTTGAATAGAACCCCGGTGCCGGTTTCCCAGAATCCAGGCCCTAAAATCACCCCCGGATTTACAATGACTACGGGAACATTTTCCTGTGCACCCCTCCAAACTTCCAGTTCGGCATCCATTTTGGTCATGGCGTATACGTTGCTTTGTTGGGCGTTCCAATCCGTTTCTTCGGTAGCCATTTGGTTGCCTACCGTTCTCCCTATGGCACCAATGGTACTGGCATAACACAATTTTTTAACTCCGTTGGCAATACAGAGATTGACAATATTTTTGGTGCCTTCATAGTTTACCGCACGCAATAGGTCATAATCATTGGGGTTAAAAGAAATTAAGGCCGCACAGTGGTAGACATGGGTTACATTTTCAAAAGCAATTTCCAAGGCCGGGAGGTCGTTAAGATCGGCCTTTACCCAAATAATTTTTTGAAATAGTTCATGGGATCGGTCGGTATAGTACCCAAATACCTTTTCCACCTCTTTTAAGTTGCTTTTTTCCCTATGAATGGCTTTTACGGTGGCAACCGATTGCAATAAATGCAAAAGAAGGTGCGCTCCCAGTAATCCGGTTCCTCCTGTGACTAAAATCATGTCGTAAATTTACTCAATTGTCTCCAATTTATTCCGTTTTTGAAAGGAGTTAAACCACCTATTATTTTATATTTGCGACTATTATTGAATTAGAAGAATTACAGCATGATTACGAACTTTGTAGAGGAATTGACTTGGAGAGGAATGTTGCACGATGCAATGCCCGGTACGGAAGAACATTTGTTAAGCGGAATGCAATCGGCCTATGTGGGAATAGACCCAACGGCAGACTCCCTGCATATTGGACATTTGGTAGGGGTGATGATGTTGCGCCACTTTCAGCTGGCAGGCCATAAACCTTTTGCATTGATCGGTGGGGCAACCGGGATGATCGGCGACCCTTCGGGAAAATCTACCGAACGAAATTTGCTGGACGAGGCCACATTGGCCCATAACCAGGCCGCCATAAAGGCCCAACTTTCCCGTTTTTTGGATTTTAATAGCGGAAAGGACAATAGTGCCGTACTGGTGAACAATTATGATTGGATGAAGGATTTTTCCTTTTTGGCATTTATACGGGATGTAGGAAAGCATATAACGGTAAATTATATGATGGCCAAGGATTCTGTAAAAAAACGTCTGTCGGCCGAAGCAAAGGAGGGCATGTCCTTTACAGAGTTTACCTATCAATTGGTACAGGGATATGATTTTTTACACCTTTATAAAGAATACAACTGTACTTTGCAGATGGGGGGTAGCGATCAGTGGGGAAATATTACCACAGGCACGGAACTCATTCGTAGAATTGGTGGAGGCAAAGGTTTTGCCTTGACCTGCCCATTGATTACCAAGGCCGATGGCACTAAATTTGGGAAGTCTGAAGGCGGCAATATCTGGTTGGATCCGGAAAGGACGTCTCCCTATAAATTTTACCAATATTGGTTGAACACCTCGGATGGGGATGCCGAAAAATATATTAAGATCTTCACTTTTTTAGCGAAGGAAGAAATTGAAAATTTGATAGAAACACATAAGGAAGCCCCACACTTAAGGGTGCTTCAAAAGCGTTTGGCAGATGAGGTCACGGTAATGGTACATTCAAGGGAAGATCTGGACAACGCAGTGAGGGCCAGTGATATTCTCTTTGGGAAATCGACCTCGAGCGACCTAAAAAAGCTTAATGAAAAGACATTTCTGGAGGTGTTTGAAGGTGTGCCCCAGGCAGTGGTATCCAGAGAGGACATTAACAATGGTTTGGATATGATTGCAGCCTTGGCCGCAAAGACCGGTTTTTTAGCATCGAACGGGGAAGCTAGACGGGAATTGAAGCAAAATTCCATTTCGGTAAACAAGGAAAAGGTAAAGGAAGATTATATCATTACTACCGAAGACCTTATCAATGATAAATTTGTTTTGTTACAGCGCGGGAAGAAGAATTATTTTGTACTGGCGATTAAATAAATACCATTCTTAAAGGTTATCATCAATTACATTAGTTTGTACCTATTCATCTAATATTTTAGGAACAAGTTGATAAGGTGGGTTGTTCTGGTGTTACTTTTTGATATAATTGGGGCTTACCAAAAATGGGACGGAGCCGCATAAACATTTCTTTGAAAATGGTGGCCCGTATTTTGGGTCTATAAGGCCATAAGATTACAGCCCCTGATATCGGAATGGTCAAACCTGCCCAATATCTCGAAACTTCCATTAGGATGTATCTTCCCCAGATCTTGTGTAGCAATAAAGCTGCAGGAGTGCCTGTTGGCCAGATCTATGACATTGACACCTCCTGTTTTTCCTACTTTCTGTAGGCATAAAGGGTCTTCCGTTTCACGCGTAAGGACTTTCATCCATTTAGGGGCAAAGAAACGCCCATTGCCATGGGAATAGGCTTGGGACAAAAGCTCTGTCATTCCATATTCGGAATGGATGGACGCCACCCCAAACCCCTTTTTTAATAGTTGGTGCAATTCTTCCCGGATCAATTCCTTTTTTCGTCCCTTCATGCCACCGGTTTCCATGACTACGGTATTCTTTAGTTTTAATTGGAATTTTTTTGCCATGTCCAATAGGGCAAAGGAAACACCTAACAGTAATACTTTGGTAGTATGGCCTTCCAATTCTATCAAGGTCTTTTGTAAACGGTATATATCATCCAAATAAAAGCCACTTTCTGGATGCTTACTTTTATTGATAAGGTCGTTGGCCATATAGATCAGGGAAGACCCCTCCCTTTCCAGATAGGAGGGCAGTAATGCCAGAACGCAATAGTCCTCTATATCACCATAAAATTGCCTGAATGCCGTAAGATAACTATTTTCATATAGGGCAACGTTTTTTACGTAATGCATGCTTACAGTACTTCCTGTAGTACCACTGCTGGTAAATGTAATCTGGGGAGTAAATGAACCACAAATTACTTTTTTTGACTTAAAAAATTCTATGGGCAGAAAGGGAATATCTTCTATGGTTTTGACCGAGGACACGTTTTTTCCTAAGTGGTTGCAAAACTCCCTATACACCAAGTTCTCATGAAATTGGTCCTGAAACGTTTTCAATGCAAGTGCATTGAATTCCTCGTCCGTCGAAATTGTAAAAATATTGTTGTGAGGCATACTGTAGATCACTACTGCAAAAGTAATGATAACGGAAGAGTGGAACTCCTAATTTTATGGTTTTATTGATATGGAACCCAATCTTCCTTGGGAAAAAGTGGGAAGCCTTCCCAACCGTATTTCAATGAATGCCGATTTCAGAAATTGAAAGGGGTATTTGGTGGGTGGCCAGGTTAGGAAAATTGAACAACTTGTAGGGAGTTGTTATTTCACGACCAACTTTCTGCTCATCGTTACCCGGTTTTCGGTAATTTGTAGCACGTAGACTCCCGGTGCCAACTTTGATATGTTTAAAAGTGTATTGGTAATCCGGTCCTTTAAAACGATGGTTCCAAAAACATCATAGATTACTACATCCTTTACCCCATTATGCTTTGTGGTAATATGGACCACCTCCTGATAGGCCGGATTGGGATATAATTTGAAGGTATTGCTTTGAATAGTTCCGTCCTCTGGTTCTTGGATGAATTCCTGTGCAGAAACGGCCATAGAAAATACCATGAACAGTAGGGGGTAAAATATTTTCATAGGTCAGTATTGATTTGGGATCAATACTTTAAATGTAGGAAAACAAATATGAAAGTGCTAATAAATGTTGTAAACGAATGTTTTTTGTATGTGAATTCCCAGTTTAAGTATTGCCATTGGTTGATGGCGAATGGAAATCAAATGATTAAGGAAGTCGCACAACTGAAATAAGTTGGGAAATACTATTTAATTATCAGCTTTCTGGTAGCAATCTTGTTTTTTTCGTTTACCCTTAGCATATAAACACCGGTATCCAGATCATTGACGTTTAGTTCGGAGCCAATAATGGTGGTTTCCAGTACTCGGGATCCAAAAATATCAAAAATCAAAATTTGTTTAGGAGCATTTAGGGAAGTACTGATATATACCCTGCCATTGGTAACGGGATTGGGATATATCTTAAACCCAGGAATATCCCCTCCGCCCACATCAGCTTTGGGTTCCTGTCCAAAGCCAATAGAGAAAAAAAGTAAGGCTATTACTAAGTAGAGTTGCTTCATAGAAACTAAACAGCAAATAATATACCGTAAATGTAATAATTTTAACAGGAGCAGCTTGGCAGCAGCTAAAATTATACATAAAAATTCGATGAAATGCAAAAAGAGGACGAATCCCAGGTTAAAAGACAAAGAACTCGACCTCTTTATTTATTAATTATAATACTATAATTTAGAACTTAATGTTGTATCCCAATGAGAATGATCTTCCGGGACTTCTTTTGGAGAAGGTCTTATTTTCAGCCTTATAGGATTCATATTCACTTTCTATATCATCATCCAATAGATTGCTTATTTTAAAACTAACACTCTGGTTTTGGTTTTCACCAAAACTTTTTGAGAAGTTAAAGTTTAGATTGTGAAAAGGCATAGTGTACACGTCCGGTACAAATCCGTTGCCCACTACCTGCAATGTTTTTCCCTGTACATTATAGTTAAGGCCCATTTGGATTCCATTTTCGGCACCTTCGTAGTTTAGCCCGGAATTGATAAGGAAAGGCGATTGTCCCTGTAGTTCCCTATCCTTGCCCAAAGTTTCGCCATCCCTAAGTCCCAGCGTTCTAAGATTGCGTTCACTTTCACTATAAACCTGGGTAGATTTTATGATGGAGGTGTTAACATTTAAACTGAAATTCTGAAACGGGGCAGCAAGGAACCCTAGGTTTTTCCGCAATTCAAATTCCAATCCTATTACGTCCGCATCTCCAAGATTTTGGGGGGTGAAGTTGTCCGATGAGGACTCAAAGTAGGTGAGTTCTATGGGATCCGTGAATTTTTTATAAAAACTGCTCAATGCGATCATCTCCGCACTTTCGCCAAACCATTCTACCCTAAAATCAAAATTGTTGATATAAGTAGGATCCAAATTTATATTTCCGATAAAGGTATTATTGGACAATGGATCGAATATCTTGGCGATGGAAGCTTCCTTAAACGAGGGTCTGGCCGTAGTACGTGAATAAGATCCCCTAAGGTTAACATCTTCCGTAAGTTCATAAATTAAATTGGCCGTTGGAAAAAGGTCAAACTTATCTATTATGGTTTCGTTATCATAGATGACCTTCTCAGGATCATTAATATCCTTATTGTCTTCCCCCGTGTATTTGGATTCAAATTTTTCTACCCTTAGACCAAGGATGGTTCGTAATTTTTGTCCAAGTTTAAATTCATTGGATACATAGCCCGCTATGTTTTGTTGCGCTGCCTCATAGGTGTTGGCCGGTTCGGCTACCGATATGTCGGGATCAATATAGGAACCGGAGTTGTTGTTAACGGTCCAAAGGTTTTCTTCCAAAAGGATATTGTCCGCAACACCATTGAACCTGGTGGTAGATCCATTGTTCTCGATCTCAAAGTTCAATATACCGAAATCCCTGTTTTTGTAGGAGCCATAGGCGCCAAATTTCAATTTGGCATCTTTTTCCAAAAAGGTGTATTTTTTGGTAAGGTCCAATTTGGCAACGGCATTGGTCTCTTCCAGGTCCCTCCAGATTCTTTTTGGTTGGTTGTTCTGTGGTATGGAGTATACCCCATCTTCAACCCTAAAAGAAGTTGTTCTAATATCCTTGTCCTGAATTTTGGAGAGGGTAGGGGAAACCGCCCATTCCGTGGTCCATGAAGCATCTTCGCTGGAATGTATTCCGCTGAGCAATGCGTTGGTGATGGAACGCTGGGTATATTCCAAATTATCTTTTGAGAAATTGATAAAATCCGTGAAATTTAGGGTCTGGCTAAAATAACCGGCCGTAGATTCTCCGTTCTGAATATGAAGGAGATTTAGTTTGTATTTGGATTTTTCGGTCTTTAAAGAAGTCCCCAAAAGACCGCTTACCAGTACATTGTTTCTGCCTATGTCACCGGTCTGTGTCCTATCCGTTTCCAATTCGAACACCGAAGTGTCCGCGTTTCTTCTGTAAAAATTATTTTCTGCATCCTCGTAGAAAGTGGTAGTATTTTTATAGGAAAGGGAGGCCAAAAAGCCCAATCTGTTCTCACTTTCGCCTAGGTTGTATTGATTACCAGTGGTAAACCCAAAATTATAGTCCATGGCACTATTGGCCTTCATTGCAGATAGTACGGGATTGAATTTTTTGGTAATGGCCGTCAATAATGGATTGTACTCGAAGGTACTTGGAATGTCCTGATTTCGGTTAATGGGAACACTTCGGTTTCCATTGTCGAAACCTAGGAAATCCGTAGAGCTTCCTTTATAGTCCAAATAATTTTCATTAAAGTGCATATCCGGGTTATAGTTGCCTCCCAGGGAAATACTGTGTTCTTTTTTGGTAGGATAGTCCTTGGTAACAATATCAACGATGCCACCTGTAAAGTCTGCCGGTAAATCTGCGGAAGCCGATTTAAGTACCAGGATGTTATCTATAATATTGGTGGGAAAAATGTCCAATTGAATCGTGTTTCTGTCCGGGTCCAATCCGGGAATGTCCACTCCGTTCAAAATGGATTTGGTATAACGGTCGCCCAAACCTCTAACGTACACATATTTGCCTCCTTGAACCGATACTCCGGGGACCGATTTAATGGCACTGGCCACATCACTGGAACCAGATTTTTTGAAGGCTTCGGCCGATAGTCCGTCCAAAAGGTTTACCGCTTTTTTTTGGATGCCTAATACCGCCGTTTCGGTGTTCTTTTTAACGCTTACCGATACTACTACCTCATCCAGCCCTTCGGCCAGGGTTTCCATAGTTACGTTTACGTTGGTAATTTCATTGGCCTTAACGGCCACATCGGTTATTTCCACGGTTTTATAACCGAGGAATGAAAAACTGAGGGTATGGGTGCCTTCCTCCAGGGTCAGCTTATAGTTGCCGTCGAAATCGGAGGTAGTGCCTGTAGTGGTGCCTTTGACCAGAATGTTGGCAAAAGGTACCGGATCCTGAAAATCGGCATCGATCAAATGTCCCGTTACCTCGCCACTTTGTGAAAATATGAGTTGAAAAAAAAGAAAAGTAATGATTGAAAGTCTGAGTGAAATTTTCATAAGCAAATGATAGTTATATCGTAATAAACCAAATGCCCGCCACTGGATTGGGCGAGCATGGTCGTTATTTTAAAGGGGTGTATGAATCCTGTTGTTAAAAATTCAAACCTGTTTTGGCAAAGGCATAGGTCCAAGAAAATACGCTAATGTCCGCACCTACGGTTTGGTCTCCAGCGGTAACTTGGGTAGTCCAATCAGCAGCTCTTTCTGTGAATGTAGGGGCCAGGATAATAGTTGATTCTAAATCGTTTCCTGAGTCATCCTTCAATACTTTCTCGGAGAAAATACTGTTGTTGAAGCCTACCACTTGCCAAGCTTCGAAGGTCAATTCGCCATCCAAGAAGTTCTGGGCCACATCATTGGCATCCAATTCCACATCTTTACCGGACTGGAATCCAATGGCATAGATATTTTTGGTAGTACCCATAGCATTACTTCTATAATCTGCATATTCACCATCTGCTGCCGTTGCGCTTCCTACGATAGTAGTGTTCTGAAGGGTGAAAGAACCTGTGATGGAACCTTCGGGACCATCTATTTCGAAGGCGTGGTCGGAAGCCTCACCGGAAATTACCAAAGCATTGTCTATTGTTCCTGAATACGCTTGGTCAATATCCAAGGCGTCATCGCCCTGGGCCCAAACCAATAGGTTGGATGCATCAACAGTTCCTCCAAAGAACTCAACACCGTCATCAACGTTTCCAACAATCTCTATATGGTTGATTTTTGTACCGCGGCCTACAGATCCCAGGGTTAGACCGTTGATCTCGTTTCCTTCCCCTATCAAGGCACCGCCATGACGTATGGAGATGTATTCCAATTCACCGGAATTGTCATCGTCGTTCAAGGCATCGCCTGGTCCGTAAAGTCCAAACGTATCATCGGCAGGAATACCTTCTATCTGTACTTCGGTAACATCATTTTTAAAAGAACCGGTAGCTCTTCCCAATACAATTAATCCGCCCCATTTTCCTCTAGCGGTTTCATCCAAATTGGTTCCGGCAGTTTGCCCAACACCAATGTTATCTTCTTCGGACGTAAATATAATCGGCTTTTCGGGAGTACCTTTGGCCATAATTTTAGAGCCTCTTTGCACAATTAGGGCAGAAGCCAAGGAGCCTGAACCTGCCTTGCCTTTAATAATTGTACCTGGATCTATGGTCAAGGTTTTTCCAATCCCAACAACTACTTTTCCTGCCAAGACATATATATTGTCTGCGGTCCATCTGGTGTCGGCAGTTATTTCCCCGGATACGGTAATGATTTCTGCACAGGAACCCCCTATGTCCACACCGGTTTCGTCCCCGTTCTGAATGCCATCCTCACAGGTAGCCGTTGCTTCTGTACATGGTTGGCAGTTGGGTCCACCGCAATCAACACCGGTCTCCCCTTGGTTTTGAATTCCGTCATTACAGGTAGCCACTACTTCAGCTATTGGCGGTTCATCATCATTACTACAGGACGTAAATGTCAGGGCACCTACGGCCAATGCGGATAATAAAAGTTTTTTCATTTCAACTGAATTTTTTAATTTCATTTATTGAGTTCACTTGTTTTATTTAACATTGCAAATAAACCCCCCTACTGTAAAAGTCCTGTTACCCTTGGATTAATAGTTTGTTGGCTTAATGTTATCTAAACGTTACTATATTAAATCCGCGTTAAGCCGTTTCGTGTAATAGTATTATCTTTACTTTTGGCGCGGATTACCAAATAAATATCAACAGATGAAAAAGAAGGATATTAAGATACTCCTGGTAGATGATGAACCGGATATTTTAGAAATTGTAGGGTATAATTTATCTGCCGAGGGCTACGAGGTTTTCACTGCAAAGAATGGTTTGGAAGGGGTTGCGAAGGCAAAAAAGAAGAAACCCCACTTAATTATTTTGGATGTAATGATGCCCGAAATGGATGGCATTGAAGCCTGTGAGATTATTAGGCGCACCGAAGGTTTGGAAGACACTATAGTTACCTTTCTTACTGCCAGGGGCGAGGATTATTCGCAAATGGCCGGATTTGATGCGGGCGCGGACGACTATATAACAAAGCCCATTAAACCCAAGGTTTTGGTGAGCAAAGTAAAGGCCTTGCTTAGAAGGCTTAAGAACGAGGAACAGGAGGTAGAGGATATCTTTAAGGTCGGGGAGATTACCATAAATAGGGAGGAATATAAAATTGTTAATCAAGGAGAGGAAATTATCCTTCCCAGAAAAGAGTTTGAACTCTTGGCGTTACTGACTTCCAAGCCTAACAAAGTCTTTAAAAGGGAGGTTATACTGGACAAGGTCTGGGGCAATGAAGTGGTAGTGGGTGGTAGGACCATTGATGTCCATATCAGAAAACTTCGTGAAAAAATTGGTGACGATCATTTTAAAACGGTAAAAGGGGTAGGGTATAAGTTTGTACTATAATGGCAACGAGGATTAAAAAATCGTATAGGTTTGCCCTACGTACCACAATTTTAATTTCATTTCTTTTAACTACAGTTTTGGGAATATTTTTGTGGAACAGCGGTTCCATGGATTGGCAGTTCCTAGCGGTCCTTTTGGTAACTTCCTCCTTTATTTCATTTCTTGTAGTACAATTGAGGATAGAAAAATTCATCTACCGCAATATAGAGCGCATTTATAATGACGTATCCCTGTTGGAGTCGACCTCTTTGGCTCCCAAGACCATTACTACGGACATGCGGTCCCTGACAGATGAAATAGAAAAATTTGCCAAAGACAAAAAGATAGAAATAGATACCCTAAAAATCCGGGAAGAATATAGAAAGGATTTTTTGGGCAACGTTTCCCATGAATTAAAAACCCCCCTATTCACGGTGCAAGGTTATATTTTAACACTCTTGGATGGTGCCATGGAGGATAAAAGTCTGAGAAAGAAATATCTTCAACGGGCCAATAAAGGGGTGGAGCGACTTATTTACATTGTTAAGGATTTGGATCTGATAACCAAATTGGAAGTTGGGGACCTTAATTTGGAGATAGAGGATTTTGACATTTTGGAACTGGTGAGGAACGTTTTTGAGCTTTTGGAAATGAAGGCTGCTAAAAAGAATATAACTTTGACCTTCGATATGGATTATAAGGATCCCATCCATGTAAGGGGCGATAAGGAAAGAATACAACAGGTTATTACCAACCTGGTGGTCAATTCCATTAAGTATGGACAGCAGAACGGTACCACCGAGCTAAGTGTGGAGAACTTGATTAAGAACAAGGTCATTATCCGGGTGACCGATAACGGTGAGGGGATTTCCAAACAACACCTTGCCCGAATCTTTGAAAGATTTTATAGGGTAGATAAAAGTGGGAGCAGGGCCGAAGGGGGTTCCGGCCTGGGATTGGCCATTGTAAAACATATCATAGAAGCGCATAATGAAAAGATATACGTGGAAAGCGTCCTCGATATCGGGTCCGAGTTTTCCTTTACTTTGGAGAAGGCGGCCAAGTAATTCTTAACCTTGGTATCTTTTGATTTTCTTGGTATCATGGCTATTATGGGAATATATTAGGGACTTTAGGGAATCAAATTTGCATTGGCTTGAATAATTCTAAATGAAAGGGGAACAATTAAGTTCTTATCTTTAGGTGCGACCCAGTACCTATCAACCTAGATCCTATGGAACATATTGTTATTATTGGTAATGGAATCTCAGGAATTACGGCTGCCCGGCATATTCGTAAATTATCGGATAAAAAAATCACCATCATTTCTGCCGAAAGTGATTATTTCTTCTCCAGAACAGCACTAATGTATGTGTATATGGGCCATATGAAGTTTGAGCATACCCAGCCTTACGAAAATTGGTTCTGGAAAAAAAACCGCTTGAACCTGGTCAATGCGTATGTGTCAAAAGTGGATACGGCCAATAAAAAGCTGATATTGGAAAGTTCCGAGGAGATTGAGTATGATAAATTGATCCTCGCCACGGGTTCTAGGCCCAATAAGTTTGGGTGGCCGGGACAGGATTTGGACGGGGTGCAGGGATTGTACTCCAAACAGGATCTGGAAATGCTGGAGGCCAATGCGCCAAACAATGAAGTCTGTAAAAGGGCGGTAATCGTTGGTGGCGGATTAATCGGGATCGAATTGGCGGAAATGCTCGGTAGTAGGAATATTCCAGTTACTTTTTTAGTCCGGGAAAGCAGCTTTTGGAACGAAGTCTTGCCCGAAGGGGAATCCCAAATGATCAATGAACACATTTTGGAACACCATATAGATCTGAAGTTGGATACTAATCTAAAGGAAATTATTTCCGATGAAAAGGGCAGGGCAAAGGCAGTGGTAACAGATAAAGGGGAGACCATCCAGTGTACCCTGGTAGGGTTGACCGCGGGGGTTGCCCCAAACATTGACTTTCTAAGGGATTCCGGAATAGAGACGGGGAAGGGGGTAAAGGTCAATAACTTTTTGGAAACCAATATACCCAATGTTTATGCCATTGGGGACTGTGCAGAACAGTGTGGGGCCATTGGCAACCGCAGGCCGGTAGAGGCTGTATGGTATACCGGAAGAATGATGGGGGAAGTTTTGGCACAGACCATTTGTGGAAACAAAAGCGCCTATAATCCCGGACATTGGTTTAATTCGGCCAAATTTTTGGACATAGAGTATCAAACTTATGGCTGGGTCTTTAGCGAAAAATTTAGAAAGGAACAGGAACAACATTTTCATTGGCGGCACCCCCATGAAAAAATAGGTGTCACCATCGCCTTTAACAAAGACACAAAACAGTTTTTAGGCATCAATACGTTTGGTATTAGGATGCGTCACGAAATTTTGGACCGATGGCTTACGGAGAAAAGAAGTATAGCCTACGTAATGGAGTATTTGAAGGATGCTAATTTTGACCCTGAATTCTATGTTCAATATGAGGAAAACATAGTTTCCCATTACAATGCAATTTATGGTGCCAATATTACCCCCAAAAAGAAAAGTTGGAAACGGATTTTTAGTCGCCTATAAGGTTTCAGGATGCAGATAATAAAAAAAATAGGGCTCTTTGTTTTTTTAATTGGCCTTGCCATATTTACCATACTGCCTTTTATGGGAGAGTTTAAGGTTGGCCAGGCAACAATGGATCAAATAATTAGGGAAAAGGGAATTTCCAGCGAACTATTTATTGAGGGGATGCAAGAAAATGTGGTTGGCAAACAGTTTCAGGGAATGCGATCGTTGTCGTCCCATATAACCCGGATATTGGAAGCTGCCAATGCTAGGCATAGAAAGGACAGGGAATACAAAAAGGTGATCTATATAGGACCGCATGATATGGCGGCGGCGGTGGGCAAAGCCTCTGGAAGTGGTTTTTTAATTGAAAATAAGGGGCTTATGTGGTTCCTGACCTTTGGTCTGGGTATATTGGGGTCCTTACTTTTTATTGTTCCCAATATAGTTTTATTGGGAAAAAAAGGGATTAAGAATAATGGTATTTATCAAAAAAATGCCACCAATAGGGGATGGATTGCCTGGATGGTCTTCGTTTTTCTGGTTTCCTTCTATTTGGTCCTATATTTCCGTTCGGAATATGCCGTAAACTGGACATATCTGGTAGATCCCATCAGTGAATTTTTAAGCGGAAATCCTGCCGGACATTGGTTTGTGTACGGATTTATGTATTGTACGGTGATGGGCGTCATGGCAGTACGAATGTACATTAAATATAGACATAACAGATATCAAATAATACGTACTACCTCGGTTTTGTTCTTTCAAATCGTCTTTGCCTTTCTTATTCCAGAGATCATGGTAAGGCTCCAGATGCCGTATTACGACTTTAAAAATGCCTTTCCGTTGGATTACGATTTCTTTTTTCAATGGAATTTAAAATCCTTGTTGAACAGTGGGGGAATAGGGCTTTTTATACTGGTTTGGGGTATTGTTCTTACTTTGGTCATCGTGCCCGTTATGGTCTATTTTTTTGGAAAACGATGGTACTGTTCCTGGGTATGTGGCTGTGGTGGTCTGGCAGAAACTTTGGGGGACCCCTATAGGCAGCATTCCAGCAAGTCCCTGTTTTCATGGAAAGTGGAAAGGTGGTTGGTACACGGGGTGTTGGTCTTTGCTCTGGGGATGACCTTGATGACACTCTATAGCTTTTTTACGGAATCCGGCACTGTGCTGGGGCTAAAAACACAGAGTGTGCAAAATTCCTATAGCCTGTTAATCGGAGCATTTTTTGCGGGAGTGATAGGAACAGGTTTTTACCCCATTTTTGGAAATAGGGTATGGTGTAGGTTTGGGTGTCCTCTTGCCGCTTATTTGGGATTTGTACAACGGTTCAAATCGCGCTTTAGGATAACGACCAATGGAGGGCAATGTATATCCTGTGGCAATTGTTCCACCTATTGTGAGCAGGGGATAGACGTCCGGGCCTACGCCCAAAAAGGGGAAAATATTATCAGGTCCAGCTGTGTGGGTTGCGGCATTTGTTCCGCGGTTTGTCCTAGAGGGGTCTTGAAATTGGAAAACGGACCCCTCAAGGGAAGGATAAATCCAACCCAAGTGCTATTGGGGAACGATGTGGACCTAATGGAATTGGTCAATAAAAAATAATTCTATAGGGTTGCCCAAATTATTGTTGCTATAAGAAAAGGATACGCCATAGATTGATGAAAGTATTTATACCTTTACGCCTTCTTTGGAGCTTTCAAAGATAGGGATGCTCCATGATGTACAATATTGTATAAATTAGAATGACCCTTCAATTACGTTAATGACCTGTATAAAAGTAATTATCCCTGCCTATAACGAAGCCGATTCTATTGCAAATGTTATAAGGAAATCCCGGATATTGTTTCTGAAATAATTGTGGTAAACAATAATTCTACGGACGATACCGCTTTTAATGCAAGGGAAGCAGGGGCCACTGTACTCCATGAGGAGCGGATGGGATATGGTTATGCCTGCCTTAAGGGAATTAATTATATTTCCAAACAATCCAAAACGCCCGATATTATCGTATTTATGGACGGAGACTATTCGGATTATCCCGAAGAACTTTCCAAAGTGGTAATGCCCATATTGGAAAACGACTTTGATTTCGTTATCGGTGCCAGGACAAAGGCGTTGAGGGAAGAAGGATCCATGACCCCACAACAGGTCTTCGGAAATGCATTGGCCACCACTTTAATGAAATGGTTCTTTGGAGCTTCTTTTACTGATCTGGGTCCGTTTAGGGCCATAAAGTACAATAGGCTTTTGGCACTGGAAATGAAGGATAAGACCTACGGATGGACCGTAGAAATGCAGTTGAAGGTGTTGAGAAAAAGATATGCATATACCGAAGTGCCAGTGCGTTACAAAAAAAGAATTGGGGTGTCAAAAGTATCAGGTACTGTAAAAGGTACTATATTTGCAGGCGTAAAAATCCTAGGTTGGATTTTTAAATACAGTTTAAAATAATATGGGATTAATAATTACTTACTTTATCATTGCTATCTACAGTATTTCCTTACTGTTAATTTTCTTTTATAGCTTGGCCCAACTTAATTTATTGGTCAACTATCTAGGGTATAAAAGGAGAAATAAGGAGGCTCCAAAATATAATTTATTGGATCCAAAAGAAATACCTTTTGTTACCATACAACTTCCAATTTATAATGAGGAGTATGTAGTAGAGCGTTTGCTGGAAAATATTTCTAAAATAGAATATCCAATGAGCAAATTGGAAATTCAGGTTTTGGACGATTCCACGGACGATTCCGTATTGGATACGGCCAAGAGGGTAAAAGCGCTTCAGGAAACAGGATTGGACATACAACATATAAGAAGGACCAATAGGCAAGGCTATAAAGCAGGAGCTTTAAAGGAAGGCTTGGACAAGGCCAAAGGAGAGTTTATTGCCATTTTTGATGCGGACTTTCTGCCTTCCAGTGATTGGTTAAAGAAAACGGTTGTTTATTTTAAGGATAAGGAAATTGGTGTTGTTCAGACAAGATGGGGACATATCAACAGGGAATATTCTACTTTGACCCGTATTCAGGCCTTTGCCTTGGATGCCCACTTTACTTTGGAACAGGTAGGACGTAACGCCAAAGGACACTTTATAAATTTTAATGGTACTGCTGGTATATGGAGAAAGGAATGTATTCTTGACGCTGGAAACTGGGAGGGCGATACCCTGACCGAGGATCTGGATCTTAGTTACCGCGCCCAATTGAAAAACTGGAAATTTAAATATTTGGAGGATGTAGAGACACCTGCGGAACTTCCTGTGGTAATAAGTGCCGCCCGTTCCCAGCAATTTCGATGGAACAAAGGTGGGGCCGAAAACTTTAGAAAAACGGTTTGGAGCGTTATTTCCGCCAAGAACATCTCCTTCAAGACCAAGTTTCACGGGGTGATGCACTTATTGAACAGTTCCATGTTCCTGTGTGTTTTTTTGGTAGCATTGCTAAGTATTCCCATGATGTATATTAAGAATACCTATGGACATTTGGGATGGGTTTTTGAGGCTACCTCCTTCTTCATTCTGAGTACAGTGATATTGTTCGTCTGTTATTGGTTTACTTATAGGAGCATACAAGGTAGTGGCTTTGATAATTTTGTGGACTATATTACCATCTTCTTTACTTTTTTCTCCGTAGCGCTAGGATTTTCATTGCACAATACCATTGCGGTGCTGGAAGGACACATGGGCAAAAGATCCGAGTTTGTCAGGACCCCAAAATTTAATTTGAACAGCATAAAGGACAGCTGGAAGGGAAATAAATATTTGGCTACCAAATTTTCTCCCAATATGATTTTGGAAGCAGTTCTGATGCTTTACTTCCTTTTTGGAATGTATAGTGCCATTCCTTTAAATGATTTTGGACTTTTTCCATTTCATTTTATGCTGTTTCTGGGCTTTGGCTATGTATTTTTTAAATCCCTTACGGCAAGGGCCTAAATTGATTTTAGAAAATTATGGAAATAGCCCTGTTCTAAAAAAGAGCAGGGCTATTTCATTGAAAACCGTTAAATAGGCCTCCATCGGATCAATCCGGAAAGTTGTTTGTGCATTTTTTATTTTGAAGCGAACAAAAAATCAGAAAGAGTTGAAACCAAGGACCGTATGGGACAGGCTTGCACCAGCGGGGCACTCTGGGTTTTTGGTATTTGTAAATTTCAAAAAAACAAGGGCTTTATTGCCAAAATCAAAATTGAAAGTACCGTTATTTCATAATTTCATTTAAATTTGGGAGATTACTGAATTGATAAAGTGACCAAAAACCACCAGACACCTATGATCCAGAGGGCCATTTCTTATTGGAATCTTCACAGGATTCCGATTTTAATGGTGCTGGTCAGCACCCTTTTCTATGTTTCCTTTGGGTATCATTTAGATCGACCGGATTTTATAAAGCTGTTGAGCCTTTATTTGGCTCTGTTCTTTTTATGTTATAAGCTGGTTCAATTTGAAAAATGGAATTTTAAATTTTTGGCTATTTCAGGAACACTTTTCCGGTTAACGTTGCTTTTTGCGGAACCTAATCTTTCCCAAGATTTTTATAGATTTATATGGGATGGACAATTGATCAACAACGGAATAAGTCCTTACCTTCATCTCCCCAAGGATTTGATAATTGAGCATGGCCATATCATGCAAAATGCAGCAGAGTTGGTAAGCGGTATGGGAAGCCTTAGTGCATCAAATTACAGTAATTACCCTCCGTTGAACCAATTTATTTTTGCACTGTCCACTTGGATGTCCGGAAAGAGCGTGGTGGGAAGTGTATTGGCCATGAGAACCATTATAATTTTGTCCGACTTGGGAATCCTGTATTTCGGTCGTAAATTATTGCAAAAGCTCAATAAATCCACCCATTTGATCTTTTGGTATTTTTTAAATCCATTGGTAATTTTGGAACTTACGGGCAACTTGCACTTTGAAGGGGTTATGCTGTTCTTTTTTATATGGTCCCTTTGTCTTCTGTTCCATAAAAAATGGCTATGGGCGGCTATGGTATATGCGCTATCCATCTCTATAAAATTGATCCCTTTACTGTTTTTGCCCTTGTTCCTAAAATATTTCGGGCTAAAAAAAAGTATACTTTTTTATATTGTGGTAGGAATTACAACGGTCTTTTTGCTGCTCCCGTTCTATTCTCTGGATTTTGCCAATAATTATTTGCATACCGTAGGGCTGTGGTTCTCGAATTTTGAATTCAATGCCGGTTTCTATAATGTTGTAAAAAATGTGGCCTTGAATTTTGGGGCCAGACCTTGGGAGCTTATCAAGGATTATGGACGAATTATGCCGCTGGCCGTAATGGTTTTCATAGCCTTTTTAACCTTTTTCAGGGAGAATAAAAAGATGACCAACCTGATGGTCTCTATGTTGTGGATGCTGACCCTGTATTATTTTTTGTCCACCACCGTACATCCGTGGTATATTATCTTCTTGGTGGCTTTAGGCCTGTTTACCGAGTTTAGGTTCCCTATGGTTTGGTCCCTGGGCATCATCTTGAGCTACCAGGCCTATTCCAATGAAGGGTTTAAGGAAAATTATTGGCTGTTAACTGTTGAATATATTGCAGTATATGGTTTTATGCTTTATGAAATTGTTAGATTACACAACAAAAAGATACTTTTTAGTAAAAATTGACACATCAATCCCAAAATTTCATTTTTATTCGTACTTTTGATGGTATAATGAATAACATCAACAACATACTGAGCATAAACAAGGTTTCCAACCTTGCTTATTCATTTACGCCTACACGTCGTCGCCCGTAAGGGTGCGCTTCTTTTATGGAAATAGGTGAGTCCATTTCCCTCTCAAAAAAAATAAACTGTAACCTTAATTTTAAAAGCAACATTCAATGAAGATTGTTATTGCTGACGATTCCCATTTTAAATATGCCGAAATCATTTGCGAAACCATTGCAGAGTCGGCCAAAGTACGTGGTACCGGGATTGCCAAGCGTACTCCAGAATATATCCAAAAAAGACTGCATAATGGCAATGCCGTTATTGCCCTGGATGGCGATAAGTTTGCCGGTTTCTGTTATATTGAGGTATGGGGACATGAAAAATTTGTGGCCAATTCGGGCCTTATAGTGCATCCTGACTATAGAAATCAAGGTTTGGCCAAGAAAATAAAAAAAGAGATTTTCGAACTTTCAAGAAGGAAGTTTCCCAATGCCAAAATTTTTGGGATCACTACGGGCTTGGCCGTGATGAAGATGAACTATGAATTGGGCTATAGACCGGTCACTTTTTCTGAACTTACTACAGATCCGGAGTTTTGGAAAGGTTGTCAGACCTGTAAAAATTTTGACATCCTTACCAGAACAGAACAAAAAATGTGTTTATGTACGGGAATGTTGTACGATCCTGAGACCAAAGCCAAGGAAGTCAAAAATGAGCCCAAGGAAAAATTGAATTCCAAGGCCTTTAAGCGATTGAAAAGTATAAAGGAAAGTCTGTTCCTAAATAAGAAAGCAAAGTAGTGGTAGATTACTGTGAAAATAAAATATAATAGTTTAGCATGAAGAAATTAGTTTTAGCGTATAGTGGAGGTTTGGATACATCCTATTGTGCCAAGTATTTGTCCAAGGACCAAGGGTTTGAAGTGCATGCCGTAAGTGTAAATACCGGTGGGTTTTCAAAAGAAGAAATAGATGGCATTCATAAAAAGGCCCTGGAATTGGGGGCTGCCTCCTATACTTCCATAGATGCCGTAAACACTTTTTATGAAAAAGTGGTAAAGTACTTAATTTTCGGCAATGTATTAAAGAACAATACCTATCCCTTATCGGTCAGTGCCGAGAGAATTGTTCAGGCCATTGAAATTGTAAATTACGCCAAAAAAGTGGGCGCCAAATATATTGCCCATGGCAGCACAG
The DNA here is from genome assembly GCA_041392165.1 of Flavobacteriaceae bacterium. GTDB lineage: Bacteria > Bacteroidota > Bacteroidia > Flavobacteriales > Flavobacteriaceae > Arenibacter. Next base: position 394,622 of record JAWKMN010000002.1, read on the forward strand.
GGGCGGGGAACGATCAGGTAAGGTTTGATATGATCTTCCAGATCATTGCACCGGAGATTGAAATTATTACTCCGATACGGGATAATAAATTGGCCAGGGAGGTAGAAATTGAATATTTGAAGGAGAACGGGGTAGATTACCCATGGGAGAAGGCAAAATACTCTATCAATAGAGGGTTATGGGGAACTTCCGTAGGGGGTGAAGAAACACTTACTTCGCATAAATCCTTACCGGATTCTGCCTATCCAAGCCAATTGCAGCAAACTGAACCGATCCAACTGAAACTTTCTTTCCATAAGGGGGAATTGATCGCTGTGGATGGTGATAACGATACTCCCGTGAACAATATTATTAAGTTGGAGGCTATTGCTTCCAAATACGCCATTGGCAGGGATATACATGTTGGGGATACCATTATTGGAATAAAGGGCAGGGTAGGGTTTGAAGCCCCTGCTTCCTTGATCATTATCAAAGCCCACCACTTATTGGAAAAGCACACCTTGACCAAGTGGCAGCAGTACCAAAAGGAAATGCAGGGTAATTTCTATGGTATGTTGTTGCACGAAGGGAATTATTTGGATGAGGTGATGCGAAATATAGAGGCCTTTCTAACAGATACCCAGAAGAACGTAAGCGGTGATGTCTTTGTTAGCCTGCATCCCTACCGTTTTGAGCTGGACGGAATATCTTCCCCACACGATCTTATGAACGCCTCCTTTGGCAGCTACGGGGAGATGAACAAAGGATGGACGGCAGATGACGCCAAGGGATTTATTAAAATACTTTCCAATTCAGGAAAAATATATAACCACGTAAATCAGAATGATGATTAAGGTAGGAATTATAGGCGGTTCTGGGTATACTGGTGGGGAACTCATCAGAATCCTCTTGAACCACCCCAATGCAACTATAGATTTTGTTTTCAGTACCACTAGGGCAGGTAAAAAGATTACCACGGCGCATCCGGACCTAATTGGGGTTACCGATCTGGTATTCACAGGAGAGGTAAACAAGGATGTGGATGTAGTTTTTCTTTGTCTTGGCCATGGTAACTCCACTAGTTTTTTAAAGGACAATGAGTTTTCAAAAAATACCAGGATTATAGATCTAAGCAATGATTTTAGATTGGAGGCAGATGCCGTTCTGGACGGAAAAGCCTTTGTTTATGGCTTGCCCGAACTAAAAAGGGAGGCCATTAAAGAAGCAAAATATATTGCCAACCCAGGTTGTTTCGCCACCGCCATTCAGTTGGCCCTATTGCCCTTGGCAAAGGCACATAAATTGGATATGCCGGTGCATGTCAATGCAGTTACCGGAAGTACAGGGGCGGGGGTAAGCCTTTCAGCTACCTCCCATTTTAGTTGGAGGAACAATAATGTATCCTGGTACAAGCCATTTACGCACCAGCACCTTGGGGAAATCAATGAAAGTCTTCATAGTCTTCAGGAAAATACCGGGGAAATTTTCTTTCTGCCCAACAGGGGCAATTTTACCAGGGGTATTTTGGCTACGGCCTATACCGATTTTGACGGGAGTTTGGAAGATGCCTATAAATTGTACAGGGATTTTTACAAGGATGCCGCCTTCACCCAGGTAACGGAAGAGAACATCAACCTAAAACAGGTGGTGAATACCAACCAATGCCATATTCATTTGCACAAGCACAACGGTACCTTGCTGATCACCTCGGCAATAGATAATTTGTTGAAAGGGGCATCAGGGCAGGCGGTACAGAATATGAACTTGGTGTTCGGCTTTAAGGAAACGGAAGGTCTGCAATTAAAGGCAGGGGTGTTTTAATGTTGTTGGGTTGTGGATCAACCCTAGGCGAATTTATAAATCGATCAAAAAATAATTTTACCAATCACGTGATTCCCTAGCTTAGGGAATGATACAAATAACGATGAAGGAATGAAACCGACATGTTTAAAATAATCTTTAACCACAAAGAGGAATGATTTTTTTAAATATCAAATCCGTCCGTACCGACACAGGCGGAGGTTACATGTGACATTTTAAAAACAATAAATATAAACACATGAAAATAGCCATTATTGGAGCAGGTAATTTAGGCTTGTCCATAGCCAAAGGTATTTTGAGTACTAATGGGGCCACTTCCATGGTCCTTACCAAGAGACATCTTAGCGGCCTTAAGGAAATTGAAAAATATGGAATTGTTACCACTACTACCGATAATAGGGAAGCAGTGGCCAAATCGGATATCCTTATTTTTGCGGTACAACCGGGGCAATTTGTAAAGATTTTGGGGGAAGTAAAGGACATCCTTACAGATAAGCATGTTATTATCTCTACCATTACCGGTTTTAGTATTGCCAGAATGGAGGAAGTTATAGGACAGGATCACTATATTATTCGTGCTATGCCCAATACCGCTATTTCTGTGGGGAAATCTATGACCTGTATCTGTAGTAATGAGAAAGGCACCAAAAGGGTAGAACTGGCCAAGGCCATCTTTAACCGTATGGGGCATTCCATGCAAATTCCGGAAGACCAGATGCAGGCCGCAACCGTTATTTGTGCCAGTGGAATTGCGTTTTGGATGCGATTGATACGGGCCACCACCCAAGGGGCCATTCAATTGGGGTTCGACGCCAAGGAAGCACAGGAATTGGCCATGCATACCTGTAACGGGGCTGCTAGTTTGTTGATAGAATCGGACAGTCACCCGGAAAATGAAATAGATAAGGTAACTACCCCTAGGGGATGCACCATTTCCGGATTGAACGAAATGGAACACCAAGGACTAAGCTCCTCCCTGATCAGGGGAATAGTGGCCTCATTTGACAAGATAAACGAAATAAAAAAAGGATAACCTCTACCTTAAACCTGTTGGTTTTAAGATAAAGAAGGTTTATAATACAATATAGAAGATGGAATTATTTGATGTATACCCATTATATAAGGTTACTCCCGTTTCGGCCAAGGGAATCGTGGTTACCGATGAAAAAGGCCAGGAGTATTTGGATTTTTACGGTGGTCATGCCGTAATTTCCATAGGACACTCCCATCCGCACTATATAGCGCGATTAAAAGAGCAGTTGGATAAGATAGGTTTTTATAGCAATGCCGTACAGAATCCTGTCCAGGAGGCTCTGGCCCATAAACTGGGGGAACTTTCGGGCTGTGAAGATTACAATCTATTTCTGTGCAACTCCGGGGCGGAGGCCAATGAAAATGCCTTAAAATTGGCATCGTTCCAAACCGGAAAATCACGTGTAATTGCATTTAAACACGGATTCCATGGGAGAACTTCTGCCGCCGTGGCCGCCACCGACAATGAAAAAATAAATGCGCCCATCAATAAGCAACAAAAGGTAACCATACTTCCTTTCGAGGACCTGACGGCCTTTAAGAGTGAAATCTCCAAAGGGGATGTATGTAGTGTCATATTGGAAACCATTCAAGGGGTGGGCGGTCTGGACCAACCTTCCCCGGAATTTTATCAAAATATAGCGGCACTTTGTAAGGAAAATGGGGTATTGCTTATTGCGGACGAAATACAATGTGGTTATGGAAGAAGCGGTAAGTTTTTTGCCTTCCAGCATTATGACGGAATTCGGCCGGACATCATTACCGTAGCTAAGGGAATGGGCAACGGATTTCCCATTGGGGGCGTATTGATCCATGAAAGTATCAAGGCTTCGCACGGAATGCTCGGCACTACCTTTGGAGGAAATCATTTGGCCTGTGCCGCCGGATTGGCCGTATTGGAGGTAATGGAGAAAGAGGATTTGATTGCCAATGCGGCCGCGCTTTTCGAATATTTCAAGGAAAAGGCCGCTGCCCTTCCGCAGGTAAAAAAGGTAAAGGGAATGGGGCTTATGCTAGGGTTGGAATTTGATTTTGAAGTAGCGGAGCTACGAAAGAAACTCATCCACAACCAATTTATGTTTACCGGTGGTGCCGGAGATAAATATGTATTGCGAATTTTACCGGCCTTAAATATAGGTAAAGAAGATCTTGATCGGTTTTTTGAAGCCCTTAAAAAAGAATTGGCATGAGTTTATATTTGGATATAGCCCAACGAAATTCGGTACTAAGCACAATGGCGGAGTTGATCGATAGGGAGCGGAACACTATTTTGGAGGTCAATACAAAAGACGTGGAGGCCTATATGGGAGAGGACCTGGCCATGTACGACCGATTAAAGGTAGATCATGCCAAAATCGATGGCATGATCCTATCCTTGCAACAGTTGGCAGGGCAGGAAGACCCCTTGGGCTTGGAACGCTTTAGTTTTACCCATGATAACGGAATGCAGGTAAGCAATAAAACGGCTCCCTTTGGTACCATCCTAATCATTTATGAATCCAGGCCCGATGTTACCATAGAAGCGGCTGCCATTGCCTTTAAATCTGGCAATAAAATTCTGTTGAAGGGCGGCAAGGAATCCCTGCAAAGTAATTTGGCATTGGTAAATTTTTGGCATAAATCCTTGGAGCAACACGGTATTTCCAAAGACTGGGTCACCTATCTGGAATTTAACAGGGAGCAGACCCAGGCCTTTTTGGAAAGGCCGACCCAAAAACTGGACCTAATCGTACCGCGTGGTGGGGAAAAGTTGATCGCCTTTACCAAAAAGCACGCCAGCTGTCCGGTAATTGTCAGTGGAAGGGGCAATAACTTTCTCTATGTACACCCTAAGGCAGACCTAAAAAAGGCAATGTCCATTATCCTAAACGCCAAGACTACAAAGATATCGGCCTGTAATGCCTTGGACAAGGTGCTGATAGATAGCGATCTGGCCAACAAAGAGGCTTTTGTAAATGATATGATAGCTGAATTAAAGTCGAGGAAAGTCGAGATATTGGTCGATAACAGCCTTGCCCATACAAAGGGAACTTCCGAAATCTTTGGAGAGGATGTCTGGTTTGAAGAATTTTTGGATTATAAGATCCTTATCGGGGAGGTGCATGGCATTGAAGATGCGATTGGGAAAATAAATACCTATGGAGGGGGGCATTCCGCGGTAATCATTACCGAAGAGGAACAAGAGGCCGACCTTTTTATGAATTCGGTAGATTCGGCCGCAGTATACCATAACGTTTCCACCCGTTTTACGGATGGTGGACAATTTGGACTGGGTGGGGAGTTGGCCATCAGCACGGATAAATTGCACCAAAGGGGACCCATAGGCCTACAGCATTTGGTAACCAACAAATGGTATGTAAAGGGCGATGGACAAATAAGGTAACAGTCGGACCCAAATAATGGGTCTAAAAAAAAGAGCATGCAGAAGAAGAGAATATTGTTAAAAATAGGGTCCAATACCCTTACTAAGGAAACCGATCATATTTCCAGGGGAAAGATAGAGGACATAGGAAGGCAGATTGCCAAGCTGAAGGACCGATACGAGTTCATTATTGTAAGTTCTGGGGCCATTGCCGCCGCCAAACAGTTTGTAAAATTGGAGCACAACGGGCAGGAAATAACCGTAAAACAGGCCTTGGCCTCGATAGGACAACCCCATCTCATGCGAATTTTTCAAGAAAATTTCAGGGAGTTGGGATTGTTTACCTCCCAATGTCTTTTGTCCTATTCCGATTTTGAAAGGGAAGTGTCCAAGGAGAATATTTGTAATACCATCAACGTACTGGTGGCCAATAATTTTATTCCCATCATCAACGAGAACGATACGGTAGCGACCGATGAGATCAAGTTTGGCGACAATGATAAATTGGCGGCCTTGACCGCAGCTTTGATGAAGGTAGATCTCCTGATCATTGCTACCAATACCGATGGTATATATACCAAGGAGTCGTTCATTAATAAGAAGCCCGAAACCATTCGGTTGGTCAGCAATTTGGCCGATTTGCAGAAGGAGGTCAGTAGTTCCAAATCCTCCCATGGTACCGGAGGCATGGAATCCAAGATCGAGGCGGCCAGTATAGCCAGACAGGCCAAGGTAGAGACCTGGATCGTTAATGGCCTAAAGGACAACTTTATTATCGATGCTATAGAAAACAAAACCGCTTTTACAACCATAAAATAAAAAAATGCAACACTATTTATCCTTAAAAGATATCGATTCCCTACCGCAATGGGTAGAAGAAGCTAGATCATTAAAGGCGAAACCACTTCAATATAAGAGTTTGGGAGAGGCCAAGACCATATGTTTATTGTTTTTCAACAACAGCCTTAGAACCCGCTTAAGTACTCAAAAAGCGGCCATGAACTTGGGGATGGAGGTTATTGTGATGAATTTTGGAAGTGAAGGATGGGCATTGGAATATGGTGATGGTACCATCATGGATAAGGGCACCTCCGAACACATTAAGGAAGCTGCACAGGTAGTGGCACAGTATTGCGATATAGTGGCTATAAGGGCCTTTGCCTCCTTGACCGATAAGGAACAGGATGAGGCCGAGGTGGTCCTAAATGGTTTTAAAAAATATGCAGGGATACCCGTGGTGAATATGGAAAGCTCTGTAGGCCATCCATTACAGGCCTTGGCAGATGCCATTACTTTGGCCGAGAACAATACCAAGAAAAGACCAAAAGTGGTCTTATCCTGGGCACCCCATCCCAAGGCATTGCCGCATGCAGTAGCCAATTCCTTTGTGGAAATGATGCATTTGCAGGAAGCCGATTTTGTAATTACCCACCCCATAGGATACGATTTAAGCCCAGAGGTTACCAAGGGGGCAAAAATAGAATACGATCAGGACAAGGCTTTGGAAAACGCCGATTTTGTCTATGTTAAAAACTGGAGCAGTTATCAGGATTATGGCAAGGTGGTGAACCAAGATAAAAATTGGACCATGACCAATAAAAAATTGGGCAAGGCCAAATTTATGCACTGTTTGCCCGTTAGGCGTAATGTAGTAGTAGCCGATGAAGTTTTGGACGGGGCCAATTCCTTGGTCATCCAACAGGCCAACAATAGGACCTATTCGGCACAGTTCGTGTTGAAGAAGTTGTTGGAGAGTCTTAAATAATCAACGCAATTAAAAGCTCCTCCCTTCAGACGAAGGGAGGTGGCTTCGCCACAAGCAAAGACGGAGGGTTTTGAAAACGCGTATTCTAGGACAAAGACGAAAGTTTGGATTTAGTCAGAAGGTTAGGGATTTCAAACTCCCCTTTCTTTTCTGCCCAAAAGCAGAAAATTCATTCCCCTCTTCGTTCCAAGAGGGGAGCAGAAATATTGAAATGACGAAGGATAAGTTACATACGAAGAAAGAACTTGCCGGATTCAGAAGTGAGCTACGTTCCAAACTGACTCCAGCTGAGGCCTTTCTTTGGAGGCAATTAAGTTCACGTAAACTTGAAGGCAGAAGATTTACAAGGCAGCATAGTATTTCAAAATATGTGGTGGATTTCTATTGTGCGGCTGAACGTTTGATAGTGGAGTTGGATGGAGAAATTCATAATAATACTGTCGCTGAAAATTATGATGAAGAAAGAACGGCATATTTTAAAAGCATGGGTTACAAAGTAATTCGATTCGAAAACAAAATGGTATTTGACAATTTACAGTCGGTATTAAAAGAAATAAAAGATAATTTTAAAGCCTAATAAAGCACTTCCCTTGGTATGGAGGAAGGTGGCTTCTCCGACTATAGGAGGAGACGGAAGGGATTGAAACCAAAGGTTGGTTGTTGTGCTCGAATGTTTTTATGTAGTGCCAAGCTATGAGACTTTACACTGCAGGTTAGGCAGTTGGCAGTGAATAGAAAACAGATTGTCACGCTACACCTACCTATCGGTAGGCAAGCTCGCAATGACGTAATACTGTCCGGTCGAGTGGAGTCGAGACTTCAATGAAGTGACTGAAACAGCTGGTCAGAAAAAACCTAGACCCAATTGGAAAGTAAAAAAAAAAGAGATGAAACAAAAACTATCCATAATAAAAATTGGCGGGAACGTTATCGAGAATGAAGTGGAACTCAACAAATTTCTGGATTCCTTTTCAGCCATGCAGGGCCCTAAAATATTGGTGCACGGTGGGGGCAAGTTGGCCACTCAGATTGCTGAAAAATTGGGGATAGCATCCCGATTGGTGGGCGGTAGGCGCATTACCGATGAGGAGGGTCTAAAAGTAATTACCATGGTCTATGGAGGCCTGGCCAACAAAAATATTGTGGCCCAATTACAGGCAAGGGGCACAAACGCCATAGGGTTGAGCGGGGCCGATGGCAATACCATCCGTGCCGTGAAAAGACCGGTTCGGGAAATTGACTACGGATATGTTGGGGATGTAGAGGAAGTAAATGCAGCGGTTATAGACCAATTATTACAGGCCCACTTTGTTCCGGTGTTTTGTGCCATAACCCATGACAAGGAAGGACAGTTGCTGAATACCAATGCCGATACCATTGCCTCGGAAGTGGCCATTGGGATGAGCGCTAACTATGACACCACCCTCTATTATTGTTTTGAAAAGAAAGGGGTGCTAATGGATATTTTGGACGAGACCTCGGTGGTGAAATACTTGGAACCAAAGAACTATAAAAAATTATTGGAACAAAAAATTATAGCGGATGGCATGCTTCCCAAATTGGAAAATTGCTTCCATGCGCTGCATAAAAATGTAGGCAAGGTCTGTATTGGGGATTTGGATATGTTAAACCCCAATGCTACTTTGTTTACCACCATTACCTTATAAACATGAATCAACAAAAACTTACGGAAAGGGCTATTGCATTGTTACAGGAATTGATTTCAATTCAGTCGTTTTCCTCCGAAGAAGATAAGACGGCCGATGCCATTGAAGCCTGGTTCAAACACTTCGATATTCCTTTTAAAAGGGAAAAGAATAACGTATATGCCTTTAATAAATACTATGACGAGAGCAAGCCATTATTGCTGCTCAATTCCCACCACGATACGGTAAAACCCAATTCGGCCTATACCAAAGACCCCTTTCATCCACATATAGAGGACGGGAAATTATTCGGTCTGGGCAGTAACGATGCCGGGGGAAGTTTGGTATCCTTGATCGCTACCTTTACCCATTTTTATGCCCAGGAAAACTTAAGCCATAATATAGTGATCGTGGCCTCTGCGGAAGAGGAAAGCTCTGGCCCCAATGGACTTAACAGTATGTTGCCAATATTACCAAAAATAGATGTGGCCATAGTGGGGGAACCTACCTTGATGAATTTGGCCATTGCCGAAAAAGGTTTGGTGGTGTTTGAAGGTAAGGTGAGCGGAACACCATCACATGCCGCACACCCGAACGATAATAATGCCATATACAATTCCATTGAGGTATTGCAATGGTTCAAAAACTATAAGTTTCCCAAGGTGTCCGAAGTCTTGGGCGAAGTAAAATTAACGGTAACCCAAATCAATGGAGGGAGTCAGCATAATGTGGTCCCCGCCCATGTGGATTTGGTAATCGATGTACGGGTAAACGACTGTTACTCCAATAAGGAGATAGCGGACATACTTACTGCCGAAGCGCCCTGTGAGGTAAAGCCCCGTTCCTTGCGTTTAAATTCCTCTTCCATAAATAAGGACCATCCCTTGGTAAAGTCGGGCTTGGCCTTGGGTCGAAGCAGTTATGGTTCGCCTACCTTATCGGATCAGGCGGCATTAAACTGTCAGTCGCTCAAATTGGGACCAGGTGACAGTACCCGTAGCCATTCCGCGGACGAATTTATTTATGTTGCCGAAATAGAAGAAGGGATAGATCTGTATATTAAAATATTACAGGGATTTTTGAAGTAGTTCCAGTGTAAAATCAATGGATTGTCCCCTTGAGGGGACCTTAGGGGTGTATTGCCCGATCTTTTAAAAATTGAAATATTAATAAATAGCTTTCGGCCTTGACAGGAGGAATAAAAATCATCAAATGAACCGAGCCAAAACAGACTTACCAATCTAATAGAGAGTTTAAAGGCGAATTACATTTGACCTATAAAAACAATAAAAAATATCAAATGAAACTTTGGGACAAAGGATTTAGTACGGATAAAAAAATAGACCATTTTACGGTGGGCAATGATAGGGAATTGGATTTGCTTTTGGCAAAATACGATGTGATCGCTTCCAAGGCACATGCCAAAATGCTGGGCAAAATAGGTTTGTTGACCCTTAAGGAAACCGATTCTTTGGTAACCGAACTGGACAATATAGCCAAGACCATAGAAAACGGCACCTTTACCATAGAGGACAGTTTTGAGGATATGCATTCCAAGATCGAATTCCTGCTTACCCTTAGATTGGGCGATGCCGGTAAAAAGATACATACCGCCCGTTCCAGAAACGATCAGGTTTTGGTGGCCATGCATTTGTACCTTAAAAATGAATTAGCAGAGATCAAGGAACAGACCAAAGATTTGTTCCACCTTCTATTAAATTTGGCGGACAAACATAAAAAGGTGATGTTGCCGGGCTATACCCATTTACAGATTGCAATGCCCTCTTCCTTTGGACTATGGTTCTCCGCCTATGCCGAAAGTTTGGTAGACGATCTTTATTTTGTGGATGCCGCCTATAAGGTGGCCGACCAGAATCCCCTGGGAAGCGCCGCGGGTTATGGAAGTTCCTTCCCAATAGATCGCAGTTTTACCACCGAGGAAATGGGGTTCGAGACTATGAAATATAACGTGGTGGCCGCCCAAATGGGCCGTGGCAAGGTAGAAAAGGCTGCCGCCTTTGGTATGGGCAGTATTGCCGCTACCCTGTCCAAGATGGCGATGGATATCTGCCTGTATATGAGCCAAAACTTTAATTTTGTCTCCTTTCCGGATGAGCTTACCACAGGTTCCAGTATTATGCCGCACAAGAAGAACCCGGATGTATTTGAACTGGTTCGGGGCAAGTGCAACCGACTCCAGACGGTACCCAACCAATTGATCCTGATCACCAACAACCTGCCCAGTGGTTATCATCGGGACCTGCAATTGGTAAAAGAGGTAATTGTACCTGCCATTCAGGATTTAAAGGCCTGTTTGGAGATCATGACCTTTAGTTTAAAGGAAATACGGGTAAACGAAAATATCCTGGACGATCCCAAATACGACTATCTGTTTAGTGTGGATACCTTAAACGAACTGGTATTGAGCGGTATGCCCTTCCGTGATGCCTACAAAAAAATGGGCAAGGAGATCAATGAGGGTACCTTTACTCCCAAAAGAGACGTTCGCCACACACATGAAGGAAGTTTTGGCAATCTTTGCCTGGCAGAGATTAGAAAGAAAATGGACAAGATCTCCTGAACAGTAGACAGTAGCCAGTTGCAGTAGGCCAAGGTTAAAGGTTTCAAGTGAACTGTCCCGATATTTCTATCGGGAGCAACTCACCAGTAAATCCTATATTCTTATCTTAAAAAGTTTACTACCTGTGTGGTACCTAATGTGCTAGGCCGTTTTTTCCGGGGAAATATACTTGTACACCCATCCGGCCAAAATGGCACCTACGATAGGTGCTACCCAAAATAGCCATAATTGGCCCATGGCCCAATCCCCTACAAATAAAGCCTGACTAGTACTTCTTGCCGGATTTACCGAGGTATTGGTTACCGGGATGCTTATTAAGTGTATGAGGGTCAGGCCCAAACCTATGGCCAGTCCTGCAAAACCCTTGGGAACCCGTGAATGTGTAACTCCCAAGATGATGATGAGAAACATAAAGGTCATAACAATTTCCGTAATTAAAGCGGACATCATGTTATAACCATCCGGGGAATGTTCCCCATATCCATTGGCGGCAAACCCTCCGATTTCAAATCCGGATTTTCCACTGGCAATAAGATATAGAATACCGGCACCTACTATTCCACCAAGTACTTGGGCCACAATATAGGGAAGCAGTTCTTTTTTGTTGAACCTGCCGCCTATCCAAAGTCCAATGGATACTGCCGGATTCAAATGACATCCCGAAACATGCCCAATAGCATAGGCCATGGTAAGCACGGTTAATCCAAAGGCCATGGCAACGCCTACGAAGCCAATTCCCAATTCCGGATATGCGGCGGCCAATACAGCGCTTCCACATCCTCCTAAGACCAACCACAAGGTTCCAATAAATTCTGCGACTAATTTTTTCATATTTTATTTTGTTTTGGTGGTTATTAATGATTACCCTAATATAATAAATACTTGCACTCAAAATTTATTTAATGCACTAATTTTCAATGCATAAGATTCAAGGTTAAAAATAGCTTTAGACGGACCTTCCCGGACCCACCCGCCTAAAAGCGGGACAGTTACTGCCAATGATGGAGAGCTCTAGCAAATACAGACGGGATAGAATGGCCTAGGTCTTGGGGAAATTACCAAAGTATTGGGAATGCGTAGGGGCTATTATTTTATGGATAGATTTGTTCCCCCTCCTTGGGAGGGGGCTAGGGGGAGGATTTTATGACAGGGTAATCATCAATGTTGACGATCTATTTCTTCAAACAAAAACGGATTGCTGAGCTAAAATCCCAATACTAACAAAAAGATAATATTGGCATTGCGTCAATGAAAATTACTTCCTTATATTGTAAGCTGTTAACCACCATTATTAAATGTACCTATGAAATCTAGATTTGTTTTTTTGCTTTTGATTATGTTAACCACTTCAATCCAATCCCAGGACATTGCCCAATTACACTTCAATGCCAATAAAGAATTTAAGGTGGTACAGTTTACCGATACCCATGTTAACGTAGAGCTTGGTAAAAACATGGATGTGTTTGTTACCGTAAAAAAAATATTGGATATGGAAAAGCCCGATTTAGTGGTGCTAACGGGAGATGTTGCCACTGATGGCAATCCGGAAAAAACATATAAGGAATTTGAAGCTGTTTTTACAGCTGCCAAAACGCCCTGGATCGTCACTTTGGGAAACCATGATTCCCAAGCCGATCTTTCCCGGAAAGAAGTGGCCGACTTCCTCCAAAATTTAAACTACTGTTTAAATAATGATCAAGGGGAGACCTATGGGAACTCCAATTTTGTATATCCTGTCCGCGGTAGAGATAGCAAGAACCAAGCGCTTATTTACATCATGGATTCCAATGCCTATAGTACCCTAAAGCCCGAAGTGGATGGATGGGGTTGGTTTGATAATAGTCAGGTAAGCTGGTACAAGGAGAAAAGTAAGGAGTTTACCAGGAAGAACAATGACAAGCCCCTGCCGGCGATTGCTTTTTTTCACATTCCGTTGCCCGAGTATTACCAGGCATGGAAGAACAAAAAAGTAAAGGCTATAGGAAAGCGCAAAGAACAGGAATGTGGTCCGGAAATTAATACGGGCATGTTTGCGGCCATGTTGGAAGCCAAGGATGTGATGGGTACTTTTGTGGGCCACGACCATAACAACGATTATATAGGGGTGCATTACAATATGGCCCTGGCCTATGGTAGGGTCACCAAGACAAAAACGTATAACAAAGCTCCAGTAGAAGGGGCAAGAATAATTGTCTTAAAGGAGGGGGAGCGCAGTTTTGATACCTGGATACGGGAGGTAAATGGGAAAAAAGTATATTCATGTTCCTGGCCTAGCTCCTTTGTGGAATAGATGGGCCATTGTTGGATAGGTCTGTCTTTTACGGCTAAACGAGGAGCCCGTACCGGCGGTAACTAAAAGGTTTCCCGGCCAAGAGTTAATTTACTGGCCATTGGCCATTTTTAACACCTTCTGTGCCTGTGCCATATGACGTTGATTGTGGTAGATGACTACCCTAAAGGTATCGCCCAATCTAAGCTTGATCCATTTTGAAATGGAAATGCCCGTTTTGGTCTTGATGAGATCTACCTCTTTGGATTTGTTCAATAGGTTGGCTATGGCCTGTTGCTGGTCTATAAACTTTTTTACGGTGTCCATGTCTAGCTTACTGCCTATCGGATCCATAGCGGTAAAGGTTTTCATCTTGTTCAGCTTTTCCCTGGGGAGCATGGTCCTGGCAAAATAGTTGCCCAACCACCCGCTTTTGAATATTGGTGTAGGTCGATGTTGGGAAGATGTTATGCGTTTTTCTATTTCGGGAATATAGTAATCCCCATATCGGTTTAAATGTTCCAAGCATTCCAAAATACTCCAGCTATTAGGGGCATATTTCCAGTTCAAGGTATCTAAGGGCAAGGTCTTAAAACGCTCGGCCTTGCTTTTGTTTTCTTGGGTACGCTCCAATAAATCCTGCAATAATTCAGTAGAAAGCATGTCTTTAAATTTTAGATCAAAAATTGACATTTTTTATTCTTGAAACATTGATCCAAATCAAGATTTTTTGATCCTGGACAACGTTTCGGGGGTCATTCGTAAATAGGAGGCTATGTATTTGTGCGGTATTTCCTGAAAGAGCTGGGGAGAACGTTTTAGGACTCTCCTATATCTTTCCGTGGGCGACATGGTCAGAATATCGCGTTCCCTTTCCATCTGCTGTAGTACCAATTGCTCTAACAGTAGTTGCCAGGTATTCATATTTTTCGGAGAGGATTGCATAAACTCCATAAAAGTGGCCTTGTCTATTACTTTTACAGTGGTTTTTTTTAGTGCCTGTATATGCAGATCGGAAGGTTTTTCAGCCAAAAAGGAATCCAGTGCAGTAATAAAATTATGGGTATAACCAAACCTAATGGTGTGTTCTTCATTTTCCTCCACCACATAAATTCTTAAACTCCCCTGTGCCACCCAATAGAGATTAGTGTCCGTACTGCCCTGTACCTTTAAAAATTGGTTCCTGCCGAGTTCAAGGACATTGGTCCATAACCCCTTATGTTCTATGCTTTCAACGAGGTCGGTAACTGCCGTCATTGCATTTTGGATTAGGGTTTGTTGCTCATCACTATTTTCCCCATATGTTTTCCATCTCCAAAATATTGGATCAATCTCCCTGCATCTTTAAGGGGATATGGGCCGTCTATTTGGCATTGTATTTTCTGCTGTGCAAACAGCTCACAGATATATTCCAATCCAATATTCGATTTTAAGGCGAGTATCTTTAACCTTTTGGAACTGAACAGGGGGACAAGTTTTCCCCATAGCAATAATCCAATGAGATTGAATGGCTTGCCGCCAATACTTACATATTGTCCTGAAGGGTTTAAAGCGTTTAGATAGCTTAGCGAAGCTTTGTTGGACTTACAATCCAAGATAAGGTCGTACGTTTCCCCTGCTCTGGTGAAATTTACTTTTTTATAGTCCATTACATGATCGTAACCGAGCGATGTCATCATGGCCAATTTTTCTTGGGAATCTACCCCCGTTACTTTACAATTGTAAAGTTTGGCCAACTGTAGACCAATGGTTCCCACACCACCACCTCCGCCATTGATCAGAATTTTTTGGCCTTCCTTTATTTTCCCTGAGTCCCTTAGTGCCTGCAATGCGAGGCAGGAGGCGTGTGGAATGGCTGCAGCCTCTTCAAAACTTAGCGATTTGGGTTTTAGGATTACCGACTTTTCGTTAATGCTGATATATTCTGCAAAGGTTCCAAAGCCATATTCCGAGGGATCTCCCATTACCTCATCCCCAATTTTAAACTTGGTGGCCTTTGCCCCCGAGGACACTATGGTACCGGACAATTCCATTCCTAAACTACCATTTTTGGGTTTAAGGATACCAAACATTAATCGGTATAGATAGGGTTTGCCCAAGGCCAAAATCCAGTCGTAGTCGTTCACGGCAGTGGCAGTGATCTTTATGAGTACCTCATTTTCTTTGGGCAAGGGTGTAGGTACTTCCGTTAGCTTGGCCACCTTTGCAGGCGGACCATAGGTTTCACATTTTATAGCCTTCATTTGGTTTTATTAAGTTCCTAAGTTAATCATTTGATCTTTATGGGCTTTTCAAAATCTTCCGTCATATTATAGGGCATTTTCCAAATTTCGCCTTTGAAATTGCCAAAATAGAGTTCGGACTTACTGGGTTGGTGCGAATCTCCATCCGCCCAGAAAAAACAAAACGGTGCTTCATAATTTATGGGTCTTCGTACATAGGAATGACTCAGGGCACTGTTCTCCGTTATAACTTTGATTTTTTTCCAGGTTTCCCCTTGGTCTTCCGATTGCCAAATAGCCAATTCCCCTCCCACGCCCCAATCCTGGGCACCTTTTTCCGTTGGCCCTACAATTTTCCAGTCGCCTTTCCCAATAAAAAGACTTCCCATATCATAATTATGGTCGGAAGTGGTCACCACCTTAGTTTGCCATTGCATACCGTTCCATTTGGTAATGCACCATTCGTAAGAGGCACTTTTCGGACCTGGTTCATGACCGTTACTTCTTATATACAGGCAGGCTGGATTTCCATCGGCATCATAGCCCATATCTTTAAGGTAAACATTTTTTTCCAGGGAGCCATAATCTACTACTTTGGCCGAACTGTCCATATCTTCCACTGGAAGCTTCATTTTTATATGATTTACGGTAGTCCAGGTAGAGCCGAAGTCGATAGACTGAATATAATAAAGATCGGTTCTTTTGTCTACATTCCCATTGGGATGTCTGTTAAAAAACGTACCCAATACCTTACCGTTGTATATATCGCTTACTTGGTAGTGACCTGATTTTTCCCCTTCTTTTTCCGGTATGGCGGCAAGTATATTATCGGCTGTCCAGTTGATTCCGTCCTTACTTGTTTCGAAATAGAGTTGACGTACCCCGGTATATTTTGTAAAGAAATGAAAAAAGCCATAATCGGTATATCGGGGTTGGGGGTAGGTCATTTCTTCTTCTGTAATCTGTACAAACTCTTGAATGGAATACGGCATCTTGCTTTTGTATTTGAATCCTGGTCTTGTAGTGCCTCTTCCACTGATAAACACCCATATATACCCGGCACCATCAATGAGTATAGAGGGGTTGTCATGTGGATCGTCTACCCCGTTTTTATCATGGACCACGGTGGGTTTGGAAAGCATTTCCGTTTTATGGTTAAACTCCCCTATCATGCAGAGCAAGTAATTTTGATCTTCAGAGACGGTGCCTCCATAGACAAAGAATGT
Source organism: Flavobacteriaceae bacterium (assembly GCA_041392165.1). Lineage (GTDB taxonomy): Bacteria > Bacteroidota > Bacteroidia > Flavobacteriales > Flavobacteriaceae > Arenibacter. The sequence continues at coordinate 411,525 of JAWKMN010000002.1, forward strand.
TTTTTTAACTTCCGGGGCATAAATGGCCAAAGGCATATGCTTGGCGGTGTATGTGCCCAATGCCCCTGAGTATTTGTCCCCATATTCATACTTCTGATTTAATTGGAACCAAATGCCCTTATAACCATTCATCTTAGTGTTGTTCAGATGCTGCCCATAAGCATTTCCACCAAATAGGACAATAAAAATAAGCGCCAATAAAATGAGATGTCTTTTTGTGGTATTAATTTCCATTTTCTTTATTCTGTTTTGCTAAAGCATTTTTTATGCAACTATACATTTATATTCCCATGTCCCATGAAACCCAGACTTCCCATATGGCGACATCACTGTGTTGAAAATTTAAAATGTTTCGCTGTGAAGGAGCAAAATCCGTAACACCAAATATATCTGTCTCTATAGGATTCTTGAAAACCTGTGTGAATTTTTTCGGCATTGGAAATGGGTTGTTTTTTTGATTATTTTCTTTAGATGACACTGCTTTGAATCTGAAGAATAAAATTCGTAATCCTAGTCCAATATAGCAATTCTATGTCTTTTATTTCTGTTTCAAGGTTCAACTTTGGGCAATATACCATTGGCAATCAATAATATACAATACAGGGAGCTCGGTAAACAGTAATGAATGGTTAGAAAATGGTAATTTTACAGAGAAAAGAGAATACAGGAGTCACTTCTCCATAGGCCCAATTTCAGGGCGAAGTCACACAAGATATTGTCGCTATTTGTGCAACTTCCCTACTGATGGTTATCGAAAGCTCCGAAATAAGACTCTGTAGAAGTGACTACGACAGAAATTGCAGGGTGCCGTCTATAGGAAACACTCCCATTCTTTAAAATGGGATATGTTCAATATCGAATCAATAAGGCACTAGAATATAGGGGAGGGGATTTAAGCCCTATTTTATCATTCCCAGATTAATGACTTCCTGTGGGGTGAGGTGCCGCCAGTGCCCGCGGGGCAGATCTTTTTTGGTAAGTCCGGCATAGACTACCCTATCCAATTTTACGACCTCGTATTCCAATTCTTCAAAAATACGTCTCACAATTTTGTTTCGGGTACTCTTGAGTTCTATTCCTATTTCCCGCTTAGGGGCATTTTCAATAAAACTAATATCATCTACCCGGACCACGCTATCGTCTATAGTAATGCCTTCCTTGATCTTAAGGAGATCCTCGCCCCTTAAGTTTTTGTTCAGTTCTACATGGTAGATTTTTCGGAGTCCGTTTTTCGGTTTCGTAAGTCGCTTCGTCATTTCCCCGTCATTTGTAAATAATAACAGACCGGTGGTGTTCTTGTCCATTCTTCCCACGGCCGAAAGTTTGGATTTGGAGGCATTGGAAATTAGGGAGGCCACGGTTCTTTTTCCGTATTCATCCTTTGCCGAGGTTACAAAATCTTTAGGTTTGTTCAGTAGTACATATTCCTTTTTCTCCGGATTTAGCAAACGGCCATCAAATTTTACTTCATCGGTAAGTTTTACCTTGTATCCCATTTCGGTAATTGGTTTGCCATTTACGGTAATGTTTCCCGCAGAGATATAAATATCCGCATCCCTACGTGAACATACACCGGAGTTGGCTACATAACGATTGAGGCGCATTACATTGGGATCGGAAGGTGGTTTTGCCTCCGTTTTCTTTTTTATAGGTGCGTTGCCCCGTGCATGGCTCTTTTTTCTAAAATTGCCCCCTTGTCTTCCTGATGGTTTCCTGTCTTTATTGGAATCTGACCTACTCATATGTACTGTAATTTATGGCAAAGGTAGCAAAGGAAATCGTATGAATAAGCTATTATGGCCCTTATTAGTGATTCTTAGAGAATTCTGTTCAAAACAAGATCAACATTGATCAATAAAATACTGAAAACTCCCAGTACGATGATCAATTTTAGAATATTATGCAGCCATACATAGTGTTTTTTGCTATCCGATTTTACCAGGAGCAATAGGAAACCTAAAAGCAAAAAAATACAGCCTATAAAATAGAGGTACATATAGCCTATATCAAAATATTTGATCAGGAGAAAGGCGGGAAGCAGTGTTAGGACAATCAAAATAGAGATACAGGTCTTGGAAAATTTGGGGCTGTACAATATGGGGATGGTCTTATAGTTCTGGGCCATATCCCCGGCCATATTTTCCAGGTCTTTTATCATTTCCCTGGCCAAAATCAATAAGAAAAGAAAAAGGGCATGTACAAAAATTACAGTGTCAAAGTTTTTGTAATATACAAAAACGGCAAAAAACGGAGCAATGGCCAGGGTTGCCGAAACGAAATTGCCCAAAAAGGGAACCTTCTTTAATTTGTGCGAATAGAACCAAATACCAAAAATATAGGCGGAAAAAAATACAACCGCCTTAAAGGAGACATAACTGGCAAAGAATACCGATAGGAAATTTAATACGAAATAGGTGGAGAGCTTGGTCCGTTGACTAACCAGACGGTCTAGCATACTCTTTCTAGGTTTGTTGATCAGGTCTTTTTCCGCATCGTAGAAATTGTTGATGATATAGCCAGAGGCTATGACCAGGGCGGAACTGAGTACAATAACGAACAGGTTGCCATCAAAAACAACCTTGCGCAAGGGCAGATGGGGAGCTAAAATATATATGGAGGCCAGGTATTGTGCCAAAATGACCATAAGGATATTGTATCCACGGACCACGGAAAACAGGCTCAGAAACTTTAAAAGCAAGAGCTTGTTTTTTCTATTAAGCATCGGGAAGTTGGTTAGAAGTTATATACTACTTCCAGATTATAGCCCTTTAGGGCTTTTTTGGCTTTGTCAAAGTCTTCGGTAAAGCCTAAAATATAGCCTCCGCCACCAGAACCACAGAGTTTTAGGTAATAGTCGTTGGTATCTATTCCCTGTTTCCAGAGTTTATGGAATTCCACGGGTATCATGGGTTTAAAATTATCCAGTACCACATGGGACAATTGCTTTAAATTTCCGAACAACGATTTTACGTTCCCATTAATAAAATCCTCTACACAGGCATCGGTGTGCTTAATAAACTGATCTTTTAACATGGCCCGGAACCCTTCGTGTTTCATTTGTTCCATAAATAAATGTACCATAGGCGCAGTTTCGCCGGTACTGCCACTGTCCAATAGGAATACGGCTCCCTTGCCATCCAGGTTTTGGGATGGGATACTGGTAGATTCTATATTGTCTTTGGAATTTATCAGAATAGGCAGGCTCAAATAGCTGTTCAGTGGGTCTAGACCTGAGGATTTGCCGTGGAAAAACGATTCCATTTTCCCAAAAATAGCTTTCAATGTTAATAGTTTTTCCCTGGTAAGATTTTCTAAAACGGTAATTTTTTCAATAGCATATTTATCGTAAATGGCCGCCACCAAGGCACCACTGCTACCCACGCCATAACCTTGGGGAATGGAACTGTCAAAATACATACCGTTGGCCACATCCTTATTCAAGGCCTCAAGATCAAAAGTTACCAATTTATGGTCTTTTTGCTGCAGCTCTTTTAAGTATTCTGCAAAGGCCCTAAGGTTGTCGTTCGATTTCTTAGCGGCTTCGGAATCCTTATTTTTTGATTTTAGCGCCCCCTTAAAAAAATTATAGGGAATGGAAAGTCCTTTGGAATCCTTAATGATTCCATATTCTCCAAAAAGTAGGATTTTAGAGTAAAATAACGGTCCTTTCATTTCTTTAAGATAAAATAAATAATTGAAATACTTGCAAAGACATTAAATTAATAATTCATAATAATAGAATAAATAACGTTGTATTCCATTATAAATTATTCAATGGAAAATTAAAGCTTTTTTGCGCCATTCCCAATTTGATCGCAAATATACTGTCCGTTTTCACAATATGCAACTAACTCATTATTAATAAATTGGTAAACTTCTTCCTTTTCGTTTTCAGGATATAGCAGGTGTACATTTGCCCCTGCGTCCAGTGTAAAACAGACATGGGTCTTGGATGCGGCCCTGAAGGCCCATATTTTATTGATGATCTCCAGGGTATTGGGTTTCATTAAAATAAAATAGGGCATGCTTGTCATCATCATGGCGTGCAAGGTGAGGGCTTCACTTTCTACGATTTTTATAAACTCCAGTAGATCCCCCTCTTCAAAAACCCTTTTTAATTTGGTCAGATTTTTATGCGCTTGGTCGAACCGTTGGTTCGCAAAGTTATGATCGCGCATTAAATTATGGCCAAGGCTACTACTCACTTGTTTGGATCCTTTGTCCACCAAAAGGATGGTATCCTGATAGTTGTTAAAAACAGGGTGTACCTTGTAGGGGTACTTGATGGCATAGAGATCCGAACTCATTTGGGTGTCCCTATGTGCCCCCCATTGCATGATGTCCCCTTCAATGCTACGGCAGGCACTCCCGGATCCCAAACGTGCTAAAAAGGAAGCTTTTCGTTTAAAAAAATAGGGTTCCATATCGGGGTTTAGCTCTCTTTCCAGCTCCATGAGGCACAGGGCCAGGGCAGACATGCCACTGGCCGATGAGGCAATACCGCTGCTGTGGGGAAAGGAGTTGGAGGTTTCAATGGTAAAATGATAGGCCTTTAAAAAGGGCAAATAGGGCTCGGCCCTTTTAAAAAAGGTACTTATTTTAGGTTTAAAATCTTCTTTGGGGCTGCCGTCGAAAAGAAGGTCGAAGGAAAAGTCCGGCGCCTTATTTGTTAATTTTTTATAACCAATCGTTGTTGTGGTGGCACAGTGTTCCAGGGTAAAACTGATGGAAGGGTTTGCGGGAAGCTGATGTTCCTTTTTCCCCCAGTATTTTATCAGGGCAATATTACTGGGCGATTTATATGTAACTTTTCCTTCTGTCTTGTTGGTGGTATAAGTAGAAGGGATAAAGTCTTTATCGGTCATATTGGAAACAATTTGTGCAAAGATAGTTTTTAAGTGGTTTTACAGTAGATTCTGTTAAAATAAATTGTTAATTTAGGGTGTAAACAACCAAGCCTTGAAAAAGCAACTTACCTATATAGCAATTTCAGTCGCCGTGTGCCTTACTATTGGATTTTTATCCAGTTTTGCTACACAATCTTCGGTAAATGATTGGTATTTGGAATTGAACAAGCCGGGTTTTAATCCCCCAAATTGGATTTTTGCCCCCGTCTGGACGGTACTTTATATAATGATGGGAGTGGCCGCCGGTATTGTTTGGGCCAAAGGGTTTTATCATATTTGGGTAAAAACGGCCTTGTACCATTTCGGAATCCAGTTGCTGTTCAATGCTCTTTGGAGTATAGTTTTCTTTGGATTTAAGAATCCTTTCGCTGCCCTGCTTATTATTCTTACACTATTGGTACTCCTTATATTTACCATAAAATGGTTTAAAGTGGTAAGCAGGACGGCCGCCTATTTGTTGATCCCCTACCTGCTTTGGGTATGTTTTGCCACGGCGCTTAACTATAAGATATGGGAATTGAATTAATATTTTTCCTTAAATAGATGGGGTTGACTTATTAATTTTTCAAATTTAGTGTCCATATTTTGTTATCTTGACACCCATTATTAAAAAATACCCTATCCTTATGGAAAAATATATACTGGCGCTGGACCAAGGTACAACGAGTTCCCGTTCCGTTGTTTTTGATAAAAAAGGTAATATCGTATCAGTGTCCCAAAAGGAATTTACACAGTATTTTCCGAAACCGGGATGGGTAGAGCACGATCCCTTGGAAATTTGGTCTTCCCAGGTTAGTACGGCTGCCGAGGCCACTACCAAAAAGGGGATTTACGGAGCGGATATAGCGGCTATCGGGATTACAAACCAAAGGGAAACGGTAGTTGTGTGGGACAGAAATACCGGAAAGCCCGTGTACAATGCCATTGTTTGGCAGGATAAGAGGACTTCCAACTATTGCGATGAATTAAAGCACCAGGGGAAATCCCAAATGATCAGGGAAAAAACGGGTTTGGTGATCGATTCCTATTTTTCGGGTACAAAAGTAAAATGGATATTGGACAATGTGGAAGGGGCCAGAAAAAGGGCAGATGCCGGCGACCTGATTATGGGAACCATAGATTCTTGGCTCATTTGGAACATGACCAAGGGAGAACTGCACATCACCGATGTTACGAATGCCTCAAGAACCTTGCTTTATAATATAAATACTTTGGAATGGGACGAGGAACTGCTGGAGCTTTTTGACATCCCCAAGAGCATGCTGCCACAGGTAAAACAGTCCAGTGAACTATACGGCAATACCAATCCCAATTTTTTTGCAAGTAAAATACCTATTGCCGGAATCGCAGGCGATCAACAGGCGGCACTATTTGGACAAATGTGCACTAGGGCCGGAATGGTTAAAAATACTTATGGTACCGGTTGTTTTATGTTAATGAACATTGGGGAAAAACCCATTGTTTCCGAGAATAACCTTCTAACTACGGTGGCCTGGTGCATTAACGGAAAAACCCAATATGCCCTGGAAGGAAGCATTTTTATTGCCGGTGCCGTTGTACAATGGTTGAGGGATGGCTTGAAAATTATAAAGAAGTCCGAAGACATAGAAAAGCTGGCCGGTTCCGTAGACGGTGCGGAAGGGGTTTATTTAGTGCCCGCTTTTGCAGGTCTGGGTGCGCCCTACTGGAACCAACATGCCAAGGGTAGTATTTTTGGACTTACCAGAGGCAGTACGGACGCCCATATCGCCAGGGCAGCTTTGGAATCCATAGCATTTCAGACCATGGATGTCCTGAAGGCAATGGAAGCGGATTCTAAAATTTCTATAAAGGAATTAAGGGTTGATGGAGGAGCTACGGTGAATAATTTGTTGATGCAGTTTCAGTCCGATGTGCTGAACACTTCCACGGTACGGCCAAAAGTAATAGAGACTACGGTAATGGGAGCAGCCTATTTGGCCGGTTTGGCGGTCGGATTCTGGGAAAGTCTGGAGGAGATCCAGGAAATTTGGCAAGTAGATGCCAATTTTGAACCTACCAAGGAAAGAAAAGAAATAGAACAAAATATTAAAGGCTGGTATAGGGCCATTGATGCTGTGGAATATTGGTCCAAGCTAAACGATTAAATATAAAACCAACCAAGTATGACTCCATTTATTGCTGAAATTATCGGCACTTTTTTCCTGATCCTTTTAGGGGGCGGGGTTGTTGCCAATGTAATCCTGAACAAAACAAAATCCAATGATTCGGGTTGGATGGTCATTACCACGGCATGGGGGCTGGCAGTATACATTGGGGTAGCGGTTGCCGCACCCTATAGCGGGGCACATTTAAATCCGGCCGTGAGTATAGGTCTTGCCGTGGCAGAAAGATTTGAATGGGCTTTGGTTCCCACATATGTGCTGGGGCAATTTATAGGGGCCATGTTGGGCGCTTTGTTGGTCTGGCTTGTATATAAGGACCATTTTGATGCTACTGATGACCAGGATACCAAGAAGGCCGTGTTCTGTACCGCTCCCGCCATTCGGAATCCGATTTCCAATTTATTAAGTGAGGTAGTGGGTACTTTTACCTTGGTTTTTGTGGTACTTTATTTTACGGATGCTACTATAACCAATACGGAAACGGTCATTGGATTAGGGTCCCTGGGGGCCCTTCCCGTAGCATTTTTGGTGTGGGGAATTGGGCTTTCCCTAGGAGGTACCACAGGTTACGCCATAAATCCTGCCAGGGATCTTGGGCCACGAATAATTCATGCTATAATGCCCATTAAGGGCAAGGGGGGCAGTGACTGGGGCTATGCATGGATTCCCATTGTTGGTCCGGTTATTGGGGCAATATTGGCCGCTCTGCTGATGTTATTTTTGAGTTAGCCTTTCCTGTTAAGGTTGGGCAATTGCCCGGGCGGCAATATAGGCCCCTGTCCAGGCATTTTGAAAGTTGAATCCGCCCGTAATGGCATCTACGTTTATCACTTCCCCGGCAAAATAGAGCTTGGGGAGAATTTTACTTTCATAGGTCTTAAAATCTATTTCTTTTAGGTCTACCCCTCCGGCAGTGACAAATTCTTCCTTAAACGTGCTTTTTCCATCTACCCTGAACCTGGAACCTGTTAATTGCTCTGCCAAATTTTGTAGTTGAATTTTGGAAATATCCGCCCATTTATCGGTATCTGAAATCTGGGCAGCCTTTACCAAGCTGCCCCACAACCGTTTTGGCAGCTCAAAGGCTTTGGTGCGCAGTATCGTTTTCTTTCCTTCAACTTCCTTTATTTGGTGAAGCTGCCTTAGCAATCCTTCCTCATGATAGTCGGGAAGCCAGTTTACCTTAATGGAAAACCTATAGTCCAGTTCGTTCAATATCCGTGCCCCCCATGCGGATAACCTTAATATGCCGGGACAGCTCATTCCCCAGTGGGTAATTAAAAGGGCGCCTTCGGATTCCAGATCGGAGGCCTGGACGGCATATTTCTTTAAGATGGCCTTAAATTTTCTGTTGTTGACCTTGGGGGGAATTATCCTTATCCTGGCATTGGTACTTACCCCTTGTATACCGGATATTCTTTCATCTTTAATATTAAAGGTGAAAAGTGAAGGCACAGGGGTTATTATAGTATGCCCCATTTGCTTTAACAATTCCCATATTTTAGGATTACTGCCGGTAGCTACCAATATTTTTTTGGCTTTATAGGTGTTGCGAATGGTTGTGATAGCCCAGACGTAATCATTTTTTTCTGTGTTTTCCTTCAGGGTTGTAATCCCAACGACGGAACTATTTTTAAGAACTTTAATTCCCAGGCGTTCCGTTTCCTGAAGAAAGCAATCTATTATGGTTTGGGATGAATTGGTAGCGGGAAACATTCGGCCATCCGCTTCAATATTTAGTGGTATGCCCCTTTTTTGAAAGAAGGCCATGGTATCTCCACTACAATAGGTATGGAATGGTCCAACAAGTTCCCGCTCCCCCCTGGGATAATTTTTGGAAATTTCCCTGGGATCAAATTCGGCATGGGCCACGTTGCAACGCCCCCCGCCCGAAACCTTTACCTTGGTAAGCACCTCCTTGCCACGTTCCACGATGGCTATTTTTAATTTGGGATTTTGTTCTGCCATATGTATGGCGCCAAAGAAACCGGCGGCCCCCCCTCCTAAAACTATTACATCGAACATTAATTGATGCGTTCCGGATAATCGGTAATAATGCCATCCACTCCCAATTTCTCTATGGCATCAATTTCTTCAGGTTCATTTACCGTCCATGGATAAATTTTGAATCCGGCTTCTTTTATGGCGTTCACGTTTTCCAAGGTGAGATCCTTATAATAAGGATTGATGGCCGCGGCATTTAGATCATGGGCAACATCCAAGGCTTTCAACGGATCGCCACTTATAAGGATGGCGATCGGGACTTCGGCGTTCAGCGTACGCATTGTCTTGAGTTCGTCCCATTTAAAACTGGAAATTATAAATTTGTCCATGGACCAGCCCTTTTCCTTTATGTAGTAGTTTATTATAAAATTAACCCTGTCAGCAGTATTGAGCCTTTGAGTTCTATATTTAACTGTACTTTTATCTATTAGGTTCAGGACATCCTGTAGGGTGGGTATTTTGTGATTGCCTACCAAGGTTAATTTCTGCAGGTCCTCAAAATTATAATCTTCAATATTTCCAACACTGTCCGTAAGTTTTTCCACCTTTTTATCGTGAAAGACTACGGTTTCGCCACTCTTTATTTTAAAGACATCTATTTCTATCATGTCCGCACCAAGATCCATTGCTTTTTGTATAGATGCCAAAGTGTTTTCCGTTTCATGCCCCATGGCACCTCTATGGCCAATTACCAAGGGTTTATTCATATTGTCACAACTTATAATTAATAGAAACAGGAAGAAAGATCCAACTAAAGATGATGATTTCATAATGTAATGCTATAAATTTAAACTTAAAATTAAGGATTCCAAGGGTTGTATATCTATTCTGATATGGCCAATTTCGTTTTTTACCATTAGGGATAATTCCTTTTCCCTGAACAACTCATCCTTCACTAGGAAGGTGTTGTCCTGTAGCCCCCATTCATTAACAATTTCCTTCGGCAGCTTTAGATCGAAGCCAAAAGCCTGATTTTCATCAAAATTAGAAATAATTATGAGTTTTTCAAGTTCGGACCACCTAACAAAGGATAAAATGCGATGATTATAATATTCCGTATGATCTTTGTTATAAAAATGAATATCCTTATACTTCCCCATTAATGCACTACTAGTTATGGTGAAATTGAGCAAGTTCCTGTAAAATGATCTTAATTCTTTTTCTTTTGGGGATAATTGTCCTCCGTCATATTTTTTGTTGTTCACCCAGCGTTGAAAATGGGACACTCCAACATAATCGAAGATAGAGGTTCTACTTGGGGATCCAAATCCCGGGCTTTCGGCGGCCGGTTCCCCTACTTCCTGTCCGAAATAGATCATGGTGGGCGAGGTGCTTATGGTGGCGGAAACCACCATGCCGGGTTTGGCTTTTTCTGCATTCCCCAAAAATTCGGGACAGGCAATGCGCTGCTCGTCATGATTCTCCAGAAAATGTAGCATTTGGTGTTCAATATCCATGAGTCCGCTTTGTAGAACCGGTATATGGTCTGTCCACCCATGCCCCTGCATAATGTGCTTTAAGGAGTCATAAAACAATACCTTGTCATAGAGATAGTCCATTTTTCCTTTAAAGATATACTCCCTGTAAAGGTCTGGATTATAGACTTCCGCCATTAAAAATGCCTCCGGGTTTTTCATTTTTATGGACGAATTCATGAAGCTCCAGAATTCTATGGGAACCATTTCCGCCATATCATAGCGAAACCCATCCACTCCTACATCCAGCCAGAAAAGGGCAATATCCCTAAATTTTATCCAGGAGTTTGGAACCTCCTTGTTTTTCCAAAATTCAAAATGTTCAGAAAAGTGTTTATGGCCAAAATCATCTGGCAACGTGTCAAAATCCCTATGTCCGTCCGGACCAATCCCATAGTTAATTTTTACGGTCTCGTACCAATCATTAAAATCGGGTTTCGATAAACGGGATCCATTTCCAGTCCATTTTGCAGGCGATTCCGTGAACCTGTCATCGGCCATGTGGTTTTTTTCCCCTCCCAAAGGAAGGTAGCCGTTCGGCCAATCAGGCACAGAAAATGATTCCCCCGGATTGTAATAAAAATTATTGTCCTTGGCGTAGACTACATTGGTATTGTCGTTGGTCCCAAAATCTACCACCCCTTTGGGGTTGTTCCTACCTTCGTATTTTCTGGCAATATGGTTGGGGACTATATCTATGATCACTTTTAGACCCGCATTATGGCTCCTGGCCAAGAGGTCCTTGAATTCTAAATTTCTATTATTGGGATTATTGGCCAAATCTGGGTTTACGCTGTAATAATCCTTTACGGCATATGGCGAACCTGCCCTGCCCTTAACAATATCCGGATCGTCATTGGAAATGTTGTAAGCGGTATAATCCCTTATAAGGGCATGATGGGGTATACCCGTATACCAAATATGGGTTACTCCCAGATCCTTGATTTCTTTTAAGGCCTTTTGCGTAAAGTCGCTGAATTTGCCTACCCCATTTTCCTCTATGGTCCCCCATGGTTTATTGGTGGTATTGGTATTCCCAAACAATCTGGTGAATACTTGATAAACTACTGCTTTTCCAATTTTGGTGGCCTTTTTCATTTTGTGCTTTCTTTTCGGAACAAAAGGTCCAACTTTGTGTTGTTAGGCTTTTCAGTACAATAATGACACTTGTTTTTGGAATTAGTGTCAATTTTTGTAAAAAAATTATTGGGACGATTTTTTTCCTATACTATATTGAAGCTTTTTCAAAACCATCCCAATTATATATTTTTAAGGGTTGATATTGTTATTGCCGAGTGCATATCCGAGTGGGAAATAGGTTTTTTTGCCGGCAGTCAGTACCACTCTTTTTCCGTTTACCCGAATAGACATTTCATCTGTGCTTTCCAGCTCAAATATGGTTTCGTTTTCCGTAACCCTAACCTTTAATATTCTATTCCTAAAATTTACCTTGAAGGAGTAGGATTTCCATTGCTTTGGTATTCTTGGGGAAAAGGATAGTTTGTCTTCCAATATCCGCATACCTCCAAAACCTTCCACTATACTCATCCAGGTACCGGCCATAGATGTAATGTGCAGTCCTTCTTTTACTTCCTTGTTATAGTCGTCCAAATCCAATCGGGAGGTCCGCAGATAAAAAGCATATGCCTGGTCCATTCTGTTCAGCTTTGCGGCCTGGATACTGTGTACACATGGGGATAAAGAAGATTCATGAACCGTAAAAGGTTCGTAAAAATCGAAATGCTTCTCTAATTCCTCAGTTGTAAAATGGTCCTCAAAAAAATAGAATCCCTGGAGGGTGTCCGCCTGTTTAATGTACGGGGATCTTAAAATCCTGTCCCAACTCCATTTTTGGTTTATAGGACGCTCTTTTGGATTTAATTCCTTGACAGGAACTAGTTCCTTGTCCAGAAAACCATCTTGTTGTAAATAAATGCCCAATTTTTCATCAAAGGGGAAATACATTTTTTTCGCCACCTTGCCCCAAGCTTTTGTTTCGTTTTCGGAAAGTTTGGTTACCCCTATTATTCTATGATAATCATCCGGATAACCGACCTTAACTTTTTGTAGTTCCTGTAGGGTGTAATTAATGCACCATTTTGCAATATAATTGGTGTAAAAATTATTGTTTACATTGTTTTCATATTCATTGGGTCCTGTGACCCCAAGAATTACATATTTGTTCTTTTGGGTAGAGAAGGTGGCCCTTTGATGCCAAAATCGGGCAATTCCTATCAAGACCTCCAATCCCATCTCGGGAATGTAGGTATAATCACCGGTAAAACGGTAGTAGTTATAAATGGCAAAGGCAATGGCCCCATTGCGATGTATCTCCTCGAAGGTGATTTCCCATTCGTTATGGCATTCTTCCCCGTTCATGGTTACCATGGGATAGAGGGCCGCCCCATTTACAAAACCTAATTTTCGGGCATTTTCGATGGCCTTTTCCAAATGATTGTACCTATAGGTCAATAGGTTTCTTGCTACTTTTTTATTTTTGGTGGCCATATAAAATGGAATACAGTAGGCTTCGGTGTCCCAATAGGTACTTCCCCCGTATTTTTCCCCGGTGAATCCTTTGGGGCCTATATTGAGCCTGGAATCTTTGCCCAGATAAGTTTGGTTTAAATGAAAAATATTGAAGCGAATGCCTTGTTGCGCCTTTACATCGCCATCAATGGTTATATCGCTCATTTCCCAGATTTTGGACCATGATTTCTTTTGTTGTTCCAATAGGGCCTCAAAACCCAAGGTGGTTACTTTTTGAAGCACTTTTTTCGCAGCCACTATCAGTTCGGTGGGTTTGTGGTTTGTAGAAACCGTGTATCCGCCAAACTTTACAAGGGTAAGGGACTCTCCTTTTTTAATATCCTTTTTATATTGATGTACCGCAGTAGTATCTGACAAAGCTTCCAAGGGCTTTTCCGTTGCCAATTCATTGTTGAAGTACAATTGCGATTCCATAAAGGTACAGGTGGTGAAGTTGGTCTTCATGGTATGGGCCTCAATAAAGGCACGGTGATCATCTGTTGTGACCCCGGTAGTATTCCAGAATTGATCTTCCCAATTGGTGTCCTTGTTGGTTATTCCGCTATCCAGATAAGGTTGAAAGGTTATGGAACTATCTTGGTTTAGGGCAATAATTTGATATTTAATGGCACCAACTTCATCATGGTCCAAGCTAAGGAAACGAGTAATTTTTACCTCAATAACGGTGTCATTGGGCAGCGTAGCCCTAAAGCATCGCATATACCAACCCTCCTGCATGTTCAATTCCCTTCTAAAATCAGCTACATTTTTACAGGTGTTCAGGTCCAAAGTATCGCCGTTGACAAGTACATTGATCCCGATCCAGTTAGGAGCGTTCAATACCTTGGCAAAATATTCGGGATAGCCGTTTTTCCACCAGCCTACGCGTGTTTTATCCGGATAATATACCCCTCCAATATAGCTTCCCTGAAAAGTAGGCCCGGTGTATTTCTCTTCAAAATTGGCGCGTTGCCCCATGGCTCCGTTTCCAAGACTGAATAAGCTTTCCGAGGATTTTACTCTTTCCTTATCAAATCCTTCTTCTATGATAGACCAGTTATTGGGCTTTATGTAATCTTGATTCATTGTATTGGGGTTTGGTGATAAAATCGAATTTCAAATGGAAAGACACCAAATTAATTAATTATTGCGAATGTTCGTTATGGAGTTTGTTTTATTAGCCTACTTAGGAATTGATTGTCTATTTCCGTGAAATTTGCAAATACAAATTTTGCCTCTGAAAGCACTTTTTTATCCCCTATGCCAATACTGAGCATTCCGGCATTGTTGGCGGCCTCTATTCCAGCAACCGCATCTTCAAAGACAATACATTCTTGGGGGGCTACGCCCATTTGTGCCGCGGCCAGCAAAAACACCTCCGGATCCGGCTTGGCCTTGGTTACTTGGGTACCATCCACAATGGCATCAAAATAATCCATTAATTTGACCTTTTCCAATATTGGACGGGCATTCTTGCTGGCAGACCCTAACCCTAGGGGCATATTGTGTTCTTTAAGAAACTGCAATATTTTTTGGACGTTTGGCAAAACTTCCGATTCGTCCATTTTTTCTATCAGGGACAAATAGTCCTCATTTTTTTTTACCAACCAGCTGTCAAATTGTTCCCGGGATGCCTTTATTTTCCCAATTTCCAATAGGATTTCCAAACATCTTTTGCGACTTACTCCTTTAAATAGTTCGTTCTGTTCCTGGGTAAATTCAAATCCCAATTCATTGGCCAATTTTCTCCAGGCCAAGTAATGATATTTGGCAGTATCTACAATAACGCCATCCAAATCAAATATAAATCCTGTTTTTTTCATTGGTTTAAGAGATTCATTAAAATCTGTCCGGGCCATGACTGTTGGGTTTATTAGCTGGCTAAAGGCTATACCCTGTCTTTGTAGGCAGGCCTCCTCCCAATGGTTATACGGATTGGTTTTTATAAATTTTGGGGATCCATAGTTGACAGTGGGAGTTTACAGTTGATAAAGAAATGAATTTCACTGCCCACTGGTCTTCTGTCTCCCTGTTTTTGAGGGAATGTTGTTCCGTTCCAAGACCTAATTAACGGTTGACCCGCGTTCTATTAGGGTGGGTTCCAAAACCCTTGTTAGGAAGGTTTCCTCCTCCATGTCATTTTCTATCTTATCTATAAGTATTTCTGCCGCTATTTCCCCCATTTGTTCCCCATGCTGGGCAATAGCAGTCAATCCTGGGGAGGCGTATTTGGAAAGAAGCCCATCCGTAAACCCAATAAAAGAAATGTCCTCAGGTATTTTTAAGCCTTTACTTTGTACGTAGCGCATGCTGTGAATGGCAAATATTTCGTTAACACTCAACACAGCGTCAACTTTCTCCCTCTCAAAGAAATCTTCAATTAGGTCTTCACTGATCTCCATGGAAGGAAATTTTAATATAAGGTCCTCATTATATGCTATGCCGTTGTCGGATAATGCCTCTTTATAGCCGGCAGCTCTTTCCCGGCTTACGCTTATATAGTCTTCCGAAGCAATCAGGGCTATTCTTTTCCTGCCGTCCTTAATAAATTTGGTTACTGCATTATAGGCTCCCTTCCTATCATCGATAATTACCTTGTCGCATACTATCTCTTCGGCCACACGGTCAAATAAGACCAATGGGATGCCCTGTTCCGTAACTTCCTTTAAATGGTTGTAGTCGTTTTTCAACTGTGTACGGAGTGAAAGGGAAGATAATAAATTCAATATACTTCCATTGGCGAGCAATTCCCATATTTATGACTCCTTTGTCGAAAGATTCATCGGGAGAGACAGACGATAACATTAGAACTTTGGCATTGGCATATTTTTCGATGCCCCTGAAAACCGTAGTAAAAAAATGATGGACATATCCGGAATTATAACCCCAATGTTTTTGGTGCGCTTGTTCCTTTAAACTGATGGCAATATTATTGGGCTTTGTAATTGTACATATCGGCAAAGGCCTGAACCTTTTCTTTTTTGGTATCCGATCCACCCCCTACTGTTTGGTTGTTTGAAACCAGAAATGGAAACCCCTAATTTCATATGTTTGAGGGTGATTTTTCGTTTCAAAGGTGATTTTTTTTTCAAGTGAATATACTTCAATAAAAATACAAAAGCATTTGTACCGGTCAGGTACAAATTGGAATATTCACTTGCAGTATGTAAAAATAGCACATTCGAGGAAGGAGTAAATTTATTTTAAACAATTGTTTAAATAGTACATGTTATTACCTAAAATACCATTGAAATAAAATGGATCATATATCTGGGAGTAGGTCCAAAACATGGAAATCACAAAAGTGTGCCTTTGGTTGTTTCGTCCTATGGCCAAGATAATTATTTGGCAAAATAAATATAAATCGCCACTACTATAACACATATGCAATCCCTGCATGGTTTACATATTTATAGGCTCAATGGGAACTTGCTCCGTGTATTCCAATTCAAAGGCCTTTTTCTAGATAAAATTTTTCCTGAAAGAAGCATTATCGCTGTATTGGCGATAAACAATATGGCCATTACATGCAAAGTGCGGATAAGCTTCGGCTTCTATTAATTTGTAATGGCAGGGTCCTACTGCCAGAGGCCTTGGCCGATTCCAGAGCATTTTCTACAAATTTGCCCTTGAGTATAAACTGACTTAAAATATATAATAAGGACCTGAAAAGATACCTATTTTGGCGGCAATTGCAGGGACCCTTTTGGTTAAATATCCTACTACAATAATGAAGATCGGAATGCTGTATATACTGCTTATTTCCTGTAGGTAATTGAACAGACTACCGGCATTCGCTATCATTAGCTATGAACATGGTACAGAGCCAATTTATTCCAAATATCTTTCCGTATTTAACCACGGTTTTTTCTGTGGCTTCCTTATTTATATGTTGTTTGGTATATATCGATACCTGAACAAGGTTACCGAACTGTTGAGCACACTGTTAAAGGAACTTAAATGGCCCCGAACAAAACAGCGGCAAAAAATCCGACCAACGGTTTTGGCAACACGGCCCGTACCAATTCCGGATAGGCAAGGTCACTTGAAGCAAGACCTCCATCAAAATAATTGTAGGCGATCATTCCAGGAAGTACTAAAATTAAAGGGCCTAAAATCTTTAAAAATGAAGCCAATAATAGCCCTTTTTGACCTTCGGCTAAATTTTCTTTGGCCCCCAAGGCCCTTTGTATAATTTGGTTGGTTGAGTTCCAACAGAATAGTTGAACCAGCATCATCCCTGTGAAAATGGTGGAAAAGGCACTCTCCTGCCCTGCTTCACCAGAGTCGAATCGTGCGGGCATCCGCAGCACTAAATTCATCGCACTCCAAACATATTCCCGTCCCCATGGCCATTAATCCAAAAATGGGTATTAGGATTCCCCCGATAATAAGGCCAACAGCATTAATGCTGTCCGAAACGGCAACGGCCTTTAGTCCACCGAAAACCGCGTAAATAGACCCAATAACCCCTATGCCCCAAATGCACAGTACCAGAGCGGTCGAATCAGAAACTCCTAAAAGTTCGGGAACATTGAACATGCCGCTTATTGCAACGGAACCGGAATAAAGGATAACCGGTAAAAGTACTACTACATAGCCCGTTAAAAAAAGACCTGAGGTAATGGTTTTAGTGGTAATATCAAATCTTTTTGCCAAAAACTGGGGAATGGTGGTAAGTCCTCCCTTTAAATATCTGGGCAATAAAAAAACAGCGGTAACTACCATGGCGATTGCCGCCAAGGTCTCCCAGGCCATTACCGATAAACCATCGGTATAAGCACTGCCGTTAAGTCCAACTATTTGCTCGGTGGAAAGATTTGTTAAAAGTAAAGAACCTGCAATAACCCCGGCGGTAAGGCTTCTGCCTCCCAGAAAATAACCGTCGGAGGAACTTTCATCGGTTTTTCGGGTAGCGAGATAGGCAATTAGGGCCACCAAAAGAGTGAAGCCTACAAAAGAAAGAATTCCCAACATTTTAAAATCTAATTTAGTTGATTTTTTGGCTAAATATATTGGATTATTTATAATATATGGCATGTATATCCACTTTATCACAAAATGTGCCTTGTGGCGGCATCAAAATAATATCAATTATTAACAGGGGAAAACCTGAAAATAATTGAACTTTAATTATCTTGGTTTCCATTGTTTAAGGGAGGTGCCTTGTGGATGTCCGCTTTCATAGAAATATAGAGCATTTTGTTCGGAGGTGCAAAAAGTATATGTATTTTAAGGAAAATACTTGGAGCCGATAAAGGATTAAAATTTTGGGGAACAAATTAGGTGTGGAACGGGAACTTAAACTTGTTGGACATATGAAGACAACAGATTTTAACGGTAGGACTTATCTCTCTAGTTATTTTTAAAGATGATAGGGCCCAGGGGTATTACCTTGGCGAATAAAAATGTAAATTGGCCCAATACATCCTTGCTTGGGGACTTTTGGGTTTAAAGTGATCTATATAATTGGTACAAACGAAGTTTATATGAAACTATACTTAAGATTATTCGTGTTATTAGTAGTTGTAATATCATGTAATGGAAGGAAGGAGGAACCGGTGGTCATTACTTCCCAGGATCTTCATAGGTCTATCCATAAGGTAACCGAAGTCATGATCCACGATATTTTTTCACCCCCTGTGGCCAGTAGAATCTTTGTCTACCCCAATATTGCGGCCTATGAAATTGTAGCGCTCAATAACAGGGAATACAAGTCGTTGGTAGGACAGGTTACCGATTTGACCCCAATACCGAAACCTGTTGGGGATACACCTGTTAACTATCGGATGTCGGCGCTAATTGCACATATGGAAATAAGCAAACGTTTAATTTTTTCC
The DNA here is from genome assembly GCA_041392165.1 of Flavobacteriaceae bacterium. Lineage (GTDB taxonomy): Bacteria > Bacteroidota > Bacteroidia > Flavobacteriales > Flavobacteriaceae > Arenibacter. The sequence continues at coordinate 430,424 of JAWKMN010000002.1, forward strand.
GATGATAGGATCGAAGTGTTCCGCGATAGTTTGTACGCAAATTGGCAAGACAGCAATATGTCCCAATTCGTCAATTCCAAAGAATATGGTCTAGCAGTGGCAGAGCATATTATGGATTGGTTGAATAAGGATAATTATAAACAGACGAGGACAATGCCCAAATTTACTATCAATACGAACGATAATTCGCGTTGGCAACCCACCCCACCTGCCTATATGGATGGATTGGAGCCCCACTGGAGTAAAATACGTCCTTTTGTAATGGATTCGGCAGATCAATTTAAACCTATTCCCCCTCCACCATTTTCCATGGAAAAGGATTCTGATTTTTATAGGGAAGTCAAAGAGGTATACGATATTGGCCAGGAAATAGTGGCAAAGGGGGACAATTCCAATGAACTTGCCATTGCAAAGTTTTGGGATTGTAATCCATATGTTTCCGTTACCAAGGGCCATTTAATGTTTGCTACAAAAAAAATAACGCCTGGGGCGCATTGGATAGGTATTGCTAAGATAGCCTGTGAAAAAAGTAAGGCCGATTTTGATGAGACCGTATTTGCCTACACCAAAACTTCCATGGCCATTGCCGATGGCTTTATTAGTTGTTGGGACGAAAAATACCGAAGTAATCTTATACGGCCGGAAACACTTATAAATCAATATATAGATGAAAATTGGCAGCCCGTATTGCAAACACCGCCATTTCCGGAATATACCAGTGGCCATTCCGTGGTATCGGGAGCGGCCGCTACGGTCTTGACCAGTATTTTTGGGGATAATTTTGCCTTTGATGACGATACGGAAATTCCCTTTGGTCTTCCGGTGAGAAGTTTTAGCTCCTTTAACCAGGCTGCAGATGAAGCGGCCATAAGTAGAATGTACGGGGGCATCCATTATAGGGCAGCGGTGGAAGTTGGGGTGAAGCAAGGCCGGGAATTGGGTAAATTTATAGTGGATAAATTACAAATGAGAGGAGATGCGCAGTTAGTGGCCAAATGATCCTATGGCCTACTTACTAATTGTTTTTCCAGTTTATATGGTGTAATTACAATTCGTGGGAAATAAAATTGTTGGCTCCCAAGCTGCCCGACTAACCGCTAAGGCGGGTTTTTATAATTACAAAATTTTACATGTGAAAAAATACTTGTTATTGCTGCTATGGGGAATTATAGTTAGCTGTACCACTAATTATGGACAGCTAACCTATATTACTAAACTTCCCAATAAATTAACCGAAAATTCGGGAATGGTACCGGCCAAGGATTCAACGGTTTGGTTTGTTATGGATAGCGGTAACCCCAATAAAATTTATCAGGCCAATTATAAAGGGGATCTTGTAAAGGAATTAAAAGTAAAGAATGCCAAAAACCACGATTGGGAGGATATGGCGAACGATGAAAACGGTAATGTATATATTGGGGATTTTGGCAATAATGGCAATGACAGGAAAAATTTGGCCATTTATAAGATTCCCGACCCCAATGCAGAAAATGGGGATGATATAGAAGCGGAAAAGATTGAATTCCATTATCCTGAACAAACCCAATTTCCTCCAAAAAAGAACAAATTTCTATATGATGCCGAGGCATTTTTTTATTACCGGAACAATTTTTATATCATTACCAAGAATAGGACCCGCCCCTTTAACGGGGAAGCCTTATTGTATAGGGTACCTGCTTTAGAGGGCAGGCACAAGGCCCAATATTTGGGGTCGTTTGTTCCTCCCAAAGGTAAGATAGATGGTCAGGTAACCTCTGCCGATATTTCTCCCGATGGCAAGACCATAGTATTGTTGGGAAAGGGTTCTTTATGGGTGTTTACTAATTTTACAATGGATAATTTCATTTCCAGTGGTACCCTAAAAACGATAGATTTGGGCATATATACGCAATTGGAATCCGTTTCTTTTATCAATAACAATAGCTTACTACTTTCTGACGAGGAGTCAAGAAAAATGGGAAGAAATCTGTATTCTTTTGTGTTGGGCAACTAACCCAAGTACAAAAAATCTACAGTTCTATATTAGAAACCAAAACCAACACCGAAGGAAATTCGTGGTCCGTCAACACTGTTGAACAAGGCAACCCTTGCAGTCATTACCTCAGCTCCATTAAGAAAAAATCCTCCCCCATAGGAGGTGTGCCATAGATCGGAACTTTCATTGGGGACCCATACCCTTCCGTAATCAAAACCGCCATATATCCCCATAGTAACGGGCAATAATCCTGTTTTTAGGCTTTTAAGGCTGTATCTAAGGTCTGTATTCTGGTAATAACTGGTCTTACCGGAAAAGCGTTGGTTTCTAAAGCCTCTAAGTCCATCTGTTCCACCAATGTTGGCGGCCTGGTAAAATTCGTAATCGTTCCCTAAATTAAAGTGTGCCTTCCATTTGGAGGCAAGGACCAATCTGCCATTGGATATTAATTTATGATTAATGGAAAGGCTAGGAACTATGTAGGCATAGGCTTCTCCCCGGTTCTCTAAACTGGCCCTGTACCCCATGAGCAGTCCGGTAGCCATTCCCATAGTAGGGAAAGCGGCATTGTCCATATTTTGGTAGGTGTATTCCGCGTCCACTCCAAGAAAGCTGTTTTTATTTTCCTCTCCATTGGCCAGATAAAAGGTGTTAATAAATCGATCCTCGGTTTCTTCCACTTCCAGATTTTGAATAGAAATACCGGTTCTGAATTTTGCCCCTAGCTGTCCACGCCAAATCAAAGAGGGGGAAAAACTTAAGGTTTGAATCTTTACCCTATTGTAATCCATCCCCAAAGTGTTGTCAAAATTTTCGGTCCCATTCCCGGTTCCAAAAAAGTTAACGCTAAAATTAGGGCTGGTAAAATGGGCGGCCAGTTCCAAATTCCAGTTTTCGAAGATATGGGCAAATTCTCCTTTATAGCCCAATTCAAAGCCGTTGGTGGCAAAGTAATAGGCGGCATTGTAATTGTGCTGGTTGGTATAAGGGTTTTGCCGTAGTCCATAAAAGGTATTAGTGGCATTAAAACCAAGTTTCACCCCGTCATCGGGATTAAAGCCTACGGTTGGGATTATCTGCCGTGTACTGTTCCTAAGTTTTAGCGGTTGATAGGTATTGGTTTGGTAATCGTTGGTAAGGATAAGCTTGGCTCCCTTAATTTTCTTGAAGGTGTTTTTTTTGTTCTTTTGGTCGTAAATCCAAGCATTGTTACCTTCGGTTATATCATACACATCATTGTTCTGTCCGCCGATAAGTCTAATTTTTATTTTGTTGCGATCGGCCCCTGCCATTTCAAATATATCATCGTCATCCAGGCCATAGATCCATATTTCCTGGGTGATATCGCGCTTGAATTTTTTATTAAAAAACAGCTTTTCCTTTTTCCCGTCAATGTTTCTAAAGGCTTTTATCTCTACTTCTTGCTTGGAAATATTGTTGATTTCGAACCAATCGTCCTTATCGGTCCCTTTTATGACAACATATTTGTTCAGGGCTAAAAAGTAATCATCGGCAATTTTGGGAAGGTTTTTGATTCGGGATAAAAGTATATGTTTTAAGTCAAGGATGTTTTTGTCCAAAATTTCTTGGGGCATGGCATTAAAGGCTTCGTCTATTACCTCAGGGGTCAGGTTTTGTTGTATATAACGTACTTCTTTTTCCCAATCCGATTTTGTGGTTTCGGCCAATAGGGAAAGGTCCAGGCCATAGGCGTTCTTGTTAAAAGCTGCCACATTTCTAATGTCATTATTAAATCCTTCCATCATTTGAAGGGCGGGAATTATTCTAGTTGCCACTCCCATTAGGGCTCCATCCCCCCAAATGGAATACACTTGGTCCCGATCTCTTGGGATGGCCTCAAAAACGATCTTTCCCGATTCCTTATCTTTGACTTCTCCCCAGCGCCATTGATCGTCATGCCTGTCCCAATCGCCCATCACCATATCAAATAAGCGGGTCCTTAGATATCTTTTGGTATTGACCACATATTTTTCGTCCCGCCTAATTTTATCCATCATGTCCCAGGTGCTTTCAATCTTATTGGCATATCCAAAACTGCCCAATTCCCCATGGCCGTCGCCCACCTGTTCTTCCAAAATGTAAAGTTCATCCCCAAATTCTCCATTAAATTCCGCCAAGGCGTTTTGTTTTGGGATATAGTATAATTTAGGGTTGGTATGGTAGAGTTCCAAGGCATCCGAAAGGGTTCCAACGCTAAGAAGGCCGTATGGTAATGCGCCGGTATAAAAATCCAATAAAAATTTTTCGGTATAGGTGTCCTTAAATTCCCCAAGGACGTATTTATCCTTAAACGCCATGGCCTGTAGGTATACTTCCGCACTTTTTTTAACCGCCCTTATTACGTATTCCCTTCCATTTTTATCGGTCAGCCGCAGGGATTTGGATTGGTTGCCGCCCCCTTTACGTACCGGTTTTAAGCCTCCAAATAAAGTATCCAGCCTGAGGGTGGGCGCAGTTACTTCCATGGCGTAGTACTTCCTGTACCTATCTCCCCAAATAGTTTTGAAAAATTTACTTTTTTCAATGGCTTCCTTGTCGTAAACGGATGCCTTTACCTGTGCTGGAAGATCCTTGTTGTTAAATCTATAATTTTTGTTTCTGTCTGGGGGCAGTACCTGTGTGGAATATAGTAGCTCGGGATCATTATTTTTCCCTACCCCAAAATACTTTACTTGGGAAGAGCCATCCTTGTATACCTTTAATTCTGCAAAACCCATTCTGCCAGTTGAGAATTTGGCGCCGTTCAATAATCTGGTAGCACCTTCCTTGGCACCGGAACCGCTAACGATCTGGGGAGTATTGTCCTCCAGAATATATTGAAGGGAATGTTCGTGTCCAGAGGTCAATATTACTTTTTGTGAATACTGTGCCATGGTTATCAGACGATCCCGTAATTGGGTATATCTCTTATTTTGTAGATCGGCGTAGGAGGCACCACTTGTTTTTCTGATAAGGTTTACAAAAGAGCCTAAAATGGGGAATGGAAAGTTGCCTCCTATAGGGTTTAAATGAAGTTTTGCAGAGTACTCGCCGCCGTGGGGCCCGTAACTGAACATAGGATGGTGTAGGGCCAAAATGGTAGTCTTGTCCCTATTTTTTTTAATAAGGCTTTCCAGTTCTTCAAAAAATATCTCCCTGTCCTTTATTTCACATTTGTCGTTCATTTTGGGGTGTTTGTCCCAATTGGTCAGGTACCATTCCGTATCAATGGCTATAAGCACTATTTTATCGCTGATATCAATTTTCGCTATGGGGCACCCATCTTCAGGAAAAAAGACCTCTTTGCTATTCAATGTCATCTGAATATATTCTTGTTGTCTTTTTAGGCCTTCCAGCCCTTCATTGTACCAATCGTGGTTTCCTGGGATAAAAATAGGGGCGCCTTTATAATTTTTCAGGGTTTTTAATTGGGCATCCAAATTGTTTTTGGCCTCCAAATAAGCTTGGGGAGCATCTTTTTCATCTGGCATTCCGGCAGGATAGATGTTATCGCCCAAAAAGAGGGCGGTACTGTTTTTGTTGGCCTTTTCCAGAGTTTTTTGAAAAACTTTTAACGCCTCGTTTTGGCCGTCCATAGGAGATTTTCCCGCATCCCCTATCAGATAAAAAGTGTGCAATAATTCGCTGTTGCTGGAAATATCCTTTGGGGCGGCACTTTCCGCATATTTTGTTTTATATGTGGCACAGCCTGTCAATAGAAAAAGTATGGATATAAGTAGGTAATGTTTCCTCATGTACATCAGATTAGAAATCAAAATTTTGTAATTTGTGGGTCATAATTAACACTTATGTCGGAAATCCTAGAAAAAGCTGAAACTTTTGTTGTCGATTTATTATCCAATAATTTGGATTCCAGTTATTTGTACCACAATTTGAGCCATACCCAGCGGGTGGTTAAAAGTACTAAAGAATTATTGAACTTTTATAATTTGGAGGAGGAGGAAAACGAGATTGTTCTATTGGCAGCGTGGTTGCATGATACCGGATATACAAAAGGTTCCAAGGATCATGAGGAGGCCAGTTGTAATATAGCCCGCAATTTTTTGGACCGACAGGCGTATGATGAACAAAAAATAGATGGTGTGTGCAGCCTTATTATGGCAAGCAAAAGATTCCATGAGCCTCAAAATCTTTTGGAGGAGATCATAAGGGATGCCGATTGTTCCCATTTTGGGAAGAAAAGCTATATGGAAACTTCCGAACTGCTTAGGGAAGAGTTGGAAACTTTAGGTTTGGCATCCTATTCGCAAAAGGAATGGCGAGAGGCAAACCTTAAGATGCTCCAAACGGAACAACGTTTTTATACCGATTTTGCCCTTCAAAATTGGCAGGAAGAAAAGAATAAAAATATAAGAAGGCTGATCAAAGGAAAAAACGCAGATGAAAATTTGGTAAAAAAGGAAAAATTAAAGGCCAAATATAAGAGCGAAAGCCCCGATCGTGGTATACAGACCCTGTTTCGGGTAACTCTTAAAAATCATTTAATGCTCAGTGATATTGCCGATACCAAAGCGAATATCCTACTATCGGTAAATGCCATTATTATTTCATTGGTATTGTCCAATTTAATGACCAAACTGGACAATCCGTCCAATAATTACCTGGTTTATCCCACCCTGTTATTTGTTGTTTTTAGTGTTGTATCCATGGTACTTGCCGTTCTTGCCACAAGGCCTAATGTTACACAGGGCGAATTTACCAAGGAGGATGTTCGGCAGCGCAAGGTGAACCTATTGTTTTTTGGAAATTTTCATAAAATGAAATTGGAAGATTACCAATGGGCCATAAACGAATTGGTACAGGATAAGGAATATATATATTCCTCATTGACCAAGGATCTATATTATCTTGGATTGGTGCTGAACAGGAAGTATAAAATACTGAGATGGACCTACACTATCTTTATCATAGGAATGATTATTTCCGTACTTGCCTTTATCGTTTCCTTTAAGTATTTTGGTCCGGATCGCGGTTTGTGACCAAAGGAAACAATGTTATTTGTTCAATTCCAGCATTAAGTCCTCATAGGTATAGGTTTTTTCCTTTTCATCATTGGAACGGTATAGAATGGAAGCCCTGATGGCTTTTAGCCCAGAAATCCCCTGTAATCCTTCCAATTCTACAATTTCAACCTTGCCGCTGAAGTAACCTTTGGATTTGAGGAATCTAATATAGCGCAGGTATTCCTGTTCATCCTTTTTTTGTGAATAGACTATGGCAATTTTACCCGCTTGGGTCAACCTTTCGTTGGTTCCTTTAATAAAGGACTTATCAATTCTTTTTTTTATGATCTCATACCTGGCATTGTAGGTGCCGTCCACGTCGAAACGTTTTTCGTCCATCCTAAAGCGAATGGATAAAGAGCCGTTATATACCAGAATAAGCGATGTTACGTTCAATGGCACCTGTAACTTGGATTTAAGGTTATAATGCTTGTTTTCCATTTCACAGATAACCTGTAGTTGCCATAACCTTAGGTTGTTGAGGTAGAGTAGGTCGAACTCTCTTGCTCCGGTTATGGAATCCCCTATGTACATATTGTGCTCCACGCCATCGGTCTTGTACCTTTCAAAATAATGTGGGTACATTTTCTGGGCTTCCTCCTGTTTGCCGTCGATTACCGAAGCCAACTTTTTGTTGATCAGCATTACGCTTTGATCATAGTTTTTTCTGTGATCGTAATAGGAACCGGTTCCTTTGTCTATTTTTGCCTCATAGGAAAGCAAAAGATTTTGAATATAGGAATCGGATTTTTTGATATGCTCGAATACCGGATTTATTTCTTCCTGTACAAAATCGGAAATGGCCTGTTCGCTATTGGTATGTAGGACCTCCCTGATTTCCTCAAGGAGGTTGTCTACCCTGAATATAAGTTCTTCGTAAATGGGCAAATTATACTTTTGCCAAACCTGGGTCATTATTTGTTTAATTTCGGACAATTGGATCATGAGGTCCCTTTGGATTGCCTTATTTCTTTCCTGGGAGGAATTTTGAATATCTACCTGTCCATATAACGGATATACTTCATCAAAGACAATTTCACGAAAAGAAGGCTGTAGGCCTTCCTGGCTTTCTTTTATAAAGCGTTTTGCTACTTCTTTAAATTTCCAATATACCGAAGGATGAACGGAAGTACACTCGTTCTGGATGACCGCATCTATTAAATTTTCTTCCTCTTCAAGAGATCGCAGTACGGCCGAAACAATATAGGGGACTACATCGTCCAATTTCTTTGCATTAACACTATTAAAGTCGTTTGCCCTGTCCGAAACCAATTCCAACACCCCCAATAATTGACCTTCTTTGGCAATAGGGGCCAAGAGGGCACTTTTAATTTTTTGATCGTACAGACAGTCATATGGTGCCATACCGTCTGAAACCTTGTAATGCTTCTCAACATCGCTAATTACAAAGTAGTCGTTTTGCTCGATCAATTTACTGTATGAGGATTTGCATAGTGCCTCATTACATATTTCAACTTGTTTTTTTTGTAGAATAAAGCTGTCTATTCCATTTGCCGGAACCCTTTCAAATTGCTCTGCCTTGGAATTGTACACCGAGAATCCAATACGCATATTGGGTAATCCAAATAAAGATTTAAAGGTTTCTTCTACCCCCTTAATGAAATTGCCTCCACTTTTGTCCTTAATGATCAGGCTGGATTTTATTTCGGAGATGGAATGCTCTGCGGTAACATCGAACATGTTCGAGATTACAAACCCTTTGCTGATAAAGCTATTGGGCGGGATCTTTGCTTTCCATAGATCTACATTATCTATATTTTCCAATAATTTATCTACGTCTTCCCGGGTAATTTCCAAGGGCTTCCCATTGGGAATGATTTCCATGAAATCGGCATTGTACAAAATCCGGTAATGCCTCATTACACCTTTGGCATCGGGAATATCGTAAAAAAAGGGTCTTTTGAAATCCAGGTTAAATCCGTAATAAAAATTAAGGATGACCACACAGGCCATGATATAACTTACCCCTTCTTCTTGGTTCCTTATCCTTGGCAGATAATTAGGCCCGGCTGCTGCCAATATTTTTTCAAAGCGCCTACTGGAGTTATATATGATATCCGTGTAAGGAGAGGAAGCCGTTTTTATTTCGTTGGCAGTAAGTACCGATGAAAACAGGTCCTGCAGAATAATTTGAATTACATCCTTGCGTTTTTCCAAAATATCGATATCGGTGAAGCCATCACGTAATTCCGGAAATGGAGCCTGGGCATCCAGAATATAACGCGCCTTGGTAGCCAAAAACGAATCATCGCTTTGCGCCATTTCATCATATTGCTTCAATAATTTATTAAAGCTAATATGATGTTCGAGAGGTGATATTTTATCGGAAAATCCCTTCATTGCAATCCTTAGTCCATATTTGGACCGTAAAATTACAAAAGAAATCGATTTATTCCCTAGATCCGGACATATCCGAACAACCCCATTTTTTGGTTGTATAACGAATGTCTTGGGTTTGGGCATGTTACGGGACCATTTTTTACGATACTATTGATAAACCTTAATGTCCCCAGCTAAAAAAGTATTACCTTTTCGCCCAAAACCAATGTCCTCATTTACCAGATTGTCCCGGGCTTATAAAAATGCTAAAATCCTGCCTTTTGATGATAGCTCCAAAATAGTTTTATTTAGTGACTGCCATAGGGGGGATAGTAGTTTTGCGGACGAATTTGCCAATAATCGCAATATATACATCCATGCCCTTAGGTACTATTTTAACGAAGGCTATACATACTGCGAATTAGGGGATGGGGATGAACTATGGGAGAATCTCAGTTTTGACTCCATTTTTACGGCGCATAAGAATGTATATAAACTTTTAAGGCAATTTCATTTGGAAAAAAGGCTCCATATGATTTGGGGGAATCATGACATGGTGTATAAAGATCCATTGTATGTGGAAAGGAATTTATCGTTCTATTTTGAGCCTATTGACGATTGCAATAAAGAATTGTTCGAGGATATCACTTACCATGAGGCCATAATTTTAAAGCATAGTGAAAGTGGCCAAGAGTTGTTTTTGACGCATGGCCACCAAGCAGATTGGTGGAACTACACCTTTTGGCGGTGGGGCAGGTTCCTGGTGCGTGTTTTATGGAAGCCGTTGCAGGTGTGGGGCATTGCCGACCCTACAAGTCCCGCCAAAAATTACAAGGAACTTATCAAGATTGAAAGGCGCATAAAAAAATGGATTTTGGCCAACAATGAAATATTGACGATTGCAGGCCATACCCACAGGCCACGTTTTCCTATACCTGGGGAAATACCATTCTTCAACGATGGTAGTTGCGTGCATCCGCGAAGTATTACCGGAATTGAAATCCAGAAAGGAACCATATCCCTTATTAAATGGGAAATAGCGACCAAGGATGATGGTACCTTGCAGATAGTAAGAATATTATTGGAGGGTCCCCAACAGTTAATAAGTTACAGGAAAGCTAAACCCTAGATCTGCACTAGTGCCGTAAATTGGGGATGCCACAATGAAGATGTGGCAGAATTAAAGGAATTGTTTTGCGATGGTTATTGCAGCCTAAATGTAATAGGGATGGTATAGGGAACCTTAACTGCCCTTCCCCTCTGCTTTCCTGGTGTCATTTGCGGTAGTGCGGCAATAATACGGGAAGCTTCCTTTTCCAATAGCTTGTCCGGCCCCCTTGTTCGTATATTGGTTATGTGGCCGGTATTGTCTATAATAAATTGTACGTATACCTTGCCTTCAATGCCCAATTCCACGGCAACATCGGGATAGTTGAATTGTTTTATGATGTGCTCCTGTATTTTTTTTTGAAAACAAGCTTTTTGGGCTTCGTTGGAGGTTTCCTTACATCCTGGAAATACGGGAACGTTTTCTATTACGGCAAAGGGCACTTCAATATCTTCCTCTTCCTCCTCCACTACTGCTATATCTTCGGCCTTTAATGTTGCCTCCTCCACAATGGTCTCCTGATCTATTTCAGTGCTTTGAATCAGCGTTTCCTCTATTTCCGCCACATCCTCAACAATCTCTATAATTTCGGGGGCGGCAGGAGGAGCAGGGGGTGGCGGAACATTCAATGCCTCGGTAACCGGTACTTTTTCGTCCAAGTATTCCGTTACCGTCAACTGCTCCATATCGGTATTTGATTTTGGATATGTTTTCAACTCCAAGGCCCTCCAAACAATAAATAATACTATGACAAGGCCAATTACAAAGAAAAGTCCGCTTTGTCTGTCTAAATCGGCCCTGGGATATTTTTTTGGTTCCATGACACCGTTTTTTTGATACCTTAAGTTACTAAATTTTTAGGTCCGGTCCTATGACCTATATCAGTTTGGTTATACTTCTAAAGGTGAATTTGGGTGTAATTCTTTAATTCATATGTTTTTGGCGGCATATTTTTGTTATTTTTATTAAAAACAGTAGATTTTGAAAAAATACGGCATTAGAATATTTTGGGTTGTTTTGGGATTTGCTCTTTTGTCCTGCAAGGAGGAAAAAAAAGTAAAGCCAATTAATAGTGATAGTAGCAAACCGGACCATTATAAGGAAGCTTATCGTCCTCAATTTCATTTTTCACCGCCGCAGAAATGGATGAACGATCCCAATGGTTTAGTATATAACCAAGGGGTGTACCATCTTTTTTATCAGTATTATCCAGAGGATATTGTTTGGGGTCCCATGCATTGGGGGCATGCAGTAAGTAAGGATATGGTACATTGGGATAATAGGCCAATAGCCCTTTTTCCAGATGAAAACGGCTATATTTTTTCTGGAAGTGCCGTTGTGGATACCAATAATTCCTCAGGATTTGGAACTTTGGATGACCCACCGTTGGTGGCGGTATTTACCTATCATGATGTGGTTGGTAAAGAAGCGGGAAAAAATGATTTTCAGACCCAGGGAATTGCCTATAGTCTGGATAATGGGGATACTTGGGTTAAATATGAAGGCAATCCTGTCATTAAAAACGAAGGAATGAGGGATTTTAGGGATCCCAAAGTTTTTTGGAACAATAAAATAGGCCATTGGACAATGTTGTTGGTGGCCGGTGATCACCTTCAAATATGGCAATCCCCAGACTTAAAGAAATGGGATAAGGCAAGCGAATTTGGAAAAAATCAGGGGGCTCATGGTGGTGTTTGGGAATGTCCGGATATGTTTCCGTTGAAGGTAGAAGGTACGGACCAGGAAAAATGGGTGCTCTTGATCAGTATTAACCCTGGGGCGCCCAATGGAGGCAGTGGTACCCAATATTTTGTAGGGGATTTTGATGGTACAACTTTTACAAGTGACCAAAAAGAGCATAAATGGATAGATTGGGGTACCGATAATTACGCCGGGGTAACGTATAACAATATGTCCCATAATGACCGGGTTTTTATTGGTTGGATGAGTAATTGGGCCTATGCCCAAGAGACGCCTACCGAAAAATGGCGTAGTGCAATGACGCTGCCAAGAAAGCTTACTTTGCGTAAGGTTAACGGCAGTCTGGAATTAATTAATTACCCCCTGGATAGTTTTAATGAAATCCGAGTTTTGGGCAATGTAGAAAAAAGGGCCATAGATCCAAAATCTGATAGGTCCTTGAACTTCGACCACTTTAATAGTTCCGAAGTAAAATTTAGAACCGCCTCACGGGTTTTCGGTCTGGAATTTCGAAATAGTTTGGGCGAGACTTTGAATTTGATTCTCGACGGTCAAAATCAACAATTTGTGTTGGATAGGACAAAATCCGGAAAAACCGTTTTTAATGAGGATTTTGCCAATAATGTCCAGACGATGCCCATACCTAATTTGCCCAATGGGGAATATGAAATACGAATCCTAATGGATTGGTCTTCCCTAGAGGTTTTTATAAACGGTGGGCAATATGTGATGACCTCTCAGATCTTTCCGAACGAATTTTATAAGACTTTGGTTATTTCCAATCCTACCGAGGTGGAATTGGAATTGGATGAATTTACCATAAGTCCCATAAAATCCATTTGGGAATGAATAAAATCCAATATTGGACTTCAATACAAGCCTCACAACGGTTTAGATCGGGGCATGGGTAATTCCTGATAGGAAAGGGTTGATTTTTTCTTCTTTTCCCGGCGTTTTCTTTTAATAGTTTTGTTCAATGCTATTACATTGGGGATAACTCTTGTGGGAAATTTTCAAGAAACCAACGGATTTTTTTGGGCTTTAGCGCAAATATTAGGGGCTATATGTTGGCTTATATGTTAATCACTGTTAAATAAAGTTTAACTATTCTGAAAAATAGGTCATAAGAATTAGATTTGTTAGAGTCTTGTTAATGTTTTTGTTATTGGTTGCTATCTCCATAGATTATGAAAATAAAATATATTGCTTATACCTTATTGCTTGTTGGACTCGGGGCTCTGGTAACCTATCGTATTTTACAGAATAGCGGAGGAGGTAAATCGGAAAGTTCCGCCAGCACCGGTACGGTACCTATGGTTTCGGGTATGGTCCTCCGTCCCCAGATTTTTAATGATAATATTTTTCTTTCGGGTACTTTGGAGGCCAATGAGCAGATAGAGATACGCAGTGAGGTATCCGGGGTCGTGGAAAGTATAAATTTTGTGGAAGGGGGTAAGGTCTCCCAAGGTCAGGTATTGTTCAGAGTGAACGATATTGAATTACAAGCGCAATTGTCCAAAGTGCGCACCGCCCGGAAGCTGGCTGCCGAAAATGAAAGGCGGGCGAAATTGTTGTTGGAAAAGCAGGCCATCAGTCAGGAGGAATATGATATTGCAAGTGCCGATTTTCAATCGGCCGGTGCAGAATCGGAATTGATAGCCGCCCAATTATCAAAAGCAACCGTCCGTGCCCCATTTTCCGGAATTATAGGACTGCGTTCCATTTCGAAAGGAACCTATGTTAGTCCGGCAACTGTGGTGGCAAAATTGGTGAATACGGACCAACTAAAGATTACCTTTTCAGTTCCCGAGAAATATGCCCACCAAATTAAAGCTGGAACTTCCTTTACTTTCACAACGTCCGATTCCAGGGAGGAATACACTGCTAAAATATATGCCATAGAACCGGAAGTGGAAGTGGCTACCAGGACTTTAAAAATGAGGGCAACGGCCGAAAACCCTGAAGGCAAACTTTTTCCCGGTGCTTTTGCCAATATAACATTGCCCTTGGAAACGGTCAAGGATGCCCTATTGGTGCCCAGTGAATCTTTGATTCCCGTTCAGAACGGTAAAAAAATCTTTATCGTGGAGAATGGCAAGGCCAAGGAGATAGATGTGGAAATAGGTGCGCGTACCGGCAGCTCCGTACGGGTTGTCTCCGGACTAAAGGTGGGGGATACTGTATTGACCTATGGGGTTATGGCCCTAAAGGATGGCACATCGGTAAAGGTATTGTTAAAGGAAATTGAAACTCTTACTGCAGAACCATGAGTTTGTCAACATTAAGCATTAAGCGCCCGGTACTTACTATTGTAATGAATTTGGCCCTAATTTTGTTCGGGATTATTGGTTTTACCTATTTGGGAGTTCGTGAGTTTCCTTCCATAGATCCTGCCCAAGTATCGGTACGTACCAATTATTCCGGCGCCAATGCCGATATTATTGAGTCCCAGATTACGGAACCTTTGGAAAAGGCCATAAATTCCATTGATGGTATAAGGAACATTACCTCGTCCAGTATTCAGGGATCCAGTTCCATAAGTATAGAATTTAATTTGGATAAAAACCTGGAAGACGCGGCCAACGATGTCCGTGATAAGGTATCCCAAGCGGTAAGAAGTCTCCCCGATGATCTGGATGCCCCACCGGTAGTTTCAAAATCCGATGCCGATGCGGACAGGATACTTTCTATGACCGTTCAGAGCGATGGAAAAAATATATTGGAACTTTCAGATTATGCCGAAAATGTCATATCCCAAAGAATCGAGACCATTCCGGGTGTAAGCAGCGTCCAAATATGGGGACAACGCAGGTATGCCATGCGCCTGTGGATAGATCCTTTTAAATTGGCTTCCTACGGTTTAACCGTGGCAGATGTACGTAACGCATTATTGGCGCAGAATGTAGAGCTGCCTTCGGGGAAATTAACCGGCGATAATACGGAAATAACGGTAAAGACCATTGGAAACTTGGATTCAGAGGATGGATTCAACAATATCATAATCAGGGCCGATGGGGAAAAACTGGTGCGCCTTAGTGATATTGGCAAAGCTTCTTTGGAAGGGGAGAACATGGAGACCAAAATGAGCGATTCCGGTCAGCCCATGGTCGCCATAGCCGTTATTCCGCAACCCGGGACCAATTATCTTGAAATTGCCGATAAATTCTATCTGGAATACGAAAAGCTTAAAAAGGATTTGCCGGAAGGGTTTAAATTAAATATTGTAATAGACGATACCGTATTTGTAAGAAAGGCGGTTACCGAGGTGGCGGAAACCTTGTTGATTTCAATTGTCCTGGTTATATTGGTCATTTATCTGTTTTTTAGAAATTGGTCAATGGCAATGCGTCCGTTGATAGATATACCGGTATCATTGATTGCTACATTTTTTATTATGTGGCTGTTCGGATTTTCCATCAATGTCCTAACCCTTTTGGCCATTGTTCTGGCCACAGGACTTGTCGTGGATGACGGAATTGTGGTAACCGAAAATATTTATAGAAAGGTGGAGGCTGGAATGAGCCCCATAGAGGCCGCTATTAAGGGTTCCAACGAAATTTTCTTTGCGGTAATATCCATATCCATTACCCTTGCCGCCGTTTTTCTTCCCGTTATATTCCTAGAGGGCTTTGTTGGGCGCTTGTTTCGTGAATTTGGGGTTGTCCTGGGGTCGGCGGTATTGATATCCGCATTTGTATCCCTAACCTTGACCCCCATGTTAAACGCCTATTTGATTAAACCAGGGAAACAGCACCATTCCAAATTTTATAATTTAACGGAGCGTTATTTTGTAAAAATGAACGAATCCTATGCAGATGCATTGGCTGCCTTTATGAAAAGGAAATGGATGAGTTTTCCTATATTATTGGCATGTATTGGGTTAATAGTCCTTTTTTATGGTCTGCTCCAAAAGGAAACGGCACCTTATGACGATCGTAGTTTTGTTCGTTTAAGCGTTACGGCCCCGGAGGGCTCCTCCTATGAATATATGGATCGGTTAATGAATGATATTACCACCCTGATCAACGATTCCATCCCCGAAAAAAAGGTAAGTTTGGTACTCACTTCTCCCGGTTTCGGGGCAACTTCCTCCGTGAATAGTGGGCGTGCCAATATTGCACTTGTAGAGCCACATGAAAGGGAACGGTCACAAAAAGAAATTGCATCGGATCTTGGCCGATGGACAAAATCTTACGTTGGGGGAAAATCCAATGTGTCCGAGAGGCCAACAATCGCGGTAAATCGTCGTGGAGGAGCCCCGATCCAATATATTATACAGGCTCAGAATTTTCAAAAGCTGAAGGAAAAAATCCCGGAATTTATGGAGGAAGCCGAAAAAGAATGAGACCTTTTCCTTTACCGATGTCAACCTGAAATTTGATAAACCTGAACTTTATGTGACCATAAATAGGAAAAAGCGGAAAGCTTGGGAGTTTCCGTTTTGGACGTGGCTCAAACACTACAATTGTCCCTCAGCGGACAACGGTTTGGGTATTTTTTAATGAACGGTAGGCAATATCAGGTTATAGGGCAATTCGATAAAAAGGACCGTGATGCGCCCTTGGATCTTACTTCCATTTTTGTAAAGAATAACGATGGTCTCCTAATCCAATTGGACAATCTCGTTTCCACAGCGGAGCATAGCAGTCCCCCTCAACTTTTTCACAACAATAGGTATACTTCGGCAACCGTATACGCAAATCTAGCTCCAGGCAAGAGTCTTAGTGATGGGATAGCGGCCATGGAATCGATTAGGGAAAAAGTACTGGATGAAAGCTTTACTACGGATTTGGGGGGAGAATCCAGGGATTTTGTGGAGAGCAGTTCCAATACCCTGTTTGCTTTCGGCCTTGCCCTGATCCTTATTTTTCTGATATTGGCAGCCCAATTTGAAAGTTTTATAGACCCAATAATTATAATTTTAACGGTACCCATGGCCGTGGCCGGGGCCATGTTTTCCCTATGGCTCTTTGGCCAAACCTGGAATATTTTTAGTCAGATAGGTACTATAATGTTGATCGGTCTGGTAACCAAGAACGGTATTTTGATTGTGGAATTCGCCAATCAGCTCAGGGAGGAAGGGATGTCCAAAATGGAGGCTGTTTTAAAAGCCTCGGAGTCCAGGTTAAGACCTATTCTTATGACCAGTTTGACCATTGCCCTGGGAGCCTTGCCCATAGCCTTGTCCTTGGGAGCGGCGTCCACCAGTCGTATTGGTATGGGGGTCGTAATTATTGGGGGGACCATGTTCTCCTTGGTGCTTACTTTATTTGTTATCCCTGCATTGTATTTCTTGTGGTCCAGGGAGAAAAAAGAACATCCGGAGTTTAAAGCCCTCGAATCCTATTAAAATGAACAATTATAATTACGCTATCATACTATTTGTTTTCTTTTGCTCTGCCAATCTTATTAATGGACAGGATATTCTAACGGTAGAAGAAGCCGTCCAAATTGCCCTAGAGAACAACTATCAGATAAAAATTGCGGCCAATGAGCTGCAAATTGATGAGGCTGCCGTAAGTATCGGCAATGCCGGGATGTTCCCCCAGGTAGGGCTCAGTATTGTTGATAACAATAGTATCCAGAATTTAAGTCAGACCCGATCGGATGGAAGCAATGTGGAACGGGATAACGCCAAGAACAATAGCCTCAATTATGGAATTGCAATGGATTGGACCTTGTTTGACGGCTTAAGGATGTTTGCCGATTACGAGCAGTTAAAAGAAACCCAAAAATTGGGAGAAGCCCAACTAAAACAGGTTATCCTTAACAAGGTGGGAGAGGTCATGATCACCTATTTTGATCTTGTACAACAAAAACAACAACTCACGGCTTTGGACAGTACCATTACTATTTCGGAACAAAGGGTAGATTTGGCACATAACCGTTTTACTATTGGGAAAGCTTCAAAATTGGAAGTGTTGAACGCCCAGGTAGATCTAAATACGGATAAAACATTAATGCAACGACAAATGGAGTTGTATGCCAATACCAAAGTACAATTGAACCAGTACTTGGCACGTGATCTGAAGATCGATTTTGAGGTAATGCCCGAAATTTTTGTGGATCAGGCACTACAATTGCCAGAACTTGAAACCTTGGTGGCGAAAGAAAATCCGACCCTTCAAGTGGAACAGATCAACAAAAAGATCAGTGAATTGGAATTGAAACAAACCAAGGCCTTGCGCTACCCAACAATTTTTGCAAGTACGGGCTATAATTTCGGGCATACCGAATCCAGTTTGGGTTTTACCACCAGTTCAAATTCAAGGGGATGGAATTATGGATTTGGAGCTACTCTAAATGTTTTTGACGGATTTAATCAAAATAGAAATGAAAAAATAGCAAGGATTCAAATTGAAAATACGGAAGTAGTCATTGAGCAACGAACTCAGGAGCTAATGTCCCTGTTGAATACTACCTATCAAACTTACCAGACCAATATAGATCTGATTGAATTGGAAGGGAAAAATGAAGCAATTGCCCATGAAAATATGGAGATTACGGTAGAAAAATATAGAATAGGAATCATCCCTACCATTGAATTTAGGACGGCCCAATTAAATTACATCAATGCAAAGGTAAGGCATAGCAATGCCAAATTTCAGGCAAAGTTGTCGGAGATTGTCTTAAAACAGCTCGCCGGAAACCTAGTTTTATGACCTTATGGAATTTGGGGTATTGTTATTTGTATTATTTTAACCGTAAAATAACGTTCGGGCCAATCGCCACGGCTTTTTCCAAAGGTAAAAATAACAATCGCAAATAGATGAAACGTCGAAATTTTTTTAAGAATGCAGCTACAGCATCAATTGGATTGGGGCTAACCAAGTATCCAGCGTTGGATAAGGCTGTACAACCCTTTAAAAAGAGTATCCAGTTTTGTGTTACTGTGGAGGAAAACAAGCTTCAATTTTTTTCGGATGTCGTTAAGGAGCCGGTAAAGATCGTTCATATAGCCGATACCCATCTCTTTAGGGACGATGAGCGCGGAGTTCCTTATCAGAAGTATAGTGGGCGTATGGCCAAGGCCTATAACCGGACCAAGCACTTTAAAACAAATGAATACACCCATCCGGAAGAGGCGTTTGTGGCCGCTTTGAATTTTGCCAAAGAGTCCCGGGCAGATCTGATGACCCTAGTCGGTGATATTTTTAGCTTTCCTTCCGAAGCTGCCATAGAGTGGGTACGGGCCAAATTGCAAGAAGTGGATATCCCTTATATTTATGTTGCCGGCAACCATGATTGGCATTATGAGGGTATGGAGGGTACCCTGGAAGATTTGAGGGACAAGTGGATCAAGGAAAGATTGCTGCCCTTATATCAAGGCAAACATCCATTAATGGCGTCGTATGAGGTGAAAGGAATCCGGTTTTTGGCCATAGACAATTCTACCTATCAAATTAATAAGGAGCAGTTGGCCTTTTTTAAAGAGCATGTCTCCAGCGGTATGCCTTTGGTGCTATTGGCGCATATACCCATGTATGCCCCGGGAAAATCCATTGGTTTTGGATGCGGAAATCCGGATTGGGGAGCTTCTTCCGATCGGAATTTTGAGCTGGAAGGGCGTATGAAATGGCCAGAGGAGGGGCATTCCAAAACTACCTTCAATTTTCACAGGGCAGTGTTCTCCGCTCCAAACCTTATGGGAATCCTTTCAGGGCATATTCATCGATTTTCAATGGAATCGCTAAAGGGAAAACCGCAGATAGTGACCGATGATAATGCCAGTGGCGGTTATTTGGATGTCGATTTTTTACCCTTGGAACCCAAGGACAGGTCCCTGATGTTTTAGGGGGTGTATTGCACAAAAGAAAACTGTTGTTGATGGCAATAATGCCCAAAGAACATATTTTGTGGGCCTGAGCGTGACACTCACGTCTCCAGGTAATTACGAATTTTGATTGATTGGATTTTTTTGTAATTTTGCAATATGTGTAAGGATAAATTAATAACCGGATTAGAGGTTACTCGACAAATGAGTAAAGCGAGGCTGATTTTAAATAATCAGGTGATACCGCGCACTGAACTTTATGAGATTCGAAAAAGAGAAGATAAATTAAGTTCTTCAGGGTACAAAAGTGGATTAAGCACGAATGCCTAACTTGATTGTGATAGCTGGATGTAATGGAGCGGGAAAATCAACTTTTGCATCCTCCTTTTTGCCAGATAGATTGACATCTTTCGATTATGATAAATTATACCTTGAGTATTATGGCATTTTACCAGATAGTGAATTCAGGGATAAATTTGCGAGAGATAAGACGACAAAGGATTTTGAAGATGCAATAAAGCAGTCCATTGCAAATAAAACAGATTTTTGCTACGAAACGAATTTTGATACCAGTCCGGTTTATTGGCCTGAGCAATTTAAAAAACATGGATTCACACTCCATTTAATCTTTTTCTGCCTTGACAACCAAGAAATAGCCAGACGACGTGTGGAAGAAAGAGTCGAATTTAAAGGGCATTACGTAGATTCTCAAACTATAGATTTCAAATGGAAGGCAGGATATAAAAATCTGAACGAACATCATACCTTTTTTGATAATATTTTGCTTGTAGACAATTCGGTACAAAAAGAAGTTTATTCAAATTTATTGCAAATAGAGCATGGGGAAATTGTGATGATGGTGGATAAGTTACCTGATTATTTTAAGCGTAGATTTCCTGATATTTATACGAAAATTGAGCAATAAGGCACGTATTGCCATTCGTTTTGTATCAAAAACACCCCTGTACACACCCTTATTTAACCAAGAAAACCGCAACATCCGGTTAAAGAATGTATGCGGTTTTTCTAAGTGGTGCCTCCAGGAATCGAACCAGGGACACATGGATTTTCAGTCCATTGCTCTACCAACTGAGCTAAGGCACCAAATGCTGTAAGCGGGTGCAAATATAAATTCAAATTTAGGATATACAAACAAAAATTAAAAAAAAGGTTTTTGTTTTTTTAAGTTTTTTGATCTTTACCGTATGAACTTGATTGTAGACATGGGGAACACCCTCGTAAAAATGGCAGTTTTCGATAATGGTAAAATTATTTCCTATCGAAAAATACCCAATGCGGATTTTGCAAAAAACGTGAAATCTATTTTTAGCGAGTACGTACTTATTCAAAATGCCATTGTTTCCAACGTAGGGGGAATGAACCATGAAGAAATAGCCGTGTTGTGCGTCTTCTGTAAGGTCCATGTGCTTAGTCATGCTTCCAAAATCCCCTTCAAGAATTCCTATGCTACCCCCCAAACCTTGGGTGTAGACCGTATAGCCCTGGCAACAGCGGCCTTTTATCATAACCCCAAGGGGAATACCCTGGTCATAGATGCGGGCACCTGTGTTACCTATGATGCCGTTAATGATTATGGGGAATATTTGGGCGGGGCCATTTCACCGGGAATTGCCATGAGGTACAAGGCCTTGCACCAACAAACCTCCAAATTGCCATTGTTGGAAAAAAAGGGCATAATGGACTTTATTGGAAACACAACGGAAACTAGTATGCACAGTGGGGTTGTAAACGGTATTTGCAATGAAATAGACGGGACAATTGATCAATATAGAAGCAGATTTGTGGATTTAACAGTTATTTTAACAGGAGGGGATGCTCAATTTTTGTCAAAACGATTAAAAAATACCATATTTGCGCATTCTAAATTTCTCCTGTTGGGGTTATATCATTTGTTAGAATACAACAAGCGCTAGATGATCAGAAATTTTATAATGGCAATATTGTGCCTAGGTTGGGTAAGCACATATGCACAGAATAGCACTGCTTCCCCATATTCCTATTTTGGTGTTGGGGATTTAAGGGTTGCCAGCACGGTGGAAAATCAAATGATGGGTGGGTTGAGTGTGTATACGGACAGTATCCACATCAATCTTAATAATCCAGCGGCCTATAGCAAGTTGGAGTATACCACCTACACCGCTGGACTATCCCGTAAAGAATACAGGTTTGAAAGTAATGTTTCCAAGGAAAGTTCTTCCATTTCAAATTTGGATTATTTATCCTTGGGGGTCAACTTGGGCAAAGGTCTTGGTATGGGCTTCGGAATTATGCCCTATTCTTCCATAGGGTACAATTTTCAATCCGAAAGAACCACTGCCCAAGGAGTGGTGTCGGAATCGTTTAATGGGGAAGGAGGATTGAACAGGGTCTATGTCTCCGTTGGCTACCAGCTTTTTAAAAACCTTAGTTTAGGGGTTACCGGTAATTTTAATTTCGGAAACCAGAATACCAATAGTTATCAGACCATTGAAGATGTACAGTTGGGTTCTTTCAATAGGATAGAGTCCAGAATTAAAGGTTTCGATTTTAATTTTGGAGCCAGTTTTACACCATCCATTACTGATAAGCACACTCTTTTTACCAGCATTGTTGTCAATACCCAGGCCAATTTGGTTTCTGAAAATACCAGGACCATAGGGTCCTTTTCCACCAGTAATGGGAGGGATGTTGAGGTAACGGAAGTGGACTTGGAGGCACAGGGCCTGGCACGTACAGGGGTGCAGATCCCTACTACCGCTACATTGGGAGTAGGGTACGGACAGGATAGGAAATGGTTTTTAGGGGCAGAGTACAGTTTCCAGGAATTGAGTGGTTTTGAGAACGAACTTACCCCGGCAAGCAATTTGGAATACAAAAATGCACAGACCTATAGGCTTGGGGGCTATTATATTCCGGATTATACTTCCTTTACAAGTTATTTGAAAAGGGTTACCTATAGGGCCGGGGCCAAGGTTTCCAAATCAGGGATAGTGGTAGATAATAAGGAGATTAATGATTTTGGCATAACTTTTGGTTTAGGTTTACCACTAGGTCGTAATCTTTCAAATATTAACCTCGGCTTTGAGCTTGGAAAAAGAGGAACCAAATACGGGGATTTAGTAGAGGAAAGTTATTTCAAAGTTAATGTGGGTCTCTCTTTGAACGATAAATGGTTCATACCGAGAAAAATTAATTAAAAATTGTTACTTTAACCACCTTAAAAATAAACAGACAGATGAAAAAGAAACTCTACATCGCAGCGATAACCGCCATGGGATATATGGGTTTAGGGTATTCCCAAGCCCAAAACCCGGAGTGTATGACCAATCTTTCCATTTACACCGAGCATGTGAAAGTGAAGAATTATGAGGCTGCTTATACGCCATGGAAAATGGTTTATGATAATTGCCCTACATTAAATTGGGCCAATATATTGTATGGTGAGCGGATTTTAAAGGATAGGATCGAGAAATCTACCGGGGCGGACAAAACGGCCAATATCAATGCCTTGATTGAATTATATGACAATAGGGCGAAGCACTTTCCTGCCAAGACAGACGTTGCCGAGACTATAATAGATAAGGTGTTGTTGAAATATGATGAGAAAATGATTGCAGACGAAGAAATCTACACTCAGCTGGACAAGGCCTTTACGGAGGATAGGGCAAATTTCAAAAACCCTAAGGCGTTGTACTTATATTTCTCCAGCTTGGTAGATTTAAACAGTGCCGGTAAAAGGGATCTTGAAGAAGTATTTGAAAA
The DNA here is from genome assembly GCA_041392165.1 of Flavobacteriaceae bacterium. Taxonomy (GTDB): domain Bacteria; phylum Bacteroidota; class Bacteroidia; order Flavobacteriales; family Flavobacteriaceae; genus Arenibacter. The sequence continues at coordinate 454,108 of JAWKMN010000002.1, forward strand.
ATACGACAACATTACTGAAAAAATTGATGAAGAAAACGATAAGCTTACAGAGGTGATCACCAAACTTCTTCCTAAGGAAGATGCGGGTACTTTGACCTCCAAAGAAAAAAAACAATTGAGTTCTTATAATAGTTATTCCGAAAGCTATGGTAAAATAGCCGAAAGTATAGACAGTAAATTAGGAGCTTTGGCGAATTGCGAAAACTTGATTCCTTTATACGAAAAGAATTTTGAATCTAAAAAAGGGGATATTACCTGGATAAAGAGAGCGGTTGGAAGAATGTATAGCAAGGAATGTACTGAAGATCCCATGTTCAAGAAACTATTTGAGGTGCAATTGGCCATGGAGCCTTCTGCCAATGCTTATATGTATGCCGGTACCCTTAAGAACAATGCCGGGGATACCAATGGTGCCCTTGCGGATTTCAACAAGGCCTTGGAGTTGGAGACAGATTCCAGAAAAAAATCCAACATCGCCTACAAGATTGCCCATAGCTATGTAAAGAAAAGCAAATCTACTGCCAGAAGTTATGCGCAAAAAGCTATAGATGCCAATCCTTCCAATGGTAAGGCCTATTTGTTGATTGCCAGTTTATATGCAGGTAGCGCCAACGAATGTGGTAGCACTCCTTTCGAGAAAAGGGCTGTTTATTGGAAGGCAGCGGATTTGGCCAGACAGGCAGGTCGTGTGGATCCTGCTTTAAGTGGCAGGGCAGGGCAGGCAACTGCTAGTTACTCGGCCAAGGCCCCGTCCAAAACAGATATATTTAATTCTGGTATGGCCGGTAAAACAGTAAGTTTCTCTTGTTGGGTAGGGGGTAGTGTAAAAGTGCCCAACCTATAGGATGAAAAAAAAAGGTTTATATAGATTAAGGAGCATTGCCATAGTTTTTTCTATGGCAATGTTTTTTTGTTCCTGTGCGGATAATTATAAAAGAGTGGGGGACGAGGCAATAAAAAAAATATTTCCTGGTGCCATAGCGGAGGATTTTACCTTAACCTATACCGAAACCGATGAGCTTGAAGGAAATGAGGGTGTAGTCTCGTCCCGTATCATTGCCGTGCTAAAAGGTCCAATTTGTGATGATTACAATAACTTGGCCTTTCCTTATTATGTTTTTCCTGATGGACTCATGTTGGAGTTTTTTGATGAAAATAGAAAAAAGAGTACGGTAACCGCAGATTACGGAATTATGTATTCCAGTACTAATTTAATAGATTTGCAAGGTAATGTGGTTATTAAATCCAGTGATGGTAAAAAGTTGGAGGCACCGCAGTTATATTGGGATAGAACCAATGATTGGGTTTTTACCCAACAGAAATTTAAATATACCAACCCGGAGGAAGGAACCATAATGGATGGTGAGGGGATGGACTTTAATAGGGATTTTAGTTTTTTCAATGCTAATAAGACCTATGGCTATATGAGTATAAAAGAGAAGAAAAATGATTAAAATATTAAGATATACGGAATACCTTTATTTGGCCGTGGCCGTGGTATCCGCATTTGAAATTTACGAACAGTGGAACATAGATAGGCAACGGGCCTATTTATTTGTTTTCTTTGGAATTATTTCCATAGGGATGTTCATTTTTAAAAAAACCTATAGGAAAAGGTTCGAAGAACGTCAAAAAAACAATAAACAATAATCTTGGAGGCGGGTATTGTCATTATCATTATTATTTCCCTGCTGTTTTCGGCTTTTTTTTCAGGAATGGAAATAGCATTTGTTTCCGCGAACAAAATTCACATAGAAATTGAAAAAAAGCAGGAAGGCTTTATGCCCAAGGTGCTTGCCCGTCTTACCAAAAAGCCTTCAAAGTTCATTGCTACCATGCTAATTGGAAACAATATAGCCTTGGTGGTCTACGGATTTTTTATGGGTGATCTTCTTATGGGCTTGTTTGCGGGAATTGAGTCGGTTCCCGGTAGTTTTTTAAGTCTAATGCTTACCGATTTTAGCCTAGTGACCCAAACAATTATTTCCACTTTGATTATTCTTTTGACCGCGGAGTTCCTGCCCAAGGTGTTATTTCAGATCTATAGCAATAATATGTTAAGGTTATTGGCCGTTCCGGCCTATATTTTTTACCTATTATTTTCTGTTATATCGGATTTTGTTATTTGGGTTTCCGATATAATTCTGAAGACGTTCTTTAAGACCAACGGGGATGAGGCACAACTGGCCTTTAGTAAAATAGAGTTGGGGGATTATATTACCGAACAGATGGAGGCCATAGAGAAGGAAGATGAAGTGGATTCGGAGATACAGATATTTCAGAATGCCTTGGAGTTTTCCGGGGTAAAGGCCAGGGAAGTAATGGTGCCGAGAACTGAGATTGCGGCAGTTGAACTTCATGAGACCCCCAAAAATCTGGCAAAGCTTTTTACGGAAACAGGTTATTCCAAAATATTGGTGTTCAAGAATACCATAGACAATATAATTGGTTATGTGCATTCCTACGAACTTTTTAAGAAACCCAAAACCATAAAAAGTATTCTTCTGCCCGTAGAGTTTGTTCCGGAAACGATGCTTATCAACGATATTCTTAATATATTGACCAAGAAAAGGAAGAGTATCGCCGTTGTTTTGGATGAGTATGGGGGTACCTCAGGGGTAATGACTGTAGAGGATATTGTGGAGGTACTGTTTGGGGATATAGAGGATGAACATGATACCACCGACCTGTATGAGGACCAGATAAACCAAAACTCATTTAAGTTTTCAGGGAGATTGGAAGTGGATTATATTAATGAGCAATATAAATTGGAGCTTCCCGAAAGTGATGAGTACGAAACTTTGGGAGGTCTTATCATTAATGAAACAGGAGAGATTCCTGAAAAGAATTCGGAGATCAGGATCGGTAATTTCCATTTTGTGGTATTGGAAGTTTCCGGTAATAAAATAGACATGGTATCTTTGGTAGTGCTTGACGATGAATAGGCATTTGAGGGATTTTTTTAGTTTTTATTATTTCAAAAGAAAGTAGTAATTTCGCCTCCCGATAGTAACGGGATAAATTTAAATAGTTTACATAATGGCAATTTTAGAGAACATAAGGAAACGAACTACCGTTTTAATTTTGATCATTGGTCTGGCTTTGTTCGCATTCGTAATTTCAGGAGTGTTCAGCAGTGATGAATTGGGTGGCGGAAAGGTTGGTTCTTCCGTAGCGGAGATCAATGGGGATGAAATCTCCATAGATCAATTTAGAAGGAACGTGGAGGCATATTCTAGAATGGCCGGACCTACCGCTTCTTCCATGCAATTGGTAAATCAGGTATGGGATAGGGAAGTAAGAAATATCATACTTGCCCAACAATTTGAGAAGTTGGGGATCAATATAGAACAGGATCAGATATTAAACTATATCAAGACTATTCCCAACTATGTCCAAAATCCTGAATTTCACAATGCCAGCGGTGTTTTCGATGAAAATAAGTTTAGGGAAGCCGTGGCCGATTGGAAAGCAAACAATCCAGGTCGTTACGCTTTGTGGTTGCAGGATGAACAGGCCATTATTCAGAATGCAAAGGAGCAGACGTATTTTAACCTAATAAAGGCAGGTGTTGGCTCAACCCTTAAGGAAGGGGAATTGGAGTACAAGTTGGCCAATGATAAAGTGGATATTAAGTACGTGCGCGTACCTTTTTCCTCCATTCCGGACTCGTCCATAGCGGTTACGAAGAAAGAGATGGAAGCATACATCAATGATCACAGGAAGGAGTATAAACAGGATAGGGCCAGGGATGTGGAATTTGTGTATTTTGAGGAAAAGGCATCTTTGGAGGATGAGAATGCCGTAAAGGAAGAAATTGCCCAACTTTTGGAGGATCGGGTAGAGTACAATGCCCAAAAGGACGCAAACGATACTATTAGGGGCTTTAGGAATACCATGGATATGATGGCCTTTTTGGACAGAAATTCGGATTTAAAATACGACACAATCTACAAGGCAAAGAAAGATTTACCGGCTAAATTTGCGGATACGCTTATGTCCTTGGAAAAGGGAAGTATTTTTGGAACCTATAAAGACGGGGATTATTTTAAGGTATCCAAAATGATGGATAGAAAGGCCAATGGTACCGTAAAATCCAGTCATATCCTAATTTCTTATGAAGGGGCCCAGCGCGCCAATCCAGAGGTTACCAGAACTAAGGAGGAAGCGGAGAAAAAGGCTAAGGAACTGTTGGTGGAGGCAAAGCGGTCCGGGACTGTTTTTGCCGAGTTGGCGCGGGATAATTCGGATGGACCTTCAGCTCCTCAGGGAGGTGACCTGGGGTACAACCAAGAAGGGGTAATGGTAGCGCCATTCAACGACTTCACATTTGGTAACCCTGTTGGGGCCATAGGTTTGGTGGAGACCGATTTTGGATTCCACATTGTTAAGATAGATGATAAACAGGATATAGTCAGGATTGCCACTTTGGCCAGGGAAATAGAGCCTTCGGAAGAAACTATAAATACCTTGTTCACCGAGGCGACCAAATTTGAAATGGAAACTACCTCTGATAAAGATTTTGCGGTAGCTGCCAAAGAAAGTAATTTTGTGGTTAGGCCGGTAAATAAGATTAAGGAAATGGATGAAAACCTACCAGGTCTTTCTGCCCAACGTGCCATTGTTCAATGGGCTTTTAACGAAGACACCAAATTGGGCGAGGTTAAAAGGTTCAATATAAATAACGGATATGCCGTTGTGAGATTGACTGGGAAGTATGCAGAGGGACTTATGAGTGTGGAAGACGCATCTGCTTTGGTACTTCCAAAATTGAGGAAGGAAAAAAAGGCGGCACAGATCATGGATGCCAATAAAGGTAAGACAATGGATGATTTCGCCAAGGATAATAATGTTACGGCTTCCACGGCTTCTGCCTTGACCATGAAATCCCCTATTGTTCCAGGTGCAGGATCCGAGCCTTTTGTAGTGGGTACCGCCTTTGCCATGGAGCAAGGGGCTAGCTCCGGTCTAATTAAGGGAGATAGTGGTATATATATGCTAACGGTCACCAAAAAGGAAGAAGCTGCCAAATTGGATAATTACAGTACCTATGCCAATAATTTACAGGCGAGTACTGCAGGTAGGGTAAACTTCACCGTTTACAATGCTTTAAAAGAATCTTCTACTATAGAGGACAAAAGAGCAACATTTTACTAGTAGATTATAAGTTTTTATTAAACAATGAAGCCTCCCAAATGGGGAGGCTTCATTGTTTTTGTTGATTCGGTGGCCACTCCCAATAAGTAATCTTGTTATTTTGAGTTTTAAGGCTACTTTACCATTCTGGAATAGGGTATAACGGTGTCATACCCCTTCTTTCCAAAGTAGTCCGGAGTGTTTTTGTTGCCTGTTGCCAATATAAAATCTCCCCCCAGGCCCCCAGACTTTTTATTGCCCCCTTGTAATCTGGAAATAACCGTTCTTTAACCGTGGGCATTCCCAAGATTTCGCTTATAATGGCCTCATGTTTTTTAATAAGCTTGTCAAATTGTGGGAGGCGGGTACAGGTCAGTATTCGTTGGGTAATACTATTAATTTGGGATATAGCGGAAAAACTGTTGAATTCTTTGTCGCGATACTGGGCAATACCTTCCCTACTGTTCTGTTTTTGGTTTAAATACACAAAATATAGGTCGTTTTTAAAGGTAGGGTTAAAGGCTGCCAACTGTATCATAGGATTGTTATTCTTCAATTGGTAGATAATAGGCGAATTGCTTTGGGCGCAGGCAATGTCGTACCCACTGCCCGAAAAGGAATTCCATAGTAGGGCGTAAGCATCTATTTGGGCCCATTGGGCAATGTTGTTGATCAGGGTAGATGAAGATCCCAGGCCCCATTCCCTTGGGAAGTTCAGTGCCGTTGTAATTTCATACCCCTGGGCAGCGGTCAAAAAACTAGGGTTCAGCTTTTGTGCTTCCAAAAGAATTTTTTTTAAGGTTGAGGAAATGGCCATCGTTTCCTCGGAAATGGAATTATTGGAAACTTGGTCCAACTTCTCCAATTCATAGCTATTTTCAAACCAGAGCTTTCCTTTCTCGTCCAAGCTTTTCCATGTCAGCAAACTGTCCCGGGTCTCTTTTATAGATAACGATTGTCCAAAAAGGGTGGGTACCGCTAAACTTTGGGCACCATCCAAAACTAGATATTCCCCGGTAATCAATAGTTTTCCGTTACTGTAATATTGTTTTGTCATCCTTTATTTCTCAACGCTTCAAAGACTGCTACTACCGCACTATGGGTGGCCGTATGTTTCTTAAAGTAATCTATCAAGTTTAGTTTTTCGTCTTTGGTTGCGCCCAATTGGTTCAATATATTCAATAAATGCATTTTCATATGCCCTTGTTGTATCCCTGTGGTCACCAAAGAACGCACCGCGGCAAAATTTTGGGCCAGCCCGGCTACGGCAACAATTTGCATTAGTTCTTTTGCGGTCGGATTTTGTAATATTTCCAAAGCAAGCCTTACCATTGGATGCAAAGTAGTTAATCCACCTACCGTGCCAAGGGCCAGGGGAATCTCTATCCAAAATTTGAATATCCCGTTTTCTATGTTGGCGTGCGTAAGACTGGTATAACGCCCGTCTTTTGACGCGTAGGCATGGGCCCCTGCTTCTACGGCCCTAAAATCGTTTCCCGTAGCCAAAACTACCGCATCGATCCCATTCATGATTCCCTTGTTATGGGTAACTGCCCTATAGGGTTCCACTTTTGCAATATTAACGGCACGCACCATTTTTTTTGCAAATTCTTCGGCAGTAGTTCCGTGATGGCCCTTCAAATCGGAAACAGGGCAACTTACCTCGGCCCTTGCCACACAGTTGGGGATGTAATTGGAGAGAATACTCATGACTATCTCTATATCCTTCTCCCTATCCGTAAATGGAACATGTTGCCGGGCTTCTTCTTTTAGGCATTGGGCAAACCCTTCCAAACAGGAGTTTATGAAATTGGCGCCCATGGCATCCAAAGTTTCAAAAGTACAATGCAATTGGAAATAACCATCCATATCCAATGTTTTGTCCCTCAACTCAATATTCTTGATGCCCCCGCCCCGTTTTTCCATATTTTTAACAATGGGGGCAACACTGTTGACCAATTTGGGTTTTATAAGGGCAAAAAAAGTAGCAAGCCTTTCTAAATCGCCCTGATATATAAAATGTACCTGTCCCACTTTTTCCGTTCCCAGAACGCTGGTCTTAAAGCCGCCACGGGTCTGCCAAAATTTAGCTGCCTTACTTGCAGCAGCAATTACCGAGCTTTCTTCAATGGCCATTGGAATGGCATAAAGTTTGTCGTTTATGAGGAAATTGGGAGCAATTCCCAAGGGGACATAGAAGTTGGTAAAGGTGTTTTCAATGAATTCATCATGTAAATTCTGCAATTTTTCATCCTCGTTCCAGTACTGTTTTATAATGGTAATTGTTTCTTCGGGTTGTTGGGTAAAATGATGGGCAATCCAGTTAATTTTGTCCTCTTTGGACAGTTTGGAAAATCCTTCTATAGGTGTGGTCATTGGGCTTTGTATTTCTTGGCGTAAAGATAGTAATATGGTGACAAACCCTTGTACATCTTAAAATAGATTGAAAAATGTTATTTTTGTACTGTAAAGTCTCCTTTTTTGTGAAATTTTTAGTAATCTTGTGGATTTGAATATTATTTTGAAAATACTGAAATCCGTATAGGTATATTTTGGTAAAAATAGATCTAATTAAGCTTTGTATTTGTGAGAAAACTTTCCTTGTTTTTGCTACTCCTATTTTTTTTATTTCGTTTTTCACTTCTATCGGCCCAAAATAAATTGCTGTCCCTAGAAGATATTTATACGGGTACTTTTCATGTTGAGGGCTTGGATAAATTACAGTCTTTGAAGAATGGAAAACAATATACCATTTTGGATATAGATAGGGCAACCGCCACTTCGTCTATCCAAAAATATGATTACAAAACCCAAAATAAGCTGGAAACCATAGTTTCTTCTTCCGGTGAGGTGCCCTTTTTTACCTCCTATAGGTTTAGTGGGGACGAAACCAAGTTGTTGCTGGCCACGGCAATTGAACCTATCTTTAGAAGGTCTACTTTAGGAATTTTCTATGTATACGACCTAAGATCAAAAAAAATCTCCGCTGTTTCAAGTTTCAAAATTCAGGAGCCTTCCCTTTCCCCGGACGGCAGCAAGGTAGCCTATGTACGGGACAACAATATTTTTGTTTGGGATGTAGCAACCGATCATACCAAACAACTTACTTGGGACGGCGAAAAAAATAAGATTATCAATGGGATAACGGATTGGGTCTATGAGGAAGAATTTGCATTTGTAAGGGCATTTGAGTGGAATGCGGACGGTTCTAAATTGGCCTTTATACGATTCGATGAAACCAAGGTCCGGGAATTTTCCATGGACGTTTACGGCAACGATCTTTACCAGACCCAAACCAAATTTAAATATCCAAAGGCAGGTGAGGTAAATTCACAGGTTTCACTCCATATAGCGGATATAGACACTTATCAGGTTTCCCGGATTGATTTGGACGATCCGTACTACATCCCAAGAATTAAATGGACGAAAAATCCCAATTTCCTAAGTGTTCAGACCTTGAACCGCCACCAGAACAAGCTAAGGTTATACGCCGTAAACGCTAAAGATAACAGCGGAGGTATTTTATTGGAAGAAACCGATGATGCCTATGTTGATATTACGGACGATCTTACTTTTTTAGACGATGGTAGCTTTATCTGGACCAGTGAGAAGGATGGCTTTAAACATATTTATCTGTATGATGCAGTTGGGAAATTAAGGCATCAGGTAACCAAAGGCCCTTGGGAGGTAACCAAGTATTATGGTTATGATCAAAATAAGGATTTGATCTATTTTCAATCTACGGAAAATGGATCTATAAATCGGGATGTCTACAGTGTAAGCAGCAATGGAGAAAATAAAAGGCGCCTGACCACCAAAGTTGGACAGAATACCGCCGATTTTAGTGCCGATTTTACTTATTTTATCAATACCTTTTCCAGTGCAACCAATCCCCCGGAATATACGTTGCATAGTGCTGGGACAGGAAAGAAAATAAAAGATATTTTATATAATAGGGGGCTATTGTCCAAATTGGACGATTATAGGATACATCCCAAGGAATTTTCCACAATTACCATTAATGGGAATGATTTGAATATGTGGATGATAAAGCCGAAGGATTTTGATAGGGCCAAAAAATACCCCTTATTTATGACCCAATACAGTGGCCCGGGGTCGCAACAAGTTTCCAATTCCTGGATGACCACCAATGATTATTGGTTTCAAATGTTGGCCAATGAGGGGTATATTGTGGTGTGTGTAGATGGAAGGGGTACCGGATACAAAGGTGCCAAATTTAAAAAATTGACTTATATGGAACTGGGGAAATATGAGGTGGAAGATCAAATTGCTGCCGCTAAAAAATTAAGTCAATTGCCCTATATAGACGAATCTAGGACAGGAATCTGGGGCTGGAGTTATGGAGGGTTTATGGCTACCAATTGCCTGCTAAAAGGGAACGATACCTTTGAAATGGCCATCGCCGTGGCACCGGTAACTTCTTGGCGGTTCTATGATACCATTTATACCGAGCGTTTTATGCGTACCCCTCAGGAAAATCCTGGCGGTTATGATAAAAATTCCCCCCTTAATTATCCTCAACTTTTAAAGGGAAAGTACTTATTGGTCCATGGATCGGGAGATGACAATGTACATGTGCAAAATACCATGAGGATGGTAGATGCCCTGGTCGAGGCTAATAAACAGTTTGATTGGGCCATTTATCCGGATAAGAACCATGGCATCTATGGCGGAAATACCCGCCTCCAGCTGTACACAAAAATGACCAATTTTATAAAAGAAAACCTATAATCCATAGAAATGCAGACAACTTTAAAACAAGCACATCAAAAGGAATTATTTGGCCATCCGGTAGGGCTTTACATTTTATTCTTTACGGAAATGTGGGAACGATTTTCCTATTATGGTATGAGGGCTATTTTGGTATTGTATTTAATTACCGAAACTACCGATAGGAATCCGGGATTGGGCTGGACCAATATGGAGGCGCTAGCACTTTATGGTTGGTATACCATGTTGGTTTATGTGGCCTCTATTCCCGGGGGATTATAGCGGACAGATTACTTGGGCAAAAGAAGGCGGTAACCTGGGGTGCGGTGTTATTGGTCATAGGCCATAGTATATTGGCCATTGAACAGATGTGGGCGTTTTATACCGGACTTGGTTTTATTATAGCCGGTGTGGGAATGTTAAAACCAAATATTTCCACAATGGTGGGGGGACTATATCCAAAAGGGGATATTAGAAGGGATAAAGGGTTTACCATATTTTATATAGGTATTAATATAGGCGCCTTCCTTTCCAGCTTAATAGTAGGTTATGTGGGGGAGGTGTACGGTTGGCATTATGGATTTGGATTGGCCGGGATCTGTATGCTTTTGGGGCTTTTGCAGTTTGTTCTTGGCCAGAAATATCTGGTGGGTGTGGGCGATTATCTTGGGAAGTCTACGAAGGTGGAAGATCGGGAAGCCTTAAAAAGGCCCCTTAATAAAACTGAAAAGGACAGGGTGATCGTTCTGGTACTTTCTTTTCTTATGGTAATTGTTTTCTTCGGCGCCTTTGAACAAGCAGGTGGTTTAATGAATATCTACGCTTCGGAAAAGACCAATAGGATGTTGATGGGTTGGGAAGTTCCCGCCTCTTGGTTCCAATCCCTTAATGCCTTTTTTATTATTGTATTGGGAGCCTTGGTGGCCAATTTTTGGGCCAGTCGTAAATTGAAGGGAAAAGAAGCTTCTTCCCTTTTTAAAATGATAGTGGGACTGATAATCATGGGTACTGGATTTTTGTTTATGACCGCCGCAACCGCACAGTTTCAAAGTTCAGGGGCCTCTGCCATGTATTGGTTGGTACTGGCCTATATGTTCCATACGGTGGGCGAGTTGAGTCTGTCTCCCGTATCCCTGTCATTTGTTACCAAATTGGCTCCGGCCAAATACGCTTCCTTAATGATGGGGCTGTATTTTGCAACTACGGGTCTTGGAAATAAACTGGCAGGATTATTGGGGGAATCCGCTTCACATTTAGGAGAGTATACCGTATTTACCGGAATAGCCATTTTTTGCATTCTTTTTGGGTTGCTCATTGGGGTCTTTTTGAAAAAATTAAAGGCATTGACACATGGTGCCGAAGATAATGAGAAATAATTGCCCTCTAATGTCCTAGATTTGCATGTTGTCTAGTGATCCATTGGATTTTATTGATATTTTTCAAGCTTGAATGCTGTTTGGTAAGGTGGTGCATTATTGATGATCTTTTAATTCCATTAAGTGGATAAGGCTTTATTTGTTTGGATATCTCATGGGTTTTCCCGTGGTAGCTGATTTATTTAATTTGTAATTCTGTTGTATATGAATACCGATATTGAAAATCTATTTAAGGACAAGGTGCTTGGGCATCCAGCAGGGCTATTTGTATTGTTTTTTACCGAAATGTGGGAGCGTTTCTCCTTTTACGGGATGCGTATTTTATTGGTGTTGTTCTTGACAGCACCCTTAATAAGCGATAATCCTGGATGGGAATGGCCCAGGGAGCACGCTTTGGCCTTGATAGGAACCTACGCTTCCCTATTGTACCTGACTCCGATAATCGGGGGCTGGATCGCTGACAAGATAACCGGTTATAGGGTGGCAGTGGTTATAGGATGTTTTATAATGACCATGGGGCACGCTGCCATGGCATTCGAGACTACGGTTTCTTTTTACCTTGGCCTTGCCTTTTTGGTTATTGGAACGGGTTTTTTTAAGCCCAATATAACCTCTGTTATATCCGAAATGTACCGAGGCAAGGAATCCAAAAAAGACGGGGCCTATACCATATTTTATATGGGTGTTAATGCCGGGGCCTTTTTTGGAATGATGCTTTGCGGGTATTTGGCAGAAAATTACGGATGGCATTGGGGCTTTGGCTTGGCTGGGATTTTTATGTTTCTTGGGATGCTCCAATTTTGGTTGGCAAAGAATCTTTTTGGGGATATAGGGGGTGCACCCAAGAAAATAGGGGAAGCGGTACCATCTTCCAACGAAACGGAAATTAATTCCGGAACCAACGGAGATCAAGAAGTGGATATCCAATTAAACCCTTTTGGCCTTTTCGATAAAATTTTAATTGTACTGTCCTCTATTGGAGGCTTGCTCTATCTTTTTAATGACCCTTTCGAGAAAATTCAAGGCAACAGTTTGGCTCCCTTTGCGGTAGGAAATTTAAGCGGTACCAATGTGGTCATTTTAACTTCCTTGGCGTTGTTTTTGGTATTGTTGGTTACCAGGATTGCGAGATATATGCCCATAGTAAGGGACCGAATAATAGCCGTATCCGTTTTTGGATTTTTCACGGTATTCTTTTTTGCTTTTTTTGAACAGTCATTAGGCTCAATGACCATCTTTGCAAGGGATTATACCAATAGGGAATTGGTAGGCCAATCGGCCATGGTCTTTAAGGTCATAGATGCTCTGTTGACTACGGTTCCCTTGATCATTATTAGTTGGGTCCTGATTTTATTGGCCAAAAAAACCTTTAACCGTATAGGCTTGTCCAATGTAGTGTTGGCCATTGCCTTTATAGGACTATGGGTCTTGGTTATTTTTAGATTGATGGATAAATTTTCCCAGGAAGGAAATCAAGTGGATGCCTCATGGTTTGCCATTCTAAATTCGTTTTTTATCATTACCCTGGCTCCGCTATTTTCCAGATGGTGGGAAAGTAAGTATAACCCCAGTGCCGCTATGAAATATGGTTTGGGCCTTATTTTGTTGGGACTGGGCTTTGCCGTTTTGTCCTATGGTGCATCGGGGATCCCTTCAGGGGCCAAGACCGCTTCTGTAAGTATGGTCTTTTTGATTTTGGCCTATTTGTTGCACACTATGGGAGAGTTGTGCGTTTCTCCGGTGGGACTTTCCTATTTAAGTAAATTGGTGCCGGCGCGTATGATCGGTTTTATGTTCGGGGTATGGTATTTGGCCATTGCCATTGGTCAAAAAGCAGCTGGAACCATGGGCGGGATGATCGACAGGATTTCCGAACAATACTCCATGGGTACCTTCTTTTTAATCTTCACACTGGTTCCGGTAGGTGTTGGACTTATTTCTATCGTTTTAAATCCACTCTTAAAAAAATTAATGCACGGCATAAGGTAGCTACTGCCATGAACAAATAAAGGCACCATTTTCTCCGGTATAGTGAAAGGGCAGCTTTTTTTGATAACATGTAGCTTTCCATCTATCTATATAACTTTTGTAATTGCTACCATCTGCAATGACAATTTTGGGTGCAATGGAATCCAAAAGTCGCTCTAGGTTAATTTTGGGGGATTGGGTGAGTACCAAGGTATGTACATCATAGTTTGCGGGAAGGGATGTATGGGCACTATCCAATATGACCATTCTTTTTCCCCTAATGAGATAGCTGTTTTTTATGGGTTGATATTCCAATTCTTTGGTGTTTTGGGCAATGGCATAATCGTTGGCCATTCTTGTTATGGCCATGGGGTTGGAGGTGAAAACGGTTAGTTTTTGTCCTGTTCGATGGATCAGGCCACTATTGCGGACAATATGTCCTATCACCAAGGATTCCTTGCTCCGGGAAAGATGCCCAAGAACCAGAACGTAGCCCTGAAAGCAGAGAATACAGAACAGGAATACGACCACCCTCCTGTAAGATGCCCTAATAAGGACCTTTACCATGGCTATGATGATGCCATAACTAAGAATTAATTGAACGGCATCGAAGGAAATATTTCTAAAAAGAAAGCCTTCCTGCTGGGCCACCAATCCAATAATTGAATTCATCCAACGTATTACGGTATCGTAAATGGCAGCCAGAATTGGAGGTAAACCCTTGGCTAGGGACAGCATTATTATCAGTATTCCGAATCATAAAATAAAGGTTAAAAAAGTAAGTATAAGGAGGCTTGAAACTAAAAACAATCCTGGAAATTGATGAAAATAATATAGACTTATAGGGAGTACTCCCAGTTGGGCGGCTATACTAACGGAAACCAACTCCCACCCCTTTTTGATGATCCAATTGGGGGGATTCCAGAGTTGTTGTAATAAAGGATATATCCATACTATGGCAAAAACAGCGGCATAACTTAATTGGAACCCTACTTGAAATAATAAGAGGGGATCCAACAGCAATAAGATAAAGAACAGTGACAATGCCAAGATATTAAAATGATTGGTAGGCCTGTTCAAGTAAAGGGCATAGGCCACAAAGGTAAACATGCTTGTTGCCCTTAAGATGGAGGCAGAAAGTCCGGCCAAGAGGGCAAATGCCCATAAAAGCAGGACAATAATACCCCATTTTATGGATCTTCCTTTGGGAAGGAGTTCCAAGGGCTTCAATAGAAAATGGAGCAATCCCAAAAGAATTCCGATGTGTAGACCTGACAATGCCAGGATGTGATAGGCTCCTGCTTCTTTGTAATCGGTATCGATTTCCGTAGTAATTTCATTACGCTGTCCGAGGAGAAGGGCTTGGATAACACCTAGCTCTTCAGTGCCAAAATCCTCTTTTTTTAAACTTTTAATGATGTGGGCCCTTATTTTGTGTGCTGTTCCAAAGATGGTGCCGGAGATTTTGGGTTTAAGGTAATAGTCATTTGCCCCAAGCTTTACCTGATGTGCTATTCCAATATTGGAAAGGTATTTTTTATAATTGAACTGATGTGGGTTTAAAGGAGGCGCAATAGGGTAAGGGCTGGTAAAGGTCAATATTTCGTCGTCTACCGTTAGGGGCCCTATGGAAGAATCCACAGCTATATTCAAAAGTATTTTCCCGGAAACCTTTAAGCTGTCCATACTCTTAACTTGGGCCACATACCTATCCGAAAAGCTATTGGATTTTAATACATCACGAATTTTTAAGGTGTAGACCCTATTTTTATCAAGAGGTTGTTGGCTGTAATGCCTGCCAAGTTTATCGGATCCCCTAAGGGTTAAGCTCAATATGCCAATGGCTATGGCCAGGAGTCCGGTGAAAAGGGCGAAGAGGAATGTGGGCAGTTTGCGGTAAAGGACAAATACAACTCCCAATAGGATCAAAAAAGCCACGGTTAGCCAAACAGATAGATGCAGTGACGGACGTAGGTAGTATCCTATTACAATTCCACAGATGAGGCACAAGCTTAGCTTTACCGTGGTAAATTGCAGCAAAGGCATCCTACAGGATCCGGGCAGCCTTAATAAAGGCATAGTTCCAATACCCCTCCTGCAAGGAGGAAACTATAACACCCCGGGAAGAGGTGGAATGAATGAATTTTATATCATCCCCGTCTACCTGAACCACCAGGCCTACATGGTTAATGTTGTTTTTTCTTCTGGAGGTGCCAAAAAAAAGTAGGTCGCCCTTACCGACCTCCTTTAGATTTATTTTTTGGGCTTCCTCGGCCATTTGGTACGAGGCCCTCGGTAATTCAATATTGTGCTCCAAGAAGGCCACATAGAGCAATCCGGAGCAATCCATACCTTTGTTGGTGGTACCTCCAAATTTATAGCGGGTGCCAGAAAATGTTAGGGCGGTATTTATAATTTGCTCGGTTAATTTGGAAGTAGGTTTGTTTATGGATTCTCCGCCCAAAGGGGTCTCCCATTTTATTTCGGCCGGTTTTTCCGAAGCTTCCACCGTTATTTTTCTTTCTTGGCGAGAGGTGTTTTTTTTCTTGGCCGCACCACAGCCAATCAAGAAAACTACTAGGAATAAAGAAAGAATTTTTTGGATCATCCAAGTAAAAGTTAGTACTCTTGGATATCAAATTTAAATAATTAAATTAAAATCCGTCATTTTTTTCGGAAAACCCTTATAAGTCCTTCAGGTCAAATCGTCAATAATTGCTTTTTTGCAAAGGCTTATCAGTTTCGTTGCAGTTATAAATAAAGTTGACAGTCGTCATGGGAACTATAGAAAATTTTCAGGGATCCACTTGGGCATTTTGAATAATTAAGGATGCCGCATTTTCACTGGCACCCTTGCCTCCAAGTTTTTTTTCCAGTTCGTAATAGGCTTCAAACTGCTTTTTTCTTTCGGGTCCGTGCAGAATTTTATCAAGTTCCTTTCTTAGGTTTTTGGTATTTAAATCACCTTGGATAAGTTCTTTTACCACTTCTTTGTCCATTATAAGATTCACCAGGGAAATAAATTTAAGGGTAATGATCCTTTTTGCAATTTGATAGGAGATCCAATTGGCACGATAGCAGACCACTTGGGGAACCTTAAAAAGGGCCGTTTCCAAGGTGGCGGTCCCACTGGTGACCAGAGCGGCATAGGATAGGCTTAACAAATTATAGGTTTGGTTGGAAATAAGGCGTACTTGTGACGATTTTAGAAAGGGCCTGTAAAATTCCAGATCCAAACTGGGGGCCCCGGCAATTACAAATTGAAATTTTGGGAACGATGTGGTAATGGACAACATAAGGCTAAGCATTTTCTGAACCTCTTGTTTCCTGCTCCCCGGTAACAATGCAATTATGGGTTTCTGCAAATCCAAATTATGCTCCTCCCTAAAAACTTTATCGCTGGTCCTGGGAATGTCCCCAATGGCATCTATTAAGGGGTGGCCTACAAAATTTACGGGATAGAGGTGTTTTTTTTCATAAAATTCCTTTTCAAAAGGAAGGATTACGTGCATGGCATCTATATCTCTTTTTATCTTATGTATCCGCCCTTCCCGAGAGGCCCATATTTGGGGGGAAATATAATAATTGGTCTTAAATTGGTTCTTTTTGGCCCAAGAGGCTATTCTAAGATTAAAACCGGAATAGTCTATAAAGACTATTATATCCGGATTAAACTCGATGATATCTTCCTTGCAAAAGGCGATATTTTTAAAAATTTGATTGATATTGGTGATCACTTCCAAAAAGCCCATAAAGGCCATTTCCTTGTAATGCTTTACCAGCTTGCCCCCTGCTACTTTCATTAAATCGCCTCCCCAACAACGTATATCGGCATCCGAATCCTTTTTTTTAAGGGCTTTTATGAGGTTGGACCCATGAAGGTCGCCCGATGCCTCCCCGGCGATGATATAGTATTTCATCCAATTAGTTTTCTGTGGTCATTAAATAGTGTTGGTTGTCCCGGATCTGTTAAAACACTTTATAGTACAAGATTAGCATAGCGGTCAATAGGGTGGCGATCATAACGCCCCGGGCCCTATAATCCCTACGGATTTTTAAAAATCCAAAAAAGGCAACCAAGTTTAGAATGGCCCCTAGTGCCAATAAACTGCCTACATGTCCCTCTTGAACGGCGGCCTGGTACGTTTCCAATATACCAAAGTCCGAGAAGACCAATATATACAGTAAGGTGCCGATGGTATTGGCAATGATGCCAACAATAAAACCGATCAATATTTCTTTTTTAATCATTTAGTTTCCAATTGTTAATATGTTGAATGGCATGATGGGCCGTTAGGTCAAATTGGGTGGGAACTACCGAAACATAGTTCTGGGATAGGGCGTATTCATCCGTATCCTCTCCCTTGTCCAAAAGTTCAAATTCTCCCGTAAGCCAGTAATATTCCTTACCATTGGGATTGGTCCGTTTGTCAAATTTTTCCTTCCAGTTGGCACGGGCCTGTCTGCAAATTTTTATGCCTTTGGGCGGTTTATTATCGGTTTTAGGAATATTTACATTGAGCACGACCCCATTGGGAATACCATTTACGAGGGCCTCCCGGACTATTTTTTGGATGGCTTCCTTGCAAGACTCAAAGTTGGCGTTCCAGGAATAATCACAAAGGGAAAAACCTATGGCGGGTATTCCTTCAATGCCGGCTTCGATTGCGGCACTCATAGTGCCGGAGTAAATAACGTTGATGGAGGAATTGGAGCCATGGTTTATCCCGCTAACGCAAAGGTCGGGTTTTCTTCCCAAGAGTTCCCGTAAGCCAAGCTTAACACAATCGGCCGGTGTTCCACTACAACTGTATTCTTCAATTGCACTGTTTTCCATATCTACCTTAATTTTCTTAATATAAAGGGTGTTGTCTATGGTTATGGCATGCCCCATTCCCGATTGAGGGCTGTCCGGGGCCACTACAACAACCTCCCCCAATTCCATCATATATTGGATCAAGGCCCTTAGGCCGGGAGCTGTAATTCCGTCGTCGTTCGTGACAAGGATCAAAGGTTTCGCCATAGTATATAATTTATGTTGCAAAAATACGTTTTTAATCTATTACCGCTTTTTGAATTGGGAAGGGGATATACCGAAATTTTGCATAGAATTTATGGAAATGACAGTTTCTTTCCATCATGGGTCTATGTCTTTGACATTTGGGATATTAACAAAAGATTAATGTCAAATAAGCATAATATGGCACGATTTTTTCGTTATCTTATAGGTAATTGACATATTGGATCACTTTTAAAAGGCAAAACTTGGATTGCAGGGGTGGTTTGATTAATTTTAGATGTTTGTAAGATTAAAAAGGAGGGGTGGTCTTTTTTTTGAAAAATTGCTCCAAATGTGGAAAAACAATAAAGAAAATAGATGAAAAGAAATTTAGCCTACGCATTAATTGTAATGCTTGTTGCGGTAGCTTCATGCAGTTTTACCAACAAATCATTTGAAACGGACGATAAGGATAAATTGTTATTGGACCTTATCACCTATGTTTTGGAGCGCGGCCATTATCAGCCAAAAGATATTGACGATGATTTTTCCGTTAATGTTTTTGAAGGTTTTCTGGATATTTTGGATCCCACAAAGCGTTATTTTTTGGAAAGTGACATTCGGGAATTTGAAAAATTTAAGTTTCAGTTGGACGATCAGATAAAGAATACCGATATCACTTTTTTTGATATGGTATACCAGCGCCTTTTGGAACGCATGGAGGATGCCAAGGTTATTTATAAAGAGGTTCTGGAGGAACCTTTTGATTATACGGTGGATGAAACCATAGAGATCAATTACGATGAGCAGGGATATGTGGATTCCCGTAAGGATTTAAAGGAGCGTTGGAGGAAGCAATTAAAATACGCTACTTTGGGGACTTATGATTCCAAACTGAATTTGAACAAGGAATCTGCCAACACCAGTAAAGACGGGAATGTAATGGATAAAGCTGATGCCTTTGAAGATGAAGTCGGCAATAGCGGGCCCTTGACACCGGCACAGGCCGAAATGGAAGCAAGGGAATCTACCAAAAATACCCTGGATGATTATTTTGATTTTGTAGATGACCTGGAACGAAAGGATTGGTTTGTACAATACCTAAATACTATAGTGGAAGTATTTGACCCGCACACCTTTTATTTTGCTCCGGACGACAAAGAGAAATTTGATACCAGTATGTCCGGGAAATTTGAAGGTATAGGTGCGCGACTTCAAAAGAAAAGGGACCAGACCAAAATAGTAGAGATTATATCCGGGGGACCTGTTTGGAGGGATCAGCAATTGGAAGTTGGTGATGAGATACTTAAAGTAGGGCAAAATGGGGAAGCACCGGTAGATATTGTTGGGATGCGTTTGGACGATGCCATTAAGTTCATTAAAGGTCCCAAAGGTACCATCGTAGATTTGACGGTCAGAAAAGTAGATGGTTCCCTAGTGGTAATCTCCCTTACCAGGGATGTAGTGGAATTGGAGGAATCCTATGCCAAATCTGCAGCCGTTATAAAAGACAACCATAAATATGGACTTATTAACCTGCCCAAGTTTTATGTGGACTTTGAGGACTATAATGAAAGAAACGCTGCCACAGACGTAGCAAAAGAAGTAGAAAGACTAAAACAGGCCGGAGCAGAGGGCCTGATCCTAGATCTGAGGGACAATGGTGGAGGATCTTTAAAAACAGTTGTGGAAATGGCCGGGCTGTTTATTAAGGACGGACCAATTGTGCAGGTAAGGTCTACCGATAAAAATCCTGAAGTGTACAATGATAAGGATGAGCGTATACAATGGGATGGCCCTTTGGTGATTTTGGTAAACGAATTATCGGCCTCTGCATCCGAGATTTTGGCCGCGGCCATGCAAGACTATAAAAGAGGAGTGGTTATAGGGAGCAAACAAACTTTTGGTAAGGGAACCGTTCAAAATGTAATCCCCTTGGAGAATATTGTAAGGGGAAATGAGCACGGAGACCTGGGGGCCATAAAGCTTACAACCCAAAAATTCTATAGAATAAATGGAGGATCCACCCAATTGGAAGGGGTTAAGAGCGATGTTGTTGTTCCGGATCGTTATAGCTATATTGATCTAGGGGAAAGGGATCAGGAAAACCCTTTGACCTGGGATAAAATTGCCCCAGCGCAGTATACCCCATGGGATGGTTATATAGACTATGAGGCCACCATTGCCAGCAGTACAAAAAGAATGGCCCAGAACAATCAAATAAAATTGATCGAGGAAAATGCGCAATGGATAAAAAAGGCACAGGATGAAACAGTGGTTTCCTTGAAATACGAGGAGTATAAAAAGGGATTGGAACTGGATAAGGAAAAGGCCAAGTATTTTAAGACCATATCGGATTACGATTCGCATCTCGGCTTTGAATCCTTGCAATATGAAAAAGAGTTGTTTGTCCAAGATTCGGTTTTGAGGGAAAAGCGGGACCGCTGGCATAAGGATTTGGCCAAGGATGTGTATGTAGAGGAAGCTGTCAACGTCCTGCAGGATCTTAAAATGAATAATATAAAGAATTCCAAATTGGCCAGTGTAAAAGGCTGATTGTAGATAATTATACTAAAATGAAACCTGCTATAAGAGCAGGTTTTTTTGTGAAATTTTCATTATGATTGTTAAAGGTTAAAACTCTGCCTTTACTGTCAGGCAGGCCTGTAGCATCATTACCGCTACTATCAGTTTCTATAAATTTTGAGGGTATCTTGTTATTTCGAATCTTTCGGCTGTCCCTCAAGGCAGACTAAAGCGGGAAATCCCATTGAATAATCAAAATTATGGGATTCCTCGTCGCTCTGCTCTGTCGGAATGACACAATACTCAAAAAAAATTCATTCTTTTGTTTAAAACTATGCATTTCAAATTAAATGGACCTTTGCAAGAAGTGACAGGCTTAGGTGTTACGAACTACAGGAGAGCATGGAGCACCCTACTTTGTTTCTGGCCCATTCAGGTCGCTTTGCAAACCATTTTTCGGCCTGCGGTTGTTCTGCATAAGGATTCTTTAATAATTGAAAAAACTCATCCAATAGGGAGTAGTCCCCTTTGTCCGCACTGTCTATGGCCAATTGGGCCATATAATTTCTAAGGACATATTTTGGGTTTACATTATTCATTTTTTCCGTTCTCTGACGGTCACTGATGTCTTCTTTTTGTAATCTATTTCTGTAGTCTGTAAACCATAGCCTCCAACTCTCAAGAATATCGCCCTTAACTTCTTCCGGTACGTAAAAGGCATTCATTACCGGGGCCAAAAAGTCTTCATTTATAGGATTATCCTTCAAAATCCGGTTTAGACTCCTAAAAAATAGGGTCATATCCGTTTCTGTTAATTGTAAGTTGTCTTCCAATCTGCCCAAAAGCGCGGCATCGTTTTCGTCGGAGTTGAAAAGGCCGATTTTAGATTTCATCATTGCGAGATATTTTGAGGAATAATTGTTACGGTATTCCATTAATATAGCTTCAAGTGCCTTTGCATCCTCTATTAAAGGGAAGAGGGCATTCGCCAGTTGATAAAGGTTCCATAGACCTATGTTTATTTGATTTCCATACCTGTACCGCTTATACTGTCGGTCAGTGGTATTGGGGGTCCAACCTTCATCATACCCTTCCAGCCATCCGTATGGCCCATAATCTATGGTGAGGCCGAGAATGGACATATTATCGGTATTCATTACCCCGTGGACGAAGCCTACTCGCTGCCAGTGTATAATCATATCAAGGGTATTGTTGGTAACCTCTCTAAAAAACTGAAGATAAGCATCTTTAGTGCCTTCTTTTATATGGGGAAAAAAATGCCTTATTGTATAATCCGTGAGTGTTTTTAAAGTCTTTTTATCCTGTCTTGCCGAAAAAATTTCGAAATTTCCAAAACGTATAAAGGAAGGTGCCACCCTACATACTACGGCTCCTTTTTCATATTCCGGGTTGCCGTTGTACAATACGTCCCTTAATACCCGGTCTCCTGTAAGTGCCAGTGATAGTGCCCTGGTAGTGGGTACTTTCAAGTGGTACATGGCTTCACTGCAAAGGTATTCCCTAATAGAGGAACGTAATACGGCAAGGCCATCCGCTGTCCTGGAATAAGGTGTTTCCCCGGCACCCTTGAGTTGAAGGGCCCATTGTTTATTGCTCTGGTTAACTTCAAATAAATTAATGGCACGGCCATCTCCCAATTGCCCGGCCCAATTACCAAATTGGTGTCCGCCGTAGCACATGGCATATGGATTGGTACCGGGCAGTACCGAGTTTCCACTAAAAATATTTTTAAATTCATCGGACTTGAGATCGTCTTCAGTAAGCCCCAGATCCTGGGCCAATTTATTGGCAGTATGGATCATGTTCGGTTTTGAGGTTGATTTTGGAGCAACATAAGAGAAGCAAGCCTGCGTAACCTGTCTTCTTGTATTTTCATGGACAGGGTCGGCGGGAAGTTCAGTATTAAAGGTGTCCTTTATATTAAGGTTCATAAGGCGTTCATTCAATTATACGGTTCCATTTTTCATTTCTTTTGGCCACGGCCTTTATATAGGAGCATACGGCTACCGCGGTATATCCTTCCTTTGTTAATTGCTCAAAGGTGCGTTCCACGAGTTCCTTGCCATATCCTTTGCCCCTTAGTGCATAGGGTACCTCCGAGTAGGTCAAATACATCTTATCATCACGTAACTGGTATATCACTTTCGCAATTTCGTCATTAATGGCCATGGTGAATCTATTATGTTCTTTTTCGTGACGTATCGTTAAATTACCTGTGTTTATGTTATTATCCATTTTTTCACTCATAATTTTAATAGGCTTAATTTTCACGGCAGATAGAATTCAATATTTAATACCTACTGTTAAGGGAACAAGTGGCATAGGCCTGAAAATTGGATTTATGTTGTCTACGTTAGGGAGCGCCCTTGTATATGTCCGCAAAACGGATGGCTATGGCCATAGTAGTTATTCCTATACTTTTATCCCTATAATTTTATCCGCATGCATTTTCCTTAGTTTGCTGAGCTTTGGGGAAATAACGGTGCTGCAGTAGCCTTGTAACCTATTATTTCTATAATAATCCTGATGATATTCTTCGGCTTCATAAAAGGTTTTCAAAGGACTTATTTCCGTAACAATGGCCTCCTTGTAATAGGGTGCCACTTCCTTTAAAACCAATCTGGCCATTTCTTTTTGGGCGTTATCGTGATAATAGATCACAGATCTATACTGAGTCCCTACATCTGCTCCCTGTCTATTAAGGGTAGTAGGGTCATGGGTGGTCATAAATATGACCAAAATATCCTCGTAGGAGATAATATTGGCGTCAAATGTTATTTGTACCACCTCCGCATGGCCGGTAAGGCCGGAACAGACTTCCCTATAAGTGGGCCTGCCCGGAGCATTTCCACCGGTATAGCCCGAAATTACCTTTTGTACACCATTGATTTCCCGAAAAATGGCCTCTACACACCAAAAGCACCCACCCCCTACGGTAGCTGTCTCCAACTTTTTATTGCTCATTCTACCCTTTCTTTAATTATTTGCATAGATTCTGAATTAATGCAATAACGCAGGCCACTTGGTTCCGGCCCATCCGGAAATACATGCCCTAAATGGGCATCACAGGTATTGCACATTACTTCTACCCTTATCATTCCATAAGAAGTATCCTTATGATATTTAATGGCATTTTCCTTTATGGGCTGTGTAAAACTGGGCCAGCCGGTACCCGAATTAAATTTTATGGTGGAATCAAATAAGGGGGTACCGCAACATATACAACTGTATTTTCCCTCTTCATGGGAACTGCAAAACGCACCGCTATGGGGAGCTTCGGTTCCTTTGTTTCTTGTAATCCTATATTGTTCGGGAGTTAGCAGGTCCCGCCATTCCTTTTCTGTTTTTTCCACCCGCTTATCGGGTAACGGGTTTTCCTTAATACTGTAATTAATTATGTCTTTCCAAGTTAGCATGTATATTTTTCTTTCTTTTTTATTCATTGAATAGTGATCGGTATTCTATATAACCATAGGTGTCTATACTGGCATTGGGGGGGTGGAATGGTTTGGCCATCAACATTTTTATTCAAAAAATTGGTCGTATAAGCAAATCAATACTTACACCTGTTGAAATTTCCGAATGGTAGTTTTAATATATATTTGTGCCATGAATAAATATAGGAAAAATAGGATAGTTTATACTACTCTACTGCTGGTTTGTGTGGTCCTATTCTGGTTGTTCGAAAATTTTTATACGCCTGCCCTTTATTCCTTACCTGAAGGGGAGGAGTATAGGACGGAGATTCCGCAATGGTTATGGCCCAGATCCACCACCGGTGAAATAGTACGGCATGCCCATTTTTCCCTGTCCTATAACGAAGCCTATGAACAGGCGGAGTGGGTAGTTTATGTCTTGGAGCAATCGCACTTGACAAATGATGACAGGAAAAGGCCATTTTTTATTGAGGACCCTAAGGTGGGCAGCAAATCGGCAGATTGGAGAAATTATAATGGTTCAGGATATGATAGGGGCCATTTGTGTCCTGCAGGGGATAGGAGATTCTCAAAAAACGCTTATAACGAAACCTTTTATACCAGCAATATTGCTCCACAGGATAGGGATTTCAATGCAGGTATCTGGAATCGTTTGGAGAAAAAGATCCGGAATTGGGCCAGTAAGGACGGACCATTATTTGTTGTAACTGCCGGGGTTTTAGAAAAAGGGCTGCATAGTATAGGTGACGAAGATGTGGCCGTTCCAAAATATTTTTATAAAATCGTGGCCCGAGGACAGGGTGAAGACCTAAAAATCATAGGATTTCTTTTTCCAAATAGGGAAGATACCAGGGAGTTGGATGAGTTTTTGGTGCCAGTGGATACCCTTGAAAAATTGACCGGAATAGACTTCTTTGTCGGTTTGCCTGATGAGCAAGAGGCTAAGTTGGAGGCCGGCATAAGTACCGATAGCTGGAGATTTTAGGTTAGTTCGTTTAATCTATTGGCGTCCAATTTTAAGAAAATGAACAAAAGTGCCGTAAAAAATAATAGCCCGGAACCTCCATAACTAAAAAAGGGCAGTGGTATTCCAATAGTAGGCAAAACTCCAATGACCATACCTATATTTATGAAATAGTGTACAAACAATATAGAGATGACCCCATAGCCGTACATACGGCTGAAGTCGTTTTTTTGGCGTTCGGCCAAGTATACCAGCCGTAACAATAATGTCGTAAAAAGAATGACTACTGTGGCGGTACCCACAAATCCCCATTCTTCCCCTACAGTGCTGAATATGTAATCGGTATGCTGTTCAGGGACAAAATCACCTTTGGTGCGCGTTCCCTCTAAAAACCCTTTCCCGGATAGGCCTCCGGATTCAATGGCTTTTTCGGATTGATAGGTGTTATAACCTATATTTTTTCGGATTTCTTCCAGTTTCTTGGGATCCTTTTCCAATCGAAGCCATAGACTGAACCTATCCCTATGCCGTTGTTCAAAAACATTGTTAAAAACGAAATTTACGGAAAGGGAAAATAACACTATGGCTACATAAATAAGGGTAACCGGTATTATCGGAACCTTGAAGGAGGGTTTTTTTAATAATAGGAACAGTGCCAATAGTAGCCCAAGGATTATGCCTACCCAAATAGTGCCGAACATCAATGTTAAAATAAATATAAGGATTACCATAACCCCTATTCCAAGATAGTAGAGTGGGAGACCCTCCCTGAAAATTACAAAGATCAGGGCAAAGAAGACCAGGGCACTTCCAGGATCAGGCTGGGGGATGATCAGGAATGCCGGTATCAATATAATCAAAATTGCGATCATTTGGTCTTTTCGGCGCTTTATATCGGTCTGTATGTCACTTAAATATTTGGCCAGGGCAAGTGCGGTGGCCACTTTGGCAAATTCGGAAGGCTGTAGGTTGTAAAAACCAAGGTCGTACCAAGAGGTAGCTCCGGAAATGGTCTTGCCAAAGACAAAAAGGCCCAGGAGCAATACTATGGAAATAATATAAAACAGACTGGAAAATCGTTCATAGAAATTGGCTTCCAATGCCAGGATAATGATGATGGATACGGCACTTGTTCCTATGAAAAACAATTGTTTTCCATGTAATGCGGCAAAATTGAATATGGAAGGGTCGTTGTCTGTAAAAGTGCTGGAATATATGTTTATCCAACCAATAAAAACTAAGGGGATGTATATGAGAACGCTAAACCAATCCAAGCGTTTAAGGACACTTTTACCAGACACGTTCGTTTATTTTAAAAGGTTGTCCACTATATGGTTTTGCATATTCGTTTTCCAATGTTTTTTCCAACATTTTTTTCTCCAGATCGGAACGGGTTATTTCTCTTTTTAGGTATTTTTCGATCATTAGCGTGGCAATGTGCCCGGCATAGCGAGAGCCGAAATACCCGTTTTCTATATAGACGGCAATGGCAATTTTAGGGTTGTCGACAGGTGCGAAGGCAACAAAAACGGAATTGTCCGTCAATTGGGTGCGTACCCCGTTTATTCTGGTAAAGTTTTCTACGGTTCCCGTTTTGCCCGCCATTTCTATGCCCTTTACCTGTAACCATCTTGCGGTTCCTTGAATATATACGTCTGCCATGGCAGCTATGACGGGTTCAAAATGCCGTTTGTCTATGGTGGTATGTTTTGCTTCGGTAAATTCGGGGATAGCGATTTCCTCGGTTCCTATTTTTTTAAGGATATGGGGTGTAAAATAATAGCCACGGTTGGCAATGGCGGCTACCATATTTGCCAATTGGATGGGAGTGGTCTCTACTTCCCCCTGTCCTATGGCATTGGATATAATGGTAGAAGAAGACCATCGGTTGGGGCCATAGAGTCGGTCGTAATACGCTCGATTCGGTATTCTTCCCGGCCTTCCCGTGGGCAGGTCATATCCCAGATAGGTGCCAAGGCCAAAACTTTTCATGTGTTTTTCCCATACATCCATACCTTCGCCCGAAGTGGGGAACTGATCATAAAACTTCCGAAATGCCCCTGCCGAAAAAGCATTGCATGAGCGGTAAAGGCCCGTGTGTAAATTACGGGTTCCGCCTCCGCAATGACATCCCCTTTTTCTTCGGCCTACGTAGAAACCGTTGTAGCAATGAAAAGTAGTTTCGGGCGTGATGGCTCCCTCTTGCAACGCTACAAGGGCGTTTAAGGTCTTAAAGGGCGATCCCGGAGATTGGGAGGCCAGTATTGAACGATCAAAGGTGGGCTTTGAAATGGTGTCATAGTGTAATTTGCTGTAATTCCTTGACCTTTCCCTGCCTACCAATAGGGAAGGGTCGTACGATGGCCCGGAAATTAACGCCAATATTTCACCTGAGGCCGGTTCCAAGGCTACGATGCCCCCATGTTTTCCCACCATCAACTTTTCACCATATTCCTGAAGCAATTTGTCTATAGTAACGCTTATTTGTTGTCCTTGTTCTGGGAGGGTATCCCAAGTACCGTTCTTGTAAGGGCCGATATCCCTGTTGAATCGGTCTTTTTGAATATACTTTACACCTTTGTGGCCCCTTAAAATAGACTCGTATTCTTTTTCAATACCCGTAGTTCCTTTTAATTCGCCAGCGGCATAGGACGGATTGCGTTCCAAATCCCATTCGTTGACTTCGCTGATGTATCCCAAAACGTTGGCGCCACTGGTGGTATCGTAATAGCGCAGTGATCTTTTTTGAATATAGAACCCTTCAAATCTCCTCATTTTTTCTTGAAGCCTTCCATAATCTTCTTTGGATAACTGGGGTACCAAAACGGAGGGAAGTCTTGGGGAATAGACCTTGGCTTTCCTTAACTGGGACATAAACCTTTCTTTATCGATTCCCAATAGATTGCAAAATTCAAGGGTATCCAAGGGTTTTACCTCTCTTGGAATGACCATAACGTCATAGGCCGGTTGGTTTGCCACCAGAAGTTTTCCATTTCTATCATATATGTACCCCCTTTCCGGATAGTCGTAAACTGCTTTTATAGCCGGATCCTCCAATATTTGATTGGGGGAAAAACTAAATATCTGCAGATAGGACAATCTTCCGATAAAAGTTATTCCAACCAATAATATAATGGAGGATAATAAGATTTTTCTCATTCTTTTTTAATACTAAAAAGTGAACTTAATAGTAGGCACAATATTAAGGTGGCCAAACTGATAGTTAGTACTTTTTGTAAAATTAACAGTGTATTTTCAAAACTGAAAATTTCCAGGGTATAGAAAACTAAATGGTGTATTATAATCAATAACGTTAAAAACGTAATTTGTTGTGCTTTAGTGGTATTCGTCAGTTTAAAATTTTGAAATTCATAGTTTACACCAAAACAAAAACGCATTATGGTTGGCCTCAAATAGGCAATGGTAACGGTGGCGGCAGCATGAATGGCAACGGTGTCAGAAAATAAATCTATTAAGAAGCCAAGAAGAAAACTTAACAGTAGAAATAATTGTCTTTTTTCCTTAATGGGATACCAATAGAGAAATAGAATATACACCATTGGGTTAATATATCCAAAAAAATTGAGCTTATTAAAAACCAATACCTGTACTAAAATTAATAGTACAAATCTAATAACGTTGATAAAGTAGCTATTGTGAATCATTACTGGTCTTGGCTTCTAATTCTATTATTTCTTCCCGCTGCGTGTTTTCTATTACGTAAATGCTTTTAATTGCGGCCATATTGTTAAAGAGCCCTATGTCTATACTATATGAACTTTGCGCATTGTTAAGGTCAAATTTTTTGATGGTCCCTATGGGAATGTTTTCGGGAAAGATACTGGAACTGGCACCTGTAACTATGGTATCCCCTATTTTTACAGGTACCAATCTTTCAATGTCAACAAGTTGTACGGTATTGTAATCTTTCGTATCCCATACCAAAGAACCGTAATGGTTGGTGTTCTTGATTTTTGCGTTGATTCTGGATTTAGTGTTTAGAAGACTCTGTACCGTTGTAAAATTTTTAGATGTATTTTCCACTATTCCAAGGATTCCATTGGCAGTAATAACGCCCATATCGGGCTTTATGCCATGCGCACTTCCTTTTTTGATGGTTATATAATTACGGGGCAGGCTATAACTGTTTTTGATTACTTGGGAAGCAATGACCCTGTAGGTGATATTGGTAGTGTCCAACTGTAAGGAATCTTCCTTTTTTTGGTTAAAAAGAAGGTTTCTCAAGCGCTTATTTTCCTCAACAAGTTTTTTATTTTCTTCCCCAAGGCCAAAATAGGTGGTTATATTGCCGGTAATCCCATAGATATTTCCGGTTAGCCAGTTAGAGGAATTAAAGTATTTGGAACGGTGGTATGAATGCGATTGTACGGTAAGCGCCAAGGATATGATTAACAAGAAAAGATAGAGCAAGAAATTTTTATATCTTAATATAAAGTTGATAATCTGCCGCATTCACTTAAATTGTTTTGTCTAACCTTATTTGGGCAACTGCCCAGTAAAGCAATTAAGGCTTGTTAGCTATTTTTGAACCATTTAAAAAATGGTAGTGCCGATTGTCTTTGGGAGCCAAATAACTATTTAATTAAAATGCTCTTGTAGCGCTCCAAGTTTTTTAGGGCAATACCGGTACCCCTTACCACTGCCCTTAATGGATCTTCCGCTATATACACCGGTAGATCCGTTTTTTGGGACAAACGCCTGTCAAGCCCCCTTAGCATGGATCCGCCCCCAGCTAAATAAATACCGGTGTTATAGATGTCCGCTGCCAGTTCGGGGGGTGTTTGGGACAATGTTTCCATAACGGCATCCTCTACCCTTAAAATAGATTTATCCAAGGCTTTGGCTATTTCACGGTAGGAAATGGATACTTGTTTGGGTTTCCCGGTCAGTAGGTCCCTACCCTGAACGGACATTTCATCCGGAGGGGTCTGCAGGTCTTCGGTAGCAGATCCAATGGTAATCTTTATATTCTCTGCCGTACTCTCCCCAACATAAAGGTTGTGCTGGGTACGCATATAATAGATAATGTCGTTTGTAAAAACGTCCCCGGCAATTTTGACCGATTTGTCGCAAACAATCCCGCCCAGGGCAATTACGGCAATTTCGGTGGTACCGCCCCCTATATCCACGATCATATTTCCTTTGGGTTGCATAATATCCAGACCGATACCAATAGCTGCGGCCATTGGTTCATGGATAAGGTAGACCTCTTTCCCGTTAACACGTTCGGCCGACTCCTTAACGGCGCGCATTTCCACCTCTGTAATTCCGGAAGGGATACAGATAACCATTCTCAAGGCCGGTGGAAACCACTTTTTCTTTAGTGCCGGTATGTTTTTGATGAACATATTGATCATCTTTTCCGAGGCGTCAAAATCGGCAATGACCCCGTCCTTTAAAGGACGTATGGTCTTTATATTTTCATGGGTCTTTCCTTGCATCATATTGGCTTCCTTGCCAACGGCGATTATTTTGCCACTTATTCTGTCCCTGGCCACAATAGATGGACTGTCTACCACCACTTTGTCGTTGTGAATGATGAGGGTGTTGGCAGTACCTAAGTCTATTGCAATCTCCTCGGTTAAGAAATCAAAGAATCCCATTTATGTAGTTGTATTTCGGTTTAAATGTCAGTTTGATCGTTAAAAGTAATAAAATTAATGTTTAAAATGACGTGTACCGGTCATTACCATTGCAATTCCATTTTCATTACAATAATCGATGCTAAGTTGATCCTTAATGGAGCCTCCAGGTTGTATAACGCTGGTTATTCCACTTTTATGCGCAATTTCTACACAATCCGGAAAAGGAAAGAAGGCATCACTGGCCAATACGGCCCCTTCTAGATCAAAATCAAAGGATCGGGCCTTGTGGATAGCTTGGTTTAGGGCATCTACACGGGAAGTTTGGCCAGTGCCACTGGCACACAATTGTTTGTTTTTGGCAAGAACAATAGTGTTGCTTTTGGTGTGTTTGCATAATTTTGAAGCAAAGATCAAATCTTCCAGTTCCCTATCCGTAGGTTTTTTATTGGTAGCATGGGTAAGGTCGGAAATCTTATCGGTCTTTTCATCCTTTTCCTGTACTAAGACACCATTTAGACATGTTCTGACCGTCATTTTTGGAAGGTTTACTTCATGTTGGGCAAGAATGATTCTGTTTTTCTTGCCTTTTAAGATGTCCAGGGCCACGGGGGTAAAGCTAGGTGCGATGACCACTTCGCAAAAAAGATTGTGGATTTCTTCGGCAGTGGGTTCGTCTATTTCAACATTACTGATCAATATTCCGCCAAAGGCCGAAACAGGATCGCCCGCCAATGCATCAATATAGGCCTGGTGAATAGTTGGCCTGGTAGCAAGGCCACAGGCATTATTGTGTTTCAAAATGGCGAAAGTGGGGGCATCGTTCTTAAATTCGTGGATAAGGTTTACAGCGGCATCCACATCCAATAAATTGTTGTAGGAAAGTTCCTTGCCGTGCAGTTTGTTGAATATGGCGTCAAAATCACCAAAGAAAAAACCTTTTTGATGGGGGTTTTCGCCATAACGAAGGACCTGTCCGTGGGTTTCACTTAATTTGAACGCAGCCTCTTCTTGGTTCTTGTTGAAGTAATTAAAAATGGCCGAATCGTAATGCGATGACACATTGAAGGATTTGGTGGCAAAACGTTTGCGGTCTTCCAAAGTAGTACTGCCATTTCCTTTGGTAATCATTTCCAGAACTTCTTCATAATCGTTCATGGAGGAAACGCAAAGCGTATCCTTGTAATTCTTGGCCGCCGCACGTATTAATGATATGCCCCCTATATCTATTTTTTCAATAATATCCTGCTCGGAAGCTCCACTGGCAACTGTTTTTTCAAAAGGATAAAGATCCACAATGACGATATCCAACTGTGGAATTTCGAATTCCTTCAATTGTGCCTGGTCACTTTCATTGTCCTGTCGGTTCAATATACCGCCAAACACCTTGGGGTGTAAGGTTTTTACCCTGCCGCCCAATATGGATGGATAGCTGGTGACGTCCTCTACGGGCACTACGTCTATTCCCAACCCCTTAATGAATGTTTCCGTACCTCCCGTTGAATAGATGGTAATTCCCAATTCATTAAACTTTTTTACCAATGGCTCTAGCCCATCTTTATGAAAAACAGATATTAAGGCTGAGGCAGCTTTTTTAGTGGTACTCATTTTGTTGTGATTGTTGTTATGGATTATAAGGACACAAAAGTAATTTTTTTGTACTTAAAAATCAGTAGGATTATCAACAATCGCCCTAAAGTTTTAAAGAATTTTGGACACTTCCCGGTTTACGTATTCCAAAAAACGCTCGTCTTCTTCTGAAAATGGATCCGGAGTATTGGAATCGATGTCTATTTGGCCAATATTTACCCCATTTAGGAATAGTGGGATTACTATTTCCGCCTTTACGGTTATGCTACAGGCTATATAGTTGTCTTGGGCCTTTACATCGGGGACTACAAAGTTTTGATTGGATACCGCTACCTGTCCACATATCCCTTTGCCAAAAGGAATTATGGTATGGTCTGTTGGGATTCCGGCATATGGGCCCAATTTTAGCTCTTCCCTATCCCCGTTTCTGAAGTAGAACCCTACCCAATCGTAATGCGGAACATTTTCTTTCAGCAATTCGCAAATGGCCTGCATTTTTTCGGTGGTACTTTTATGGGGATCGTTTGTAATGGCGGAAACCTGTAGTTTTAATGCGGTAAACATAGGGTGTTTTTGGCAAAAATAAGGCTATTCCAAATCCTCTTGGCCATAAAGTCTCCCAAACATTCTATATAATCCTGTTTTGGATAGTCTTTGTCCTTAATTTTGGTATGTATGGTGGGTATCGTAAGGATAATATCGATGATGGGCGGCATCATGAATAAGGAGGACCGGTAATAAAAAAACCGTCCCTGGAATCCCAAGGACGGTTTTTGTAATTATAAATTGCCTGTGGCGGCTCGCCACTTACATCATTCCCGGCATTCCACCGCCCATTGGGGGGGCTGCAGGGGCATCCTCCTTAATGTCGGTCAATGCACATTCGGTAGTCAAGATCATTCCGGCAACAGAAGCGGCATTTTCCAATGCAATTCTAGTTACCTTCTTAGGGTCTATTATACCAGCCTTGATCATTTCTACATATTTTTCCGATTTGGCATCGTAACCAAAATCTCCTTTACCTTCCAAAACTTTGGCCACTACTACAGATCCTTCACCTCCAGCGTTTTCCACGATGGTTCTTAAAGGGGATTCTACAGCTCTTGCAACGATTTGAACCCCGGTTTCCTCATCGGCATTTTCTGCCTTGATTTTGGCAAGTACGGATTTGGCCCTAACCAAAGCAACACCTCCACCGGCAACGATTCCTTCTTCAACGGCAGCTCTTGTAGCGTGAAGGGCATCATCTACCCTATCCTTTTTCTCTTTCATTTCTACCTCAGAGGCGGCACCAACATAAAGAACGGCAACACCTCCGGCCAATTTGGCCAAACGTTCCTGTAATTTTTCCTTATCGTAATCTGAAGTGGTAGATTCGATTTGGGATTTGATCTGGTTTACCCTTGTCTTAATGGTTTTTGGGGCACCTGAACCGTTTACAATGGTGGTGTTGTCCTTATCAATGGTAATTTTTTCACAGGTACCAAGCATGTCCAAGGTAGCATTTTCCATTGTAAAGCCTCTTTCCTCTGCAATTACGGTTCCACCGGTAAGGATGGCTATATCTTCCAACATTGCCTTTCTTCTGTCGCCAAATCCTGGCGCCTTAACAGCGGCAATCTTTAAAGATCCCCTTAATTTGTTTACTACCAATGTAGCCAAAGCCTCTCCGTCAACATCCTCTGCAATGATCAAAAGAGGTTTCCCTGATTGCGCTACAGGTTCCAATACAGGTAACAAATCCTTCATGGAAGAAATCTTCTTGTCATATAGTAATATGTAAGGATTCTCCAAGTCGGCTGTCATTTTTTCAGAATCGGTAACAAAGTACGGAGAAAGATATCCCCGGTCGAATTGCATACCTTCTACAACATCAACATAAGTATCTGTTCCTTTGGCCTCTTCTACCGTGATAACACCTTCCTTACCAACTTTTTGGAACGCTTGGGCAATAAGGTCGCCAATGGTTTCATCGTTATTGGAGGAAATAGCAGCTACCTGTTTGATCTTTTCCGAAGAATCGCCTACTTTTTTTGTCTGTTTGGCCAGGTCTTCAACAATAGCATCCACAGCCTTGTCTATACCTCTTTTTAGGTCCATTGGATTGGCACCTGCAGCTACGTTCTTCAAGCCTTCTTTTACAATAGCTTGTGCAAGAACGGTTGCGGTAGTGGTACCGTCACCCGCCAAATCATTGGTTTTGGAAGCAACTTCCTTTACCATTTGGGCGCCCATGTTCTCAAGAGGGTCTGCCAATTCAATTTCTTTGGCCACCGTAACACCATCCTTGGTAATATTTGGTGCGCCAAATGATTTACTGATGATTACATTTCTACCTTTAGGTCCTAAGGTTACTTTTACTGCGTTAGCCAATGCATCGACACCTCTTTTTAGGCCATCCCTTGCATCGATATCAAATTTTATATCTTTTGCCATTTTTGTAATAATTTTTTTTGAAGGCTTTAAGCTTTATGCTCTTGGCCTTATGTTTGTGAATTTAATTTCATTTATCATTCCAAAATAAGACGGAATGAGACTTGTTATGCTCTTTTTTTGTTGTTTGGAATTTTCCCTGTATTTAGGGAATGGGAGCAATATTAAATGATTGCCAATATGTCGCTTTCGCGCATCATAAGATATTCGGTACCCTCAAGTTTTAGTTCGGTACCGGCGTACTTGCCGTATAGCACCGTGTCTCCAACCTTAACAGTTACTTTTTCATCTTTAGTACCAGGACCAACGGCAACTACCTTGCCTTTTTGTGGTTTTTCCTTTGCGGTATCAGGGATGTAAAGACCGGATGCAGTCTTTGTTTCGGCAGCCATAGGTTCTACAAGAACTCTATCTGCTAATGGTTTAATGCTAACTTTAGCCATAATTATTTAGATTTTATGTTTTTAAGTTTGATTTTAATAGGCAGAAATTATGCCATTACCTTAAAACTGACACATTGTTGAACAAAAATGCCAGCTTGTCACTTAAGCTGGCATTTTTTATATTTTAAATATGTTCTTTCCTATTTATTGAACACTGTCAGGGGTGCTGGCACCATTAGCGGTAGGCGCAGGTACAGGGGTGTCCGGGAATGCATCCGGAGCAGTTGTTTCTATAGGGTCGCCATTGAGCAATTTTGAATCCGAATCACTGAAACTTCCCTTTAATGCTACGTTGGAAAGCAAAATTAAGACCACCAAGATGGTTGCCAATGTCCAAGTGCTCTTATCCAAAAAGTCCCCGGTTTTCTTTACCCCTCCAACAACTTGGTTGCCACTTCCCCCAAAGGATGAGGACAACCCACCACCTTTAGGGTTTTGCACCATAATTACGAGCATCAATAGGATGCAGACCAGGATGATCAGGACCAAGAATATTGTAAATGTTGTATTCATTATTTATTTATTTATTTTCTTGTTGTATCTTTTCTACCGCTTTAATTCGGTCTGCAAAGAAACTACTTTTTTCCGGATATTTCAAACTTAAAATTTTATAGGCCTGTATGGCCTTTTTGTACTTTTTTTGTTCCAAATAGACTTTGGCCAAGGTGGCTGTCATCAATTCATTTTTATCAAAATTAAGGGAGTCCTTAATGGTGACCTTGACGGTGTCTTCTTTGGGTACAATTTTAGGGTTTGTTTCAATAAATTTGTCTATCAGATCAAATTTTTTCTTTTTTAGTTTATCTGCCTTCGGAGTTGGTTTTACCTCGGTTTTGTCCCCTTTTTCTTTTACGGTGTTGGGTTGGGATTTTAACTTATGTGGCTTTTGCGTGGTCAATTGAAGCCATTCCGCAAAGGAGTATTTTTCTTTTTTGGTAAAGCTCAAAGGCTTTCCTATTTCAAGTAGTTCTTCGGCTTTTTTTTTATTATCCGATATGGATTTGTCCATTTTTGGGTCCTTGGACGAAAAAAGTGAAGGGTCCAAAATGTCATTGGCGTCCTTTACCGTCCTTGGCAGGGGTTCGTCCTCCGATTCTTCTATAAGGGCACTTTCTTTTTTAAATTCGGATACGATTTCTTCAGAAATGGTAGGAGTATCGTTCAAAGCGGTGGTTTTTCCCAAAATAGAATCGGCGATGGTATTCTGCAAAAAATCTATGGAGGTGATAAAGTCGAAAAGAATATCCCTGTCCGCTGTATAGGCGGCAGTCAATTTAAGGGCATTGTTGTATTTAAAACTGTTGAGGTTCTTAAGGCCTTTTAAATGCATGGCCCTTGCCGCTTGAAAATACGGATACTCTGCCAATACATCTTCCAGTTGTTTGGTCTGCACAGGAGAAACCACCTCATCCGGGTTCTGTAATAAATATGTAAAGTCCTGTACGTTCATAAATTACCAATCAGCCAATGATTTATTAAAAATGTCCTGGGTAATGCGTTCAAATATTACTTGATGGGCCTCATCCTTAACACTTGCCAATTGGGAATTGGCCGGATAATCGTAGAAGAAGGAAAACCGTTGCTCAAAGTCCACATCCTCCTTGGTGTTGTTAAAGAATCTTACGTTTACACCAATACTAAGTCTGTTTTGTGCCGCGTTTTGTTGGGAGGTGGCAGACATAGGGGATATTCTGTACTCCACGATCTCGCCCTCATAGAGCAAATCCCCGTTGGATTTAACAAGGTCCAAACTGGTCTGGTTCAATATCAGGTCCTGAAGGGCTAGGGTAAAATCCCTATCCATTCCCGGTTCAAAGGTAGATCCCGGATTCTGCGAGGCGTAGTTCTGAAAATAATTGACCTGAAAGGTCTTTGCCGTTCCCACGTCGCCCCCGGTAAAGTTGTATATGCCACAACCAGCAACGCCTGTTGTCAATACCAGTAAAAGGATAATATTTTTAAGCTTGATCATTAATTTTTTTTTCGTTTTTCTATGCTTTTTATTTTTGCCTACTGCCTACTGCCTACTGCCTACTGCCTACTGCCTACTGCCTACTGCCTACTGCCTACTGCCTACTGCCTACTGCCTACTGCCTACTGTTATAGGTCGTATTGTTTAATTTTCCTGTACAGGGTGCGTTCGGAGATGCCCAATTCCGCAGAAGCCGCTTTTCTCTTTCCTTTGTTTCGTTCCAAGGATTTTTTAATGAGCTCTATTTCCTTGTCCTGTAAAGATAGGGTTTCTTCTTCTTGTATTTCCTCTGCAAAATGATACTTGTCCTCTTGCTGGGGAGAGGTAATCATTGTTTTCTCTATATAGGGTTCTGGAAGTTGTAAAATTTCACTTGGGCCCTCCTCTTGTTCCGTATATTCTTCCTCGTCATCCCCGTATATTTTTCTGATAAGATTTTCATTTTCTTCCTGAACTTTTTCACTGTCGTTGTGTTTGAGCAGCTCCAATGTTAATTTCTTAAGATCGTTCAGATCCCCTTTCATATCAAAAAGAACCTTGTACAATATCTCCCTTTCCGTACTAAAGTCGCCTTCTGTTTTATCCTTTCCCACTATGGCCGGCAAGTTGCTATTGTTGGAATTGGGCAGGTAACTGTTCAAGGTGGCCAAGCTGATTAGCCTGCTTTCCTCCAATACGGAAACCTGTTCCGCTATATTTCTTAACTGACGAATGTTGCCGGGCCATCTGTACTTTAAAAGTAGCTGTACGGCATCGTCATCCAAACGAATGGTAGGCATTTTATACTTTTGCCCGAAATCTGATGCAAATTTGCGAAATAACAGATGGATATCCTCTTTGCGTTCCCGTAATGGGGGGATGTTGATTTCTACTGTACTTAATCGATAATACAGGTCTTCCCTGAATTTTTCCTTTTTAATGGCCTCGAACATGTTAACATTGGTGGCGGCCACTATTCTGACATCCGTTTTTTGGACTTGGGAAGAACCTACCTTTAAAAACTCTCCATTTTCCAGAACCCTTAAAAGACGCACCTGGGTGGTAAGTGGCAATTCCCCAACCTCATCCAAAAAGATGGTGCCGCCATCGGCTACCTCAAAATAGCCGCTTCTGGTAGCTGTTGCCCCTGTAAAAGCCCCTTTTTCATGCCCAAAAAGTTCACTGTCTATAGTGCCTTCCGGAATGGCCCCACAGTTGACCGCAATATATTTGGCATGTTTTCTATGGGAAAGGGAGTGTATGATTTTCGGAATGGACTCCTTACCAACCCCGCTTTCCCCGGTAACCAATACGGAGATGTCCGTAGGGGCCACTTGAATGGCCTTTTCAATGGCACGATTGAGTTTTACATCATTGCCAATAATTTCAAAGCGTTGTTTTATTGATTGAATCGATTCCATGTTTTAATTGTTGTTGGAAAGTCCCAAAGGTCTTCCTATTAAGGTGCCGGAGGTGCAATCGGTAATTTCGACATTCACAAAATCCCCTATTTTATAGTTTTTCTTGGGAAACACCACAACAAAACTTTGGGGATTCCTTCCCATCCAATCCAAATCCGATTTTTTGGAGGTCCCCTCTATCAATACTTCAACTGTTTTTCCAAGCTGTTGTTTGCTCCTAAGATAGCTATGGTCCCTTTGAAGGTCAATGATTTCTGTAAGTCGTCTGTTTTTGACTTCTTGTGGTACGTCATCTTCCATATTTCTTGCTGCGGCCGTTCCCGGTCTCTCTGAATAGGCGTACATATAACCATAGTCGTATTCAATCTCCCTCATTAGGGAAAGGGTATCCTGATGGTCTTCTTCCGTTTCGGTAGGAAATCCTGTGATCATGTCCTGCGAAATACTGCAATCCGGAATTATTTCCTTGATATTTTTAACCAGTTCCAGATATTCCTCCCGGGTATGTAGTCTGTTCATTTCCTTTAGGATCCTATTACTGCCACTTTGTACCGGCAAATGGATATAGTTACAGATATTGGGGTATTTTGCTACCACTCTGATTACGTCCAAGGTCATGTCCTGTGGATTGGAAGTAGAAAATCTAACACGTACTTTTGGTTGGGCCAAGGCCACTTTTTCCAATAGGTTGGAGAAATTAACTGCTGTGGCCTTTTGCATTTCCGAAGCTTTTTCGAAACCTTTTTTTAAGCCGCCGCCATACCATAGGTAACTGTCCACATTTTGTCCCAACAGGGTAATTTCCTTGTATCCTTTATCGGCGAGCTCGTTTATTTCCTGTATTATGGATTGCGGGTCCCGGCTGCGCTCCCGCCCCCGGGTAAAAGGGACTACACAGAATGTGCACATATTGTCACATCCACGGGTAATGGATACAAAGGCGGTTACACCGTTGGTATTTAAGCGTACAGGGGATATATCCCCATAGGTTTCCTCTTTGGATAGGATTACGTTTACGGCATTTCTGCCATCGTCCACCTCTTGGATAAGATTGGGCAGGTCCTTATAGGCATCCGGGCCAACTACCATATCCACAATTTTCTCTTCTTCCAGCAATTTGGTCTTTAGTCTTTCGGCCATACATCCAAGAACCCCAACCTTCATATGGGGCCTATGCCGTTTTACGGCATTGAATTTTTCCAAACGCTTGCGGATGGTAAGTTCCGCCTTTTCCCGAATGGAACAGGTGTTGACCAATATCAAGTCCGCATCTTCCAACTCCTGGGTAGTGCTAAAGCCTTCATTGGACAGTATGGAGGCAACAATTTCACTGTCCGAAAAATTCATGGCACAGCCATAGCTCTCTATGTACAATTTTCTGGTGCTATTTTCTTTTTTCGCAAGTGCTAGGGCAGTTCCCTGTACGGATTCATCTATAATCTTCTCCATTTTGTTATGTATTCAGCCTCATCTTTAAGCGAGTGCAAAGATAGCATTATATGGTTAAATGTGACATATTGACAGTTAAATATTTGTCAAAAATCAACGCAACTATTTGGGCTAAGGGTATCTAATGAATATTGAATCCGTAAAAAATATTGGTATGGGAAGGATAATTTTACTATGGTTTCTGTTGACTGCCCTTGGGTTTGTTTCTTGTAATGATGGGGATGATAGCAAATATGCCGAGTATCTGGTGGCCAAGCCTTTAAAGATGAGTAAGGCCGATTTTAAAAAGGCAATAGATGTAATGGCTCCTGTTCCTGTGGATGAATCCGGTAAAATTTATGTTTATGGCGAATATATATTTGTTAATGAGAAATATAAAGGGGTCCATGTCATAGATAATTCGGACCCCAAAGCTCCAGAAAAAATAGCTTTTATTAAAATACCGGGCAACGTGGATGTGTCTGTTAAGAACAATTACCTATATGCCGATAGTATTACGGATTTGATCGTTCTGGATATAACGGATATTCACAATATTAAAATTGTAAACCGCTTGGAAAATGTTTTGAGGGACAATGTGATTTTTCCCTTTGAGGTAGATATTTATGAGTGGCAGGATATAGATTATGAAAATGACATAGTGATCGGATGGGAAACTGTAAAGGAAAGAAGGTTGATAGAGGAGGTTCAGGTAGATTTTTCACGGGAGTTTGATATTATGTTGGCCAATGCTACCCAGAATTCTTCCAAAACCGGCCAAGGAGGGTCCTTGGCTCGTTTTAAGATTGTAAATGATTATTTATATGCTGTGGACAGTCATAGTATAAACGTATTCAACATTGAAGATTTGGAAAACCCCAAGGATCTGGATGATGTGTATGCCGGTTTTGATATCGAAACTATTTTTAATAGGGGAGATCAGTTATTTTTGGGTAGTATGAGGGGGATGTATATCTATGATATTACCTCACCGGCCACCCCTAGTTTAATTTCCGAATTTGAACACGGTACGGCCTGTGATCCGGTTGTAGTAGATGGGGATTACGCTTATGTAACCTTAAGGGGAGGTAATATGTGCGGTGCTGCCGAGAGTGGACTTTTTATAGTGGACATATCGGATATTGCCCATCCGGAACTGGTAAAGACCTATCCCATGGACGGACCCTATGGCTTGGGAGTAAAGGATGAAAAACTGTTTGTGTGCGATGGGGCTTCGGGACTTAAGGTCTATGATAAGACCGATGTCCAGGATTTGGTGCAACTCAACCATTTTAAGGACATAGATACTTTTGACGTGATCCCTAAGGAGAATAATTTATTGATGATAGGGGAAGAAGTGCTGTATCAATATGAATATCTGGATAATAAAATTGAACTGATCAGCACCTTTGAGCTTCATTGATTTCTGTAGAATAGGGTGTTAGACTTTAGATACTGGATGTTAGAATTGAGATTTGAATCTGTAACCTTGAACTTTTAACCTCCCCCCCCCCGCTGGTGCGGGCGTCACGCCCGCGCCAATAAAATTTTCAAAAAAACGTAAATAATTTGCTTTACAAAGTCCCTCGACTTGCCGTTTTATAAATCCATTCACGTAAAACTGTACTCCACGAAACACAAACCTTGAACCTCAAACTTTAAACTTGCCTCACTGCTACTGCCTACTATTTTTTGAACCTGAAACTTGAAACATTCAACCTTAAATGAACTTCCCCCATTGCTAATTTTTGTTCCTGCGAAGTAGGGTATGGCATCAAATTAAAAAATTCAATTACTTTTGTGTCAACAAAAAAGAGTTAATGGCAAAGAATTTAGTAATAGTAGAGTCTCCGGCTAAAGCAAAGACAATAGAAAAATTTTTAGGAAAGGAATATAAAGTAGAGTCCAGTTTTGGACATATTGCCGATTTGCCTTCCAAAGAATTAGGGGTGGATGTGGACAATAATTTTGCACCTAAATATATTGTTGACAAGGACAAAAAGGCCTTGGTTAAAAAGCTTAAGGATTTAGCGGACAAAGCGGATACTATATGGCTGGCCAGTGATGAAGATCGTGAAGGGGAAGCCATTTCCTGGCATTTGGCGGAAGAGTTGAAATTGGACAGGAAGAAAACCAAAAGGATTGTTTTTAATTCTATTACCAAATCCGCCATTCAAAGGGCCATTGAGAATCCAAGGGAAATTAACTACGATTTGGTGAACGCCCAACAGGCAAGGCGGGTTTTGGATAGATTGGTAGGATACGAACTTTCCCCGGTACTGTGGAAAAAGATTAAACCGGGCTTATCTGCGGGCAGGGTACAATCCGTTGCGGTGAGATTAATAGTGGAAAGGGAACGGGAAATAGAAGCCTTTAACCCGGAAGCGGCCTTTAGGGTATCGGCCGAGTTCAAAACCAATGAAGGCAGTATTTTTGCTGCCAAGCTGAATAAGACCTATGCCAGTCAGAAAGAGGCGGAAGCTTTCCTTAGGGAAAATATAGGGGCAAATTTTT
This sequence comes from Flavobacteriaceae bacterium, assembly GCA_041392165.1. GTDB lineage: Bacteria > Bacteroidota > Bacteroidia > Flavobacteriales > Flavobacteriaceae > Arenibacter. The sequence continues at coordinate 496,649 of JAWKMN010000002.1, forward strand.
CGGTTGCCCATCTAGATAAGAAACCGGCCAAAAAGTCTCCTGCGGCACCATTTACCACTTCAACACTGCAGCAGGAAGCTTCCAGAAAATTGTATTTTTCGGTTTCAAGGACCATGCAGGTGGCACAACGCTTGTACGAGGCGGGGTTAATAACCTATATGAGAACGGATAGTGTTAACCTTTCTCCAGATGCCATTGATGCGGCAAAGGATACCATTATAAGTAATTACGGTAAGGAATACAGCAAGGTTAGGAATTTTACGGGAAAATCCAAAGGAGCCCAGGAAGCACATGAAGCCATTCGTCCTACGGAGATGGCCAATCAGTCCCCTTCATTGGAAAGGGATCAATCCAAGTTGTACGAACTCATTTGGAAGCGCACCTTGGCCTCGCAAATGAGCGATGCCGAATTGGAGCGCACCAACGTTAAAATAAAGGCCAATACCCATAAAGAAGAGTTTACTGCCAACGGGGAGGTAATAAAATTTGACGGATTCCTAAAGGTGTATTTGGAAAGTAAGGATGAGGAGGATATAAGTGAGGAGCAGGAGGGAATGCTTCCTGCAATGAAGGAAGGAGAGAAACTTCTTAATAATTATATTGCCGCAACAGAGCGCTTTTCCAGGGCACCTTATAGATTTACAGAGGCCTCTTTGGTTAAAAAACTGGAAGAACTTGGAATTGGAAGACCTTCTACCTATGCGCCTACCATTTCCACTATTCAGAATAGGGGCTATGTAGAAAAGGGAACCATAGAGGGCACCGAAAGAAATTATGTACAGTTATTGCTCAAATCCGATAAGCTTACAGCCAAGGATTTAAAGGAAAATGTAGGTTCCGATAAAGGGAAACTGGTGCCTACGGATATTGGAATAATAGTGACCGACTTTCTGGTAGGTCATTTCGAAACTATTTTGGATTACCATTTCACGGCCAAAGTGGAAGAGGATTTTGATGGGATTGCTTCGGGCGATGAGGATTGGCAAAAAGTATTGAAGGATTTTTATGGGGATTTCCACCCCAAGGTGCTGGATGTGGAAGAAAATGCGGATAGGGCCAGTGGCGAACGCATTTTGGGTACCGATCCCAAGTCGGGAAGACAGGTTTCGGTCAGATTGGGCCGTTTTGGGCCTATGGTACAGGTAGGTACCGTAGATGATGAGGAAAAGCCATTGTTTGCCAGTCTGTTGCCGGACCAGTCCTTAAATACAATAAGCTACGAAGAAGCTATGGACCTGTTTAAACTGCCAAGAAAGCTCGGGGTTTATGAAGGCGAGGATGTAGAGGCCAATGTGGGCCGTTTTGGGCCTTATATAAGGTTTGGTAAAAAGTTTGTGTCCTTGGGCAAGGATGAAAATCCCATGGAGATAGATATGGACCGGGCCGTAGAGCTTATTAGGGAAAAAGAAAAGGCGGATGCCCCTATAGCCATTTATGAAAACAAGGAGGTCACTAAGGGCGTGGGTAGGTTTGGCCCATTTATTAAATGGGACGGAATGTTCATTAATGTTAATAAGAAATATGATTTTGACAGCCTTTCAAAACAGGATATAGAAGAAATTATAGAGGCTAAAAAACAAAAGGAGATCGATAAATTGGTCCAAGAATGGCCGGAAGAAGGGATTCGTATAGAAAAAGCGAGATGGGGAAGGCATACCATAATTAAGGGAAAGGTTAAGGTAGAGGTTTCCAAAGATGTGGACGCTACCAAGATTTCCCTAAAGGATGCCCAAGAATTAATAGAGAAAAAAACACCTAAGAAGAAGGCAAAACCTAAGGCTAAAAAATAATATGGCATTCGATTTTTTAGTGCCCGTAAGTGATAGGGTATTGGCCCACTGCGAATTACTTCCGGCCCAAGCATTGGGGAAACATATTTATATGCACACTGCCCGGCATGGTCTTCCGGTATTGGCAAATGTTAGTGTGGCCATATTGGGGGTCCACGAATCCAGAAATGCCTTTGAGAAAAAACCGGAGCGCCTGGATATTTCCGAAATCAGACTTCAGTTGTATAGTTTAATGATGGGTAACTGGAATTCCTCTATCATAGATTTGGGCGATATTGAGGAGGGGGAGACCGTAGAGGATACCTATTTTGTGGTAAAGGAAATAGTTGCAGGCCTGCTGGAAGAAAATATTGTCCCTATTGTCATTGGGGCAACCCAAGACCTTACCTATCCTACCTATAGGGCCTTTGACGGTATTAGGAATATGGTCAACCTCGTGTCCATAGACAGTAGGTTCGACTTTGGGATGGACGAGGAACTTATTTCTTCCCATTCCTATATGAGCAAAATAATTTCCGATAAGCCCAACAATCTTTTCAATTTCTCCAATATTGGCTATCAGAGCTATTTTAATTCCCAAGAGGAGTTGGACCTTATGGAGCGACTTTTCTTTGATTCCTACAGGTTGGGCGAATTAATTTCCGATATAACCCTGGCAGAGCCCGTGCTCAGGAATGCCCATGTGGTAAGTTTGGATGCACGTGCCATACGTGCGGCAGATATTGGGTATTCCAGAAACTTTTCTCCCAACGGGTTTAACGGACGTGAAATTTGTGCCATTTCCAGATATGCCGGAATAAGCGATAATGTATCCGTTTTTGGGATTTACGAATGCGAGAACAGTAATCAATCCTTTCAGCTTGTTGCACAAATAATATGGTATTTTATAGAGGGATTAAACTTTAGGATTCAAGAGTTTCCCAACAGCAATAGCAACGACTTCACCAAGTATACCGTACCTACAGAGGACGAGTCCCTTGTTTTTTATAAGAGCCATCTTAGCGAAAGGTGGTGAGTAGAGGTACCTTCAATTTTAACTTCACATACTAAAACAAATTCACCCGCGTTATTACCATGCACTGAACTGGATTATCTGGATGCATGTAATCAAAATATTCCTGAGCGGTGGTATAAAGCCTATAAAAAAGGGTTTAATTGAATTAATAAATTTAGGGTATAAATACAAATTTTATACAATAAATTATTTAAAAATAAGTTTTAGAGAATAATACTTGTGTTTGTATTTATAATCATAATCGAAATTTAACCTAACGTATGAAGAAGCTATTGTTGTCATCTATAGCATTTGTTTTTTTACTCTCAAGTTGTGGGTCCAAAACAAAAGGAGAGCTGGTCGGAGCTCAAGGAAAAAAGTGGTATCCCGAGAAACCTTATGGTATGGAATTGATTCCCAGGGGAGCATTCATTATGGGTAAGAGTGAGGAAGATCAGGCCAAGGTACAAAATGCCCCGACAAAGACCGTAACCGTTAGATCTTTCTATATGGATGATACGGAAATTACGAATAGTGAATACCGCCAATTTGTAGAATGGGTGAAAGATTCTATAGCAAGAACCAGATTGGCCATTTTGGCAGATGAGTTGGGATTGGGACCGGAAGATGGCGGTATAGGGGACTATGCCTTTAGGGATGCGGATACCACCAGATTGTCCGCCTACGATAAGTATATGTTGAACAATTACGCCGGCATGGGCGAAACAGGCTATGAAGGTAGGGCATTGGACAGAAAACAGGATTTGACCTGGGACACCTCTAAATATCCGGACGAGTATTATGCCGAGGTAATGGATTCATTGTATATTTCAGAAGAGGAATCCTATAACGGCCAACGCCATATAGATGTTACCAAATTGAAATACAAATATACCTGGATGGATATTGAGGCTGCGGCCCGTGCTAAAAAGGGAAGTAGAAAGAATTTTATAAAACAGGAAGAATTGGAGATTTATCCGGATACCACGGTATGGATAAAGGATTTTGCCTATTCCTATAATGAGCCCATGCACAATGATTATTTTTGGCACGATGCCTATAGCGATTATCCGGTGGTAGGTGTTTCCTGGCAACAGGCACAGGCCTTTTGCAACTGGAGGACCAAGTTTAAGAACGATGATCAGAAAAGTAGGGGCAAGCAATTTGTAAACCGTTTTAGATTGCCTACCGAAGCGGAGTGGGAATATGCGGCAAGAGGAGGTATAGAAGGGGGAACCTACCCATGGGGCGGTCCTTATGTAATTAGTGATACCGGATGTTTTATGGCCAACTTTAAGCCTCAGCGTGGAGATTATGCGGCAGATCAAGCTTTGTATACGGTAGAGGCAAAGGCCTATGAGCCCAATGATTATAACCTTTATAATATGGCAGGTAACGTTTCGGAATGGACCAATAGTAGCTACGACCCAAATTCCTATGAATATGTGTCCACAATGAACCCAAATGCACAGTCCGGCCAAAACGCAAGAAAAGTTATAAGAGGTGGATCTTGGAAAGATGTTGCTTATTTCCTACAGGTAAGCACCAGGGATTATGAATATCAGGATTCTGCACGGAGTTATATCGGTTTTAGGACCGTACAGGATTACATGGGAGAGGAAGACTCTACCAATTAGCATATAGAACAAAGAAGATCTTTAAATGGAATCAAACGTTAAACCAAATACTTATTATTAACATTACTTAATTAAATTTAAAATTATGGCACAGTCAAAATCAACTAAGAAATTATTTAACATGGCCTACGGTCTTGGTGCTTCCGTAGTAATTATAGGAGCACTATTTAAGATCCTTCACTGGCAATTTGGCCCACTTACGGGAGGATTGTTATTGGCAATCGGACTTATTACCGAAGCATTAATTTTTGCCATCAGTGCATTTGAACCGGTAGATGACGAATACGATTGGTCCTTGGTATACCCAGAACTAAACGGAGGTGCTGCCTCTGGAAAATCAAATGCCAAAGCGGAAATAAAGGAGGCCGAAGCTTCTTTATCCAAAAAATTGGATGATTTGTTAAAAGAAGCCGGTGTGGATGCCAACCTTATGGAAAGTCTGGGATCCAGCATTAGAAACTTTGAGGGTGCCGCCAAAGGGATAGCCCCTACGGTAGATGCTATGGAATCTACTAAAAAGTATTCTGAAGAGATGGTCCAAGCTGCCGCTCAAATGGAATCTTTGAACAGTCTCTACAAGGTACAATTGGAAAGCGCAAGCAGACAGGCATCCATCAACGAGGAAGTGGTACAGAATTCAAGTGCCCTAAAAGAGCAAATGGAATCTTTGGCTACCAATCTTTCTTCCTTGAACGGGGTTTATGGAGGTATGTTATCTGCAATGAATAGAAACTAATTAGTTAAAATTCAATAACCAAACCCAAATCAATTAATAATTAAAACTAATTAGAAAAATGGCAGGAGGAAAACAAACACCACGTCAGAAGATGATCAACCTAATGTATTTGATCTTCATAGCGATGTTGGCCTTGAATATGGGAAAGGAAGTGCTATCGGCGTTCGGTCTTATGAACGAAAAGTTAGAGGCTTCCAACGTAAAAACCACGGAGAACAACATGGCTTTCTTAAGTGGTTTGGAAACCAAGGCATCTGAAAATGCTGAAAAATTTGGCCCTCTTTTGGAGGATGCCAAGAAAATAAAGGAGTTGTCCGCAGAGTATTACCTGTACTTGGAAAACTTGAAAAAGGAAATGATGGCCGATGTTGAGGATCCAAAAGATTATCAAGTAATGGACAAGACCGATTATTTGGACCAGCGTTTTTTCCAGGGAGGTCAGCTTGGAGCGGACGGTAAAGAATTTTTGGATCGTTTGGAGAATTATCGCAGCCAGATTACTGCGGTAATGCCGGAAGAACTGGAGTCGGTAAAATCGTCCGTAAAAACTAGGTTTGAAACCGGTGATGAGAATGGTAAGGTCACAAAAAGGGACGGGACCAAACAAGATTGGTTGAACTATAATTTTGAGGGATATCCTTTGGTTGCCTCATTGACCAAGATTACCGCACTTCAGGCCGATATCAAGGCTACTGAGGAGGATGCTTTAAAGGCCATGCTTCAAGGCCAGTTGAGCAGTGAGGTTTCCATGACCAATTATACCACCTTGTTGGAGCAGGAGAAATCCGCTTTTTATGCAGGTGAAAAATTTGCGGGAAGTATAGTTTTAGGGCGAAAAGATGCCACTACAAAACCAAACGAAGTTAATTTGACCTTGGATGGCAGAAAACTTAACGAAGGTTCGGATTATGTAATCGAGGATGGTAAGGTAAGGTTAACCGTAAGCGCGGGAAGTGCCGGTGATCACAAGATAGAAGGAAATTTGGTGTTCCTACAGGATGGTGAGCGTACCGAAGTGCCGGTGTCCTCTACTTTTGCCACTATTACCAAACCCAATGCGGCGGTTATTTCAGCCGATAAAATGAATGTGGTCTACCGCGGTGTTTCCAACCCCATAACCATATCCATTCCCGGTATTCCCGATAATAATGTAAGTGCATCCGCACCTGGACTTAGTAAGCAGAGTGGAAGCAAATACGCTATGAACCCTGGTACAGGAAGAACCGTTTCCATTACGGCTTCTGGAAAATTGCCCGATGGACAAATGATCAGGACTTCATCAGAGTTTAGGATCAAGGATATTCCAAGACCATCAGGATCCGTGAGAGGAGAGTCCGGAAGTGCTAAAATGGGTAAAAACAATTTGGAGATTTCTACGATCGGGGCGCTATTGGAGGACTTTGATTTTGATCTTAACCTTGCGGTCAGTGGATTCAAATTTAAAGTTCCGGGACAGCCGACCGTAGATGTAAAAGGCAATAAATTGGATGCAAGGGCCAAGTCTGCCCTTAAAAGGGCAAGCCGTGGCGATGCTGTTCAAATATTTGATATTGAGGCTTATATCACCAATAACAAAGGCTACAAGCTTAAAAAGGTATCTCCTGTTGTTGTGGAGATAACAAATTAGTAATGATATAGTGAAACGGCCATGACAAATTAGAATCTTTTGTCATGGCTTATTCACCGGTCCAACTTTAGTAGGGCCGAAGATTAAATTAAATAAATTTAAACCGATGAATTGGAAAAATGTATTATTAATTGGAGCAGTGGTCCTGTTGCCATTGTCTATTTCCGCCCAGGCAAATATTTTAAATGCCAAATTACCGGAAGAGATAGGGAAGAAGACAGAGGCACAGATTGAAAAAGACAATGATGCTCCTTTGCCTTACGCTTATGTGGACGATAGGGATATTTTATGGTCCAAAACCGTTTGGGAAGTAATCGATCTGGACGAACGTGTAAACTTTCCCCTTTACTATCCTTTGGATACCATTGACATAGGCCCCGATAGAAGGTCCTTGTACGATGTGCTGATCAAAAACATTAAAAATGGTAAGTTAACGGATGTTTATGTAGACTCTTATTTTACCGAAAAAAGAAAGTTTAGCGATTTGGCGGCAACTTTACAAAAAGTAGATACGACGGATTACGGATACGAACAATATAATGCGGGAGAGCCCATTTCTCCTGAATATATCAACCGTAGGAACCTTGCCGCTGCCGATTTGGAAGAATACCTAATTAAGGGAATTTGGTATTTCGACAAAAGATTGGGAGAATTAAAATACCGCTTGTTGGGTATTGCCCCAGTAGCACCGGATGTTAACTTTATAGATGATGAGTCTATGGATCTGGCCGAGGCAAAAGTGCCATTGTTTTGGGTATGGTACCCAAGTGCAAGACAAATATTGCATGAGGCCAAAGTGTTTAACCAAAGGAATTCCGCGCAGCCTATTTCTTTTGATATGTTGTTGAATGCAAGAAGATTTAATGCAACGATCTATAAAGAGGATAATGTACACGGAGATCGTGAGGTTAAGGACTATATAGCTGATAATGCCTTGTTCCAGTTGTTGGAATCTAAACGAATCAAAGAGGTTATCCGGGATAGGGAACAAGATATGTGGGCCTACTAGTCCTAAATAATATTCCAATTCATATATAAAGCTGAGCGCTGCATCATAAGATGTGGCGCTTTTTTGTTTTGAGGAAGATTTTATAGTTGGATTTAGATGTGAAAGATGTTTTTGCAGGTTATGATTATCATTTCTATTTGATAAAGATTCCGATTTCCTTCCCTACTTTTGCAATATGATAGATTATCTAATTGTGGGCCTGGGTTTGGCCGGTATTTCCTTTTGCGAGGTATTGGAAAGAAACCAAAAATCCTTTAAGGTAATCAGTGATGATTCCCAGACTTCTTCCGCCGTAGCGGGCGGACTCTATAACCCGGTTACCCTTAAACGTTTTACTTTGGCCTGGAATGCCAAAGAACAGTTGGATCTGGCCATGCCCTTCTATTCCGAATTGGAAAGGAAATTAAATATTCAATTGGATTATAAGATTCCTGTTCTAAGACGTTTTGCCAACATCAATGAACAGAACCTTTGGTTTGAGGCTTCAGACAAACCAAATTTGGGCCATTTTATGGCCCCGAAAATACTTTCCAACCATAATCCCAATATTGATGCGCCCTTTGGTTATGGAGAAGTGCTGTATACGGGAAGGATAGATACGGCTGTTTTGCTTTTGCACTACGCCAAGTATTTGGGGGATATATTGCTCAGGGAAACCTTTAATTTTGAAGCCCTGAAGCTACAGGATGGATTTGTGGAATATGGAGGTGTAAAGGTCAGGAATATCGTCTTTGCAACCGGGTTCGGGATAAAGGGCAATCCGTATTTCAATTATTTGCCGCTTAACGGTACCAAAGGCGAATTGTTGACCATTAAGGCACCGGCCTTAAAAGAGGAGAGGGTAATAAAATCGTCTGTTTTTATTATTCCTTTGGGCCAAGATATGTATAGGGTGGGCGCTACCTATAAATGGAAGGATAAAACCAATGCTCCTACGGAAGAATGTAAACAGGAGCTTTTGCAAAAGTTGAACACCTTCCTAAAATGTCCTTATGAGGTGATAGACCATGTGGCAGGGATTAGGCCTACGGTCAGTGACAGGAAGCCACTGGTAGGCAGGCATCCCGAACACGAAAATATGTATTTGCTCAACGGTTTGGGTTCTAGAGGGGTCATGATAGCACCCATGGCATCCATGCAGCTTTACGCTTTAATAGAAAATAAAAGGGCCTTGGCGCCCGAAATGGACCTATCCCGTTTTATTCGATGATCGAAATTTAAATGCTCCGATGCTTGTGTCGAAATCTAAAAAATAAAGTTTTTTTAATGCTTCATGTCCCGATAGCTATCGGGATTGCCCAGAGGTAGGTTGCCATAAAATATTTAAGAACTGGCCTTTGGATCGTATTTGATGAAGAAATTGATCCAAATGTTTCTCGAAACCCGGATAATAAAGGGCATAAATGCGATCAATGTAACAATGATGCCGATAAAGCTGTTAATGAGGGAAGTTTTAAAAAACAAAAATGTAATTACGAAAGAGGCCACGGCAAAGGCTACGCCAACACCATAACTAACGTACATGGCCCCGTAGAAAAAAGAGGGTTCTATTTTATACTTGGTATCACAATGCGAGCAACGTTCGTTCATTTTAAAGATATTGCCTATATGATATGGGTTTTTGTCCAGATACATACTCTCTTCATGGCATTTTGGACAAGTTCCTGTTAAAATGCTGTAGAGTTTGTTACCTTTTTTTAACATTTGCAAAAAGTTTCTGCAAAATTACGTTTTTGTAGCCTTAATCAATGTAACAATAGTCACAAAATATGCTTAATATCCATAATCTCTCCGTTTCTTTTGGGGGCGAATATCTATTTGAAGAAATATCTTTCCGTATAAATTCCGGGGATCGAGTGGGTCTTATAGGAAAAAACGGAGCTGGTAAATCTACGCTTTTGAAAATTTTATCGAAGGATATGCCCATAGATTCTGGAACCATTGCGTCCGATAAGGATATTAAAATGGGATTCTTGAGACAGGATATCGATTTTGATCTGGGAAGGACGGTTCAGGAGGAGGCCTATCAGGCCTTTGAAGAAATAAAGGCCTTGGAGTTGCGATTGGACGAAATCAACCACCTACTGGCAGAACGAACCGATTATGAAAGTGAGGCTTATAATCAGTTGATCATAGACCTGAACGATGCAACCCATCATTATGAAATATTGGGAGGGTACAATTATCAGGGCGAAACGGAAAAAGTATTGTTGGGCCTTGGTTTTAAACGGGAGGATTTTGATCGTAAGACCGAAACCTTTTCCGGTGGTTGGCGGATGCGGATAGAATTGGCAAAACTTTTATTACAGAACAATGACGTGCTTTTATTGGATGAGCCAACAAACCATTTGGATATCGAATCCATTATATGGTTGGAGAATTTCCTGAAGAATTATGCCGGGGGAGTAATGATTGTCTCCCATGATAAAATGTTTTTGGATAATGTGACCAATAGGACCATTGAAATTTCCTTGGGAAGGATCTATGACTACAATAAGCCTTATTCCAAATACCTGGTACTGCGCAGTGAAATTAAACAGCAGCAATTAAACGCCCAGAAAAATCAAGAGAAGGAAATACAGCAGGCAGAAAGATTGATCGAAAAGTTCAGGGCCAAATCCACCAAGGCCTCCATGGCCCAGTCGCTGATCAAGAAGCTCGATAAAATGGAGCGCATAGAGGTCGATGAGGATGACAATAGTGTAATGAACTTGAGATTTCAAATCTCTGTTACACCTGGTAAGGTGGTAACGGAAATAGAGGGTTTGTCCAAGAGTTATGGGGATAACCATGTCTTAAAACAAATAGACCTTTTGATAGAACGGGACTCCAAGACCGCCTTTGTAGGGCAAAATGGGCAAGGAAAATCCACACTGGCAAAGATAATAGTGGGGGATTTAGATCATAAAGGGCATCTAAAATTGGGCCATAATGTTCAAATTGGCTACTTCGCACAAAATCAGGCAGAGTATTTGGATGGTGAAAAGACCATTTTGGATACCATGATAGATGCGGCCAATGAAAAGAATAGAAGTAAAGTTAGGGATATATTGGGATCTTTTCTGTTTAGAGGGGATGAGGTGGAGAAATATGTAAAAGTACTATCCGGAGGTGAGCGGAATAGGTTGGCCCTGGCCAAAATGCTGTTACAGCCCTTTAATGTATTGGTCATGGATGAGCCAACAAACCATTTGGACATTAAATCCAAGAATGTGCTAAAGCAAGCCCTTCCAGAATTTTGACGGAACCTTGGTGTTGGTAAGTCACGATCGGGATTTTTTGCAGGGCCTACTAATAAGGTGTATGAATTTAGGGATGGCAGTATCAAAGAATATCTTGGGGATATCGACTTTTATTTGGAGCAGAGGAAGGCGGAAGATTTTAGGGCAATAGAAAAGAAACAGACAGTTGTCCAAAAAAAGGAAAGACCCCAGGAGGGGCATATAGATTTCGAAGATCAAAAAAGGATAAAATCCTTAAAAAATAAGCTTAGTTCAACGGAAAGTGACATTGCCCGGTTAGAGAAGGAGTTGGCCGGAATTGATCATGATTTACTTATGGATTATGACGCTACCATTGCCAAAGCCAATTTTTTCGACACTTACCAGAAGAAAAAGAAGCATCTGGAAAGCCTAATGAAAACTTGGGAAAATATTACTATGGAACTTGAAGGGTTCTCTCTGTAGGGTAAAAAATCTGTTCCTTGGGATTTCTCTGACCACAATTTCTTAAGCTTTCACAACAAATATGGGGCTTTCGAGCTTTTTTCATCGAATATTTTTGCTGTTTATCGAGCAACAATCTTATTTTGTAGGGTAATTCTTAATCCTTTAAGGGTTTAAGGTTAAAATATGAAATGAGCCATAATAATAAAGTTGATACCAACTGATAATGTTAATTGGCGAATTACATCTGACCATTAAAACAATAAATACTATCAGATGAAAAGAAGCATACTTATGCTGTTCGGGTTATTAATAGCGCAATTATTGTCCGGACAGGTTACCGATCTGGAGAGAAATGCGCTTGTGGACCTCTTTAGCAGTACTGGGGGTGATAACTGGATCAATACATGGGATCTAAACGCCCCGGTTTCCACTTGGGAAGGAGTAATCCTTGAGAACGATAAGGTAGTTTCCATTAATTTAATGGGCAATAATCTTAGGGGGAGCATTCCCAATTCCATAGGCGGCCTAAAAAGTTTAAAAGTATTGAACTTGGCCTTAAACAATATTGGCGGGAATATTCCGGAAAGTATAATGGAATTAAAAAAATTGGCCGTGCTGAGGTTGGGCAAAAATAAGATAACAGGAACTATTCCCAAACATATTGGGAATTTGGAAAGGCTTATGGTATTGGATCTTTTTAATAATGATCTTTCTGGAGAATTGCCTCATAGCTTGGGTGACATTAAAAGGTTAAGCGTAATATTACTTTCCCATAACGGATTAAGTGGCTCTATTCCATTGACCTTTGGAAATTTAAAATATCTGGAACGTTTGGAGTTGGGGGATAATAATTTTAGTGGTGTAGTGCCTGATTGTCTCCAAAATCTGACCAATCTTAAAATGCTTGTTTTGGCGGAAAACCGATTTGGAGGAGAATTTCCTGAGGAGATTTTGAGCCTTCCCAATTTAAAATTGGTACAACTTCAAAATAATAGATTTGGCAAAAATGATTTCAGCAACGATGCCGGAAAAAATAAGTTTGCCCTTTTTGATTATGATGAAGGCAATTATAGAAGTTTTGATATCAATAAAATAAGTAACAATAAGGACGTTAGAACGGTCGATACCCGATTTGAGGATAGTTTTAATTAAAAGAAAATGAATATGATACAGCAAAAATTACGAAGAGCTTGTGTTTTGGGGGCGATTATATTTTGTTTGGGGTTTGCCACAGTAGTGAATGCCATGATTCCAAAAAGCGAAAAGGCCGTACTACTGGAGCTTTACAATAGTACCCAGGGCCAAAAATGGAATACTGCATGGGATATTGGCACTCCGGTCGACACTTGGTATGGCGTGACGGTCCAAAACGGACATGTGGTGGAAATCAACCTTTTTAGGAATAACCTTGTAGGTAGTCTTCCTAAAAGTTTAGGGGATCTTAAATACCTGGTAAGTCTAAACCTTGCCTTTAATACCATAAGCGGGGAAATTCCTAAGAGTATAGCCCAATTAAATAAATTGGAAGTGTTGAAACTGGAGATGAATAGGTTGGAAGGTGAGCTACCTGAAGAAATCGGAAATATGGAATCTTTGGTAAGACTTTCTGCCTTTAATAATTTCCTAAGTGGAAAAATACCCGAAAGTATTGGAAATATTCAAACTTTAAAGGAGCTTAATTTATCCAGTAATAATCTTACCGGGCGCATACCCAATACCTTGGGAGAGCTTTCAAAATTGGAGAGTCTAGGGCTTTTTGAAAATAAACTGTACGGTCCCATTCCCGGAGAATTGGGTAAATTGGGGCAGTTAAAGGAGCTGGTATTGGCCAACAATGAACTTGGTGGTGAAATTCCAAAGGAATTTGGGCAATTGGCAAGCCTTAAGGTACTTCAGATTCAGAATAACAATATTTTCTCTTTTGATAATATGGAAGGTATGGATTCAGGTCAGTTTCTTGTCTTTGATTATGACAAGGATAAGGGAGAAGTAGGGAAAGATAATAAGTATTATAAGGATATTGATGCCATTAAAACAAGAATGGCAGATACGAAGTTTGAAGATGAAATGGAGGAAAAGTAATTGTTTAAAAATAAGTTGGTTTGTTTAAAGAGGCTGTCTAAAAAGTCAAGACAGCCTCTTTTTTATTCGGGTAGGTATCGGAGAGCTATTCTCAAATATACAAATTATGGAGGGGTTGAAATACTTTTTAGACACCCTCTTTTTTATTGTCCGGAGAGTCTTGTTGACCCAATTTTAGTTATCCAAGCCTTGTTCTTTTCACACCTGATGGCTATCATTAAAAATAACGGTACCGTGGCCATTGCAAAACCGTTATTTTTTGCTTCGTACAGATAAAACTACTTCCGGTATGATGGTATTGACATCACACTTAAAGGTAAAAACCCTGCCTTTACCGCCAAGCCTGCTGCCGAAAAGTTTTCAGGATTGGTTTTTGTAGATGTTGGATATCCAAAGTGGGCGGTAAGCAGTGGAATGTATTGTTTTGTAAACTGCTACAGCCAACTAGCCTCCCCCGTCTTTGTCGGGGAATCCTGTTTCAATTCATAACCCCTGTCTTTATCGGCATGTATGTAGTTTATTTTTTATAATCCCCGGCGTTGATTACCGTCCAATTCTTATAGGGTTTTATGTATTTGCCAATAGCATTGTTGATATCGCTTATGGTTAGATTTTTCATTTTGTCTTCCAATTTTTTATGGAATTCCATGGTGCGATCGTAATAAATGTTATTGTTCAATAGGCCTGCGAGTTCGGCATCTTTGGCCCGGGAAACATTCTCCTCCTGTACCCAACCATTTACGGCGTTCTTCAACTCCTCCTCCGTAATGCCATCTTTAATGTAGCGATCCAATTCCTCTTTAAACCCTAGTTGCACCTTATCATAGTTCTCCGGGGCATAAATAGCATATAGGTAAATGGACGAATTCTGGTCTTCCGCATTGGAATCGGCCTGAAAACCGGCACCGGCACCATAGCTGACACCGTCCTTCTGGCGCAACCTGTCCGCAATCCGCGAATTTAGAAAACCGCCTCCCAGGATGGTGACTGCCATATTCAGTGCGGCATAATCTTCGTGGTCCTGACTAATATTGACATTAAGGTTTCCAAGGGTCATTGCATTCTTTTTGTCCGGGGTAAGAATGTCTTCATTTACTTCAGGGGAATTGGTAAAGGGATCCCTTAGTCTGGAGTAGGTGTTTTTGCTCTTAAAGTTGGCATACTCCTTTTCCATATAGGTTTTTAACTGTTCCGGTTGCAGATCACCAATACCTACCAGAATGGACATGCCCAGACCATAAAATTCCTTGTGAAAGTTTTTGATTTCCTCTATGTTGACCGCTCTTATGGCCGCTTCTTCTTCTTCTACCGTCATTGCGTATAAGGGGTGTCCTTTGGGAAAGGTGTTGTTTATCACGGATAATCTTTTGGAGGCCAAAAATTGTGGCTCTGTCTTGTTGCTTTCCAGATAGGCCAAGGACTCGGTTTTTAATTTCTCCAATTCCGAGGTCTCGAATGAGGGCGTTTTGAGCATTTCGGACATTAGGGCCAATGCGGCCATTAGGTTTTCCTCGGTAGAAACTACATTGGCATATACATTGCCATTACTGGCCCTAAAAGATACCGAAGATTTTAATTTGCTCAATTCGTCCTCGATCTCTTGTCGGGATTTGGAGCGGGTGCCCTTATTCAGCATACTGGCGGTAAAGGAAGGAACGACCCCTTTGTTCTTCAGGGATTCCACGTTTCCGTTTCTAATACTAAAACTAAGTCTGACGGTTTTGCCGCGGTTACTTTTTTTAATGATACCGTAGGCGATTCCATTGGAAAGTTGGCCTTGCTCCAATCTGGATTGGATGGCATCATAGGAAACATCAAAGGCCTCCCCTGTACCCATATCCTCCCTGCCCTTATAGTTGGATACAAGGGCATCAAGATTTTGGGTGTGCTCAATTTCTATTCGTTCCGGCTTTTTGGTAGGATTAAATCGGCCTATGGTTCTATTGGTAGTAATGAGGTATTTTTTTGCCACTTCATTTACCGCTTCAAGACTGGCATTCTCAATTCTATCCCGTAGTATAAACGCTAAACGCCAATCACCTCCACCTATAAATTCGCTCATATAAGTCCCTAAGTAAGAGGAGTTTCTAAAGATCTGATCGGTTCGTTTTAAGAGGTTGGCCTTGGCACGATCCAATTCCTCTTGGGTAATGGGATCGGTTTTTACAGCATCCAAAGTTTCCTTTAGTACTTTTTCCACTTCGTCCGCATTCTTATCCGAAGGGACATCCACGTTGATATATAAAAAACCGGGCTCTTTTGTAAAAGGGGAGAAAGACCATATGGAAGCAGCTTTTTTTGCTTCTATTAAAGCTTTGTAGAGCCTGCCGGCAGGCTCGTTCGTCAGGATATCCTCAACAATGGATATGGCGGCATAATCTTCATGCGAGCCTGCGGGGGTATGGTACATGGCCGAGACTATCTGTAGGTCGCCAATACGATTGAGTTGGACCGTTTTTTCACCATCCTGTGCCGGTTCCTGGGTATAGGAGTCCCTTATAGGACTGGAGGGCTTTTCAATTTTACCAAACTTTTTTTGGATCAAGTCCAGTGTTTTGGATTCATCAAATTTGCCGGTCACCATTAAGACGGCATTGTCCGGACGGTAGAATTTTTTGTAAAATGCCTTTAGGTTTTCAATGGGAACACGCTCTATATCGGACCTGTTCCCAATGGTGCTATTGCCATAATTGTGCCACATAAAGCCCGCATTGATAACGTTTTGCATAAGTACCCTGGCCGGGTCGTTTTCGCCGCTTTCAAATTCATTGCGTACTACGCTAAACTCGGATTCCAAATCTTTTTTGGCAATATAGGAGTTTACCATACGATCTGCCTCCAGGTCCAAGGCCCAATCCAGGTTTTCCTCATTGGCATTAAAGGTTTCAAAGTAATTGGTTCTGTCGTACCAAGTAGTTCCGTTGGGCCGAGCGCCATGGGAACTCAATTCTTTGGGGATATCCGGATGGTTGGGAGTGCCTTTAAATACCATGTGTTCCAAAAGGTGGGCCATGCCCTTTTCCCCATAACCTTCATGCCGGGAACCTACCAGATAGGTAATGTTGACCGTAATGGTCTGTGATGAATTGTCCGGAAATAGAAGTATTTTAAGACCATTGTCCATTTGGTACTCCGTTATTCCCTCCACAGTGGCTATTTTTTGTAATTGTCCATGGGATAGGCTGTTACAAATAAGGAAGATCAGTATAAACGATACGATTTTTATTCTCATGGCAGTTAGTTTTAGATATTCAATAATACGAAATTTAAAGGGTGTTATAGCATTGACGTCCCTAGAAATTTTGAATTCTGGAGGTATATTGTACCGTTGGGATGGCTCTTTGGAAAAATTGTAATATTTTTGGCCCGTCAACCCAAAAAAATAATTTTTCAAATGCAAAGAATTGCTACTGTATTGTTTAATTTACCATTTTACAATTTTCTTATTTTTTGTTTCTTGCTGATTTCCTTTCCATCCTGTAAATCGGGACAGTCTGCTACAGTTGATCAGGGAAAAAAAGTGTCCGTTTCCGAGAACTTCACGGAGAAAATTCCTGCTACCGATATTACTTTTGATATGGTACTGATACCTGAAGGAAAGTTTATGATGGGCAGCCCTGAGGACCAGGTGAACAGAAAGGCCGATGAGGGTCCAATGAAACCTGTTGAGGTGGATGCCTTTTATATGGGGAAATATGAGTTGGGTTGGGAGGTTTTTGAGTTGTTCTTTAAACAGAACAAGGATTTGTTCCTGGATTTGGACGCGGATAAGTTAAAAGGGATAGATGCCATTACAAGGCCCAGCCCTCCTTATGAGGATCCCTCTTATGGTATGGGAAAGGCGGGTTATCCGGCCATAAGCATGTCCGCCTATTCCGCATTGGTGTTCTGTAAGTGGCTAAGTACCGTTACGGGCAGGTTTTATAGATTGCCCACAGAAGCGGAATGGGAATATGCCGCCAAGGCAGGTACCAATACGGCCTATTCTTTTGGGGATGATATTTCCAAAATTGATGAATATGCCGTATTTTATAAAAACTCCAATAATCATTATGCCAAGGTGGGGAGCAAACTGCCCAACCCTTGGGGATTGTATGATATGCACGGAAATGTTTCCGAATGGACCCTGGACGAGTACAAGGAAAATGCCTTGGCCATTACCGAATCCAAGAATCCTTGGGTAAAGCCTACCGTAATCCATCCCAGGGTAATCAAAGGGGGGTCTTGGGACGATGATGCCAAGACACTAAGGTCGTCGGCCAGGATAGCATCCAGCTTAAAATTGCAAAAGAGGGACCCTCAAATTCCAAAAAGCTTTTGGTGGAACACGGATTCCAACTTTATTGGATTTAGATTGGTGAGTCCAAAAGTTCAGCCTTCAAAAGAAGAACAAAAGCAGTTTTGGCAAGTTGTGTTGGACGAATAGGAATGACATTGGAAAACCTTTTGAAAACAAATTATTAAATTTAGCTCATGAAACGAGCATTAAGAAATTTTAAAAATTACTTCGCATCCCGATTACCATCAGGAGGGGATGTTTAAAATTTTTAATATGAGAACGTAACGGTTACGTACGTTCTCAGTTTTTTAATTAACTTATTGTTATATAATTACAAAAATTTAAGCGTGTGAAAAATACACTGTTCGTACTATTATCATTTCTGTGTTTTGCCGGCTATGCCCAAGAATCGTATACCCTGTCCAAAGAAAGTGTTCTCAAGATCAATGGTTCGTCCACCATCCATGACTGGATAGTGACGGCCAATGCAATGAAGGGATCCATGAATATGGAGTCTGGAGTAGTGGGTAATATGTTATTTCAGGTAGAAGTGGCCCAAATTAAAAGCGAACGTGGGGCCGCCATGGATAAGAAAATGCACGCGGCATTAAAGATGGAAGAACATCCTGAAGTGATTTTTAAACTTCAGGAAATCAAGAAAATCTCAGATTCGGAAAATACTTTTCAGCTTCATGGGAAGCTTACTATCGCAGGGGTTGAAAAAGCCGTGGATATAAGGTCCCAGTTTCAAGAAGCGGATGGGAGCTACGTTTTTAAGGGAAGCAAGGAAATAAAGCTGCAGGATTATAATATGGAGCCCCCTACGGCAATGTTTGGGCAAATTATAGTAGGGGATAATGTTACCATAGATTTCGATTTGGTATTTACAAAGGGCTAGTAGAATCCGTTTTTTGCCTATTGCCCATTTTCAAGTTATTGTCAGGGAATTTTAGTCTATTACAAGAACACGAATAATATCATAGGAGGTTGCTACTTGTTTTCCGGTCGTTTTCCCCTGAAAGCTCCAGGGGTAACACCGGTATGGGTTTTAAATATCCTTGTGAAATAGGAAAGATTTTCCAACCCTACTTTTTCAGCAATTTGTTTTAGGGAATTGTTGGTGGAGAGCAATAGCAATTGGGCCCTTTCAATACGTTTGGATTGGATGTATTTGTTGGGGCGCATGCCAAAATTTTCATTGAAGACCCTTGAAAAGTAATCCGTATTTAAGTGGCAGAAGTCTGCCAACTCCTTTACGCTTAAATTCTTGTGGAGATTTTCATGGATATAGTTAAGAACCATACCAAATTCCCTTTTTTCGTTGGCATTGATGGATTTGGGATTCTTTATAAATCTGGACAGCAATATTCCCAAAATGGCATGGGTCTCCATATAAGAGGAAGGGCTAGATTCTTCGTTCTTCCTTTCAAAATCCATGAGCGTGGGTCTGTTATCATAAACTTTTGGGTTATAGTTTTCCAATTGCCTATTTGGGTTTAATGCCAACAGACGTTTAAAATAGTACAGATCTATGGGGTTTGCCTCCAGTTCGTATACAAAACTGCCGAAATTGAAAATGGAATAACCATTTTTTAATTCTTCCAAACAGGATATATAATATTGTTCATGGTAGTGGTCACATTTATACCTGCCAAACGTATAGCTGGGAATTAGATATATACGGTCGGGCTTCAATTCAATGGCTACATTGCTGTGATAGATCATAGCGTTTCCTTTGGTAATATAATAGAGCCGGACAAAGGGGCTAATAACATCATCATAATCCCATTGCGGGCCAAGTTTTGCATAACCTACATTTAATAAAGCTAATTTCAGGGATTGAAGAATTTTGGACATGCCTCAAATATTAGTCGGATTTAGTACAGTGAAATCCAATAGACTTTCATTTAAAAAATAAGTGATCCATTACTAAATTAGTAAATAATGTAATTAGGATAAGAAATTATATGAGTGTTAATGTCGGAAATGTGCAATAGTTAAACTGATTTGGATGAATATTATGAATCCTTAAATTTTATCTTTGAAAGGATAGCAAATAGATAGTTTGGGGATGGTAATCATTAAGAATCTTTTAGTTTATTGCTGTATTTTATCATTATTTTCCTGTGGTGGTCCCGAAATACCTGAACTGGTGTCCCTTGAATATGATAAGTTGCCCAAAGAAGTAGATTTCAATCTGCATGTAAAGCCCATCCTATCGGATAAATGCTTTATATGTCATGGCCCCGATAAGGCAAAAGTAAAGGCGGACCTTCAATTGCATACCCCGGAAGCGGCCTATAAGGAGCTTATGGAGTCGCCGGGAAAGTTTGCCTTAAGACCTAGGAGTTTAGGTAAAAGCGAGGTGTTCCATAGGATTATTTCAAACGATCCCAATTATGTAATGCCGGAACCTGATTCCCATCTTTCCCTGTCCGATCATGAGAAGGCGATATTGATAAAATGGATAGAACAAGGTGCCGAATATAGAGATCATTGGGCATTTATTAAACCTATGGCCTACGAGGTGCCAAAAGTCCAAGATGAAGCGGGCCTGGTACAGAACCCTATCGATAATTTTGTGCTGGCACGTTTGGGGAAGGATAAATTGCAGTTTTCGCCAAGGGCGGACAAGGAATTATTGTTGAGAAGAGTATATCTGGATTTAATCGGATTACCGCCTACTTTGGAGGAAATGGATTCTTTTATAGAGGATTCTTCCCCCGAGGCCTATGAAAAAGTAGTGGACAAATTATTGTCCTCTCCCCATTATGGGGAGCAAATGGCCTTGGATTGGATGGACTTGGCCCGTTTTGCGGATACTCATGGATATAGCGTGGATAGATATCGCGATATGTCCCCATGGCGGGATTGGGTAATAGATGCTTTCAACAAAAATATGTCCTATGAGCAGTTCGTTACCTGGCAAATGGCTGGAGACCTTATTGAAAATCCAAGTCGGGAAGCTATCTTGGCCACCGCCTTCAATCGGATACATCCACAAAATATGGAGGGGGGTATCGTAAATGAGGAATTTTTGGTAGAATATGCCGTAGACCGGGCCAGTACGGCCGGGCAAGCGTTTATGGGGCTAACGGTAGCCTGTGCCAGATGTCACGACCACAAGTACGATCCCATATCGCATAAGGATTTTTATGAGCTTACTGGTTTTTTCAATAACGTGAACGAATCGGGACAGATTTCATGGAACGATGCTGCCCCGGTACCAACCTTAATGATGACTACGGAAGAGGAGGAAAAGGTGTTGGCCTATATGAAGGGTTTAATTCAAGAAATGGAAGGGGAGATCAAAAAAAAGGAGCAGCGGGAAGTGGCGGCCAATTTTGATAAATGGTTGGTGGATAAGCAATACAGATCCATTGGAATGCAAGTTCCTTCCAACGGATTAACGGCCTACTTTGATCTGAATGATCAAAGATTGCAAAATGCCGTCGATCCAAAGCAAAGGGGCACTATGAAGCGGGAAGGTACGGAGGGACAAAAAATTAATCTGTCCGAAGGAAAACAGGGTAAGGGGGTACTGCTGGATGGGGATACTTGGCTGGATTTGAGAAAAACTGCTGTTTTTGGAAGAAATGATGCCTTTAGTATAGGATTATGGGCCAATATACCCTCAAATATTGGGAACGGTAATATTTTTCATAAGGGAGATGGGGCTATTTTGTACAATTGGCGCGGATATCACCTTAAAATCGTGGACAACAAGTTGGAGCTGATGATGGCCCATACGGCACCCAACAATGCTGTTATAGAAATTACCAAAAATACGTTTCCACGGGACCAGTGGGTGCATTTTGCTGTTACTTATGATGGTTCCAGCAAGGCGGAAGGGTTTAGGCTGTTTGTTGATGGCAAGGAAATGGAGACGGTAGTAAAGACCGATAATCTGTACAAGGATATTCTTTTTAGGAACAATAACGAACCGGGGCTTCAATTGGGGGCAAGGTTAAGGGGCAAAGGAATAAAAGGAGCTGTAGTGGATGAGATAAGGGTATATAACAGGGAATTGTCCGGCCTTGAGGTAATGCAGCTTGCAAACGATCTTCAGTTGAATGAATTAACAAAAAAGGAGGTTGATGATCTAGGGGTCTTGGAAAAAAAATTACTGAGGCAATACTATTTGAAATCGGTTTCCCAAGCCACTAAATTACAGCACCGTAAATTGGCCGAATTGCGCAAGGCTTATGTGGATAGTGTGGAAAGGGTGAAAGAGGTAATGGTCATGGAGGAGACCCCGGAACCGGTGCCGTCCTACATTTTGGACCGGGGCGTATACAATGCCAGGGGCGAGGAAGTATTTCCAAATACCCCCAAAGCCATTTTGCCCATGCCGGAAGATTATCCAAAAAACAGACTGGGATTTGCCAAATGGTTATTCCATGAGGACCATCCGCTTACGGCACGAGTGGCGGTGAACAGGTTTTGGCAGCACTATTTTGGGTATGGCCTGGTAAAGACTTCGGAAGATTTTGGGAATCAGGGCCAAATGCCAAGTCACCCCGAATTACTGGATTGGTTGGCCCTCAAATTTAGGGACTCGGGATGGGATGTTAAGGCATTTCAGAAATTGATAGTGATGTCGCATACCTATCAACAGTCCTCAATGGCAAGTGAAGAATTAATGGGATTGGATATCGATAACCGACTTTTGGCAAGAGGTCCTTCGAAAAGGCTGTCCGGAGAGATGTTGCGCGATCATGCCCTGGCCGGTTCTGGATTGTTGAACAAAACCATAGGTGGGGAAAGTGTAAGGCCATACCAACCGGAAGGGCTTTGGAGGGTAAACAATGCCACCTATAACCAGGATACCGGAGATAAACTGTATAGAAGAAGTATGTATACTATTTGGAAACGTTCCGTACCGCATCCTACCTTGGCTACTTTTGATGCTCCTGCGCGGGATGTATGTACAATTCAGCGACAGGAAACCAATACCCCGTTACAGGCTTTGGTATTGCTCAATGACCCTACCTATATAGAAGCATCCAGAGTCCTGGGCAAGCGGATTAACGATTCGGGAGATTTGAAATTGGGTATTTCCAATGTTTTTAGACAGCTTACCGGGAGGAAAATCAAGAAGGATGAGCTGCAATTGTTGCTCGAACTTCAGGAGAATGAATATAAAAAATTTATGGCCAACCCGGAAAAAACAAAAGGTTGGCTCAATACAGGTGAGTTTAAACTGGATAACGGGGACGACAAGGCTTTGGTAGCCGCCAATGCGGTGGTGGCCAATACCATAATGAATGCGGATGCCTGTATCACCAAAAGATAATGATTTTAGGAAAACAGTATTAAACCGGAGGATATGTGCGATCGTCATGATAAATTAAGATCTAACAATCGGAATCTTCAGAGCATTGAAAAACAATGGGATAGGAGGGAGTTTTTTAAAAAGACCTCTTTGGGCCTGGGGGCTATGGCCCTTGGTGCCTTATTGCAGTCGGAAAAGCTTTGGAGCGCTGTTGGTCCCATTGCCGATCCCAATACTTCTTTAAATTCTTTTGCTAAAAATAAATTGGGATTGCCACATCATATGCCCAAGGCAAAGCGCATTGTATACCTTTTTCAAAGTGGTGGCCCTTCACAATTGGATCTGTTCGATTATAAGCCCAAACTTAAGGATATGTTTGGTCAGGATCTACCGGATTCCATTAGGGCCGGGCAGCGCCTAACCGGGATGAGCGCCGATCAGACCGCTTTTCCCATTGCCGCATCTACCTTAAATTTTAAACAGTACGGGGAATCCAGGGCATGGGTCAGCGAGGCTATGCCCTATTTGTCGGAAATAGTGGATGATCTCTGCTTTATAAAAGGGATGCATACCGATGCCATTAACCATGATCCGGCCATAACTTTTTTTCAAACGGGGAGCCAACAACCGGGGAGACCTTCCATTGGTTCTTGGATCAGTTATGGATTGGGGTCGGACAATGATAATTTGCCAACATTTATTTCTTTGGTCTCCAAAAATGGTTCAGGGCAGCCTTTGTACTCCCGTTTGTGGGGCAACGGCTTTTTGCCGACCGAACATCAGGGGGTACAGTTCCGTTCGGGAAAGGATCCCGTACTGTATTTGGGCGACCCTGAAAACTATGATGGAAAAGATCGCAGACAAATGTTGGATTATTTGAAAAAATTAAATGGAATGGCTTATGATGCCTTTGGGGATCCTGAAATTAATGCAAGGATAGCACAATATGAAATGGCCTATAGAATGCAGACTTCCGTACCCGAGGTAACGGATACATCAGACGAGCCGGACTATATTTTTGAGATGTACGGGCCCGATAGTCGAAATCCGGGGACTTATGCCGCCAATTGTTTGATGGCCCGTAAATTATTGGAAAAGGATGTGAAGTTTGTTCAATTGTATCATCAGGGATGGGATCAACATGGCAATTGCCCCGGAGGGGTAAAATACCAGAGTAAAAATACGGACCAGGGAACTGCGGCATTGATAAAGGATTTAAAACAACGGGGCATGTTGGAGGATACCCTGGTGGTGTGGGGCGGAGAATTTGGACGTACGGTCTATTCCCAAGGCCAGCTCACGGAAACGAATTACGGACGGGACCACCACCCCAAGGCCTTTACCATGTTCATGGCCGGGGCAGGGGTAAAACCTGGTTTCACCTATGGAGAGACCGATGATTTTAGTTATAACATTATCAAAGATCCGGTACATACCCACGATTTTCAGGCTACCTTATTGCATCTTTTCGGTATAGATCACGAAAGATTGACTTTTAAGCATCAGGGCCGTAGGTACCGACTAACCGACGTACATGGCGATGTGGTGAAGGATATCCTTATTTAATGTGCTAAGAAATAATA
Organism: Flavobacteriaceae bacterium; assembly: GCA_041392165.1. Taxonomy (GTDB): domain Bacteria; phylum Bacteroidota; class Bacteroidia; order Flavobacteriales; family Flavobacteriaceae; genus Arenibacter. Next base: position 521,329 of record JAWKMN010000002.1, read on the forward strand.
GGTTGGTAGTGGTTTTAAAAGTTAATAATGGAAAGTAACATACCGGATTTTATATTGTTTTTAGGTAGATTTCATCCACTGGTGGTACACTTGCCCATTGGGTTTTTGATTTTTGCCTTTCTTTTGGAAATCTATGGGTGCTGGCATAGGAATCCGGCCTTGACCATGGTTATTGGTTTGGCCTTGTTCGGTGGGGCCATAAGTGCATTGGTGGCCAGTGTCCTGGGATATATGCTTTCTTTGGGCGGGGACTATGAACAGTCCATGTTGGACATGCATTTTTGGTTTGGAATAGTGACTACTATAGTTACATTTTTTGCTTGGGCCATATATTCGGGCAAGTTTAATGTACCAAAATTGAAGGGTTTGAAATTCAATATGGCCAGTCTGGCCTTGGTGGTTCTTTTGGTGGGGGTTACGGGCCATTATGGGGGTAATTTAACCCATGGAAGCGACTATCTGATAAAATATGCCCCATTTGGAAGAACGGAAAAGGTGGTGCTGCCCCCAATTGTCAAACTGGAGGAAGCAGTGGTCTATGATTATTTGGTAAACCCTATCCTGGAATCCAAGTGCATCGGTTGCCATAGTTCCAACAAAAAAAAGGGCGGGCTCTCCTTTCAGGATTCCGTTGCCTTTAAAAAAGGGGGAAAGAATGGTGATGCCTTTATTGCGGGAAATGCCGCCAAGTCCGAAATGATCAAACGTGTAGGGTTGGATCCCCAGCATGAGGATCATATGCCCCCTGAAGGCAAAACGCCCCTTACCGATGGGGAGAAATTGATTTTGTCGTTTTGGATAGATAAGGCCAATGCCGATTTCAAGGTGAAACTGGCCGATCTGGAAATTCCTGAGGAAATAACAAGTATTGCCTCTAATATGTTGGGATTTGAAGATGATACCGGTATAAGTGGAATACCCTTGCCTAAGGTAGAAGCGGTAAATGTGGAAATTTTGAGGGATATTGAAGGGGCAGGGTTCAATATCAGGGAGTTAATATTTGAATCCGGTTTATATGAGGTAGTGTTGCCGCCTGGTTCCATTACTTCCATGGACCGAGGTGAACTGGAAGTAAAGTTGGAGAAGTTACTTCCTTTAAAGGATAATATATTATGGTTATCATTGAAGGACAATAAAGTGCAGGACGAGCATTTAACAACCATTGGCCAGTTTGTAAACCTTCAAAAATTGGAAATGGGAAAAAACCCCATTACAGATGTAGGGATTGCCAAGTTAACGGGAATCCAAAATATAGCCGGGCTTAATTTATATCAAACTAAAATTACGGCATCCAGTTTTGGTAACTTTTTAAAAATGGAGGGTTTGGAACGTGTCTATGCTTGGGGAACGGCAATAACGGAAGATGAGGCGGCAAGATTTGAAGAAAAAGAAAGTAGACCCGCCATAATAATGGGAATGTAAAATGGGTAATGGTTCGGGGTATATGGTGGAATATAAATGAAATCTGGCCTTGAGCGAAGTTAATTATGAAAATTTTACAGGCTCAATCAAAAATATGTTGTTATTTTAGTATAAATAGTGTAATATATGTAAAATGGAAATGGTGGTTTTCCTGTTATAGAAATCAGGTTTTGTATACCTGTCCTAGCGAAACCGGCATAGATGAAACATAGTTTCCTAATGAGACAAAAGATAGGTATAGTTTTAATTTTATTGGGTCTTGTGGCCCTGCTTTTTGCATTTAAGTCGGGTTTTTTCAAATCCACCAAGGACAGTTATGCCGATCAGAGGTTACCTGAGGTTGTAGATTATAATTTTCATATAAAGCCTATACTTTCGGACAACTGTTATACCTGCCATGGGCCGGATGCCAATAAGCGCAAGGCAGGCCTGAGACTGGATCTGGAATCCAACGCATTTTCCGAATTGCCCGAAAATCCTGGGAAATATCCCATTGTGGCGGGCAAGCCCGGTAACAGTCTAATGTACCAGCATGTGGTAACCGATGACCCAAAACAGTTGATGCCCCCACCGGATTCACAGCTGAAATTGAATTCCTACGAAAAGAGATTGTTGAAAAAATGGATCGAGCAGGGCGCGAAGTTCGAAAAGCACTGGGCCTTTATTCCTCCCAAGAAAGCGGATATTCCAAAAACGGAACGTACAGATTGGGCACAAAACGAGATCGATGCCTTTATCTTGGAAAAACTGGAGGAGAACGACCTGTCCCCATCTAAAAAAGCGGGGGATCATACGCTGATCAGGAGAATGGCCCTGGACCTGACCGGCCTGCCGCCCAATGCGGAACAGGTTCAACGTTACCTTTCCGGTTCTTCAGGGAACATTTTGGAGAGGGCCATTGATGAATTTTTGTCCACCCCGGCTTATGGGGAACGTATGACGCAGGTCTGGCTGGACGTGGCCAGGTACGCGGACTCCCACGGCTATCAGGATGATAGTTATAGGAGCATGTGGCCCTGGCGCGACTGGGTGATCCACGCTTTTAATAATAATATGCCCTATGATCAGTTTTTGAGCGTTCAATTGGCAGGTGATCTGATGCCCGATGCTACCAAGGAACAGGTACTGGCCACCGGATTCAACAGGAACCATCCCATAACACAGGAAGGTGGCGTTATCCAAGAGGAGTACCAGTCCTATTATGTGGTGGACCGTACCAATACTTTGGGGAAGGGGATATTGGGCCTTACCCTGGAATGTGCCAAATGCCATGATCACAAGTACGATCAGCTGTCCCAAAAGGACTATTATGAGATCTATTCCTTTTTCAACAATGTGAACGAAATGGGGCTGCGTATGGATGCCGTACAGGCTGCCAATCAGAAATATTTTGCGGACGCGCCCTTTATGACCATCACCGATGAGGAGACCAATGGAGTGTTGTCATTTATCAATAAGACCGAAGGGGAAGATGTGAAGGTGATGGTCATGAACGATTCCATGCCAAGGACAACTTATATTTTCGATCGAGGGGAGTATGACAGCCCCGGGGAGGAGGTAACCCCTAATGCTCCCGAAATAATACTTCCTTTCTCCGATAAGCTTCCAAAGAACAGATTGGGATTGGCCCAATGGGTGACCGATGAAAACAATCCGTTGACTTCCAGGGTTTTTGTGAACAGGATTTGGGCAATGGTCTTCGGGAACGGACTTGTAGAAACATCCGAAGATTTCGGGGTTCAGGGCAGTCTGCCCAGCCATCCCCAATTGTTGGATTGGCTGTCCAAGGATTTTATGGAACACGGTTGGGACATAAAATATCTGCTAAAAAAAATAATGCTATCCGCTACCTATCAGCAAAGTTCCATAGCTACGGAAGAATCCAAAAAGTCGGACCCTGACAATAAGTGGCTATCCAGGGCCCCAAGGTTCAGGATGAGCGGGGAGATTATACGGGACTATGTTCTGGCCACCAGCGGTCTGTTGAACCGGGAGATCGGCGGGCCAAGTGTAAAACCCTACCAGCCTCCCGGGCTATGGGAAGAGACCAACGCCGGTGGCAATAGGGGAGTGCTTACCACCTATATTGCCGATGAAGGCGATAAATTGTACAGGCGTTCACTGTACACCTTATGGAAACGGACCCTGCCACCGCCCAGCATGTCCATTTTTGATGCGCCCAATAGGGATATCTGCGAGGTAAGGCGACAAAAGACCAATACCCCATTACAGGCCCTGGCACTACAGAATGATGTGCAGATGTTGGAAGCGGCAAGGGTGGTGGCGGAAAATACAATTATGGATACCAAGGATGCGGAAATGTGGGTCACTAAAGTATTTCAGCGTATTTTGGTGAGGAATCCCAAGGAAGAAGAAAAAAAGGTCTTGGAGGAATATTATTCCGATACCTTGGAAAAGTTCTTGAACGACAAGGAGAATGCCCAAAAATTGGTAGCCCAGGGAGAATATAAAAGATTGGGTACGGATCCGGCAAAGACGGCCGCACTGATGCTCACGGCACAGGTAATCTACAATCTTGATGAAACAATTACCAAAGAATAACGATTATGGAAGAAGACAAAACAAATTCTGAAAACCCACTCAAGGTAAACCGAAGGCACTTTTTTTCACAATTAAGTGTGGGAATCGGTTCATTGGCTTTGGGGTCTTTGTTGATCCCGGATCTTTTTAAAGGTAGTCCCAAACCCTTGGCGGGTCAACCATTGGGGATTCCCCATTTTGCCCCCAAGGCGAAACGGGTAATTTATTTGTTTCAATCCGGGGCCCCGTCACAGTTGGAATCCTTTGATTATAAGCCTACCCTTACAAAGCGGATGGGCGAAGACCTACCAGAATCGATACGGAATGGGCAACGGCTTACAGGGATGACCGCTGGGCAGGATAAATTTCCCTTAATGCCCTCTGCTGCCAAATTTTCCCAATATGGCAAAAGTGGTGCCTGGGTAAGTGAATTTTTTCCCCATATAGCCAAAATTTCGGATGAGATCTGTATTGTTAAAAGTATGCATACCGAGGCCATAAACCATGATCCGGCCATTACCTTTTTTCAAACGGGGAGCCAGCAATCCGGCCGCCCAAGCATGGGATCCTGGATGAGTTACGGTTTGGGAAGTGAGAATCAGAACTTACCCTCTTTTGTGGTGCTTACCTCCAGGGGAAAAGGCAATAGTCAAGGATTGTATTCCAAGCTATGGTCCAGTGGATTCTTGGATTCCAAGCATCAAGGGGTACTTTTGCGTTCCGGAAAGGATCCTGTTTTGTATTTGAACGATCCGGACGGACTTTCCCGTTCCGATAAAAGGCATTTGTTGGACCACGTATCCTCTTTGAACAAAATACATCATGTTGAGACCGGGGACGATGAGATAGAATCAAGGATCGCCCAGTATGAAATGGCCTATAGGATGCAGATGTCCGTACCAGATGTCATGGATATCAAAAAAGAACCGGAATCCATAATAAAATTATATGGCGAAGATTCCCAGGTTCCCGGCACCTATGCCGCCAATTGCCTGCAGGCCCGTAGACTTGCAGAGAATGGGGTCCGTTTTATTCAGTTGTACCATCAAGGGTGGGACCAGCACGGCAACTTGCCCAATGAAATGGCGGGCCAGGCCAAGGATGTGGATCAGGCATCTGCAGCCTTGATCCTCGATTTAAAACAACGCGGCATGTTGGAGGATACCTTGGTAATATGGGGCGGGGAGTTTGGAAGGACCAATTATTGCCAAGGAAACTTTGATCCAAAAAATTACGGTAGGGACCATCACCCAAGGGCCTTTAGTATATGGATGGCCGGTGGCGGTATAAAGCCGGGCATTACCTATGGGGAAACGGATGAGTTTGGTTATAATATTGTAAAAAACCCGGTTCATATCAACGATTTCCATGCTACTATTATGAATAACCTGGGACTGGACCACGAACAATTAATTTATAAATATCAGGGCCGTCGCTTTAGACTTACAGATGTGGCAGGCAATGTGGTAAACGATATCTTAACATAGTATATGGCTCAAAAAAATAGTTCTCCTTGGGTCGATTATGTTATTTTCGGTCTTACCGTATTTCTTATTTTCTGTTTAATATTCGAATCCTTTATTGATCTTCCAGGTCTAGTGGCCTGGTTGGGGCGTTGGCACCCGTTAATTTTGCATTTTCCCATAGTACTTTTGTTAATGTCTGCCGCGCTTGGCCTTTTTAACAGAATGGTGCCCAAGCTCTTACTGATCATAGCAACCATCTCCGCCCTGGTTACTGCCATTACAGGTTTCTTTTTGGGTAACGAGTCCGTGCCAAAGGGCGATCTTCTTATGTGGCACCAATGGATGGGGGCCGGGGTGGCTATTTTGGCAGTTCTCTGGTATTGGTTGGGTACCAATCATTTACAGCAGACGTATTTGGTGAAAGGAATCCAAGTGGTATTGATTGTTTTGGTAGGGTTAACTGGTCATTACGGTGGGATGATTACCCATGGGGAAGACTTTTTGACTTTTCCAAAAAGTAAGAAACTGGAAAAGATTCCCGAAGATCCCTTGATTTATGAACATATAGTACACCGGATATTGGATAATAATTGTATAGGCTGCCATAATCCGAACAAGAAAAAAGGGGAACTGTTGATGACCGGTATAGATGAGCTTGTTCAGGGCGGTGAAAGCGGACCTGCTTTGGTGATTGGGGATCCGGGGAAAAGTGAAATCGTTAGACGTTTACATTTGCCAAAGGAAGACGAGGAGCATATGCCGCCCGAGGGCAAGAAACCATTGTCCGAAAATGAAATACAAATATTGGAACGCTGGATAGCCTTGGGGGCTTCGGACACTTTAAAGTGGAGTCATTTGGATCGTAGTGAACCTTTGGCAGGGATGGTCAAAAAAATGATGGATTCCGGTACAAAGAATTCATGGGCAAAACTTCCCAAAGTAGCGGACAGCACCTTGCAAAATTTGGCATCGGATTACGTAACCATAAAAAGGATTGCCAGTAATTCACAGGCACTGGGTATATCGGTATACCTACCACCCGAATATGATCCGAAGAATATTACGGATTTGAAGCGGATTGCCAACAATATAGTGGAGTTGGATTTGAGTGGAATTCCTATTGGGGAAAAGGAAATGGAATTTGTAGCAATGTGTAAAAATTTGGAATGGTTGGAAGTAGACCGTACCCCCATTACGGATGCCGAGTTTGTAAAATTAACTGGACTTATAAATCTTAAGGTCCTCAAGGCATATGAAACTGGCATTACCGATGAAAGTGTGGTCGTTATGAGGGACTTCAAGAACCTTAATAGTCTTTATGTTTGGGAGACACAACTGTCCGATCTTGGACTTTCCAAGCTAAGGGAAGCTATTCCCAACTTGCATATAGACTATGGCATTAATCCGGAACTCAAAACAGAATTTATAGGGAAGGACACTATTGTGGACAGTATACAGTAAATTCGCAAGTAGTTTAATAATTACTTGGTAGCTATATGATTTGCCGTATTTCAATTGTTATTTTGTTTTATGTCTTTTGCTCTAGATCGATCGCCCAAACCAGGTATGAGTATTCCCACCAACAAATGGGTACCCAAATTGGTCTTGTCTTTTATGAAAAAGATAGGTCCAGGGCAGATTCCATAGCGCAATTGGTATTCCAGAGGATCGATGAGCTGAACAGTATATTAAGTAATTACCTTCCGCAAAGCGAAATTAACCAGCTTGGTAAAAAGCCAAATAGGGATGTGGTAGTAAGTACGGATTTATTTCGCCTCATGAATATTTCGGGAGACTATGCCAAAAGGACCTCTGGTGCTTTTGATATTACCTTGGGGCCACTCATTGAACTTTGGAAAAAAGCCAGGAAAAATAAGCAAGTTCCTTCTATGGCCGAAATAAGATCCGCTCAACAGAAAACTGGTCATAGTAATATGGAATTCCCAAATATAAATACGGTAAGGTTAAAGCAAGAGGGAATGCAATTGGATGTAGGGGGCATAGGAAAGGGGTTTGCTGCGGACGAGGCTATACACTTATTGAAAAGAAATGGTATAAACTCCGCATTGATAGATATGGGCGGGGACGTTACTGTGAGTGGGGCTCCGCCCAATAAGGAGTTTTGGATTTTAGGCTTTAGTTATTTCAATGAAAAAGGGGAGGAGGTATTCCAAAAAGTAAAGCTTAAAAATCAGGCAGTAGCCACATCGGGGGATTTGTATCAGTATTCCGTTATTGAAGGGAAGCGATATTCACATATAATCGATCCAAAAAATGGTATGGCCTTGAGCAATAATATCCAAGTAACGGTAATAGCGCCCAATGGGAGCATGGCAGATGCCTATGCCTCGGCCCTAAGTGTATCGGGAATTGGGGAAGGCAGGAAAGTTGTAGGGGAAGCTACAGATTTGGAGGTGTTTATGGTGGAGGACCTTCCAGGGGCATACCGGCAATGGAACAGTCCGGGATTTTTAAATTTTATTGTTACTGATTAAAAAACTTCTTCCCCTAAAAGCGGATCTCTTCCGTATTATGTCCATGAAAAAGTATAAGGATTTATGTAATATTGTGGTATAATAGATACTATATGAATACTAAGAATAAAATAAAACATTTGGCGCAAGCACACTCTTCCAAATATATAGAGGTAAGAAGATATTTGCACCAACACCCAGAGCTTTCCTTTAAGGAGCATCATACCTGTGCCTACCTAAGACAACAACTTGTAGATATTGGGATTACCGCAATAGAATCTGTTGCCAAAACGGGTTTATTGGCCACTATAAAAGGAGAGGCCTCTGGCAAAACTGTCCTTTTAAGGGCAGACATGGACGCCCTTCCCATACAAGAGGAAAATGTGGTGGAATATGCCTCACAAAATAAAGGGGTTATGCATGCCTGTGGCCATGATGTGCATATGACCTCCCTTTTGCTGACCGCCAATATTCTATGGGAGCTCAGGAAGGAATTTTCGGGAACGGTAAAGTTATTGTTTCAACCTGGGGAGGAAATTATGCCGGGCGGGGCCACCTTGGTAATGAAAGAGAGCTCGTACAAGGATTTGGGTCCAATACCTCATGTAGGGCAACATGTAATGCCAAAACTTGCTGTGGGCAAGGTGGGTTTTAGATCTGGACTATTTATGGCCAGTATGGATGAGATATATATCACCATCAAAGGAAAAGGGGGGCATGCCGCAGTGCCGGAAGAATGTATAGATCCAATTTTAATTGCATCGCATGTTATTGTGGCGGCCCAGCAGATAGTGAGCAGAATGGCATCGCCCAAAATTCCAAGTGTATTGTCCTTTGGACGTATTATAGGGGACGGGGCCAATAATGTTATTCCGGACAGGGTTATTCTTGAGGGTACTTTTAGGACCTATGATGAGGCATGGAGGACAGAGGCAATAGAAAAGCTCACCAAGATGGTAAAATCCATTGTAGATGGTATGGGTGCGGAATGTACAATACATATACCAAGGGGATATCCACATTTAAAGAATAATCCGGAATTGACGGATGCAATGAGAAAAGGGGCAATAGCCTATCTTGGATCTGATAATGTGGTCGATTTGGACCTCTGGACGGCCGCCGAAGATTTTGCCTATTATTCTCAACAAAACCAGGCTTGTTTTTATTTATTGGGCGTCGGCAATATAGAAAAGGGGATAACCTCGGGCTTACATACTCCCACCTTTAACATAGATGAATCGGCTTTGGAAATAGGAGGGGGATTAATGGCATGGCTGGCTTTGGAGTCTTTGGCGTAGACTATAATTTACATAGGGTAGAATACTAGGGCATCGGTTTTCCTGCCCGAGAAACTATTTTTTCTAAAGGGAACAATATTTTGCTATACAACAACCAACTCATGTTTTGTTTACTTTTAGGCCTATCATTGGCAACAATACTATGAAAGGCCATTTACAGTATTATATTAGTTTTCTGTTTGTTATGCTGATATACGGTATTCATATGCTGCCTATATCGGATAGTATGTTGAATGAAAACAACACTAAGCTGTCCCATGTTTTTCTGGCCTCCCAAATTAGATACCATCAGGAATTTGCTCCCTTTGCGAGACGCCCATTGACCTCTTTGTTAATTGAGGGATCCTCAGGCTTTTTTGGGATTACGCTGGGGGAGTCCTTTGTACTGGTAAATCTGTTATTACTGTTTTTTAGTGGATTATTGATTTATAAAATTTCACTGAGACTTCGGGCAACAAGGGGCCAGGCATTATTTAACCAAATAGCTTATTTTCTGACCTTTTCTATTCTCTTCGCTTTTTTTCCTCCGGTCTTTAGTTATGATGAGCCTTTACAATATTGTTTGATTATGCTCGGTATTCTTGCCTTGATCCAGGAAAAGTGGTGGAACTATGTCCCATTGTTTTTAATGGCCACTATAGCTAGGGAAAGCACTGTTTTTTTAATACCTGGGTTGGCCATTGTTTTTTCTGGTCTCAGTTTAAAGACGAACAATGGGGAGGCACCATTGGTCAAAAAAAAGTTATTCCTACTCTTTCTGCCTCTGCCTTTATATGGTATTTATTTAGGGATATTTTTATGGGCCAGCGGTATTTGGAATGAAACGGCGGAGGTGGCCGTGAATAGGCTAAGTTGTTATTTTCAGAATTTTGGAACTTTTGCCAGTACTGTTGAATCCGTAGTATCATTTTTTCTGGTCTTGGGCCCTAGCCTATATTTTCTTTATATGGGCAAAAAATCCAGGGTTTTTTCTGCATTGGAAAAAAAATACATCCAGGCGTTTTTACTGGCCATGGCCATTAATACACCCATTGTAATGGCAGCTACCTTGGCTAGGGAAACCAGATTGTTTGCCTTGCCACTTGTTTTTTTATGGCCTTTGGCCGGACAATTGTTTGGTAAGGAATTGACATCTTTATTGAGGCCTGGTTTGTATTTGGATTGCTTCAGGAACTGGCGATATAGCTTGTCCTTTTTGGGTTTATGTGCGGTAAGTTATCTATTGGCCTTTAAGTTGTACGTCCCTAGCTTTCCTTCCAAGGATAATTTTTTTAATGAATATCTTTTTTTGCTTTTATTGATTGTTTCGGGACATTTTGTGTTTAAGCATTTTTTGCAGAAAAGTGCTACTATGGTCCAATAGTATTTCCATGTTTTTAATCGCTTGCGGCAAAATTGGGACAATCGTTTTCATATAGGCAGGTTGAATAATTGTGAAGGATTTAAGGGGCATTTAAATTTGATGGATATATTTATATTATGTATGTTTGGAACGGAACAGCTATGGTGCAACGTGTACTGATGTCGTTGCATGAAACAATATTGCTTCTTGATTATGGAAGGCCATTATTTTGATACAGTAGAAAAATATAACTTTGGTCAAGACCGAGGAGATTTCGGTTTGTCCGATTTTTTTGTTGGATTGTATTTGCAAAATTCTTCGATAAGAAAATCGAAAATTATCTTCCCGAATTTTTAAGCACCCGCGAGTGTGCTTAAAACAATCCTATAACCTTACTCCCATTTATTTTTGGCAACAATGGTTAATTGTGTCCGTATTTGCTATGACTCGTAGGTAATGGTTATAACACTCTAGGATTGCCGTTTTATATATTTTTTATTAATCATTTAAAATTATAATCATGGCTAGAGGGAAAAAATTAAAAGCCCCAAAAGTGGATCTAAAGACTAAAAAACAAGAGAAAATTAAACAAAAATTGGAAGCCCAGCAGAATAGAAAGCGTAAATGATGCTGGCCGATAAATCTGAGGGAATGTTTTGTTGGTTCAACTACATTCCGTTCATAGAGTAGGACGGACGCCCCCTATTTTAAAGAGGGGCGTTCTTTTATAAGAAAATTATTGGTTTAATACATTCGTCATCAACTATTCCCTTACCTTTTTTGGGATACCGGAGCAACTAAATTAGGGTCGTGGGGAATGGTGGAAAGGTCAAATTCTTTACGGGATTCGCTTCCTTGGGCATCATAGGATGCCAATACTAAATCTAAATAACTTTTTTCTATAATGCTTTTGTCCTTGTCGTAAATATCGTTATATTCATACGCAGGAAGTGCCTTGTAAGCATAGACTTTACCATTGTCAAAACTGTATTCTTCCACGCGATCGGTTACATCTATTCTTTTATACCCATATTCAAATTTATCGAACAATTTTAATTCCTCATGGGTTAAAAAATACAATATACAGTTTAATCGTATATCCTTATTTTCTATGATATTCAGAAAAATAGACTTTTCATATGGTAAGGCACTGTTGTTTTTAAGGTAAAAGGAATCATAGTTGATATATTCTGCAGAAAAATTTGGGTCGTTATTGGGGGCAACAAAATTCCAAGCGCGCTGCATGCCTCTAAGATGTATCCAATAAATGGGGTCCTGGTATTTTCTTCCCAGAATGTCCTCAATACTCTCCAAGGAAGACAGCATGCCATAGCCTATCATACCCACTTTGTTGTCTTTGATTTTTATAGTCGGTTTTTTATTCATGTTTTTACATCCCAATGTTGTGGAACCAAGTATGGTTGGGGTTTAAATAGTAAAATAGGGATTTCTTCTATTCATGACCAAAGTCTTGGATATATTTTTGTAACAAGGAAATATGGCCAAGGAATGGTTAATATCTTCATCCAATTATATTGGTAATTCTATCCCTGTTCAATATACATTATGACAATTATTTCCAAATTTAGTCCAATCTTGTCAATGTTTTGTAGGTAGCACTAAAATATTTCATCCAATGCCTTGGTCCTATAATGGAATATTTCGTTAAGCTTTCTTTTAATTATTAGGGAATTGGCCACAGTTCCCAAGAGGCCCAATGGCGGTTGATAACTTACTATATCTGTCATTAATGTCCCCTTTTCGGTAGGTTGGATCATATGCTGGTGATGCCAGATCTTATAGGGTCCAACCCTTTGTTCGTCAACAAAGTAACTATTCTCCTTTAAGTGGGTAATTTCGGTAATCCATGTTGTTTTAATTCCGAACAAGGGCGAAACTTTATAGCATATAATCATTCCAGCATACATTTTGGAGGGTATATGCTTTGAAGTGATATCAAAGCCCATATAATCCGGGGTTATTCGTTTTAGATTGGTGGGGTCGGAAATAAATTTCCATACTTCGTCTAGACCGGCATTGATTTCCTGTGTTTTTTTAAATTGATAAAATCCCATAAAATGTTTTTTGTATTGCTGGACAAACTCTTTGACTATTTTAGCTATTACTCATTTAATTGGTTAAAAAAACAAGTGATTTTTTGTTTTAAAGATACGGCCATCTTAATTCCTTTCCTACATGATGGTCCAAGTAATGAGATTTGAAAAAATGGAACAAAAAAACCTTCCATTTTTTATGGAAGGTTGTAAACTATATAGATTGCATTTATACAAAGGTAATGCCTTGCTTTGCACATATTTCAGCTACTTTTTGAAAATCCGGAGGCCCCACCGGGAGCTGTGCCAATTCTTGAAACATAAATTCTATACCGGAAGGGAAAGCAGAAGTAATCATTTTGGCCATTTCCGTACCAACTACTTTCCAGGAATGTGGGATGTTTTTTGGAGCAAATGCAACATCGCCCTCTTTTAAAATGGTGGTATTCCCATCGACCATTATTTCTACCTGTCCCTTAATTACCCTAAATATTTCATCTTCCTTGGTATGGATATGTGGGGGTATGCCAACTCCCGGTCCCACATTATCCACCCATTCCACTATCTGGTTTCCTGTTTCACTACCAACCAGTTTATGGGTCTGTATATCCCCAATTACATTTAAAACCCTGCCTTCCCCATCCGTTACAATTCTCGGTTCGGTTTTAGTGGTATTGCGGTGGTTTGCGGTGGCCGACTGGCATTGTACCATACCGGGCATCATTACTATGCCCATTCCTATTCCAGATGCTTTTAAAAATTTTTTCCTATCCATAATATTGTTTTTAGAATTGGCAAATTAGGAGAATACCTAAAACAGGGGAATGCGAAAATCAGGGTATATCCTTAGATTTTGCGGTCTTTAGTTTTCTCTAAGCATGGATGGGGTAATTCCGGTATGTTTTTTAAAAAAATAGCTGAAATAATCGGGAGAGGAGAAGCCCATTTCAAAACAGATCTCTTTTATGGTTTTATCTGTAAATTTCAATTGGTGACGAGAGTTCATTATTCTTTTCTCGGTAATGATCGCCTTGGCGCTTACCCCAATGGTTTCTTTTAAGCATTCATTTAAATAGTTGTCGGAAACGTTGAGTAAATTGGCATAGTCACTCACTTTGTGGTATTTGGAAAACCACTGGTCCACCAGTTTTTTAAATTTATAAACGATTGTTTTTTTTGCGTTGTTTTCCGATATGACCGATTTAATATTGCACTGTCCATCGCAATAAATAAAAATGGTATTCAATAAGGAGAGGATGGCATCGTCCTTGTGGTTGAGTTCTGATCCTATCAGCTCGTCCAGCATTTCCAAAATAGACTGAATCCTTTTTTCTATACCAGGGGAGAGATTTATTTTAGGAATTGCATCTGAAGTAAAAAGCCTTATTTCGTTAATATGGAGTTTACTTAACAATGGGTTGTCCAATATCTCTTGGGACAAATACAAAATATATCCGGAGGATGCATCGGTATTCCCCCTTAATAATTTCCAATTGATATCAGGGTGGAGAAAAAAAAATTGAATTTGATACATTTTTATATGGAACCTTGTCTATTTCAAGTGCTTTTACTCCGTTTTGAATCCAGAAAACCGAATAATATCCCTTCATTTTTTTGGAGGTGGTTTTGTTTACTATACGTAATACTTTTACGGCTTCAGGACCCATAGATAAAGATATAATTCGCTCCGCACAGGTGTTTGTTAAACAGCACAGATTTTCCCGATGTAAAATTTGATGTATAAATATGCGAAATCTTTAGTGGATTAACAAGGTTAGTAGGTTATATCTCTATGGAATCCCTAGGGGGAACGGGTGTTCATGGCATAACGATGTATGTTAACCTCGGTTTCCATGTTCATTGTTATTAATGGATAGTTTAGGGCAATGCTGTCCCCTTGAATCTGTTGGTCAATCGGTCTGGCCTGGAAAAGACAGGGTTTGGACTATATTTTATTGATAATCAACTGTATATGTTTTGTTTTAAAGGAATCCGGGTTGGGTTACTATTGGTCCGACCATACGGCCAGTTCGTTCCCGGAAGGATCTATAAAATGAAATCTTCGTCCACCTGGAAAAGAAAAAATATTTTTGGAGATTTCACCACCAGCTTGGACAATTTTGTTCTTTATCAAAACAAGATTTTTGTGATATAAAATAACTAGCGCTCCGTTTACTATTTCATTTTCGGTTTTTTCAAAGCCTCCTTCCAGTCCGCTCTTGGAAAAAGCTACGTAATTGGGACCATAATCTGTAAAATCCCAAGAAAAGGCCTTACCATAGAATTTCTTTGTTTCTTCCATATCCTTTGTCTGGAACTCAACATAATTGATGTGGTTGTCTATTGCTGTCATTTAGGTAGGTTGTTGGATTACCAATTAATTTAGTTCATTGTTGTTAGAGCTGCCATGTGGGTAGGGATGAAATGCATTACTTTCCAATTTTAGTTTATTGTGCCGATAGTTTTTGATGTATTTCTTTTCCTTCCCTTACTATTATTTCAATGATTTCCTCAATGTCTTTTTTTGAGGTCCTAAAATTTACAATACACCCCCGGAGGCAATATTTATGATTTACTATGGCGTTGGAGAGAAATACCTGCCCACCTAGCTGTAAGTGGTCCAACAGGGCTTCATTTAAGGTGTTCAAGTATTTTTCATTCCCATCGGACGTATCGCCATACCCCTGAGGTACAAACCTTAGGGTAGTAATGCTCAAACTCTGGGTAATAGCTTCCAATTCCTCATGATCTTTTGCCAGTTGAAATAATAACCGGGATAACCCAATATCTTCGCGGATCATTTTTAAATAACCATTTCTGCCCACTTGCCTTAAGGCCATCCAAACTTTTAAAGCTCTAAATCCTCGCGAGTTCTGTAATCCGTACTCATAAAAATTCAATGCTTGGCCATGGTCATTTTTACTAAAATTGTAATACTCTGGATGTGAACTATAGGTGTCGGTGAGGTGTTTGGGGTTTTTTACCAAAGTACACCCTGCTTCCAACGGACTATAAAGCCATTTATGGGGGTCAAGTGCTATGGAATCTGCCTCCTGAAGGCCATGGAACATTTGTTTTAATTCCGGAACGATTGCTGCAGGAATGCCATAGGCACCATCTATATGAAACCATAAATCATAGGTCTTGCACAGCGAGGCAATGTTTTTTAGGTTATCTACGACTCCTGTACTTACATCTCCGGCCGTTCCTACGACCATAAAAGGTTGATGACCATTTTTTAGATCCTTTATTATGGTTTTTTCCAAGAGATCGATGTCCATTTTATTTGTGGTTTCTGTTGGGATCCATCTAATGGATTTTGATCCATGTCCAAAAAGTATAGCTGCCTTTTCTATCCAGGTATGTGTGGTTTTGGAACAATAGATCAATAGTTTTTTTGAGGTAGAGCTAAGGCCGTCTTCTTTAATTTTTTTTGGTGCTTTTGCAGTTCGTGCCGCTAAAAATGCGGTAAAATTTGCCATATTGCCCCCACTTACCAATATTCCGCCATAGTCTTTCGGGACTCCGATGAATTCTGCCAGCCATTGTATGGTTTGCTTTTCAATTGCTGTTGCCATGGGACTCAATATGTGGGCACCCACATTGGGGTTTACCGATGCTGCCAATAAATCGGCCAACATTCCAATAGGTGCTGGGGAAGAGGTGATATAACCCATAAATTTTGGATGGCCGTTGAGCAGGGAATGTTGCATCAATAATTCTGCGGTATTGGAAATGATATTTTCTGCAGGACTGCCATTGTCCGGAAGGGAAGTGATGCCCAATATTTTTTGTAGCTCTTTTGGTGATTCACCGGGGGTAACCGGGTTTTGGGCTACGGAATCCAAAAACTCGGCAATTCTATCTACCAACCCATACGCCATATCTTTAAATTGCTCTTTACTTATTTCCAGAGGGGAATGTCGATGACCGGTCATATTGTTCTTGATATTAATGGTTTGCAAATTCAAATTCTCGGTTAATAAATTAATGTACAAGCCTTGGAGGTACTGCTGCCAATGATAGTTCTTTTTTGATAGCTCGGATTATACCATCATTGATTTATTTTTTATTCAAAATATTCCATTACACCATCGGCAATGAGTTTGTGGCCTTCTTTATTGGGGTGGTTTACTTGAGACATATATTTTGAAATGCTATCTCCTGCAAGTGCTTTTTCTTTGAACAATTTTAAACTATCCATAAATCCAACCTTATTTTCTATGGCCAATTGCCGGATCTGTTTTTGGTGCTGCTCTAATACATTATCTGTTTCCATAATGTTTATTCGCTGGTCCGGGGTAGGGGTCAGAAGAATTATTTTAATGTTCTGGTCCAACGCTTTTCTAATCATGGAATTCCAAGCTTCATAGGCCTTTTCAAGGCCAATTCCAGTGTCATTTAATGCATAATCCAAGAAAAGTGCATCAGGCTTATGTATGAGGACTTCAGCTTCAAGTCGTTTCGCACCGCTAACAGAATTCTCTCCCCCAATGGAGGTGTTTATAATGTTGATTACGGCATAGGGGTAGAGTTCCTTTATTCCTTTCAATACTTGAAAAGGATATGCATCCAGAGTGTTTACAGTAGGAGTCTTGAAATAGCCGGCAGGAACCGAATGCCCATGGAATATTAGATTCACCGTCCGGTTCTGGGGCCATTTTTTTGTTAGCTCAACTTTTATTTCTTTTAAATAATCGTTAGGGTCGGCAACCGGATTTTGTGTTCTTGCTTTCCATGAAATTAGTATCAATAGAAAAAAAATTATTTTTAATTTTCTCATTTTTAATATCACATCAAAAATTACTTAAATATACTCCAAAGTGGCTTAAAACCATTCACATAGAAAGGAAATTGGTGCTATTTTGTATTGATTTGTCTGTAAGGCGATCTGGAGTGAATAATCTCCGTTATAAATATATTGTTGTGAGCTGGGATTCTATTTATTTTATACTTTGGTTATTCTTCATGAGGTAGAGTGTCACGGCTCCATTGACCCATATTTTTGGATAGGGTAATGGCCTAGTGCAAGTTCTGGATAAAGCTTATTGTTTTGGTGAACGAAAAGGCAAGCAGGTAAATGATAGTGCTAGTGCATTTAAAAAATATAAGGATTATATCTATTCCGAACATCCTTTCTATATATTTGCGGGGTATTTGATAAAAGAAAGCGTATGATCTCGAGTAACGAATATTTTGATGGAACGGTAAAATCTCTGGGGTATACCTCTGCCAATGGAAAATCCACCATAGGGGTCATGGAACCAGGAGAGTATGAATTTGGCACCTATTCCAAGGAAACCATGATAGTGGTAGAAGGGGAATTGATTGCTTTGTTGCCGGGGGAATCCGAATGGCAATCTTTTAAGGCCGGTACTTCCTTTAAGGTAGCCGCCAAGAGTTCCTTTAAGGTGAAGTCGGTTGGGCAAACTTCCTATTTGTGCCAGTACGAATAGTTTATATAAATTTTTAATTATCCTTTTTATGTAGGCAGATCCCTAATGGGAAGTCCTTTTTATTTTATTATAGGATCTGGTTAAATTCCAATTTTTCGCCGTCCAGTCCCCGTATAGCAAAATATTTACAACCTTTTTCCCAGAAACTGAGGAATACCGGATTATCTTCTACCATGGTAAATCCGGCTTCCTTAAGCTCGTTAAAGGCTTTTTCAATATCGGTCACATCAAAGGCAATATGGTCTAGGTGGCCATCTTTGCGCGACTTTAATGCTGCCATGTCCTTTTTGGTTACTTGATAGAGTTCAATGATTACGCCCTGGCGTTCCATCATGGCTACAAGTATGGAATCGTTTTCTTCGGGTACATCTACGTGAGAAGCCATTATCCGCTTAAAGCCAAGGGATTCATAGAATTTTACGGAAGCCTTCAAATTGGAAACAGGTAGGCCTAGGTGTTGCAGTCCATTAAAATTGTCTTGGAGAAATGGTGTGGTTTTTGGCATGGTGTTGAAGATGAATTTAGTATGTTAAGATAGTGAATTATTGAGGCTTTAGATCGGTTGGGAGATAAGAAATGGGTATAAATCATATTTTTCAGCCAAAAAGTTTGATCAAAATATGGGTCTATAGTTATTCAGGGCCATGTATTTTGGGTATGATGTATAGGGTTTTTATGGAATGGTCAGCGGGTGTGTCAATCGTCCATATAGTGCTAGCCGCTGTCCTGAAATATTTCCCGGACCACATTCCTTTAGTGAATTTAGTATGGCCATATCCTTGTAGTGGTTATAGGCCATATACAATGCATTTATCCTATTTATCGTAAAGCAGTGCGATTTTATCGGGTTGTTTATTACGTACATATACGCTTGGAAAAGCGAGGCCGATCCATCATTTTCAACCTGATCATATAACGAATTATCCCCAAGTCGTTTTAAAAATTCGGCATGGGCGGTGAGGTGTTCAATATGTGTCATGGTATATCCGGTACCGCTTCCGTTGGAAGGTAAATGATCACCATCAATAGGGTCCTCCCCCCTCCTTATTTCTTCAGGTATTGCACCGTTGGGCAAGATGCCCCATAAGGCTACTTTGGCATCCATTTTCCAATCCAAGGAAGTTTTTAAACGACCAAGCTGATATTGATTATGCGATTCGAAGGCTGCCTTGGGCGACAATTTTTGAGTTATTGGACTTATTTCGGTTAGCAGCCATTCTTTCCGGTCCATGAGGTAATATGAAATAAGTGCGGCTGAAAAGGAGGCTGCAACTCCCCAGTTGTTTTTTCTGGTCCTGCTGGCCCAGGCTACTTTTGGGTACATTACATCCCGTAACCAGATTTGATATTGGAGTTTATCTTTTTCAGCCCAACCTGTCCACCCCTCCAAGAGATCCGCTGCATAAATATAAGGTGTGCCTCCACGGGCCAGGTTTAGTATTCCCTGGGCTCCCCAATGAAAATCATGATGTTCCGCATTTCTGTATCCATGGGTACGACTAAGATCCAAGATAAGGGTTTTGGCTTTTTCCGCATAATCTTTGTTGCCGGTCAGATGCCAGGCCAATGCGGTGCCATAGGCCAATTTTCCTCCGTCGGAACTTAGCTGGACAGGGTCTTTGGAACTGCGATCGGTAATTATAACCTCCTTTTTCAATGGGGGCCAGGCTGATGAGGCCTGCATTAAACTGTCTATATATCCTAGGAAAATAGTGACATTGGTACTATGGGGCTCAATTCCTGAAGCGGCCATTTCTTTGATTTTGGACAACTCCATTGTAGAAACAAGGATTCCTTTTGAGGGATCCATTTTTACTTTTTTGTTGGGCAAACTGTTACAGGAAAACAGGACAGACAGACTTATAATAATTGTGAAATATTTCATGGGTAATTCAATCTTGTTAATCGTACGGCCAAAATTATGGTTTTGCCTTAAATATACTTTATATTTATGGTGTAGGTCCGCTATCTGTACCTTTTTTATAAGGGTAAAAAGGTATTTGTAAAACCGGGGGGGGAGAACTAGTTATCCTGCTTTTTGGATACCCGGTAAGGCCATGGCTTACCCTATTTATTACTTCTAAAGAACAGGGGATGTGTTAATGTCTACCTCTTAATAATTGCCAATTATGAAAAATAAAAGAAATCAAATTGTTGCAACTCTTTTTTTATGGGCGCTATTTTTCTTAAACCTTCAGTTATTTGCACAAGAGCATCTTGATGTTGACCATCAAAATAAAATGCACGAACACAATGCGATGGGAAACGGCACAGCATTGAAGGTGATGCTTTTTTCCGGCACCGGGTGGTTCCGCCATCCGGACATCCCCATAGTGAATGGATGGATAGTTCGGCTTGGTGCCGAGCATAATATGCAGATAGATGTAAGTGAGACCGGGACAGATCTGTCGAAGGAAAAACTAAGTAATTACGATGTTTTGTTGTTCAACAATGCAAATGTTCTGGATAAAGTATTGAATGAGGGCCAGCGTAAAGGTATAGAAGAATGGTATAAGGCCGGGGGGGCAATTGTGGGTCTTCATGCCCTGTTGGTACATCAGGAAAACTGGCCCTGGATAATGGAATTGGGAGGTTGTGATTTCAATAGCGATTCAGAATTTATTAAAGCGAAAGTGATCGTGGACCCCGAAGCATTGGATCATCCTACTGTTAAGGGGATGGGCAGGGAGTTCTGGTATGAAGCAGATTGGACCAACCACACCAATACGGTCACCGGTTTACCGGGGATACAGGTTTTACTGAGGGTGGACGAATCTACATACGAACCGGTTAGGGAATACTTCAAGACCAGAGGAGGCGTACCCATGGGAAAAGATCATCCTATAGCCTGGACCAGGGATTGGGGTGGGGGAAGATTCTTTTATACGGAATTGGGTCATGATATCCGCTCCTTGGATACGAACTTTGGCAGACAACATCTTATAGAAGGCATAAAGTGGGTGGCAAAAAAAGAATGATACGGCGTTCACATCCAAAGGGCTACAAAGATTTTAAGAATTCCAATCTACGCATCACTTCCGAATTTTCGACAACAACCTTGGATATTTTATCCCATTCAATATTAAATCCATAGTTGTATTTGCTGGATGTCATCAATACTATCGAGTTTAAAATTAACAGGGCCTCACTTGGTTTGCCAGACTCGTACAAAGCTTTTGTCATCACTGCCGACGGATCCAATTGTTTTGAAATTGCCAAGAATTCTGCTGCTCGTACCCTGTTGATAAGTTCTGGGTCTTTGGTGGCCAAAGGTTTAATTATGGGTGCCAAGGCCTTGGCCTTTTCTCCAAATGTACTACAGACAATGATGGCCCAATATCTTTCCCAAGGATCTAAAGAGAGCAAAGACAAGGTTAAGGAAGTTTTGGCCTTCTTAAAATGTAATAGTCCCAGATCGGCAATTTTAATATATTTTTCAATTTCTTTTTTGTGTTTGTTCCCAAAGGCTACAGGATTTGTAAAAGCATTCTCTATAAGGACATGTTCTGGGTAGAATGAAAGGTCTGGCATTCCTTTTACCCAGCTATTGAGCCTGTTGCGCAGGTCTATTAAGGTTGCCCTGTACTTGGGGTCATTGGCCAGATTTTTTGTTTCATAAGGGTCTGCGTCAATATCAAAGAGCATTTCGGGGGTACGGGCTTCAAAGAAGGCCGATTGTATTTTGTTCAGGTCTCCCTTATCGTACAGAGCTTTCCATTCTTGGTAGGCCAATTGTTTATAACGATAGTTGTTCATTAAACCATCAAAATTAAAAGGCTGATAGTTTCTAATATATTTATATCTCCCTTTTCGGACGGCCCTTACCATATCATATTTTTCATCGAACCTATCCGCATAGCTATAAGCTTCATTATTGGTATTTGCTGCTGGGTCACTTACGTCCGTACCCATAAATGCCTTTCCGTCCATTCCTTTAGGTATGGTTGCTCCTGCAAGGTTCAATATTGTGGGGGCCAAATCTATAAAGCTTACAAAATTGTTTACAGTGCTTCCAACAGGGTTGTTTACAAGATGTTTGTATTTTTTGGGGATGTGTACTACCATTGGAACATGTAGGCCCGTTTCGTATAGATAACCCTTACTTCCGGGCAATACTCCGCCATGATCGCCAAAGTAAAAAATAAAGGTGTCGTCCAGTCTTCCATCTATCCTTAGTTCGTTGATAATGGTCCCGACTTGTTGGTCCATCTCCCTAATTTTATTTCGGTATAGGGCATTGGTGTATCTAAATAAGTCCGTATTGGGGTGGTTGGGCTGAATCTTAAAGGAGTTTACATCGGTTTCGGACAATGCCGCTTCCATATCCCCAACAGTGAAGTGCATGCTCGACTCATGAGAAACCCCAATATTGAAAACATGGAAAAACGGCTGATTTCCATTTCTGTTTTTCCAACTGGCACTCTTTGAAGATTCGTCCCAAACACCATCATCTTCTTTAATAATATTATAATCTTCCTTACTATTGTTGGTAGTGTAATACCCTATTTTTCTTAAATATGCCGGAAACATTTGGAGCGAATCGGGCATTGGGACCGTTAGTATTTTTCTATGGAACTGTGCCCCGATACGTGGGCCGTAGCAACCAGAGATTATAGCAGATCTGGCAACACTGCATACAGGGGCATTGGAGAATGCCCGGGTAAAGATCAAACCCTTTTCGGCTAGGGATTGAATATTGGGAGTAGGAATGCCATTGCCATCAAATAGTTCTAGGTAATGCTTGGAATTATCTTCCGAAGTAATCCAAACTATATTAGGAGGCCGTTCTTCCATCTGTTTTGTTTGGGGGAACACGGTAGTGGTTGCAACAAGAAAGATGGGCCACATTATAAAAAATAAGCTGTATTTAGATATGGGCATAAGGGTTAATATTGTTTTTTACGGTAAATGGTCTTGGCCCATTTTTTAACGATGGCCTCTAATATAGGAAATTATATATTGTGGATGTTTTTAAAATACGGCCCATATAGGCTTAACATGCCTAATGTTTATTTATAAGGCCCTTAACTTTGGATTTCTCTGCGATCTGGATCGTGGAATTATGATTATTTATCAAAAGAGGGGACTTGAAATTGTTATTAATTGATTTTCAATACGAAAGACCTTTGGTTTTAATAAAAATAATGTACCTCCATTTTATTTTAACTAATTTTAACAACTACTATTTGTAAGGATGAAATCCAAGGTCTAGTTTTGATTCCCGAATGTATAGGGCATTAAAAAAATATATACTACTTCTTTGCATCCTTTTAATAAATGGATTCAATACTATTTATGCCCATTCAAATTTTGAAGTTGACGGTTATTTTTCTGTTATAAATGCTGGCATTTCTGAAAGTTCGCACTGTGGAGAGGAACCAGAATTGGCCCCAATTATTTTTGAACATACTTTTGCTTTTGAATTTCAAAAGCTACATGTAGCGGAAGTTACGGATACTGAGGAAGAGGAAGAGGAGAGCGATGAAATTACGCTTTCTTCGGAAACAAATTTGATTTATGGTGTTTCCGCAACTGCCATTTTTTATGCCCAAATGTTGGAGCATTTGTCTTCCTATCTTGGAAAAGACCGTACCTACATTGATTGCCTTCCCTATACCACTCCTTGTAAAAGGTATATTTGGTTCCAGGTATTCAGAATATAAAAAACATATAAGGGCCTGATCATACCAAGGTCTGTCCCCCCCCCTTCCATTTTTTAATACTGTTATATCAGGATGGAGCAAGTCCGAAACTATAATAAGTGGACTTGCCCCACATTTTATTTACCAAAAACCAATTATTCATTTAAATATATCAAGATTATGAGGAAATCCCCCATGATTGTTGGCGTGTGTATACTATTAAGCCAATTAAGCTGTAATTCCAAGAAACATGAAAAACCAGAGGAAACCAGGTATCTCGTGACCAGTCCTATAAAAAAGGATACTGCTGCAGTAAAAGACTATGTCTGTCAAATACATAGTATTAGAAATATTGAGGTACGTGCGTTGGAGAAGGGTTATTTAGAGGAGATTTCTGTAGATGAAGGTCAATCCGTAAAAAAGGGTCAACAAATGTTCCACATTATGCCCAATGTCTATGAAGCGGAATTTCAAAAAGCTAAGGCGGAGGCCAGGGTAGCGGAAATAGAATATGGGAACACCAAACTATTGGCCGAAGGCAATGTAGTTTCTGCAAATGAACTGGCTATGGCAAAGGCGAATTTTGAAAAGGCGAAGGCAGAGGTTATGCTGGCCGAGACCCATTTGGGCTTTACCAATATTAAGGCTCCTTTTGATGGTATTATGGACCTCCTTCATGTTAGGGAAGGTAGTCTCTTGGATGAGGGGGAGTTACTGACTACCCTGTCCGACAACAGTAAAATGTGGGTATATTTCAATGTTCCGGAAGCGGAGTATCTCGACTATATTACCGGGGTGGACAAGGACAGCAAAAAAGAGGTTGGACTTTTAATGGCCAATAATAAGCGTTTTGATCAGATCGGTATTGTTGAAACCATTGAAGGGGAATTTAGCCATGAGACCGGTAACATAGCGTTTAGGGCCACTTTTGATAATCCCGAACGTATTTTACGACACGGTGAAACAGGTAGTATTATTATGGAGGTTCCCTACAAAAACGCCTTGATCATTCCACAGAAGGCCACCTTTGAGGTCTTGGACAAGAAATATGTTTTTGTTGTTGATGATAAGGCTGTAGTTAAGCAAAAGGAAATTACCGTTGCAGAGGAACTGCCCAATCTTTTTATTATAGAAAAGGACTTTCCGAGAAAGATAAAATAATACTGGACGGCATTCGTATGGTAAAGGACGGGGATCATATAGCAACCGAATTTGTTGATCCTAAATTGGTTATTAACAACTTGTCACTTTACGCCGAGTAAGTAAAATTTATAGGAACCATAAAAATTAATTACCCCATGTATAGGGTGTTTTTCCAATCTGAAGACAAGGAGGAAAGTTAGGACTTCTTGGGAAATTAATTTTTGTGCCTAATCTAATTTCACAAAAGATGTTCAAAAAATTTATAAAAAGACCGGTATTGGCTATAGTCATATCTGTCATGATCGTTTTTACCGGCCTTTTGGCCATCAAACAATTGCCCATTTCCCAATTTCCCGAAATTGCACCTACTACCGTTAACATTTTTATAGCGTACCCGGGTGCAAGTGCGGACGTATTGGTGAATTCTACTCTAATTCCGTTGGAAACGGCTATTAACGGTGTACAGGGAATGCGCTATCTGGCGTCCGATGCTACCAGTGCCGGGGAAGGTACGCTGCGTGTTATTTTTGAGCCAGGAACGGATCCCAATACGGCAGTGGTAATGGTAAAGACAAGGGTAGATCAGGTAATGCCGAACCTACCCGAATTGGTGCAAAAGGAAGGGGTGGTCATAACCCCCGTTCAACCCAGTATGTTGATGTACGTAAATCTGTTTGCCGAGGACGGGCATAACGATGAAAAGTTTCTTTACAATTACGCCTATACCAAAATAATACCCGAAATACAACGTATAAATGGTATTGCCAGTGCCCAGATATTGGGTAGCCGAAAGTATGCCATGAGGGTATGGTTAAAACCTGACCGTATGCGGGCCTACAATGTATCTGCGGAAGAAATCATGGAGGCTATGCAAGACCAGAGTATAATTGCCAGGCCAGGGAGAATAGGGCAAAGTTCGGGAATAAAATCCCAGTCTTTGGAATATGTACTAACTTATGAAGGGAGGTACAATCAACCGGAACAGTACAAGGATATTATTGTTCGCGCCAATACCGAGGGGGAGACCATTACTTTGGGCGATTTAGCGGATGTGGAGCTTGGTAGCGAATTCTTCGATATTTATTCAAATCTGGATGGTCGTCCATCGGCCTCCATTATTTTGAAACAGACGTTGGGCAGTAATGGTAAGGATGTTATTGATGAGGTCAAGTCCAAATTGGTGGAGCTTAAAAAGGATCTTCCTCCGGGATTGGATTATAAGATTAGCTATGATGTTGCCAATTTTTTGGATGCCTCTATAGAACAGGTGCTTCACACGCTTCGGGATGCCTTCATTTTGGTGGCTATAGTGGTCTTCCTTTTCTTGGGTGATTGGCGATCAACGCTGATCCCGATCATTGCGGTGCCGGTTTCGTTAATAGGGGCTTTTTTTGTGATGCAGCTCTTCGGGCTGTCCATTAATCTTATTACCTTATTTGCCCTGGTACTTGCCATAGGTATCGTTGTTGATAATGCCATCGTTGTGGTCGAGGCCGTTCACGTTAAAATGGAGGAGCAGCATTTAACGCCCTATAAGGCCTCTACCGAGGTGTTGAGTGAGATTGGAGGGGCAATTATCGCCATTACCTTGGTCATGGTGTCCGTATTCATTCCCATCTCTTTTATGACCGGTCCGGTAGGGGTGTTTTACAGACAGTTTTCCATTACTATGGCCGGGTCCATTGTAATATCAGCGGTTGTGGCCCTTACCCTTACCCCCGTATTATGCGCCATTATGTTAAGGAACAATCATGGGAAGCCCAAGAGGAAATCACCCGTGGATAAGTTTATTGCATGGTTTAATAAGGGCTTTGAACGTCTTACGGGGACCTATGTAAATTTATTGGATAAAATCGTAACCAGAAGGATCGTCACATTTGGTATTTTATTGGCCTTTTGCGCGGGGATATTTTTTACGAACGAATCGCTGCCGGCAGGATTTATTCCCAATG
This sequence comes from Flavobacteriaceae bacterium, assembly GCA_041392165.1. Taxonomy (GTDB): domain Bacteria; phylum Bacteroidota; class Bacteroidia; order Flavobacteriales; family Flavobacteriaceae; genus Arenibacter. The sequence continues at coordinate 548,119 of JAWKMN010000002.1, forward strand.
AAGATCAAGGGATGATTTATGCCATTATACAGACGCCACCTGGAGCCACTTTGGAAAGGACCAATGATGTTGCCCGTAAATTGCAGCAGATCTGTGAAGAAATGGATGGAGTAGAGTCGGTTTCTTCTTTGGCCGGTTATGAGATTATGACCGAAGGACGTGGGTCCAATGCCGGTACCTGTCTCATCAATTTAAAACCATGGTCCGAGCGTCATCACTCTGTACATGAGATTATGGAGGAATTGGAAGAGGAAACACAAAACCTGGGGGCAAGGATAGAATATTTTGAGCCGCCGGCGGTACCTGGTTTTGGTTCGTCGGGCGGATTTTCCATGCGCTTATTGGATAAGACCAATTCCACGGATTATCATGGTTTTGGAAAAATTAACGATGACTTTATGGACGCCTTGGCCAAAAGAGAGGAATTAACAGGACTGTTCTCTTTTTTCTCGGCCAACTATCCCCAGTACGAACTTAAGATCAACAATAAGATTGCCATGCAAAAAGGGGTTTCTATAGGTAAGGCCATGGAAAACCTGAATATTTTGATCGGTAGTACCTATGAACAGGGCTTTATTCTGTTCGGTAGGTTCTTTAAGGTCTATACCCAGTCGGCTCCCGAGTATAGGGCACTTCCATCGGATTTGGAGAAATTGTTCGTAAAAAATGAAGAAGGGGAAATGGTACCTTATTCTGCCTTTATGACCATGGAAAAACGTTTGGGTCCCAATGAGATCACACGTTACAATTTGTACAATTCGGCTACCATCAATGGGCTTCCGGCTCCTGGATACACTACCGGGGACGCAATAAGTGCCATTAAAGAGGTGGCGGCCCTAACCTTGCCCAGAGGTTATGATATTGCCTGGGAGGGGCTTTCGTACGATGAGGCCAAAAGGGGAAATGAATCCCTATATATTTTTATCATCGTATTGATATTTGTGTATTTCGTACTGGCTGCCCAATACGAGAGTTTTCTTCTGCCTTTTGCCGTTATACTTTCATTGCCGGTTGGTGTTTTTGGTTCGTTTGCATTGCTGAAAATGATGGGCTTGGCCAATGATGTATATGCCCAGATAGGGGTTATTATGTTAGTTGGACTATTAGGAAAAAATGCCGTGCTTATTGTAGAGTTCGCTGTTCAAAGGCATAGGCAAGGCGCCAGTATTCTAGAAGCGGCCATAGAAGGTTCCCGCGCCCGTTTCAGACCCATTTTAATGACTTCATTCGCGTTTATTGCAGGTTTGATTCCCCTAGTAGTGGCTACCGGGGCCGGAGCCATTGGAAATAGGACTATCGGAGGGTCGGCTTTGGGCGGAATGCTAATAGGAACATTATTTGGGGTGTTGGTCATACCAGGGCTTTACTACATTTTTGCCACTATGGCAGAAGGAAGGGACCTGATAAGAGATGAAGCCAGTGAGCCTTTTTCTGAAGAATTGATGCGTACCAGTGAAGGGGAAAGTAAGACTAGGGCCAAACTTAGGGAGATTACAAAACTTTTGAAAAAACTAACCAAAGGAAAAGATGATGAAAAATAAGAGAATAGTATCCATAAAAATGTTTCGGGCGTATTTATTGGCCGTAATAGCCGTTGTAGCTATGTATTCCTGTGTTCCTTCAAAAATGCTATTGGAAGAAAATACAGAGGTGCCGGACCGATATCAAAATCAGTTGGAAGATAGTTTGAACAGTGCCGGTGTCCACTGGAAGGATTTTTTTTCGGATTCCCAATTAAATGCGTTGATAGATTCCGCCCTGATTAAGAATCAGGAACTGAATATAATGCTGCAACAGGTGGAGATGGCCAAAAATGAGATCAGGGCCAGAAAAGGGGAGTACCTGCCCTCGGTCAATATCCAGGTCGGAGCGGAAGTTGAAAAAGTGGGCGCTTACACCAGAAATGGTGCGGTAGAGGAACATCTTGATATTCGGGAAGGGAAGGAATTCCCGGAACCCCTGCCCAATTTTATGGTGGGGACTTATGCCTCTTGGGAGTTGGATGTTTGGAAAAAGCTGCGAAATGCCAAAAAAGCGGCTATTTTCGAATATCTTTCTTCTGTTGAGGGTAAGAATTTTATGGTGACCAATTTGGTTTCCGAAGTTACTGCTTCCTATTATGAGTTGGTGGCTTTGGACAGTCAGTTGGCCATTATTGAAGAAAACTTGGCCATTCAAACGAATGCCCTTGCCATAGTGAAACTTCAGAAAACAGCGGCTAGGGCAACGGAGTTGGCCGTAAAGCGGTTTGAGGCAGAGGTATTAAAGAATCAAAGTCAGAAATACGATATACAACAACAGATCACGGAGACTGAAAACAGAATCAATTTTTTGATCGGGAGGTCGCCACAGCCTATTTTGAGAAATTCCAAAGGTTTTATAGATAAAGAAGTTGCTGTCGTTCATCCGGGCATACCGTCCCAATTGCTGCAAAATCGCCCGGACATAAGGCAGGCTGAATATGAACTTGCTGCGGCCAAGTTGGATATAAAAGTGGCAAAGGCCAATTTTTATCCTTCCCTAGGGATAAAGGCCGGTATTGGGTTGGAAGCCTTTAAGCCCCAATTTTTGACCTCAACACCACAATCCCTACTCTATAATGCAGTAGGCGATATAGTGGCCCCATTGATTAATAGAAATGCGATCAAGGTGGTCTATAGCAATGCCAATGCAAGGCAAATACAGGCTGTGTACGAATACGAAAAGGCTATTTTAAATGGTTATATTGAGGTAGCAAATCAATTGTCCAATATAGATAACCTTAACAGGAGCTATGCATTAAAAGTGGGACAGGTGAAGGCACTAACAGAGTCTATCGATATTTCCATTCGACTTTTTCAATCGGCCAGGGCAGACTATATGGAGGTATTATTGACCCAGCGCGATGCCCTAGAATCCAGTGAGGAACTTGTAGAGACCAAGAAAGATCAAATGTTGGCCATGGTAGGAATCTATCGGGCCCTAGGGGGAGGCTGGGAAAGGTAAAACCGACCAAGAGCTATGAACTATGTAGGGAAGCCATTTTACATATATGTAGAATGGCTTTTTCTATATGGAGCCCTTAAACTACCCGAATTGAAAGTGGTGGCCCAAATTTATTTGAAGTTTCTCCATAAACCTTATATATTTATTGTTTTCTATATTAGGAGTCTTATTTAAACTGCCCAACAGTATGAAAGTATTGCCATTGTTTTCCCTTGTTGCCCTATGTCTTCTATTGCACAGTTGTGCCGATAAGGAAGGGGAGGGGCCCAGGAAACCCAATTTCCTGTTCATAATGTCCGATGATCATGCCTATCAGGCCATTAGTGCCTATAGTGATCATTTGATCCATACCCCTAATATAGATCGTTTGGCCAAGGAGGGAATGTTGTTTAGAAATGCAAGTGTCACCAATTCCATCTGTGCTCCTTCAAGGGCTACCATACTTACAGGGAAGCATACCCATATTAATGGGAAAATAGACAATCATAATCCGTTTGATACCACCCAGGTTACCTTTCCCCAAATTTTTCAGAAGGCAGGTTACCAAACGGCCATGTTCGGGAAACTACATTTTGGAAATAATCCGAAGGGAGTGGACGACTTTATGATCCTGCCAGGGCAGGGACATTATATTAACCCAGATTTTATCACCCAAAAAGGGGATACTACCATTACAGGTTATGTAACGGATATCATAACTGACATGAGTTTGGAATGGTTGGATAAAAAACGGGATCCCAACAAGCCGTTTTTTTTAATGTATTTGCACAAAGCCCCGCACAGGCCATGGTGGCCCAGGGCGGATAAGTTTAAGGAGTTCGCCCAAAAAACCTTTCCCCTTCCCGAAACCCTGTTCGATGACTATTCCAACAGGGGCACTGCTGCCAAAACTGCAGAGATGAATTTGTTGTACCATATGCAGTATAGCCATGACAGTAAGATTTGGCCGGAAACTTTGGAAGAAATGGGAGGGGCAGAGCCATTTGTAGAAGGGTCCCAGGCGAGCGTGTACAATGAATTCAATCGTGGAAATGAAAAACAAAGACAAGAATATAAGCCTATTATCGATGCCATTAACCAAGATTTTAAAGAAAAGTGGCCTACTTTGACCGATAAGGAAAAAATGATCTGGAAATATCAACGGTATATGCAGGATTACTTGGGCAGTATTTCCTCTGTGGATGACAATGTGGGAAGGGTATTGGACTATTTGGACAACAACGGTTTGGCCGATAATACCATAGTGGTCTACACTTCGGACCAAGGGTTTTATTTAGGGGAACACGGTTGGTTCGACAAGCGCTTTATCTACGACGAGTCCTTTAAGACACCGCTACTAATTCGTTGGCCCAATGAAATAAAACCGGGAACCACCGAGGAGGAAATGGTACAAAATCTGGATTTTGCCCAGACCTTTTTGGAAGCGGCCCAGATTACGGCACCGGAGGATATGCAGGGGGAAAGTTTAATGCCTTTGTTAAAAGGGGAAAGCGGCACATGGAATAGGGAGGCTGTTTATTACCATTACTATGAATATCCCAGTGTACATATGGTAAAACGTCACTACGGCATAGTGACCAAGGAGTACAAATTGGCCCATTTTTATTATGATGTGGACGAATGGGAATTATATGACCGCCATAAAGATCCCAAGGAATTGAACAATGTTTATGATGATCCGGATTATGCAGAGGTCGTTAAAGAATTAAAGGAAAAATTGGCCCAGCTTAGGATAAAATATAAAGATTCCAAGGAATTGGATGGGAAGTATATTGAGCAGAGCAAAAAATATTAGGGCTTTTCAATTCTTGGGTAAAATAATAGGAAAATAGGGGTAACGCCCTATTTTTTGTTCCGATTTTATCTGATGGGGACCTATTGCCACAGGGCCTGACTATTTATGGAATTTAAATTTGTATGATTTGTGGCATGGGCCTTCGGACTATGACAGGCCTGTACCAGTCCTGTTACTTTTACTTATAATACTGCATGTTCGTGGCGCGCTCCATTTCTTATTGATTTTCGGAAGTTACTTCCAAAGAATCCATTTTTGGGACTACAAGAAGTCGCATAAGCAAGGTTTTGGTGTAGGCTATATACTTTTGGGCGGGGTTTATGTACGCAATTTATGTTTTGGTTGCGCTACCTGTGTGATTTCTCCCTCCCGGTCGAAATGACCTGATGTACTATAATTCGTATGCCTATGTAGCATCTTAGACTATGCCTTCAAAATCTTTTCTAGCGTTATGGGCAGATCATAAATACGCTTTCCGCATGCTCTATAGACAGCATTCGCAATTGCTGCAGCCGTTGGTGGCACCGGGACCTCCCCCGCACCTTGGGCTTTTTCGTTTGGGCGGTTGATGATGGCCACTTCTACTTCGGGTATTTCTGAAAAACCTAAAATCGGATAGTTGGTCCAGTCGGTGCTCGTTATTTTATTGGTGTTGAAAGTCACTTGCTCTTTTAGGGTCCAACTGGCCGCCTGGATCAGACCTCCTTCAATTTGGTTGGTGAGTCCGTCCGTATTGATTACTTCCCCTACATCTGCCACTGCCCACATTTTGATGGGCCGGATATGGCCTTGGTCCTTGTTTACGGCCACTTTGGCGGCCACAGCAATATAGGCATCCGTATTCTTATACCTCATAAAGGCATAGCCGATACCTTCGTCATCCGATGTATTTTGGGAATTGGTGAGGGTACCCACTTTTTGGATAACCGCTTTGGCCCTTTCATCCTCCAAATGGTTTAGACGAAATTCCACTGGGCCTTGGCCTGCCTTTTCGGCCAGAGCGTCCATAAAGGACTCCAGGGCAAAGATATTGGCAAACGACCCCAGGCTACGTAAAGAGGATGTACGGAAAGGACCCTCGTAGTAGTGCGCATTCACCGTCATGTTGGGAATACTGTAATACGGATCGCCATTTCTATGTCCCCCTCCCAGATACCCTCTCGATTTCATTTTGTGGGGGGGCTCCAAATACCTGGCCGCCAATATTGTTCCGGCATCTTTGTTGGGACGTGTACTGTGGGAGTCCGTCCACACCTCGGTCTTCCAGGCGTTTATTTTATTGTCTTCATCCAGACTGGCTTCCAAGGTGGTAATCATGGCCGGACCATAGGGATCCCAAGAGTGTTCATTATGTCTGGACCATTGTACACGGACGTGCTTTCCAGGATATTCCAATGCCAAAATAGCGGCGTCCGTGGCTGCATCATCAGCGGTACTATGACCAAAACAACCTGCGCCCGGAACCCCAATGATATGTATTTTATTGGGGTCCATGGTCAACATTGTCGACAAGGCTTCCCTTAGGGGATATATTCCTTGACTATGGGACCACAGGTGTAATATTTCCCCATCAAACAAGGCAATTCCGCATGCCGGGCCCAAAGAAGCGTGTTTAATGTAGGGTTTGGAATATGTTGCTTGAAGGGTTTCGGCACCTTTGAATGCTGCCGTTACATCACCTTCATTTTTCACTGTTTCCGGGCCTGTGGCAATCGCTTTGATATGTGCGTAGAGGTTTTCCGATTCGGGGAAAGTTGCGGTGGCCGTCCATGCCGAGTGGTTCTTTAGATATTGCTCGGCCTTTATGGCTTGGTATTCCCTTTCGGTAATGACCCCTACAAAACTGCCTTTTATTACCGTTTTAATAACCCCTGAAACTTCTTTCCTTACACCGCTTTCATCCAGGGAAACCAATTGTGAAGCATATCCAAGGGGTCTTATGACCCTTGCATGGACCATACCGGGAAAACGCAGGTCTTGTATATATACGGCTTTTCCCCTAACCATATCCGATATATCCGTTCTCGCAATGGCTTTTCCTACATAACGATGTTCGCTGAAAGCCTTAATGGGGACAGGAAGAGTTACTTCCCTTTCTATTTGAGTGCCTTCAAGTAGTTCGGCAAAAGTTGAGGATTTCTTGCTTTTTTTGGACTTGACCGTGCCGTTGTAAAGTAGCAGTCCATCAATGCTTGTATTTAGTTTTTTACTGGCAAGCAGCAGTAGTTCTTGCCTAGCGGCTGCCGCTGCGTAACGTACGGACATGGCACTGTTTTGAATGGAAGCACTGGCACCGGTATAACCTTCGTTGGGGGTGATGCCGGTCTCTGCCAGATGTACTTGCACCCTCTCCAGCTCCATATCCAGTTCTTCTGCGGCCATTTGTTGGATGGCAGTGCGGATTCCCTGTCCCAACTCTACTTTTCCGGATAGGACCCGTATATTCCCATCCTCCAATATTTCCAACCAGGCGTTTATGTTTTTGGTCCTTCCCATGCTCCCGGGAAGGGTACCATCATATGCTATACGCTCGGCCATTATGGAATCTGCCCCATCCGAACAGGCTCCTAAAAGTGAAAATCCTACGCTGATATAGCCCAAATCTTTAAGAAATTTTCTTCTGGTTCGCTGTGGTATGGCGGTCATGACATATTGGGATTAAAGGTTTTTAGTCGCGGTTTTAATGGCTTGGATGATCCTAGTATGGGCCCCACAGCGGCAGAGGTTGCCCTCTAGGGCAGTTTTGATTTCCCTTTCACTAGGATTTGGGTTGGTATTCAAGAGTCCGACCGCAGTCATAATCATACCATTGAGACAATAACCACATTGGGCGGCCTGTTCGTCCACAAATGCCTGTTGCACTGCATTTAGTTCACCTTTGTGGGAAGCGAGACCTTCCAAGGTGGTTATTTTGGCTTCCCCAACAGAGGATATTGGCCGCGTGCAGCAGGTGGTGGTGTTTCCATTTATGAGAATGTTGCAGGCACCACATTGGGCAAGTCCACACCCAAATTTAGGGCCATTAAGTTCCAGATAATCCCTTAATACATAAAGTATTGGGGTGTCGGCCTCTGTCTCGATCTCTTTTTGGGAGTCATTAATATTGAGGGTGAAGGTGGGCATGCTCTTACAAGTTTAGCTTCTAAGATAAGGAATTGCCTTTTCAAAACAAATGATGGGTCAATTATGGTAAAATAGGGGGCTTTGTATATTGATTACCATAGAACAAATTTGATCTGTTTAATCCTTTTTCCTCTGCTGGGCGAGCGTTGCGCTTGTGTACTATCAGCTATATTATGGGTCAATGTCCAATTTCACAGGAACATCCCGTATGGGTTTCCCCGTGCCAATCAAAGGCAGGGGCATAGTCGCCCATCTCCCAATAGAACGGACTTCTGGGTTTGTTATAGTTTCCGACCTCGTTCATGGTTTCCGTATCATATAAACGCCCATTGATCATGGTATAGATTACGGAGTTGGAATTTTGGATATCTTCCAAAGGATTTTTGTCCAATACGATCAGGTCGGCCAATTTCCCTTCTTCCAAAGAGCCCAGTTGCTCTGCCATACCCAGGTAGGAGGCCCCGTTAATAGTGGCTGCCTTTAAGGCTTCCATATTGCTCATTCCCCCTTGGGCCAACATCCAAAGTTCCCAATGGGCACCCAGACCCTGTAATTGTCCATGGGCGCCTAGGTTTATTTTTACACCCGCATCGGCCAATTTTTTGGTAGTATTGGCAACTAGGATATGACCGTTTTCATATTCCTTGATAGGTGCCATGGTACGATGTCTGGAGCGAGCATCTATTACGCTTCTTGGAGTGTACTTTAATAGCTTTTTATTTTCCCATACATTGGTGGTCTGATACCAAAAGTATTCCCCGTTCAAGCCGCCGTAATTAACGATCAGGGTTGGAGTGTAGGCTGTTTCGCTGGCCGACCATAATTGGAGGACATCATTATATATAGGTGCTACCGGTATGTTGTGTTCAATACCCGTGTGTCCGTCCAAAATCATGGACATATTGTGAAAGAAGGTAGACCCCCCTTCCGGAACTACTTCTATCTGCTTCTCGTGGGCCGCTTTAATGATCTGTTGTCTTTGGTCCCTTCTGGGTTGATTATAACTTTTTACCGAAAAGGCACCAAAGGCTTTGGTCCTTAGAATGGCCGATTTTGCATCTTCCAAATTGTTCACCGTAGCTTTGAAGTCGCCATCGGCCCCATATAAAATAACCCCGGTAGAAAAAATTCTGGGCCCCACCATTGTCCCGGCCTTTACCATTTCCGATTGGGAGAATACCATTTCGGTATTGGCGGAAGGATCGTGGGTGGTGGTTACCCCATAGGCCAAATTGGCATAATAGGGCCAGTGTTTTTGGGCGCTCAACCCAAATCTAAAATGGCTTAGATGGGCATGTACATCCACTAACCCGGGCATAATGGTCTTACCTCCGACATTTAAAATTTTGGCATTGGCAGGGATGTTTACCGCATCACTGGAACCAAGGGCTGTAATTGTATTATTGTTGATTATGATGGTGCCATTTTCTATCACTTCATTATTGTTCATGGTAATGATCCTGGCACCTTTAAGGGCAAGGACACCCATTGGTCTGTCCGTAGATAGGGTAAGGCCTATTTTAAGGCCTAAGGTGTCCATGGCCGGGATGCTATCCGGAGCTCCTTCCAAAAAGCTGAACCGTTGGTTGATGGCGGTATTAAAATAGGCATCGCCCAGGGTCCAGTGGAGTGTGTCGCTATTGGAAGACCAATGCAGATTGATACCGGCATCCCTTGCTACTTGGGCCACGGGAACATTGGTGGCCTTACCGTCCAATTCAATGGTGTTGCCCGTTTTGGGCAGGGTAGCAATATATACCTTGTACAAATTGGTAAAGGCCAACCAGTTATCATCAGGACTGGGGATGATCCGTTGTGCGTATTTGGATGTTACAATTTCCCGTTCTTCTCTGCCCTGAAGATTAACGGATTTTAGGGTCTTGGTGATATTCCCCAAAAGATACCCCCCTGTTTGGTAGTAGATTTTGGTGGCATCCTTGTTAAAGCTGGGAAATTCACCCTCTTTTACTATCAATTTTTTACTGGTGGTGATGCCGGACCTTTTGGATTCATTTACTTCCATAAGATAGATTCCGGGCTCTTTGGTATGCACATAACCCTGATGTTGATTGCCCTCCTCTTCCCTATAAACAATAAGGTTGTTGCTTGTAGGGGAAAAGTTGGGCTCCCTGTAAATGGCCTTGTCGGTGGTCAGTTTAACCGGGCGGTTTCTGCTGGAAGAGAGATCCAATCTGTGGATGGCTCCCATGTTTTCGTCGTTCCAGCTAACGTACACTAAGTATTTGCCATCCTTGGAAAAGGAGGGTTCATATTCAAGGTCCGTTCCATTGGTAAGTCGGGAAGGGGTACCGTTGGGGAGTGCTTTTTTCCACAGATAACCGGCGGCATTAAATATGAGTGTTTTTCCATCGGGAGAGGTAACCGCATTGCGTATGGTCTTTGCCGTAAAGGTATCCGGTGCGGCATTGTTTTTAAATTTTAGAGCATTTACAATTTTGTGTTCGGCCGTGGCCTTAAAGGGAACATCCGTAGCCTTTAAGGATTTGAGTTCAATTTTTTTAATTTTTCCTTGGGCCCAAATAATGATAGAACCATCATCCGGGGTAAAATTGAATCCCGTATAAGGTCCAAATATGGCCCATGCTTCCTGTTGATCTTTGCTAAGCTGGTCATATACCGGCCATTCCTTTCCAGTTTTAAGGTCATGCAGATAGAGCACCGTTTTTTCCCTTACCCTTTTTACAAAGGCCATTATATCCCCTTTGCGCGAAATTACAGGACGAATGGCCCCTCCCGGTCCGCCCGTTACCCTTTCTATTTTCCCATCTTCAAGGTTATAGCGGTTAATGACATAGATTTGGTTATTGGGGTCCTTGTTGTATTGAAAGGAGCCTCCTGGATAAACATCCTCGCTATAATAGACATATTTCCCATCGGGTGAAGCCCAGGGTTCCCCAACATCCTGTTGGTCATTTTTTCTTTTGGTGAGTTGAATGCCCTTTCCACCGGATTTATGGTACATCCATATTTCGCCGGCGCCCAGGGAACGGCTAGAGGTAAAATGTTTTCTGCAAAATATATAGTTGCCGTCCATGGACCAAACCGCATTGTTTACCAATCTAAAATCCTCCTTGGTAATCTGTTCGGCTTCGGAACCGTCGGTGTTCATCTTCCAAATATTATCGCCCCCACCGGCATCGCTGGTAAAGCTGATGTATTTGCCATCCGGACTATACCTTGGTTGCACTTCATAGGCATGGCCGCCCCTTATAAGGGTGGCAGTACCCCCGCTTATGGGCATGGTATAGATATCGCCCAGCATATCAAAAACGATCTGGCTGCCGTCCGGACTTACATCCAGACTTATCCAAGATCCCTCGTTAGTGGTAATGGAGACCTGTTTAAAGGGCAGGGCGGGGGTGTTTATATTCCATTTTTCTTTTTTCGTTTCTTTTTCCTGAGAAAAGGAAGTATGGCCAATACATAAAAGGAGGGCGAATAGGATGATCTTTTTCATAAGAGCTGTTGTTTGTTCCATATAGTTGTGCGCTAGGACTTGAAATAAAATTTAAAGATAGCACTTTGTATTAAATTACCTTTTGGAAATGCTGTTCTGAATGGCGGCTTATAGTAAGGATCTATTGGGCTGTGGCCTTTATATCGGTGTAGTTTATGGTACGGGCCTGACACCTGTTTGTCGGCAATGGGAGGGAATAGCTTTCAAAGCAACAGTTGGCAACGGATAGGACCCCATATCCGATGCCGACTGTATTATTTATTGGAACGATTATAGGCAGGTTACCTTTTCAATTTTTAGATCAAGCCCCAAAAAATTTGTGGTTGCCCGATGACAACTATTGTTTTTGGTCGTTGAATTGCCAATGGTAGCCTGATAAATATCCTTGTTGTCATCGTCCTGCACATAAAGTCTAATATCATATGCCCCATTGGGAGCCTGGATTTCGGTAATGCTACCACTTGTTGTAACAGGTATCCATCCCCTTTCAGTATCCGTATCCAGATCTGCTTTGGAAATACTTCCTGATCCTCCGGGCAGGTTGTTTTTATAGGTTATTCCTACCCTAAATTCCCGTGTTGTATCGTTAATGAAATCTATCGTACGGTGTTGCACTCCTTCGCTATTGCAAACTTCGGCCTCATAATTTGTGGTATAGCCCATTTTGGCAATAGTATTGTCTTTTAGATAACGAACCGTGTAGGATATGGGGGCACCGGGATTATCCTTACTATATACTGCATTTTCGCCCTTTATGATCTTGGAGAGATCTCCAAAGCTAGTTGCACTTACTGCTTCGGAGGCCACCTCGGCGTTGCCTCCTATAACAATGGTCGTTATATTGGAAGATGCCAGTATTTCCTTGCTTGTGTATTCCGATTCCCCGCTTATATTTGCCGATTTGCCAGCAGCATAATCGAAGGCTGCTTTTAACTCCAAATCCGTAGCTTCATAGGAAGTTTCAAGCCTGAACATTATAATTCTCCCATAGCTTACAGATTGTATATATCCTGGGGGTGAACTTGAACTGAAGGCCGATTCAATTTGGGCCATACTGGCTCCATCCCCAAAAACGGCCGCCGGTTGGGGCGGTGTAGCCATAGAAACGGTATAGAATACCTGTTTGTATACCATATTGGCTACGCGTTTTACAGAAGTGCTCGTATAACTCAGCTGGGAACTTACATCTGTGGAAGCCCATTCAATATTAACCCCCAGATCCATACTTACCTGTTTGGAACTGTAGGACGTTGCCGCCTCTGAAAATGAACTTGCTTCATTTACATAGCCTTCTACATAGGCATTGGTGTTCCACCATTCCAATGCCTGGTCTATACTTGCATCAACAGTATTAAAATCTGGGCTGTTCACCGCTACATTGCCATTGTCCCCAATTCCGGGTAGATCTACCCGTATGGTCAATGGAGCACGATCTATGGTCACCGGGGTCGGAAGCCCCTTTCTTAGTTTATCATCAATTTTTACCAGGGCACCGGGCCAAATAATCCCTGTATTCGGTTTAAGAATGGCGATATCTTCAAAATTGGTTTTTAGATTATAGGACGTTGTAGTGCAATTTTTGGTGACATTATTTTCTGTATTGGATGCTTCACTTGTTTCTCCCACAGTGCGTACACTATTCCCACTACCGGTATCCACAGCCCCAAGAAGTTCGTCCGGATTATAAATAAGGTTTGTAATGGCATCGTTTATGGAAGTTTCTTCGGGGCTTTTTCCCGTATTGGTCCCATCATCTTTGCTACATCCAACAAAGGTTATTAATACGATGCCTATTAATAAGGTTTTTAATATTCCAAGATTTAATCGGTCTGATTTCATGATTATTTGGTTTAAAGGATTCAATGCCCTAAAACGACTTTCACATCAACCTCTTGCCTAATTGTATCCATGGACAAAGTATGGACATCCATTAGAGTTTGGTTGTATTATCCGCATGGACATATGTTTTTTTGAAGCATATGTGTGTTTGTTTAACAGTAACAATATCAGTTATTTATAGAATTTTTTATTTAAAATATCCCTTCAGGTCATATGGACATATGATGGGCAGACATTTTTTTATAAAGAAACAGTGGAAGGGGATACATTTATTAATTCATTATATTGTATTTGTAAAGAAACCAACACCTTATGAAATTTTTCTGTCTAACCTTATTGGCCATGATTTGCTTGCCGGCCCAAGGTCTTGCCCAATCTTTTACCAATATAGATAGTCTATTGACCGAAGTGGCCCAAGCTGAAAAAGACACCGCTCAAATAGAGATCCTCTCCAAAGTTTGGAAATATTATTTGGACAACGACACGGACCTGTCCATGGATTATGCCAATCAAATATTGGAATTATCCAAACAATTGGATTATTCTAAAGGTATAGGGCTGGGACATCTATATAGAGGGGCCATACACTCTCAATTAAGTGAGTTTGATAAATCTTCTTATGAATTGAAAAAGGCCTCGAAAATATTTAAAGAAAGTGGCCTAAAGAATCAAGAAGTTTTGGCAACCAGTAATATTGCACGAGATTACTTTTGTCAATCCAAATATGATAGTGCCGTGTATTATAACAAGTTAGCTGAAAATGACCTAATCATATTGGGAGATTTTTTAAAACTTGCCACTTCCCATTTATTGAACAGTTCCATATACCTGGAGCAAGGTTATTTTCAGTTGTCGCTCAAGTATGGACTTAAGTCGGCCCAAATTTTTAAGGCCCATGGGGATGAGGTGGGATACGCCAAAAGTTGCTATATAGTTGCTTGTATTCACGAATCACTAAACAACCGAAATGAGGCTTTGAGATATTATTACGAATGTATACCCATTTTTGAAGAGTATAAGTCCAACTATACCTTGGCATTGGCGCATGAAGGTTTAAGTATTTTGTACTCCAAGGAGCCTGTTGTAAAGGACAGTGCAGAAGTCCATATTAAAAAGGCCATTGATTTGGCCGTTGGAATGAAAGATTCGGTGCTTATGGCCACGGCCTTAAACATATATGGTAAGATTCAACTTGCTTCAAAGAATTATGTGGCTGCGGAGCAGACCTATCTGAGGAGTCTTAATATTGCAGATAAAATCAATTCTGGTTTTAGCAAACAGATTGCTTTGCTGGACATGTCCGAGCTTAATCTTGAAAAAAAAGATTATGTAGCATCAATATCCTATGCCAAACAAGCATTGGAATTGTGTAAGAAAATAGGTGTAGAAGTGGGGATAAGTCTAAGTTATAGGAATTTGTACAAATCCTACAAGGGTCTTGGTACTGCAGATCAGGCACTTGTCTATTTGGAGTTATTTAAAATCCAAAATGATAGTATTTATGGAAAGGAAGCAAGAAATAAAGTAAATGAACTGCAGACTATTTATGAAACCGAGAAAAAGGAAGCTGAAATTGCCCTGCAACAGGAAGAAATAAAAACTTTAAACGAAAAGGCAAAAGTAGACCATCTGACCAAAGGTTTGTACGCAGGTGGCATGGTCTCGGCCCTAACCTTATCCGGGCTTCTTGTCTTTGGATTTAGGCAGCGTCTTAAAAAGAATCGAATTGCCCGAGAAAAGCAGGAAGAGATCTATAGACAGGAAATTGAGTACAAAAAGAAGGAACTTGCCAGTCAGACCCTGCACTTGGTACAGAAAAAGACCTTTATCCAGGAACTTGTGGAGAATTTGGAGGACATTAGAAATTCTCCGGAAAAGTTTAAAATGGAGTTTAGGCGAATTGTGATGCTCTTGAAGAAGGAAAATGCCTCTGACAAGGACTGGGAGGTATTTAAAACCTATTTCTCCGAAGTGCACAATGATTTTGATCAAAAACTGAAGACGTTATCGGCAGATATTTCGGAAAAGGAGATACGTTTGGCCGCTTTTTTGCGTATGAATTTGACCACCAAAGAGATTGCGGCCACTTTAAATGTGTTGCCGGATAGTATCCTAAAATCCAAATATCGCTTAAAAAAGAAGTTGGGATTGGATAAGGAAACCGATCTGAACCAATTTTTGAATACATTATAAGATGCTTGCCTGTCTTTATTGGCCAGATGGCTTACTTTAATCCTTCCCTTGATAACTGCTTTTATTTCCTTAAATTTATTTTGTTTAAAATGATTGCTTGGACTAAGACCTTTAAAAGTCAAAACTAAAATCCTATATGGTCCTAGCAATCGTTTGGAAGAACGGGGACCGATTCGGGCGATGGGCCATTAGCCTATTCCGTCGCGAAAGTTCGCCCCGTTCTTTTATGGTTTTACATTAAAGTTATGGGTTCGCCAGGCCTCTTTTTTAGTATCATTATAATAATTATTTATGCTAAATAAGCATTTAATAGCTTCTTCTATTTTTTTGATGTTTAGTTTAAATATTGGAATTGTCCATAGTCAAAAGAATACATTTGTAGATGTAGGTGTGACCCGAATAGATGTTACTTTAGAGTGTTTCACTGTTTGTGCTTCACATACACATAGTGGTCCTCAAATTGGAAATTTCATTTCCCATTTTAATGAACCTTTGGATCCGGATGAACTGGCCGAAATAGCTTTGCCTGCCATGGATTTAGAGAAAAAATTGGCGATGATTTTTCTTGCTGGGGAGGTGGTTGTGGATTATTCTTTACGGCTCAAAAGAGAAATTGGTGACGATCGTATATGGATAAATAGTTATGCAAATGACATACCCTGTTACATTCCTTCCCTTAGAATTTTGAAGGAGGGTGGCTATGAAGCGGAAGGAGCAATGATAGGATATGAAAAACCTTCCCGCTTTACAGAAGATGTTGAAGAAAAAGTAATGGAAGGGATTTATAGTATTTTACCCAGGGCCTATAAATAATTTTAAAACATATATGATAATGCGAAATCTTATTGTAGTTTTTTTTCTTTTACTTACTTCTAAAGTGAGTTTGGCCCAAAAGTTTGATTCATCGGTTTTAAAAGGAAAAACACTGCCTACATTGTTTAGGGCATCGGTGGTCAAAGTGGATATTACCCCTAAAAGCTCCCAGTGGTTACTGGGTTATGGTCCCAGACAATCGACAGGGGTCCATGATAATATTTACCATCGAATTGTGGCTTTGGATGATGGCATTAATAAGTTTATTTTAATATCATCGGGTTTATGCGTTCTTTCTCCATCCGAGTATGACCGTATGGCGGCTGAACTTAAAAATAAATTTGGAGTTGATCCAATTAATTTCTGGTGGACGGTTACCCATACCCATTCGGCCCCGGAAGTAGGTCCTCCAGGTCTTCCGGCTGTCTTTATGGGGGAACGTTATCAACATGAGGCTAATCTTGAATATACTTTAGAAGTGGAGCAAAAGCTCATTGAAGGAATTTCGGAAGCGCTCAAAAACCTAGAACCTTCACGATTGGGTGTTGGATGGGGCTTTTCCCGGGCCAACATCAACCGTCGAGCCATAGATATCGATGGCAAGGCCACCCTTGGCATGAACCCTGACGGTGCCGTTGACAGGCGTATCGGCCTGCTTCGGATCGATAGGGAGGATGGCAGCCCATTGGCCCTGATCTCCAATTATGCAATACATGGAACGGTTTTGGGCCACGGCAATTTGAAGATCAGTGGGGATGTGCCAGGTATCGTCTCGGAATATGTTGAGCAAAAGATCGGGGCACCGGTCCTCTTTATCAACGGTGCCGCGGGTAATCTGGCCCCGATATACAGTACCTACCCCACCCCCGGTTCCGGCCATTTGGGACAGTTCCGGGTGCTCTTGGGGGATAGGATCATTGAGGCCAACCAAAGGATTTTATCCACGACAGATGAGGTGAGGTTAAATTCGGGGGCACTGGTGGTCGAGACCCCTCGAAAGCCAGATCTTGGATGGCCATCGGACCTAGGGAACTATACACGGACGGCGGACGATGGGAATAAACTGGTAAAGCTTCCGATCCGCTTCCTGAATATTAACGGTGATGTTGCGATATGGAGCGCGCCCTTGGAACTGTTCAATGAAATATCGAACGACATACGCGATCGTTCCCCGTTTCCTTTTACGTTCTATTTTGGGTACACCAACGGTTGGCTTGGCTATATGCCCACTTCTTCGGCATGGCAGCACGGGGGTTATGAGGTGGAGACCGTTTCCCCCTTTACACCTTCGGCAGAAATAGAACTTAAGGAGGCAGTTCTGGGATATCTTGAAGGGCAATCGGAGCATGGTTTCTAGTTGAATGGAGTTTGAAAGTAATTAATCCCTATAATTGTTGTTCGGATTGATAAAATATTAAAGTTTAATTACATGTCCGTATCAATAATTGAAATTCAAAACGTTAGGAACATTGATATTTAACGGGAATAAAAATTAAATAACTGTTATGAAGTCCAATTTTTTGATTTTTAATTCACATAAATTATTTTAAATGAAACAGAATTATCTATATGTCCATAAACCTTATTTTCTTTTTTCGTTAACTATTTTATTATTGATTGGTACAGGTTGTCGGAATGTTTCCAATTCGCCATTCAGTGAATCGGCTATGAATGCACTTTCTACTTTGGAGATAGCGCCACCGTTCCGGATTGAACTGGTCGTTTCCGAACCGTTCATATCCGATCCGGTGGACATGATGATAGATGAAAATGGAAAAATGTACGTAGTGGAAATGCATGGTTATCCACTTGATGAAAGTGGTACTGGAAAAATTAAGCTGTTAACGGATAGCAATGGAGATGGACAAATTGATAATAGTATAGTATTTGCCGATGGGCTAACGCTTCCTACAGGTATCATGCGCTGGAAGAATGGTGTTTTGGTAACCGATGCTCCCGACGTACTTTATTTGGAAGATTCGGATGGGGATGGTAAAGCGGATATAAGGGAAACCATACTTACAGGGTTTGCGTTGTCAAATCCACAGCACAATTTCAATAATCCCGTGTATGGACTGGATAATTGGATTTATCTCGCTAATGAGCCAACGGTAGCAACACAGGCCTATAAGGAAGAGTTTGGCGATGAAGGAAAGGATATTATCTATCCTCAAAAACCACAGGGGCCTCGTTTGCCTAAAAATGCGAACGGCCGTAACGTCCGTTTCCGACCTGATAGCTATGAACTGGAAATGACCGCTGCCGCCTCTCAATTTGGCCAAACATTTGATTCCTGGGGCAATCACTTCCTGCTTAACAATTCCAATCATATCTACCAGGAACTTATAGCTGAGCGATATCTCCAACGAAACCCTGATCAGCTTATAACAAAAGTTACACAAAATCTTTCCGATCATGGGCCCAACCGGCAGATGTATTTCCCATAACCCAAAGACCCACAGCACCAATTGTTAGTGGGGGTCTTTACTTCGGCCGCAGGCCTTGAAATGTATCAAGGTGGTACTTTCTCGGAGGATTTTAAGAATGTGAGTTTCGTAGCCGAACCTGTAAGTAATCTTGTGCATGCGGATTATATAAAGGATGATGGTGTAGGTTTTAAGGCTTCCCGTGTTTATCAACAAAAAGAATTTCTGGCATCCACCGATTCTTGGTTTCGTCCCGTCAATATTTATACTGGACCCGACGGTTCCCTTTATATAATTGATTATTACCGGAAATTCATAGAGCATCCGGAGTGGATGGCAAAAGAAGTAGTAGAATCTGGGAACTATACGCAGGCACGGACAAGGTCGAATTTATCGTATACCTCCCATTGGATCAAAACCTGTAGATCGGTCAGAAGGTATGAATCTAGGAATGTTTCTGTTGGACAGTTGGTAGATGCATTGGCCAACACTAATATTTGGTGGCGTAAAAATGCCCAACGTCTTTTAATGGATAGGAAACCTAAGGAGGCAATACCTTTACTAAAAGAAATGGCTATAAATGTTGATGCCCCATTGGGTCGTCTTCATGCCTTGTGGACCCTAGAAGGATTGGGACAGCTTAGTCCGGAAATGATAAAACGGGCTTTGACGGACCCCGTATCCGGCATAAGGGAAAATGCCATCAGGCTGGCTGAGCTGCACCTTCATGAAACGCCAGTACTTAGTGATGCTTTGTTGGAGCTGAAGGATGATATAGATCCCAAGGTAAGATATCAATTGTTGCTGACATTGGGATATGTAGATACGCCATTGGTTTCAAAAGTAAGACAGGACCTTCTGTTTAAAGATATAAAGGACGAATGGTTTCAAATTGCGGCACTTTCGGCTTCCTCCGTTCAGCATAGTAGTTTGTTGGATGCCGTGATAGATTACTCCAAGGGGGATGTTTCGGCATATGTTTCACTGATCCATAGATTGAGTGCAATGATTGGAAGATCGGGAAATCTTAAGGAAATCCAACGACAAGTGAAAAGGGCAACCAAGAAAGATTCCGAAGAATCAGCACAATGGCAGGCGGCAGTGCTGAAAGGTTTGGCGCAGGGCATCAAAAGCAAGGAATTGGTTTCTTCGGATTTTCTGGGAATTCAGACTTCATTAATGGGAGCTTTTTTTGAGCACCCCTCAGAATCGGTTCGGGAGGGTTCCCTGCAAATGTTGAAAACGATAGGTCTTCCCGATAGTCCAATAGCAACGCAGCTTTAGGTCGTGCAGAAAAGCAATTCGAAACAAACGGCAACCTATTGGGCGTAGGGCCGGAGCGGTATATTTTCTGGCACTTAACGGTCCTGAAAGGCATATATCTTTGTTTAAGGGATTGATTGCTCCTGGTGAGGCCTTGCCGGTTCAACTGGCGGCACTGCATAGCCTTAGTTCTTTACCGGGACCGAATATCAGCGGATATCTATTGGAGCAATGGAAAGTACTGTCTCCTGAAGTAAGAAAGGCTGCTATTCTTACCTTTTTGAATGAGCCAATTAGGGCTAAACTACTCCTGGATGCAATTGACGCAGGACAGATTCAGAAAACGAACTTGGACCTTGGTCATAAAATTCGCCTTATGACCCAGCATGATCAAGCACTTAAGGATAGGGCCCGTACCATGTTTGCTGAAAATGACGATGACCAGCGCCAGGAGATAATAGAGCGGTATGAAAGTGCCTTGGATCTTAAAGGAAATTCATTGGAGGGAAAGCAGGTATTCCTGCAGAATTGTGCCTCATGCCATCAAATTGGAGGAGCAATCGGTACAGGGTTTGGTCCCGACCTGGCCACTATTAGAAATCGAAGACCTGCTTCCATACTCAATGATATTATAAACCCGGCCCAATCTATTGCCGATGGATTTGATCTGTGGATAGTTACGATTAATGAAGGCGAAACAATTCAGGGAGTCGTTTCGGCGGAAACTCCTACTGCTATTACCTTGCAACAGATAGGTGGCAAGGAAACAACCATTTCCCGTGCGGATATTAAGTCATTGATACCCCTGGGTATGTCGGCCATGCCGGTTGGACTCGAAAATAATATCGATCTACAGGAAATGGCAGATCTGTTGGCCTATATCCGGGATGCAAAATAAGAGTATTATCGGTTTAAAATTAATCATGTTCAATTAAAATGAAATAATTATGGATTCCCTAAAAATCAAATTGTCATTGAGACAACCAAACCCAAATAATGTTTTTAAAGGAAATATAGGAATTTGTTATATCAGCTCCTTTATCACCATTTTTTTTCTGTTGATTTCTTTCCAATCCATGGGCGGGAATCCATCTTTACAAGATGGATTGTTGGTCCGTCCAGAGCCTAATGGCTCGTTAAGATTAAATGCCGAAAAAGGAAAGGCTATAGGCCCGGAAATTAAATATATGCCAGAATGGGAAGCTTTCGGTTGGTTTACGGCAAAGGATAGGGTAGAATGGAATGTTTTGGTGGAAAAAAGTGGCGAATATGAGGTGTTTTTGGAATGGTCGGTATCGGATATGGAAGCGGGGAAACCATTTATCTTTAGTGCAGGAGGCAAGGATTTAAAAAATATTGTAGCTAAATCCGGTTCATGGGAAACCTTTAAAAGTAAAAAAATTGGAAGTGTCCGTCTATCGGCAGGTCGGCAGTTGATGGTTTTTAAGCCCGGATCCAAATTTAAGGAGGGTGCGCTGTTAGATTTAAGGGAAGTAAAATTGATCCCATTAGGGACCAAAGTAGGGGCGCAGAGGAGAGCGGCAGGGAACAAATTTAGGGCGGCAGTTGTGAAAAAAAGTATCACACCATCGGATAGCCAGTATCTCCTTGGGTATGGAGAACGGAAATCGGAGAGTGTTCACGATAGTATTTTTCATCGGATTGTTGCCTTGGATGACGGTAAAAAACAATTCTTTATCGTTTCAACCGATATTTGTTTGTTTTCTCCATCGGAATACGATAAGGTTGCGGATAAGCTCCGGAAGCAACATGGAATTGATCCAATTGATTTATGGTGGACGGTTACCCATACCCATTCGGCCCCTGAAGTGGGGGTGCCCGGTATTTACGGTACGTATATGGGGGAACGAATTCAACACGAAATAGACCCGTTTTATACGGCCATGGTGGAACAGAAATTAATTGAAGGAATTTTAGAGGCCAGGAAAAACCTAGAACCTTCACGATTGGGTGTTGGATGGGGCTTTTCCCGGGCCAACATCAACCGTCGAGCCATAGATATCGATGGCAAGGCCACCCTTGGCATGAACCCTGACGGTGCCGTTGACAGACGTATTGGCCTGCTTCGGATCGATAGGGAGGATGGCAGCCCATTGGCCCTGATCTCCAATTATGCAATACATGGAACGGTTTTGGGCCACGGCAATTTGAAGATCAGTGGGGATGTGCCAGGTATCGTCTCGGAATATGTTGAGCAAAAGATCGGGGCACCGGTCCTCTTTATCAACGGGGCCGCGGGTAATCTGGCCCCGATATACAGTACCTACCCCACCCCCGGTTCCGGCCATTTGGGACGTTCCGGGTGCTCTTGGGGGATAGGATCATTGAGGCCAACCAAAGGATTTTATCCACGACAGATGAGGTAGGTTAAATTCGGGGGCACTGGTGGTCGAGACCCCTCGAAAGCCAGATCTTGGATGGCCATCGACCAGGAACTTATACGGACGGCGGACGATGGAAATAAACTGGAAAGCTTCCGATCCGCTTCTGAATATTAACGGTGATGTTGCGATATGGAGCGCGCCCTTGGAACTGTTCAATGAAATATCGAACGACATACGCGATCGTTCCCCGTTTCCTTTTACGTTCTATTTTGGGTACACCAACGGTTGGCTTGGCTATATGCCCACTTCTTCGGCATGGCAGCACGGGGGTTATGAGGTGGAGACCGTTTCCCCCTTTACACCTTCGGCAGAAATAGAACTTAAGGAGGCAGTTTTGGGATATCTTGAAGGGCTGTAAAAAGGCAAAGAAAACCTGAATTTCAAAATAGGAGGAATACCTAGTGGGCTTTGGAAGAACCATACATATTCTACTTGGCCTTATGGTTTGGCGGGAATGTACCCAATGAAGGGCAAGGGGGAGTGCATATCATTCCCATTTAAACAAAAACGGATATGAATGCCATATTCTGGAAGACAAAATATGTCGATAAATTTATCTATGTTATGTAGGGAATCACATTAACAGCAAAAATAGGACTGCCGGGTCTTCCTTAAAGGCCTCCCTTATTTTGGTAATGCATCCCATTTGTGATTCCACTGTTTTTATCGAAATCCCCATTTGGTCTGCAATGTCTTTATATTTGACTCCCTGAATTTTATTCAACATTATGATTTCCTTGCATTTCGGGGGTAGGGAATCAATTACCTGCTTCATTTTCTGGATACGTGCTTCCAAGACATCCGAATCTTCCTGAATTCTATCCATTAATGCACGTTCCCAGATTTGACCCAAAAGCTTTTCCTGTTTTTTTGCCTTTTTAACGGTATCTATATATCTATTGTAGGCAATGGTATAGAGGTATGCCTTTGGGGGATTTGGTTTCGTCAATTTGGCCCTATCTTCCCAAAATCGGATAAAGGCATGTTGTACAATGTCCTCAGATTGTACATTGTCATGGGTGTAGGTAGAGATATACGCTACAAGTCGGTCATAAAACCTATTAAATAAATACCTGAAAGCACTCCGGTTCCCTTTTTCATGGCAATTACTGCCTCAATTTCGTTCATTATAACTGGGTGTTGGGAATGGGTTGATTTTTATACAATTAGTACGAATATCAAATTTTTTTTAATTCCTTTTAAGGGTTTTGTAATTATTTACAGTATTGTTATGTAATGTGTAACATGGGCGATTTTGAAAGAATCCCTACACTATTGAAAATGTGGCAAAATATAATGAAAAAATATAACAAAGCTGGTTCTTGGTACGATAACCGAAAATGAAATTCTTGAGCTGAGAAGCTGGTTGAAAGATCCAAAGAACAAGGCTATTCTTGAGTCCTATATTCGGGATTATCATGATCTTAACCTGGCCACTTTAAAGAGTGATCTTGACGAAGCCTATAACAAGGTTAGCCAGCGAATAGAAAGTAATGAAAAGCCCGTTAAAAAATTGTTCCCCAATTGGTCAAGGTATGCGGCGGCGATTGTGCTGTTATTGGTTTTGGGGTATATCTATCAAAACAATGGAATCATAAATGCAGATCAGGATTTACTTATTCCCAAGGATGAAGTTATTACCCTGCAATTGGACAATGGTACCATTCAGACAATTGATGTTAACGGAACCAAAGAAGTTAAGGATTCCAAAGGGAATGTTATAGGAACTCAAAATCAGAATCAGATCAGTTATTCCAAGGCAGATGAAAAAGAAGAACTGATTTTTAATACTTTAAAAGTGCCCAAGGGGAAAAAATTTCAGATCGAACTGGCGGATGGGACTTTGGTACATCTAAATGCTGGGAGTTCTTTAAGATATCCCGTAAATTTTTTAAGTGGAGGTCCAAGATTGGTATTTCTTTCCGGCGAGGCCTACTTTGATGTTACCAAGAATGAATCCAACCCTTTTATAGTGAATGTGGATGATTTGGAAGTAAGGGTGTTGGGTACCCAATTTAATGTTTCGGCCTATAGTGAAGATGAGTATATAGATGTGGTGTTGGTTGAAGGTAGTGTAAACCTGAACAAAAAGGACCGGATAGAAGGGGATGTGGTTGAACTGTTCCCGGGACAAAAGGGATCTTATAAACAAAATTCAGACAGTATCACGGTCAATGAGGTAAATGCCAGTCTTTACACCTCTTGGATGCAAGGGCATTTGGTTTTCAGAGACTTGACATTTAACAGCATCTTAACCAAGTTGGAGCGCCATTATAATATTGAAATTGAAAATACCAATATGGAATTGGGACGGGAAATTTTTAATGCAAGTTTTGACAATGTTGAGGTGGAAAAGGTGCTCAGTTATTTCAACGACACCCATAAAATAGAATATCTAATTGAAAACAATAAGGTCTTGATCAGGTAGGCCAAGAAAATAAGTTAAACCAAAAAATAAAATATATGACGTAAATCAAAATTATTGAACACGCCGTCACTAATGTTTTGATAAAAACAAAAAAACCGGAAAATGCGCTAACATTTCCCGGTAATAAAGAGTGATTGCACAATTATATGCTAACCACAATTAACATTCAAAAATATGAAAAAACAATTTAACCAATGGAGGTTGGGAAAACCTTTGTTGAAATTTGACCTAAAAATGAAATTGACTACGTTATTGCTGTTTACGACCCTGTTAGGGTTGAAGGCCAATGACAGTTATGCACAGAAAACTAAGGTTACCTTGGACATTGAGAATGCAACGGTCCGAGACATAATAGATGATATTGAATCCGTAACGGATTTTAGATTTGTCTACAAGACCAGGGATGTAGACTTGCAGCGCAAATTGTCATTAAGGGCGAATAGGGAGAACATAAATAAGGTGCTTGCCATTATATTTGGAAACACCAACACCAAATATAAAGTTCGGGATACACAGATTATTTTAACGCGCAACCAAAACCTGACAACACCCATAGAGGTTCCTAAGCAAGCTCATATTGATAATGTGCCGGATCAAATTCAGGTATCAGGCCAGGTTATCGATGAGAATGGCACCCCGTTGACCGGGGCAAACATTCTTGAAAAGGGGACCACCAATGGAACCCAGGCCGATTTTGACGGTAATTTTTCAATAGACTTAAATGAGGACAATGCCGTATTGGTAATTTCCTATATAGGATTTGCTACTAAGGAGGTTGAGGTTGGCGGACAGACCAACCTAAGCGTTGTTTTGGAAGAGAGTTCGGCCGGTCTTGACGAGGTAGTGGTCGTTGGTTTTGGAACACAGAAAAAGTTGAATCTTACCGGTGCGGTTTCCAGTGTTCAAAGTGAGGATTTGGAGAATAGGCCAATTACAAGCGCGAGTCAGGCACTTCAGGGAGTTCAAGGTGTTTATATAAATCAAGTTGGTGGGCAACCGGGAAACGATGCTGCAACGATTAGGGTAAGAGGTGTTGGAACATTAAACGATAATAATCCTTTGATCCTTGTTAACGGAATAGAATTTTCCATTAATGATTTAAACCCAAACGATATTGAGAGCATAACCGTGCTAAAGGATGCCGCTTCTGCTGCAATATACGGGTCCAGGGCCGCCAATGGGGTGGTTTTGGTAACCACCAAGAAGGGTTCGCACAAATCGGAAATATCCTACAGTACCTCAGTTGGTATACAGGAGGTTATTTCATTGCCAAGGGTGGTTAAAGACCCAATACGATGGATGGAACTGTATTCCCAGGCCCAATTGAATTTTGGAACCAATGAAAATGCATTGGTTTTTCCCCAAAGTTTGATAGATGAATACCGGGCCGGAATGCAAACCGATCCATATACCTACCCCAACAATGATTGGTATGATATAATGTTCGATCCGGCATTTATTCAAGAACACAACTTGAGATTTACCGGAGGTGGCGACAAAACTTCTTTTGCCCTATCCTTGGGCCTGTTGGACCAAAATGGGGTGTTAAGGAGTACGGATTCCAAAAGGTATACGGCCAACCTGAACATTAATTCGGTGATGAACGAAAGAATTACCATCGGGGGTACTTTCAATGTATCGTACAAGGATAGGAACGAACCTGTTGGCCAGCTTGTTCCAGGGGGGACCCCACAAGGTATCCCGGAAGTAATGCAAATGATCTTTAAGGCCCAATCTTATCATCCTACCAAATTGGAGGATGGGAATTATGGAATGAATTTCTTCGATATTCCAGGACACCGACGCTTCCGGAACCCACTGGCCCTTACCGATGAGGGAGGTACCGATATCAGGAACATTAAATTGTTTCTTAATGCCTTTGCGGAAATTAGTCTGCCATTGGATATCAAGTACAAGATCAATATGGGCTTTACAAGTGATGCCCTACGACACAAAATATTCACCCCCCAAATAGTACTATATGATGCAAAGACCAAGGAGCCCACACAGATTCAGGCCGGAGGAAATCCTTATGTCACTTTCCAAGGACAGGAAAGGGGAGTGGATCAACAAGATGATGAATCGCAGAACTGGACTATTTTTAATACTTTGAATTGGAGTAGGACCTTCAACGATAATACCGATCTGTCCCTATTGCTGGGCAACAGTTATGAGAAATTCAATCGAAGCTTTTTCATGGCAAGTAATGAGGGGTATCTAAGTAATAATTTATTCGAGTTGAATGCCGGGAGTACCAATCCGGTCGTATCCGGTACTACTACCGAATCTAGTTTGATCTCTTACTTTGGCCGTGTTAATTATGCTCTATCCAACAAGTATTTGTTCGAGGCCAATTTTCGATATGATGGTTCATCAAGATTTGCCGAAGGGAATAAATGGGGGTTCTTTCCATCTGTTTCGGCCGGGTGGAGATTAAATGAAGAGAATTTCCTTAAAGACGTAGATTGGTTGGGCCAATTGAAAGTTAGGGCTTCATGGGGACAATTGGGGAATGAGCGTATAGGTTTGTTCCGTTATCTGGATCTGATATCCCCTGGACAGGATTATATTTTTGGTGGTACCATCAACCCGGGTACTGCCGTTCTTGTGGATAATGATGATGAAATATCTTGGGAGACTACCACCATTTCCAATATAGGCCTTGATGCCACTTTTTTTAACGGCAAATTATCGTCTAGTCTTGAGTACTTCGATAAGACCACCGAGGATGTATTAAGACCGGTAGGGATTCCATCCCAGGTTGGGGCTCTGGGAGGTCCGATCAGAAATATTGGTACCATTGAAAATAAAGGGGTCGAGTTGTCCCTGGGATACAGAAATATTGTAGGTGATTTTAGTTACGATGTTTCAGGAAATCTCACCTATATCACCAACAAGGTGGTGAATCTCAATGGCGAGATCATCCTGGACGATTTTTCTTCGGATGGAAGGGGCCCTTTTAATATAACACAGGAAGGAAGGCCCATCAATCAGTTTTACCTCTATGAGGCAGATGGTTTGTTCCAATCACAGGAGGAAATTGATGCACATGCGTTTCAGGGTGCCGATACCCAACCAGGATATATACGTTTCAAGGATTTGGATAATAACGGCATCATAGACCTGAATGATAGAAGGGCCACAGGGAATACCATTCCTAAATATACCTATTCCTTCAATATAAAGTTGGCTTACAAAAACTTTTCCCTAAATACTTTTTGGCAAGGGGTGGAGGATGTACAGACCTATAATAAGCATGTATCGGGGGTTCCTTTTTGGTTCGGAACTTCCTTGCCGGTGGGCTGGGCCAATGATTCCTGGACTCCGGATAATAGGGATGCCGGTTTCCCAATTTTAACAAGATATCAGGATACCCAGAACACCCTCTTTAGGGATAGTGATTATTGGCTGCTTGACGCCTCTTACCTAAGGTTGAAAAATATCCAATTAACATATGATTTTAAGCCGGAAGTATTGGGCAAATTAGGAATGACCAAGTTATCCATTTTTTGCAACGCGCAGAACCTGCTTACGTTTACTTCATTGAAAGATTTTGACCCGGAAACGGAGTTGATCGGAAATGATTTTTTCAATTACCCGTCAACGAAGATATATACCATGGGCCTCAACCTGTCATTCTAAAAAAAATATTATGAAAAAAATCACATATATATCCACAATACTTTGTGGGCTATTAATTTCTGTTAGTTGTTCCAAGGATCAGTTAAACTTGGAACCTGCAGATCAGAGCAGTGTAGAAACTTTTTGGACCTCCGATGTTAACGCTGCATCGGCTCTTACTGGTTGCTACGAAACATTGTTGGGCCCTTATAGGGGTGAGGGGTCTTGGTTGTTGAAATTGGAGGACATAACTCCAAATGCATTTGAGATTGATGATGGTAGTGGCGCCTCCTCCATTGCCAGGGGAGACAATAATCCTACATTGCCGCTTATCAATTCCCGATATAGTATCTGCTATGAGGGTATTGGGCGTACAAACACCCTTTTGGCCAATATTGATTTGGTGCCAATGGACGAAGATATAAAAAAGCGTTATAAGGCCGAAGCGCGTTTTTTAAGGGCTTTCTATTATCATAACTTGGTAGAGTATTATGGGGGAGTGCCTTTAATTTTGGATCCTCCCAATAATAATGAGCAAGGGCAATTGCCACGTAATACCAAGGCGGAAATACTAGCGGTAATTTATTCTGATTTGGATGCGGCCGCGGCCGATCTGCCCACCTCCTATACCAGTACGGATCGGGGCAGGGTAACCAAGGGGGCCGCTTTGGCTCTTAAGGCCAGGGCCGCATTGTATAATGAGAATTGGGTTGAAGCACTTTCTTCCGCCCAGGCCGTTATAGATTTGGATATATACGGTCTGTTTCCGGATTATCGTGGACTTTTTCTTTTGGAAAATGAAGGAAATAATGAAGTAATATTCGACATTCAATTTCAATTTCCGGAAGTAACCAACAATTATCATGAATTGTTCCAACAAGGAAATGTTTTCAAAGATCTGTTCGATGCTTATTTAATGACCGATGGTGAACCAATTTCATCTTCAGGTTTATATGATCCGGCAAATCCCAGTGCCAATAGAGATCCAAGATTATCCCAAACTTTAATTACAATAGGATCTATGTTCAATGGTCAGTTGGTAACAGGGGATGAATTATTTGCTGATCTGACAGGATATGCGTTTAAGAAATACACCTATTATGTTGATGATGTAGCAAGGACGGCTCCTCAGCCAAACCAATCGGAAATAAATCCAATTTTGATCCGATATGCCGAAATTTTACTGACTATTGCCGAAGCTGAGAATGAACTGAATGGTCCTACGGATAGGGCCTATGATGCCATTAATTTGGTTAGGAACCGTGTCTCGGTAGATATGCCGGATGTTACTCCAGGCTTAAGCAAGGAAGAATTTAGGGATATCGTACGTTTGGAAAGAAGGGTCGAATTTGCCGGAGAAGGTCTCTATTATAAAGATATCATTAGATGGCGGACGGCCGAAACCGTTATGAACGCGGATGGTTTGGATAAGGATGGCAACGTTATAGAGAGGCGAAGTTTTAATCCATCAAGGGACTACCTATGGCCTTTGCCGGATAGGGATATTTTGCTGAACACTAATTTGGAGCAGAATCCGGGTTATTGATTCTTACTTAATTGGGAAAAATAAGGATAACTTCTCTTTTTTGGTTCCAGAAGGGAAATGGAAATAATACTTGGAAAGAATAGGTTTGTCCACAATTCTTTCCTATAATTAAATCAATTTTCAAATAAACCAAAAGGAACATCCATGAGAACCCCATTCGCACACGGGGATGAATAAAATTTAAAATAATTTAAAAAGATGAAAGTATTTAAGAAACCATTGGGCTTTGCCGTAACAGTACTTCTTTTAATTTTTTCCCCGGAAGTTTTTTCCCAGGCCGGGGTAAAGGGCCGACCCAACGTTATTGTAATCATGACCGATGACCAAGGATCCATAGACCTGAACAGTTACGGGGCTACAGACCTGTATACCCCAAATATGGACAGGTTGGCGAAGGAGGGGGTGAGGTTTACCCAATTCTATGCGGGAGCACCCGTGTGTTCCCCATCACGTGCCGCCCTAATGACGGGCAAGACCAATTTGAGGGCAGGTCTTGCAGGTAATGTCCCAATACCGGAACGTGCGGAAAAGAGTGGGGAGCATGGGTTGCCTACCGAGCAGGTTACCATGGCCGAAATGCTCAAGCCCAATGGCTATTATACAGCTTTAATTGGCAAGTGGCATCTTGGGCACAGGGAAGAGAACTTGCCCAACGGACAGGGATTTGATTATTTCTTTGGGCATCAGCGGGGTTGTATAGATAATTATTCCCACACCTTTTATTGGGATGGTCCCAATAAACATGACCTATATAGAAACTCGGAAGAGGTATATTATAACGGGCAACATTTTTCAGACCTGATGGTGGAAGAAGTAAAACAGGTCATTAACCATAGACAGGACAAGCCGTTTTTTATTTATTGGGCCTTTAATGCGCCCCATTATCCATACCAGGGTACTACAAAGTGGTTGGATCATTACAAGGACCTTCCCACCCCTAGAAAGGAATATGCAGCCTTTGTGTCCAACACCGATGAGAAAATTGGGAATGTGCTGGATTATCTGGACGAGATGGGGATAGCGGACAATACCATAGTTGTTTTTCAATCCGATCATGGACATTCCTTGGAAGAAAGGGCCTTTTGGGGTGGAGGAAGTGCGGGAAAATACAGGGGAAGCAAGTTTAGCCTGTTCGAAGGGGGCATACGTGTACCTGCCATTATCCGTTATCCGGGAGTAATTCCGGCCAATGAGGTTCGCGATCAGCTTAGTATGGAAATGGATTGGTTTGCCACCATTGCGGAATTGACCAATTCCAAAGTGTCCGATAATTTGGACGGCAAAAGCCTTATGCCCATTATTCTGGATAACAATAAAGAATCCGAACATGAGGTGGTTCACTGGCAATTTGGAAATTATGATGACAAAACGGCCCAATGGGCAGTACGCAAAGGACCATGGAAACTTATAGGCAATGTAATCGAACCATCGGGAAGTAGGGAGAAAATAGATTTGGATAAATTGTACCTGGTCAATTTGGATGACGATATCGGTGAGAAGAGCAATTTGGCCAAGTCCCATCCCAAAAAGATGAAAGAACTATTCCAGTTACATGCTTCCTGGATAAAATCGGTACGGTCGGAAATGAAGCAGTAGCTAATTTTATGATTCGGTTTAGCTAAAAATAGTTTGAGTTAGTTTAGTTGTAAAAGGAACAGTGGGAAACCATTGTTCCTTTTTTTGTTAACCCCTCAATAAATAGCAATAGGGGTATTTTCGTAATTTAGTAACTATGAAACAAGCATGGCCAAAATTTGGTCGCCCGCCCGAAAGATTCATTCTGGCGGGCAGATCCAAATGAAGATATGCGAATTATATATATGGCCGCAAAAAAATAAATAGCTACATATGAAATGCCCATTAGAATTAGTTTCAAACCAACCGACATTATTATAAGGGCATTACATCTGACTTATAAAGGAACCATAAAAATAAACAGATGAAAAGAAGAAATTTTTTGGGCAATCTGGCCTTAGGAGGCGGATTGGTAGTATTAAACCCCATTTATTCCTCCTCCGGGAATAGGGATTCTAAAATAGTAAGCCCTATACATAAGGAAGGAAGGGTCTTAAAAGCAGATCTGGTAATAATAGGCGGAGGAACGGGCGGATGTGCTACGGCCTTGGGGGCACTTCGCAATGGCTTGACGGTTATAATGACAGAGGAAACAGATTGGATAGGCGGACAATTAACACAACAGGGCGTACCTCCGGACGAGCATAAATGGATCAATGATTTTGGAGCTACTGCTTTATATAGGGAATTTCGAAAAAAAGTCAGGGAATATTATCGCAATAACTATCCCTTGAAACCGGAACTTTTGGGAAAGGAAAGGTTTAATCCGGGTAATGCCAGTGTTTCGGAAATTAGTCATGAGCCAAAAATTTCGTTACGGGTGTTGGAAACCATGTTCGACCCCTATATCAGTTCCGGTAAACTGGTCCTTTTAAAGGAAACAGTGGCTTTGGAGGCTTCTACCTTTGCAAATAAGGTGCAATCGGTTAGCGTAAAAACCCTTCCCACGGGCGAAATAAGGATGTTAAAGGCACCTTTCTTTGCAGATGCTACGGAATTGGGCGATTTATTGCCCATGACGGGTACCGAATACGTTTGTGGGGCGGAAGCTAAATCCGAAACCGGGGAATTGCATGCGGCCGAAAAGGCGGATCCTGCCAATAATCAGGCATTTACAGTCTGCTTTGCAATGGACTATAGGCCCAATGAGGATTGGACCATAGACCGGCCGGAGGAGTATGGATTTTGGCTCGATTTTAAGCCGGAGATGAAAATACCTTGGGCCGGAAAATTACTTGAACTCAACTATTCCAACCCGCGTACCCTATTGCCTAAGAATTTGGGTTTTGACCCACGCGGCAATCGCTTGGGGGATGTTTTGAACCTTTGGAACTATCGTAGGATACTGGCCAAGGATAATTTTGGGGAGGGGTTTCTTAATGGCGATATTACCTTGGTAAATTATCCGCAAAATGATTATTTTTTAGGAAATATTGTAGATGTTGGGCATAGTGAATTGAAGCATCACATTAACAGGGCCAAGCAATTAAGTCTGTCCCTATTGTATTGGCTGCAAACGGAAGCCCCTAGGGCCGATGGTGGAAAAGGCTGGCCGGAAATAAGGCTGAGACCAGACGTAATGGGGACTTATGATGGCTTGGCTAAATATCCTTATATAAGGGAGAGTAGAAGAATCAAGCCGTTATTTCGTATCACTGAACATCATGTGGGGGCAACACAAAGGGCAGGTATCCTTGGGGTAACGGAATCAGAGGCCCGTGCTGCAAATTTTGAGGATAGTGTTGGAATAGGATATTACCACATAGATCTACATCCCAGTAGTGGAGGGGACAATTATATCGACTTTGCTTCCCTTCCGTTTCAGATTCCCTTGGGAGCGTTGATTCCACAACGGATGGAAAATATATTTCCAGTAAATAAAAATATTGGCACCACCCATCTCACCAATGGATGTTATAGACTTCACCCCGTGGAATGGAGTATTGGGGAGGCCATAGGGATGTTTGTTCCTTTTTTAATGGAATTGGGGAGAAGCCCACAGGAAGTTTATAGGGATTCCACTGCGGTACGGAAATTTCAAAGCCTTATTCGTGCCCAAGGGGTAGATACCCATTGGCCGTACGAAAAAATGGGATAAAAATAGCAGCGTTTTTGCCATTTCACAAAAATCGTGCAGATGTAATGAACTCTTGATGAGTGTTTATATAAGGAGGTCAAAAGTACGGATCAATTGCCCATACTTTGTTTACTTGGCCCTTTTCCTGAATATTCCTTTATGGGCCGATATTCAATGAGGGGGATTTTATTTTAAATCCCCCTCATTTTATTTAACTTTTGGCCAAAAGTTAATGCCAAAATATAGCGGGCGACTTTTCCACGGTAGGACCGGAGAAGTCCAATTGCAAATGCTCTCCTAAAAAGTCTTCAAAATAATCGATCTGAATGGGATGCATACCTTTTTTGAGTGCTTTCATGCCTGTTTTTGTTGATTTATTGTGCGAGCCGTCATTGTCTATTAAAAGTTCACCATCTAAATAAAGTTTGGAACCATCATCGGACTTTAAATAAAAAGTATAGATTCCGGTTTCCGGTATACTGATGAAACCCTTATATTGAATGGCATAATGGTCTAATCTTTCTCCGATTTTGTCCGGATCCAATATGGTGACCGAGCCGCTTTTTAACGATTTCAAGGTGTTAAAATCAGGTATTGAATCAAAATTACCTTCGTAATAGGTGTATTGGAGCCCTTTTTTGCGGTTTCTTGCTTTTTTTGTTGCCTCAACTGGTTTTACTTTTTTATAGGTTTTCTGGAATACGGCGCTTTCAAAACCTTCGGAATCCGTAAGTTTCACATGTAGCATGGCGGTTTTATCCAAGGTCAGACTCTCTGGGAATACGGGAGTATTTTTATTTATGCCGCTACCGTCCAAAGTAAATTTTGCAGAAGCTTTTTTATAGGGATGTGTTAAAGCCACCTGTAGTTCCTTTATAAAAATGTCCTGTTTTGTCACGGATATACCGGCATGGGACGGCGTTAATTCAATTATTTCGGTACCGCTTAAACTGAATTCCGGCTCCATAAAATCGTTGTCGTAGCCCATTTCCCATTCAAGCTCCAAAGGATCCCAAGAGGATGCTCCAGAATTGTCCAAGGGGGCAGTTTTTATAACTATTTCCGAGGAACTCCTGGGCGGCAGACTAAGTTGGAAACGGGAAGAATCGGGCTTTATCTGGTGATGATGGTACAATTGGCCCTTAAAGTGAATGGGTTGGTTGGAGGTATTTTTCAAAGATAGAATGACCTTTCTTTCTGTTTCCTTGGCCATGACCAAGGTTTTAAAATCCGTTGCATTGATGAGCGAAACTGCCTGTTCTTTTGTTTGCTTGGTACTTATGTTATGGTCAAGAATTCCTGAAAGGGCAAGGTTGACAAGTTTAGGTCCATTGTCCGTCATGGTTACCCATCCGATATGATCGAACTCCCCAAATTTGGGACCTCTTAGCTTACTTCCACCGCCTGTGGTAGCCAGGAGATAATGATTTTGATCGTTTCTTACGTCGAATAAATAGCGATGGGTATGGCCGGCGAAAACGGTGTATTTTCTATCGCTTAGGGCTGCTTCCACTTCATGGAACCCACTGGCATCCCCGTAGGCCCACATAGGGTGGTGCATAAAGATCATCGTCCAGCGTACCTTATTGTTCTGGGCGATAGCTTCCTTTAGAAACGCAATTTGGTCCTTGCCCATCATTACCCCATCACCATCGTTACTATTTAGGATAAGAAAAAGCACATCTTTGTAGATAAAGTGATAGTAGTCCTTGCCATAGCGTTCCTTCCACTGTTGTGCCATTACTTCGTTGGAATAATCGTGGTTCCCCGCCACATAGAAAAAACGGGTAGAGAGTGGATTTAGAATACTGTCAAATTCTTTCCATTGTGCATTAATTAGGGTATTGTCCTTGGAATATCCTTCAATTAAGTCGCCCACACTCATTACGAATTCTGGGTACAACAGGTTTATTTTTTCGATTCCTTTGCCAAATACCCCTTCACGATGCCCCCCTGTTCTATCGCTGACAATGGCAAATTGAAAATTATCCGGATTATTGTAGAATGGCTTGTCCGTCCATGGTTTCAATTCTTCCTCTATGGTATGGGAAAAGGATGGATTTTCGTTTTGCGCATAGAGTACACTGCACAAATTGACTACTGTTACCAGGGCTAAAAGGCATTTGAAAAAGGTTTTCATAGAGACGCTGTTATAATGGCTAAAATATTTTTTATGAAGCAAAAGCATATGAACCCTAAGTTAAGTTTTTTTTTGCATAGGGTTAAAAAGTTGTAAAAATATTAAAAGATCCTGTGTCCGCATTGAGAAAAAGGCATTGTAGGCCTATCTATTGCTTTTATGCCAATTGCAATTATTTTTTGGAAAGGGGCACAACATGATTAAGGAAGGTTGGATGGAGGAATTTATTTCTTCAACATTGTTTTTTTGATGAATAAAGGTAGACGGATTGCCCCGTTATTATTTAAGACGACATAAGTCTGGTGCAAGTATGACCCTACTCTTTAAAGGTTGTCAATATTGATATGGGGTTTTGTGGCGTAAAAGGCGTAAGTAAAAGGTCCCGAGATCATGTTGGCGATAAAGTTCCCAAAATATCTGCGCCTAGGGTGTTCGATTTGGGATTGGCTCTTCAGGATATGGTTGAAACGCTCTCCAGCGCCCTTTTTAATCATAATTCAATGTTTTATAATTAATGGTTCTTTAAACTTGATCTAATTTTTATGCCGAATGCCTATCCCTTGCCCAGTGCAAATTTTAAACGAGTGCATTAAAAAAATAAATAATAAACACTATACACGGACATTATTAATAGTATTGTAATGCCAATTACACCAATGGTATTGGTGTAATTACCGTTTTTAAGTTCATTGGATATTCGATTCCCGTTTGCGAACATCAATAGAATTACAGCGGCCATTGGTACTATCATAATGGTTATTCCCTGTGCAAATATGATAAGTTCCAAGGGAAGTGCGCCAAAAATGAAGGCAATGACCGCACCTATCAGTATTATTAGTACGATCATGGATCGTACCTTGACTTTTTGAAGGCTGCTCTCCCCGAATAGTGTATCGGCCAGAATAACGCCGCCAATGGTGGCATTGCCTATCATAGAGGAGAAGGAAGCGGCAAAAAATCCGATCATGAAAGCATAGGAGGTAAAGGAGCCAAATAGGGGTTCCAATGCCAATCCCAGATCGGAAGCACTACGGACATCTATATTGTTGCTTTTTAATACAGAGGCGGCACAAATCATAACCAATGATGAAAGTAATCCCAGAATAATGATTCCCGTCTTGCCCTCCCGTATACCATCTTGTTTGTCTGCCATGCCGGAACCTTTCTCCTGAACAAGGTAGGATTGATAAAATGCCCCTACTATGGAAAAACTGGAGGCTGTAAGGGTTATAATGAAATATTCGGACCCTTTTGGTACAGATGGGATAAGCCCAAGAATTATCTGTTCAATATTGGGGGCTACCATAATTATAGTGAGCATAAATGAGCTTAACATTAGAATGACCAGTCCTATCATTAGCTTCTCAAGGATTTTGTAAAAGGATTTGAAGTATAATAAAGATATGGCCAATATGGTGAATAGCAGAATCCAAACTACCAATGGGGTAGAAAACAATTCGGAAAATGCAAGGCTTGCCCCCACAGTATTGCCTGCCTGAAAGGATGCCGTAGTTAAAAAGATACCCAAACCTACAAGAAATGCAATCGTCCTGCCAATTTCTGTTTTAATGCGCGTCATTAAGGAGACACTACTATAAAGGCCAATTCTAGTGGACATGTTGGTGAAAGCGATCATTAGGATGATGGATATGACCAAAACCCATATTAAGTTATAGCCGTAACTGGCACCCAATTTGGTATTAATGGTTAAGCTGCCCGGTCCAAAAACCAAAGCTGCCGTAATAATACCGGGGCCAAGTTTCTTAAAAAAGGATTTGGGCGCAGGTTCAACAGGTCTTTTTGGGTTAATCTCTTTTATGGAACTCATTATGTATTATTTTTTATGATGATCAAGATAAAAATGTAAGTTTTTGAAAGTCTAGGGATGTTATAATTTAAAATGACTTATGGATTTCAAGTCCCATTTAAATAGATTCCGTTCTATAAAATTTAGTATATATGAAGGCGTATGAGTGTCCGATCTTTGTTCAACAAATATACCTAAATAATAAGGAATAATAAATAATTTTACAAAAAATACTTTCGTTTACTTAAAAGTTTAATTACATTTGATTTCTTTTAAGATTAAGATTAACATTGAAAGTATGATTGAAAATAAAAATGCGACAAATTCAAGTTATACGGCTGCCGAAATAATGGGGCAGCCTTATTTGTGGCAAAAGACCTATGAAGATATTGTTGCTTCAAAACAGGAATTGTCCAGTTTCCTGAATAAAGTATTGGTTTATGATAATCTGAGGGTTATTTTGACAGGTGCCGGTACCTCTGCTTTCATTGGCGAAGTGCTGCATAAAAAATTTCAGAAAAAATTTGGGAGGCCTACGGAGGTAATAGCATCGACTGATTTTATTTCACATCCTGCCGATTATATAGTGGATTCCGAACAACCGGTATTGATGGTGTCCTTTGCGCGTTCCGGGGATAGTCCGGAAAGTGTTGCGACGGTGGATCTGGCTTCTGAATATTGCGCTACGATCTTTCATTTGATAATCACATGTAATGGTACTGGCAAGCTTGCTAATTTGGCCGATCTGGATAACTCTTTTGTGCTGTTAATGCCTGCAGGGGCAAATGACAAGGGATTGGCTATGACGGCATCCTTTACCACTATGTTATTGGCCGGGATTCTAGTGTCCGATATCAAGGGGTTGGAAAAAAATAAAAAATATGTGGACCAATTGGTGGGATATGGGAAAACCATTCTTGAAAAATATTCGGAAATGATCAAGGATGTGGCTACTTTACAATTTGACCGGGTGTTTTTTCTAGGGTCGGGCGCCCTAAAAGGAATAGCAAGGGAGTCCCATTTAAAAGTTCAGGAATTGACAGATGGTCAGGTAGTTTGTAAATATGATTCATTTCTTGGGTTGAGACATGGTCCTAAAGCGGTGATCAATGAATCAACCTTGGTGGTATATCTCTTTTCCAATGATGATTTTGTAAATAAATATGAATACGATTTGGTGAGGTCCATTAATCGGCAAAAAGAAAAGTTGTACGAAATTGGAATCGGTGAGGTTATAAAAAATAAGGAAAGTATTACAATGGATCTGTTCATAGAGGTGGCTGAATCCAATAATATTCCAGAAGAATATTTTGCGGTGTGCGCGGTGCTCCCAAGTCAACTTTTAGGACTGTTCAAATCACTGGCCCTAGGCCTTTCGCCAGATTCCCCATCGGTAAATAATGCTATTAACCGAGTGGTACAAGGGGTTAAAATTTATAAGAATACAAAAGGGGTATAAAACCAATAATGGGTAGTCCGTAACAGAAATTGTGATAATTTAGAATAGATATAAGAAAATATTTAATAGCACTGAAAATTTAGTTAATGACCAGGGAATTTGATGTCATAGTGGTAGGGGAACTCAATGTAGATTTGATTTTTAACCAGATTAAAGGGTTTCCTGCTGTAGGAAAGGAAATTTTGTCGAATGATATGACCCTGACCTTGGGAAGTTCATCCGCCATTTGCGCCAGTAATTTAAGCTCTTTGGGTTTAAAGGTGGCGTTTATAGGTAAACTTGGCAATGATATTTTTGGGCAATTTATAATAGATAAATTGAACAGGGCGGGCGTGGATACGTCGATGATCATCATCGATGACAAATTTAAGTCCGGTGCCACCGTAGCTCTTAGTTATGATGAGGACAGGGCTATGATTACACACCAAGGGGCTATGTCCTATCTGGGTTTGGAGGATATAGATCCAAAGCAGTTGGTGCGTGCCAAACATCTTCACTTCTCCTCTTATTTTTTTCAGCCGGGATTTAAAAATAACCTTCATAGGCTATTTCAGATGGCAAAAAACGAAGGAACTACCACTTCGTTGGATGTACAATGGGATCCTTCCGAAACATGGGAGCTTAATTTGGAACAAGTACTTCCTTTTGTGGATGTTTTTATTCCCAATGAAGTGGAACTTATAAAATTAACGGGATTTTCGAATATTGATCAAGCTTTTGATAGTGTTAAGGATAAATGCAGGTATGTAGTGGTGAAATGTGGAAGTAAGGGGTCTGTAATGTATTATGATAATATGGTGGTCCGGCAAGAACCCTTTTTGAATAGGGATGTGGTAGATGCTATTGGTGCGGGGGATAGTTTTAATGCCGGTTTTATTTCAAAGTTTATTAAAGGGGCTTCCCCTGAAGAGTGTCAGGAGTTTGGGAATTTAATCGGGGCCATTTCCACAACTAAAGCAGGTGGGACCGAGGCTTTTAAAAATCTCGATGAAATAATGAAAATTGCGAAGGATAGGTTTAATTATAATGGGTCAATAGAATGAAATTACAGGATAAGTTCATAGCGTTAAGAAGTAAGAGACAGGCGGTCTTGGCTACAAATTTTTATAATTTCGAGACCTTGAAGGGGGTCTTATTGGCTGCAAAAGCTATGGAGCAGCCCATTATTTTGCAATTGACCAAAAGCTCTATAGACTATATGGGATTGCCCGTGGCATATCAAATGGCCAAATCCATGCTTCATTATCATGGAGTGGAGGGTTGGGTGCACTTGGATCATGGCGACTCCTATGATCTAGTTGCCCAATGTTTGGATGCGGGATTTGATTCGGTAATGATCGATGCCAGTGAAAAGGCCTTTAGTGAAAATGTTGCCATTACGAGTAGGGTGGTGAAATTGGCCGAAAGTTATGGTGCCAATGTAGAGGCAGAGCTTGGCTATATTGCCAAATTGGGTCAGGACAAGGGGAAGGGAGGTTTTACGCAGCCTACGGAAGCAAAGGAATTTGTGGAGGCTACAGGGGTCAATGCCTTGGCCGTTGCCATTGGTACGGCCCATGGCTTTTATGATAAAGAGCCGGAACTTCAACTTGATCGGTTGTCGGAAATTGCCACGGCCACATCTGCAGCATTGGTTTTGCACGGGGGGTCCGGTGTTCCGGGAAGCAGTTTAAGAAAGGCGGTAGATAGGGGGATTTGTAAAATAAACTTGGCTACGGAGATCAAGAATGTTTTTATGGGTGCCCTAAAAATCAAATTGTTGACCAATGAGGAAATAGATCTTAGAAAAGTGTTTCCGGTAGCAACGGATGAAATTGTGGAATTGGTAAAGGAAAAATTGGATATTGTAAGAAATTTAAATTAAAAATGGCCATTTCCCATCCGTATTTCCTTCAATTTGGAAAGTTGATATTCATAAATGAATGAAAAAGAAGGGGTTTATAAAAAATAATTCAGGAAACAGTAAATAGAATAGTAATGGATTATCCGAAATATTTTAGGGACGAGAATGAGCTGGAAGAGGCTCTGTCAAGGCCTACACCAGAATTGATAGCAATTTTTAAGGAGCTTGAGGGAGATATTATTCTGCTAGGTGTTGCGGGTAAAATGGGAGTTTCCATGGCGCGAATGGCCAGAAGGGCCTGTCAAATGGCAGGAATAGAAAAACGAATTATTGGCGTTTCCAGATTTAGTGATAGGGAGCAACAGTCCTTTCTTGAGGAGAGTGGCGTTGAGACCATTAAAGGAGATCTTTTGGATCGGGAATTTTTGGAAAGCCTTCCTGTAGTGGATAATGTTATTTATCTGGCAGGCATGAAATTTGGTACAGAGGGCAATGAGTCGCTTACCTGGGCAATGAACTCCTTTCTTCCGGGCTTGGTTGCCCAAAAATACAGAAACTCCAGAATAGTTGCGTTTTCTACCGGGTGTGTTTACCCCTTGGTGGATATAACTTCTGGGGGGTCCAAAGAATCGGACAGACCGGAGCCCGTAGGGGAATATGCACAGTCCTGTTTGGGAAGGGAACGCTTGTTCGAATATGGAAGTATCAGGAACGGGACCCCGGTAATCCTAATTCGGTTGAATTATGCCGTGGAAATGCGGTACGGGGTATTAGTGGATATTGCCTCTAAAGTTTACAATCAAGAACCATTGGATATAACCATGGGATATGCCAATGTGATCTGGCAAGGGGATGCCAATGAGATGATTCTAAGAAGCTTGCAGTATTGTGCTTCCCCGGCAGTACATCTGAATATTAGCGGCACCCAATTGATATCCGTGGCCGAGGTGGCCAAAAAATTTGGAAAATTAATGGGTAAGGAGGTGCTCTTCAAAGGCACTGAGGCGGATTCGGCACTTTCGGTCAATGTATCCAAGAGTATTGGTCTATTGGGAGCTCCTGGAGTGGATTTGGACCAGCTGGTGGAATGGACGGCCCGGTGGATAGGTTCGGATAAACGTTTATTGGGCAAATCCACCCATTTTGAGGTAAGGGACGGCAAGTATTAATAATTAAATACAGGAAACATTGAATAGGGTATTATCAGAGGATTTAAAGGATTTATTGCTAAAGGGGTTGGTGATACCCGCCAATCCAACCGCTTTGACCAATGCCTTGAAACTGGATGAGCGCAGACAGAGGGCATTGTCCAGATATTACTTGGCTGCCGGCTCGGGAGGCTTGGCCATTGGGGTCCATACCAGTCAATTTGAAATACGTGAAGCGGGGCTTTACCTACCTGTACTGGAACTGGG
Organism: Flavobacteriaceae bacterium; assembly: GCA_041392165.1. Classification (GTDB taxonomy): domain Bacteria; phylum Bacteroidota; class Bacteroidia; order Flavobacteriales; family Flavobacteriaceae; genus Arenibacter. The sequence goes on from JAWKMN010000002.1 coordinate 590,350, forward strand.
AAAGGAAGAGATGGATTCCTTTTGCAACAAAAGTGGGAAGGTGGTTTTTAGGGTTGCCGGGGTGTTGGGGAATACGGTACAGGCCGTTAAGGAGGCTCAAATTGCGGTCGATCTGGGCTATCATGCCGGATTACTTAGTTTAGCGGCTTTAAATGGAAGGTCGAACAAGGAATTAATTGCGCATTGTAGGGCAGTTGCCGAAGTGATACCTGTAATTGGTTTTTATTTGCAGACTTCGGTAGGGGGAGGAGTATTGGATACTGAATTTTGGTGTGAATTTTCTAGGATAGAAAATGTAGTCGCCATTAAAATGGCACCTTTTGATAGGTATAGCACCATTGATGTTGTGCGCGGTGTTGCCGAATCGGGCAGGGCTTCGGAGATTGCGCTATATACGGGAAATGATGACAATATTGTTGCGGATTTATTAACGGAATATGCCATTCCTACAGTTGAGGGTATCGTTAAGAAAAAAATTGTGGGCGGCTTGTTGGGGCATTGGGCCGTATGGAATAAAAAGGCGGTGGCACTTTTTGAAAGGATAAAAAATGCACCACCATCTAAAGCATTGGATCTTTTGTCGGTAGGGGTCGGAATAACGGATGCCAATGCGGCTTTTTTCGATTCCAGGAATGGTTTTAAGGGGTCCATAGCAGGGATTCATGAGGTATTGATAAGACAGGGTTTGTTGCAGGGCAACTATACCATTAATCCAAAAGAGCGATTAAGTCCGGGTCAGAAAGAGGAAATAGATAGGGTATATGCCCTTTATCCCGAATTGAACGATGATGATTTTGTAAGGGAAAACTTGGATACTTGGATGCGCTGATATAGAATTTATGGGTGGGAATTGTTCCCTTGTTAATACAAAATGGGGTAGTTGATTAATAGTGTTATTTATACGATATGAAAGAAAATAAAAAGAAACCATGGCTGTTATTTGCAATCGTTGCTATGGTGTTTTGGGGAGTTTGGGGTGCGTTTACAGGGGTTCCTTCCCTTAACGGATTTCCAGATACCCTGATCTATTGTGTTTGGGCCCTGACCATGATTCTTCCTGCCGTTTTTGTGTTATGGCGAATCGATTGGAAGTTGGAAAGGGATAAAAAATCCATAATATATGGTTTAATTATAGGTCTTTTGGGTGCGGGTGGACAAATGATTCTTTTTTATGCGGTAACCGTAGGGCCAACCTATTTGATTTTTCCGATAATATCCCTTTCCCCTCTGATAACGATAGTACTCTCTGTCCTGTTTTTAAAGGAGCGGACCGGTTTGTTGGGGGGCATTGGTATTTTCCTGGCCTTACTCTCCTTGCCGTTATTTGAATATAATGGGGACTTGAATTCCAAAGAGTTGGGCGAAAAAGGCACCTTATGGTTCCTGCTTGCCATTTTTGTTTTGGTTGCTTGGGGCGTACAAGCATTTTTTATGAAATTGGCAAATAGTTCCATGAGTGCGGAAAGTATATTTTTCTACATGATGATTACAGGAATTATGTTGATCCCAGTAGCTTTTTATATGACCGATTTTTCCCAAGAGATTAATTGGGGTTGGGACGGGCCCTATTTGGCTGCAGCGATCCAAATATTAAATGCCGTAGGCGCACTATGTCTTGTATTCGCGTTTAGGTATGGTAAGGCTATAGTGGTATCACCGATGACCAATGCCGGAGCGCCTTTGATGACCTCGGTTATCTCACTGTTGGTTTTGGGGATCTTGCCAGGGCATTATAAAATTATTGGAATTATCTTGGCCGTTATTGCCGCGTTTCTTCTGGCAGTGCAACCGGAAGGTGAAAAGGTGGATAAGGATTGAATAGTGTATTCGTGAAGTTCCGCCTAAGAATTTATACGGCCCATTCTATTTATATTTTTTAGGTATATTAGGGGGGGGGGCGCTTTCGCCTTGTTTTCTAGGACAGACCTGTACATAGATTTTATACTTCTTTCCTTCAAAGATGTGCTGGCCTTCGGATTGGGACTGCCATTTTCTCTCATATTATCTTTCGGGACAGGAAGTCTTGTTTTTATTCGAAAGGTATAGAAAGAATAATAGCTTTATGCAATAACTATATCGATATTTTTATTTCTGGAATCCTATTGGGACTTCTTCCCTAATAAGGGTAAATTATATGGATTATTTTAATGAGCCGTATTTTTTTGTTATGAAAATCTTTTTTGATCGTATTCGTTTTATTCACTTGATTTATTGGCAAAAGTTAAAACTGGAACTGATCAAATGCTTAAAATTTAAAGGAAAACGTCTATAAAATAGGGCTAATCACAGGAAATTTTTAATTATTGATGTTGTTCATTTTTCAATTACAAATTTTTGGGAAACCATTTACTTGTAATGATAAGCTGTATTCTGGGGATTAATGATGTTTTTTTTCATTTGTTGAGGGCGCCTGTCTCTGTATTGCAAAATACTACCTTATGAATGATTGTTTATCTATATATTTAAGTTTCGTATTGTTTATTTATTTTAAAAGTAACTTTCAAAACGTTATTTTTGTGTAAATTATTTGTAAAATTTTATTGTTTATTATAATTCAACTTACTATATTGCAGTCAATATTAATATTCCTTACGATATATGATTGATATTGACACTTTGAAATGAAAAACAATTTAAATTAACCAAAACTGAACAACTATGAAGAAAATTTTGATTTTTGCAATTTTTACACTTTGTACTTTACAAGTGTTTTCGCAAGAACGATCGGTATCGGGAACGGTTACCGATGCGAGTGATGGAACTCCGCTTCCCGGGGTGAACGTTGTTATAAAAGGTAGTACCACCGGGGTGTCTGCCGATTTTGACGGCAATTATACGATCAAGGTTCCCAATAACAATGTTTCCTTGGAATTTTCCTATATAGGTTATGAGAGTCAGATAGTTGCTGTTGGGGCTAGGTCGGAAATCAATATCATGATGAATACTTCCAGTACGGAGCTTTCGGAAGTCGTAGTTACCGCTTTTGGTATTGAAAGGGAGAAGAAGGCTTTGGGGTATTCGGCCCAAGAAATTGTTGGTGAATCCTTAACAGAGGCCCGGGAGGTGAATGTGGCCAATTCCCTTAAGGGTAAGGTTGCGGGGGTATTCGTTACTTCTGGCTCCGGTGGACCTGCAGGTTCTACTTTCGTCCAGATCAGGGGAAGTAGTTCCTTGAGCGGTAACAACCAGCCCTTGTATGTGGTGGATGGTATTCCTATTAGTAACGACAACTTAAATCAGACCGATATATTTGCTGGCCGTGATTTTGGGGATGGTATAAAGGATATCAATCCGGATGACATAGCAACAGTATCGGTTTTAAAAGGGCCAAATGCCGCTGCGCTCTACGGGTCACGTGGTGCCAATGGTGTTATTTTGATCACTACCAAAAAATCCTCTTCCAAGAAGAGATTGGGGGTTACCTATAATTCCAATACTACTATGGAAATGGTAAATATTATGCCCAAGTTCCAAAACAATTATGGGGTGGGCTATGATGATTCCTTTGGTTTTGGGACCGAAGTATATAATGGTGTTGAATATCCTGCCCAGGGTGGTGGTGTAGACAGTTGGGGCGGTAAGTTTGATGGTAGGCTGGTATTGATCAGGAATTTATTGGATCTGGGTCCTGTGCCCTATTCTTCCCAGCCCAAGGACAATCTAAGGGATTTTTATAATGTGGGGAGTACGATCACCAATACCGTTGCAGTTGGTGGGGGATCGGAAAAGATAAATTATCGGGTATCCGCATCATCATTGAAAAACAAGGGAATCGTGCCCAATTCTAGTTTTGGGAGACATACCTTCAACGCCACTTTTGGGGCGGATGTTTCGGATCGTCTACATATTGAAACCAAGGCCAATTTTATAAAAAGTGGCGCCAATAATAGGCCTATAGTAGGGGTTTCCAGTGGACGAAACGTAGCAGCGGCCCTGAATCTTGTGCCCAGAAATATTGACTTGGCCTGGTTGGCGATGAACGGTGGGCGAAACGAGGATGGGAGTTATCGGAATTATAAGGGAGGAAGTCCTACAAACCCGTATTGGTTGGTCAATGAAGTAACCAGTGAGGATAACAGGGACCGTTTTGTTGGGTTGCTGTCCGCAACCTATAAGATTACGGATTGGCTAAACATAATGGGTCGGGTCGGTAATGACAGCTATGTGGAAACACAAAGGCAGCAGTACAGTGCCGGAACCCCGGGAGGGGCTTATGTGAACGGACGTGTGGATTTTGATACCTTTAAGGTCAATGAATTGAATGCCGATGTTTTGCTTACGGCAAACGGGAAGCTTTCCAATGATTTTACAGGGTCTTTATCCTTAGGGGCCAATCAATTCAAACGTCGCTATGAAAGATCATCTACCATAGGCAGGAATATGAATATTCCGGAATTGTATACCATTGAAAATGCCGATTTGGTTATTCCTTCCTATTCTTTGATACAAAAAGAGATTCAATCCGTATTTATGACCGGCCAGTTGGCCTATAAGAACTATGCCTTTTTGGATTTGACCGCACGTAACGACTGGTCCAGTACCTTGGGAGAAGGTAATTACTCGTTCATGTACCCCTCTGCCAGTTTAAGTTATGTGCTTTCCGATGCCTTCAATTTTAATTCGGAGACCATCACCTTTTCCAAATTAAGGTTGTCCTATGCCCAAGCGGGGAACGATGCAGATCCCTATCAGACAAAAGGAGGGTATACGGTGCAGAGCAATACCTTTCAGGGGCAACGGTTTGCGAGAATAAACGGAAGTGTTCCGGCAACCGATTTAAAGAACGAGTTGACCACCTCCTTTGAGGTAGGAGCGGACCTAAGGTTCTTTAATAACAGATTGAGCATCGATTTTACCTATTATGATTCCAAGACCAGCAATCAAATTATGCAGATTGGCCTGTCCCAGGCTACCGGATTCGGTGGATTGTATCTAAATGCAGGGGAAGTTTCCAATAAAGGAGTGGAATTGTTCGTTTCCATGACCCCGATTAAAGTTGAGGATTCCTTTAAATGGGTGGCCGATGTTAATTTTTCCAAAAATACCTCCAATATAGAAAGCTTGGTAGAGGGAATAGATAGATATAATTTTATTTCTACTGGCAATGCCAGTATTATTGCCCAGCCAGGACTGCCCTATGGTAGTATTTTAGGATATGAGTACAAAAGAAGTCCAACCGGCGAACTGGTAGTGAATGCCGATGGAAAGTCTTATGTACGTGCGGATGAACTATCCATTTTAGGTAATATCCAACCGGATTGGTTGGGAGGTCTTACCAATACTTTTACCTATAAAGGATTGTCCTTGAGTGCATTGATAGACGTAAGGATGGGAGGAGAAGTATATTCATGGAGCAGGTATGACCAGAATGCCAAGGGAACCGGCGTATGGACCAATGTTAGGGAGAACCTGACCGTGGAGGGGGTTATAGACAATGGCGACGGGACTTATACCCCTTCGGTACAGAACAATGTTTTGGGACAGGATTATTTTGCGGCCAGATCATGGGGGAATATAGGAGAGGAATTTGTATTGGATGCTACCAATGCTTCTTTGAGGGAGGTTACTTTAGGGTACTCTTTCAATAAAAAGACATTAAAGGACACCCCTTTTGACTCTGCCAAATTGTCAATTGTAGCAAGAAATGTAATGTATTTGTACAGAGATCCCAAGTTTGTTGAAATGGGAATTGCCCCGGATACGGCATTTTCTCCGACTGCCGCGGCTCAAGGTTATGAGTCGTTTTCAATGCCAACCACAAGAAGCTTAGGTTTTAATCTCTCCGTAACATTTTAAAAAGTATATTATGAAAACATTAAAAAGAATACCGATAACCTTATCGTTGATCATTACAATGTGTATACCATTGTCCTGTACCGATGGTTTTGATGAACTGAACACCAACCCAAAATTGATCACCGATGATGATATAAAGCCCTCCCTCTTATTTACCAAAGTATTGAAGGAGTCCGGATTTGATATTTTAAACGTGGATCGGATAGGGGAATTTTCCAGTTTCATTAAAAGGGCCGATTCCGGGAATATGCTTGCACTGACCGATTTTCCGGAACCCTTTAATTATTATACTACTTATATTGAGAATTTGGCCGCCATTATCAGGCTTACCGCGGATAATCCTGAATTACAGAATCAAAACGCCATAGCGAGAATATGGAAGGTCTGGGTATACCATCGCATGACCGATGTTTATGGGGACATTCCTTATACCGAGGTAGCTACTTCTTTTGATGATATTGTTCTATATCCTAAGTACGATACCCAGGAATCTATTTATATCGATATGCTTAAGGAATTGAAGGAAGCGGCAGCGGCATTGAGCCCTTCGGCGGAACAAATTGGTTTTGGTGCCGCGGATGTGATGTTCGCAGGTGATTCCGATGCGTGGAAACGGTTTGCCAATTCCTTGAGGTTAAGGTTGGCGTTAAGGGTGCGGTATGCGGATGCTTCTTTGGCCCAAACCAATGTGGCAGAGGTATTTTCGTCAAACTTGATTACCACTAATGCCCAAAATGCCGTTATTACAAGTGAAGGACCTGATGCAGCCGATCTGTCGAACACCAATCCATTATACCAGGAAGTGGTAAATGGGAATCCGGGAGCGGGGTCTTCCATTTCGGCCGGACTCGCTTTGGTTGAGAATCTCTTGAGTACCGATGATCCGCGATTGACGATTTATTTGGAACCTAATAATGATATGGAGTATATAGGTGGAGCTATAAATCTCAGTGCTGAGGAAAGGGCCGTTTATCCCCAATCGGCTAAATGGAGCCAATATTTTCGAAATGCCACATACAATTTTAATGTCATACAGGCTTCCGAAGTTCATTTTTTGAAGGCTGAGGCTGTTTTGGCAGGATTGGCCAATGGTGATGCCAATGCATTATATCAAGATGGGATTTCATTGGCCATGCAACAATATGGAGTGGATCCTTCGGAGATCACTGCTTTTCTGTCCTCGGCGGCAGGAGTCCTTTCCGGTACGGATGAAGAAAAGTTGGAAATGATCATTATCCAAAAATATCTGGCTTTGATGGGTGATTCCTATGAAGTATTTGCTGAACATCGTAGAACAGGATATCCAAGGGTATGGATTGGTAGTGAACCTGCGGCAGAGACCAATAACGCATTGCCCAGAAGGTTGCCTTATCCATTAATAGAGTATAACCTAAACGCACCTGGCGTTGAGGGAGCCGCTGCACGTTTGGATGGAGGGGATATAATGAGATCAAGAATTTGGTGGGACGCCAAATCCGGGGTACCATTTGACCATCCAAGACAAGGAATGTTTCCTCCATATGAATAATTGGAAGCGTTTATATTGAATTGACCATAAACTATTTTGTATGGATTGGAATTTGGAAATCCGGATCAATCTGTTCAAATTTTATGGCAGTGAATATGCGGTTAAATATATTGAGTTGGTTTGTTAGTTATGTTGCGAAGTTGCGGGGATGACCTGCAACTTTGCCATATAGCCCCGCCCCTCGAATGTTCTTTATGGGAATTCGTCAGTCCCGATAGCTATCGGGGCGGGATAGGTAAAGTAACCAATTGTAAGAAAGTGTTGTTCAACCAATAATCAGGTCAAAATGAAAACGAAACAAATTACAATCTTTTTTACCACAGTTATTCTTCCTTTTGTGGATTGGAGGAACCGGGCCATGGCGGTCGGATTATTTTTAAAATCCATTGTTTTGACCGTTTTATTATATTCGTGCGGGGAGGACAAAAGTGTGTCAAAGGAGCAATCGGCCATCACTACATTGGATGTTTCTGCGAAGGGTAAGACCATAATGGCCGTTTTTGCCCATCCGGACGATGAAATATATGTTGGCCCCATAATGGCGAAGTATGCGAGGGAAGGAGCCAAGGTGCAATTGGTCACCGTGACGGATGGTCGTTATGGCACGGGACAGACCAATTTGAAGCCGGGAGATGAATTGACCGCCCTCCGCAATGAGGAACTAAATTGTGCCGCCGGGCATATGGGAATCCTAAAGCCAATTTGGATGGGGTTTCATGACCAACTTAAACTAAAGGATGGTTTTTTTGGGCATGTTCCTTACATCCAGGAAATTATGCGAAAATTGGATAGTTTGGTCACGGAGATAGACCCGGATGTTATTGTGACCTGGGGTCCGGATGGAGGATCCAATCATATGGACCACCGTATTGTTGGCGCTTCCATTACACAGGTGTATCTCAGTAAAAAACAAGAAAAGGATGTACATCTGTTCTATGTTGCTACCCCTTCGTCCCATTTGGAAGACGAAGATGAAAAACTTTTAAGAGGAGTTTCCGATGATTATTTGACAACGGAAATATCCTATACAGAGGAAGATAGGGAGAACACTATTCTGGCTCTTCAGTGTTATAGGACTCAGTATTCAGAAGATTCGATGCAGCGTAGGGCGGAAAGATTAAGATCCGGCGATCAAAAGGTATATTTAAGGCCGGTGCTAAAAGCAAGGACAAAGACCAATACCCTTTTCAAGGTAGATTAATCTATAGTGATTTTGTCCTTATCCTATGTTTTTGGGCAAACGCAATTGGATATTAGAAACGATTAAATATTATGTATTGATGAGAAGAATCTTATTATTTCAAAGTTTTATGATGGCTTTCTTTGCCGTTGTAAATATAAATACGATAGTTGCACAGACTCCCGTTTCGGACCTGGCATCATTGGGAATACACGTAATTCCCTATCCGCAAAAAGTACAATTGGGGGGCAATGATTTTATATTGCCCAAACATATCAATGTTGTTATTGATAAAAATGCTTCAGTTGTAGACCGGAAGACAGCAAAATTTTTAAAGGATGCCCTAACCGAAAATTGGGGCCTCAACGTGAATATTGGAGATCAAAATGGTACGGCTGCCATTGTTCTTACCGGAAATGCTACCTCAGGGACTTTAAAAAGTCAGGGATATAAATTAAGTACCCATAACAATCAATTGACTATTGAAGCGAAGGATGGGGACGGCTTGTTTTATGGGGTACAGACCTTGTTGCAGCTTATAAAGAAGAATAGAAACGGTTTGGTCGTCCCGGGAATGGAAATTTTGGATTGGCCAGATGTAATGATTAGGGCGGCACATTATGATACCAAGCACCATCAGGATAGGGCAAGTTATGTAAAGAGTCTTATTCGGGATTTGGCCAAATACAAAATTAATATGCTCGTTTGGGAATGGGAGGATAAACTGGCCTATAAAAGCCGTCCTGAAATAGGGGCGCCAGGGGCTTTTACTTTAGAGGAAATGAAGGAATTTACGGCTTATGCCAAAGATTACCACATAGAATTGACTCCCTTGGTCCAAGGGTTGGGACATGTAAGCTTTATATTAAAGTGGCCGCAGTACCGGGATTTAAGGGAAGTGGAAGACTCGGATTGGGAGTTCTGCCCCTTGGAGGAAGGTACCTATGAGGTACTCTTTGATCTTTGGGACGAAGCCATGGAAGCTACACCTGGATCTAAATATATCCATATTGGTTCGGACGAGACTTTTGAATTGGGAGTTTGTGATAAATGCAGGGAAAGGGCGAAAGAAATTGGGAATAGTGGTCTATATCATTTGTTTGCCGAAAAGGCGGCCAAGCACTTAAAGAAATCCCGAAAAGTAATGTTGTGGGAAAGACCAATGGGATGGGAGAACAGTGCTTCGCCAATTAAAAATATGAAGCTTGATACCGATTTGGTACTAACAGAAGAATATCATTATGAAACTTCGGATTTTGAATTTGCCAGGCAAGCTAAAAATATGGGTTTTGAAATGTTTATGTATGACCCAAATCCGGGGTTGGAACCACTTTTTCTACCCTATCATTTTAAAATGACTTCCAACCATATTTCTAGTACTCCTAGAAAAGTTAAGGGAAGCCTGAAAGATTCATATGATTTATTGACATCATCGGCTAATTCCGGGCTGTTTCATGGGATGATCAATACATCTTGGGACGATTCCGGGCTGCATAACCAAATGTGGATGCTGAGTTTTGTTACTTCTGCACAGTACTCATGGAATGCCAAAGCACCTGGTCTGGAGGAATTTAAAGATTCATTTTTCCAAAACTATTATGGTCCAAATGTCAAGGATATGGAAGAGCTTTACGAGCTTCTCAATGAGGGGGCATATTATTATGCCCATTCCATGGAACGCAATGTTTGGCATCATGGCGATATTGGCAAGACCCACTTGCCAGATCTTCCAAGGGGCCAATATGTTGAATATGACCAGTATTGGAATAACGAGTATTCGGAAATAGTAAAGAGGTCTAGGGCACAAAAAGAGAATATGAAAAGGGCTTTGCAGATTATAGATATCAATATGGGACAGGTGGAGAGAAATTCATATGATTTTGAAGTGTATAAAAGTATAGCAAAATTAATAGAACACACCTGTCTCACCTATTTGGATCTTTCTGAATTGGAATATACCATAATGCAAGCCCATAAGAATGCATTTATAGACCGATCGGCAACTTTAAAAAGTTTGGAAAAGGCAGAGCAACTTATTGCGAACAGCTTGGCCCGAAGACAAAAGGTGTATACCGATCTGGTTGCCGTTTGGGAGAAGACCAGAATGCCCAAAGGAATGTCTACCCCCGATAAAAAATATTTTTTTAAAATGGACCGTTCAAGACACTTTGCCAATAGAACACCGGACTTGAGTTATTTGATATATGATGAGCAACTTTTGGATATGGAGGGATATCTTGAAAAATTAAGAGCCTATAGAAAGTCGTTTCAATTGAAATTTTAATTTTTATATTTTTTAAACACCTTGAAGTAATTCCAATTGTTATGAGAAGAATTATTCCCTATTTATATTTTCTGGTTGTTTTGTCCTGTGGTGAAAAGCAGGATTACTATACTATTGGGGACTTTGATAAAGTAAACAAGATCGATACCCATATTCATGTGTCTACAGAAAGGGACGCCTTTGTGGAGCAGGCCAAGAAAGATAATTTTAAGCTGTTGAATATTGTAGTGGACTTATCCAAAGGAAAGGAGTATGTGGAGGAGGAGTACGCATACAGGGTATACCAAAAGACCAGACATCCTGAAAGTTTTGAAATGGCAACCGCATTTTCCATTGAGGAATGGGATGACGCCGATTGGTTGGACCAAACCATGGTCTGGTTACAGAAGAATATTGATGAAGGGGCCCTTGCCGTAAAAGTTTGGAAAAATGTGGGAATGGTATTTAAGGATTCTACCGGCCAACTCGTAATGGTTGACGATCCCAAGCTTGATACCATATTCAAATTTTTAACAGAACGTAAAATCCCGGTCGTAGGCCATTTGGGGGAGCCAAAAAATTGCTGGTTGCCCTTGGAGGAAATGTCGGTCAACAATGATAGGGTATATTTTAAAGAACATCCGCAATATCATATGCACAAGCACCCGGAACTGCCCAGTTATGAAGATCAGATTGCGGCCAGGGACAGAATGCTGGAGAGGAATCCAAATCTCATATTTATTGGGGCCCATATGGGTAGTTTGGAGTGGAGCGTGGATGAATTGGCCAAAAGGTTGGATAAATTTCCCAATATGTCAGTAGACCTTGCGGCACGTATAGGTCAGGTTTTTTCGCAAACAATTGATGACAGGGAAAAGGTAAGGGAGTTTTTTATAAAATATCAAGACCGTATACTTTATGCCACAGACCTTGCCGATGGGGGAAAGAAAGATACGGAAATACTAAAAAAAGAAATGCACCATACTTGGAAGTTGGATTGGCAGTTCTTTGTAACCGATGATGTTATGACCAGTGATAGGGTAAACGAGAAATTTCAAGGACTTAAATTGCCCAGGGAGGTGGTAGATAAAATCTACTATGACAATGCGAAGAAATGGTTAAAAATGTTTCCGAGTGAATAAAAGGATGTTGAAAAACAAATTTTTTAGTGGTAGGATAGCATTGGAACACAAAATAGTCCTTTTGTTATTGGCGCCCCTTTTTGCCCTATTGTCTTTTGGAAAGGTAAAGATAAATGGGAACGGTTTTGAGGGAACAAAAGAATTCAATGTGGAAATCCCATATATAGATTACGTACTAATGTCCCCCGATCAGAATCAAGATAATTTAAAGGAAATTATTTGGTATGATGATTTTTCCACCAGTAAAACGTACATGGATTCCCGAGGAGCCATTGATACAACAGTTAGTTTTGGTGCCATAGGGGGCTCGGTGAATGTTGGGTTTAATAAAGGGGATGTTTTTGGGAAGGGTGACCGCAAGGTGGCTTTTGGTGACTTTCCGGGGAATACTCATGTAATCAAACCAAATCAAACTTTCGATGAGGTGTATTGGAGAGTTTATGTAAAACATGAAAAGGGCTGGGAGGGTTCCCCGGCAAAAATGTCAAGAGCTACCAGTATTGTATCCAAGGATTGGCAGCAGGCCATGATCGCCCATGTCTGGAACGGTGGCGGTCCTGTACTTACATTGGACCCCGCAAGAGGTGTCTTTGAACAAACGGACAGTATAATAACGACTAAGTACAATGATTTTGATAATCTGGTCTGGTTGGGAAATCGTCCAACGGCCCAATTTCCATTGACCTCTTCCGAAGAATCTGGGTATTGGGTGTTGGTGGAATCCAGGGCAAAGTTGAACACGCCGGGAAAAAGTGATGGGATCAATCAATTGTGGATTGATGGACGTTTGGAGGTGGATCGTAGAAATCTCAATTTCCGGGGAAGCTATACCGACCATGGAATCAATGCCGTCTTTTTGGAATCGTATTGGAATGATGGTGCCGTAAAAGAAGAAGGTCGCTGGTACGATAATTTCGTCATTTCCACAGAGCCTATCGGACCTATTCAAAGTATGCCTAACCCAACAGTTTGTAAAACTCTCTATGCGGGAAAAACTGATTTTGGCTCATGGGAACTGCAATTGGCAACAGACTATGAAGGAGAGGGAGTGGTCTATGTTTCCAATGAAGTTAAAAAAGATGGGTGTATGGAGGTCAATGGGGTCAATGGGAGTTTTCAAGGAGACTTAAAAGGGAAAAGCCAACTCGATTCGGATCAAGTCTATTATGGTCGTGTCCGGCAAAAAAACTCAGATGGGGAATGGTCCAATTGGAGCAGATGGCATCAAGGTTTTAAGGTGAATTAATGTGTTTGAAGAAGATAGGAATGAAAAATAAAATACAATTAAAGTCCCTGTGTAGTGCTTTTGTAATTGGGGTTATTTGCACAGTCAATTTAATGGGGCAGAAGAATACGGTGCGTACTGATTTTATTGAAATTGGGTACAATGAAAAAATGCATCGTAGCATGCAATGGCTGTCCCAAAAGGAAGGAATGTTGGTAGCGTCCAACCCTTTGTTTCAAGAAAGTGTTTCAATGGGAGGTGTTTTGATAAGGGATTTCACTGTTGCGAAAGAAGGCTTGAGGAGCAATACAGTGAACGACCCTGAATTTGGCAGAAGCAAAAAAGCTGTAATTGAAGGGGTATATCAACAAAACGGATTGAATATTTCAAGACGCACAACCATTCTACTGCCGAATGCATTCCCCAACACGGCGATTTTCCAGACCACCTACACTAACCTTGGGAAGAAATCGGTAAAAATAGATAGTGTGTATATACAGCGATTGGCATTAAAACCAACACATCAAAATATTTCAAATACACCCTATCCCTTGGTTTCGTTCCAAGGAGGTGTGCCAGCCTGGGGAGAAGATTATGCGGTTATTCCCCTTGAACCAAATTTTGAAAGGAAAAATTTTCAGGGGATCCATGAAGCTAACCCGGGAGAGTTTATTGGAGGAGGAATCCCTTTGGTCGATGTATGGGGAAAACAAATGGGAATTGCCGTATGCCATTTGAGCAAACGTCCCGAATGGGTGTCGTTGCCGGTTCGTGTTGACGCCAATGGAACTGTGGATATGGGCATTACAGAAGTTCCCGAGGAAAGACTGGGCATGTTAGGCCAATTGGAGCCTGGAGAGAGTTATACAGGGGCGATGAATGCTGTAATCTTTCATCAATTGGATTACTTTGATGCATTGGGAACCTATAGTAATTTGTTAAGGTCAAGAGGTGTGGCAATTCCGGAACAATCTCCGGAAGGTGCGCATGATCCGTATTGGAAAAGTTGGGGATTTGGCCTTGATTTTACTCTTTCTGGAATCTATGGAATTTTACCCGAGCTCAAAGAAATTGGGGTTCAGGTGGCCAATTTGGATGATGGTTGGTTCGATTATTATGGGGATTGGCATACAAACCGTTCGGATGGAAAATTCCCCAATGGGGAAGCGGACATGCTTCGGTTTGTGGAAAGACTCCACAAGGAGGGTTTTAAAACAAACCTATGGGGTATCCTCTTGGGGTAAGTCCGGAAAGTAATTTGGCCAAAGACCATGCGGACTATTTGGTGATGGATGTCGAGGGTAACTATATAAAGGATTCAAGGGAACTTTATCAATTGTGTCCTGCCTTTCAACCAGCACTAGATCACATTCAAAATTTAGTGGTACGATTTATTGATGAATGGGGGTACGATGGTCTTTATTCGGATACAAGGGGCTTATCTTCGGTACCGCCATGTTTCAATCCTGCCCATGATCATAAAAGACCTTTGGATTCTTTTGAGGAAATTCCGAAGATGTACCAAGTGATAAACACTACCTTAAAAAACCTGAATAAGGACGCATTGCATGAAGTTTGTATCTGTGCGGCCCCACATTCACCCTATAACATGCCCTATTACGATATTGCCAATGCTTCAGACCCTATAAACTTGGTGCAGACCAGGAGGAGAATAAAGGTGGAAAAGGCTTTGCACGGCCCTTCGTATGCGGTAGGGGATTGTTATCAAGTGCCAGATGATGAGTGGAGTGGTTACTCGGTTCCCCAATCTTTTGAAAGTGCTTTGGGAACGGGAGCCCAAGCCACAACTTTTTATACGGATTTGGATCCTGTCCAAAAGGATCTATGGAAACGATGGTTCCATACCTACAACAATATGGAACTCAGCAGTGCCCAGTACCTGAACCTTTATGATATCGCCTTGGATAAGCCGGAAGCCCATGTGGTACAAAAGGAAAAAGCACTCTATTATGGTTTTTTTGCTGAATTGTGGTCCAAGGAAGACCCGTTGGAGTTGAGAGGATTGGAACCCGGGATCACTTATTCGGTATATGACTATGGAAATGGAAGGGATTTAGGAGAAGTGAAAGGTAGCGAACCTGTGATCCATGTAGGTTTTCGTGATAACCTTTTATTGGAGTTGAAGCCCTTGAAAACTATCAATCAATAAGGGGAGTTTAAAAAAGACCAAATGAAGTTATTCGTTTGTATTTTAACAGTACTAGCTTTACGGATGGGTATGGCGCAAACTTCAGAATCTGCAGATGTAGCTTCTGATATGGTTTTTGTTGAAGATTTTGAAAAGTCTACTATCGATGAAGTTGCAGAACGCTGGGATGATCATAAAAATACTGCGGGCATGTCTTTTTCCACCGATGTCCCTAAAGGGAGTACCGGTAAAAAATCCCTTATGATGACCTATGTGGCTGGCAAGGACGAAGGGGCACATTTATTTAAAAGCTTTCCGGAAGGGCATGAGGTATTGTACGCCCGTTTTTATGTTAAATTTTTGACGGATAATAGTCATGTCCATCATTTGGTGAAATTGGGCGGGTATCAACCAGCTGTTCCTTATCCTTTGGGCATGGCAGGACGCAGACCGGATGGAATGGATTTTTTTATGTCCGGAATTGAATTGCCGGACAATGTTAATTGGAATTGGGGATTTTACACCTACTGGATGCATATGGAAGGTAAACCTGATAACTATTGGGGAAATGTTTTTTTCCCAGAAATAGAAAAAACGATTCCTATAGGAAAATGGATTTGTGTAGAGTTTATGATTAAATTGAACTCGCCAATAGATTCCTTTAATGGGGAACAGGCATTTTGGATAGATGGGGAAAAGATACTTCATTTGGGGCCAGGGTTTCCCAAGATAGTGCGGAAAGGCGGGCATTTCAAGGAAGCCTACAGCGGTAAAGCTTTTAAAGGTTATCAGTGGCGTAATAACGATCAATTAAAACTAACCTTGTTTTGGTTGAACTATTATATGACTAAAGGTAAAGAAGGGGAAATAGATCAAATTTTATTTGATGATATTGTAGTATCCAATAAATATATAGGTCCATTAAAAAGAAATTAACCGGTAATGGTCAAACATAAACAGATTATAAGAAGTATGGGAAAGGTAAAATTATTTGTGTGTATTCTTGTCTTGGGCAATGCCATGCTGTTTTCGCAGGTTTCTGGTTTTAATGTAGCGCCCAATTTTGATCAGACCAATAACATACGCTGCTATCTTAGTAAAGCTGCCAGTGAAATTACCCAAAATTCCTTGAGCAATGTCCATAGCCTTAAGGATTGGGAGGCTGTTCGTGAAGAACGTTATGAGCAGTTGTTGGAGATGATGGGACTTCAGGGAAAACAGGTCAAAGGTAGTCGGCCTGCACTTAAAATTACGAAGACAGGGGTTATACAGAAAGAGGGGTATCGTATAGAAAAATTGTATTATGAATCGCTTCCCGGCCTATATGTACCTGCCAACCTTTATATCCCGGACGGTATTAAAAAGCCCGTTCCGGCCATTTTATATGTCTGTGGCCATGCCCATACCCAAAAACATCATTATCAGGCACATGCCAAAAATTTTGCACAAAATGGTTTTGTATGTTTAATAATAGAAACCATCCAAAGGGGAGAGGTAAAAGGGGAACATTTGGGGCAGGAATCCAATGGTTGGTTCCAATGGTATAGTAAAGGCTATAATCCTGGAGGGGGTTGAAATATGGAACGGGATAAGGGGATTGGATCTCCTAAGTGAAATGCCCGAGGTGGATAAGGACAAATTAGGGGTTACGGGAATTTCAGGTGGGGGCTCGCAAAGCTGGTACCTGCCGGCTGTGGATCCTAGGGTAAAGGCTGCGGCCGCAGTAGCGGGTGCGGGTTCATTGGAAGGCCAGATAACACAAAGGACCATAGACGACCATTGTGATTGTATGATGCCGATAAACACCTATGGTATCGATTTTTCTGACATCGGAGCCTTGATAGCTCCACGGCCGTTTATGATTGCCCAAACTAACCGCGATCTCTATTATTCGATAGAATCGGTGCATACCTTGTTCGAAAAAATAAAACCTATCTATTCATTTTATGGAAAATCGAACAATCTGATTATGAAAGAGGCAAATGGTCCCCATAGTTATGGATCCAGGGAAGAATTGAGGCCGGAGATATTATCGTTCTTTCTTAAAGAACTCAAAGGTGTATACAAGTCGGTAGCACAAATTGGAGAAATCGATACTGCCAAAGAATTGAGCAATGAGGAATTGAAGTCGTATTCAAATGGCGGGCCTCCAAAGGATGACAGGACCAAAACGATACAGGATTCTTTTGTGGAATTGGCTTCTGCTCCCAACATTACTAATGTAGAAGATTTGCATACCTATAAAAAAAAGGTCGTATCCTTTTTAACAGAAAAGACATTCGGGGCATTTCCGAAAAAAGTTGCCCCCTTGGATATAAAATTGGAATTTAGGGCCGTGGATGGCTCGGGTATCCAAAGAAAGGATTACAGTTTTGTTCCTGAGGAAGGATGGCGATTAAAATTCTCCTTACGGGAAAGAGACTCTGGGAACGTTGGCATTTCCCGTCCATTGTTACTGGTTCTTAGAAATCCTGATGAGGAACGTTGGGCCGCTGAGTCTATGGTTGCCGGTGCATTAAAGAATATGGAGGTGGTCTATTTTGAAGCCAGGGGCGTAGGCGAGACAGGTTGGTCGCCTAACTTACAGTGGCATATTAGGAGATCGGCTGCTTGGACCGGCCGAACCATTGCATCTATGAGGGTGTATGATGTGTTAAGGTGTTTACGGGCTTTGCGGGAGATACCAGAAATAAGTTCCAATACCATATATATTGCCGCACAAGGAGAAATGACGGTAGTTGCGGCCTATGCTGCATTGCTGGATGGAAATGTAAAATCCTTACTGCTTAAAGACCCGCCCCCAACACAAAATGCTGTGGGCGATCCCTCCGGAAAAGGGGAGGCATTGGAAATGCTCAATAGTTTGAGGGTAGCCGATATACCTCAGGTAGTTGGTTTAAATTTTCCGAATGAATTAGTGATAGTTGGGAATTCACCCAGTACTTTTGAATGGACCAAAAACCTATATGGGAATTTGAATATTCCTGAAACGTATGTTCAGGTCAATGAATTATCACAATGGATGCGAAAGCAATAAACTTAAAATTGTATATATGGGAAAGATCAAGTATCAAGTAATTCTCTTTGTATTCCTTGTAGGATGGGGATGTAAGGAAAAAAAGGAGGAAGTAGCTAAAATTGGGCCTAGTGAAGATTTTCCATCCGAAATGGTTTCCTTTAAACCAAGCCCAATGGAACCGGTTTTTACGGGGGCAGAGGAGGAAGATGCATGGGATGTAAAATTAAGGGAAAGAGGGTATATCCTATTTGAGGACGATATGTATAAAATGTGGTATACCGGTTATAACGACAGTATTTCCGAAAAGCGTTTTCTTGGGTTGGCTACCTCCAAGGATGGGATCAATTGGTCAAGATATGCAGAGAGACCTATTCTGGAAGATATATGGATCGAAGATATGCATGTGATCAGATATAATGACACCTATTATATGCTTGCTGAAGGGAAGAACGATATAGCACATTTGTTGACATCACAGGATGGGATAAATTGGATTTCAGAAGGGAATATTACCATCTTGAAGGTGAATGGTGAGCCTATAGATCCAGGGCCGTATGGAACCCCTACCGTTTGGGTGGAAGGGGATAAAAAATATCTTTTCTATGAACGCAATGACCTGGGTATATGGTTGGCCACATCCGAAGATTTCAAGACATGGACCAATGTACAGGATGAAGAAGTGTTAAAGATGGGGCCGGAAGGGTATGATTCCGGAGCCGTGGCGGTAAATCAAATTGTCAGGCACAGGGATAAATATTTTATGTACTACCACGGGTCGTCCAATCCGGATTGGATGAAGCCTGGAGTGGTGGCACTATGGACCTCCAATGTAGCCATGTCCACGGATTTAATACATTGGACAAAATATAAGGAAAACCCGATTGTGGAAGGGGATTTTTCCAGTCCGATCCTGGTAGATAATGGGGAGAAGTTTATCCTGTATACCATGCACGACAAGGTAAACCGTTATGAGCCTTTAAAATAAAGGGAAACAATGTTAAAATGTTATAAAGGGAAATGTATAATAATAAGACAATTTATTTTAATTATTTTGTGCCTTAGATTTTGGGCAATGTTTTAATATAACATACAATTTATGTCAAAAAAGAATTCAACGGTGGAACGCAGATCCTTAATTATTGAGGATCTTGAATTTAATGGGAAAGTTGATGTTAGGGAACTAAGTTCCAAGTTGGGAGTTAGTGAGGTGACTATACGAAATGACTTGGCCCAATTGGAAAAAAAGAATATCCTGATTAGAGCTAGGGGCGGAGCTCTCCGTATGGATCCCGTGGGAATAGATTATCATATTTCAGAAAAGGATAAAATTAATATTAAGGCCAAGCAAAGAATAGGAATTTCTGCGGCCAAGTTGGTAGGTAGTGGTGATACCATCATGATCGATTCCGGAACCACCTCCATGGAATTTGTTAGGAACCTTGATTCGAAATTGGAATTGACGGTAATTACAAATGCCCTGAACATAGCCAATCAATTACATCAAAATGATAATGTTCAGGTAATTATGCCGGGAGGGGTCTTGCGAAAAAAATCGTTCTCCTTAATAGGGACCGCCGCAGAGAAAAGTCTAAGAAACTATTTTTGCGATAAGTTGTTTCTTGGGGTTGATGGAATAGACATAGAGAATGGGCTATCTACCCCAAATATTGAGGAAGCCCATTTTAATACCACTATGATCGAAATGTCCAATCAGATTATTGTACTCGCGGATTCGAGCAAAATAGGCAAGAGAAGCTTGGCGTTTATCGGCCCAATATCTAAAATAGATATGTTGATTACCGATGCAGGTATTACCAACGAACAGAAGGCCGCTTTTGAAAATGTTGGAGTAAAGGTGGTAGTAGCTTAAATTTGGCACTTTTAAAATTGGAGTGGGGTAAATTTCTTGAACAACCAAGTTTATGGTGTTGCCTGTTCTGAAAATTTAATCCAAAACTGAATGGGAAGCTTTTTTCGGGAGTCTTGCCCACTATTGTATATAGAATTGTAAGCTAGACAATAGTGCTCCAAAAGTTATTTAAAGATATCAATATGAGGAAATACCACATTTTTATACTTATAATATTCATTTTAAGTACTATGTTTGGCGGTTGTAAGCCAAAGGAAAAAACAGGTTTTGGGAGTGAAATAAGTACCGACCTAAAGGTTATCGGCCATGGCAAAGAAGTCTTTGAGAAATTGTGCAGCTCATGCCATAATTTTAAACAGGACGCTATAGGTCCTAATCTTAGCGGCCTTACCAAGAGCGTAGAAACCAAATGGATAAAGGATTTTATTAAAAGTCCCCAAATGAAGATTGGGCTGAATGATCCCCGGGCTGTAGCCCTTAAGGAAAAGTATAAGGCCATTATGCCCGACTTTCAGCACCTTTTGGATGCCGATATTGAAGCTGTATTGGCTTATATAAATACGTATGACCAAATTCAGATCAAAGAGGAAACCGACCCAACTTCAATAGAAAATCCGATTCCGGAAAAAATAATTTTTTCCGGAGAAACCGCGAATCTCGAATATATAGGTCAAATACCGGCTTCGGACACTATTCTGCCATATACCAGGATAAATAAGCTGGCCTGTGAAAAAAACTTCGGCCGGTTATTTATCAATGACCTTAGAGGTATTCTTTTTGAGCTAAGACAAGGTAAACCCCATGTATATCTGGAACTAAACAAATTATGTCCCAATTTTATAGACAGGAATGGATTGGCTACCGGTTTTGCCAGTTTCGCCTTTCATCCTGAGTTTGATAAAAATGGCTTGTTCTATACTACTCATAATGAAATTGCCGGTTCGAAACAGGCAGATTTTAAGTTGCCAGATAGCGTAAAGGTAAATATACAAGGGGTTATTACCGAATGGAAGGCCAAGGACCCCAACTCACTATCATTTTCTGGATCATCTAGAGAGCTCATGCGCTTCGATCTTGTTGCAAATTCGCACGGATTACAGGAATTGGCGTTTAATCCTACTGCGAACAAGGGTGATGTAGATTATGGCAACCTTTATATTTCGATTGGTGACGGGGGATCCGTGCAAGTTGGATATCCAGAAATTGTAGATCATCACGGCAGGGATGTCTGGGGCAGCATATTGCGTATAGATCCATTGGGGGACAACAGTGCTAATAATAAATATGGTATTCCTGGAGATAATCCTTTTACAAATGCCGCAGATATGCAAAAGGAATTATGGGCCTATGGGTTTAGAAACCCTAATAGGATTACCTGGATAGACAGAAACAGAATTTTGGCCAGTGATATTGGGCAGGCCAATATTGAAGAATTGAACATTGTAGAGCCCGGAAATTTTTATGGTTGGCCCATAAGGGAAGGTAGGTTTTTGTTTGATCCCAGAGGGAATTTGAACAATGTATATACACTTACGGACAATGGTCATGAAAGCTTGATCACTTATCCTATTCTTCAGTATGACCATGATGAGGGGCCGGCAATTAGTGGTGGATTTATAGCTAAAGGGAAATTGTTCCATGGAAAATACATTTTTGGGGATATTCCTACTGGGAGGCTGTTTATCGGTGATTTGAATAACCCTGATTACGCTAAAATAGAAGAATTGAAAGTTGCTGTTAACGGTAAAGAAACTACTTTTTACGAATTGACGAAAAGCAGTAGGGTGGACTTAAAATTTGGTAGGGGATGTAATGGCAGTATATATATCTTTACCAAGGCCGATGGAAAAATTTATAGATTGATCGAAAAGTAAATCTATGAATGCCATAGCATAAAAGTGTCTCCCAATGTGAAAAAGCTTGGTTATTTTACCAGGCTTCAACTTCAACTAACAAAAACTAAATAAACAAACCTATTATCGTGCCTATCTACTAAAATACTTGTTCCATTAACCAGATTACAAACTAGAAGAATACGTTATTACCGTTGCAACACCACGCTCTCCTTCATGATCAAATTTTTTATTATCTGAGGGATAGCTGACTACGCCATAATTTTTCACCCAAGCGGTAGATGAACCACCACCATCCAGATTCATGGCATTTACGCAACCTAAGGCTTTCATTAATATGGTCAACTCTTCTATGGAAACACCATGAGCTTCGGATGCCCTGCCATCTACCACCACATTGATCAAATTTCCTTCTTTGGTTATCCCTACTGCGGTTCGGGGATGCCTATTGTCGTTGAAAGCATTTTTACTCTGATTTAGTGCTTCCCCATCCATTAGTAATAAAGGACCCGATACCATCAGGGTGCTGTCATCTACACTTGCCCATCCCGATGCCGGTTTTTGGATAATGGAAACCCCTCCTGAAGCATTTATGGCAAACCCTGCATTTTCTCTATACCAATCAAACCCCGGCCGTGTGTGGTTAACGATACTTCCATTTTCCTTTAGAAAGGTAGTAGAGCCTCCATTACTGGTGTCAAAATAAGATCCGTTTACCGCCGCTATGGCCCGTGTATTGATTCCGGCGTCGCTCGTTTTTAAAAACCCGCTTTCAACATAGGGGACGGCTACCTTCACATTATCCATGACTCCACTGATTTCTATTACCGTAACGCTCTGACGGGAAGAAAAAAGATCGTCAAAGTGAAGGTACTTCCATTTAATGCCATTTGCCGGTTCTTTGGTAACCCAAGTTGCTGAAGCTATTTTTTCAGCAGCTGTTTTTGGGACTTCTATTATTGGTTTCTCTACTTTCTCTGATGAATTATCCTGGGAACATCCGGTAAAAAAAGAAATAGACAAGAGGAAAAGAAAAGTATAATTTATAGGATACTTCATAATTGCATTTATTTTATTCGCTAGTTTTAAATCAATTGCTTTGCGTTATTAAAAAACTATTATTTTTAAGTACCTTTTTAAGAATATTGGGATGGTCAGAAACAATTCTATCTACCCCAAAACCGATCATGTCGATCAATTTTATACTATTTCCCATCCAAGGAGCATTCTTTATGACCGCTATGGGAAATAGGGCCAAAACTAAAATTGTCCTTATTGTTCCCATGAACTGTTTTTATGTTCAAGAATGGATCCTATCCTTAAAAAAATGTCTGTTTTTCAACATCGTTATTATAATTGTTCTTTTGTACTTACTTTTAGAACTGTTTTTAAAGGCTCATCTGGTGAAACCAAAATATTTTCTACTTCAACATCTAATGCTATAAAATCTGGATATTCCCATACGGGGTCCAACAAAAGTTCTACGGATGCATTGGCTTTTAGGGCCAATCTGCCTAAAGGTAAATCATTAATAATATACTCTGAGGTGCATTTTAATTGATAGGGCATATCCGAATTGTTCTTTATGACCAACTTTAAGGTTGGGGTATTCTTGCCTTTTTGTCTTTTGGCCGTTATATCTACGGAAGCCTTAAAAAAAGCTTCCGATTCTCTCTGCCTTCCTACCAGGTAATCTCTAAAAAATGCAAGTGTACGCCTTTCCTTTAACGCTTCCAAAATGGAGGCCTCTGTTTTTTCTTTTGCAAACACCAAGGTCATTGGCCTGAGCGAGTCTTCATATACGGAGGCTATGTCATGATGTTCATCCGAATTAGAAAACATGGTCAAATTATATTTTTCTGCCATCCTATGGGCGATAATATTATAACGACCGGAATTGGCGACCTCTACGCCTTTTAATATTTCCCTATTTAAAAGCTCTTTGTGGATATCCGTAAAAAGTTCTTTGTCCTTCTTATCCCACCAATTGTAATTTGGATGATTATATAAGACAAAACCACCCTGTTTTTCTACTTCATTAAAAGGAGCTAATAATTCTTCCCTTTTTATGTTATCCTTCATCTGGAATTTTTTATGGGAATCTTTCATATAATCGTAGGGAATTTTATCTACATTTTTTAGAAAGATGGCGTTGTTATGGTACGGGGGAACCCTGGGGGATATTTCTACACCCCGAACCACCAGAACATCTGTGTTTTTAGCGTTTTCCTGGGCTATTTCAAATGCTCTTTCCCGATGGTACTCTATTTCATCGGGATAACTTTCAAAATCCGTATGCTCGGTAAGTGATATAATATCCAATCCGTTTTTTTGTGCTTCCCGTACTCTAAAAGATGGCCAAACATGGCCATCCGAGAATACGGTATGAAGATGAAAATCGGCTTTAAGGGTCATATAGCCCGGAATATCGGGAAAATTAATTTTTAAGTTCCTCCCTTTTACCTCCTGTGCAATTGTACTGCCCCCGAATGTCCATAAAGCAACAAGTGTACAGATAACCTTATTTTTCATGTGTTTATATTTATTGTTTTTCAAATGTCACATGTAACATCCAAATAATCATTCCGCCGTGTGGCAAAATCTTTAGTCATGGATGTTTCATTTTTGTATTATTATTGTTGTGCTTTTACAAAAGCGCCCATAATATTTAAACCGGTTCTACTGTTATAAAAATAATCTGTAGTGATAATGGATTCTATTATTTGTGGGTCTTGACCGGTTCCGAAACCTATAAGTTCTTCTGAAGTTGCCCCAAGGTTTAAAGCAGGATTATTATCCCCTACGGGCAGGATTACAAGCTCTTCTACTTGGTTGAGCATGGTTATGGGATTGAATGTTTCCCCTGATAGGATATCTCCATTTCCATCCATAACCGCCGCCCCCGAAATAGAGTACTTTATTAGTGGAGCAGCAACTCCTGTTTCATAAGTATCTACGTCCGGACCGTCATTTATTTGGTGGTTGCCGGATATGATAGAGTTGTATACGTTAAGTACATTATCCCCAAGTCTTCTAAAAACCCCACCTCCCGGCCCGTCGGAAACGGTGTTGTTGGTGATGGTCGAATTTATTATGGTTACGTTGGAATTGTTATACAGCATAACCCCACCTCCACCTGTTGTTGTTTGGGTAAAATTGTTGTTTATCAAACAATTGACCAATACCCCTTTTGAGAATTGTCTGGCATAAAAACCCGCACCAAACGATCTTCCTTGATTTCCAGATATTACGGTATTGTTCATATAAATTTCCGCATCTGGATAAGCATGCACCCCTGCACCTGTTCCTCCCGAGTTTTCTAAAATTTTTGAATTGGAAATATAAGCTTTGGATTCCCTGATCCACATACCCCCTACATTGCTGGTAGCACTGTTATGACTTACTTCGCTCCCTTCCATAGTTACTACAGCGCTTTGAAATGCATAGAGTCCTGCCGCATATTTTTCAGACATATTGTTTGTAATTTTGGTATTATGAATATCCAAAACAGCATCTCCCACAATAAGGCCTCCGGCATAGTTTCTTTGGAATTTTACACCTCTGATCTCAATGTTACTGGATATGGAAGAAGCCTTGCCGTTAGAAATGGTCAGCCCTTTTAAAGTCACCTTTCTATCATCTTCCTTTAATGCCGATACCACTACAACATGATATGAAGTATCGTTTCCAGATAGAATTGTTGGATGTTTGGAAGGATCGGGTGCAACCCCTTTTGTGGCATTGGAAGGGTATCCGCCTATTAAAGCAATATTTTTTGATATTTCGAAAGTGAGGTCTCCGGTGTCCCCAGGATCACCTCCTGTAACTATTTTTGTGGGCAAATAGGTGCCTTCCGCAATATGGATGGTATTGCCACTGGCAGCAATATTAAAAGCGTTTTCTAAATTAGTGGCTCTGTCCCAACCAAAACCATCCCCGGTACCGCCAGGTCTAACATAGATATCGTCCCTATTACCGGCTTCCTGGTTTACAATAATTTCCTTGGGGTCATATCCCTTAAGCATAATGGTAATAACCCCATTCCTTTCATCATCATCGTTCTCTGAAACGGAAAACAAAAAGTGAAACCTTCCCTTTTCTCCTGCGGTTTCTTCCAGGCTTATCCAATCTACGTTCGCCTGAGCTTCCCATGTGCTATTTGTTAATACATCTATGGTGTATTGCGTACTTCCATTGGATGCAGCTATAGTTTGGTTTGCTATTATCAATTTAGGCGAAACCATACTGTCTTCCGTTTCACAACTGAATAGGTTAAATATGGCCAAAAGCCCCAAAAGGCATTTCGGTATTCTGGCAAGGTGCAATTTTATATCCATGATTAAAAGTTTTAAAAAGTATTCGTTTTACTTGTAATGACACCTTTGTGCCCTACAAGGATTTAATTGGTTTATTATTTTTTAAATTCTATTCGCTATGGAAAACAGTTTATCCCCCATTCGAATATGTCCCACCTCCAGTTCGTATCCATTCTTTACAAGCCATTTTAAACGCCTTGTTCCGACTATTTGCATTATTCCAATGTTCGTTTTTCCAGTCACTTTAGTAGTTATGCCTTTCCCGACCGCGTTTAGGGAAGAGGCAGATCAATACGTTGTAATTTAGGTTGATGGTTTTATTGAAACCTAAACAACAATTTGGGTGAAATACTGGAACTAGGAGTTTAAATTTCTTGCGGCATCAATAAAGGCAGGTATTCCTAAGGCTGTAATACAATCTGCACCAGAATCCTTTACATATTTTAAGTTTTCAGGCTTAAATTGGTCACTTCCAAAAGAAATACCGCACTTTACTTTAATCGGCCGATCAAACCGCATAAAAATTAGTCGTCCCAACCTGGGTTTTGGGTTAAATTGGAATTTAGGGCCAAATCCTCCAATGGTATCGGGGAGTAATAATCTTTACTTTCATCGAAAACACCACCGGTACTGAAGGGGTCCAAATTGCCCGAAGTCCCATTTGTTAAAGGCCTTTGATTCACATTTATTAAAGATGTAACTGTACTTGGTGCACCAGAGGCATTACCATCGTGTAAATACACATCGGAAATCCCATCATTATTAAAATCGGTGGCCCCCAAACTTGGAAAATAAATACCCACCATGGGTTGTTCTATTTTTTTTCCCGCTTTCCATCGCATCAGGTCATCCCATCTTAACCCTTCATTAAACAATTCGATCCTTCGTTCTCTTCTAATTTCCAAAATGACCCCCTTGTTTTGCCCCTGACTGACATTGGGATACATATTTTCCAAGAACATATCCGGATTTGCATTGGCATCGACCAATTTTAAATGTGGCATATTCACCCTATCCCGTAACAGGTTGATACTTCTGTCCAAGTCCGATTGCGTAATTGACCCCAGTTCCGCTTTTGCTTCGGCATAAATTAATAGGGCTTCGGCATAACGGAATAAAATAATGTCGAAATGTGCAGTATTCCACTGGTCTTTGGAGGGCAGTGCTTTAATTACCCTATACCCGGTAGTAGTTCCGGAAAGAATAACCGGTTCTGCCATATTTTCGCCATTGACCATAAAATCCGGCCCCGCAGTTGATTGGGTTAATCGGGGATCCCTATTTTGCATTTCTTCATAGAATTCTATGGTCTCATAGTTTGGAATATCCGTAAAGCGTGTACCGTCTTTCATTAAATAACTATTTACCAAATCCTTGGGAAGCCCCCAAGCCCCCATTGTTGGTGCGGTCATTAAATACCCTAGGTTGTGGGTTTCCAATTCACGATCAAAATCCTGGGCCAAAATAGTTTCCACATGATCTTGATTGTCCCTTGAGAATAGATTTCTATAGGCCGCATGGGGTCCACCCGTTGAGAATAAGCTATAGGCACCGGAGTTCATCAGCTCGTCAGCGGCAGAAACAGCTTCATTTAGAAATTTTTCATAACCGGAAATACCATGGTATTTCCTAAAGGTTCCTTCAAAAAGGGCTATTCTCGCTTTTAACAGGAATGCCGTATATTTTGTAATTTTATTGAGCTCTTTAGTAGCCGGAATATGGGTAACGGCATAATTGATATCGGTCAGGACAGAGTCCATTACCAACTCCCGCGAATCCCTAGCTTTATATAGATCCGGATCTCCGGCTTTTAAAACTTTGCCATACCAAGGTACATCCCCAAAGGTTTTTACCTTGTGAAAATAGAAATACGCTCTAAAGAAACGGGCTATACCGGAATAATGTAATTTGGCTTCTTCGTCTTCTACTTTTCGATAATTTTCCAAGAAATAATTAATATCTCGTAATCTACCCCAAGACCAACCTCCAGAACCTCTTTCAGTAGGTACCAAACGGCTTCCCCTTACTCTGGCGGCAGGCGTTAATTGAACAACATTGTCCGAAGCGGAATCATCGGAATATTCATCTTTCCCGGAAAACATAGTATAGAAGTCGTTTGTTGCAACTTCAAGGTCTTTTGCTGTATTGAAAAAAAATTCGGCATCGAGCTCATCTTCAGGTGCTCGATCTAAATAATCCGTATCACAACCTATAAATATAATAGCTAAGAACAAACTGCCTAGCCTACAAAAATGTAATTTTGTCATTTCTATATAATTAAAATTCATTATAAACCTAAATTGATTCCAATAGACATGGTTTTACCCATTGGGTAATCTCTTAAATCCGCTCTACCCACAGCAGTACCAGGTCTGGAATAATTGATTTCCGAACCTGCTTGTTCCGGGTCTACATATTTGGTTAAATTACCGAAACGCCAGGTAAAGAGGTTTTCTCCACTAAAATAGATGCGAAGTTTACGGATATTTACTTTTGACATGACCTCCTTGGGAAGCGTATAGCCAATAGTTAGGTTCTTTACTCTTAAATACCCGATATCCTCCAAATAAAGATCATTCATTTCATAAAGGGAACGCCTGGAATTCAAGGAGGCATACCCTCTTTGTATTTGGGGGTATTTACCTCCACGCTCCGGCGTCCATGCATTATTTATCAAATCCTTCCTTAAGAATGTTAAATAGGGGCGTTGATAGGTTCCCCAATAAATATCTCCGGTAGGATACCAGTTTTGTTTTCCTACACCTGCACCCGCAACGGACATGTCAAAGCCTTTCCAGTTTGCATTTAAATTAAATCCAAAAGTGTATTTGGGCATTGCATTGCCAATAGGCACTAAATCACCATGATCGTCCAAGGTGTAATTGCCCTTATTGATTTCTCCGTCCCCATCGGTGTCCAAGTATTTAATATCACCGCCCCTTAACTTATTCCATTCACTATTTTGAACGATGTTCAATATATAATTATATACCTGTCCCAGATCTTGTGAAGGGTTGTTGAACAAATCCTGGTAAGCTTGAGCCTCTTCATCCGATTGAAATTGGCCATCGGTACGGAACCCCCACATTTGCCCTAGTTCTTGTCCCTCCCAATAGGTACTCATGATTCCTTCCGGGTTGTCGTATTTGGTTATTACGCCTTTAAAATTAGAAAGACTAACAGAAGCTCCTACGGTAAGTGGATCCCCTCCAACATCAAAAGAATCATTATAGCCCAAACCTAATTCGAAGCCTGTATTTTTTAAAGAGGCCAAATTTTCCCTAGGTTCATCTGTTCCGAAAACAGAAGGTAATGGTGTTCCGGGCAAGTACATATCTTCAATATCCTTCCTGTACCAATCGAATTTTACGCTAAGCCTGTTGTTTAAAAAACCTAGATCGGCACCAAAATCAAGTGTTTTAACAGTTTCCCAAGTAACCACCTCTGGCAGCGAACCGGGAGCGGACACATAATTTATACGTTCTCCATTGTTCAACCAACTTGATTGCCCCATTCCCATAAGTGATTGGAAGGTATTTACAGGAACATTTTGATTGCCCAATTCACCATAGGAGGCCCTAAGCTTAAAAGCGCTGACCACATTTTTTACAGGTTCCCAAAAACGTTCCTTATTTACCTGCCATCCTAAAGAAACGGATGGGAACATCCCCCACCTACTATCTTTTGGAAACCTGGAAGACCCATCGTACCTGGCATTTATTTCCAACAAATATTTGTTTTTATAATCATAATTAAATCTTCCGAAATACCCTTGTACTGCCCACAATAATGCGGATCCATCGGCAACTAAAGGCTCTGTTCCAAATGCTAAATTGGCCTCGTTCCTTATTAGTAACCCTCCCTGTTGGGCAGCTATCCTATCCTGATCATAATCTTCTTGATTATATCCTGCCAATACCTTAAAATGATGACGGCCTAGATCTACTTTGTAGGTGCCAAATACATTTAGCGCATTGTAATAATCACGCCACCTGTATTCCGTCAACCTATTGACCCCCCCTGTCATTAATGTAATTCTATCGGTAGATAGATATTCGAACTCGTTATACCTATAGGTGTTTGCGGTATGGGTTATTCTATTGCTATAATCTATATTGAATTCTAAATTGTTAATTGGTGTGATTTTGGCCCTTAAGGTGTTCGTTAATTGTTCCGTATTGAATTTTCGCCAATTATTTCCATCCCTCATAGCAGCATGACCTCCCAGGCCTCCATTTCCACTTCTGCCCACATCTATGGGAACCCCATCTATTTCATAGGGGTAAAAAGCTGCCAAATCGTACCATGTGGTGGTACTCCAAATACCGCCATACCCATTTCTATACCCTCCGTAATCCTCGTTTTTTTCGCGACTGAACATGATGTTGTTGGATAGCTCCAACCAATCATTGACATCATAAGTAACCGACGATTTAAAATTTAACCTATTAAATTCCGTATCCTGTATGTTGTTGATCATTTCCCGTTCATACATTCTTCCAGATAGATGCCCTTTTAGCTTATCCCCACCTCCAGAAACGGATATGTTATGAATGGAAGATGCTTGTATTTTTTTAAATAGATGATCGTACCAATTGGTTTTATAGAAGAATTTATAAGACCCATCTGTCTGCAATTGATGAAATGGCTCGATTTCCCCACTAGCAACCATTTTGATGGTTTCCCAATCCATGTCATTATACCGGGTAAAATTGGAACCGTTATAGCCAAAAATGGAGGAATCCACAGCTTTTCCATAATCATAGGGATCCGATATAAAATCCGTTCGGGTTGTTGGGGAGGTAAAACCGTAATTACTGGTGTATTCTATATTTAAATTTTGCTTTTCGCCCTGTTTCGTTGTGATTAAAATGACACCAAAAGCGCCTCGTGCTCCATAAATGGCAGCCGAAGAGGCATCTTTTAATACGGTTACATTTTGAATATCCTGGGGATTGACTAAAGTTAGATCCCCAACAATTCCATCGATTAGCACCAATGGATTACCGCCATTGATAGAATTGAATCCGCGAATATTTACGTCGGGGGTAGCGGATGGGTCCCCGTTGTTTATTTGGATATTTAATCCGGGCATTAAACCTTGTAAGGCCCCGATAATATCCGATGACGGCCTCATGGCGATATCATCGGCATTTACCTGGCTGATCGCAGTGGTAAGGTTTTCTTTTTTCTGGGTCCCATACCCCACGATTACCACTTCGTTTAACCGATTGGAATCTTCCTTTAAATTAATCTGAAAAAAAACATTTTGGTCCACGACCACTTCTTGGGTCGCATATCCTAAATACGACACCACCAAAATGGCATTTTGGTCTGTGACATTTAAAGAAAAATTCCCATCAAAATCGGATTGAACCCCATTTGTTGTTCCTTTTTCCAAAACATTGGCACCCGCTAATGGCAGCCCGCTTTCATCATGTACACTTCCTGTAATTTCAATTCTTTGAATAGCAGGTTTTGTTACCTCCGGAGTTTTGATTTTTTCAACAATTATTACATTGTCCTGAGACAATCGGTAGTTTACCCGGCATTTTGAAAAAATATCTTCCAAGAGTGTTTTTAATTCTATTTTCCCCTTTTTTAATCGTACATCAGGGGCTTCTTTAAACAATTCTTCCGGATACAAAAAACTATACTTTGTTTGTTTTAAAATAATTCTGAAGACCTCATCCACTGGGATTTCTACATTCTTCTCGATAATTATTTTTTCTTGGGAAAAACTATCCATGGAGTTAAACCCAAAAACAGTAGTGCAAATCAACAAAACAAATACTTTCATAATAGTTTGCAATAGCCGCTTTATATTAAGCAAACTGAGATAATTAAATCTAATTTCCATAAATTTGACATGTGTTGGTTTAGTTAAACATTAAATTGATACATCTATTAGGGGATGAAGTGAAACGGCGAAATTTCAAAACTTCATCCC
This sequence comes from Flavobacteriaceae bacterium, assembly GCA_041392165.1. GTDB lineage: Bacteria > Bacteroidota > Bacteroidia > Flavobacteriales > Flavobacteriaceae > Arenibacter. Next base: position 622,641 of record JAWKMN010000002.1, read on the forward strand.
TTTTTATTTTAATACTATAGTCTTATTGATAATTTCATAATTTTCAATTATCTCAAAACCGCGAATGATTTCAAGGACTTCATCGATTTTAACATTCTTCTTTAAAGCTCCATTGAATCTTTTTCCCTCTGCCAACTGATTTTCAAAAATAAAATCAACGTCATACCATCTGGACAGTACTTTGGTAATCTCCTTTAAGGATTTTCCTTCAAAAGAAAAGACCCCATCTTTCCACGAAACTTCGTTATATATGGATACTTGCCGAACTTCTATGGTCTTCCTATCTATATTGAGATTGGCTTGTTGGTTGGGAAGTAAATTTTGTTTTTGGACTCCTGAACTAACTTCCACTTTGCCCTCTACCAGTGTAGTGTAAATATTGGACTCGTCAACATAAGCTTTGATATTGAATTCCGTGCCCAATACCTCTACTTCCTGTGATTGATTGATCACTTTAAACTTGCCCCCCCCATTTTCAGAACTGGGGGTTACATCAAAATAGGCTTCTCCATAAAGCAATTCGACTTCACGACTTTTTCCTTTGATAAACTTAACCGGATAGCGTAATTTTGAATCGGAATTCAACCAAACTTGAGAGCCATCAGCCAATTTTATAAAAAACTGCCCTCCGCGAGGGACCGTCAGGGTATTAAAGACCAGTTCTTCAGATACATTATTGTCATAAGCTATTTGTCTTCCGTTACTTGAGGCGTTTTTTGTATTGAAAGCAACCCCTTCTTCCAGCTCAATAGTTTCCCCTGTTTCCAAGGTTAGGATTGCCCTGTCACTACCTATCTTAATATTTTTTGAGGATATGACCGGATTGTTGTCAGATTCAGTATTGGGCAGTAAACCTTTAAGTAAATATCCGGACAGCATGACTCCGATCAAAACGGCCGCCGCTACATAATACCATCTTTTTACTGTAAAGGCTTTACGCTGATTGCTGATGACTTTCTTGACCCTCTCTAAACTCCCCACTTCGTCCACATCATTGCACAGCATATTAATACTGTAATTATCCCGTACGAATTTTTCAAATTTTTTCTTGTTTTTATCCTTTTCAAGCCAATCCAATAGCTGGTTTAATTCTGCCTCGGAAATGGTTTCCGTTAGATATTTTAGGATTAAATGGTTCATTATTTAAGAATGAGAATTTACGCTTCCTTTTTATTATATCGTCACGACTTTTAAAAAACCCTTAGCTACAATTTATTTTTTTTTGTTTTTTTGTACGTATCTTTCAACCTTGAGCTTAAATATTTTAACCCGGGAGCTAGTACTAGATATAATGGAAGATTGGGATCTTATCACTAAAATATCAGGAGACGATCAAGAAGCATTTGATGTTTTATATAAGAAATATTATCGCCTCTTGGTAAATTACATCCGGTCTTATACCCATAGTTTAGAGCAAGCGGAAGATATTGTGCAACAGGTTTTTATCAATCTCTGGCTGGAACGCCGGGAGTTGAAAATAAGCAATACGGTAAAATCCTATCTATATTGGGTTTCCTATACCGAGTACCTGGATAGTTACAGAAAAATCAAGCGACGTTCCGATATTTTGGACGAGCTTAAACTATCTGCCCTAAAACATGTTATTTCCGAAGATCAATTTTACACCGAATTAAAAATAAAAAGGTTAAAGGAGTTAATAGAAACATTGCCTCCAGCTTCTAAAGAGGTGTTAAAATTGAATAAATTCCAGGGATTAAAATACAGTGAAATAGCGGATAAACTAAATATTTCCATAAAAACAGTGGAATCCCATATGAGAACTGCTTTTAAGCATATTAGAAAGGGATTTAAAATTCATGGAATTCATTTTCATTTGTTTTTTAGAAGTTCTGGTTCTCTTTTAAAAAAAAAGTTTTTAATAACACTAGACAATACCACATAAAAAAGGAGCTAATTTTTCAATTAACTCCTTCCTAGTAGCGGGAACTGGACTCGAACCAGTGACCTTCGGGTTATGAGCCCGACGAGCTACCTACTGCTCTATCCCGCGATGTGCGTTCCCAAAATAACCAACTTGGTTTTATACCCTCAGTTCATAATGCTGACTGAATTATTTTGGACTGCAAAGATACATCCTTTTTGTGATTTCCCAAATCTATTTTCAATTAAATAATAAAAATCGATTTAAATTCTAATCAATATAGTCAGTATGAGAACACTTGAGTTTTTCTGTCAATCGTCGGATAAGGATTTCTATTTACCTCTCCTTGGGAGAGGTCAGAAATGCCATTTGCGACATTTCTGGGTGAGGTCCAATAAAAAAAGCCCTCTTGTTGGATACTTCGGACCAAATTGCGCCAGGCTTTTCGGTTTCATTGCGCCAGTGATTTCGGTTCAAACTGCGCCACCTCCCTGAGGGATTTCGGTTCGTTTTGCGCCAGTGATTTCGGTTCGTTTTGTGCCACTTCTGCCAATCCGGGAGTCATTTCGGTTCGTTTTGCGCCACTTTGAAAGGTCGAGCAATTACCTTATCGCTAAAATTCAATGCGATATGGCTAATACACTTGATCCTATGGACTTAAAACAGATTATCTCCCTGCACCTGGACGGCCTTAGCAACCGCAAGATCAGCGCCACCCTGGGAATTGCACGCAACACCGTGAACGGTTACATGCAGGCCTTTAAGGCCAGTGACCATACCCTCAAGGAACTATTGGCCTGCGATAACGCCGTCCTGGAGGCCCTTTTCACTTCCCACAGCACTATAGACAATAGGCGTTTTGACCAGTTGACCCGCTATTTCGAGCGGATGAACAAGGCCAGGGACCATCCCGGGTTCACCTATCTTTTCCACTATCAGGAATATGTCCAGCAGGTGGACGACCCTTATGGCTACACGCAGTTCATGGAACATTACCACCGTAAATATGCAAAGCTCAAAGGCTCCATGAAGCTCGAGCACGACCCCGGCCATGAGCTTTTCATTGATTTTGCCGGTAAGAAACTCCAAATCGTGGACCGTAGTTCGGGAGAGATCGTCGATGTGGAGGTCTTCGTCGCCATCCTTCCCAACAGCCATTACACCTATGTGGAGGCCTGCAGGAGCCAGAAACGCGAAGACCTGATCAAATGTTGTGCCAACGCACTGCAGTTCTACGGGGGCGTGCCCAAGGCCATCGTATCGGACAACCTCAAGTCGGCCGTCAAACGTGCGAGCAGATATGAGGCCGACATCAACCGGAGCTTCAAGGACTTCGCCCATCATTACAATTGCGTGATCAATCCTGCCCGTGGGTACTCACCGCAGGATAAGGCGTTGTGCGAGAACGCGGTGAACCTGGCCTACCAGCGCATCTATTATCCCCTGCGCAACATGACCTTCTTCTCTTTGCAGGATCTCAACCGGGAGATAAGACGCCTATTGGGGTCCTATAACGACCTCTTGTTCAAAAGAAAACAGGCCAGTCGGCTGGAACTCTTTCAAATGGTGGAACGGGGAGTACCTGAAACCTTTACCTACTAGTGCCTATGAGCTTAAGGATTACCGCAGGGCCAAGGTTCAGAAGATGGGCTATGTGTACTTCTCCCCGGATAAGAGCTACTACAGTGTCCCATACCGCTATATAGGAAAGGAGACCACTATCCATTACACCGCAAGCATGGTAGAGGTCTATTTTTATCATGAGCGCATCGCCCTGCATAATCGCAATCCCTCCAAGGGAAGCTACAATACCAATGCGGACCATCTCAGTAGCACCCATAGGTTCTACTCCGACTGGAGCCCCGAGTTCTTTAAAAAGAAGGCCGGAATCCATGGCAAGCACGTACTTGGCTGTATAGAGGAAATACTCAAGACCGGGGATTATCCCGAGATAGGCTATAAACGGGCCATGGGCGTCATCCAGCTCCATAAGGCCTACGGATCCAAAAGGTTGGACGATGCCTGCAAACGGGCGCTTCGGGCCGATGCCGCCACCTACGGGCGCATCAAGAATATCCTGAAGAACAACCTGGATAAAAGCTCCCTGTTCTATCAGGACCTGGAAGAGGATAAACCTCATATTCCCGAACACGGAAATTTAAGGGGAGCCTCCGCATACAAATAATATTCACCATTAAATTTAAAACAATGAACAACAATCAAACTATTGAAAAACTCAAACAAATGCGACTGGGGGCTATGGCCGAGCTGCACCTTCAGCACGTAAAAAGCAACCGGCTCAGTGATATGACGGCAGATGAATATCTGGCACTGCTTATCGACCACCAATGGGAAGACCGGCAGAACAGTAAGATCGGTCGGCTTTTAAAACAAGCTGGCTTTCGTCAGCAGGCATCTCTGGCGGATGTGAATTATACCCATGACCGCGACCTGGATAAAAATATGTTCCTGCGTTTGGGTACGCTGGACTTTATCGAAAGAAAGGAAAATATAATCATCTGTGGCCTTTGTGGGTGTGGCAAGAGCTATCTATCCCAGGCCCTGGGCCACCAGGCGTGCATGATGGAATATAAAACCGTTTATGCAAATACCGCCCGGCTGTTGAAGAAACTGAAGCTGAGCAAAGTAGATGGGACCTATTTAAAAGAACTGGCCAAGCTGCTAAAAGCGGACTTGCTCATTCTTGATGACTTTGGGCTTCAAGCCTTCGATAATCACGCAAGAGAGGCTTTAATGGATATTATCGATGACAGGTATAATAGGGCCTCCACCATTATATCCACTCAGATACCGGTGTCCGCGTGGTACGAAATCATAGGTGGGGACGGGACTCAAGCCGATGCTTTGCTCGATAGGATCGTAAACTCCTCACATCGCATCGACCTTAAAGGTGAATCATTACGAAAAGGAACTTTAAAGAGTATATTAACCTAATTTTTTTTATAATTGTAAGATCTTTCAAAGTGGCGCAATTTGACCGAAAAGGGTGGCGTCATAACTCCGAAATAGCCACTTGTAGTTTGCCTTCTCCAAAATCTTTCTATTTTGTGTCGATTTTGATTAAAATCTGTCACTTATAAATAGCCTTGTCATTTATGGATAACTATGGTTTTCTCTCAATTTTACCGCCCCTAATCGCTATTACACTGGCACTTAGAACCAAGCAGGTTTATGTAGCCCTGCTTTTTGGGATATGGTTCTCTTGGGTGATCATCAATGATTGGAATTTTTTCACCGCTACCTTGGCCGCCATTGAAGGAATGGTGAATGTTTTTAAGTCGCCGGGCAATACTAGGACCATAATGTTCAGTGCCCTAGTGGGAGCTTTGTTGTTGTTCATTCAGTATTCCAAAGGGGTGGAAGGTTTTATAAACGAGCTTAATAAAGTAATAGCTTATTTTGAGAAAAAGCAAAGTGGCTACAGTAGGGTCATAGTGCAGCTAATGGCCATGTTCACGGGCATTTTATTGTTTGTGGAAACCAGCATCAGTTCCCTTACCGTAGGAACCCTATATCGTCCGGTATTTGATAAGTTGAAAATTCCCAGGGAAAAATTGGCCTATATTGCCGATTCCAGTTCTGCCCCCTCTTCCATTTTAATTCCCTTTAATGCATGGGGCGCTTTTATAATGGGACTTTTGCTTACCCAGGGGATAGAGAATCCTTTTGGGACCATGCTTTCGTCCATTGCGTATAATTTTTATCCAATCCTGGCCATTGTTATCGTTTTTACGGTCATTATTGGTAAGAAGGATATTGGGTCTATGGCAAAAGCGGAAAAACGGACCAGGGAAACAGGGAAATTATTAAGTGATACTGCCCGGCCTATGTTATCCAGTGAGGTAACCTCTTTTGTATCCAAGGAAGGCATCAGGGCCAAAGCCTATAATATGATAGTCCCCTTGGCAACCATGGTGTTTATGATGCCTTTTTATCTGGCCTATACAGGTTGGGATGCCGTTGACAATGCCGCCTCGTTTGGGGATCATTTATTCAAGGCCATCGGAAATGGTTCCGGTTCATCTTCTGTTCTGTACGCAGTACTCACTGCAATTTTGGTGGCCATGGTACTGTATAGGTCCCAAAAAATTATGAAAACCAAGGAGATGATAGATCTGGTAATCAAGGGTATAAGTGAACTGATGCCGCTTGCCCTGTTGATGCTTTTGGCATTTGCAATTGGGGATGCTTGTAATGCCCTGGGAACCGGGCAATTTATCGCAAATTGGTCCAAGGATTGGTTGTCCCCGGCTTTTTTACCGGCAGTTATTTTTGTAATCAGTTCCTTTATCGCATTTTCAACGGGGACTTCCTGGGGGACCTTTGCCATTATGATGGCGATTTCCATGCCCATGGCCGAAATTCACGACGCACCTCTGCCTTTGGTCGTAGCGGCTACTTTGGGGGGCGGGGTCTTTGGGGACCATTGTTCCCCTATTTCGACACCTCCATTATTTCCTCCATGGCCTCTGCCAGTGATCATGTGGATCATATCAATACCCAGTTGCCCTATGCCTTGATCGGCGGTTTGCTAACAGTGGTGCTCTATGTAATTTTAGGCTTTATTATGATATAGATGGAAGGTTTCCACTACCTTTGTACCTAATTAAAGTTAAAAAGGGAAGATGTTGCATAAAGCCGGTTTTGTAAATATTATAGGAAATCCCAATGTAGGGAAATCCACACTTATGAATGCCTTTGTAGGGGAAAAATTATCCATCATTACCTCCAAGGCACAAACTACCCGGCACCGGATATTGGGAATCGTCAATGGGGACGATTTTCAAATGGTATTTTCCGATACTCCGGGAATTATTAAACCGGCCTACGAATTACAATCGTCCATGATGGATTTTGTAAAATCTGCCTTTGAGGATGCTGATGTGCTGCTTTATATGGTAGAAATTGGGGAAAAAGCCTTAAAGGACGAACGCTTTTTTGAAAAACTGAAAAACACCAAAGTCCCTGTTTTACTTTTATTGAACAAGATCGATGTCTCGGAACAGGGTATCTTGGAAGAACAGGTTCAATATTGGCACGATCAATTGCCAACTGCCGAAATACATCCTATATCCGCCTTACAGAATTTTAATGTCCGGGAAGTTTTTCTAAGAATTTTGGAATTGTTGCCGGAAGCCCCGCCTTATTACCCCAAGGATCAATTAACGGATAGGCCGGAACGTTTTTTTGTAAACGAAACCATTAGGGAAAAGATTCTTCAATTCTACAAAAAAGAGATTCCCTACTCCGTGGAAATCGATACGGAAGAGTTTTTTGAGGACGAGGATATCATCCGCATGCGATCTGTTATCATGGTGGAGCGCGATTCCCAAAAAGGGATTATCATAGGACATAAAGGGAGTGCCTTGAAAAGGGTAGGGGTAGAGGCCCGTAAGGACTTGGAAAAATTCTTTGACAAACAGGTGCATTTGGAACTTTATGTTAAGGTAAACAAGAACTGGAGGAGCGATCCCAATCAGTTGAAGCGCTTTGGCTACAATCAGGGTTAGATATATTTTGTCTGATTGGCTCCTCCTTTCTCTAGTAGGGGAAGGAATTTTTTTGGTCATTGGGAACATGCTTTGTGACAGGTGGGTTAGGGAGGGGTCCGTTATTAAGGCCCTTTTTACTTCATTCCATATTTATCTGCAATCCGATAAATCGGGATCTAAATAATACGCAGTTAATTTTTTCTTTCCAGTTTCTGGTATTATTCCAATGCCCGTCCTAAAGGTCGTTGTCAACCTTGACATATTGCATCATAAATTTATGTAATTGATGCATTTGGGGCCTGCCCTTTCTTTTTCCTATTCTGCCCAATACATACAGAGCAATCCAGGTTATGATCATTAGGGCCATTAATCCTATCTGAGGCCCTGTTTCTTTGCCAAGGGCATTATTGGAATAGGCCCAAACCCCAAAAATGATAAAGAGCGAGGCCACTCCAAAATGGACGAACATAAAGAATGTCCATAGGGTGGGATTAGGTCCGAACAAGCCGTAAATGGTACTGTGGCCATCTGCTTGGTCTACTATCTCTATCTGTAATTGCGGCGACCAAAAATGGGTTTCGGCCTTATTGAACCGTATAAAAACATGATGATCGGACACTTTAACGATAAATGGGGGGGTGTCCACCTCCTGAAACAATTGTAGAACGGGTCGGGCAGGGCCCTTTAGGCTATGTTGGAACCTCGGTCTTAGTACAATTTCGTTGGGTAGGGCATTCAAACTATTGGGCTGATAATTAGGATAAAAGATACTGTTTTTTCTTCGAATATAAATAGTATTTTTGCATCAAATTAAAAGTATGAGTGCTATTGTAGCCATTGTTGGAAGACCTAATGTAGGCAAATCAACCTTTTTCAATCGATTAATTCAAAGAAGAGAGGCCATTGTTGATGCCGTGAGCGGGGTTACTCGAGATCGTCATTATGGAAAGTGTGATTGGAACGGAGTGGAGTTTTCTTTGATCGATACTGGCGGATATGTGTTGGGAAGCGATGATGTATTTGAGAAGGAAATAGATAAGCAGGTAGAATTGGCCATTGATGAGGCCGATGCCATTATCTTTATGGTAGACGTGGAATCCGGGGTTACCGGAATGGACGAAGATGTGGCCAATTTGTTGAGACGCGTCAATAAGCCTGTTTTTTTGGTAGTGAATAAAGTAGACAACGGAAAAAGAGCTGAAGATGCCGTGGAATTCTATTCCCTGGGCCTTGGGGAGTACTATACCATTGCCAGTATAAATGGTAGTGGTACGGGCGACTTACTGGACGATTTGGTAAAGGTGCTTCCGGAAAAGGAAAAGGAGAAGGACGATTTGCCCCGGTTTGCGGTAGTAGGTAGGCCCAATGCAGGAAAATCATCGTTTATCAATGCCCTAATAGGGGAAGAAAGGTATATAGTTACCGATATTGCCGGTACCACAAGGGATAGTATAGATACCAAATACAATCGGTTCGGGTTCGAGTTTAATCTGGTAGATACTGCAGGGATACGACGCAAGGCGAAAGTACGTGAAGACCTGGAATTCTATTCCGTAATGCGGTCTGTAAGGGCCATTGAACATTCGGATGTCTGTATTCTAATGTTGGATGCCACCCGAGGTTTTGACGGACAGGTGGAAAATATTTTCTGGCTGGCACAACGTAACAACAAGGGCATAGTCATCTTGGTAAATAAATGGGATTTGGTAGAGGACAAAGAAACCAATACCATTAAGCACTATACCCAAAAAATAAAGGAGGCCATAGCGCCGTTTACAGATGTGCCCATTCTGTTCATTTCCGTACTTACCAAACAGCGTATCTATAAGGCCATAGAGACTGCGGTGCAGGTCTATGAAAACAGATCCAAAAAGGTGGTGACCAGAAAATTGAACGATATTATGCTGCCCATTATAGAAAACTACCCTCCGCCGGCCTATAAGGATAAGTATGTGAAAATAAAATTCTGTACCCAATTGCCCACACCCTATCCGCAGTTCGCCTTTTTCTGTAATCTCCCTCAATATGTAAGGGAGCCGTATAAGCGTTTTCTGGAGAATAAGCTAAGGGAGAATTTCGATTTTACCGGGGTGCCGGTAACGGTTTTTATGAGAAAGAAGTAGGAATCTTTGTTTGTTTAAGTTGTTTTTAAAAGTGGGGTCTTAAAGTTCTGTTAAGCATTTGGGTCGTTGTGGGGCAAGGGTTACTTTTGATAGCTTACCATACTATCAAGAATCCAAGACAGAATTTCCGAATGAAGAATTTTTACTTTTTCCTACTATTTTTCGTTTTATTTTTTGACCTTTCTTTTTCCCAGGATTTTGTGTTGAGCGGGAAGGTAGTCGATGCCATTACCAAGGCACCATTGGAAGCTTCAACCATTTATGCGGAATCCATAAAGGATAGTTCCTTGGTGTCCTATACCGTATCCGATCAAAAAGGGATGTTTTTACTGGAAGGGAATACCAATCTCAAGGAAGTCAACGTATACTTCTCTTACAACGGGTATAAGCCGTATTATACAAAAGTTGAATTGGGGGCCGAGGTGGATATGGGAAGTGTATCATTGGAGGAACAGGCGCAGGAATTGGATGCCGTTCTTGTTATGGGGAACAGGGTGCCGATCACTATAAAAAAGGATACCTTGGAATTTAATGCGGATTCCTTTAAAACCAAGCCAGATGCCTCGGTGGAGGATGTCCTGAAAAAATTGCCCGGGGTGGAGGTGGATAGTGATGGTAAGATTACCGTAAATGGCAAGGAAGTAAATCAGGTATTGGTTAATGGGCAGGTGTTTTTTAGTAACGATCCCAAGGTGGCTACCAAAAGTTTGCCCAAAGATATTATTAGTAAGATCCAGATCATGGACACCAAAACCAAAACCGAAGAATTTACAGGGGAAACAGGGGACGGGGAAAATAAAACCATTAATCTTACTATAAAGGAGGACAAGAACAAGGGCTATTTGGGAAGAATGGCTGCGGGCTATGGTACGGATGAAAGATATCAGCTAAACGGCCTGCTCAATTATTTTAGTGATAAGAAAAGGATCAGTTTTATTGCGAGCTCCAACAATATAAATAATTCAGGTTTTTCTTTTGATGAGATCTACGACATGGTCGGGAATACCAATGGGGGCTATTCCGGTGCCAGGGAATCCGGTCTTATCAATAATTTTGGCAATGGTATAACCACCTCCTCCAACTTGGGGACCAGTTATGCCAATTCGGAGAAGGGGGAGTATAAAATAGATGCCAATTATTTTTTTGGATATAGTGACTCCTATAATGACCAGAAGACAAGTAGGGAGAATATTTTGCCCAATAGAAGGTATTTTACGGATAATATTTCCAATTTTGAAGGTGCTACCAATTCCAATAGGGGAGCAGCAAATATTGATTATGATGTGGATGAAACGCTTAGGGTTACGTTGCAGCCCTCATTGAGCATTAATAGGACCAACTCCGTAAACAGTAATGTTAGGGTTTCCACCGATGAAAATGGGGATTTGATCAACAGAAACGATAGGGTAACGGTCAATGACGGACTTCAAAGGAATTTTTCCAATCGTCTTGGAATTATGAAAAAATTGGATACCATTGGCAAAATGATCACCATTACTTTTTCCAATGATAATTCTGAAAACTTGAATACGGCCAACCTAAATTCATATAGGGAGATATTTGGGGACGATCCTAGTGTAGAAACCCTGGATCAGCTTTCGGAAATAGATAATAAAAGAAATTCCTATCGATTGGAATTGGGTTATAGGCAGCCTTTGACCAGTAAACTGTTCTTGGATTTTGGGTACGACTATAGTAATGACCAAAGGGATAATGCCAAGCATGTAATGGATTTTGATGCTGCTACCAATGCTTATACCGATTTTAATACGGCTTTGAGTTCTGATTTTTACCTTTGAAGACATTCAACGGTCACCTTCTTTTGGGATACGCGGTAACGGTGAAAAACTGAATTTTAGGGTCCATGCATCCTATGTTATGACGGATCTAAAAAATCAGGATATACTTCAAAACACCTCCTTTTCCAATTCCTATAAGAATTTGATGTTTAGGAGCAATATTCGATACAACATTGATAAAAACAAACGCTTGTACCTAAGGTATAATTCCAGGCTCAATGTGCCTTCGGTAAATCAATTACAACCTGTTCCCAATATCAATGATCCGTTGAACGTAGTAATTGGAAACCCCAATCTGCTGCCGAGTGTTAACCATGGAGTAGATTTTAATTACAATAATTATAACTGGAAGGAACGAACAGGGGTTTTTCTATATTCAGGTTTGAATATTCAAAAAGACAGGGTGTCCGCCATCTCCACCACCGATGATAATTTTTTAAGAACCACACGCTATACCAATGTGGATGGGAACTATAGTGGCTATGGGGGTGTTGGGTATTCCAAACAAATTAAGAAAGACAGCCTCTATACCCTAAAATTCAATGTTAGGCCAAGGCTTAACTTTGGGAGGCAAGTAAGTTTTACCAATGGGGTGGAATTAAAGGCAAAATCCTTCGATGTTAATCCTTATATTTCAACTACTTATAACTATAAGGAGCAGATAGAGATTGAACCGGGGTACGGAATAGGATTTAACAATACGACCTATAATCTGGAAAGTGTGGACGATATAAAATTTACTTCCCAAAATGCCAATCTTAGGGTTACGACCTATTGGCCCAAAAATTTAATTTGGGGCAATGATTTAAAATACAGTTATAATGGTAATGTGGGGCCAGGATTTAAAAAGGATGCCCTGTTTTGGAATATGAGTCTCGGTCTTCAAATATTACAGGACAAAGGTACCGTTAAGGTGTTGGCCTATGATCTGTTGGATCAAAATATTAATACCCGAAGGACCACAGGGGAAGATTTTATACAGGATTTTCAAGGTACTGTTCTTCAACAGTATTTTATGGCAAGTTTTACCTATAAATTTGATCAGTTTGGAGGTAAAAGTCCAAATAGTGGGAGTAGAAGACGGTATTACAATTAACGTTTTGGTTGGATAGGTTTCAAGTTTGAAGGGTTTGTGGTTGGAATGGTATGGGGATTAATATACATTTCCAAATCACCAAATCATAAATTAGCTCATTATCAAATTAACACATTGCTACATTGGCTCATTGATAAATTGGAACATTTCTTCATTGGATATTTCCAAATCACCAAATTGACCCGTTTTCAAATTGATCTATTGATACATTAATTAATTGCTACATTAAATAAAGAATCACCAACCTCCAGAGGATCCGCCACCACCAAATCCTCCTCCTCCGAAACCACCACCAAAACTGCCTCCACCTCCAAAGCCACCGCCCGAGGATCCGGACCTGTAACCTCCACGCCCCATATTGCTAAGCACAATAATATCCCATAGATCCATTCCCTTGCGGTTGCCGCCCCTTCCTCCACCACCTTTTCTTCCTTTGTTGGAGAGTATAATAAGGATTACTATAAAAATGATGAAGGGAAGTAGGTTCTGAAATGGAAATCCGGGATTTTTGTGAAAACTGCGCTCTTCCTTAAATTCCCCATTCAGTACCTTAAATATGGCATCCGCCCCTTTGTTGAGTCCGTTGTAGTAGTTCCCCTGTTTAAATTCAGGTATTATAACGGTTTCTATAATGCGTTTGGAAAGGGCATCGGTTAATAGTGGTTCTATGCCATAACCTGTATTGATGGCGATTTTTCGGTCGTCCCGGGCCAATAAAATTAGAATGCCATTGTCTTCTTTGGCCTGTCCTATCCCCCAGGCATGCCCCCAGTTGGCTCCCAGAAAGTTTATGTTTTCTCCTTGGGTAGAAGCTATAATGGCCGTTACGATCTGGGTAGAAGTACTGTCCGAATAACGGATCAATTTTTGTTCCAAGCTGGTTTTTTCTTCGGGAGAAAGTAAATCAATATAATCAAAAACACTCGTTTGTTCCTGAAGCTTGGGTTTTTCTGGAATTTTAAATTGGGCAACGGTTATAGAGCAGCTGCATAATATCAGGAATAAGAGACTACCCTTTAGATACTTCATTGCTTAATTCGTTGGTGTTGTTATGTTGCCAAGGAAAATGGGTTTCCAATTCTTTGCCCGCCATGAGTATTCCTTCTATGATACCCTGCTTAAAATCTCCTTTTTTAAAATGATTTTCCAGAATGGTTTTGGTGTTGTCCCAAAAATTATTGGGCACAGCCCGGTTGATGCCCTTGTCTCCATAAATGACAAATTTTTTGTCTGTTACGGCAATGTAGATCAATACACCGTTCTCTTCCTTGGTGTTGTCCATTTTTAAAAGGTGAAATACTTCTTGGGCTCTTTCAAAATGGGGCCTATTGGATGAAGGTTCAATATGTATCCTGATTTCTCCGGAAGTGTTTTTCTCGGCCTCAACAATAGCATTTACTATTTCCAATTCCTCATTGGCCGTTAAAAAATCTTCTATTTTGGACATTGTGTTCTAGTTGAATTCGAAATTCACGTCCGGAGCCTGCTCGGCACCGGCTTCTGATTTAAAGTAAGCCAATTCATCAAAATTAAAAAGGCCTGCCAATACCGAATTTGGAAATGTTTTAATGTGATTGTTATAGGGCAAAACACTTTCATTAAAGCGATTTCGCTCTATGTTTATTCTGTTTTCCGTACCCTCCAACTGGGACTGCAGTTCCAGGAAATTTTGGTTGGCCTTTAAGTCGGGGTAACGCTCCACGGTTACCAAAAGACTTTTTAAGGCACCGCTAAGTCCACCCTGCACCTCATTGAATTTTGCAAGTTGTTCAGGGGTGATGTTGGTGGGGTCTATGCTAACGGAGGTGGCTTTGGCCCTGGCTTCTATTACCGCTGTTAGGGTTCCTTTTTCAAAGTCTGCCGCACCTTGTACCGTTTTCACAAGATTGCCTATAAGATCATTTCTTCTTTGGTAGGCACTCTCCACATTGGCCCAGGTCTGGGTAGAGGTTTCCTTAAGTTGAATAGCCGTGTTGTTAAAGCCCACTGCCCATTGGTATACGCCTATTCCTAAAACGGCAAGTATAATTACCGGAATTAACCATTTTTTCATGATCTGTGTATTTAACGTTATTTATAGTTGGTTCTTTATTTTGATCAGTTCTGCTTTTACCTTTTCCAATTTTTGGATTACGTCGAAGGTAGACAGGGTCTTTAATTTATCTTCCTTTAAATGGGTTTTGGCACCTTCCAATGTAAAACCGCGTTCTTTTACCAAATGATATATAAGTTGCAGGTTTTTAATGTCCTGTGGGGTAAATTTCCTATTGCCCTTTGCGTTTTTTTTAGGTTTGAGCACATCGAACTCTTTTTCCCAAAAACGGATAAGTGAGGTATTCACATCAAAGGCATCGGCCACTTCGCCAATACCGTAATATCTCTTTTCCGGAAGATCTATATGCATTAATCCAGGGATTGGTTTTCTTGGTTTGCGTATTTCAACATATTTTCAAATTCTTCCGCAGTTAAACTGCCATAGTAGAAGTTAATGGGATTGATTTTTTCCTCATCCTTCCATACCTCATAATGTAGGTGTGGCGCTTCAGATCTACCTGTGCTTCCCACAAAACCAATGAGATCGCCTCTTTTTACCTTTTGGCGGGCCTTAACGTTATACTGGCTTAAATGGCCATAAAGGCTCATATATCCATAACCATGATCTATTCTAATATGTTTTCCGTAACCTGAGGCGTTGTTGTCCGCGCGGGTAATGACCCCGTCACCCGAGGCGTAAACGGGAGTGCCTTTAGGAGAGGTGAAATCCATTCCCCAGTGCATTTTCCGGGCTTTGGTAAATGGGTCGGAACGCCAACCGTAACCTGATGCCATACGTGTAAGGTCTTTATTTTTTATAGGCTGTATGGCTGGGATTGCCGCCAATAATTTTTCCTTTTCCTCTGCCAGCTTGGTAATTTCATCCAAGGATTTGGATTGGATTACCATTTGTTTTTGGATAATATCCAGTCTTTTGGTAGTGGCGATGATCATTTCCGAATTGTTGAAGCCTTCCAAGGATTTGTACCTGTTTATCCCTCCAAATCCGGCCCTTCTCTGCTCTTCTGGGATGGGGTTGGCCTCGAAATATAATCTGTAGATATTGTTGTCCCGGTCCTCAATATTGGCCAGTACATTTTCTATCTGCTCCATTTTTTTGCCCAACAGTTCAAATTGGAGCTCATAGTTTTTTACCTCTCTGGCCAAGGAAAGTTCCCGAGGGGTGTTTACCAAATTGGTGTTTAAAAGTAATATGAGGCCTAAAAATCCAAATAGAAACGACCCTAGAAAAAATAGGGCAATATTTCTATATCTTCTGGATTTTTTGGGCTCTATCTTACGGTAAGATAGAGTGTCCGGGTCGTAATAATATTTTACCTTAGACATGTATCTAATTTATCCTATTTTTGTGGTCATGTTTATAGATAACCTGCAAATTTGCAAATTGTTTTCTAACAACCGTTAAATATATAAAAAGCTTACCAAATTACATGAAATCCCAAGAAATTAGAGCCAAGTTTTTAGAATTTTTTAAGGAAAAAGCACATAAAATTGTTCCTTCTGCACCAATGGTCATTAAAGATGATCCCACTTTAATGTTTACCAATGCGGGCATGAACCAGTTTAAGGAGTTTTTCCTTGGAAACTCGGTGCCCAAATACCCCCGTGTGGCCGATACCCAAAAATGTCTTAGGGTAAGTGGCAAGCATAACGATTTGGAAGAGGTAGGCAAGGATACCTACCATCATACTATGTTTGAAATGCTGGGGAACTGGAGTTTTGGGGATTATTTTAAAGCGGAGGCCATTGCCTGGGCATGGGAATTTTTGACCGAAGTGTGTAAAATAGACAAGGATAGTCTTTATGTAACTGTCTTTGAAGGCAGTACCGATTCCGATGGGCTTGGCCAGGATTCCGAAGCCTTGGGGTTATGGGGCAATATTGTGGACAGGGACAGGATTCTTTTTGGGAACAAGAAGGATAATTTTTGGGAAATGGGAGATCAAGGGCCTTGTGGACCCTGTTCGGAAATACATGTGGATATCCGTTCCGCGGAGGAAAAGGCAAAGGTCTCCGGTGCCGCCCTTGTCAACCAAGATCATCCGCAGGTGGTGGAGATCTGGAACTTGGTTTTTATGCAGTACAATAGGAAGGCCAACGGACAATTGGAAGCCTTACCGGCCAAACACGTGGATACGGGAATGGGTTTTGAACGTTTGTGTATGGTAATGCAGGGGGTGCAATCCAATTATGATACTGATGTTTTTACGCCCATAATAAGGGAGATAGAAACCATCACCAATACCAAATATGGTAAAGATGAAGATATAAATATCGCCATCAGGGTTATAGCCGATCATATACGTGCGGTATCCTTTTCCATAGCGGACGGACAGTTGCCCAGTAATACGGGTGCGGGCTATGTAATACGTCGGATTTTGCGTAGGGCCATCCGTTACGGATTTACCTTTTTGAACACCAAAGATCCTTTTATGTTCCAATTGGTACAGGTGCTTTCCGAAACCATGGGAAAATCCTTTCCGGAACTCAAGGACCAACGACAGTTAATAGAAAATGTTGTTAAGGAGGAGGAACATTCCTTTTTAAAGACTTTGGACCAGGGATTGTTATTGTTGGATAATATTGTTGCCGGAAATAAGGACAAAAAAATAGATGGTAGAAAAGCCTTTGAGTTATATGATACTTTTGGATTTCCAATAGATCTGACTGCACTTATTTTAAGTGAAAGAGGATATGAGCTGGATGAAAAAGGTTTCGAAACTGCCATGAAGGAGCAAAAGGATCGTTCCAGATCGGCATCGGAAGTGTCCAAAGAAGATTGGATCGTTCTAGCGGAAGACCCACATCAGGAATTTGTGGGATATGATAATTTGGAAACTACCGTAAAAATTGTAAAATATAGAAAAGTAACTTCTAAGAAGGAAGGGGAGCAATATCAGATCGTATTCAATCTAACTCCTTTTTATCCTGAGGGTGGGGGCCAGGTTGGGGACAAGGGGTATTTGGAAGCTCCCAATGGGGATGTGGTATACATTTTGGATACCAAAAAAGAAAATAATGAGATTGTTCATTTTGCGAAAAATTTACCAAGGGATACCGGAGATAAATTTAGGGCAGTGGTAGATGAAAAGCAGCGAAGAAGAACCGAATGTAATCATACGGCCACTCATTTATTGCACCAGGCCCTACGGGAAATCTTGGGGACACATGTGGAACAAAAAGGTTCGGCCGTGCATTCCAAATACCTGCGTTTCGATTTTTCCCATTTTGCCAAGCTGAGTACGGATGAACTGGCAGCCATTGAAAATTTTGTAAATGCCAGGATCAGCAATGCACTTCCTTTGGAAGAACAACGAAATGTACCCATGGAAAAGGCCTTGGAGCAAGGTGCAATGGCACTCTTCGGTGAAAAATATGGCGATGCGGTCAGAACCGTTCGCTTTGGCCAATCCATAGAATTGTGCGGGGGTACCCATGTGCGGAATACGGCAGATATTTGGCATTTCAGAATTAAGTCTGAAGGGGCCGTGGCCGCGGGAATACGTAGAATAGAGGCCATAACATCGGATGCTGTTAAGGACTATTTTTCCGAAAACAATAATACCCTGTTGGAGATTAAAGAGCTTTTGAACAATTCCCAAGAACCTGTTAAGGCCTTAGCGGCTTTGCAAGAGGAAAATTTGAGGTTGAAAAAGGAAGTAGAGAACCTTTTAAAAGAAAAAGCCAAAAACTTGAAAGGGAAACTGTTTAATGAGCTCGTTGAGGTAAACGGAATTCAATTCTTGGCCAAGAAGGTAGATTTGGATGCGGCGGGAATTAAGGACATCTCTTTTGAGATGGGCCAAAATAGGAAGGATTTATTTTTACTTTTCGCTGCGGAGAACGAGGGGAAAGCACTTTTGTCCTGTTATATCTCCAAAGAGTTGGTGGAGGAGCGGAAATTGAATGCCGGAACCATAGTGCGGGAGCTTGGAAAATATATTCAAGGTGGTGGGGGCGGACAACCGTTTTTTGCTACCGCCGGGGGTAAAAATCCGGACGGGATCCCGGAGGTGCTTCTGAAGGCCAAAGATTATATAGTTTAGGGCGATACCAAGAATCCAAATGGCCTTATAACCCTAAGGGGCACTGTGGTTGCCTTGGGAAGGCACTGCTTAAAATTGTAAGATGAAACTTCAAACAAAGGTACCTCTAAAAGAAGGTGAAAACCAGATTGATTATAACAGTCGATTAGTGGTGCTGGGGTCATGTTTTGCCAACAATATAGGAGACAAGCTGGCTTACTATAAATTTCAAGCCCTCCAAAATCCGTTTGGAATACTATTCCATCCTTTGGCCATTGAAAATTTGATTTGGAAGGCTATAAATAAATATGAATATTCGGAAAGGGATATTTTTCAATTAAACGGTCGCTGGCATTGTTTTGATGCCCATTCAGACTTAAGTTCTGGTACCCAAGAGGAATTGTTAAAGCAATTGAACGATGCGCTCTCCATGACTTACAGGTACATTAAGGGGGCTTCCCACATAATAATTACTTTGGGTACCGCATGGGTATATCAACATGAAAAAAGGAATCAGGTAGTAGCAAATTGCCATAAAGTGCCGCAAAAGGAGTTTGATAAACGCCTACTGACCGTAGATGAGATCAGTAACAGTCTACAGAGGATGTTGCATAAAATTGAAACGATAAATCAGGGAACAAGTATCGTGTTTACCATTTCCCCCGTTCGGCACTTAAAAGATGGGTTCATTGAAAACCAAAGAAGCAAGTCGCACCTCATTGCCGCCGTACACGGGATGCTCTGTAGTCTCCCTTTGGGGGCTAAGGGACTTTATTTTCCGAGTTATGAACTAATGATGGACGAACTTCGCGATTATCGGTTTTATGCCACTGATCTGGTGCATCCCAATGATCTGGCGATTGCCTATATCTGGGAAAAATTTAAAAGGGTATGGATGGCCGAAACGTGTTTTAACACAATGGATCAAGTGGAAGCTATTCAAAAAGGATTACAGCATCGTCCTTTTAACGCGGAATCGGAAAAACATCAGGAATTTCTAAAAACACTTGATAAAAAAATTGCGTACCTTCAAATGGAGTATCCTTTTATGAAATTTTAGTACATGAAGAAAATATTGATAGGGGCAATCCTGACCTTGGCGGCGGTGCTTATTTTTCGCTCCTGTGCCGAGGAAAAGGAAAAGAAGTCCATTTTAAAGGAAAATTCCATGCTTATTCAGGAACAGATCAATAACGTATCCAAATTGATCGTTACCGAAGGGTATTTTGCCGAAGTGTACAACTATAAGGATTCCCAGCAATTATTTGGCCCGTTGATAACGGCCCACAAAAAGGCTTTGGTAGTGGTCAATGCCGAGGTGACCGTGGCCTATGACCTTGGTTTGGTAAAATTTGACATCGATGCGCCTACAAAGACCTTGCGCATCAATAGCATACCGGAACCAGAAATTAAGATAAACCCCGATTTTGAGTATTACGATGTTACTGCTGATTATCTAAACCAGTTCAATGCCGAGGATTACAACAAAATTAAACGGAATGTAAATGCCTCCCTGCTTAAAAAAATAGAGGCCTCCACCCTAAGGTCCAATGCTCGGAACCGATTGTTGAGCGAGCTATCCAAATTTTTGGTGCTTACCAACTCCATGGGTTGGACATTGGCTTATGGGGGCAAAAACATCCAAAACTTGGAGGAATTGAAATTGTTGGATTAAATGGTTCGGAATAACATTGTCCACCGTTATTTTACAAAAGCATTTGCCCATTCAATATAGTTTTTCCAGTCGTAGTCGGTAACATCATGCTTTCCCTTACGTATGTGGTAGGAAACGGTGTTGTGGATTGGCTCATTTACCTTTGGCATATCTGTGGTTTCTATTCCTTTTTTGCCGTAAAGATGATAAACCTGTGAGGCATAATGTGCGGAAAGGAACTCGCCCCTGGGATCGGCCCATTGGTCTTCTTGGGCACTGGCAACATAGAGTGGCCTGGGCGCAATTAGGGCCAAAAGTTGGTGCTGGTCTACCGCTAAGGCTTCCTCGTTTTCGTTAAACTCATTGAAATTATCACAAAACCAATGGGGAAAGCTATTGTTGATGACCCCTATGGTTTCTCCATATTTGCGTTTGGAAAGAGCGGCGCCCCCACAGCCGGAGTTGTTTGAAATTACTCCGGCAAATCTTTTGTCCGTGGCTCCTGCCCAAAGAGATGTCTTGCCCAAACGGGAATGGCCGAAGGCAATTATTCTGGAAGCATCTACGTCAGGATCTTTTTCAAAATAATCCAATGCCCTAACCATGCCCCAACTCCATGCCGCAATACTGCCCCATTCGTCAGGTTGGGGTTTGTTCTGGCTTTGTTGATATAAAAGATTATGAATGCCGTCCGAGAAATCGTTTTTATCCGGATCTACTTCGCCATAGTATATGGTCGCCAGGCCATAACCGGCATCCAATATATTTTCTACTGCCCAACGATAAGCTCTTTTTCCCCTGGATTCTTCGGTCAAGGTATTGTTTTTTATGCCAAATGATTCATTGTTGTTGGACCAGGCCGATGAAATAATTACTGCTTTGTCGTCCGTGATGGTGTGGTTGCCGTAAAAATTGTATCCCAAAAATACGGGTGCTTTCACAATGTGCTTTGGCAAATAAAGCAAAATGGTATACCTCAATATTTTGCCTTTGTTTTTAAAAGTAAGTTCCACCTGTTTACGCTTGGCTTTTCCATTAAGGGCATTGTTGTTCTGTTCCAAAATAGTATAGGAGTCTATCTTAAGGGATTTTGGAAGCTTGCCGTACACATTGTCCTCAAAAAAGTGAAGCAGTTCCGGCCGTCTAACCTTTTCCCATTTTTTGACCGACTCGATTTTTTTTCCGTCAAAGGATAGCAACGGATCGGGTACTTTAAAGGAAGGAACCTTGTTTTCGTCGTAATTGGTTTGGGATAGCATTGGGGACAGGCATAAAATAAAAAAGGAACTCATTAAATAGGTCAAAAACTTCATTTTAGATCAATTAAAGGTAGCACCGTAAATATAGGAAATCTAGGGGAAATTAAGTGGTAAGCTTATGCTGGCAAATTTTTGTCTGCCAAAGCCAGTCCGTCGTCTATCAAATGGCCTAGTTGTGGTTTTTGGCATTTTAGAGCTTCCAAGTGCGATCTTAAATTTTCGGCAAAATTTAGATCCCTATTGTTTTTTGCCAATTCGTACAATTCAACCACAAGCAACCAATCTTCTGGATGGTTGGCTTTTATTTCCTGGAAAACCTTGTTTCTGGAGATAGTTGCGTTTTTACCTTCCCTAAATTCCCGGACTTGCCTGTATAATTGCTCCAATTGTTTCCTTTTTTCCGTTTTAACCGATTTTATGGTGGTGTCGGTTATTTTATGCGTTACCAGGTCAAAACTCTTTAAATCTGCAGGACCGTTGAATACGGAAACAATATTTTCTCCCACCGCCATATGGTATAGGCCATGGTTTGGATGAAAGAGGATTTTATCATTATGGGTAACCGTACAATTTGCCAAGGTGATAAGAATTATTTCCCCTTTTAGGTTTCTGGTACCGGTAATTATTTCCCCTGAAACTTTTATGTCCCCAATAAATTCCAGGGCTACCATTTTACCTTCATAGATATTGTAGGCCTTTAAATCGTGGGGACTCATATCCTCTATGGCTAGATGTATACCTTTCAATTTTCCTATGGGCGAGCCAAATCCGTTGGGATGTTGCTTTATGCCGTGTCCTATCAATTCTTTTTCCCGGTAGGCAAGGGCCGTATTGCCTATGGTCTGTAAATAGACGGGTTTTCCTTCATGGGCAATGGTACTTTCAAAATGCCCTGAAATTTGCAGGCCTGTACTTAGCTCTACGGTACCCATCTCCTTGGAATTGATTAGCTTTTCCATGCCACTAAGTCCGCCTTTTCTCAAGGACATGGTGTCGGCAAACTCTTCCAGTACTTGGTTTAGATAGGCAAAATCCGGAGTAACAAAAAGCTGGGGCTGTGGTTGGGTAATATCGAAGGAGGTATGTGCCGCTTCTATGGAATATGGAATTTTTTTGACCTTGTTGGTCATGCACCAAGCACTTTCGCCAATGGAGGATAGTAAACCTGCACCATATATTTTTGGCCGGTCCAATGTACCTATAAGCCCGTATTCCACGGTCCACCAATGAAGGTTCCTAATTAGTGCCATTTCACTGGGTTCGCCCATATTCAATTGCAGGTCTTCAATTTTATTTTGGGCCTTATTTATGTCTTCCCTGGGGGTGCCTTCGGCCTCTTTTATAATGGACAAATGTCTTACGGCTTCGTATAGCTCATAATCTTTTGCACTGGAAATGGCCTTTGATCCTATCTCCCCGAACCGGCGCAGGTATTCCGCATATTCGGGATTGGCTATGATGGGGGCGTGTCCTGCCCCTTCATGTATAATATCGGGTGCGGGGGTATATTCTATATGTTCCAATTGCCTAATATCGGAAGCTATAACCAGGATATTATACGCCTGAAATTCCATAAAGGCGGAGGGGGGAATAAAACCATCCACGGCTACGGCCGCCCACCCTATTTCTTTCAATATACGGTTCATGCCGTACATATTGGGAATATAGTCTATGGAAATCCCGGTTTTGTTAAGGCCCTCCAGATAACTTTTGTGGGCCGCCTTACTTAAATAATCCACATTTTTTCGCATCACATAACGCCATACCGCCTGATCTATGGGAGAATATTCCCCATAATTCTGCGGTTTTATATACTGCTTCAAATGCTCGGGAAGTTTATCCAAAATATAGTTGCTTTCAAAAGACATAGATTCTGTTTTATTCCTTTTTTAAAGATACAAAATGCACAGTCATGGCCCTCGGAGGACTTTTATTATTATTTGGCTATAGAAAGCAAACGGCAATCAAAAATGGCTTGATAAGTTTTGGCATTTTTAAAACGATCTATATCTTGAATGGGAAGCAAAAAAATATCCCCTCCATAATAGGAAGGGAATTTTAGGGGTATTAACTTAAATAAGTACCCAAAAAGGTTTTGGATATGGAGTGTTTTTAATCGTAAAAGGTTTAATTCATAGCGGTTCCGGGAGGATAGGCTTCCAAAATTTCAGAAACGAATTCTTGAATCCTTTTCTCCTTCTTTTCCATATTTCTAATATTGTTCAATGTGCCAACACCTCTTCCCTGCCAAACCAGTTCCTTGTTCTTGGCATCTATGATGTCTATATATAAAGAGCCTTCGGTCCTTGTGCTAACATTGTTGCCCCCGTAATAAGGGGACCCCCAATAAAATGGCGACCAGCCCCAGCCGTAGAAGCCTGCGCCCCAATAGTTGCTGTATACGTCTACCTGTTGTCTTTCCTTGGTAAAAATACTTAATAACATATCGGGATTTTCAGATTTCACATAACCTCTAGCGCTCATTTCGGTATCAATGGCCTTCAATATCCTTTTTTTGTCCAAGTCTGAAATCTGGGCCTTGTCTATTCCCGTTTTATAAAAGGCATAGGTTTTGAACGAATTAAAATTGACCTCTTTATCATAATCCGATAATACCCGCACAGAGGTGCAGGAACTGGCGAAGAAAAGTACCACGATCGGAAGGACTAAAAATTTAATTTTTTTCATAGCTATTATATTTGAATTAGTACTTGTGATATTTCATCTAATTAAACTCAAAAATCATGCCGAATACCTAGTTCTGTCGCCTTCCGTTTGTTTTTGGATTATAGCCGTACGGACAATGCCTACAGCCACTTTCACAGCAATACCCCCTTTTAAGATGATATTGTTTTGTAAAAACTTTGTATCCGTTCTCCGAGAGATAAAAATCCCCTTCCTCCAATGGTATATATTTCTTCATTGATGTAAATTTATGGGATTTATGCCAAATATTTAAAGCTGGTGGGCCAAGTAGGGACAATTTAACAGAGTTTGGCTTATTTTATGTAGTTGAACCTATTATGTTCGTAGTAAGTCGATTATGGCAAGTTTTTGTAAAACATCCTTTTATCTTTGATAGGCGCAATATTTATCATTTAGAATGATCTTAGTATTTAAATATGTTTTTTATAAGAACTATGTTGGTCTTTCCTTATGGCCTTTCATTATTTTGAAGAATTCTTCCTTGAAAAATGATGCATTGCTGCTAAATCATGAAAAAATACATTTAAGGCAACAACGGGAACTATTGATAGTGCCATTTTATTTTTTGTATTTATTGGAGGGCATTATTAGGTATCTAATGTACTTTGACACCTACAGGGCCTATCGGAGCATTAGCTTTGAAAGGGAGGCCTATCACAATGAAACAAATTTATATTATTTAAAGGAGAGAAGGACATTTGGTTTTATTAAATATCTTTGGGGCCAAAAGCCTTTGGAGTGCAGGGAATGAATCAGGAAGTGAACCTTCCTATTTTAAGGGAAAAACAACTTACCTTGGTGGTAAAGAGGGAAGACCTTTTGCACCCGCATATCTCTGGTAATAAGTACCGAAAACTCAAGTATAATATTTTAGAGGCCAAACAAAGGGGCTTGGATACCATTTTAACCTTTGGAGGAGCTTATTCCAACCATATTGCCGCCACTGCCTATGCCGGAAATTTATACGGGATAAAGACCATCGGGGTAATCAGGGGGGAGGAACTGGCTCAAAATGGGAAGCTCAATCCAACGCTGGCACAGGCCCATAGGCATGGAATGGACTTTAAGTTTATTTCTAGAGAGGCCTATAGGCGCAAGATGGATACTTCCTTTTTAGAATTGTTGTGCAAGGAGTTCGGCACCTATTATCTTATCCCTGAGGGAGGGACCAATCTACTGGCCGTTAAAGGTTGTGAAGAAATACTGACTGCCCAGGATAGGGATTTTAATGTTCTTTGTTCAAGTGTAGGAACCGGTGGAACCTTGGCCGGGATTATAAATTCTTCCCTTCTTAATCAGAGAATTATAGGCTTTCCTGCCCTAAAAGGGGATTTTTTAAGAAAAGATATTCGTAATTTTACGGCAAAAGAAAATTGGGAAATCAATACGGATTATCATTTTGGAGGCTATGCAAAGGTTTCCCAAACGCTTATCGAGTTTATTAATTATTTTAAAGAAAGGACCAATATTCCTACAGATCCCATTTATACCGGCAAGCTTTTATACGGTATTTTGGATCTGGTAAGGAATGACTATTTTACACCTGGGACCAAAATTTTGGCAATACACAGTGGTGGTCTGCAGGGGATAGCAGGAATGAATTTAGTTTTGAAAATGAAGAATCTTCCATTAATAAAAGTATGATAAAAAGAATTGCGGTGATAACAGCATTGGGCTTGTCCCTAGTGGGCTGCGGTGTTAAAAAGAGAACTACCTATGCCCAAAAACCACATTCAAGGACTACCGTTACCACTACCAAGCCAGAGTCCAAACCTGCAATCGGGTCCAAAAGCGAGGACGTTTATGCCTTGCCTGAAGACAATGGACAATTTGTAAAGTTTACGGTTAATTCTACCGAGGAATATATAGAAACCTTTGTCGAAATGGCCCAGTTTGAGATGAAGGCTTATGGCATACCGGCCAGCATCACCTTGGCACAGGGTATTTTGGAAAGTGGTGCCGGGAGGGGCGTCCTTGGTGCCAAGACCAATAATCATTTTGGAATAAAATGTCATACCGATTGGGAAGGCGATTATGATTTTCACGATGATGATGAAAAAGGGGAATGCTTTAGGAAATATAACCATCCTATGTATTCCTTTAGGGACCATAGTATATTCTTATCAACACGGGCCAGATATGCTTTTTTGTTCAACTTGGATCACGATGACTATAAAGGATGGGCCTATGGTTTAAAGGAGGCGGGTTATGCAACGGATCGTAAATATCCCCATAAGTTGATCGCACTTATAGAACGTTATGGATTGGATAAGTATGACAGGACGGTTGTTAAGTCCGGCGATATTGTAAAAAGGGAACCAAAACAGTATGAACATAAAATTCATATAGTGCAAAAGGGAGATACCCTATATTCCATTTCCAAACGCTATTTTGTCTCGATTCCTGAATTGATGAAGTTGAACAATATGAACAATAGCAATTTGGCAGAGGGCCAGAAATTGATGGTAAAATCCGAAAAAATTAGATAACCTATGATTTATAGAAGAAGCAGCGCCTTATTTGCCGAAGCACAGCGTTATATTCCCGGAGGGGTAAACTCGCCGGTTAGGGCTTTTAAGGCGGTTGGAGGCAATCCTGTATTTGTGAAGGAGGCCAAAGGCGCGTATTTATACGATGAAGATGGTAATAGGTTAATAGATTATATTGCCTCCTGGGGGCCATTAATCTTAGGTCATGCGTATCCTCCGGTAATAGATGCAATTATTGGGAAAGCAAAAAGGGGAACCTCGTTTGGAATGCCAACGGAAATAGAGACCCAATTGGCCAAGTTAGCAGTGTCCATGGTGCCCAACATTGATAAGATTCGTTTTGTAAACAGCGGCACGGAGGCCTGTATGAGTGCCGTGCGCTTGGCCAGGGGATTTACCGGAAAGGATAAAATAATAAAATTCGCCGGATGTTATCACGGGCATTCGGATTCTTTTTTAATTCAGGCAGGAAGTGGAGCGGTTACCTTTGGAAGCCCCAATAGCCCAGGGGTTACGCAGGGTACGGCAAAGGATACCCTTTTGGCGGTCTATAACAATCTTGAAAGTGTAAAAGCCCTGGCCGCCGCCAATAAGGGAGAAATTGCTGCCATTATTATAGAGCCCGTAGCGGGTAATATGGGGTGTATTATTCCGGAAGAAAATTTTATAAATGGATTACGTGAACTTTGTGATCAAGAAGATATATTGCTGATTTTTGATGAGGTAATGACCGGGTTCAGATTGGCAAAAGGGGGTGCCCAGGAAGTATTGGGGGTAAATGCCGATATTGTAACATTCGGGAAAGTAATTGGTGGAGGGTTGCCTGTTGGGGCCTTTGCTGCCAGGGAGGAGATTATGGGGCATTTGGCTCCGGATGGCCCTGTTTACCAAGCGGGAACCTTAAGCGGAAACCCTTTGGCCATGAGTGCCGGACTGGCCATGTTGACCGAATTGAACAATAAGCCGGAAGTATTTAGGAGTTTGGCCGATAAGACCAAATATTTGGGGAAGGGATTGGCACAGGTATTGATCGATAACAATATTCCTTTTCAAATGAACAGGTTCGGCTCCATGATTTCGATTCATTTTACCAAAGAACCGGTGGTGGATTTTGAATCCTCGGTCAAAGGCAACAATGCCATTTTTAAGAAATATTTCCATGGGATGCTGGACCAAGGGATATACTTGCCACCAAGTGCCTTTGAGAGCTACTTCTTAAATGATGCCCTTAGTTATGAGGACTTGGACGAGACCATTGAGGCCCTGTCCAATATAGCCAAAGACCTACATTGATCCATAAAGGAAAGAAGGCTGGATAGATATTACTTTACCTATTTAGCCTTCTGTTTTCTTGAGGGGGAAAAAGTTTATTTTTTTTCTGATCTTTTATGGTTGTGATGAACTCCCTTTCTTTTTCTATGGTTTTCCCTGTTTTTTTTCATCTTCTCCCATTTCTCAAATTGCTCCTTGTTCAATATATTCCTCAACTTTTCCTTTTGGGCAATTTGGTGGTCCAACATAGCTATTTTCATAGCATAACGCTCTTCGGAAGTTGGTTTTTTAAGCTCACCGCTTTCCTTTCTCGCCCTCATTTCTTTCATTTTCTCTGAACGCTTCAAAGCGTTTTCCAGATTTAGATCTTGTATTTTCTTTTGTTGGGCATCGGTAAGATCCAAAGTCAGGGTCATTTGTTTTGTCTGTAGGGTGGCCATTTGTTCGGGAGTCATGTCCTTCATGGGATTTCTGTCTCCCCTACTGCGTTCGGGTGTTTGTGCCATAGCGGTTACACCGGTCATTAATACGGCAAATACAATCAAATTTTTCATAGTACTTTATTTATTTGTTTATGAATGTCCAATGTAATTTTCCATGGATCATCATGGTTCATTACATATTATTCGTTATTCATTATTTTGTATATAGGACAATAGGATAATAGATTGGTTTAATGGGAAAGATTGTTTTAGGGCAATTTTAACAGATGGGTATATATGGATGAGGGGCCGTATAGGGAATATAGTTCCAATACAGGGGGTGCTAACAAGGTACTTTTGGCCAATAAAATAGGGGTGTAAACCTAAGATGAATGCCTTTTTTCAAAAATGGGATTTTATTATTGCAGGTCAATAAATTGATTTTCCCAATTATCGGCTAAGGTTTCAATAGTACTATGGAAATCCGGTACTTATTTGCCCCAGTGTTACTCGATAGATTGTTATAGGCCATTGCGGATATTAAAAAGCAGATAAAATATAAAAAGGCTTTTATTTTGTAGGACATGGCTTTGGGGTTGTATTGTATTCCTAAGTTAAATCATCTATCACCTCCAGATGGGCCAATGTTGTGAAATCGGTTTAAAAAATATGGTAAAATGCCCGATAAACGTAGCCGAGAATTTATAAAGAAGGAAGAAGCGGGCTTATTCCTGTATTTTTTCCAGTTCTGCCAGCTTGTTGTCAAGATCCAGGTTATCGGATTGTAACTGAATAATTTCGGCCGAATCCATATTGTTTTTATTATTATATTCGGACTCCCATGCATAGTACAAAACAGCCGAGGCCACAAAGCAAACAAAATACAATAGGCTTTTAATTTTATATGACATAGATTGGGGGGTATTAACAATGGTCTGAAAGTAGGAAAAATATTAAACTCTAAAAAATAAATATTGTTAAATTTTACGTTTTATCGTCAAAAGGTGTCCGTTCAACGGAAAAATATGGAATTTATGCTTAAACAGGGATGTTCGGGAAAAGAGCCGTCGGTTATGACGGTCCTTTGTATTTATAAGTTAAAATCCTGCCTTTGCCGGACCTTAATTTTATTGTACCCAATGGTTATCGGTATTAGTTTCCAGTCCATAGTTGGTAAAATGTAGTAAACTATGGAAATCCGTTTTTTTTTGCTTACTACCTATTGCCCACTAATCATTTAGGGTCCAAAATGAATTTTATCCGCTCCAGGGCGTCTTTTAAATGATACTTGCTCAAGGGATCTGCAGTTCTATTGATGGCGTTTTTCAGGTCTTTTTCAAGCATGTTCAATTCCGCTCTCGCAATTGAGGGAATATCGGACTGACCGGTGTTGATAGGGGTAGATTTTTGATATCCTCCGAAATCTCCCTTTTTGCTCTCGTTTTCGGCAGTCATCAAGTAGGCCAATCTTTCAATATGTGCTTTTTGAAGATTTCTTCTATAGGTGTCTATTGTATTTCCATTTCGTGTTTCGGACCATAGTCCTTGTCTCAGGTCGCCCATCATTTCCAATAGGGAATAGGCATTGGTACCGTTGATGGCTTGGTTTTCTATCATTCTGGCCAATTTGCCCAAGCTCAGAATATTGTCCAACGTCCTAACCTGTAGGCTTCTTATACGCTCTACGGAACCGGAATATTCTATTTTGTCAAATATGTTTGGAACGATCAGCCATTGCGGAGTTTGAAACAATTGTTCCTGTACAAAAAGCAGGCAATTTTTTTGATGTTCTCTATCAACGGGAGTGTATACGGCCCCTTCCTGGTCATAGGTTTTATATTGTTCATAGACCCCGCCAATATTATTGCTGACATGGCCCATATATCGGTTAAATTGTGAAATTACCTGGCCGTAAAGGGTGTTTAGATCATCGTATTCCTTGCCTTTTTCCGCTGTCCATTCGATCAGTTTTGGAGTTATCCGTTTTAAATTTTCAATGCCATAGGCACTTGCTTTTATGGCATCGTCTCCCAAATCCTCGGTCTGCGAACTTGGATCAACTACATCGCCCACTTGTTGGTGACCAAAGCGGTACAATGGATCTCCCGCATGTTCAAGGATCCAGCTATCCAAGGTTTCCTTCTCCCCTTCTTCGGATTTGTCCAATATAGGACGGTATCCCCAATTAATGGCATATTTGTCGTACACCCCTATTTCCGGCATAAGGGCTACTCCCTCGTCTCCCGGCTGGGCAATATAGTTGAATCGGGCATAGTCCATGATGGAAGGTGCCGTACCGTATTTTTTGGTAAAGGAAGCGGAGCGGAGCGAGTCGACCGGATAAGCTACGCTACTGCCCATATTGTGGGGCAGCCCTAGTGTATGGCCAACCTCGTGTGCGGACACAAACCGAATTAAGCGTCCCATTACCTCCTCCTTAAAGGCAACCCCTCTGGCATCGGGGTTAATAGCTGCCGTTTGCACAAAAAACCAATTCCTTAACAGGGTCATTACATTGTGGTACCAGTTGATGTCGGATTCCAATATTTCACCGGTTCTGGGGTCGCTTACATGGGGCCCATTGGCATTGGGAATAGGAGAGGCCAGATAGCGTACTACGGAATAACGTACATCTTCGGGTGACCATTCCGGATCTTCTTCGGGGGTTGGGGGGTCTTTGGCCAAAATGGCATTTTTGAAACCGGCAGCTTCAAAGGCAACCTGCCAATCTTCTATGCCCTGCTTAATAAAAGGGATCCAGCTTTTAGGTGTTGCCCTGTCCACATAATATATTATGGGTTTTTTAGGCTCTACAAGTTCTCCGTTCTTAAATTTTTCTATGTCCCCTTCCTTCACTTCCAGTCTCCAACGGTCCAGAAAACGAACGGTTTTGCTCTCCTGTACATCCAAGCCATAATCTACCTGGCCCCTGGCAAACCATCCAACCCGTTTATCAAAATAGCGGCGTTTCATAGGTTCCGCCGGGAGCAAGATCATGGAATTGTTTATTTCTATGGAAATAGAACCCAAGCTTTCATTGGAAGGGGGATTGCCGGCTACATAGGTCTTTACATGTCTGGCCTCTATGTTTAAGGGGTAACTTTTTAAGGTACTGATATAACTTCTAGAGTCATCCAAACGTGAAACTTTATATTCTTTTCTATAATGTTCCGGCATACCCAGGGCATTTACATCTTTTTCAAAAAGATCGTTTACCTGGATGACCGTAGCGGGATTTAAGCTATCTTTTTTAAATGCCTTGATATCGAATGAATATAGTACTGGTTCAAAATTGGAATTTACTACGGCTTCGCTTACCGGTAGTGAATCGGCAGCAACAATATCATAGCTTACTACTCTAAGTAAGACTTTCTTTGGCAATTTTTCCCATCTCAGTACTTTGGTATTTATTTTTCCTCCTCCGAAACCAATGCCCGTGGCCGTTTTGGAAATTCTGCTGACCATTAGCATTTCCTTATTAAAAAGGGAGTCTTGTATTTCGTAGTAATAGTTATCGTCTACAATATGAACATCAAAAAGACCCTTATCCGTTTTTGCCTCTTTGGTGATTACCTTTTCGTAGGGTTCAATTGCTCCTTTTTTTGATTTTTCCTTGGTGTCCGAAGATTCGGTTTTGTTGTTCTTCTTTTTAAAGATCTGTGCTTCGGTAGTATGGCAATATCCTATTAGGAAAAATGTAAATAGCGCCTTTACGAGTAAATTTTTAATCATATTCCGGGTAAAATTTGTGAATTACTGTATCTTTCAAAGAACTAAAAATAATTTAAATTATGGAAGGCCATTATCATTATTGCCCAATTGCAAAATAATTAACGGAAATATCTGTTTTTCTGGTCTTTAAGGCGCCCATCCTTGAATAATTTTGGCAAAAAATGAAAAAATCACAGATAATCTGTAACATATTTATGTGTAATAAGTCTATATAAGTAGAGAATTTCTTTTTATAGTTTACTTGAATTTAGCATCTGGAAAGCCTTTGTGAAAGCAAAGGCTTT
Organism: Flavobacteriaceae bacterium; assembly: GCA_041392165.1. GTDB lineage: Bacteria > Bacteroidota > Bacteroidia > Flavobacteriales > Flavobacteriaceae > Arenibacter. Next base: position 654,952 of record JAWKMN010000002.1, read on the forward strand.
GTTTTTGTTGGTATATGTCCGGTCAGGATTCTTCTACAATCTATGGATCAAAAGAGTAGGGGAAGTATGAATTGGAACAGTAGGATCAGTAATAATACAGAGATAAGGTTAAGAACTATTCCTATCCGCGCCATTTGATGCACTTTTATATATCCACTGGCAAAAACTATGGCATTGGGGGGAGTGGCCATGGGCAACATAAAGGCACAGCTACTGGCCATGGTAACAGGAATCAATAAATAGAGCAAAGGAACCCCAAGACCTATAGCTATACCTGCAACTACTGGGGTTAGCACTGCGACCAAGGCTACATTGCTCATTAATTCCGTCATGAAAAGCATTAATAATATTAGCAAGGAAACTGTAAACAAAATACTAATCTCGCTAGTGGAAATGGCGTTTGCTACCATATCTACAATACCACTTGTAGACATGCCTTCGGCCAGAGCAAGTCCACCACCAAAAAGTATTAGAATTCCCCAGGCCAATTTTTCTGTATCGTTCCATCCAAGAATAAAATCACCATTTTTAAGGTTAAATGGAATCGCAAAAAGGGAAATAGCGGCCACCATACTTATAATGGTGTCCGAGAGTCCAAGAAATGGAAATATAGTGTTGATCAGTGTTCGAAAAATCCATAGGAAAACCGTTATCCCAAAAATGATGAGCACCATTTTTTCTTTGCGGCTAATAGGCCCCAATTTTTTTAATTCTTCCTGAATAATCTGTTTGGAGCCGGTAAATTTTAATTGCTTATTGGGAAAAAACCATTTTACGAGTACCAGATAACAAATGGTAACCAGGATGATGGAGAACGGTAACCCAATAATCATCCATTTAAGAAAGGAGATTTCAATATTGTATTCGTTTTCCAGTAAACCTATCAAAATTGAATTTGGAGGCGTACCAATTACAGTGGCAATGCCTCCTGCGTTTGCGGAAAATGCGATTCCCAACATTACATTAAGGGCAAAATTACGATCGTCCTTGGTAAAGCCATCTGCGTCGTTGACCAGAAGTCCAATAACGGACATGGCAATAGGGAGCATAACTACGGTACTTGCCGTATTGCTGATCCACATGCTTAGGGTAGCCGTGGCGATCATAAATCCAAGGACAACCTTGTTGGGCGTTGTTCCCGTAATCCTTATGATGTTGAGGGCAATACGTTTATGTAAATTCACTTTTTCGAGGGCCAAAGCCATTACAAAGCCTCCAAAAAATAGAAAAATAATGGGACTTCCATAATTGGCGCCCACCTCGTTGATGGGCATGATCTTGAGTATGGGAAATAAAATTAGGGGCAATAGGGCCGTCACTGAAATGGAAACCGCTTCCGTTAGCCACCAAGTTACCATCCAAATCGCCACGGCGATTACTGCATCCCCTTTTTCGGAGACTAGGGTGTTGGGTAAACCAAGAAGAATAAAAAAGAAAATGGGCCCTAGTAATAATCCAATTTTTTTGCTCAAGTTCATAGGGGAGGTTTATGGTATTCTAAACTAGTACATTTCTATTAGTTTAAAAAATGTAAACTAGGTCCAAAATAAATAGTTTCGGTTGGTAAGACTTTGATTCCCGTCATTGAAAGCCGATTCCACACCTAATTTAATTTAGGCCTTTCCCACTGTAACATGACATATCTTGCTTACAGGAGGCTTTGTTAATATAGAATATCTTGGCTTTGGTTCGGGCAGCATCAAAAAAATCATTGTTAATGTCGGGTGTCAAAGGTATAACACTTTCCATAAACTTTACTCGATAATCGAGATTTAATCTGTCTGCCCATATCCGTTCAGACGCTTGCTTGCCTTTGTGAGCCGGACAGGCTTTTACCGAGGGAGTTTATTCTTTTGCAGGACCTATTTTGATTAAAGCAAATTGTCACTCCTATTTCTTTATTTCAATTTAACATTGATGAACCAAGCTAGTAAATTATGGAGTCCGTGGCCATTTTAGGAAGGTCGTAGCCTCCGTAATCCAAAAACAGTTTGCCTTCCTTCGGTTTGTCTTCCCGATCCGGTTTTTTTATGGGGGTATTGAAGAGGTATACGATCTCTAATTTTTCAAACTTTTTTAATTTTTGGAGGTGTGCCTCTTTAAAATTTGTCCCCATAAGGTTCAAGTTCCTGAGGTACTTCAATTTTTCCAAGGCTTCTATATTTTTCCCCGTCACCCCCGTATTGTCCAACTTTAGTATGGTCAGGTTGGGCAAGGTGCTTATTTTTTCAAAAATGGCATCGGTAATCAGGGTTTCGCCAAGATCAAGATAGACAATCTGATCCTTGAAGGGGGATAGCAGATCGGAATCTTGGTCTGAAAAGGAAGGTTTGTTGATGCAGGAGACCTTTATAAAATTGCTTTCTTCACTAATCCTTTCTACATGAAGACCTTTTTTCTTTAAAGCAACAATAGTATCCTGCGAAATTTCCGCTACTTCCACATTGGGGTAGGTATTGCCCTCTGCCTTAGGGAAGAAGGCCTGAATCGATTCTTTTTTTAAGCCCATATCCCCAATGCTCTTGTCAAATGGATTGCCCTTGGCTATCCAGATTTTTATGATGTCCAGTTCCTCCTTGGAGGGCTGATCCTTATCTTTTGGAGGCATATGGTCCTCATGATCCAAAGGTAAGACCATTCTCGCGTAGAGGGAACTGTTTTCCGGGTCGTTCGGCTCTATTGCCGCTCCGTTCTCCCCACCTTTAAGGATGCCATTTGCTTCCTCCAACCGCAATTCCCCTTTTTCTTTTTTTGAGTTATGACAGCTTACGCACCTATTGTTGAGGATAGGTTGTACAAGGTCTGTATAAAGTATGGCCTCTTCCCAATTTTCTTCTGCCAGAGTAGGCATTTCGTAAACTTTGGGGCCAACCCCCAATAGGGATTTTATACTGTTGGGCAGGGGTTCGATAAGGTAATCCGATCCATGGGTAATATTTCCCCCAAGGTGCCCGGTGAACGATATTAGAAATAATAATGAGAAGGAAAAAAGTACTACCGGCACTCGCTTTATGAAATCGATCTTTGAGGAGGCCGTCAACCGAAGATACATCAACAAAGAAAATATAGCGGTAACAATGCCCAGCCATAAATGAAATTTTACCGTTTCATAGGAATATCCTTCGCCATTATAGAGCAGATAGCCGCTAATACATGCTACGGAGGCGAAAATAAAGGCCCATTGAAACAGGATGCCAATTACTTTGGACCATTCCTTATTCTTTCTGTCATACCATTGCAAAAGTAAGGCGGCAATAATAAATCCTATGGGCAAATGAACTACAATGGGATGTAAGCGCCCTATCAACTGTTGAATGACTTCCATATATTAGTGGTTCAATTTTAGGCGTTCTTTTATGGCCTCCCATTTATTGGAAGCCGTTGGCAGCCATAATTCCACTCCGTCATAACCCGAGGCCTTGGCGCTTTCGCAAAAGGCATCCCAGGATGATTGGTTCCCCCAATCGGTTTGAAAAAATAGAACTTTTTCTTGGCCACAAGAAAATAGAAAGCATCCGAAAAGAATAATTAATAATCGCATTTTATTGGTTTGGTCGGTTATTTTTACGCAAGAATCTCTTGTATTACATGTCCCTCCACATCGGTAAGTCGGAAGGGTCTTCCCTGAAAATCAAAGGTAAATTGTTCGTGGTCAAAGCCCAGGAGATGTAGTATAGTGGCGTGAACATCGTGTACAGAGACCTGGCCCTCCAATGCAGAAAATCCAATTTCATCGGTGAGTCCCCAGCTGGCCCCTTTTTTTATACCGCCTCCGGCCATCCACATGGTAAAGGCGTCCCCGTGGTGGTCCCTTCCCTTATAGGCCATTTCCTGGCCTTCCCTGTTTTCCTGCATGGGGGTACGGCCGAACTCGCCTCCCCAAACTACTAAGGTCTCCTCCAATAGGCCCCTTTGTTTAAGGTCCAGGAGAAGGGCGGACATGGGTCGGTCTATTTCTGTACATTTATTTCTGAGGCCAAGGTCTACCGCAGTATCGTGTCCGGTTCCGTGACTGTCCCAGCCCCAATCGAACAATTGCACAAAGCGCACCCCGTCCTCAACTAGTTTTCTGGCCAGAAGACAATTGTTGGCAAAGGATTCCTTACCGGGCCGTACCCCGTACATCTCCTTGATATGCTCCGGTTCGTTGTTGATGTTCATCACCTCTGGTACCGCAGTCTGCATGCGGTAGGCCATTTCGTACTGGTTGATCCTGGCCAGGATCTCAGGATCGGAATATTCGTTGAATTCTTTCTTGTTGATGTTGTTTATGGCATCAATAGTACTTTTTTTGAGATTTCTGGTAATGCCCTTAGGGTCGTCTATATAAAGTACCGGATCTCCTTTGGACCGGCATTGGACCCCTTGGTAGACGGAGGGTAAAAATCCGCTTCCCCAGACACTTTTACCCGCATCCGGTGTTTTTCCTCCGGAGGTAAGTACTACGAAACCGGGCAAATTCTGATTTTCCGAACCCAGACCATAAGTAACCCAGGATCCTATACTTGGTCTGCCCAATCTGGGGCTTCCGGTATGCATGAACAATTGTGCGGGTCCGTGGTTGAATTGATCCGTATTTACCGCTTTGAGGAAGGCCACTTCATCCACGACTTTGGAAAAGTGCGGCAGAAAGTTGGAGACCCAATTGCCGGATTCTCCGTGCTGCTTAAATTCCGCCTGTGGCCCCAGAAGTTTCGGGACTCCCCTAATGAATGCAAATTTTTTGCCTTCCAATAGGGATTGGGGACAGGCCTGATTGTTAAGTTTCTGCAGGGTAGGCTTATAATCGAACATTTCCAGTTGGGACGGGGCGCCCGCCATATGCAGATAAATAACGGATTTTACCTTGGAAGGGTAAGGGGGGGGCATGGAGGCCAAAGGGTTGATGTCCCTTTCCGTCAATGCAATCTTAGCAGTGTCCTCGCTGCCAAGAAAGGAATTACAGGACATAAAAAAGGAGCCCAAGGCCAAACTACCCATACCTGCAACGCAATCCTTAATGAAGTGCCTCCGGGTTTTGGCCTGTATTTCCCGCAGTAATTTTTCTTGTATTAATCGGTCTAAACTGTTCATAACTACGATTTTGTTAAAAACTCGTCCAAGTTCATGATGGCATTGGCCACTACGGTCAATGCCGCCAAATTGGCATCTGTATCGGTTTCAAAAGGAATGAATTCCTTGATATTGTTTGGTTTTTCCTGGAAGTCGGAAAGGGAGCTGTTGTACAGTTCTTTGAGGGCCTGGAGTTTTTCCGGCCCAATCTCCGCCAGGACGGCTTTTCGGTATCCTTCCTTTATGCTCGCGTCCACATTGTTGCCCTGCTCCATAAATTTGGCCAGATGATAGGCGGTTTCCAGATATACGGGGTCGTTAAGGGTAACCAAAGCCTGTAACGGGGTATTGGTCACCGTTCTGCGTACCGTTGATACTTCCCTGCTCCCTGCATCAAAAGTTAGGAAGGAGGGGTAGGGGCTGGTCCTTTTTAAGTAGGTGTATACCGCCTTCCTATACTTGTCCTCCCCTTTGCTTTCCACCCAATTGCCACCGTTGTATACGGTTTGCCAAATGCCATCGGGTTGGGGAGGCATAACACTTGGGCCGTACATTTTGGGGCTTAAAAGCCCGGATACGAACAAGGCCTGATCACGTATTTGTTCTGCACCCAAACGAATTCTGGGGCCACGGGCATAGAGCCTATTTTCAGGATCCAAATTGTATAATTTGGCGTTGTTCCTGGAACTCTGCCTGTAGGTGCCGCTCATTACAATATCCTTTACCAGGGCCTTAATGCTCCAATTATGCTCGTTCATGAACCTTAAGGCCAGCCAATCCAATAGTTCGGGATGGGAAGGCGGGTCGGATTGTGACCCCATATCTTCTAAAGAGGCTACTATACCGCGGCCAAAGATCTGCTGCCATACCCTATTGACAAGGGTACGGGCCGTTAGCGGGTTCTCTTTGCTGACCAGCCATTTGGACAGTCCCAGCCTATTTTTTGGCCAGGCATCGTTCCATGCATTCAGGCTTTGGGGGGTAGCAGGTTCAACAGTATCGGTTTTCATTAGCCAATTGCCCCTTTCAAAAACCTGGGTGGTTCTTTTTAGGTAATCGGGATTTTCTATGATGATCGGCAGTGTAGGGGTATCGGTGTTGACCAGTTTTATAAAACTGTCCTCAATTTGGGAATATTCGGAATTGTTTCCTGTCTTTATTTCCGGAAGAAAGGCAAACCAGGAAATATAGCTGGTGGGAGTTTTTGGGGATATCCTGTCGTTATTTGTCTCAATATAAAGGTTTAATTTTTCGGTAGTCTTCTTGAAAGGGAATTTTTGGATTTCCCTTCCCTTGGTTTTGTTGGTGGTAAATTGGGCCAATATCTCACCATCCGAATTGTCCTTTCTAATGGTTACCTTGGTTCCATCTGTTCCAGAGGAATATTTGAGGTATATATGATCGGCACCTTGGGTATATACATCTGGGAGGTAGCAGGAGCCATTGTCCCTCAAGGCCAGCCATTTGGTGTCCGCCAAATTTCCATTGGTATAGTTCTTGGCCAAATGGGCATGGTAAACAGGTTCGGAATATTGTAGGAAATTGCTATAGGCCTTGGCAATTTCCGTGGTCTCATTTTGGCGATCCACTGGTAGATCTTATCCACTTCACCCTGCTGTTCCTCGGAATAAAACCTTAGATTGGGTTCATCCTCCGAGGTATCTTCATCCCTTGTATTGTTAAAAAATGCCATTAGGTTGTAGTACTCTTCGTTTTTGAAGGGGTCGTAGGTGTGGCTATGTCATTGTACACAGCCGATAGTGGTGCTCTGCCATACCTCAAAGGTGGTGTTTACCCTATCGATTACGGAGGCCACCCTGAATTCTTCATCTTCGGTACCCCCTTCATCGTTGTTCATAGTATTTCTATGGAAGGCGGTGGCTATCAACTGATCGTCCGAAGGGTCCGGTAAAAGATCCCCTGCCAATTGTTCAATAGTGAACTGGTCGAAGGACATATCCCGGTTCAAGGATCTTATGACCCAGTCCCTATATTGCCACATAGTCCTGCCCAAGTCTTTTTCATAGCCCTTGGTGTCGGCATAACGCGCTTGGTCCAACCACCAACTGGCCCACTTTTCACCATATGAATCACTGGACAACAATTCATCTACCATATTTTCGTAGGTAATTCTTCCTGCGGTGAAATCATTAAACAGGGAATCGTCCGGGGGAAGCCCGGTAAGATCCATGGCGAGTCTACGTGCCAAAACGTTCTGCTCGGCAGGAGGACTAGGTTTCAGGTCGTTATTTTCTAGGGTCCTTAGAATAAAGTGGTCTATATCATTTTGAATAAATCCACCGGAATCACTGGAAGAAATACCTGCGGATTGGGTGCCCTCGGGAATGTCTACTTTTTCCGGTAAGCTGTAAGCCCAGTGTTTGCCCCATTTGGCTCCCTGGTCTACCCATTCGGTCAAAAGTGTTATTTCTTCCTCTGAAAGTTTTGGCTTTTTATAGGGCATCCGCAATTCCGGATCATTTTCCTTTAAACGCTGAATGAAGGAACTTTTGGCTGCATTTCCGGGGATAATGGCAGGCCCTCCGGATTCGGTATCTGCAAAGGCTTCCCCTTCGAACAATAAACTGAAACCACCACTTTTTTTAACCCCTCCATGGCAGGTAATGCAGTTTTTGTTCAAGATGGGTTTTATGTCTGCACTAAAATCTACGGTATCCGTAGGTTTAATAAGGATCCAAACGGAAATGACCAGCACAAATGCCCCCGCTATCAATAGGAATAAATATGCTCTACGTTTCATGCTTATTCGTTTTTTTGTATAAAATTCCAATTTTTTGAATAAAATTCCTATAATAATAAGAATAATTATATAAAACTATGGACTATTTCTCATTATATATATATAAAATATTGTGTTAGGATGGGAAATAGGTAGCTTTAAGCGAGCTTATATAGGGCGAAAATAAAATGCTTGCAATTCCCAACCTTTAGTTAAGAGCTGCAAGCATTTTTTGTTTTATAAAAGGAATTCTAATGTAAAATTATAGGTTGTGGGAGTTATTTTTTCAGTACCACCACTTTAGTATCATTATCGGTAATTACTTGGATCAACTCGTGTTTGGAAAGGGCCTTCATGGATTTGTCCCATTTTTTGCCACTTAGGCCTGCTTTGGTCTTAAGCTCGTTCAAGGCCAATTTCCCTTCCGGTTTTAATAGGGCAAGGAGCTCCTTTTCTTCCTCGCTAAGTTCCAGTTGTTTCTTTTCCGGTCTCATTTGGGGAAAGAAAAGCACCTCTTGTATGGAGGCATTGTTGGTCATTAACATCACCAACCGATCAATACCTATACCGATACCACTGGTGGGGGGCATACCATATTCCAACGCTCTTAGGAAATCCTGATCAATGAACATGGCCTCGTCGTCCCCTTTTTCCGATAGCTGAAGTTGTTCCTCAAATCTTTCACGTTGATCAATGGGGTCGTTCAGCTCGGAATAGGCATTGGCCAATTCCTTACCATTGACCATAAGCTCAAAACGTTCCGTTAATGCGGGATTGCTTCGATGTTCTTTGGTAAGGGGGCTCATTTCTTTAGGGTAATCTATTATGAAGGTGGGCTGTACATAGTGATGCTCACATTTTTCACCGAATATTTCATCGATCAACTTTCCAACGCCCATACTATCATCTACCTCAATATGTAGTTTTTTGGCAACCTCCCTGAGTTCCGTTTCGTCCATCCCGGCAACATCAAACCCCGTATGGATTTTAATGGCTTCCAAAATGGGTACTCTGGGGTAAGGGGCCCTAAACTCTATCTCGTTTTTGCCTACGGTTACTTTGGAAGTACCGTTAGAATCCATAGCCACTTTTTCCAAAAGTTTTTCTGTCATATCCATCATCCAATTGTAGTCCTTATAGGCCACATATAGTTCCATGACGGTGAACTCAGGGTTATGGGTGCGATCCATGCCCTCGTTTCTAAAATCCTTGGCAAATTCGTAAACGCCGTCAAAGCCACCAACAATCAATCTTTTTAAATAAAGTTCATTGGCCACCCTTAAATACAAAGGAATGTTCAAGGCGTTATGGTGTGTCATAAACGGACGTGCCGCAGCCCCGCCCGGAATGGGTTGCAGTATAGGGGTCTCTACCTCCAAATAGCCGGCATCGTTAAAAAACTGACGCATACTATTAGTGATCTTGGTACGTTTTATAAAATTTTTTTTGACACTGGGGTTCACTACCAAATCACATACCGCTGGCGATAGCGCAATTCGGGGTCGTTAAATTCATCATATACTTTTCCGTCCGCATCTACTTTTGGCAAAGGCAGGGGGCGTAAGGATTTGCTTAGCAGGGTAAAGTTCCTGACCATAACGGTCTTCTCGCCCACCTGGGTGGTGAACAGTTCCCCTTCAATGCCAATAATGTCGCCAATGTCCAATAATTTTTTGTACACTTCATTGTATAAGGTCTTATCATCCCCAGTACAAATTTCGTCCCGGTTGAAATAGACCTGAATACGGCCTTCGCTGTCCTGTAGCTCTGCGAAGGAAGCCTTGCCCTGTATCCTTCTGGACATGAGCCTTCCGGAAAGAATTACTTTTTTGCCTTCCTCATAACTCTCCCTGATTTTTTTAGAAGTACTGTTTACCGGGTAAAGTGCTGCAGGATAAGGATCGATGCCCAATTCCCGTAACTTTCCAAGTTTTTCCCTTCTAATTACTTCTTGTTCCGAAAGCTGCATATGTGTATAAATTAAGGGTGCAAATAGGCACTCTGTGTTAATCTATCAATCCAAAAATTAGAATTGATGGATTTCAAAATAGCGTATTTAAATTATTTCCTATTTCTTGTAACAAAATGTCCGTTTTCTAGTCCAATAGGTATATCTGTCCCATACGGGAAGGCATTAGTCAAAAATTGAAAAAGCATGGGCTGTCTTAGGGTCTTATTAGCTGTTATTTTCCCTCCCTTGGCCGTTATTGGCAAGGGGTGTGGATCTTTTGTTATCGTTTTTCTACTTACCCTTTGTGGATGGGTGCCGGGCGTTATTGCCGCACTGATCATCTTGAACAATCCTGATTAAAATAGGGTACTTTGCCTTATTTGCGGAGTTTGTATCTTTGCAGGATGAACAAAAGAATTCTTTTAGAAGATTTGGGGTATAAGGATTACAAGGAAACTTGGGAATACCAGGAAGAATTGTTTACATCTATCTTGGATATAAAAATAAAGAATAGGAGGGAGGGTTCGCAGTTGGATACGCCCAATCATTTTTCGTTTGTAGAACACCCCCATGTGTATACTTTGGGCAAAAGTGGGGATATGGGCAATCTGTTGGTCGATGGACAGGTGTTGGCCGAAAAAGGAGCGAAATTCTACAAAATAAACCGGGGAGGGGACATCACCTATCACGGTCCCGGGCAGATTGTGGGATACCCTATACTGGACCTCGATAATTTTTTTACCGATATTCATAAATATCTAAGGCTTCTGGAGGAGATGGTGATATTGACCTTGGCCGACTACGGGTTAAAGGGGGAGCGTTCCGAAGGAGAAACAGGGGTTTGGTTGGATGTAGGTACCCCATTTGCCAGAAAAATATGTGCCATGGGTGTGCGTGCCAGTAGATGGGTAACCATGCATGGTTTTGCCCTAAATGTAAATGCGGATTTGGGCTATTTTGATTTGATGATTCCCTGCGGGATCAAGGGTAAAGCAGTCACCTCCTTAAATGTAGAACTAGGGAAGAAAGAAGTTGATATGGATGAGGTAAAAGAAAAACTTTTGAGACATTTTGAATCTCTCTTTGATGCGGATATTATAAAGCAAAAAACCGAGGTATGAGTCTCGGTTTTTTGTGCTCTATATTTTTTTGGATTTAGTTGTTCAACTTGGTGAGCTGCATTTGGTTAGTGAGATCACCATTCTTTTTGTAGGTTTCCTGTTTTACCATTCCAACCCCTTCTGCAAGCCATAACCTGGACTGCATATATTGTTTTGCGCCCATGGTCTCAGAAATATTGTCTTGGGATAGTACGTAACATTCAAAGGTTCCGGCAGGGGTGGTGATACTTTCTTTTTTTTCCACTTTTCTATTGATCTGGTCAACTTTAACGGTCATTTTCATACCTGTCATTTTAATGGTCATGGCAACATTGGCATCGGCCAGGTCCTGGCCAACATCAAGGTTGTTGGGCAATTCTATATCTGTACCGCTAATATCCATTTCCATCCCCATATCCGTATATTGTTTCATCATTTGTGATGGTACCAGGGAATTGTAGTCTATTTTGACCGCACCCCCGTTACAACTGATTTTGTAATCGGACACTATGATTTCCTTGCCTTTTTCGTCCGTAAACTTCATATTCATGGTGGCGGTGGTAGTGCCGCCCGAATTTTCAACATTTGTAATTGAATAATCGGTAATCCCTTCGGTCTTGCCTTTTTTGTTGGTCATGGTATATTGTAAACTTGAACCTTCCTCCATGGGATAGAATTTACTGCAATTCTGTGATAAAGCGGTGGAGGTAAAAAGAAAAAAGCTATAAACTAAGGCAAATGTTCTCATGATTTTATTTTGGTTTTATATTCATTTATTTAATAGGATTCCCCAAGGTGCTGCCTCGGGCATAGCGCTATAGGAAGTTACGATGCATGGTCTTGCTTCCTATGCCCCTATGCTTTGCGCAGAGGTAGTTTTGTTATAATTTTTTGAAAACGACACGCCTGTTCTGGGCCTTACCGTCCGGACTTGTATTATCCCCTACGGGTTCGCTTTCTCCCTTGCCCTGGGTTTGTAAACGGCTGTCTGCAATACCATAAACACTTACCAATGCATTTTTTACGGCAGCTGCCCGCTTTTGGGACAGGTTTAGGTTGGTATCTTCCGGTCCATCAGCATCGGTATGTCCAATGATCATGAGCTTCATTCCGTTTTCTTCTTGTAAAACTTGGGAGATTTGTCGGATGACCCCCATAGATGGTGGTTGGATATTGGCCGATCCGGAATCGAACAAAATGCCATTGGTGGAGACTTCCCCCTCCGAGATTAATTTCCGTCTAAGGTCCATTCCCCCCTCTGCAACTTTCAAGTTGGAAATAAAAATCCGTTCCTTTCCGTCTTTAAAATTGTTCATATGGAATTTTAAAGCTTTCAATACGGCCCCCTGGGGCACCATTCTTGGAATATCAATATGTTTTTCTTCGTTGACCCATAACCGAAATCGCTGTTTGTTCACGGCGATGGAAATATGTGGTCTGTCCACAATTTCATCCCTGAGATCTGCCTTTACCACGCTGTAAATTTCCCTTTTATGATTAATGTGATTGGCCATGGTGATGCCTACAGGGGAATATAGGCAAAAAGGAATCTGGGCATGTACAAAATTGGCCCCGTCCTTAAATTTGTCGTCATCGCTTAATGCTATTCTAAGAAATGCTGTAGAAGAAGTCTTGTTGTCCAACCCAAGGGCAAAAACATCGAACTCAATGGTGTATTCTTCCGGAAGATCGGGTAGGTCTGGAATAAAATAGATGTTGTATCCAGAAATTAGCTCCAACCACTTTTCTCCCGAATCATTTATGGATACGACTTCTCCGCCACCATTGGTATTCCATTTGGAAGGGAAGTCGCCAATAAAATCGCTGGAGAAATCATCAAAAAATAAAGGCTTGTCTCCGGGTACGTAGTCAAATTTACTATATACCTGTATGGTTTTGGCAGTACCCGGGGCTACCGTAGTGCCATTGTTTAAGTTACCGTTTTCATTTCCTGGGTTGCCTTGGTCTGGGGGGGTATTGGTACCACCGTTATTGGTAGGATTGGGAACAGATGGGGTGGACGGACCATTGCCGCCCGGTTCCAATATGCTGTCCAAAGCGGCATCGGTTTTTTTGGACACCTCCCTATCTACCCTGTTTTCTACGGTTCGTTCTACGGCCCTTTCTGCCCGCTTGCCCAATTTTTTTAGTATTTGCGATTGAAGGGTGCCCGAAAAGAAGAATAACAAAAGAAAAAATGGAATTGCCCCGGGGAATATTTTCAAAGGATTCATGATCTTTATTTTTAATGCCCCTTAGTGATTTTACCTCAATCAGCTTCAGGTCAAAATGTCGATTAAAATTAAAAAAAATCATGCTTGCACCTTTGATAGGTGTATATCTTGCATGTTTTTATGTATTAATGGTACGTTAAAATCAATAGTTGACATTTGCATTAAAAAAGTCTGTGGGGAAAGAAGTGGAACAGGGGGGGCAAAAGCCCATAAAGAGTAGGATTAATGAGATAATTGCGTGTTATTTTTCCTATTCAAACAATAGAAAATATCGGCCCAAAAATTGATTGTAGCCAATATCTGTCCCTTGCGCTTTCTAGTTTATTTTATAAACTATTATAGAATTGTCCTGATCCTTTGCAACAAGTTCCAGTTTATGGTCCTTGTCCATATCAATAAGATCTATGCCGGAGTTTCCTGGCACGGGAAAGTTGGAAATGGTTTCTGCCTGACTGTCGAAAAGATAGATTTTCTGGTTCTGTATATCCGTAACGCTAATGTATATCTTGTCGTTCAAATAAAAAATTTGAGGTTTTGAATATACTCCAAGGTCCAATTCCACTTTTTTGCTCCTTATGGTCAGTACATTATCATTCATAATGGCCAGGGTATTGCTTGTGGCATCCATACCATGGTCTGGAAGTAGATTTAGATTGGCGGTGGATATTTTGCCTTTTTCGTCTATTTGAAAAAGATGCCCTTTGGTGTCGGTAATCGTAAACTTGTTCTTATGCAACAGAATCCCGTTGTCTGAAAAATTTATTTTATTGGACATATTTACCCTTGTATCACCGGTCCGGGACAATATTTTTAATTCGCCACCTTCCTGTTTCATAACCAAATAATCTTTTTTACCAACCCTAAAATGCTTGGGTGTGCCCAGAATGGGATTTGCAGCATTGGTATACTTAAAGCCCTTTACTATTTGTCCTGCGCTATTGTACATAAACAGTTTGGTGCCCTGGGTGACCAAAAACCGGTAATCCTTATTGCGGTCATAGTCAAATACGGCCAAAGGGTTTAAATTGCCTCCGTCATAGGTGAAGGTAAAAGGGGGCACTTCCTTGCCGTTCCTATCTACGATCATAAACTGGTTATCCGTGGTGAACGCCAATTGCAACCTTCCATTTTTGTATAGGTCTACCTGTTCCACACGTCCTTGGATACGGCCATTTAGTTGTTTTTTCCATATAACCTTGCCGTCCGTAGAAATGAGATAGAGGAGGTTATCCCGGTCCTGGACTATAATTTCATCCTTATTGGTCCTGTGGTTTTTTACAAATTGCGGAGGTGTAGCAATCTCTGTGTCCAACTGCAGGGTAAAATAGGGAATGGTCTTGTTAAGGGCGGTCTCGTGGGCTATTTTTTGAAAAAGGATATTGGTGTGGTGAAAATTGTCGTCCGAGACCATTTGGGCAGCAAAGGAATATTCGGATAGTTCTTTGGTCTTAACATTTTCCCTGATGTTCTTGTTTATATATTGATCCAAAAAATATTCCACACCATTGGCATTGGAAACAAAGAGCATGGAGGATTCGTCTGCCAAATGTTCTTTGGCCGTTTTGTAGACCGATGTTTTTTCAAAAGTGGAAACATTCTTAAAATTTCCAATGAAGGTCTTTAAGGTCTCCGGAGTTGGGGAGAATACAAATGCATTTTCTATGATAGTATAATAATTTGCCTCAAAATCCTGTATCAGCGGATTGAAATAGTGATCGAGGAAATCGGACTTGGTGAGCCCAACAATTTCATTACCTTGGTATTCTTCCGAAGCTTTTTCCAATGTATCCAGATAGTTAAGGATGTTCTCCGAACCGTAGGTGTGCAGCACAACGGCTTTCTCTTTGTTGAGGTATACCAATCCAATTTCTTCAACGGCCCTAAAGGTGGTATCTATAACAACGGACCGGTCCAAATATTTTTTTTGGTTCAGGGCAAAGTGCTCATAATTGTCAAAAGTAAAGGCTATAATGGCATCGGAGGCCATTGGGGCAAGAGCGGGCGTTTTTGGGGTTAGGGCATGACTGTTTTTAAAAAGATTGCTGTAGTTTGTAATAGAATCATTGGCCATGCTAATGCCATTTAGTTTTAGGTGGTCCTTATTGGTGTTGAAATCCAGGGATATCCAGTCCGTAAATTTGGAAATATCTACTTCATGTCCATCGGTCAAAATATGGTTGATCAGGGGATTGCTTTTATTGGTGTTTATGAAAATATTGGCACTACTTTGATTACTTGCGATTTGATACAATTTATTTAAGGATTCGTCTGTCTGTAACTCTTTTTCATTGCGAAGCATATTTTCAATTAGCATTTGGGCGGAGCTTACTATAATTTTGTCATCCAAGATCGTGGAAAAGAAATTGGATCCGTCCACATTGTAGCGGTTAAAACTTTTTCCCTCATAACTTATGTTTTCGACAACTTTATTACTGCTGTCCCCAATTTGAAAAAGGTCATCACTTTTTTGGG
This sequence comes from Flavobacteriaceae bacterium, assembly GCA_041392165.1. Classification (GTDB taxonomy): domain Bacteria; phylum Bacteroidota; class Bacteroidia; order Flavobacteriales; family Flavobacteriaceae; genus Arenibacter. The sequence goes on from JAWKMN010000002.1 coordinate 670,501, forward strand.
CAATTAGCAGTATTTCAAAATTTGCCTTTCCCAATTCCACGAAGGCCAAAATACTCTCTCCATTGGGCTGGACATATTTTAAGGGCTTTAATTTTTCCAGAACGGAGGCATAGGTGGCGGTAGTGGATAAGGTCTTTAGGAGGTCGCTGTTTTCCAGTTCGCTCGAAAAGGAGGGTTTATCGTTCATTTTTATAATAATGGCGCTATTCTGCGGAACGTAACGGAGTATTGGAGAGGTTCTGGAGCTTTGTTCTGCGCATCCGATCAGTAGTAAAAAAAGTAGCGTAAGTAATTTAAATTTCATAAATAAAACTTTGAACAAATTTAGGGTTTTTAAACATCCAGTTTTAGCTGATCGGGTAATTGTCTAAAGGTTTTCCTATGATATTTGGTGATACCGAACTTTCGTATAGCTTCCTGGTGTTCTTTGGTAGGATAACCTTTGTTTTTTATCCAGTTGTACATGGGATATTCCAGATGAATGTTTTCCATGTAGGCATCCCTATAGGTTTTGGCCAAGATGGAAGCGGCAGCAATGCTCAGGTATTTGGCATCTCCTTTTACAATACAGGTGTGGGGGATATTTTGATAGGGGTTAAACCTGTTGCCGTCCACAATGATAAATTCCGGGTTTGTAATTAATTGATCCAAAGCTTTGTGCATTGCCAAAAACGAAGCGTTTAAAATGTTGATCTTGTCAATTTCTTTGGGAAAAATATGGGCAATACCATAGCTTGTGGCATTTGTTTCTATTACTGTCCTAAGCAGGTCCCTTTTTGTAGGGGACAACATTTTGGAGTCGTTTAGAATCTCGTTTGAAAAATCATTTGGCAATATTACGGCTGCAGCCGTTACAGGTCCCGCTAAACAACCTCGACCGGCCTCATCCGTTCCGGCTTCCAGTGCATATTTGTAAAAAGGTTTTAACATTTATGGATTGTTCCAATGTTACTTGGAATTGAATATTCTTTGTTAATTTAGATCATTGTCCGGAAATTGAGCCTAACAAAAGCCACTGTTTTTCTACAACCTTGTCAAAGATAAAAATTTATAAGGGGATTGGTGCATAGGATGCAAAATCTTATATCCATAGTAGTATTGTTTCCAAATACCCCCATTTTATGATTTCAGGAATGAATGTAGTAGGAGTTAAAAAAGCTTGGTGTTTCCTTAAATATCATTAGCATCCGAAACTTTAGAAAATAGACCGTTGCACTGCTAGAATATAGAAAACAGATTACTGAAAATCAGAACTCCAAACGTTCCTCTTTTGTTGCGTCATCTTTCTTTTTTCGAATTTATCTTTTTTGCAAAAAGTTCGGTTTTATTAAAGGAACGAAACGTTGGTCGATTGAAAATCAACAGAGTCTGTGTTCTTGGTTCTAAAAGCGAAGCGGTCTTTTGTCAAACTTTCGGATAGTTGTGCTTAAATATGTAAAAACCGGCTACGTAAAATATATAAATCACCATGCGGATCAATATGGGAACTATGGTTAAGAGGTTGTTTTTCTGTTTTACAAACTTTCACATTTCATTAAGGACAAAAAAATTAACTTTGTCGGCGTAAGTTTGTAGCATGAGATATTTGTTGGCACTTTTAATAGTGTTTTTTGGTCAGGCCATTATGGCACAGGAAGATTCTGTTCCTTCTACCGGGGACGGGGGGCAGATTGGTATGGAGCGTAAAGCTAGAAATCTTCAGGCAAAAAAAAATATGGAGGGCAAGGGGCAGGAAGTCACCATAAGGGATTATAAGATTATAAGTTATGAAAGGGATACTGCGTTTTTGGACACTACCATCTCCATTTGGAAGGAGTATAAATACAATTTTTTAAGAAGGGACGATTTTGAGCTGATGCCATTTGCCAATGTTGGACAGCCGTATAATAAATTGGGGGTTGATTTTGACGTAGAGGATACCTATCCAAAATTAGGTGCCAGTGCGAAGCATTATAACTATATGGAAGTTAGGGACATTGATTATTATAATGTAGCGACTCCTATGAGCGACCTTATGTTCAAGACCACTTTTGAGCAGGGGCAACTATTGGATGCATTATTGACTTTCAATACTTCGCCAAGATTAAATTTCTCTATCGGATTTAAAGGTTTTAGGTCTATGGGCAAATATCAATTTAGTGAAGCCGAGTCGGGAAATTTTAAGATGACGGCCAACTATGAGAATAAGAATGGGCGTTACAATCTAAGGGCGCATGGGGCGGCCCAAAACTCCCTGTTCGAAGAAAATGGCGGATTGTCCAATAAGGAACTACAGTTTGAATCCGGTGATTCCGACTTCAGGGACCGTTCCCGATTGGACGTTCTTTTTACCGACGCCACAAACCGCCTATTGGGGAAAAGGTATTATTTGGATCATCAGTACATCTTATTTGGCAACAAAGTGGGTTCGGCACGAACTGGGACTACCTCCTTGGCCCTGGGGCATGAGTTTAGTTATGAGACCAAATACTATCAGTATAAACAAACCGCCCAAAAAGATTATTTTGGGGAGGCGTATGAGTCCGGTATAATGGATAAGGCCAGTTTAAAAACGACCTATAATCAGGCCTATGCCCAGTTTTCCAATAGAACCTTAGGGGTGTTGACAGGATTTGTTAACCATTACCACTACAACTATTTTTTTAATTCGGTATTGCAAACCCCTACCCAGCTTATCCAAAATCAGCTGCAGGGCGATGAAATCGCTGCCGGGGCCAAATATGTAAAGAAGATCGGTGGTTTTCTTTTGAATGGGTCGGCACAGATCAATATCTCAGGAGATCTGTCGGGAAATTTATTGGATGCCTTCGCCAGTTATGATATTAACAATAATAACAGGCTTAAATTTTCCATACACTCATCCTCGCATATGCCCAATTTTAATTTTCTATTATATCAAAGCGATTACAGCAACTACAATTGGCAACATACAGGAGATTTTAATAAAATAAACAGTAACGGTTTTCAGTTTGATCTGGAATCTAAGGTTTTTGGTAATTTAATGGCAAAATACACCTCTTTGGACAATTATACCTATTTTGCTTCCGATCCTGCCGAAACTGTGGTTGAAGGTTCGGAACAGGCATTTATTAGGCCGTTTCAGGAGGGTGGTACCATTAATATGATCAAGGTCAAGTATGGAAAAGAGTTTAAATGGAAAGGGTTTGCGCTGAACAATACGGTAATGTACCAGGATGTTTCCCAGGCCAATAATGTCTTAAACGTACCGCAGCTGGTTACAAGAAACACATTATATTATTCTAACTTCGGTTTTAAAAAGGCCTTATATTTCCAGACAGGGGTGACCCTTAAGTATTTTACGGCATATAATGCCGATGCCTATAATCCGGTGTTGGGGGAATTTTATTTGCAAAACCAAGAGGAGTTGGGAGGTTTTCCAATGTTGGATTTTTTCATTAATGCCAAGGTGCAGCAAACTAGGTTGTTCCTAAAGGCGGAACACTTCAATTCCTCTTTTTCTGGTAACAATTTTTATGCTGCCCCCAATTATCCGTACAGGGATTTTGTGATTCGATTTGGATTGGTTTGGAATTTCTTTTCATAGTTCAATATTCATTTTCCGGAGTTTTTGTAGGGTGTTGATTTAAAAGATCCTTTTAAATTGAAAAAAAACATATCGATATTTTAGCTGCAAATCAGCTTGTTATAGGGAGGGTAAAAAATCTTTCAAAAATAATTTCAAAAAGGTTTTGTGTAAACAAAAAAAGTATCCTACATTTGCACCCGCTTAGATAAAGAGCGAAGGTAAAAACAAGAAGTAAACAAGTTCATTGATATATTGTAGAGACGGCGCAACGTATTTTCCAAGGGGAATATGTTGTGCATAATAAATCGAGATAACGGGCCGGGAAAAATGTTTCGTTCGGTTGGTTTAAGTTATATAAGAATCAACGATGAAGAGTTTGATCCTGGCTCAGGATGAACGCTAGCGGCAGGCCTAACACATGCAAGTCGAGGGGCAGCGGGGATGAGCTTGCTCATTTGCCGGCGACCGGCGCACGGGTGCGCAACGCGTATAGAATCTGCCCCGTACCGGGGAATAGCCCGAAGAAATTTGGATTAACGCCCCATGGTATGTATCCGTGGCATCACGGATACATTAAAGGTTACGGTACGGGATGACTATGCGTCCCATTAGTTAGTTGGCAGGGTAACGGCCTACCAAGGCTACGATGGGTAGGGGCCCTGAGAGGGGGATCCCCCACACTGGTACTGAGACACGGACCAGACTCCTACGGGAGGCAGCAGTGAGGAATATTGGACAATGGGCGGGAGCCTGATCCAGCCATGCCGCGTGCAGGAAGACGGTCCTATGGATTGTAAACTGCTTTTGTACGGGAAGAACAAGGGGCACGCGTGCCCCCCTGACGGTACCGTAAGAATAAGGATCGGCTAACTCCGTGCCAGCAGCCGCGGTAATACGGAGGATCCGAGCGTTATCCGGAATCATTGGGTTTAAAGGGTCCGTAGGCGGGCCGTTAAGTCAGGGGTGAAAGTCTGCGGCTCAACCGTAGAATTGCCCTTGATACTGGTGGCCTTGAGTTATGGTGAAGTAACTAGAATATGTAGTGTAGCGGTGAAATGCATAGATATTACATAGAATACCGATTGCGAAGGCAGGTTACTAACCATATACTGACGCTGATGGACGAAAGCGTGGGTAGCGAACAGGATTAGATACCCTGGTAGTCCACGCCGTAAACGATGGATACTAGCTGTCCGGGCGCAAGCCTGGGTGGCCAAGCGAAAGTGATAAGTATCCCACCTGGGGAGTACGTTCGCAAGAATGAAACTCAAAGGAATTGACGGGGGCCCGCACAAGCGGTGGAGCATGTGGTTTAATTCGATGATACGCGAGGAACCTTACCAGGGCTTAAATGTAGAGTGACAGCTTTAGAGATAGAGTTTTCTTCGGACACTTTACAAGGTGCTGCATGGTTGTCGTCAGCTCGTGCCGTGAGGTGTCAGGTTAAGTCCTATAACGAGCGCAACCCCTGCCGTTAGTTGCCAGCATGTAAAGATGGGGACTCTAACGGGACTGCCGGTGCAAACCGCGAGGAAGGTGGGGATGACGTCAAATCATCACGGCCCTTACGTCCTGGGCCACACACGTGCTACAATGGCCGGTACAGAGAGCAGCCACTGGGCGACCAGGAGCGAATCTATAAAACCGGTCACAGTTCGGATCGGGGTCTGCAACTCGACCCCGTGAAGCTGGAATCGCTAGTAATCGGATATCAGCCATGATCCGGTGAATACGTTCCCGGGCCTTGTACACACCGCCCGTCAAGCCATGGAAGCCGGGAGTGCCTGAAGTCCGTCACCGCAAGGAGCGGCCTAGGGCAAGATCGGTAACTAGGGCTAAGTCGTAACAAGGTAGCCGTACCGGAAGGTGCGGCTGGAACACCTCCTTTCTAGAGAATTTGCCGGATGGGCATCTTCCAAGGGCCCGTTTTCTCGATTTCCGTCTTTATAAATACAAAAAACAAACTATAGTGAGTCCCATAGCTCAGCTGGTTAGAGCGCTACACTGATAATGTAGAGGTCGGCAGTTCGAGTCTGCCTGGGACTACGATGCGGCTTTGCTGCATTTCCAGGGCCTTGGGTCTAAAAAGTTTAAGGTTTTGGGACGTTCATTAAGATTGAAGTATTGAATAGGGAAATTCTAGGGGCCGGGTAACCGTTGTAAGTGTTGTTGACTGATGACCGTTGACTGCTCACTGAAGAACGGGGGATTAGCTCAGCTGGCTAGAGCGCCTGCCTTGCACGCAGGAGGTCATCGGTTCGACTCCGATATTCTCCACATCGCAATGATCAATAAGCAGTGGTCGATAAACAATAAAATTGTTGATTGATGATTGTTGGTTGTAAATTGTAGGAACGTTCATTGACATATTGGGACAGGGTGCGCAAAAGATCCAGGTCTTTGCGTACGCTGAAAAAGAAACACAAGAGCAAAGCAAATTGCAAGAATACGAAGGGCCCCTGGACGCTGCCGCGGAATGGGGCCCGCAGATAGAATAAAAGGTCTGGCGACAAGCTGGATAAGGGCGTATGGGGAATGCCTAGGCTCTCAGAGGCGACGAAGGACGCGATAAGCTGCGAAAAGCTGCGGGGATCGGCACATACGATTTGATCCGCAGGTATCCGAATGGGGCAACCCACTATATTGAAGGTATAGTATCCCGCAAGGGGGGCGAACCCGGTGAACTGAAACATCTAAGTAGCCGGAGGAGGAGAAAACAAAAGTGATTCCGTGAGTAGTGGCGAGCGAAAGCGGATTAGTCCAAACCGATGCTGTTTCGGCAGCATCGGGGTTGTAGGACCGCGATATTGGATGCGCGATGAACCGGAACCCTTTGGAAAGAGGGGCCGTAGCGGGTGATAGCCCCGTACGGGCAAAGAACGTTATCCATAGCGGTATCCTGAGTAGCGCGGGGCACGTGAAACCCTGTGTGAATCCGGCGGGACCATCCGCCAAGACTAAATACTCCTGAGAGACCGATAGTGTACCAGTACCGTGAGGGAAAGGTGAAAAGAACCCTGAACAAGGGAGTGAAAAAGATCCTGAAACCATACGCCTACAAGCGGTCGGAGCCCTTCGGGGTGACGGCGTGCCTTTTGCATAATGAGCCTACGAGTTACTTTTACTGGCAAGGTTAAGCACTTCAGGTGCGGATCCGTAGCGAAAGCGAGTCTGAACAGGGCGAACGCAGTCAGTAGTAGTAGACGCGAAACCGTGTGATCTACCCATGGGCAGGATGAAGCTGTGGTAACACACAGTGGAGGACCGAACCCGTTGACGTTGAAAAGTCTTGGGATGACCTGTGGGTAGGGGTGAAAGGCCAATCAAACTCGGAAATAGCTCGTACTCCCCGAAATGCATTTAGGTGCAGCGTGCACATAGTTTTATAGAGGTAGAGCTACTGATTGGATGCGGGGGCTTCACCGCCTACCAATTCCTGACAAACTCCGAATG